>NZ_UAPQ01000012.1 GCF_900444995.1 Actinomyces bovis
GCGCGCCCATGAGCTCAACCCGAGCATTGAAACCGTGCTGGTGGACGGTGCCGGACACCAGGTGCGCGGCACCCGCCCCGTGGGATACTACGCGGCGGTGGAGTCCTGGCTGGCGCGCCTGCTGGGCCGCTGAAAACACGAAATCATGCGACTGCGCTGCTGGCTTTGGCAGCGGCGCCCAACTGCGGCAGGGGATCTCTGACCGAGGCTGCGGCCTCGCCTCCGCGCCCCAGCTGCTCTTCGCGGCGCGGCACCCAAGCACCCATCCGCCGCGATTGTCGGCACATATGCCAGACGAATCCCGCCCGCAGCACCTACCATCGGGTAGCAAGCGCCGACGACGAGGTCGTGCGCCTCACCAGCCTTCGGCTCCTGACGCCGAGAGGCCCAGGAGACACACATGCAGACGCAAAACGTCACCCGCGCCCGCCCAAAGCGCCCCAAGTCCACACACCCCAAGGCTGAGCCCCTGAACACCAGGCAAAAAATCGGCCTAGTGCTGGCAGTTATCGCCTTCGTCACGCCACTAGTGGTGGACGTGCCCGGATTGGAAGACCTAGGCGAACGGATGCTGGCAGTCTTCCTGCTGGCCATCGTGCTGTGGGTCTCCGAGGCCATCCCCCTGGTGGCCACCGCAATGCTCGTGATCGGCCTGGAGGTTTTACTGATCTCCGACCAGGCGCTGCTGGCCGTACCTAAAGACGCCACGCCCTACAGCAAGTTCCTCGGTGCCCTGGCAAACCCCGTGATCATCCTGTTCCTAGGGGGATTCTTTATTGCCGACGGCGCCGCCAAATACCATCTGGACAAAAACCTGGCCGCCGTGCTCATCCGGCCATTCACAGGCTCCGCCCGCCGCACCGTCCTAGGCTTGATGGTTATCACCGCCCTGCTGAGCATGTTCATGTCCAACACGGCGACCACCGCAACCATGTTCGCCGTCGTTATCCCGATCCTGGCGGCTGTGCCAGAAGGCAAACCCCGCGCCGGTATCGCCTTATCCATCCCGGTGGCCGCCAATGTGGGCGGCATCGGCACGCCGGTAGGCACACCCCCTAATGCCATCGCCTTGCAGGCACTAGCTGGCCGGGGCTACCACGTGTCCTTCGCCAGTTGGATGGTGATGGCGGTGCCACTAATGCTGGTGGTGTTGCTGGGGGCTTGGCTGCTGCTGTCACTGTTGTTCATTCCCCAGGGCCTGGGGGTGGACCTGGAGATGACGACTAACTGGCACACCGACCGGCAGGCAGTCACCTTCTACGTGATCGCCGCCCTGACGATCCTGCTGTGGATGACTGAAGCCCTGCATGGGATGAGCGCCAATGTGGTCGGCTTCCTGGCGGTGGTGGCCCTCCTGGTGACTCGCGTTATGGGTGGGGAAGACATTGCCAAACTCTCCTGGCCAGTGCTGTGGCTTGTGGCCGGGGGTATTGCCCTGGGGCAAGGCGTGGCCGCCTCCAAACTGGATGCATGGATCCTCAGCCTGATCAACTGGGAGGCGCTGCCAGCCATGGCGGTGATCTTGGTGATGGGGGCCTTGGGGCTGGGCATGTCCAATGTCATTAGCCACTCCGCTGCCGCTAACCTCCTCATCCCCCTAGCCATGGGCTTGGCTACCGGAATCCAAGGGCTTGAGCCGGTGACTATCGCCGTGGTGCTGGCCCTGGCCTGCTCGCTGGGCATGAGCCTGCCAATTTCCACGCCGCCCAACGCCATCGCCTACGCCACCGGTGAAGTTGCCACCAACGACATGGCCAAGGTTGGGGTGGTTATTGGGCTGGCGGGCACCGCCCTGCTGGTGCTGGTGATGCCGCCCTTATGGTCCGCTTTGGGGCTGCTATGAGCACCGCAGCGTCGTCAGGCCCATCCCCTGAGGTGCAGGCCGAAGGGCGCGCCAGACTGGTGGTCGCAGTGGTCTCCTCCGCCTCCCTGGGCAGTCAAGCTGCCCATGAGGTGGACTCTGGTGTGGGACAAATCGCGCAGGTGGTGCGGATGCGCTCCCTGGCTGAGCTGGTAGCTCGCGCTTCCCGGCAAGATGAGCCCGCCATGGGCACCGTCGCCCTCATCATCGTCACCGATGAGGTAGGCAATCTTGACGACGTCGCCGCCCTGGTGGCCCAAAGCCCCGCCCTGGCCTCCGCCCGCCTAATCCTGCTGACCGAACGCACAGACCTGCAGGACCTAGGCCGCGCCATCGACGACGAACTAGTGCGCGAGGTGGTGGCCGTGCCCTGGACCCCCGGGGCGATCGGAGAGCGGGCCGCCGCCCAAACCTGGCGCTGGATGCAGGAGCACCTGTCCGAGGAGGAACTACGCCGTCAGGCAGTGGCGGAGGACGCCGACCCCGACGAGCACCTGTCTCCCCTGCTTAGCGCCCTCAGCCACAGCACCGATGCGCTCACCAGAGAGTTCATCGCCGCCTGCGAGCAGGTGCTAGGGCCCCGCCCCCGCCTGCACCTGCCCGCCGGCGTGCGGTTAACCCACCAAGGGCAGGCGGTGGCCGGTGTTTACATCGTCATCAACGGGGCCGTGGCGCTCACCCGCGAGACCCGTGTGGGTGAAGTGACCCTGCACCATGCCACCACTGGCCGCATTATTGGCTTGGTTGCCTTGGCCTCCCAGGGGCGCGCCTCCGTCACCTCCACCACCACCACCGACGTCGAGCTAATCCTCTTATCCATTGAGCAACTGGACCGCTCACTGCGGGAAAACCCCGTAACCGAACAAACCCTGGCCGCACTGCTGATCGGATCCCTAACCACCCGCCTAGCCCGCTCCGAAATCCTCCAGGTGGAGAAGATCGAGCTGGTATCCGCCCTGGAAGAAGAACGCAAGCAGGCCACCATGGCGCTGGCTGCCCTAGAGCAAGCCCGCCTGGAGTTGCTGGCGCAGGAGCGTTTCGCAACCTTGGGTGAGTTGGCCGCCGGCGTTGCCCACGAACTCAACAACCCCGTGGCGGCCCTAGAAGGCGCCAATAAACACCTGCGCCGTGACCTTTCCGCACTGCTCGCCCGCCACCCCGACGGCGAACTCATCAACACCACGGCCGCTGCCGCCCGCACCCGCCCAGCGGCCTCCACCCGGCAGGAACGCGCAGACCGGCGCGCCCTGGAAGCCGTGGTGGGTGACCGCGAACTGGCCCGGCGCCTGGTGACCCTAGGGATAGGTGCCCACACCGACCCCGCAGAAGTGCGGGCCCTGGCAGCCAATGAAGACCGCCTGTCAGTAGCCCTGCTGGCCGCCTCCATTGGCCGTGAGGCCCGCAACGCCACCTTGGCCACTGATCGCATCCGGGGGCTGGTTTCCTCCCTATCTGCCTACGTCCGCCCCGAGGGTGAGATGAGTCAGGACGTTGATGTGCGCGAGGTCTTAGAAGACTCGCTGCGCCTGACCGCCCACCGCCTTCACGGCGTCGAACTGGTACGCGAATACGAGGAAGTGCCCACCGTGCCAGGGCGCTCCGGGGAGCTTGCCCAGGTGTGGACCAATATTTTGTCCAACGCCGCTGACGCGCTCGCGGCTCGCACGGCGAAGGAGCCCACAGGAACCTGCCAGCCCTGCGTGCACCTGCGGGCCCTGCGGCAAGGCGAGGCGGTGCGGGTGGAGGTGGAGGACAACGGGCCCGGAATCGATCCGGCTGTGCTGCCACATATCTTTGAGCCCCGCTTCACCACCAAGCATGGGCAGGTGCGTTTTGGGTTGGGCTTAGGCATGGGCCTGGCCAAGAGCGTGGTGGACTCTCACGGGGGCACCATTGAGGTGGTCTCGCAGCCGGGCCGCACTTGTGTGACCGTAGTGCTGCAGACCACCGCCCCTAAGGCCCCCGGCCGCGGCCGGTCCAAAGCAGTTCCAAGGGCTGAACAGCCACCAGATAAGGAGGAGCCATGAAGCTGACCATCCTGGTTGTGGAAGATGAGCCGGAGGTGCGTGACGCCGTGGTGGGGGACCTGGAGGTTTTTTCATCCACAGTGCGCATTGAGCCAGCTGAGGATGTTGATGACGCCTGGGAGGTGGTCGAGGAGGTGATTGACGACGGCGACCTGTTGGCGCTGGTTCTGGCTGACCACCGCCTGCCGGGGCGCAGCGGCGTCGACATGTTGGTGGAGATGACTGGGGATGAGCGCACTGTTGCGGCAGGCAAAGTGCTGGTAACCGGGCAGGCCGACCAGGCAGACACAATCCGAGCCGTCAACCAGGCGGGTCTGGACCACTACATTGCCAAGCCCTGGGACCCCGCTGATCTCCAAGACACTGTGCGCACTCAGCTGACGGACTATGTGCTGGCGGAGGGCCTAGACCCCCTGCCGCATCTGCGCGCCCTGGACGGCGCACGCGCGCTGGAGGTCATCCACGGGACCGACTAGGCGGGGCATCCGACCCTCGGTAAGGGCACGCAGCCGGGTGGTATGGGAGGATCGGCCTATGACCGCCCTAACTAAGCCTTCGCGCCCCGTGGTTCCAGACGTCCCCTCGCCCCGCAGCCAGGGGGAGTCGATTGCCACGGTGCTGGCCATGCTGTCTGTGGCAGCCGTGGGACTTTATTTTGTGCGCACCCTGGTGGGACCGGCGTTCTTAGCGCTGACGCTAGTCATCACGGTGCGGCCAATGGTCACCTGGATGGTGCGCCACCGCGTGCCCCGGGCTTTGGCGGCAACGGTGGCGCTTACCGCCATCTACGCCTTTGTGGTGGCGATGTTCGTGGCTATGGGTGTGGCGATTGCGCAGCTGGTAGACACGCTGCCGGACTATTCGAACAAATTTGAAGGGCTTTGGAAGCAGGCCCTGGGGTTGCTGGCCAAGATGGGCGTGGACCAGAACACGCTGATGAAGCAGTTCAGCTCCATGATCGACACCCAAAAAGTGGTTTCTGTGGCCCAGGAATTGCTCGGGCAGATCTCCTCTGCGGGCTCCATGCTGACACTGCTGGCCTTGACCATTGCCTTCATCATCTTTGACACCTCGCGCATTGAGGGGCGCACTGCCGCCTTGGTGGAGCTTAAGCCGGGGCTGGCTACAGCGCTGGCGGACTTTGCTGTGTCCGTCCGCTCCTACTGGATGGTGTCCACGGTTTTCGGTTTGATCGTTGCGGCCATCAACTGGGTGTCCTTGTGGTGGCTTGACGTGCCGATGGCGATGACCTGGGCGCTGGTTGCCTTTATCACCAACTACATCCCCAATATCGGCTTTGTGATTGGCGTGATCCCGCCGACCATCTTGGCGCTGGTTGACTCCGGGCCGTGGACAGCACTGTGGGTGGTGGTGACCTATGCGGTGGCGAACTTCGTGATCCAGTCGATTATTCAGCCGAAGTTCACGGGCGACGCCGTCGGCCTGAATATGACCACCACCTTCTTGTCCCTGGTGCTGTGGTCCACGGTGATTGGCGCCCTGGGCACGATCCTCGCGGTGCCGCTCACCCTGTTCGCCAAGGCTGTGCTTATTGACTCCGACCCGCGGGCAGCCTGGGTGAGGTTGTTCCTCTCCGCGGGGGATTCCCTGGACTTGGAGCCAGATTCTGAGCCCGCAGAGTTGGCGTCACGCGACCTGGATGGCGACGACGTCGAGGGCTTGGATCCGGCTGAGCGCAAGCAGGTGGAGGGTGTGGCTCGTGAGGCTGCCCGCACTGCTGCGGCAGCGGCCACCGGAAAGGCGCTGCCACCGCGGTAGCCCAGTGCTGGAGTGGGCGCCAGAACTAGGGTGTCAGTGGCGGCAAACCCTCTGAGAGGCTGCCTGTTTTCCCTGCAACTCCAACAAATGTTGATTTAGGCATCCCCTAAATCAACATGGTTTGGCGTTTTTGGGGGAAACGTGATGATTTAGCTCGCGGGCCGGGCCTCAGGCGCCAAGCGGTAGGCGGTTGAACGGCCAGAGCCCACACGGCGTAACTGACGGCGTTCCGTCATAGCGACTAAGGCCTTTTGGGCGGTGCCTCGAGAGATTCCAGCCAAGCGCATCAGATCTCCAGTGCTGATTGTCTCGAAGGCATGACACCAAGCCAGTGCTGTGCTGATGCAGTCCTCCAGTGTGGTGGAGGCGTAAGGCAGCACTTCGGCGAACCAAGGGGACTGTCTGGCAGGTCGCACCGTCTCGCGCGCGATCGGTCCTAGTAGCCAGGCATTGTTGTGCTTCTCAATCAATGGGGTGCTGCCAACTGTGCACTGCCCGGTGGCTCGTAAAGCCGCTTCCGCGCCCTCTTGGTCTGTTTGCAGGGCCTGGGCAACAGAGGTAGCGGTCACAAAGGCGGAACGCAGTAACTGGTCAATTATGACGGCCACCCTGGTGTCCCGCTGTCTTGGCAGAGGGCGGATCTCTTTGAACAGTTCAGCAACAGGCAAGATCGGATCCCCACCACGCAAAGTGCACACTACATGTGGTCCAGACTCTTCCACGATGCTGGGTGGGCGGTGACCTAAGGGAATCATGGCGGCATACATGCGATCCACCCCTAAGCCTTGCTTCTCCACTAGTGACAGGGCCCGGAATAAGTCGGCCAGGGCGGGGTAACGGGCGTGCCGGTTGCTCAGGACGTTGGAGGCGTCGATTCCGCCAGTGAACCCTCCTGGGCTGCGCACAATGAGTGCAGAGTCCAAGGTGATCCACCTGACCTCGGTGGGTTCCGGGGAGTTCCAGTCGCGGTGGATCACGCCATTGAGGATCGCTTCGCGAATGGCGCTTGGAGGGACTTTGCGTTGTGGCGTCAGGGAAAAGCGTTCTGAGGGTTGGGCTGAGTACTCGTTGAGGCTAGCCAGTGCCTGTTCTATGACATTTACCTGCTCCAGCAAAGACAGCTCTGGTGCTGGGGTGATGCGGTTGGTTACCGAACCGCCGAAGACGTCAAGCACGGTTAGTTCCAGCAAGGTGGCATGGGCTGGAGTGAGTGTGAGTCGGGCGGCTTGGGATAGATGATCGTCAGACCTGAGGGCTGCGATTTGGCGCAGTAGGTCCCGGTTAGTTTGTGTGGTTTCCGCGTTCAGGCTGGCGCGGACCAGGGTCATTGCCGCAGGGGTGACATCCTTGATAGTGAGCGACGAGGTGTCGGCCATGGAGTCATGGTTCTGCGCCTGCTCGCGGTGCAGCCACCACTCTGTTCGATCCACTGGGCGGCAAGAATCCCCGACCCTCCAGCGCAAGCGGTCGTGGGTGTCGGGGACCGGCTCGCGTGACTCCGCTACATAGAGGACCAGCAGCCGTTGGCCTCCTACGTGGTGTTCTTCGATTGCAGGGGCGACGTCGATGGCTTGGTGGATGCGTTGGCGAAGCCAGTCCAGGTTCAGTTCTGTACCAAGAATGACGCCGGAGCCATCCTCCACCCCCAGTATCAGTGCGCCCCCACCGGGAGAGTTGGCCATGCACGCGACTTCATCGGCCAGTTTGGTAGCTGCTGCTGGATTCTCGGTGCTTCCTGGCTCCAAGCTGGTGCCGTTGCGTCTGCCAGCTTCCTCCTTGAAGTCAATGCTGGCTGACTCCGAGTGTGAGGTTAGGACTCCGGCAACCTCTGAAGCCAGAATCCTTGAGACTTCCTGGCGCAGCTGGTCTCTGCGGTCCAAGCCAGTAAGAGCCACGTTATCCCCCGCGATCGCAACGAATGTTGATTTAGCATACCCCTAAATCAACACGGTTTGGCGTTTTTGGGGGAAACGTGATGATTTAGCTCGCGGGCCGGGCCTCAGGCGCGCCCGTAGCGGCCCTGGTAGACGCAATCGAAGGGGGCCTGGCCGTGCATGCGGTTTTCGATCGCGGAGACCACCACTTCCTTAGCGGTGCGTGCAGCCTCCAAAGGCGTCGCCCCCTTGGCCAGCTCCGCAGTGATCGCCGCAGCCAGAGTGCAGCCCGCCCCGGAGACGCGCTCCTCACCAATGGCCGGGACCTCCAGGACCTCCAGGTTGGTGCCGTCGTAGAAGACATCCAGAGCGGTGCCGGTGCCCAGCAGCGTGCCGGCCTTTGCCAGCACGTTGGGGACGCCCTGGTTGTGGATGCGCTTGGCGGCGTCCTTGAGTTGGGCCAGCGTGTTGATCTCCTGGACGCCAGCGAGAATCTGCGTCTCGAAGAGGTTTGGGGTGGCAATGGTGGCCAAGGGCAGCACCTGCTCGCGCAAGGCATTGTCGATGTCCAGGGCGGCCCCTGGCTCCTGGCCCTTGCAGATCAGCACCGGATCCACCACGACCTGGCTCAGTTGGTGCTTCCGCAAAGCCTGCGCCACGGTCTCAATGGTGGGGATGGTGCCGAGCATGCCGATCTTCACGGCGTCGATCTGCCCATGCACGCCGACGGCGGCCTCGATTTGGTCGGCAATGATCTGTGGCTCGATAGGCACAAAGCGGTGGTCGAAGCCCTGCTTGGGGTCAAAAGAGACGATGCAGGTAAGAGAGACGCAGCCGAAGACGCCGAGCTGTGTGAAGGTTTTGAGGTCCGTCTGGGCGCCCGCTCCGCCGGAGGCTTCTGAGCCGGCGATGGCGAGGGTGATGGGGGTGTGCTGTGTGGCCATACGCCAACTCTGCCCCGCTGGTGGCAGTGCCGCCAAGCGTTTCCTTGCGCGGTGTGGGCGGAGTGAGTTCGCAGCCCGGCTCAAACCACAGTAACTGCTATTTACTGCTAATTTGGGCTAAATTAGCAGTAAATAGCAGTTACTCTGTCCTTTAGGAGAGCAGCATGAAGACCCCAGTTCCGCCGCCCGCTCCCCGGGCTGAGCTGCTCAGAAATCTGGCAGACCGAGGGATGCTGGCGCGGGTCCTGGCTGAGCCAGGACTGTCTGTTGACCAGGGTTACCACCCCTGGGAGTGGTTCTTCCGGCACGAGTCCCCCAAAGGCTTTACCCGTGAAGATTGGTGGGCGGCAGTACGGATCGCCAGAGCGCAAAACGCCAGGTCGACCCCCTTCACGATGAAGGACGGAACGCCCCTGACCTACAACCTTCCAGACCCACTGTTGCGTCTCATTGATGACGTCTCCGCCCGGGCTCGTGGGCAGGTTCAAGTGGCGGAACCGGTTGCAAATACAGCTAATCGCGACGCCTACCTGGTGCGCTCCCTAGTGGAGGAAGCGATCACCTCCTCCCAGTTGGAAGGAGCCTCCACCTCACGAGTGCGAGCCAAGGAGATGCTGCGAGAAGGTCGGGCTCCACGAGACCGCAGCGAGAGGATGATTGCCAATAACTACCAGGCCATGCAGCGCATAGCCGATCTGAAGAATGAGGCGCTCACGCCTGACCTGGTGCGTGAGGTTCACCGGATCGTCACTGACGGCACTTTGGATGATCCCGCTGACGCTGGCAGACTCCAGGTTCCGGGCGACAGTCGGGTGAGGGTGTATGGCACCATCACCGAGGAGCAAGTGCTCCATGTGCCACCTGCTGCGGTAGAACTGCCTGAACGGCTAGAAGGACTCTGTGCCTTTGCTAATGCGGTAGATGAGGTTTCTAGCAAAGGCACCTATATGCCTCCTTTGCTGCGGGCCATCACCCTCCACTTCATGATGGGTTACGACCACTACTTCGCTGATGGCAACGGCAGGACTTCGCGGGCCGTCTTCTATTGGTCCATGCTCCACCAAGGCTTCTTCCTGACGGAGTTCCTCTCGATCTCCAGGCTGCTGCGCAAGGCCCCAGCTCAGTACGCCCGCAGTTTCCTGCTCACTGAGCAAGATGAAGGGGACCTGACCTACTTTTTCCTGGCGCAGGCCCAGGTGATAGCCAAAGCAATTGACGAACTGGATACATATCTAGCGGACAAGTCCAGAAGAGTCCGTGAAGCAGCGCGGCTCCTGTGTGATCTGGGCCTTAATCACCGGCAGGTGGTGGTGGTCGAGTCCTTCCTGCGGGACCCGGGCGCTAGTGCCACAGTCGAGAGTCACCGGGCAGCCTTCGGCGTCGTACCGCAAACTGCCCGCACAGACCTGCGTGACCTGGAGGATCGTGGTCTGCTGCGCAGTAACCGGCTTGGCAGGCGAGTGGTGTGGTTCCCGGCGCCGGACCTTGGCGGCAAAGTGAGGGCTTGAGGGATTGTCTTCTGCTATTTACTGCTAATTTAGGCTAAATTAGCAGTAAATAGCAGTTAGGTGGTAGGCAGAGCGGCCAGCTGAGAGCCCGCGCTGTCTACGACGCCACCTACTAGACGGGCCAAGCTGCAGGCCAAAGTTGCGTCGGATTCCACGAACCTCTCCCACCTGGCCTGCCGATCCGTCACTATGGATACATGACTGTGATGCGCAACACCGAGCCCATGCCTGCTGCCCCCGCCTGGGGAACCCGGCTACCAGGAGCCGTGCGCGACGCCGTCGACGCCGCGCTCGCCCACACCCCCACCGCTTCCACCAATGCCAGCAGCGGGCCCACCAACCCGGTCGCCACCAACCTGGACGCCACCGCCCGCGAACTCCTCCACGCCCGCATCGAACGCTGGTACCCAGACCTCGCCGACGGCCTATCCACCCTCTACGGCGAACCCGCCGCCACCCAAGCCGCCAAAACCATCCTCGCGGCCGCCACCCACGCTTACGCCAGCCGCGACCCCGAGCTGCGACGCCTAGACCTGACCCGCAGCCTGGACCCCAACTGGGCGCAGAACCCCAGCCGCATCGGCTATGCCGCCTACACCGAACGCTTCGCCACCAACCTGCGCGGGGTTGCGGAACGCATCCCCTACCTGCGTGAACTCGGCATCAGCTACCTGCACCTCATGCCCCTATTCACCCCCCGCCCCGGAGACTCCGACGGCGGCTACGCCATAGCCGACTACACCACCATCCGCCCCGACCTAGGCAGCCTGGCAGACCTGACCCACCTCACCACCGCCCTGCGCCACAACGGCATCAGCCTGAGCCTGGACCTAGTCCTCAACCACGTCGCCCGCGAGCACGAGTGGGCCCACCGCGCCCGCACCGGCGAGGAACGCTACCGCCGCTACTTCCACATCTTCCCCGACCGCACCGAACCGGACGAGTACGAGGCCACCCTGCCCGAGGTCTTACCAGACTCCGCCCCCGGCAACTTCACCTGGGACGCTGAAGCCCACGGCTGGGTGTGGACCACCTTCAACTCCTTCCAGTGGGACCTGAACTGGCGCAACCCCGACGTCATGGACGAGTTCGTGCGCATCGTCCTAGACCTGGCCAACCGCGGCGTGGAGGTGCTGCGCCTAGACGGCCTGCCCTTCACCATCAAACGCAAAGGCACCGACTGCCAAGGTGAACCCGAAGTCCACGCCATCACCCAGGTGCTCAAAGCCCTCACCCGCATAGCCTGCCCCGCCGTCGCCCTAGAAACCGACGCCGACGCCGTGCCCGCCGAACTACTCCAGTACCTCGGCCAAGGCCGCTACACCGGGAAAACCGCCGACCTCGCCCAGCACAACCCACTCATGGTGCAAATCTGGTCCATGCTCGCCAGCCGCAGCGTGGTCTTGGGTGCCCAGGCCCTGCGTGCGCTCCCGGAGGCGCCACCCACCGCCACCTGGATCACCCGCCTGCGCTGTCACGACGAAATCCGCTGGGCCATCCGAGACGCCGACGCCGAGGCCGCAGGCCTAAATGGCTACTGGCACCGCGTCTTCCTAGCCGACTGGTACCGCGGCGTCTACCCCATGAGCGACGCCCGCGGCCTAGTCTTCCAGCGCAACCCCCACAACAGTGACAGCCGCATTGCCGGCACCGCCGCCAGCCTGATCGGCATCGAGGCGGCCGCCGAGGCGCTCGCGGGCCTGGGCGACGAGACCCCCGCCTGGCGGGAAGAAGAACTGTGCAACTGGTACGAGCAGCGGCTCAACGCCCTGCGCCTGGCCTACGCCATCGTCTACGGCTGGGGCGGAATCCCAGTCCTGTGGAGCGGTGACGAGCTGGGGCAGTTCAATGACCCCAACTGGGACACTGAGCCGGGGCACGAATCCGACTGCCGCTGGGCTGGACGCCCCGTGCTCAACCAGACCGCCATGGCGGAGCGGCACGACGCCGGGACCGTAGCCGGGCGGGTATTTGGAGAGCTCGCGCATCTGGGCCGGGTGCGCGCCAGCCTGCCCCAACTCAGCGCAGAGGTGCGCACCCAGGTAGCACCAGTGGACGACGAAGGCGTGCTGGTCACCTACCGTGACCACCCGCGCGGCAGCTTTGTGGGCGTGTACAACGTGACCGGCCAGTGGCGCTCTGTGCCTGCAGCCCGCCTCGCCGAGTACGGGGTGTTGGGGGCTGTGGACGTGCTTACCGACACCGTGCCCTCCGGCTCCACCACCTTGGAGGGGGCTGGTGATGGGCTGGTGCCCGTGCCGCCCTTCGCCGCCTGGTGGCTGGTGCGGCCCACAGACTGAGTGGGCCGGCTGCAGGTGCTGGGCTGCGGGGCGGCATCATAGAGGGATGACCACCGTGCCCGCCGCGCCTTTTGTGCCTGCCTTCGACAGCACCGACGAGGCTGCTAGCGCCCAGAACCCAGCTGTCGGCAGTACGACCGGCCAGACTGGCCCTGGACTGGCTCCCACCGGTCAGGCTGCCGACGTCGCGGCGGCCGAAGGTCTAGCCCCGGCGCGCCTCGCTGCAGACAAGCTGGGCCTAGATGGTCAAGTCATGGACGACTTGGCTCCCGCAGCAGCCGCCACGAGCAGCACTGCCCGCGACGTCACCCCGGCGGACCTGGTCGCCGGGGAGGTGCCAGCCCAGGAAGCAGCCCGACCGCTGAGCGTCTTCGACCTCATGCGCGTGGGCATTGGGCCCTCCTCCTCCCACACCGTTGGCCCCATGCGCGCCGGGCGAGCCTTTGCCGCCGTACTCGCCCAAGCCGTGCGTCACAGCGAAGCCCCTGCACCGCTTGCTGGTGGACCAGCGTCGCCTGATAGCGCGGCTTCGCCCGCTAACCCGGCTCCGCCCGCCGTTCCGGAATCATCCGCTGAGGTCTCACCCACACCTCTGGTTCCACCCACCGCACCAGCTTCACCCACCGCCTCGGCAACTCCACCTACCCCAACGCTTAGCGGTACCTGCTGCGGGCCCGTCGCCCGCATCAGCATTGAACTCTTCGGTTCCCTGGGGGCCACCGGTCGCGGCCACGCCACCGACCGCGCCGTCGTCATGGGGCTGGCCGGATACGCCCCCGAGACCGTACCCACCGACGTCTGCACCACCCTCCTGGAGCAGACCGCCAACACCGGCCAACTGCAGGTCGACGGCGTCGGCCCCGTGCCCTTCACCGCCAGTGACATCCGCTTCCTACCCGGCCGCGTCCTGCCCTACCACGTCAACGCCCTCACCCTTACCGCCTACCGTGGCGACGGCACCCAACTGGCCCGCCGCACCTACTACTCGGTGGGAGGCGGCTTCGTCATGGAAGACACAGGCAGCCCCAGCCAGCCTGCCGTCCACGCCCTAGCAACCGCCGCAGCCACTCGTGCCCACGCCCAAGCTGCCCCCTACCCCTTCACCAGCGGCGCCACCCTCCTGGACCTCTGCGCCCGCACTGGCATGCGCGTTTCCGACCTGGTGCGCGCTAATGAATGCTCGGCCCGCCCTGAGACTGAGGTGGACGCCTACCTGGACCTGCTGCACCGCACCATGCGCGAGTGCATCGACGCGGGTCTAGCCACCGACGGCGTCCTGCCTGGCGGGCTAGGCGTACGCCGCCGCGCCAAGGCCCTGCACGAGCGCCTCTTATCCCGCGCCACCGGGCCCGACGCGGCTTTCGCCCAAGCCGACCCGCTGCGCGGCATGGACTGGGTAGACCTGTTTGCGTTGGCGGTCAACGAGGAAAACGCTGCCGGGCGTCGGGTGGTCACTGCCCCCACTAACGGGGCAGCCGGGGTGTTGCCTGCCGTGCTCGCCTACTACGAGCGCTTTATCCCCGGAGCTGACCGCGCCGGTGTGCATCGCTTCCTGCTGGCGGCAACAGCCGTGGGCGGCCTCATCAAGACCAATGCCTCAATTGCCGGGGCGGAGGTTGGCTGCCAGGGTGAGGTGGGGTCGGCTTCGTCTATGGCAGCTGCTGGCTTGGCCGAGGCCCTGGGTGGGACGCCTGCGCAGGTGGAGAATGCCGCCGAGATCGCCATGGAGCACAATTTGGGGCTCACTTGCGATCCGGTGGGCGGGCTAGTGCAGATCCCCTGTATTGAGCGCAATGCGGTGGCTGCGGTGAAGGCGATCAACGCGGCGCGTATGGCGCTGTGGGGGGAGGGGCGCCACGCCGTCAGCCTGGACGCGGTCATTGAAACCATGCGGCAGACCGGGCAAGACATGCTCTCCAAGTACAAGGAGACCGCTACGGGTGGGCTGGCCGTGAACGTGGTGGAGTGCTGAATGCAGCTGTTCAGGTTGGTAAGTGTCCCGAAATGCAGCACTTTGATTTGCGCGGCTGCTCAGCTGCGCGCAGATTTGGCGTGATTCCAACGAGCTGCCAGCTCGGGTTCTAGGCTCGCAGCTTCAAAGTACTGCAATCTGTGCCACGTTGGCCCGGAGAGTGCCGGGCGTTTACTGGTCCCGCCAGAGAAAACCGAGTTCGCCCAGGTGGGCTTCCACCGCGTCAAGCGTGGCCTCATCTGCGGCCTCAATGGTGTGCGTGTGCCAGCCGTTGGTGAGTTCAGCCAGGGTGGTGGACACCGGCATGCGCTTGCAGAAGGCGGCGATATCTGTGTGCGAGCGGATTTGGAGGTCCACGGTGATTTGCCCGTAGAGGCGGTGCTCCACGGAGGCGTCTAAGACGGCGGCCCCCGCGTCGATTATGGCTTCTAGTTCGGTGGCTACTTGCTCGCGGCTGTGGCGCACGTGGATGGAGCGGCGTGGGCGTTCGGTGGGGCGGGCTAGCAGGTAGCCGCGGTTGGTGGCGAGCACTGGGGTGCCGGAGGCGCGCAGGAGGGCGATGTCGCCCACGATTACCTGGCGGGAGACGCCTAGGTCTTGGCCCAGACGCCCGGCGGACAGCGGTTTGGTGGCGGATTCCAGACGACGACGGATGCAGTTGCGGCGGCTGTCAGCGTCCACGGCGGCGGCCCTTTCTGGAAGACAGGCGGTGGTTTTGGAGTGATTGTCTCTTACGGGTGGGTTGGTGGGGGAGAAGGTGGGGCGGGGTGCGACACGCCGAGGGTGCACAGATGCGGGTGGCAATTTGGTCAACTTTGTCCCCAGGTGGTGGATAGGGGTGGCGGTTGGGTGGGGTGGGGCCTGGGGAGTGTGCAGGAGTTCGTGTCAGTGGTCCGGGAGACCATGATTCTGCGGGTTGTGCAGGGTTGCTCCCGTGGCCCCGGTGGTGACGTCGGGGTGGTGTCCACACCCCGTCCACATGGGCGGTCGGGGTTGTCCACAGGAGGGGAGGGCGCTATGCACAGTTTGGTGGCAGACACATCATCTTGGGGTGCTGGCGGGCAACCACCACTAGGGGTAGTGTCTTTTCTCGCGAGGGTGATTTGCCCTCCCTGGAACTACATCCATGTGGTTCCGGAGTCTGAAGGTATAGCCTCGCGGCTGGGTCAAACACTTGGCCGCGACTCCCCGGAAGGGACTGACATGACCATCACCGTCTACAGCAAGCCCAACTGCGTGCAGTGCTCGGCCACCTACCGTGCCCTGGACAAGGCTGGACTGTCCTACGAGACGGTGGATATCTCGATGGACGCTGAAGCCCTCGAGCAGGTCAAGTCCTTGGGATACGCCCAGGCTCCGGTGGTTATGGCCGGCGGGGATCACTGGTCTGGTTTCCGCCCGGACAAGATCAAGGCCGTTGTCGCCGCCGTTGAGGCCGTCGCGATCTGAGTCTGTGGAGCTGCGTCGTGGCTCTCGCCTCAGACGGACCTTTCGTCGTCTACTTCTCCTCCACCTCGGAGAACACACACCGCTTCGCCACCAAGTTGGGCTTCCGTAGCGCACGCATCCCGATGCTGCCACGCGAGGAGCCTCTGGTGGTGGACCAGCCCTACGTGCTGCTTGTGCCCACCTATGGCGGTGGCAACACGCGTGGAGCCGTGCCCAAGCAGGTCATCAAGTTCCTGAACAATGAGCACAACCGGATGCTTTGCCGGGCCGTGATCTCCTCTGGGAACACAAACTTTGGCGAGGCCTACTGCATTGCCGGGGACATCGTCTCCGCCAAGCTGGGCGTCCCGCATATGTACAAGTACGAGCTGCTGGGTACGCCCACTGACGTGGAGCGGGTCAAGCAAGGATTGGATGAGTTTTGGCAGACACTCTGACGGACACTGGGTCCGAGACAGTCCCCCCGGAACTGGATTACCACGCCCTCAATGCGAAGCTGAACCTCTACGACGCCAACGGCAAGATTCAGTTTCAGGCGGACCACGACGCCGCTCGGCAGTATTTCCTGCAGCACGTCAACAAGAACACCGTTTTCTTCCACGACCTGGAGGAGAAGCTCGAGTACCTGGTTGAGGAGGGCTACTACGAGCAGCGCGTGCTGGACTTGTACTCCCCAGAGTTCATCAAGTCCGCCTTCAAATCCGCCTATGCCCACAAGTTCCGCTTTGAGACCTTCCTGGGTGCCTTCAAGTACTACACCTCGTACACCCTCAAGACCTTCGATGGTCAGCGCTACCTGGAGCGCTTTGAGGACCGCGTAACCATGGTGGCCTTGGCTCTCGGTGATGGTGATGAGGCCCTGGCGATGGACCTGATCGAGGAGATCATGACCGGGCGTTTCCAGCCCGCCACCCCCACTTTCCTCAATGAGGGCAAGGCGCAGCGCGGTGAGCCGGTCTCCTGCTTCCTGGTGCGCATTGAGGACAATATGGAGTCCATTGCGCGCGGCATTAACTCTGCCCTGCAGCTGTCTAAGCGCGGTGGTGGCGTGGCTCTGCTGCTGACTAACCTGCGAGAGATGGGCGCCCCCATCAAACGCATCCAGAACCAGTCCAGCGGCGTAATTCCGGTTATGAAGTTGCTGGAGGACTCCTTCTCCTACGCCAACCAACTCGGGGCGCGTCAGGGCGCCGGTGCTGTGTACCTGCATGCCCACCACCCGGACATCCTGCGTTTCTTGGACACCAAGCGGGAGAACGCTGACGAGAAGATTCGCATCAAGACTCTCTCCCTGGGCGTGGTCATCCCGGATATTACTTTCGAGTTGGCCAAGAAGAACGAGGACATGTACCTCTTCAGCCCCTACGACGTCGAGCGTTTCTACGGGGTGCCTTTTGCGGATATTTCCGTGACGGAGAAGTACCGGGAGATGGTGGACAACCCTGCCATTAAGAAGAAGAAGATTAATGCCCGCGAGTTCTTCCAGACCTTGGCTGAGCTGCAGTTCGAGTCCGGCTACCCGTACATCATGTTTGAGGACACGGTTAACCGGGCGAACCCGATTAAGGGCAAGGTGATTATGTCCAACCTGTGCTCAGAGATCTTGCAGGTTTCTGAGGCCAGCGAGCTCAACGAGGACTTGACCTACAAGCACATTGGCAAGGATATTTCCTGCAACCTGGGGTCATTGAATATTGCCAAGACGATGGACTCTCCGGACTTCGCCCGCACTATTCGTACAGCGGTGAGGGGTCTGACCGCCGTCTCTGACCAGACTTCCCTGCCTTCTGCCCCCTCTATTGACCGCGGCAACCGTGAATCCCACGCAATTGGTCTGGGCCAGATGAACCTGCACGGTTATTTGGCTCGGGAGCGGGTGTTCTACGGTTCGGAGGAGGCGCTGGACTTCACCAATGTGTACTTTGCCAGCGTGCTTTTCCAGGCGCTGACGGCGTCTAATGAGCTGGCTGTGGAGCGCGGCGAGAGCTTTGTGGGCTTTGAGGATTCCAAGTACGCCACTGGAGAGTTCTTCGAGAAGTACATGACGCAGGACTTTGTGCCAGTAACGGCGCGCGTCAAGGAGCTATTTGCTAAGTCCTCGGTGCACGTGCCTACACGCGCTGACTGGGCTGAGTTGGCGGAGAAGATCAAGAAGACTGGGCTTTACAACCGCAATTTGCAGGCGGTCCCGCCCACCGGTTCGATCTCCTACATTAACAACTCCACCTCCTCGATCCACCCGATTGTATCCAAGGTGGAGATTCGCAAGGAGGGCAAGATTGGGCGCGTCTACTACCCGGCTGCCTACATGACCAATGACAACCTGGAGTACTACCAGGACGCTTATGAGATCGGCCCAGAGAAAATTATTGACACCTACGCCGTGGCCACTCAGCACGTGGATCAGGGCCTGAGCCTGACTCTGTTCTTCCCAGACACAGCCACGACGCGTGACGTGAACAAAGCCCAGATTTACGCCTGGCGTAAGGGGATCAAGACGATCTACTACATCCGGCTGCGCCAAGCCGCGCTGGAGGGCACCGAAGTCCAGGGCTGCGTGTCCTGCATGTTGTGAGTGTCTGAGCAGTAAGCAGAGCGTGGGGCTGGACTGAGTTATCTCAGTCCAGCCCCACGTTATGTAGTTGCCAAGGCTAGTTATCTCCTCTCGGACCTTAGTTATCTCATAACTGAGGGTGCTTATGTGATAACTAGGTGCAGTTAGCGCATAAGACGCTCCAGGGGGTCCTCAGGCCGTCGGGAACCGGTAGCGGGTCCCTCTGTGTTTCCCGATTCTTTCGGCGAGCCCACGTCTAACGAGCTCGCCGAGCTCAGCGCGAGCGGTCGTTGAGTCAACCTGGGCAAATTGTCGATAGTCGCTGTTTGAGAGCTCCGCCCCCGAACGCATCCTGAGCAGGGCTTCCTTCTGTCCGGCAGATAGGCCTGCGAGATCAAGGGAGCCTAGCCAGGCCAGGTCCTTGTAGGTGTGAAGCGCATGGTTGGGGAAGCGCACGGTGAAACGCACGCCGTTGTCTGTGAAGCGCGGCGGCTCAAGGCCAGCTTCGGCAAGTGCTTGGCGGGTTGCCCGAATGCCGGTGCCCATGGCCTCGATCACTCGGTCACCCGCACCCCCGACGTGTCGGCAGATCGTGTAGAGAAACTCATTTACAGCACTCTTACCATCTGGGGTTCCAAGCTGGTCGACCGATAAGCCCCACAGGCCGCCGGGGCTGGTCAGAACTAGGCCCGAATCAGTTAGGCGTAGCTCTACAGCGCGACCTGCCGTTGCCTCTGACAGGTCACGGTGGACCAGGGCGTTTGCCACAACTTCGCGGACTGCCACTAGGGGGATGGCGAAGGTGGTCTGTGAGCGTCCATCCCTGGAGACGACCAGGGTGCTGCCGATGTTCTGTGACACCCACTCGACGGCGCCGTCGAGAATCTGTGGCAGTGCTCCGGTGAAATCCTTGCGGTTGCGACCCCGCTCGCCTTTTGCTTCTGCCTGCTTCGAGACAATGGCTGCGGTGAGGCTTAGGTGCGGAAGATGCTGTTGTGGGTAGGTGCCCAAGGCATAAAGTCCAGCGACTGTCGCTTCTCCGCTGTCTGTGATGGCGTTGAGGCGGAGCAGGATTTCCGCATCGGTGCAGGCTCTAAGTGCTGGGGTTGTCTGTCTGACGGAGATTGCGAAGTCTTTGACGGCCTGGTCATCTAGGTCGGCCCGAGACGTGCCAGGCACGGGTTCACGGTCATCGCGCGGGCGGTTATGCCGCCGTAGCAACTGCTGCTGTTCTTGGAGTGACATTGTGTAATCGCCGTCGTACTGCCGGATATACGCCTTGCCGTTCCAGGTGCAAGGCTTCTGGTTAACCGGCGCCTCGGAGACGTTGAGTGCAGCCACTTCGCGGGAGTCAAGGGTCAGGACGCGGACGTCCACTGTCAGCGGCACGCTCAACCCGCTGCGAGCCTGATTGGTGGCGCGTTCAGCGGTGTCGTGTGCATTGTCGAGGCCGACCACCGGGGCGTCGCCGCGCTCGTTGACGCCCAGAAGGACCGAGCCGCCCCCAGGCAGGTTGCCGAAGGCGCAAAGCGTTGGCCCCAGACTCTTAGCTGAGTACTCAGAGAAGGTCTTGACCTCTAGGTCCAGGCAGTCGCCACCTTCGAGAGAGAGCCTCGCGAGCGCCTCCTGGAGCTCGTTGGTTGTCGTGATCATGGATCGATTATCTCTCAAGAGGGGTTGTTATCTCAATAAGTTGGGTAGTTATCTATGTCCACACTCTAGTTATCTCATAACAAGGGATAGTTATCTCATAACTGCGGTCAGTTATCTCAATCAAGGTGGAAGTTAGGTGCGTTGGAGGGTGGGGGCTGGGATCGGCGGGTTGTGAGCGACGACGCCGTAGACTGGGGGAGCGCCAAGGCTCGCGTCCGGCATCTAGCTGGGCGTGATCGCCTGCTTCATTGAGGGTATGTGGTGCGGTCGAATGGGGCGCCCGAGCTGTTGCCGCCACTAGGTGGCACTTCACTCAGACCGCTTCCGCGAGGGGTCCTATCAATCGGATCTACTATGTAGTGTGCTTGAAAGGGGTAGGGAAAGACTTGCGCACTCGGTGATCTAGGCCTAGCATCTCTGTTTGTAATCGATCCGGCCTATCTCGACGAGGAGATCTCATGTCTGCCGTACACGTCATCACTCTTAAGCACCTTCAAGCAGCCTGCAGCCCGGGCGGCGCCAGTGTTCTGACCTCCGTAACCAAACTCGAGCCAGCGGCTGGCCCACACGCCTCCGTCGCCCCTGCGAAGTTCAGCGCCCGCGGGAACTCGGTCTTCGCCTACGAGCGCCGCTTCTACGACGGCGCCCCGGTCAACGTAGTCCTAATTGATTCCAAGCAGTCGCAGAACAACCGCGGTGAGGCGGCGATCGCCACGGCTATCGCCGATGGAGACCCAATCCTCTCGCGCATCCCCCGCATCGAACTCGTCTTCCCGGATGGTGCGAGCTTCACGGACCTGGACCTGCCTCACCGTGCCTTTGATGGCCAGATCAGGGCTGGCGCGATAAACGGGAAGTCAGTGACGGCGGCGCCTGAGTACCGGAGCCTTCGGGATGCCACAGTCACCCACGCGCGCCCACTGCTCGAGCGCAGCCCCATGACACTGCTGCTGGGTGGCTGGGATGCCTCCCGTAAGAGTCACCAGGGCCGTTACCGCAGCATCCTGGTGGGCGAGATCATCGGCATTCTTGCTGACCAGGAGGGTGCTGCCGAGGTCAACCAGTCGAAGCGCGGTGGTGCCCGGATCGACCCCCTAGGCATGCACATCGACCTGCCGGACAAACAGCGCAAGGCGATCGCTGATGCGCAGAAGGCTGAGCTATCCCGTAAGACCTACGACGGTGCCGTCGGCCCGAAAGGCAAACCCTCCAACCTTGGTCTGGGGGGAATCCCACCGATGCTTGAACAGCTCGGCGGCGTCAGCTGCCGGGAGATTATCCGCTCGCATGTGCTCAGCTTCGCGGCTCTGCGCGCCCTGCGCTTCGACTCCGTCACGCCACAGGGTGACGTCGCCTGCCGGATGGTGCTCGCTGCCCTCGCGCTGAACGCCCTGGCACGCTCTGACGCCGAGTTGCTCCTACGCGCAAACTGCGACCTGGTTGAGGCAGGCCCCGCCGTCGTGACCCTGGACAAGCGCTATGGCGAGAAGGAGGAGTTCTCCCCCCTCACAATCGAGCAGGCCCAGGAACTCCTCAGTGAGGCCATCGCTTATGCGGAGAAGGAAGCAGGGCTGGTGTGGGACGGTTCCGTACTCAGGGTTGACGGAAACCCTGACGTTCAGGAGGCGGCGGGCGACGCTGACCGTGACGAGGACGCCTGATGACAAGCGTCGGCATCACCGCGAGATTTCCGCTGGGGGTGTACCACGGGCATGCAGCAGACGGCAGCGCCGACTCATTCCCGACGCCGTTGCGCCTGTTTTCCGCCCTGGTTAACTCGGCTTACACAGGCACAACCACTGGCCCCGATGGCGCCTTGTCAGCAGCGACCTTGGAAGCGCTGAACTGGCTGGAAAACAACCCGCCAAGGGGCTTGTACCTGCCACCAAGCAGTCCTGTTAATCCAAGTCAAACTAGCAGGGTCGCCTACCGCAAGACCGGCACCATAGAAAAGAAACAACCGAAGATCGCCCCCAAGATGATCTCCGATGGCATTGCCCTGGCAGGCAAATTCGGTTGGATTTGGGAAGAGATGCCGGACTCCGTAAGAGAAATCCTGGCCCGCCTCTGTGAAGATGTTCCTTGCCTTGGTGAGATGGACAGTCCGGTCGTGTTGGAGGTGAGCAAGGCCGAGCCGAACTGGACCTGGCTGCCAGAAGCCACGGCCTTCACCCCCGGTGGACGGCGCGTGCCCGTGCCTGCTGTTGGGCGCCGGGCCGTGTTGGAGGCTTTGCACCAAGATTCTCGGCCACGCAAGGCACCGACAGAGAGCGCTGACCGCTTAGGTGAGACCAGCGACGCCGTCAGGCCATTTCCTGTGTCCATAGAGTGCACACGAGTGCTTCACTACGCGCCCAGGGGCCTGGAACGTCCAAGCATGGGCTCACCTTGGAGTGATGTGCTTGTATTCCGCACTGAGGCAGGCGCGGGTGTGCTTCCTGCCGAGCAGCGGCTTGATTGGTGTGTCGGCTTCCACCGCGCGCTAGTTAGTCGGATTGGTGACGGGACGCCGTCCGTCATCACTGGTCGCTACCCGACTGACCGCTCAGTGCCAGCAAACCGCGTAGCTATTCAGTATCTTCCGGAGAGCTTGCTCTCTCTGTCGAATATCAAGCTGGATCATCCGGCACCAGGCGTCTTCTTGGTGATGATTCCAAGTGACATCAGCACGGATGACCTGAATGTCCTTATTGCGGCTCTAGCAGGCATGACCTACGTGACCTCGCGTTGGGGAAGGCTGCGCCTGCGGCGCCACGATGAGTTGGTCCTGACATCAGAGTTCTGGCATGCCCCGGCTGCGGGGGCGGTGCGCTTGTGGTCCCCAACGCCCGTCGCCGTGCCAGAGGTGACTCGACAAAAAGGCCCATGGACCTTTGAGGACGCCATTTTGCTGTCCCTTGGTTTTGTCTGGCGGGACCGGCTTGAGCCGGTGGGCAAAGGCACGCAGGGGTACCGGTCCCTGGTTAAACAGGTTAGGGAGCGTGGCGCCGGGGTGAGTTGGTATCGCCGGACTGTCAAGAGCCCGTCCTCGTATGCGCACCGCATGCCCGAAGGCATGGTCGCCCAGCCATATACGGCTGTGCTGAGTTCTGGGGAGCTCACGGGCAACCAGGAACTTGTGGCAATCGGACAGAGCCGACACCTGGGCGGTGGGTTGCTCGCGCCGGTAGACCTGCCCGCAGAACTAGCTGAATCCCTGAAGAGGTGAGGAACATGATCAGCGTTGATGAGTTTGCTGACTTCTTCGCGGCCATTCACGACGGCGAACGCCCCTTTGCTTGGCAGGAGGAATTGCTCCATGCCCTCGTGAACGATGGGTGCTGGCCAGACCAAATCGCAGCACCAACAGGCTCTGGCAAGTCAGCGGTCGTTGAGATCCACGTCTTTGCCAACGCTCTTGCGGCCTGCGGTCAGGGGGCGCGTGTACCTAGGCGGCTCGCCGTCGTCGTGAATCGGCGCGCGCTAACTGACGCGCACGCAGACCGGGCCGCCCAACTCCAGCGTCTGCTTAAAGAGGCCCCAGATGGCGGCGTTGTGGCAAGAGTCCGGGAGGCACTTGCGAGCTTGTGGGTGGAGGGGCGCAATCAGAGCGGCCCGCTGATGCTGGCAGTAATGCGCGGCGCAGCGGCGATTGACCGTGACTGGCTGGATGCGCCTGAGGCCTGTGGGGTCTTGTGTATGACTCCTGCGATGTGGGGGTCAAGCCTGCTATTCCGGTCATATGGGGCCTGGCCCTTCGCACGGCCACGCCTGGCTGGTTTGCTTGCCTTAGATGCGGCCGTCGTCGTTGACGAGGCTCACCTGAGTCGGCAGTTGCTTGTGACGGCCCGGCGGGTCGCGGAACTCGTGGGCGCCAGTGCGCACAAGCTCGGCGTTCCGGCCCTACAAGCAGTGGAGATGACGGCGACGCCGACGAGCAACCAGGGCCGAGTCGTCGCTGTGACGGAGCAGGCGGTCTTAAAGGACTCGTGTCTGGCTGCACGAGTCGGTGCACCCAAGTCGGTCCTATATGTCCCGACCGGCACCTGGCCCACCAACGGCAAGATGACTCAAAAGTACCTTGAGGTAATCGTGGACCAAGTGGCTACTCAGGTGGCTGAGGCGCAGAGCTGGGCAGCGACGGGACCGCGGACAGTGGGCTGCGTCCTGAACCGGGTTGATTCAGCGATCCGTGTGGCACAGGCTCTGCGCGAGCGAGGCCTGCGTTGCCGCACCTGGGTGGGCAGGATGCGTCCCTGGGATCTGAAGATGATGCGGCGGGAGGACCCTGACCTGTTCACCACAGTGGGTTCAGATCAAGTTGATGTGCTGATCGCGACCCAGACTGTGGAAGTCGGGGTGGATCTAGACCTAGCGGCCCTGGTGACTGAGCTAGCTTCAGGTAGCGCGATCGCTCAGCGGGCTGGTCGAGTTAACCGTATGGCGCGCAGGCAGCGCGGGCCGGTGGTGGTGGTCGGGCCAGAGCTCAAAGCCAAGCTTGCGGATGATGTTCTGCCATACCAGGCAGCTGATCTGCGATCCGCGCGGGCTTGGGTGCTGGAACGCCAGGCTGTGGGTGACCTTTCGCCGTTGGCGGTGGTGTCTGCGCCGCCACCGGCAGAAGAGCCTCGCAGAATCCTTTGGCAGCGGCCTGAGCCATGGGATGTGAACCTGTGGGCTAGGACTTCACAGCGACTCGTGATTGAGCCAGAGCTTGACCTGTGGTTGCGCGATGACCTGGACCCAGAGGTTGATGGCGTGGGAGTTGTGCTGAGGGAGTTGGCGCAACTGCCAGACTCCTTGGCTTGTGAGTCGCTGCTGAGGGAACTGGAGCCGCAGGACGAGGAGGTCTTCCCGACCAACATCGGTGCGCTCCGCGAACTCGTTCGGCGGATTGCGGAAGTTAAGTCCGGGCCTTTGGAACGTTCAGTGCTTTGGCGGGACGGCGCGCCATTCCCGAGCTGGCAGGCGCTAGTTGATCAGGGTGAGGATAAGGCTTCTCGGGAGCTGCGCCCGGGTGACCTGTTGGTCCTGGATTCCGGAGTCCCATTGCTGACGGAGAACGTCGTCACTTCGGACGGCAAGGAGAAGGGGCACGCGGTGCCGTTGGCGGCTTTCCGTGAGTTTGCTGGCAAGGGCGCCAGTTTGGTCAGCGACGTCGTAGGCGTGGTGACGGATCCCGAGGAGTTAAAGGCCTTTGCCGATCTCACAGAAGAGGAGATTGCTGCGCGACTCGGCGGGACAATCGCCTTGCCTCCTGGGTGGCAAGAGGGAGAAGCCCCAGCCTGGGTGGTGGTGCGTGACGCAAACACGGTCTCCTGCGAAGCTGACCAGCACTCGATGTTGTCAGCTCGGGGGCGTGTAGGCCTAGAGGAACACAATGCCGCCGTTGCCCAGCGGGCACTGGCCTTTGGGAGGAGCCTGGGGGTGGCAGAGCAGGTTTCTGGGCTGCTGGCCGAGGCGGGGCGATGGCACGACGTCGGCAAGGCGGATGTGCGTTTCCAACGGGCGCTTTGGCGAAAGGATCCTGAAGGGTGCGAACTGCTCGCAAAGAGCGGTGCCACCAATCCCAAGGTGATCAAGCGAGCATGGGCGGACTCGGGGTTGCCGGGAGGTTGGCGGCATGAACTTGCTTCAGCGGCAGCCTATTGGGACAGCTGTGAGGCCGCCGGGCAGCCTGTGGAGGACCGTGAACTCGTCACCAGGTTGGTTGGCACTAGCCATGGCCGAGGGCGCCCTATGTTCGACCACAGCGTTGAGCAGGCCGGGCCGGGACCTGTGGAAGCACTAGCCGAACTGATTGGCGAGGGCGAATGGGAGTCGGTTGTGGCCAGGACGGACCGCAACTGGGGGCCTTGGGGCACCGCTTATTTGGAGGGCCTACTGCGAGCGGCTGGCTGCACGATCTCGGCGGAAGGGAAGTAGCACCATGATTCTTACCGGAACTACATCGAGCGCCTTGACTACCTTCGGGGGCCTGGGGCTGGGTCTCATCCTGGAAGGGGCGGGAGCCAGCCGGGTCAGAGTAGGTTGGACAGACTCGCTGGAACCACAGTTGGTGGTGAGCGCCGCTGGCTATGACGACGACGCCGTGGCCGCTGCGGTGCTTCAACACGCACAGTCCAACGCTCAAGCGGACTCTTGGATTCAAGCGAATCTTGACTCCGCTCCGTGGGGCGGCCAGCGAGCCGTGTTCAGTCCTCGGATCAAGAAGGCCGAGAAGACAGAGCAGTGGATGTACCTGCAGAAGGCTCGTCATGACGGCATTGACCGGCTTAGGGCTCTAGGCGGTTTTGGGACTGAACTTGAGTTAATTGGTGCACTTGGTGAGCCGGCCTACTGGCCGGTGCGCATGAATGAGATCAAACCCGATGAGGGAGCGAGTCGCTGGGAGATGAAGACCCGCAACCGGGGCGAAGAGTTCGTGGGAAATCGTTTGCGGCAATTAACGGCGATTGTGTCTAAGCGGTCGGTGGAGCAGGTGCGTGACGGTCTGACCGGCGTCTCTGTTGTTGATGAGGCTTACAAGGGCAAACGCTCTGATGAGTCGCGTACTTCCACTGGCCTCACGGGGCCTCGCTTCACGGATAGTGCCTTAGCTTGGTGTGCCTTGTGGGGGATATCTTGCTTCCCTGTCTTGCATCAGTTGGGCAAGGCGTCAGTCACTGCTGCCGCCTTGCCAGTTGGCAAGTACACACCGGAGTATCTGGTGCTGCCGCTGTTGGTTGGCGGTCACTCTTTGGCCAGATGGCGGTCAGTGCTGGTCTCAGGGCAACTCCATGACTGCGTGGGGAGCAGCGGTGTTGCCTGTGCTGAAGCGGAGCGGTGGCTTCTAGACCATGGGGTTTGGGCGCTGGCAGTCCACCCAGTGATGCTTGGTGGCAGTGCTAACGCTCCAGAGCGCTCACTTGGTGAGTGCCTAGAACCCAAGGTTCTGGTGGTTGACGGGGGGCAGGAGCGGTGGAACTGAAGGCTAGTGCTGATCCGATTCCAATCAGTCTGGTGCTTCACACGGTCTTCTGTCCTCGCCGCGCATGGCTTGAGTCGGTGGGTGAACACACTGACACCATGCAGATGCAGGCAGGTACTTCGGCGCATCGGCGTGTGGATGACGCTAAGCAGAGCACGCCATCCGAGCATCGCTCTGTGGACCTGCGCTCTGAACGGTTGGGTTTGTCGGGGCGCTGTGACGTGGTTGAAGGCCTGGCGGGAGGACCGCTGACGATTGTGGAGTACAAGGCGACTCCAGTTAGAAACCGGCCAGAAGTGACAGAGGCAAACCGCGTCCAGTTGGCGTTGCAGCGTTTGTGTCTGGAGGAGATGGGCTACGAGCTTGCGGGCACGGAGGTTTACTTCACGGGACATCGGCGACGGGTGGAGGTAGAGCTCACTGCCGAGGATCTTGTTGGGGCTGAGGCTCTGGTTGGTCGCACTCGGGAGTTGATCGCTGCGGAGCAGGCACCTGCGCCGTTGGTGGAGGACCGTCGTTGTCAGTGGTGTTCGCACGCCTCGGTTTGCCTGCCTGATGAGCACCGTTATGAAGCGGTTCGACGCCGGGTGGTGGCCCCGGCTCCCGATGCGCAGGTTGTTCACCTGGCCACGCCGGGATCTAGGGCCTCGTTTAGGGGCGGACGGTTGGAGGTGTTGAAGTCCGGGGAGACCCTGTTGAGCGTGCCGGTTGAGCGGGTGCTTGGGCTTGTGGTGCATGGGAACGCCGATGTCTCTTCTGCGTTGTTACGTGAACTGTGCTGGCGGGACCGGTGTGTTGTGTGGTGCTCTTGGTCTGGCAGGGTTGTGGGCTGGTCGCGGGGTGCAGATGCACCCAATGGGTTGCAGCGGGTACAGCAGCATGTGGCTAGTTCAGAGGGCCGTTTGGACATTGCACAACAGATGGTGAGTGCGAAGATCGCTAACCAGGCGACCCTGTTGCGTAGAAATGGTAATGCTGCGGAAGACGTGGCTGTTATGCGTCGATTGCAGCGTGAGGCGTGCGAGGCGCATTCGCTTACCGAATTACTTGGAATTGAAGGGGAGGCGGCAGGTGCGTACTTCGGGTCCTTCGCCACGATGCTTGAAGGAAAGGCGGCTGGTTTCGCGGCCGAGAGGTGGCGGGGGCGACGACGTCGACCGGCAACAGATCCCGCTAATGCGGCTCTGGACTACACCTATGCGTTGTTGCTTGGGGAGTGTGTGCGTGGGCTGGTCGCGTGTGGTCTGGATCCCCATGCGGGTTTTCTGCACTCAAGTTCAAGGAACAAGCCAGCTCTCGCCTTGGATCTTATGGAGGAGTTCCGGGCGCCGGTTGCGGACTCCGCGGTAGTGAGGGCGTTTAGGAATGGGGAGTTGGGTGAGGGTGACTTCTTGAGCGTCATGCGTGCGTGTCGGATGACGGATCGGGGACGCAAGCAGCTCATCGCTAGTTTTGAGCGGCGTGTGGAGACGGCCTTCAGGCATCCGGTGTATGGGTATGACACGACGTGGCGGCGCTGTATTGAGATTCAGGCTCGGATGATCCTTGGGGTTATTGACGGTACACAGCCCGCATACAAGGGAGTGACTGTCCGCTGATGCGCGATGACGTCCGGAGGCTTGTTGTTGCTTACGATGTGCCGTCTGACCGGAGGCGGTCAAAGGTAGCCAAGAAGCTTCTCACTTACGGGGATCGAATCCAGTACTCGGTTTTTGTAGTGGATGCGACCCCGGCGAAGCTTCTGCGGATGCGTGATGAGTTAAATGCGATCGTCAAACCCGATGAGGATTCGATTTTGTTGTGTGACGTGGGCTTGCTGTCCTCAGTTGACAACAAGCGCTTCAGCTACGTGGGGCTGACTCGCACGATCACGCCTGACGGTCCGCTCATCGCCTGACGCGAGCGCTCCGATGGTCCTGATTTGCCCGGGGAGTGCTCGCGGTCCGTTTGGCCTGCGGTTGCGAGGGTCTTGGGCAGGAAGCAACTGCTTCCAGGCTGTTCAAGGGGGCCAGTTGGTGGAGCGCTCGCGGGAGTGCCGTACAGCGGCGGAAACTTGCGGTATTCTGAAGGGACTGTTGCAGCTCTTTCGAGAGCTGCACTTCATTGAGGCCAGACCGGCCAGCAATGCTGGCGTCGACGGCAAGTTGCAGCTCTTTCGAGAGCTGCACTTCATTGAGGCCTCGGCACGGCCGCCGCTGTTACCGCCCTGTTGTGGGGTTGCAGCTCTTTCGAGAGCTGCACTTCATTGAGGCAAGTCGTTAGACTTAGAATCCGACATTGTAGGCGTTGTTGCAGCTCTTTCGAGAGCTGCACTTCATTGAGGCCCGAAATTATCCGTCGTGCGCTCACGGACTTCCTGGTTGCAGCTCTTTCGAGAGCTGCACTTCATTGAGGCAAAAGTATAGTGGGAAACAAAGCCTGGACAAACGTTGTTGCAGCTCTTTCGAGAGCTGCACTTCATTGAGGCTATGCGGCGGGCACGTCCTTGCTCACCATCTTGGAGTTGCAGCTCTTTCGAGAGCTGCACTTCATTGAGGCGAGCGCAAGCACCACCAGCCCCACGATCACGGACGCCGAGTTGCAGCTCTTTCGAGAGCTGCACTTCATTGAGGCAACGAAATCGCGTTCACGTGCGATCAATTCAGACTTGTTGCAGCTCTTTCGAGAGCTGCACTTCATTGAGGCCCAGTGGGGTTCAGCATATCCCGCCGTCACATCCCCGGTTGCAGCTCTTTCGAGAGCTGCACTTCATTGAGGCAAGAGGGGACTCTCGCTCCCACCCTCACCCTCATCGTTGCAGCTCTTTCGAGAGCTGCACTTCATTGAGGCCACCTGCCTGGACACGCCGTGCTCATATGGACGCAGTGTTGCAGCTCTTTCGAGAGCTGCACTTCATTGAGGCCCGAAGGTCGCCGGGACTAGTAATGCCTGGCAGGTTGAGCATTGTCGCGTCATGCGGCGGTGGATAGAAGTAGGCCTTCCACCGCGCGAGCTCATCATCCATCAGACATGCGCTGCAACCGCGTCCACACCTGCACGTTTCAGGATGCGGTGCAGGTACTCCTGCGTCGTGATCTGGCCACGAACGCGCATGACTAGAAAGGCGAGATCCTCACGGTTAGGTTCCCAACCCTCGTGCCAGTTATCGGCGCACGCCTCAATGATACGGTCTCTCTGGCCCTCATCAAGACCTTCGAATAGGTCTGGCCAACGCTCCTCCAACTGCATTCCTGTCATGCTTTCCTCCTTGGCTCCAGTAATTGAGACTACCCGCTTAACGCCTATCGTGGGGTCCTCCCCGTTGGGATGACGCCGGCAGGCGTCGGCGCCAACGACTCGCCGCCGTTAAGGCTCTCCTCCACCTCGGCGGTGGCAGAGTTCAAGGCGGCGACCACCCACGCACCAAAAGCCGGATAGTCACCCGCACCGCGTGCGCAGACGAGGCGCCACGCACTACGCGCGCGCCCAAGGTCATCGGCACTGATTCGGACGGTCAGCCGCCGCATCTCACCCTGACCAGCGTTGCTGGTCTTGCTGGCGTTGGTGGCAGCTGGGAGTTCGGCGGGGTCGGGGCCGGTGGCCTTGGGGACCGTGATTGCCTTGCGGGGCTTGGGTTTTGGCTTCATGCGTTCTCCTTGGTGAGCAGCTCGACGATGGACTCCAAGGCGTTCGTGTAGTCACGAGCCTCGGCCCTGGGCACGGGAACACGGTTGGTGGCGGCTGTGGCCACCACCTCACGCTCGGGCAGGCGTTCAGGCAGCAGGAGGCTTCCGTGAACCTCCCGTAGCACGTCCATCCAAGCTTCACGGTCCAACCGGTCCTTGCGCCACTTGTTTACGACAACCCCCAGAGTCTCCAGGCTAGGGTTGTAGTAGCGCTTCACGGTGTTGATGGTGGCCATGAGCTCGTCCACGCCCTCCACGGAGGAGGCCCTGGGCTCTGTCACCACCAGGACGTGACTGGCTGCCGTCAAGCAGGCCAGGGTTAGGGTGCCTAGGCTGGGTGGGCAGTCGATGAGCACGACGTCGTAGTCCTCCGCAGCCCCCTCTAGGGCAGCGCGCAGGCAGTGCTCTCTGCCTGGCTGGTTGTCGGCCTCGTTGCAGCTCTTTCGAGAGCTGCACTTCATTGAGGCCTGGTTTTGGCTGCTTCGAAGGTCTGGCAGATCAGGTTGCAGCTCTTTCGAGAGCTGCACTTCATTGAGCTTGGCTCCTCGCACGTGACGGTGACGGGCGCCCCTCAGGTTGCAGCGCCTTTTAGGGCCGTGCTGGTTTAGGGGACTCTGGCAGCGCCGTCTCTCGGCGCTGGCACGCCTACCGGGCGCGCCAGCCCGCCCACGAGGGCTCGCCCTGAGGCTGGGTGTGCCAGGCAGTCCGTGGCCTGGCTTCCGTCATCCTGGAACAGTTGGGAGTTCCTGGTTATTTTGAACGGGTGAGCACCAAAGCCAGCTCCGTCTACAACACTGCATACCTAGGCGGAATAGAGCGTGTTTTCGCCTACGCCGAGGCTCAGGAGGGCTCGCAACTGGAGCCCAAAGCCATAGACCTGCTGCGGAGCATCGATCAATGCGCTGCTGGCACCTCTACCGAGATTAAAGGCCAGGGCCGGCAGCGCTCGGCCAGCGCTCCACAAGTGAGGCTCAGTGGAGAAAGCTTGTAAGACCTTTCGCGAATCAGCAGATGGATAAAGAGCAGCTGGCTAGCCTGGTCTACATGCGCCCTGAACTGCCTGAAGACGCCGAAGTCCCAGCCCTAGCCCCTGAAGCATCCCTTGAAGAACCCGACGCCGAACCCGACACCCCTGACCCCGACGACACTGCGGAGGCCGACGAAGACCTCGAAGACCCAGACGAACCAAAAGAGGACAATGAGGGTTTTGAATGGTCAGCCAGAGACAAAAGATGGTTTGCGGTCGCGATTATCTATGCGTTTATATGTCTGCCTGGGATGATGTTTCTCGGGGTGCAATGCGCTAAAGCCTTGCAGCGGGGGTGGGGAGAGTATCAGATTGAGGACTACTTTGATGACTCCGCCATCATTGAGGACGCATCCTTAACCTCTGGCGGCGACTTCCTGCACGGATACTATCTGCAGATAGAAGCTAGGCTGGCTCCAGGCGTCTCTGATCAAGACGTTTGCGAGCTACTCGTTGGGGCAGACAAACGTTTTGGCAAAGCGAAGCTGCGCAGCATTGGCAAGAACGAATTACGTGTTCGCCTCACCGGGGACATCCCCAGCCATAAAGGTGAGCTTTTCACCTATGTTCCCTTCACGGGTTCTTGGGACGGTTTTACCAGGAAGGACGGGGGCGGGGTCTGCACCAGGGAGTTGCACAGTGTCCTAGGTGGTTGACCCCCGCATCGCCTGGAGTATGAGGCGGGGCCGCAGTCACGGCCACGGCCCGCGCAGGTTAACCCCCGCATCGCCCGGAGCATGAGCCCCCAGTCCGCACGACGCCATCAAGAACACCACCGCCCGTACATCACAACCTGTACCTCACAGCCAGGCTGGGCGGCTAGCGCCGTCGGCGTCGGTAGCATGAGTGCACCACCAGCCCTTTCGGAGGAGCCCCCATGCCCGAGCCGCTCAAACTCATTGACCGCGTCCAGGCCATCAACTGGAACCGCCTTGTTGACGACAAAGACCTGGAGGTCTGGGACCGCCTCACCGGCAACTTCTGGCTGCCGGAAAAAGTACCGCTGTCCAACGACGTCCCCTCCTGGGCCACCCTCAACGAGGCTGAGAAGAACATGACCACCCGCGTGTTCACCGGCCTAACCCTGCTGGACACCATCCAGGGCACCGTGGGCGCCATCTCCCTGATCCCAGACGCACGCACCCCCCACGAGGAAGCGGTCTACACCAACATCGCCTTCATGGAGTCCGTGCACGCCCGCTCCTACTCCTCCATCTTCTCCACGCTCATCTCCACCGCGGAGATCGACGAGGCCTTCCGCTGGAGCGAAGAAAACGAACACCTCCAGCGCAAGGCGAAGATCATCCTCAGCTACTACCGCGGCGATGACCCCGAGAAACGCAAAGTAGCCTCCACCATGCTGGAATCCTTCCTGTTCTACTCAGGCTTCTACGCCCCCATGTACTGGTCCAGCCACGCCAAACTCACCAACACCGCTGACCTGATCCGCCTCATCATCCGCGACGAGGCCGTCCACGGCTACTACATCGGCTACAAGTACCAGTTGGCGGTACAGGAGGCCTCCGCCACACGGCAGCAAGAGCTTAAGGACTACACCTTTGACCTCCTCATGGAGCTCTACGACAACGAGGAGCAGTACACCGAGGACCTCTACGACGAGCTTGGCCTAACCGAAGACGTCAAGAAATTTCTGCGCTACAACGCCAACAAGGCCCTAATGAACCTGGGCTACGAGGCGCTATTCCCCGCAGAGTCTGTAGACGTCAACCCGGCGATCCTGGCCTCCCTGTCACCCAACGCCGACGAGAACCACGACTTCTTCTCCGGCTCAGGGTCCTCCTACGTGATCGGCACCGCTGAGGCCACTGAGGACGAGGACTGGGACTTCTGATGCCCGGTGCGCAGCCGCAAATGCACGAGCTCCCGCCCACCACCGAGCAGGAAATCGTGCCTCGCCCCCGGCCCACCTCACCTCCCGTCTACCACTCTGGCGCAACCAAAATCGGTGAGCTAGGGACCCGTACCTGGCGCTTGGACGACGTCGTAGACGCCGTGTTCTTCGTGGTCTCCGCCCTGCTCACCTTGTGGCTCGCCTGGATCTTCCTGAGTGCTGGTCTCTACCTGCGCCCACGCGCCGTGGCCTGCGCGCTGCTGTTCTGGGCCGTCTTGGCCTACCTGGCACTGCCCCGCATGCACCAAGTGCTTACCTGGCTTTACGTCCCCGACTACTTCATTGGGCGCACCCGCACCGCCGACGGGCTGCTCGGAGACCCGGTGAACCTGGCGGTATGGGGCAGCGAAGAAGCGATCCACGAGAGCATGCGGGCAGCAGGTTGGGTGCGCGCAGACCCGATCACCCTGCGCAGCTCTTGGGGAATCATCGCCTCTTCACTGATGAGACGCTCTTACCCGGCGGCGCCAGTATCCACCCTGACGCTATTTGGCAGAAAGCAGAACTTTGCCTACCAGAAAGAGGTTGAAGGCAACCCCGCCCAGCGCCACCACATCCGCTTCTGGCACGCCCCGGAGGGTTGGGTGCTGCCAGGAGGTAAACGGGTGGACTGGCTGGCGGCAGCCACCTACGACCGCGCCGTCGGACTGAGCACCCTGACCTTCCAGGTCACCCACAAAATCGACGCGAATATCGACATTGAGCGCAACTTCGTGGTTGACGAGGTGCTGTGGGCCAACCCCGAAGCCAAACTGTATTCCTGGGCTGACTTCTTCACCTCCTATCACGACAAAAACGGTGGCGGTGACCGCGTCTTCACCGACGGCGACCTCTACGTCCTAGACCTATCCGAAGTGGTCACAGGTAAGGGCGCAGCAGAGTTGGCGTCCTCACAGGAGGCTGACGCCGAGGCCGACCGCAGGCGCCCCCTAGCCCTGGTTGCCGCCCTGGTGCTGATGACCTTGCGCGTGCTCCTGGACACCGGAGATCTGGTGCGCAAAGCCCTGTATGACCGAGCTGCCTTGGCCCAAGTCGAACTAGACCCGCAGGAACTCTCACAGATCGACCCGGCGCAGGCCGTCCGGCTTGTGCTAGCAATAATTGTCGTCACAGTGACGCTGCTGACCGCCATCCTGGCGGTAGCGGTATGGCGTGGGCATCCACGCAGCCGGATCGCCCTGATGGCAGTGCTCACCCTGGGTGTACTCGCAGATATGAGTGAGATTTCGGCCTCCGGCGCTGGGCAGGCCCCAGTCAACGTATTGCTCTCCTGCGCGCTAGGCGTTCTGGCCCTGCTTACTATCTCCACCCGCTCCTGCCACCGCTGGGTGCGTGAGCGCAAGGAAGAACGTTCGCAACTGCCAGCCTGAGCCAGGCAGCCCTAGGTGGCACCGGTCTGGCTAGGCTGAGGGCATGAGCGAGCAGCCCGAAGTTCCCGGCGGTGACACGGTCCGCATGGGCCTGCCTTTTAACGGCGTCGTCCCGCTGTGGTACGAGGGTGAAAACATCACCTGGCACCACAGCCTGCAAGCCGACCTCTCCACCCTGCTGGGACTGGGACACATCCAGACCACCCGGGGCCCCTCGCCTACGCCCCCAGGCTGGAGCGAGCAGGTTGAAATCGGCACCTTGAGATACGACGACGACGGCGCACCCACGCTGTTCCTGCAGGCCGCAGCGCCCACCGGACGGCGCGCCGTCAACCAGGCTGGAGACGGCGCCCCCATACCCCTGAGTGGCCCACTCAGCCCCCAGGAATACATGCAGAGCCAGGTCGACGACGTCGCCATGGCGGTCCACGTGGGGCGCCTTATGATCCGTGCCGCCCGCGACTCCGCCATCCTGCTGTTCACCCTGCGTGCCCCCCGCGACCCGGAGGCCCACCACCTCCTGTCAATGCCCGCCGAAGTGGACGACGACCTAGTCATGCATTTCCACCTAGGGACCCTCCTAGAGATGGAAGGCGGCGCCTGGGACCAGGCCACCCGCCAGGACGGCATGAGCTTGCTGGACCTAGACGTGCCCTTCGAGCCGCTGCTGGTGGCCGGAAGCAATGAGGGTGAGCCCGGGCTAGACGCCGGCGGCCTAGTGGATATGGCCCGACCGGTGGTGGACTGCCTGCTCAAGCCCGGCTTCCCCTTCGCCCTGGGCTACTCCTTCATCCTGCCTGAGGACGCGACGCCGACCCCAGCCCAGTGAAGTTTGCGAGGCCAGCGAGGCCCGCCCAGCCAATATGCACAGAGCCTGCCCAACCGCAGCAGTTCACGGTGACTGACCTCACCGGCAGCCTAGGCCCAAAGTGGTTACTCGCCTGAGCCCCCACAGGTGAAGGTTGAGACATGCTCACCCTTACCGAGAACCTGCAGGCCCAGGCCAAGTCCGCCGTCGCCCGCACCGACGGCGCCAGCCGCCTCCTGCCCTTCCTGGTCTCCTCCATGCTCGCCGGGGCCTTCGTCGGCATCGGCGGAACTTTCATGCTGATGGCCGCAGGCCCCTTTAAAGCTGCAAGCAGCCCGGCCACCGCGCTTATCTCCGGCCCACCCTTCTGTGTGGGCCTCCTGTTGTGTATCTACGGTGGGGCCGAGTTGGGGACCAGCGCCATGATGACCTTCGCCATCGGCTCCTTCCGCAAGGCCATTACCTGGCTGAAAGCCGGAAGAGTGCTGCTCCTAATGCTGCTGGGCAACCTAGCTGGCTCCATGCTGCTGGCCGCCTTGCTCTGGGGCACCAACATCCTCAACTCCGGGAACGCTGCCGGTGCGATGCTGGCGGCGGTGGTCACCACCAAGGGGAATCTGCCGCTGACGGTGATCTTCTTCCGCGGCATCATGTGCAACATCCTGGTGTGCCTGACCATCTGGTGCGTCACCCGGCTCAGCAGTGAAGTCGCCAAAGCCGTGGCGGTGTTCGCGATCATCAGCGCCTTCGTCACCTGCGGTTTTGAGCACGTGGTGGCGAATATGACCTTCTTCAGCCTGGGCTTGTTCTACGGCGTAGACGGCGCCTCTGTGACCCTGGCTCTGCGCAACCTGCTGGTTTCCGGCATAGGAAACCTCGTGGGTGGCGCGATTTTTGTGGGCGCCGCCTACCTGCTGGCCGCACGCACCGAGCAGCACTGAGATCTAAAGGGCGGCGCTAAGAGGGCGCAGGCAGCCAAGAGAAAACCAGGCAGCCCGGGTTATGCGCGCCCGGGCCGCCGCCAGCCTGCCGCGCCGTCGTCAGGCCAAAGCCTGGCGCAGCACTTCCAGACCAACCGACCCCAGCCGCAGCGCCCGCATATGGAACTCCTTGAGGGAGGAACCGCCCGCCAAAGCCGCGTCGCGCGTCTGCTCCCACAACCGCTGCCCAATCGCGTAGGACGGCGCCTGCCCCGGCCAACCCAGGTAACGGTCCAACTCAAAACGCAAGAAGCCCTCGCTCATAGCCACGTTGTGACGCAAGAAAGCCCAGGCTGACTCCGCGTCCCAACGCCCCTCACCCACACCGGGCAGGCCCGCCAACTCCGCAGGACGCTCCTTGCCCAGATGCACACCAATATCCAACACCACGCGGGCTGCTCGCAGCCGCTGGGAGTCCAACATCCCAAAGCGGTCCCCCGGATCCGCCTGGAAACCCAAATCCGCCATCAACCGCTCCGCGTAAAGCGCCCAGCCTTCACCATGACCACTGACCCAGCAGGCCAGGCGCCGCCAGGAGTTGAGCTCCTCACGCAGGAAAGTCTGCATGCCGCACTGCAGGTGATGGCCAGGCACCCCCTCGTGGAACACCGTGGTTCGCTCCTGCCAGGTCGCGAAGTCTGCTGTGCCCGCAGGCACCGACCACCACATGCGGCCCGGGCGCGAGAAGTCGTCGCTGGGGCCCGTGTAGTAGATCCCGCCAGTCTGGGACGGGGCGATGCGGCACTCCAGGGTGCGCAGCGGGGAGGGGATATCAAAGTGGGTGCCGTCCAAGGCCGCGATTGCCGCGTCAGAAGTTGCCTGCATCCACTCCTGGAGCGCCTGGGTACCGTGTACCAAACGGCTTGGGTCAGCGTTAAGCCGCTCAAGCGCCTGGCGCACCGTGGTGCCAGGGCCATAGAGCTCAGCGGCGATCTGACGCTGCTCGGCATCAATGGCGGCCAGGCGCTCGCGACCCCACTCGTAGGTCTCATCTAGGTCCACTGTGGCGCCCAGGAACTCACGGCTGAAGCGTTGGTAGCGTTCACGCCCGACGGCGTCTTCAGTGGGCGCTTGGGGCAGGAGCTCGCGTTCCAGCTGCTCGGCAAAGGTGGCGTAGCCAGCGCGTGCGGCAGCGGCAGCTTCCCGCAGCTCCTCAGTCAGGGAGGCGGGGAGGGTGGTGCCGTCGCCAGTTGTGGGCTGGGCGGTTAGGACGCTGTAGGAGGAGGTGGACGCCTCGGCCTGGTCGCGGGCCTGGGCGATAACTGCCGCAACCTGACGGCGGGCGGCGACGTCGCCACGCGAGGCCGCCTCACCAAGCGCGCTGAGATAGCCCTTTAGGGCGCCGGGCACAGCGCGCAGACAGGAAGCGAAAGTCTCCCAGTCGCCCACGGTGTCCGTGGGCAGGTTGTCAAATAGGTCGCGCACGCTCTGGGCCGGGGAGGCGATGTTGTTGAGCACCCGCAGGTTCTCACCGGCTTCCGCCAGTTCCAGCTCTAGGCCCAGGCGCTCACGCATGGCGGCCAGAGTTACACGGTCGACGTCGTCGGCAGGCTGGAGCTGGTCCAGGGAGCGCAGCGTGGCCCGTGAAAGCTCCGTGAGTGCTGCTAGGCCCGCGGGGGAGTGGTCATCTAGGGCGCCGCGGCGGCCTGGCAGGCCGTTGTAGACAGCGAACTCGGGGGAGAGCTCAGCTAGGCGGGCCACATGCGCCTCAGCTACGGCGTCGACGGCGGTGGGCTGGCGGCGGATTGGTGCGGTGGTAGCAGTCATGCCTTGAGGTTAGGGCATGCCCAAGCTCCGGGTTTGCGCGTACTTCAGGGTTTGCTGGCTCGTGGCCAGGGGGTGCGCTGCGGCGGCCTGGACTTGTGGGCTGGGGCCAGGCGCGAGACCCTCTGTGGCGTGAATGCACCAGTCGCTCCCGCTGAGCCACCCAGCCTGCCCAACCCGCGCCATCCCGGTCAGCCCTACCGCATCGTTATGGTGTGCACCGGCAATATCTGCCGCTCGGCCATGGCGGAAATGGTGCTTACGGACCGTCTGTTAGCTGCCGGGGTGCCGCTTAGCGGGCCGAAGGGCGTCGTCGTCACTTCAGCGGGGGTGTCCGCGGAGGAGACCGGTAACCCAATGGACTCCCGGGCTCTGCGCCTGCTGGCCGAGCGCGGCTACGGTCAAGGCGCGGACCAGCCAGCTCGCCTACTTGCCCAGCGTCTCAGCCACCACCGGGCGCACCGCATCAGTGACGCCGAACTGCGACAGGCCGACCTGCTGCTAGCCATGACCGCCTCCCACCAGCGCGAACTGCGTCGTCGCTGTGAAAGCCTGGGCCTGGATCCGGAGCGCGTACGCATGTTCCGTCACTACGAACCTTCTGAGCCACAGCAGGCAGCGAGTCCAGAAGCGACTGCAGCTAGGGGCCTGGATGCTGCCCGAGGCCTGGGTGCGGGCGGGGGCCTGGACGTGCCTGACCCTTGGTACGGCACTATGGCGGATTTTGTAGACACTCTGCAGGTCGTGGAGCGCGTCTCAGAGGCGCTGTGCCCGCGGCTCGAACAGCTTGGCGCTGAGCCGCCCAAGCCTAGCTAGCCCGCGATGCGCTAGTTCAGGCGCCTTAACCTAGGCGCACCGCCAGCCAGCCCATCATGGTGTTTAGGTAGTCCTCGCGGACCGGGCTGGGGGAGAGCACTAGGTCGTGCACCCCGCCGGGAATCTGCCGGATAGTGACGTCTCGCCCCAGGCAGGCGGAACGCTCCACCATCTGCTCCACAGACAGCACCATGTCGCTGCGCAGCGCCTCTTCGGGGGTGGCATCCGGCTGCCCGGTGGTGGTAGAGCAGCACACCAGCACCGGCACTTTCAGGTCCAGGCCATGCTTGATTTCCCGGTGCAGACGGCGGATACCCGCCATGAAGCCAGCCCGCACAGGGAAAGAGGGCGAGGCCTTGAGGTTAAGGTCCCAGTCCCACTCCCCGCCCCAGCGCTGGTGCAGTACCCGGACGTACAGGTCATCCTCTACTGCCCCCGGGTCCGCGGCTGTAAGCGCGGCGACGGCGTCGCTGGCTGTGGCCTGCGGCGTCTTGGTGGCTTCGGTTGCGGAGGAGTCGGCTGGAGCGGAGTCGGCTGGAGCGGGGTCGGCGGTCTCTGCCTGCGTGGCCCTGGCCTCCAAAGCTGCTTGCGCGGCCAGGCGCGCGGCCTTGTGAGCCTTGGTTTCTGAAGGGTTGCCGATGATCCGGTTCGGGTCGCGGCGGGAGAGCAGGTCCACGTAGGCGGAACCGTAGGAGCGGACCAGACTGCTGGAGTTCAGCTGCAACCAGGGGGAGTTGAGGGCTAGGGCGCGCACGGACCCGGGGTGGTCTGCCGCCCAGATGACGGCCTGTAGGCCACCGGTGGAGTGACCGTTGAGGATAACCGTGTGGTGCCCGTGCTCTTCCTTAATGATGCGCAGGGATTCAGCAATCTCCTCGTCGTGCACGCGCAGGTCGCGCACGTCGTGTGGCGAGGGGTGCTGCGCGCCAGCCCGGCCGCAGGCCCGCAGGTCCAGGGCGTAGAACTCGTAGCCGGCGTCTAGGAAGGCTTCCGCTAGCCAGGTCTGGAAGAAGTAGTCGTTGCGGCCGTGCAGATAGAGGACGGCGCGCGTGTGCCGGGGCGCGGATCGCGGGGCGGTGGTGGCGCCGCGCTGGTACACCAGTACGGCGTGGTCTGCGCCGGGTGCGGCCTCTTGGTCGACAGTCACGTTGATACGCCTGGCCACCCAAGGCTCCCCCAGGATGTCCGGGGTGAGCTCAGGAGCCGGTGGCGTAGTTGGCGTGGACTGGTCGGTCTGCGTCATGACTCGATCCTGCCATCCGAGGGGGGACTAGGGCCGATAGGTGTCCTGAATGTGGGCTATCACAAGGTGACTGGTGCGGCCCAGAGGCCTGTCAGGCCTCTGGGCCGCACCAGCAGCGGCTGTGAACGGAAGCCTTCAGAGGGGTTTAGGGCTCCCGGTCAGCAGCTTGAGTCAGCAAGGACCGGTCAACTCAGACGCCGCCGTCGCAGTGTCGCTTGCCGAATCCCGAATCCAGCAAGTAGCAGTGCCGCCACGGCTCCCAACCCGCCTGCGGTGGATACGCCGGTGTTCGACAGCGCTTTGTTGGAACCGCTGTGGTTCGCGGGGCCAGCCGTAGGTGCTGGCTGCGGGACCACTCCGGACGGGCTGCTAGTAGCCGTCGGTGACGGTGCCTGCGTGCTATCCGACGGGGTGGCAGTGGCTGACGGGCTCGGGCTGGTTGGCGCAACAGGGGCGGGCTGGTTGTCCGTCGTCTCTGTGACTCCGGGCTTGTCCGCCTGGGGGTAGCCGGGCTCCGGGTCGCACTCGTCACCGATGCCATCCTGGTCGTAGTCGGACTGACTGTAGTTGTAGACCGTTGGACAGTTGTCAGAGGCTGCCGGGGTGGAGTCTTCGTCGTCGGTCACCATGATTGGGGTGGTAGCCACGTTGGTCTGCCCATCGGTCTGGGTGACGCGCAGGGCAAGGTATCCCTTCATCTCGCTGGGGAAAGTGTGGGTCACCTTGGCTTCGGTGGTGGTTTGGTCGTAGGTGCCGTCGCCGTCGAAGTCCCACTCGTAGCTGGTGATTGTGCCGCTGGTGGCATAGGAACCCCGAGCGTCCAGCGTGAGCGAGTCACCAACCTTGATCACGTATGGGCCCTGAATCCAGGCAAAAGGCTTGGACAGTTCGGACTCGATCGCCTGATTGATGAGAGTGGCCACGTTGTCAGGTGAAGCAGACTCAGCGATCGTGCCACCGGAGCGGTCCACCAAGTCCTTAAACGCAGCGGAGCTAAGGCCTCCAGTGTCGATTCCGTACACTACTGCCGGGTCAACCTCCCAGGCGGCTTTGGCGACGGAGGCGGAGGTGTAACCGGTTTCAGTCTCCGGGTCGCGTGGTGGTGCGTCTCCGATGACGATGACGATCTTGCGCACGCCGTCACGCCATTTGAGCCCGAGGGCCTGCATCACGCCAGAGTGTGAGGAGGCGGCCACATTGCCGATGTTGCCGCCCTCGTAGGTGAGGGTGCCTAGCGTGTCTTCAAGTGCTTTTCCGTCAGAGGTGAAGTCGAGCCGAGTCTTGGCTAGGTAGTTTTCCGAGTCGTACTTGGGGTGGTCCTTATAGTCCACCAGGGCAAAGCGGTAGCTGGAGGCGCTCTTCTGAACGCGCGTGACGATGTCGTGTACCCGGCTGCGTACCGCATCTACGTCGTCTCGCATTGAGCCGGTGGAGTCGATTACAAAGGCAATGTCGATATCGCCTTTAGTGACGCCGAGATCAGTGTTGCCTGGGCTGGGTACCCCCACCTGATTCTTGATGAGTTCAGCGATTTGGGCATGTCCAATTAGGTTGGGGTGGTACCAGTGCATTTGCTCATATGAGGATTCGCTGATAGTTGTGCCGTCCGGCCCTTGACGCCCATTTGTTTCCAGGAACTCATTAATCCAACGGTGAGGGTTCCTGGAGAACGCTGAGGGGTCTGGCTCGTGGCCGTCGAAAGCATTTACGACGCCGTCGATGTAAGTGACCTTCAGGCCGGGGTGGGAGGCGTTCCACTGCCGGACCAGGTCGGACTGTACTTGGCGGGATTGGTCAGAAAGGGCGCGTACATTGGTGCCAGCATCATAAGATTGTCCCCACTCATTGAGGATATACTTCCTGTCGGTGGCAAGGCGTGGGTAACCAACCAGGATCACCTGCGCGCCGTCAGGGAGTCGGGCGTCGATCTTGTTCAGGATCTGCTCCGTTTTGTCCCGCACCACACTTAGGCCCTTCTGGGCAGCTTCGACGTTGTTGCGGCAAGACTTTGGGTCGCGTATGCCTAGGGCAAAGCACTGAGAAACGATTTCTGCGAATTTAACGTCGTTGCCACCGACGGTGAACATAACGACGTTAGTGTCTTCCGGAAGCTGGCTGATCTGACTGGGGCGGCCCTGCTGGTCCTCGAGCAGGTTGGCGGTGGTGTCTCCAGAATGGGCCAAGTTTGTCAGGATAGTGGGATGACCTTGATCGTTTAGCCACTCGGTGTACTTGTGGGCCTGCTGTTCCCAGACTGATTATGGCCGTGAGCAGCAGTAGCAGGATCGGTAGTCGGGTCCTTTTGGCTTGTTGAGGGATTGGCATGGGAAGTGCCTCCTGGCAAGGGTGGGGAATCGTTCGGTCCGAGACCTGTCAAGATCATCGTTGACTGATAGAGATAGAGACGCTGTTGTAAAACTGTTCCTCCGGCTTCAAAGACTTCAATGGATGGATAGAAAGTGAGAAGGCTGAGAAGGTCTTATGTGTGCGGGTGCTAGACCACCAGTCGTTCTGGGAATTGCTCGGATCGTGAGTCCAGCCAACCTCTTGAGCGCGGGTGATTAGCTCTTGCACAAGGGCGTCCTGCCCGATCGAGTCATCCCGGAAGAGCCGTTCAAGGCTTGGGTTGGTGTTCTCAATGCTCAATAGCCCAGCGGGCTCGTGGTCCATGACGAAGACCGGCTTACGTCCCAGTAGCGGAATTGCTGCCATGGGGTCGGCTTTCATGGCTCGGAAGAGGCGAGCGTCGTAGCTCAGATAGCCGCCCGGCAGGTAGGCCCAGGTAGCTAGTCCACCCAGCGTGAGGGTGCCTAAGGCGCCCAGGGTTAGCGCGGCGCGGCGGGATGGGCGTCGGCTAGCAAGGGCGGGCTCAGTGGCGCGGTCCTTAGGGTGGAAGGTGTGGTTCATAGGCTCGCAGGTCTAAGTGGCGGGACTGTGCAGGTTGAGGGCGGTTGGCTGAGTCGAAATCGACTGTAAGTTCAGGTCACTCGCTGTGGCAATGGCGAAGCTAGCGCGAAGCGCTCCGGGTCACCCTCACAGCACGTGACTTTCGTCCGTTGCCTGAGACGGTATTTGCCTTCAGCCCCATCCTCCGACTACTTTGCTTGCAACCATCCAGAGCAACCGAGAGACCTGGCTCGACGACGTTGCAGCAACCCCCGCGCAGCGGTGAGGGTGCTTCCGCCAGGACCGATGGAGGAAAGTATGAGTCCAGCACTTACGTCCCCTGAGCAGGCAGCCAGTGCCTCCGGCAGCCCCGACGCCGTCGCCACCCCCCAGACTGACGCCGCTGCCGCTCCCATGATCTCCCTGAAAGACGTCCACAAGGTCTACACCCTGCGCGACGGCAGCCAGGTCCGCGCCCTAGACGGCCTCTCCCTAGAGATTCCCGCCGGTTCCATTCACGGCATCGTCGGCTCCTCCGGCGCCGGAAAATCCACTCTGGTGCGCTGCCTAACCGCCCTAGAGCGCCCCACCTCCGGCGAAGTGCGCGTAGCCGGGCAAGACCTAACCACCCTCAACCACACCGAGCTGCGCGAAGCCCGCCGCAAGATCGGCATGGTCTTCCAGCACGCCAACCTGCTGGATTCGCGCACCACCGCCCAAAACATCGCCTACCCACTGGCCCTAGCCGGTGTGAAGAAAGGCGAACGCCACCAGAGCGTCAAGCGGATGCTGGACCTCGTGGGCCTGGCCGACCGCGGTTTCTCCTACCCCGCTCAGCTTTCCGGCGGCCAAAAACAGCGCGTCGGCATTGCCCGCGCCCTCGCGGACCACCCCGACGTCCTCTTATGCGACGAACCCACCAGCGCCCTAGACCCGGAAACCACCCGACAAATCCTTGAACTGATCCGCGACGTGCGCGACCGCCTCGGCGTCACCGTCGTCATCATCACCCACGAGATGGGCGTAGTCCGCCAGATCTGTGACTCCGTGAGCCTGCTTGAGGCCGGGCGCGTGGTCGAATCCGGCACCGTGGAGCAGATCGTCTCCCAGCCCTCCTCCCGCCTAGCCCTTGAACTAGTGCCCTTGCCGGAGGTGCCCGCCGAGGCGCGGCGCGACGGCGAAGTGCTGATCGACGTCGCCCTGACCGCCCACCCCGGCCAGCCCGCCGCCGCAGCCATCATGTCCCTAGCCAAAGACCACGGTGCTGACGTCTCCGCCGGCGTCTTCCAAACCCTGGGCACCGCCCAAATCGGCCGCCTAGCCCTAGCTATCCCCGAGGCGCGGGCTGACGCCGCACTCGCCGCCCTCACCGCAGCCGGAACCCTCGCGGAGGTGCGCGCATGACCCCCCTGACCCTCACGCAGCTGCTCCCCCTGGCCTCCGACCCAGACCGGACCTGGCTCAACAACCCAGTCATCCAGACCAAGCTCTGGCCCGCCACCTTCGAGACCCTGGCCATGACCATCGTCTCCAGCGTCCTAGTGATCGCGCTAGGCCTGCTCCTAGGCATCGCCCTAGTCACCACGGGGCCACGCGGACGCCACCCCAACCAGGCCCTCTACCAGGTGCTCTCCCAGCTGGTGAATATCGGGCGCTCCATGCCCTTCATCATCCTGCTGGTGCTGCTGCTACCCCTGACTCGAATGCTCGTGGGGACCTCGCTGGGTTGGCAGGCGGCCAGTGTGCCCCTGACCATCGGCGCGATCCCCTTCTACGCACGCATGGTTGAAACCGCTCTAAACAACGTGGAGCAAGGCAAAGTGGAAGCAGCCCTCATGATGGGTGCCTCCTCCAGCCAGATCACCTGGGGTGTGCTCGTACGCGAAGCCATGCCCGTCCTAATCCAGTCAGCCACCGTCACCCTCATCACCCTGCTCGGCTACTCCGCAATGGCGGGAGCCGTCGGCGGCGGTGGACTCGGTGACCTGGCCATCCAGTACGGGCACCAGCGTTCCCAACCGGACGTCATCTGGTGCACCGTGATCCTGATCCTCCTGATCGTCGCCATCATCCAGGTGATCGGCGACCTGCTCAGCCGGGCAGTAGACCACCGCTGAGCCGCGGCCCCGCCGTCGGCACCAATAACGACGACGCCGGGCCCCACCAGCCAACCCAAAGCAAAAGACTTGGCCAGCTGGCCGCCCATCCGAAAGGAACCCCCATGTCCACTCAGTTCACTCGCCGCCACGTCCTCACCGGCACCCTGGCCGGAGCCCTCACTCTGACCCTAGCCGCCTGCGGCTCCGCCAAGGACTCCGGCAGCTCCGTCAAAGGCCTCAGCGTTAAAGACGGCGTCGCCACCATCACCATCGGCGCCACCCCCCAACCGCACGTCACCATGCTCCAGTGGGTCAAGGAGAACCTGGCCAAAGACGCCGGCCTAGACTTGGAAATCAAGGAGATCAACGACTACCAGACGCCCAACTCCTCCCTGGCGGACGGCTCGCTCGCTGCGAACTTCTACCAAACCCCCGATTTCTTGGAGGCCCAGAAAGCCGAGAAGAAGTACGACTTCACCTCCATCGCCAATGTGCACGTGGAGCCCATGGGCGTGTACACCAAGAAGGGCTACAAGAGCCTCGAGGAGCTGCCCGAGGGCGCCAAGGTCATCCTCAACTCTGACCCCGCTAACTTTGCGCGCGGCTTGCAGCTGCTGGCCACCAACGGCGTAATCGAGCTGGATAAGAACGCCAAGCTCCCCGCCGACACGGACGTCACTTCCAACCCTAAGAAACTCACCTTCACCCCCATTGAAGGCTCCCTGCTGGTGACCTCCATGGCCGACGCCGACATTGCCGTCATCAACGGCAACTACGCGATCGACGGCGGCCTAGTGCCCTCAAAGGAAGCCATCGCCCTGGAGCCAGGCGAAGGCTCCCCGCACGCCAACCTCCTGGTGGTACGCACCGAAAACAAGGACGACGCGCACCTCAAGAAGCTCGCCGAGCTACTGAACTCTGACAAGTTCCGCGAGTACATCAAGAGCACCTGGACGGACGGCTCTGTCATTCCGGCCTTCTGAGTAAGCAAAGGCTAGGCGGGGGCGGGGTCGATTTAAGACGCCGCCCCCGCAGCCATTTGCAACAACCAAGCTAACCAAGCTCCCAGGATCAACGCCGGGCCCAGGGCGACGCGGGTCTTGAGCTTGGCCTGGCCGGTTGCCAGCAGCACGAGGGCGAGCAGCCCCGCCAGGAAGAAGCCAATCACAAAGCCCGTCAAGGCCGCGCTCCAGCCCAGCTGCCCCAACCACAGGCCGGTCACGGCGCACAGCTTCACGTCACCTGCGCCCAGTCCGGCGCGCAGCCAGGCCATCAGAAACACCGCTCCGCCTAGCGCCAAAGCCACCAGGCCAGCTCGCAGCGGCACCAGGCTCGCCGTCGCCAAAGACCCGCTTCGCAGGAGCAAAACCACGATTTGCGCCATCAAGCCGAGGCCCAGCCAGGCCGCCGCCCCACCAAGGATCCGGTTGGGCAGCCGATGGCAGATCGCATCAATGCTGCCCGCGGTGCCTAGCAGCATGATTGTGGGCACAGCGACGACGCCGTCGTGCACCTGCCCGTAATGCCAAGCCCACAGCGCCGTGCTGCCACCCAGCAGCAGAGCCAGCAGCAGCTGGGCCACGGGATGCAGGAGCCACCGCCGTCGAATCGCCGGAGCCGTGGGCTGGGGCGGAGTGGGGCCCGAACTAGCCTGGTGCGCCACGCTGCCTGCGGCCTCAGCAGCACCTGTATCCGCAGCAGCACCTGTGGCCGCAGCAGCACCTGTGGCCGCAAAGGCTGCTTCCAGGCGCTCCACATAGGCGCGCGCGTAGGCCAGCACCGGCCCCAAGATCAGGGCGAGGCCTCCGAGCAGTGTTAAAGCCAGCGCGGCTAAGGGCAGGGAGAAGGGCACTCGCAGAGTCTTTCACGTGCCCACCCCAAAGGTGAGCGCCAGAACGTGCGGGCCCAATATCGCAGGGCTGCAAAACCTGCGCCCCTAAGACATGAGTGGAGGCGTCACCGGTCCAGGGCTCCGGTGACGCCTCCACGGCTAAATTGACCTGTAGCAGTCCCAACCACTTACTGGCCGGTTACATGCAGGTCCTCCTCCGCATCAAGCACATACTTCGTGCCCTTGAGGTTCTTGATGAAGCATGCATTCGCGGACGGATCCTGCAGGTAAACCACGATGCCGCCACCGGCCACCTGCCCGGCCATAATCGTGGTGCCACAGGCCAGTGAGGCCCGCTGCAAAGACTCCTCCAACACGCTGAACACCGCTTGAGCCTGCCCGGAGGCCTCAATCTGCTTGAGATCCTGGTCCAAGGTCACCAGCACCCCCGGGCCCTTGGGCTTTGCCTCTGCCGGGCCAGTGGAAGGCGTGGCTGTGCTTGGCTGGAACGGCTCGTGGCTCACGCTGATACCTGCATCCTTCATGTTCTGCTCCTGAGTGGCCCCAGTGGCGACGCCGGTGACCGCAGCGGACAGCATGAGTGCAGTCAGCACCGTTGCGGAGGCTGAGGCTGGGGAAACCTTGCCTCGTGGTGTCGTCGTGGTGTGGTGGATTCGATGGCGGGCCGAGCTACTCATCTGCTTACTTCCCCTTCTTCGCCTTGATCTTGCGGATCAGGTCGTCCAACCGCTCCTTGACTGAACGCTTAGTGGGCTCAGGCGCTGGGGAAGGGGCAGGATCGGCCGGAGGCGCAGTCTCAACCGGGGGTGCCGGGGCCGGCGACGGCGCCGGGTTCACGCCTTTCTGCTTGGCCAACTCCGCCACCGCGCTGGCCGCGTTGATAACGCCAGTGCCGCAGGAGTCCTGGTCACAGGTCATGGGGGTGGAAGTGCTCTGCAGCAGCTGGGTGGCGCGCGTGGTGTCAAGGTTCGGGTCGATGGCAGTCATCAGAGCCACCGTGCCAGAAACGTGCGGGGCGGCCTGGCTGGTGCCGATCATGTACATGTAGGTGTAGCCCTGCGGAGTGGTCTCGGAGGTGTCACCCAGGGACAGGATGCCGCCGTCGGGAGTGTTCTTATCCATGAAGCCACCGGGCGCAGAAACCTCAACCGTGGAACCGAAGTTCGAGTAGATGGCGCGCTGCCCCGTATTAGTGGTGGCACCCACGGTGATGACGTTGTTGCAGGAGGCCGGGGCCGCGTTCTTCGCGTCTTCCGCATTGTTGCCAGCGGCGGCCACCACGATGGCGCCACGGGCTACGGCAGCGTCAATGGTGCGCTGGTAGTAGGCGGGGCAGGCGCGGGCGCCACCCAGGCTCAGGTTGATGACCTTGGCCGGGTTGGGGTTGTCCGGCACGCCGTAGACCTGGCCACCGGCGGACCAAGTGATGGCATCGACGATGTCTGAGCTGCGCCCACCGCAGCGCCCCAGGGCGCGCACTGGCAGGATCTTTGAGTCCGGGGCGACGCCGCTGATGCCGGTGCGGTTATTGGTGGCTGCCGCGATGGTGCCAGCCACGTGTGTGCCGTGCCAGGAGGAGGCGTGACCCCGCATGCCTTGCTGGCACTGGTTGTCGGCGTAGTAGTCACCCTCATCGGCCGGGTTGGCGTCACGACCGTCATTGTCCCCAGAGACCTGTGGGTCAGAGATGAAGTCGTAGCTGGGCAGGACCTGGCCCTCAAGGTCGGGGTGGGCCAGGATGCCGGAGTCGATTACGGCCACGGTCACGCCCTGGCCCTTGGACTGGGACTAAGCATTGGTGGCGTTCATGCCGAAGTTAGCGGAGGTCAGGTCCCACTGGTGTTTGAAGTACTGGTCGTTGGGGACGTTCTCATCCATGGACTCCACCACCAGGTCAGGCTCCACCGCCTCTACGCCGTCGGCAGCGCCAGCCTGCGGTGCGGTGGATTGCTTCGGGGATTCGGGGCCTGCGGCTTTGGAGCTGAAGACGCCGCTCATGGTCGCTACGACGGCAAGGATTGCAACGACTGCAATCACGGCGATTGCAGCCAGTGGTCCGGCATTCCGGCGAGATGTCGATGTCATGGGAGGACTTTCCGTTAGGGCCTCAGGCGGGACTGGATGGCTCCTAGGGGGAGCCGTTGAGAGCTGGCCAGCGAGGACCGTTCTCTTGGATGGTCCTATCCTTACTGGCCTTTGGGCTTAGGTAGATGGGTAGGGGCCCCACCGGCCCGAAGGCCTGCAATGGTGCGGCGAGCTCTGCGCCCAGCTGCGGGGTCGCATGGGTAGTGGGAGCGGCAGCGCGGCAGAAACAGGTTACTGGAAACAGGTCGCCAAGAACGGAGTGGGTGGAGTAGCTAGGGCAGCCCGGTTTGCTTGGCGCAGTGGGGTCGGCGCTGCTCAGTGGGCTCCGTTCAGTTCTGCCCGCGCTTGACGGCCTCAAGCATGAGCGTGGCCACGTCAGTTACACGGACCTGTGCGCCTTCGCTGGCGACGCCGTCGGAAAGCATGGCGGTGCAGAAGGGGCAGGCGGTGGCCACCACCTGGGCGCCCGTGCCGATTGCTTCCCGCGAGCGCTCCACCGCGATCCGCGTGCCAATCGACTCCTCCATGAAGGCGCGCGCCCCGCCGCCACCGCAGCAGAAGCCGCGCTCGCGGTTGCGTGGCATCTCCACGGTCTGGGCGCCGGTGGCTTCGATGAGTTCGCGCGGTGGGGAGTAGACCTGGTTGTGGCGTCCCAGGTAGCAGGCGTCTTGGTAGGTCACCGTTTGCGGGACGCTGTTTTGGGGCGACGACGGCGTCGCCTCGGTGGGGGGTGGGGTGTGGTCGCCTTCGGCGTCGGATGGGGTTGAGTTGGCAGCCTGGGCCGGGCTGGCAGCTGGGTGCGATTTGCTAGCTGGGGGGACTGGGCGCAGGCGGCCGTCGCGCACCAGGGTGTTGAGCAACTGGGTGTAGTGCAGCACCTCGTAGTTCCCACCGATCTGCGGGTACTCGCGGGCGATCGTGTTGAAACAGTGCGCGCAGCTCACCACGATTCGCTTAGCCCCCACCTCATTTAGAGTCTCCACGTTCTGGGCGGCCAGCGTCTGGAAGAGGATCTCGTTGCCGGCGCGGCGGGCCGGGTCCCCGGTGCAGGTCTCGCCGTCGCCCAGCACGGCAAAACTCACCCCGGCGGTGTGCAGCAGCTCAGCCAGCGCCCGGGTGGTCTTCTTGGCGCGGTCCTCGTAGGCGCCTGCGCAACCCACCCACAGCAGGTAGTCCACGCCGGTGGCATCCTCCACATCCACACCGATTACCGGCACTTCAAAGTCCAGATTCTTAGCCCATTCCAGGCGTTTGCGGGCGGGCAGGCCCCAGGGGTTGCCTTTGGACTCAAGCTTGCGGAACATCTGCCCCAGTTCCTTGGGGAAGGCTGAGGCCATCAGCACCTGCTGGCGGCGCAGGTCTACCACCCGGTCAATATGCTCAATATCTACGGGGCACTGGTCCACGCAGGCGCCACAGGTGGTGCAAGACCACAGCACCTCCGGCGGGATGACCTCCCCAATTAATTCTGCGGGGCGCCTGGCCACACCCTGCTCAGTGGGGGCAGCTTTGGCCTCCAGCAGGGCGCCGAGCACGTCGGCGGTGTGGGCGCTGCCGGGGGCTAGGCCCAGGCTGGTATTGGTGGCCAGGCCATCTTGTGTGCCGGTCAAGCGGCCCAGAAGGTTGGGACGGCGAGCATCTAGCTGCTCCTGAGTGAGGGAGTCGACGTCGGCCCCCAGCGTGGCGGCAGCCCGCAGCCAGGGGGCGGCAGCGGCGTGATGGTCGCGCAGCGCCAGGGTAAAGAGCTTGGGGGACAGGGGTTTGCCGGTGTTCCAGGCGGGGCACAGATCCTGGCAACGGCCACATTCGGTGCAGGTGGAAAAGTCCAGCAGGCCCTTCCAAGTGAAACCATCAATCCGGCCCACCCCCAGCTGCGGCTCCGGGCCCGTGCCCTCCTCCGCAGCCTCCAGGGCCTCATCTAGCTCATCCAGAGTCTCCAGGGTGAGGGACTTGCCACTGGGCAAACTGATGGGCTCCAGTGGGCCTAGAGCTTTGGTGCCGTCCAGATTGCGACCCGCGTAAACGGTTAGGAGTGCCAGGAAGCGGTGCCAGGCCACCCCCATCGAAGGTTGCAGGCCCACCACCACCATCCACACCATGGAGATTGCGATCTTGACGGTGGCGGTGATGGTGATGGCAATAGCCAGACCATCCGGCCCCAAGGGAGTGAGCAGGGGCGTGGCCCAGGCAGTCAGGGGGTGCAGCAGCCAGGAGGGGGTGTTGCTCAGATCTGCCGGGTTGCCAGCGAGCACTAAGCGGGCGTGCTCCAGCATCCGCAACACCAGCACGCAGGCCACCACGCCGCCCACCACCGCCTCCACAAAGCGGGCCTGCGACGCCGTCGAGCCCGTGAAGCGAGAGGTGCGAGTGCGGCGGCCAGCGTCGGAGTCCGGGGCGTAGGGGGCTTGGGTAGCGCCCCGGCGAGTCAGACGGATGCGCACCACCGTCAGGGCGATGATTCCGGCTAGGGAGAGCCAAGCGATGAACTCCACCGTCCAGGTCCACCAAGGCTGCCGATCCAGCCAGGGCAGGTGCCAGTCGGGGCCCGCCAGCACTTGGCCGTAGCCGGTTACTAGGGTCAGGAAGAGCAAGGGGAAGCTCACCATCACCAGCCAGTGGGCAGCTCTAATCCACGGGCGGCCTTTGAAGGCCTGGTGGGACAAGACTGTGCTGAGTGTGTGCCAGAGGCGGCGGGCCACGGGGCTCAGGCGCTCGCGGGGGACGGGGCGGCCCACGCGGACGCGGTTGGCGATGGTCAGGGCCGCGCGGGCAAAGAGCCCAACTCCGACGACGCTAAGCGCGGCGGTGATCAGCGCGCACACCAACTGCACGACGGCGAGGGGAGTCATGGCCTCAGCCTAGCTGCGGCAAGGCTGTGGGCTGGTGCTGGTGGTAGCGCGGGGCGGGCTGGGGTGCGGCGCGTGTGGGGGCCGGGTGCGGGTGGCGGTGGTGCCGGTGAGACCGTTAGGACGCGGTGCTTGTGGGGCGCCCCTGCAGCCTGGGAGCCGAATGTTGTCAGCGCGGACCGCCGGGTCCCAGCGGCGGTAGCCGAGTTTCAGGCGGTGAGGGACTCGGGGGCGGGGGTGCGCTGGCCGTTGAGCGGGTTGAGATCCTTGCCGCCGTACCACTTGGCCACCTGGCGCAGGCTCAACTCGCGGGTGAGGGTGAGGGCTGCGCCGGACAGGACCGCAAAGGTCACGACCTCCAGGAGCTTGTAGTCCAGCAGCTGTTCCTGCTCCTTAGGGGCGGGGCGGCCGGTGAACGCGCGCCAGCCAGCAGCCACCACCTTGTCTGCTACTAGGCCCGCGACGACCGTGGAGATAGCGGCGGTGGCCTTCCATACGAGGTCGTTGTGCTTGGTTTTCTTGGCCATGGGGTGCTCCTTGGGGTAGGTCTGACGCTAGGAAGATCATGCCTTAAAGGTGGAGCTTTAGCCCACAGTCAGCGCTACGCGGCCAGGGTGACGCCCAGGAAAGCGATGGTCGCCACGAGCAGCGTTGCGAGCGCGGCTAAGACGAAGGGGCGCAGCCCCACGCGAAGCAGATTGCGGACCTTCACCCCGCAACCAAGCCCAAACATTGCCGCAGCTAGCAGCACGCTCTGTGCTGTGGCACCGGCTGTCAGCGCGGCCTGCGGCAGTGGCACGAAGGAGCGCAGCAGCACCATTGCCAAGAAGCCCAATACGAACAGGGGGATGATTGGGGGCAGTTTGGTGGCGGCGCCGGCTACGGCGTCGGGCTCCTTTGAGTTGCCGCTCAGTCGCCGTTGCCGAATGCTGAGCACGGCAACCACCGGGGCCAGTAGCAGCACACGGGCAAGTTTGACGATTACCGCCACCGTAAGCGCACCACCGCCGATGATGCCGCCTACGGCCACGACTTGGGCGATCTCGTGGACTGAGCCGCCCGCCCACATGCCGGCGTGATGTACGTCGAGGCCTAGGAGTGGGGCCACTAGCGGGACTAGCGGGATCATGAGTGTGCCAAAGATGACCACTAAGGCGACGGCAGCGATGGTGTCCTCCTCGGCTTCGTCGTCGGGATCAAGCACCCCGGCGGCACCGGCCACGGCGGCGGCCCCACAGATGGAGAACCCGCAGGCGATCAGCAGGGTTAGTCCGCTTGGTACGCGCAGCAGTCGTCCCAACAGGATGGTGCCGAGGATTCCGCCTGCGACGATGCAGGCGATCACGGCCAGCATCGGCGCGCCTAGCGCGAGGATATCGGCGAGCACGAGTTGCAGGCCGAGCAGGACGATCCCGGCCCGCAGCAGCTTTTTGGCGGAGAAGTCAATGCCGTCAGCGGCAGGGGCTGGCACGCCGATATTGGCCAGCACGATCCCGAGCACGATGGCCACAATCAGCGGGCTGACCGGCAGGAGGCGGCTTAGGCCGTAGCCGATGGCGGCCGCCGCAAGACACAGGCTCAGGCCGGGTGCGAGGGAGCGTAGGCGCGAGAGGAGGGCGGCGCGGGAGTGGTGGGGTGGGGCGACGGCGTTGGTTTGGGATGGACTCACGCTCTGCATCCTCTCAGCATTGCCCAGAACGCCTGTTCGTGACGAGAACGCCCGCACCGCAGGCGTTCTCGTCACAAACGGGCGTTTTCGTCAGAAATGGGTGCTTCAGCGCGCCCGCGCCGACGTCGTCACCGCCCGGCGCAACAGCACCTCCAAGGGGCCGCGGGCGAAGCCCATGCGCTCCATCCACGCACAACCCAGGGCGAGCGCCGTCCACACCCCAACGGCCACCAAGGCCCCCGTCACCTCACTGACGCCCTGCACCCCAGAGGCCAGCCACGCCCCAAAGACCAGCGCGAACAACACCGTCTGCCCGATATACACCGTCATCGACCGTTTTCCCACAGCCGCCAGCAACCACCGCAGCCCGCGCAGTGGCCCACCCGCGCCCGAACCCGCCCAGGCCAGCAGCAACGCCAGCCAACCAGCCGCCCCCACCAAGCCGGTGAAGCTATAGATGGCCATGCTCGGAACCGCCAGCCACTGTGCCAGCGTGCGCCCCTGAACCAGCAGGTCGAAAGGCACCGACCCCAAAGCCCCAACAGTCAGCGCCAGCACACCACCCACTGCCAGCGCCCGGCGATGAGTATCCGGACGCCGCACCAATTCAGTGTCGGCCAACCAAACCCCCAGGCAGGTGGCGGGAATCGCCAAGGACACCAGCACCGCCAGCAAGGTGCCAATGGCCCACATCTCCAGACTCAGCACCGGATACAGCGGACTAAGCGTCGCGCCAGCCAACTCCTGCCCCAGGACGCCAGCACCACCCGCACCTGCGCCACCGTCTTCTCCCGCCAAGGTGTTCATGAAGGAACCCAAGTTCAGGAAAGACACCAGATTCACCAGGCAAACCCCCGCCGATACCGCCACCATCACCCACCAGCGCCGCGCCGCGATCACGCCCGCCAGCAGCACCGCAATCACCGCATAGGTGCCGATGATCTCCCCGGGGAACACCGCCCCATGCGCCGCCCCAAACAGCAGCATCCACCAGCCGCGACGCCGCAACAGACGGCGAGAGTCAACCAGCGCCGCCGCCCGCGCCTCTTCGAGCTGCTGAGCGCGCAGCGCACCGTCGATTCCTGCAGGCAGCGCCGCCGCAGTCTGCTGGACGGCAGCATCCATACGCCGTCGACTCATAGTGGCCAGCCCAAAACCGAAAAGCATCGCGAATAGCGGGAAACTGCGCAGGTCCACCAGTGCACCGCGCAGGAGCACCCAGCCCTCGGCTAGCGCGTCCGGCGCAGGGTTGTGGTGGAAGAAAGTCAGCCACACCGGCACATTCGCCAAGGCGATCAGCAGCAGCATGAAGCCGCGGGCGACGTCGGGGCCCGGGAAGCGGACGGCGGCGGCGCCGGTGAAGGAGGAGAAGCGCCCGGTGCTGCGGCGGGCGGCAGGCTTTCTGGTGCTGAACCTTCGCTTGGCGACGGCGTCGGTCTGGAACCGGCCCGCGCGACGAGTTCGCCTGTTCGTGCCCAAAACGCCTGTTCGTGCCCAAAACGCCTGCAGTGCGGGCGTCCTCGTCACAAACGGGCGTTTTCGTCAGAAATGGGTGCGCTGGCTCTGGCATAGACTGTCCCCACAACGACAGGGGAGCGCCCCGGCGTCGGCGAGTATCCTGCCCGCCGCCACCAAAGGCGCTGAGAGTGCGGCGAACCGCAGACCCTCGAACCTGCTCCGGCTAGCACCGGCGAAGGAAGTCGAGACACTCCTCGGACGCACCCGCGCCCGGCCCCTCCCGGCCCCAACCAGGAGGAAGCAATGTCCAACCCCCAGCCCACCCGCCGCGTCCTGCTCGCCAGCGCGGGCCTCACCGCCCTAGGCGCCACCCTGGCCGCCTGCGGCTCCAGCTCCAAAACCAACTCCACCGCCACCGACGGCGCCAGCGCGGCTTCCCCCTCAGCCGGCGGCAAGAAGGTCACCGTCCTAACCCACGACTCCTTCAACGTCCCCGACGACCTCAAAACCGCCTTTGAAGACTCCTCCGGCTACACCCTGGAGCTCATCCCCTCCGGCGACGCCGGCGAGCTCACCAACAAACTGGTCCTCACCAAGGACGCCCCCCTGGGCGACGCCGTCTTCGGCATTGACAACACCTTCGCCTCACGCGCCCTCAGCGAGCAGGTCATCGACGACACCCTCTCCCTCACCCTGCCCACCGGCGCCGACCAATACCTGGTGGACGGCCACAAGGGCCTAGTGCCCATCGACTTCGGTGAAGTCTGCATCAACGTGGACACCAAATGGTTCGCGGACAAAGGCCTAACCCCACCCGCCAGCTTTGAAGACCTGACCAAGCCCGAATACCAGGGCCTCTTCGTGGCCATCAACCCCTCCACCTCCTCACCCGGCCTGGCCTTCCTGGTGGCCACCGTCGGCCACTTCGGGGAGGAGGGCTTCGCCCAGTACTGGAAGGACCTCAAGGCCAACGGCATGAAAATCGCCGAGGGCTGGACCGCCGCCTACGAGACCGACTTCAGCGCCGGAGAAGGCAAAGGCGCTTACCCGATCGTCGTCTCCTACGCCTCCTCGCCCGCCGCCACCATCTCGGAGGACGGCACCACTACCACCCAGGCCCTCTTGAGCACCTCTACCCGCCAAGTCGAGTACGCCGGTGTCCTCACCAAGGCCGCCAACCCGGAGGGGGCCAAGGCCTTCATCGAATGGATGCTCTCCGCAGAATTGCAGAGTTCCATCCCAGACCACATGTACATGTACCCGGTCAACCCTGAGGCCACCCTCCCGGAGAAACTAAGCAAATTCGGCAAGACCAGCGACGCCCCAATCGTCGTGGCCCCCGCAGACATCGCCTCCAAGCGTGAATCCTGGCTGACCACCTGGACCGAGACCGTAGGCGCGTGAACCACCTGACGCCGACCCCGGCAGCCCCCCGCTCTCGGGGTCGGCGTGCGCGTGGCCCCCGCCCCACCTGGTCGCAAAGGCTCGGCTGGACCGCCGCCACCATCCTGCCCCTGGCCTTCCTGACCGTATTCTTCGCCTGGCCCGCCGCCACCTTGGTGGCCCGGGGCCTGCTCACCGACGGGCACCTAGATCTGAGCGGATTCGGGGAGGTCCTCACCCGCCCCCGCACCTGGCGCATCATCCGGCAAACCCTGCTGCAGGCCACCATCTCCACCGCAATCTGTGTGGTCTTGGGCGTGCCCGGCGCCCTGGTCCTCTACCGTCGCAGTTTCCCCGGCTGCAAACTGCTGCGCGCCCTGGTCACAGTGCCCTTTGTGCTGCCTTCGGTGGTGGTGGGCGTGGCTTTCCACGCGCTGGTCACCAAGGGCGGTCCGCTTGGCGCTCTGCATCTAGATGGCACGACGACGGCGGTGGTCGCCGCCCTGGTCTTCTTCAACTATGGCCTGGTGGTGCGGATCGTAGGCACTATGTGGTCCCGGCTTGATCCGCGTGCCGTGGAGGCTGCTCGCGTCCTGGGCGCTTCTCCCTGGCGAGCCTGGCGCACCGTCACCCTGCCTAGCCTGGCGCCCGCCATTGCCTCCGCGGCCTCCATGACCTTCCTGTTTTGCGCCACCGCCTACGGCGTCGTGCTGGTGCTCGGAGGGGTTGGGATCGGCACCATCGAGACCGAGATTTACACCCTGACCACCAAATATCTGGACCTGCGGGCCGCCGCCGTCCTATCTGTGCTGCAGTTGGCGGTTATCGCCCTGGCCCTGGGGGTGGCCGAGCGGGCGCGGCGCGCCTCCCAGGCAGCCCTGCGCCTGCGCATCGACGTGCCCCCTAGCCGACTGCGTCGCGCTGATGCGCCCGCCCTGCTGCTCACTCTGACAGTGGTGGTGGGACTGCTGGTGGCCCCTATGTGGGTGCTGCTGCTGCGTTCACTGCGTCGCTCCGGCACCTGGACCCTGGCCAATTACACGGATCTGGGCCGCCCCGGCGCTTCAAAGGCCCTGGTCACCACTGTTTGGGAGGCTGCCGCGAACTCTGCGCAGGTGGCTTTGGTCTCTGCCGCGATTGCGCTGCTGGTGGGTGGGGCTGTGAGCTTGGTGGTTTCCCGCAGTCCGCGCTCGCGGGCCTTGGCTCGGGGGGTGGGGCTGCTCGACGCCGCTTTCATGTTGCCGCTGGGGGTGTCTGCGGTGACCGTGGGCTTTGGCTTCCTCATCACTTTGGCGCGTCCGCCCCTGGCCCTTACTCGGAGTTGGTGGATTCTGCCGGTGGCGCAGGCCGTGGTGGCGGTGCCGCTGGTGGTGCGGACGCTACTGCCTGCCTTGCGTGCCATCGACCCACGCCAGCGTGAGGTTGCTGCGACCCTGGGGGCCGGGCCGGGTCGGGTGCTGGCCACGGTGGATGGCCCGCATCTGCTGCGCGCCGGGGGCCTGGCAGCAGGTTTTGCCTTGGCTACGAGCTTGGGGGAGTTTGGGGCGACGTCGTTCCTGGTGCGGCCTCGCACCAATACTTTGCCGGTGGTGCTTTACCGGCTTATTGGCTCACCCGGACCCCAAAACCAAGGCATGGCATTGGCGGCGGGGGTGGTGCTGGCGGTGGGCACCGCAGCGATCATGCTGGCCTGTGAATGGCTTCAGACGGCGCATCTGGACCGGCCGCGACGCCCAGGGCGCCCACGGTGTGAAGAACTTGGCAGGAAGGGAAACCCATGAGCCTAGGCACTGAGCCGAATCCCGGCGGCACCATCGACTCCAACGGTCAGGTAGGCAGTGACCCGATGGGCAGCGGTCCAGCTGGCAGGGGGATGGCGGACGCTAACCCGGTGAATAATGGCCCGGCGAATAGTGGCCCGGTTGGCGCAGGCTTAGCGGTTACGGGCTTGAGCGTCATCTACCCGGCTGCCGACGGCAATCCGCCAGTGCGCGGCGTCGACGGCGTCGACCTGCAGGTGGCTTGTGGTGAGGTGGTGGCTTTGCTGGGCGCCTCCGGCTCAGGCAAGTCCTCCCTGCTGCGCGCCGTCGTCGGCCTAGAGGATGTTGCGGAAGGAACGATCACCTGGGACGGGCAGGATGTGGTCACCACCCCCGTGCACGAGCGCGGCTTTGGCCTGATGTTCCAAGACGGTCAACTCTTCCCTTTCCGCGACGTCGCCGGGAATGTGGCCTATGGCTTGGTGGGCCTGCCCCGGGTTGAACGCGCCGCCCGCGTCACCGAGATGCTGGCACTAGTGGGCCTGTCTGGTTACGAAAAACGCGCCATCAACACTCTCTCCGGTGGGCAAGCTCAGCGCGTGGCCCTGGCCCGCGCCCTGGCCCCCCGCCCGCATCTGCTGGGCTTGGACGAGCCTCTGTCTGCCTTGGACCGGGCCCTGCGCGAGCAGCTGGCCTTAGACCTGCGCCGCATCCTCAAAGAGCAGGGCACCACCGCCCTGTACGTCACCCACGACCAAGACGAAGCCATGGTGGTGGCGGACCGGGTGGGAGTTATGGAGGCTGGCCGCCTGCTGCGGATTGACACCCCTGCGGGCTTGCGCGCTAACCCGGGGTCTGAGGTGGTGGCGCGCTTCTTGGGGCTGAGCTGAAGACCTTGCGGCTTTCGCCGGAGGTGATAGGGGTGACGAAGAGGCCATTCAGGGGGGACCATTAGCCAAGACCACTCGCAGCTATCTTGGGAGGCCCTTATGCCACTGGCCGTCAACCATCGCTTTGCTCCAGGAGACCTGCCGGTGGAGGCGGGCCGCTACCGGCTCTTGGCCACTGCCGCCTGCCCCTATTGCCGTCGCCTACTGATTGCGCGCCGCCTGCTGGGACTCGTGCAGGCCCTGCCAGTAGCTTGGTCCTATGGCCGTGGCGACGACGGCTTCTGGGAGCTGACCGGCTCCGACGCCGCCCCCGGCCCCGATCCCGTTCTGGGCGCCCGCTCTGTGGCCGAGGTCTATGAGCGCACCCCCGGCTACACCCCGCCGCCTACCGTCCCGGCCCTGGTGGACACCACCACGGGGCAGGTAGTAGCTGATTCCTCCGGCGACCTGCTCTTTGACCTGGCCACCGCCTGGTGGGACCTGCGCGCACCCGGCGCCCCCGACCTGTATCCCCTGGACCGGCGCAACTCCACAGAGGCCTGGGATGCCTGGACGGATGAGTACATCGTGGCCCCCTTCCACGCAGCCACCCACAGCCAGGACCCGGCTGAGGTAGACGCGGCCACCAATGAGCTACTGCTTGGCTTCGATGTCATTGACACGGTGCTTGCCCGGGCGACCGGCATGGTCGCCAGCCGAGAGGCGGCGTTGACGGTGCGGGATGTGCCGCCGCTGTCCGCCGTCGTCTCCGTGGAACAGTTCTTGTGCGGTGCGGAGCCTTGTGGCTCCGATATCCGCCTATTCACCTTTGTGCAGGCTTATGAGTACGGCGGGCGCCAGCAGCTTGGCGACGGCGAAGCCCCCTCGATCTTCTTCTGGCCTGCCCTATCCCGCTGGTTCCGGGCCTTGGAGGCCAGGCCGGGCTGGATGGGTCCAGAGGAGCGCAGCGCCCTGGGACTGTAAGCGGAGTGGTCACCTAGCGCGGTTGCGTCGATGGAGAGAAGTCTCCAGTCCGCTGGGCGGTTGGGGGTGACGTGATCGTGATCTTTATGGGTATCCTGCCTTTGTGGGCATATCCCAACTGCCCGCAGCTGGACGCTCTTCCTGGCGTCCTTCCCTACAAGACCCCCTGAAAGAGCTGCGATGAAGAAGCTGCGCCTTGCCTCAGTTGGTGCTCTGGCCGCGATGGTCCTCATGCCCGCTGGCCTGAACTCTGCCGCCTACGCCGATGAGGCTTCCGTCCCCGCCCCAGGAGCCCCGGTTGCTGAGGCGCCTGCTGCTGAAGCGCCCGCGCCAGCCGCCCCGGGTGCGGAAGCTCCAGCTGAGTCGGCGCCGGTTGAGCCGGCTCCGGCTGACCCAGCTCCTGAGACCCCTGAGCCGGAGGCGCCGACCCCCGAAACCCCGGACCCGGAGACCCCGACCCCTGAGCCTGAGAGCCCGGCCCCCGCACCGGAGCCCGCCCCTGAGCCCGAGAGCCCGGCCCCCGCACCGGCTCCAGAGAACCCCGCTCCTGCGCCGGCTCCAGAGAACCCCGCCCCAGCTCCTGCCGACCCAGCTCCAGCTCCCGAGGCGCCTGGTGCGGAGGCCCCGGCTCCCGCTCCTGCTGACCCGGGCACGGGCTCCGCTCCTAAGGCCCCCGCGCAGGCTGCCCCTGAGGCTGGCCACCAGCCCGGTGCTGCTGAGGCCGCACCGGTAAAGCGTCCTCAGCTGGCGAACACCGGTATCTCCGGCATGGTCGCCCTGGAGGGTGCTGCGGCTGTGGCGCTTGGTGGTGTGGTGCTTCTGGCCCGCCGCCGCGCTATGAACTGATCTGCAGGGCATCCGGTGGATGATCGGATGATGAGCCCTGAGGAAATCCTCAGGCAGGTTGGAAACGACGCTGCCAAAGCCTGGGAGGCCCTGCACTCTGGGCAGAACTGGACTCCAGCGCAGCGGGAATGGCTGCGCTCGGTAGTTGCAGTTGGGAAGCCTGAGACCGCTGCGGCGGTTGAAGTTGCGCCAGTTCAGGCGGCGTCGATTCCGACCGTGCCGTTAAGGACTACGCCAACTCAGGTCGAGGCAGACGCGACGGTGCCGGTGAGCACTGCGCCACCACAGGCCGAGGCGGATTTAACCGTGCCGGTAAGAACCTTTCCTGCCCACGCTGAGCCGCTAAAGGCAGCGCCGGAGACGATTGCGCCGGTTAGGGCCGTGCCCGCAGCATCGGCTTCGGCACCTTCCGCGGCACCGGCCTATGCGGCGCCGTCGCAGCCTGCTGCTATCCAGTCAACCTTCCCGGAGCCCGCCGCCGCGCAGGCAGCAGGAGTACATGCAGCATCGGCAGGCGCGGGCAGCGCCTTCAGCCCTGCGGGTGCCGGAGCTGGCACGCCTGCCAAGCTGCAGGCAGGGATACCGGTTCCCATCTACGCCAGGTCCAGCTCCCCGGCGGGAACTGCTGCGGCCCCCTACGGGATGCCTAGCGGGCCGACGGCGCAGCCGACTCCTCCTACCGCATCTAGGTTTGCCGCCACCGCCAATAAGGGCAAGGCCCCAAAGAGCAAGCGGTCTGGTCGCTCCAAGGGGGCGCGTTGGGGCGTTCTGGCTGTGGTAGCGCTTGCGCTGCTGGCCATCGGCGGCCTGCTGTGGGCGTGGAAGAGCGGCATCTTGCCCGGTCTGGGGAAGGACAAGGCTCCAACCCCTGCGGCAAGCCAGGAACCGGCGGCAACCACCGAGCCGACCGCTCCGCCCGCCGGCGGGGGACCTGCTGGCGCCCCGGCGGTGCTGCGTTCTGGCACCGGCTCCTACATTTGCTCCAGTGCGGGTCAGGGCGTGCAGTGCTGGGGCACCAAGCTGGATAAGCAGAAGGTCCCGTTAGCACCGATCTCTGGTTTGGAGAACGTGAAAGTTGTGGGGCTCAGCGTCGGTCATGGCTTCGCCACCGCCGTCGGCGACGACGGCACTGTCTACACCTGGGGCGCCAATGACAAAGGCCAACTGGGAACCGCCGCTGGCGCCAACAGCGCAGCCGCCGTCAAGGTGGGCACCCTGCCAGGCAAACCCAGTCAGATTGTCACCGGCAATGAGCACAGCTGCGCCCTGGTTAACGGAGAGGTTTACTGCTACGGCGGTAACCGCTTTGGCCAGGTGACCGGCGCCTCCACCAAGGAGCCCGTGGGTGTAACCAAGGTTGAAGGTGTCACGGGAGCCGTGCAACTCGGCACCTCCGGCTACGACGCCTGGGCCATCACCGCTGAGGGCAGTTGGGCCTGGGGGAACAACACCTGGGGTCAGGTCGCTGACGGGGCGGGCAAGGTTGCCAAGCCAACCTTCACCCCCGCCAAGTGAGGCCACGCAGGAACGGTTATCTAACCAAGCCCTGACTAAAGGTCACTAAGGCTGAACCCCGGCAAACCGCCGGGGTTCAGCCTTAATTGCAGTTCGGCACGCTACCTAGCGGCGCTGCTTCCGCTACCCTAAAGTCCAGTGGGCTCAGCGCCCCAGCACCGGGTTATACCTAAGCCGGTTGGGCGTCGTCGGGCATTCTTCGCCGATCTGCATTGGCGCAATTAGCCTATCTGCCCGCAAATCCTCCAAACGCGTCACCACCCGCTCGCGCAAGTTCCACGGGTCAATTGTGTTCAAGTAGATCTTGGTGCCGCCCTCAAAACCCGCCAAGGTGGATACCCGCCACTTCAGGGTGATATGCCAAGGCATCGGCTGATCCACCCCCGGCGGCCGGTGGTGCCACTCCTCATTGCATGGCACCTGCGCGCCCGTGGCCGCATGCAAGGCGTGCAGCAGATCAGCGACGGCGTCGACCTCCTCCCGCGCCATCAACCAGGGCTCACAAATCGCTGAGGTCGAATACACCTCCAGCGTCGGATAACGGTGCCCAAAGCCAGCGAAAGCCACCGCATATTCATTAGCGGCCACCAACAGATTGTTGTAGGCCGCATAATCCACACCCAACTCGTTGTACAGATTCGGATTAGCGCGCACCCGCGCCAACTCCAACTCGCTGGTGACCCCCCGCTCATCAATCGCCACCAACTGCTTGTGCAGGTGGTCAAAAGACGCGCCCGCTGGCCGCAGCCAGTTCTGAAACACCGCCACATAACGCACCCAACGGTTCGCCGCATACAAATCCGCCATCGACTCCACCGCCAGGCGCATATACGCCCGGTGCTCTGCCACCGTGAGCGTGCCAGCAGAGGCTAAAGCCGAGGTGTCGACGGCGTCGTCAGTGAAATGCCGACGGCCAATAATCACATCATGCCCACCGGCAAAAAAGCCTGCCAGATAAGCCCGTCGGGCCGCCTCATCCAGCCGATCCCAAGTCCTTGGATCCATGCCGGAGGCCTGCATTTTGGTGCGGGCAATAGCGGCCACATGCTCCAGGCCCCGTGGGTCGGCCAAGTACGCCTCCATGCGCTCCCGGGCGGAGTCCGGCAGCTCGTAGCCGTGATTGGCGTGCCAGTACTCAAAAGGCAGGATTTCAAAGAGGTTAGGTATGCGGCGGAACTCCGCCGGGCGCTTGAACAGTGCCGCGGCAGGCACGGCGTCCAGGCGCTCAAAACCGGCGGTTGGCTTGGTGGGGTCGCGCAGCACCACGCGGGACTTCTCCGGTGGCGTCTCCAAATAGCGGCCCGCGCAAAAGGCGCAATGGTGGGTGCGATCCTGCGCAGATAAGGGGCGCACCTCCGTGGGTGGCTGAGAGATAGGCCGGTTGCCGCGGCCCGGGACCGTCCACACCTCCGTGCCGGTGATCGGGTTGATCTGCTTGACGGTCCCGTCCGCCATGCGAGTCAGGGGCGCAGGGCCGGGGGAGTAGGGCAGCAGCGGCATCGACGGCATAGCCCCATTGTGGCCCGCAGGTGGAGCGCGCGTGGGAATTGTGGGGTACGAGAGCGTCTCTTAGGGGCCTGTAGGTGGTGCCTGTCCCGCCGCCAGCGCGGACGCCCCCGGGTGCCCAGGTGCCCAGCCACTGCTTAGCGTGCAGCCACCTTCCCCGAGCCAGCAGCCCACAGACTCAGCCCGGCGCCCCCAGCCACCCCGGCACCACCTCCCAACGCCCCCAGCCACCACCTGGCAACGGCGTCGTCAAAACACACCGGTAGGCTGCGATAGCTGAGCAAAGTGGAAGGAGCCCCGATGGAGTCAACATTCGTCTCCCTCCTGTGCATTGTGGGCGTAGCTTTCCTAGCGCCATTGATCTCTTGGCTGGTACCCAGGCGACTCCTGCCTGAGGTGGTGCTCCTGACCATCGGCGGTATGCTGATCGGCGAACATGCCCTAGGCCTGGCCACCGAAACCGCCTCTATCGCCTTCCTGCACGAGTTGGGGCTTGCCTTTTTGTTCCTCATGGCGGGCTATGAGATCGACGTTAACGAACTGCGGGGCGTGGGCGGACACCACGCCATGTGGGCCTGGGTGCTTTCACTGGTCACGGCTTTCGGCGCCGTTGCCCTGATTGCCCCGAAGGGCGGGCCTTTCTCCACCAACGGGATTGCCATCGCCATCGCCATGACCTCCACCGCCATCGGCACCTTGCTGCCGATCATGCGCGAACGCGGCCTGCTGCCAACCTCTGTGGGCGCTGCCATCCTCAACCATGGGGCCGTCGGCGAGGTGGGGCCGATCATCCTCATGGCCCTGCTGCTGGGGAGCCGCTCCACTTGGGCCAGCCTCCTCATCCTGGTGTTGTTTGGCGCAGTGACCTTGCTGATCGTGCGCTTCACCGACCGGGTCAAGCAGTTCGGACACCGCCTGGTGGAGGCGATCCATCTGGGTGGTTCCACCACCGCGCAAACCACTGTGCGCCTCACCGTCCTGCTGCTGGTGGGGCTTTGTACCCTGGCGGAGGTCTTTGACCTAGATGTGGTGCTGGGGGCCTTCGCGGCTGGATTCGTGGTGCGCCAAGCCCTGCCCGACGGCAACAAAGAGTACGAGGAGAAGATCGAGGGCCTGGCCTATGGTCTGTTTATTCCGCTGTTCTTTGTGACCTCCGGGATGGGGATCGCCGTGGAGCTCACGCAGCGTTCCCTCATTGGGCTGGGCTTGTTCCTGCTTTTGCTGGTGTTGGCGCGGGGACTGCCCGTGTGGTTGGCCTCCCGGTTGGAGCGGCGTCGCGATGGTTCGCGGGCTTTCACCAACCGCCAGTGCCTGGAAATCGCCACCTATTCGACGACGGCGCTGCCGATCATTGTGGCGGTCACGCAGGTGGCGGTTACCGCCGGGGTGATGGTCAAGGAGGCCGCTTCGACCTTTGTGCTGGCGGGTTTGCTGAGTGTGATCGTGATGCCAGCTCTGGGCTTGCTGTTCAGTGAAACGCGCGCGAATGAGGGCGAGCGGGTTGGAGCTAAGGGGCCCGCACTTGCTGGGGTTGAGGCGACGACGTCGGAGTTTGAGAGCCTTTCGACGGCGCAGGGCGGTGAGTTGGGCACTGGTGGGCGAGGCGCCGACGGGCTGGGTGCTGGCAGGGCGGGGGACCGCAGGCCAGGGGCTGGCGGGCCGGATGCGGGCGGCGGCGCGGCGCCTGCAGGCCTGGACCAGCTGGCCCGCCATGGGCTCTCCCCGGAGGAAGCTCGCATCCTGGCGGAACGCCTAGCTCAGATTCAGGTGGAGCGCGCCATGTGGCGCGACCAGTTCGGCACCCGACTGCGACCCGAACGGCGCGGACGCGGGGGACGCCGTCTGCGCCGTCGCTAAGTCGCTGCGAGAAATACTGAGGCGGGCTGAATCTCCGAGCGGCGAGCAGGGTTAGCAGGCACTGTTCGCGCCGCCTGCACTGTGCCACCAAAGTCCCACCACAGCTACGCCACCTGGGGGCGCGCGTGCGTGTCAGTGCCCCGCCGTAGCCTGGGCACATGGCACGCACGCTCACCCCCGAGGACTGGCCCGCCCAGCTCACTGATACTGGGCTTGCGGCCGCCCTCTCCGAGCAGGCCTTGCGCGGTGGGCGGGCCCTGGCTGAGGCTGGGCGGGTCGGCCCGATCTCCGTGGGTGCGGGCGGGGAGATTCTGACCGCCCAGGTTAAGGACTCCCACGGTCGGGCCGTGCAAACTATGGCCTTCAGCGCCCCCAATGAGCCACAAGGCTGGAAAGCCTCCTGTTCCTGCCACCAGGCGGGCTGCCAACACGTGGCCGCCACCCTGCTGGCCGCGCGTACCCAAGCAGGTGGGGGCCACCAAGCCCCGGACTGGCGCGCCCAACTCGATGCCCTGCTTAGCCCGCCGAGTGCCGGTGTGCGCATGGGGTTGGAGGTCGGGCCAGTGGATGAGGCCGGCACGCTCGGCCTGCTGCCGCTGATTCGGGGCGCCCACGCCTGGCGCCGCCAAGACTGCCCGTGGACCGCCGTCGCCGCCGGAACCCTGGAGCAGCACGCCGACCACGCCCAGCTGGCTTGCCTCGCCGATATTGCGGCCATGGCGCCGCGCGGTGCCTTCTTTTACACCGATGACCGCATCCGGCTGGACCAGCTGCCAGCCCGTATCTGGCAGGTGCTGCGTGAGGCAGTGGAGACCGGTTTGGCGCTTAGGACGGCGCAGCACGCCGGGCAGCCGGTGGATATCCTGCCTGGGCTGAGGGGCGGTGTGGTGGTGGTTCGTGATGACGACGGCGCCGTCGTGCTCAGCCCGGCTCTAGATCTGCGCCCTGTGACCGGACTGGAGCGGGGTGAGCGCGCCTGCGGTGCGGGCAGTGCGCCCGGCGAGGCGCCTTTTTATGCGCACCGCAGCGATGGCCGGAACCTAAGCGACACCGATCTGCGCGAGGGCAGTGGCCTACCTCCGCAGCTGCGAGCGGTGACGCGAGGGCCGCTGCTAGTTACCTCGTCCAAGCAGACGCGCCTGGGATGGGAACCGGAGTTGCTGCCGCTAGGCCAGCCGGTGCACGCCTACGCACTGTGGCGGCCAGATGGTTCCTTGGCTCTGCTGCCCCTAGAACAGCCGGGGGAACCACTGGTGGCGCGACTCCTTGAGGCTCCGGACCAGCGCGTGGTGGTGCCGACGGCGGAGGTGCCCCAGTTTGAGGAGGAATGCCTGGAGCGGCTGGGGGACCTGTTGCCGGTGCTGCATATGGACAAGTCACTGCAGCTACCTGAGCCGATCCACCCAGTGATATTGCTGCGCATTGACATTGAGGGCGACGAACATCGCGCCACCACCAGTTGGTTCATCCGTTACCAAAGCGACGACGGCGTCGAGAACGGTCGCATAGCACTGCAAAACCTGGAGGCTGCGCTAGGTGGAGAGCCGGCGCTCAGCGGGCTGACACCCACGGGTAAAGATGCAGATAGGGCAATCCAGCCACCGCGCAGCCGCGACCTGACCGCTGAAGCAGCCGTGGCGCGCTCCGTGCTGGCCGCCTTCCAGGATCCGGCCTCTGAGCTCGGCAGCCTTTGGCGGCCGCGCAGTTTCACCGGTATGGACACTGCCCACTTTATGACTCGTAGCCTCGCGCAGTTGCGCCGTATTGACGGCCTCGAACTGGAGATTGTGGGCGAAGTGCCGGACTACCGCGCCGCGGAGGAGACCCCCATCATCACCACCGAGGTGGCAGACGGGGACACCCCCGACTGGTTCTCCCTGCGCGTGCGAGTGCGCGTAGGCAGTGAGGAGATTCCCCTGGAGCGCCTAATGACGGCGGTGGCGCGCCGGGAGCAGCAGGTGCTTTTGGACTCGGGCACCTGGGTCAGCATCGACCGCCCTGAGATCTACCGGCTGGCCGCGTTGATGGAGGAGGGGCGCGCCCTAGCCGACCCCGGGCGTGCCACTCCGGATGCCGCGACCCTGTCGGTGTCGCGCCTGGATGTGGGCTACTACGCCCAGCTCGTGGCACTGGGGGTGGAAGGTGAACAGACGGCGGCCTGGAAAGCTGGCGTGGAGCGGCTGTTGCAAGTGCTTGATGCTGGCGAGACCGGTCAGGGTGGTGAGGCCGGGACCGTTAGGGCTGGCGGAGCCGTTAGGGCTGACGGAGTTGAGGAAGCTAGCGGGAATGCCAGGGTTGGCAGCCTTACAAAGACCTCAGAAGCTGACGGCGCTACAGGAACCGCCGGGGCTGCGGTTGCTACAGCCATACCTAGCATTGCGGTGCCCGCTGGTCTGAAGGCGCAACTGCGCCCCTACCAGCTGGAAGGCTTCCGCTGGCTGGACCTGCTGCGCCACTGCGGCCTGGGTGGGGTACTTGCTGACGACATGGGTCTAGGTAAAACCGTCCAAGTGCTTGCTGCTGTGGCTGCCCTGATGGAGGAGCAGCGGGAGTCGGGCGCTGAGGTAAAGCCCGTGCTCGTCGTCGCCCCCACCAGCGTGGTCAGTGCCTGGGCCGAACAGGCGGCCCGCTTCACTCCTAGCCTGCGCGTGGCCACCGTTACCAGCACTGCCGCTAAGCGGCGCACGGCCTTGCGCACGCTGGCGGCTGTGGCCGACGTCGTCGTCACCTCCTACGCGATTGTGCGTCTAGAAGAAGAGGCCTTTGTGTCGCAAGACTGGGCGTGGGTGGTGCTGGACGAGGCGCAGTTCGTGAAGAACCACGCTGCCGTCACCTACAAAGCGGTGCGGCGACTGCGGGCGCCCGCGAAGCTGGCGATCACGGGCACCCCCATGGAGAACTCGCTTATGGACCTGTGGTCGATCCTGTCGATTGTGGCGCCGGGACTGCTGCCCGCGCCGGAGCGCTTCAAAGAGGTGTACCGCACCCCGATCGAGAAGGGCAATCAGCGGCGCCTGGCTAGCTTGCGGGCGCGGATGCGGCCCTTCCTGCTGCGGCGCACCAAGGAGGAGGTGGCGGCCGACCTGCCCGCCAAGACTGAGCAGGTGGTGGCCGTGGAGCTGCCCGAGGCGCACCGGCGTGCCTATGAGGCCCGCCTAATCCGCGAGCGGCAGAAAGTTCTGGGCCTACTAGAGGAAGACTCTGCTACCGCACGGTTTTCTGCCTTGAAGTCCTTAACCACGCTGCGCATGCTGGCCCTCGACCCGGAACTCGTGCCCGAGCCGGGGGAGAACGGCGAGCAGGGCACAGCTGGGCAGGATTTGGCCGGGCAATGCGCAGAGGAACGGGGCATAGCCGCTGAGGTGCTGCCCTCCGCGTCCGCTCTGCGCGGCAGCGCGGCGTCACCGGGCGAAGCTGCGCAGGGCGGGTACGAAAGAGTCGGCGCGGCGGAGGGTGATACGGCGATGACGGTGCCTGAAACCAGCGCCGCAGCGGCACCGGGCATGCAGACTGAGCTTGCTTTAACCACACTCAGCCCCGCCATCGGTAACCGGGCACGGCGACCACGCAAGCAGCCCGGTGCCAAGGTGCAGGTGCTGCTGGACCGACTCGGTCCCATAGTCGCCGAGGGGCATAAAGCCCTGGTATTTAGCCAGTTCACCCGCTACCTGCGGGGCGTGCGCGAGCACTTGGAGGCTGCCGGGCTGCGCACGGTCTACCTAGATGGCGCCACCGCAGATCGCCAAAACGTCATCGATTCCTTCCGCACCGGGCAGGCCGATGTCTTCCTCATTTCCTTGAAAGCCGGGGGATTTGGGCTAACGCTCACTGAGGCCGACTACGTGTTCCTGCTGGACCCGTGGTGGAACCCGCAGGCAGAGGAGCAGGCGGTGGACCGGGCGCACCGCATCGGTCAGGAGCAGCCCGTAATGGTTTACCGGCTGGTGGCGGCGGGCACCATTGAGGAGAAAGTCATGGCTCTCAAGGAGAAAAAGGCTGAGCTCTTTGAGCGCGTGGTGGAAGGTGCTGATGACCTTGAGGCTGGGGACGGTGCGGGCGGCCAGGCTGTGAGCCTGGCTGAGGCTTCAACTTTGGGTGGCCCGGCCTCCAGCAGTGGCGCCGACGGCGGGCGGAGCCTGCCCCGGCGTCGTGGCTCCCTCACCGCCGCCGATATCCGCGCCCTCCTCCAGCCCTAGCTACCTAGCTCACTCGGCGCTGGCCGCCGCTCTCCTGGAGCACCGGCCAGCCTGAGCCTGCCACTGCTTCTCACACGCACCGCCCTGGTCCGCGCCTCCCGCCTGGGAGCACCGCCCTGGTCGAGGTTTTCGGGAGTCGATCACGGCCCCGCATCCGCCCAAGACTGGGCCTGCCAGGCCGCCTCCTGCTGCACCGGCCAGCCTGATTTGCGCGCCCCATGCGCCCCATGCGCGCCCGCCTCCAGGGGCAGTTATCCAAGTGACTCGGCGCTACCCCGCCAGGCCACTTGCTATTCCAACACTTTCCACCTTCCCGGGCCCCAACAGCTACCCTCAGGCCCTGATCGTGACGATGCGCCAAGCTCCCTGATCGGAGCAGCTGTGCCAGCTGCGCGCTCCACAGGGCGCCGCCATGCACGCTCCAGGCCTGCCGCAGTGCCCAACCCCAAGCAGCTACATCCGACGGTCCAGCCTGGAAAGACGGGCGAACCAGCCCGCCAAACCCACCAAGGGAGGACCAATATGAACCGCATCCTGCACACCTTGCGCGCCTCGCTCGCTCTGACCCGGGGCGCTCCTAAGCCACCCAGCTTGGCCCCCGGCGTCGACCCCACTGACCCGGATGGTGAGGCCGGCATGGCTACCGCCGAGTACGCCATAGGCACGCTCGCCGCCGCAGCTTTCGCAGGCCTACTGCTGGCCATCATGCGCGGCGGCGGCCCCACGGCTCTGCTCTCCTCGCTGATCAACTCGGCACTTTCCAACCCGTGATGCGCATCCAAACAGGTAGACGGCTTCCGTCGCGCCTGCGTCCGTCGTCGGCTGGTAGCACAGCCCTCCAGCCGACGACGGCGCGCCGCTGGCTGCTGCGAGCCGAGCTGTGCGCCACCCGGCCCCAGCCCAGCGGTGCGAGCTGGCCGGGTGCCCAAGACAGCCCAGACGCTGCAGGAAGTCCAGGAAACATAGGCCGCGGGGCTAGCCCGGTAGGTGCTGCGGTAGGCCCCGGCCACCCAAATGCTTCAGGAAACCCGGGAAGTCCTGGCAGCTCAGGCTGTTCAGACGCCCTAGCCAGCCCGGCGAGCTCATCGTCTGGCAGTGGGGCAGGCACCTCCGATACTCCCGGGCGCCCTCGTCGTCGCTGGTTGCAAGGAGAGACCGGCATGGTGACAGCTGAGCTGGCCCTGGCGATTCCCGCCATCGTGATCGTCCTGGCCCTTGTGCTCGTGGCGGTCAGCGCTGGCGTTACCCAGCTGCGGGTCGCTGACGCCGCCCGCAGTGCCGCCCGGGAAGCCGCGCGCGGAAGCGGCGACGTGGCGGCGGCTGCGCAGCTCGCAGGCGGGGCAGTATCTGTCTCAGTGGAGACTGGAACGCTGACCTGCGTGCGGGCCACTCGTCCCGTTATTGGGCCCCTGGGCGGGCTCGGGCTGACGGCCTCGGCCCGCGCCTGCGCTTACACCGAACCCACCAGCAATGACGCCGGAGCCCAACCATGAAACCTGCGAGTTCAGGGGGTAGACCGAGCCCGGGAAGTTGGCGCTTGTTCCACAGGATTTGGGTTTCCAGGGGTGGGTCCGCTGCTCGTCAAACATATTGGCACTCGGGTGCCAGGTCCTGCCGGGCGACACTGCTGCCTAAACCGCTGGCCGCAGAGCAGGGGTCTGGGACCGTGCTGGCGCTAGGCGTGATGGCGGTGCTGCTGGCCCTGGGACTGCTGATCACTGGGCTGGTGCAGGCCCAAGCGGCTAAGGCTCGTGCCCACGCTGGCGCCGACCTGGCCGCACTCGCCGGTGCCACCGCGCTTACCTCAATCATCGTGCCCAGTGAGCCCTGCGCCATGGCTGGCCAGGTGGCGGCAGCCAACAGGGTGGAGTTGACCGCCTGCGACATCGTCGGCGAGGACGTGATTGTGCAGGTGCAGGCGCAGGCACGGGTGCTGGGAGTGCCGCGCGTAGCCATTGGGGCCGCCCGGGCCGGCCCCGCCGACACCCCCTGAGCCAAGCGCCGTCGTCGCCGCCTGAGCTCTAGCCTCCGTCGCCCAGTGAGCCGCTACCCCCACCCTTTCGGACAACGTAAACACATTCGGACAACGTAAATATGTTTGGACAACCGTGTACACGGTCTACGGTTGTCCGAACGGCAGAAAGTTGTCCGAAAAGGGGAAGCCAAGCCAACCAGGTCCAGCAGGCTTACTCGGGTAGGGGCGCTGCGGGGAGGGCCCAGGCGCGGGAAGACTCAATGCTGACCAGCACGTCGTCGCCCTCTGCGTGGATCGCCTCCACATCCGGGTCGGACTCCACACACACCAGCAGCCCGGCGGCAGTCTCCACCTCGTACTCCACATGGTCGCCGTAGAACACCGCCGAGACCACCTTGCCGCAGTTCCCACTTAGCTCCGCAGCGGCACCACCCCCGGCAGCCTGCAGCCGCAGCGACTCGGGGCGAACCACCACGGTCACGGCGTCGCCAGCTGCCACCGCCTCATGGCAGGCCACCCGCTTCTCCTGGCCCAGCAGCGTCGCCACGCACCGGCCCTCAGCCACCTCATTGGCAGTTGCCAGCAGGAAGTTGGCCCGCCCAATGAAGTCCGCTACGAACACGGATGCGGGACGCCGGTAGAGCTCCTCCGGCGTCGCCACCTGCTCGATCTGCCCGGCGTTCATCACCACGATCCGGTCGGACATGGTCATAGCTTCAGCCTGGTCGTGAGTCACATAGATCGCCGTGATGCCCATGCGCTGCTGCAGACGGCGGATCTCCAACCGCATGCGCACGCGCAGCTTGGCATCCAAGTTAGACAGGGGCTCATCAAATAGCAGCACCTTGGGGCGCATAACCATGGCGCGTGCCAGAGCCACCCGCTGCTGCTGACCACCAGAAAGCTCATTGGGGGCGCGCCCAGCTAAGGCGGTGAGGTTCATGGAGGTCAGAGCCACCTTGACCCGCTCGTCAATCTCCTTGGCTGGCAGCTTGCGGAGCTTGAGGCCATAGGCCACATTGTCGCGCACGCTCAGGTGAGGGAATAAAGCGTAGGACTGGAACACCATGGACATGGGGCGCTTATTCGGCGGCAGTGACACCATGTCCACGTCATCCAGCACCACCCGCCCGGAGGTGGTGTCCTCAAAACCGGCCACCATGCGCAGAGTCGTCGTCTTGCCGCAGCCCGAGGGGCCCAGGAAGGTGATGAACTCACCCGGCGCGATATCCAGGTTCACGCCTTGGACCGCGTTGACCTCCTTGCCGCGGTTGAAGAAGGTCTTGACGACGTCCTGCAACTGCAGGTGCCCGGTAACGGCGACGGCGTCGGTGGCCTTGGCGCTGGTCTGGGTGCTCATGTTCTGGTCCTTGGGGTCCGTGGGGGCAGTTGGGGCGGGGCGGCCGGGGCTAGCAGGTCGGTCAGAGCCGGCAGGGCCGCCGGGGGCGCGGTCAGGGGCGTTCACAGGGTGGCTCCTGTGCGCACGGAGCGGTCTTTGACTACGAGGCTCATCAGGCCTGTCACGCTCAGCACGATCACGATCAGGATCACGCAGAAAGCAAAGGCATTGCCGAAGCGCCCGGCGTCAACTTCGGACAAGATCTGCGAGGTCATGATCTTGGTGTGGGGCGTGGTGATGAAGATGATCGGAGACAGCGTCGTCATTGAGCGGGAGAAGGCGTAAGTCAGGCCTGCCAGGAAAGCTGGGCGGATCAAGGGCAGCGTGATGCGCCGGAAGGTCTGTAGGCCTGAGCCACCCAGGGAGGTGGAGGCCTCGTCGATGGCTTTGTCGATCTGCTGCAGGCTGGCGATGCCGGAGCGTTGGCCTGCGGGCGTAGAGCGCGCCACATACACCATGACGATGGCAATGGCGCCGCCTGCGACTGCTCCGCCACCGGCCAGTGCCGGGATGATGTTTACGCCGAACATTGCCACGGGCACGTTGTAGGTGACCAGGTAGCCGATGCCGATAACCGTGCCGGGCACAGCCAGGCCCAGCATGCCAATGAAGTCCATGATTGCGGCGCCGCGGCGCAGCCGCACCACCACCAGCCAAGCGATCATCATGCCGAGCACCCCGGCGATCGGGGTGGCTATAAGTGCCAGCATGGTGGTGTCGATCATGGCGTCATTGCCGATGCCCGAGAGGATGTATTTGAAGTGCCGCATTGTGAACTTGTTGTTCACGCCGAGGATCTCCACGAAGGCACCAATCACCACGGCGGCGTAGATGGTGACCACCAGGCCCAACACCACTGCGGATAAGGCCAGCAGCGGCACTCGGGCACGGTTGTCCTTAATGGGTTTGAAGCTGCCAGCGGGCTTGCCGGTGACGGTCACGGTGGAGGCGCGCGTGGACCAGTAGCGCTGCAGCAGGAATACCAGCAGCGCCGGTACCAGCAGCACCAGGGAGTAGGCGGCGCCCGCAGCGGTGTCGTATTCGCCAGTGATTGCAATGTAGGCGCGGGATGCCAGCACCGTGTAGTCACCGCCGATGACCAGCGGGTTGGCCAGGTCGGCAATCGCCTCCACGAATAGCAGCAGGAAGGAGGCCGCAATGCCTGGCACCACCATGGGCAGGGTCACCGTGCGGAAGATGGTCCAGCGGCTGGCGCCCAGGGAGGAAGCCGCCTCCTCCATCGCCGGGTCGAGGCTGCGGAACATGCCCAGCAGGTTCATATATGCCACTGGGAAGAAGGAGAGCGTGAGCACCAGGGTCAGGCCGTCCAGGCCGTAAATATTCCAGTCCTGGCCTAGGAGTTGGTTGGAGATAATGCCTTTGCGTCCAAATAGTGTGATCGACGCCGTCGCCACTGCGAAGGGTGGGGAGACAATCGGCATGAGGCAGATCAGGTGGAAGAGTCGCTTGCCTTTGAATGCCACCCGCGCCTGGATATAAGCCAGAACGAATCCCACCAGGGTGCCCAAGGCACCAACCACCGTGCCCAGCACCAGGGTGTTGAGCATGATGGCGCGGTTGGTTTTGGAGGTCATCAGGCCGGACAGGGAGTCCAAGCCTCCGGGGGTGAAGGCTTCGCCGAGGATGCGCAGCAGGGGCAAACCCACCAGCATCACAAGCAATATGGCGACGATGGCGGTGATCGTCAGGGTCACGGGGTCCTGGCGGACCTTGGTGCGGGTGCGGCGCCGGGGGGCGCTAGCCGACACGGCGTCGGTGGCGGACATGCTGACCTCATTAAGTGTGGTGGAGGGGAAGGGGAGCTGGCCTAGGCAGAACCTGGAAAAGCCCGCAAAGCCAAACAGGGCCAAAAAACCAGTAGAGCCGGTAGAGCGAGTAGAGCCGGTAAGGCCCGGAGGGGCGGGGCGCCTGCGCGGTTTAAACCTTGCAGGCGCCCCCGAAGCGTTACTCCTTAGGCTTCGCGGCGATCTCCTCATCGAAGCGCTTGGTGAGCTTCGGCTTGGCGGCGGCAGCCTTGGTGAAGTCGTAGTCCACCAGGGTCAGCGAGTCGAGCTTGACCATCTTCTCGGAGGGCTTGGCGTCCGGGTGCGTCAGTGCCTGGTAAGCGCCAACAGTCTGCCCAATGTTCTGCGCCTCTGCGGAGATAGCAAAGTCGATGTACTTCTGGGCGGCTGTCTTGTGCTTGGAGCCAGCCACCAGGGCCACGCCGCCAACCTCATAGCCGGTGCCCTCCTTGGGGAAGGAGACCTGCAGGTCAGTCATGCCCTCTTCCTGGTACTTCACGCAGTCGTGGGAGAAGACTAGGCCCACGGCGGCCTCCCCACGGCCCGCGATCTGGCCGGGGGCGGTGCCGGACTTGGAGTACTGCAGGACGTTGGCGTGCAGCTGCTTCATGTAGTCCAGGCCCTGGTCTTCACCACCCAGGCGGGTCACCTGGGTCCACAGGGTGGTGAAAGCTGTGCCGGAGGTGGACGGGTGGGCGGTGGAGATCTGGCCCTTGAGCTTGGGGTCAAGCAGGTCGTCCCAGGAGTCGGGAACCTCTACGCCCAACTTGTCCAGGGCGGTCTTGTTGGAGCAGAAGCCCAGGGCACCGATGTACACGCCGGTCCAGTTGCCGGAGGCGTCCTTGTACTTGTCGGGGATCTTGCTGGCTTCGGGGGAGGAGTAGGCCTCTAGGAGGCCCTGGTTGACGGCCTCGCCGTAGCCGTCCACGGGGCCGCCCGTGCCAGACGTCGAACTCCGGGTTGGACTTGGCGGAGGCCAGGCGGGCGACGGTTTCACCGGAGGATAGGCGCACATAGGTGGCTTTGATGCCGGTCTTCTTAGTGAAGGCGTCGGTCCAGGCTTGGCACAGGTCTTCCATGGCACCGCAGGCGACGGTGATTGGGCCCTCGGCGCCGTCGGCACCACCGGCCGCCTTGGTGGAGGAGTTTGAGGGGGTGCCAGCACAGGCGGACAGGATCAGGCTGAGGGTGGCCGCCCCGGATAGGAGGACGCCGACCTTGCGGTGCGTGAACATGGGGGAGGGGACCTTTCGGTTGCGGGACGCCACATTGCGTCGACCAGCTCCCATAATGCACAGGCAAAGTGAACGTGGGCTCCGCCACTGTATGACGCTTTGTGACAGTGCTGTTATCAAATGCTCGGGGCCACGCCACTCACAGGTTCGGCATGGTGTAGCCCCGACCCCGGATCGCCACCACCACATCAGGGGAAACGCCGCGCCGTTCCAAATGACGACGTAGCCGGTAAACGGTGGTGCGGACCATCTCCTTACCTCCCGCCCGCTCCGCCGTCTCCCACACGGCGTTGAGCAGATCCGTCCACTCCAACACCGTGCCCGCATGCCGCGCCAGCACCGCCAAGAGGCGCACCTCAGTGTCCGGTAAGGGCAGGGCTTCACCATCCCAGGTGACCTCCCCGGTGGCAGGAACCACCCGCAGCGGCCCATTGACGACGACGTCGCCCACCGAGGCACCTGCCCGCCGCAGCACTGCGGTGGCGCGCAGAGCTAGCTCACGCGGAGAGAAGGGTTTAGTCACATAGTCATCCGCGCCAGACTCCAGGCCGGTGATGCGGTGCTCTTCATCGCCCATGGCGGTTAACAGG
>NZ_UAPQ01000001.1 GCF_900444995.1 Actinomyces bovis
CCCAGGGAAGGCTGGCAGTCGATCAGAATGACGTCGTAGTCATCAAGCACGGGGCGCAGCACACGCGCAAGGGCCTGCTCACGCGCCACCTCATTGACCAGTTGGACCTCAGCTGCAGACAGGTCGATATTGGCTGGGACAATGTCCAGGCCGGGCACCGCCGTCTGCATGATGACTGGTTTGATATCTGGGCGAGAAGCCACCAACAGGTTGTAGATGGTCTCGTCCATCTCGTGGGCGTTTACACCCAGGCCGGCGCTGGCCGCACCCTGCGGATCAAAGTCAATGATGAGGACCTTGCGGCCATACTCAGCTAGCGCCGCCCCCAGATTGATGGTGGTGGTGGTCTTGCCGACGCCACCCTTCTGGTTACACATGGCGATGATGCGCGCAGGACCGTGTGCCGTCAGCGGCGCTGGTTCAGGGAAGTCGACAGCCTGTTCAGAGGCAGGTACGTCGATGAGGCCGGGCTGCACAGTGTCTTTCACACGCCCACAGTAACCGAAATTGGCTTGAGAATGCGGTTAGGTGGCAGTGTTTCGTGCGCTTAGGCGATCAGCCGCGAGCACGCGGGTGACTGGTGGCGTACACCTCACGCAGGTGGTCCACGGTGACTTTCGTGTAAATCTGAGTGGTGGTGACAGAGGCATGCCCCAGCATTTCTTGGACCACGCGCACATCAGCGCCACCGGCAAGCAGGTGTGTGGCGAATGAGTGGCGCAGCGTATGTGGGGAGATATGCGTGCCATCGCCGTCCGGCCTGGTCAAGCCCGCGTGAATAGCAGCGCTCTGCAACACCGCCCAAGCCGATTGTCGAGACAACGGGCGCCCCAGAGTATTGAGGAAGACCTCTGGCGCTCCCCTGCCTTTTAGACCCAGCACTGGGCGGCCACGCACCAGGTAGGCCTCCAAAGCATCCCAGGCGTACTGCCCCATGGGCACTATGCGTTCTTTACGGCCTTTGCCGAAGAGCCGGAGGCAGCCGGACTCTCGATCCAAGTCATCCACTGCCAAACTCACGACCTCAGAGATGCGGGCACCGGTGGCGTACAGGACTTCTAGGAGAGCGCGATCGCGCAGGCTCACAGGTGAATCGTCGGGTGCTGCGGCTTCCAAGAGGGCCGTAACTTCCTCGATAGCTAGCGCCTTGGGGAGGCGGCGGCCCACCTGTGGCGGGCGCACCGCTGCAGAAGGGTCGACGGCGGTGGTGCCTTCGGCGAAGAGGAATCGGTGCCAGCCACGTACGGCGGTTATGGCGCGGGAGGCGGAGGAAGCGGCCAGGACGCGACCGCCGTCGGAGCCGGTGCGTAGGGCTTCCAGGAAGGAGGTGACGTCTACCTCCCCGGCCTTGCTGAGGTCTGTGAGTCCACGGGAGCGCAAGTGGTCACAGTAGCGACGTAAGTCTCGCTCGTAGGCGCTCAAAGTGTTCTGGCTGAGCCCGCGTTCAACGCGTAGATGCGCAAGATATCCCCGCAGTGAGCGCTCTAGGGCGTCACCACGGGGATCTGCTGTGGGCCTTTTGGTGCCCGTCTTGGGCTCCGGCTCAGGCAAAGCGGGCCACGAGGCCCAAGCCGACAATGGTGGCTGACCAGATCAGCACCACGCCGATAGTGATGCGGTTGAGGTTGCGCTCAGCCACCCCGGAGGATCCGGCGGAGGAGGAGATGCCGCCGCCGAACATGTCGGACAGGCCACCGCCTTTGCCCTTGTGAAGCAGGATCGTCATGATCAGGAAGAAGCTCGAGAGCACGAGCAGTACCTGCAGAATGATTCGCAGAACGTCCACTGGACGGTTCCTTCCTTGGCTGTTTGGGTGTGGCCGTAGGGAGTGGCCATGACTTCCAGGTGCAGCATATCCACAAAAGGCAGTGGTGCCCGCAACCCTTTAGTGTGACGTTGCGGGCACCACTGCCCATTGCTAGGCCGCATGCGGCCAATTGGCCTGGGTCAGGCGTAGAAGCGGCACATCTCCGCGAAGGAGTCCGCCTTCAGGGAAGCACCGCCAATCAGGGCGCCGTCGATGTCAGCCTGAGCCATGAGTTCCTTGATGTTGCCGGGCTTGGCAGAGCCACCGTAGAGGACACGGGTGGCCTCAGCAGTGGCCTCACCAAAGTCCTCGCGCAGAGCCGCGCGAATGGCTCCACAGACCTCCTGAGCGTCGTCGGCGGTGGCGGTCTCGCCAGTGCCGATGGCCCAGATGGGCTCGTAGGCGATGACGATCTTGGCGGCGTCCTCTGCGGACCAGCCCTTGAGGGCAGCGCGGATCTGGCCGAGGACGAAGTCCACGTGGGTGCCAGCCTTGCGGATCTCCAGGGCCTCGCCACAGCACAGGATCGGGGTCATGCCCGCGTCCAGAGCCTTGCGGGCCTTAGCACCAACCAGTTCGTCGGACTCGCTGTGGTACTCACGGCGCTCGGAGTGGCCCATAACCACGTAGGTGCAGCCGAGCTTGGTGAGCATAGCGGTGGAGATCTCGCCGGTGTAGGCGCCATTGTCGTGAATGGACACGTCCTGGGCGCCGTACTTGATGCCCAGCTCGTCGGCCTCGACGATGGTCTGCACCGTGCGGATGTCGGTGAAGGGCGGAATGACCAAGACCTCACACTTGGAGTAGTCGTGGCCGCGGTCCTTCAATTCCAGGGCTAGGCCCTGAACCAGGTGGTTGGCCTCAAGGTGGTCGAGGTTCATCTTCCAGTTACCCGCCATCAGCGGGGTGCGGTTGCTCATTGTTCAGCCTTCCAGTACAGAGATTCCGGGCAGGACCTTGCCCTCGAGGAGCTCGAGAGAGGCCCCACCACCGGTGGAGATGTGGGAGAAAGTGGACTCGTCAAAGCCCAGGGTGCGCACGGCAGCGGCAGAGTCGCCTCCACCGATTACGGAGAAGGCGGCTGACTCGGAGATGGCCTTGGCGACGGCCTTGGTGCCAGCAGCGAAGGCCTCGAATTCGAAGACACCCATAGGGCCGTTCCACACCACGGTCTTGGAGGTGGCAATAGCCTCGGCGTAGAGGGCGGCGGTCTTCGGGCCGATGTCCAGGCCCATCTGCTCGGCGGGGATGTCGCCTGCGTCAACGGTGGTGGCGGGGGCGTCAGCCTTGAACTCGGGGGCGACGACGACGTCCACCGGCACCAGCAGTTCTACACCGTTGGCCTTGGCGGTCTCCAGGTATCCCTTAACGGTGTCGATCTGGTCCTTCTCCAGCAGGGAGGTGCCGACCTCGTGGCCCTGAGCTGCCAGGAAGGTGAAGGCCATGCCGCCACCGATGAGGAGGCGGTCAGCCTTGCCGAGCAGGTTGGCGATCACGCCGAGCTTGTCTGAGACCTTGGAGCCGCCGAGCACCACGGTGTAGGGGCGCTCGGGGTCCTTGACGGCCTTGGACAGGGATTCGATCTCCTTGCCGACCAGCAGTCCTGCGGCGGCCGGGAGGAGCTTGGCGATGTCGTAAACAGAGGCCTGCTTGCGGTGCACTACGCCAAAGCCGTCGGAGACGAATACGTCAGCCAGGGAGGCCAGTTCCTTGGCGAAGGCCTCACGCTCGGCGTCGTCCTTGCTGGTCTCGGCAGCGTTGAAGCGGACGTTCTCCAGCAGGACGATCTCGCCGGGCTGCATCGCGGCGACGGCAGCCTGGGCGGACGGGCCGACAGTGTCCTCAGCCAGGGTGACCTTGACGCCAGTCACCTCAGCGAGGCGCTTGGAAACCGGGGCCAGGGAGTAGTCAGGGTTGACGGTGCCCTTGGGGCGGCCCAGGTGGGCGGTGATGATGACCTTGGCGCCAGCTTCAAGCAGCTTGCGCAGGGTCGGCAGGGCGGCCTGGATACGGCCGTCGTCGGTGATGTTCTTGTCGGCGTCCAGCGGGACGTTGAAGTCGGAGCGGACCAGGACGCGCTTGTCCTTGAGCTCGCCCAGGGACTCGATGGTCTTCATGAAACCTCTTATCGCTTGTTGGTTGGGTGATTTATGGGGCGGGTTTAGGCCCGCCGTGACGACGACGCCCGCGCACGCCAGATGGTGTGCGCGGGCGTCGTCGTCACTAGCTCATCGCGTGAGCGTCAGCCTTCAGGCTCAGGCCAGCTTGGAGCCGACGAGGACAGACAGGCGGACGAGGCTGTTGGAGTAGCCCCACTCGTTGTCGTACCAGGAGACCACCTTGATCTGGTCGCCCATGACCTTGGTCAGCTGGGAGTCGAAGATGGAGGTGTGCGGGTCGCCGACGATGTCGGTGGAGACCAGCGGCTCCTCGGAGTACTCCAGGACACCCTTGAGCGGGCCCTCAGCGGCAGCCTTCATGGCCGCGTTGATCTCCTCGGCGGTGCAGGCCTTGGCGGGCTTGAAGGTCAGGTCCACGACGGAGCCGGTGGGAACCGGGACGCGCATGGCGTAGCCGTCGAGCTTGCCCTTAAGCTGCGGAAGCACCAGGGAGACCGCCTTGGCGGCACCGGTGGAGGTGGGGACGATGTTCAGCGCGGCGGCGCGGGCGCGACGCAGGTCCTTGTGCGGGGCGTCGTGGATGCGCTGGTCACCGGTGTAGGCGTGCACGGTCACCATGAGGCCGGACTCAATGCCGAAGTTCTCGTCGAGCACCTTGGCGAAGGGGGCCAGGCAGTTGGTGGTGCAGGAAGCGTTGGAGATGATGTTGTGCTTGGCGGGGTCGTAGTCGCCCTCGTTGACGCCCATCACGAAGGTGGCGTCCTCGTTCTTCGCCGGGGCGGAGATGATGACCTTCTTGGCGCCACCGTCAATGTGGGCCTTGGCCTTGGTCGCGTCGGTGAAGAAACCGGTGGACTCGATGACGACGTCAACGCCCAGCTCACCCCAGGGCAGGTTGGCGGGGTCGCGCTCGGCGAGAGCCACGATGCGGTGGCCGTCCACGGTGATGGACTCGTCGTCGTAGGAGACCTCAGCGCCCAGACGGCCCATGATGGAGTCGAACTTCAGGAGGTGGGCGAGGGTCTTGTTGTCGGTCAGGTCGTTTACGGCGACGATCTCGATGTCCGCGCCCTGCTCAAGAGCAGCGCGGAAGAAGTTGCGGCCGATGCGGCCGAAGCCGTTGATACCAACGCGGGTGGTCACTTTGTGTCCTCCTAGTGCGCCGGCAACGGCGCACGATGTTCTTTCTCTTTGCACAACTGGTGTGCCCGGTTCCCGCAGCTAGCCACGGTGTGCCGGCGGCCTGATTCTAGCGTGACGTCGGTCGCCTTGTCGCACTACTGGGACGCCTTTGGCGAACACAGGGCACCCCTTTGGGAACGGCGGCCCATATATGGCGCCCAGTTGCCCGAAGGTCCCAGAAGTGAGTTCACATATCCAGCATGTCCTGGGTCAGCGCGGACTCCGTGTCCGGCACACCCAGCTCATGCGCGCGCTTATCCGCCATGGCCAGTAGGCGGCGGATGCGGCCAGCGACGGCGTCTTTAGTTAGCTGGGGTTCGGAGAGCTGCCCAAGTTCCTCCAGGCTGGCCTCTTTGTGCTCAATGCGGAGCCTGCCCGCCTGCACGAGGTGCGCGGGCACGTCGTCGCCCAAAATCTCAAAGGCACGCTCAACGCGCGCACCCGAGGCAACAGCGGCACGGGCAGAGCGGCGCAGATTGGCGTCGTCGAAATTGGCGAGGCGGTTGGCGGTGCCCCGGACCTCGCGCCGCTCCCGCCGCTGCCCCCAGGCCTCATTGGCTGCGGTGGCGCCCATCTTCTCCAGAATCACGCCAATGGCCTCACCATCGCGCACCACTACGCGGTCTGAGCCCCGGACCTCCTTCGACTTGGCGATCACCTCAAAACGGCGTGCCGCCCCCACAAGCGCCAGTGCTGCCTCACTGCTGGGGCACGTGACCTCCAGGGCAGAGGAACGTCCCGGCTCGGTCAGAGAACCGCGGGCTAGAAAGGCCCCCCGCCAGGCAGCACCCGCACAGCGGCGCCCACCACGGATCACAGACACCGGCATACCCAAAACTGGATAGCCCTTGCCATCCACCATGCCCACCAGGCGCGCCAATTCGCGCCCCCGGTCAGTGACTCGTACCTGGTAGCGAGGCCCCCGGTGCAGGGAACCAGCCTCAACTGAGATGACCTCGGATTCCACGCCGTAAAGCTCTTTTAGGGAAGCCACTAGACGGTTCACACTGGGCGCATGGTCGAGTTCCGCCTCCACCACGATCCGTCGGCCAGAAACCAGGTGCAAGCCGCCCGCAAAGCGCAGGATTGCGGCGACCTCAGCCCGACGCTGCTCGGCGGTGTCCCCGCTTAGCCGGGCTAGCTCGTCCTTGACGGGAGTGGTCAGTGACATGTGGGTCCTCCTGGATCCGAATTGCACGTCAAGTTGGTGCCTTTGGTACGGCCAATTACGCTGTCAGAGCCCTTCACGGGTACCAACATCACCAACAAAGCCATCGAAAGCGTCGCGTAACGCGGCCGCTAGGCGGAGCGGGTCATGGTTGCAAGTCCCCTCCCCGGTGCGCACCTGCCGCAGCACCAGAGTAGCGCCCAGCTGTGCGGCCACGGCGCCTAACTCATCTAGGTTGTCAACCGCTGAAGGGTCCGCGAGCACTACGTCGAGGCGCAAATCTGGGGCGTACTCCGCCAGCACGCGCAGGTGGTCTGCGGCGCTCATGCCATCGGTCTCACCACATTGGGTGGTCAGATTCATGACCACGATTCGGCGAGCATTGGTGCGGGTAAGCGCCTCCCGCATGGCGGGCAGGATCACATGGGGCAGCACCGAGGTGTACCAGGAACCTGGCCCCAGAACCACCCACTCAGCCTCTTCAATGGCCTCCACTGCCAGCGGATGAGCATCGGCGTCCTGAGGCTCCACACAGACCCGTTCCATGCGGCCTCGGGTTTTGGCCACCGCCACTTGGCCGCTCACTCGGCAGGCTGGGCCCGCGACCGGGTCCACGATATCGGCCTCGATAACCAAGGGGGAGGCACTCATGGGAATAACTCGCCCTCGCACACCCAATAGGCGGCCTACCCAGGCCAAGCCCTCCACCTCGTCGTCAAGCAGCTGCCACAGGGCCAAGATCAGCAGATTGCCCAGGGCGTGGTTATCCAGCTCCCCCTGCCCGTGGAAGCGGTGCTGCAGCACGTCACGCCAAGTCAGCCCCCATTCAGAATCATCTGTCAGAGAGGCCAGGGCCATGCGCAGATCACCCGGGGGTAGACAACCGAATTCGCTGCGCAGGCGGCCGGAGGAACCGCCGTCGTCAGCCACAGTCACCACCGCAGTCAGCCGGTGGGTGAGATGCCGCAGCGCCCGCAAGGTGGCAGACAGGCCGTGGCCCCCACCAAGCGCCACTACCTTGGGGCCGTCCTCACCGCGGCGGGGCCAGCCTGCAGAGTCCAGTGTGGTGCTCACTTTGCATCACTCCCGGCCCAGGTCCCGGTGGTTAGTGGTGACGGCGAAGCCCGCTTCACGCAAAATTGCGCTGGTGCGCTCTGCGGAGGCCACTGAGCGGTGTTTTCCCCCGGTGCAGCCAAAGGCGATGGTCACGTGGGATTTGAGCTCACCGACGTAGCTTGGCAACGCCTGAGCCAAGAGCTTGGCGTATCCGTCTACGAAGGCAGCGGCGCCTTCCTGCGCAAAGACGTATTCCGCCACCGGTTTGTCTCGTCCGGTCAAGTGGCGTAGCTCGGAAACCCAGTAAGGGTTAGCGATGAAGCGCACATCCGCCACATGGTCAGCGTCCACAGGAATGCCGTACTTAAAACCAAAACTCATCACATGGATTTTGAGCGCGAGGTCTGACTCGGTGGCCACAAGCTCGCGTACGCGTCGCGCCAAACTGTGCACTGACAGCTGCGTGGTGTCGATAACGTCATCGGCGATGCTGGCCACCGGCGTCATAAGTGTGCGCTCATGCTGGATACCCTCAAGCACAGAGTCTCCGCCTTGAAGCGGATGGGGGCGGCGAGAGGATTCGAAGCGCCGCACTAGTTCCGAGTCAGAGGCATCCATGAAGATCACGCGCAGGTTCACCTGCGACTCGCGCAGCTTGCGCACATAGTTCATGAACTCGGCAAAGAAGGTGCGGCTGCGCACATCCACCACCGCAGCGAGGCGGTGCACGCCCCCACCGACTGTGGTCATCATGCCCGCTAGCGCAGGCAGCAGCTGTGGCGGCAGGTTGTCAACCACGTACCAGTCCAGGTCTTCCAAAGCGTTCGCCGCCCGAGACCGGCCAGCCCCAGACATACCCGTAATAATGATCATCTCCGGGCGTACGGCTGGCGGCACCGGGGGCGTGTTGCGGTCCAGCACCGGGATCTCGATCGGCACAGTGTCCTGTGGGCCGCGAGCTTCCCGTGCCTGATCGCCTGTCTGCTTTTCCTGCATGGTTTAAGCATCGCATGTACAGGTACCGTGGCGACTGTGCCGCACCACCCTTGCGCCACTAGAGGACGCCTCAGACAGGAGCCCACAGATGTGCAGTACCGCCTATCCCGTTCTGCCCAAGCCTGGCGGAAACGCTGACGCTCCCGTGCTCGGCACCGCCTGGACCCCTACGGCCACCAAGGTAGCCATGCTGGGTGCTGGTGAGCTCGGCAAGGAGGTGGTCATTGCACTGACCCGGCTGGGCGTGGAAGTTACAGCAATTGACCGCTACGACGGCGCCCCTGCCCAACAGGTAGCCCACAATGCCCTGACCATCAACATGGCTGACCCGGCTGCACTCCTAGCTGCTATCCATGCAACCGGTGCGCAGTTGATAATCCCCGAGATCGAAGCGATTGCCACGGAAGTCCTTACCGAATTGGAGGCCGAAGGCATCCGGGTAGCTCCCACAGCTAAGGCGGTGCGCCTAACCATGGACCGGGAGGGCATCCGTCGCCTGGCTGCCGAGGAACTTGGCCTGGCCACTAGCCCCTACGTCTTTGCCTCCAGCCTGGAAGAACTGCAAGCAGGAGCCGAGGTGATTGGCTTCCCCTGTGTGGTTAAACCGGTGATGTCGTCTTCCGGCCATGGCCAGTCGGTGGCTCGCTCTGCTGCTGACTTAGCAGGCTGCTGGCGGTATGCCTGTGAGGATGGACGGGTTGACCGCGGCAAGGTAATTGTGGAGGGCTTCGTCAACTTCGACACCGAGATCACGCTGCTAACGGTGCGGCACCGTGACCCGGCAACTGGCCAGACTGTGACTTCCTTCTGTGAACCTATCGGGCACCGGCAGGTTGACGGTGACTACGTGGAGTCCTGGCAACCGCAGCTGCTGCCAAAGGCGGCACTGCAAAGCGCCAAGGAGGTGGCTGGCAAGGTTACTGAGGCCTTAGGCGGTTGGGGCCTTTTTGGCGTGGAGCTGTTCATCTGTGGTGAGGAGGTGCTCTTCTCTGAGGTCTCCCCGCGCCCCCACGACACGGGTCTGGTCACCCTGGCCAGCCAAGGGCTCAGTGAGTTTGAGTTGCACGCCCGGGCCGTGCTGGGCCTGCCTTTGGACACAAGCCTGGTTTCACCGGGCGCCTCCGCCGTCGTGAAGTCTCCGGTGGACAGCGATGCGGGGGCCGGGGTGCGTTTTCATGGGCTGGAGGCTGCGCTCGCGGACCCACAGGTGGATCTGCGTCTCTTCGGTAAGCCGACGGCGCATGTGGGCAGGCGCCTGGGCGTGGCGGTTGCGTCCGGCGACGACGTCGAGGCGGCCCGCCAGAAGGCGCGCACCGCTGCCAGCGCTGTAACCATTACCGCCTGAACTTAAGCAGCTGCTATGGGCTTGACTTTGCGGCTGTAAGCGGCCTTGGAGAGGCCTTTAGATGCTCGTGAATGGTGGCGGCCAAGACGGGGCCGATGCCCTTGACCTGTGCGATCTGTTCAGGGCTGGCCGCGCGTAAGCGCTTGACTGATCCGAACTCCTTGAGCAGGGCCGCCTGCCGGGCGGGACCAAGGCCCGGCACCTCGTCCAGCACCGAACGCGTCATGCCTTTGGAGCGTTTGGCCCGGTGGTGGGTGATGGCAAAGCGGTGGGATTCATCGCGCAGATGTTGCAACAGGTAGAGGGCAGCTGAGCTGCGCGGCAAGATCACAGGAAACTCCTCCCCTGGCACCCACACCTCTTCCAGTCGTTTGGCTAGGCCTACCAGGGGCACGTCGATGCCTAGCTCATCTAATACGGTCCGCGCCGCTCCCACCTGCGGCAGGCCGCCGTCCACAACCACCAAACTGGGGGCGTAGGAAAAGCGTCGGGCCCGGCCGGTGTTCGGGTCAATGGGACCGGAGGCAATCGGCACGCCGTCGCCCTCAGTCCCGATGAGCTCAGCGTCGGCGGCGCTGACCGGCCCGCCTTGCTCAGCGATTAAGCGTTTGAAGCGTCTGGTGAGGACCTCGTGCATGGCAGCGGTGTCGTCTGTGGCGCCTTGGCCGTCACTGCCGCGCACGGTGAAGCGGCGGTACTCGCTTTTGCGGGGGGCACCGTCTTCAAAGACCACCATGGAGCCCACCTGGTAACTGCCCTGGGTGTGGGAGATGTCGTAGCACTCGATCCGCAGCGGTGCTTCAGGCAGATCCAGTGCCTGAGCGATCTCCTCTAGAGCCACGGATCGTTGCGTCAGGTCACCGGCACGGCGGGTCTTATGCAACCGCAGAGCCTCCTCGGCGTTCTTGCGCACGGTCTGGGCCAGGGCAGCCTTGTCTCCCCGTTGGGGCACCCGCAGGGTCACCGCTGCCCCACGCAGGCCACTGAGCCAGGCTATGGTTGCAGCGGCATCCGGTGGCAGGGCAGGCACCAGGATCTCCCTGGGCACGGCGGTGGTGGCCGTGTGGGCGACGTCGTCCACGCTGGTGGGGCCGCTCTCACCGGCGCTGGCTCTGCGTTGTTCCTTGCCGCCCAGGCGCGGGGCGGGGGCGGAAGGTGCCCGATTCCCGACGCCGACGCTGGTGGTGGGGCCTGAGGCTGTGGGCGCAGCCGCCTCATCCTCGGGGGCGATCAGGTCGCCGTAGACCTGCTCTAGGAGCTTGCCTACAAGCTCAGAATCGCTGAGTTCCTCCACCAGGTCCACCACCCAGCCACGCTGCCCACGGATGCGGCCGCCGCGCACGTGGAAGACCTGGACTGCTGCCTCCAGCTCGTCACGGATCAGGGCGAAGACGTCAGCATCGGTGGCGTCGGGTAGCACCACTGCATTGCCTTCGATGACTTTGCGCAGTGCGGCGGCGTCGTCACGTAGGCGCGCCGCCTTCTCAAAGTCCAATGCGGCGGAGGCGGCACGCATCTGCGCCTCTAGCTCCCGCAGGTAAGGGCCGGTACGGCCTGCCATGAAAGCACAGAAGTCCTCAGCCAAAGCCCGGTGGTCTTGAGGGCTGATGCGACCAACACAGGGCGCGGAACAGCGGTCGATGTAGCCAAGCAGGCAGGGGCGGCCAGCGGCTTGAGCGCGGCGCAACACCCCGGCGGAGCAGGTGCGTATGGGGAAGACTCGTTGCAATTGCTCCAAGGTCTCGCGAATGGACCAGACCTGTGGGAAGGGGCCGAAGTAACGGGTGCCGGGGCGGCGAGCGCCGCGCACCACCTGTACACGGGGTAGCTGCTCCCCCATGGTGACGGCCAGGTATGGGTAGGACTTGTCGTCCTTGTACATGACGTTGAAGCGGGGGTTGAACTCCTTGATCCAGGAGTACTCCAGGGAGAGGGATTCGACCTCCGTGGCCACCACGGTCCATTCGACGGCGCAAGCGGTGGTCACCATCTTCTGGGTGCGGGGGTGCAGCGCGGCCAAGTCCTGGAAGTAGTTAGACAGGCGCGCTCGCAGGTTTTTGGCTTTGCCGACGTAGATGACGCGACCCTCGGAGTCCAAGAAGCGGTAGACCCCTGGCGAGGTGGGGATCTCCCCCGGCGCGGGGCGGTATGTCGAGGGATCAGCCATGCCGGAAGCCTAGCGGGCAGCATATGTGTCAGCTCTAGGGTGTGAAGCAGGCCCGGGCGTGGTGCTCCGGGCCTGCGATCGTCTGGGTGGTGGGCGATACTGGGATCGAACCAGTGACCTCTTCCGTGTCAGGGAAGCGCGCTACCGCTGCGCCAATCGCCCGAGGTGGGTACCGGATTCGAACCGGTGTAAACGGCTTTGCAGGCCGGTGCCTAGCCTCTCGGCCAACCCACCAATGAGATGCTGGGGGCTGGGCGGCCTCCCGGCTCCTCGGAGCGGATGACGGGACTCGAACCCGCGACCCTCACCTTGGCAAGGTGATGCTCTACCAACTGAGCCACATCCGCATGTTCACGCTTGGGTTCTGGCGAACCGCTCGGCGCGGGTTGAACATTAGCACCCTTCCACCGAGGCCTGGCAAATGACAGCCCGGTGATTCAGGTCACCGGAGACTCATTTGCTCAGGGCGCTGCCTTCTGACTAACCTTGCGCGTGCACCGGGCGATTGGCTCAGGGGTTAGAGCGCCTCGTTCACACCGAGGAGGTCACTGGTTCGATTCCAGTATCGCCCACCGAATGCAGAAGGTCCCAGGCTCAGATGAGTCTGGGACCTTCGCGTATCAGGCAACTTCGGGACGGCTGTTCAGAGCTGCGTGCCGTCGGGAATGGTACCGGGCGCGCCTGCAGCGCTCAGCTTGGCGTCTCCGGTAGCGACGACGTCGGCCCCAAAGGTCCAGTCCCCCTCAACCGTGAAGGTATGCGCGCCACGAAGGGAAGGCACACCTGCCGGGAAGCGGGCCTCGAAGTCCTTGATCTTCTTGTAGTGCTTGGGGTCGAGCTTCACGGTGCAGGCCTGTTCGGAAACCATCTGCAGGAGCCCGTCCTCATCCACCGCGTATACGTCTGAGCGCACCAGGAGCAGGTCGTTGGTGGTTTTTACGGGCAGGAAGCGACTGCGCGGCACCTCTACCGCCGTGGCTCCCGCAAAGGCCTCCACAGCAGCTCCCATAGCGGTTTCCAGTTGGATGACGGGCGTGGAAGTGGCGTCTGCGGGGTCCACGGTCTTGGTGTTTTTGATAAGCGGCAGGCCAAGAATGCCTTTGCGGGCCGCCAGCGTGTCGCGTAGGACCTGCAGATCGAACCAAAGGTTGTTGGTGTGGAAGAAGGGGTGGCGGAACTGGTCGGTGAAGTAGTGCATCTGGTCCGGCGGCGTTTGAGCGGTGTCGCGCAAAATAATGCGGCCGTCGGCTTTGCGCACGGCTAGATGGCCGCCTTTTACGTCAGCCGGAGTGCGACGGCACATCTCGGGGGCGTAGGGGGCGCCCGAGGCAGCGAACCAGCCGGCGATGCGGGCTGAAGGAGCCGCGCCCAGATTGTCCGAGTTGGAGGTCATGGCGTAGCGGTAGCCGCGTTCCAGCAGGGCTTCCAGAACCCCGGAGGCCACTAGGGCGGTGTAGATATCACCGTGGCCTGGTGGGCACCATTCAAGCTCAGGGTCAGCGGGCCACTCTACTGGGGTAAGGTCGTCGGCGCGGAGTTTGGGCTCGCGGTTTTGCAGGAAGTCCAGGGGCAGGCCGTCCACCTCAATCTCGGGATGTTTGGCCAGGGCGGTTAGGGTGTCCTTCCGAGTGCGGAAGGAGTCCATGAAGATCAGCGGCAGGGTCACGCCGTACTTGGCTCGGGCGGCTTTCACCTGATCCACGAGCAGGTCAAGGAATGATTTGCCGCCGCGCACCGGCAGGAGGGACTTGGCCTGATCCATGCCCATGGAGGTACCCAGGCCCCCATTGAGCTTGATCATGACGGTTTTAGACAGGGCATCACGCGCCTGTTCATCGCTGATCTCAACCTCCTCAATGGAGTCGATCTGAGTCAGCGGCTCGATGGTCTCCTCGGGGATGAGGCCGGTGGCCCCACCCTCAAGCGCCCGGTAGTAGTGGGTGAAGACGTCGATGGCCGCTTCAGCTACTCCTGCCTGACGCATCTTTTGCTGCGCTTGGGACAGCCCGTTCTCGCTCATGGTCGCAGCGTAGCGCCAATCTGAGTGTTTGTGTCACCTCGCGTGCGCTCCTGTTCGATTTGCCGGAGCGCGGCACTAGAAGGGGATTGTGCCTACGCCAACAGCTCCTGGTGGATGGTGGTGTCACCGGTGAGCTCAGGGTGGAAGGAAACTCCAATTGCCTGACCACACTCACGCTTCACGGCGACGCCGACCACACTGCGCTCAGCCTCAGGGCGGCGCGGATCGTGCCAAGTGGAACAGACCTCCACCCCTTTGCCCACGCGACTTACTCGGGGTGCCCGAATAAAGGCGGCACTGACCAGACCATCCCTCCAGGGCAGCTGAGCGGTGGCGGAATCCACCTGCGACCCAAAGGCATTCCGCTCGACGTCGACGTCTAGCACCCCTAGGCGAGACAGCAGAATTAGCCCGGCGCAAGTGCCCAGCACTGGCAGCCGATTGGCAGCCTCCTGCAATGCCTCCGTCAGGTCAAAAGCCTTGAGCAAGCGCGTCAAAGTGGTGGATTCTCCGCCAGGCAAGATCAGTGCTTCCAGGCCAGACAGCTCAGTGCTGCGGCGCACCAGCCGCGCGCGGTGGCCGAGAGACTCGACCATGCGCGCATGCTCAGCTACCCCACCTTGCAGAGCCAGGACCCCTACATTGCGACCGCTTACCATCCGCGCTCTGCCAGGCGGTGCGGGGCAGGCAGGTCGGAGACATTGATACCAACCATGGCCTCACCAAGACCTCGAGAGACCTCGGCAATCACGGCGGGATCGTCGTAGGCAGCGGTGGCGCGAACAATCGCCGCGGCGCGGGCGGCAGGATCACCAGATTTGAAGATGCCCGAGCCCACGAATACGCCGTCGGCTCCCAGCTGCATCATCATGGCAGCATCCGCCGGGGTAGCCACTCCCCCGGCGGTGAAGAGCACGACGGGAAGCTTGCCGGTGCGCGATACTTCCGCCACTAGGTCATAGGGCGCTGAGAGCTCTTTGGCAGCCACGTAGAGTTCCTCCTCGCGCAAACCGCGCAGGCGCCCGATCTCTTCTGTGATGGTGCGAATGTGCCGGGTGGCTTCGGAGACGTCACCTGTGCCGGCCTCACCTTTGGAACGGATCATGGCGGCGCCTTCGGCAATGCGGCGTAGGGCCTCACCCAAGTTGGTGGCGCCGCAGACGAAGGGCACGGTGAAGGGCTGCTTGTTGATGTGGTGCTTGTAGTCGGCTGGGGAGAGGACCTCAGACTCGTCGATGTAGTCCACGCCGAGGTGCTGAAGCACCTGCGCCTCCACGAAGTGCCCGATGCGGGCCTTGGCCATCACCGGGATGGAGACCGCCTCAATGATCCCGGTAATGAGGTCCGGATCAGACATGCGGGCCACGCCGCCCTGCGCCCGGATATCAGCAGGTACGCGCTCCAGGGCCATGACGGCCACAGCGCCAGCCTCTTCAGCGATGCGAGCCTGCTCGGGGGTAACTACGTCCATGATGACGCCGCCCTTGAGCATCTCAGCTAGGCCCCGCTTTACCAGGGGGGAGCCAGTAGCAGTGTCGGCGGGGATCAGGGTATTCGTGTTCTCAGTGGTCATAAGCGGAATGCTGGTACAACGGTGGTCTATCGTCTGGACCAGTTTCTAACTAGTTTCTTGGACCAGTCGCAGAGTCTTTGTGCTTAGGAGGTGCAGCTTGGCGCTAGACCGTCGCCGCCCCCTGCCAGAGCAGGTGGTCTCCATGCTGCGCCGCCGGGTGTTGGCCGGAGAACTCCTGCCAGGCGATCTACTGCCTTCAACTCGCAACCTGGCTGAGGAACTGGGAGTCTCCCGCGGCACGGTGGTCACTGCTTATGAGCAGTTGCAGGGTGAAGGTTTCCTAGTGGCCACGCGTGGTGGCACCCGGGTTGATCCGGCGCTGCCACAGCTACCCCGCCGTCGCCACAGCCAAAAAGCTAGGCGATCCATCACTGAGCCCACAGACTTACGCCCCGGCACCCCCCTGACCGGAGCCTTGACCACCTCACTGTGGCGGGCCTGCTGGCGGGCGGCAGCCGCAGACCCCCACCCTCACCCCACAGCGGGCTCCGAGGAGCTGCGCAGCCTGCTGGCACAACACCTGCGCCAAACCCGGTACGTTGACATCTCCCCCGAGCAGGTGCTGGTAACCGCTGGTGCACGGGACGGGCTGCGGTTAGTGCTTACGGCACTGGGACAAGCCGGGCGAAGGCCGTGCCTGGTGGTGGAGGAACCGGGTTATCCCTCGCTGCGTCAAGTCCCGCGCGCCCTGGGGTGGAAACTCACCCCTTTCTCTCAGGCCCACTATGAGGAGCCAGGCCTTTACGGTGCAGTGTTGGTAACGCCCAACCACCAGTTTCCCTGGGGGCGGCAGGCGCCAGCCGCCGAACGACTCGCCCTACTGACGCAAGCACGATCCTGGGGCGCAATGTTGATTGAGGACGATTACGACGCCGAACTGCGTCGCTCCCCCGCCCCGCTGCTGGCCCTAGACCCCGGCGACCAAGTGGCCTTCTTAGGCTCCTTCGCCAAAATCTTGACGCCGGCGCTCGGACTGGGCTTTGTGGTGGTGCCGGAGCGGATCGCCCCCAAGCTGGCCGAACTGTGCGTTCCGGTATCGGGCCTGGTTCAGGACGCCATGACGCGATTTCTAGCTGCCGACGGCCTGCGCAGGCACCTGGCCCGGACCAGGCGGGAGGATCGCTGGCGGCGGGCACTATTCCAGGAGATATTTCCGCAGGCGGTGCCCATGGAGGGAGGGCTGCACGCGATTATCCCCCTTGAGGATTCACAGCAAGAAAGGCTTGTGCTGGGCCGCTGCCGTAAGGCCGGTCTAGGTGTACAGGGGCTCTCCCACTACTGGTCCGCGCCCGAGTCCGGAGCGCCTTCGGGGCTGGTGGTGGGGCTGGGCTCACGCAGCCGTGAGCGCCTGCGAGCACTCCTGTTAGTACTTAAGAAACAGTTGCCTTAGGTGTGGACGCCAGCACCATCGTCAGCTTCTCTAAACGCTTTGTCCGATAGTGGGGTGGTATGCCCATAACCAGGTGGCGCCCTAGTGCTCTACATTCTGTATAGACAGAGTATTGGAGGCCTCCATGACCTTTCCCCTGGTATCCCCCAGCCGCGTATGCCTGAGCCCAGCCTCAATGAAGTGCTGTGGCGTCTGGAGCGGTTAGAGCGAAAACTTGACTGGATCGCCGCCAATGCGACGGTTCCTCTACAGGGTGCTGAGCCCCGCAGCGCAGAGGCGGAAGGCGCGGCAGATCTTGCAGGCTCGCAGACAAATCCCAAGGCAGCTGAGAGCCTGCCCGCAGACTTGCCGCCCGCCTTTAAGCCGCCCAGTGCACCCTCTGCCCAGGACCAACAGCAGCCAGCGAGCCTCCAGCCCGTTGCTTCCCACCCGGCCCCGTCGCGTCCAGAGGTAGCAGCAAAGCCTGTGGATGCTCCAGCAGGACCTGGGGCTGCCCGAGTGCCTCAGGCTGCCACAGTGCCCGCTATGAACCGGTTTGCTGATCCGTCAACACCGCCTCAAGGTCCGCTGCCTGGCAGCGCCACTCAGGTTGCGACTAGGGCCAGCTCTGAAGGAAATCTGGGCCGATACCTCCTGTCCATTGCCGCCGCCTTACTCGTGGTCTTGTCTGCGGTCAGCCTGATCGCCTTGGTATGGGACCAGATCCCGGATCTGCTCAAAATCGGTGGTTTGGGTGTGCTGGCGGTGCTGCTGGTGGGGCTGGGCGCCTGGCTGGCCAAGGCCAAACCGCGCCAGCAGGTGGCCGCAGCTACCATCACCGGCACCGGTGGGGCCCTTGGCTTTATAGCCATTATTGGTGGGGTGCTGCTGCACGGCGTGATTCCCACCTATCCGGCATTTGCTCTGATGGTCCTGTGGTCTTTCGCCTTGCTGCTGGTCTCCGGCTTTGTGAAGCAGGTTTTCTCTGCCGTTGTCTCCATGGTTGGCGCGATAATCACCATTGGCTTCGCTGCCTGGCATGCCTCTACCAAGCCGGAAAGTGCCCTGGTTGTCTGGACTTTGGTAGCTGTCTATATTGCTTGGCCTAGGCATCATGACGGTTCTGTTGTCGCGCCGTTTCCGGGACCTGCCTTGGGCGGCCTGGTATCCAAGCACTGCGCGTGCGACGACGTCGGCGGCGGTGCTTGCGACGCCGCTCACCACCTTGCTCGATCAGTCGCATACTGCTGGCCTGCTGGTGGCATTGGTGCCGGTGCTGCTTGTCTATGTGCAGACGGTTCTCGACGGTTCACAGTTGTGGAACCGTGGCTGGAAGGCTATTGCAGGTCTGGAATGGGCAGTGACGACGAGCGTCGCCGCAGTGTTCTTCGCCCAAGCGTCTGTCCTCAGGTCTGAACTAGCGAACCTAGGAACGGTCCTAATCGCAGGTGTTCTAGTCCTCCACGCGCTGGCAGTCACCAGTTGTGCGCTTCCGACTTGGCCCCAGGGTTGGTTACAGCGAATTTCTCCAGTTCTGCTGGCTACCACCCTGGTCCTCGACACTTTGGGCCTGCTCAAAGAGCCCCGCCTGGCCGCTTTGGTCGCCATACTCATCGTTCCCGCCACGATCATTTGTGCTCGCCAGGATCATCCTTGGGCCAGTGCGGCCGCTGGAGCCGCAGCGTTTCTCATGGGCAAGGCTATTTTTAGCGAAACGAGCACCCGGGCCTCAGCGCTAGCAGGGGCGGTGATTCTGGTGGCGCTGGCGCTGGTGGCTGAAGGAATGCTGCCCGCAGTTGCTCCGCGCAGTGTGGGGAAGGCCAGCCGCGCTGACGGTCCTCCAGCCGGGCCCAATTCCCAAGGTAAAACGCCCTACGGCAGGCCGATGCCGGAACCCAACGGGCAGTCTGCTGATCCGTTCTTGGCAAGGCCACAAACGCGAGATAGCGCTGCTGCGAAGAACCGTGAGGCTTGGCTGCAAGCAGCCAAGTACCTGATTGCACTGGCGCTGGTGACTGTGGTGCCCTTGCTCTTTGTAGGAGTGCTGCGGCTCAGCTTGCGCAATCAGCTGCTCTGCACTGCGGCGCTGGCCTCTGTGCTTCTCCTAGCCTTGGTCTACCTGGGATTGTTTAGTTCACACAGCACCCCGCTAGGGCTGCTGCAGTTGCGTTTCCGCGGTGAGCTTCCTGGCACAGGCACACCCGCCCAACGGGATGGTATCCACCCGCGCCCAGGCAGGGTTGAGCCCCCCGCCTGCTGCAGGACCCTGCCTTCAGGCTGAGGTCTTCAAGAGCAAAGGCTTAAGGAAGGCTCCAGTGTGGGAGGCGGCGTGCCCTGCCACCTGCTCCGGGGTGCCAGTGGCCACCACGGTGCCACCGCCTTTGCCACCCTCTGGGCCCATATCCACCACCCAGTCGGCGTTAGCAATCACGTCCAGGTTGTGTTCGATCACGATCACCGTGTTGCCCTTGTCCACCAGACCCTGCAGCACTTGGAGGAGCTTGCGGATGTCTTCAAAGTGCAGGCCGGTTGTCGGCTCGTCCAGCACGTAGACGGTGCGGCCAGTGGAGCGGCGCTGCAGCTCGGTAGCCAGCTTGACACGCTGCGCCTCGCCACCGGAAAGAGTGGTGGCGGGTTGTCCTAAGCGCACATAACCAAGCCCCACCTCTACCAGGGTGTTTAGGTGCCGCGCGATAATCGGGGTAGCCGAGAAAAATTCGGCTGCCTGCGCGATGGTCAAGTCCAGGACATCTGCGACGGTTTTGTCTTTGTAGCGAATCTCCAGGGTCTCGCGGTTATAACGGGCGCCCTGGCAAACCTCACAGGGGACGTAAACGTCCGGCAGGAAGTTCATCTCAATCTTGAGCGTGCCGTCACCCTTGCAGGACTCACAACGTCCTCCCTTGACATTAAAGGAGAAACGCCCAGGACCGTAACCGCGCACCTTGGACTCGGGCACGGCCGCAAAGATCTTGCGAATATGGTCCCAAACGCCCGTGTAAGTAGCCGGGTTGGAGCGCGGGGTGCGGCCAATGGGCGACTGGTCCACATGCACCACCTTGTCCAAATGCTCCAAGCCCTTAACGGTCTTGTGGCGGCCTGGCACCCCACGGGCACCGTTCAGGCGGTTAGCAAGTACCTGGTAGAGGATCGCGTTGACCAATGAAGACTTCCCGGAACCAGACACGCCGGTAACCGCAGTAAAAAGGCCTAGTGGAAAGGAAACGGTGACGTTCTGGAGGTTGTTCTCCCGCGCCCCCACCACGGTAACCTCGCGCCCCTTCTCGCGACGGCGTCGCTCAGTGGGCACCGTAATCTCGCGACGACCTGCCAGGTAATCACCGGTGCAGGAGCGCTCGCACTCCAGCAGCCCAGCCAGTTCACCGGAGTAAACAATCTCTCCGCCCTTCTCCCCCGCCCCAGGGCCAATATCCACCAGCCAATCAGCGGCACGCAGGGTGTCCTCATCGTGCTCCACAACGATCAGCGTGTTACCCAAGTCGCGGAGCTTCACCAGGGTCTCGATTAGGCGAGCATTGTCCCGCTGGTGCAGGCCAATACTGGGCTCATCCAGCACGTAGAGCACACCCACCAGGCCCGAACCAATCTGAGTGGCCAAGCGGATGCGCTGCGCCTCCCCACCGGAAAGAGTGCCGGCAGCCCGGGACAGACTCAGATAGTCCAAGCCCACGTCCACCAGGAAGCCCAGGCGGGTGTTGATTTCGGTAAGCACAGATCCGGCGATCTGTGCCGCTTGGCCGGTCAGTCGCAGGTCACGCAGGAAATCGTGGGCCTCAATGATGGACAGCTCGCATAGCGCAGCGATGGAGATATCTCCTACGCGCACCGCCAGTACCTCGGGCTTAAGGCGAGCACCGGAGCACTCCGGGCAGGGCACCTCCCGCATATATGCCTGGTAGCGCTCCTTAGACCACTCGGACTCGGTCTCGTCGTGTTTGCGCAGGACGTAGTCCAGCACGCCTTCAAAGCCTGAGGAGTAAACGCGTTCGCGGCCCCAGCGGTTGCGGTACTTGACCTTCACCTCATAGTCCTTGCCACGCAAGATCGCCTCTTTGGCGCGCTCGGGCAGGGCCCGCCAGGGTGAGTCCACGCTGAAGCCAAGCTCTTCTCCAAGAGCCTTAAGTTGGCGCGTGAAGTAGTCCTGGTGACTAGCCCAAGGGGCGATCGCCCCCTCAGCCAGGCTGAGCTCTTCGTCTGGGACAACCAGCTCGGGGTCCACTTCCAGGCGGGAGCCCAAGCCGGTGCAGCTGGGGCAGGCACCGTAGGGGGCGTTGAAAGAGAAGGTACGCGGCTCCATCTCGTCCAGCTGCAGGGGATGCTGGTTGGGGCAGGCGCGTTTCTCGGAGAAGCGGGTCTCGCGTTCAGGATCCTCCGGGTCTCGATCCACTTGATCCACGATGAGCAGGCCATCTGCCAGCCCCAAGGCGGTCTCTACGGAGTCGGTGAGACGCTGGCGCATGCCTTCGCGGACCACTAGGCGATCCACCACCACCTCAATATTGTGCTTGAGTTTCTTCTCCAAGGTGGGAGGTGCGTCCAGGCGGGCATTCTCTCCATCCACGCGCACGCGAGTGAAGCCACGGCCTCGCAGCTCCTCAAATAACTCCGAGTACTCGCCTTTGCGACCACGTACCACCGGTGCGAGTACCTGGAAACGGGTGCCCTCGGGCAGTTCCCGGACGCGGTCCACGATCTGCTGGGGCGTCTGGGAGGCGATCACCTCGTCGCAGACGGGGCAGTGCTGCACTCCAGCACGTGCGTAAAGGAGGCGGAGGTAGTCGTAGACCTCCGTGATGGTGCCAACCGTGGAGCGGGGGTTGCGGGAGGTGGACTTCTGGTCAATCGAGACTGCTGGGGACAGCCCTTCGATGAAGTCAACATCAGGCTTGTCCATCTGCCCCAGGAATTGACGGGCGTAGGAAGACAGGGATTCGACGTAGCGCCGCTGGCCCTCCGCAAAAATCGTGTCGAAGGCCAGGGAGGACTTGCCGGAGCCGGAAAGGCCGGAGAAGACGATCATCTTTCCGCGCGGGAGGTCTAAGTCCACGCCTTTGAGGTTGTGTTCGCGTGCGCCACGGATGATGAGTGAGTCGTTCACCTGTCCGAGTCTAGGCGGCATACTTAAGCCTTCAAACAGGTGTTCGACAGGTGGCGGGGAGGTCTTCGCCACTCCCCTCACTTCAGCACAACAGCCATGCTCCAGATCGCCGACGGCGTCGTTCCGGCACGGGGTCAAGCGCAGATGGATACGCTGGCACTATGAGCAAGATCTTTGCGGTGGAGTACCGCTACGTGACCGATCAGGACGAGGCAATGGCCGAGGTGCGCCCCAGTCACCGGGCCTTCAACGGAGAGTTAGCCAAGCAGGACAAACTGCTTGCCGCAGGCCCTTACGTAGGCACCCACGACGCGCTCATCGTGGTGCGCGCTGAGGACGCCGCTGATGCGCTGGCTTTGCTAGAGGAAGACCCCTTCAACCAGGCTGGTTTCATCGCTGAGCGCCTCCCGCGCGAGTGGAATCCGGTGATTGGTGTGCTCGCCTGAGCCCAGCCGCTAGCGCGCGCAGCACCGTCACACTTAGTAACGCGGGTGGGGCCTGGTCGCAGACAAGCGGCCAGGCCCCACCCGTGTGCTGTGCGCTTCAGACTTCCTCAGGCACCATGGAGATTGAGCCGCAGGGGCACTCCTCCACACAGACCCCACAACCCTTGCAGTAGTCGTACTTAAACTCGTACTCCGTGGGCCGGATCTTAGTGATGGCATTGTCTGGGCAGACGCCAAAGCAGTTGTCGCAGCCAAAGCAGTTGCCGCAGCTCATACAGCGGCGCGCTTCAAAGACGGCGGAGGCCTCGTCTAGGCCCAGCACCACCTCGTCAAAGTTGGAGGCGCGGCGCACGCCTTCCAGCTTCTTGCGGACCTGTTGGGGCGCGTCGGCGTAGTACCAGGGAGTCATCCGGTCAAAGGTAGCGTCCCCTGGCTTGGGGGCGGGGGTGTAGGTGGTGCCACGCAGGTAAGCGTCGATGTAGCGGGAGGCCTTCTTACCGTGGCCGATTGCTACCGTGACGGTGCGTTCCGAGGGCACCATGTCACCGCCAGCGAAGACGCCTTGCAGGCTGGTCATCATCTGGTCATTGACTTTGACGACGCCGTCGTCGATCTCGATGCCCTGGGCATTTTCAATTAGCGACAGGTCTGCTTCCTGGCCCAGGGCCATGATCAGCGAGTCCGCACCGAGTTCTTCAAACTCACCGGTGGGCTGCGGGAAGCCGTTTTCATCCAGCTCCATTTTTTCGATGGTGAGTGACTCACCATCCACGTGCTTCACGGTGGACAACCAGCGCATCATGATGCCTTCCTCTTCAGCCTCTAGGACCTCGGAGTCGTGGGCAGGCATGCGGTCGCGAGTGCGGCGGTAAACGATGACGGCTTCTTCCGCGCCCAGGCGCTTAGCGGTGCGGGCCATGTCAATGGCGGTGTTGCCGCCGCCATAGACGACGACGCGTCGTCCCAGCAGCGGCTGGTCTCCAGACTCGACATTCGCCAGCACAGAGACCGCGTCCATGACCTTGGCTGTCGCTGCCGCTGGGATATAGGCACGGCGGCCGATATGCGCTCCAACTGCTAGGAAGATTGCATCCCAGGAGTCGACCTCAGTCTCCACGTTCTCCACTTTGGTGTTGAACTCGAAGGTGACGCCCAGGTCCTGGATGCGCTGGACTTCAGCGTCCAAAATATTGCGAGGCAGGCGGTAGGAGGGAATGCCAAAACGCATCATGCCGCCCCACATCGGGCCAGCTTCCTTCACGTGTACGGTGTGCCCAGCTAGACGCAGGTGATAGGCGGCGGAGAGGCCAGATGGTCCAGCCCCGACGATAAGCACACGCTTGCCGGACTCAGGGGCCGTCTGCGCTACGCGCCAGCCTTCAGCGAGGGCCTTGTCCCCCAGGAAACGCTCGATGGCGTTGATGCCCACAGCCTCATCCACCTGCACGCGATTGCAGGCAGTCTCACAGGGGTGGTAGCAGACCCGCCCCATAGTGGCGGGCAGCGGATTGTCCTGCATGATCTGACGCCAAGCGGATTCATAGTCACCCTCTTCCGCGTGGAACAGCCACTGCTGGATATTCTCTCCAGAAGGACAGGCTTTGTTGCACGGTGGCAGGAGATCCACGTAAACGGGGCGTTCAGAACGCCAAGAGCCGGTCTCATTCGCCAAGGAGGAGCCAATGTTAAGGGTGATGGCGAAGGGCTGCTTTGGGTTGCTCATAGTCGACTCACTCCTGTCCCGCAGCGGGGCTGCTTGGCTTATTGGCCTCGCCGTGCAGCGAGGGCCGAGTCTCGGGTGCCGGGCGGCGATTCAGGCCCCAGACCTCAGAGGAATCCTGTTCAGCGGTGGCTGGGAGGGTCTCCGCTCGGCCTTGCTTGGTTTGGGCGGCTGCGTGGAGGATCGCGTTATAGCGGCCCTCTGGGTCCTTGGGGGCCGCCAGCACGCGCTCTAGTACGTCCGGGTCCAGGTTTTCCTCTTCGATTAGGCCGTAGCGGCGGATGTTCCGGTCTGCCACGGCTTGCAGGCGCGCCAAAACCTCCGGCTGTCCGGCTCCCTTGAACAGGTGCGCGAAACGTCGCTGTGGTCGCAGGTATTCCTCCACCGGAGCTGGGCGGCGGATCTTCATCACGGAGGTGATCTCCCCGCCTTCAGCCTCAAAGACGGGGAATAGTCCAGTCTGTGTAGCTAGCCGGGCAAGTTTCACGGTGATATTTGAGGCGGAGCCCCAACCCAGTGGGCAGGGCACCAGCACGTGGATATAGCGGGCGCCGTGCATGCTCATGGCTTTGGTGACCTTGTATTCCAGGTCCCGGAGGTCAGCGACCGTGGCAGTGGCTACGTAGGGGATTTCGTGGGCCATGGCGATACGCGCCATGTCCTTCCCCTGGCCGAACTCATTGCCGGGCTGTGGCCCGACGGGCTGAGTGGTTGCGGTGCGGGCAGTAGGCGGGGTCGCCCCGGAGCGCTGCACCCCGGTGTTCATATAGGCCTCGTTGTCGTAGCAGATGTAGAGCACGTCGTCGTTGCGCTCAAACATGCCGGAGAGGCAACCCATGCCAATATCCACGGTGCCGCCGTCGCCCCCTTGAGCTACCACTCGCGTGGCCTTTCCCAGGGAGCGCAATCCGGCAGCAGCACCAGCAGCGACTGCGGGGGCATTGCCGAATAGGGAGTGCAGCCAGGGGACCGTCCAGGCGGACTCCGGGTAGGGCGTGGAGAAGACCTCCAGGCAGCCGGTGGCATTGACTGAGACCAGGTCACCGCCAGTAGCCGCCATGGCGGAGTCCAGGGCGTATCGGGCCCCCAGGGCTTCACCGCAGCCTTGGCAAGCGCGGTGCCCGGAGGTGAGCGTGTTGAAGCGGTGTGGATCGGATTGGATGGACCGCAGTTGTTCCTCAGCTAGTCGGTTGCCGACGGCGTAGGAGCCGACCTGGTAGAACTTCACCTGCTCACGGGCAGGAATCTGGGTCTCCCGGACCTCCAGGATCCCTAACTCGACGGCGTTCATAGAGTCTCCTCCCCGCTATTGGGCTTGGGTGCCGCGCTTAGCACAGCGTCGGTGCGTGCTTGTGAGTCGCGCATAATGTTCTCGGCGGTTGGGCCACTGCGGCGGGAGCTAGCTTCGCGCTCCAGTTCGCGCTGCACCAGTTCCTCGTCTAGGTCCAGGAAGGTCTGGAAGAGCAGCTCGCCAGCAGCTAACTGGTCCAACATTTCATGCAGTGAGGCCTTAGTGATGGGGCGTCCGCCCAGGCCTGCCACTACCTCATAGTTGTCTAGGCTCAGGCCGCGCACTGCGGAACGGCAGTGGGAGGAGACGATTCCGCCGATGCCCACCGAGAAGGCCTTCTCAATATTGACAAAGCGCTTACACCCGCTGAGGGCCTCACGGACTGCCTCTGAGGGGAAGGGGCGGAAAGAGCAGATGCCTAGCACGCCCAGCTTTTCTCCGCCTTCGCGGCGCTCGTCCACGACATCTTTGATGGTGCCGAGCATGGAGCCCAGTGCCACGATCACCGTCTCAGCATCTTCTAGCTTGTAGGGGCGTACCAGGCCCCCGGAGTCGCGGCCGAATACTGCTTCGAAGTCCTTTTGGACCCGGGGAATGAGGTCGAGGGCCTGGAGTTGGCGGTGGTGGGCAAGGTAGCGGACTTCCGTATAGGCCTCCGGGCCAACCATCGCCCCGATAGACACCGGATTGGCTGGGTCTAGTACCTGGCGGGGTTCGTAGGGCGGCAGGAACTCAGCCACTTGAGCTTCCTCTGGCACGTCCACGGTCTCCATGGCGTGCGTGAGGACGAAGCCATCCATGCAGACCATGACGGGCAGGGAGAGCTCCTCGGCGATGCGGAAGGCCTGGACATGCAGGTCTGCCGCTTCTTGGTTGGTTTCCGCGTAGAGCTGGAGCCAGCCGGAGTCGCGTTGGCTCATGGCATCCGTGTGGTCGTTCCAGATATTGATGGGTGCGCCGATGGCGCGGTTGGCGACCGTCATGACGATTGGCAGCCCCAGGCCTGAGGCGTTGTAGACGGCCTCAACCATAAAGAGCAGGCCTTGAGAGGCGGTTGCCGTGTAGGTGCGGGCTCCGACGGCGGAGGCGCCAATGCAGGCGGACATAGCCGCAAACTCTGACTCCACGTTGATGTATTCGCAGCCGCTCAGGCGGCCTTGCTTCACGAGGGCGGACAGGGCCTCGACAATGTGGGTCTGAGGGCTGATGGGGTAGGCGGCGATGACGCCCGGGTGGCAGGCGGCAACGGCCTTTGCTACGGCCTGTGAACCTTCGATTTGCTCACGCATGGGGCTGCTCCTCCCGGGGGCTTTGGGTCTGTGCCTTGACTAGGTCGTAGGCGATGGTGGCGGCCTTTACGTTGGCCTCACCGATCTTTCCTGGGAAGCGTTTGCGGATCGCTTCCGCCATTGAGTCCAGCCGAATGAGTCCGGTAAGCGCTGCGGCACCAGCCAGCATGACGACGTTGGGGACCGGCCGCCCTAGGTGCGCCTTCGCGATTTCAAAGGCAGGGATGGTCACTACGCGACCGGCGGGGCGGCCTTCTAGCAGGCGTGTCAAGCCCAGTTCTGCGAGGTTCTTGCCGGAGTTGATTAGGGCGTAGCCGTCTGCTTTGAGGCCGGCAAAGACGTCCATAACTGCGAGCAGGGTGGGGTCCTGCACGATGATTAGGTCTGGTTCTAGGACGGGTTCGCGGGTGCGGATTTCCGCGTCGGTGATTCGGCAGAAGGACACGACGGGTGCGCCGGTGCGTTCTGATCCGAATGAGGGGAAGGCTTGAGCGTGATGCCCATCTGTGAAGGCTGCCATCGCAAGCAGGTCTGAGGCGGTGACGACGCCTTGACCTCCGCGACCGTGGATTCTCACTTCGACCATGTGCCGACGCTAAGCGCCAGTGAGCTTTGGCGCCCTGGTTCAGGATGGTTCTGCGGAATGCCGCGGTTTAGGGCTGACTGCAGCGGGGGAAAGTTGGTGTCCCACCTTCCCAATACGCACGCCTCGTATAACGGAAACTACATCTATGGGTGTTCGACGACCTTTGCCCCTAGCCGGGCTTCTACCCGGCCGCGCAGCATGGACACCAAGCTCATTCCAGCCAAAGTGCAGCCAGTCATGACACCCACAATGATCCAGGTGTTAGCTGTGGGCCAGTCCAGCAGGAAGAACCTCCGCGCACCGGGCAACACCACTCCCAACACAGCCAGGCCGCCCATAGTCAAGATCAAGCCCAGCCGCCAGCCCAGCAAAGGCCGGGCAGTAAGCGTCAGCAGCGCCAAACCACAGGCCACCAACACCAGGGTTGAACCAGTAGTTACCTGCGACTCGCTCGCCCCAGACAGGCTGAGCCAGGTGTGCGCCGCCAAGGTACAGCCGCCAGCCACCAATCCTGCAGGCACCGCCAGGCTCAAAACTCGAGCCAGGAATCCTTCGTGATATCGGCGCCGAGATGGAGCCAGAGCCAAAATGAAAGCAGGAATCCCGATCGTCAAGGAAGACACGATAGTGAGCTGGCGCGGCAGGAAGGGATAAGCGATAGCGGTCAAGGAGACCACCAGGGCAATAAGGCTGGCGTAGACGGTCTTCGAGAGGAATAGGGAGGCGATACGCTCGGTGTTGGCCATAACCCGCCGTCCTTCCGCCACCACGCCAGGCAGAGCCGCAAACTCACCGTTGAGGAGCACTAGCCGAGCCACGGCTTTGGTGGCCGGGGCACCGTTGCCCATGGCAATGCCCAGGTCAGCGTCCTTGAGGGCTAGGGCGTCGTTTACGCCATCACCGGTCATGGCGACGACGTGCCCGTCGGCCTTAAGCACTCGCACAAAGGCACGCTTCTGCTCCGGCGTGACCCGCCCCAGCACATCGGCCTCTTTCAGAGCTTGGCTGAGCACCGCGGCAGCCTCCGGTGCGGACTCGTCCTGAGGCAGTTGCCGCGCGTCCATGGACTTTAGTTCTCCGCCGTCTTCACGCGTGAGTCCAGCGCGACGGGCCACAGCGACCACAGTGGTGGGGTTGTCACCCGAGATGACTTTGGCGCGCACACCCTGTTCACGGAAGTAGGCCAGGGTCTGGGGGGCATCGGACCGCACCTGCTCGCTGAGGATCACCAGGGCGGCTGGCTCCAGGCCCCCGGGGAGCATGGCATCACCATCTTCAGGAGTCTCACAGCACTGCGGTGAACGGGCCAGGGCGACCACGCGAGCCCCGCCGTCGGCAAATTCCAAAACGGCGTGCAGAGCGGTGTTAGCGGCCTGTTGGTTGAGGCAAGCCCCGAGCACAATCTCTGGCGCCCCCATGACCCAGGTGGTGCCCTCTTGGCGCACAGCAGACCATTTGCGGGCCGAGGAGAAAGGCACGGCGGACTCCGGCACGGAAGCAGGCTGCTTAGCTGCCTCCCCCAGCACTCCCCCGGCCAGCCCTTCGGCAATGGCCTGAGCGGTGGCATTCTTAGCGTCCCCGCTAGACAGAGCCGCCAATGCGGAGACCATCGCGGCTGGCAGGCTTTCACCAGAGGTAGCTGTACCGTCGCTGCCAAGTGGCTGCACCTGTGTAAGGGTGATGCCCCCCGTGGTGATAGTGCCGGTCTTGTCCAGGCAGAGCGTGTCCACACGCGCCAAGACCTCCACTGCCGGAAGCTCCTGCACGAGAACGCGCTGGCGGGCGAGTTTCATGGCGGCAGTGGCAAAGTTGACGGAAGTGAGCAGCACCAATCCTTGCGGGACCATGCCAACAACCCCAGCGATGCCAGCTACTAGAGCGATCCGCCACTGCCCTGTGCTGAGGGCTTGATCCACTCCCCCAGCCTGCCGCATCTGCGACCAGACCAACACCAGGGCCACTGGCACGATCACCCAGGAGATCCAGCGCAGCACCCGGTTGGTGCCTTCCTGCAGCTCAGAGGTCACGGTGGAGTAGCGGCGTGCTTCGCGGGCTAGCCGATGGGCGTAGGAGTCTGCGCCGACAGCAGTCGCACGCACCAGCGCGCTGCCCGCGGTGACGGTGGTACCAGACATCACCCGGCCTCCAGATTGCGGGCGCACAGCCACAGATTCCCCGGTAAGAATCGACTCGTCTACCTCCAGGCCACTGGACTCCAAGACCGCGGCGTCAGCCGGGATTTGCTGGCCCGAACGGAGGTGGAGCACGTCGTCTAGGACGATCTCAGCGACGTCGATCTCTGTCTCCTGTCCCGCGCGGATCACGTGAGCGCGGGGGGCCTCCAGAACTGCCAGGCGGTCCAGAGCCCGTTTGGCGCGGATCTCGGCAATAGTGCCGGTGGCGGTGTTGAGCACAAGCACAAACCCGAAGAGGGCGTCACGCCAGTTGCCCACTAGCAGCACCACTACCAGCGCCGCCCCCAGTATGGCGTTGAAGATGGTCAAGACATTAGAGCGCAGGATCTGCGCGGCAGAGCGGGAGGTGCGTTCCTTGTAGGCGTTGGTGCGGCCATCAGCCACACGCTCCGCTACTTCTGCCGGGCTCAATCCCTGCAATTCTGCCGAAGTCGTCGTCATGTGCTCAGACTAGCTTCCGCGTCCGGACCAGAGAGGCGACGGTGACAATCACCAAAGTCACCACGATCACACCTAGTGAGACGGCGGTGGAAGGCTCTGGAATAGCGAGCACCGGCTGTCCACCGTTGATGAAGGGCAACTCGTTCTCGTGCAGCGCATGGTTGATGAGTTTCAAGCCGATGAAGCCCAGGATGACCCCCAAGCCGTAGGGCAGGAACACCAGGCGCTCCAGCAGGCCGTCGATCAGGAAGAAGAGTTGCCGCAGGCCCAGCAGAGAGAAGGCGGTGGCGGAGAAGACCAGGAAGGGCTCCTGCGTGAGTCCGAAGATCGCGGGTATGGAGTCGAATGCGAACATGAGGTCTGCTGATCCCAGGGCGATCACCACGATTAGCAGCGGAGTGATGAGGGTGCGGCCACCGTGCCGGTGGATTAGGCGGTTTCCGACGAAGCCGTCAGTGGTGGGCCAAATGCGGCGCACCAGGCGAGTGACGCCGTTGTCCACAAAGTTTGCGGCCTCCTCCTCATCATCGTGCTCTTCGGGGCCTGCATCCATGACCTGCTTGATAGCGGTGTAGATGAGGAAAGCACCAAAGATGTAGAAGACCCAGCTGAAATGCTCGATAAGGGCGGCGCCCATCAGGATGAAGGCGAAGCGGAAGACCAGAGCGATGATGATCCCCAGCAGCAGGGCTTTCTGCTGGAAGTCGCGGGGAACTCTGAAGGCGCGAAGGATCAGGATGAAGACGAAGAGATTGTCCACGCTCAGCGACCATTCGGTGATCCAGCCCGCGTAGAATTCTTGGGCGTATAGGCTGCCGCTGAAGTACCAGATGGCAGCGCCATAAAGGACCGCCAGGGTGGCGTATCCCAGGGTCCAGGTGGTGGCTTCACGCATGGTCGGCGGGTGTGGGTTGCGAGCGTGGCCCATGAAATCCACGGTCAGCAGGATTACCACCAGCAGGATGAGGATGCCCCAGGCAAGCGGGGTCACGGTCACTTTATGCACCTCCGGTACGGGTCGGGTACCGGAGGTCTCTTCCCGCCATGCCTGCCGTTGGCCTGCCCACACCTGGTTACAGGGTGGTGCCTGAGCTGGTCTGGCCTGCAACGCCGGGGGCCTACCGTACGGGTTGGGCCTGCCGTGGTGACGACGTCGCTGTTGGTGGGAGTACTCCCCTCCGTGTTGTTTTCCGGGTAAGTCTATCGGCCAGGTTGCCGTCTCAGGGCCTTGCCCGGCTCCCATGCCTGTGGAATCGGCTACGGCAGGGGCAACAAACTGGCCTACCTCAGTCAGCAGCGCGCATGGAACGCAGTTCCTTCTTAAGGTCCTGGATCTCATCCCGCAAGCGGGCCGCCAACTCAAAGTGCAGGTCCTCGGCGGCGGCGTGCATCTGGGCAGTGAGTTCCGCAATTAGGCCCGCTAAGTCTGATTGCGCCGCCCCGGCCAGGCGTTCACGAACGGTGGCTTCAGCGGCCTTCTTGCGTCCCGCACGAGTACGGTTCTCCTCGTGCCCCCGGTAACCGGTACCTAGCAGCTCAGCAGTGTCCACGTCTTCACGGGCCAGCATGTCGGTAACGTCCGCGATCTTCTTGCGCAGCGGCTGCGGATCAATGCCGTGTTCGGCGTTATAAGCGAGCTGCTTGGCGCGGCGTCGCTCAGTCTCCTCAATGGCCTCAGTCATGGCCGCAGTCCGCTTATCTGCGTACATATGCACCTCGCCAGAAACATTGCGGGCGGCGCGACCGATGGTCTGAATAAGGGAGCGGGTGGAGCGCAGGAAGCCCTCCTTATCCGCATCCAGGATGGACACTAGTGAGACCTCGGGCAGGTCTAGTCCTTCACGCAGCAGGTTGATGCCGACCAGCACATCAAACTGTCCTAGACGTAACTCCCGTAAGAGTTCTACGCGGCGCAGCGTGTCCACATCTGAGTGCAGGTATTCCACGCGCACACCGCGCTCCGCCAGATAAGTGGTGAGGTCTTCGGCCATGCGCTTGGTGAGGGTGGTGACCAGCACACGCTCGTCTTGGTCAACCCGTTGGCGCACTTCCTCCAGCAGGTCGTCGATCTGCCCTTGGGTCGGTTTCACAACGATCTTGGGGTCCACCAAGCCGGTGGGGCGGATGATCTGCTCAACGACGCCGTCGGAGCGCTGCATCTCGTAGTCACCTGGGGTGGCGGACAGGTAGACGGTCTGGCCGACACGCTCCTCAAACTCCGCAAAAGTCAAGGGCCGGTTGTCCAGGGCGCTAGGCAGGCGGAAGCCGTGCTCCACCAGGGTGCGTTTACGTGAGGCGTCCCCTTCGTGCATGGCACCGATCTGCGGCACGGTGACGTGCGACTCATCAATGACCAGCAGGAAGTCCTCAGGGAAATAGTCCAGGAGGGTGTTGGGAGGCGTGCCCTTCTCACGGCCGTCAATGTGCAGCGAGTAGTTCTCCACACCAGAGCAAATACCGATCTGCTGGAGCATCTCTAGGTCATAGGTTGTGCGCATGCGCAGGCGTTGGGCTTCCAGGAGTTTCCCGGTGCGTTCCAGCTCCTGGAGGCGAGCGGCCAGCTCTACCTGGATACCGTTTATGGCTTGCTCCATGCGTTCGGGGCCGGCCACATAGTGAGAGGCCGGGAAGACAAAGACCTGGTTGGTGGTACCGATTACCTCCCCGGTGACGGGGTGCAGGGTGGCTAAGGCCTCAATCTCGTCGCCAAACATCTCAATGCGGATCGCCAACTCCTCATACATGGGAATGATCTCGATCGTGTCCCCGCGCACACGGAAGGTGCCGCGGGTGAAGTCGATGTCATTGCGCGCGTACTGCATGGTCACGAAGCGGCGCAGCAACTCGTCGCGGTCAATTTCCTGGCCCACATGTAGGGGCGTCATACGGTCCACGTATTCCTGGGGGGTGCCCAGACCGTAAATGCAGGAGACGGAGGAGACCACCACGACGTCGCGGCGCGTGAGCAGGGAGTTTGTGGCTGAGTGACGCAGCCGCTCCACCTCATCATTGATGGAGGAGTCTTTTTCGATGAAGGTATCCGTCTGGGGTACGTAGGCCTCAGGCTGGTAGTAGTCGTAGTAGGAGACGAAGTATTCGACGGCGTTGTTTGGCAGCAGCTCTCGGAACTCAGCCGCCATCTGGGCCGCCAGGGTCTTGTTGGGCTCCAAGATAAGCGTGGGCCGCTGCACCTGCTCTACCAGCCAGGCGGTGGTGGCTGATTTGCCCGTGCCGGTTGCTCCCAGCAGGACGATGTCCTTCTCCCCCGCCTTGAGCCGCTCGGTGAGCTCAGCGATTGCGGTGGGTTGGTCCCCGGAAGGTTGGTAAGGGCTGATTACCTCGAAGGGGTTTTCAGCGCGGCGCAGGTCGGTGACGGGTCGCATGGCGTCAGGCTACGCGGTACCCCTGACACAAACCTGCGCCAGTTAGTTCTCAGCAACTCCAGTTCTGGATCCCCTGCGCGAGCCTGCTAGTGCGCCAGCCTGGCGTTAGCTCAGTAGCGCCCCACCCCATTCAACGGCGGTGAAGCCAGTGCGCTCCGGCGCCGTGGTGAGATTCTGCTCTGGTACTCCCCCGGCTGGGGCATCGCCAATCAACATAAAGACGCGAATAAAGGTGTCAGGTGTAATGACAGCGCCAGTCACCGTGTCTGTCAGGGTGTAGCGGACCACCTGGGTGTACCAGTCAGTGGCAAAGGTGACCAGGGAACGGCTCCGCGCAGCCAGCTGCGGGGCCCAGTAGGTGATGAAGTCGGCAGCTTCCCTTTGCGTCAGTCCCAGGAGTGCCAACTTGTGCTCAAGAAAGGCTGTCTCCTGCCCGGTCTCTACCACGAAGCCCTCATTTTGGGTCAGAGCTGGAGCATTCTTGCCTTCCCAGAACAGGCTCGGGTAGTGGCGTCCGGAAGCGTCTGTCAGTGTGCCATCGGTGGCGGCGTGGACCCGCCAGATGGCCACCTTTCCCCTGCGCTCTGGCTCGGGGTAGCAGTAGGTGAGTTGGCCGTTGTATTCGAGGCGCACTTCCAGGTCGGTAGGTGCCTCGGGGTAGAGATAGAGGACTGGCTTCTTCGGTTCTGGACCTAGTGAATGCTTGGAATCGTCTGCTGGCTCGCTCTTAGTTGGAGCCTGCGTAGGATTGCTGGGCACGTCCTGCCTGCTGGAGGGGCCGCAGCCTGTCAGCAGCACTGCACCTGAGGCTGCTGCTGCAACCATCGCGGCACGCCGCGTCAACAGCAAAGGTGAATGCTCAGGAAACAGGGTGATCGGGGTCTTAACGGTCATGCTCACTCCTCAGGAACGCGTGGCGCCGCTCACCTTCTCAGGCTAAGGGGATCGCCGCCCTAAGGACATGGGACAAGCTGCCCGGATTATCGACTACGGTTTGGATATTCCCTGCAGCCGTTCCCATAGCCTGTCCACCTGCTCCTGCAAAGCCGCTAGAGTGCCAGAGTTGTCCAGCACTACGTCGGCCACAGCGCGACGTTGCGCGTCACTGGCCTGGTTAGCCATGCGGGCCAGCGCCTCTTCACGTGACAGGCCGCGCGCATCCAGTCGCGCCAATCGGTTCGCCGCGCTAGCTTCAACGACGACGACCACATCGAACTGTTCCGCTAGGCGCTGCTCGACCAACAGAGGTACGTCATACACCGCCACTTGCCCGACCCTGGCCTGCGCTAGGCGCTGCTGTGCGGCGGCAGAGATCCGCGGCAAAGTGATTGCCTCCAGTCGGGCCCTGGCGCTTTCGTCAGCAAATACAACTCGCCCCAAGGCCCCGCGATTCAGGCTGCCGTCAGGATAAAAAACCTGATCACCGAACTGCTCCCGGACCTCTGCCAAAGCCAAGGAGCCTGGCGCGAGCACCTGGCGCGCTAGGGCATCGGCGTCGACGACGAAGGCTCCCTTATCGGCCAGCATCCTGGCGACAGTGGATTTGCCGGAGCCAATGCCGCCGGTTAGGCCCACTAGGAGTGCCCGGTTATTTTGGCTCGCCTCCACCACCGTAGAGAGCTGGCGTCCTTCGCTCACCATGCCGTCCAGGCTACTCTGCCAAGTTAGCTGGAAACCGTTCCGCTACCCTTGCCAGCCTCAATATCCTTTAGCGACAAGGCCGCTTGGGTGGCCGAGGCTTCCCTTGGCGCGAGCTACAGCAAAGCCGACGGCCCGCTCACCATTTGGGTGAGCGGGCCGTCTAAGCAGTTGCGGCGGGACCCCGCCGTCGTCAGCTACCTCAGTTGCCGGTCAGCTTCTCGCGCAGAGCTGCGAGAGCCTCGTCGGAAGCCAGGGTGCCGGAGGCCTCCGGAGCAGCGGAGGAGTAAGAGGTCTGCGGGGCCGGAGCAGCCTCACTGGTCTCCACGTCCTCCTCCATGGCCTTGGCGACCTGAGCCTTGTGGGACTCCCAGCGGGCGTGGGCAGCGGCATACTCCGCCTCCCAGGCCTCGCGCTGAGCCTCGTAGCCCTCGAGCCACTCATTGGTCTCCGGGTCGAAGCCCTCGGGATACTTGTAGTTGCCCTGCTCGTCGTACTCGGCGGCCATGCCGTAGAGGGACGGGTCGAAGTCCTCAGAGCTGGGGTCAATGCCCTCGTTGGCCTGCTTGAGGGACAGCGAGATGCGACGGCGCTCCAGGTCGATGTCGATGACCTTGACGAAGACCTCGTCACCAACCTTGGCAACCTGCTCGGGCACCTCGACGTGGCGCTGAGCCAGCTCGGAGATGTGGACCAGACCCTCGATGCCGTCCTCCACGCGCACGAAAGCGCCGAAGGGAACCAGCTTGGTGACCTTGCCTGGGACAACCTGGCCGATGGCGTGGGTGCGGGCGAAAGCCTGCCACGGGTCTTCCTGGGTCGCCTTCAGCGACAGGGAGACGCGCTCGCGGTCGAAGTCGACGTCCAGGACCTCGACGGTAACCTCCTGGCCCACCTCGACGACCTCGGACGGGTGGTCGATGTGCTTCCAAGACAGCTCGGAGACGTGCACCAGACCGTCCACGCCGCCCAGGTCCACGAAGGCACCAAAGTTGACGATAGAGGAAACCACACCGGAGCGGACCTGGCCCTTCTGCAGGGTCTGCAGGAAGTTGGTGCGGACCTCGGACTGGGTCTGCTCCAGGAAGGCGCGGCGGGAGAGCACCACGTTGTTGCGGTTCTTGTCCAGCTCGATGATCTTGGCCTCGAGCTCGCGGCCCACGTAGGGCTGCAGGTCGCGCACGCGGCGCATCTCAACCAGGGAGGCGGGCAGGAAGCCACGCAGGCCGATGTCCAGGATGAGACCACCCTTGACCACCTCGATGACGGAGCCGGTGACGACGCCGTCCTCTTCCTTGACGCGCTCGATGGTGCCCCAGGCGCGCTCGTACTGCGCACGCTTCTTGCTCAGGAGCAGACGACCCTCTTTGTCCTCCTTCTGGAGCACCAGGGCCTCAATCTCTTCGCCGACGGTGACGATCTCGTCAGGGTCGACGTCGTGCTTGATGGACAGCTCACGAGCGAGGATGACACCCTCGGTCTTGTAGCCGATGTCAAGAAGGACCTCGTCGTGGTCGACCTTGACGACGGTGCCCTCGACGATGTCGCCATCATCGAAGTACTTGATGGTCTCGTCGACGGCAGCGAGGATCTCCTCGGGAGTGCCGATGTCGTTTACGGCAACCGGGTCGATGCTCGGCTGGCTGGGCTTGGTGGTGGTCATTGAGTGGGTGCTCCGAATGCGGACAGATGGGTCGGGTGGACAGAATCCATGCGTCTCCGTCAATACGCACCAGCCCGGACTGGTTTCGTTAAACGGTACGATCCCGAGGGAGCGCACAGACGCACGAAGGCGACTCTATCAGGCGCAGGCGAATGCGTAAGCCGTAGGAAGCCTCAAGTAACCGTCAGCTAGTACGTGCAATCTGTCACGAAAAGGCCACAGCTGCACTGTTACTTGGTCGTTATGCCTGCCGCCACACCCACCAAGCTCAGTGCGCGGCCTCTCGCCAGCTGTGCCCACGCCCCACTGACACCTCCAGTGGCACAGCCAGTTCAGCGGCGGCTCCCATGCGCTCACGTAGCACCGCTTCCACCGCCTCAACCTGCCCGGGTGCAGCCTCCACCAAGAGTTCATCATGAATCTGCAGGAGCAGACGGCTACCTGGCGCCTGCTCGGGCAGGGCCTGCCAGACCTCCGCCATGGCTAGCTTGATGATGTCTGCAGCGCTGCCCTGGATCGGGGCATTCAGGGCAGCCCGCTCAGCCATCTCCCGGAGTTGACGGTTGTCACTGTTGAGGTCAGGCAGGTAGCGGCGGCGCCCGAACATGGTCTGGGTGAAACCGTCCAAACGCGCCTGCTCCACAATCGAGTCCAGATAGCGCTTAACTTTGCCAAAGCGCTCAAAGTAGCGCTCTTGCAGGGAGGCAGCCTCCGGCGTAGAGATGCCCAGCTGCTTGGATAAGCCGTAGGCGGAGAGCCCATAGACCAGCCCGTAGCTCATGGCTTTGATCTGGTTGCGCTGCTGGGGTGTGACGTCCTCAACCTCAATTTCATTGACCAAGGCCGCCACGTAGCTGTGCAAGTCCTCCCCGAGTTGAAGGCACTAATCAGCGCCTCGTCCTCAGAGAGGTGAGCCATGATGCGCATCTCGATCTGGGAGTAGTCGGCCGTAACCAGGCACTCGTAGTCCTTGCCACTCACAAAGGCCTCGCGAATACGCCTACCTTCCTCAGTGCGGGCCGGGATGTTCTGCAAATTGGGCTCTGCGGAGGACAGTCGGCCAGTGGCCGCCACGGTCTGCTGGAAGGTGGTGTGGATGCGGCCATCTGGAAGCACGGCTTTGCGCAGCCCTTCAACCGTCTGTCGGAGTTTGATGGCATCGCGGTGCTCCAGCAGGTGCTCCAGGAAAGGATGACCTGTCTTAGCAAATAGCTCCGTCAAGGCTCCGGCATCAGTGGTATAACCGGTCTTGGTCTTGCGGGTGCGTGGCATATCCAACTCGTCAAAGAGCACGGTCTGGAGTTGCTTGGGGCTGGATAGGTTGAGCTCGTGACCAGCGGCCTTATAGGCCTCCGTCTGGGCGTGCACGACGCGCGCGTCCAGCTCTGCCTCGCGTTCGGCCAACACCTCTTGATCTATGGCAATACCGGCGTCCTCCATATCTGCCAAAGCGGCCGACACGCGCATTTCAAGACCCATAAGCCCGTCGGCCTCGCGACGCTTTAGTTCAGCCAATAAGGCCTGGCGCAGCGGCAATTGCAGGGCAGCTCGGCGGGCGCTGGCGAGCAGGGTGGCGGGGACGGTATCAGCGCTGAGAGCCTCCAGATCGAAAGCCCCCTGGGCTTGCGTGTTATCGGCTCCGAGGGCTGAAGGGTCGATACCCAGCCAGCGCTGTGCTAAGGCCTCGACGTCGTAGCTGCGCTGCTCAGGGCGGCAGAGATAGCCAGCGATGCCCGGGTCGAAGCCGCTCAGGTCCAGGTTGAAGCCTCGGCCGCGCAGCCGGTGCCACGCTGCCTTGGCATCCGTGACTACCTTCTCTGGGTGGTGGCCGCCTAGAAGCTGTTCCAGAGCCGCCTCATCCTGTGGCTGCAGGTTGGCAGTGTCGGCCACCAAGGCCTGCTGGCCATCGCTGATCGCGATGATATTGGCATCACCTGCGCCTGGGTGTGCCGAGCCGACGACGTCTACGCCAAGGCCTTTGAGGCTGCCTGCCTCTGCTGCCGCTGCCCACCCCAGCTTGGCCTTAAGCCAGGCCTCCAGAGTGCTGGCTTTGACGTCTTGGCCGAGCACAGCGACGGGCAGGCTACTAAGCCGGGCTGCAAGTGACTGTTCCTCCTCAGCGTCCTCCGGAGCCTGGTCAGCCAGATCGGTGAAGCTCAAGATTCGGCTGGCACGCTCAGCCAGAGTGCGGAACTCAAGCTTCTCAAAGACTTCTTGAACGGCGTGGCGGTCAGCCCCAGTCAGGCGCAGGTCCTGCTGGGGGCTGACACCCAGTTCCAGATCGGTGAGCAGCGCGTTTAGGTGGCGGTTACGACGCACGTCATCTAGATGGGCACGTAGGTTCTCCCCGGCTTTGCCTTTGATGTTCTCCGCATTGGCCAGCACGCCGTCGAGGCCGTCGTACTGGTTGATCCATTTGGCGGCAGTTTTGGGGCCTACGCCGGGCACGCCCGGGAGGTTGTCGCTGGTCTCCCCTACTAGAGCAGCCAAGTGCGGATAGCGCTCAGGGGTGACGCCGTAGCGCTCCTGGACCTCCTGAGGAGTCATACGGCGCAGCGTGGAGACACCTTTGATGGGGTAAAGGACCGTGCAGTCAGCGTTAACCAGTTGGAAGGTGTCCCGGTCCCCGGAGCAGATCAACACCTCCATGCCCTCCGCCTGCCCGGTGTGGGCCAGGGTGGCCAAGATATCGTCCGCCTCATAGCCCGGGGCGGTGAAGGTACGCACTTGCATAGCTGCCAGGACGTCCTGAATCAGCTCAATCTGCCCGATGAAGGGCTGAGGGGTCTCGTCACGGGTGCCCTTGTACTCGGAGTACTCCTCCGTGCGGAAGGTGCCGCCGGGCAGGTCAAAGGCCACAGCCACGTGGGTGGGCGCCTCGGAATCGAGCAGGGACAGAAACATGGAGGTGAAGCCGTGCACCGCATTAGTAGCTTGGCCCGTGGAGGTGGTGAAGTTCTCCACCGGCAGGGCATAGAAGGCGCGGAAGGCCATGGAGTGGCCATCGATCAACAGGAGTCTGACCGGCTTGGTGGCGGCGTCAGTGCTCGGCGGAACGGTTTCCGGGCTGGTTTTCATCTGGCTCACCGTGCCAGCCTACGGGCATGAGCAGCAGTGAGCAGCCCCTTTCCTCCCCCGCGGAATCTGGCGCCCTTCCCGACTGGGCGCAGGCGGAGGCAGGTACCTTAATGGAGACCTTGCGCATGGAGGTGTTGGAGCGAGGAGCGCAGCGCACCGTGGTGCGCATGCCGGTTGCAGGCGCTCTACAGGTGATTGGAATCCTGCATGGCGGCGCCACTGCCGCGGTGATTGAGACGGCGGCCTCGGTGGCGGCGCGAGAAGCGGCTCCTGAGGGCACGGTGCCGGTGGGAGCCGAGCTGACGGTCTCGCACCTGCGGCCAGTGCGTATGGGTGAAGTGACAGCTACGGCGGTGCCCGTGCATCTGGGGCGCCGCAGCGCGCTTTACACGGTAGATGTGGTGGACAGCCAGGGACGCCTCAGTGCGACGGGTCGGCTGCGGAGTTTGTTCGTTTGAGCCGCTGCTGCGCGGTCTTGGCCACAAACAGCTCTGGGCCTATTGAGCGCCGACGGAGCCCGGCGCAGCCTGCGTACTCAGTCCTGTTCCTTGCCGTCCTGTGTGCTCTTGGCAGCCTTGACTCCCCCACCCACTTGCTCAATGACGGCGTCGGCCACCTCCCGCATGGTCAGGCGGCGGTTCATGGAGGTCTTTTGGAGCCAGCGGAATGAGTCCGGCTCGCTCAGGCCCATCTTTTCCATGAGCAGCCCCTTGGCGCGGTCCACGCGCTTGCGGGTCTCAAAACGCTCCTGCAGGTCCGTGATCTCGCTCTCAAGCGAGAGGATCTCCTCATGGCGGGAGTAGGCGATTTCCAGGGCCGGAATGAGGTCTGCCGGGGTGAAGGGCTTCACCACGTAGGCCATGGCACCGGCGGCGCTAGCCCGCTCAACGAGCTCCTTTTGGGAGAAGGCTGTGAGCATGACGACAGCGCAGGAGTGCTCTGCGAGAATGCGTTCAGCGGCAGTAATGCCATCCATGACGGGCATTTTGACGTCCAGCACGCATAAATCCGGCTCATGCTCGGCCACTAGGCGGACGGCTTCCTCGCCGTCGCTGGCCTCAGCGATCACCTCAAAGCCCGCATCGGTAAGGGTCTCCACGATGTCGAGGCGGATGAGGGTCTCGTCCTCTGCGACGAGAACCCGGCGCGGCTTGGGTGTTGACTCGGTATTCACGGGCTAAGCCTAGTATGCTCTGAGCCGTTCAAGGCCGACCGAAGTCAGCCGAGAGCCTCCGTAGCCCAATTGGCAGAGGCATCCGACTCAAAATCGGAGTGTTGTGGGTTCGAGTCCCACCGGAGGTACTGGTACTCAAAGGGCGTGGGCCCTGTGCACAAAGCACGGGGCCCACGCCCTTTTTAAATGCCTCAAACAGCTCAGTGCGTGAAGACGGCCTGCTCCCCCACGTGGTGCACGCGGATGGAGTTCGTGGAGCCGGGTGTGCCCGGGGGCATGCCAGCCACGATCACCACCGTGTCACCGGGGTGGGCGATGTGCTTGGACTGAAGCAACTCATCGACCTGCGCCACCATGTCATCGGTGTGTCTAACCTCAGGCACCTCGTAGGTTTGCACGCCCCAGGAAACAGCCAACTGGTTGCGCGTAGTGTGCAGTGGGGTGAAACACAGCAGGGGGATTGGTGAACGCAGACGTGAAAGTCGGCGTGCCGTGTCACCCGACTGAGAGAAGGTCACTAGGAAGGCGGCGTCCAATACCTCTCCCATATCTGCGGCAGCCCGGGTGATCGCACCACCGCGGGTCTGTGGATAAGACCCCAGGCCGGGGATACGCTCCCCACCGTTCTCTTCAACATTCTCAATGATGCGGGCCATGGTGCGCACGGCCTCGATCGGGTAGGCGCCCACGCTGGTCTCGCCAGAGAGCATGACGGCGTCAGCCCCATCCAGGATGGCGTTGGCGCAGTCAGAGGCCTCCGCGCGGGTGGGGCGCGGGTTCTGAATCATGGACTCAAGCACTTGGGTGGCCACGATGACGGGCTTGGCTTGCCTGCGGGCCAGCTCGATCGCACGCTTCTGGACCAGCGGCACGGACTCCAGGGGCATCTCCACGCCCAGGTCACCGCGCGCCACCATGATGCCGTCAAAGGCATCAACAATGTCGAAAAGGTGCTCCACGGCCTGGGGCTTCTCGATCTTGGCGATCACCGGGATGCGTACCCCGACCTCGTCCATAATCTCGTGGACATCCTTGATGTCATTGGCATCGCGCACAAAGGACAGCGCAATCAGATCGGCGCCGATCTTCAGGGCCCAGCGCAGGTCACCGCGGTCCTTCTCGGACAGGGCGGGCACGGAGACGGCCACACCTGGAAGGTTGATGCCTTTGTTGTTGGAGACGTAGCCAGGCACCTCAACAGTGGTGACGACGTCGGTGTCCGTGACTGCCTTGACGCGCACGGCCACGTTGCCGTCGTCGATTAGAAGCCGGTCACCGGGACGGCAGTCACCCGGCAGGCCTTTGAAGGTGGTGGAGCAGCGCTTGACGGTGCCCAGCACCTCCTCAGTGGTGATGGTGAACTCATCGCCCTTGTGCAGCTGAACCTTCTGGTCGTTGACAAAGCGACCCAGGCGAATCTTGGGGCCTTGCAGGTCGACCAGAATTGCGACTGGTTGGCCGGAAGCCTCTGCGGCTGCGCGGACGCGGGCGATGACCTCCTCCTGGTCCTCGGCGCGTCCGTGGCTGCGGTTAATGCGCGCGACGTTCATGCCGGCGTCTACGAGGGCCTGAACCTGCTCTGGGGAATCTGTGGCCGGGCCGAGTGTGCACACGATCTTCGCTCTACGCATGACACCAGCCTAAGCGAAAGTGGCGAGTGCCATCACCGGCGTCAGCATTCCCAGCGGGGTTGCGACCAGCCTCACGATATGGCTGAGCTGGTTTCCGGTTCACTGGAGGCGGCCTCCACAACGCTCTTGCCCTCCTTGCCTTCGCCGCTCCCGCCAAGTTCTGTAGCGGCGTCCGTGGCAACCTCCAGGTCGGCGGCAGCGTCATGCTTCCGGCGCACGGCGTCGGAGGGGCCGCGGCGGCTGGTCCAGATATAGCCCAGGAGTCCCGCTAAGAACACCAGCAGTGAGGTCCACACATTTAGGCGCAGGCCAGCAATCAGTTGAGCATCGTCAACGCGCAGCATCTCGATCCAGGCACGGCCAGCGGTGTAAACCATCATGTAAGCCCACATGATCCGGCCACCGGTGGCGCCGTCACGGGCTTTGAGCCTGCGTGCGAGCCACAGCAGCACTAGGACTCCGGCAGCATTCCAAAGCGCCTCATACAGGAAGGTTGGGTGAAAGAGGGTGCCGGAAGGATATCCGGCAGGCAGGTGGGCGTCGTCAATCTCCAGGCCCCAAGGCAGCGTGGTGGGGCCACCGAATAGCTCCTGGTTGAACCAGTTGCCAAAGCGTCCGATCGCTTGCGCCGCTAGCACCCCCGGGGCCAAGGCATCGGCGAAGGGCGCAACCCGCAGGCCTCGGCGCCACAGCAGCACCGCGCAGGTGGCTGCGCCAGCTGAGATGCCTCCCCAGATGCCAATCCCGCCTTCCCAGATGCGTGGGATATTGGCCAGGCTGCCTTCAGGTCCGAAGTAGGCATCTGGGGAAGTCAGTACGTGGTAAAGGCGCGCCCCCACAATGCCTAGTGGCACTGAGAGCAGAGCCAGATCTACCACCGTGTCTCGCTCACCACCAGCTGCCCGGTAACGCCGCTCCCCCCAGCCCACAGCCAGGAAGATGCCGGCCAGCAGGCACAATGCGTAGGCGCGCAGCGGGAAGGGCCCTATTTGCCATACCCCCTGTGAAGGACTGGGGATACTGGCACCCAGCTGGGTCGCCAGCCACATTCCTGGCATATTCAAGCTCAGGGGCATGGATTCAATGTGCCTCTCTATTAGTGGCTGAAAGCAAGGCCGGGTGGGCGCCAGCAGCGACTAGCTCAGCCACAAACTGCTGCGGATCAGCAGACCGCAGGATAGCTTCACCTACCAGCACGACGTCGGCGCCGCTGCGAGCATAGTTCATGACATCGTGGGGACCACTGACTCCACCAGCTGCCAGCCGTATTACCTCAGCAGGCAGCACCTCAGCAACCTGTTCAAAAAGCGTCCGGTCCACGTCACAAGTCTGCGGGTCGCGGGCGTCCACCATAATCACTTCAGCCCCGGACTCCACCGCGGTCAATGCCTCACGGCGCGTGTGTACCTCCGCCACCGCGGTCATCCCCAGTGAGTGCGTGCGATCAATCAGCCCGGCTAACACCACGTCAGGAACCGCGCCGGCAATGAGCACCAGCATATCCGCGCCGTGGGCACGAGCCTCATGTACTTGGTAGGGCGTAACCACCATGTCGTTCATCAGCACCGGCACATCCACGGCGGCGCGCACGGCATCCAGATCGGCCAGATCGCCGTGGTAGAGGGATGACTCGGTCACCACGGATACGGCTACCGCCCCTCCAGCCTCGTAGAAGCTTGCCATTACGCCGCAGTCCCCGACTCCGGTGAGGTCTGCGAAGGTGGCGGTGGTGCGCTTAACCTCGGCGATCACGGAGACTGCGCGGTCAGGACTGCGCAGTACCTCTACGGCGCAGCGGGCCGAGGGCACCTTGCGGGCAAGCTCGCGCAACTGCTCCAGTGGCAGGGACGCCTCCCGTGCCTCCTGAGCGGCGCGGGCAGCAGCGGCGAGTGCTTCAAGGTGCCTCATTGCCGATTCCTCCAAGTTGTCCCACTCAGTTAGGCGATAGCCCACTGCTAATACAATCGTCCACGGCAGATGCCCTTTGAAGCAAATCCGTTCAGAAACCTGGACTGGCCGGGGTTTCAACAGACTTTGATCTGTGGAACCCCGGCCAGCAGAGCGTGGCTAAAGGCTTAGCTCAGTCGCGTGCCCCCTCGCGCCGCGCCAGCCGGTAAAGCACCGCGATGATGCCGCAGAACAGCAGCGCTCCCAGACAGATTGCGAGCTTCGCAAAGCTATCAGGCATGATCGCCAGCGGTTCGTCCTCGCCAGAAGCCCCGACGATGCCCGCATAGACCACGCCCCACAGGCTCTCACCAACAATCAGGCCGGTGGCCACCAGCGTACCCATGCGCTTAGCACGCTCGGGGTTGGCTTGTTTCTCCGCCCATTTATCGTGCAGGAGCCCAAGCACCGCACCGATAGGGATCATGATGGTGATAGCCATCGGCAGGTACATGCCCATTCCCACAGCCAGGCCGGGCAGGGAGAGGTTCTTGGTGGTGCGGGTCAGGACCTCGTTAATGATGATGACCACTACACCGATGGCCGCCCCCAAACCGATCAGTTTCCAGTTCAGGTTCCCACCAAAAACGCCTTTGATCAGGTCGGAGATCAAGGAGGCCTGTGGGGCAGACAGGGCATTCTCACCGGCGCCAGGGGCACCTTGGAATCCAAAAGCCTTCTGCATGAGGTTGAGGACCGGCGGGATGATAACCGCACCAAAGCCCACACCGATTATTAGGGCCACCTGCTGCTTCCAGGGGGTTGCTCCCACAAGCTGACCGGTTTTGAGGTCCTGCAGGTTGTCGTTAGAGATCGTGGCGATACCGAAGACGACCGCAGCCGTGAACAGCGTGTAGGCCACCAATGCGGACAGCTGGTCACCCTGGACGGTGCCGTGCACCACCTTGACCACCAGCGCAGCGGCGATAGCCACGATGATGCCCACGCCCGAGATCGGAGAGTTAGAGGCACCAATTAGGCCTGCCATATAACCGCAGACGGAGGCGACAGCCAGGCCGGTGAGCAGCACAAAGACGATCGAGATGAACACCAGGCCCCAGGCGGAGTGCTCGATGGCGGTGCCGCGCACGAACAGCCACAGGAGCACACCGATCGGCAGCATGGAGGCCAGGATTACGCCCATAACGACCTTGGCGGAGAGGTCACGTTCAGTGATGTCCACCTCCTGGCCAGACTCACGGCGAGCGGTCGAGGAAAGGGAGTCTTTGATACCGACCACGATAGGTCCGATGAGCTTAATGAGGGTCCACACTGCGGCCACGGCTATTGTGCCGGCGCCAATCAGGCGGACGTCACTCTTGAATACGCCGCCGACCGCCTTAGCGAGTTCCACGGAGCCGTCGAGCTGCCCCCAGGTCTGCATAGGCAGCAGGATGCCGTAGGAAATCAGCAGACCGACAATCATGGCGATACCAACGCCGATACCCACCAGGTGTCCCACACCGATCAGCGCCAGGGACAGGGAACCAGCCGCCATAGTGCCACCAGAGCCAATCTTGAAAGCTCCGGAGACCTCAGTGGCTACAGCCTTCAAAGAACCCAAGATGGCGAAGCCGGCAGAGGCCAAGCCGCCCCAGATAATCGCCAGGAGTCCGCGACGGGATTCCTCGGCGCCTTCATTGGTGTCTCCCACGCGCAGCACCTCGGCGGCAGCCACACCCTCCGGGTATGGCAGGTCGGAGTTAGTGACCAGCGCGCGACGCAGCGGGATGGAGTACATGACGCCCAGCAAGCCACCCAGGGCGATTACAAAGACGGACTGCCAGTAGGGGAAGCCTTGCCACCAGCCGACCATTACTAGTCCAGGTAGCACGAAAATAATGGCGGATAGGGTGCCGGCAGCGGAGGCAATCGTCTGAACGATGTTGTTCTCCTGGATGGTGTGATCCTTGAAGTAGCGGAGCACAGCCATGGAGATCACAGCAGCGGGGATAGAGGTGGCAAAGGTCAGTCCGGCCTTCAAACCCAGGTAGACGTTCGCCGCTGTGAACACGATGGTGATCAAGCCACCAATGATGACGCCGCGTAGCGTCAGCTCCTTGACATTCAAGGGTGCAGCCGCAGTCTTGGCCGCTGGGCCCGCTGCTGCCTTTGATTTCGAAGGGGACATTCTCAGTGCTTCCGGTTAGATGCTTCCCGACCGCTCTAGGAGATCAGGCGGTCATGGGTTTCCCGGTGACGCTAGCATGTCCAGCGTTTCCGGCCCGTGACCCGCCTGGCATGCACAGGATCACAGGCAAAGGTGAGGCGGCTCAGTTCTCAGTTTCTTTTCCCACTGTGGCCCCCAAATCCCCGCCTGCTAGGAAGCAACTGCGCTTACCGGTGTGGCAGGCTGCTCCGAGCTGATCTACTTCTAGGAGTAGGGCGTCTCCGTCGCAGTCCAGACTGACGGACTTGACGTACTGGAAGTGCCCGGAGGTATCACCTTTACGCCAGTACTCCTGGCGCGAGCGCGACCAGAAGGTGACACGACCTTCAGTAAGGGTGCGGCGCAAAGCCTCGTCGTTCATCCAGCCGACCATCAGCACTTCACGGGTGTCGTACTGCTGTACCACCGCGCAAATCAGGCCCTTGGCGTCCCGCTTGAGGCGGGAGGCTAGCGCGCCCGGCAGTGCTGAGTAGTCGTGGGCTGGTTGCGAGCTCATGGCGGAAAGTCTCCCACGTGCGCAGCAGCCTCTAGGCAGCTCAGCCCCAGAGCGGCGCCGTCGGCGGACCTAAAAGGAAAGCCAGCCAGGGCTGCAGCCAAGGGGTGTTGCGCAGCACTGTGAAAACAGCCACCGCCACCCCAAGCACCAGCGCTTCGCGCGGGCTCATGAAAGCGTCCAAAACCCGATCCAAACCACGCAGGCGCTCGCGCAGTACGCGATAAACCAGCCTGGCAGCTAAGCCGATGAGCAGCAGTTCAACTAAGGGAGCGATCGGGTTCCAGCCAAGCGCAGCTGCCCAGTCACCGTGCAGCAGCGACACGGTCGCCCGCGTGCCCCCACAAAAAGGACACCAATAGCCCGTCAGCGCATGAAACAAGCAGCCCCCAGGAGGCAGAGGCGGAGCAGTCAGGGCGGGAGCAGCGAGCATAGCTCAGTAGCTTCGCGTCCTCGACCAGACCACGAATACCCAGAAGGCAATCCAAAGCGCCATAGAAACGACTGAGATCACCACTGCGGCGATTGACACCCCTTTATTGTCCGCATGCCCGTTATTTGCCGCGACAATTCCTGCGATGCCCAGTCCAAGTGCAATCAGTTGGGCCACTCCGTAGGTGCAACAGAGCACGGAAACGATGCTCAGGCCTAGAGCCCAGCCCCCCAGCGCGTTGGACCGCGTCCGGTTAGACATGAGGACCATCTGCTGTACCTGCGCCATAACTGGGTCGTAGATCGGCTGCATTGGGCGCGAGACCATCATCGGTTGAGGCTGGTAGGCACCAGCCTGTGAACTTAGGTAGCTACTGCCCTGGTACTCGAATCCGGGGTAGGGCGTGCCGGCAAGCGGCGGCTGGGCGGCATAGGGGTCTGAGCTAGGACCAGCGTAGGGGTTGTATGGGTCTGGGGCACCCGGTTGGTTATACGGATAGTCGCTCATGGGCTCATCAGAGGATCGGGGATATACAAGTGGCTCAATGTTAAGCGGCTACAGCGAGGCTCTAGCGCAAGTGGGTAGTTCTACCACCGCACCGGGAGGCCAGCCGCCCGCAGCGCTGATTTGGCTTGCCGCACAGTCATCGTGCCAAAGTGGAACACAGAGGCTGCCAGCACGGCATCTGCACCGTGCAGCGCCGCTTGCGCGAAGTGTTCTGGCCTGCCTGCTCCCCCAGAGGCGATCACCGGCACCCGCAGCTCTTGGCGCACCGCGTCCAGCATCTCCAAATCAAAGCCCTCCTTGACGCCATCAACATCCATGGAGTTCAGCAGCACCTCACCCGCACCTAGCTCGGCTGCCTGAACCGCCCAAGCTACGGCGTCGATCCCCGTGGAAATGCGGCCACCGTGAGTAGTTACCTCATAACCGGAATCCGTGGTGACGCCCTCGGGGCAGCGCCTCGCGTCAACCGAGAGCACTAGCACCTGGTTGCCAAAGCGTTCCGCTACCTCAGCGATGAGTTCAGGCCGGTTGATAGCTGCGGTGTTTACCCCAACTTTGTCAGCACCAGCGCGCAGGAGCCGATCTACGTCCGCAACGCTGCGGACGCCACCGCCAACGGTCAGTGGCACGAAGACCTGCTCGGCGGTGGCTGAGACGACCTCCAGCATGGTGGCACGCCCCTCCGCAGAAGCAGAGACATCCAGAAAAGTGACTTCATCAGCGCCTTGCTGCTCGTATTTGGCGGCTAGCTCAACTGGGTCACCGGCATCACGCAGGCCCTGGAAATTAACGCCCTTGACCACGCGCCCGGCTTTTACGTCTAGGCAGGTGATAACGCGAACGGCAACGCTCATATAGGGCTCCTGACTGGGCGGGCAAATCGTGCTGGGGCCCGGCTGGCTGCTGCGTATGACGGACTCCAGCCCCAGATTAGCGCCGTGACTCGCCTGGACGAGTACCCATCCACGTGGGCGCAATGCTGCAATTAGGCTCAGGTCGTGAATCCTGCAGCTGTCACTCCCAACTCGGGTGGATCGGAAGCCTGGCTCGCACTGCGCCCGGTGCCAAAGCAGCATGCACTCCAAGTAGTTCTAGCCCATCTAGCGAATGCTCGGGCTAGAGCAGCCGAATCCGCTCTCCCTGGCCGCGGCTTGGTAGTGGTGATTGATGGCCCGGCCGGAGCCGGCAAGACGCATCTAGCTAAGGAAGTCGCTGCGGCGCTGGAGTACAGCACAACATGGCAGGGAATCGTGCAGCTTGACGAGTTGGTGCCCGGCTGGGATGGCTTGGCGGCTGGAGTAGAAGCAGCGCGGGGCATGCTGCATGCGCTGGACTCTGGCCAGCCAGCCCGGGCACGAAAGTGGGACTGGAGTGCATCCAGCCCAGGCGGCTGGCTGACCCTGCCGCCGTTGCAAGGTGGTGTGCTTCTGCTTGAAGGTTGTGGTGCTCTTGCCAGTGCGGCGCAGGACCTACGGCGTCTCGCATTGCTGCGCGTGTGGGTGCAGGCGCCGCCGGAGATCTGCGTTGCGCGCATCCAGCTGCGTGACCCCTATGTTTGGGACCTTAAGAACTGGCAAGCCCAAGCTGAGCGCCAAGCTCAGAGCTGGAAACACGGACCTAGAGCGTATTGGCCAGACCTGGTGATTGCTGGCTAACCGCAGGGCGCCTGCCTTGAACTCCCCTCTGCTTCCCGATAAGTGGCCACCAACCGGATGAGAGAGCTTAGGAGCTTCTAGGGCGCCGCAGGTGCACTCGGAGTTACCACCACGATTTGGTCCGTTGGGGCCGTAGTCGGCTCGGCAGTCTTGGAATCAGGGTTGTCTACGGATAGAACATCAATGGCCAGGGCCACAGATACATCTCCCCGCGCCTGGGCAGCAGGCAGTGCCATAAGCACCCTAGATCCGACCCGTACGTCGCGCAGGTGGTCTGCTGCTGCGGTTATGAGTTCTTTCATGACCACACCGCAAGGCACCATCGTGTCCCCGTAACAGTCCGTAATTGCCTGCCCGGTCTTCCAGTTGACCATGGTGTAGCGCGCCACCAAGGTGTCGCCATCCTTAATCTGCTCGCCTTCGCCCTCAATCAGGAGTTCGGCGCGCACCGCCGTCGGCTCCGGAAGGCCCGCAGTGCCCAGGGTGACTTTGCCGTCAGATCCCATGGTGAAGCTCGGCATACCCGCAGGCGTTGGCTGTGGGGTGCCATGAGATCGCAGCTCCATGATATCGATGACCGTAATTTCAACAATTGCCTTGCCGTCAGGCTGTGTCACTGGTGAGCGCAAGACTAGGCGGGTCCCCTCGGTCAGTCCGACGATGCGCCAGGAGAGATCACCACCCACAGTATCTGCAGTCAGGGGGCCTAGGAACAGACGTCGGCCCGCAGTATTGCCGGTGGTATTGGTGCCGTCTGCCCCGGAGTAGGTGGAGACACTGAGCATTACCGGCTCACCACCGTTAACCGCGCGACCAGTACCTCGATTGACCACGTCCGAGAGGGTCTCTTGGACTGGGATTATGGGACCGTTCAGTTTCACAACCGGTGGGGCGCCAATGCGTCCGGCAACCTCCAGGAGCTGGTTCAGGGGAGCATCACCTGGCAGCGGGCTAGCGACTTCTTTGGCCATCAGCGTGGGCGTGGGGGTCGGACTAACTTCAACCACCGGACTGGTCCGCCTCGAAGTCAGCAGCGGCAGCGCCACCATCACGGCCACCAACGCCACCGCCATCACCGCAATAATCCAGGTGGCTGGGCGCTTACGCCCCAGCGTCGCACCTATGACCTTATGGGCCCCAACGGCAGCTGCTTGTTCGTTCTGCTGGAGCCGACGACTGCGGCGAGTCTCAGCGGGAGCCACGCGGCGGCCACTGCGAGTTTGGTTCAAATTTTCGCGGCGGCTACGACGGGTCTCTGTGGAAGCCGCCCGGCGGCTGCGGGGCTCGGGAGCCTGCGTGCTCATGGGCGCCTCCTCACGTCTCAGGGACTGTAGGGATCGGAATAGACCGGCTCATCCTGCATCGCGGCGAGCAAGGCGTCAACGCGAACGTCCGAGTTGACAAGTGGGTCGCGTAGGGCAATGGCAGGAACAGAACCGTCTTCCAGCTTGAGGTTAACCCAATCCACAGCCAAATCTCGACGGCGTGCCTGTGCCCAGGCCACAGCCTGACCTCGCAGGTGAGCGCGAGTGGTGGCAGGAGCGTGGCCCATGGCACATTCGCACGCAGACTCAGCAACGTAGCGGCGCAGCAGGCCTGCTGACTCGAGTCGGCTGCGCAGCCCATCTTGCGCAGCGATGTCATGGTAAGCCAGTAGCAGCCGGGCGACGCGTGGATCGGTGAGCTCGGCTCCGGTGCGGTCCTGGTAGCGGCGCAGCAGACTGAGCTTGGCGGCCCAGTCCAGGTCAGTTGCGACCGCCCCGAGGTCATCGCAGCGCAGCGCCTGCAAGCCCCGCGCCCATAGGCTAAGAACCTCGCTTTGAAGCGAGTCTAGATCAAGCTGTTCACAGTGCGCAGAGATCCTGCTCAGGTGCTCCTCTTGAAGATCTAGCGCCGTGATCATGCCTCCGCTAGCAAGCTCCAGCTTGGCCTGGCCACTGAGGTCGTGACAGGTATCTCGGATGGCGCGCATCGGCTCTGCCAGAGCCAGATCACTGAGATCTCCGCCTTTCTCCAGGTAGTCCAGGAGCAGATCCATCTGGCCTAGCTTCAGCAGCGTTGAGCCTTGCGCAATATTGGAATCTCCTACGATCACATGCATGCGGCGGAAGCGCTCTGCGTCAGCGTGGGGTTCATCGCGCGTGTTTATCAGGGGCCGGACTCGGGTGGTGGCCGCAGAGACGGCGTCGTGCATTTGGTCGGCACGCTGGGAAAAGACGTAGCGGGTGGGCCGGTTTCCAGCCGGGTCCACGTCAATATGTCCGGCACCTACCAGGATCTGGCGAGTTACCAGATGGGGCACTAGGGCGCGCGCATCTTTCCAAAAGTCTCCACGGCGGTGCACCAGGTAATTCTCGTGACAGCCAAAGCCACTGCCCTCGGCGTCAAGGTTGTTCTTGAGCAGGTGGATGCGCCCGGGCACCTCCTGTTCAGCCAGATGGGTGTTAGCTTCGGCAACGAGGCGCGCCATGAGCAGTTCCCCGGCCCGATCCTGGGCCAGGAGGTCAGCTAAACGGTCACACTCGGCGGTGGCGTACTCGGGGTGACTGCCTACGTCCAGGTATAGACGCCCGCCGTTGGGGGTGAAGACATTGGTTGAGCGATGGCGCTGGACTAGAGGCTTGAATAGCTCACGGGCGGCATGATCGGCATCCAGGGGTGCTGGTCCCCCGTTAGTGGAAGCACATGTAATGCCGTATTCGGTCTCTATTCCAAAGACTCTTCTGGCGGGCGAGGCGTGGCGCTCCGCAGTGGTCACTGTCCGCCCTTCTGGACGAAGCCCTGAACGAAGGCAGCGGCGTTGGCTTCCAAGACGGCGTCGATATCGTCGAGAATGTCATCAACCGCGCTGGCTTGCACTTGGCCACCTGCAGCAAGGGCGTCGTCGGCTCCGAAATGGCCCTCCTGTGGCTGCAGTTGCTGCTGGTTTTGGGACATGGGCTCCTCGATTCTGCTCGACCGGTTCTAGGGCGGAACGGCCCCCAACTGGGGGCTGAGCTAGGGCGCAAGTGTCTCCCCTGCTGCTACCGTCCGCGAAATCGCGGCCAGCCAGGCTTCAGTTTCTGCTGCTGAGCAAGCAACATCCTGAGGCAGGTCAAGGCGCAGCAGACTGGAACGCGCTGGCAGATCGAGCACCAAACTGGTCCAGGAGGCAGCCACCACTTGGGGGAAACGCGCAATAGCTGCGCCGCGAACTGCCGCCCGGGTTCCCGGTGGGGGCTGATCTGCAGCCTGTTCAATCTGCGCATCCGTGGTTAGGCGACGCGTGCGTCCGGCAGCGTTCAAGCGTTCCGCCACCCCCCTGCCGGGACGCAGGTCTGCCCACTGCAAGTCCAGCGCGGCCACCCGTGGATCTTCCCAACCGCTTGCGGACCGGGCCAGCAAGCCCTCGCACAGCTGGAGCTTGGCGACCCACTCGACCAAAGGTGCAGCCATAGCCAGGGCGTGAGCGCGGGCGGCAGGGGCGGCCTCGCTTGCCTGCGCGGCGGCGAAGCAGTCCAAAACCTCCAGCACCTCCGCCCAGAGTTTCAGTGCCCGGGCAGTCTCCTCCCCCACTTGGGTGGCTTCCAGCCCGCCGTAGTCTTCTCGCAAGGCCGCCCTAATGGCTTCTAAGTACAGGCCCTGGAGCTCCAAGGCGGTCAGTGGCCCACGGTTCGTCTGATAGGTGAAGGCCAGCGTCGTATCGTGACTCATAGCCCAGTGTTGCTCAACGACGTCGCCCTGAACTTGGAGATCCTGCAACACCGCAAGTCCCAAACCACGCTTGTGAGCCCGCTCCAGATACCACAGCAGCAGGTTCGCAGTGGCGACCTTCAGGTATCCAGGCACCTCCAACATATTCGCGTCACCGTTGATGACATGGAGCCGACGCCAGCGCTTGGACTCCGCATGGGGCTCGTCGCGGGTGTTGACTAGGGGACGGTTGAAGGTGGTTTGCAGGCCCACCTCGCAGCCCACGTAGTCGGCTCGCTGGCTAATCTGAAAACCGGGCCGCTCTGAGCGCGGGCCTAGGCCTACCCGTCCGGCGCCCACGAGCACTGGGCGGGTGGCCAGGAAGGGAATCAGCGCCGCAGTCAGGGTTTCAAAGGGCAGCTCGCGGCGCACCAGGTAGTTCTCATGGCTGCCGTAGGCGGCGCCTTTGCCATCGACGTTGTTCTTATACAGCACGGTCTCCACGCCGCCTGACTGCCCGGCTAGCGCCGCCATGGCCCGGCGGCCGATCACCTCCCCGGCCCGATCCCAAATAAGGGCGTCAATGGGCCTGAGCACTTCAGGACTCGAGTACTCCGGGTGAGCGTGGTCCACGTACAGGCGGGCCCCATTGGTGAGCACAGCAGTGGTGGCGCGCGCCAGGGCGGCCTCGGCGGCGCTGGGGCGTGGGCGCGCTCCCCAAGGGCCGGCTGGCAGATCTGCCAACCCTGATCCGGGCGACGGCGTCGCCAGGTCAGCTGTCTGACCCCGGGCGGCAGGAGCCGAAGCGATTTCTGCAGAGGCGTCACCGGAGGGTGCCAGGATGGTGGGATCGTCTGTGAGCAGGCTGGGGTGGGCTGCGGCGCGTTCCAAATGCCCGCCGCGCTGGTCTGCTAGGGGGTCTTCTGCCTCGTAGTCCCAACGAACGGCAGGTGCCGGCGCGCCGTCAATGTTTTGCAGCCCTGGTCGACTGATGGTGGCGTATGCGTCCACCTGGCGGCTCGCCAGAGCTACAGGGTTGGCGTGAAAGTTGCCAGGTTCCAGCACCCCCAGTTCGGTTTCCAGTCCGACTGGTCGGCAGGCGGGATCCTTGAGCCAGGTCACTGAATTAGTAGCTTCCTGTGGGCGCATCACTGTTCCTGGTGTCCCAGGCGCCGCACGGAGCGGATTGCTTCACCACTGCCGCCAATTAGCCGAGCCCATCCCTCTGCGGTGGTCGCGCCAGTAATCTCCTCGTTCTGGCGCGCCTCTGCCTGCAGTGCCTCAAGTAAGCGAGTGGTGGACAGGCCACCGGCGCCGCCTGTGAGTTCATCCTTGATGGCAGCGGTTTTAGCGCGCGCAACAATCCCTGCAAGCATGGCACCTGAGGCCAGGTCTGCTAGGTGCAGGCAACGAGTGGCACCACTGGCGTAGGTGACCTCCAGAACGGCTGTTCGGGGGCTGCGCTGGTAGAGAGCCTGAACGGTTGCCTGGCGCATGGCCGCGACGGCGGCTTCCCGGTCCCCACTGGCTGCCGCGAGTTCTACCGGGTCTAGAGGCAGCTCCCTGGTTAGATGCTTGGCGAGGATCTCTTCCGCACCGGCTTGGTCTGGTCGACCGATGCGGATCTTGACATCCAGGCGTCCGGGGCGCAGCAAGGCGGGGTCGATCATGTCCTCCCGGTTGGAGGCACCGATAATCACTACATTGCGTAGTGACTCGACGCCGTCGATCTCCGCGAGCACCTGGGGCACAATCATGGTCTCCACATCGGAGGAGATCCCGGTGCCGCGGGTCCGGAAGAGAGCCTCCATTTCATCAAAGAAGACGACCACCGGACGGTCTTCGCCAGCCACTTTGCGGGCCTGTTCAAAGATCGCCCGGATTTGTCTTTCCGTCTCACCCACGAACTTGCTCAGCAGTTCCGGACCTTTGATGTTGAGGAAAGCGGCCCCGCGTGCGGAACCACCAGACCGTGCCAAAGAGGTGGCTACAGCCTTGGCAATCAGCGTCTTTCCGCAGCCGGGCGGGCCGTAAAGGAGCACGCCTTTAGGGGCGCGCAGCCCATAGGCCCGGTAGCGGTCGGGGTGAGTGAAGGGCAGTTCTAAAGCATCACGGATCTGGCTGATCTGGGCCCCCAGTCCCCCGATATCCTCCCAGGAGACATCTGGGGTCTCTGCCACCACCAGTTGCTCCACGCTGGTGCGCTCCACTTTGGCGAGGGCCACCTCTGTGCGCAGGTCTGCGGCCAGAGTGTCTCCGGGGCGGAGTGTCGCGGGGTCCAGATTGGCGGCCAGGCTAAGGATCCGGGTGGCACCTGCACCTGTAGTTACCAAAGCGCGAGGACCGGCTGCGCCGTCCGCAATGACTTCATCTAGCGCCACTGCCTCACCCGTGTCTGGGGCGGGATGCACACTGACCACCAGCAGCTGGTCGTTGACGCCCACACGCGCACCCACCTGCAAGCTGGCAGCAGCTAGGGCGGAGTGCACCGTCAGGCGCATGGCGCGGCCGGAGAGGTTGACCTCCACCTCCAAGGCACGGGTCTGCCCGCTCGCCTCCTGGCTGCGCAGGGCTGGTGGGGCGGTGATAGTGCCGAAGGTCAGGGGCGGCAGAGTGACGGCGTCAAGCTGAGCGCCGAGTTCCTTAATGCGGGTGCGGGCGGCGGTGAGAGCCGCAGTCAGGCGCTCGTTCTTCTCTGTGAGGCTGACGGCCTGGGCGCGGGCCTCACGCAACTGGTGGCTGGTGAAGGATGGTGTCGGCGGAGCCAGGGGCCTATCTGAGGCGCTCGCGACTAGACCGGAGGGGTCATCGTCCGGCTGCTTGGACTCAGTCATGTGCACCAGTGTGGTCACTGAGGACCGGTGTGGCATCTTCCGGTTGCTTGGCGAGACTGTCCCGCAGGACCCGGCGGACCTTCTTGTCTGTGCTGGTGCGTTCTTTGACGTCTTCTGGCAGCCAGTAGCCGCCTTCGTCGTAGGCACCTCGAGCCGGTGGCCGTTTGCGGCTCAGGGGCTGTGAGCCTTGGGCTAGGCGGCGGGCGGTTAGCAGGAAGCCGGTGTGGGCAACCATGCGGTGATCTGGGCGTACAGAGAGGCCGTCCACATTCCAGGTGCGGACCATCGACTCCCAGGCCTCCGGTTCGGTGAACAGACCACAGTGACGCAGTTGCTCCACCGTGCGGGAGAGTTGGGTAGTGGTGGCCACGTAGGCCAGGAAGACACCGCCCGGAGCCAGGGCGCGAGCGCTCTGCGCCACGCAGTCCCAGGGCGCCAGCATGTCCAAGACGATGCGGTCCACACTGGCATCGAGCACGTGTTTGCCGACGACGTCGTTGAAATCTCCGGCGCGCAGTTCCCATGCGGGGTGGTGGCGTCCGAACCAACAGTCGACATTGCTTGCAGCAATCTGGGCAAAGTCGTGGCGCCGCTCAATGGAGAGCAGGTGGCCGCTCTCCCCGATGGCGGACAGCAGGTTCATGGTCAGGGCGCCCGAACCGACGCCCGCCTCAATTACGCGGGCACCCGGGTAAATATCACCCATGGCGATGACTTGGCCGGAGTCTTTGGCATAGACGACCTGGGCGCCGCGTGGCATGGACAGGACGTAGTCGGCCAGCAGGGGCCGCAGGATGAGGAGTTCGTGGCCGGTGTCAGTGGTGATGACCGTGCCCTCCTCCTTGCCGACGACGTCACGGTGGTAAAAGGAGCCGCGTACCGACTGGAAATAGCCACGGGGATCGAGCTGGAAAGTGTTCTTAGCACCTTTGACATCAGTGACTTGGATGCGTTCGCCGTAGCGCAGGGGCCCACGTCTTCCGGCCTGCCCTAGGACTTCCTGGGTGAGGTGTCGGGGCGGGAGCTTTGGCGGGGTTTGGCCCGAGTTGGTGGACTGCCCTTCGGCTTCAGACGGCGCAGCGGGCTCGGTGTAGCCGGTGGTGTCTATGACGGTGTCCTGGTCCGGGTCGTGGAAGGACGGGGTGTGTTCGTGCTCGCTCATTGCAGGCGATTCTAGTTAGCTGGTGCCAGTGCTTCCGGTGCGGTTGCCGTGGGGACGCCAGCCGCTGTGGATGCCGCCAGCATTTGGGAGCCAGTCACAAATCGCAGTCCTTGTTCCTTGAGTTTGGCCAGGGACTCCCCCATTGCCCGCAGCAGTGGTTCTGAGGGCTGGGTGCGCCCGTCGTGGCACAGGATTACTGCCCCCGGCCCCGCCTTCTGGGCCACGGCGGCAGCAGCGCTTGGGGAAGGACTGTTGAGCCCCCAGAGCAAAACGTCTAAGTCCCGCTCTGCAGCGACCATCAGGGCCGGGGCGTCTAGGCGCCCGTAGGGTGGGCGCCATAGGCGCGGGCTGGGGGCGCCAGCCGCGGTAATCGCCTTGATGGTGCGGTCAATGGAACCTCGCAGCTCGTCCACCCCCACGGAGTAAACATCCGTATGCACCCAGTTGTGTATGCCTACCTCGTGACCCGCAGCAACCTCGCGGGCCACGAGCTCCGGGTGGGCTTGCACGGCTTCGCCTAGCACGAAGAAGGTCGCAGGGATGTTCAGCTGCGCCAATATGTCCAGCACTAGTGGAGTCCAGCGCGGGTCTGGGCCGTCGTCGTAGGTGATGCAGGCGAGCTGCTGCTCGGGTGGGCCCTGAAAGAGGACCTGCACGCCGAACAGGCCTGCTGTAGTTGGTTTAGGTGCGACTCGGTCGGTGGGATCGAGGTGGGTGTCCGCATAGTGCGCAGCGGCTGCTCCCCCAGCACTGCCAGCAACCACACCGGCCGTGACCAGGGAGGCATTGCGTAGGCCTGCGCGCAACAGTTGGCGGCGTCCGGTCGCTGTGGCTTGTGTGGAGGCTGACGGTTGAGTGTTGGTCCCGTCCTGGTCGGCGGAGCTGGCGGAAGGCGTGGGCAGGAGATTGTGCTCAGACATTGGCGGCGCTTGTTTCTAACCGGAGTTCAGCGGGCACCGGTGGGTACGGCTCCAAGCACCTGACCCCGGTCGAGCAGGATGAGCCAGCGGCTCACGGTGCGTGCGCGTTTGAGGGCTTCCCCTCCGGCGACGCCGTCGAGGTCGGTGGAGACGGCGGCGGCTGGCAGCACTTGGCAGACCTGCCCAGCGGTAGCGGTTTCCCCTGGGGTAGGCCGGGACAGTCCAGCTTCCACTAGGCCGACGGCGTCGATAATGCCAAGCAGCTCGGTGCCATCAACCACCAGGACGGCGGAAGTTCCATGCGCAAGCTCAGCGCGGACAGTGGCCAGAGCAGTGTCTGCGGTGACGGGTTTGACGGGGCGGGAGAGTTTGCGCAGATCCAGGCGAGCCGCGGCGCGGTTGCCCTGCCCCAGCTGCAACACCTTCCAGCTGGTGGAGGCGATGGTCCAAGCCACCATCAGCACGAGCATGAGGTTGAAGGCTGAGGGCTGGACCCGGTAGACCACCAGTGGGCGGATGATCCAGTACCAGGCCATGCCAGCCACGATGAGCAGGCCACCCCAGGCGGCGATGCGTTGGCCGGTCTCACGGCGTCCAGTGATCTGGTGCACCAGTGAGGCTACGGCTTGCCCGCCGTCTAGCGGCAGGCCAGGCAAGATGTTAAACACTGCCAAAGCTAGATTCACCCAGCTAATCGCCCAAAGGGTCACGGCCATAGGAAGCGGCAGGATGGGCTGGTGGGATAGCCAAGAGGTGAGCATCCACAGGGCCGCATTGGTGAAGGGGCCGATGACTGAGGTCAACACATCTTTCCAGGGGGCCCAGTTACTTGCCGGTCCGAAGGAAGTGCGGCCACCTAGCAGCATGAGCTCATAGCGGATGGGCTTGCGCCCCAAAATGGTGCCGGTCATTCCGTGCGCTAGCTCGTGCAAGAAGACGGATAGGAGCACTCCTAGCGCCGCTGCGCCCACCACCGCCAGCACCGTGATCTGTGACCGAAAAAGGTTGCTAACGGCGGGGTACCAGGAGCCTGCGATCAACAAGCCTAGGAGCAGTGAGGTGGGGTCGATGATGACGGGTGCACCGCCGATCCGCAGCAGGGTCCAGGGCTGAGAGCCAGCGGGCCGGGTAGGAGAGGTCATGGGCAGAGCCTAACGGTGCTCGCTAAGGCCGTGTGCACGGGTGCGTGTCAGTGGCAGGCGGTAGCGTCAAGGTATGACTGAGCAGAGCAATCCACGGCCTACCGGACCTCAGGCCCGCCCGGGCGCTGGACCGCGGCGCACGGCCTTATCTCCCTCCCGCGCCAAGGACTTCATGCAGTGCCCACTCATGTTCCGGCTCCGCACAGTGGACCGGCTGCCGGAACCCGGCTCCCTGGCCACCCACAAGGGAACCCTGGTGCATGCCGTGCTTGAGCGGCTTTTTGACCTCCCGGCCCGCGAACGCACACGTGAGGCAGCGCTGGAGCTGTTACCCGGGCAGTGGCAAGCGCATCAGGAACGCTCCCCCGAGGTGCTCAGCCTGTTTGCATCACCGGAGCAGATCGGCCCCTGGTTGGAGGAGGCCCGTGATCTGGTGGAGGCCTATTTCCACCTGGAGAACCCCACGCGGTTGCAACCAGCCGAGCGTGAGGTCATGGTGGAGGCAGCAACCAAGGGTGGTCTGCTGCTGCGAGGCTTTGTGGATCGGCTTGATGTGGCGCCCACTGGGGCTATGCGCGTGGTGGATTACAAAACCGGCAAATCCCCACATCCTCGCTTTCAGGAGGAAGCGCTGTTTCAGATGCGGTTTTACGCCCTGGTGCTGGAGTATCAGCGGGGGCAAGCACCGGCGCGCACCCAGCTGCTTTTCCTTAAGGATGGGCGCACCCTTACCCATGATCCACGTCCCGCCGAGTTGGCAGCCGTTGAGACTAAGTTGGAGCGGATCTGGGATGAGGTTGAGGACTGTGCCCGCTCGGGGCAGTTCACGCCTAAGCGTTCAAGGCTGTGTGACTGGTGTGCTTTCCAGGCGCACTGCCCAGTCTTTGGGGGTGAAGCACCCAGAGCTCCGGAGGCGGGTTTGCAGCGGCTACTGACTGCTCGGGCCTGAGGTAGTGATCTTTAGCGGCCACACTGTCATTTAGGGGCCGCGCGTCAAATTCAGCCCGCTGCGGTAGGGGGGTTTACCGTTGCCGCATGGAGCACAGGCGACTTGCTGGCACTGGTTTGCGCGTCTCAGCTTTGGGGCTGGGCACTATGACCTGGGGTCGGGACACTGATGAGGCGGAGGCGCAGGAGCAGTTGGAGTTGTTCCTTGACGCTGGCGGCACCCTGCTAGATACCTCCGCTTCCTTCGGTGACGGCCTGAGTGAGCATGTCATCGGCAAGCTCTTGCACGGCCAGGTTGACCGCCGTGAAGTCGTGCTGGTCTCTAAGGCTGGTCTGCGTAACTGGCGCACCGGTGAGCGCGGTTCAGTGGCTGACGCCTCTCGCGGCACGCTTCTGGATGTGCTGGATGAGTCCTTGGCACGATTGGGAACTGACCATCTGGACCTTTGGCTCGTACAGGTGCCTGACCCCACGACTCCTTTGGAGGAGACGGCCTCTGCCTTGCGCGCAGCGGTGGCCTCTGGCCGCACCAGGTATGTGGGCCTGTCTAACCATCCGGCCTGGTCGAGTGTGCGTATGGCGGATCTGCTACGCGAAGGAGCGCAGGGGCCGAGTTTGGCCGCGGTCGAGGTGGAGCATTCTCTGTTGTGCCGTGGGGTTGAGCGTGAGCTTATGCCTGCGGCTGAGGCGCTCGGATTTGGGGTTATTGGTTATGCCCCTTTGGGGCGAGGAGTGCTGACTGGTAAGTACCGTTCCACTACTCCACCTGATTCGCGGGCGGCTTCACCGCATCTGCAGGCCTATGTGGTGCCCTACTTGGGTGAGCGGCAACGGCGGGTGGTGGAGGCCGTCGCGACGGCGGCGGCAGGGTTGGACCGCAAGCCGATGGAGATCGCCCTGACCTGGGCGCGCGACGCAGTCGGTGTGGCTGGCACCGTAGTTGGCGCGCGTACTCCCGCGCAGCTGCAAGGGGCTTTGAACACTGAGGGCTTGGTGCTGCCGCCCCAGATCCGCCATGTACTTGATGAGGTCACGGCCCTCGACCTCGGTTATCCCGAACGGTACTGAGGCCCGCCACACTCCGCAGAGCAAACGCAGGGGGTTACGCCGCCTGCACTGCCTGGTCCGAAGGACCACTCTTTGAAGCTGCATGTCAGCACAATTTGCTGAAAGCCTCCCTCATTGTGCAAACGTTTGTATAGTTGTGTTCAGGCCACAGACGGCCTGCCGGCTGAACCGGCTCTCAACGACCACAACGAGGTGGCGCATGTCCTCTATCTCTTCCCTGTTCCGCATTGAAGCGAAGCCTGGCGGCAGCACTCCCCTAAGCCAGCAACGCAAGCGCTGGCTCTGGGAGTTCATCAAGGTCTACTCCGTGCTGATCGTCGGCTACGGCGGCTTCTACCTGCTTCGCACCAACTTCAAGTCCGCCCAGCCCTTCCTAAAAGAACAGATCGGCCTGTCCACTTCCGAGCTGGGCACCATTGGCTTTGCCTTCTCCCTAACCTACGGCTTCGGCGGCCTGCTGCTCGGATTCTTCATCGACGGTAAGAACACCAAGCGCGTCGTCTCGGCCCTGCTGATCGGCTCAGGCATCCTCTCCATCCTGATCGGCGCCGCACTGGCCGCCGTCAACAATCCCTACGGCATTCTTATCCTCCTGTGGTCCCTAAATGGACTGTTCCAAGCTCCCGGCGGACCCTGCTGCAACTCCACCATGAACCGTTGGACCCCTCGAGCCTTGCGTGGCCGCTTTATCGGCTGGTGGAATGCCTCCCACAACCTCGGCGCCATGGCCGCAGGCGCTCTGGCTCTCTGGGGCGCAAACACGCTCTTCCACGGCAACGTCATTGGCATGTTTATTGTGCCGGCCATCGTGGCCATACCCATCGGCATCTGGGGCTTCTTCTATGGCAAGGACGACCCCTGCGAGCTTGGATGGGAGCGGCCTGAGACTATCTTCGAAGAGCCAGTTGCCAAGGCCGACGTCGTCACTGAGCAGGTTTCCAAGGGCCGCATCCTGTACGAATACGTCCTCAAGAATCCCGCCGTATGGTTACTGTGCATCGCCAACGTGGCCGCCTACTGCGTGCGCATCGGCATCGACAACTGGAACGTCCTCTACACCCACGAAGTCTTGGGCTTCTCCGACTACACCGCAGTGAACACCACCATCGCCTTAGAAATGGGAGGTTTGGCAGGATCACTAGCCTGGGGCTTCGTCTCCGACAAGCTCGGTGGGCGCCGCGCCATCACCGCAGCGATCGGCCTAGGCCTAGTGATTGTGCCGATTCTGATCTACTCGCAAGCCACTTCGGAGACCGTCGTCTATGCCGCGTTGTTCTTCATTGGCTTCCTGATCTTCGGACCGGTCACTCTAATTGGCATCTGCGTGATCGGTTTCGCCCCCAAGACCGCCACCGTAGTGGTCAACGCCGTCCCCAGAGCCTTCGGCTATGTATTTGGTGACTCCATGGCAAAGGTGCTTCTGGGCCGGATTGCTGACCCGAAGAAGCACGGCGTAACGGTCTTCGGGCACAACCTACACGGCTGGGGCTCAACCTTTACGGTGTTGATTGTTTCGGCCATAGTGGGCCTGGCCTGCCTGCTCATTGTGGCCCTACTGGAGGAACGTATGCTCCGGGCAGACCGCAAATTCGCCCAGGACAACCCGCAGGAGGTGGCCACCGCATGAGTGTGAAGATTGACGACACCTGTTTAGACCAATTGCTCCAGGTGGCCCTTGGTGTCGTCCAACGGGCCGCCGAGATAGCCCAGTCCGCGCAGTTGTGGGAAGGCCTAGACGTGCGCACTAAGTCAGGGCGCAATGATCTGGTAACCGCAATTGACCAGGCCGTGGAGGAGCACGTTGCCCAAGCTCTGAGCTCCCAAACTGGCCTACCTCTGCTAGGCGAGGAAGGGCACGCGGTTGATTCTTTCGCGGGGCTGGTCTGGGTGCTCGACCCAGTGGACGGCACTATGAATCTGGTGGAGACCCGCCGCGACTACGCGGTTTCGCTGGCACTTTGCCTGGATGGGGTGCCGGTCATTGGGGTGGTGCGTGACGTGGTCATTGGGCACACCTACAGCGCGGTGCGCGGCAAAGGTGCCTGCTGCGATGGGATACCGCTGCCGCCTGTCGGTGAGGGGCCTGCACGCACTGACTGCGTGATCATCACCGATCTCAAGGAGATTCAGGCGCTGCCGAGGCTGGCTCAGTGTCTAGTGGAGTCCCGGGGACACCGCCGTTACGGTTCAGCCGCACTGGAATGTGTGGAAGTGGCTTGCGGCAGAGCTGGAGCCTTTGTCCATATGTGGGTCTCCCCTTGGGATATTGCGGCAGCTGCCCTGATTTGTGCGGAGGCAGGGGTTCGTTTCACCCGTTTGGATGGCACACCTTTGGATGTGCGCTACCAGGGTTCTGTGCTGGTAGCCCCTCCTCGCACTCACCAGGAGCTGTTGCAGCGTCTCATGATTGATGCAGCCTGAGTGCACGCTGCGGGCTGGTCCCAGTCACTCCGCTAGGCGGGGAGGCTGGGGCCAGTTCCGGTGTAGTTCGACTGCCTGATCCCCACAATCTGGCGCAGCCGATTACTTGCGTGGCGCGGGCCCGGAGGAGCCTCTGACCACCAGCTTGGTGTTCACTTTGCATCGCTCAGGGGCAGCGGCTGCTTGCCTGGTAGGTCCCATCCATTTCCCTGCGAGTTCCACTGCCAGGCTGGCCAACTTGGCTGGCTGCCGGTTGATGGAGGTCAGGTCAAATGCCTTACTGATAGCGATCTGGGAGTCGTCACAGCCAGTAACCGAAATGTCTTGGCCAGGTCGCTGCCCTCCACGCAGGAGCGCAACATAAGCTCCCTGGGCGCACTGGTCGTTGTAACAGACTAAAGCGCTTGGCCCACTGTCCTGTTGGAGCTCTCCCCGCTCCAAGAGTCCTCTGGTGGCTTGATAGCCAGCGTCGGCACTCGCGCCGGCAGCGACCACACGGTAGCTCAGGCCAACCTGGGTAGAGGCCTCCTCGAAAGCCTTCCGGCGGGCGTCCGCTGAGGCTCCCGCTGGTCCATCTAGGAGCCTTACCTCTCGGTGCTGGTGTTCCCACAGGTGGGCCACCAGTTGCTGCATCCCTACCCTATTGTCAGAGGTGACCAGCGCAGCTGCGCCGGTGGGCGCATCTTGTCCCACCGCGATCAGCGGCATCCTGACAGACTCAGGACGCAACTCCGGCAGTTGGCTCGGGTCCACCACTACTACAGCCTGGCAGCGCAGTTGTTCCAGCGCCTGGATAGCCCTGCTGGCTGGGTTGTTCTGGCTGACTGACTGAACCACTAGGTTCAGGCCGATAGCTTCGGCGCGGGCGAGCATTTGGTCGTGAAGCTCGGAGTGCAACTCCTGTTCGAGTCTGCAAATCAGTCCTACATTGCGCGGACTAGACCGGCGCAGCAAGGAACCAGCCAGGTCAACTTGGTAGCCAATGCGATTGGCTTCCTCACGAATCCGATCGCGGGTCTGCGCCCCCACCCGGGGGCTGCCATTTAAGGCTCGCGATACGGTAGAGATGGAAGTGCCGGTGGCCTCGGCAACGTCCTGCAATGTGGGACGGCGCGCTATGGCGTCCGAGTTCACGAGGGCTGCTCAGTCTTTGTCGTCCTCGTCGTCAAATTCCTCGTACTCGCCATCGTCGTCGAAGTCGTCGTCGAAGTCTTCGCCGTCTTCTTCCACCGTGTCGAAAGGCAGCTCGATGCCGTAGGTAGTGAACAGGGCGTCGTCGTAGGTGAAAAAGGCATCCTGGAGGGCGCTCTCGGTGGCGACGACCGCCGGGGAAAGCTCGTCCCCTGTGGCAGCTGCGTCAAGGTGCGCCTCGAAGGCTGCGATGAGTCGGTTGAGCGCGGACCGCGGGTCGTTCGTCATGACACCAGCCTAACTGCTTAAAGCCGACCTGCGTCACAGATGTGGCTGCTGACAGTCGCGGCGGCCCCGAGCTAGCTGCCCGGGACCGCCGCGATTGGCTGCGCTTTGGGCTCTGGCTCAGTCCTTCAGCCCAAGGGTCTGGGAAATGAACGAGGAGAAGAGGTCCTCCCCTTTAATGCGCGAGGTTTCCTCCGGACCAACCACCACGCGCACCCCCTCGCGCATAACCTGCGAGGCACCACCATTGGGGCCCAGGGGTAGCACCACTAGCTCAGGCTGAGGGCTGTAGGTGGCGCTGGCAGGGCGTCCCTGGATGCTGTCGGTGATGTTCTGGGCGACCACGGCCGCGTGAGCGCGGGCAGCGTCGGCGCGCTTGGTCTCACGCACGTCGGTGATGTCACCGATAGCCCAGACACCGGGGTGGTCCACCACGCGCAGCTGCTGATCCACGCGGATGGTGCCGTCGAAGTGGCGGATCTCGTCGTAGTCAGCGCCCAGGTAGCCGGTGGCGGCGCTAGCCCCGTATGCGCGGAACCACATGTCGGCCTCTAGCTGCCGTCCCTTTTTGGTGGTGATCCGGAAAGGCGAGAGGATGCCGGGCTCCACCGGGGGCAGGGCGGTGAGCTTGTCACCGGTGATGATCTCCACGCCCCGCTCGACTAGCTGCGCGCGGATGGATTCACGCAACTCAGGCTTGTAATCGCCGTTGGGGAGGATCTCCTTGGCGGTTTCCAGAAGGGTTACCTTGAGCTTTGGGAAGGCGGAGGTGAGCTCACCAGCCAGTTCAATCCCGACGTCGCCAGCGCCAGCAATCAGCACCCGCTCAGCCTGCTCTAGGTTGGCGTGGGCGCGCTCAATGCGGGCTTTGGCGACCACTGCCAGCGATTCCATGTGCTTGGCGGGGAAGGGGTAGGCCGTGCCAGTGGCTAGAACTAGGTGGTCTGCCTCAATATCACCGTGGCCAGAGACGGACACAGTGGTGCCCTTGACGGCCAGCGCAGTGCCCTGAATGACGCGCCCATTGGCGAGAAGATTGTCGTAAGGCAGGAAGATCTTCTCGGCCCATTCGCGGTCGACGGCGGCGCGTAGCGAGGCGGCGTGGTTGACGAAGCTGTCCTTCTGCTCGATCAGGGTGACTTCTGCAACGGGGTCCAGGGCCTTGGCTGCCGCAATGCCGCCGTAGCCGCCACCGACGATGGTTACTCGTGTCATAGTGCTGTTCCTTCTTAGTTTGCTGCCAGTGGGAGGTTGATGCTTGTAGGTGCCTTGGAGCCCTTAGCTGCCAGCTAGGCCCCGGCGTTCCAGGAGTGGCTCCAGGCTTGGGGTTCGACCGGTGAGGGCCAGGTAGGAGTCGAGCGGGTCGCGGGAGTCGCCCCGGCTAAGGAGCTCGCGGCGCAGCCGATCCCCAGCTTGGCGATTGAGCCCCAAGTCGCCATTTTGGGCGCCTTGGCCGTCTGTGCGCAGCCACTGGGCGGCGTCAGCCACCATGATCTCACTCCAGATATATGCGTAGTAGGCGGCGGCGTAGCCACCGGCAAAGGCGTGCTGGAAGTAGGTGCTGCGGTAACGCGGGGGCACTAGGGCAGCGTCGATGCCTGCCTCCCGCAGTGCGGCCTGCTCAAAGGCTTCTACCTGCGTGGGGTCAGTGGGCAGTTGCTCTGGACGCTGAGTGTGCCAGGCTTGGTCCAATAGGGCTGCTCCCAGGTACTCGGTGGTGGCATAGGCTTGGCCGAAGCTGCCTTGGGCCCGCAGTTGCTCCGCGAGTTCGGCGGGCAGTGCCTCACCGGTGTCCACATGCCGAGCATAGGAGGCCAGCACAGTCGGGTGCAGAGCCCAGATCTCGTTGAGCTGGGACGGCAGTTCGACGACGTCTTGGGGCACATTGGTGCCTGAGGCACTAGGCCAGTGGCAGTTGGAGAGGATGCTGTGCAGTGCGTGGCCGAACTCGTGGAAGCAGGTGATGACCTCATCCCAGGTGAGCAAGGTGGGGCCTGCCGCAGGCTGGCTAATGTTCAGGCAGTTGATAATGACGGGACGCTGGCCGGTCAGCTGGGACTGCTCCACCAGGTTGTCCATCCAGGCGCCGCCGGACTTGCCTTCGCGAGCGTAGTAATCGCCTACGAACAGGGCGAGAACTGGTGCTTCCTGGCCAGGCGCAGCGGTGGCGGTGTCTCGCACTTCCCACACACGCATCCCGGGGGCGTACATATGCTCAGCCAGGTCTGGGCGTTCTTGGAAGGTAAGGCCGTAGAGCTTGTTAGCGGCGTAGAAGACGCCTCTTTCAACCACCTGCCATAGCTCTAGGTAGGGTGCCAGGGTCGCGTCGTCGACGCCGAAGCGCTCCTTGCGTTCGGCTTCCTCGTAGCGGCTCCAGTCAGCCGGGCCAAAGACTTCACCCGGTCGGGTGTGGGGATCGGCAGCCATGCGGGCGGCGTAGCGCTTAGCCTCGGCAGCGGCGTTGGCCATGGCCGGACCGCTGAGGCGTTGCAACATAGCGCTGATGGCTTCAGTGCTGCCAGCGGCACTGGCGGCAGCCACGGTGGCAGCGTGGTGAGGGAAGCCAAGCAACTGGGCCCGTTCTGCTCGCAGAGCCGCTTCCTCTAGCACAGCCGCACGCACATCGTGCTCTCCAGACAGGCCCCGTCCCAGGGACTTTTCCAGCAGCGTCTGACGGGCGCTATGCGAGGTGATAGTGGCCAGCTCAGGGGGCAGCGTGTAGTTGGCGACGCCGGCCTCATGCATGGCCTTGGCCATATGGGTGCCGACGCTGGTACTCAGTGCGCTTAGGCGAGCGTTGATCTCCCGCAGGCGTTGCGCCGCCTGGCCCTGCAAAGCGACGCCGTCGCGCTCGAAGGATTCCACGGCTAAGCGGATGAGCCGGGCCGTCGGCGGATCAATGAGGCGAGCGTCAGCATCGCGTGGCTCTATCCCCTGCACCTGAGCCTGCTCCACGGTCTGGTGCAGCAGCTTAAAGCGCCGGTACAGGCGAGGATCTAGGTCATAGGCGTCACTGTGTTGTGAGAGCTCCGGGGCTAGGCGCTCCTCAAGTTCATCTAGCTCTGGGCAGTCGGTGGCACTGGTCAGGGAGTAAAGCACCGTGAGAGCGCGGTCCAAGAGCTCACCGGAGCGTTCTAGCGGCTCCAGGGTGTTGGCGATGGTGGGGGCACTTGGGTCAGAGGCCACGGCCTCCCACTGGGCTCGTTGCTCAGCCATGCCAACGCGCACGGCCGGCTCAATGTGCTCGGGGCGCAGCGCGCGGAAGTCTGGCAGACCCAAATCCAATGGCCAGGGCCTAGAAAGCGGATTGTCAGGATGGAGGGTGGCATCCTTGCGCGTGGCGGTCGGGATGGTCATGGGCTCATCGTGCCATGGCCACTGCCAGTTACCGGAACATTTAGGCGAGCTCACTGGGCCTTTTGTCCTGGAGACTTTTCAAGTTGAGTTCAGGACCGGCTATTTCAGCCCCAATACGCCAGCGACGTCAGGCGGGAAGAAGCCGGGACCCTTGAGGACCTTCCCATCCTCCCGATAGACCGGCCTGCCATCCGCCCCCAGCTTGGACATATTGGAGCGTTGCACCTCCGCCAGCACGGCAGCCAGGTCAATGCCCGTTTCTAGGGCCATCCCGTAGATGACATAGACCAGGTCCGCCAGGGCGTCGGCAGCTTCAACTGTGTCGCGGGTGCCGTCGTCACTTGCTACGGCGCGTTGGTAGGCGGCTTCAACCTCTTCCCGGGCGGACTGGCCATAGACAGCTCCGGTGAGTTCGGCGAATTCCTCAGCGATCAGGCTCATGCGCATATGCAGGCTGCTGCGCTCCAGGCTGGGGCCATCGTCCTGTACGGGCAGTCCGTACACGGAGTGGAAACGGCGCACCAGGGCCTCCGGATCGTCCCCCTCGCGCTCCCCCACACCCTCATGCGGCACCAGTGGCGTGCGCTTGCTGGCTGCGTGAGAAGAGCCTGCCACTTGGCCACCGACTGTCACTGGCCCATCCCAGGGGGCAGCTGGCCTCCGCGGCTCTCCCGGCAGGAGCGTGGCCACCCAGCCGTCGTACAGGGTGCCGTTGTTGGGCAGATAGGAACGGACCCGGCCTTCGCGCCGGAAACCCAAGGACCAGGCCACGCGCCATGAGGGCCAGTTGGGCACGCCGTCGTGGATGTCGCAGCGCCAGCGCAGGACCTTGGCCTGCAGATGTCCCGCCGGGTCAAAGGCTGCCTCGATCAGGCCCTGGGCCGCTCGGGTGACGGTGCCATGCCCACGGGCCTCAGGGGCCTGCCAAAAGCCAATCTCCCAGGCGTCCTGACCATCAGAGGCTAAGCCCATCATGCCGACCAGCTCCTGGCTGCCGTCAGCCTGGACTTCACGCACCGCCCAGTTCAGGGCCTTGCCGTTCTCCCAGCCCGGGCTCACCACCTGTTCGATGAAAAAGACGCCGTCCTCACGGCTGTAAGGCGTAGGAACGATGGTCCATTCCTGGATCTCTGGGTCTTGGCAGATCTCGGTGATGCGGTCCACGTCATCCAAAGTGGGGGCGGATAGCAGCAGTTCAGGCAGCCGGTTCCCGTCCCGCTCCACGGTGGGCACTGTGATCTCAAAGGGGCGCATGCACTCACCCTAGTCTGCTGCTGGAGCCAGGTCGCCTCTCTGCTCTCTATGTCCACCAGGTCGCAGGATTGGCCAGGCCAGAGCCAGCACGGCGCCACCGAGCAGGCCATACACAAGTGCTACCCAGGTGCCATGGCTATCTGCAAACCAGCCTACGACCGGTGGAGAGAGCAGCATGATGACACGTGCGAGCCAAGAGACCACCGTAAGTCCCAGCCCAACCGGCAGGCCGGGCACGTCGTCGGCAGCGGCATAAGTCAAGGGCACAGCAACTGCACAACCTGCGCCCGTGAGCACTAGGCCCGTGAGCGTGCCTGGAATATTGCCCATGGTCAGCGCCAAGGTCATTCCAGTCACCACCAGTAGCCCGCCCCCGGCCATCACCCGTCGAGCCCCCAGGCGGTCCACCACCGCATCTCCCAGTAGCCGCCCCAAAATCATGGTCGCCTGCAGGGCCACCAGACCCATGCCCTGGGTGGCGGCCGGGGCACCTTGTTCGCTTAAGAGCAGCGCGGACCAGTTGCTTGCCACGTCTTCTGGGAACATGGCGGCAGCACAGGCAAGCCCCAGCACTGCGATGATGAGCCCTGCCGCCGCACGCATCCGGGAAGTGCTGGGCTTGTGACCAGGTTTGTCAGTTGGCTTAGCTGCTGGAGATTCCGCTGTGCTTGCTCGCGGCCCTACTGGTGCTGTTCCCTCAGCTAGAAGCCCCTCTGCTAGCTCCTGAGTGTCTGGTCCAGGCAGCATCCACTGGTTGGCACCGGCGCAGACGAGCGCAAGTAACGCCAGCACCGCCAGCATGTGCAAGCCCAAAGGTACGCCCCAGCCAGCCAGCGCCTGCCCCATAACGGCCCCTAGCACCGCTCCCAGACTCCAAGCCGCGTGGAAGCTAGTGATGATGCTGGAGCCCCAGGCTCGCTCTACGCGCAGCCCGTGGGCATTTTGGGCCACGTCGACGACGGCGTCGATGCCTCCCACCCAGGCCAGACCGAGCGCCAAAACGATCCATGAGTCAGCTGTGCCCGCCAGCACCAAGCCCAGGCCACAAACCACCATGCCGAAGCTGGCTACCCGCGCTGAAGTGAACCTGGCGATCAACCAGGAAGCAGCCAAACCAGCCAGCAGCGCACCCACTGAGCCGAACATGACAGCCTGCCCGAAGGCTGCCTTGCCAATATCGAGGTGCTGCAGGAGTTCCGGGTAACGCGGCACCAGGTTTGAGAAACCCACACCGTTGCAGAAGAAGGTCAGGTAGACGGCCAGGCGTGCGCGCCAAAGTGCCGCCGAGCGTGAAGCACTGTTGCTACCTGCCATGCGCCCTCCTTGACGGCGGCCGAGCGGATGTCCCTGAGGCCGGTGGGACTCAGAAAACAACAAGCCCCTGGAATCCTTAAGACCCCAGGGGTTTTGCGGTGTCCGAGGGGGGACTTGAACCCCCACGCCCGTTTAATAAGGCACTAGCACCTCAAGCTAGCGCGTCTACCTATTCCGCCACTCGGACTTGTTGCGCCGACCGGGAGGACAAGCCGCCTGGCGACGGGGAAGAACTTAGCACGGGCGCTGTGGCAGCACGCAATCTGGGGCTGCGTGCCCCTGGTCACAAGGCCTCGGTGTAAATCCTGGCAGCCATGGACCAGCTCTGCCCCGGTTCAATGACTGGCGCGTCCTGGCGGGCCGCTGCGGTCTCCACGCACAGGAAGCGCGGGAACTCGTCGTCGGCTAGGTCAGCCATGCCCTTGGAGAAGGTGGACCAGGGGTTCCACACCACCGTCGTCGGAGAGTTAAGGCCTTCCACCACAATGCGCCGATAATTACCTGGATCGGTGACCCGCACGGTCTCTCCGGAGCGGTACACGCGGTCCACCGGGCCACTTACCCGCAGCGGCCCGTCCTGTACTTGCCCGCTGACACCGTCCTCCGTGTACTCAGCCCCCTCCACGCCGGTGACCACGCAGGCGGTCACGTCGTGAACAGCCAGATAGGAATGCAGTGCGGCTTCCACTAGGCGCGGCTGGGTGCCGGTGTTGCGCAGGGACAGGCTCATGCTGAGCTGCGCGCCGATGCCCACCTCGTACATGGCGGAGATGGAGTCGTGTTCCAGGGTCAGCAGCGCGCGTACACCGCCATCTGGCGTGCTCTGTACGGTGCGCAGGTCCCAGGTCAAGGTGCGAGCCCAACCGTGTTTGGGACGGGCGCTACCGTCAGGGCCAACGCCAAACCAGGGCAGACACAGCGGAACACCGCCCCGAATACCGGTTTCCCCGTCAAAGACAGCCTTGCGCGACAGGAATAGGACCGGCTTGCCTCCGCGAGGCACCCAGGAAGTCAAGTGCGCGCCAAAGAGGTACAGCTCTGCGCTGCCAGCGGATGCATCCACCAGTAGGCGCGGCTCGCCGCCCTGTCCCGGCCCTAACGCTGCCGTGCGAGGCAAGACGGCACGGGAGGAGTTGGCGTGGCTGGGCGACGCGGCGGAACCGTTAGATGTGGTCATGGAGCACACGCTAGTAGGCTTGGCCTGTCAGAGTCGCGTGAGTGAGGAGGACGCATGAGGCTGCCCAACCTGGGTCTTGTCCTGCGCCGCCCCCGTCCGGTGGCACCGCTAAGCGATCCGGCCCAGCCCCTGGCGTTGTCGCCCGCCCCCACGGTTGTCTTGCTGGACCTGGATGGGACGCTCACTGACTCTGCCCCGGTGATCCTGCAAGCTTTGCGCCTCACCCACGAGGAACTGGGTATGGAGGTTCCCAGCGACGAGGAACTCATGCGCTTTGTGGGGCCGCCTTTGTCTGAGGGATTCCGCCTCAACGCTGGTTTGGAAGGCGAGCGCAATGCACAGGCGGTGAGCACCTACCGGCAGCACTACCGGCAGATCATGCACACGGCCAAACTCTATCCGGGGATACGCAACCTGCTGGAAGCTTTGGAGGCTGCAGCGGTGCCGGTCTCCCTGGCCACTTCCAAGAACGAGTCCTTGGCACGCCACATCATTGAAGCCTACGGTCTAGCACCTTGTTTCACGGTGATCGCTGGAGCTGGCGAAGGAGACAAAGGCGGCGCTAAGTCAGAGGTGGTGCGTTCTGCGCTTGACCGTCTGGCTGCTGCGGGGGCCGATATCAGCCACCCGGTCCATGTGGGTGACCTCTCGCATGATGTTGAGGGCGCTCGGAAAGAAGGCGTGGACTGCGTGGGGGTCCTCTGGGGCTATGGGAGTGCGGAGTCGCTACAGGGCGCTGTGGCACTTGCGAAGACCCCTGCTGAGTTGGCTGTGCTCCTGGGGGTTGGGCCTGCTGCCCGGGCTGAGCCCGGCAATCGGCAGGGCACCTTAGAGCGCGTCAGTTCAGGTATCTCCGGACTTGGCTCAAGTCTCTTAACTGGGCTGGCCGAGGTGGAGCGCGTGCGGCGGGAAAACCGGAGGGTTAGCGCGCGGCGCTACCTAGCAGGCCAACAAACCGGCGCCAACCAGGACACAGAAGACGCTGTGCCTTTCCCGCTGCAGGAGGCGGCAGCGCCCTCACCCGAACGGGTGTTGGACACACTGCCCACCTGGCTGGTGCGCGGTGGTCTGGGCGCCTGGCTGACGATCGGCTTGGTAATTGCCGTCGGTATGGTCTTCTTTGCGACCTCTAAAATCGTGCCCGTATTTGTGGGCTTGTTTATCGCTCTAGTTTTAACTGCGATTCTGAACCCACTTACTTCGCTACTGTCACGATTTTTGCCGCGTTACCCGGCGGCGATCTTGTCTCTGCTGATTGCTTTAGGTGGAGTCTCTGGGCTGGTTTTCTACGTGGTGAACTCGGTGGTGAACCAGTGGAATGTACTGGCCCTTGAGCTCTCCAATGGCCTGGACACGATTATTGCCTTCCTGGAGCACGGCCCTTTGCCTTTTCATGTGTCTCAGCAGCAGCTAAGTCACCAGCTAGCGGCCTGGCTAGAGCAGGGGAAAAACTACCTGCGTTCCAATGCTCCATCCCTGGCTACGGAGGTACTCTCCAACGCCCGGACCGTGGTAGATGTTTTCGCAGTGCTGGCCCTGGCACTGTTCACGAGCATCTTCTTCTTGGCCTCCGGCTCACGCATGTGGCGCTGGTTCTTGGAGGAGTTGCCGGTGCACCTGCGAGGCAAGGTACATCGGGCTGCTGGGGCAGGCTGGTACACCTTCTCCGGTTATGCCCGTGGCACTGTCCTGGTGGCTTTGACTGATGCGATTATGGCTGGCATCTTCTTGCAGTTTGTGGGGGTGCCGCTGGCTGCGCCTTTGGCGGTGCTGGTGTTTATTGGCGCCTTCATTCCGATTGTTGGTGCACCTGCCGCTATGATTATTGCGATGCTGGTGGCCCTCGCCTCTGGTGGCTTAGTTAAGGCTATTGTGGTGGGCCTAGGGGTAGCGATTATCGGTCAGATTGAAGGGCATATCCTCCAGCCCCTCATCATGGGGCGTCAGGTTTCGCTACACCCGGTGGTGGTGATCATTGCGGTGGCGGTGGGCACTTATGCTGCTGGGCTGCTGGGAGCGATTGTGGCGGTGCCTTTGATCAGTGTGTTGTGGTCCGTGTACGCCGAGCTGCGAGTCAAGGAAGCGCCGATTAGTGGTGCCCTGCCGGCTTTCCGCTCGTCGAAGGGCAGCACCCTGGAACAGCTCTGAGCCGGCTTGGCTTTACTGAGGCAATAACTAATTCAGCACCAGTCGCGACTACGGGTTGAGGCGACGCCGGGGAGGGCTTCTAAACGGTCTGCGCGGATGGCGGTGACGCCGTCGCCTGACTCTACGATGCCGCGCACTACCAGGGCGCTGGCCCGCCGTCCCACCGCACGGAAGCGCCGCCACACGCCGGGGCTGCAGATGATATTGAGCAACCCGGACTCGTCCTCCAGGTTCAGAAAGACCGTTCCGACGGCGGTGTGAGGCCGCTGCCGGTGTGTGACGATCCCTGCGACCTCCACCCGCGTGCCATGCACGATGTGGATGACCTCGGCGGCCCGCAGCACTCCCTGTTCATCAAGCGCTGCTCGCAGGAAAGTCATGGGGTGGGCGCCGGTGGTGGTGCCGGTGAGCACTAGGTCTGTGACGCTCCGCTCCCTGGCAGGCATTGGCGGCAGCTTAGGGGATTTAGCACCGACGGCCGTACCTGGCAGCGGAGGCTGTATCCACGGGAGCGACGCCGTCGACTCCGGGGCGCTAAGCAGTTTCCTACCAAGGGGTTGGCGGCTAGTTACCGCCTGCATACCTCCATGTTCTAGGGCGAGTGGCCCTGCCGCCCACAGGGCTTCACGACGTTCCAAGCCGAGGGAATCTAGGGCGCCACAGGCTGCCAAGATCTCCAGGCGGGAGCGGCTCAGCGCCACACGCCGGGCTAAATCAGCCACATCTCGGTAAGGCCCGTGAGCTTGCCGTTCAGCGACAATCTTCTCCGCGGTCTTGGCCCCTATGCCCTTAATGGGGGCCAGCCCTAGGCGCACCGCCAGCTCCGGGTGAGTGTCTAAACAGCTGAGGGCTTCTGGCGCTGGTGTTCCTGCGGAGCCATGTCCTGCCGCTGCCCGACTCTTAACCGCTTCCCCTTCAGCTTGGAGGTATGCAGCGCCGTGGATTTGCTCCACACTGGCCTGTGCCGCGGAGGCGTTGACACAGGCAGGCAGCACCCGCACCCCGTGGCGGCGCGCGTCAGCGACTAGCGTCTGGGGCGACCAGAAGCCCATGGGTTGAGCGGCCAACACCCCAGCGTAAAAGTCCTCAGGTTTACGGACTTTCAGCCAGGCGGAGGCATAGACCAGGTAGGCGAAGGAAAAGGCGTGAGATTCTGGGAAGCCAAAGTCTGCAAAGGCCCGCAGTTTGGAGAAAATAGTTTCTGCGGTGGCAGCCTCGATTCCTCGGCGCATCATGCCTTCAACCAGGCGGGTGTGCAGCGCCTCCATCCGCTCAGTGGAACGCTTGGCTCCCATAGCCTGTCGCAGGGAGTCGGCCTCGGCTGGACTAAATCCAGCAGTATCCACAGCGATCTGCATGAGCTGTTCCTGGAAGAGCGGCACCCCCAAAGTCTTGGCTAGGGCGGGGCGCAGACTCTCATGCAGGTAGGTGACCGGCTCACGTCCCAGGCGACGGCGAATATATGGGTTGACGGCTTTGCCTTGGATGGGGCCGGGGCGGATGAGGGCAACCTCCACCACGATGTCGTAAAAGCAGGCGGGGCGCAGACGCGGCAAAGTAGCCATCTGGGCGCGGGACTCCACCTGAAATACGCCCACCGTGTCTGCCGCTTGCAGCAACCTATAGACGGCGGGATCATCCTCCGGCAGGGTGTGCAGGCCCCAGGGACGGCCAGTTTGGGCTGGGCGCAGCACTCCCCCAGGAGCCAACTCTGGCACTGTCTCCCCACGCTGCGACAAGCTGGTGAAGGCCAGCCGCAAGGCGGTGAGCATGCCTAGGCCCAGCAGGTCGAACTTAACCAAACCGGCCTGCGCACAGTCATCCTTATCCCATTGCAGGACGCTGCGGCCCTCTATAGCAGCCCAGCGCACGGGGCATACCCCAGTGATGGGCCGGTCTGCCAGCACCATGCCGCCGGGGTGGACCCCTAGGTGGCGGGGTAGGCGCAGCAGCCGCTTGGCCACTGCCAGGACCTGTGCAGGCACAGGCGAGTCATCTGCCTCATTGTGTTCACTATCGTCCCAGCGATGTTCAATGCTTTTAGCCCAGTGGTCCTGAATGCCCGGTGGGTATCCCAAGGCGCGGGCGGCGTCGCGTAGAGCGGAGCGGGGCCGGTAGGAGATCACATTGGCTACCTGGGCGGCCTGCTCCCGCCCGTAGTGTGAGTAGACATGTTGGATGACTTCCTCACGGCGGCAGGCCTCAATATCTAGGTCAATGTCCGGGTAGCCCTTGCGTCCAGGCGACAGGAAGCGTTCAAAGAGCATCTGGTGGCGCACTGCATCCACGGCGGTGATCCCCAGGGCGTAGCAGACGGCGGAATTGGCAGCGCTGCCCCGCCCCTGGCACAGGATCCCGGCGGACTCACAGAAGTCCACGATAGAGCGCACTATCAGGAAGTAGCCGGGGAATCCAAGTGCCTCAATGACTGCCAATTCGTGATCCAGTACTTCCCAGGCATGGGGGTCCTGGGAGCGGGCGCCGTAGCGCTCCAAGGCGCCTCGGCGGGTCAGTTCACGCAGCCAGGTGGCGGGGGTGTGGCCGTCTGGCACCTGTGGCTTAGGTAGCTCCGGGGTGACCAGGGAGAGGTCAAAGGCCAGGGCGCGGCCGTACTCAGCGGCGGCGTCGACGGCGTAGGGAGCGCGCCGGTGCAAGTAGGCCATGTCTTGGGGGCTGCGCAGCCAGCGACCTACTGCCCCTAGGTAGGCGCGGGCCCCCTCAAGGTCAGTGCCAAGCCGGTTGGCGGTGAGCACGTCGGCAAGGCGAGAGTCTGCGGGTTTTGCGCACCGCACCGCGCCGGTGGCCAACAGGGGCAGCTTATAAGCGGCGGCTAGGCCGCTGAGAGCCTGTGTTAGGGCGGCGTCGGTGGGGCCTCCATCTAGGCTCAATTCCACCGCCAGGTCAGCAGCTCCAAATAGGTCAACCAGTTGCCCTAAACAACGGTCAGCAGCTGGCAGGTTCCAGATCTCTGGCCGGTTGGGGTCGCCCAGGGCGCGCCGTAGGGGGCCGCGGGATGTGCCGGTGAGCACCAGGCAGCGTCCCGTACCGCCAGCACCTTGGCTGCCGCTTCCCTGTGTGAGCGCTCCAGCCAGTGTTTCCAGTTTGTGTGCCGGTTCCTGCCGTTCTCCTGCCTGAAGATTGTGGGCGGAAATAGCGGCCACCAGGCGCCGGTAGGCCTGCGGGTCTCGCGCCAGAACTGGCAGGTGGGCGCCGTCGGCCAGGGTTAGTTCAGCGCCATGGACCGTGGGCACGCCCAGCTCTCGACCAGCCTGCGCATGTTTGACGATGCCAGGCATGCCGTCGTGATCAGTCAAAGCTAGGGCGTCCAGTGCCAGGTATGCGGCGGCTTGAACCAGCTCAGCTGGTTCATTAGCCCCATCTAGGAAGGAGTAGGCGGAGTGGGCGTGGAGTTCCGCGTAACGGTGGGTGCTCACGCCCGCCCCTGAAGCTGGCGCGGCGTGTTCTCTGCGCTCCCGCACCAGTGGCGCGTGGGGCCCCCGGCGCCTCCACCCCAAAGCCACAAAGATTCGAACATGTGTACAGAATACGCTCACCCACCGACACCAAAACGCGAATCCTGACGAATTACCGCTACAGTGCCCAAGGCGCGCCCGCGCCTTTCCCTAAGACACCCGGCAGGATTCTTATGAGTGAAGCATCTAGCCAGGATCGGTTGAACCGGTCACTGCGCACCCGCCACCTGAACATGATCGCCATTGGCGGCGCGATCGGCACCGGCCTGTTCGTCGCCTCTGGTGCCACCATCTCCACCGCCGGCCCCGGAGGCGCCGTCGTCGCCTATGCCGTCACCGGCCTTATGGTCTGGCTGATTATGCAGTCCCTGGGCGAGATGGCTGCCTTCCTGCCAGTGTCTGGTTCCTTTGGTGAGTACGGACGCCGCTTTGTATCCCCCTCCTTCGGCTTCGCGATGGGCTGGAACTACTGGTTCAACTGGGCCATCACCGTGGCCGCCGAGCTGGCAGCCGCTGCCCTGGTTATGAAGTACTGGTTTCCCGACACACCTTCCTACATTTGGTCTGCGCTGTTCTTAGCCATCTTGTTCGGGATCAACGCTCTGTCCACCCGAGCCTACGGCGAGAGCGAATTCTGGTTCGCCGCTATCAAGGTCATCACCGTGATCGTCTTCCTGCTCCTAGGCGTGGCCATGATCCTCGGCATCCTGGGCGACGCTCCCGGCACCGCGAACTGGACTAACGGAGAGGCTCCCTTTAAGGGCGGCCTTGAAGGCATCTTCCTGGTCATCCTGGTGGCGGGCTACTCCTTCCAGGGCACCGAGCTAATCGGCGTGGCCGCGGGTGAAGCTGAGGACCCAGGCAAGAACATTCCCCGCGCTATCCGCACGATCTTCTGGCGCATCCTGCTGTTCTACATCGGCGCCATCATTGTGATCGGTTTCCTGATCCCCTACACCGACCCCAGCCTGCTCTCAGCTGCTGAGGAAAACAATATCTCCGTCAGTCCCTTCACCCTGGTCTTCAAGAAGGCCGGCATCCTGGCTGCCGCATCGTTGATGAACGCGGTGATCTTGACCTCTGTGCTCTCTGCTGGCACTTCTGGCCTGTACGCCTCCACCCGCATGCTCTTTGCCTTAGCTGAGAACGGTCACGCTCCAGCCTTCCTGACCAAGCTCTCCCAGCACCAGGTGCCCATGAACGCCCTGGTGGCGACGACGCTGGTTGGCTTGGCGGCCTTCATCACCTCCATCGTGGGTGATGGCCAGGCCTACAAGTTCTTGCTAACAGTCTCTGCGCTCGCTGGCTTTATCACTTGGATCGGCATCTCTTGGTCCCATTACAAGTTCCGCAAAGCCTTAGCAGCTCAGGGATTTAGCTTAGATATCTTGCCTTACCGGGCTAGCTTCTTCCCGGCCGGTGCGATTATCGCCTTGGTGGCTTGCGTCGCCATTGTGATCGGTCAGGCCTACGGCCCAATCAAGGAAGGGGCATCTATTGCGAAGCTGCTGCTGCCTTTCATCGGCATCCCGTTCTTCCTGGCGCTGTGGCTTGGCCACAAACTGATGACTGGTTCTAAGTCGATTAATCCGGCTGAGGCAGACCTGTCCTCTGACACACACCTCACGCTAAGCCGCGATGCCGCGTTAACCCCCGAGTCTTGACCACCCTCCACTAAAGCTCGTGGCTCGCTTCATTGCGACTTCTGAGCCGAACAGACAAGTCATAGATTGGATCATACGTGCAACGCCGGAACTTTATGCTCCTGCTGGCTGCTGGCACGGCAGGAGCCCTTTCCGCCTGCGCTACCAGCACTCCCAACACAGTTACAGCGCCGCCTCTACCAAGTAATTCACCATCCCCGATCGCGCCGCCGTCACCCAGCCCGACAGCCTCTCCCACCCCCACCCGCAGCCCCTTGTGGCTACAGGATGGTCCGCCACCACTGCCTGCACCACAGACACTTGATGGGGTGTTCACCGGTCTGCCAAAAGCAGTAGGTAACGCGGTGGCAATCACTGTGGACGATGGCGCTGACGCCTCGGTAGTAGATGCCTATTTGGACTTTGCTAAAGCCTCTGGGGTTCGGCTAACTTTCTTCGTAACGTCCTCATACCCGGGATGGGAAGCTTGTAAGGACAAGATGCGGCCACTGATTGAGTCTGGGCAGGTACAGCTTGGCAATCACACGGTCACACATGCAGGCCTGACCAGCTTGGGGGAGGCGGGGATCATTAAAGAGCTTTCTGGCTGTGAGACTTTCCTAAACCAGACTTATGGCGTCACCGGCACCCCCTTTATCCGCCCACCCTACGGTTATCGGAACCGCCGGACAGACTCGGTATGCGCCAAGCTTGGTTACACCGCTCCCACCATGTGGTACGGATCTTTTGGTGACTCTGGATTACTTACGGAAGAGGTGCTGCTAGGCGAGGCACGTAAGTGGCTCCTGGCCCAGCATGTGGTTATTGGGCACGCTAATTTTCCAACAGTGACGCACCTTTATGGGCAAATCATTGAAATCCTAAGGGAGCGTTCTCTGCAGACAGTGACCTTGGATGATGTGTTCTTCGGTCCTGGCCATAGCCGACAGGTTTGAAGAATGCCCGCAGGCCTGCACTGTCACCGGGGCGTATGCCCGCCAGGGGCTTGGATCCCTAGGTGTGCCAGCAGCAGATAGGCCAGCAGGGCCAGCCCCCAAGAACTAAAGGAACCGATTAGGAACTCCTCCGCCTTGGCACCAGCCTGAGGGCGACGCGCACCGGCCGTGGGAGAGCTTGGTGGCGCAGCCTTGGGGACATCCGCGCTGATCTCCGGGAAGCGGATCACGCCTTTGGCGGCAACCACCGCAGCAATCGCGGCTGGGGCGGCGCTGAAAGCCAGCACTAACACCAGCAACCGCTCAAGGGTGCCGATCCAACGCCCACCACCAAGTAGCGCCCCAACTGGTTCTCGTCGCAAGGCCCCAGCCCCCTCAAGGTCAGCTGGGCGCACTAGCCGCAGCAGTGCGGCGACGACGTCGTTGGCCGGGTCTGTCAGCAGCAGCCCCACACCCACCAAAGCGCAGCCAGCAACAGCTCGCGAGGCGCTGCCCTGCTCCCCGAATGCCAGCACCGCCGCGAAGCCCACAAGGGCCAGCGCCCGCCAAAGTGCCGCCTTAGCCCGCCCCTCTGCACCAGCTCGGCCACAGAGCAAACCCCATACGATCCATACCAGGGGTGCCAGGAGTACCAGCACCAACCACAGGCTCAAGGCCAAATGCAAAGTCCTCAGTGCCACCAGCAGCCCAAAGAGCGAAGTGAGCACCGCGACCGTGAGACCGAGCCGCCGCCGTAGCTGCGCGCTTCGCCAGTGAAACAACTCACTGAGCAGCCTGGGCAAGGTAGCCACGACCCCTACCAACAACAGCAGTAGTCCACTCATTGGGCTCTCCTTCGCTTGCGACGGCTAAGCAAACTCACGGATCCATCTGACTCAATTTCCGCCAGCTGGCTTTGCGCCTCCAACAGGCCAGCAGCACTCCCCCGCACCAGGTCAGAAACGGCCGCCTGCGTAACCCCCTCGCGGTGGGCTGCCTCCGCCTGGGTGGCCCCCATCAATAGGTGGGCCACCAGACGGCGGGGCCTGTTGGCCATGCGCTCCACCGCCTGATCCCGCAACACCAGGAAGGCGTTGACCAGTGACTCACTAGGTAGGGATGGTGTGCCCCCCTCCCTTTCTGGCGGTGAAGCCATACGGAAGCGGGTACGCACGAAACCTAGACCGGCATCCTGAGCTGCATGCGCAGCATTGATCGCCTCCCTGGCAGCCCACCAGGCCGAGCCGTCTTGAATGGCGCCAGCATCGTCATTGCCCACCTTGCGAGCTTGCCCAGCCCCGATGCCGAAGCGCAGTGCCAGGCCTTCAGGGAGCAGCAGGTTTGTGCGCAAGGTGAGAGTGAGTGCAGTCTCCAGGCTGGTGGCGAGAGCCTGAAATTCGTCACCGACTGTGGGGTACGGCGCCTGCGCCAGCTTGAGGTCGGCGGCAGCCCGTTGGAAGGCGCTCTCAAACTCTTGCTGGGCCACTGCCCGATCTGGGAGCGTGCGCGAGGAGATAATGTCTGCGATCACGGCGTACAACAAAGCCATACTTAAGTTTATAACTTGTATTCCTCTGAATACAAGCATTTCACTTTAGTGCCTCTCTTGAGTACAAGCTCATACCTTGTACTAGCAGAGATACAAGTCAGGCTCTTATCTCCTAGCCTGTAGGCGTGTCAGTCAGTCAACAGTCTTCCAACCCGCAGCTTCACACCCGCCAGTCCGGCAGTTCGGACGCCACGTCTGAGCACAAACCTACGGAGCCTCCCCTTATGCCACCAGCACCCTCGCGCTCCACCTGGACAACATTCGCCTGGCCCCTAGCACTTGGGGCGCTTATCTTCCTAGCTCTCTCACTAACCCTGCACCTAGCCCCTGCCAACATCGGCAACTTTGACCAGGAGCTAACTCGCACCGCGCTCTCCTGGCGCCACCCAGGTATCACCCCATTGGTAAGCGCCCTGACAACTCTGGGCTCCCCCTTAGGCATGACACTGCTCACCTGTTTGACCTCCGCCTACTTGGCCATAAGAAGCAGCTGGCGGCCAGCGGCCTTCACCTTGTGCACCATGCTCGGAGTCGCCCTGCTGTCCGCCGGATTCAAGCTGTTCTTTGCTCGGCCCCGCCCGCCACTGGCAGACCTGCTGGGTTCTCCTGAAAGCAACTACTCCTTCCCCTCGGGGCACTCCCTGGGCACCGCCGCCTTTGCCACAATCCTGATCTGCCTAGCAGTGCTAGCCCCGCTCTCCGCACGCTACAAGGCTGCAGCGATCATCTGTTCTGCCGCGCTAGCACTAGGCGTAGGCCTATCCCGCGTGTACCTGGGCTACCACTGGCCCACAGACGTACTAGCAGGATGGTCCTTGGGGGTGACCTGGCCTTGCCTGGTACTGCTGGTGGCACTGTTCTGGCGGCAGCGCCAGACTGCCAGCAAACCACCCCAGCTTTCTTCCGCTCAGTTATAGCAGCCCTCCAGCCACCACCTCCCTGCTCGCACTAGCAGCAGGCTCTCTCCGCTGCGTGTGACCACTTGCAGGTAGGCACGCCGACGCCCGCCGCTAGGACGCCACCAGGCCTCAGCCACCGGCCAAGGCCCTGCCCAGAGACTAACCTCCTGCTCACCAGCGTAGGGTCCCGCCTTAATCCGCAGAACTTTGGGTATGCCATCCAGCCTCCCGTGGGCATCTACCCCCAGGTCACGCCCAGCAGCATCCACAAAGTGAGCTGGAGCCGGGACAGACAGGACAACAGCGGGAGACGGCGCTGGCAGGGCGCCACGCCAGCTCTGAGGCAGCTGAGTCACTTTACTCGGCGGCTGCGCCCCCATTAATTCCTCCCCCCAGGGAAGCAGGTGCACGCGCCCGCGCGGGTCCCAGCCCTCCACCACCACCGGCCGAAGAACCGACCCCACCCCCAGCAAAGACTCCACTCTCTCTACGGCTCGACTGGCACGCTGACGTCCATGCGCCCCTGAGCGCGACCACAATCCGCGCTGCTCCGCCCCAGCCGGATACAGGTCCAAAGCGACGAGACGCAGATGCACCAGCGCGGAGGCCGGCCCTTCTCCCCCGCCCGCCAGCCAGCCCTCCAGTTGCCAGCGGACCCGATCGGTTACATCCGACGGCGTCGGCATGCCCTCCAAGACCCAGCTGCGGCTGCGCTCTGCACCGTTTTCACACACCGCTTGCACCTGCAGACGTCTAGCAGCCAAACCCCGCTTGAGCAGCAACTCGCACAGAGACTCCGCCAGAGATCTGGCTGCAAAGGCTGCCCGGTCTGAACGCTCCACTGGTGGATCCAGTTCACAGTCAACCTGCAAGTCGGAGTCTGGGCGCCGCTGAGACGAAGAGCGCACTTCCTTGCCGGAGGCGAGTGAATGCAACAACAAGCCAATTGGACCAAAACGCGCCGCCACATCCCGCCCCGGCAATACCGCCAAGTCACCAAGCAGGCGTAAACCTAAGCGAGAGAAGGTCTCTATCAGCGTCTTAGCTTCCTGGCGCACCCGCCTAGTGGTCAGGGCTGCCAGCAAACTGCTCATGGGCCAAGGAGCTAGGAAATCAGCTACCTCCCCGGCTGGCACAAGCACCCCACGTCTGGCCGCCAGCACCGCCCCCAGCAAAGACTCAGCTACCCCTACCTGTCCCTCCACCCCCGTGCGTTCAGTAACTATCTCAGTTATGCGGGCAGCTAATTGTGCTTCTCCGCCAGCCCAGCGGGCAGGTCCTCTAGCTCCCGCCAGTGCCAGGCCGGGGCGGGCGACTATCGGGTCTGCCACCAGCTCCTCTAGGGCCTCCAACACGGGTTCAAAGGCGCGCGCCTCACGCTCTGGCTGAGGCGGCAGCACCACTAGCTCTGGGCACAGACTGCGTGCCAGGCGCAGTCGCATACCAGCGGTCACTCCCGCAGCCCGGGCTGGAGCCGAGGCGGCCACCACCCCTGCCCCACCAAGCACCGCAACCGCCTGGACCGCCGGATTCAAGTTCTTAGCCCCAACGCCGCCTGCAGAGGTCTGCAGGGAAGGAGTTGCTAAAGAGACGACGGGCCAATCTGGCACCCACAAGGCCAGGAGCCGGGATGTAGGCGCTGCCGCAGCTGCAGAACTCATACAACCACCCGTATATCGCCCGGCCGCACAGGCCTGTGGGCCCGCGAGCGCGCCTCCCCCGCTTCACCCCAGCGGGCTCCTGTGGCTCCCACGCTCAGGTTTAGGTGTGTACCTGGGCGGGTTGGGTCTTGCAGGCTCCAGGTCAGGCAGTCCAGGTAGCCCGTCTCTAGCTCATGGGCAGTTGGGGCGGTGAGTAGTTCCGCAGTCCCCGCCGTCAGACTCCTGAAGGGCACCACCACCGCAGTTCCCTGCTCTGCTTGTGGACTAGCGGTCAAAGAGCGGGCGCCTTCCCAAGGGCTGTCGGTGAGGAGTCGAACTTCTCGCTCACGCACTCGGGCCAGCAGGGAACGGCGGTCTCGCGCTCGCAGGCGTGAGGCAGCGGAGGCGGTGACCAGCACTACATCTACGCCGTCGAGCAGTGCCCCTAGAACCGGCAGCAGTTGTACTCCGGTGCGTTCACCTGCAGGGATGTAGAGCACTCGTTTTAGGTCCAGCCCTAGTTCTGCGGCGGCACACCAACCTAGGTCCTCACCGCCCAGGACTGCACACCAGCCTTCTCCTTGAGCCTTGGCGGCTAGCGCTAGTAGCACAGTGGTGGAGCCGATTACCTGGGTTACTCCCACAGGTATTTGCGCCAGTTTGGTGCCGTCAGCAGCGCCGTCTCCGGGCAGAGGTTCTGACAGGTTGCGCTCCTGCATGGAGCGCAGGCCAGCATGCTCTTCCGCGTGTGCCAGGGCGGCTCGGGCGAGCGTGAGTCGGTTGGTGGCACCAACTGTTGCCTCCAAGCTCCCAGAGGTGATGCCCCTAGCCATGTTGAGCCCTCTCAACCCGCGTCGAACATTTGTTCGATAAGCGTAGCGTTGCCCTCTGACACCTCCAAGTGCAAACTCAGTAACTCGCACTCGCCGCTGTTAGCTGTACTGCGGTTTACGCAGCTGACACGCATAGTCACCGAGGCTTTGTCACGTCTACAGTTGAGTCGTTACCCAGTTCGAGGACTTCTGGAGGTCACTGTGCCCAAGCTGAGTCGCCCACGTTCACCCTTCCCCTACGACCTCCTGCCCGCCCTGCCAACTTTTACTCTGAGTTCCACTGACCTACGTGAGAGCGAACGTGTAGCCGACTGCTTCACCGCCCTGCATGAGAACATCTCTCCTGCGCTCAGTTGGAGCGGCTTCCCGGAGGAAACGCGCTCCTTTGTGGTCTCCTGCATTGACCCGGATGCCCCTACGCCATCGGGCTGGTGGCACTGGACCATAGTCGACCTAGACGCCTCCATCACCTCTTTGGCACAAGGCGCGGGGGAAAGTGACCTGATGCTGGAGGGGGCGGCTTTCCATGTGCGCAATGACTCCGGCGCACACGGCTGGTCCGGCCCCTACCCACCCACTGACGACGGCGACCACCGTTACGTCTTTGCGGTGCACGCCCTGGATGTGGAGACTTTGGGACTTGATGACGAGGCCAACCCCGGGACGGTGGCTTTCCACGTCTCGATGCACGCGCTCGCCCGAGCCCTGCTGACAGTGACCTACTCGGTTAGCAGCTCTCAGGGCGCCGAGGTAACTGCCTTGGAGCCGCTACGGTGAGCACCTCGCACGCCGGAACCCGCACCCGCCGCTCCGCTTCCCGCGCTAATTCAAAGCCTGCCAAGCGTCCCTTGGCGCTGGTAACCGGAGCCACCAGTGGCCTGGGGTTGGCCGTTGCTCGGGACTTGGCCCACGACCATGACCTGGTGCTTATCGCTCGCACTTCCAAGGACTTGGAGGAGTTGGCTAGCGTTCTAGGCGAGGAGTCCAAGGCGCAGGTGACGGTTCTAGCTACTGACCTGACTGATGACGCCGCCACCGCCAAGGCTGTTAAGGCGCTTAAATTGGAGCAGTTGAACGTTTTGGTGCACTGCGCTGGGGTGGAGTCACTGGGCTCTGTGGCGGAGCTTGACGCGGCCAAGTGGCATGGGGTCATGAATCTCAATGTGATCGCTCCGGCCCTCCTTACCCGCCTGCTGCTGCCGCAGTTGCGTGCCGTCAAGGGTCTGGTGGTGCTGGTGAACTCTGGTTCCGGGCAGCACACAAACCCAGGCCACGCGGCCTACTGCACCTCCAAGCATGCCCTGCGAGCCCTAGCTAACTGCCTGCGCGAGGAGGAACGTGGGCAGGTGCGGGTGACCAGCATCTTCCCGGGCCGCATTGATACTCCGATGCAGCGCCGCATCCATCAGCAGACCGTGAAGGCTGCGCGGGCAGCTACCGGGAAGTCGGCCCGGGGTGGGCGCGGAAATGGCTACCGCCCAGAGGACCATATGACGCCTACCTCAGTGGCGGCCACGGTGCGCCTGGCAGTGGACCTGCCGGTTGACGCCGTCGTGGAAGAACTGACAGTCCGGCCAAGTGAACTTTCCTGACGCTGACTCAGCCCTGTTTAAGGCTGGCTGATTCCGGCCTTGCTCTGGCAGGCCCAGATGATCCTGAGCTCAGTTTCCACCTGCAAAACCCAGGGTGCGCCAGGCCTCGTACAGGCCTATGGCAGCGGAATTGGACAGGTTCAGGGAGCGGTTGCCGGGGACCATGGGGATGCGCACCAGGTCGGTGACGCGCGCATGACCCATGATCTCTTCAGGCAGCCCGGTGGGTTCAGGACCAAAGAGCAGGGCATCTCCGTCTTGCCAGTCCACCTGCGTGTAGAGGCGGTTGCTGCGGGCCGTAAAGGCGAAGATCCTTCCGGGCAGCTGCTCCAGGCACTCGTCCCAGGTCTGATGCACGCGAGTATTGGCTAGGTCGTGGTAGTCCAGTCCGGCGCGGCGGAGCTTAGCATCATCCATGTCAAACAGTGGATCTACCAGGTGAAGCATGGAGCCGGTGTTGGCGCTCAGGCGAATGGCGGCGCCAGAGTTTCCGGGGATGCGGGGCTCAAAGAAGACGACGTGCAGCACGCGGGACATCCTGCCACGTGGCGGCGGAGGAGCCGCCTTTAGAAAGGCACAAGCCCGATGGTCCCGGTGTCCCAAGCAGGTGGGTCACCGGGACCATCAAGCCCATTCAAGCAGCGAGATTTACAGGCTATTCAGCCCCACTACCGCACTGGCTCGCGCTGCCACACTGGCTCATTTGGATTCGCGGACCAGGTTGCGCAACACGTACTGCAGGATGCCGCCATTGCGGAAGTAATCGGCCTCCCCGGGGGTGTCGATGCGCACCACAGCATCGAACTCCACCACGGAGCCGTCAGCCTTGGCGGCCTGTACCTTCACGGTGCTGGGGGTGATGCCGTCGTTGAGGGCGGTTAGGCCGGTGATAGAGAAGATCTCTGTCCCGTCCAGGCCCAGCGAGGCAGCGCACTCCCCCACAGGGAACTGCAAAGGCACCACGCCCATACCAATCAGGTTGGAACGGTGAATGCGTTCGAAGGATTCAGCAATCACGGCCTTTACGCCTAACAGGGCCGTGCCCTTGGCTGCCCAGTCCCGGGAGGAGCCAGAGCCGTACTCTTTGCCACCTAGAACCACCAAAGGCACTCCGGCAGCCTGGTAGGCCTGGGAGGCGTCAAAGATCGACTCCAGTTCACCGCTGAGGAAGTTGCGGGTGTAACCGCCCTCCACGCCGTCGAGCAGCTGGTTGCGCAGGCGGATATTCGCGAAGGTGCCGCGAATCATCACCTCGTGGTTGCCGCGCCGTGAGCCGTAGGAGTTGAAGTCTTTGCGCTCCACCCCATGCTCAGACAGGTAGCGTCCCGCTGGGGAGTCAGGCTTGATAGCCCCCGCCGGGGAAATATGGTCAGTGGTCACGGAGTCACCCAGCAGGGCCAGCACGCGCGCTCCGGAGATATCTGCCACGGGGGTCAGGTCCATGGTCAGGCCCTCGAAGAAGGGGGCTTTGCGCACGTAGGTGGAGTCCTGGTCCCAAGCGAAAGTCTCCCCCTCGGGGGTGTCCAGGCCGCGCCAGCGCTCGTCGCCAGCAAAGACATCCGCGTAGTCGCGCGTGTACATCTCGCGGTCAATGGTGGCGTCAACGAGAGCCTGCACTTCGGTGGGGTCAGGCCAGATATCCGCCAGGAACACGTCCTGGCCTTGCGGGTCTTGGCCCAGCGGCTGGGTGGCGAAGTCAAAGTCCATGGTCCCGGCCAGGGCGTAGGCGATGACTAGCGGCGGGGAGGCCAGGTAGTTCATCTTGACGTCGGGATTAATGCGCCCCTCAAAGTTGCGGTTGCCGGAAAGCACGGAAACCACAGTGAGATCGGCGTCGTTAACGGCTGCTGAGACCTCAGCAGGCAGCGGGCCAGAGTTTCCAATGCAGGTGGCGCAGCCATAGCCCACCACATTGAATCCCAGTTCGTTGAGCGCGGGCCACAGGCCAGCTTTCTCGTAGTAGTCAGTGACCACCTGACTGCCGGGCGCTGTGGAGGTTTTGACCCAGGGTTTGCTCTTGAGTCCTTTGGCCACGGCGTTGCGCGCCAGGATGCCGGCGGCCACCATCACCGAGGGGTTAGAAGTGTTGGTGCAAGAGGTGATGGAGGCGATGGCTACATGCCCGTGGTCCAGTTCGGTGGCAGTGCCATCAGCCAGGGTCAGAGGTGTGGGCTTGTGGGCCTCACTGGCGTAGATGGGCAGCGCCTTAGCAAAGGCCTCCTTAGCTCCAGACAGCTCAATCCGGTCCTGGGGCCGCTTGGGTCCAGCAATGGAGGGCACCACGGTGGCCAGGTCCAGTTCCAGGTACTCGGAGAAGATGGGCTCACGCTTTGCGTCGTGCCACATGCCCTGCGCCTTGGTGTATTCCTCTACCAGGCGGACGTTCTCTTCACTGCGGCCAGTTAGACGCAGGTAGTCCAGGGTGACGTCGTCAATGGGGAAGATCGCTGCGGTGGAGCCAAACTCTGGGCTCATATTGCCGATGGTGGCGCGGTTAGCCAAGGGCACGGCAGCGACGCCCTCACCGTAGAACTCCACGAATTTACCCACCACGCCGTGCTGGCGGAGCATCTGGGTGATGGTCAAGACGACGTCGGTGGCGGTGGCTCCGGCGGGGATCGCGCCGGTGAGTTTGAAGCCCACCACGCGCGGGATCAGCATGGAGACGGGTTGGCCGAGCATGGCGGCCTCAGCCTCAATGCCGCCGACTCCCCAGCCGAGCACCCCCAGACCATTGACCATGGTGGTGTGGGAGTCGGTGCCCACGCAGGTGTCTGGGTAGGCCTGGGTGACGCGCTCAGGGCCTTGCGCTGTGGCCCGCTCCACCGTGCGGGTGAAGACCGTGCGGGCCAGGTACTCAATGTTGACCTGGTGGACGATACCGGTGCCCGGGGGTACCACGCGGAAGTTAGACAGGGCGCCCTGACCCCAGCGCAGGAACTGGTATCGCTCCACATTGCGCTCGTATTCGCGTTCCTTGTTGATTTCTAGGGAGCTGCTCAGGCCGAAGGAGTCGATCTGTACGGAGTGGTCGATGACCATCTCGGCTGGGGCGAGGGGGTTGATGACCTCAGGCTTGCCGCCCAGTTCGGCCACGGCCTCGCGCATGGTGGCTAGGTCCACGATGCAGGGCACGCCGGTGAAGTCCTGCATGACGACGCGCGCGGGGGTGAACTGAATCTCGGTGTCCGGCTCCGCCTGGGGGTCCCAGTTGGCCAGGGCGCGCACGTGCTCGGCGGTGATATTTGCGCCGTCCTCGGTGCGTAGGAGGTTTTCAGCCAGGACTTTAAGGCTGTATGGCAGGCGTTCTAGGCCGGCGACGGCGTCAAGCCGGAAGATCTCATAGGCGCGGCCGTCAACGTCGAGGGTGGCGCGTGCGGCGAAGGTGTCGAGGCTAGTCAAGGTGTCGCTCCTGTCCATTCGGGTGCGATTGGGACCTTGGTACCACGGCGGCACGGGTCCTGGGGCCACGTTATCCGACAACGTGTCACCGCGTGTCAACAAAAGCGAGGAATCTTCAGCTTTTCCCCTAGTCGCCGCGTGCAGATGTCCGCAGAGATGCCCAAGGCGGCTCAGCTAGAGGCTCAGCCTCGTGTTAAGACCGCGATCGTCTCGAAGTGGTGGGTGTGGGGGAACAGGTCCAGGGCGCTCATAGCAGCCAGGCGGTAACCGCCTTGTATAAAGGTTCCTAGGTCGCGGGCCAGGGCGGCCGGGTCACAGGCCACCAGCACCACGCGCCGCGGTTCCAGGCCACAAACGGCTGCCACCACCTCCCGGCGCGCACCCGCGCGAGGCGGATCCAAGACGACGACGTCAGCCCGCTGCTCAGCAGCGCCAAAGGCGCCGCCCACCCCAGCAATGGAGCGCGCGTTGACGCGGCCTGCGAACAGGTGTGCGCCGGAGTGTTCATGCAGGAGACGGCGGGCGTCACGCACCGCAGTCTCGGAGCCTTCAATGCTGCGAACCTCACCGGCCAGGAGGCTCAATGGCAGGGTGAATAGGCCTGCCCCCGCGTAGAGTTCCAGGACTTTGAGCCCAGGGGCTTCTTGGAGGGCCTGGGGCTGGCTGAGGCTCCCGGCGGCGGTGGGCTCAGAGCTCAAGGCCGCGCGCAGTACGCGGTCCACCAGCACGGTGGGGGCGTCTCGATGCACCTGCCAGAAGCCTTCAGCATGCAAGCGGTAGCGAAGCTGACCTAGGCCTATCCCGCTGGCGTCCACCACCTCGTCGATTCGCCGCCGTGAGGTGGGCCGTCCTTGGGCATTGAGTACTTGCTTCCCGGCCAGCACCAGCGGTTCTCCCGCACTGGGGGCGACGGCGTGCAGGGTGTCTCCAGGCTTGAGACCGCGGCGCCATACAACCCTTTCGGTCAGGCCTAGTGCCTGGAGTTCAGGCACAGCCAGGGGCAGGGAGTTCAGCGCTAGCACCTCCCCGGAACGGAAACCATGCATTCCCAGCTGTCCGTCGGCGGTTACTGCAAGGCTGATGCGGGTGCGGGTGGCGGTGCCTGCGTGAGCTCGTACCCGGGGCCTGCTGCTGGCCTCAGCAGCCTGCTCACTGGGCATGGCTTCCACCGCAATGGTTCCGCCTTTGGCTTCATGGAGCGCAGCGACGGCATCCGCCACCTCTTGGCCGCCGATGCGGCGCAAACAGTCGGCCAGAACCCAGCGCTTCCAAGTACGTTGTGCGGGCAGGGCCACGTGGCTGAGTTCGCCGCCCCCAACTCCCCCACTGCCGGCTTGCGCCCAGGCGGGACGCACGCGGTCAGGTGAAGCCACCAGGACCTCGGTGGTCTCGGCCCGCCAGGAGCGGGCGCCGCGTTCAGTCAGGCGAGCCCGCACAGTCTCCCCCGGCAAGGCATGGCGCACGAAGACCACGGGTCCGGTGGGATCGTGCTCCAGGCGAGAGACGCAGTGTCCGCCGTGAGCGGGGGCCCCGACTTTGAGGACTAGCTCCTCAACCTGCTTGCCCGTCTCGCTGGCCGACTGTTGCTCAGGCACGAGGCTGCCCCTTCATGGTGTCCTTGGGTCCGTCTGTCTTGGCCTTCCGGGCTGCGGGGGTGGCGGCAGCCCGGCGTGCGGCGGTGGCCCGGCGCTGGCGGGCCTTGGAAGCTAGGCGCATGGCATCGTCGGCATGGGCGATGCCCTTGACCTCCTGGGCTGGGTTAATGCGCATGCCTGCGCGCCGGTAAGTGTGGTCGGGGGCGCCCAGGAGCCAGGGCACTGAGGCCACCACCACCCCCGGGGTAAAGAGCAGCGCAGTCTTGAGTCGGAAGGCCATCTGGTTGTGCAGGGCCTGCTCCCACCAGTGAGCGACTAGGTACTCAGGTAGGAAGATCACCACTAGGTCGCGGGGAGACTCGCGACGCACGGAACGCACATAGGAAACCACCGGGCGGATCACGTCCCGGAAAGGCGAGTCCAGGACGGTAAGGGGCACCGCCAGGTCAGCTTCTTCCCATTCTTGCAGCACGCGCTCGGTGCCGCCGTCGCCGATATCTACGGTGACGGCCTCAATGGAGGTGGGGTGGGTGGATTGGGCGTAGCTGAGGGCCCGCAGGGTGGGTTGGTGCAGGCGGGAAGCCAAGACGATGGCGTGCACGTGGGCGGGAAGCAGCCGGGCCTCGCTGAGGTCCGCCACGGCTAGTTCCTCGCTGACGCGCCGGTAGTGGCGGCGGATCGAGTTCATGACCACGTAGAGGATCGCCATCACGAGTAAGGTGATCCAGGCGCCGCGGGTCACTTTGGTGACCAATACGATCAGGAGTACCAGGCCAGTTCCGGCCACACCTATGGCGTTGATAAAGCGCGAACGGCGCATCCGGCTGCGCATGCGCGAGTCGGTGGCTAGAGCCAGCTCACGGGTCCAGTGGCGGACCATGCCAATTTGAGAAAGCGTGAAAGAGATGAACACGCCGATGATGTAAAGCTGAATCAGACGGTTGGTGTCCGCCTGGAAGCCCAGGACAAAAGCGACGGCTCCCAGCCACAGCACGATGATGCCGTTGGAGTAAGCCAGGCGGTCACCACGCTGGGAGAGCTGGCGGGGCAGCAACTCATCCCGGCCTAGCACCGAGCCGAGCACTGGGAAGCCGTTGAAAGCAGTGTTCGCCGCCAGCACCAGGATGAGACCGGTGACCACGGTGACCAGGTAGAACATCGGCTTGAAACCGGCGAAAACAGCGGCAGCGATCTGTCCAATCACCGGGTCCTGGTGGTAGCCGGCGCCCAGGGGGATGCCGTCTTTGAGCAGGCTGGTAGCTGGGTCCTCAACCATGCGCACCCCGGTGGCACCAGCGAGGTGCACCACGCTCATGAGCATCAGGGCGGCAATGACGCCAAGCATCAGCAGGGTGGTCGCTGCGTTCTTGGACTTGGGTCGCTTGAAGGAGGGGACGCCGTTGGAGATGGCCTCCACCCCAGTCAAGGCGGCGCAGCCAGAGGAGAAGGCGCGCAGGATCAAGAAGGCCCCCGCCAGGCCGGTCAGGCCTGACTCCCAGCCTCCCGCAGGCACTATCTCGTAGGCAGCTGAGGGAGCTTGCTGCAGGTGGCCGGTGAACTCTTGGATGAATCCTGTAACCGCCATGGCCCCTACAGCCACCATGTACAGGTAGGTGGGGATAGCGAAGGCACCACCGGACTCGCGTGTGCCGCGCAAGTTCAGAACTGCCAGGAGACTGACGATGCCAATGGCGATCCAGACCTTATACGGCGCCAAGGAGGGGACTGCCGCCACCAGGTAGGAAGAGCCTGATGAGATTGAGACGGCCACGGTAAGTACGTAGTCCACCAGCAGTGAGGAGGCGACCACCAGGCCCGCATGCTCACCAAGGTTTGTGGTGACTACCTCATAGTCACCGCCGCCGGAAGGATAGGCGTGGACGGTCTGGCGGTAGGAGGCCACCACCACAATGAGCACGCCCACCACCGCCAGGGCAATCCACGGTGACAGTGCGGTGGCAGCCACACCCGCCACGGCCAGAGTAACCAGCACCTCGTCAGGGGCGTATCCGACCGATGACAGGGCATCGGAGGCGAATACCGGCAAGGCGATTCGTTTGGGTAGGAGCGTCTCTCCGAGCGCTGCGCTCGGCACGGGACGACCCACAAGAAGCCGTTTGAGGCTGTCTGCGAAGTCACGCACGAGAGGAGATGCTACGTCGCTCTATCGTCTGCGCATAGGTGGGGGGTACGGTTGCGCCCGTGCACTTCGTCATTATGGGGTGCGGTCGCGTGGGCGCTTCCATGGCCACGCAGCTTGACCGCATGGGCCACTCAGTGGCCGTCATCGACCTAAACGCGGACGCGTTCCGCCGTCTGCCACCGGCTTTCTCTGGACGGAAGGTCAAGGGAATCGGCTTTGACCAGGATGCTCTTGAGCAAGCTGGCATTGATGAGGCTTACGCCTTTGCCGCCGTCTCAAATGGTGACAACTCCAACATTGTCTCCGCCCGAGTGGCGCGAGAGACCTTTGGTGTGGAGCGGGTGGTGGCGCGCATCTACGACGCCCGGCGCGCCGATGTCTATGAGCGGCTGGGCATTCCTACCGTCGCTACCGTCCGACAAACCGCTGAACAGATGATGCGGCGAATGCTGCCCGCCGGTTCCGCCCGGGAGTTCGACGACGTCTCTGGTGCGGTCACACTGGCGCAACCTGATGTGGCTCCGGCCTGGGTGGGCACCTCCGTAGACTTCCTTCAGGAGCACTCAGGGGCACGAGTCGCCTGGATCTCCCGCGGCTCTTCTGCCTTCGTCCCTAAAGGCAGCACGCTCATCCAGGAGCATGACCGCCTGCACGTGGCTGTGGACTCAGACCAGGTCAGTTCAGTGCAGCGCACCCTGTCACGCCCGCCCGCCAAGGAGGCCTAAGCATGCGGATCATCATTGCGGGGGCAGGCTCAGTGGGCCGTTCCATCGCCCGAGAACTCATTAGCCACGGTCACGAGGTGACCTTGTTGGACCGCTCCGCAGAGGCCATGCGCATTGCCTCCGTGCCGGAAGCGGACTGGCACCTGGCGGATGCCTGCGACGTAGATACGCTCGAGGAGATCGGTGCGGCGAACTGTGATGTGGTGGTAGCCGCTACTGGCGACGATAAAGCCAATCTGGTGATCTCCCTGTTGGCTAAGACCGAATATGGCGTGCCGCGCACCGTGGCGCGGGTGAACAACCCCAAGAACGAATGGCTCTTTGACGACACCTGGGGGGTGGATGTGGCGGTATCCACTCCACGCATCATGACGGCACTAGTGGAGGAGGCAGTGAGTGTTGGCTCTCTCGTCTCGGTCTTCACCTTCCACCAGTCCGGTGCCTCTATGCACGAACTGACGCTGGCCCCCGACTCACCGGTCATCGGTGAACTGGTGTCTTCAGTGGTGCTGCCACCACACACGGTGATCGCTGCGATCCTGCGCGACTACCGGCCTATCAACCCTGACGAAGACGAGCGTTTTGAGCGTGGCGACGAGATTCTGTTCTTGACTGCTCAGGAGGGTGAGCACCAGCTGGCGGAGATCCCGGCGCTTTTCAGCGCCCAAGACCTGCCAGTGGCTGCGGGCGCCCCAGCCAGTGCTGGGCCAGCCAGTACCGGGCAGGTCAGCGTTGGGCAGGCTCCGGCGCAGGCCTGATAACCAACCACACAAACCACAGGGTCAGGGCGAAAAGCGGCACCCCTAAAGCCAGCCGAGCAAGGCCTAGGGCACCCAAGGCCTTATCTCCAGCCAAGTAGAGCGGCACCTCCACCACCAGCCGCAGTGCAAACATGGCGGCGAGGATCGCGGTGCCCAGGTAGTAGCGGCGGCGCTCGCCGCGCTGTGCTGGCTCCTGACGCCAAGTGAACCAGGGCGTTGGCTGAGCTGTTGTCTGGCCCTGTGCCGTCGCAGTGGTGTCGTCCGCAGTCTCAGCGGCGACAGCGTCGGCCTGCGCCTGCTCGCCATCGTCTGCATCCTCAGAAGCTCCGGCGAGTTCACCTGAGGCGCGGTGCCACAGCTCCATGAGCACACCCACCAGTGGGAAACCCAACAGGAGTGACAGCAGGCAGGCGCTGAGCCAACCGGCGTTGATGATCAAGCCGGTGGCGTAGAAATTGGAGGCTTCACCACTGCGCCAGGCCCATAGGGCGGATAGGCCCGCCAGGGCGGCTCCGCCGAGCACCTGGGTCAGGCCTTGGCGCTGCAGCAGGCGCACAACCATGGCGATGGCGCTAAGCGCGAGTGAAGCCACCAGCGCAGGTACCAGCGCCTTAGGCTGCACCGCCAGGACCAAGATAAAAACCAGGGTCGGAGCCATAGACTCCACGACCCCGCGCCAGCCCCCTACAGCAGCACTGGCATCAAAGCGTTCGGAGTCAATCGCACTCAGACCGGTACGGTTCGCTGCGGCCAGATTCTGCTCGGTTGGACTCATTGACCTGGCCCTAAGAGTTCGTAGCTCGGGTTGTAGATGATGGGGCGGGACCGGCCTGCGGTCACCATGCCTTCAGCCACCAGGTGCGCGCCGGGAGCTACCCCCGCAATATTGCGCCGCCCTAGCCAGATGAGGTCTACGGCGCCGGTGCCGTCGTAGAGCCGAGCCACCAGCACTGGTTTGGCGGAGGCCGGGCGGTGCGTAACCGCCTGCAATACTCCGGATACGCGGGCCCGACTCCTGGCCTGCACCTGATCCAGGTGCACCGTGCCGCGGCGCAGCGCATCCGCTGCCTCGCTGCGCGCGGTCAGGTCCTCACGGCTGGGACTTAGCCCCTTCAGTAACGCACCTAAGCGGGACAGGAGGCTCATCGCACCTCGGCGATGGTCGGGCCGGGGGCCAGCGGGTCCAATCCGGGCAGGTCCTCAGCTTCTGGGCCAGGCGCCTGCCCCGGGGGGTGAATCGGCAGCGCTTCACGCGGGGGTCGCGGCACGTCGTCGCGGTGTACCACGATTCCCGATAGGACCTCTTCGAGGGCTTCAGCCGCTTCCGCGGAGGTGGCCGCTGGCCCCAGGAAGTCTGCGCGCAGCATCCAGCGCGGGCCGTCCCAGCCCACTAGGCGCAGATCGTGGCGGGCTTGCTTGCCAGACTGGTCCACCGCAATTACGACGGTCTTCAGTTCCCTGCCAAAGTTGCCGTCTGCCACGGTGACGTCTCCGCCTTGCTCGGTGATCATGGCGGTGAGTTCTTGACGCACCTCATCCCAGAGGGACTCGGAGCGGGGCGCGGCCATAACTCGCAAGCTCATTAGAGAACCGCCTAGTACCAAGGAAACAGCGGCAATGTCTGCCCCTGGCTGGGCGGCCTCAAAGCGCAGTTGCATGCCGTCTACCACCGGTATGCGCAAGGAGCCCAGGTCGATGCGAGTGACCTCATCTTCTGAGAAGTCACGTGAATCCCAGGGACCTTTAGCGGACTCCTGCTCCGCCGAGTTGCGCTGCTCACCCTGGGGCTCCGTCTGGTCCTTGGCGGACGAGGCCTCGTCCTTGTCACGACGGCGGGAGAACAGTGCCATAGCTGGGCTTCTTTCAGTGTAAACGGCGGTAACCGCCCGGCTTTAACGGGCGCTAGGTAGGCGCGGGCTGGGGTCAGCCGGCGCAGTCGGTGCAGACCGACAGGCCGGTGGCGTCGTCAACGTACGCCAATTGGCTGCGGTGATGCACCAGGAAGCATTCGGAGCAGGTGAACTCATCCTCCAGTTGGGGGACAACGCGCACGGAAAGCTCCTCGCGGGAAAGGTCGGCGCCGGGGAGTTCAAATCCCTCAGCTACCTCGTTCTCGTCCTCCTCAATAGCTGCGGAGGACTGGTCTTTTTGGCGCGCAGTAAGTTCTTCGAGCGAATCGGCCTCAGGCTCGTCGTCGTTCTTGCGCGGGGCGTCGTAGTCGGTCGCCATTGCCTCGTCACTCTCTGTGCTAGATCGTTCTCGGGCGGCACCGTGAACCAGGACACAGTCACGCCCGTCCGATAAGGGCAGCCGGATACTAGCACTTGCTTTCAGGTAGGAGAAGAGGAAGTTCCAGGACCACATTCAGCTTGCATTCAGAGCTTGTCAGGATGCTGGGCTTTTCAAGGCCTAGATGTGGCGTATCTGGGCGCTTTTCAGGCGGGGCACACCGGGAAGCCTCCCCCAAATAACGATCGGTAGGTGGCAGTCTTGCGCTTGAAGGAGGCAATCACATGATTGATCTGGAGCTGCTGGGAGCGAACGGCGACGCCATCGTCATGACTGACCCGGAGGGACAGCGCTACAAGCTCATCATTGATGACGCCCTGCGGGCTGCTGTGCGGCGTGACCGTCCAGCGGCTTTGGACTCCCCTAGCACCGCTGAGACGGGCAAGGCACTGACGCCCCGAGAGATTCAAACTCTGCTGCGCTCGGGGGCCACTGCAGAAGAGGTTGCCGCCACTACTGGCCTTTCTATTGAGCATGTGCACCGTTTTGAGGGGCCTGTGCTCGCCGAACGCAACTGGGCGGTGGAGCAGGCGCGCGGTTGCCGCATCGGCTGGGAGAAAGATTCGCCGGTTCTGGGTGAGTTGGTGGTTGATCGCTTAGCCACACGTGGCGTGACCCCGGAGTTACTTGAGTGGGACGCGGTGCGTGATGGCCGCGCTCCTTGGGAGGTCTTATTGACCTTCGTTCAGGGTGCTGAGGAGAAGCAGGCCCGCTGGGTGCTGGACCTGTCTTCGCGCGCGGTAACGGCACTCGACGACGAAGCTCGTTGGCTGACGGAGGCCGCCAGTGGTTCACGGCGTCCGGCGGTGTTCGACCAGGACTCTCGGGCCCGTGGAGCTTCTGCACAAAGTGGTCACAGCAATGGGAACAGTGGGAATGGTTTGACTTCCCGCCCGGTGCCACCAGCTTCGCTTATCTCTCCTGCCGAGCCGCCCTCAGTGGAGACGGCGGATGCGGCGCCCAGCACGATTGCGACTGCTTCACGGCGGATTGACAGTTTCCCTCCAGCACGGCCAACGGCCCACCCGGAGTCCACAGACGCCTTATTGGCTGACTTGGCTGCAAGCCGGGGGGTGCGGGCGGAGCCAATGGTTCCGGAAGAGTCCGGGGCAATGCCGGTGCTCAGCGAGCCGGAGGCGACGGCTGCCCAACAAGAGGAGACTACGCAGGCCGCTGAGGTGGTTTCCATCGCGGACCGCCGGCGGGCCCACTCGATTCCTACTACTGGCAATCATCCTGCAGGCACGCGCCGACCCGCCCGCGAGGAGGATGAGACGGTGGCCTCACCGCTGGTTGCTCAGGCCCTGCAGGAGTCTCAGACCAAAGAGACTGAGCAGGTGTTGAGTCAGCAGGAAGAACTTCCCGGTATGGCTCCGGAGCCCACTAAGGCTCCCGCTAAGACCTCAGCGAAGGGAGCTGCGGGTGGGATTGGTGCAGGCAAGTCCAAGCGCCGCAATCGCCGTTCAGTGCCTTCCTGGGATGAGATCGTCTTCGGTGCCAAGCCTGAATAGCCGCTGCGCTAGTTAGGCAATGGTGCGCAGCAGCGGGATCTCCATCTCAGCTGGGGTGAAGGAACCGTGCACTCCCGGCAGAGACATCGCTTGAGCGCTGTGCACCCGACTGTCCACCACTACCCAGTCTTCTGCGAGCGCCACAACGACGTCGCCCACGACCTCTTGGGCGCGCGCCCCTAAGGGCCCCAGCTGCTTAGCGGACTGCGCCTGGGTGCCGATCCACAGCGCCCGCTCCCCCAGCTCACCGCGCCAGCGTTCGGCTACGGCGACTGCGGCGTCTTTACTTCCGCCAGGCACGTAAAGGTGCAGGCAGCGGGGTTCTCCAGCCACAGCCGCCACCCCCGCAGCCAGGGTGGGGGTTTTGGCGATGTCTATGCGCCGACTGGGCTTGGTGTCGATCATGCCGTGGTCAGCGGTCAGAAGTATGCGGGTGCCGCGCGGAACCCGGCGTAGGAGCTCGGCCAGCATGCGGTCCAGGCGTTCTAGTTGGGCGAGCCATTCTTGGCTGGTCCAGCCGGATTGGTGACCGGTGTGATCAAGCTCGCCGACGTATAGGTAAACCAGGGGCGTGCCTTGGCGCAAGGCGCGGGCGGCAGCTCCGGCGCGGGACTCCAGGCGGTCTGTGCCGTGGTGGCTAGCTCCGCGCAGCGCAGCTTCTGTGAGTCCGGAGCCAGAAAAGCGGGCAGGACTGACTGCCACGGCTAATGGTGTGGCGGCGCCGTCCTGGTGGCTGCGCGCAGCGCCAGGGGTGATTTGCAGGCCTTCGAAGATGGTCGGCACGTCTTGCCAGCTGCGCGGGTCCAGGGTGGTGTGTTCCCAGGAGATTAGGCCAAGTAACTGGCCTGGGTGCGGCGCACTTTGTTCGGTGAGTTGGTTTCGCTTGCCGGGGTGAAGGACGGCGTACCCAACCATGCCAGTCATGCCAGGCAGGGCGCCGGTGCCTAGGGTGGTGATGGCTGCGGCGGTGGTTGAGGGCCGGCAGGTCTGGGCTGTGGGTCCGGGTTGCCCGCTGCGTTCCGCGTTTTCAGCTTCGTTTAGGAGCCGGCGCAGAGTGGGGGCGTGTCCGCGCCGCTCACGCAGCTGAGCTAGGCCCAGGCCGTCAACTAGGACCAGCACCGCGCCGGGGACGGCCTCAGTGTCCGGCAGGAGGCCTAGAGCGCTGGCGCCTCTGGTGGCTTCAGCGTGGGTGAGCGGGCTGGCACCGGTGAGCGGGTCTGGGGTGGGCTCGGCTAGTTGTAGTCCGGCGGCGACAGCGGTGATCCCAAGCAGTTCACGCAGCTGTGGCGCAGCCTCAACTTGCTTCACAATCGAGCCCCGCAGGCCTGGGCGGTGGCGTGGGAAAGCGCGCTGGCAAAGGCCTCCGCCTTGGCTAGGGCGTCGATGCCCTCCACGCCCGCAGCCACGCGCATGACAATGTCATCTGGAACCGAGACGCCGCTCAGACCGTGGTTGGCTTGGCAATTGGGGTCACCGCAGCTGACTGGCTCTAGGTCCAGGCGGCGCACTGCACCCCAGCCTGCTGCGATGGTCATCTCCGTGAGCTGGCCGCCGTTATTGTTGGCGTCACGCATGGCCCGGCTGATGGAAACCGAGTAGATGCGGGAGATGGAGACGGCTTCACTGGTCGCAACCGCCCCGAGCTGGCCGTTCTCCCCGGGGGCGTCGTCAACGTGAACGATCAGGAGCCGGGTGTCAGTCAGCGCCAGGGCGGTGAGGTGACGATGAACGGCGTCTTGGATAGTGGTTTCTGACTGGACCAGGCTGGCCTTGACAGCCTCTCCTGCGAGCACCATTTCCAAGGTGTCCAGGACCAAATCGGGGTAAAAGCCAGCATGCCGTACTTCTTGAGCCAGCGCCTCCCAGGCCAAAGAGCCCGCTTGCGAGCCAGGCGTGCCTGCCCGGTCCTCTTCTGCCGCGGCTTTAGCGGCCTCCGCTGTATCTCCCTGACCTATTGCTTTCACCATGCGGACATTGTGCCACCGAGCACCGACACGCTCCGCGACCACCTACCCCGCCAAGCGCTAGGACTACGACCGGGCGCTAGCGTCAGCAACTGAGCCGCGACTGTGACCAGCGCGCCCTTGGCTCAAGAGTGTCGCTGCCCGCCGCCCCGCCGCAAACTACGAGAATGCCCCCATGTCGCCAAAGGCCACGACCGCCACCCCGCCGCCAATTGACGGTGAGATCGTCGAGCAGGATCTCTCCACGGAGATGCGGAGCAGCTACCTCGAGTACGCCTACTCCGTCATCTATGCGCGCGCCCTGCCAGACGCTCGTGACGGCCTTAAACCCGTCCAGCGGCGCATCCTCTTCCAGATGGATCGCATGGGCCTGCGCCCAGACCGCCCACATGTGAAGTCCTCCCGGGTGGTTGGGGACGTGATGGGGCGCTTGCACCCCCACGGCGACGTCGCTATCTATGAGGCCCTGGTGCGCCTAGCGCAGCCCTTTACCCTGCGCCTGCCGTTGGTGGACGGGCACGGCAACTTCGGCTCCCTGGACGATGGTCCCGCTGCCTCGCGTTACACCGAGGCGCGCCTGGCTGCCCCTGCCCTGGCCCTTACCGCTGACATCGACGAGGAAACCGTCGACTTCTCCCCCAACTACGACTACACGCTTACCGAGCCAGAGGTTCTGCCCGCTGCTTTCCCAAACCTCCTGGTGAACGGCACCTACGGCATTGCCGTTGGCATGGCCACCAATATGCCACCCCACAATTTGGTGGAGGTGGTGGCGGCTGCCCGGCATTTGATTTCCCATCCGCAGGCCACCCTTGATGACCTGATGGCCTTTGTGCCCGGCCCGGATTTGCCCACTGGCGGCATGATCGTGGGACTCGACGGCGTGCGCGAGGCTTACCGGAGTGGCCGCGGTCTCTTCAAGACCCGTGCTACTGCCCGCATCGAGAACGTCACTGCCCGCAAGAAAGGCATCGTCGTCACTGAGTTGCCCTATTTGGTGGGCCCGGAAAAGGTAATCGCCAAGATCAAGGAAGCTGTCTCCTCCAAGAAGCTTCAGGGCATCACCGACGTCGCTGACCTCACCGACCGCAAGCACGGCACCCGCCTGGTCATCGGGGTTAAGAACGGTTACAACCCTGAGGCCGTATTGGCCCAGCTCTACAAGCACACGCCGCTGGAAGATTCCTTCGGCATCAACAATGTGTGCCTGGTGGATGGTCGCCCCTCCACACTGGGCTTGCGCGAACTGCTAGACGTGTTTGTCCGCCACCGCCTGACCGTAGTGGAACGCCGTACCCGCTTCCGCCTAGGCAAGCGCAAGGAACGCCAGCACCTAGTGGCAGGCTTGTTGGTGGCCATCCTCAATATTGACGAGGTTATCCAGCTGATCCGTTCCTCTGAAGACGCGGCGACTGCCCGCACCCGCCTCATGCAGGTCTTTGACCTAACTGAGCCGCAGGCCACCTACATTCTGGAACTGCAGCTGCGGCGCCTGACCAAGTTCTCGGTGATTGAACTAGAGCAGGAGCACGAGGAACTGGCCAAGGAAATCGCTGAGCTAGAAGCGATCTTGTCTGACGACACCCTGCTGCGCCGTGTGGTCTCTGGTGAGCTGGCTGAAGTGGCAGAGCGTTTTGGCACGCCGCGCCGCACAGTGCTGCTGGAAGCGCCCGGGGCTGGTGCCGGGGCGCTGGCCGGTGGTTTAGGGGCGCCTGCCGGGGCTGGTGCGGGTGCCTCACTGGCGGCTCAGCAAGCGGCGATGACGGCGATGGCTAGGGCCAAGGACGTGCCCTTAACCATCCCGGATGACCCCTGCCGGGTAATGCTGTCGGCCACTGGACTGCTGGCACGCACGCTTGGGGCTGAGCCGGTGGCGCGCACGGGCGCACGGCAGTCACATGACGCCCTGGTCAGCCAGGTGCCCACCACCGCACGCGGGCAGGTGGGCGCAGTTACCGACGGCGGGCGCCTGATGCGCTTGGACGTGGTGCAGGTGCCGGAGGTGCCGCGTCTGGAGGGCGCACCTTCCTTGGCTGGCGGCACGCCTGTGGGACTGCTGGTGGACCTGGCACCTGGGGAAAAGGTTGTGGGAATCGTGCCAATCGGTGATGACGCCACCACACCAGTGACCCTGGCCACCAAGCAAGGCGTCATCAAACGGGTTAAGCCCGGGGATGAGCCCGCCCGCGGTGACTCTTGGGAGGTCATCTCCCTGGCCGAGGGTGACCGGGTGATCTTTGCCAGCATTTCCAATGACACTGACATTCTGGCGCTGGTAACTAGCGACGCTCAGTTGCTGCGCTTTGAGGCCGCTAAAGTCCGCCCTCAGGGGCGGGCAGCCGGCGGCATGGCGGGGATCGCGCTGCATGAGGGGGCGCGCGTGATTGCGGCGGCCAGTGTGCCTGAGGAGTTCTTGGCTGAGGCCGTGGTCGTAACCGTGGCAGCCTCCGAGGGGGCGCTGCCAGGCATGGACTCCGGCTCCGTCAAGGTCAGCCCCTTGGACCGCTATCCCGCTAAAGGCCGGGCTACCGGTGGTGTGCGAGCGCAGCGCTTCTTGCGGGGTGAGGACGAATTGGTGCTGGCTTGGGTGGGCGTCGGGCCAGCCCGTGCGGTGGGTGCGGGTGGCCAAGGTGTGGAGCTACCTGCTGTAGATGAGCGCCGGGACGGCTCCGGTACACCGCTGAGCGCACCGGTGGCCGCCATCGGCTGATCTGGCCGCCATCTAGGTCCCTGGCCGATTGGTCGGGCAAAGCAGGGGTTTTTGACCCGCGGGCTCGCTACTCTCGGCCTATGCCTTCCCTGCTGCTTCGCCACGTCCGGCCCCTGCAATTCAGGACCCGCACTGAGCTGGGGCGCCTGCGTGCCGCCGGGGCCGTGCCCGCGTCGGCGCACCCCAGCACCACCGAGCTAGGCCGGAACCCTGTTGACCTGCGGATCGTAAACGGTGTGGTCACTGAGCTAGGCCCCCACCTGGAGCATCGCGGAGAGGCTCTGCTTGACGCCGAGGGGGCGTTGGTGATCCCCGGGCTCTGGGATGCGCATGCGCATCTGGATCTGGAGGCCGCCCGCAGGGCACGCCTTGACACCACCGCCACCCGCTGCGCAGAGGAGGCCCTGCAGCTAGTCGCCCAGGCTATGGCCGCTTTACCGCCGCAAGCAGCTCTCCCGACGGTGCAAGGCTTCGGACACCGGCTGGCAAACTGGCCGCGCGTGCCCACTGTAGCCGAGCTCGATGCGGTAACCGGCGAGGTCCCCACGGTGCTGATCTCTGGAGATGTGCACTCCGGCTGGTTGAACTCAGCCGCCCTAAGGCTCCTGGGGCTGCCGACCGCCACGGTGCAGGACCCGGGGGCGCCCATGCGCGAGGACCCCTGGTTTGCGGTACTCGACCGGCTGGATGAGATACCCGGCACCCGGCAGCTGCGTGAATCCGGCTATGCCCGCCTGCTCCCTGACCTGCTCGCGCGTGGCCTCACTGGCGTAACCGATATGGCCTGGTCAGACGGTCCAGAGGACTGGCCTCGGCGCCTGGAGTCCATGCAGGCCCAGGGCACCCGGCCCGCTGTCCTGCCACGGATCAGGGTGGCGGTCTACCGGGACAAGCTGGAACGCTGGATCACCTCAGGATTGCGCACCGGAGACACTCTGCCTGGCTCTCCCGCCCAGGGGATTATCACGCAGGGGCCGCTTAAAGTAATCGCCGACGGCTCCATGGGGACAGCCAGCGCCCATATGTGTGAGCCCTACCCGGCGGCCCTGGGCACAGACCATCCCTACGGCGTAGTCAATATCAGCAGGGATGAACTTACTGAGCTTATGCAGCACGCCCACCAGGCTGGCTATGAGGCCGCGATCCACGCCATCGGGGATGCAGCTGTGGAGGATGTTGCGGCAGCATTTGCTGCCTCAGGAGCTAAAGGACGTCTGGAACACGCCCAACTGCTTCCCCGCGATTCCCAGCGCCCCGGCTCAGCCCTATCCACCCTGGTGTCTTGTGGTGTTGAGCTGTCGGTACAGCCCGCCCATCTCATCGACGATTGGCAGGCCGTCGGTCGGGTGTGGCCGGGGCTGGAGCAGCGCACCTACGCCTTCGCCGATATGCTCCGCGGCGGCGCCCTGCTGGCCTTGGGCTCAGACGCCCCGGTAGCCCCCTTGGACCCGTGGCTGGCTATGTCAGCTGCAGTAGGACGGTCCACACCCGACGGGCAGGTGTGGTCCCTCGACCAGCGGTTAACTCCCGAGGAGGCGCTGGCAGCTTCGGTGAATGGAGCTGGCCCGGTGGGGGTGGGTTCTGGCAGCGATCTGGTGTTGCTAAACACTGATCCGCTGGGGCTGGAGGCTCCAGAGCTGGCGCAGTTGCGCCCGGCAGCGACCATCGTTGCCGGTGAGGTGGCCTACCTGTCCTGAACCGCCTCTGTATGCGTGCGGCTCACACGTCCATGCCGTAGAGGATGGTTCCACGAGTGGGTAGGTATCCCAGTTCCTCGTAGAGACTGACGGCACCGGTGGGATTGTCTGAGTCGACGCCGGCCGCCGCGTAGTCCATGCCGTCTGCTGCATAAGCGTGCATGGCTGCGGCTAGCAGTGCCCGCCCCACGTCACGCCCACGGTACTCAGCCAGCACCCCGAGCATATCCGTGTAGCCTTCGCGCCAGCCCAAGGCCTCCCAGTCCTGCTCGAAGCGCGCCGAACGCAGGTATCCGGCCACGCGGGCCCGATCGCCGGAGCGGTCCATCACCACAAAGCACCAGCTGGGCTCAACATGTGTGCGTCCTGCCGCCCACTCTTCTGGACTGAGCCCCACAGCTCCCCCGGCCTCTCCCTGAGTCTCAAGGGTGGCCAGGTTGTGCGCCCGCAAGACGGCGTCGTCAATCTCTTCGGTCCAGGGCTCTACCGATAGGAAGGCGCCTAGCCTGGCCTCGGGCACGCCCTGGCTCAATGGCCGCCGCAGTTCCTGGTACCAGCGCAGCGGCCGCAATCCCAGGGACGCCAGGTGTTCCTTCATGCGCTCGTCGTCAGCCAACACGGTGGTAACCACGTGTGCGGGCACCTGTGCGCCGTCCCCATCAGCCTGGGCGGCACGCTCAATGCCGATCAGGTGGCGCGCCCGCTCAGCCTGCCAGCGCAGTAGTGCCCCACCAATGCCGCGCTCGCGCCACTCGGGATCAACCACCCCGGTCATAGAGGCGTAGACCTCGCCTGCCGGGCGCAGCCGCACTAGGCCAAAGCCGCGCATCACGCCGTCGGCATCGCGCCCAGCCACCCCGGAGTAAGTCGGGTCGATGAAGTACTCGGCTGTCTCAGCCTCACTGGTGCGGTAGGGCGGGTTATCCACGGCCTCGGCTCGGGCAATCAGCGCCGCCAACTCCGGGTTGTCTTGCATAGATAGCGGCGACCAGTGCAGCAGGCTGGGCAAGGCGGAACGCGGTCCGGGGCGGAGCATGGACCAGATTCCGGTCCGGGCGTGGTGTTCAGAGCCGTAGAAGGGCGCCATCAGGCATCAATCCGTTCGCGGTCAATCTTTTCCGCGCCCTCCACGATGAAGGCGCGGCGTGGCTCTACGGCGGAGCCCATGAGCAGTTCAAAGACGTTCTCGGCCTCCGCGAGCATAGCTTCGTCAGCCAGGGTGATGCGCCGCAGGGTGCGGTGCTCAGGTTCCATGGTGGTCTCTGCAAGCTGGTGGGCATCCATCTCACCCAGGCCCTTGTAGCGCTGCGGCTCTTTGAAGCTCCGCCCTTGCTTTTCCAGACGACGCAGCGTGCGTACCAGCTCATCGTCAGAGTAGGTGTAGATGATCTCTTTCTTGCGACGTCCCTGGGCACTCACTTCCACGCGGTGCAGCGGTGGGACAGCGGCGTAGACGCGCCCGGCTTCGATCAAGGGACGCATGTAGCGGAAGAAGAGGGTGAGCAGCAGGGTGCGGATGTGGGCGCCGTCCACGTCCGCGTCGGTCATTAGGATTACTTTGCCGTAGCGGGCCTGCGCCAGGTCAAAGGTGCGCCCAGAGCCGGCTCCCACCACCTGGATGATTGCGGAGCACTCGGCGTTGTGCAGCATGTCCGCTTGGGAGGCCTTCTGCACATTGAGGATCTTGCCGCGGATGGGCAGTAGCGCCTGGAACTCGGAGTTGCGGGCGTTCTTGGCGGTGCCGAGCGCCGAGTCACCCTCCACGATGAACAGTTCTGAGGCGGCGACGTCGTCACTGCGGCAGTCGGCCAGCTTGGCAGGCAGGGTGGAGGTCTCCAGGGCGGTTTTGCGGCGGGTGATCTCCTTGTGCATGCGTGCGCTCACCCGTGCCCGCATCTCCCCCACGATCTTTTCCTGCAGGGCCCGGGACTGGGTCTTAAGGTCGCGCTTTGACGAGGTGAGCAGCGCCGTCAGCTCGGACTCCACCACCTTGGCCACGATATTGCGCACCGGGGCGGTGCCTAGGACCTCTTTGGTCTGCCCCTCGAACTGTGGCTCGGGCACACGCACGGTGACGACGGCGGTCATGCCGGCCAGGATGTCGTCCTTCTCAATTTTGCCGTCGCGGGCGGTGACTTTGAGGGCGCGAGCGTTGTTGTCGATTTGCTTGCGCAGCACCTTGGTGAGGGCTTGTTCGAAGCCGGTCAGGTGGGTGCCGCCCATGGGAGTGGCAATGATGTTGACGAAGGACCTTTCGGTGGTGTCGTAGCCAATGCCCCAGCGCAGGGCTATGTCCACAGAGCAGGTGCGCTCCACCTCCACAGGGCGTAGATGCCCGCTGCGTTTGTCTAGCTGCTGGACGGTTTCGGTGTACTGGCCTTCGCCGGTGAGGCGGAAGGTGTCGGTGACGGAGGCGTCGGCAGCCAGGAAGTCCACAAAGTCGGCGGTGCCGCCCTTGGCCTGAAACAGCTCGACGCCGTCGTCCATGCCGGTGTCGAATAGGTCTGCGGCGTCCTCGGTGGCGTTCTTAGCGCTGGCACGCAAAGCCGCGTCCTCAGGTGCCTCCTGCCCTACTTTGGCGGCGTGTGACTGAGCGGCGGCGATGGCTTCTGGGGCGCGCTCATCCACCAGGGTGAGCGTCAGTCCTGGCACTAGAAAGGAGGTTTGGCGCAGGCGGGCGCGCAGGGCAGCGGCGTCGTACTGGTCAGGTTTGGGGAAGATTTGGGGGTCGGCCCAGTAGCGCACGCGAGTGCCGGTGAGGCCGCGCTTAACCTTGCCGGTGATCCGCAGTTCGGTGGCTTTGGTGTACTCCGAGAAAGGGGCTGCCAGGCTCGGCCCGGTGGAAGGGTCGGCGAAGACGCCAGGCACGCCACGGCGGAAACTCATGGCGTGGGTTTTGCCGCCGCGGTCAACTTCCACATCCATGCGGGCAGCCAAGGCGTTCACTACGGAGGCACCCACGCCGTGCAGGCCACCGGCAGCCCCGTAGGAGCCGCCGCCGAACTTTCCCCCCGCGTGCAGTTTGGTGTAGACGAGTTCCACACCGGTCAGGCCGCTGGAGGGCTCCACATCCACTGGCACACCACGGCCGTTATCCCGTACTTCAATGGAGCCGTCCGTGTGGACGGTGACCTCGATTTTGGTGGCGTGCCCCTCTAGGGCTTCGTCTACGGCGTTGTCCACGATCTCCCAGACGCAGTGCATGAGGCCGCGTTGGTCGGTTGAGCCGATGTACATGCCGGGGCGTTTGCGCACGGCCTCCAGCCCCTCGAGCACGGATAGGTGCCGGGCGGAGTAGTCGCTGGGGCTGGTTGTCTTCTCGGATGCGGGCACGCCCGGAATCTAGTCGATGGCAGGCCGCAAGCGTCACTGCCGCGCCGCAGGGCAAGGCGGCGCGAGGCGGGCGGGTTGAAGGCACCAGAGCCAATGAAGGCCTGCGAGATGTCCCATCCACCTCCCGATAATGACGAAGTGTCTACAAAATTGCCGGAATTAAATGCTTGTTCTTTTAGTTATGGGCGGCGTCCGCGTCGGATCAGCACTCGCCGATCACCCGAAATGACGCATCCGCAACGGCGGTTCTCCACCGCCCCGATCACGAGGTTCTTTAAAGCCCATGCATGACTCGACCACACCTGCCCAGACCTCCCCGACAGCCCTGCGCACAGGCTCTGACATCGTCACTTCCGCCGCAGCCCGCCGAGCGCTAGCGAGCTCCCGCATCATCGTTGGCGCCTACTTCCTGTGGGCCTTCTTCGACAAGATCTTCGGGCTGGGCTACGTGGTTCCCTCGGAGAAAGCATGGATCCGCGGCGGCACGCCCGCCCAGGGCTTCATCAACAACATCAAGGGGCCTTTCGCCGATGTCTTCTCAGTCTTCGCCAACACTGGCGGTGATGTGTTGTTCATGGCGGCACTTCTGGGCATCGGCACCGCACTGCTCCTGGGCATCGGACTGCGCATCGCCGCGGTAAGTGGCACGCTCCTCATGCTCATGCTCTACCTGGCCGAATTCCCCCTCGTCAACGGAGGTACCAACCCGATCATCGACGACCATTGGCTCTTTGCCGCCATCATGATCACCTCTGCCCTAACTCTTGCAGGCGACACCTGGGGACTGGGTCGCCGCTGGGCAGCCAAGACCGGCGACGGCTGGCTGCGATGAAAAACCTGGCTCAGCCAATCCCCGCATCCACCGAATCAGCATCAACTTCATCCGTCGGTCCAGTGCTCATCTATGACCAAGATTGCTCGATATGTACCGCCTTCGTGCGCCAATTGAGCAGGCGCCTCCGTCCCTCGTCTGGGCTGCGACTAAGTCCTGCGGCTCATTGGGATGGCCCCGGGGCCGAATGGACGGGGCGCTCAGCGGTCTTCTACGACCCGCGCGAAGACGCCTTTTACGTGGAGGAGCAGGCCATCGGGAGGGCGCTTATGCACACAGGCCCCTTGCTCCGGGGACTCGGCAACATCATTATTCACCAGCCCTGCAAGCTCTTAGCTCGGGCGGTGTACCGCGTGATTGCCCGCAACCGGCACAGTCTTGGCTGCCAGGGCAGCTGCACCATCCCTCAATCGCGGGAGCCCACCTCCACTCGGCCCAACCGGTCGGCTGTGGGCGAACGCGCTGTGCCGGGGGCGGAATGATGATTTCGGTGACGGCGGCGAGCAACTGCGCATGGTGTGATCGAGCCATGAACACGACTAGCCCCGCCGTCACCGAGTCGGTGACCACCACGTCCGTGTTGGACTCCCCTACCCCCATCTCCCACACCGAGCGTCCCTTGACCACCGCGGACCGTTGCGACGCCTGTGGCGCGCAGGCCTATCTCCGCGTGGTTCTCGCCTCCGGCGAGCTGCTGTTCTGCGCCCATCATGGACACAAGAACGCTGCCGCCCTGGATCGGGTGGCACTTTTCATTCAAGATGAGTCCGCTCGCTTGACCAAAAGCGAGTGAGCGTGAGTCTGCGCAAGACTGTTGAAAATATGCGCCTAGTGCTCGGTTCAGCCTGAACTACAGCGCGCCTAGACGATTTCGGCGCCTGGCCCTCCAATTGCGGAAGCGGCCAGGCGCCGACGTCGTGAAAGCGGCTTTCAGTCCAGGTAGTCGCGCAGAACCTGACTACGCGAGGGGTGACGCAGCTTGCTCATGGTCTTGGACTCGATCTGGCGGATGCGCTCACGGGTAACCCCATAGACCTTGCCGATCTCATCCAGGGTCTTGGGCTGCCCATCAGTCAAGCCAAAGCGCATGGAGACAACGCCAGCTTCACGCTCAGACAGAGTGTCCAACACTGCATGCAGCTGCTCCTGCAGCAGGGTGAAGGAGACGGCGTCGGCAGGTACCACTGCCTCGGAGTCCTCAATGAGGTCACCGAACTCACTGTCACCATCCTCACCCAGCGGCGTGTGCAGGGAGATGGGCTCACGCCCGTACTTCTGCACCTCAATGACCTTCTCCGGGGTCATGTCTAGCTCAACAGCCAGCTCTTCCGGGGTGGGTTCGCGGCCAAGGTCCTGCAGCATCTGGCGCTGTACGCGGGCCAATTTGTTGATGACCTCAACCATGTGCACGGGAATGCGGATGGTGCGGGCTTGGTCAGCCATGGCACGAGTAATGGCCTGGCGGATCCACCAGGTGGCGTAGGTGGAGAACTTAAAGCCCTTGGTGTAGTCGAACTTCTCTACGGCGCGAATCAAGCCCAAGTTGCCTTCCTGGATCAGATCCAGGAAGAGCATGCCGCGGCCGGTGTAGCGCTTAGCCAGGGAGACAACCAGGCGCAGGTTGGCTTCCAACAGGTGGTTCTTGGCCCGCTGACCGTCCTGCGCCACCCAGTGCAACTCGCGGCGGTAGCGGGCCTCAAGCTCATTACCTTCGGTGCCCAAGAGGTGCTCGGCGTACATGCCGGCTTCAATACGCTTAGCCAGTTCAACCTCTTCAGCGGCGTTGAGCAGCGCAACTTTACCGATCTGTTTGAGGTAGTCCTTGACCGGGTCAGCGGTGGCACCAGCGGTCACTACCTTCTGCGCGGGCTCGTCAGCCTCATCAGAGTCGGAGACGGTGAAGCCGCCGTCCTTGTCCTTTTCGGCGTTCTTGCGGCGCTTACCGCCCCTGCGGGCAGCTTCCTTCTCAGCCTGCTCTCGGCGGATCCGCTCCAGGTCACCGGTCAACGCGGCAATGGAGGGCTCCATCTTGATGCCTTTAATGACCCAACCCCGGAAGACATAACCATTCTCGGTCAGGAAGTCACGGGCCACCATCGGGGCGGAGTCGCCTAGCACGAAGCGAGGCACGGGGCCGTGGCCGTAGGGGGCCAGGACAATGGGCTCCTCCAGGGTGCCGTGACCGGAGATCTCCAGGTTCTCCACCACGGTGCGCGATCGGATGAACAGGGTCGCCCCAGGCGCTAGGCGCACACCCTTGAGGGCCGCTGGAGTGTTAAAAGGCTTGCGCTTGGTGCCGTCACCGTTCTCTTCCAGGGTGACGTCTAGGTAGTAGTCGCGCTTCTCTACCGGCGGCTCCGGCTCTGACTCTTCAGCTTCCTCGTCGTCCTCATCGTCAGAGTCCTCGTCATCGGAGTCCTCATCATCCTCGTCAGAGTCGTCGTCCTCATCGAGGTCATCGTCGTCGAGGTCATCATCGAGGTCGTCGTCATCGTCGTCGAGGTCATCGTCCAGATCGATGTCGTCGTCCTCGCGCTCCTCCTCGGGGATATCGTCCACGGGGGCAGCCTTGCTACGCTTCCGCTGAGCGGTGGAAGAAGCCACGGAGTTCCTTTCACAGGAGGGCATGCGGTCGTGGGGCCGCCGAAGCGACACCTTGTTGGCAACCGTCGGATCATACCGTTTATTCCCACGTGACTTTTACCGCTCTGAGCAACGACCCGCCGTCGAGTTCTCCGTTACTGTGCTGCTATGGCAGAGCTTCCCGCCCGCCTGGACTCGATCATTCCCTTGGTCGACGCCAGGATTTCCCTAGCCCTTGAGTCCCGAAGCCAGCGTTGGGCCCACCTGCCCCACGCCTCCGAAGAGTTAATTGGCATTGCTGCAGCCCTGACAGCTGGCGGAAAACGCCTGCGGGCCGTGCTCGCTTCGATCGGTTACGCCTCTTTGCGCCACCGCTCAGCTGACGCGCAGCGCCGCGCGCGTTTCATGGCTTCTCAGCAGGCGATCTCCCTTGGTGCCGCCTTAGAGCTCTATCAGGCCAGCGCTCTAATTCACGACGACGTGATCGACGACGCTCCCACGCGCCGTGGCCAAGCTGCCACGCATATCCGTCTGTCCGAACTGCACCAGGACTCCGACTGGCTGGGCTCGGCCTCAACTTTCGGACGCTCCGGCGCGGTCCTGTTGGGGGATCTAATGCTTTCTGCCGCCATGGAGGTGATGGATGAGGCCGCCCAGGTGGTGGCGGATGCCAATCCCTCCGGTGCCCATGAGGCCAGGGCCGCATTCAATGCGATGACGGCGGAGGTGGCGGTGGGCCAGTACCTGGACCTGCGCGCTGAAATGTTGCCATTGCCTACCCCAGAAGAAGATCCGACGACGGCCGGTTTGCGCATGGAGCGTGAGGCCCTGACCGTCGTCATCCACAAATCGGCCCGCTACTCCGTGATGCACCCGCTCGTAATCGGGGCTTTACTTTCTGGCGCTATCCCCTACTCCCCTGCGCTATCTGCACTGTCCCGTTTTGGTGAGGAGCTGGGGGTTGCTTTCCAGTTGCGCGACGACGAGCTCGGGGTCTTCGGGGATCCTCAAGTCACTGGTAAGCCCGCGGGAGGCGACTTGGTGGAAGGCAAGCGCACTGTCCTACTTGGACAGGCTTGGCGCCGTACGGATGCTGCTGGCCGTGAGCTTTTGCGCACTGTTCTGGGCAATTCTGAGGCAACCGCAGAGCAGCTTGCTGAAGCAACCGCGCTCATTGAGCGCTGCGGTGCGCGGGCTGAGCTGGAGGAGCGAATCGCGGATGTCACTGCGGCAGCTATGAGAACCTTGGAGGGCCTGCGTTCTGCACTGCACCCGGCGGCGGCTGAGGATCTTAGAGCTATGACCAGCCTGCTCACGGACCGGCGCGCCTAGGGGACGCCTCCCCAATTGGCGGGAGAGCGCGACTAAAGCCTCTACACTGCGCTTGTGGCCCAGGATCCCCTCATCGGACGTGTAGTCGACTCTCGTTACAAGATTGTCGACCGGGTAGCCCGTGGCGGCATGGCCACCGTTTACCGCGCGCAAGACCGGCGCCTGGATCGGCTGGTGGCTTTGAAGGTCATGCATGCCCATTTGGCGGAGTCCAGTGACTTTGTGTCCCGCTTCCGGCGTGAAGCGCGGGCTGCAGCGCGCCTGTCTAACCCCGGGGTGGTGGCAGTCTTTGACCAGGGCAGTCTGGACGGCGTCGCCTATCTGGTTATGGAGTATGTGGAAGGCCCAACTCTGCGAAACCTCGTGACGGCAGGGCCCCTGTCCGTCTCTGAAGCCTTGGAGCTCACGATTCAGGTGCTGCGGCCTTTGGGGGCTGCGCACCGCGCTGGCTTGGTGCATCGGGATATTAAGCCGGAGAATGTGCTGCTGCCCGCCGATGGTTCGGTTGCTAAGGTCGCGGATTTTGGGCTGGCCCGGGCGGTCACTGAGACCACGCAGACCACCACCGGCAATGTGCTGGGCACAGCGGCTTATCTGGCGCCTGAGCTCATCACCAGCGGCGACTCAAGCCCACGAGCGGATGTCTTTTCTGTGGGCGTGATGCTCTACGAGATGCTCACCGGAGTGCAGCCCTTCCGGGGTGAGACCCCCATCCATATTGCCTTCCGCAATGTGCATGAGGATGTGCCAGCGCCCTCGGCCCTAGTCCCTGAGCTACCAGCTTCTGTGGACCAACTGGTGGCGGCTTTGGCAGCGCGTGATCCCCAAGCACGCCCATCTACTGCTGATGCCGCTGCGGTGCAGGTGCGTTCAGCCTCGGAGGCACTTAAGCCGGAGGAACTGGCTATTCGCCGCAGTGGTGGGCTGGTGTCGGTGGATGGCTACGGCGCAGACCTGGTGGGGCGAGCGCGGGCCGCGCTAAAGCTTGCGGACGGGGAGCAGCCCGTGCCCCCGGCAGACTCCCCCGCCACTGCGCCCGCTGATGGTGCTTCTGCGGAAGAGTCCAGCCAGCGTCCTGAGGCAGAGTTCCAGGTGGGAGGCCGCACGGTTTCTTTGCCGGTGGGCTCGATCGGGCCGGTGGGCACTACGCGCCTAGAAACTAGCGGTCCTGGCCACACCAGTGTGCTGCCGACGGGCCCAAGAACTGGCCAGGCGACGCCGTCAAGCCCGCTGCCAGCGGGGCCGAGCGGATCAGCAGATCAGGCGCTAGCACCTACTGCTTCAGCCTCACTGGCTCATCCCCGGCGGCGTGCCCTGCTTGGGCTCGGCGCTTTGGGCCTGCTGGGCCTAGGAGGCAGCGGGGCCGGTTGGTACTTCCTGGCGGGACCTGGCCGACGTGTCAGCGTTCCTGACATCACGGGGATGTCTGCCGTGGAGGCGGAGCAGCGGGTTGCTGACGCCGAACTCAAGTGGAAGCGCGCAGAGGATGCTTTCTCTGACACGGTGGCTGCGGGTGTGGTTATCTCCACGACTCCGGAGCCTGGCCGACGGCTGGCGCCGGGTACTGAGCTGACGGTGGTGGTCTCCAAAGGCATTGAACAGGTGACTGTGCCTGAAATCGTAGGGAAGACTAAGGAGGAAGCCACCAAGCTTTTGAGCGCCGCGAAGCTGCGGCTGGGTGCGGTTACTGAGGAGTATTCGGCCTCGGTGGCCTCCGGGCAGATCGTGTCTTGCACTCCGGAAGCTGGTGCCACTGTTAACCACTCCTCGGCGGTGGCGGTGGCAGTCTCTAAAGGCAAGCGCCCAGTGACGGTGCCCGACGTCGTCGGGATGACGAAGGCCGAGGCTGAGAAGGCCATTAAGGATGCGGGTCTGAAGGTGGGCACGGTGCAGGAGACAGCTTCTGACACTGTGGAGTCTGGGAAGGTGATTTCCTCGAATCCTTCAGCCAACACGGCAAATGTCTTTGCGGGTGACGCCGTTGACCTTGTGGTTTCAAAGGGGCAGCAGATGGTGACTGTTCCGGATGTCTCCTCAATGGATGAGGAGGAAGCCAAGACCACCCTTGAGCAGGCCGGCTTCATCGTGCAGGTGCAGAAGGTGCGTCGTCCGCTCTTGTCTTTCCGTGACGTTGCCGACACTGACCCGGCGGCGGGTTCCAGCGTGAAATACGGCTCGAATGTGACACTTAAGGTCTACGACTGAGTTTGGCGTTTAGCCGCGCAGCATCTCCGCCACTTCAAAGGCCATCTCTAGGGACTGCTGGTGGTTGAGGCGCGGGTCCACCAGGGTTTCGTAGCGCTGAGCCAGGGCGGCCTCGTCAATTTGTTCACCGCCGCCTAGGCATTCGGTGACGTCGTCGCCGGTGAGTTCCACATGGATGCCACCCGGGTGGGTGCCAGCTGCCCGGTGTACCTCAAAGAAGCCGCGGACTTCGTCCATGATGGTGTCGAAGCGGCGGGTTTTATAGCCGTTGGCGGTGGTGATGGTGTTGCCGTGCATGGGGTCGGTGACCCAGGAGACGGGGCGTCCGTCCGCCTGGATGGCTTCAATCAAGGGCGGGAGGGCCTCCCGGATGCGGTCGGCGCCCATGCGGGTGATGAGGGTTAGACGGCCGGCTTCTCCCTGGGGGTTGAGGCGCTCCACGAGTTCCAGTACTTCTCTGCCTGTGGTGTTGGGGCCGATCTTCACGCCTACGGGATTGTGCACTCCAGCGAGTAGGGCCACGTGGGCATCCTGAGGTCCGCGGGTGCGTTCCCCGGCCCACAGCAGGTGAGCCGAGGTGTTGTATAGGCGCCCGGAGCGGGAGTCCTCCCGGATCATGGCGTCTTCGTATTCCAGGAGTAGGGCCTCGTGGGCGGCGTAGAAGTCCACTTGGCGCAGCGCGTCAAAGTCCACTCCGGCAGCGGCCATAAAGCGCATGGCGCGGTCGATCTCGTCGGCGAAGGCTTCGAAGCGTTTGTAGGCGGGGTTGGCGGTGAATCCACGGTTCCAGGAGTGGACTTCGCGTAGGTCGGCGTAGCCGCCCATGGTGAAGGAGCGGATGAGGTTGAGGGTGGTGCCGCTGCGCAGGTAGGCGTCGAGCATGCGCGCAGGGTCGGGGGTGCGGGCTTCGGGGGTGAAGGCGTGGTCATTTACGGAGTCGCCTCGGTAGGCGGGCAGGGTTAGGCCGTCGCGGGTTTCTGTGTCGCTGCTGCGGGGCTTGGCGTATTGGCCTGCCATGCGGCCGATTTTGACGATGGGCATGGAGGCGCCGTAGGTGAGTACGGCGGCCATCTGCAGGATGGTTTGGAGTTTGAGGCGGATGTTGTTGGCGGTGTTGTCTATGAAGGATTCGGCGCAGTCTCCGCCCATTAGGGCGAAGGCTTCTCCGCGTTCTACTTTGGCCATGGCTTGGCGTAGGGCGTCTACTTCTCCGGCAAAGACGAGTGGTGGGCGGGTGCGCAGGTCTGCGGCGACGGCGGCGAGCGCCTCGGCGTCGGGGTATCCGGGCTGTTGGGCGGCTTTGCACGCCCGCCAACTGGGGGCGGTCTGGGGCGTGGAGAGCTCGTTCATCACGGCAGCAGCATAGGCCGGGGTGTGGCGGAGCCCCCGCCATTGCGCAGTATGCGGACGGCAGGGGCTCCGGTGTTCAACGCTGGGTTGCGTGCCTCAGTGCTCGGGGGCGGGCTCGGCGGGGGCGACGTCCTGGCCTAGCTCGGCCATGAGCTTGGTGAACCAGTCCTGGGTGATGTCGAAGGGCTTGCCTCCGGCGATGCGCGGGAAGGGGATGGCGGTGAGGGTGTCACCGTTTTCCTCGTCGTGGCCGATGACGCCGGGCTCGCCGCGCAGGGCGCAGTCGACGGCTAGGTCGCACATCTGCTTGATGAGGTCTAGGTCCTCCTGGTTGGCGGCGGCGGCGCGCGAGTAGTAGCCGGACTTCTGGACCATGACTTTCTCGGCGCCAATCAGCTCAGCGAACTGCTTGGCGAACCACTGGCCGGGGTTGATGGTGTCTAGTTTGACGTGGCCGAAGGGGTCCCGCTGGACTTCCTGGCCGGCAGCTTCCATCTCCGCGATGATTTCTGGCACGCCGGCGCCCTCAGACAGGAAAATGTTGACATTGCCCTGCTGGTCCATGATGGCTTTGAGGCGCTTGGCTTCGGCAGCCAGGTCCAGCTTCATTTCGGGCAGGAAGACGGCGTGCACGTCCCAGCGCTCTTTGGTCAGGCCCAGGGAGGGGGCCCACTGCTTGGTGTCGAGCAGCTGGTGGTAGCGGCGGGCGGTCTCGGCGGTGAGGTAGCCACAGTTGCGGCCCATGCATTCGTGGACGATCAGCATGCGGGGGTTGGAGCGGTGCTCACCGATGACGTTGAAGGCGAATCCGGCGCCCTGTTCGGCAGCGGTCCAGGCGCCCAGGGACTGGCGGATCGGCACGACGTCGTTGTCGATGGTCTTGGGTAGGCCGACGACGGTGAGCTCGTAGTCGTTTTCGTGCAGGTAAGCGGCTAGGTCAGCGGCGGTGGTGTTGGTGTCGTCGCCACCGATGGTGTGCAGGACGTCGACGCCGTCCTTGCGGAGCTGCTCGGCAGCGAATTCGAGGGGGTTGACGCCCTCTTCTACCAGGCCGCGCTCCACGAGGTTCTTGGCGTTGGTGAGCTTGACGCGGGAGTTGCCAATTGGGGAGCCGCCGAAGTCGCGCAGTAGGCCAGCGTTCTTGCGGGCTTCCTGGTCGATGACCCGGTAGTTGCCGGTGAGCAGGCCGTGGTAGCCGTACTGGTAGGCGATGATCTCAACCTCTGGGGCCACCTCGGTGTAACGCTCAATGAGGTCGCCGACGGCGGCGGACAGGCAGGGGGCGAAACCGCCCGCGGTGAGGAGTGCGACGCGACGGATCGACATCGTGAACCTTTCGGTGTTGGACAGGTGTAACGGGCCCCATCCTAGCTGGGCGGGCTGGAGGCGCTCGCACGCCCCTAAGCCCTGCATTCCGATTCCCGGCCTCACCTCAGAGCGAAATCATCGCCCCTCAAGACGATAGATAAGAGTAAGATTTATTTACGGCGCCATTCATTGCTACAACCTCTATTTTTGAAAGTGGGTCTTATGCCTTCCCAAACCACTCGCCCCCCTCCTGCTCCGCGCTCCCTGACTCGCCGGACGGCATTGCTGGGAGCAGCGGCGCTTCCAGTTGCCACCTTCCTCGCTGCTTGCTCACCCAATAAGTCATCATCAGCTGGCATTGCAACGGCGTCTCCCAGTGCCCCCTCACAGGGGAGCGACGACACCCGGAGCTTTGCCATCCTGGCAAGCTGGGGAGCGTCGCTAACAATGGCCGCTTAAGGACCGCCTGCTTCCCTCGGCACCTTTTCTAGGCGCTAACAGTTCCTAAAGCCCAGCTTCCTTGAGGGACTAGACCTGCCCTGGCGCTTCTCGCTTGGGACTGGAGTCAACCAATCAATCCATCAATCTGAAAGACGCAACCATGGCTACTTACACTCTGCCCGCTCTCCCCTACGACTACGCCGCCCTAGAGCCCCACATTTCCGGGCGCATCATGGAACTCCACCACGACAAGCACCACGCGGCCTACGTCAGCGGCGCCAATGCCGCGCTCGAAGCCTTGGCCGCAGCCCGGGAGTCAAACGACTTTGCCGCCATCAACCTGTGGGAGAAGAACCTCGCTTTTAACCTGGCCGGTCACACCAACCACACCCTCTTCTGGAAGAACCTTGCCCCGAAGGCTGGCGGCGAGCCCGAGGGTGAGTTGGCTGAGGCCATCAAGGATTCCTTTGGCTCTTTCAAGCAGTTCCAGGCTCAGTTCACAGCTGCCGCCCTGGGTATCCAGGGCTCAGGCTGGGCGATGCTCGCCTTCGACGTATTGTCCGGCAAGCTCGTCGTCCTCCAGCTCTTCGACCACCAGTCCAATCTCCCCGCGGGCACGCTCCCCCTTTTCCTCGTAGATATGTGGGAGCACGCCTTCTACCTGGACTATCTCAATGTCAAGGCCGACTACGTCAAGGCCATCTGGAACATCGCCAACTGGCAAAACGTCTCCGAGACCCTCAGCCTGGCTGTCTCCAAGCGCTCTGAGATTCTCAAGACTTCCTGAGCTTCAACACGCCAGACCTTAGCTTCAGGCTCAGGCGCTATGTGGGCCCCGCGATCGATACGGTCGCGGGGCCCCTCATGGCACTCAGACAGTTCTACAGGCTCCTAGCCTTCGTCCCCCTCAGGCTCCCCAGAGTCAGTCTCAGCCTCCGGCTCCTGGGGCGGTTCGGGCACCTCGACGTCGGGGACCGGGCGTCCACCGGGAGCATCCATCACTGGCGCGGCTGGGCGCCGCAAGCGCTGCTCGGCCAGCATCTCCTCGGTGACCTCCAGGGCGCTCTTATGCTCAGCGTCCATCGCCTTCTTCACATCAGCGGCATACAAGTCCACGTACTCCTGCCCGGACAGGGACATCAGGGAGTACATGATCTCGTCCGTGATGGAGCGCAGCACAAAGCGGTCATTCTCCAAGCCCTGGTAGCGGGAGAAGTCCAAGGGCTTGCCCACCACAATCCCCACCCGGTGCCGTGTGGAGGGCAACACCTGCCCAATCGGCTGAGCCAGGTTGGAGCCAATCATCGCCACCGGAATCACCGGCGCCCCCGTGGCCAACGCAATGCGCGCCACCCCGGTCTTACCCCGGTACAAGCGTCCGTCAGGGCTGCGCGTGCCCTCCGGGTAGATACCAAAAAGCTCCCCCGAGCGCAGGCGATCAATCCCCGCCTGCAAAGCCGCCTGGGAGGCCTTGCCACCGGAGCGGTCCACCGGGATCGTGCCCACGGCTGTCATGAAGCGCTTCACGGCCCAGCCCTTGACTCCCTTGCCGGTGAAGTAGTCCGACTTGCCGATGAAGGCGACCTCCCGGTCGATCAGGAGCGGGAGGAAGAAGGAATCGATAACCGCCAAGTGGTTGGAGGCCAGTATGGCGGCGCCGGTGGCGGGGATATTCTCCTCGCCGCGGATCCAGGGCTGGTATAGAAGCTCCATGCCCGGACCGGCCACAACCTTCATTGCACGGTATGCCACGGGTCCTCCTGCTCGGGACTGCGCCTGACCCTTCAGACGCGCCTCTCAGTCTAGCCTTCCACTGTGTCCTTCCAGCCGTCCTTCGCAGACATGGGCACTCCTCTGTCTGAAGTCACCTTCGTGGTGGTGGACCTGGAAACCACCGGTGGGGCGCCCGGCGCCAAGGCCATCACAGAGATCGGCGCCCTACGGGTCAAAGGCGGTGAAGTGCTGGGAGAACTCGGAACCCTGGTCAACCCCGGCGCCCCGATCCCCGCGCAGATCACCCTGCTCACCGGAATCACCAACGCCATGGTGGCCACCGCTCCCCCACCCCGCATCGCCCTAAGCACCTTCTTGGAGTGGGCACGCCTGCATGAAGAGAGCACCGTGCTGGTGGCACACAATGCTCGCTTCGACGTCAGTCACCTAAAGGCCGCCGCCCAGGCATTTCAGCTTGACTGGCCCGCCCCACGCGTACTGGACACCCTGGCGCTGTCTCGGCGCGCTTGGAATCGCACCGAAGTCCCCAACCACAAGCTCTCCACTTTGGCCACCTTCGTAGGCGCCAGCACCTCCCCCACCCACCGCGCTCTGGATGACGCCCGCGCCACCGTAGACGTGCTGCACGCAGCCTTAGAAGTCCTGGCGAGCCTGGGCCTGACCCATATGGAGGATCTCGCCACCGCACAAGACCAGGTGCCAGCCGAGCTGCGCGCCAAGACCCGCTTAGCTGACGGACTGCCCAGCACGCCTGGTGTCTACCTCTTCCTCTCCCCCGCCGACCAGGTGCTATATGTCGGTAGCGCAGTGGACTTACGACGTCGCGTCCGCTCCTATTTCAACGCTGCAGAAACTCGCGCCCATGTGCGCCGCATGCTCAAAATCGCCAATCACGTGCGGGTGATCGAATGCGCCACCTTGATTGAGGCCCGCATTCGTGAACTGCGTCTGATTGAAGAATTGGACCCGCCCGCCAACCGGCGCTCCCGCGCCCCCAAACGGCGCCCCTGGATGTGCCTAGTCACCCACCCGCACCCGCGTCTGAGCCTAAGCACCGTGCCGGACACCAGAGCCTGCCATGAGGTGATCGGTCCCTTCTCTTCCCGTTCCTCCGGTGCCGCTGCCGTGCGTGCCGCCGAGTCGGTGCTGCGGCTAGAGAGCTGGGATGGCGCCAATACTTCCCTGCCCGCCCCCGGCCAGAAGGCCAGCTCGCCGCCGGAACTAACAGCAGCGCAACGCCTGTCTCAGGCCCGCCGAGCACTCAGCAACGAGCCCGATCTGGTGGCTATGCCCCTGTTAGAGCGCATTAGGGAGCTTGCCACGGCGGAACGCTATGAGGAGGCGGGCTTGTGGACGGCGCGGCTGCGCTCCTTTCTTCGCGCCGCTGAACGCGCCCAACGGGTCCGGCCGCTCCTGGCCTGCCCGCACCTAATCGCCGGTCGACGACGCGACGTGGGCGGTTGGGAACTCGTCTGCGTGCGCTGGGGGCGCTTGGCAGGCTCAGCTACCTCGCCACCCGGCGCGGACCCCCGGCCCATCGTTGAGGCGCTGCGAGCCACCGCGCAGGTGGTTGAGCGGCCCGAGCGGATCGGCGGCACCACCAGTGTGGAGGAGACACTGCTGCTAGCGGACTGGGTGTTAAGTGAAGGCGCCCGCCTAGTGGAAGTAGACCCTCCAGACGATGACCCTGCCGTGCTATCTAGCCCGGTGGCAGGTGCTGCCCGACACCAAGACGTGCTCCGCTCAGACCGTTAAACGCCCCACAGCTGCCCGGACCAGCGCAAAGACGCCGCAGCGCCCAGCAAATGCCAGAGAGCTACGTCGTCGCGACTGGGGACCTAGGGCGGCTCAGGCGGCGCTGCGCAGGACCTTGGCCAAGGTCTCCTGCAAGGTCATGGGGTCCAGGGGGCGGGAGACAATCGCATCTGCCTTAGCCCAAGTGGCCAGCCAGGCGTCCTGCGGGCGCGCGGTCAGCAGGACCACGGCAGGTCCTTTGCCCACGGTGGTCATCAGTTCATGAGCCAGACCCATGCCGCCAAGCTTCTTGGCTTCCGCGTCTAGGACCAGGGCAGCAAAAGGCGGCTTGCCGGCCTTCTCACGGTCAGCAATGGCCAGGCGGACACCATCAGCGGTGGCGCATTCAGTCCAGTTCACCAGGGGTAGCCCCTTGGCCGGGCGGCGACCGATGCCATTAATCACCTGCTGGCGCACATTCGAGTCGTCAGCGAAGACGAGCAACTCAAGGCTCTCGGCGGCCTGGTCGGTCATGGTTCCTCCATACGGCGTAGGGCGGCGACTGAGGACAGTGTAGCGGCCCACGTCACGCTCTAAGCAGAGCCATTCCATAGGCACTAGGTCCCAGCTAGCCCGATATCCTGGAAGCGTTCCACTAGTCATCAGATAAGGCAACCGCTATGACCGTCTACACCCTTCCCGAGCTCCCCTACGACTACACCGCCCTAGAGCCGCATATCTCCGGCCGCATCATGGAGCTGCACCACGACAAGCACCACGCCGCCTACGTGGCTGGCGCCAACGCTGCACTTGAGGCCCTGGCCGCTGCCCGTGAGTCCGGTGACCTGGCTACAGTGAACCTGTGGGAGAAGAACCTGGCCTTCAACCTGGGTGGTCACACCAACCACTCCGTGTTCTGGAAGAACCTGAGCCCCAACGGCGGCGGCGAGCCTGAGGGTGAGTTGGCCGAGGCTATCAAGGACTCCTTCGGTGACTTTGCGCGCTTCAAGGCCCACTTCACCGCAACCGCCATGGGAATCCAGGGCTCCGGTTGGGCCGTCCTGGCCTACGACTCGCTCTCCAACAAGCTGGTTATTTTCCAGCTCTTCGATCAGCAGGGCAACGTACCGGTAGGCACCATTCCGCTGTTCATGGTGGATATGTGGGAGCACGCTTTCTATCTGGATTACCTCAACGTCAAGGCCGACTACGTCAAGGCCATCTGGAACATCGCCAACTGGGCGGATGTTTCTGCGCGCCTGGCCGACGCCGTCGCCCGCACGCAGGGCCTGATCCTGCGCTGATCTCCTAGCGCTAAGGCTGTGGCCCCGGAACCAGCAAGTTCCGGGGCCACAGCTTTAGCAAGTTGCGAGTCGTGAGTTCTTAGCCCAGACGCTCCAGATCGATCACACGAGCCATTGACGGCGTACCCGAGTTGGCATCACCGGGAATCAGGGCCACTACGCGGGAACCCACCGGCACCCCCACAAAGCCCTTAATGATCTCGTCAGTGCCTGCCAAGATGGTCAGCGGGTGGTTCTCATCCCAGGTGGAGTAGGTCTCCTTGTTGTCCCAGCTGGTGCCATAGTTCTGGACGACTACATTGGAGGTCTCGGTGATGGCCTCACCGGTGCCACGTGCCAGCACGAAGAACTCGTTCTGAGTTGGCTCGGCAGCGCCTTCGTTGACGGAGATCTTGGCGGGACCTCCCAGGTCTCCGCTGACAGTTAGGCCGCGGTCGGCAATCTGCTGGGCGCCTTCCATCACAGCATTCTTGGTGCCGGAGTTAATGTCAGTAATCGACTCGGTTCCTACGACGTCAACCACAAAGACGAGCGAGCCGGTGGGGAAGCCACTGGCGGCATCGGTGCCGTAGGCGTACTGGGCAGGGATAGACATTAATAGGCGGTCACCCACGTGAGTGCCGGGCAGGCCACAACGCCAGCCAGTAATGACGCCATCAACCGAGAAACTGGCTGTCTTCTTGAAGGAGAAAGAAGACTCGAAGGGCTTAGCCCCATCCCACTGCCAGCCGACGTAGTTCACGGTGATAGAGGAGCCCTTAGCGACCTCCGCACCATCACCGGTCTTAAGCGTCTTAACAGTGAGATTCTCGGGCGCCTTCTCACCAGACCACTTGATAGTCGGCTCCGCACCGTAGTCACCAGTGATGGTCGGGAGAGCAGAAGAGTCCTTGTCAATCGTCAGGGTTGAACAGTCGACATTCTTAGCAACCGGGATCGACTTGGGCTCCTCCTTCTTATCCTTTGAGCAGCCTGTCAGGCCAAGCGTGGCGGCTAGGGCCAAGACGGCCAGGACTTTTGGCGTGCGGCGCACAGATACTCCTCAGAGTTGTGTTGGGTGGGGTTTGGAAGGGTGTAGTTAAGCGGCAGCTCAGTGGAAGGACTCGCCGCAGGCGCAGGTGCCAACCGCGTTGGGGTTGTCAATGGTGAAGCCCTGCTTCTCGATGGTGTCTGCGAAGTCAATCGTGGCGCCAGATAGGTAGGGCACGCTCATGCGGTCCACCACTACCTCGACGCTTTCCATATCCGCGCTGCCCGTCGGGAAGGAGCGCAGGGCATCGCCATCGAGCAAGCGCTCGTCAAAGTAGAGCTGGTAGACCAAGCCGGAGCAGCCCCCGGGCTGGACTGCCACGCGCAGGCGCAGGTCGTCGCGGCCCTCTTGGGCTAGCAGGCTCGCGACCTTGGCGGCAGCCACCTCAGTCAGGGAAACCTCGTGGGTGGGGGTCTCGGTGGTTGTGGTGGTGGACGCGGTGGTCGCGGTGGGCTCTGCCATTTGCGGGACTCCTGTGTCTGGTCAGCCCGGTTGGGCTGAGGTTTTCAAGGCACGTGCAGCGGGGCGCGCGTGCTTCTACTGACACCCTACTTCCATGGGCTACGTATCTGCCATGTGAGCCACACAGTGACGGGTCTCACCATGGTTGCTTACAGGGCTTAGGCGAGGGTAACGAGCTCCATATAGGAGTCATTCCAAAGGTCTTCGTCCCCATCAGGCAGTAGCAACACGCGGTCTGGTTGCAGGGCCGCCACCGCACCCTCATCGTGGGTTACCAGCACGACGGCGCCAGCGAAGGTGCCCAGCGCACGCAGCACCTCCTCACGACTGGCGGGGTCAAGGTTGTTGGTGGGTTCGTCCAGGAGCAGCACATTGGCTGAGGAGACAACCAGCAGAGCCAGAGCCAGGCGAGTCTTCTCACCTCCGGAGAGCACACGGGCGGGTTTATCGGCGTCGGCACCGGAGAACAGGAAAGAGCCCAGCACGGAGCGCACTTGCGTGTCGTCCATATCTGGGGCGGCGCTGCGCAGGTTTTCCACCACGGTGCGCTGGTTGTCGATTGTCTCGTGCTCCTGCGCGTAATAGCCGATCTTTAAGCCATGCCCTGGCACTACCTCACCGGAGTCGGGTGACTCTACACCGCCGAGCAAGCGCAGCAGGGTGGTCTTGCCCGCGCCGTTGAGCCCTAGCACCACCACTCGGCTGCCACGGTCAATGGCCAAATCCACGCCAGCGAAAACCTCCAGGGAACCGTAGGCCTTTGACAAGCCCATTGCCCGCAGTGGGGTCTTACCGCAGGGGGCAGGGTCGGGGAAGCGCAGGTGGGCGACCTTATCCGCCTGTTGCTCCGCCTCAAGTCCTTCCATCAGGCGTTCGGCGCGCTTGAGCATCTGTTGTGCGGCCACAGCTTTAGTGGCTTTGGCCCGCATCTTCTCCCCCTGGGCGCGCAGCGCGGCGGCCTTCTTCTCAGCATTGGCACGCTCACGACGGCGACGGTGCTCATCGTCGGCGCGCTGCTTAAGGTAGGCGTCCCAGCCCAGGTGGTAGACGTCCAGGCCCCCCCGGTTGGCGTCCAAGTGCATGACCTGGTTGACGGTGTCGCGCAGTAGCTCGACGTCGTGACTGATGACGATGAAGCCGCCGGAGTAGGTGCGCAGGTGGTCCCGCAGCCAGATGATCGAATCGTGGTCTAGGTGGTTGGTGGGCTCGTCAAGCAGCAGAGTGTCTGGCTGCTGAAAGAGCACGCGCGCGAGTTCTACGCGGCGGCGCTGCCCACCGGAAAGAGTGCCAATGGGCTGCTCCAAAACTCGCTCGGGCAGCCCCAAAGAGGCGCTGATACGAGCCGCTTCCGATGCAGCTGCATAACCGCCAGCCATCGTGAACTCATGGTCCAGGCGGGTGTAGCGGTCTAAAGCCTTGGCCTGAGCGTCACCTTCTGTGGTGGCGATCTTGGCCTCAGCCTTGCGGATCCGGGCCAAAAGTGCGTCGATGCCGCGGGCTGACAGGATGCGATCCCGTGCGATCTCTGTCAGGTCGCCAACTTTGGTGTCCTGGGGCAGGTAACCAACGGAGCCATTGCAGTGGATGGTGCCTTCGTAGTCCACGGCCTCCAGGCCGTGGCGCTCATCCGCGTCAGCCACCGGCTGGCTAGTGCGCTGCGCCACAGATGCGGCGGCCAGGAGCTTGGTCATGGTGGTTTTGCCGGCGCCATTGCGCCCTACCAGGCCGATGCGCATGCCTTTGTCTACGCGGAAGTTTGCGCCCCCCACCAGTTGGCGGGCGCCGATGCGCATGGTCAGGTCTTGGACGTTGATCACGGCGCACATCGTAAAGGTAGGTAGGGCTCCGCGACGTCACGGCTAGGTGCAGAGCAGATTCGGCTAACCCATCAGTCCCACCAGAACCACCAGCCTTCTTGGCCCTTCGCCCAGGCCGGAGCCAGGCGCAGGATCTCATCAGGCATGTCCTCGGCGTCCAGCTGGTAGCGCACCCTGACCTCCTCCCACAGGGCATGACAGTCGCAACCGGGCGTATGCGAGGTGCTCACCGCGAATCCCGCTAGAGCAGGGTCACTCACCCAGATCGCCTCGACGCTCACCCGTTCATCGCGGCGCTGAGGCCCGATCGCGTACCCAGAAAGCCGCACACGTCCTTTACCTGAGGCACAGGCGTGCAACAGCGTTCTGAGGCTTGGCGCGAGATTCTGACGGTCTGCCAAAGCGCGGGCTGGTAGGGCATCGAGCAGGGCTGCCGCGCCACGGGCATCAAGACCAGCAAAGGGCACATAGTCCTCTTGCGGCCAACCAGAGGCCTCCAGGCAACCTTTCTGTGCCGGTCCTGGCGCCTGCCCGAGTAGCTCAGATAGGTCACGCAGCTGGTCAGGCCAGTGATTCAGCACTTTCCACACTCCTGCCTCAACGCTCCAGCCGCGCGGACCGTACATGCCGTCCTCTAGTAGTGGTTGGTCGTCATGCTCTGGGAGCAGCTTGTTGGCAGTGGGAGCGGTAGGACTAAAGGCAGAACACATGGGAGCCTCCTAGAGGAGTTGCGGTTTCCGGTCAGCAACCAGCCTGAGGTCCCAGAAGCCCCTCAATCACCGGAAAGACTGACGTCAGATCTCCGAGGTGCATGGGCCGGTCCGGTGAAGGACGCGCTGAAAGCAGCTACCGTTCTGTTTCAAGCCATTCACACAGCCGAGACATCAATGCGCAGGTCCCGTAATCGGGCGCCGTTTTGTGCATTGAACACAACTGAAAGGTTTGCAGCATGGCAACAACCACAAGTACACCGGAGGCGATCGTCGACGCAGTCGGCGGCGCCTCCAACATCATTCACCTCACACACTGCGCCACCCGCCTGCGCTTCGAACTCAAAGACGCCTCCGTGGTGGACAAAGGCACCGTGGAGAAGATCCCCGGGGTCATGGGCGCAGTTCCCCAGTCAGGGGACCGCTACCAGATCGTCATTGGTGGGGCCGTACAGGGCATCTACACCCAGATCATGGAACTGCCCTCCATGAAGTCCGCAGGCAGCCTGTCAGACGCCGACGTCAAGGCCCAGGCCAGGGCCAAGGCGCGGGGCAAGAACGCCATCGTGGACGCCTTCTTCGAGTACCTATCTGACTCCTTCCGCCCACTTCTGCCAGTGCTGCTGGGAGCTTCCCTGATCATCGCCGCAGAGGCCATGCTCGACGCCTTAGGCCTCGTCGACTTCCGCGATGACGTCAAGAAGGGTGCCAGCTGGGTCTTCGTAGACTCAATGTGGCGCTCGGTCTTCTACTTCCTGCCCATCATGGTGGCCTACAACGCCTCCAAGAAGCTCAAGATCGACCCGTGGGTAGGCACCGCCATTATGGCGGCGATCATGACCCCGAACTTCATCAGCCTGAGTTCCACCGCCTACACCGAGACCGCCAAGGGCTCTGGCATGTTCCACAGCGCCCTGAAGTTCGCCGACCAGGTCACCTGCACCACCAACCAGACCCTGGGTACCGACTCCTGCGTCGCCCACATCTTCGGCCTGCCCATGCAGCTGCATGACTACGGCGGCCAGGTCTTCGTGCCGCTGCTGATGGTAGCCGTGCTGGCACCGGTCTACAAGCTCCTGCAGAAGCTCATCCCCACCAACTTGCAGATGGTCTTCGTACCGTTCTTGTCCTTCCTGATCATGATCCCGGTGACCGCCTTCGCGCTCGGTCCGATCGCGGTGTGGGCCGGTACTGGCATCGGTGCAGGATTGGCTTGGCTTAACACGAATGCGCCCATCGTCTTCGCAATCTTCATCCCGCTGCTCTACCCCTTCTTGGTTCCGCTGGGCCTGCACTGGCCGCTCAACGCCCTGATGCTGCTCAACATCAAGACCCTGGGCTACGACTTCATCCAGGGCCCCATGGGTACCTGGAACTTTGCCTGCTTTGGTGCCACCGCAGGTGTGCTGGTGCTAGCTATCCGCGACAAGGACAAGGAGATGCGTCAGACCGCCACCGGTGCTCTGGCAGCAGGTCTGCTGGGTGGTATTTCCGAGCCGAGCCTCTACGGTATCCACCTGCGTTACAAGCGCATTTACCCGCGCATGCTGGTTGGTTGTGCCGTCGGTGGTCTGATCGTCGGCATCTTCGGTGGTATCAAGGCTTCCACCTTCGTATTCACCTCCCTGCTGACCATCCCAGTGTTCTCCCCCATCAGCCTCTATGCTGTCGCGATCGCGGCAGCCTTCGCCACCTCGATGTTCCTCATCATCGTTTCGGACTACCGCACTAAGGAGGAGAGGGCGGAGGCTCTGGCCGCTGCCAAGGGCTACGTCGAGGCCGACCCGGCTGAGACCGCAGCCGATATGGCTCTGGCTGCCGCTCCTGTGGCTGCTGCCGCCAGTGCCAAGCCGGCCCTGGCTCCGGGCGCGGTCACAGAGATCGCTGCCCCGGTGCGCGGCACCGCTTTGCCGCTGGCCGAGGTAGAGGACCCGGTGTTCTCCACCGGTGTGGTTGGCGACGGCGCTGCCGTGGAGCCCAGCGGAGACATCCTCGTCACCGCCCCGGCTGACGGCACCGTAGTGGCCGCCATGGGTTCTGGCCACGCCTTTGGTCTGAACCTGGACTCCGGGGTGGAGTTGCTCATCCACGTGGGTCTGGACACTGTGAACCTTGAGGGCAAGGGCTTCAACATGATGGTCAAGCAAGGTGACCGGGTCACTGCTGGCCAGGAGCTCGTGCGCGTTGACCGCGCCGTCGTCGAGGCCGCTGGTTACAAGCTCACTACCCCGGTGATCGTCACCAACACTGTGGCTTTCTCCAAGGTGGAGCTGGTGGCTTCCGGCAGCATCACGCCCGGTGCGCCGCTGATCCGCGTTACTGCCTGAGCGCGGCATCTCACCCCAAACGGTGGTCGGCCCGTTCCCTCCAGCAGGGAACGGGCCGACCACCGTCATGGCACCGGTCAATGCACGCCTTCGTCCTCCACATCCACATAACCGGAACCAGCCCCATCGGCCGTAACGGTGGCGGCGTGATCGGGCACTTCTCGCTGCAGCGAACGGTCAGTGCGCTGGTAGCCATTGGTATCCGGGCGCTTGGGGAACTTCAATTCCTCACGCTGGATGTGCTGGTAAGGGATGGACTTGAGCAGATGATCGATCATATTGATGCGCGCCTTGCGCTTGTCCTCAGACTCCACCACGTTCCAGGGCGCCACATCGAGGTCGGTGTGCACGAACATCTCGTCCTTGGCGCGGGAGTAGTCCTCCCAGCGAGTGATGGACTCCAGGTCAGTTGGTGAGAGCTTCCAACGGCGCATGGGGTCCGTAACCCGGGACTTGAAGCGCTTGTACTGCTCTTTTTCAGAAACAGAGAACCAGTACTTGCGCAAGAGGATGCCGTCATCCACCAGCATCCGTTCAAAGACAGGGCACTGTTGCAAGAAGCGGCGGTGTTCCTCCGGGGTGCAGTAGCCCATAACGTGCTCGACTCCCCCGCGGTTGTACCAGGAGCGGTCAAACAGACAGATCTCACCTGCGGCAGGCAGATGTGGAATGTAGCGCTGGAAATACCACTGGCTGCGTTCTCGCTCGGTGGGCGCTGGCAGTGCCACCACCTTGGCGATGCGAGGGTTGAGGTACTCGGTGACGCGCTTAATGGCGCCGCCCTTACCTGCAGCGTCACGCCCTTCAAAGATAATGACGACGCGGGCTCCAGTACTTTTCACCCACTCCTGCATCTCCACAAGCTCCGCCTGCAGGCGCAGCAGTTCAGCCTCATAGAGGGCGCGGTCCATCTTGGGGTGTTTTTTGGCCATACCTGAGTGTCGCACTGATCACAGCCGCAGGTGTTGGATCGCCGCGTTTAGTTTCCCGCCGATCCGCAACACGCCCCAGCAAGTCCTAGGCTGGCAGGCGCAAAGCCCAAAAGGCGACGGCGGCAGCCGCAGCCACGTTTAGCGAATCAACTCCCCCAGCCATAGGGATCCGCACGACGGCGTCGGCAGCTGTGATGGTCTGGCGCGCCAACCCGTCCCCCTCCGTGCCCAGCACTACTGCCACCCGCGACTCCTCACCTGTGCAGGCCGGTGAGGCCACAAATTCATCCAGGCTCACCGAGTCCGCAGACAGCGCCAAAGCCGCCACGGTGAAACCAGCGGCGTGCAACTCATCCATAGCGGGCCACCGCTCAATTCGCGTCCACGGCACCTGGAAGACCGTGCCCATGGAAACCCGCACACTGCGCCGGTACAGCGGGTCCGCGCAGTGCGGGGTGACCAGCACGGCGTCGATGCCTAAGGCGGCCGCTGAGCGGAAGGCGGCGCCCACATTCGTGTGATCCACCAGATCCTCCAGGATCGCCACCCGCCGGGCGCCAGCCCCACCGCGCGCACCAGCCAAGACCTGGGCCACTGTAGGCAGCTCGGGCCGGTGCATAGCTGCCAATGCCCCCCGGTGCAGGTGGAAGCCTGTGATTTGTTCCAGCACCGGCTCAGGGGCCACCAGCACCGGCACCTCCCCGCCGTCGGCCCTCCCAGCGGTGCCCGGGGCGGCGGCGATCATCGGGCCAGACTCCTCCAGGTACCGCTCCGCCATAAGGAAGGATCGGGGCGCGTGCCCAGCCTCCACCGCCCGGGCAATCACTTTGGAGGACTCCGCCATATAAAGCCCCCGCTCAGTTTCCAAGCGCCGGCGCAAAGCCACATCGGTCAGGCGGGTGTAGTCCTCCAACAGTGCCGCAATACCTGGCTCCCCCAGGCTTTCCAAGCTAATGATCAAGACTGCCTCCTGCTTGCAGAGCTGCGCTTGCCCTGAGTCAACGCCAGGCCGCTATCCGACGCGGCGGGCTCCGCCTCATCCGCGGGCCCATTGAACTGGCTCTGGTAGAGCTCCCAGTAGGCGCCCCGCTTAGCGATTAGTTGCTCATGGCTGCCCTGCTCCACGATGTCACCATCCTCCATAACCAGGATGACGTCGGCGTCACGGATGGTGGACAGGCGGTGGGCGATCACAAAGCTGGTGCGTCCGTGACGCAAACCCACCATGGCCTGCTGCACCAGCAGCTCCGTGCGAGTGTCCACAGAACTGGTGGCTTCGTCCAGCACCAGAATCTGGCGGTCGGCTAAGAAAGCGCGGGCGATGGTGATTAACTGCTTCTCACCGGCTGAAACGCCAGCACCGGAGTCGTCGATCACCGTCTCATAGCCCTTGGGCAGAGCGGAAACCACATGGTCCACGCTGGCGGCCTTAGCCGCCGCCAGCACCTGCTCTGACCCCGCGCCGGGAGCCCCGAAGGCAATGTTTTCCGCGATGCTTCCCTCAAATAGCCAGGTGTCCTGCAAAACCATGCCGATCTGGCGGCGCAGCTCGTCGCGCGACACTCGGCGAGTGTCCACGCCGTCGATGAGAATCCGGCCTTCCTGTGGGTCGTAGAAACGCAACAGCAGGTTCACCAGGGTGGTCTTACCGGCCCCGGTGGGGCCCACAATGGCGACGGTTTGGCCCGGCTCCACCACTAGGTTTAGATCCTTAATCAGCTCAGTTTCTGGGCTGTAAGAGAAGCGCACATGGTCAAAGACGATCCGGCCTGCCACGCGCGGCGCTAGCTGCTCAGTGCTGCTAGGCAGCTCCTCTTCGGGCGCGTCCATGACCTCAAAGAGCCGCTCGGCACTTGCGGCGCCTGACTGGAGCAGGCTCGCCATGGAGGCCAACTGGGTGATGGGTTGGGTGAACTGCTGGGAGTACTGGATAAAGGCCTGAACATCCCCCAAGGTCATGGCGCCCTGGGTAATGCGCAGCCCACCAAATACCGCGATAACCACGAAGTTCAGGTTGGAGACCACGCGCATGGCTGGCTGGATGGTCCCTGAGATCCACTGCGCCTGGTAGGAGCCTTCGTAAAGACGCTGGTTGTCCTGGTCGAAGAGCTGGGCGAACTGCTTCTCGGAGGAGAACAGGGTAACCACCTCATGCCCGCTGAAGGCTTCCTCCACCACGCCACCGACGTCGCCGGTAGCTGCCCACTGCTCGGTGAAATGCGGCTGCGCACGCTTGGCGATCAGCACGGTGACAATAAAAGCTACGGGCACTGTGGCCAGGGAGACCAGGGACAGGCCAATGGAAACGGTCAGCATCATCGCCAGCACGCCCACCACCGTGATGACGGCGTTAACTGCTTGGGAGAGGGTCTGTTGGAGGGTCTGGGTGACGTTGTCGACGTCGTTGGTGACGCGCGAGAGCATGTCTCCTCGGCTGCCCTGGTCGATGTATGACAGCGGCACGCGAGTGAGCTTGTCTTCCACCTCAGCTCGCAGGCGCTTGCCGGTGCGCTGAATGACACCCGCCAGAATGCGTCCCTGAATCCATAAGAACACTGCTGAGACACCGTAAAGTGCCAGCACTTGGGCCAGCACCGTCAGCAGGGCGGGGGTGTCCATGCCCCGGCCCACCACGATGTCGTAGGCGGAGACCATGGAGGCGTACTCTCCCTGGCCTGCCGCCTCCAACAGCCGGGTCAGTTCTGCCCCACTGGTGCCCCTAGGCGCCCCCATTGCAGCCAGCCGGTTGGAGATGACGCCGGAGAAAATAATGTTGGTGGCGCGCGCCAGCACCTTGGGGGCGAGGACGCTAAGCACCACCGAGATGACGGTTAGGGCTACCACCACAGTGATGCGGACACGCTCGGGGGCGAGTTCCTTAAGCAGGCGCCGCCAGGTGCCTTTGAAGTCCTTGGCCTTCTCGTTGGGATTGTCATGACGCGGTCCGGGTCCGTGGCTCATGCCGCCTCCTCCGCGCTGATCTGGGACAGGACGATCTCCTGGTAGGTCTGGCAGCTCTCCATCAGTTCCTCGTGGGTGCCGGTGCCGACCACGCGGCCTTCCTCCAGCACGACGATTTGCTCTGCGCCCCGCACCGTAGCCACCCGCTGAGCAACCACCAGGATGGTGGCGCCGTCGGTTGCCGCGGGCAGGGCCGCGCGTAGGCGGGCGTCAGTGGCGTAGTCCAGAGCGGAGAAGGAATCGTCAAAGATGTAGACGCCCGCGGGCCGCACTAAAGCGCGAGCAATAGCCAGGCGTTGGCGCTGCCCACCGGAGAAGTTGACCCCGCCTTGGTCCACTTTGTGGTCCAAGCCCTCGTCAAGAGCCTGCACAAATCCACTGGCTTGCGCAGTCTCCAGGGCGTCCCAGAGTTCGGCGTCGCTGGCGTCAGATTTGCCGTGCTGGAGGGTGGAGCGGATGCTGCCGGAGAAGAGGTAGGCCTTCTGTGGCACGGTGGCCACAGCGCCGCGCAGTTCCGAGAGCTCAAGGTCGCGCACGTCTACGCCGTCGATGCTCACCTTGCCGCTGCTGACATCCAGCAGGCGCGGCAGGAGGTTGACCAGGGTGCTTTTGCCTGAGCCAGTAGAGCCGATAACCGCAGTGGTGGTGCCCGGTTTAAGGGTCAGGTTCACCTGGCTTAGGGCTGCCGCCTGAGCTCCAGGAAAGCGGAAAGTCACATCCTCAAAGCGCACTGTACGACCACGGTTGGCAGCTGCTAGCGGCGGTAGGTGGGTGGGGCTGGAGGAGACTTTGATAGCCGGGTCTACTTCCAGGACCTCTTGAATACGCTCGGCGGCCACCTGTGCGCGCGGCAGCATCGTAACGATCATGACGGCGATCATCACGGAGAAGAGGATCTGCATGATGTAGTTCAAGAAGGCCGTTAAGTCACCAACCTCCATGGCACCAGATTCGATCCTCTGTCCCCCAAACCACATGACTCCCAGGGAAGCCAGGTTCATGATGAGCATGACGGAAGGCATGAGCAGCGCAAACAAGTAGCCGATTGACAGGGAGGTTGCGGTCAGCTCCTCATTAGCTTGAGAGAAGACGGCGCGCCGATGGTCTTGGCGCACAAATGCGCGGATCACGCGCACACCTTGAATCTGTTCACGCATCACTAGGTTGATCCGGTCAATGCGCGACTGCATGGCCTTGAAATGTGGCAAGAGTCTGCGCATGAGCAGCCCCACGACCACCAGCAGCAGGGGGATCAGCACTAGCAGCAGCCCGGAGAGAGGCACATCCACCCGCAATGCCATAAAGGTGCCGCCCACCAGCATGATCGGGGCCATCAGCATCAGGGAGAAGACCATGAAGATGACCATCTGGATCTGCTGGACGTCATTGGTAGAGCGAGTAATCAGGGACGGTGCCCCGAAACGTGAGACTTCCTCCACGCTGAAGCGCTGCACCTGGTCAAACACGTCTTTGCGTAGGGCTCGTCCCATCCCCATGGAGGCGCGGGCCGCCAGGTAGGTACCGGCGATGGCGACCGCCCCTTGTAAGGCGGTGACCAACAGCATGAAGCCGCCGACGCGCCAGATTTGGGCCGAGTTTCCAGCTACCACGCCCTCGTTGATGATCTTGGCATTCAGGGTTGGCAGGGTCAGGGCGGCGGTGGTCTCCACGAGTTTTAGGAGCAGGACCGCTATAAGCGAGGCTCGGTATGGCCCCAGATACTGACGCAGTGTCTTTGCAAGCACCGGCTGATACTAGAACCGCGCCCCGGTTATTCGGGGCGCGGTTCGCTGTCAGCCTGGGCTGAGCTCAGTTCTGCGGTGGCACTGAGGGCGGCAGTGCCTGGGTGCTGGCCGAATGGTAGCCGCTCGGAGCAGTCTCGGCCTCATCGGAGGCAGCGTCGGCCTCATGGCGGGCCTGGGCCAGGGCTTCACTGGGGTTAGGCAGGCTCGTTTCCGCTAGGTCGGCGGGCATGGCCAGGCTGGCGGCGTCCATGCCTGAAAAGTCAACGCGCACATTCTCAGCCTCACCGGTGAAAGCTGCCGAACCGCCCGGGGCCTTGGCGCCGTTGCCGCCCAGGGCTCCGGCAATACCGTCGAGCGCGGCGGTGAACTCCGTGGGCACAATCCAAATCTTGGAAGACGAACCGTTGGCGATCTTGGGCAGGGTCTGCAAGTACTGGTAGGCCAGCAACTTGGGGTCGGCGTTGCCACGGTGAATGGCGTCGAAGACCGCGAGGATGGCTTTGGATTCACCTTGGGCTTTGAGGATGGAGGACTGGGCCTGGCCTTCTGCGCGCAAAATCGCAGACTGCTTGTCGCCCTCGGCGGTGAGGATCTGGGACTGCTTAACACCCTCAGCGGTCAGCACGGCAGCGCGCTTGTCACGCTCGGCGCGCATCTGCTGCTCCATGGCGCCCTGAATAGAGGCCGGCGGGTCGATCGACTTGAGTTCCACATTGCTGACGCGAATGCCCCAGCGACCGGTTGCCTGATCCAGCACGCCACGGAGTTGGCCGTTGATCTGGTCGCGGCTGGTCAGGGTTTCCTCCAGCTCCATGGAGCCGATGACGTTACGCAGCGTGGTGATAGTGAGCTGCTCAATGGCTTGCAAGTAGTTGGAAATCTCGTAGGTGGCGCGCTTGGGCTCAGTGACCTGGTAGTAGATGACTGAGTCGATGGAGACCACCAGGTTGTCGGAGGTGATCACTGGCTGTGGTGGGAAGGAGACCACCTGCTCGCGCAGGTCTACGGTGGCGCGTACGCGGTCCACGAAAGGCATGAGGATATGCATGCCGGCGCCGTACTCCGCCTGGAACTTGCCTAGGCGCTCCACGATGATCGCGTAACTCTGCGGCACGATCCGTACAGCGCGCAGCAGGGCGATAACCACGAACAGGACCAAGAGCACGAGGACGACCATGAAGATCATCTCGACCGGGATTGTGGACATCTGGCTGCCTTTCTAATTGATTCCCTGGCCTTTGGATCAGCTGCAGGCCAGAGAGGCCGTCTAAATCTGTGAGAATCAGCATCCCTGCGGAGCCTGAGCCCCAGCTAAATTGGGCATTTTGGGGGCGACCACCGCAGTGGCGCCTTCAATGGCAACTACCTGCATCTCGGAGCCAGGTGAGACCGAAGGCGTGCTGCCCACAGCAGCAGGTGCCAGCCGGGCACTCCACTCCGCACCGCTAATCTGCACGCGCCCGCCGCGCGCATCGACCGCAGTCAGAGCGGTGGCCGCACGCCCCACCAGTGCCTCAGCGTTGGTTTTCATATCGGGTGCGGTGGCCTGAATACGACGACGTGCCCAGGGCCGCACGGCGATCAGCAAAAGCGTAGCGATGACGACGGAGACGAGCACCTGCAACCAGAACGGCCCACCGAGCAAAGCCGTCAACGCGCCACCTAGTGCGCCACCGGCGAGCATCAGGAATGTGAAGTCGACGGTCAGGGTCTCTACCACCGCCAAGAGCAGCGCCCCACCAAGCCACAAAAGCCAAGCCATCAGGATCCTTCCTAACGGGCCCGTCGTCTTGACGCGCCAACAAGGCGATCCTACCAACCGCGCTGCGTCGCTGCTCTCCTACTCAAGGTGGAGTCCTGCCCGGATTTCCACCGATTCTTGCGAGTATCAGGCTAGGCGTGCCGAGAAGCGGCCCCGGTCTAAACGGACCTCCAAAGGCACCCCGAAGGTCTCAGACATAACGGCAGAGGTGACCACTTCACCCACCGGACCGGCAGCCACAGCTTTGCCCTCGCGCAGCGCCAGAGCGTGCGTGAAGCCGGTGGGAATCTCCTCTAGGTGATGGGTTACCAAGACGATGGTGGGAGCTCCCTTGCCGCCCAGGATCTCTGTAATTGCAGCCAGTAACTCTTCACGCCCCGCCACGTCCAGCCCAGAAGCCGGTTCATCAAGGACCAGCAGCTCCGGGTCAGGCATCAGTGCCCGGGCAATCTCAACCCGTTTGCGTTCACCTGAGGAAAGCTGGCTCCAGCGTCGGTCAGCCAGGTGGGAGATCCCCAAGGCTCCTAGCAGAGCCTCGGCGCGGTCCGTATCCAATGGTTCAAACTCCTGGCGCCATACGTCAATCGTGCCGTAGGAGGCCGAAAGCACTAGATCCACGACCTTGGACCCACCACTAACCTGGGCCGCTAGGGCTGAGGAAGCCATGCCGATACGTGGGCGCAACTCCCCCAGATCTACGCGTCCCAGGCGTTCCCCCAGAATGTCTACGGTGCCCGAGGAGGGGAACAAGCGGGCAGCCGCGATGCGCAAGATTGTGGTCTTGCCCACTCCATTGGGTCCTAGAACCACCCAGTGCTCCCCCTCGTCTACCTTCCAACTCACGTGGGACAGGATCTGCGTGTCTCCGCGGTACAGGCAGACATCGTCGAGTTTCAGAACGCTGATCATGAGCCCACCCTAGCGCGTTAGCACTAGCTGTACCCCCGCACCAGGACACTTGAAAACTGCACGGGCTAGAGCAGAACACTCTGTTGCACCGACCAGGCATCCCCTACTTCAGGAGCGTCCAAAGCAAGGCCAGGATATCCTCCTGAGGTACGAGATATATCCTCCTAAGGTCCAAGGCAACCCAGCTGCTCGTCTCACCCCAGGGATCCATGTACGTGAGCCAAGCAGGGGCTAGAATTTAAGCCGCAATATGTACTGCTCTCGAAGGAGGACAACACCGTGACCTCGACTGTCACCTCAACCCCGTCTCTTCTCTCACGACGACAGCTCATCACTGCCGCAAATGCGGCGGGCACCAGCCTCGTGGCGGTACTCGTCCTAGGAGCCTGTAGCGGGAAGGGTGAAAAGAGCACCTCGGCCTCGACGGCGACATCCCCGACAGCCTCCTCTACTGCTACGGACAACGACGACCAGAGCGTCGTCGACGGCTTAGCCGAGCAGGTACGCACGCACTGGCCCCACATGTCGCAGGTGTGGCCTGGAGCGGACTACACACGTCACAGCATTGTTCTACTCAAGGCGAACGAGCAGTTATCAGCACAGGCGGCATGGCTCATCACACCCGAATCGGTACGCACGATGGATTCCAAAGAGTACGCTGGAATCACCGTGCCCCCCAGCTACGATGAGCTAAAGCACGAGGGCCGTCCAGCAATCTCTTTGCTGCTCAACCCGTCGTTCGGCGGCGGAGAGATCGCCTCCGACATAGCGACCGACCAGAACGAGAACGGCCCTGCCGCTAGTGGCGTCGAAGCAAGGGTGCGCACCCTGTACCGGCTGGCTACTCACGAGTTGGTGCACTTCTACCATCAGAGCGAGGCCGTGCGCTCGGCCTCCTCTAACCGCGACACTGTATACCCCTTACAGTCCGAGCCTAGGGTGCTGCGCGCCCTCCTCCACGACAGACTTAACCTGGCGGTGACAGACCCTGCCAACCGCGACACTCACCTGTCCCACGCCCGTTCCTGGTACGACCAGTGGGTTAGCGGCTTCCGGGAGGAGGTCGACTCTATCCGCGAGTACGACGTGCGTGAGGGCACAGCTGTCTACATCGAGCGTCGTGGCGACTATGTGGGCTCCAAGCTTACCGGTGAGGAGTTGCACAAGGCGCAGGTGGCTGGCCTCCACACCAAGAGGAGCACCAGCGTAGACCAGGAATCGTATATGCTCGGCTTCGTCTCGGGCATCCTGCTTGACGAGTTGCGTCCCACATGGAAGGACGACTTCTACTCTACGGGCAAAGCGCCCGCAGAACTCCTCCTAGAGGGGGTGACCCCGGTGGCGGACGACACAGGCGGTAACGTACGCCAAGAGATCGAGAAACTCATTGCCGAGGAGGACGCGCGAGTAAAGCCAGCCATGGAGGAGGTCGACCGTGTAACGGCTAACACCTCCGTGCCCTACCTGCGCTACGAGGGTCGTCCTCAGGTTTCCTACGAGAATTCCTACACCTACAAGGGTCTAACAGTCCTGGTCAACACTATCCTCAACTTGCGCTCACAGGACGGGGAAGTGAGCGTAGTCGGCGCAACGACACTGCGTGGCGCTGACGCAACGACAGGCTACAACATACCTCTCGAGGCGGGGAAGTACACCTACGAGGACGGTGTGCTCAAGCTGACTGGCGAGACAGTATCCGGACGCACAAGTGCCCGTCGCACCACAGAGGACGGGCGGGAAGTGTTCCTCATGACGGTGACATCCTAACTTGCCCCCGGCGACTCATAGGGCGCACCGCACCACCACCAGTGCAGGAGCGACAGTCATAGTCAGCCTCGCGCAACGTTAGTAAGATCGCGGTCACCGCCGCAGTTGCGGGTTATCGGCGTGAACGTGGTGCTTTAGGTCGGCGTGTCGTGTGGTGCTAGCTGGTTCGTCCTGCCCAGCCTTTGCGTGCCCATAGGCCTTCTTCGGGTGTGGGGGTGGTGCCTGGTCCGGCGGGGTGGGTGTTGGGGTGGCTGGTTGTGGGCTTGGGTGTGCGGGTGCGTTGGGGGCGGTCCTGTGCGGTCCAGTGGGCTAGGAGGGCGGCTGGTGTGGCGGGGGCTTGGGTGTAGGTGTGCAGGGTCGACTCGGCGATGGCGGCCTGGTGGTCGGTGGTGGTGCCGCGGTGGTGGCGTAGCCGGTCGCGGACCTGGGCGTTGACGGACTCCACGGGGTTGGTGGTGCGTTCCAGCGGGTCGTGCAAGTCCTCCACCTGCCCGGCCGTAGGCACGTTCGGGCCGGGTACGGGCGGGGCCTGTGGTCTGGGTGCGGTGGTCGAGGCACGCCAGGCGGTGCACTTCCACCGCTGGGCGCCGGCGGCGGTACGGCCGGACTTCTTCATCGGGGTCTGGCAGATCGGTCACAGCCTGGCCCGCGGGAACCGTGTTCTCACGGCCTGCACATCTACTCGCGGACGTCAAGCACCACACCGAGTTAACCCACCAGACCACAATCACCCCGACCTTCCCCCACCACACCAACCAAAACCCCGATCTTAAGCACCACACTCACGCCGATAACTCGCAGTTGCCGTATCATGGTATCGTCGTCAACTAACTCTCCCTCGTCGTGCTTAAGAAAGCTGGCAACGACGAGGGCGATCTTTGTTGTGCGCCCCCACGCGGGGTTGGATGGAAGTGTCGAAGGGGCAACGCATCTGGACTCCTCAGCGCGGGTTGTCCAGTGCCCAACGGTAGACCTCCATAGTCTGCTGTGCGACGGCGGACCAGGAGAAGTGGTCTTCTACCCTGCGGCGGGCGGCAGCACCCATGCGCCGGGCTACGCCAGGGTTGATCACCAGGTCTGTCAGGCGCGCAGCAAGGTCCGCAGCGAACTGCTCCGGGTAGAGTGGAGTACCGGTGCCGTCCTGCAGCTGCTCTAGGGGCACGAGGTAGCCGGTCTCACCGTCGACGATAACATCTGGGATGCCGCCGGTAGCCGATCCGACAACGGGCAGACCCACGGCCATGGCCTCCAGGTTCACAATGCCCAGGGGCTCGTAGACAGATGGGCAGACGAAGACATCAGAGGCGGCCAGCACAGCGATCAGTTCGGGGCGCGACAGCATCTCCTCGATCCAGACCACACCCGTGCGCTTCTCACGCAGGCCGACCACCAGCCCCTCCACCTCAACCTTGATCTCCTGGGTGTCGGGGGCGCCGACACACAGAATCACCTGGACCTCAGCAGGTAATTGCTCCACGGCGCGCAGCAGGTGCGGCAGGCCTTTTTGCCGGGTTATGCGACCGACAAAGACGACGGTAGGACGGTCAGCGTCGATGCCTAAGCGAGCCATGGTGGCGGCAGCAGCAGCCTGTGTCTCCTCATCTTCGGGCCGGCTCCAGGAGGACAGGTCGATGCCGTTATGAACTACTTTCACGCGCTCCGGATCAACCTTGGGGTAGCAGCGCAGAATGTCAGCGCGCATGCCGTTGGATACCGCGATGATCCCGGTTGCGAACTCGTAGGCGGTGCGCTCAGCCCAGGAGGACAGGGCATAACCGCCTCCGAGCTGCTCAGCCTTCCAAGGACGCAGGGGCTCCAAAGAGTGGGCGGAGAGCACATGGGGCGCACCGTGCAACAGGGAGGCCAGGTGCCCGGCGAGGTTTGCGTACCAGGTGTGGGAGTGAACGATGTCCGCTCCCTCACAGCCCGCAGCGATTTCCAAGTCCACTCCGAAGGTACGCAGAGCAGCGTTGGCGCCCTCGAGCTCAGCCACCTCCGGGTAGCCGGTCACGCCCGGATCCGCGTTCTGGCGGGTCCCTCCGAAGGCGTGGACACGCACATCAGCCAGCGGCCGCAGCACCTTGGCCAACTCTTCGACGTGCACCCCGGCCCCACCGTAGATGAAGGGCGGGTACTCCTTGGTGAGCAGGTCGACCCTCATGGATGGCTCCTCACTGCGTGCGCGGCACGCCTCGCTGGGACTCAGCACGCGGGTGGTCTCAGGGAGCCCGCTAACTGGGCGGCACCCTTGCGCCGCCACCTCTGAAGGTATCTCAAGGGGCTCGCGCAGGTGAGCGTTTCATGCTGTTGCCGCTGGGGATCTGCGGATTGGTGAACTGCTCTCAAAGCCTTGGCCGTTTTGCCTACCTAGAGCAGCGGCAACACGTAGGGTGGGGCCATGGCTTCTCCACGTGTACTCGCAATCATCCTCGCGGGCGGTGAGGGCAAGCGGCTCATGCCCCTGACGGTTGACCGCGCCAAGCCCGCCGTGCCCTTCGGCGGCATCTACCGGCTGATCGACTTCTCCCTGTCAAATATGATCAACTCGGGCTTCTTCAAGGTAGTCGTGCTCACGCAGTACAAGTCGCACTCCCTGGACCGGCATATCTCCAAGACCTGGCGTATGTCAGACATGCTGGGCAACTACATCGCCCCGGTGCCCGCTCAGCAGCGCGTGGGCAAGCACTGGTTCCTGGGCAGCGCCGACGCGATCTTCCAGTCCCTGAACCTGCTCGACGACGAGCGACCGGAATACGTCGTCATCACCGGCGCGGACAACATCTACCGCATGGACTTCTCACAGATGCTGGACCAGCACATTGCCTCGAACCTGCCACTGACGGTCGCTGGTATCCGCCAACCGCGTTCCTTGGCAGACCAGTTCGGTGTCATTGAGACCGATCCTCAGGACCCCAAGCGCATCAAGGCCTTCGTGGAAAAGCCCAAGGAGACTCCGGGCCTGCCTGACTCCCCGGACGAGGTGCTGGCCTCAATGGGCAACTACATTATGAACGCTGACGCCCTCCTAGAGGCCGTCACGGTGGACTCCAAGGACGAGACCTCCAAACACGATATGGGCGGCAATATCGTGCCCTGGTTCGTGGACCGCGGTGAGGCTGGGGTCTACGACTTCAAGGACAACGAGATTCCGGGGGCCTCCGAGCGTGACCGCGACTACTGGCGTGACGTGGGTACCGTGGACGCCTTCTACGAGGCCCACCAAGACCTCATTAGCGTCAATCCTGTTTTCAACCTGTACAACAGTCACTGGCCGCTGTTCGCCGGGTACACCAATGCCATGCCGCCGGCCAAGTTCGTGTACGGGTACCACGAGCGTCTGGGGCACGCGATCGACTCGATTGTCTCCCCCGGTGTGATCGTCTCCGGTGGTGAAGTGATCTCCTCCGTTTTGTCCCCACAGGTGCGCGTCAACTCGTGGTCCTCGGTGCGTGAATCCGTGCTGATGGACGGCGTAATGGTGGGCCGCAACACTGTGGTCAACCGGGCGATCCTGGACAAGTACGTCCGCGTGGAAGAAGGCGCGATGGTGGGTATTGACCACGACCATGACCGGGAGCGGGGCTTCACCGTCACCGAATCTGGCATCACGGTTGTGGCCAAGGGCCAGACGGTTAACCGCTGAGGCTTCAGCAATCACGCCTTTGCGACCTCAGATCTGCTCGCCTGCTCTGCGTGGCGCGCGGTTAGGCTCAGCCCATGCACTATGAGCACACTGCACCACGCGTTTCTGGAGGCATTAGCGGCGGGCCGCTAGCGGTGGGGGGGCCGGGTCTGCTGGTGATGGACGTGGACTCCACGCTCATTGAGCAAGAGGTCATTGAGTTGCTCGCCGAGCGTGCCGGCACCCGCGCATTAGTGGCGGAGGTGACCGCTCGCGCCATGCGCGGCGAGTTGGACTTTGCGGCTTCTCTGCGTGAGCGTGTGGCCACCTTGCAGGGCGTAAGTGCAAGCGTTTTCCCGGAGGTGCTTGCGGAGGTAACTCCTACCTGTGGTGCGCAGGAGTTGATTGATGCTCTGCATGCGCGCGGCTGCGCCGTCGGGGTGGTCTCCGGGGGCTTTGCGGAGGTGGTGGTACCCCTGGCCAAGCGCATGCGCATCGACTATGTGGCTGCCAACCGCCTAGAGGTAGTGGCTGGGAAGCTGACTGGCCGAGTTCTGGGACGGATCGTGGACCGGGAGGAAAAGGTGCGTTGTCTGCGCGCCTGGGCCACTGAGCGGAAGGTGCCCCTGGAGCGGACTGTGGCCGTGGGCGATGGCGCCAACGACTTGGGCATGATCGCCGTGGCTGGCCTGGGCATTGCCTTCTGCGCTAAGCCTGTGGTGCGCCAGCAAGCTCCTGCCAGCGTGAACGTGCGCGATCTGCGCGCAGTGTTAGAGCTGGTCTAAGCGGCCTACTCTGAGTAAGCGGCTTATCCGCCACCGGGCTCAGCGGCGGGCGGTGAAGACCTCGCGAATGCGGGCTGAACGAGCAGCGAGCCCGGTCCAATCGCCCTCCACACTAATGACGACGGCGGTGGCGGTGGGCACACCAAAGGAGATTTCGGCGGCCTGGGCGTCATCGGCGTCGTGCAGGAGGCGGGCCAAGGAGGAGATCGTGGGTTCGTGCCCCACGACCACGATTGAGGCTGCTGTCTCCGGGACGGTGTTGATTAGGTCTAGCACGCCCGAGGGGCCGGTCTCATAGATTGCAGCTTCTACGCGGACCTCGCCGGGGCTCAGGCGGTTTATGAGTGGGCGGGCGGTCTGACTGGCGCGAGCGGCGGGCGAGACCAGCAGCAGGTCCACCGGCCCGACTCTATGAGCCAGCTCCTTGGCAAGCGCCTCAGCCATGTCCTTGCCCCGCTTGGTCAGAGGTCGCTCAATGTCACTTGGGGCATCGTGCGAGGCCTTGGAATGGCGCACAAGGACGAGGGTTCGTTGGCTCACGTGCTCACTTTACGGCAAGGAGGTCGAGCGTCACGATTCACCTGCTGGCAAGGGCTGCGCCACCGTCACAGCGCAGCACCTGACCAGTGGTGGCTGGCAGCGCTCCAGCCAACAGCATCAGGGCGGTGCGTGCGGCGGCTTCGGGCTGGGCCGGGTCCCATCCGATGGCGGCCCGCTCACTCCAGGCCTCAGCGAGCTGGCTGAATCCCGGAATGGCTTGGGCCGCAGGACTCTGCAGGGGGCCCAAGCTCAGAGCGTTGACCTGCACGCCGTCGGGACCAAGTTCCACCGCCAGTCCTCGAACAACAGCTTCTAGGGCGGCTTTTAAGGGTCCCATCCAGCCGTAACCGGGGTGCACGTGGCTGGTGTCAAAGGACAGGCTCAGCAGGCTGGCGCCGGGGTGCAGCAGGGGTTTAAGCGCGGCTGTAAGTGAGGACAGGCTGGTGACGGAGACGGTGAAGGCTCGTTCCAGGCTATTGCTTCGCTGCACCAGGTCGGTATCCAGCCCCTTAGGCAGGAGAGTGCCCAGGAGCCCGCTGTCAGCATGAGCGACGGCGTGCAGCACACCATCCAGGCGCTTAACTCCCAGCGCAGCCAGGTCATTGGCAAGCTTGGCACCACTGGCTGGGTCTGTGGCGTCCCACTGCAGGACCGGGGCGGTGACACCAAGGCGACGCGCCTGGGCCGCCGTTAGGGCCGCGGTTGCGGCAGGCGCCGTCAGAATCACGCGTGCGCCCTGGGCCAGAGCCTCCCGCGCCACGGCGGTGGCAACTGAGCTAGGGCGCAGGACACCAGTTACCAGGTAGCAATGCGAACTGCTGTTGCTGGAAGTGTTTAGGGGCTGCTTGACGGCGTCCTGTGGACTCATGCCCTTAGCGTCCCATGCCCAGGCCCCCGTCGACCGGCAGGACGGCACCGGTGATATAGGAAGCCTGGGGTGAAGCCAGGAAGACCACCGGGGCGGCTACTTCCTGGGGGGTGGCCATGCGACCAATGGGGGTGGCAGCCACATGCGCCTCACGCACCACGCTGGGCAGAGAGTTGGTCATATCCGTGGCCACGAAGCCCGGGGCCACGGCATTGACGGTGATTCCGCGTGGAGCTAGTTCACGGGCCAGGGAACGCACTAGGCCTTCGACTCCGGCTTTGGCCGCACCGTAGGCGACCTGTCCGACCCCGCCGCGCGAAGCCACCACAGAGGAGACCAGGATGATCCGGCCAGAGCGGGCGCGCATCATCTGTGGCAGAACAGCTCGAACGGTCCGGAATACGCCGGTGAGGTCGGTCTTCAGCATCGACTCCCAGGTGGCGTCCGAGGTGCGGGCGGCCAGAGAGTCACGGGCAATGCCGGCACATGCCACCAGCACCTCAATCGGCCCGTTCTCCGCCTCTGCCTTAGCGACGGCCTCGTCGATGGCAGCCTCATCTGTGACGTCAGCAGCTAGGCCCAGTGCGCCCTCCGGGGCCTCTCCGCTGCGAGATATCCCGACGACCTGCTCGCCAGCGTCCAGCATGGTCTGGGCCACTGCCCTCCCAATTCCCCGCGATGCGCCGGTGACTAGGACAGACCGGGGACGATCTTTAGGCTTGGGCGATTTAGGTGCAGCGCCTGCTGGTATTGCGGCTGCTGCCACGACTGGTGCCGCTGCAGCGGGCTCTGGCGCCGGGGTCTGGGTCGCGGGCACGGGCTCCTCCTCAACCGGCTCTGCTGCAGCCTCTTGGGGTTCTTCAGACGTGCTTGCGAGGTGTTCTATGGAGCTGTCAGTTTCCTCGTAAGCAACCTCCTGCACTGCCAAAACTGGTGTTTCCGGCTCCGCGGCTTCGCTTAGTTCTTCCAATTGGTCGTCTACAACACCAGCGTCCAAGTCTGGCTCTGGTACTGGGGCGGGCTCAGGTTCCAGCTCCGGCTCTGTTTCAGTTTCAAGCACTGCGGCGGGCTCAGGCTCCAGCTCCGGCGCCGCTTCAATCTCGGGCTCTTCCGCAGGCTCCATCTCGGCCTCCTCCTCATCCCTTAGTTCCTCACCAGGGATGAAGCCGTAGTCACTGCAGACTAGGCGCTTTACCTCAGGAGCGTGGTCAGCACCGCTCAGCTCAACAAGCGCAGCAGCCTCAGTTGCTGGCATCTCACCCAGCTCGACGGCGGCGTCGGCGGACTGCGCCTTCACAGGAGTGTCCTCAACCGCCCCAGCCACCTCAGCTTCAGTTGCGCGCTCATACTCCGGAGCTGCTTCGATCTCGGGTTCTTCCACAGGAGCAGGCTCCGATGCTTCTTCAAGCTCGCTCTCGGGCTCCGGCTGGTCCTCAGATTCAGGCTCAGGCTCGTCCTCAGCCTCCGCCTCTTCAGCGGATTCGCCTGACGGGGCTGATGGAGCTGACAGGGGGGAATCAACCAGTACCAGTGCCGCCCGGGCTGGGGGTTCCGCTTCAGCCAGAACCGTTGCTGGCTCACCCTGGTCAGTCAGGTCGCTCTGCTCATCCACCGCCGCATCATCCGGCGACTCAACTACCGGCTCTAGCTCGAAAGACGCCTCAGCTTGAAGGCTTGGCTCGGGCACAACCGTCTCCTGAGGCTCATCCTCCTCGACCGGCTCGTCTGCTGTAACCGCCCCAGCCTGGAAGACCCATTCCTCTGGATAGCCTGATACCTCCGGGCTGCCTACTGGCGAAGGCGCCACATGCCAGCCTCCCGCCGACCAGGAGGGCGCCTCCCCCAGCTTCTCCTCGGTCTCCGCCTGATAGGCGAGCACCTCCGGAGGTATCACCACTAATACGGGAATCGTGTCGCCACGCTCAGATTGCGCTTCCACCAAAGCTTCATCCAGGTCGTCCTCACCAAACAGACCTCCTGGGAAGCCCTCGCGCACTGCAGCCGCACGCGCCTGCTCATCTTCAGCGCTAGGCGGTGGAGGCGGTGCTGGCGGCAGTTTGCTGGCCGCGTCGGCAACGGCCTCGTCCTCCCGCGGCAGTGCCGGGGCTAGCTCTGCTTCCACCAGCTCAGCGGAGGAGCCTTCCTCCACCACAGCTGCATCCAAGCCCTCAATGCGGGTCACTTGATCCAGAGTGGTGTCGTCAGGGACCTCAGCGTCCTGCAGCGAATCGGACTCCAGCGGTGACTCAGGCCTCAGCGGTGCCCACACGAGTGCAGGCATCTCAACTGTCGGCTCGTCGGACAGCTCAGGGCTGCGCCCGGAGTGACGTACCGAGGCGCGGGCAGGGACGGCGTCAGGCAGGGACCAGGAAGGCATGGACGCAGCCTACGTGTCTCAAACCACTGATAGCTTCAATCCAGAGCAGAGAACTCCATCCGGGTCCATATGCCAGCATTTGCGGGTGCCAACTTCTCCAGCAAATCACGTATCAAGCGCTCCCCCACAAGCGCCTGAAGCGGCCCCACCATGCCTGTTTCCGCCATTGTGGATCGGACCGATCAAGGTCGGCACGCCGGTGGAACTGGCACCAATGGCGGGAGTAACCAATGCCTCATTCCGGCGCCTGTGCCGCGATTACGGCGAGGCCGCGCTACCGGCTGCACTACGGCCATCCCAGCCAGGTCCCCTTCAAGTTGGGACCGAGTTGAGTGCCCCGGCCGGAATCTACGTAACTGAGATGGTCACCACTCGCGCCCTAGTGGAAGGCAACGAAAAGACACTGGCGATGGTGCGCACGGACCCAGCAGAGCGGGTCCGCTCGATCCAGCTCTACGGGGTAGATCCAGGCATCGCGGCCAAGGCCGTCCGCATCCTGATTGAACAGGATATGGCTGATCACATTGACCTGAACTTCGGCTGCCCGGCCCCCAAAGTTACTCGCAAAGGTGGAGGTGCCGCCCTACCTTGGAAGCGGGACCTTATGGCAGCGATCCTACGGGAGACCGTAAACGCAGCAGAAACCGCTTGTGCTGCCGTCCAGCGTCCAGTCCCGGTGCCAGTTACGGTCAAGACGCGGCTAGGCATTGATGAGGACCACCAGACTTATCTAGACGTCGCTCGGGCCGCAGAGAACGCTGGTATCTCAGCGATTGCCCTGCATGGGCGCACCGCTAAGCAGCACTATGCAGGCAATGCAGACTGGCAGGCTATCGCTCGACTTAAGGATTCCACTCGTCTACCGGTGCTGGGCAATGGCGATATCTGGACCGGCAGTGATGCCTTGCGCATGATGGAGCAGACCGGTGCCGACGGCGTCGTAATTGGGCGCGGTTGCCAAGGACGCCCTTGGCTTTTCGCGGATATCGTCTCTGCCTTCCACGGCTCAGCGCAGCGCACTCACCCGGATTTAGACCAGGTAATCGCAGTGATTGCAGCGCATGGCCGGCTCCTGGCTGCAGAACTGGGTGAAAGCCGGGGCGTGCGGGACCTACGCAAACACATCGGCTGGTACCTCAAGGGCTACCCGGTGAGTGGCCGGGCTCGGGACGAGCTCATGCATGTTGATAGCCTGGAGGGCCTGCACTGCGCGCTGACTTCTATGCGCGCCAGACTGCCCGAACAGGTGCCCTATCCCGGTGAGCGGGTGGAAGGACCGCGTGGACGCGCAGGCAGCCCTAAGCGGACGCATCTGCCCGACGGCTGGCTGGACTCCCCTGTGCTCAGCGCGGAACAGCGGGTGCTGTTGCTCGACGCTGAATCAGACGTCTCTGGGGGCTGAGTTATTGCCGACGGCGGGCGCCAGCTCGTTCTCGTCCCAGAGTTCTTCATCGTCCTCATAATCGACCGGTGTGGTGCGGCAAAGCATGGCGGCAATCGCCGTCGTCGCTGGGATCGCCAGCACTAGGCCGATTGAGGAGACGAGAGTGCGCACAATCTCCTCCGCGATCTCACCAGACATCATGGTGTCCACCACGGCCCGGTCAATGACGGCAGCAGCCAGGATCAGGGGCAGGGCGGTGCCGGCATAGGCGAAAGCCAGGGTGTAGACGGTGGAGGCGATGTGGTCGCGACCAATGCGCATGCCGCCAGCAAAGAGCCGTCCCCAACCCAAGGCTGGGTTGGCTGCGTGCAGCTCCCATACTGAGGAGGCTTGGGTGATGGTGACGTCGTTAAGCACTCCCAGGCCTGCTACCACCATGCCGCAGGTCAGCAGGGCGCGCAGGTCTAGTCCCTTGACCAAGCTGTTCAAAACCAGTGCGGACTCTTCATTCGCACCGGTCAGGTTCGCAGCTTCCACCCCCCACAGTGCCAGCAGCACGGTGACTGCGACCCCTACGAGGGTGCCCAGCAGCGCCGTCGTAGTGCGCACGGAGATGCCATGGGCCACGTAGACGGCCAGAAGCATCATGGCGCTGGAGCCCACCAGGGTCACGGCTAAGGGTGAATGTGCTGCCAAGAGAGCAGGAATCATGAAGCCAACCAGCACCCCGGAGGACAGCAGCAGTCCCAAGACTGATGCAGCCCCCTTTCGGCCCGCCACTGCAACCACCAGCAGTAGGTAGACAATCGCCAGCGCCAGCACCGGCGTCTGCCGGTCATAGTCAATAAACACGTACGGAGTGCCGGAAGCCAGTGCGGCTGGCGAGTAAGCAACGCGCAGCGGGGCCCCCACCTTCGCGGCCCCGCGGGACTCAGCGGGGATATGGACTGGCATATTCAGGCCTTTGAAATCGCCTGAGTCAATCTGCGCGCAGACGGCGTCTGCCAGCAGGGCCTCATTGACGACGGCGCCTAGCTGCGCCACGGATTGCTTGCAGTCGTTTACCTGCAAGGAGGTGATGGTGGCAGTGGCGAGCGAGGAATCTTTGCCCACGAATGGCTGGGAGCCGATCAGCGAGCGACTGCCTGGCCACAGCACTGCCAAGCCGAGGAGGGTGGCCAGGATCAACGGAACCACGATGGCAGCCAAGATGATGCGCACGCGCCGCCGCTCGGTGGGGCCAAGCTTCAGCGGAGCTGAGTGGGAGTGTGAATGCCCTCCGTGCTCCCAGTGCTCGTCCGCAGCGAGGACCGCATGCTCGGCGGCCCCTTGAAGGTCACGCCTGCTGCGCCTGGTGGGGGCTGACTCATCGTGCTGTGGTGGTTCCGCTGGGGTGCTCACGGCTTCATCATGCCCGGGTGCCCCACCGATTTTCGACGGTGGGGCACCCGGTGTCGCGTATTTGCGCAGTCAGCGGACCGCGCTCACGCTGGCAAGGCAATATTCGTGCGCGCTCAGAGCGAGTGCTTCACTAGGCCGGGTCCGTTTGCCTAGCTTTGCCAGCAACTGCAAGTCAGCAGCCGATTAGCCGCTCCGCAAGGTAGCGCTCCACATGCTCCAGCGGGATGCGCTCCTGGGCCATGGTGTCGCGTTCACGCACGGTCACGGCCCCATCTTCCGGCGACTCAAAGTCGTAGGTGATGCACAGGGGGGTGCCGATCTCGTCCTGACGGCGGTAACGGCGGCCGACGGCGCCGGCGTCGTCGTAATCCACGTTCCAGTTGCGGCGTAGGCGGGCAGCCAACTCCTTGGCTGGGCCAGTCAGCTCTTCCTTGCGGCTCAGCGGTAGGACGGCGGCCTTAACGGGAGCTAGGCGCGGGTCCAGTTTGAGCAGCACGCGGGTGTCAGTTCCGCCCTTGGTGTTGGGGGCTTCATCCTCGGTGTAGGCCTCAACCAGGAAGGCCATGAGAGAGCGGGTGAGGCCAGCGGAAGGCTCAATTACGTAGGGCACCCAGCGTTCGTTCTTGGTCTGGTCGAAGTAGGACAGGTCCTTGCCGGAGTGTTCTGCGTGCGTTGACAGGTCAAAGTCAGTCCGGTTGGCAATACCCTCAAGCTCACCCCACTCCGAGCCCTGGAAGCCGAAGCGGTACTCCAGGTCCACGGTGCGCTTGGAGTAGTGGGAGAGCTTCTCCTGCGGGTGCTCGTACATGCGGAGGTTTTCCTCTGCGATTCCGAGCCCTACGTACCAGGCCTTGCGGTAGTCGATCCAGTACTGGTGCCATTCCTCGTCCGTGCCCGGCTCGCAGAAGAACTCCAGCTCCATCTGTTCGAACTCCCGGGTGCGGAAAATGAAGTTTCCGGGAGTGATCTCGTTGCGGAAGGATTTGCCCACCTGGCCGATGCCGAAGGGCGGCTTCTTGCGGGCAGCACTCATCACATTAGCGAAGTTCACGAAGATGCCCTGGGCGGTCTCGGGGCGCAGGTAGTGCAGGCCGGCCTCGTCGTCAACGGGCCCCAGGTAGGTCTTGAGCAGGCCGGAGAACTCGCGGGGCTCGGTCCAAGAACCGGGCTGACCGGTAACCGGGTCAGGGACATCAGCGAGTTTGACAGTCTCTGGGTCCAGGCCCTTGCGCGCGGCGTACTCCTCAATGAGCTGGTCGGCGCGGTAGCGCTTGTGGGTGTGCAGGGACTCCACCAGCGGGTCGGTGAAGGCGCCGACGTGCCCAGAGGCCACCCAGACCTCACGCGGCAGGATGACGGAGGAGTCCAGGCCTACGACGTCGTCGCGGGAGCGGACCATGTGCTGCCACCACTGCTTCTTGATGTTCTCCTTGAGCTCGACGCCCAGGGGCCCGTAGTCCCAGGCAGAGCGGGTACCGCCGTAGATCTCCCCGCAGGGGAAGACGAAGCCGCGCCGCTTGGCGAGATTGATGACGCTGTCGAGCTTGGAGGGGGTCTGTGCCACCGTGATTCTCCTGTTTTAGTCGTTGTCCACACCTGGTTGGCGGGAACGAGTGGCCTCAGCATAGGAGGCCTAAGCTCGCAGCCGAAAACCGCCCGACGGCATGCGCCTAACTGGGTCCACTCCCGATGACCGGGGAGCTGAGTGCCTCCACCAGGGCCTGGAGCGACAATCAGGACCGCTATGTGACAGACCACCCACACAACCTAGGGTTAGAACGGCCAGAAGCCATGAATGCCTTTATTCGGATATAGCGGGGAGACACGATCTCAGCTCTATTCACTTCCGCCTACTTGTTCGCAGTTCCAGTAATTGTTGTATCTGCACTGGGGATACCCGATAGCGCCTCGGGGATCGCCACGGCAGCGCTCCCCCCAGCATCGCCGGCTGCCAGCAGACTATTGCATTGCCCGTGCATTGCCCGGAACACCTTTGATCCGCGGCGCGGTCGTGCTTCTCAGACACCAAAACGAGCGGCACACAGAACGCGCAGCACCCGCTTGATCACCCCTTCAGGCTGAGGCTTACCTAAGACGAGTGCGACAGACACACCATCAGCGCCGATTGATCGGAGCACCTCAATGCATGAGAATGACTACCATGAACACTATTGCCTTTCGCTTGAACCGGTCTGTTGCCGTCTTGGGCGCCACCGCACTGGCGCTATCCCTGGCCGCTTGCGGTAGCTCTAAGACCTCCGGCACTGCCGCCAAGGACGGTCTGAGCGTCTCTGTCTCCTTCTACCCGGTGCAGTACCTGGTTGAGTCGATCGGCGGCTCCCATGTGAAAGTCACTTCCGTTACCCCAGCAAACACGGAGCCTCACGACTACGAGCTTTCCCCCAACGACGTCGCCAATCTAGGCAAGGCCGACGTCATCACCTACGTCAAGGGCTTTCAGACCTCCCTCGATGAGGCCGTGGAGAAGGTTTCCGGCCCCACCGTGGTCGAGCTTTCCAGCAACGTCGAACTGGTCCACCACGAAGGCATCGGCGGGCATCACCACCATGGCAAGGGGGGCGACGAGCACAAGCACGAGGCCGAGTCTGGCCAGGCCACTGATCCGCACTTCTGGCTAGACCCGCAGCGCATGATCGCCGCCTCCAAAGCCATCGAAGTAGCCCTAGCCAAGGCCGACCCCCAGCACGCCTCCGACTATGAGGCCAACCTCAAGACCTTGACAGACAAGCTCACCACTATCGACCAGAGCTACACCACCAGCCTGGGCACCTGCGAGCGCAAGACCATCGTGACTTCCCACAACGCCTTCGGTTACCTCGCAGACCGCTACGGCCTGTCCAGCACCGCCATCACCGGTGTGGACCCGGAGTCCGAGCCCAGCCTGGCCGACCTGGCCAATGTCAAGAAGGTCGTCCAGGAGACTGGCACCACCACGATCTTCACCGAGGAGCTGCTCAACCCGAAGACTGCCGAGTTGGTGGCGCAGGAGACCGGCGCCACTACCGCCGTCCTCTCCCCCATGGAGTCCAAGCCCGAGGCTGGAGATTATGCCGCTGGCATGGAAGCCAACCTGTCCGCCCTCAAAACTGCTCTTTCCTGCAAGTGATGGCCGCACAAGACGCCCAGAAACGGGAGCCTCTCCCCGCCAGGCAGGTGTGGGCATGAGCCCAGCATCCCAGGAGACGCCGTCCAGTCCCACCGACCAGACGGCGTCTCCCGCTCCCCCAGTCCAAGTGACTGACGCCAGCATCATCCTGGGCTCAACCCTGATCCTCTCCGGCGTGAACCTACAGGTCGAAAGCCAGGAGTCAGTGGCCCTGTTGGGTGCCAACGGCTCAGGAAAATCCACCCTGGTGCGCGCCTGCCTGGGAATCGTGGCTCTCAGCGAGGGCCAGGCTCGGCTCTTTGGCGTAGACCTGAAGCACCGCTCACAAGTGCCTTGGGACCAGGTCGGATACGTGCCCCAGCGCATCGGCGCCAGTTCAGGAGTACCAGCGACTGCCCTAGAGGTCGTGCGCTCCGGACTGCTCGGCCCCCGCCGCCCACTGGCAGACCGGGGCCGCAAAGCCACCGCTCGCGCCATGGAGGCACTCGACGCCGTCGGCCTGGCGCACCGCGCCAAGGACCATGTGCAGGTCTTCTCCGGCGGGCAGTCCCAGCGGGTCCTCATTGCCAGGGCCCTGGTGCGCAGGCCTGAACTGCTGCTGCTGGACGAGCCCCTGGCGGGGATCGACCGCGCCTCCCGCGAGTCGCTGGCTCAGATCCTGGGAGACCTGCGCCGCCAGGGCCTGACACTCATCACCGTGCTGCACGAGATGGGCGAGCTGGCCCAGGTCGTGGACCGCGCCGTGCTGCTCGGCGAGGGACGGGTGCTCCTAGACGGTCCCGTAAGCGAGGTGGTAACCGCCCAGCACGAACAAGCGCTTGCCGATGCCCTGAACGGTCAGCACCCTCACGAAAGCCCATCCCCTGTGCCGCACCACGCCCCCACCTTGTCCACCCAGACCCGTAAACAGGAGAACTGAGCCATGAGCGCCGCAATTGCTGAGATGCTGTCCAGCCCGCTCATGCAGCGCGCCTTCATTGTGGCGATCCTGGTGGGCTTAACCGCCCCGATCGTAGGCACCTACCTGGTACAGCGTGGCCTGGCCCTGCTGGGAGACGGCATTGGGCACATCGCCCTGACCGGCGTGGCCCTGGGCTGGCTGGCAGGCAGCGCCGCCAATATCAGCCCACGTGACGCCCTAGCCCTGCCCGCAGCCATACTGGTCTCCGTCCTAGGGGCAGTGCTGATCGAGGTAATCCGGGCGCGCGGTCGCACCCGCGGAGACGTAGCCCTAGCCATCCTCTTCTACGGCGGCATCGCCGGCGGCGTCCTCCTAATCGGGCTTGCGGGCGGCACCACCACCAACCTAAACGCCTACCTCTTTGGGTCCATCTCCACCGTCTCCTCCGAAGACGTAGCTTTCACCGTTGGCCTGGCTGCCGTCATCCTGGTGGTGGGGCTGGGCCTGCGGGGCCCACTTTTCGCGCTGTCTCATGATGAAGAATTCGCCCGCTCTATCGGGCTTTCCACCGGCGCACTCAACATCCTGGTGGCGGTGGTGGCAGCGCTGACGGTCTCCGTATCCATGCGCGTAGTCGGTGCCCTGTTGGTCTCGGCGGTAATGATCGTGCCGGTGGCCATCGCGCAGCTGGTCACCCACTCCTTCACCCGCACCATGTACCTAGCCATGGGCATCGGCGTGCTCGTATGCATCATCGGCCTAGCGATCACCTACTTCGTGCGGGCTGCGCCTGGCGCCATGATCGTGGTGCTTTTGGTTGGCGGATACACCCTGGTAGCTCTCACCACGGCCGCGATTTCTGCGGCACGCAGCGCCCGCGCGAGCGAAAAATAAGACCTTCTAATGACCCCACACCAAAAACCAATGCCACGAGAACGCCCCCGGATGGCATGATGGCGCCTATGCCGCACTCGCACGACCACGCAGCCAAGAGCCACGAAGCCGCGTCGGCTCAGGCGCGACCGCGCACCACCCGCCAGCGCAGCGCCGTAGCCGATATCCTCTCCCGCACAGAAGAGTTCCGCTCCGCCCAGCAAATCCACGCGGCACTGTCTGAAGAAGGCACCAAGGTGGGGCTAGCCACCGTCTACCGCACCCTCGCGGGCATGGCCGAGGTTGGCGAAGTAGACCAGGTTCGCAACACGGACGGCGAGACGCTCTACCGGCGCTGTGAGGCCGCAACTCACCACCACCATGTGGTGTGCCATAACTGTGGGCGCACCGTGGAGGTCTCTGGCGGAGCACTAGAGGCCTGGATCGCTGAAATCAGCGCAGAGACCGGATACACCGGCTTGGAGCACACTGCAGAGTTCTTCGGTCTGTGCCCCGAATGCAGCGCCAAGGAGTCCTGATAGGCATCGCCCCGGTCCCTGCCGTCCCACCCGCTACCGCCAGCCGGCCCTTCCTGCTGGCAGTATGCCGCTACCCCGGCGCCATCGCCGACGACGAATTAGCCATGATCCGCGCCTCAGGCCCACTGCGCAACGACGAGTTAGAGGGCCTGGAACTGCTGGACCCAAGTGCCACCGAGCCCGAAGAGCTTGACCTCAGCAGCTACGCCGGGGTGCTCATTACGGGCTCCCCGCTAAGCCTGGCCGGCCATGCTGCCACCACCCCGGACCAGGAACGCCTCACCAGTCGGGCCCTGCGCCTGTGCCGCAGACTCGTACAAGAGGACATCCCCACACTGGGCTTGTGCTTTGGCCTGCAGGCAATTGTGCTGGCGCTTGGTGGCAGCTTGCGCGACGACGTCGGTGAAGAATTGCAGGCCCCAAGCTTTACCCTTACGGAAGCAGGGCGCCTTGACCCGCTCACCGGCGGGCTACCAGAGCGCTTCCGCGCCTACGTGGGGCACTCAGAGTCAGCGTCTGGCTTGCCCGGGGGTGGCGTGCTCTTAGTTCAAGGCGAGCGCTGCCCCATCCAGATGGCCCGCTGGGGCCAACGGGTCTACGGCACGCAGTTCCACCCGGAGATAACCACCGCCGGGATGCGTTTGCGCATTGAAGCTTACGGGGACACCTACTATGCGGAGCAGGAACGCGCCGCCGTGATTGAGCGCTGTGATGCCGCGGCTGTCACGGAGGCCAATAGCCTCGTGGCCCGCTTCATTCAGCTGTGCCGGCAGGACTCATCGACGACTTGGGGTGCGCAGGATGCTTGAATTTGCGGCCTCCAGCCGGGCCAGCATCGGCGTGGAATGGGAATTGCAGCTGGTCTCTCCTACTACTGGTGAGCTACTGCCGGTGGCCCCCGCAGTGCTGCAGGAGCTTGAGTGGCGCGGCGGCAGCCGGGGGCTGGTGCACCCGGAGATGCACCAGTGCATGCTGGAATTGGTATCACGGCCCCGCCGACGGGTAGCTGAGTGCCTAGCTGATCTGGCTGAAGGCTTTGAACTGCTGGCGCCGCTGCTGGAGGCGCAGGGCGCAGCGGCCACCAGCGCGGGAGTGCACCCCTTTGCTGATCCGCTTGAACAGGCGGTCACCGAATGTGAGCGTTACGGAGAGCTGGTTGAACGCACTCAGGACTGGGGACGCCAGATGTTGATCTTCGGCACGCATGTGCATGTGGGGATTGACGACGCTACCCGGGTGATTCCTGTGCTGAACCACCTGTGCAGCTATATCGGACACCTCCAGGCACTGGCTGCGGCGTCACCTTCCTGGGCCGGGCGGGACACGGGTTACGCGGATAACCGCGCCATGATGTTCCAACAGCTGCCTACTGCTGGGCTGCCGGAACCGGTGGACTCCTGGGGCGAGCTGGAACAGATGTTGGCGGACCTGGTGCGTGCCGGTGCGCTGCGTGAGTTTAATGAACTGCGTTGGGATGTGCGCCCTTCCCCCCGTCTGGGCACTATTGAGATCCGTGCCTGCGATGCCTCCTCAAACCTGCTAGAGGTGGGGGCAGTGGCGGCCCTTACGCACTGTCTAGTTGAGGAGGCGCTGCGCCTGCTGGACGCGGGCGAGTCCTTGCGCAGATTCCCGCACTGGTTGCTGGCGGCCAATAAGTGGCGGTCTGCCCGCTATGGCCTAGAGGCTTTGCTGGTGGAGCGGCGTGATGCGGATCCGGTGCCGGTGCGCGAGTCCTTGACGCAGCTGGTGCGTCGTCTGGAGCCGGTGGCGGCGGACCTGGGCTGCGTTGAGGAACTGGCAGGTGTGCTGCAGGTGCTGGAGCTGGGCTCAGGTGCACACAGGCAGCGGTCAGTCGCTACACAAGGTGGCACTGCCAGGGTGGTGCAGCTGCTGCTGGCTGAGACCCGTGCGGGTCACCCCTTACCGGTTACCTGATCGACGGCGCCGCCAAAGCGCCGCTCCCGGTTGGCGTATGCGCCGCAGGCCTTCCACAGCTCCCGGCGGTCAAAGTCGGGCCAGGCTAGGTCTGAGAAGTAGAACTCGGCGTAAGCAGACTCCCACATGAGGAAGTTGCTGCTGCGCTGCTCCCCGCCGGTGCGAATAAACAGGTCCACATCGCGCATATTGGGGGCGTACAGGTAGCGGGAGATTGTGGCCTCGTTGACGGCTGAGGCCTTCAAGCGTCCGGCGGCGACGTCGGCGGCGATGGCGCGTGTGGCATCGGCAATCTCCGCCCGGCCGCCATAGTTAATGCACATATTCAGGGTCATGCGGGTGTTGCCTGCGGTGAGTTCCTCAGCGGCGCGCAACTCAGACAAAACGGACTTCCACAGTCGGGGTGTGCGTCCCACCCAGCGCACGCGCACCCCCCAATCGTTGAGCTGGTCGCGTTGGCGGCGCAGGGTGGTGCGAGTAAAGCCCATGATGAAACGCACCTCAGCAGGTGACCGCTTCCAGTTCTCGGTGGAGAAGGCGTAGGCGCTCAGCTCCTTAACGCCGAGCTCAACAGCTCCAGCAGCCACATCCATAAGAGTGGCTTCCCCCACCTTGTGGCCCTCAGTCCTCGGTAGCCCCCGCCGGTTGGCCCAGCGGCCATTGCCGTCCATCACCACGGCCACATGCGCGGGCAGGGTCGCAGGGTCCAGGGCTGGCGGACGGGCACCAGAGGGATGCGACGGTGGGTCCTGGTAGACAGGTGCCGGGGCACCGGAGTGTAAGTCCATCTCAGGACCTTTCGACTAGGGCTAAGGAGCGCAGGCGGCGCTCCAGATGCCAGGTTAGGTAGGCGGAGACCAGGCTAGATGCTTGGGAGCGGGCACGGATGCTAGAGACATCGGCCACCGCCCAGTCACCGGAGAGCAAGGCCCCCAGCAAAACCATGCTTTCGGGCTCCACCTCAACGCTGCCTGCGGGCCGACAGGCAGCACAAACGGCCCCACCGACCTGCACCTGGAAACTCGTATGAGGGCCGGGGGCGCCACAGCGCGCACAGTCAAAGCAAGAAGGTGCCCAACCAGCCAGAGCTAGCGCGCGCAGCAAGTAGGAATCCAACACGAGTCCTGGGGCGTGACGGCGTCGGGCCAAAGCATGCAGGGCCCCGTAGAGGAGCAGGAACTGCTGCGAGGTGTCGGCGGTGTCTAAGTCAGCGTCGTCCTCGGTGAGGCGTTCGGCGGTCTCCACCATGGTGGAGGCACAGGTGAAGGCGCTGTAATCGGAGGTCAGGGCGCGGGCAAAGGGCGTGATGGTCTCCACCTGGGTGACCACGTCCAAACTGCGCCCCCGGTGAAGTTGCACATCCACCATGGTGAAGGGCTCCAGGCGCGCACCAAAGCGAGAAGTCGTGCGACGCACCCCTTTGGCGACGGCGCGGACCTGCCCGTGGGCGCGGGTCAGCAGCACTATGATGCGGTCGGCCTCACCAAGTTTGTAGGTGCGCAGCACCACCGCCTCGTCACGGTAGAGGGGAATGGGCACGGGCCGATCCTCTCACCTACGCCGGGCGGCCAGCAGCCTGACGCGCGGGGTGTACTGGCCGCTGACCGCCCAGGTCCAGCAGGCATATGCCCTGGCTCAGCGCAGGGCGCGGTTGACGGCTGAGATTACCGCTTTGAAAGAGGCCGTGGTGATGGAGGGATCGATGCCCACGCCCCACAGGATCTGCCCGCCGACTTCACATTCCACGTAGGCAGCCGCGCGGGCGTCCCGGCCGGTGCTCAGGGCGTGCTCTGCGTAGTCCAGCACGCGCAGGCTTAAGCCCAGGGTCTCCAAGGCGGTGACAAAGGCGTCAAGTGGACCAGAGCCTAAGGCGGTGAGGAGCTTCTTCTCGCCGTTATCGGTCAAAGTAACGGTGAGCACTGATTCTTCGCCGTCGCCTGCGGAAGTGAGGGTAGCTCCCTTGAGGGCAAAGCGCCCCCAGGTCCCCAGCCCAGCCTCCGGCGCGGCCTTGGCGGGCAAGTACTCGTCCGTGAAGATGGTCCACAGCTGGTCTGCTGCAACCTCCCCGCCGTAGGTGTCTGTGTGGCGCTGGATAATGCGGGAGAACTCGATTTGCAGGCGGCGCGGCAGGTCCAGGTTGTGGGACTGCTTGAGCAGGTAGGAGACCCCGCCTTTGCCGGACTGGGAGTTGACGCGCACCACGGCCTCGTAGGAGCGGCCAACGTCATGCGGGTCGATGGGCAGATAGGGCATCTGCCAAGGCACGGCTAACTCTGCAGCAGCGGCGTCCAGACCCTGCGCCTTCTTAGCTTCTACGGCGGCAGCGCGGGCTACGAAGCCCTTCTTGATGGCGTCCTGGTGGGAGCCGGAAAAGGAGGTGTAGACGAGTTCGCCGGAGTAGGGGGTGCGTGGGGGCACATCCATCTGGGTGGCCCGCTCCACCACGCGGCGCAACTCATCTAGGTCGGACAGGTCTAGCATCGGGTCCACGCCCTGGCTCATGAGGTTTAGTGCCAGAGTCACCAGGTCCACATTGCCTGTGCGTTCACCGTGCCCAAAGAGGCAGCCTTCCACGCGGTCTCCACCGGCCAGCAGTCCCAGCTCGGCGGCGGCCACACCGGAACCCCGGTCATTGTGGTTGTGCAGGGATAGGCAGACGTGCTCGCGGTGTGAGAGGTTGCGGCTCATCCATTCGATCTGGTCGGCGTAAACATTGGGGGTAGCGCGCTCCACGGTGGCGGGTAGGTTCAAAATGATCTCGCGGCCTGCCTCGGGCTGCCAGGCAGCCATAACCGCCTCGCAGACCTCTAGGGCGTACTCCCGCTCCGTATCCACGAAGATCTCCGGGGAGTACTCGTAGCCGAAGATCGTGTCATCCCCCAGGATCTTTTCCGCGCGGGCCATGACCATGCGGGTGCCGTCGGCGGCCAGGTCACGGATCTGGGCTTGATCCATGCGGAAGACCACGTCCCGGAACAGCGGAGACAGGGCGTTGTACAGGTGCACGGTGGCGCGGTGGGCGCCCACCAGGGCATCCATGGTGCGGTCGATCAGGTCCTCACGGGACTGGGTGAGCACGGAGATAGTGACGTCCTCGGGGATGGCCCCGTCGTCGATTAGGGAGCGCACAAAGTCGTAGTCGGTCTGGGAGGCGGCGGGAAAGCCAACCTCGATCTCCTTGAAGCCGATGCGCACTAGTAGGTCAAAGATGGCCCGCTTGGCAGCGGCATCCATGGGCTCAATCAGGGACTGGTTGCCATCGCGCAGGTCGGTGGACAGCCAACGGGGTGCCTTGCTGAGGTGCTTGTTGGGCCAAGTGCGGTCGGGCAGGTCGGTGGTGACGGTATCCCGGAAAGGCCGGTATTTGGCAAAGGGCATGCCTGAGGGCTGCTGGGGGGCGGGGAGGGCGGTACGCATAGGGTTCTCCTGTGGCTGCTGACTTTGGCTCCAGGCCCGCTGTGGCAGCTATGCCGCAGGACGGGCCGGGTGTGGCCGGCACGACGAGTCAGCCGCGGTCGGGGTGCCAGCCTGTCAGGCCCCGCCGCGGCGACTAAGCAGCAGGCTCGCCGTCGCTCGCATAACAGTGACCGTATCGTGAATCACGACGTCGTGTCAGGTGGTTCGCAGTGTGGACGGATAGCTAGCTGCCAGCACTACCTGCCTGAGGCGCTCAGAAGACGGCGACGCCGTAGCGATGGCTGCGCACGCAGATGGTCTGCTCGCGCAGCAAGAAGGCGAGTTCACTGTGTGGGCAGGCGGTGACCGCGCCAGCGTGGACAGTTAGCTCAGCTTCGGCACCAAGGACCCGCCAGACCTGGTCCCAACGGGCTCGGGGACTCTCATCACGCGGCCCAAGCACGCGCACTCGGGGGCTCGGAACACTGACACTGCTGCGCCACTCTTGCAGACAATCCCCCAGGTTTGCAGGTCACCATGCTGGACCGTCACTGGCAATCCCGCTGCGGTCAGGGCTGCACGCAGTAATGGATGCAGCGAATCCTCTGCCACCAGTTCGATCGCGGTGCCCGCAAGGGCAGCGGCGCAGATAATTCGCACCAGGTCAGCCTCATTGGTGCCGCAAGAGGCACGCACCAGTGCTGGTCCCGCTGGCTGATAGCGCAGCACTGCCCGCTCACCGGCAGCAGTTGGCAGTGGCGCCTCGACGCCGTAGCGCTCGTCCCAGGCTTCAGCGTCAGCCGCCAGTGCCTCGTGTAGGAAGAGCGTGTCGTCGTGGCTGAGGCGGGAGCGGACGGCGTCGTAGATGCGCGAGACGCGCGTGTCCAGGCGCGAGCGCAGGCCCTCTCCCCCACCGCGGCGCTCGGGCTTGGTATCCGCCGGGATCACCTCGCCCAGACTCAACAGGTGGTTGGGGCCATCTGCCTTAGCCAACCCGCCGATCGCTGGCAGGCCGCCACCAAAAGGCTGTCTGCCGACGGTGGTGGCGGCCGCACTGCGGTTGATGTACAGGCTCGGGGCTTTGACCTCTTTAAGCCACAGCTCGTGTTCGGTCGGGTCCAGACTGTGCAGCACCGCCAGTGGCCCTGCCCCCGGCGCGTTGACGGCCGCAATCGCTTCAGCCAGGGTTTCCACTCGCATAACGCCTAGCACGGGGGCGCTGTGCTCTGAGAGGTGGAACTCGCTGCCAGCTTTGACCTGGGCGCGTACACCAGGCCGCCACAGGCCACCGCCTAGATCTTCTGGGCGCAAAACCCAGTGCTCACCTTCAGCGAGCTCAGTCAGGGCTGCCGGGAGCGGTTCCGCTGCAGTCAAGGGGCCGAGCTCAGTGCCGGGCTGTTCGGCTTTGCCTACCCACAGGGAGGCTGTCGCGTCCACCACGTCCTTGGCGATGCGTGGGTTGGAGCCAGCTTTGCCTACCAGTACCAGCAGGCTGGTGGCGCAGCCCGCCTGGCCCGCATGAGCAAAGGCCGAGGCGACGACGTCGCGCACCGCTCGGGCGGGGTCAGCGGAGGCGGTGACCACAAAGCTATTGCGCCCCCGCAGCCGAGCGCGCAGGTCCAGGTCCGGTTTCCAGGAACGCAGGAGCTTGGCGGTACGGGCCGAGCCAATCAGCAGCACGCGCTCTACGTGCCGGTTGGTCAGAACTGCGCGCGAGGCGGCGTCGTCGACGGCGGCGAGGGCTAGGACCTCCTGGGGCACTCCGGCGTCGTAGAAGGCTCGCAGTAGCTCTGCGGCGCAGCGGCGTGCCGCCGGAGAGGGTTTGAGGACGGCAGCGCCTCCAGCGGCTAGCACGCCCGCTACTTCCGCCGCCGGCACAGACAATGGCGAGTGGCTTGAGGTAGCGATTGCGGTCAGTGCCGCCATCTGGAACTGGCTCATGGGGCTGCAGGCGCCCTGTTCTAATTCCCGCGCCAACTGGGCCTGGTACCTGCACATGACGGTGGCCCGGTTCACCTCCCGCTCAGCCCAGCTGAGCACCATGCCGGTCTCGGAGGCCAGCACTTCCAGCAACTCAGCGCGGCGGGAATCGATGAGCATAGCCGCCTGCTCAAGGATTGCTGCGCGCTCCGGGGCAGGGCGGACCCGCCAAAATGGGGCGCTGCGCGCTAGGCCGCCAAGGAGCTTCTCGACGGCGCCGGGGGCCGCCAGCTCCGCCCGGTTTTTATCCACCTCCGCTACACCGCGCTCACTGCCGGAGGCGAGTTGACTGGCCTGCAGGACCTCGGGGCTGGGGGCCTCTGGGCGAATGGCGCCTGCGGGGGCGGACTGCGGCTTAGCCTCAAGGTCCAGCCCGGCTAGGTCTTCCAGCAGCCGGGCACCGTTGCGAGTGACGGCTTGCGGCAAACGGGTGGGGGCGGTGGAGCCGCCGAGGACCCCTTCGGGGGCAGCGTGGAGCCAACCAATGACATGTGGGACCAGGGTTTCGGGCTCACCGGGGACCGCAATCGGCTGGAGCCAGCCAAGGTCACCTAGGTCTAGGCGCAGAATCTCTGCCACGCCTGCGGGTGTCCCCGCCATAAGTTCTTGACGCGGCAGCAGTCCGGTTGGCAGGTTGCGTGAGGCAGCTAGTTCATGCACAAAGGCGGTGGCGGAGAGCGTGCCGGTTGCCAGTGACAGCAACAGCGCGCTGCTGCGTTGCTGGCTGAGCGCCCAATCCAATACCCGCAGTCCTTCGCGGCCCATGCACACGCGTGGCCGCGCACTGCTGAGGGTCTCAGCTTCCGCGTGGTCGTCATCTGCGGGATGGGGCTGCAACCCTTGGTTGGTGTCCCCAATCGTTGGCAGATCTAGCAGCAGGCGCAGGCGCAGCGGTTCTCCACCTGCTGCGGCCCGTTGGTCAGACCAGTCTGAAAGTCGCCGCAGGGCAGCCAAAGCGCCCGGCGCGGAGGCTGGCAGTGCTAGCCCAGCTGGGCAGGCTGAGAGTTCCTGTTGGTCAAGCGCCGCCATGAGGGCGTCTGCCACTAGGGCCACGTCGGCCTGTCCGGCCTCAAAACTGAGCCGCTTAGACAGCGTCTGGGCGTGGCGCAGCAGCGGGGTCAGCACACGATGGGCCTCAGCTTTGGCGCTAGTCATACCCCACTTGGCTGCGGGGCGAATGATGGCAGTCAGCGGCACCGTCAGGCATTCCATACCCTCCAGCTCAAGCAGGGAGCTAACTGCTTCCCGGCGGGTGGCGGCCTGTTTGCTACCTAGGGCGGCGCCAGCCAACAGCACTAAATCCGGCGTCTTACCTGCCCCACGAGCGCGAGCAAGGGCGCGCGGGGCATTGGCGGGATCCACGATGATGGAGTCGCCAATGAGCTCCTGGACTCCTCTGCGGGCCAGGATATGCGCGGTTTTGGGCGCAAAACGGGAGGTCATCTTCCCTAGGCCTAGGGCGCCTGCCAGTCGTGAGGATAAGACGTCTGGGCGCTGGCCGGACAGGCGGGACAGGGCTTTGGCGGAGGCTTCGGCGTCGTAGGCCCCAATTACCTGGTCAAGAAACCTGGTTGTGAAGATGAGGCCTTCTCGGTCGTCTAACAGCTCGGCCAGCAGCCGATAGGTACGGCGGCCAGGAAGCTTGGCGCATTCCTGCGCCCAGCCCTCCGCCAGCTTCAGAGCCCTCCCCGCGGCTTGCCACATCTCATCTGGGCAACGGTGCGCCGCCTCTGGGTGCGCTCGCGAAGCTGACTCGGTCTCTGGGTGCGGCATGGGGGCTCCTGGACGCTCGCTGCGGTATGAGCTAAGTCTGCCCGAGCCTGGCACGCAATGCAGTTATTTACCGGCACGTGCCGTGAGTTACTCGACTGGCATGGTGCGCCGGCTCAGGCGAGCATCGGCGAGCTCACGGCAGACCGAATGCTCGCTTAGAACCCCAGCTTGGCCAGGGCTTTAGGGTCAGACTGCCAGTCTTTAGCGGTGCGCACATGCAGATCTAGGTAGACCTTGCGGCCCAACAGTTCCTCAATGCCTTGGCGCGCACGCACGCCCACCTCCTTAAGACGGGCGCCCCCACGACCGATCACAATGGCTTTCTGGGAGTCGCGCTCCACATAGAGGCTGACGCGCACTTGCAGACGCTGCCCGGCGCCCTTGATATGCCCGGCGGTTTCCTTGTCGGCAGGGTCCACCAATTCGTCCACCACCACGGCCAGGGAGTGGGGCAGCTCATCGCGTACACCTTCTAGCGCAGCCTCGCGGACTAGCTCACCGATCATGACCTGTTGGGGCTCGTCGGTAATCTCCCCGGTGGGGTACAGCGGCGGTGAGGGTGGCAGATGCTTCATGAGCACTTCCTCAAGCACATCCACCTGCTTGCCGCGCTTGGCGGAGACGGGCACGATATCGGCCCAGTCCCCCAGGGCGTCTACAGCTAGCAGTTGCTTGGCTAGGGCCTCATGGGAGACGGTGTCCGCTTTGGTGACTACGGCAACCACGGGACGGCGTAGATCAGCTAGGTCGCGGGCAATGAAGCGGTCTCCGGGGCCAATTTTCTCGTTTGCGGGAATGCAGAAGGCGACCACGTCCACTTCGGTGAGGGTCTCGCGGACCAGGTCATTGAGGCGCTTGCCAAGAAGTGTCTTGGGGCGGTGCATGCCGGGGGTGTCCACCAGAACCAGTTGGGCGTTCTCTCGATGGATGATGCCGCGCACATTGTGGCGGGTGGTCTGAGGGCGGCCAGAGGTAATAGCTACCTTCTGCCCCACCATGGCATTGGTGAGTGTGGACTTGCCGGCATTGGGGCGTCCCACCAGGCAGGCAAATCCGGCCCGATACCCCTCGGGGATAGCCGGAACAATCACCTGGGCGCGGGTGGAGTCCCAGTCACCAGGCTCCCAGTCGTCGTCCTCAGTGTCAGCGAAGTTGTCCTCAGCGCCCGGCGTCTGCGAGCCGCTGGCAGGCATGGGGCCTTCGGGGATGATGGGGAAGCCGTCGGCGTCGAACTCCACCAGCGGGGCGCCAGTCTTGCTCGCTTCCGCGGCGACGGCGTCGGTTGCTTCGGGCTGGGGGGCAGTTTGTTTAGTCATTGTCCTCATCCTCTTGGTTCTGGGCGCGCGAGGCCAGCAGGCTCGCCACCTGGCGGCGCCTGCCGGTGCTCTCTTCTGCCTCCAAGCGCACCCCTTGGGTTACCCCCACGGCGCCAGGCAGAGGCACTCGCCCAATGGCTTTGGTGAGCAGCCCGCCTGCAGAGTCGACGTCGTCGTCCTCAATGTCTAGGTCAAAGAGTTCGCCTAGTTCATCAATGGGCAGGCGGCTGGGCACGCGGTAGACCCCGCCGCCCAGGTCCTCGACCTCAGGCAGGGCGCGGTCATGCTCGTCAGTGAGGTCACCGACGACTTCCTCAAGGAGGTCCTCCAGGGTGACCAGCCCGGCGGTGCCACCGTACTCGTCCACAGCCAGGGCGATATGCACCTGCCCGCTTTGCATCTCCCGCAGCAGGTCATCAGCCAGCTTCATCTCAGGGACGAAGGCGGCTTCACGCACAAAGGCGGACACGGGCAGGGCGGCATGCTCCGGGTGGGCCTCTAGACGCCGCAGCACGTCTTTGAGGTACAGGATGCCGCGCACGTCGTCGGCATCCTCCCCCACCACGGGGACGCGGGAGTAGCCGGAGCGGATGAACAGGCGCAGGGCACTGCGGGCGGGCTTGGTGGCGTCAATGGTGACCATATCGGTGCGCGGCACCATCACTTCGCGTACGAGGGTCTGCCCCAGTTCGACGACGCTGCGCAGCATCTCGCGGTCTTCGTCCTCAATGGAGTCGGCTTCACCGATCTCATCGATCATCTCGCGAAGGTCCTCGGTGACTTCCGCGCGCGCCTCGGCGTCAGTCAGGGTGGAGGCGTGGCCGTAGTGGGACTCCAGCCAACGCCAAGGGCGGCCGACGGCGTCGATCCGGCCTAGCAGCGGGGCCAGTACAAGAAGCGTGGCATCGGGGTTACGGCGGCCGATAGAGCGTGGCGACAGGCCCACCACCACCCCCAGGACGAGGGCGTTGAGGGCCAGCGCAAGCAGCAGAATCAGCCACCAGCTCTCCACGACGCCTGCCACCGCAAGCGTGAGGCAGACGGCGGCGCACATATCTATGGCCACACGCACTGAAGAGACGGCACCTAGTACCTCGCCGCGCCGCTCAGCCAGAGCGCGCACCTGCTGGGCGCCCCGCCGTCCCGCCTCCACCAGGTCGTCGGCGGCTGCCCGGGTGGTGCGCGACAGGGCGGCCTCCGCGGCAGAGAGCACGGCCCCCAGTCCCAGGGCCAGCAAGGCTAGGAAGACTAGGAGTGCGACGGGTGTGTTGGTCACGGTGTGGCGAGCCTCAGCGCTTGGCCAAGAAGGTCAATAGGAGGCGGCGTTGGAGGGCGAACATCTCCTTCTCGTCCTCGGGCTCCTGGTGGTCATAGCCGAGCAGGTGCAGGATGCCGTGGGTGGTTAGCAGCAGCATTTCCTCCACGGCGGAGTGCCCGGCAGCCAGGGCCTGCTGGGCGGCGACCTGCGGGCAAAGCACCACATCCCCCAGGGTTCCGGCGGGCGTCTCAGCCTCAGGTGTGCCTGGGCGCAGCTCGTCCATGGGGAAGCTCATGACGTCGGTGGGGCCCGGCAGGTCCAGCCAGCGCAGGTGGAGCTCGGCCATGGGCTCGGGCTCAATGAACAAGATATTGAGGTCCGCGCGGGGGTTGACGTGCATATTGGCCAGGACATGCTCGGCCAGGGCCACAAACTCGGTGGCGTCAATCTCCACCTGGGTCTCGTTGTTGACCTCGATGCTCATACGCGGTTCCTTCCTCTGAACTCCTGGGGGGTGCGGCCTGGGCGGTTGCCAATGCGGGCGGAGCTGCGATGGGAACGGCGGCCTGCTAGCTCACCGCGGCTGTCGGGCGCGCCGCTGGCACCGGCGGGCCCTGCCTGCAGTGAGGCTTGTGCGGCGTCGTATTCTGCGTAGGCATCAATGATGCGCCCCACCAGCCGGTGGCGGACCACATCCTCACTACTCAGCTGACAGAAACTAATGCCTTCCACCCCGTCCAGGATGCGGCGGACCACCAGCAGTCCGGAGGGGCGCCCACCGGGCAGGTCGATCTGGGAGACGTCCCCGGTGACCACCATTTTGGAGCCGAAGCCCAGACGAGTGAGGAACATTTTCATCTGCTCGGGGCTGGTGTTCTGGGCCTCGTCCAGGATGACGAAGGCGTCGTTGAGGGTGCGTCCGCGCATATAGGCCAGGGGCGCTACCTCAATGGTTCCGGCAGCCATGAGCTTAGGCAGGGCCTCGGGCTCAAGCATGTCGTGTAGGGCGTCGTAGAGGGGCCGTAGGTAGGGGTCGATCTTGTCTGTGAGAGTGCCGGGCAGGAAACCTAGGTTTTCTCCGGCCTCAACGGCGGGGCGGGTCAGGATAATGCGGGAAACTTGACGGCGTTCTAGAGCCGCCACGGCTTTGGCCATGGCCAGGTAGGTCTTGCCGGTTCCCGCAGGGCCGATGCCAAAGGTGATAGTGGAGGCCTCAATGGCGTCGACGTAGGCCTTTTGCCCGATTGACTTGGAACGGATGGACTTGCCGCGGCTGGTGAAGACATCTTCGCCAAAGACTTCAGTGGGGCGGGTGGCGGCGTCTAGGAGGCTGATGGCGCGTTCCACTGAGTCGGCGTTGAGGGGGGTGCCCGCGCGGGCGACGTCGACTAGTTCAGTGGCCAGTTGGATAACCATGTCCACGCGCTGGCTGGGGCCGGTGGCGGCCAGGGAATCGCCTCGCACATGGATATCCACGTCGGCAAAGCCACGCTCCATCGCCCGCAGGACCTCGTCGCGGGCCCCTAGGAAGGCAACGGGGGCCAGGTCCGGGGGCAACACGAGGGTGCGGGTCACGACTTCGGGCTGCCGTGTGGCATCGGCTGCGGTGCGGGGAGGATTCGTCATCGCTGCTGATCCTACTTAGTGCCCGCGCCTGCCCCGCTAGGCCGGTCGCATTTGCCGCCTAAATCCGGTCCGCCAGACGCCGTCGCAAATCGCTTAACTGCCCTTGTGACGGCGAATCCCGGCGGTATTTTCAGCGACTCTGACGCGGAACCGTTATGGCGGCTACCACTAGCACTGCCAATCCGAAGAGCGCGAGCCACAGCACATTGCGAGACACTTCCCAGGGCATGTCATTGGCTATGGCCAGGTGCGAAGCAGTGTCAGCGGCCCAGCTCATTGGCAGGTAGTTGCCTATAACTTCCAGGACACTGGGCAATCGCGGGCGCGGGACAAGCAGACCGCATAGGAAGATTTGTGGGGAGATCACCACCGGCATGAGTTGGACAGCCTGGAACTCCGACCGGGAGAAGGCGGAGGTGAACAGGCCCATGGCGACGCCAACGAAGGCGTCAAGCAGGCCCACGAGCACCAGCCAGGCCCAGGAACCGGCAAGCTCCACTCCTAGCATCCAAGCGCAGACGGCAGAAAGGACTAGGGATTGGACGCAGGCCGCCAGGGTGAAGGCTGTGCCATAGCCCAGCAGTAGGTCAGCACGGTGCAGGGGTGTAGTCCACAGGCGCTCGAGGGTGCCTGAGCGGCGTTCGCGGAGCATGGCCACGCTGGTTACTAGGAACATTACGAGCATGGGCAGCACGGCGACCATGGTGACGGCCACTCGGTTGAAGAGCAGCACTCCGTTTGGATAGTCCAGGTAGACGAAGTACAGCAGGCTTACCAGCAGGGATGGAACCACGATGATGAGTCCCACGGTTCGTCGGTCGGCAGCCAGCTGAGCGAGTATGCGCTGGGTCGTTGCCAGGTAGGTGCGGGGGCTCATCGGGCTTCCTCCGTCAACATCGTGCTGGGCTTGCCAGCTGGCTCCGTCCTTGCAGAGCTGTCAATGGCTGCGGTGCCGGTGGAGTCGGCGCGGATAACGGCCAGGAAGGCAGCATCCAGGGTGGCCTCCCCTGTGCCAGCGAGCAGTTCAGCTGCTGTTGTGGTGGCCAGCAGGCGGCCAGCGCGCATGAGCAGCACCCGGTCGCAGCGAAAGGCTTCGTCCATGACGTGGCTGGAGATCAGGAGCGTGGCGCCGGTATCGGCGATGGCCCGGAAGGCAAGCCACAGGTCTTCACGGGTAACTGGGTCCAGACCCACGGTGGGCTCATCGAGTACCAGTAGATCCGGGCCTGCCACAAGGGCGCAGGCCAGTGAGGCGCGGCTAGCCTCGCCGCCGGAGTAGGTGTGCAAGGGGCGGTCAGCTAAGGCGGATAGGCCCACAATTTTCAGGATCTCGTCCACGTCGCGGGCGCGGTTTCCGGCTAGGCGGGCAAAGTAGGCGAGGTTTTGCCGGGCGCTCAGGTCGGTGTAGATCGCCGCCCCCTGGGTGACATACCCGACGCGCCCACGCGTTGCTGGGACTCCGGGACGTTGGCCCAGCACCTCTACCTCGCCTTCGTAGCGCTGCACGCCAACGATGGTGCGCATGAGCGTGGTCTTGCCGCAGCCTGAGGGGCCCAGCAGGCCAGTGATGGAGCCCGTGGGCAGCTCCAAGTCAATGCCGTGCAGAATCTGGTTGCGGCGTCGGGTCACCCGCAAGGCGCGGACTTTGACGGCGTGCGTCCCATCCTGCACTTGCGGCGCTGCCGCGAGACTGTCGGCTCGCGCGAGCGAGGGCGCCGCGTGTCGGCTGTGAGGCTCGGCCTGGTGGGTGACTTCACCCCCAGCAGCATTTTTCATCATGTGATGAATATACCGCTGAGACGCAGCTCACGCAAGAGCAACAGCCTCACTCAGCAGCGCCTACCTCCACATCAGCCTGCCCACCGATTTCCCCCGTCATATACCGCTGAATCGTGGGACCAACCGCCGCCACCAACACCTCCGCAGAAGCACCGGCGACGGCGTCGAGCTTGGCCACCCAACGCGCCAGACCAAGCCCAATGAGCTGACTGACCACCAAATGCGCACGCAATTGCGCCCGGTCGGGGGCCACGCGCGCCACCACTGGCATCACCAGGGCACCAACAATCAAGGTGCGCACCCGCGCCAGCACCACCGAATTTCCCAAGGCTGCCCGAATCACCGCGGCAAAGCGATCAGCCCCCAGTTTGTCCCACTGGGTAATGAACAGGCGCACCAACTCCGCTCCGCGTTGCTCGGGCGGCAGCTTATCCAGGCCTGCCAGGAGCGAGGGATCCATCCCCTCCCCCAGGGCAGAGCCCAATACAGACTCCACAAAGAGCTTGGCGCGCTCCGGGAAATAGTGGTGCACCAAAGCCGGATCTACACCAGCATCTCGCGCCACACCCCGCAGGGAGGTGTCATAGCCATCGCGTCCGAAAGCCTTTCGGGCAGCTACCAATATGGCCTCGCGCGCATCCGGACTCCCTGCACGACGGCGCCCACGCGGGCTCACAGTGCCTCATCCATCGACATGCCCCCAGTATCGCGCCCTGGAAGGCAATAGTTCACGCTCGCACAGCGGCACAGAGCTAGGTCCCGGGCGCATCCGGATTGCACACCCATCCGATCGGAGGATATTGCGACACCCTAACGAGTCCTTACAATCTGGTTGCAGTTACGCATTCCGGTGGTTAGTTTCCCCAGATTCACCATCCGGCTCACGCACCCACGAGAGGCTTAGCGATGACGACTGTGGCACCTCCAGGCCCTAACCGCATCCGGCTGCGAGACGCCGCAGACGGCAGCTTTACAACCTGCTTCTTTGATGTTGAAGCCTTCAACCAGGAGGTTATTCAGTCGCTGGGGCATGAGCCAAACGGATACTTCTGGGAGGGCGTGGTGCGCTGGCTGATAGATCACGGCGAGTTGCCAGACGTCCAAACCGACCCCGAGGGCACCATGTTCTACGCCTACGGAGATCGCGCCGACGCCGAGGAGCTAGCCACCCGCCTAATGCGTTACCTGACCGACAGTGAGGCAATCACTCGGCTCGTAACACAGGCCGACGCCGTCGGCTTCGATTTTGACGACGACCAGCGGTAACCGCTCAGGGCCCCACCACTGACGCTGACGGCGCGGCCTACGCAGGCGCCGCTAACGGTCAGCCCCACAACCCGGCTCGCTGCGCTAGCACCGCAAGCGCTGCCGGCCCCGCCGAGGCCGTGCGCATCACATGCGGTCCCAGCCGCACCGTGACCGCCCCAGCCGTCTCCAAGGCGGCGGTCTCTGCGGCGCTAATCCCACCCTCAGGCCCAACGACCACTGCCAACACCGGCGACGCCGCCCCACCGGGCTGCGGAGGCGCGGCAGGCAGGACTGGCAAGGGGGCGCTGCTAATGGGCGCCGTGGCCTCCTCGTGCAGCACCAACACCACTCCCCCGGCCTGGACTACTTCAGCCACCCAGCTGCACAGCTGCTTGGTGTTGTGCGGCTCCTCCACTGTTGGCACCCAGGCGCGGCGAGCCTGCTTGGCGGCCTCCTGCACGGTGCTGCGCCAGCGCTCCCGCCCTTTGGCGGCCTTAAGCCCTTTCCATACGGAAACACAACGTTCAGCTTGCCAAGGCAGGACTAGGTCCACACCAACTTCCGTGGCGGTCTCTACGGCCTGCTCGTCACGGTCACCTTTGGCTAAGGCCTGAACCAGCGTCAAGCGCAAGGCGGTGGGCGCTTCCTCCACCCGCTCCACCACGCGCACACCCAGCTGGTCCTTGCGTCCCTGAACGCCTGCTTCCTCTACCTCACAGATCAGACGCAGGCCTGCGCCGTCCACCAGGTCGACTCGTTCACCTGCGCGCAGGCGCCGCACGGTGACGGCGTGGCGAGCCTCAGCGCCAGTGAGGGTGAGCCGGGCACCGCGGCTTGCGGAGACGCCAGCCCCGGCAGGTTCAAGGGTCTGGGGGGTCAAAATGAACACGGGAGCGGTCACCAGCCCAGGCTACCGGTGGGCCACCCTTATTGAGCCCAGCGGGCCTACGCCGTCGCCTAGCATCTGAGCACCGCAGCTCTTGGCCGACGCCAGTGCTAGCGTCACGTCATGACCTTCCTGAATCCTGCAGCTGCTTCAGCACAGTCTCCGCTGCCCCCGGTCGCCAGTGTGGAGGAGGTGCGTGCCCGTCTCGCGGCGGTGCAGGCGCGAGTGGCTGCGGCAGCCACTGCGGCTGGGCGGGAGCCGAGTGAGATTGCGGTGCTGCCGGTGACCAAGACGGTGCCTGAGGCCACCTTGCGCTTGGCTGCAGCTGCCGGGGTCACCCGCATGGCGGAGAACAAGGTGCAGGAGGCTCGGGCCAAGGCTGAGGCCATGGCGGATCTAGTTATCACCTGGTCCCTGATTGGCCATCTCCAGACCAATAAGGCGCGCGAGGTGGCCACTTTTGCTTCCGAGCTGCAGTCCTTGGATTCCTTGCGTTTGGCGGAGGCACTGGATCGGCGTCTGCAGGCGGCCGGGCGAAGCCTGGAGGTTTATGTGCAGGTGAATACCTCTGCTGAGCAGTCAAAGTCTGGCCTTGCCCCCACGGAGGTGCCAAGCTTCCTGAAAGCCTTAGCTGCTTATGCCTCCCTGCGCGTGGTGGGCCTGATGACGATTGCTGCGAACACTGAGGCTGATGCCCGCGTCCGCGCCTGCTTCCGCCTGCTGCGGGAGCTGCGCGACCAGGCGCTGGATGCTGGCACTGTGGGTGCAGGACGCTTGTCCATGGGTATGAGCGGTGACCTAGAGGCAGCTGTGGCTGAAGGCTCAACCTGTGTCCGGGTGGGACAGGCGATCTTCGGCGCACGCCGCTACCCGCAGGCCCACTAGCAGCGGGCTGCTATGCGGGCTGGCTTAGCGCCGCCCGTGCGTGCCTCGCCCCGGCGCTCCCTCAGCGCCCGTTGATCCAGTCGCCGAATTTCTTCTTAAGGCTGGTGTCTTTAGCCACCTGCTCGGTCTCGCCACGCAGTTCGGCTAGGCGGCGCAGCAGTTCGCGCTGCTCCTCGTCCAAGCGGGTAGGCGTCTCCACCACAATGCTGATGCGCAGGTCTCCACGCCCACGACGCCGCAGCCGCCCCGCCCCCAGGCCGTCCATAACCTTCTCCTGGCCGTTCTGAGTACCGGCCTTAACCTCTAATTCACGCTCCCCATCCAGGGTTTCCACGGTGAAGGTGCCCCCCAGGGCCGCAGCCGTCATGGGGATGCGCAGCTCCGTTAGCAGGTCATCACCTTCGCGGCGCAAGGTGGGGTGGTCAATCTCGTGGAACTCCACGTAGAGGTCTCCGTTGGGGCCGCCTCCGGGGCCGGCCTCCCCCTGGCCGTCCATGCGCAGGCGCGTACCGGTGGACACGCCGATCGGCACCTTCACCTGTACCTCACGACGCACGTGCTTGCGCCCCTCACCGGAGCAGTCCTTACAGGGACTGGCGATGATCGTGCCAAAGCCACCGCATTGGGGGCAGCGGGCGGAGGTGACGGCCTGCCCGAACAGAGAGTTGACCACTCGTTGCACGGAACCAGAGCCATTGCAGCCTGAGCAGGTGACAGGCTCGGTACCTGGCAAGCAGCAAGAGCCCTTGCAGGTGTCGCAAGCTACGTAGGAGCTCACGGTCACAGGTTTGGTGGCTCCAAAAGTCACGTCCTGCAGGCTAACTTCCAGAGCCACCACACCGTCCTGTCCGCGGCGGGCACGGGAGGCGGGGCCGCGCGAGGCACCGCCGCCAAACATGGACTGGAAGATGCCGCCCAGGTCCCCCAGGTCAGAGGCAGAGAAGCCCCCAAAGCCGCCAAAGCTGCCGCCGCCCCGCAGGGCGTCTTCTCCCCCTAGGTCGTACATCTGGCGCTTGTCAGCGTCGGAGAGGGTTTCGTAGGCCACGGAGACCTGTTTGAACTCTTCCTCGTGCCCGGGACCGGCAATATCTGGGTGCAGGGAGCGGGCCTTCTTGCGGTAGGCCTTCTTGATCTCCTCGGCGGTGGCATTGCGGGGGACGCCAAGGATCTCGTAGTAATCGCTCACGTGGTCTTCCTTTGGGTTTACAGGGGAGGTTTAAGGCTGGCCCGGTTTTACTGCCGGGGTCCGGATAGGAACCGGGATAGGTAGAGGGCGACGGCGTTGACGGCGGCAATAGTTGCCGGATAGTCCATGCGGGTGGGGCCGATAACTCCTAGGTGGGCGACGGCGTCGCCGCTGCCAGGGCCATAGGTGGTGGTGACGACACTGGCCTCTGCCAGGGCGTCTTCATGGTTTTCCTCGCCGATGGTCACGCGCGGCCCTTCGGCGGCGTCGTTATTGCCGGTGGAGGCATCCATAACTGAGAAGAGGCGCAGCAGCACCACCTGCTCTTCAACGGCGTCTAGTAAGGGTCCCAGGGTGGAAAAGTCCAGGTTGGCGCGAGCCAGATTGGCGGTGCCTGCCACCGCTAGGCGCTCCTCTGCTTCCGGGTGCAGGGCAGCCACCAGTTCTCCGGCGACGGCGGCCAGGATGACGCGCTCCTGAGGAGGGGCCTGCTCAGCCAGAACCGTGAGCGCCGGGACGACGTCTTCCGCCAGGTGACCGGCCATCAGCTGGTTGATGCGGGTGCGCAGGCGGTCCAAGACCAGGGGATCCACGAGTTCGCCACCGGGCAGGCTCACAGTGCGCTGCTCCACGCGGCCAGTGTCGGTGATGATGACCAGCAGGAGACAGTTGGGGCCCAGGGCGACGAGTTCCAGGTGGCGCAGGGCGGTGCGGCGCAGGCTGGGGTACTCGACTATTGCGAGTTGCCCGGTCAACTGCGCTAGGACGCGCACGGTGCGCACCACCACCTCTTCCAGGTCCAAAGCCCCTGAAAGCAGCCGGGTGATGGCGGCTCGCTCGGGGGCGGACAGGGGCTTGACGGCGGCGATGCGGTCCACGAAGAGCCGGTAGCCCTTTTGGGTGGGGACGCGCCCGGCACTGGTGTGAGGCTGGTGGATGTAGCCCTCGTCTTCCAGGGCGGCCATGTCATTGCGGATGGTGGCTGGGGATACGCCCAGGCGGTAGCGCTCCACGAGGGCACGTGAACCGACGGGCTCACGGGTGCGCACATAGTCGGTGACGATGGCGGAGAGGACCTTGAGACGACGCTCGTCGTTCATGGCTGCTCCTTCCTTCGTGCCGGTATTCGCGGGGCTGGGCTGGCGGCTCCTGGGGTCACCACCGGCATTAGCACTCGCCAGGCTTGAGTGCCATCCTACGCCGAGGCTCGGCGTGCCCAACCAGCCTGGCGCGTGACCTTCACCTAGCGTGCCCAAAGTGAACACGCCAGCCCCATACTCCCGCCCTGTCCCTGGCTCTACCACAGCCCGCCGTCTGGCCCTGCGAGAGCAGGCCGCAGCGCAGCAAGCCCAGAATCCGGCTGCGCCGGGGCGTGCTAGCGGTAGGCGTGGCGCCCAGCCTGCGCGCAGACCCACCCCGCCGTCGGAAAACGACCGCTATGGCGCAGATGTGCTGACCACCAACCCGCACCGCGTGGGCCCTAGCGCGATCCAACCCGAGTCAGTGCACGTGCCCTTGCAGCGCGGCATGGTGTTGGAAGACCGGGAGACGGGCTTCGTGGGTGCCGCCGTCGCCGTGGAGAAATCCGGGGGGCGGCACCTGGTGGTTTTGGAAGACCGGCGCGGGGTGCGGCGCGGTTTCCCCCTGGGGCCGGGTTTTTGGTTGGAGGGGCGGCCCGTGGTGGTAGACCCGCCGCTGCCCCAACCCAAGGCCCCCACCGGCCCGGTGAGCGCAGCCGGACGCAAACTCACGGCATCTGGTTCTTATGCGGTTGCGGGTGAGCAGGCGCGGGTGGCGCGAGCCTCACGCATCTGGGTAGAGGGCAAGCACGACGCCGAGCTGGTGGAGAAGGTCTGGGGTGATGACCTGCGCCATGAGGGCGTTGTGGTGCTGCTGCTCGACGGCGTAGACAACCTGGAGGAGGTCATGGCCGAGTTCCAGCCGGGGCCACAGCGGCGAGCGGGGGTGCTGGTGGATCATTTAGTACCGGGCTCCAAGGAATCACGGATCGCGGAGCGGGTGATGTCCATGCCGGGCGGGGAGAACGTACTGGTGTTGGGGCACCCTTACATTGACGTGTGGCAGGCGGTGCGCCCAGAGCGGATGGGTTTGCGAGCTTGGCCGGTGGTGCCGCGTGGCACAGATATCAAACACGGCACCCTGGAGGCCCTGGGCTGGCCGCACGCGGATCAGGCGGATATTGCGCAGGGCTGGCAGCGGATTTTAGCCACGGTCCGCTCTTATAAGGACCTTGAGCCGAGCCTGCTGGGACGTATGGAAGAACTCATTGACTTCGTTACGGCTCCAGGCACCTGCTAAGGCACTTACCCGCTGAGTTATCTAGGGACGGCGCCGCCATCGCGAAGGCAGGCACCCACTCTCGGTGGGTTTAAGCGTCCACGATGGCGAGGCGGCGGCCCTTAATCATCAGCCGCACACTATTGGCCAGCACTACCCCGGCAAGTGCGAGGCCCACCAACAAGGCCCACCAGCTCTCGGCAATGAAAATGCAGACCATGGCAGCCAGGATGGGCACCAGGTGGGTGACGGTCTGACCGACGTAGCCACCAAATGAGGGCATCTCCACGCCACCAGCCTCAGCCACGGATTTCACCATGAAGTTCGGGCCGTTGCCGATGTAGGTGATGGCGCCACAGAACACGGCTCCCAGGGAGATCGGGACCAGGTAGTACTCGGGCACTCCAGCCACCATGGCACCACCGGGGTGCGCCACCTGTCCGGCCAGTTCAAAGAAGCTGGCGTAGGTTGGAGCGTTGTCTAGCACTGAGGACAGTCCTCCGGTGAACACGAAGAAGGTGATGCGGTTCAGCGGCAGAGAGCCCGCCACCTCGTCGAGGAAGTGCAGGGCGGGGATCATGGTCAGGAAGATGCCGATGAACAGTGTTGCCACCTCGGCGATCGGCCCCCACTCGAACTGGTTGTCTTCGAATCGCGCCCGCTTGTCTCCCAGGAAGTAGGAGCAGGCGGCAGCAGTCAGCATGATCATTTCGCGCAGCGGCACCCAGTCCAGTCCTCCAGCGGTGCCGTGCTCAATGGCTTCGACGTCGATGGAGGGGGCGAAGGCTACGGCGGCGATAATCACGGCAAACCAGATCAAGTTGCTGGCCCCGCGCAGCCCCAAAGGCTCGATGTCGGCGCGGTCTTTGCGCACCGCCGCGGAAGGCTCGCGCCCGTGGTACCAGGTGTCCAGGCCGTAGTAGCTGATAAGCAGCATGGCGTTGACAAATAGCCACTCGGGGGCCAGGTGGAAGGTCCAGGTGAAGGGCACGCCCCGCAGGAAACCTAGGAAGAGGGGCGGGTCACCTAGGGGGGTAAGGAGGCCACCGCAGTTGGCGACTATGAAGATGGTGTAGAGCACGGTGTGCACCCGGTAGCGCCGCTCCTGGTTGGTGTTGAGCAGCGGCCGGATCAGCAGCATGGCGGCACCGGTGGTGCCCACGAAGCTGGCCAGCAGCCCACCTACGGCCAGGAAGATGGTGTTGTTGCGCGGGGTCGCTTCAATATCGCCTTTGAGGAAGATTCCCCCGGAGACCACGAACAGCGCTAGCAGCAGGGAGATGAACTGGCCGTACTCGACCACGGCAGCGAAAACCGCTTCCCAGCCCAAAGCAAAGTTCATCCACACGGCCACCGGCAGGCCCAGCACCAGGGCAATGGCAAGCTGGCTGGAGCGCCGCTCCCACCAGTGGGAGGTGGCTGGCACCAGTGGCAGGACAGCGATAGAGGCGAGCATCGCGACGAAGGGCAGAGTGGACCACCAGTGCAGGTGCATGCGCAAGTCTCCTAGGTTTAAACAAATCAGGTCCACCATACGGCAAAGCCCCTCAGGCGCCTGTCCTCTGCCCGGCATACGACCCAGCTCGGGCTGAGCCCACACCGTTTCGCAGTCCTCGGCCCGCGCAGCCTCACCTACCAGCCTCAAACATAGCTGCCCACAAAAAGACAAAAACGCTCAAGAAAATGCATCAAAATGAGCGCATGATATCTATTGGCAGCATAACCACTCATCGTTAAGGTGGAAGCAAGCCGCATGCGAAGCCCGTTCCGGAGGACTCAACGATGAGCAAATCCACGCTAAACCTGGCTGCGCGCCCCCAGCGCCGTCGCCGTCGCCCACTCCTAGCCCTTCTGGCTGCCGCCAGCCTGGCGCTGCCGGCCATCCTGGTCCCAGGCCCAGCGCCCGCAGCCGCTGCCCCAGCCTTGGACCCAGCCGCGATTGAAGCCGATACCACCGCGCAGGACCAGATGGTGCTGCGCTACAGCACACCTGCCAACGACTGGCAGTCCCGCTCCCTGCCGATCGGCAACGGTGCCATGGGCGCTTCGATCTTTGGGGGCGTAGGGCAAGACTCCATCCAGATGAACGAGAAGTAGCTGTGGTCAGGTGGGCCCGGCAGCCCGGGTGGCTATGACTACGGCAACCACGATGCCCGGGCTGGTCTCAAGGCCGTTCAGGACAGAATCGCAGCTACTGACTCAGCTGAGAATGACTGGTCTATCAAACAGTTGGGCAGGCCCAAGCAGGGCTACGGCTCCTATCTGGCCTTCGGGCGGTTAGAGCTAACCATGGCTGGCACAGAGGGCTACACCGGCTACGAGCGCACCCTGGATCTAGACCACGCCATGGCCACCACCACTTACACCGTGGGCGGGGTGACCTACAAGCGTGAATACCTGGCCTCCTACCCCGGCAATGTGATCGCTGTCCGGATCACGGCCACCAACCAAGACGGTTCCCCCGCCACCGGCGCGGTAAACCTGACGGTGGGCTACACCGACCAGCTCGGTTCCGAGGCCGCCCAGGTGTCCACCATCGCCACAGATCACACCCTGGCCTACACCGGTTCCTTGACCAACGGCCTGAGCTTTGACGCCCGCACCCAAGTAACAGCAGACGGCGGCCAGGTATCAGCCAAGGGCGCCACCATCAGTGTTCAGGACGCCACCTCCGTGACGCTCTACTGGTCCGGCGCCACTGACTACTCCGATTCCTACAGCCAGAACTACCGCAGTGGGGTAGATCCGGCAAGCATCACCATCCCCCGGGTGACGGCTGCCGCTGCCGCAGGCTGGGAGGCGGTCCGCACCGCCCACGAGGCTGACTACTCAGCGCTGTTCTCCCGCATGAAGCTGGATCTGGACGCGGGCGCCGTCGCTGGCCACACTGACCAGGCATTGGCCTCCTATCAGGGCCGCACGGAGGCTGGCCGCGCCCTGGAGACCCTCTACACGCAGTTTGGCCGCTACTTGCTGATCGCCTCCAGCCGCGATAACTCGCCCCTACCTGCCAACTTGCAGGGAGTCTGGGCCCAGCCCAACCCACCGTGGAGCGCCGACTACCACGTCAATATCAACCTGCAGATGAACTACTGGCCTGCCTACGCCACCGGCCTGGGCGAACTCGCACAGCCCTACGAGCGCTATGTGAGCAGCCTGGTGGCTCCCGGTGAGGTCAGCGCCCAAAAGCTCTTTGGCTATGACCCCGCCACCTCCGGCTGGGTGGTATTTAACGAGACCACCCCTTATGGCTACACCGGCGTCTATGACTGGCCCACAGCCTCCTGGTTCCCTGAGGCTGCCGCCTGGGTGGCCAACACCTACTGGCAGAACTACCAGTACACCGGCGACCTCTCTCATCTGTGTGAACACGGCTATCCATTGCTCAAGGGCGCCAGTCGCTTCTGGCTAAATATGCTGGTCGACGCCGGTGACGGCACCCTGGTGGTCTCTCCTTCCTACTCCCCTGAGCACGGCAAGTACTCCGCCGGCGCAGCCATGAGCCAGCAGATCGTCACCGAACTGTTCACCACCACCCTTGCGGCCGCCAAGGCCACTGGTGAGGCTGACGCCGCCTTCATCCAACAGGTCACTGACACGCTGGCCAAACTGCAGCCGGGCCTGCGGGTGGGCTCACGCGGTCAGCTCCAGGAGTGGATCCAGGACTGGGACTACACACCTGGATGGGGCGGAGATGAGCCTACGCACCGCCACGTCTCTCAGCTCTACGCCCTTTACCCGGGCACGGCGATCGACCCCCTAACCAAGCCGAGCACTAAGGCTTTCGCTGACGCCGCCCGCCAGAGTCTGAAGGACCGCGGCGACGGCGGCACCGGCTGGTCTAAGGCCTGGAAGATCAACTTCTGGGCCAACCTGGCCGACGGCGACCACTCGCATCTGATGCTGGAACAGCTCCTCAAACAGTCCACCTATGCGAACCTCTGGGACGCCCACCCACCCTTCCAGATTGACGGTAACTTCGGTGCCACCGCTGGTGTAGCCCAAATGCTGCTGCAGTCAAAGAATGGCGTGACCCGGCTGTTGCCTGCCCTGCCCTCAGCCTGGGCCAAAGGCTCAGTGGACGGCTTGCGTGGACACCATGGCCTTACCGTAGGTGCCACCTGGCAAGACGGCGTAGCCACCCAACTTCGCCTCCAGGCCGCCACCGATGGCGCGCGCCTATTGCAGGCCGACCTGCTGGACGGCTTGAGCGCTGTGGTAGACACCACCGCCGACGCCGTCGTCACCCCCACTAAGGACGCCGCCACCGGCGCCTGGAGCCTGAATATGACTGCCGGGCACGTCTATGTGGTCGTGCCGACTGCCTCGGTAAAGGCCAAGGCTGCCCAATCTGTCCTGGAGTGGGGCAGCTCCACCACCGTCAACGTGACGGTAGCGGGCACAATCCCGGCAGACTCAACCTTGGAACTGCGCGCCCCGGAGGGCTGGAGCGTAGCGGAAGGCGCCCAAAGCATCAGCGCTGCGGGCACCTACACCTTCACGGTAACTGCCCCCAAATGCACAGCAGGCCCTGCCTCCCTGGAGGCTGTGTTGAGTTCCGGCAGTGCCCGCACCAGCGCCCGCGTGGCGCTGGAGGTTACTGACCCAGCCGTGATCGCCCAATCCCAGATGAAAATCAAGGAGGTTTCCTCCCAAGAGACAGGCTCTGAGAACGGTGCTGCGGCCAATCTCCTGGACGGCGACCCCAGCACTTACTGGCACTCGGACTGGTCCAGCTCCAACCCGCAGCCGCCGCACCAGGTGACGGTTGACCTGGGCAAGGTGGAAAAGGTCGAATCGCTGACCTGGACCCCGCGTCAAAACACGGACAACGGCTTGATCAAGGAATATGAAATCTGGGCAGCCGCAGATGAAGCCTGCACCCCGTTCACCAAGGTGACTTCCGGATCTTGGCCCAAGTCCCGCAGCGCCAAGACCGTAGCCCTGGGCGGAGCCTCGGCCCGCTGCGTCAAACTGGTCTCCACTGCCCAGGCCTGGACCGGCAACTGGGCCACTGGCGCCGAGCTGACTATGAAGCGAGTGGTGGATGCCGCCCCCGCACCAGGAACGCCTACTGCATCCCCTTCGGCTGTACCTTCCACGCCGCCTTCCTCAGAGCCGACGGCGCAGCCATCGCCTTCTGAGACACCGCTGGGTCCTTCACCGCTCCCTTCTGCCTCAAGCACGGCCGCACCCACCACCTTGGCACCCAGCCCAGGACCGCAGACCCCTGCCCCCTCCGGGGTGAAGCCTGCCTATGTGGCCTCTGCAGAAGCAGCTGGCACAGGCTTCAGTCTCTACGGTGACTGGGATGGGGACGGCACAGTCACCTGGGCCGTGCGCGTGGGGACCCGCGTGGTCTTCTACAACGAGAACCGCAGCGAGGCCCCGGTGTATGCCTCTATCTCTATCGGCCGCGCCAACGACAAGCTGCTAGTGGGTGACTGGGATGGGGATGGCAAAGATACTCTAGCGCTCTGGCGTGGCACCACCGTGCTAACCCAGGACCGCCTGACCAGCACTGCCACCACCAAAGTCGAGGTTCCGGGCCTGACCAGTTCCACCAAGTCCCTGGTGGTACGCCCTGGCGTCGGCCCTAAAGACCCGGACACCATCGGGCTTGGCTGACCACGGGATACCTATCCCCACCTCCATGCGGGCCTCAAGCCCGGTGCACCCGCAGTATCGCCTGACAGCCCACCTCCAGCGCGGCTAAAGTCATTGCATGAGCAATGAAGCAGACGCCGCGCTGGAGCGGCTGAAGGTGTTGGAATCCCTGTACGAGGTAGCGGCAGCGCATGTCGATGCAGCAGAGACTGCAGCGGCAGACCTGGAGTCCATGGCTGCGTCACTGGAACCGCTTATGGAGGGCTACCACCACACCTGGGCTGAGGACCGTGAAGCTGTGGAAGGACTTGACCCGCAGCTTGCGGTGCTGGGTGAGGACACCATCTGGAACCTGCATTCGCGTCGGCACGAGGTCATGGTGCGGATGATGCGCCTGTGTGCGGACTACTTCGCAGGGGATAAGTAAAGGCTGCGCTTAGCCGACCAAGCTGCGCGTGACTGCATCTGCCAGGAGTCGACCGTGCAGGGTGAGCACAATCCGCCCGGCCAGCGCAGCCTTGGCCTCCACCAGGCCTTCGGAGACGAGTTGAGCCACCGTGGGCACCAATCGCTTTGGTGCCCCGGTGGCCGTCGTCGGCTCTGCGCCACGCACCAGGTCAGCAAGTGCCAAGCCTTCACGCAGCCGGATCCCCAGCATCACCTGTTCCAGACGACGGCTCTCCGGCTCCACCACCTCATGCCCGGCCACTGGCAGCCTGTCAGCCACCACTTGCCCGGCCCACGCGACCGGGTGTTTCACATTCCAAAACCGCACCTCCCCTAGATGGGAATGTGCTCCCGGACCAGCCCCCCACCAATCCCAGTCGCGCCAATAGGCCTCATTGTGCCGGCACTCCTGGCCTGGCCGCGCCCAGTTGGAAATCTCGTACCACTCGTAGCCGGCCTCAGCCAGCATCTGATCAGCCAGCTCGTATTTGGCAGCTTCGTCGTCGTCAGCTGGCAACTGCAGCTCACCGCGTAGCACCTGCGCCCGCATCTTGGTGCCTTCCTCAATCACCAGGCCGTAGGCGCTGATATGTTCCGGTTCCATCTCCACAGCTACCTCCAGGGAACGCCGCCAATCCGCCATAGACTCCCCCGGCGCCCCATAGATCAGGTCCACGCTGGTAGACAGTCCCGCTCGGCGCGCCCACTGGATCACCTGCGGCACCCGCTCGGGCCGGTGCGTACGGTCCAGCACCGCCAGCACCTCCGGCACCGCCGACTGCATCCCAAAGGAAACCCGGGTGAAACCAGCTGCCGCCAGCGTCGCCAGATAGCGCTCATCCACCGTCTCCGGATTAGCTTCTGTCGTCACCTCCACGTCCTTGGCCAAGCCCCAGGTCTGGCGCACCAGTTCCAGCATCCGCGCCAGATCAGCTGCAGGCAGCATCGTGGGAGTGCCTCCGCCTAGGAACACCGTCTGCGCAATCCGCTGCGGCAGCCCCGCCGTATCCATAGCTAAGCGGGCTAGACGCAACTCGCCAGCCAAGGTGTCCACATAGTCCCCCAGGGAAGCCCCAGCCCCCATGGACAAGTTCGTGTAGGTGTTGAAGTCGCAGTAGCCGCAGCGCACCCGGCAGTAAGGCACGTGCAAGTACACGCTAAAGGGCCGTGCTTGGCCGTCAGCGGCTACCACCTGCTCGGGTAGCGCCCCCGAGCCCCCCAGGGGCTCACCCTCCGGCTGAGCCGGGCTCATGCCATGCCAGCGTGCACCGGCACGGCACGCGGCACCCACGCCGCATCCGTGCGCACCGCCGTCAGGTCACGAATTGTGCGTCCCGCGTCAATCCCCCGCTGCTCAAAGCGCGTCATGACCCGGCCGGGAAAACGCTGCGACCAGCCACCCTTTATCCCCGCCGGGGAACCCGGGTCCAGGCCATTGCCTAAAGAGCCTGGCTGCGCCGTCTGCGCCCCCAGTTCTGGGCGCTTCCCAGCATCGGGGAAAGCTAGCAGTGGCAGGCTGGCGTCAGCCTCCAAACCCGTGGGCAGGGCCGCCGCGGCTTCCAGGACGTCGCGCATCTGGAAGGCGTAATCCGCCCAGTCAGTGGCCAGCCGCCACACGCCCCCACTGCGCAGCACCCGTGCCACCGAGCGTGCAAAGCCCGCATCCACTAGGCGGCGCTTGCGATGCCGCGGCTTGCGCCACGGGTCGGGAAAGAACACCCATACCTCGCTCGCGCAGCCCACCGGCAGGGCCGTGGCCAGCAACTGTGAGGCATCCGCCGGAACTACTCGCACATTCTCCAACCCGGCTTTGGCGGCTCCTCGCACGATCTTGGCAATCGCCGTCTCCCACACCTCCACCGCCAGGTGATCCACACCGGGGTGAGCCTGCGCATGCGCGAGTATCGCCTCTCCGCCGCCGCTGCCAACCTCAACCACCAGCGGCCGCACTTCCCCGGGATGCCCGAAGACTGCCTCCGGGTCCAGGCGGAAGTCATGGTGCACTGTGCGCACAGCGTCCGCGCGCGGCACTTCCACCAGATAATGCGAGCCATGCGCTGCCAGCGCCGCCGTCTGGGAACTGCTCAGGCGCCCACCGGCCCGGGAGAAGGAACGCACCCGGGAGCGAATCGCGTGAGAGCGCGGGGCGTGGACTTGCTGGCTGCTCATGGCAGCCTCACTTGTCCTTGCCGGTGGGGGTATCCGCCCCCAGGGCCGCCACAAAAGCTTCCTGGGGGACGTCCACGCGACCAATAGCCTTCATGCGTTTCTTGCCCTCCTTCTGCTTCTCCAGCAGCTTGCGTTTACGGGTGATATCACCGCCGTAACACTTGGCAAGCATGTCCTTACGCAAGGCGCGGATGGTTTCGCGGGCAATAATGCGCGCCCCCACAGCAGCTTGCACCGGCACCTCAAACTGCTGGCGCGGGATGAGTTCTTTAAGCCGCTTGGTCATCATGACGCCGTAGCTGTACGCGGAGTCCTTGTGGACGATCGCGCTGAAAGCGTCGACCTTCTCACTGTTGAGCAGGATGTCCACTTTTACCAGGTCGGCGCTCTGCTCGCCGTCAAGCTCATAATCCAGGGAAGCGTAACCGCGCGTGCGCGACTTCAAGGCGTCAAAGAAGTCAAAGACGATCTCCGCCAAGGGCAGGGTGTAGTGCATCTCTACACGTGACTCTGAGAGGTAGTCCATCCCCTGCATATTGCCTCGCCGCGACTGGCACAACTCCATCACCGTGCCCACGAACTCACTGGGGGTCAAGATAGTGGCACGCACGATCGGCTCACGCACATCTGACACTTTGCCCGAGGGGAACTCGGAGGGGTTGGTCACCGTATGGACGTTCTTATCCTCGGTGGTCACCTCATAGACCACCGACGGCGCCGTCGAGATAATGTCCAGATTGAACTCGCGCTCTAGGCGCTCGCGGATGATCTCCAGGTGCAGCAGGCCCAGGTAACCGCAGCGGAAACCGAATCCCAGGGCCACAGAGGTCTCCGGCTCATAGGTCAGGGCAGCGTCATTGAGCTTGAGTTTGTCCAAGGCGTCTCGCAGGTTCGGGAAGTCCGAACCATCCACGGGGAACAGGCCGGAGAAAACCATGGGTTTGGGGTCTTGGTAGCCGGCAAGGGGCTCGGCGGCGGGGGCGGCCGCGGAGGTGACCGTGTCACCCACCTTGGACTGGCGCACGTCCTTCACGCCGGTGATCAGGTAGCCGACCTCCCCGGCGCCGATCCCCTTGGTGACCACCGGCTCGGGGCTGATGACGCCGATCTCCAGCAGGTCGTGCACCGCCCCGGTGGAGAGCATCTCGATGCGCTCCCGGGCCTTGAGGGTGCCGTCCACGACCCGCACGTAGGTGACCACGCCCCGGTAGGTGTCGTAGACGGAGTCGAAGATCATGGCCCGGGCGGGCCCGTCCGGATCACCCGACGGCGGGGGGACGGTCTGCACGATACGGTCCAGGAGCTCTGGGACCCCCTGGCCGGTCTTGCCGGAGACCTGCAGCACCTCGTCGACGTCGCAGCCGATGATGGAGGCGATCTCGGCGGCGTACCTCTCCGGCTCGGCCGCGGGCAGGTCGATCTTGTTGAGCACCGGGATGATGTGCAGGTCGCCCTCGATCGCCATGTAGAGGTTGGCCAGGGTCTGGGCCTGCACGCCCTGGGCGGCGTCCACCAGCAGGACGGCCCCCTCGCAGGCCGCCAGGGAGCGGTTGACCTCGTAGGAGAAGTCCACGTGCCCGGGGGTGTCGATCATGTTCAGGGCGTAGGTGCGGGGGGCACCGTCCTCACCGGTCACGGTCCAGGGCATGCGGACCGCCTGGGACTTGATCGTGATCCCGCGCTCCCGCTCAATGTCCATGCGGTCCAGGTACTGGGCGCGCATGTCCCGGGCGGCGACGACGCCGGTGGCCTGCAGCATGCGGTCAGCCAGCGTGGACTTGCCGTGGTCGATGTGCGCGATGATCGAGAAGTTGCGCAGCTGGGCCTGGGGGGTGTGGAGGGGCTGGACCGAGGCGAGCTGCTCAGGCGTGGCGACGGGAGACACGAAGGCCCTTCTGTGGTGCGGACATGGTCTGAGGCAAGTCTCCCACGAGGCGGCAGGTGCCAGCGAACCTGCTGGTGTGAGCCGTGTCCGTCCCGAGCGGGCGTCGGGCTGACGAGGGCTGGCCGAACCCGGACTGGGCAGCGGGTACCGGCAGTATCGGCCGCCACCCTGGGCTGGCCCTGGCCTGAGCGGGTACCGTCTTGCGCGGGATCTAGCCTGCTCCAGGTTGGGCGGGAGCAAGCACCGGCTTGGGCATGCCTTAGCCTGAGGGAGGTTCGATCTGAGCAGGTGCTGGCCCGAGGAGCCTCGGCACGAGCGGACGCCGGCCCCGCCGTCGTTGTGCAAGACCAGCCGAGGCACAGGCACGCGCACGTGAGCAGCAATACGGCGAAGCCGCTGGGCAGCCGGGTCCCTGATGACTTAGGGTCACCTTATGATCGACCGCATCCTGGAGCTGCCGTGGGGGTGGGCCGTTGCCGCCCTGTGGGTGATAGTCATGGGCCGCGCCAACGGCAGCTACTGGGTCGGCCGAGGCATCACCGCAGGCACCTCCCGCACGCGCTGGGCCAGGCTGCTGGAGTCACGCACCTACATCAGCTCGGCTGCCATAGCCGAGCGCTGGGGGCCGGTGGCCGTGACCCTGAGCTTCCTGACGGTCGGTGCGCAGACCTGCGTGCAGGTCTGGGCGGGGGTGACCCGTATGCCTCTGCGGCTCTACCTGCCTGCCGTCGCCCTGGGGTCAGTCATCTGGGCGGTCCTCTACGCCACCGTGGGCCTCGCGGTGTTCCGGGTGTGGGCCGAGCGCGGAGGGCTGTGGGCCCTGGGGCTGCTGGTTCTGATAGGGCTGATCGTGTGGGCCTTCCGGCGCTTCCAGGCCCGGCGGGTTACCACTATGCAGGTCCCGGACAGCGTGGCCTGAGACGCTCGCTCCGGGGCACGGGAGCCCTGCTCGTCCAACTCGCACGTGGCGCCCTTCCCCGTCTCGCGAGACCGGGACATCGGTACCGCGAGACCGGGACATATGGCTCACGAGACCGGTAAGTCCTGTGGATAACTGGGGTGGGTCGCGCTCCAGCACCAGTGGCGACGACGTCGCGGCGACCGTCAATCTTGAGCATCCCCAGCGCCTACGCCCGCCGTCGTCGATGAAGCCACCAACAGCCACCAAACCCACCCGAGATACCCACAACTAAGGCCACCCTTACCGAACTCGCGGTACATATGTCCCGGTCTCGCGGTAAGAAAGTGGGGGGTTAGGGGGAGCTCAGGACCTCCTCCAGGCTGACCACCCCGCTGCGCAGCGCCAGCAGCACCAGCTGCACCCGGTCACGGGCACCGGTCTTGGACAGCAGGTGGGAGACGTGCGTCTTGACCGTCGCCATGCTCAGCCACAGGCGGTCACAGACCTCCTGGTTGGTCAGGCCCAGGGCCACCAGCCTCAGCACCTCCAGCTCCCGCTCAGTGAGCTCCCCCGGCAGCACCGACCCCGAGCCCGCCACCGCCCCAGAGGCCGCAGCCACCGCCTGGCCCGCCGTCCCTCCCGACGCAGCGTCCCCGACACCATCTGCCACCCAGGGAGCAGCGCCCTGCCGGAGGGCGGAGAGCAGGCGGCGGGTCGGGCCTGGGGAGATCACCGAGTCGCCTCGGTGCACGGTGCGCACGGCTGCCACCAGCTGCTCGGGCGGGGTGTTCTTGAGCAGGAAGCCCGCCGCCCCCGCCTCAATGGCCCCCAGCACGTAGCCGTCGGTGTCGAAGGTCGTCAGGATCACCACCCGCCCCGGCAGGCCCTGCTCCACCAGACGCCGGGTGGTCTCCAGCCCGTCCAGGCCGGGCATCTGCACGTCCAGGAGCAGCACGTCCACCGGGTGGGAACGGCAGCGCTCCAGGGCCTCCTGACCGTCTGCCGCCTGCCAGAGCACCTCCATACCGGTCTGGGCGTTCAGCAGCATGGCCAGGCCTGCGGTCAGCAGGGGCTCGTCGTCAGCCAGCCCCAGCCGGATCACCTCGCTCACGGCGCTCCCTCCTCCGTCCCGGCCTGCAGGCTATCCGTCCCAGGCCGCACGGCGTCTGCCGCCAGCTGCTCACCCTGCGCCCCAGTGGCCTGGCCCCCCGTCCGGGGCAGGCGGGCACGCACCTGCCAGCCGCCGGACGACGTCGGCCCCGCCTGCACCTGGCCGCCCAGGTTAGTGACGCGCTCACGCATGGCCGCCAGCCCTGTGCCCTCACGGCCCGTGCCGTCCTGGGCAGGGCACGCCCGTGGGGCGGCCTCGTTGGTCACGACGGCCTCCACCTCCTGCTCCCCCACCCGCACGGTGACGTGGGTCTGCGCACCGTCGGCGTGGCGCAGCACATTGGTCAGGGACTCCTGCACCAGCCGGTAGACGGCCTCCGCCACCGGCTGGCTGGTGTCAGCGCACTGCTCCAGGCTGCTGCGCACCGGTAGCCCGGCCCGGCGGGCCCCGGCCAGCAGCGCGGGCAGCCCCTCCAGCCCCGGCAGCCGCCCACCGGCCCCGGTCTGCTCAACCGGCCCCACCGCGGCCCCAGCTCCCCCACCAGCCTGAGCCGCTGCCGGAGCCAGAGCGCCAGCAGCCCCAGGACCACCCGCAGGCGGCAGACCACCCGTACCCCCCGAACCACCTGCAGGGCGTGGCCCGTCCGCCGGGAGCGGCCCGCTGGCGCCGTCGTCGCCCCGACTAGCCAGGGCCGCCCTGCCCGGCTCCCCCGGCTCCCCCGGCTTCCCCGTCTCCCCCGGCAGGGTGGAGGCCTCAGCAGGGCCAGGCAGGTCCTCGTCGGCCCGCAGCACGTCCACCAGGGCACGCACCTCGTCGACGGCGTTGCGGCTGGTCTCCCCGATCACCGCGAGCGCCTGGTCCACCGCCGCCGGGTCGCTGGGCAGGACCGCCCGGGCCCCCGCCGCCTGTATGCCGATCACTGACAGGGAGTGGCCTAGCAGGTCGTGCACGTCGCGGGCGATGCGCTGGCGCTCCCGTACCACCGCCAGGCGCCGCTCGGCGTCCTGCTGGGCGGCCAGCACCGCCGCCCGCTCCAGAGCCTGCTCCACCTTCTCCCGCGAGCGCCGCCGCAGCAGCCCCGTCAGGGCGGCCACGGTGAGGACGGTGCTGGCCATGGCCACCAGGGTCAGGGCCCGCACCGGCTCCAGTTGCTTCTCCCCGCCCAGGTAGCCGATCCACAGCACGCTGACTGTGGCCCCGAGGTAGCAGGTGGCCAGCAACAGCCCGGACCAGGGGCGCGCCAGGCGGCTGGTGCAGGTCTCGGCGAGCACCAGGCAGGAGATCAGGGCCGCCAGGCTGGCCTCACCGAAGAGCAGCAGGTGGGTGCCCAGCGCGCCGGTCAGCACCAGGACCGCGGAGAGAGGCACCACGCGCCGCAGCAGGATTCCACAGCAGCACAGCAGCACGACAGCCGCCCAGACCACCTCCAGGCACGCCTCCGGGCACTGGTGGAGCACGGGCAGCAGGCCCCTTGTTCCGTCAGGGTTGTTCCAGACGGCGACGTAGCCGGTCAGGGCGGCGGCCAGGACGTCGAGCCAGCCGGGTCGGGGCAGGTCCCGCAGCCGCGCCCTGCGGGCCAAGGCCGCGCCGGAACCGCTGGGACCATTGGCAGTACCGGAAGTACTGGTACCTCCGAGAGCACTGGCCGCACTAGCAGTGCTGGCACCGTTGTCTCCACTGGCGCTGTTCGACCCGCTGGCGGTACCGGAACCACTGGAACCGCTGGGACCACTGGCACCGCCGTTGCCATTGGCACTGCTGGCACCGGCGGAACCGCCAGCACCGACGCCGTCGCTGGTGCCTGGGGCGGCGGGGGCGGGCCGTGGTGGCTCGTCCTGACGGGTTGCCGTCTGGGGTTGCTGGCTCATGTTATGAACGTAGCGGCTGGGACGCCGGGTCTCGTCATACCCCGGTATGAGGCTGGTGCGCGCCGGGGGCCGCAGGTTCAGGCCGTGGTCTGACGACTTGCCCGCCTGCGGACGGCAACCTGGGCCATATGAGCACACACATTGCCACCGCGCCGCTGCGCGCCCCCAGCACCCCGGCAGGAGACCGCCTGCCCGCCGTCGCCGAACCTGGTCACCCTGGTGCCCCGGTGCCCTCCACGGCGGGGACTGAGCTGGTGGTCTCCACCCAGGGCCTGACCAAGACCTTCGGCAAGGGGCAGGCTGCCCGCACGGTCGTGGACCGCCTGGACCTGGCCGTGCCGCGCGGCTGCGTGTACGGATTCCTGGGGCCCAACGGCTCGGGCAAGTCCACCACCATGAAGATGCTGCTGGGGCTGCTGACTCCCACTGCGGGCACCGCCACCTTGTTCGGCACCCGGCTGGAGCGGCGGAACCTGGGGCAGGTCATGGCGCGTACCGGCTCCATGATCGAGCAGCCTCCCGGCTACGGGCACCTCACCGGCGCGGAGAACATGCGGGTGGTGCAGCGGATGCTGGGCCTGTCTGAGGCGCAGGTGGCCCGGGCGCTGGCGCTGGTGCGGCTCACCGAGCACAAGGACCGGCTGGTGCGGGCCTACTCCCTGGGCATGAAGCAGCGGCTCGGCATCGCGATGGCCCTGGCGCGGGAGCCGGAGCTGCTGGTGCTGGACGAGCCGACCAACGGCCTGGACCCGGCCGGTATCGAGGAGGTGCGCAGCCTGCTGGTCCACCTGGCTAGAGAGGGGGTCACGGTCATGGTCTCCAGCCACCTGCTGGACGAGATCGACAAGATGGCCTCCGTGCTGGGTGTCCTCTCGGCGGGGCGCATGGTGTTCCAGGGCACGCGGGCTGAGCTGGTGCGCCGCAGCGTGCCGGACCTGCTGGTGGTCACCCCCACGCCGGAGGCGGTTGACGCGCGGCTGCTGGCTGGGCTCGGCCCGCGGGCTGCCGCTCCGGCGGCGACGACGGCGCAGGCCTCCGCAACCACGGCAGGGACGACGGCGTCGGCCAGCACCGGGGTGGCGGCAGCGCCTGCGGGTGCGGCTGTTGGCCCGGTGGGGGTGGTGCGCACGCCGCAGGGCGTCCGGGTCAGTGGCCTGGGCCCGCAGGAGGCCGCCGAGCTCAACCGGCGCCTGGTGGCCGCCGGGGTGGAGGTGCATGAGCTGCGTCGTGAGGCCCAGAGCCTGGAGGACGTGTTCATGGACCTCACCGGTGGGGCGGGGGTGCTGTGATGAGCGCGCAGACCAAGACCAAGGCGGTCCCGGTGGCGCCGTCCCCGCAAGTGAGGACCCCGAGAGCGCGGGACCCGCGGGCGGCAGCCCCGCTGGCGGCGTCGTTGGCGGCCTCCCCGCTGGCGGCAGTGCGCCTGGAGCTGGCCAAGATGCGGCGCCTGCGCACGCTGCCGGTGGCGGCGCTGCTCGCCGGGGCCACGGTGGCCCTGTCCTCCATGAACCTGTTCGCCGCCTCCGCCCGCCCCGGCTTCTCCGACCCCGCAGAGCACCTGTGGGAGGGGCTGCTGCTGGGCTACGGCATGATGGCGGCGATCACCGGGCCGGTGCTGGTGTCGGTGCTGGCCAGCCGTCAGACCGACATCGAGCACTCCGGCGCGGGCTGGACCCTGTTCGCGACCGCCGGGCACACCCCCGGGGCGCTGTGCCGGGCCAAGCTGGCCGCCCTGGCCCTGGTGGTGGTGCCCACGGTGGTGGCCCAGAGCGTGGGCCTGGTGCTGGTGGCCCGGCTGACGGGGGTGAGCGTGCCCTGGCAGGCAGGCCCCTGGGTGTCCTACACGGTGGGCCTGATCCTGGTGGACCTGGTGTTCTGCGCCTTCCACGTGTGGCTGGCGGCGGTGCGGGAGAACCAGCTGGTGGGTGTGGGCGTGGGGCTGCTGGGGGCCTTCGTCGCCGTCTACATGCTGCTGGCGCCCCAGTGGGTGGCCCGCCTGGTGCCCTGGGGCTACTACGCGATGGTGTGCTGCGCCCGCATATCGGGCACGGGCCGGACGGGGACCGAGTACGTGACCCCGCCGTGGGGCTGGGTGCTGGGCTTCCTGCTGCTGGCTGCCGTGCTGTTCGCTGCCGCTACCCGGCGGCTGGACCGGATCGAGAGGTGAGGACCATGAGCCTGTTACTTGCTGAGCTGTTGAAGCTGCGCCGCTCCTCGGTGTGGCTGGTGGTGGTGCTGCTGCCGGTGCTGGCGGTGGTGTCCGGCACGGTGAACTACCTGGCCAACCAGGAGACCTTGAGCGCTGGCTGGCAGTCCTACACCTCCCAGGTGCTGGTCTTCTACAGCCTGTTCTTCTGTGCCATGGGTGTATCCCTGCTGGCGGCCACCGTCTGGCGGCCGGAGCACCGGGGCACGAGCTGGAACGCGATGCGCACCACAGGGCACGCGCCCTGGCGGGTGACTGCGGCCAAGACCCTGGTAGCCAGCCTGCCGCTGGCGGCCATGCAGCTGGTGGTGCTGGCGTTGACCTGGGTGGTAGGGGCCGTGCTGAAGCTGGGGCCGGTGGTGCCTGCGTCCTTCGTGGCGGAGTGCCTGCTGGTGGTCCTGGCCGCGCAACCCTTGCTGGCCTTCCAGTCCCTGCTGAGCATGCGTATGCGCTCCTTCGCCGCGCCGGTGGCGGTGTGCTTCCTGGGTGTGGTGGTGGGCATGGGCCTGGTGGTCAGCGGTAGCCCGCTGGCCAAGCTGTGGCCCACCTCCCTGGTGACGGTCTGCCTGACCCTGGACTCCTCGGCGGTCAGCACCTCCGGGAACCTGGACGCGGCCGGGATCCTGCCGGTGCTGCTGGGGGCTCTGGGCTGTGGGGCCGCCTGCTGGGGGCTGCTGGGGGTGGTGGCGCAGCGCACCGGCGGGGCACGGTAGGGCACCCCGGAAGGCTAGAACGGCCGACCTGGACCGGTTGTTCCCCGTAGATAGGTATCCTGAGAGATATCCGTTATTTGTTGTGGCCGCCGGGCACCCCGACCCATACGATAACGGCGATTATGCTCCAGAGGTCTTGCATAAGGTGTTAGGCCGGACAGATTTCGAAGAATAGGGAACCATGCGACAGTTTCTCAAGATCTGGATTGGCGATTCGGTATCCGACCTGGGTACGGCCGCATACATCTTTTCGATACCAATTATCGCAGTCAGCGTCATGCACGTCAGCGACTATGAGCTCGGATGGGCTATGGCGTTTATGATGTCGGGTCCCGGACTCCTTGCCGCCAGTTTAGGGGCATTCGCCGATCGAGCACCGGCGTATTGGGCACTTCATGCGACCAATGCAACCAGGGCCGCCCTTATGGTTGTCCTCGTGTATCTAGCACTTACACACACGTTGTCTCTCTGGGCCCTCGTCATTTTGGCGTTCGCCGTATCGTGCCTGTCGGTGTTTTATGACTCGCTAATCACGGCAGTTGTTCCGCGAATGGTCAGAGACGACGAGCTTACCCGAGTCAATTCGTACATTGAGGCGGGTTCTACGGCAACTAGGGCGGCGGGCGAAGTAGTCGCCGGATGGATCTTGAGCGCCCTTGGGGGGGGGTGTGGGTGTTCGCACTGAATGGTGTGAGCTATCTGTTCAGTTCGGCTGCACTTCTACTATATAGGGACCGCAGCATATTTGAACTCCCTAAAGGAAGCGCATCTCTCGCAAATGGAAGTCCTATTGCAGAGGCGCCTGGTAGCCACATCGATGATGTGAGAAAGAACGTGAGGATCTGGAGGACCTACACCCCAATCGTCTCACTGACGGTCAGTGCTGCACTATTCAATTTCAGTCTCGCGATCACGACAACACTTCTCGTGCCTTTCGCGCTTCATGACGTCCGTATTGCCGTCTGGCAGGTGGGACTGCTATCGGTTCCCGGCGTGCTGCTGGGTGTCGCGAGCCCCGCCGTAGTCCCAAGGCTGGAGACGATGTTTGGAAGCTGGCTGACATGTTTTGGCGCGCAGTTGTTCTCCGTGCTAGGTGTCTGTATCGTCTGCCTGAGTGCGCTGACGCCGGGTACCCGAGGTGCGGTCATTCTTTCGGCCGGCTTGGCAGTTCTGGAGTTTTCTGCTGTGTGCTCACTCGTGGTAGGGCGGGCGTTTCGTCAGAGAGTTGTCCCCGCGCATAGGCAGGCCGGCGTCGCAGGTGTCGTTCGCTCCATTACCTGGGGCGTCGATCCGATAGGCGCGGTCTTCGCAGGGGCTGCCTCCTCGCACCTCCTTGGTAGGGTGCCAACTCTCGTCGCAGCGGGTGCGATCTCCGCGGCAGGCGCACTGGTTCTATTGCGGGCCAGGTCCGAGTGGCAGAAGTTCGACTGTCGTGATCTCGTTAGCGGGCTCGACGGCTGAGGAACCATTGTTGGCAGCTTCCAGTGTGGGGATCCCGTCAGGGTCCCTCCCAGTTTGAAAGCCCGATCTTGACCCGACCGTACGGGCCCAGTTTCGCTGTCCTCGCACCACCATCGCCTCCGCCTTTGGGGGCACACTCTAGGATCCCCGTCATGAGCCCCACGACTACGAAGCGCGTCCGACTCACCGCTGAGGCGCGGCGCGGGCAGATCATCGAGTCCGCCACCGACCCCGGAGCCGCAACAGTTTCAACGGCCTGGCCCTGCAGGACCTGACTCCTGATATTGTTTTGGTTGTGGTGCCCCGGCGGGGATTTTCCGTTGCGATGGCGTGGAGCGTCGGCGCCGTTGGCACACTAGCTGGCCTGGTGCGTACCCTCGTGCCATGAGCTCGTACCTGCGCAAGGTGCGCACGGCCTGCGGTGCCGTGGCTGTGCAGATAGAGGTCAAGGAAAGCAGGCGCGACAAGGTCCTGGCCCACCTGGTCTCGGCACACAACGACGCCGAGCTCGCCGCGCTGGTGGAGATCGGCCGTCAGCGCCTGCACCCCGGCCAGCAGACCCTCGACCTGTTCCCAGCACCCACCACAAGCAGCACCGGGGCCATCGTGACAGGCCAGCGCAGCACCCTGCTACTGGAGGTTCTTGAGCACGCCTGGTCGAGCCCACCAGCAAGGAGCAGGTCTCCCAGGTCCTGGCCGAGATTGGCGTGGAGGGCTTGAGCGTGCGCACCCTGTTGCGGTCCCCTTGAAGCGTCCCGGGTTTTGTTTCGGGGTGATACCTGAAAGGATGGTTCTTGTGCCGAAGCAATTTGATTTGGAGTTTAAGCAGCGCACTGTTCGTTTGGTGAATGATTGTTTGGCTGCTGATGAGACGATGTCGTTGACCAAAGCGATCCGTATGATCGCTGAGAAGTTTGGGATTGCGCCTGAGAGTATGAGGCGCTGGTATCACGACCCAGCGTTGAATCAGGATCATGCCGATGGTCCCCTAGGAGCTGAGGTGAAGCGTTTGAGACGGGAGAATGCTGAGTTACGCCGGGTTAATGAACTGCTCAAGACTGCTTCGGCTTTTTTCGCATCCGAACTCGGCCCCCGAGCCAAGAAATGATCGCGTTCATCGGCCAGTATAGCGATCGTTTTGGGTTGGAGTTCATCTGCTACACGTTGGCCCATCACCGCGAAGGTGGGTTCATGACTGCCCGTGGCTACCGCGCAGCCAAGAAGCTACTGCCCTCCCAGCGTTCGTTACGTGACTGTGAACTGCTCCCCATCATGATCGACATTCACCGGGACAACTACAGCGTGTATGGGGTGCGTAAGATGTGGCACGCCATGAAACGAGCAGGCCACGATATTGGCCGCGATCAGGTCGCCCGTCTCATGCACACTGCTGGCCTGCGTGGCGTGGTTCGAGGCAGGAAGCCCATCACCACCCGGCCTGCGAAAACACCCGATGTGCGTCCCGATTTGGTTCAACGCAACTTCCGCGCTCCAGGACCTAACCGGGGTTGTGGGTTGCTGATATTACCTATGTGCGCACCCAGTCTGGGTTCGTGTACACCGCATTTGTCACGGACGTGTACTCCAGGAAGATCGTTGGTTGGACAACCAAGACCCGCCTCACCACCGAAGCCCTTCCCTTGGAAGCTCTGAATCATGCGATTGCTATCACCAAAGGAGTCCTGAAGGATCTTGTGCATCACGGTGACCATGGCAGCCAGTACGTCTCCATTGCCTATCATGAGCGCTTGCGCGATGCAGGTATTGATGAATCCACTGGGAGCGTTGGAGATTCCTACGCCAACGCTCTGGCCGAGACAATCAATGGCCTGCACAAGAGTGAACTGATCTACTCCCAAACCTGGAAAGGATTAGCCGAAGTCGAATGGGCCACCCTATACTGGGTCCACTGGCGGAACACCACCCACCTCCACTCCGAACTGGGATACCGTACCCCGCAAGAAATCGAAGACCACTACTGGCACACCCACCGTGCCAACACGCCCAATTTACGAGTCACCACCTAGGAACAAAACCCAGGACGGTTCAGGCTCAGTGTAGTGCTGGGTGTTTTTCGGGCTGTGGTTGTTGTGTAGGTCAGGCTGCTTTCCGGTATTCCAGGAGCTCGTGCTCGACCTCGTTGGGTGTGCGGTATCCCAGTGCTGAGTGCAGCCGGGTGTGATTGTAGGGCAGTTCTACCCATGAGGTAGTATCGTTCATGGCTTTCTTGCGGGTGGGGTAGACCATCGGGTGCACTCTATCGTTCTTGAGCGTGACGTTGAAGGACTCCGCCCAGGCGTTGTCCCAGCACACTCCGGTACGACCCACCGAGGCCCGGATGCCATACCTGTTCAGGTGTGCCGAGAACTGCTGGGAGGTGTATTGAGAGCCCCTATCAGAGTGAAAGATCGTCTTGCCCTTGACGGTGGGGCAGTTACGCACGGCCATATCAATGGCCTCGCACACCAGGGAGGTGCGCACGTGATCGGACATGGATAGCCCACGACCTTCTTCGTGGCGCAGTCCAGGACAGTGTCCAGGTAGACGTATCCCACCCAGGTGCGGATATAGGTTATGTCTCCCACCCACTTGGCTCCCGGGGTCTTAGCGGTGAAGTCGCGCCCCACTAGGTCGGGCCTGACCCCCAGGTCTGCAGCTGGGGTGGTGGTACGGGCCTTTCGGCGCGGCTGCGCGGCTACCAGGCCGGCTCGGCGCATGAGAAGGCGCACAGTGTCACAGCCTACGTTCACGCCCCCGGCGTCCCAGGCGGGCGGTGATGCGCCGATAACCGTAGGTGCCGTCAGAGGCCTTGAACTCGGCCCTGACTAGATCCACCAGCTCTTTTCTCCTTATATCCCTGCGGGAGTGGGGGCGGTCTCTCCAGGAGTAGTAGCCCGATCGTGACGCCCTCGCCCAGCGGCACATCGAGGAGATGGGGTAGCTGCCTTCCTCGCGATTAATGAGCTCATAGTTCTTGCTCACTGCTGTTTTTTCGCGAAGAAGGCCGCCGCTTTTTTCAGGAACTCGTTCTCCTGCCACGGTTCGCGGTTCTGTGCTCGTAGTCTGGCTATCTCAGCAGATTCTGCGGCTGCTTGTCTTTCCTCGGCACTGCCGTGCTCCTTCTTATACTTCGCGACCCAGTTGCCCACCGTCTGGGGCACCAGGCCTAGGAGACGTCCACCGACGCGATCGACCGTTCTTTGTCGACCACCTCGCGCACCACCTACTCCTTAAACTCATCAGAGTACTTCACCCTTGACATAGCTCCATCCTATCGAATCAAAGGAAGACGAAAATCCTCCCCTGTCCGAGAAACACCACCCACCCCAAAGGACCGCAAAGCTCCCCCACAGCTCATCGAAGGAACCGCCACCACCAACTGGAAACAAGCCCTCGAACAGCTCTCACTGACCTACCCCGACCGCATCAACCCCCACCTGTAGAACCCGCTTACACAGACAACTTGACAAGCCCAGGCGGGGCGGATCCGGTTAGGCTCTGGGCATGTCTCTGTTTGACCGGATCCTGTCCTTCCTGGGGCGCAGCACCAAGGACGTCGCCACTGACCTGTTGCGTGACAAGCTGCGCGACCTCACCGGCCCGGGAGCTGGGACCAAGCCTTCCGGCTCCAGCTCCCGCAAAGAGTCTCCTGCCTCCTCTGCGCCCTCCTCCCGAGGCGGCTCCAGACGTGACGGCGCGGGCAGCGAGCCCCGAGCCAAGGCCCGCATCAGCCCGCAGGAGGGGGCTCATGCGGGAGTGACGGTCTACGACGTCGCGGCTCTCGGACTGCCTGCCTTTACCTATTCCCCAGCCCCTGACGGCGACGCGGACCCGGGCGAGGTCGTGTGGACCTGGGTGCCTTATGAGGAGGACCCCAGCCAGGGCAAGGACCGGCCGGTGCTGGTGTTGAGCCGTCACGAGGCCCAGCTCGTCGTCGCCCAGTTGACCAGTAAGGACCACGACCGTGACGCCGCCCAGGAGGCCTCTTGGGGGCGGTATTGGTTCGACGTCGGCTCTGGCCCCTGGGATTCGCGCGGGCGGCGCTCAGAGATGCGCCTGGACCGGCTGCTGCTGGTGGATCCTGGGGCTGTGCGCCGGGAGGGGGCCACCATGCCGCGCACCACCTTTGAGGCCGCGACCCGGGCGCTGCGCCAGCACTGGGCCTGAGCCTGGCGGCCCCGATCTGGGCCCCCACCCACCAGGACCGCGACCAAGCTCACGCCGTCATTCACCCCTCCCCTCCGACTGTGGCCGACCACGGTGCTAGAGTCACCTCTTGGACCTCTGGCCTGGCCGGCTGCGGGGTCCAGCGACCGGGCTCGCCAGGTGTCTCCACCACCTCTTGACCTGTGGCGCGAACCCTCTCTCCGGCCATTGACCAATCTCGAACAAGAAAGCTTCACCAACCGTGGCGAACATCAAGTCCCAGATCAAGCGCATCAAGACCAACGAGAAGGCCCGCCTGCGCAACCAGTCAGTCAAGTCCGAGCTCAAGACCTACGTCCGCCGAGTGCGCGAGGCCATTGCCGCGGGCGACAAGGAGCTCGCTTCTGAACACCTGAAGAAGGCCGCTCGCAAGCTCGACAAGGCCGCCTCCAAGGGCATCATCCACAAGAACCAGGCAGCCAACCGCAAGTCGAAGCTAGCCAAACAGGTCGAAGCACTCTGAGCAGACCTCAAATGCGAACCGACGGCGCCGCTTCCCCTCACCGGGACGCGGCGCCGTCGCTTTGTTTTGTGGCACCTGGGCCACCACAACGGCTTCTCCCCCTAAACCTATTCCCTTCCATTTGCCTCAGCTATTGAACCTCCACCTAGCGCCTAGGAGAACCATGCACCGCATCGGATTCGACACCCAAAAGTATCTAACCCTCCAGTCGGAGCACATCGCGGAGCGCCGCGCACAGTTCGGAGGCACGCTCTACCTAGAGTTCGGGGGCAAGCTAGTTGACGATATGCACGCCGCCCGCGTCCTGCCTGGCTTCGCACCAGACAATAAGATCACTGCCCTAGCCAAGTTGGCGGAGGACGTAGAGATTCTGGTAGCGGTCAACGCCAAGGACTTCGCACGCAATAAAGTGCGGGCGGACCTAGGCACCACCTACGAAGACGAGGTGCTCCGCCACATCGATGCCTTCGGCGAATATGGGCTGCAACTGGGTGCGGTGGTCATCACCCAGTGGAGCGACGACATCCCCCAGGCTAAGGAGTTCAAGCGCAAATTAGAGGCGCTTGGTATCCGTGTGTACCGGCACTTCACGATTCCCGGCTACCCCAATGATGTGGCCCGCATCGTCTCACTGGAGGGCTACGGCAAGAACGAGTATGTGGAGACCAGCCGCCCACTCGTCGTAGTGACGGCCCCAGGGCCAGGCTCCGGCAAAATGGCTACCTGCCTGTCGCAGATGTACCACGACCACCAGCGTGGCCGCGCATCCGGCTACGCCAAATGGGAGACCTTCCCGATCTGGAACCTGCCCCTGAACCACCCGGTAAACATCGCCTACGAAGCAGCCACTGCGGACCTAGACGACGTCAATATGATTGACCCTTTCCACCTGGCCGCACACGGCGTGCAGACCGTCAACTACAACCGCGATGTGGAAATCTTCCCCGTGCTCAAGCAGCTCTTTGAGCAGATTCTGGGCGAATGCCCCTACCAGTCCCCCACCGATATGGGCGTGAATATGGCGGGCTACTCCATTTGTGACGACGACGCCTGCCAGGAAGCCTCCAAGCAGGAGGTGATCCGCCGCTACTACAAGGCGCTGGTCACCGAGAAGAAGGAGATGGCTGAGCCCCTCCAGTCTGAGCGGATCGCCTTGCTGATGACCAAGCTGGGGATTCGCCCTGAGGACCGGCCCGTGGTAACCCCCACCTTGCAACTGGCCACGGCCACCGGGGCGCCTGCCGCTTCAATTGAGCTGCCGGACGGCACGATTGTGCAGGGCAAGACTTCTGCCTTGTTGGGCGCCTGTTCGGCGATGCTGCTCAACGCTTTGAAACACCTGGCCGGGATTGATCCCCAGGTGGATCTGCTGGCCAAATCATCCATTGAGCCAATCCAGACGCTGAAGACCACACACCTCGGCTCGCGTAACCCGCGCCTGCACACTGATGAGGTGCTGATCGCTCTGGCAGTGTCCGCGGCCACCGATGAGAATGCGGCCCGCACCCTGGAACAGATTGCCTCCCTGAGGAACTGTGATGTGCACACATCCACCATCCTGGGCAGTGTGGATGAAGGCATCTTCCGTTCTCTAGGGGTGCAGGTCACCAACGAGCCGGTTTACGCCACCAAATCCCTATACCGGAAGCGTTAAAACGCAGAGGCCTTGCCTAGCCGACCAGCGGGTCTTCTGGCGGATAGGCGAAGCGTCGTCTCCTGGTGCGAGTGGCCAAGGCCGCTGCCGCTGACACCGGTCCCACCCGGCCCAGGTACATGAGGATCATGAGCACGCCCCAAGACAGGTGACTGATATGCGGGGTGACGCCAGTAGACAGGCCTACGGTGCCGAAGGCGGAGAAGGCTTCAAAGGCTAAAGCGTCCGAGGTAAAGGGCTCACGGGAGGCCATTAACAGCACTGCTGTGAACACAATGACAGTTCCCAAGACGGCGACGGCGAGAGCACTGCGCACGCACTCCATGGAGACTCGTCTACCGCCCACCACAGTGGCGCCTTCTCCCCTGATCTCCGCGACCACGGTTAGTAGCAGCACGGCCACGGTGGTGACTTTGAGGCCACCTGCTGTACCGGCGGTGCCACCACCAATAATCATGAGGGCGTCGGTTAACAGCAGCGTGGAGCCAGTCGCCTCGCCGTAGTCAATGGAGTTGAATCCGGCGGTGCGTGGGAATACTGCCCCGCCGAGCGCGCCAAGCAGTTTTCCTGACAGAGGCTGGTTGCCGATGGTGTGCGGGTTGTTCCACTCAAAAGCAATAAAAGCTAGGAATCCCACCGCCAGCAGTATGGCGTAGGTCCACAGGGTCATGCGCAGGTGTACAGACAGTAGGCGGCCTTTGCGACGCCCCAGCCGCCGGTCAGCTAGTTCAGTCCATACAGGGAAGCCAATACCGCCCACCACAATCGCGACGCAGATCGGCACCATGATCCAAGGGTCCTGGTTGAAGCTGACCAGATTGTCTGGGTAAAGCGCAAAGCCGGCGTTGTTGAAGGCGGAGATTGAGTGGAATAGGCCGTGGTAGAGGGCCGAGGGCGTAGGCAGACCTCGCCACAGGAAGCGCACCGTGAGCAGGAAGGTGAGTAGTCCCTCACAGGCCAGGGAGAACCAGAGGATTCTGGCGGGCAGGCGGCGGATGTCCTTCAGGCTGGAGCGGGTCTCTTCCTGGGTGATCCGGGCTACCTTGGGGCTGACTCGGTTGGTCACGGAAAAAATGACCATAGAGGTCAGGGTCATGATGCCGAAGCCGCCCACCTGTATGAGCAAGAGGATTACAGCCTGTCCGAGGGTGCTCCAGTGGGAAGCGGTGTCTACTACGGCCAGACCTGTGATGCACAGGGCGGACATGGAGGTGAAGGCGGCCTGCCACCAGGTGGTGTCTTGGTTGTTGGCGCACCAGGGCATCCGCAGCAGTATGGTCCCAAGCACCCAGCCAACCAGGTAGGCACTGGGGACGATTCTGGCAGGGTGGGCCAGCAAGCTTCGCCCTGCAGCCGCCAAAGCGGAACCCACTATCTGCATGCGTGCGGGTGCCAAATTCACGGAGGCAACGCTAATACCTCGACAGCTCGTCGTTTAACGACGGCGGGAATTGACGGCGCGCCGCCGGGCAGAGCAGATGTCCAGCACCGCGCGTTCGACGGCGTACACCGGGTCCCGGCTGCCACCCTTTACGGCGACATCGGCCTTAGCTATCGCGACTATTGCGGAGGCCAGAGCATCGTCGTTCCAACCGGAGAGCTCTTTGCGGGCCCGGTCGACCTGCCAGGGAGCCATGCCTAGGTTGCGACCGGGGGTCCCGGCGCGCCCGGAGAGGGTGGCCACGCGGGCAAGCTGGCGGATTTTCATGGCCAGGGCAGAGACCACTAGCACGGGGTCAGTGCCGGTGGCGACGGCGTGGCGCAGTGAGGTTATGGCCAGAGATACGTTTCCGGCGGCAGCGGCGTCAGCCACAGAGAAACCGGTGGCTTCAATGCGCCCGGCATAGTAGGTGCGTACCTGGGCCGCGGTGATCTGGCCTGCGGTATCGGCTATGAGCTGGTCGGTGGCGGCGCAGAGTTCTCGCAGGTCGTTGCCCAGGGCGTCCACCAGGGCGCCTACAGCCGCTGGCTCAATGCTGCGTCCGGCACGGCGCACGTCAGCGGTGACCAGGGCAGCTTTGTCTTTGGGCGACTTGATGGGCTCGCAGGTAACCACCGGGTATGGGGAGGCAGTGAGAGCCTCCAGGAGTTTCTTGCCGCGCTGCCCGCCGTTATGGCGCAGGATGACATGCACTTCCGGGTCCGCGCGGGGCAGGTAGCTGAGCAGGTCCGCCAAGAGGGCATCGTTCATCTGCTCCAGAGCGGGGATGTGCACTAGGCGCGGCTCACCAAACAGCGACGGCGAGACCAGCGCGTCAAGCTGGTGGGGCTCGTAGGCGGCCGCATCCACGCGCGTGACCTCTGTGGCGGGGTCGGCCTGGCGGGCTTGAGCGAGCAGGCGGCTTACGGCGCGATCCGCAAGCAGGCCTTCTCCGCCCCGGATCAGAACGATAGGGGCGAGCTGCACCTGGTCCCAGCTGGGTCCAGCCGGGGTGGAGCGGGCGGGGCGGGTGCGTGCAGCCATGCCCCAAGCCTGCCACGAGGCACTGACACCCTCCGCTCTCCACCACCTGCAGCGCATCAACCCTCCCACAACCGGGCCTGGCGACGCCGTCGGCGAGCCCGACGCCAAGCCCACCAGCGGCGTGCGGCCAACACCCCCGCCGCCTCAAATCCCAACAGCAATAAAGCCCCGGGAAGTCCGGCAGGCCAAGGCAGGCTGGCACCAGGCAGAGCCGCCGTCCAACGAGCCACCGCCACAATCCACGCGCAACCCGCCAGAGCAGGCAAGGCCAATAGCCCAGCCAAGGAGGGCAATACTGGCGCCAGCAGGGAAGCCACCAGCCCACTGACGGTAGCCACAGCCACCGGTGGCGCCGCCAGCACATTGGCAAGCACAGCCCAGGGACTCCAGGTGGGTCGCAGCAGCACCAACAGTGGAGCACAGGCCAGCTGAGCTACCAGTGGGATAGCCAGGGCTAGCGCCAGCCACGGCGGCAGCAGTCGACTCAGCCAGGCTTCTAAAGGCCGCGCTCCCAACAGGATCGCCGCGGTCGCCACCACAGACAGGGCAAAGCCGTAATCTCGCGCCTGCCAAGGGTCCAGGAGTAGCAGCACCAGCACCCCTGTAAACAGGGCTGGCAGAGCCACAGAACGGCGTCCCAACGCCACGCCCAGCAGGAGCACCGTGCCCATAGTGGCGGCGCGCAATACTGAGCCTCCGGGTCGTACTAGCACCACCAGCACGGCTAGAACCAAAAGGCCCACCAGTGCCCGTATCCGCCGTGGCAGCACCCCCAGGGCGGGGAGCACTAGCCCCAGGACGATTGCCACATGCTGCCCAGATACGGCGGTTAAGTGGGTCAGGGAGACCGTGCGTAAGTCCTCACGTAAAGTAACAGGCAGGGCAGAGTCGTCACCAAGTGCCAGACCGAGCACTAGTTCTCGGCTGCCCTCCGGTGGCGCCGGACCTGGCGGGCGCAGGTCCTCTAGGACGCGACGTATTTGGGCGCGCAGGCCTTCTACCGCGCCTGTGAGTCCGCTTGGCGGTGCGAGGGCGCGCGCCTGGGCGCCGGTGATGAAGACGGCGGCACGCTCTCCCGGCTGGGTCGGTTTGAGGGTGGTGCGCAGGCGGATTTGTTCTCCCATGCGCAGCCGTGCCCAGGAGCCCCGAGCAATGACGCGGGCGGTCAAGCAACTGGGGCGGCCGTCCACGGATTGGAGCTGTAGCTCGGTGAACACGCTGCCGTGCCCGCCGATAACCGGCCGTGGCGCTTGGGTAAGCGTGGCGACCACGGTTACAGGCTGCCCGGCTGCGGCTGCCTGCGTGAGTGGATCAGCTTGACGCGCGGCTAGCTGTGCACTGGTGACGAGCAGCGTGGCGACCACCGCCACCGCGGTAAGCAGCAGACTGGCGGAGACGGAGCCCATGGAGGCAGTGGGTAGCTTCTCAGTGCCGGGGCGGGGGTCGTGGCGGTGACGCGGTGGCCGGAAGCGAGCTGTCAGTTGCAACAGGATTAGGGCAGTCAGACTGGCAGCTAGGCAAGCCAGCGCAAGTTTGATCCAGGCGCCAGGACCGGTGGCGGTCACCGCCACCCAGGCGGTGCCCCAGGCCGCGAGCGCGGGTGGAGCCAGGCGCAGGTCTAGTGCGGCGGGAGCGTCACTGCTTGAGGCCAGCGCTTGTTGTTTTTGGGGTTTGGGCGGCGCTGGGTTAGCAGTATCCGCGGTGCTGGTTGCGGCGTTGGTGGGCGCGGCGGTAGGCAGGTGGTCGCTGGCAGTCACACGGTTGCCTCCTGGCGTAGTCCTTCCAATACGGCGGGGCCGATGCCGGGAACGTCGGTGAGGTCGTCGACGGCGGCGAAGGGGCCGTGCTCTTTGCGGTAGGCGACGATGCGTTTAGCCAGGGTGGGGCCTATACCTGGCAGGGCCTCTAGGGCGGTGGCGTCAGCGGTGTTGACATTTACCCGCCTCCCAGAGCCCGCGCCGCCGTCGCCATTGCTGCTTGTGCCCCCGCTGGAGCCACCGTCACCTGTGCCATTACCCGCAGCGCCTGGTGGTGGTGACTCCCCCGGCTTGGGAACTCGCACCTGTTCGCCGTCGGTCAGCACTCGGGCGAGGTTTAGGGCTTGTGTGTCTGCCTCGGTGGTGGCGCCGCCAGCGGCCTCGACGGCGTCGGCTACGCGCGCACCAGTGGGCAGGCGGATGACGCCGGGGCTAGAGACGGCGCCGGTGACGTGTACGGTCACCTCTCCGGCCTTGGGCCCACTGGGAGCGGGTAGTGTCGGGTTGGCGGGTTCAGCAGCACTTTTCGTTGCGCTGGGGCCGCTAGCTCCGGTTTTCAGGGTGCTGGTGGCGCCTGGTGGGCTTAGTGTCAGTGGCGACGGCGTCGGTGAGCGCAACACAGCCGCTACCGCCAGCACGATTGCCAAAGTGATGAGGGCGCAGCCTGCAGCCATGGCAGCTCTGGGCGCCAGAGCAAGGCGGCGGGGGTGGTGAACTGTGGGCAGTGGTTCAGTGGTGTAGGCGCGGCGAACCAGTTCCTCGAGTCTGCGCTCGCGGCCTTTGACCCGTCTGCCTGTCATATAGGCAAGCTAAGTGCCGCCGACTCTTTGAAAGCAGGCTACGGGCTCGTAAGTCAATGCCACCGGCATAAGGCACCCCTGTGGAGCGCTGGGACTCAGACAGGGCGCTCTCCCAGCGCTCCCCCGTCGGAGAGGCACCCCCTGGAGCGCAGGGACGCAGAGCCTCAGAGGCGCGCGGAAACAACGCCGCTCCCGCCCCCCTATCCAAAAATGCCGGGCCAAAGCCCCTCAGTCCTACCTCAGCACTTGCCTACTACCGGCGCCACTACGATCCCTAGCGTGCCTGCACCCACGTGCACCGCAGTGGCGGCATCCACTGAGGCGCACCAGGACGTGGCGACCTCTGCGCCTCCCTCAGCTAGCGCCGCCTCAAACTCCGCTAACAGCGCGACGGCATCTGCCTCTGCGTCTGAGTGATGCACGGCCACCCGCACGGGCACGGCCGGGGGATGTGGCCTACCGTCTGGCACTCCTGCAGCGCGCAAGGCGCGGGCCAGCAGGTGGCGTCTGGCGCGGGCAGCGCCCCGCACCGACTCAACGGCACGGATGCCTTCGCCTGTGACCTGCAGGATGGGGCGAACCCCCAGGGTGCAACCCATCCGTGCGGTTCCTCGGTCTAGGCGTCCGCCTTGGCTTAGGCGCCCCAGGTCGCCAGCTAGCAGCAACACCGTGGAGCGGGCGGCGCTCTCCCGGGCCAGCGCGCGTGCTTGCCGGGCACTGGTGGCAGCTGTGGCCGCCAAGGCAGCAAAGCCAAGTCCAGCCCCGGAGCTGCCGGAGTCCAGCACCAGCAGGCGGTTGGCGTCTTCACCTAGAGCTGCGGCAGCTAGGCGGGCATTGTCTACGGTGCCAGACAGGGCTGAGGCAAGGTGCACCGCCAGCACTTCGTCGGCATGCTGCAGCGCTTCCTGGTAGGCCTCCTGCAGTGCGGCGACGGCGGGGCGTGAACTGGTGCCGTCATGCACCGGGACCTGCACAACCGTAATACCAGCTTCTTGTGCCAGTGCAGGTGGCAGACAGGCAGTGGAGTCAGTGACGACGGCGAGGGTCATAGCTTCCAGCGTAGTGGGCGTCCATGACGCGAAGTGCCGCGCAATCTGAAGGCGAAGAGACGGAACTAAGCCCGACGCTTCCACCGCTTAGATCACAATCTGAGCTTGCTCCTTTACGATGTGGCCATGACTGACGCCAATAACGCCACCGAAATCGCCCGCCTCAAAGCCGAGGCTGCTCAGGCTGCAGCAGAAGCGGCTGCCGCCAAGGCTGCTGCCGCGCAGGCCGCGCTCGATGCGGCTTTGGCTGCATGTGGTGGCGCCCCCGCTGAAGATCAGGTTGCAGCCCCAGCTGCGGAAGCCGCTGTCAAGGAAGTAGCCGCGCAGCCCACGGACCCCAAGGAGCAGGCAGCTGCGGTGCCTGTAGCGGAGGCGGAGGCGGCCACTGAGCCGGCCCCAACTGCGGCCGCCTCTACTCAGGCCCCACCGGCTGAACCAGCCCAGGCTGAAGCTCCCGCTGCAAAGGCTGAGGCCCCTGCCGCTCCAGCCCCGACGTCTGCCAGTGGCTACGCGGAGACGGTCCGCGCTGGCTACGACTTTGGTGACGCCATGCTGCCGGTGGGCACCTACCTGGAGATGACGCAGGCGCCCGCTCCAGGCCAGGACCCGGCGCCTGTGGCCGGTCTACAGGTGGGTATTCCGCTGGGTCTGCTAAACCGGCACGCGCTGGTGGCTGGCGCTACAGGAACCGGTAAGACCCGTACCCTGCAGTTGTTGGCTGAGGGGCTGTCCAGCGTTGGCGTGCCCGTGTTCCTCTCAGATATCAAGGGTGACCTCACCGGTTTGGCCGAGCCCGGTCAGTCTTCCGAGAAGCTAACTGCCCGCACCGCCACCACCGGTCAGGACTGGAAGGGCCAGGGCTTCCCGGTGGAGTTGTTCACCCTTGGTGGCTCAGACAGTCCCACTGGCCAGGGGGCACAGGGCACGCCCATTCGCACCACTGTGACTGAGTTCGGCCCGATTCTGCTGGGCCGCGTCCTGAATCTGAACGACACGCAGTCCTCGGCGCTGCAGCTGGTGTTCCACTGGGCTGATCAGCAAGGTCTGGCGCTGATTGACCTTAAGGACCTGCGTTCCGTCGTCGACTACTTGACTAACACGGAACAGGGCAAGGAGGAGTTGCGCGTAATCGGTGGCGTCTCCGCAGCCACCGCTGGCGTTATTCTGCGTGAGGTGGCCGCCCTGGAGGCTGCTGGCGGCACCGCTTTCTTTGGTGAGCCTGCCTTGAACGTCAAGGATTTGCTGCGTGTCGCCTCGGATGGCCGCGGCTTTATCAGCTCCTTGGAGCTCCAAGACATTCAGTCCCAGGGCGTCATCTTCTCTACTTTCCTCATGTGGCTGCTGGGTGAGCTCTTTGAGGTTTTGCCGGAGGTCGGTGACCCCGATAAGCCCACCATGGTGTTCTTCTTTGACGAGGCCCACCTATTGTTCAACGGCGCCACTGCGGCCTTCCTGGAGGCGGTTACTCGTACGGTGCGCTTGATCCGTTCTAAGGGCGTGGGCATTGTCTTCATCACCCAGTCCCCCACGGATGTTCCCGACGCCGTCCTGGCGCAGCTGGGCTCGCGCATCCAGCACGCATTGCGCGCACACACTCCAGCCGACGCCGCCAACTTGAAGAAGGCAGTGTCGACCTTCCCGACCTCTCCCCTAGACCTGACCAAGGTGCTCACCAGCCTGGGCACTGGCCAGGCTGTGGTCTCCGTATTGGACAAGAAGGGCCGCCCGGCGCCGGTGACCGCCGTCGTCGTCAATGCTCCGGCTGCGGTGATGGGTCCCGCCCAGCCCGCCACGATTTCCCAACTGCTGCACTCTTCGCCTTTGCGAGACAAGTACTCCACCGCGGTGGACAACGAGTCTGCTTTTGAACTCCTAGCCAAGCGCCTGGTTGACGAGCAGGCGGCACAGCAGGCCGCTAAGGAAGCTGAAGCCCAGGCTGCTGCCGAGGCTAAGGCCGCTGCCGAAGCTGAGAAGGCTGCCAAGAAGGAGGCTGAGCGCCAGGCTGCTGCCCTGGAGAAGGAAGCTGAGCGGCAGCGTCGTGAGCAGGAGAAGGAGGCGGCGCGACTGCAGCGTGAGGCCGAGCGCCAGGCTGAGCGTGATCGGCGGGAAGCTGAGCGGGCTGCTGAGCGCCGTCACCGCGAGATTGAGAAGACGATCGGCTCTGTTGGTCGTCAGATCACTCGCTCAATCTTGGGGAATATCCTGCGCGGCCGGTGACAGTCGCCTAATCCGGTCAGCCAGCGTCCCTGGTTCACCGGCTGCAGGCACTAAAGGCGCCTGATTGGACACTTGGAGGCCCGCCGGTTTGGCGGGCCTCCAACAGTTCCAGTGGCAAGTCCGCCCCAGGTCACTCTGGGACGCCTGGGTCACTCTGGGACGATCGACACCAAATTAGGGGCGCGCACAATCACTTTGCGCACACCACGCCCGTCCAGGGCCCGCAGGACCCCGGGGGCGGTCAGCGCCAGCTGCTCCAGCGCGGCCGGATCAATGGCCGGGTCCACCTCCAGACGGTCGCGGACTTTGCCCTTGACCTGCACTACGCAGGTGACTTTCTCGGCCGCCAGCAAAGACTCGTCCGTCACCACGGGGAAGGGCTCGCGAGCCAGGGAGCCCGGGTGTCCCAGCTTGGACCAGATCTCCTCGGTGATATGCGGTGCCACCGGCGAGGCCATAAGCACCAACGCCTCCACGGCCTCACGCGGCACCCGGTCCAGGCCGGTGAGGTGGTTGTTGAGCACAATGAGCTTGGCGATGGCGGTGTTTAGCCGCAGGCCCTCATAGTCCTCGCGCACGCCCACAATGGTGCGGGCGATCAGGCGGCGAGTTTCGTCGTCGGCAGGATCGTCAACCACGGTGAGTTCACCGGTGGCTTCGTCCACCACATTGCGCCAGAGGCGCTGCAGGAAGCGCTGGGAGCCGGCCACGGCGCGCGTGTCCCAGGGGCGGTCTTGGTCCAGCGGCCCCATGCTCATCTCGTAGACGCGGAAGGTGTCTGCGCCGTAGGCCTCGTACATATCGTCTGGGGTGACGATGTTTTTCAGGCTCTTGCCCATTTTGCCGTACTCGCGCTTGACGTTTTGGCCTTGCCAGGTGAATGTGGGCTCGCCGTCGGGGCCGGTTTCTTCCACTACCTCGTCTGCGGGCACGTACTGGCCGCGGCTGTCTTTGAAAGCGTAGGCCTGCACGTAGCCCTGGTTGAAGAGGCGGTGGTAGGGCTCGGAGGAGGAGACAAAACCGCGGTCAAAGAGCACTTTGTGCCAGAAGCGGGAGTACAGCAGGTGCAGCACCGCATGCTCCACGCCGCCGACGTACAGGTCCGTGCCACCGGAGACGTTGCCAGCCTCGGGGCGTGGGCCCATCCAGTAGGACTCGTTGGCGGGGTCAATGAGTTGTTTGTCGTCTGTGGGGTCCACGTAGCGCATCTCGTACCAGCAAGAGCCCGCCCATTGGGGCATGGTGTTGGTTTCGCGGCGATACTGCTTGGGACCGTCGCCCAGGTCCAGTTCCACATTGACCCATTCCTCGGCCTTGCCCAGTGGCGGCTCGGGTGAGGAGTCGGCGTCGTCTGGGTCGTAGGAGCGTGGCGAGTAGTCGGTGACCTCTGGCAGCTCGACGGGCAGCATGGACTCAGGCAGGGCGTGGACGCGCCCCTCCTCGTCCCAGACCACGGGGAAGGGCTCGCCCCAGTAGCGTTGGCGGCTGAAGAGCCAGTCGCGCAGGCGGTAGGTGACGGCGCCACGGCCGGTGCCTTTGGACTCAAGCCAGGCGGTCATAGCGGCCTTGGCCTCGTCCTTGCTTAGGCCGTCAAGGCTGATTTCATCGTTGGCAGAGTCCACGGCTACGCCGTCGCCGGTGAAAGCTCCGGCGGTCAGGTCAATGCTGCGGGGATCGCTGGCGGGGCCGATGGTTTGAATAATGTCCAGGTCGTATTTGGTGGCGAAGGCCCAGTCGCGGTCGTCGTGGGCGGGCACTGCCATGATGGCGCCGGTGCCATAGCCCATGAGGACGTAGTCAGCCACGAAGATTGGCACGCGTTTGCCGTTGACGGGGTTGATGCCGAACAGGCCGGTGAAGACGCCGGTTTTGGTGCGGCCTTCGTCGGTGCGCTCAGCTTCGGTGGCGGCGGCGGCATAGGCTCGGTAGGCGGCGACGGCGTCGGCGGGCGTGGCGTGGCCGTCCTTCCAGGCTTCGCGCGTGCCTTCAGGCCAGGTGGCGGGAACCGTGAGGGCGGCGGGATCCGTGGTCTCAAGGGAGCCGAGGAGGGGGTGTTCGGGGGCCACAACCATGAAGGTGGCGCCGAAAAGTGTGTCTGGCCGGGTGGTGTAGACGGTCAGGTCAGTGACGCTGCTGCCAGCTGCTTCTGCGCCGTCGACGGGGAAGGTGACTTCGGCGCCCTCGGAGCGGCCAATCCAGTTGCGCTGCATGGAACGGACCTTCTCGGGCCAGTCCACGGTGTCTAGGTCTTCGGCTAGTCGGTCACCGTAGGCGGTGATACGCATCATCCATTGACGCAGGTTGCGTTTGAACACGGGGTAGTTGCCGCGCTCGGAGCGGCCTTCGCTGGTGACTTCCTCGTTGGCGAGCACGGTTCCTAGGCCGGGGCACCAGTTGACGGGGGCGTTGGAGACGTAGGCCAGGCGGAAGGAGTCGACGACGTCGGCACGCTCGCCAGCGCTTAGCTCAGCCCAGCTGCGGCCAGCGGGGACAGCCATCTCACCGGAAGCAAGTTTGGCTTCTAGTTCGCTAATGGGGCGGGCGGCGCCGAGGCCGCGGCCATCGCGGCGCTTGGCGGTGGGGTCGAACCAGGAGTTGAAGACCTGCAGGAAGATCCATTGGGTCCAGCGCACGTAGTCCACGTCGATGGTTTGGATGGAGCGGCGCGGGTCGTGGGAGAGGCCGAGGCGGCGCAGTTGGCGGCGCATATTGGCGATATTGGCCTCGGTGGAGACGCGCGGGTGCTGGCCGGTTTGGACGGCGTACTGCTCGGCGGGCAGGCCGAAGGCGTCGTAGCCCATGGTGTACAGGACGTTCTTGCCGGTCATGCGAGTGAAGCGGGCGACGACGTCGGTGGCGATGTACCCCAGGGGGTGACCTACGTGCAGGCCTTTGCCGGAGGGGTAGGGGAACATGTCCAGGAGGAAGAACTTTTCCTTGGTGGCCTCGGGGCCTGCGAGCGCGCCGACGGGGTTGTCGGAGTTGAAGGTGCCTTCGGCTTCCCAGCGGTCTTGCCAGGCGGTCTCGATGGAGTCCGCGAGGGCCGCTGTGTAGCGGTAGGGGGTGGGGTTCTCGGCGCTGGGGGTGGCCTTTGCGTCCTGCGTCATCCGAGGTGCTCTCTTCCGTGCTCGTGGCTTGAGATGCCGGGGCGTCGGAGCGCGACCGCCTGGGGTTTGGCGGGCGCGCTGCGTGGCGCCAGTTCCTGGCCCAGCCTAGTGCGGGTGACTGTCTGGACTGGGGTGCGTCCGCCTTGCGGGCGCGAGGCACGGATCACGCCCGAGTGGATCCGGTGGGGTGTGTTGTGGATGGGCGTGTGGATGGGGGCGTGTGTGAGCGCTCCTACCCCTCGTTCGGACAACCTTCCGCCGTTCGGACAACCTGTGACCGGGTGCATGGTTGTCCAAACGGCGTTTGGTTGTCCGAAAGCCAGGGGGTGTCAGCAGGGCGGGTTGCGAGGCGGGACGGGGGCTGTGGGGCGGGGCGAGTCCTGGGACGGGGCGGGGTTAGTGGCCTTGGGCTTCTTCGGCCTGGTCAGTGAGCACAGCGGTATAAGCACGCACCTCGAAAGGAGTAGTGGTGTTAGTAGTAGTGATACTGCCTTGAACCGGCCTAGACCCCTGCCCGGGGGTAGTGAAAGTAGCCGACCAGGTCGTAGTCACCGTGATCTTCAAGTCCTTAGCCGGCTGATCATAATAATGAAAGACCGTGTGATCCGGATACGGCGCACCAGGATCAGTGCCACGCGTAGTAGTCCCATCCCCCCAATCCCAGGCATAAGACACCGGCGTAGCAGTAATAGTTACAGGCGTACCCAAGATCGTGGTGTTAAGAACCTGCGGACTAGCACTAGTGTAAGCAATCACCGGCATATCCAAACGAGTCCGAGCACTAGGCGGCTGACGAGTAATACCAGAACCCTTAGCCAAAAGCTTGCTCACCTGAGACCGAGTAACACTAACCGTACGCGGACCCCCAGGCGCACGCACAACAGGCACCTGGGGAGCGGGCTGCCCATCAGGCAAACAAGACACATAAACCTGAAAATAGATCTCCGCATCATCCACCCTAGCACAACGCCCCGCCACCACCTGATTCCACAACTCAGTAAAGGTAAGCGGATGCCATGAAACATCTTCTTCCCGGGAAGAATCAGGTTGCTGTGCATTTAGTGAAAGCGCCTCAGTCGACCCTCCTCCTTCTTCAATCACTTCAACAAAGGCCCCCGCCGAGGTGATCGAATCATCAGACGCTTGCACATCAAAGTCGATTTCTGACATCCTGACTGCAGGAGATAACGGTAAGACAACAGCGACTAGCAGGCAGGCACGCACCAGACTCATTTGACGTTTCCTCCTCCTCGCACAGTCCACCGCCCAGATGCATAGGCCAGGGATATACGAAGTGTTTGATTCGCCTCAGCGTCTGTCTGTTTTGAGGTTCCGTCTGCTTGATACAGGAGCGTGCCCGGATTAGTTAAGGTGAACTCGATAATCAAGTAATCCTCACCATTTTCAGGCTTTCCGTACCTTGTAGACTCAATCTCGAAGTCCCAGTGGTCGGCCCAACCACCTGGATCATGAACCTGCTTGACGTTACCGATCACCGAGTTGCAGAACACGCACTCGTCATCACTCATGGCCGCAAGCTGCGAGGTATCACCAGTAGCAAAAGCATAGGTATACAACTTCAAAAAATACTGAGCACTCTTAGCCGCCCCCTGAGGAGTATTGTCATCCATCCCCTCCAAACGCTCCGGCACAACCGTCCCCAAAGCCTTCTGCCGAGAAGCAGCCGCCTCCACAGACAAAGTCGCCGACGCCGACGCACTAGGACTCGCCCCCAAACTCACCCCAGCAGCCGCAGCAGAAGCCGAAGCCCGAGCCCGATCCTGAGCCGCATAAGACGCAGCCAACCTAGGAATATCAACCGTAGGACTAGCCACCGCCCCACCCCGCCCCTGACAAGCACCAACCCCCAACCCCACACACAACACCAAACACCCCAACCTGCCTAACCTCCGGCCAGCAGCACGCCCCACCACGGCCAAACCACCCTCAGCGCCGCGACCTACGCCGTCACCAAACTCGCGCACCATCCAACTCATCACAAAACCACCTCTCAGGGCGAGGAAAAAAGAGCCAGCACCATCACAGAACCCAAGCACCCACCCAGCCAGGCCACCAGGGCGAAGACCACAACCAGTGGGAACCAAAACCAGACTACCGCCCACACCACCCCCAAAACCCACCTGTGGACAACCAAACCAAAACCCCACCCCACAACCAAAACCCCACCCCATGACCAAAACGCCCACACCACAGGCGTTCACAACACAAAGCGAGGCGAATCCGGCACAAACAGGCACCCAGGCCTCTAGGCACCCCGGCGCCAAAACCTCACTTAGAAGCAGTGAGCGCTGCCGCCCCCATATTCGGCGGCACGAATTCTCCCCAGCCGTCCTCTACCAATCCGGCACGCAGCCGCTCCATCGCCGCATCCAGTTCCTTACCCGGCACGGCCCGAGCGGCAGACAAAGCCACATCGGCCGAACTGTGCAGCGGCAGCACATGAATATGCAGATGCGGCACGTCCAACCCCACCACCATCAACCCGGGGCGCACAGCCTCGAAGACCCGCAGTTGGGTAGCGGCGATGCGCTGCGAAACCACGGCCAGGTGGGCCACGGTGGACTCGTCGGCGTCGATCAGGCTCTCCACTTCTGCCCGCGGTACCACCAGAACATGCCCCGCAGTCTGCGGCTCAATCGTGGCGAAGGAGACGCATACCTCGTCGGCCCAAACAAAACGCCCCGGAATCTCCCCGGCGATGATCTTGGTGAAGACGCTCATGCGCCCAGCCTAGACGCTTAGGCCAGCAGCCACAGGCTGTCCACGGGGACAGTCACGGCAGCCCCTCGGTCTTCTCCAGCCGCAGCTCGCCCGGCTGCTTCCGGCGCACCCGGCCCGCCGTCTCCACACTCCTCAACCTTCGTGATGACCACCGCCCGCACCCGGCCCGCCAGGACCTGGTCTTCCTCGCGCTGCTCCCGCCTGCGCCGATCAGAACTCCGGGCCGTCCGGCTGGGACGCTCCTGCTCAGGCACAGTCCCCCATGATTCAAGCCGCACCCGGTCATCTAGCCCAATTCCCGCCGCGTCCAGTGCCGCCAGCAGCTGCGGGTCGTCCGCAATGCGCGCCACCACGCCGCTCTCCCCCACCTGCAGGCTCTCCACCGCGCGCAGCCGCGGCTCGGTGATCGTGCCATCCGCCCGAGGGATCGGGTCACCATGCGGATCGCGTGTGGGCCTTCCCAGCGCCAGGTCCAGCCGCTCAAGCAGCCGCTCAGAGATGGCATGCTCCAGCACTTCCGCCTCCTCATGGACCTCGTCCCAACCAAAACCGAGCCTTTGCACCAGGTAGGTTTCCAGGAGGCGGTGCCGGCGGATCTGCCCAACCGCGAGTTCGCGACCCGCCTGCGTCAAAGTCACCGCCCTATAGGGCTCATGCTCCAGCAGACCAGCTTCAACCAGCCGGGAGACGTTTTCAGAGGCGGTGGAGGCGGCCACGCCCAGACGGCTGGCCAGCCTCGTAACTGAGGCGCCAGGCCCGCCCCATTCACTCGCAGCCCACACGGCTTTGAGATAGTCCTGGGTTACTTGGGAGTCCAGCGCTTTCACACCACCCCGTTGTACCGCTGCCTTATTTGCCATCTTCGTACCCGTAAATCTCAGCGCAGGACTATGCGCCACAGGTCCCAAAAGGCCACCACAATGATCCCGAGGATCAACGCATAGCTAGCACCCACCAGCCACCAGCGCAGACGCAGCAAAGCCGCGGCGCTCTGCCGCCCTAGTGGCAGATGTCCGCCGACGGCGGCGCGTGCCCAGGTATGCCAAACGATCGGAATCACGGATGCCCAAATCACCATGCAGTAGGGGCAGAGCTTAGAGAAGGTAATTACTGAGACTCCCAGGAACCAGGCCACAAAAGCGGCAGCCCCCACGCATCCGGCTGACAATGCCCACCAAACCCAACGCGGTAGCCGCACCCCACAGGCCAGCAGCGCCCCAATCATAATGATGGCAGTGAAAGCCATAGCCCCAAGGAAGGAGTTAGGTACTCCCAGCAGATTGCCTTGCCAGACATTCAGGGAAGCGCCGCAGGAGACCAGGGGGTTGATATCGCAGGAGAGATCAGCGGCCGGGGTCTGCAACTGGGTGAGCTGGGCGAGCATGAGTTCCCAACTCGCGGCAAGCCCCGTCAGCCCGCAAACGATCAAGAGAATGGCGTAGGAGCGGGGGGCGCCGCCACGGGCCAGCGCCCCGGAGGTGGGGGCGTCGACGTCGTTGGTGCCGTATTCGGGCACGGCCGGCTCCGTCTGCAGGTCATGCGCTGAGGCGAGGTAAGCCTGGAGTTCTTCCTCGCTCATGGCCTCAATTTCGGCCTCGCTGGGCACATGCGCCATCCGGTTTCCTTCCCCTTGTGCGAACTGTCGCAGCTGGCAGGCTCCAATTGTGCCCCAAGGTAGGGCGGTGGTGCTGATGTGTCTGCGCCTGTGGCCAAGCGCCCTGCAGCACCTAGCGGCTATTTCCGGGCGACGGCGTCGCTGAGCTGCTAGGCGCGAGCGCCACGCTTGGCGTATCAGCAGGGCTAGCGCTTGGGGTGCTGTGGTTTCCGGCTGCGGTTGGCGTGGCACTACTGGTGGCGCTACTCGTGGGAGTGCTGCCAGCGTTGGGCGTGGCTGTCGGGTGGGGCTTGGCTTGGGCGGCCGTCGGCGGTTTTTCCCAGTTAGACACTGTCACGGAAGCGTCTGGGTGCAGGGTGACTGTGCGCCAAGCCAGCAGTGTGCCCTTCGAGTCAAAGGCCAGTAGATGCATGAAGGCGTCTTCTGTAACCGCCCCGAGGGATGTTCCACCTTTGCCTGCGCCGGAGATCAATTGGGCCACAGTCCCGGTGCGGCTATTGGTGGAGATGGTGGCGCTGAGTCCATGCTCTTTGTGCACATGGCCAGCTAGGAGCAGAGGGGCGCAGCCTTGACGCACCAGCGGTTCAAAGGTGTAGGGCTCATGGATTAGCACTAGGTCCACGTCAGCGCCAGGTTTGCAGGAGGTGGCCGCAAGGCGCTCACCCAGGGCCGTGGAGTCCTCCTCCCCTACCTGAGTGGTTCCTGAAGTGGTGGTGCGGTAGACGTCGGCGTCGCCCAGCACGCGCAGCCCGTCGACTTCTTGGACGGTTCCATCACTGACGGTCCACCCCAAGGAAGCCATGTGCTTTTCGGTGGTCTCGGAGTCATGGTTGCCTCGGGTGTAGGCCTTTTTAACGCCTTTGGGCACGGCTTTGTCTAGGGCGTTGCCACAGATATTTTCTGGGCTGGTGCCGCTCATGGTGAGGTCGCCGTCGTCGAGGTGGATTTTCGCACCGGCTAGCTCATGCAGCACCCCGGTGAAGGCAATGACGTCCAGGTTGCAGTGTAGGTCTGTGGTCATGATGGCCACTGTGAGGCCCGAACCTTGCAGGAAGGCTGGTTTGGTCTGTTTTTCGGCCTGTTCCCACGCGGTACGCAGGTTGGCCTGCGCTTGTTCATAGAAGGCGGAGTTGGATTCAATCTTGCTGTGAATCTGGCCGCCGTAGGTTTGCACGATATCGGCTACGCGACCAGATATGCGCGCATCCGCAAAGTCCGTCCCCGCCAGTACCTCAAGGCGCTGCCCCTGGTATTCGTGGCTGCTCAGCGCTGGGACCAGGATCGAGCCGCCTCCCAGAACCACGGTGGAGACCGCCAGGACCACCGGGGCTGGTTGGGTCAGGAGCTTGCTGGCCGAGTCGCGCAGGTGCCCGCGGGTCAACAGCCGCCCCGCAGCAATTAGGCACAAAATGCAGGCACCGATGGCTCCGGCCCGGCGCAGGCCATCGCCTAGGAGCGCTTCCAGTCCTGCTAGCACGGTCAGCTCGGGGTTGGATAGCAGGGTGCCGTAGGAGGCGGCGTCGCCTGATAACAGCTCGGTTAGGGAGGCGGATTCGAGGTTGGTTACTCCAAGCTGTGCGGGCACCTCCCCTAGCCGCACTTCGACGCCGAAGGGGCCGGCTGGAGAGGGGTAGGAGGCGGAGCCTAATGGCCCCAAGTCCATGGTGAGGGTGGAGTTGAGGGTGGTGCGCCAGGAGGCGGTGTGTGGTCCAACTGGGCTTTCTGCCTTAGCGGTACTGATTCCGAGGGCTAAAGACACCAGGGCTACCGCGAATAGGAGGCCACTGGTGCGCACGGCCTTGCGGAAGCGCACTGAGCGGGACAGCCACCACCGTCGCAACCTGAAGGGTTGTTTGCTGGGGTTGTCCTGCTGTTCCACGGGGCTCAGTCCTGTCCGCTGCGGGCTATCTGCTCAGCGAGCTCGGTGACGTACTGGGCAGTTTCCTCCCAGCCGGTGACCGCGTGGCAAGGCACGCCCAAGGCTTTGACTGGGTAGTCATTGCCTTCTGGGTCTAGGCGGTCTCCTACAAACAGCATCTCATCTAAGGCGATTCCCGTCACCTCTGAAAGTTTGCGCATGCCATAGGCTTTGTCCACGCCTTTGAGGGTGATGTCCACACTGGTGGAACCGCCGGAACGGACCTCCAGCTCAGGTAGTAGGGCGGCGACGGCGTCGCGCAGGCGGGCTTTTTTCTCTCCGGTGGGGTCCCAGGCGCGTTTGGCTTCTAGGGGGGCCTGTTGTCCGAGGGCGGAGAAGGTGATCTGGGAGCCGCGGTCCTCTAGTACTGGGCCCCAGGTTTCCTCTTCCCACAGTCCTAGACGGCGGGCCTGTTCCTCTACTGCTGTCCGGGCCGTCTGTTTTTGGCTTTCGCTGAGGTTGTTGGCGTAGACCAGTTCCCAACCGTCTGCGCCGTCACTGCTAGCTGGCTGGTGCGTGTAGTAGCGGGTGCCGCAGGTGGGCATGAGATGGAGGCGGGAGAGTTCAGCGTCATCGGCACCCAGGTTGGCAATGACTTGCTCACGGAACTGGCCGATCTGGCCGCCGGAGATAACGCAGACCGGCACCACATCTAGCAGTGCTCGCAGTGCCTTGGCCATGGGGGCGGGCATAGCGGATTTGGAGGGCGCCAGGGTGTCATCTAGGTCGAAGGCGACCAGTCGTGGCGGCTTGGCGGGGATGCTGCCTGGCTGAGAGTTGGTGTCGGTCATAGGGGCATTCTCGCGCAGGAGCCCGGCACCGAGAAATTGGTACCGGGCTCCTGCGTGTCTGCCTTGGGCGGGGCGTTTGCCTCAGTCCTGGTGGCTGGCAGCGTGTAGGTGTTCGTGGGCGCGGGCGTGTGCGATGGCGCGAGCTTCGCGTTGTTCGCGGCGACCACGCAGGACTAGTGCGGTGACGGAGGCGGCTAGGCCACCCCAGATGATGATCACGGCAACCAGCATGAGGGCGATGGCTTGTCCAGTCATGTCACTTCACCTCCTTGCCGGATTGTGGGGCGTCGAGTTCAAGCGGCTCAAAGTCATCCACTGGGGTTTTCCAGGGGATCAGGGTCATCACCACCACGCCGATTACGGCGAAGGCGATGGCGCCCCAGCCGAAGGCGAGTTCAAAGCCGCGACTGTAAGACTTGGCGTCGTATTGCTCGGTGATGAACTTGATGAGGGCGTCAGCGAGCATATAGGTGAGCACAGCCGGGACGATGTAGCCGACGAGCGCCTGCCACCACAGTCCAATGGACTTGCCGGTCTCAGAGACGGTGTTGAGGTGGCGCTGCAGCAGCGGGAGCTTGCGCAGGGCCAGAGAGACGATGAAGCACATGAGGATCGCGGAGGAGACCACACCGATTTGGTTGATGTAGGCGTCCACGACGTCGAGCGAGTAAATGCCGGTGGTGGTGCCGAAAACCAGCAAGGAGATGGCGGCGGCCGGAATCCCGACGGCGACGGAGGCGGTGCGCGGGGCCAAGTTGAATTTCTCGCCGATTCCGGCTGCGACCACCTGCACTAGGGAGATGAGTGAGGTGACGCCCGCCAGGGTCAGGGACAGGAAGAAGAGGATGCCGAAGAATGCGCCTCCGGGCATTTGGGAGATGACGGTTGGGAAGGTCACGAAGGACAGGGAGATGCCGGTGAGCCCTTCGAGTTCGCCCACGCCCACGCCCTGTTGGTGGGCCATGAAGCCTAGGGTGGCGAATACGCCGAAGCCTGCGAGCACTTCAAAGGAGGAGTTGGCGAAGGCCGCCACCATGCCGGTGCCCACCAGGTTGGAGCGTCGGCGTAGGTAGGAGGCGTAAGTCAGCATGATGCCGAAGGCCACGGACAGGGAGTAGAAGACCTGGGCGTAAGCGGAGATCCATACCTGGGGGTCTTTGAGTGCAGTGAAATTGGGGGTCCACAGGGCATTGAGTCCATCGGTGGCGCCAGGGAGCATGAGGGCGCGCAGCACCAGGATGAGGAACAGGATTACGAGCAGTGGCAGGAAGACTTTGTTGGCTTTTTCTACGCCGTCGGTGACGCCTCTAGCGATCACGAAGATGACGATGGCCCAGACTATGGCTAGTGGCACGAATACGTTCCACACGGGGGTGGGACTGTAGGTGACCGTTTCAGATAGGTGGACGAATTTGTTGAAGAAGAAGTCTTTGGCGCCCTCGGCATTGTTCTTCCAAGCCACATTGGTGGAGTACAGGACGTAGCGCAGGGACCAGGCGATGATGACCGCGTAGTAGGTCATGATGATGAAGGACACGAAGACCTGCCACCAGCCGAGCCATTCGAGTTTGCGGCTCAGACGGCGGAAGACGGCGGGGGCGGAGCCGCGGTAGCGGTGCCCTAGGGCGTAGTCGAGCAGGAGGATCGGGATTCCTGCGGAGAGCAGCGCCACGATGTAGGGGATCATGAAGGCGCCGCCGCCGTTGGCGTAGGTGACTCCCGGGAAGCGCCAGATATTGCCCAGACCGATGGCGGAGCCGATGGCGGCAAGGAGGAAGCCGAGTTGGCTTCCCCACTGTTCGCGGTCGGGCCCGTCCACCTCGGTCTCGGTGGTGGTTTGGGACGCTGAAGCGGATGACATATGGGCCTCCGGTCTAAGCGGTGTGGCCGGGCCACCTGCTGGCGGTCCTAACCTGGGGTCGCGCCAACGCTAGAACCCGACCGCCCTGCGGCCGACAAGAGTCCACATCTTGGGATGACGGAGTGGGGTGCAGTCGTTTAAGGGCTGCCGCTTGGTGCCGAGGCTTAGTGCTGTGGCCTAATGCTGAGGCCCAGCGTCTTCTGCTGGTGGAACGATTGGCAGACCGGTTGGTTTTGGTAGTTCCCGGGGCGTGGCCAAGGCCTCCAGGACGGCTTGGCGGGCGGGGCCGCCGTCGGTGGCTAGTAGGCGGATGCCCATGCGGCCGGTGACGCGCTGCATGCCCATACCCATGTGGGTGGCTACCACGGTGTCCACTTCTTGTTCACGTAGGAAGCGGACGATGCGGGCATGGTGGGCGCCCTCAGTGCCGGAGTCGTGGGCGGTGTCCCAGCCGACGGCGTGTTCTGTCCAGTTGACTATGGCGCCGTCTTGCATTTGGACGATGGCTACTAGTGGGGTGCGCCCGAAACGGGCCTCTACCTGACCGTCTGCGGTTACTGGGACGAGGATGCTCATGCCTGCTGGTCCTGTTCACGGCTGGCCTGCCAGGCGGCACCGACTATGCCTGCGGTGTTGAATAGGGCGGCGGGGACGATCTTGGTTTTGAGGTCTAGCAGGGGCAGGAATTTGTCGTGTTTCTTGGAGACTCCCCCGCCGACTACGAACAGGTCGGGGCTGAACAGCATCTCCACGTGGGAGTAGTAGCGTTGCAGGCGCTTGGCCCATTTTTTCCAGGATAGGTCTTGGAGGGTTTTCTGGCCGGAGGAGGCTTGGGATTCGGCGTCAGCGCCGTCAATTTCTAGGTGGCCGAGTTCGGTGTTTGGCACGAGTTTGCCGTCCACGATGACGGCGGAGCCGATTCCGGTGCCCAGGGTGGTGACGATGACGGTGCCTGCAACGCCTTTGGCGGCCCCGAAGGCGACCTCTGCCAGACCGGCGGCGTCTGCGTCGTTGAGGGCGGTGACGCCGCGGCCGAGGTGCTTGATCATGAGGGCGTTGACATCCGTGCCAGCCCAGGACTCGTCTAGGTTGGCGATGAAGGGGACGACGCCGTGGACGATGGGGGCGGGGAAGTCGATGCCGATGGGTGTTTCCGGGCCGACCTGGAGCTGGTCGACGATCTGCTTGCAGACCTGGGCGACGGCGTCGGGGGTGGCGGGTTGGGGCGTGTCAATGCGGACGCGCTCGCTAGCGAACTCGCCGGTCTCTAGGTCTACAAGGGCGCCTTTGACGCCTGAGCCGCCGATGTCGATTCCGCAAGCGAGCTGAGCCATCTTGTCCTCCTTGGTACGTGGGTGGGGCTCCGGGTGCAGGTTATCCCACACCTCGCAGCCAGGAGGCGTGTTCCGCGGCAGGGCGTGAAGAAGATTGGCAGGGGTCAGCTGGAGTGCGAGCGGGAGATCAGCGGGTGCGCCGACCTTGGCCCATTCTGAAAAATGCAAGAATCTCACCCGCCCCAGTGGAAGCCGTCATGCCCTCGAGGTGATTCGTCTAAAACCTCTGCCTGGGCAGGTTCAGCGCCTCACCTGATTTCTTTGGGTGCTGGGCTTGTTGCCTCATGCGAGGGTCTGCGGCTGGGAATGATCGATCATGGAGTTAACGATGAGCCCGCGGCAGGGTACGGCGAAGAAGATGGCTTTGGCGTACCGGAGCGCTGATCGGGCGGGCAAGACCCGTATCTTGAACGAGTTGGACAAGTTGTTGGGCTGGCCCCGGGCGGCGTTATGAGGTTCCTGTGGTGAAACCTGTCCGCCCATGCACGCCCGTCCCCGTGTCTACGGCAATGATCTGATGTCCGCCCTGCTGCGCGCCGAGGGTGAGATCACCGTGTCGGATGCCCAAACCGAGCTATTGGCGCAGATATCAGCCGCCACGATCGACCGGATGCTAGCGGGAGAACGTTCGAAGATGACGTTGCGGAACCCTACCTACACCAAGCCCGGATCGTTGTTGAAACACCAGATTCCGATCCACACCTTCGCCAACTGGGACAACGACACACCAGGGTTCGTGCAGATAGATCTGGTCGCCCACGACGGCGATATCGCCTCCGGTGAGTATCGTTACACGCTGACCATGACCAGCATAGCCTCCTGGTGGACGGTCAACCGGTCGGTTCCAGAGCGCCCCTGCCGGCGAGTTGTTGAGGCGACCGATCACGCCGCTGGTCACTTTCTCTTCCCCTTCCAGGGCATCGAGTCCGACAACGTAACAGTTCGTCAACCATCACCTGCTCCACGACTGCCAAACCCGACAGATCGCCTTCATCCAGCCCCGGGCGGGCAAGAAGAACGACGACTGCGATGTCGAGCAGAGGAACTGGACCAAGGTCCGGGAGCTGGTTGGCTACTACCGCTATAACACTCCGCAGAACTCCACCTTTTAAGTCAGTTCTGCGAACTCGACGACGCGTTCAGCAGCTACTTCCTGCCCAGCCTGAAACTCGTGTCGAAACACCGCGGCGGGGACCGGATTGTCAAGAAGTACCACCAGGGTGCCACCTCACACCAACGACCTCGGGCACACCTCACCATCCGCAGACCCTCATATGAGGCACCAATCAATCTATCCTGAGATATTTACACAGGTCACTACTCTCCCATCTCGCCGCGCGTATTTCGTGTAGGAGTGAGAGGGTCAGACGATGACAAGCCTCAGCCGTTTAACCCCGGACGAGCCGGGAGCACGCGAGTAATTTTGGCTTGCCGAGCACACTGACACAGTGCCGGACCACAACGCTGTTGATGCTCATTGTGGCGTACCTAAGAGCTAGGGCGGATTGTTAGAGCGGTGCCAGGTCCGGTAACCAGCGCAACAAGTGCAGGGCCGCATCGCCTGGTGCGCGACAAGGACTGCACCGTCATCACCGATGCTGCTTTGGAGACCCGCGACGTCGAGCGTGGAAGTTCTGCATCTCTATTGGTACCTGAACGCACAATCAACGGCGCTCGGGAAATGCGGCAGCTGTAGGCCGCTGTCTCAGACTGCGCTACGGGCGGATGCGATCACGGGCACGCTCGCGTGCCCGGAGCCGCAGTCTTTCACGAACTTCACCATGGATCGTGTTCGATGTCTGTTCAGCAGTCTCTACTGACACGACCAGCGCATATCGGATGGTGTTACCAGCACGAAGTCTTTGGGCATCGTCCATGCACTCGACGTGGATCGGGAAGGCATCGCCATCCATGAAACGCATCGAGTGGGTACCCTGAATGATCTCGTGTTGAAGGCTGCCACGCCGCACGGCGTTGTGCTCTGCATCGGTTCGGTCTCCACCCGCCAAAGTCTTGTCTGGCGTGCTGAAGTAAACCTTGGCGCCGCGGTATCGAGTGAGCTGGCCGACCGTTGGAGCCATGAAGGCCAGGGTAATTGTGAAGCGGTGCCAATCCGCTTTCGCTTGAAGTGAAGGGGGCAATGGGAATTCGTAAGTATGGCGCTCGTTCCGTGCAATGTGACCACCAGCAACGAGGACGGCTCGGTTGGATGCGGCTTCGCCGAGCCTGCTGAGGTCGAGGCGACCGTAGCCGAGCAGAGCTGTTAGCTGTCGCCGAGCATCTTGGCCATTGAGGCCTAGATCGGCGCGCAGGCTCTTCTCCCATGCTCCCCAGCTGCTTGCATGTGCGAGGAGGGCGCGCACGAGCAGCGGGTGGTATTGCGGATCAGGAAGCGGTGCGTCTTCGGGGTCGCGGTTGCCGGACTCAAGGAGGTCGAACAGCCTACTGGCTTCACGCGTGACGAGAGCGGTCGCGTTACTGGTGCCGTTCGTGAACACCGTCCTGTTGGTAGCACCGCCTCGTCCCGGAGCAGCCACCTGCAGACCAGGTCCCGTCGCGGCGGTATTGGCCAGGCCGATGGCAACCTCAGTATGACCGGGCAGAACGATGGGGCGCATGTAGAGGGCACGGCCTCCGGAGTGATGAAGGTCTGGCTTGACCGACCGATCGACGCCGGGCCCAACAGCCCCATAGTGTGCGGGAGCGTCCGGGTGAGTAATGTCCCATACCGTATCCGGAACCTCGATCTCACCAAGGCCGTCTGAGTGCGTGGCACCAACAGTCAGGGCGTTCAGTGCGTCGCCAGGCGGAAGTATTCCGCGAAGCACCGCCGTCGCGAAGCCGGCCCGCATTGCAGCCAGGCGAGCGGCGTCGGTGTCGGGCACAGCATCGACGGGGATCGTGAACCCCTCGGTGTGGTTGCCCGCGCTGACGACGAACAGCAAATTATACGAGTAGGCAAGCCAGTCCAGCAGGCGCCCGACGGGGCTCATCCTGCGCGTGAGCGCCCGCGTCTGCGCGCCAATGGACAGGTTCACAACACGGACGCTGGGCGCTGCGGCAGGTTGGTTCCCTTCGCCTTTCACAATCCGCCTGATTGCGCGGTGAAGGACGTCGGTGAGCAGACGATTTGGGACTACCTGCTCGCGCCCAGAAATGACCTCGTGGGGCTGCAGGATCGGTCGTACGTAGAGCGGACGATCAAGCGGTGGACCGCCATCAGTGAGGTCGCCGTGAATGATGAGTGACGCCATGGCTGTTCCGTGGTGGCGAGCCGCGACCGGGTAGTTTTCACCGATCCCATCGGGGTCATCGATCCAGAGCCGACCATGGAGCGCGTCGTGGTTGGTGAACGGCAACCCGTCGAGCAGCGCGATCCGAGGCTTGCCTTCGATTCTGTCGCTGCGAGCAACTTTGGTTTGAGCAACTGGCTCAAGAGTCCCCGGCATAACACTCATCGGGGTGAAGGGGCTGACAAACATGACCTCATCAGTCGTGAGGAGCCGAATGGCTGAAGCTCCGTTGGTCAGCACGGACTGGACCTGCTGGATTGGCAGTTCAGCCAGGAGCGCGTGATACTCGATCTCTCCTATCTGCGAGCGATCCAAGACTCGCCCGGCGCTCGAAGTGATGACTTCCTCAACGTGTGCCTCGGCAGCCGCACGCCGGGCGGCATCACGCCTGTACCAGAGCTCGACTTCGACGAGGACGGTGCTGACTGACTGACCGACCATGCCGAGAGTCTCCTCCCAGCGCTCTCGTAGACCAGTCTCACGGATGCGGTCCTCAGCACCCCACCGACGTATCGCCGTCAGTTGCTGGAAGGCTGTCTTGAACTTGCCGAGCCCATGCTCGAAGGGCGCGGACGGGTCAGCCTGCCATTGAGCGAAGAGCCGGAGTAGTTCGTTGATCGCCTTGGTGTTGGACATGACCAGGTACAGCGAGTGCGCGACGCGCTTGTCGGTCCGACCAACTTCACGCTCCGTCATATAGAAATCGTCGTCGGGGTCGCATTGATCCCCGAGAAACTCCGACAGAAACTCCAGGCCATCGATCCGGTTGATCGCGTTTCGGAAGTCCTTGACACTGCCTGCCAAATCAAACACGACCACGAGTGCGGGGTCGATCTCGTCTGGAGTGTCTACGCTCAGACGGGCACGTTCGGCTTCGAAAGCCGCGACCAAGTCCTTGAACTGAGGAGTCAGGCGTTTACCTTGTCGCCCAGCGCCCGGCGTTGACAGACGGGGAAGATCATGCGGGGCTTGCTTTGGCCGCACCGTAATTCCCGCCGGCCCGAACGCCAGGAGCGGTCTAGGCTCAACGCTCACCCCGCCACCTGACCTCGGCGGTGTTCAAGCCGTTCCTTCACGATCCGGCGGATGTTGTCATCCGGAAGCTCCAGTACCGCACGGCGGCGCACATCAAGTGCAAACTCTTCCAACTCAGCGAAGCTCGCGCCGGCCAACTTGTCGGCGAGGGTCCGAGGGGCGAAACCGAGGTCACCGCCGAGGCGCTCAGCAAGACGTTCAAGGAATCTTGTTGCCTGTGTGCGGCTAGGCGCCCCCAACTCCGTCCGAATCTGGAACCGTCTCCATGCCGCCCGATCCAGCAGCTCGCTGTGGTTTGTTGCGCCAACGAAGATCACATGGGGTGGCAGCCTGTCTATTTGGAGCAGCAGCGTCGACACCACTCGCTTGATTTCGCCAGTCTCATGCTCGTCCGCTCGTTCTTTGGCGATGGTGTCCAGTTCGTCGAAGAACAGCACGCACCGGCGAGTCCGCGCGAAGTCAAAGGCGCTGTCAAGCCGTGCGGCCGTTTCGCCGAGGAAGCTCGACATCACACCTTCGTAGCGGACCACATAGAAGGGAAGCATCAGCTCTGCCGCGATTGCTTCGGCCACACTCGTCTTGCCGTTTCCAGGAGGGCCGGAAAGCAGAAGGCGGTTGCGCGGCTCAATACCGTAGCTACGCAGAAGCTCGGCGCGCTTCTGCTCTTCGATCAGTTCGGTAACGACTCGTTGCGGGACTGGCGCAAGTTCGAGTTCATGTAGCCGACGGTTCGGTACGACCTCATGCACGAGATCGCGGATGGCCGCTGCCCGGTCGTCACGGACGGGTCCCTGCCCCGTCGTCGTGATGAGTTGCGAGAGCCGATCAGCGAGAAGATGATGCTGGTTGGCGCGTTCTTCGGCTATGACCGACTCAACCAGCACCTTGAAGCGTTCCCGATCACCGCGGCGTTCGGCCTCGACAAGGTCTAGGAGTAGATCAGCACGCGCCATCGTCCCGCCTCCTTCAGCCGTGTCATCATGTGGGTTCAAGTCTACTGGCTTGTCGCACCACGGATACTTGGCCGCGCCGAGATTCGACCGTCCGCGCCTTGGAGCTGCCAGTGGCCATACAGTGCCGCTTCTTGACGGGCTCTGAACCAAATGGGCCCGTCCCGGGCTGCGGCCGCCACTCGTGCTTGGTCGAGCGTAGCGCAAGCCCATGCGGCGTCGATCCTTGTATGCGTCCGCCCCAGGTGGTGCTCCAAGCGGTGCGTCATCGGTGATGCGACAGCGATTTCAGTATCGCGGCGACTACGCGGGCATCCTGGCACAGATCGCCGCTCGTCTTCGGGCGTTCGCCCACGCCCCCAGGTCCTTCGTCCACGACATGCTTTCGGTCAGCGCACAGTCGAGTACGACATCGGTGCGCGTTTCGATCAGTTCCTCTCACTTGTCGAGCGCTACTCGCATTTCAACGTCGATGACTCCATGCGCTTGTACAAGGAGTCCTGCAATGAGTCATGGTGTTTTCGACTTCCTCCTGGTCCTGTTGGCCACTCGGTTGCTCGTTAGCCACGAGCGAGGTTGGATCTGCAGAAGGTTTAGTTGATTCCAAGAATGTATAATCTCTGAGAGGGATTGTACTGAAAAGATGACAACCAAACCTTCAACGGACCCGCTCCACCATGAGTTCGACCGACTGGAAGGAAAGCAAGACAGACTCATGCAAGCCCACTACACCTTCGCCGTCCCAATCCCCGCCCTCAAAACGAGAACAAGACCGCGTCTGGGCTGAACTCAACACCACCGTCTAAAACCGGGACTTTCCCGAGCCGCAAACCGAAAAACCAGCCCGTCAACAACACTTGCTGTCCGACCTCATAGTTACCATCACGCCCTAAGAGACCGCTTTCCGCACTACCACACCGAAAAACCCGAACCCCAGCAATATAAAATGTCTATAAACAGAACCTTAGGCACTCCTGCTTCTGACAGCGCTGTCCCACCTGTCAGAAGGCTTCAACTCTACTACTTTTGACGACAAGCAGGCCCATTGAGCAAGCTGAGCGCAATTGTCGTCTCAGCGAGGCGACAATCTACTCGCCATGAGTTACACCCAGACAACTAAAACAACAAGGCCCGAACCTGAAACTGTCGAGGATGACAGCAGTTCGAGCCTTGTTCGTTTGGTGGAGCTAGGGGGATTCGAACCCCCGACCTCTTCCATGCCATGGAAGCGCGCTACCAACTGCGCCATAGCCCCGTATCTGGGGATACCTTCCGGCCTGCGCCTTCAGGATCGTGGAGCTAGGGGGATTCGAACCCCCGACCTCTTCCATGCCATGGAAGCGCGCTACCAACTGCGCCATAGCCCCAAAGTTTGGGCGTCACCACAAGGGCGACGGCGATAACTCTACGAAGCCCCGCGCCCCCTGGCAAATCACCCGCGCGTGCGCTTTCTCACCAGGCAAGGACGGCGTGGCAGGCTTCCCACTCCCCCAGCCCGGCAGGCTCAGTTAAGGTTCCAAGCCACCATATGCCAGCTGGGCTCACGGTCCGAACGCCGCAACCGCGCGTAATGGCAGTTATCCAGTCCACGCAACCCAAACCAGGCACTAGGGTCCAAGCCAAGCAGATACGTCACCCCCAGGGTCAGAGCACTGCCATGAGCCACAGCAACCACCAGGTCCTCCCCAGCCTCCTCCGCTAGTTCCACGACCCGCAGCAGAGCCCGTCCCACCCGAATGGCAGTGTGATCGCGGGTCTCAACACCCACTCCCTGCGGGTCCTCGCCGCGCCGCCAAGCTGCGTATTGCTCAGGCCAGGCCTCGGTCATCTGAGCCCGATTGAGCCCCTCCCACTGCCCAAAACCACGCTCCATCAGTCCCTCGTCCAGGCTGACGCTCAGGCCAGTAAGCTCAGCAAGCGTAGAGGCCGTCTGCCGGGCGCGCTCCAGCGGAGAAGAGACAATACGCGCTGGTTGCAACGCAGCCAGCCCAGGGGCCGCCTGACGGGCTTGCTCCCAGCCAGTCTCATTCAGGGGAATATCCACCTGTCCCTGGACGCGAGCCTGGGCGTTGTAGTCGGTCTGGCCGTGGCGCCACAGCAATAGGTCAGTCACCGTGGCACCCCATTGTGGCCTGTGTGCAAGGCAGGCATCAGGCTTGCTCAGCAGCTTCGGCGGCCACCTGCTTCAAGTCCTCAGGCAGCGGCACCAGCGGGCAGTCCTTCCACAAGCGCTCCAAGGCGTAGAACTCACGGTCCTCGCTCTGCTGCACATGGACCACGACGTCGTCGTAATCGAGCAGCACCCAGTGAGCCTCCTCCAGCCCCTCACGGAGCTTGCGCTTGGCACCGGCCTTTAGCAGGGCCTCTTCTACGGCGTCGACAATGGCGCGCACCTGCCTGTCCGTACGGCCAGAAAGCACCAGGAAGACATCTGTGAGCGCCAGACGATCTGAGACGTCAAGCGCGATGATCTCCTCGGCCTTTTTCTCAGCCGCGGCCTGGGCGGCAGCCTGAGTCAGCTCGATAGCACGTGCGGTAGCAGTCACTGGTCTCCTCGGTGAGGTCGGTTCAAACAAGCAGTGGGGCCCACTGGGTGACCAGGGCGGCCGAGTCACTGCTCTTGGCGATGAAGGCCCAGACTAAGGCACCCACGACCAGGACTATCACCAGAGCCAGGAGCCCCAGCAGTAGGTAGCGCATCATCTCGGAGCTGCCTGAGTCCTTGTTGAGTTCTTCCTGCAGGCCCGGAATTGCCGTGATGTCCTGCCAGGTGCGCTGGTCAGCATCATCTGCCATGCCACTTGGCTTCTGCCCGCTAAGGTCCGGCTTCATTTCCGGCACCTCGTCGGGCTGATCAGCGCTGGAGGCGGTAGGCGCTAGCTTGGGGCCCTCATCTTCGACGGCGAAACCGCCATCACGGACCTTGAAGTCCGCACGACGCAAGGACTTCCAATGGGGTGCCTCCCCTGGCTCATAGTCCTCACCCTCGACCGGCTTAATGGCCTCAAGCTCTCCAGTGTCCTGGTTAACGGAACGCACGCCCTGGGCCACCCCGGGCACGCGTACGATTGGCCGCCGTTTAGGAACCTTCTTGTCATCCTCGGGACTGCTGCCCTCGGCCTCAGCCTTCTCTGCGGCGGCCTTCTCTTCAGCAGCCTTGCGCTCGGCTTCAGCCTTTTCCGCTGCCGCCTTTTCTTCGGCAGCTTTGCGCTCGGCTTCAGCCTTCTCTGCAGCCGCCTTCTCTTCAGCAGCTTTGCGCTCGGCTTCAGCCTTCTCTGCGGCGGCCTTCTCCTCGGCAGCTTTGCGCTCGGCCTCGTCGTCGCCGTCTGCTGAAGCAGAGTCATCAGCGTCTTTGGGCTGCTCCGAGTCCTCGTCGGCATCCTTGCTCGAAGCTACCTGGTCTGCTTCCTCAGCTGAGGCCGCTGGCTCCTGCTCCTGGTCTTCTGCAGGGTTATCCGAGTCATCGTCCTCAGCAGACTTCTCCGCCTCGTCCGCCTCAGAGGCCTCGCCGCTCACCTGCTCGTCCGCGTTCTGGTCCTTGTCCGCAGCAGCAAGCTCAGGCCCCTCAACAGCCTCATCAGCCGACTCTGCAGCAGCCTCGGCCTGCTCCTCGCCGCCCGCGGAGTTCTCAGCCTGGCCCTCCGCTGGCTCCGCAGCCTCCGCAGAATCACTGGCATCGTCTTCAGGCTTGTCCGCTGCCTCTTCCTTGGCTTTCTCGGAGGCCTCGGCGTCGAGCTTTGCCAGCATTTCCTCGGAGAGCGCCGCATGGGAGCCGGTAGCGTGCAGCACTGGAACGTCAATGTCTGGCTGTTCCGCCAGCGGGTTCTGCAGGGCCTTGGCCTGCTCGAGGGTGATCTCGCCGGAGTCGATGGCTGCCTGCAGCGCCTCTGACTCTTCGCGCAGGCGCTTCATCTCACGGCGCGTCAGCAGCGGCTGTTGCCCCGTGAGGTAGGCCTCCCGCTCAGCTACACGCTCGGCGTCCCGCATAGCGCGACGACTCCCGCCTCGCCTGCGTTCCGACGAAATAGCGTTGCTATCAGCGTCCAACCTCGTTCTCCTTCCTCAGCGACTGCCCTCGGGCCACCCGCGCGGTCATCGACGTCGGCGATGCTTTGCGCACAATCCCCCGGTAGAGGCCGTACTTACGGATGTACTGCACCACGCCGTCTGGAACCAAATACCAGACTGGACCGCCTTTAGAGATCCGCGTGCGGCAGTCTGTGGAAGAGATCGCCATGGCCGGCACCTCCACCAAAGACACCCGCTCCCGCGGCAACCCAGTGCCGTCCAACACGTGGCCTGGCCGAGTAACTCCAACCATCTGCGCCAGGGAAAACAGCTCCTCAGCGTCCTTCCAAGTCAGAATCTGTGCCAGCGCGTCCGCACCAGTGATGAAGAACAACTCCGCGCCGGGGTACTCGCGCGCAATGTCATGCAGCGTGTCAATCGTGTACGTCGTACCGCCACGATCAATATCCACCCGGGACACCGTGAAGCGAGGGTTGGAGGCAGTCGCGATCACCGTCATCAGGTAGCGGTGCTCCGCCTCCGAGACCCGCCTGTCCTTCTTGAAAGGCTGGGCCCACGTCGGCACGAAGATGACCTCATCCAGCCCAAACACATCCTGAACCTCACTGGCCGCAACCAAGTGCCCGTGATGGATAGGGTCAAAAGTGCCACCCATGATGCCGATGCGCGGCGCACGCCGTTTATCGCTCAAGAGGGCCTCCTGAAGGTGCAGCTCCCTCGCACGCCCCCTTCCAGGGACGAACTGAGACGAGCAAGCAAGGGACATGGACGCTCCCATCCTGCCACGCGAGCCCCGTCTTATGCGGTATTCAGGTCACCAACGCGCCGTCGATTTGCTGGCTGCTGGCCTTAGTCCTCACTCCCCCGCGTACCAGCGCAGCAGGCGCTCCACCTCAGCCCGGACCGGAACATTGCCTGCCTGCACATACTTGCGCGGGTCCACAACCTGCTCATTGGCAGCCAGGAACTCCCGTACCGCAGCGGTAAAGACCACGTTCAGGTGCGTTGAGACGTTGATCTTGGTCATGCCCGACTCTATTGCCGCACGCATCCCCTCATCTGACACGCCAGAAGAGCCATGCAGCACCAGAGGAACCGGCACAGCTGCCTTAATCGCGGCAATCAGTTCAGTGTCCAGCACTGCCCCACGGGTAGTCATCGCATGAGAAGAGCCTACGGCGACCGCCAGCAGGTCCACCCCAGTATCCGCCACGAACTGCGCGGCATCCTCAGGGCTGGTGCGCGCGGAGGGATCATGCACGCCATTCTTGCCACCAACCTCACCAAGCTCCGCCTCCACTGAAGCCCCCCGTTCGTGGCACCAGGCGGTGATCTCCGCCGTAGTGGCGCGATTGACATCATCAGGCAGGTGGGAGCCGTCGTACATGATGGAAGTGATACCCAGGTCTACAGCTTGACGGCAGAGGTCCAGGTCCTCGGCATGATCCAAGTGCACCACCATCGGCACCTTGGCAGCCTCAGCGACCGCCAGCGCTGCCTTGGCAATGGGGGCTAAACGTCCACCGTGGTACTTCACCGCGTTCTGGCTGATCTGGATCACCAGTGGCAGCCCAGCAGCCTCAGCGGCGTCAGCAAAAACCTCGGCCTGCTCCAACATGACGATATTGAAGGCGCCAAGTCCCTTTCCCTCATGGGCGGCGTCGGCAGCTAGTTTGCGAATATCGGCGAGCATTTGCTCTCCTTCCAGGATTATCTTGCAGTTGTGAGGCGCTCGTGGGCACCTAAATCAATGCCGGGTTCAGCCCTCAGCCGTCAAGACTCGGCCTGCGCTGCCGAGAGCCTGCGCCCAGGCGCCAAGCGCGGCGGGCACAATTCGTGGCACGGGGCTGACAGTCAACAGCTTGGAGACCCGCTCGGTCAGAGGCTCAAACAACAGCTTCTCCCCCGCCTTCATAAGGCCACCACCGATGATGACGTCCAGCGGGCCCAGCATGCACACGGCGCGGGCAATCACCTCTGCCTGTGCATCCAAGGCGGTGTCCCAGACGCGCTGAGCCAGGGGATCACCAACTTCCAGGGCCATCTGCACCCCCAGCGCCCCAGCAGCAACGACGTCGTCGCGATCCTTGGGAGCACGAGTATCTGCCAGCCGCTTAGCTAAAGCTCCTGCGCTAGCAACGGCCTCGAAGCGCTCCAGCTGTCCCGGATGGTCCGGGTCCGGCACCAGCGCCTGGCCGATCTCCCCGGCCCAGCCACCAGAGACCACTGGGTGGCCATCAACGATGAACACGGCGGCGATGCCGGTCCCCAGTGCGAGGTACATGCAGTTGTCGCTACCCGCTCCCCAGCGGGCTTCCGCCCAGGCTCCAGAGCGCACGTCATGCCCCAGGCTCACCGGGCGGCCAAGAGCCTCCTCCAGCAACTGCGCCATGGGAACGTCCTGCCAACCAAGGTTGACTGACAAGACCGCAATGCCCTTGCTTTCGTCAACGATTCCTGGCACATCCACACCCACGGTGCGGCAGATGTCAACGGGAGTCACCACGGTGTCACCGCCGCTCACCTGGCCAACACTGACTTGCATCTCAATGGCGGCAACAGCCTTGGCCACGGCTTTCAGCAGCGCTTCAACACCCTCGGGCGTGGGCACCTCTCGTTGGAATACCGCGCGGCCAGTGGCGTCAGCCAGAACCGTCTTGATAGCGGTTCCACCGACGTCAACACCGATAGCGAAACGCGGGCTCATGGTCAGTGCCCGCCGTCAGGAAGGATCACTGCGCGGGTGAGATGACGCGGATTGTCGGGGTCCAGCTTGCGATCCTCAGCGCGCAGCACCGCCACACGCTGTGCCAAAACCAGCGCAGCAACCGGGTCTAGGTCAAAGGTGAGGAACTCAGCGCCAGTGTCCGCCACCTGCTGGGCCATGCCGGCCGGAGCCTCGCCAAATACCCAGGTGAGGCGTCCGGGCTGAGCGATGGCGATAGGCCCGTGGCGATACTCCATGGCCGGGTAGCTCTCCGTCCAGGATTGGGAGGCTTCACGCCACTTCAGTCCAGCCTCATTTGCCAGGCCCCAGCACCAACCGTCACCCAGGAAGGAGACTTGATCGGCGCTCACCCAAGAGGCGGGCACCTCAAAGTCCAGAGCCTGGCGGCAGTCCGCGATTGCCGCGCTTAGGTCCTCACCCAGTGAAGCACGGAAAAGCGTCAGCGCACTGGTGGCAAAGCGGGTCTGGACCACGGACTCCTCATCGGCGAAGTCCAGGACAATCTCACTGGTGACGTGGGGGGCGATGGGACCCTCGCCAACTGCGGTGACCAGCACCGTGGGCACACCACGCCCCTCAAGCTCTTTAGCGATATCCACCATCTCCGTGGTGGTGCCGGAGCGGGACAGCAGGACCACACGGTCGTAGTCACGGGCAAGCGGGTAGAGCGAGGAGGTGAAGGCGTCAGAAACGCCCTGCCCAAGCTGTTCACGCAGCACGCAGTAAGACTGCGCCATGAACCAAGAAGTGCCACAACCGATCACGGCGATGCGCTCGCCACTGACAGGTAGGCCCTGGGAGGTAGCAGCCAGCGCCACTGCTCGCGTCCAGGTGTCAGGCTGGGTGAAGATCTCTGCCGTCGTCTTGTTGGCCACGATGCCTCCATTGCATATAAGCGATCAGTAGGGTCTTGGGGACGTGGCGTGGTATCAGAAACTCGCACACGCCACGACGCATGCTGAGCGAATGCGACGATACTACCAGCAAAACCATCACTTTCCATCGAATCTGCACGACAATTCCATACTTCGTGATCTATAGTGAGCGCAGCCCCATGGAACCACGCACCTACGCTGACGTTGGTGCAAGCCTTCTGACGCCGGACGGCGCGAGCTGTTGACCACCTGGGCGTCCCACCCGTTTGGAGGACCAATGACCCGCCACGAGCGCCTCTCGACGATCCTGGGCATGATCGTCGAGGAGGGTACCGTACACATCGACGACATCATCCAGCGCCTAGGTATCTCCGCCGCCACCGCCCGCCGGGACCTGGACTTGCTTGCAAACCAGCAGCTGGTCACCCGCACCCGCGGCGGCGCCAGTGCCAACCCCACCTCCTCGGAACTGCCGCTGCGCTACCGCACCACGCGCATGGCTGACGAGAAAACACGCATCGCCCGGGCAGCTGCGGCCATGGTGCACCCCGGCGACACGATTGGCTTAAACGGTGGCACCACCACCACAGAGGTCGCCCGTGAACTCGCCGTCCTGCCTCCAGAGCCGGCCAGCAGCTCTGACCTGCCAATCACAGTGGTCACCAACGCCGTCAACATCGCCTCAGAACTCACCGTGCGCCAGCGCGTGCGCGTGGTGGTCACCGGCGGTGTGGCGCGCGCACGCTCCTATGAACTCACCGGACCACTCAGTGAACTGATCCTGCCTTCAATCAGCGTTGACACGCTGTTCCTAGGTGTTGATGCACTCGATGAGCGTGGCGCCTTCGCTGACCACGAGGGTGAGGCGGCCGTCAACGCCGCGCTGGTGCGTGCCGCCCGCAAGGTGGTAGTGGTCTGTGACCACTCCAAGCTTGGCGCCACCGCCTTCGCACGCATCTGCACCCCGGACCGGCTCTCACTGGTCATCACCGACGAAGGCGCCAGCCCCAAGCAGATCTCCATGCTGCGTGAGGTAGGCATCCCAGTCCAACTCGTCTAGTCCCTAGTCCGTAACTCCCCACAAGACTCAAACCGAGGAAAAGCCCTTATGACCCGTACCACCGGCCGCGTAACCATGCCCATCCAGGAGGGCATCGACGACCAGATCCGCGAACTCGCTCAGGCTCTAGGCGCCGACGCCGTCCGCAACTCTGACGGCACCTGGCTGCCTGAGATCGCCTACGAACTAGTGGACAAGGTCTACTCCACCTACTTTCCCGCCCGCGGCGACCAGGAGTGGGCCTTGGCACACCCTGACACCCTGGTCAACCAGTACCTAATGAGCGCGCGCGTCACCGCTATGAGCAGTGAGCCGCTGCAGATTGACGTCCTAGACGGCTACTTCCGGGAACAGTTCAAGCCCTGTTATGAGCGTGTGGAGAAATTTTGGGAGGTCATTGACCGCACCAGCGGCCAGGTGGTATCCGTATCCGGCTGGAGCGTGGACCAAAGCACCGGCATCCTGACCATCGCTGCGCCCACCGCCTGGCACGAGTACACGGTGGGCTTCCTGGCCGACCAGATCTGGGACACCACCCAGATGTACAACTACATCACCAACGGTTGGGGCGAGACCGACCCCACGCGCGTCAAAGAACGCCCCTACGACGTGCGCAAAAACGGCGTCTGGGAGCATGCAAAAGAAGCTCTCAGCGAGTGGCTGACCAAACACCCCGAGGTTGACGTAGTCCGCTTCACCACCTTCTTCTACCACTTCACCATCGCCTTCAACACTGAAGGCAAGGAGAAGTTCGTGGACTGGTTTGGTTACTCCGCTTCCGTCTCCCCCGAGGCCATTGACGCCTTCGAGGCTGAATACGGCTACGAACTGCGCGCTGAGGACTTCGTGGACGCGGGGTACTACAACTCCCCATTCCGTATGCCCACCCAGCACTTCCGCGACTGGATCGACTTCCAGTCCCGCTTTGTCTCCCAGCGCGCCAAGGGCCTAGTGGATATCGCCCATGAGGCTGGCCGCGAGGCCATGATGTTCCTGGGCGACAACTGGATGGGCACCGAGCCCTACGGCCCCTACTTCCCTTCCATCGGTCTGGACGCCGTCGTCGGTTCTGCTGGCTCGGCCGCCACCACCCGCCTGATCTCCGATATCCCAGGCGTGAAATACACGGAGGTCCGCTTCCTGCCCTATTTCTTCCCGGATGTCTTCAACCACGACGGCGGAGACCCGGTGGGTGAAGCCAATGATTCCTGGCTAACCTCCCGGCGCGCCATCATCCGGCATCCTTTGGATCGCATGGGCTATGGCGGCTATGTCTCTTTGGCCTTGGAGTTCCCTGAGTTCATTGAGCGGATCACCGCGATCTGCCAAGAGTTCCGGGACATCCACGAGTTCAGCGGCGGCGAGCTGCCCCAGAACGCCCCCTTCACCGTAGGCATCCTCAACGCTTGGGGTTCCCTGCGCAGCTGGCAGACCCATATGGTGGCCCACGCCCTGTGGTACAAGGCCGTCTACTCCTATGTGGGCGTAATTGAGTCCTTGGCCGGTCTGCCCTTCAAGGTGCGCTTCCTGTCCTTCGATGAGGTGCTGGAGGCAGGTGTGCCTGAAGAGGTGGGGGTGCTTATTAACGCTGGCGCCGCCGGCACCTCCTACTCGGGGGCTGAAGCCTGGGCTGATGGCCGCCTGGCAGAAACCATCCGCGCTTGGGTGGCCCAGGGGCACGGTTTCATTGGCGTGGGTGAGCCCTCCGCCTACCAGCAGGGCGGCGCCTACCTGCAGCTGTCTGACGTGCTGGGGGTGGACCGCGAGCGCCAGCTGACCCTATCCACGGATCGCTACCCAAATATTGTGGACGAGCATCTAGTCACCGCGGATCTGCAGGAGTCTTTCGACGACGGCGAGGGCGCTGGCGGGGATGTATTCGCGCTCTCTCAGCGCACGCAGGTGCTGGCCTATGAGGCTGGCACCGTGAAGATTGCGGTCAATGACTTTGGCAAGGGGCGGGCTGTGTACTTCTCGGGTCTGCCCTATTCGGCGGTCAACTCTCGTACTCTGCAGCGGGCCCTGTACTGGGCAGCTCAGCGGGAGGACCTGCTGGAGCAGTGGTTCTGCAGCAATCCGAACACTGAGGTGGCTTGGTACCCGGGGCACAAGCGTTTCCTGGTGACCAACAATGCCTACGAGCAAGCCACTACCACGGTGCTCGGTGATGGGCGCAAGTGGGAGATCACCTTGGAGCCGATGGGCTCTAAGTGGGTGGATGTGGACTGACGGCGCTTATTGCAGCGCTGACGACGGCGTGGCCAGGCACCAATGCAGCTATCTGGCCACGCCGGTGTTTAAGTGCTTGTGGGGCGGCCTCAACTGGCCCGGAGGTACTGCTCCCGATTGGGCAGGTCTAGTAGTCGTATTCCTCGTATTCGTCGTCGTCGGGCAGGTCCGCTGGTGGGTATTCGTCCTCAAGTACGGGTGGTACGAGTGGCTCTTCTGCATCGTTGGGCGGTAAGGGGGGCAGCGTGGGGAATTGCCAGTCGGGAGGCAGCGGGATCTCTGTAATACGAGGTGCTGGCTGGCGGTCTCCTGCGGGTGGTGGGGCCTCCACCGGTGGCGATTCAGGCTGTGGTGGTGCTGTCGGTTCAGGCGTAGCTAGGGGGGTCGTGGACACTTCTGGGCTTGGAGTGCTTGTTGCCGAGGGCTGCGGCGAACTCTGTGGGGTAGGTGTGGGTGAGGCCGACGGTGTCGGACTGGGGGTGACGGTGGGTGCTTCGGCAGCGTTCAAACTGCTCCCGGCCAGCAGCAGGGCAGAAACGCCGATTACTACAGCGCTAGTGGTAGTGACGAGCGCAGCTGCGCCCTGGACAGGGATGGAGGGCATGGTATAAGTCTAACGGTCATTTCTGGGCCGCTTTGGGACCAGTTTCAAGGGCGTATGTGACCTTCACCTTCCACCACCCAGGTGGTGGAGGTTAGGGCACTTAGGCCCATGGGACCGCGGGCGTGAAGCTTCTGTGTGGAGATGCCGAGTTCTGCTCCCAGGCCCAGCTGACCGCCGTCGGTGAAGCGAGTGGAGGCGTTGACCATGACGGCGGCGCTGTCCATGCCAGCGATAAAAGTGTTGATAACGCGCACGTCCTGCGCCAGAACGGCCTCAGTGTGACCGGTGGTGTGCAGGCGAATGTGGTTAATCGCCTCTTCCAGCGTGTCCACCACGCGCACCGCTAGGTCCAGGGAACCGTATTCGGTGTCCCAGTCCTCTGCGGTGGCGGGCACCAGCAGATCGTCCTGCTGACTCTTAGCGGCATAGGGGGCCAGCACGGAGCGGGTGGCCTCGTCGGCGTGGAGTGTGACGCCGCGTTCCCACAGGGCCGGGGCAACAAGTGGCAGGAAATGCCCGGCGGCATGATGGTGGACTAGGAGAGTTTCGGCGGCATTGCATACGCCAACCCGCTGAATCTTGGCGTTGACAATGATCTCCACCGCCTTGCCCTGGTCAGCGGAGGAATCCACATAGATATGGCAGTTGCCGGAGCCGGTCTCGATCACCGGCACCTTGGACTCTTCCACCACGGTGGCAATTAGTCCGGCCCCACCGCGGGGCACTAGCACATCGATCAGACCACGGGCATGCATAAGGGCATGGGCACCCTCGCGGCCAGCCTCATCCACAGTGGAGATGAGTTCGGCAGGCAGGCCGCATGAGACCAGGGCACTGCGCAGCACCGCCACGATGGCGGCATTGGAGGCTTGGGCTGCGCTGCCACCTCGCAGCACGACGGCGTTGCCGGACTTAATGGTCAGGGCGGCGACCTCCACGGTCACATTGGGCCGGGCCTCGTAAATCATGCCGACGACGCCCAAGGGCACGCGCTGTTGACGCACCCGCAGTCCATTGGGGAGCGTGCGGCCTGCCACAATGGCGCCCACCGGGTCCGGCAGGGCAGCAACTTCGCGCAGAGAATCAGCCATGGCGTGGATTCGGGACTCATCCAGGGCTAGGCGATCCAGCAACCCTGGCTTCATGCCGCTTTGCCGCGCGTGTTCTAGGTCTAAGGCGTTAGCGGCAAGCACCTGGGCGGCGGAGGCCTCCAGGGCAACGGCCATGGTTTCTAAGGCTTGGTCCTTGCGGGCCCGGGTGGCGTTCGCAAAGCTGCGTTGTGCTAGGCGGGCAGCGGTGGCGGTCTGACGCACCAGAGCCTCGGCAGTGGGGGCTTTCGCTTGGGAAGTTGCGGCGTCGTTAAGGTGATCCTGGGTCATGATGCGCTCCTGGGAACTGATAGGCCTGAACTCTAGGGCAATTCCCCGTGAGGTGTTGCGTCCTGGCTGCAGATATTCGCGGACGGGGCAGCAGATGGCCCAGTCGGCAGGACCCGTAGCTGAATCCGGGCTGCGCTCATGGTGCCGCCACCGGTAGACGATGACAGACCGCGCAGCCGCAGGTACCTGCAGGAGGCCCCTACCAAGAAGGTCTGAGGCTGATCGGTCATCTGGGCGAGACCGCTAGCCACGGGTTCACTCCAGGCTTGGCCATCCTCGGAAGTACTAATCTCGTATAGGCCGAGCCAGCCCGCGCCGTCGGCGTGTCCAATGGCGTCAGGGCCAGACCGCTCCGGGTGGAGACCAGTTGGTAGTAGCCCTCCGGGGTGGGTAGCAGCCGCCAAGTGTCATCCTCCTGGGCGGCGTCAAGAGCAAGCAGCACCAGCTGGACGCCGTCGTTATCAGCGCTATTAGTTGTGCTGAGCACCTGACCGTCAGCGTTGCTGATCCGGTACAGACCGGCACCGGGCCCTGGCGGCTGCTTCCACAGGGGGCTGCGGTCCACGGCGTCGATCCGCGCCTTGAAGCCCTCCCAATCCATGCCATCGTGCCCACCGGCCAGGTCAGTTGGGACACCAAGCGCAGCGAGTCACGCACCTGCTGCTCCACCTCACCCTCAGTGCGCAAATAAGCCAGGTCCGGCCAGATAGACAGCTTCGCGCCCAGAAGCGCCGGGTGCTCGGGCTTGAGCGCAGTGCCAGGCAACTGCCCCACCTGCCAATCGCTCTCCCACAGGGCTCGGCAGTCAACCCGGTAGAACTCGGCTGAACGCGACCAGTACAGCAACTCCGTGGCGTTGAGAATCCGAGTCCCTCGCTGGGCCAAAGCGGCGGCACTGATGCCCTGCCCGTACCAAAACTCGACGACGACACTAGGGTCCAGGCGCACCACCTGGGTATCAATGACGCCGTCGTTCCAGATGCGCAGGCGCTTCCCTGCGGCACGCACGTGGTCAGCCACGGTGTTAATGAAGGCGGTGAAGGCGTCGTCAATGGTGGCCTGAGCACCGTAGGTGACTTGCGCCCAGGCAGTTAAGGCCGGGAACTCGCTGGCTCTGGTGCCGATCAGGTACTCATCGGCTCCCATATGGAACCAAGGGGTATCGAATGCTTCCAGGTACTCATCCACTAGCTCTAGGTAGTAGTGGACGGCCTGTGGCTTGGAGATGTCTAGCATCTCTGGATGCCCTTGGCCGTGACGGTCCACGAGTTGCAGCTCTGGGTGCTGCTCCAACCAGATACCCAGGTGCCCAGGCGAGTTGATTTCTGGAATGAGGTCAATATGGCGTTCCCGGGCCGGGTGGCAAAGTTGCCGGATCTGCGCGCGGGTGTAGTAATGCCAGGCGGCGGACTCGGGATGCTTGGCCGGTTTGAGCTTCAACTCCAACAGGAGGTGATTGAGCTTTAGATCAGCCATCTCCGTGAGTAGCCGCTCCACCCAGTCCATTTGGATACCCACCTGGCCGCCGCACAGGGTCACGCCGCGTTCCTCATAGCGGGGCCGATCCACAGCTCGCCCATAAGGCAGGGTGGGGCCCTGGCGCAGCAGTTGGCTCAGGGTGCGGGTGGCGTAAAACAAGCCCACCTCAGTGGCAGCGGTAAGCTGCACTCCCCCAACGCCGATTTGCAGCTCGTAGCCTTCCTTGCCGAGCTCGGTCCGGGCGGAATCCAGACGCAGTTCAATATCCTGTGGTCTTGCGACGGCGCCGGCCAGCTCTAGCCCCGTCTCGGCAGCCAGAATCTGAGCCCCGGTATGCCCCGTGATCGCCCCCACCAGCTGGGTGTCAGGCTGGCGTTCCCAGGTGCCCGCGGCTGCCTGCCAGCCAGTCAGACTGGGGATGGTCTGAGGGGAGAAAGAACCAGCCAAGGTGCCTCCTTGCTAATGGCGCCATCATCTCCGGGCCTGAATCCGCCACGCTACGGTTGTTCAAGCCCCGGCTGTGCGGGGCAGCTCAGCCCAGTCGTCACGGTGTACTACAGGAGCCACGTGATCTGGCGTGGCGGCACCACTAGAGCGCGCATCCAGCACCTCGCTCAGCTCTACCGCCGAGTAGCGGCACACGCCCCGCCCCAGCAAACCAGTTGGTCCCAAGACCTCAACCACCGACCCGGACTCAAAGTCTCCAGAAACCCCCACCACTCCGGGCAGTAGCAGGGATTTTTTGCCCGCGGTGACGGCGTGTGCTGCCCCAGCATCCACGCTTAGACGCCCCTCAACTTGAGCGGCATGCGCCATCCACAAACGCCGACTAGAACGGTGCGGCCCGGTGGCGGCAAACCAGGTGCCCAGCTCAGCGGGCAGGGCCTCCCCACCAAGGACCTCTAGGGCGTCGTCGGCGCTGGCAACCATGGTGGCGGTGCCGGAAGCACAGGCGATGGTGGCAGCCTGCACCTTGGAACGCATACCGCCAGTTCCCAGGGTCGAGCCGGTGCCAGTCACATCCACCCCCGCCAGCTCGGTTACATCCGTTACCAAACGCACCGGCGCGGCGCCGGGGGTGCCGGGGCGGGCCGTCCACATGCCATCCACATCCGTGAAGAGCACCAGCAGGTCCGCACTGACCAGGTGGGAGACCAAAGCGGCCAGGCGGTCGTTGTCCCCTAGGGAGAACTCTGCGGTATTTACGGCGTCGTTTTCATTGACCACCGGCACAGCCCCCATGGCTAGCAGGGCGTCAAAGGTGGAGCGCACGGTGCGGTAGTGGGAGCGCACGGCCACATCCTGCCCGGTGAGCAGCACCTGGGCCGTAACCACCCCGTAGGCGCTCATGGCGGCTTCCCACCGGCCCACCAGGCGGCCCTGCCCCACGCTCGCAGCCGCTTGCAGCAGGCGTAGCTCGCTGGGGCGGGTCTCCAGACCTAAAGGCACCAGTCCGGCAGCCACGGCTCCAGAAGAGACCAGCACGACGTCGTGGCCGCGCCTTTTAAGGGAGGCAATCAGAGAGGCGAAGACGTCAATCCGGTTTAGTTCCAGGCCGCCATCAGGCCGGGTCAGGGAGGAGGAACCGACTTTGAGCACTATGCGGGCACCCGGGGTGAGGCGCTGAGGGCGAGACATGCCTAGTCCTCAGCGCCTGCGCCCTCAGGCGACCAGCTGCCGACATCGGTCCACAGGCCTTCCTCGCGCTCAGCTCGCAGCTCTGCGCGAGCTGCTTCCTTGGCATCCATAAGCTCGTGGTATTCGGCGCGGCGCTGCACATTGGTGCGGCGGTGGATCGGGTCGATGCGGTCGTCGGTGCCGCGAGCACCCAGCAACTCGGGGCCGGTGGTCAGGGTCGGCTCCCAGGTGAAGAGCACACCACCCTCCACCGCGCCAATCAGCACGGGGTCACCGGCGTGAGCCCCGGCCTTTACCAGTTCATCCTCTACGCCGGCGGTTGCCAGGCGGTCAGCCAAATAACCGATGGCCTCATTGTTGGAGAAGTCAGTCTGGCGCACCCAGCGCTCAGGCTTGTCACCCCGGACCTGGTAGACCTGCCCCTCACTGGGGTGCTGGATGCGCATCACCGTAGCCACAGGTTCAGGCTTGCGGCGTCCCACCGCGGCGGGGCGGAGCACGGGGCGTTCAGCCTCCGCCTGATTGGCGGTGGCGGGCGCGGCTGCGCGGGCTTGCTCCACCCGGCTGGCCAGGGCGAAGGACAGGGGGCGGAGCCCCGCATGGGAGACAGCCGAAACAATGAAGACCGGCAGGCCGCGTTCCTCCACCTCAGCGCGCACGAACTCCGCAAGCTCGGCGGCATCAGGCACATCTACCTTGTTCAGCACCACCACGCGGGGCCGCTCCATCAGGGGCACGCGGCCGGTGTGGGCGGGATCAGACTCTTTATCTCCCAGGCCTGCGGCGTAGGCAGCCAACTCCGACTCAATGGTGTCCAGGTCTGAGAGCGGATCACGTCCCGGCTCCAGGGTGGCGCAGTCAATCACGTGGGCGATCACAGCACAGCGCTCAATGTGGCGCAGGAACTCCAGGCCCAGGCCTTTACCCTGGCTAGCGCCTGGAATCAAACCGGGCACATCCGCGATGGTGTAGCGGGTCTCCCCTGCCTCCACCACCCCCAGGTTGGGCACCAGGGTCGTGAAGGGGTAGTCGGCGATCTTGGGGCGGGCGGCGGATAGGGCAGCGATCAGGGAGGATTTTCCGGCGCTGGGGTAGCCCACTAGGGCAACGTCGGCGATGGTTTTGAGCTCCAGCACCACGTCACGCACCTGGCCGGGTTCACCGAGCAGGTGGAAGCCGGGGGCACGGCGGCGGGAGGAGGCCAGGGAGAAGTTGCCGCGTCCGCCGGTGCCCCCCTCGGCAACAGTGACGCGGGTACCTGCGCCCAGCAGGTCAGCAATCACCTGCCCGTCCTCGTCCTTGACGACGGTGCCTTCGGGCACTGGCAGCACCAAATCCTCGCCGTCAGTGCCGCGGCGCCAGTCCCCCATGCCGGGGCTGCCTTTTCCAGCGCGCCGATGCGGTGAGCGGTGGTAGCTGAGCAGGGTGGTGACGGCCGGGTCGACCTCTAGGATTACGGAGCCGCCGTGGCCGCCGTCGCCACCGTCGGGGCCAGCCAGGGGCTTGAACTTTTCGCGGTGGATGGAGGTGCAGCCGTCGCCACCGTCGCCACCGAAGGCGTGCAGCACCACACGGTCAATGAAGGTAGGCATTTGGTCTCCTGGTGATCGGCGTGGGGCGGTGGCTGCGCTTTAGGCGTTTTTCGGCGGCGGGGCGGTGCTTATGCCGCGAGGGCGGACGGCCAAAGCCATCCGCCCTCGCGATTGTCTGTGGTGGTTGAGGCTCAGGCCTCAGCGAGCGTCACGTTAACGACCCGGCGACCACGGTGGGTGCCGAACTCAACGTTGCCGGCAGCGGTGGCGAACAGTGTGTCGTCGTTGCCACGGCCCACGTTGTTTCCGGGGTGGAAGTGGGTGCCGCGCTGGCGGACGATAATCTCGCCAGCCTTGACGAACTGGCCGCCGTAACGCTTAACGCCGAGGCGCTGCGCGTTGGAGTCGCGACCGTTGCGGGAGGAACCAAGACCCTTCTTGTGTGCCATCTCAGGCTTCTTTCTCTTGAGGCGTTCAGGACCGTTGGGCGGTCAGTTGATCGCGGTGACCTTGATGGCAGTCAGCTTGGCGCGGTGTCCTTGGCGCTTGCGGAAGCCGGTCTTGTTCTTGAACTTGAGGATGTTGATCTTGGGGCCCTTCTCGTCGCCGACGATCTCGGCCTTGACGGAGGACTTGGCTAGGGCAGCGCCGGTGGTCACCTTGTCGCCGTCCACCAGCATGACGGGGGCGAGGGTGACCTCGTCGCCGATCTCACCGGCAAGCTTGTCGACAACCACGACGTCGCCGACGGAGACCTTCTCCTGACGGCCGCCGGCCTTGACGATCGCGTAGACCACTTGTTGCTCATCTCTGTCGAAATCTTCAGACCGGGCTGTCCGTTCCCTAAGGATGGGGCCACGATCTCCTTGGCAAAGGTGCTCTAAGCACCGGCGAACCACTTTACGTGCTCACCTCACTGGTATCCAAGCCGGATGGCGGCGCGGACCTGTGTTCTTTCGCACGATGGCTTCATCGTGCCGGAGCGGGTGCGGCTGGCGTAATCCACCTGGCCGCACCCGCCCACCTTTCTTAGCGACGACGTCGTAGCGCCACGCCACCGGCCACCAGTGCGCAGGCTGGGACCAGGAGCCCTAGGGGCACGCCAGTGCTAGCTAGGCCACCTCCGGAGCCACCAGCGGTGCCGCCTGAGCCGGTGCTCACGGCGCCGCTAGCTGCGCCATCCGTAGCGGTGCCGCCCGCGGCGGTGCTGCCTGGGGCGGTGCCGTTGGCTGCAGCGGTTGAGGGCGTCGTTGTTGCGCTGGCACCGTTACCGTCAGGCTTGCTGGGGGCGGCACCGGCTGGACGGGCCGAGACCGCAAAGCTGGCCTGTCCGAGTTCCGGATGCCCCTTAAGGCTGACTGTGTGATTGCCCGCCGGGAAGTCTTCAGGCACGGTCCAGGTGGCCTTAGCCACGCCGTCGGCAATGGTTGCTGGCACTTCCTGCAGCCGGGAGCGGACCTCGAAAACAGCTTCTTGCTGGGCGTTCTTATCCAGGCCTGTGGCGGTGAAAGTGATCTGTTCACCCGCCATAACCGTGCTGGCAGACACCCTCAGGCCAGGAGTTGGCGCATTCGGGTCTGTGTCTGGAGCTGGCTGCGGACCCTCTGGCGCAGAGCTGTTCGGGCCGACCTGGAAGGTGAGGGTGGTGGGCCCCGCGAGGGCTTCGTGGTTATCTGCGCGCAGTGCGCGAACACGCAGGCGGTAAGTGCCTTCTTGGGTGAATACCCAGGCCCCGTGCAGGTGCGCACCCTGAGGCAGAGGAACGAGCGAGGGGCCGGTCTGGGAGGTGTCGATTAAGGGCGTGCCAAAGCCCGCGGCCAGTCCTCCGCCGCGGCTGAACAGCGCTTTACCTCCGGTGGGGCCTTGCTCCAGGCTTACCTCTAGTTCAGCGCCACCTCCATAGGGCGTCAGGTCAATATGTTCCGCGCTCAACCCGGGCCACAGGCTGCCACTGTCCTGCACGGCTGGCAGCAAGTAGACGGTCTGCCCGACCTTGCCAATGACGTCGTAGGAGGGATCGGATTCCTTGGCGCTGCGGGTCCAGCGGTAGCGCTTGCCCACCTCCAGGGTTACCGCCGCCGGGTCGTGCAGCAGACCGGTACGCCGGTCAGCGTCCGCACCGATGGCCAGTGCTGGTTTGCCTGCCACCTCAGCTAGGCGCAGGTCCAAGTGCCCAGAGTCAAAGACCACTGGCTCCTTGCTCAACTGGCCTGCCTGTGGGGGCGTGGCTTCGGGCAGCGGGGGGCGGGGGGCGGGCTTGTCACCTTGACCCGGATTGTCTTGCCCGCCCGGGACCTCGCCTGGCTGGTCATCCGGGCCGTGGGGCGCGGGTGGGGTGGGCGACTCAGCACTGTCCTGGTCTGGGACGTTTTGTACCCCTCCGGTGCGTTGGGGCATGGTCACCGCCATGGTGACGGGCGCGGTCAGGGAGTCCACTTTCAGGTCTTGGACCACGGATCCGAGGTTCGAGTACGGGTGGGGGTAGAGGCTGACCCGAATGAGTTTGGCATCTTGGCATACGGATAGGTCCTTGGGATGTTCCGCCTGCGCCTGCCCGCTGGCTGAGCCTTCGACACCACATGAGGGCGCCTTGCGCCCCTTACTGTCACTGAAGGTCTCCACCTTGTAGCCGAGCTTGAGCGCTGGGTCCAGGCCATTGAGACGTACCCCAAAGCTTGGGTCAAGTGTGACCTCCACGCGGTTCTGGCTGACGGCGACTGTGTCAGGGGCGCTAACCCACTGCCCAGAGATCTTGGGTGCCAGGATTTCGTCTGCACCGGCAGTGACGCGCAAGGTTTCCTGCCCGGTGGTGTAGTCAGTGGTCTGGGAAGCCCAGGCGCCTGTGGCCCCAGTGGGAATGAACACAGCCTGGTAGGTGCTGGATTCTGAGCCCAGGGCCTCGGTGGTGGTGGCTCGTCCGCCAACAACCGGCACTTCGGTCAGGTGGTAGCCGTCGATGAGGATCACTAGCGCACCGGTGGCTGTCGGGTCTCCGGCGTCGAAGCTAAACCTGGTGTTCAGATCGTCACCAGCAGGGGAAAGGCTGAGCGAGGCTCCTTGCAGCCGAGTGCTAGTGGCGGAGAAGGCCTGGCGCACATCCTTCACGGTGGTTTCATTCGGGAAGGTACCGCCCATCTGCCAAACGAGGGTGCGGTCTTTAGAAGGCACCAGGGTGCCATCCTGGGTGCGCGCCGTGGTGCGGTAAACAACCTCATAGCGTCCAGGCTTGGAGAAGGCGGTGTTCATGTGACTGTGCCGTGGGAAGAAGACTGAGCGGAACCGGGTGTCCGTGCTGGAGAAAATGCGGTTCACCTCGCCTCCGGCTTCTGTGAAGACCTCCATGCGTCCCGGACCGCGCAAGCCCACCAGGTCCAGGGTGTACAGCCGCTCTTCAAAGGCGAGGTCGTGCGCCGCCTCGCCGATGGCGTAGTCGGAGTCAATGCCTGCGTAGATGGGGTCCTGACCGGGGCCGGGATCCTGTGGGGCAACGCTGTAGATGGTTCCGGGCGGCCCCAAGAAAGACAGCGCCTCCTGCCAGCCGACGCGGTATAGGTGTTTGGGTACCCGGTCATAGCCGGTGGAGGTGGTCGCCCCTGCCCACAGGACTATCTGGTCAAGGTCTTGACCTCCGCCACGGACAGTCAGGGCGCCAGCCGCGGCATCGTAGGAGGCCACGGGCGCATCCACGTGGGTTTGCGTGATAACCGCACGGTCCTTATCCGGGCTGGCTGTCGCTGGAGGGGTGGAGCCTGAGCCGAGGGCCAGCGCAGTTACCAAAGCGGCAGGTAGCAGAACCCGCAGTGCTCTTTTGCGAGTCGTAGAACCGGTGGCGCTGGGACGGCGAAGGTGTCGCAGGGCTGCGGTAAAGGCAGGCCCGGTGGGGGTATTTGTGGGGAGGTGGCGCATAAGACGCTTCCTAGATGACGATAACGGTAGTCGTTCCCGATAACTTAGGAGCAGCGAGGGTCCGCCGTCAAATCCCCCTGACGCGATATTCGCCCCACCGAAACTTGCATTCCCGACCGAGATGTCCTACTACTAGACATGATAATGATTCCCGATCCGATTAGGTGTGTTCCCATGCCCCTATCCCTCAGCCCTGCCCGTTTAGCCCCGCCCATCGCCCGTCCGCCCGCCCGCCTCATGCGGCTGGTCGCCGCCATCTTCACCTTTGCCTTAGCGCTAGTAGGCACCCCAGGGCTAACCGCCCCCGCCTACGCGGCCGAGCCAGCCGTCGTCGACTCCGGCCGCGTCGACCTGTTCCGACTCACTGCAGATGACGCTTCCCCCGCAGCCCTAAGCACCACAACGGTCCACACCACTGAGCGGGGAGAGTCACAGCTAGACCCGGGCAGCACGATCTTCAAACTTCCCGCAACCGGCCCCAAGGTCAACCCCTTTGGGATTAAGGACGTGGAGAAGGGCTATTTCCTGGGGGGTGACCGTGATGACCTCAGCACCTTCTCCATCGGCTGGGATGGCAGCAAACTCTCCCCCCGCTTCGGCAGAATTATCTCCCAGGTGGAGTCCGTACGCGGGCCGGTAGGCGCCCACGTCTATGTGCACGGACTCAATGAGGACTACGAGCCCGAGCCCCTGCTGGCCGCCCCCGCCCCCGCAGATCCCGGCAAGCCTGTCTATGAGTTGGGCACCGGCATGGCCTTGAGCGCCCTGGCGGCGCAGCCCACCGCCGCGAGGTGGCTGTTTACCATGCCCGGCACCTACCACGTGCGCTTAGCTCATCAGGCTGTGAGTGCCGACGGCGTTAAAACGGCGCCTTCCCCCGCCGTCACCTACACCTTCCAGGTAGGAACGGAAGCGACGGCTGAGGACCAGCTCGCCGAAACCACCACCCCGCCACCTGGCGCCACTCCCCCACAGGAACATGGCAAAAACCCCAGCCAGCCCACCCCTCACAAACCCGAAGAGGGCAATACCCCACAGCCCCAACCTACGCCGACGCCGTCCCCCAAGGCCCCAGAGACCCCTGCGCCCAAGCAGCCGCAAGACCCCGCCACCTTGTCCGTAGCGGTCAGTGACACCCCCGCAGTCGGCCACCCCGCCACCATCACCGCCAAGGGATTCACCCCCGGGGCCGCAGTGGAATTGCTGATCGACACCGAACTGTTGGCCACCGTAACCGCCACTCCTGAAGGCGCCACCACCGCCTGGACCCCCACCGCCGCACAGGCCGGCGAGCGCACCATCACCGCCCGCTCCGGCAGCCGCAGCGTGGCCACCAAAGTCACGGTCGCCGCTGCTAAGGCGCCCCAGGATGACAGCTCTAAAAAGCCTCAGACTCCTGAAGGACCCCAGCCCGGTGCCCCGACCCCCGCGCCCAGCCCGAGCCCAAAGGCCGAGGATGCTTCACAGTGCCTGCCCGCAGGAGTCAAAACCGTCCTGGATCACGGGCATATCGACATGCTCAACCTGTCCTCTGACGCAGCCGGCTCTCTGAGCCTCCAGCTCAAGGAAACGGTCACCAAGCCCGGCCAAGCAGTTCTGCATGATCCGGCCACCGTCCTAATGCAGATCAAAGAGGCCGCTCTGGGCGAACTCCCTGAGGCTTCCCGCAGCGCCGTCCCCGGCCTGCCCGCGCGCGGGTACATCCTGGACCAGAGCGGCCAGGACCAGGACACTCTGATCTGGCCCGGCTGGGACACCACCGAGGCCGCCCTGGGCGGCTACGGTGCAGCCACCTTTGACGTGTCCTGGACCGGCCCCAAAGAGGCGAGCATCCACGCCTTCCTGACCTCCTTGGGCAAGGCCGAGTCCGTGCTGACCGACGGCGGCTATGAGCTCAAGGCTGCTGGTTCCACCATCAGCCAGCCCACCCCGGCCCACAAACACGTGAACTGGGTCTTCTCCCACTCGGGCCGCTACACGCTACGAGTCACCGCACATGCCAAGAAGGCCGACGGCACCTCCCAGGCAACCTTGCAACGCGTGTACCACCTCGACGTCGGCAAGGTCCCTTGCGACGGGCATATGACCGACCCAGGCCAAGCTGGTGGCAGCCAGAATCAGGCACCTGCGACTAAGGCTCCAGCTAAGCCGGAGCAGGGCCAGCAGAACGGCGCCACCAGCTCCACCGGCACCTCCGGCAGCACTGGCGGCTCAGCCGCAGGCAACCCCGCGGGCCTGGTGGGCCACAACGCTGGCTCCTATGGCAGTCACTCCGGTGCGGGCCTTGCTCGCGCAGCCGTATGCCTTCCTACCATCGTGACCCGTGAGGCCACCGCCGAAGAGGCCAAGGCCCTGGGCGCTTCCGCTGGTACGAACGCCGCCACCCCCAGCGCCGGTGCTAGCGCGGCTCCCGCAGGTAGCTCCGTCGCCGGCCAGGACGTGTGGATGATTCCAGCCAGTCAGATCTCCGGTGTGCCTTGGCTAGGTCTGAACTCGCAGCACGAGTCAGTGGTAAACGGTTCTAGCGGCGAGGTGGTCTACACCCTGACCTCGGTGGACGGCCCGGGCAACGTGGCCGTGTTCATGTCCGGCAAACTCGGCTCCGGCGTGGGCGCGCACGTCTTTGACAAGGTGGGTGACTCCTACACGCTGCCCAAGAACACCCACGCCCACCCCAACTGGGTCTTCACCGCCCCCGGCACCTACAAGGTGGGCCTGGAAATGTCCGTAACCCCCAGCTCCGGCTCCACCATCACCACGCCCAAGGCCTCCACCACCCTGAGCTTTGTGGTGGGTCCGGGCGCCAGCGGTGACGCCACTGACGGGCACTTTGACCTAGGCCCGGTGGCTGAAAGCGGTGCCCTGGTGGCCCGGGTGAAGGATGACCGCAAGCAGCCCGCCACCTGGGTAGACCCGACCACCCTCACCTTTGCCCTCGGGGACGCAGCCAAGCTCAAAGCCCCGGAGGAGCTGTCCTTCATCTCCGCTGCAGCCAGCGCCAAGAGCGGCAGTGCCACCGGCAACAGTGGTCTGCAGGTGACTGGGGAGAAGGGGCCGAATGGCCGTCCGATGATCAAGGAGACCGTGGGCCGCACCCCCGATGGCAAGGCTTGCAACCTGGCCTCCACCGGGGTCAGCACACCCTCCCTGCTGGGGGCCTCCCTCGTGGCAGTGTCCGCAGGCGTAGTGCTAGCCGCCCTGCGACGCCGTCGGGACAGGGCGCAGGCGTGATACCAGCAAAGCGCCTGGCCAGGGCGGTGACGGTCCTTGCCGTCACCGCCCTGGCGGTCGCCGGATGCCGCTTTGGAGTGCACCCTCTAGCCCCCAACGCCGACGGCGAGCTACGGGTAGTCACCACCACCGGAATCCTCGCCGACCTGGTCAGACAGGTGGCAGGGGAACGGGCCACCGTCTCCCAAATGGTTCCCGACGGTGCTGACCCCCACTCTTGGGAACCTTCCCTGCGTTCGGTACGCGACGTCGCCTACGCAGATCTAGCCTTCTCCAACTACCTGCTATTGGAGGAGCACGCCATCATCCGCACCCTGGACGCCAACCTGCCAGCGGCTTCCACCTCCGTGTCTGTGGCAGAAGCCGCCGCCAAACACGGCGCCACCATCCTGCCCCTGGTGGAAGACCGCAGCCTGGACACCGTCTGGCTGGGCATGCGGGTAGCCGGAGACGGCAAGCAACACGGCGCCACCCGGGCCTCAACCATTGACCTAACTGCCACCGGCGTTGAGGGCCCCGGCCAAGCCGCCGCCTACCTGACCACTTCTTTCGGCCAGCCGGAGATCGGCTTCTCTTCCACCGATGGCTTCGACGCCGGGGATGGCTACGCCGCCGACACCACAGTCCTGCCTGCCAACGCGCACCAACACATGAGCTGGGCCTTCACTCTGCCGGGAATCTATCGGGTCACTTTCCAGGCCCGTCTCCGCCCCACCCCAGCAGCTACTCCGGTGCAGCTAAAGCCCGCCACGGCGGTCTTCGCCGTAGGGGTCAGTGCCCAAGAGCTCGCCACTGCCGAGGGGCGCGAAGTCCTCTCCGCCGGGCACGCCGATATCACCGTGGACCTGGACGCCGGAGGCGTGAACTTAGCAGTGGACGCCGCCAGTGGCGCCGGAGGCATGGAAACCAAGAGCCTGGATAGCACGGTTATTGAAGTGCCCCCACGCACTGTCACTCAGGTGCCGGGGGCCAGCGGCTTCCGCTTCCTGGGGGAGCCGGGCGCCCCGGTGTACGTGCTACCCCAGGCGGTGCTCGGCAAGCATGTGCATGGAGAAATCGACCCCCACCTGTGGCATGACGTGCACAATGCCGCTGCCTATGTCCGTGTGATTCGCGATGCTCTGGAGCAGGTGGACCCTGCTGGCGCCAGCACCTACCGCGCCAGGGCCGCCGCCTACCTCAGTGAGCTTGATGCCCTAGACGCGCAGGTTGCCGCCACCATTGCCACGATCCCCGCGGAGCGACGCCGTCTGGTCACCACCAACGATGCCTACGGCTACCTGGCTAAGGCTTACGGATTAGAGGTCTCTGGCTTCGTGGCCCCCAACCCCAGTGTGGAACCTTCAGTGGCTGACCGGGTGCGCCTTTCCACTACTTTGCGAGATCTGGCAATCCCCGCCGTATTCCTGGAGCCCAACTTGGCCCGGACCCGCTCCACCCTGCGCAGCACTGCACAGGACGCGGGCGTGCGGGTTTGCCCGCTATACGGGGACACCTTGGACTCCGGCGCACCTACCTATGTGGAGATGATGCGTTTCAATGCCCGCTCACTGGCCCAATGCCTCGGGGGTGCGCCAGCAAGTTCCTGACTGCTACCCCCTCTCCCTTAGGCCCTCCGGGCCCCTCCCCTACCCGATTGGAATTACATGCCGCTCCGCCTTGCCCGCTTTGCTCACCCCACCTCCGTAGCTGGCCGCTCATTTAGCCGCTCCACCCGACGCCGTCGCCCCAGCTGGCTGCTATTCACCGCCCTGCTGGCCCCACTGCTGGCCGGTGGCCCCGCCGCCTTAGCTGCCCCCGGTGACGACGCCACCGACCCCGCTCTCCAGCAGACTGTCACCGCCGACGAGTCAAGCTCCGCTGAGCCCACCACCGTCAAAGCCGGTCATGTGGATGTCGGCCCACGGGTGGTGGAGGGCAAGTGGACCGTGCAAGCCCGCGATGACTCTGGAGCCACACCCGTGTGGCGCGATCTAGACCAGACCGTCCTGCAGGTAACTGACTCAGCCCTCCTGGACGCCCCCACTGAGCCGGCCTACTCCTTTATGGGCGGCCAAGCCGGGGAGCGCTGGTACGTGGTCCCCCAGACGCAGAGCCCAGATGTGGTTTGGTTAGGTTGGAATACGCAGGACCCCGGCGTCACCAAGCTGGTGGACCGCGGCGCCACCATGCGCATTGGGCCAGTCACCGGCCCTGGCAAGTCTTGGATGTTCCTGCAGAACGGCACCTTTGGGGAGCCGCTGCTGTTGGTTGATGGGCAAAAGGAGCAGCCGCAGGACGTCTGGGTGGATGTCAATACGCATGTGCACGCCAACTGGGTGTTCACCCAGCCCGGCATCTACCTGGCCCGGCTCAGCTTTGAAGCTCAGACCGTCGACGGCAGGACCGTGCAAGCCACCTCCACTCTGCGCTTCGCCGTGGGCAGCCAGACCTCTAGCGACGACGCACTGAAAGCCGCAGTCCCCTGGGCCGCCGAGGTCGGTTCCAAGGAGCTGGCCGGGCCAGAGGCAGCTAAAGCTGGGACAACTCCGGCAACCTCCACCCCTGCAGGCAGCAGCCCTGCTTCCGGAAGCGCCGCAGGCAGTCAGTACCTGTGGTACGTGATTGGCTCCCTCGCACTAGCCCTGGTGGCGGCACTGCTTTGGGTGCTGGCTCAGTCCCGCCGGCGGTCTGCCGCTGAGCGAGCTGCCGCCATCGCGGAGGTGCACGCCTCCGCCCCGACACCCGAGCCAGACCCTGCAGCCCTCGCGGAGCTCACCGCACCCGCTCTCGGCTCTGCCACCACCACCGGGGAGCCCCAAGCATGAGCCAGCCTGCGCTCGCCGTCACCAACCTAGCCGTGGACTTAGGTGGGCGGCAGGTCCTTCACGACGTCGACCTGGCGGTCCATCCCGGTGAACTGGTGGGCTTAATCGGCCCTAATGGCGCTGGCAAAACCACCCTGCTGCGCGCTGTCCTGGGACTTACGCCCAAGCGGGGTGGAACGGTGCAGGTCGCTGGGCAGATCGGGTATGTGCCCCAGCGTCATGAGTTCGCCTGGGACTTCCCGATCAGCGTGCGCGACGCCGTATTGGGCGCTGTCACCGTGCGCCTTGGACTGCTGCGACGCCCCCGCAAGGAGCACCATGTGGCGGTGGAACGCGCCTTACTGCGTGTAGGCATGGACAGCTTGGGGGCGCGTCCCGTGGGTGAGCTCTCCGGTGGCCAACGTCAACGAGTGCTGGTTGCCCGGGCGCTAGCCCTGAAGCCTGCCGTATTGCTGCTGGATGAGCCTTTTACAGGCCTGGACATGCCCACTCAGGAGCTGCTGATGGACCTGTTCAAAGACCTGGCAGCAGAGGGCTGCGCCGTGCTTATGACCACCCACGATCTCATTGGCGCACGCGCCCAATGTGACCGCCTCTGCCTGGTAAATCGGACCGTAATCGCCGTCGGCACCCCTGCTGAGGTATCCGCTGCCGAGACCTGGATCCGCACCTTCTCGGTACGCCCCGATAACCCCCTGCTCACCGCCCTAGGAGTGGCCGCGTGCTGACCCCTATTGACTTCATCAACGACCTGTTCAACCCGGTGCTGTCCTTCTTACCGCGCGCCCTGCTCATGGCGGTGGTCTGTGCCCTGGTATGTGGGGTGGTTGGGGTGCATGTGGTTTTGCGCGGCATGGCTTTTATTGGCGACGCCGTGGCTCACTCCGTCTTCCCCGGCCTGGCAGTGGCCTTCCTGGTATCGGGCTCCCTGGTATTAGGCGGGGCGGTGGCTGGGGTGGCCACAGCCGTGCTGGTCGCCTTGCTAAGCCAGAATCGGCGCCTAAAAGAAGACTCTGTGATCGGGGTGCTGTTTGTGGGGGCCTTTGCGTTGGGCGTGGTGATAATCGCCCGTGCCCCCGGTTATGCCGGCAGTTTGCAGGGCTTCTTGTTTGGGTCCATCACGGGGGTGCCAGCCTCCGATATCCCAGTGGCGCTGGGCGGGGGTGCCCTGGTGCTGGGGGCGCTGGCGCTGTTTCACCGGCCACTGGTGGCTGTGAGTCTGGACCGAGAAACTGCGCGCGCTGCCGGGCTGCCGGTGCTGGCTTTGGATGTGCTGCTCTACGTGGCGGTATCTCTGGCAGTGGTGATTTCCGTGCAGACCATTGGGAATGTGCTGGTGTTGGCGCTGCTGGTGACCCCGGCGGCCACCGCCCGGCTGCTGACTGACCGGCTGGGGAGCATGCTGGTGCTCGCCCCGGTTATCGGGGCTGGGGCCGGGGTATTTGGCTTGTACCTGTCATGGTCCGTGGACGTGCCCACCGGCGCCACCATCGTCTTGGTGCTCACGGTGGGCTTCGCTCTGGCCTGGCTGCTGGCCCCGCGGCATGGGCTCCTAGCCCGGTGGGTGGGGCGGCGGTTCTCTCCGGCTCAAGCGCTGCAGCCCTAAGGCGCACTGGGTGCCCCGGCGCTTAGTGTCCTACCCCTGGTGCAGTTGCTCTGGCGCCACCTGCGGGCCCTTGGGGCTTACAGGCGGCGCCAGGAGCTACCCTTTAGCGTTCCTTATGGGCCTGCTCGGCTGCGGCAGCAATCTGTGCGAGAGCATCGCGGGTAGCTGCGCGGGCGGCGTCGTCTACCGGTTCGAGGACCTCAACGGTCTTATCCGCGCCGGAGCGTTTGCGACTGCTGGCAGGCGTCTCCTCCTGGCCCTTGCGGCCACGCCCACGCCCAGAACTACGGGCAGCGGAGGCGGACATATCAACCTGTTGGTTCTCCACCGGGTCTTCGTGGACGATAAAGCCTCGCCCGCCACAGCAGTCACAGGGAGTGGAGAAGGCCTCCACCAGGCCCTGTCCCACGCGCTTGCGGGTCATCTGGACCAGGCCGAGGCTGGTGACCTCGGTGACCTGGTGGCGGGTGCGGTCCCGACTCAGGCACTCCACCAAGCGGCGGAGCACCAGATCTCGGTTGGCTTCCAGCACCATATCCACGAAGTCGATCACCACCATGCCGCCGATATCGCGCAGGCGCAACTGGCGGACAATCTCCTCAGCGGCCTCAAGATTGTTGCGGGTGACCGTCTCCTCTAGGGTGCCGCCAGCGCCACCGGTAAAACGTCCAGTGTTGACGTCAATAACGGTCATGGCTTCGGTGCGGTCAATGACGAGGGTGCCGCCGCTGGGTAGCCAGACCTTGCGGTCAAAGCCCTTGGCCAGCTGCTCATCCACTCGGTGGGCGGTAAAGACGTCATCTCGCTCCACCCAGTGGACCAGCCGGTCAGCCAGGTCTGGGGAAAGCTCAGTAACGTACTCGCTGATGGTCGCCCAGGCTTCGGCGCCAGAGACGATAAGCGTCTTGAAGTCCTCGTTGAAGACGTCACGGACCACGCGCACGGCCAACTCAGGTTCACCCTTGAGCAGGACTGGAGCCTTGCCGGAGCCAGAAAGCACCTGCTTGGCCTTCTTGTCGATCGACTCCCACTGCTTGACTAGGCGCTGGACATCCGCCGCAAGCTGCTCCTCGCTAGCGCCCTCGGCGGCAGTGCGCACAATGACGCCGGCGTCGTCCGGAACGACTTTCCTGAGGATCTTCTTAAGGCGGGAGCGCTCGGTGTCGGGGAGCTTGCGGGAGATGCCGGTCATAGTGCCACCGGGGATTAGCACCAGATAGCGGCCGGCAAGGGTGACCTGGCTGGTCAGCCGGGCGCCCTTGTGACCGATGGGGTCCTTGGTGACCTGCACTAGCACGGTGTCGCCGCTGGAGAGCGCTTCCTCGATGCGGCGGGGCTTGCCTTCCATCCCGGCGGCATCCCAGTTGACCTCACCGGCGTAGAGCACAGCATTGCGGCCCTTGCCTAGGTCTACGAAGGCAGCCTCCATGGAAGGCAGGACGTTTTGCACGCGGCCGATATACACGTTGCCGACCATGGAGGTCTGCGTATGGCGGGCCACGTAGTGCTCCACCAGCAGCCCGTCCTCTAGAACAGCGATCTGGTTTAGGCCATCCTGCTCGCGCACGATCATCTGCCGGTCCACGGACTCACGGCGAGCCAGGAACTCAGACTCGGTGACGATGGGGCGACGGCGTCCGGCGGCGCGGCCTTCGCGGCGGCGCTGACGCTTGGCCTCCAGGCGGGTAGAGCCCTTGGGGGCGGCGATCTCATCGCGCAGGTCGCGGGATTCGGAGCGCTCTGAGCGGGTGCGGGTGCGACGGCGGCGCCGACGGCGGGAGGAGCCTTCGCTGGGCTCGGTGTCCTCCTCCTCGCTGGGCTCGGGCTCCGCCGCGGGCTCGTCTTCAGCTTCTTCGGCGGAGAGCTCGGTGGCCTCGTCTGAGCGGGTGCGGGAGCGGCGGCCGCGGCCACCGCGGCGACGCTTGCGTCCGGTGCGGCCTGTCTCCTCGGCGGCCTCCTCCGCAGCTTCCTCTAGGGAGTCTTCGGTCTCTGCATCTTCAGGGGCATCGTCGCTCACGGCGCGCTCGGGCTGCGCGGCTACCGGAGCCGCCTCGGGGGCCTGGGCGGCGGCGGTGACTTTGCGACGGCGGCGCTTAGCCGGAGCCGAAGCCTCCTCAGTCTCCACCGCGGTGGCGCTAACTTCAGAGTCTGCCTTCGCTGGGGCTTCCAGCTCTGGCTGCGTAGCTAAGGGAGCCGTCTCGGGGGCCTGGGTGGCGGCGGTCACCTTGCGACGGCGGCGCTTAGCACGGGCGGGGTCGGGGGCTTGGAATAGGAGGGAGGCGGCGGGCAGGCGCGGCTCCTCCTCAGGCTGCGCGGCGTCGTCGGTGTCCTCCTCCGGGGTCTCCGCCTCCGCTGCCTCTTCCAGCAACTCATCTTCCTCCAGCACCGGCTGCGCGGCGGTTACCGGTTCAGGGGCGGGAGCAGCTTCCGGGGCCTGGGTAGCGGCGGTGACTTTGCGACGGCGGCGCTTAGGCGCTGCAGGGACCTCTGCAGTCTGCTGCGCCTCGGCATAGTTCTCAGCAACTGGTTCCTTAACAGCTGATCCTGTCTCAGTTTGGTCTGCAGCGTCCACCGGCTCGGCGGGTGCCTCCTCGGCTTTAGCCGCAGCTTTCTTGCGGCTGCGGCGAGCCGGCTTCTTGACCGCTGGGACTTCAGTCTGTTCAGCGGCAGGCGCAGAGGTGGGGGCGTCGGTCTCCTGTGCGTCGCCAGCAGCTTCCTCTGGGAGTTTCTTGCCGCGGGCGGGCGCACTCTTCTTAGGAGTGGTTTGGGCAGCGGTCACCTTCCGACGGCGTCTGCTCGGGGCCGCTGGGGTGGTCTCCTCAGCTGCAGCCTCCGGGGCCTCGGTCGCGACGGCGGCGTCCTTCTCAATCTTGCGGGCCATGCTTCAGGGCACTCTCCGGGCACCGTCACCACCGCCGTACCTGCGGGGATCTGATGCGGTTGTTCGCCCCTTGGGGCGGAAAGTCTGTGGGTGCGCTCCCTTGATGGAGCGACGGGCCGGGACGGCGTCTGCGCAACCGGGGACTGCGGCGACGCTTAAGCGGCGCAAGGTCCCCGACGGGATCGTCGGACTGGCTCGGACGCGGCAGCCCGGTACGGGGGGCCGCAACGCCATGCTGAGTATCGCATAAGCCGAGCTCTGATGACGCCAGGCAGCGACTGTGTTTCCATCTGCGCTGCGCCGTAGCAACCATGGGACCTTGATCCGTTACCCGATCGAGGCACATGCCGCATACACAACGGAGACAAGCAGTCAGGAAAACCCTATACTTGCCGGGATTCGGGACCATCGTCCCGAACCCGGTTATTTATCCCATAAGCACTCTTGAAAGGGGCATCGATGGCGCTCGCCCCAATGGCGTTGGACTCCCTCGACCTTGCTCGGTGGCAGTTCGGCCTCACCACCGTCTACCACTTCATCCTCGTGCCTCTGACCATCGGCCTATCCCCGCTGGTCGCCTTGATGGAGCTCCGCTGGCTGCGGACCAAGAACGAGCAGTGGCTGCGGGCCACTAAGTTCTTTGGGAACATCCTCCTGATTAACTTCGCCCTCGGCGTCGCCACCGGCATCGTCCAGGAGTTCCAGTTCGGCATGAACTGGTCCGAGTACTCCCGCTTTGTCGGCAATATCTTCGGCGCACCACTAGCCTTCGAAGCCCTGCTGGCCTTCTTCATGGAGTCCACCTTCCTGGGCCTGTGGATCTTTGGCTGGGACCGACTGTCCCCCAAGCTCCATAACCTGAGCATGTGGATGGTGGCCCTGGGCACCAATATCTCTGCTTTCTTCATCCTGGCGGCAAACTCTTGGATGCAGCACCCCGTTGGCGCTGTCATCAACCCCACCACTGGCCGTGCTGAACTTGACGGCTTTGGTGGCTTCATCGAAGTGCTCACCAGCGAGCTTCTCATCACCACGGTCCTGCACGTGCTGAGCACCTCCTTCCTAGTTGCTGGCACGGTCATCTTCGGCGTCTCCGTGTGGTGGATGGTTAAGGCCGCTGCAGCCAAGCAGGAGCAAGAAGCTCACGGGCTGTGGCGACGGATGGCTCACTTCGGCGCCGTCACCGTAATCGTGGCTGGACTGCTGGCCGTTGTCACCGGCCACACCCAGGGGCAGGTAGTCGTCGAGCAACAGCCCGCTAAAATGGCTGCGGCTGAGCTGCTCTGTGAAGGACAGGAAAGGGCCGGTTTCACCGTTGCCGCCTTTGGTAAGTGTGAGGACGGCTCTGCCATGCACCTCATCACTATTCCCGGCATCTACTCCTTCATGGCCACCAATGACCCCAGTGCCAAGGTTATGGGACTCAAAGATGCACAAGCCATGTACGAGCAGCGCTATGGCGCTGGCAAGGACTACACGCCTGACGAGATGACCACCTTCTGGAGCTTCCGCCTAATGATCGGTCTAGGCATGATCTCACTAGCTATTGGCTCGGTTGGTCTGTGGATGATTCGCAAGGGCAGGATTATCACCAGCCCCAGACTAGGCAAGCTCGCTCTATGGACCTTGCCACTTCCCTTCTTGGCAGCCACCTTCGGCTGGATTTTCACGGAGATTGGCCGTCAGCCCTGGGTCGTGGCCCCCAACCTGGCGGACCCCATGTCGCAGGTCTATATGCGCACCGCTGACGGTGTCTCCACCGTTGTCTCCTCCCCCACCGTGCTCGCCTCCATGGTGCTGTTTACGCTCCTATACGCCGCGCTTGGCGTGGTCTGGTTCATGCTGCTGCGCCGTTACATCCGTGAAGGTGCGCACGCCTCGGTGACTAAGGACAAGGCCACAGGCAAGTCCGAGAAGCACGTCCTTTCCTTCGAGTACTGAGCCGAGAGGAAGTACAAGACATGACATTCTCCATTCTCTGGTTCATCTTGATCGCGGTCCTATGGATCGGCTACCTCACCCTTGAGGGCTTCGACTTTGGCGTCGGCATGCTGCTGCGCATCTTGGGCCGGGATGAGCGTGAGCGCCGCGCCATGCTCTCCACCATTGGTCCCCACTGGGACGGCAACGAGGTCTGGCTGCTCACCGCTGGCGGCGCCACCTTCGCCGCCTTCCCAGAGTGGTACGGCACCCTTTTCTCAGGTGCTTACCTGGTCTTGTTCCTGATCCTGCTGTGCCTGATCGTGCGTATCTGCGCCTTGGAGTGGCGTGGCAAAATCAACTGCCAGACCTGGCGGGACCGTTGGGACTGGGCACACATAGTTTCAGCCTGGCTCCCCTCTATCCTTTGGGGCGCTGCCTTCGCCAACCTGGTCCAGGGCATGAAGATTGAGGTTGTGGAGACCGCCACTGGAGGCGTCATCAGCCCTGAAAAAGTGCCTGCTGACACGCTCTTGGCTGGCGCTTCTCACCAGCTCACCGGCGGCTTCTTCAGCTTGCTGACGCCCTTCACTGTGTTGGGTGGAGTGGTGACTTGCCTGCTGTTCCTCACGCACGGCGCGCTGTTCGTAGCGCTGAAGACGGCGGGCGAGCTGTCTGACCGGGCCAAGACTTTTGCTCAGAAATCTGCTCTAGCCTCCACCGCGGTTACAGCCGTATGGGCGCTGTGGGCGCAGCTGGCCTACTCGCCTAACGCTCTGGCCTGGCTACCACTCGTGCTGGCGGCGCTGTCTCTAATTGGCTCCCTGCTGTTGACACTGCAGGGTAAGGAGAAGCCCGCCTTCTGGCTGCACTTTGGCGGAATCGCCTTCGCTGTCGTGTTCGTTTTCGCCGCCATGGCCCCGAATGTCATGAAGTCCTCCATCAACTCGGCCTACTCACTGACCATCCAGCAGGCAGCTTCTGCTGACATAACACTGAAGATCATGACCGTCGTGGCAGTGATCTTCGTGCCGATGGTGCTGGCCTACACCATCTGGGGCTACAAGGTCTTCTCCGCGCGCATCCACGCAGAAAAGATCGATCCCACAGTTGGGGGACTGCACCCCACCAAGATCCGGGATTCCAAGCAGCCTGCTACAGCCATGCACTGAGCTGCTGCACAACGGTTGAGGGCTGTGCCACCACCTGGGTGGCACAGCCCTCAAGCATCTCTGGACCAGGGGCGGGCAGTGCTGGCAGACCTAGAGCAGGCGGCGCTGATCCGCTGCGGCGGGCAGGTCGGATGGGACATAAGCCCCAGTCCCCTATCCTTGGGATTGTGAAGCCACTGGACCCCAGGCTCATGCGCTACGCCCGCGCAGCCCGTCATTACATCATCCTCACAGCGATCACCGGCACGCTCACCGCCGCCTTAGTGGTAGCTCAAGCCGTTCTAATCTCCCGGTCTATCTCCCCCGTAATCGATGGCAAGGCCAGTTGGAGTGACATCACCCCGCTGGTGGCGGGCCTCGCCCTGGTCTTCTGCCTACGGTTGGTAGTGCTACATGTGCAGGAATCGCGCGCCCATCGGGCTGCTACCGCCACCATTACCGACCTGCGCGCCCAGGTGCTGCGGCATGCCGTGGCGCTGGGGCCACGCTGGCAAGCACAAAATTCTGTAGACACCGCCACCCTGCTCACTCGGGGGCTAGAAGATCTGGAGCCCTATTTCACCCGCTACCTGCCCCAGCTGTTACTGGCTGCCACGGTCACGCCCGCCACTGTGGCCGTCATGCTCACCCAGGACTGGCCCTCAACCATTGCCGTGGTGCTCACGATCCCCCTAATCCCCATCTTCATGATCATGCTGGGGCGGATGACCGCCAAGCACTCAGCTGAACGACTCAAAACCATGGAGCAATTAGGCGGGCAAGTGCTGGATCTCTTGGCGGGGCTACCTACTCTCAAAGCCTTGGGCCGCGAACATGGCCCTGGCAAGCGCGTACGCGCCTTGGGTGAGGCATATACGGCCACCACCATGTCCACGCTGCGAATCGCATTCCTGTCAGGAGCAGTGCTGGAGTTCATCACTACCCTCTCCGTTGCGATCATCGCGGTAGAAACCGGTTTTCGGCTGCTCTATGGATACATGGACCTAGGCACTGCCCTACTGGTCATCATGATTGCCCCGGAGGTCTATCAGCCTCTGCGGCAGGTCGGCTTCCATTTCCATGCCTCAGCTAACGGCGTGGCCGCCGCAGAGGCAGTGTTCAAAGTATTGGACACGCCCCGCCCTGAGCGCGGTGCCCAGCCAGCCCCAGATCTTTCTCGCACTGCCATCAGCATTGAGCACCTGAGTGTGGCTGCACGCGGTGCTTGGGCCCCCGCAGACCTCAGCGCCATAATCCAGCCAGGCACTCTGGTGGCCCTCACCGGCGCTTCAGGAGCTGGCAAAACCACCACTGCACAAGTGCTGCTGTCACTCTTGCCTGCCGGGTCAGGCACCATCCGGCTGCTGCCGTGCCCCCAATCCGAAACAGCCCCAGGGACTGCGGGTAACGTGGAAAGCCTTGAACTGGCCCAGGTAGACCCCGTTTCCTGGTGGGGGCAAATCACCTGGGTACCACAACGCCCCGCCATTGTCCCGGGCACGGTGCTGGCCAATGTCCTAGAGACCGCAAGCACCACCGGCGACGTCGTCGCAAGCCCCTATGCGGCAAAAAGCGCTGCAGGCATGGCAGAGCCGGCATCTACAGCGGCCACTGCAGAACTCCTGGAGGCTGCGCGCAACACTGGCTTTGATGAGGTTGTGGAACAGTTGCCCGCTGGTTGGAACACTCGCCTGGGCCAGGGTGGCCAAGGCCTATCGGTGGGACAGCGCCAACGCCTGGCTTTAACCCGTGCGCTCCTAGCTCGCACCCCACTTGTGGTGCTTGACGAGCCCACGGCCCACCTGGATGCTGCCAGTGAAGCCCATGTAGTGCAGGCGGTGCGTACCCTGCGACAGGCTGGCCGCACCGTCGTGGTGATTGCACACCGCGCAGCCCTGGTAGCCATTGCAGATCAGGTTATCCAGGTCAGTTCGCAACCAGACCCATCCCTAACCGCCACCAGCCTTGGCCTGGCTGCTGCCGACGCAGACTCAGCTGAGGCAAACTCCCAGGACAGCAACTTCCCTGCCGCCAGCTCGAAGGCCAAGGTGGTGACCACCGCATGAGCACCTCAAATGAGAAAACCATCTTGCTCTTAAACGCCAGGGAGCGGCAGGCCTTGCACCGAGCCCTTGAATTGGTGGACCTGGACCGGCGTCGCTTCGCTATGTCTGTAGCCCTGGGCGTATTTGGCCTGGTCTGCGCCGTCGGGCTTTCAGCGGTGGCCGCCTGGTTGATAGCCCGCGCCTCCCAGACTCCAGAGGTAGTGGCCCTAGGTGTGGCCCCGGTGGCGGTGCGCTTCTTTGGGGTCTCCCGTCCCATCGCGCGCTACTGCGAACGTTTGGTCTCTCATGACGTTGCCCTACGCGGCATGACCTCTCTGCGCACCCGCCTGTACGAGATTCTCTCCGTCTCACGCACAGACACTGTGGCTGGTCTACGGCGTGGTGATGTGCTAGCGCGGGTAGGCAGTGACGTCGACGCCGTAGGGGACCTTTTAGTCCGCTCCTATCTGCCCATGTGGGTGGCGGGCTGCCTGGGGATAGCAACAACGGTGCTTGTGGCCGTGATCCACCCGGCCTCCGCCCTAGTGCTGGCCTTGGGGCTTTTGCTCTCTGGCTTGGGGGGCCCGCTGGCCACTATGCAGGCTGCCCGCCGTGCTGAGCTAGCCCGCCAGGAGGAGTCAAAGGAAGTCTCGGCACTGGCTCTCACCGTGCTTGATGGCGGCAGCGAGTTGGCTGTGGCGGATAGCTTAGACGGAGTCATGGGGGCATTGGCTGGGGCTGAGGCCCGGCTGGCCCGTAGCCGGGACCTGGCCGCCCGGCCAGCTGCTTGGGCTGCGATACTGGATCAAGCCGGTATGGCTATTGCTGTGGTCGGCAGCATCATTCTGGGAGTTCCAGCCGTGACGAATGGCAGCCTCGCCCCAGTGATGCTGGCGGTAACCGTTTTAGTGCCTTTGGCTGCCTTCGAGGCTAACGCGGCCTTAGGCCCCGCCACTGTGCAGCTGGTGCGTTCGGCGGGAGCGGCACAGCGAGTGGTGGAATTGGTGGAATCTGCTGAAGACTCTGCTGCCCGCGTGCCCCAAACCCATAGCTTGGCGCAGCCTGCAAGCAATGGCCCCGTACTGCGGGCGCGCGGGCTGGCTGTGGGCTGGCCTGCTGGACCGGCAGTGGCTGAAGGCATTGACCTGGACCTGCATCCTGGACGGCGGCTGGCCATAGTTGGCCCCTCCGGCATCGGAAAAACCACTCTGCTGCTCACCCTGGCAGGCCTGTTGGAGCCTAAGGCTGGCAGTCTGTTGCTTGACGACGGCGAGCCCTGGGGGGCTGCACGTGAGGAAGTCTCCAATCGGGTAGTCATGACTGCGGAAGACGCCCATATCTTCTCCACCACTGTGCTGGAGAATCTGCGGGTGGCCAACGGGACGCTCAGCCCCCAGGAGGCGCGCGCCTTGCTGGAGCGTGCTGGGCTGGGCCCCTGGCTGGCGGCTCTGCCTAAGGGTTTGGACACTGTTTTGGGTGCGGATGCCCGGGATGTTTCTGGGGGTGAGCGACGCCGTCTGCTGCTTGCCCGCGCCCTAGCCTCCCCCGCTTCCCTGCTGCTGCTGGATGAGCCAGCCGAACATTTGGACCCCGCCACCGCTGACGCGCTGGTTACCGATTTGCTAAACGCTGGCACGACGGAGGCCGGTGCTGACTCCCAGCTCCGCGGCATACTCTTGGTGACGCACCGGCTAAGTGCTCTCAATGCAGCAGACGAAGTGCTGATTCTTGGCCACAACACCAGCGAGCCCGCCAGCCCAGCTAGAGTGCTTGATCGGGGTACCCACGCTGAGCTGCAGCAACGTTCAGAGAACTACCGCTGGTCCCTCACCCAAGAGGATAAGAACCGTGAATGAGCCACAGCCCACGCCATCGACACCTAAGTCGTCTGTTTCCACACCTGGCTCCCGCCTGGCTTATGCGATCCACTCAGATCAGCACAGTCCAACTAACTCTGCACTAGACAGCCCACCTCTAAGCGCCACAGAGCTGGTCAAAGCAGCCCTGCGTCTCACCAGCTCCCTGCGCGTGCCCGACGCCCTCCGGCGCCTGGCGGACTCCGCCTGCTCGCTGACCGGAGCCGAATGGGGGACCATCACCGTCCTCAACAAGGCGGATACCGACCCCAATGCCCCCGTGAGCATGGGAGAACCAACGCTAAGCCCGGAGGCACTGGCAGGTCACGCTTCCCAGGCGCAGCCCATTGGCCCGGCTGGCGCAGGCGTGGTGGTAAACAACGATCTATCCGTAGCCCAAGCCTTTACCGGCCAAATTGAGGGAGAAAGCCCGGGCTGTCTCCTGTCAGCGCCACTGCGTCTGCACTCCCAGGTTTACGGGCGCCTCTACCTGGGCGACAAGCCCGGTGGCTTCACCGAGACCGATGTAACCACCGTGCTCATGCTCGCCGACGCCGCCGCCGTCGCCGTCGAAAATGCGCGCCTTTACCGCGAATCTCGTGACCGTGAGAAGTGGATGGCAGTCTCCCAGGAGCTCACCCAAACCCTCCTGTCCGGGGCGGAAGAGGACGACGCCCTTACCCTCATCGCCAAGCGAGTGCGGGAGGTGGCGCGGGCCGATGCTTCCGCACTCATTCTGCCCAGCATCGGCGAGACCTGGGTCTGTGAGATAGCGGAAGGCAAACACGCCAATGAGTTGCTTGGCACCTTCTTCCCGCCCGAGGGCCGGGCTATCACCACCCTCAGGCACCAGACCGGGACCATCGTTGAATCGCTGGCACAGGCCGCCCAGGACCATGACCTGCTGGTCCCGGTGCTAGCCCAATTTGGCCCGGCCCTGTACGCCCCCATGATCCACCGTGGCCGAGGCGTCGGGGTGATACTGCTGCTGCGTGACCTCGGGGAGCCGCCTTTCACCGCGCAGGATCTGGAGATCGCCGAGCTCGTGGCAGGGCAGGCCACCATGGCCTTTGAACTGGCAGACGCCCAGCACGCTGAAGAAATGGCTACCTTGCTGGACCAGCGCGCTCAGATCGGTCGGGACTTGCATGACCTGGCTATCCAGCAGCTATTCGCCACCGGCATGCAGATTTCAGCTGCGCGGGACCGCCTGCGCTCCGGTGAGAAGCTGGACTGTCAGAGGGTGGCTGAGGTGTTGGATAGTGCGCTGAGCGCAGTGGATGACTCCGTGCGCCAGATCCGTTCCATTGTGCGTTCCCTGCGGGACCGGGACGAGGATGTGAGCTTGGTGGAGCGGCTGCGGCGGGAGGCTTCCTTGGCCCGCACTTCCTTGGGTTTTGCGCCCTCGCTGCTTTTGAGTGTCGACGGCGTCGGTCTGTCTCATGCGGAACGCGGCACTGAGGATCAGCTCATCACCGCAATTGACGCAGCGATCGCCGAGGATATTGGCGATGACATGGTGGCTGTGGTGCGCGAGGGTCTAAGCAATGTGGCCCGCCATGCCCGCGCTTCCTCAGTGACGGTGGATGTGAAGCTCGAGGGGTTGCCGGGCACCGGTGGTGCCGAGGTTGGCGCGCTTGATTCTGGTGGGTGCTTGCCCTTTGCGGGCAAGGGGCAGGCTTCTGGCGACTCAGAGCCTTATGTGGGGCAACCGGTGGTGGAGATTGTGGTGCGGGACGACGGCGTCGGCGTGGATCCTGGCGTCACACGCCGTTCCGGCACAGCGAATATGGCGGAGAGAGCACGCAGGCACGGCGGCAGTTTTGTGATTGGGCCCCGAGCACGCTCAGATGGGGCGAGGCGTGGCACTTGCTTCACCTGGCGTGTGCCTTTGACGCGGCCCGGCAGAAAACTAGTTGCGCCAGCCGGAGGCCCGCTGCCCAGCCACCCAGGCGGCCACCTGGGTGCGGCGCTGCAGACCCATCTTGGCTAGCAGCGAGGTGATGTGGTTCTTGACAGTCTTCTCAGCCACGCCTAGGCGTTCGCCGATCTCCCGGTTGGAAAGGCCGTCACCAATGAGCTCAAGCACCTTGCGCTCAGCGTTGGTTAGATCCGAGGTGGGGTCGTCGTGGTCGGCGCGGCGACGTGTGACGGTCCGCTCGTCTAGCAGCACGCGGCCAGCAGCTACGGCTTTGACCACCTCGCTGATTTCTGCGCCGTGCACTGTTTTGAGCAGGTAGGCGCGGGCGCCAACTTCAAGTGCCTCGGCCAGGGCTTCGTCGTCGTCAAAGGAGGTCAGGACGATGGGCAGGGCCTCGGGCACGGCCTCCCGGAGCTCGCGCATAAGCTCGATGCCGGTGCCGTCGGGCAATTGCAAGTCCACCAGCACGACGTCGGGGCGCATTAGCTCGGCCCGGCGCAGGGCTTCCGTGCGTGAACCGGCCTCCGCTACGACGTCGAGTCCGTCGGCGCGGTCAATGATCTCCGCAATGCCGCGTCGGACGATCTCATGGTCGTCGACGATCATGACCCGGACCATCTCAGAGACTGCACTTGTGGACATGCTCCGGAGCCTATCAGTGCGCGGACGAAATCATTGAAAAACAAGGCTGCACCATGGCAGCTCAAGGCACCAATACTTCAGCCGCGCGGTCGCGTCTGGCACTGGGGGCAGAAAACATGGCTTCTGCCGCCCACTACTTCTGAACGCAGCACCGCGCCACAGCGGCGGCACTCCTGCCCGGAGCGTCCATACACGGCCAAACTGCGGGCAAAGAAGCCGGGGGCGCCTTCCGCATCCACATACAGGGCATCAAAGCTCGTGCCGCCGACTTCTAAAGAGCGGCGCATAACCACAGCTGTCTCCTCTAGGAGCCGCTCGGCGGCCTTCTTGCTCAGGGCGCTGCCGCGCCGCCGCCCATGCAAGCAGGCAGCCCACAGTCCTTCATCGGCATAGATATTGCCGACGCCGGAGACCAGGCCCTGGTCCAGCAGGAGAGTTTTCACGCCACGGCCTGAGCGGCGCAGCCGGGCGACGGCGTCGGCCATATCCAAGTGCGGGTCAAGCAGGTCGCGGGCGATGTGGGTGGCACTGGCTGGCAGTACGGCCCGCTCCTCCCCCTGGCCACCGGGCAGACCGTCCTCGGTGGGCACTAGTTCGTCAACGATCAGGCCACCGAACATGCGCTGGTCCACCAGGTCCAGGGAGGCGCCAGTGCGAGCGTCGCCCGCCAGCGGCTCCAGGTGTAGGCGGACCCGCAGGTGCTTGGGTTGCAGGCTGAGGTCGCGGACCAGGGTGGGGGCTTTGGTGGCGGTCAGGTCTACAGGCCGCTCCCCCGGCTGCTCCTCGGGGTGCTGCAGCACGGTAGCGTCAGGTTGGGCTTGAGCGGAGGTGCCGCGCACGAGTAGTTGCCCAGACATACCTAGGTGGGCGCGTAGGGCACGGCCATCGTCCAAGGGCAGCCAAAGGAACTTCCCGCGGCGGGCCGCCCCGGTGAAGCTGCGGCCGGTGAGTTGCTTGGTGAAGGCCTCGGCTCCGCCCTCCTGGCGGCGCAGGGGCCGAGGGTCCAGCACTTCTACACGCTGGACGGTACGGCCAGTCAGGTGCCGGGCTAAGCCTTGGCGGACGGACTCTACTTCGGGCAGTTCAGGCATGGCCTTTGCCCTGTTGGGCGAGTAGGTCGGCGCGCAGTGCCTCGTTGACGCCGGGTAGGTTCAGTCCGCCGTCGCCAAACTCGGCTAGGAGCGAGGCGTAGGCGGCTTCGGCTGCCTCATGCTCAGCGATTTTCTTGGAGCTGCCGGTTCCTCGGCCACGCACTTGTTCGGCGACAAGAGCTTGGGCGGTGAAGACGCGCTGGTGGTCGGGGCCGGAACCGCTTACCTGATAGCTGGGGTTGCCGAGGCTGTGGGCGGCGGAGAGTTCCTGCAGGCTGGTTTTCCAATCCAATCCAGCGCCGCGCGTGCGGGCGGTGGCAAGGAAGCGTGAGACCAGCCGTTCTACGACCACGCGCGTTGGTTCCATGCCCTTAGTTAGGTAGGTGGCGCCAATGAGGGCTTCAACAGTGTCGGACAGGATCGAGTCCTTGTCCCGGCCACCGTACATAGCTTCTCCGCGCCCCAGCTTGATGAACTCCCCAAGGCCCAGGTCGCGGGCCACCTCGGCCAGCGCCAGCTCAGAGACGGTGGCGGCGCGCATGCGGGCAAGCTGTCCCTCGGGCAGGTCCGGGTGACTGCGGTAGAGCCTTTCGGTGACAATAATGCCGAGCACGGAGTCCCCTAGGAACTCAAGGCGCTCGTTGGTGGGCAGGCCGCCTTGCTCATTGGCCCAGGAGCGGTGTGCCAGGGCGAGGTCCAGCAGCTCAGGGTCAATGTGTTCCCCCCAGCGATGGACGAGAGTCTGTACGTCTTCGCGTGCGGGTGGAGCGTCGCGGCGGTTTCGGGCCATTAGGCCTGCTCCTCCGGGTTGGCGGGCTGCTGGGCAGCTCTGGGGACTTCCTGCAGCAGGCCGCTTAGTGCCGCCCATCGGGGGTCGAGGGATTCGTGCTGGTGGTCTTCGGGAAGGTCTGCCAGGCGCTCACCGCAGTCTTGGCACAGGCCGGGGCAGTCGGGGTCGCATAGGGGCTGGAAGGGCAGGGAGCCGACTAGGGCGTCGCGCAGGGCGGGCTCCAGGTCCAAAGTGAACTCCCCCAGGACGAAGATTTCCTCGCCTTCGTCCTCGTCCTCCTGGTGCTGGCTGGCAGCTACTTCAGGTAGGAGGTAGAGCTCGTCAAAGCTGAGGTTTTGGTCTTCGTCTATATCTGCCAGGCAGCGCACGCATTCGCCGTGGATATGGGCGCGGGCGGAGGCCCGCACCAGTACGCCGTCTTCAGTGGAGGTTAGGGCTGCGTCCACCTTGAGTGGGGTGCCTGGCTGGGCGCCGATAATCTCCGTGCCTAGTCCCTCGGGAGCTGGCAGCTCTAGGTGGACGTCTTTGAATGAACCGATCTGGCGCGGCAGGTCGACAATGTCGATGACGAGTCCGTCCACGGTATTCCTCCTGCTGGTTTGGCGCATGCGGCTGGCGCGAGCAGGCTACCGCGCGTGGGCGGGGCCGTGAACCTGCTGGCGTCCCGGGGGCGGGTGAGGTGGCGCTCAGGCGCTGGCAGGGTCTACTGACCAGCCGGGGCGACGGCGGGGTTGGCCGGTCTGCGGCTTGGCCTCTTGGGCAGGCTGTGTAACCGGTTCGGCCATGCGGGCGGCGAGGACCTCACGTCCTGAGCGGATTTGCTCGGCGATCCGTCCCACTTCCTCGTATAGGCCTGCTAGGGAGCGTTCAGCGTATTGGTCCGCACCTTGACGCAGTTCCGTGGCTTTGGCCTCGGCGGCGGCGACGATCTCATCTGCGCGTTCCACAGCCAGGCGGGTGATGTTCTCCGCGGAGACCAACCGCTCGGCCTCCTCGTGGGCACGGCGCAGGATTTTGTCTGAGTCGGCTCGCCCTTGGGCCAGCACGGAGTCTGCGTCAGCTAGGACTGCACCGGCGCGGCGCACTGAGGTTGGTACGGCACGGCGAGCTTTTTCAACCAGCTCAAGGGCCTGGTCGCGGTTGACCAGGGCGGAGGAACTCATAGGCATATTGCGTGCGGTAACGAGCAGTTCCTCCAGCTCGTCGAGGATCTGGATGAGGTCTTCACCGGAGGTCGCGCTGGTGGGCATCGGTGGCTTCCTATCGTCGTGCAGTGGGCTGATGGTTTGGTGGCACCAGGCGGGCCGTCAGGGTTTAGTTCCCTCCGAGGGCTGAGCGCAGAGCTGCGGCCACGGTGGGGGTGACAAATTTGGTTATATCCGCCCCGAAGCGGACTGCGTCTTTGACCAGGCTGGAGGAGACGTGTGCGTAGGTGGGCGATGCCGCCAGAAACAGGGTCTCCGGGCCGCCGATCTCACGGTTGAGCAGGGCCATTGGGGCCTCGGCGTCCAGGTCTGTGCCAGAGCGCAGCCCTTTGATTATGGCCCGGGCACCCACCTGTTCGCAGTATGAGGCGAGCAGTCCGGGAGTCAGGTCTACGCTGGCGCCTTCGATGCCCGCCAGGCTCTCGCGAGCCAGGCGCAAGCGAGTTTCGACGTCGAAGAGCTGATGCCCGGTTTTGGCGGTGTTTTGGCCGATTGCTAGCACCACTTGGTCAAAGGAGCCCAGGGCGCGGCGGACGATATCCACGTGTCCCAAGGTGATCGGATCAAAGCTCCCGGGGTACACAGCCAAGCTCATGGCTTCACCGTAGCGGGCGCTCACGAGCCTGCGGGGACGCGCGCCGGGAGGTCTGTACTTGGTTGCCGACGCCGCAGCCACGCGCTGATGTTGCCCGGGTATGTATCCGGGAGGGCTGGTAACCGCTTCGCTGAGGACAGGTCGAGTGGGCGGTGCGAGTACTGGCTTAGCGTGAGTTGACCGAAGACCCGATTTGTCTTGGTGGTGGGTGCCGAAATCTTCCTTGGAAGTCCTCAAAGCAGATTCGAATCTGCGCAGCCAGGCATCGTGCACCCTGCGGCCATCTTTACGCTGCTGACAAGCATCTGCTTGCCTCCGGGCGCGGAGGCGGCCTAGTATCGGCAGCGTGTTCAAGACGACTTGCAGCTGGTGGCCCGCCTGAAGGCGAGCCAGTATCAAGTCGTCATAACCACCTGTTCCGGCTCGCACCTCATCCCGAGGCAGCGGGCCGGTTGTTTATCCGGCGGGCCCGCAGTCAAGGGAATCCACTCGAAAGTCCCTCCCATGAGCAACCAGACCACTGACGCCCCCGAGCTCAAACTCCGTGACACTCTGATCAGCGCGTACTTCGGCCAGTACGGTGGCCAATACGTGCCCGACCGCCTCCTACCAGTGCTCGATGAGCTGGAGCGGGCCTACGTGGACGCCGTCGCCGACCCGGACTTCCTGGCCGAGTTGGACCGCCTGCAGAGCGAATATTTGGGCCGCCCCACCCCCATCACTGAATGCGCCAACCTGCCCTTAGCCGGTCACGGACGTGGCCAGGCCCGCATCTTCCTAAAGCGTGAGGACTTGGTCCACGGCGGCGCCCATAAAGGCAACCAGGTGTTGGCGCAGGCTCTGATCGCTAAGCGCATGGGCAAGACTCGCCTGGTGGCTGAGACTGGCGCGGGACAGCACGGCACTGCCACCGCCATGGTGGCTGCCCTAATGGGCATGCAGTGCACGATCTATATGGGGGCGACCGATGTGGCCCGCCAACAACCCAATGTGCGCCGGATGCGCCTGATGGGGGCCACCGTGGTGCCGGTGACCAATGAGGACGGCGGCTCCATGTCCAACGCAATCGACATTGCCTTGGGTGACTGGGTGGAGAACCTTTCCACCACTCACTACCTATTGGGCTCGGCTTGTGGCCCGCACCCCTTCCCCACTCTGGTTAGGGAGTTTCAGTCGGTGATTTCTCGGGAGTCGCGCGCCCAGATGTTGGAGCGCACCGGGCGACTGCCGGATTACGTGGTGGCGGCTGTGGGCGGGGGTTCTAACGCTATTGGGGCTTTTGCGGAGTATCTCAAGGATGAGCCGGGCAACGCGGAGGTGGGGCTGATTGGTGTGGAGCCGGCGGGTGAGGGTCTGGATACTTCCCGCCATGGGGCCCCGCTGAACCGGGGTGTGGTGGGTGTGCTGCATGGCTCACGCTCCTATGTTTTGCGTTCTTCTGACGGCGACCTGGGGGAGTCTTTCTCCGTGTCTGCGGGCTTGGACTACCCCGGCGTCGGGCCGGAGCATGCGTACCTCATGGACACTGGCCGAGCCACTTATGTGGGTGCCGATGACAATGCGGCGCTGCAAGCTTTCCGGCTGCTGGCCCGCTATGAGGGGATCATTCCGGCTTTGGAGTCTTCGCACGCCTTGGCGCATGCGCTGCGTATGGCGGAGGAGTTGGAGGGGCAGGAGTTGGCTGAGCCGGTCAATATTCTGGTGAACTTGTCTGGCCGGGGCGATAAGGATATGGAGTATGTGCAGAACGTGCTGGGCGAGTTGATGTTCGCTGATCCTGCTCAGGTGCCCACGCAGGGGCTGCGGATTTCGGAGATTTTGCGGATGATGACGGCGGAGTCCAACGCTCGTGAAGTGGGGCGTTCTGTGGCGCATCATGGCTGAGGTTTAGACCATCGGCTGGTTACCGGCTGCGGGGGTGCTGCCGTAGGCTCTGCGCATGACCAGGATCGTGGCGGGCGACGTGGGCGGGCGACGCATTGAGGTTCCTCGCACCGGTACTCGCCCGACCTCTGAGCGGGTGCGCGAGGCTCTGTTTGGTCGCCTGGAGCACTATGGCGTGGTGGCTGGGGCGCGCGTATTGGATTTGTGCGCGGGCTCTGGGGCCTTGGGCTTGGAGGCTGCCAGCCGGGGGGCTACGGATGTGACTCTGGTGGATTCTGCTCGCGCGGCCACGCAGGTCTGTGAGACCAATGTGAGGGCTTTGGGACTGCGTGGGGTGCGGGTGGTAACCGCTAAGGCGGCGGCTTTTCTGGCGGGGGTGGCTGGCGCCGGGGTGGATTTGGTGCTGCTGGATCCTCCCTATGACCTGCCGGAGGCGGAGCTAGCGGGCATATTGGAGCCACTGGTGCGTGAGGAGGACCCCTGGCTGGCCGATGGCGCAGTGGTCGTGGTGGAGCGTTCCGCCCGCTCCCCTGAGCCTAATTGGCCCGAGGGCCTGCGCCGCTTCAGCGAGAAACGCTACGGCGAGACGCGTATCTGGTTCGCTGAGACCGACCCCGGCGACGACGCGGCCTAATGCGCTACATAGGGTCCGTAGCTAAAGCCCTCCTGATTGGCATCATTGGTGGAGCAGTTACTTTTGCTGTAGTAACGATGCTTAACTTAGAAAGTTCAAATGGAGGCAAGTTTAATGCCAGCTGGCCATCTGCGATAATTGTTGGCGCTATTCTAACTCTCTTCGTCTACCTACAAAATAGAGACAGAAGGCAGTAGCGGACATAATCACCGGAAGCGCGCAGCGCCACCGCCATCCACGCCCCCCTCAGGAGCGCTCCAGGCAGACCTGGGGCTCCTCATCGAGCTGATAATTGCCCCAGCACAGGCAAGAGGCTGGCAACACTCACAGCTAGGAGCAGCACTCCGAAGGCCGTTGTCAGCGTGGAGGACGAGACCCGGCGTGTTATAGGCCCGCCCACCAGCCCACCACACATTGAAGCCACAGCGAAAACCAGCACTACTGGCCAGTCAATGCTCACTGGCGTGCCCACCCGTGCAGTCAGCCCTGCCGCAGCCGCCATGATCATGACCACCAGTGAGGTACCAGAGGCCTCCTTGATCCTGAAGCCCAGAGCCAACACCAGCATCGGGACCACTATGAAGCCTCCACCCACACCGAAGAAACCAGTTAAGAGCCCGCAAGCGCTTGCCGCCAGCACGATAACGCCCGCTCCTCGTCGCCGCTGTTCCTCATGCTCCTGCCGGGGCATACGTGCCGTCACGCAGCCCCGCCACAGCATGAGCAGGCCGATCACCAGCAGCATGGCGCTGAACAGCACCATGAGCAAAACTCCGTCAAGGCGCACCGAGATCCGCGTAGCAATAACCGAACCAAGCGTGCTCAGTGCCCCAAATAGCAAGCCGTCACGCCAGCACACCCGGTGGTCGCGCATAGCGGGCCACAAAGCCGCCAAAGCCGTAAGGGTCACTATCACTAGGCTTCCAGCTGCGGCGTCATGCGCTGACTGGCCTAGCACATGGGTCAGGACCGGCACTGAAAGAATGCCTCCGCCAGCTCCGAGGGCCCCCACAACCACCCCGATCAGTAGCCCGGCAGCAACCGCCGTCATCAGCTCCACAAAACCGCCCTTTCTAGCCTCAGCCACGCAAGGCTGAGCGCACTGCCGGGTCCATCACCTGTGCGGGAGCCCGGTTTGCCCGTACCAGCTGCGCCATCGCCCCCAGGTCCGCCAGCGCGTGGGCGTAGAAACGCGAATATCCCGCACACAGATAGCTGTGCCCCGGCTCACCGTCGATAGAATTAGTAAATCTATCTTTGGGGCATCCACCCCAGCACAGACGTAGGAACGGGCAGCGGCAGCACTGCTTGGTCAGTTCCCACTGCTTTTTACGAGCGAAGCGACGCATCCGCAAGCTGTCCACAAGTTCGTCAAACGGCGCGTGCTCAATGCTGCCCAGAAGCCAATCCGGTTCCACCCAGTGGTCACAGGTATAGACATCGCCATTGAACTCCAAGGCGAGGTTATTGCCGCACTGTGGAGCGTGGACACAGCTGGAGTAGATGCCAAATAGGGAGGACAGAGCGGCATCAAAGTCCTGCACAAACACGGTCCCTACATCACGGACTACCCACTCATCAAATACTGCAGATAGGAAGTTCCCGTAGCGCTCAGGGAGCACTGAACGTGAGGTCGTGCTCCGCCCCACCTGGCGGTACAACAGGCGGGTGCCGTCCTGCCCCCTCCAACCAGCCTCCGCGGCCTCCAGATTGCGCTGGGAAACCCGCTCTACGATGGGAATGAATTGGATGAAGTGCGCCCCCAGACTGTCGCGTAGGTAGCGATAGACCTCCACGCCGTGGTCCTGATTGGCGGCGTGAACCGTGCACAGCACATTGCACCTCACCCCGGCGCGTTGCAAGTGCTCCCAGCCACGCACCACTAGCTCATGGGTGCCACGTCCAGCACGGTTCACCCGGTAGACGTCATGGAGTTCCTGCGGGCCATCCACCGAGACTCCCACCAGAAAGTCCTCTTGGCGCAAGAACTGTGCCCAGCGCTCATCAATTAGAGTGCCGTTGGTTTGCAAGGCGTGCCCCACCTGCTGGGCTGGACGCCGCAGCTCCTCGCATAGTTCAACTACTTTGCGGAAGAAGTCCAGGCCGCGCAGGGTGGGCTCACCCCCTTGCCACAGCATCGTCACCTCGCCGTCAGGGCTGGCCTCTAGGAAACGCTGAATGTAGAGCCGCAGCGTTTCCTCGCTCATGAGTTGGCGCGGGACGTCGTACAACAACTCTTTGCTCAGGAAAAAGCAGTATTGGCAGTCCAGGTTGCAGCCGGCACCTGTTGGCTTGGCGATGACGGTCATGGGCGGTGTCCGACGTTGCCGGGCACCGCCCAGGCTGGGCGGGTTCACCGGCATGTGGTCAGCCGACCATCTTGTCTACGCCGTCCATCGACTTCTCCCCCAGCACATAGGTGCGGGCGTCGTCGTAACCATCTCGGGGCGGGTGCACCTGCCCCCGACCGCGCACGTCTCGGTGATAGGCACGCTCAGTGTCAGTCTCGTGGTCGCGGAACCACTCGTGCAACTCATCGGAGAGCTCACGCACCAGGGCGGCCCGGGACGGCAGATCCACCAGGTTTTCCCGTTCTTGAGGATCTGTCACCAAGTCATAGAGTTCACGCGGCCCGTCATAGCGGTCAATGAACTTGTAGGCCCCCTTGCGGATCATGCGGCCGCCACCGTATTCGTCATAAACCACCACAGCTTCCTCCGCCTCCGCCTCGCCCCGCAGCAGCCCAGCCACCGAGCCTGCCCCACGCAGCGGGTCTGGTTCCACGCTTACCCCGGCCAACTCACAGAGTGTGTCAAAAAAACTGCAGGCAGATACGCACTGCTCCACCACTCGGCTCTCCTTCTGCCCCGGCAAGGAGATCAGACAAGGGACCCGCACTGAGTTTTCCCAAAAGTTCAAGGGATAAGTCCCGTTGCCCTTGCCCCACAGGCCATGGTGCCCACAACTAAAACCATTGTCTGCCATATAGACAATCACCGTGTCCTCAGCAAGGCAGTGCTGCTCCAGCGCGTCGAGCAGTGTGCGCACAGCCCGGTCCACCCCGGTTAGGGAAGCTGCGTAGCCCCGCAGACTCGGGACCGGATCTGCGAAGGCCGCAGCAAAATCGTCATAGGTCTTAGTCCAAGGGTGAGGCTCTTCTCGAGGCACCGAGGGGAACTGTGTGTCCGCGTACAGATCGGTCAACTCCGCCGGATGATTGTTGAGCCAGGGCGAATGCGGCGCAGTGAAATTGACCTGCAGGTAGAAGGGCGGGGCGGCGCCGTCAGGCTTGGCACGCGAGGCGATTTCAGCGAGCATCTGGCAGGCTTCTTCGGCGACGGCGTCGGTGAAGTAGCGAGGTTCCTCAGCTTCCTGCCCGTCAGAGTCCCAGATAGGGGCGTTGTAGTAGGGGCCGCCACCGTAGCGGTGGGCGTACCACAGGTCGAAGCCGGGGGCAGATTGCTGCGAGGTGCCCACATGCCACTTGCCAGACATGGCGGTGACATAGCCTGCTTCATGCAGGACCTCTGGCAGGGTCGCCATTCCCTCCAGGAAGGTTTGCTCACGGTCGTCAGGGTGTCGGCCTCCCACCAGCCAGTCGTGAACGCCATGAGCAGAGGGCATGTACCCGGTCATGAGGGAGGCGCGCGCCGGAGAGCACACGGGCGAGGCGCAGTAGTAGTTCTCAAAGACTGTGGCGTGCTCGGTGATCTCATCAAGGGTGGGGGTGATGAGCTCAGGCCAGTGGCGACTAGTCGCCCAGGGCCCTTGGTCATCAGTGAGCACGACGAGGAAGGAAGGTCGGGTCTGGCCCGTCTGGTTGTTCTCGGTCATGGACATATTCGTGGCTCCGAGTCTGGTCTTAGTAGCGTGGGTACGATGACGGTAAACGGACAGCTGGGAAAGGTCAGGCGTGGCACGGGCGACAAGGGCAGACGTGGCCAAAGCAGCAGGAGTGTCTGTGGCGACCGTATCGCATGTCATGAACGGCAGGGCCGAGGAACTGGGCTTCTCGCCCCGCACCGCTGAGCGGGTCCGGCAGGCTGCCAGGACCGTCGGTTACGTCCCGCGGGCGGCGGCGCGAACCTTCCGGTACCAGTCGAGCAAGGTGGTGGCTTTGTTCTTCCCGGACCTGCCGGTATCTCTGCGGTTGCCTGTGTTCAATGAGGTCCTTACCGGCTGCATAGATGCGGCCCGTGCACGAGGGCACTTCGTCCTGCCGGTACCTATCTCTGCTCACCCCTGCGAGATAGTCGAGGAGACACTCCGCGAGGTGGAACTCGCCGGGGCGGTGTGCCGTGCCGACCCGTCGATGGAACCTGCTGCAGAGCTCCTCGGCCGCTCGGAGGTGCCCACGGCCTGGATCCGCACTGGCGGTGAGGCCGTGCCCGGTCCCGGCTGTGCTAGCCTGGGAATCGATGAGGCCCGCGGGGTGCGGGAGATGCTTGAGCAGATCGACATTGACAGTGTCAGGCGCCCGGTCATACTCCTGGGGCCAGGCCAGTGGTCGGACCGGGTAAAACCTTTCCTGGAACGATTCCCCCAAGCGCAGGTACTCACCGCGCCAGGCTGGCTGGCCCAAGACGCTCGGCAGTGCATGCATGCCGTTGTGGAGCAGCGTGCTGATCTGGTGTTTACCGGCAATGACCAGCTTGGTGCCTGCGCCCTTGAGATCCTCCAGGAGCGTGGGCTGGAGGTCCCACGTGACGTCCAAGTTTTCAGCTTTGGGGACGTTGAGAGTGGCCCTGCCGCATTGCTGGGCCTGTCCTCCGTGAAGTGGCCGGTGGGGCAGCTGGGGGCGCTCGCCACCGCGGCAGTTATCGAGGGGTGTAGTAGCCCCCGCTCCGACTCTTTGTTGACCACGCTGCCGACCGGCGCGAGCCTGCGGAAAACCACGCGCCCCAGGCAGAGCCAGTGAAGAGCCGCCCAAACCTCCACCAGAGGCAATGCACTGGCCTTGGTGGAGGCTTGGGCGCTTGCTGGGCTGCATGACGTTCAGTGCCCGGTGCCTGCAGCGGCGGTTTCCTGCCCAGTGACCGACTCCAAGTGGTCAGAAGTCGAGGCTAGCCAGGGGTTGGCTAGAACTAGGAGGAACATAAGCAGGTAGACCAGCGAGAAGGGAGCGATCCCGTAGTAGCCGTACTTGGCAACCAGGATCGGGATGAGGAAAACCACGGTGGCGGACATAACTCGCGCCATTGATTGTGTGAAGCCTGCTCCAAAGCCTCGCAGCTCCGTGGGGTAGGCCTCCACCGACCAGACGACGGAGAGCATGCCGGGCCCAAAGTAGGTGGTGAAGCTCCAGATGATGAAGGCCCCAAAGAGGAAGACTTGGGAGACTCCGCCAAATAGTCCGAGCACCGCAGCGGCCACAGTGAGGACTGCGGAGGTTGCCAGTCCCAGGGCCCGCCGGTTGACCTTGTCGATGAACAGGGCTCCCACCAGCAGGGCGATGGCTGCTACCGAGTTGGCAGCCAAAGTGACCAGCAGGTTGTTGGATTTGGGTACACCAGCCTGCGCGAAGATGATCGGCCCCATAAAGGAGACCACCGGCCCTGCGGTGGAGTTGAGCATGAAGAAGGCCGTGCACACCAGGACGCGACGACGCGCCTCACCATGGAAGAGGGTGCGGTATTCACGGTTGGATTTCTTGGGCTTGGCTTCGGTGATCTCCTCAGACAGACCTAGTGCCCGGATGATGGCCCAGGCTTTTTGCTCCTGGCCGTTTTGGATGAGCCAGCGGGGAGATTCGGGGAGCCGACGGCGCAGCATGAGCACGATGAAGGCCGGCACAGCGGCGAAGAGGAACATGCCTCTCCAGATCCATTCCTGGTGCGCTTCGGGAACCACGGCATAGAGCACTAGAGCCAGCAGTACGGAGAAAATCGCGCCGAGCACGATCATAAGGTTGAGCAGAGAGCCCGTGATACGGCCACGCCGTGCCTTAGGGGCGATTTCTGCCAGGAAGGCGGCTGAGGTAGATAGATCCATCCCGATGGCTACACCAATCAGGAAGCGCATAACCCACAGCATCCATACCTGGGTGATGAGGGCGGCGCCGATAGCTGTAAGGATAAAAACCCATAGGTTGAAGGCGAAGACGCGTTTGCGTCCAATCCGGTCTGATAGGTCTCCGAAGACAACCAGACCTATGGCCGTGCCAATAAAAGAGACGGCGACCAACAGGCCCTTGTCTGCGGCGGTTAAGGCGAAGTTCTTGGTCAGGAAGACCATCGCCACACCAATCACGGTGAGGTCGTAGCCATCGATGAACTCACCGAAGGCGATCAGGGTCGAGGAGTGCTTCTTGATGAACCTAGCGCGCTGGGGGTCGATCTCGTACGCGCCGACGTCTGTGGTGGACATGGCTATCGCTTTCGTCAGGGACCACGCGACTTTGCGTGGATACACCCACTTTATCACGCGATAATAGCTGCTGGTAAGCCTTTGAAGGTCAGTAGTGCCGCCTAAAGAACCTCCCCGCTCAGGAGCGCTCCAGGTAGGCCTGGGATTCCTCATCGAGTCGATCAGCAATAGCCACCGCGAGCGCCCTATGCCTGCGTAACCAGGGGTCAGCGGCGACGACGTCGCTAGCCTCCTGCCGGGCGCGTGCAATCAGCGCCGCGTCCCGGCGCACCCGCAGCAGGCTCAAGCCACTAGCCCGACCGGACTGAGCGGCCCCCAGCACGTCGCCCTCACTGCGCAGCTCCAGGTCAGCCTCCGCCAGGGCGAAGCCATCGGTCGTGCTCGCAAAAGCCCGCAAGCGGTGATAGGCGGTGGTGCCCACCTGGGCACCGGTGATCGCCATGCAGATACCAGCTTTGCTGCCGCGCCCCACCCGGCCCCGCAGCTGATGCAGCTGAGACAGCCCAAAACGCTCCGCATCCAAGATGACCATCATGGTGGCCTCAGGCACATCCACCCCCACTTCCACCACGGTGGTGGCCAGCAGCAGAGGCTTGTCCCCAGAGGCGAAAGCCCCCATGGCTGCCTCCTTCTCGGCTGGCCCCATGCGGCCAGTGAGCACCCCCACACCCACACCTGCCAAGGCGGGCTCAGCAGCTAGGCGCTGCTGCCATTCGGTGACAGAGGCCAATGGCCGGGAGTCGGCCTCAGCCTCACCAGGTGCCGTCAGCTTTAATGGGACCTCGCCGTCGTCTTGAGTGCCGTCGTCGTCAGCGTCAATACGTGGGCAAACCACATATACGCGCCCGCCCGCGGCTACCTCCTGGGCCGCACGCTGCCAAACCCGCTCCACCCAGGACTCACGCTCCCAGGGCACCAGGTGCGTGGCCACCGGCGCGCGCCCAGCTGGCAACTCGTCCAGAATGCTGGACTCTAGGTCTCCAAATACCGTCATGGCGATGGTGCGCGGGATAGGGGTGGCGGTCATAACCAACAGGTGGGGCACCGCGCGTTCCCCTGTGGCCGGATCCAGCACTCCCCCGCGTTCACGCAAAGCATCGCGCTGCGCCACACCAAAGCGGTGCTGCTCATCCACCACCACTAGGCCCAGACGGGGCAGTTGCACAGTCTCAGAGAGCAGCGCATGTGTGCCCACCACGATCACCGGCTCACCGGCAGCGAGATCGGCCAGCAGTTGGCGGCGTTGCGGCGCTGACGTTGAACCGGTCAGCAGCAGCACGCGAGTTGCCCGCTCAGCACCACCGAGCATGCCGCCCTCAGCCAGGGGCCCCAGCAGGGCGCGCAGAGAGGCCGCATGTTGGGCGGCCAAAACCTCCGTTGGTGCTAGCAAGGCCGCTTGCCCCCCACCCCCAACCACTTGCAGCATTGCGCGCAGAGCCACCAGGGTTTTACCCGAACCCACATCTCCTTGCAGCAGCCGCTGCATGGGGGTGGTGGAGGCCAAAGCCAATGCCAGCTCCTCCCCCACGCGCCGCTGCCCAGAGGTCAAGGTGTAAGGCAGCGCGGCGTCCAGGTCCGCGCGCAGAGAGCCAGTGGCGGCGGGAATCGGCCAGGCCACGGCAGCTTTCTCACTTTGGTGGCGCAGGCGCTGTTGAGCTAGCGCCGCCTGCAAGACGAAGGCCTCCTCGTGACGCAGGCGCTTGCGTGCGGCCCGCCATTGCTGCTCATCTGCCGGGTGGTGCGCCCACTGGTAGGCGGTTAACACGTCGACTAAGCCGGCACTGAAGCGAATCTGCTCCGGCAGCGGCTCGGGCACCTCCCCGGGCGCTAGTTGATCCAGGAGGATGCGGACCGCCTTGGCCACACGCCAGGAGGGCAAGGCTTCACTAGCCGGATAGACGGGGATAGGGCGGACCAGCAAGGCCTCACGCTCGGCGTCGTCGAGTTCATCAAGCACCTGGAAGCGTGCACCGGTGAGCTGGTGGCGACCATGACGCAGTCCCACCTTGCCGCTCATAAGCACCGTGGCACCAGCTGGCAGACGGTCAGCGTAGGAGCGCATCATCCCGGCAGCCCCAAAAAGCACCACATCCATCTGGGAGACGCCGTCGGTGACCACCGCCTCCAGCAGCGCCGGTGGACGGCCGGAGCGGGTACGGCGGGAGGAAGCGCGCAAGACCTGGGCCTGAATAGTGGCAGTCTCACCTGCAAGCAGGGTGCGCAGGTCGGTCAGCTCCCCCCAAGACTCATAGCGACGCGGCAGGTGGCGCAGCAGGTCCGCCCCGGTGTTTAGCCCCAGAGCAGCCAAGTGCTTAGCAGTGGCGGAGCCAAGCACCCGCTCCAAAGGCCGTTCCAACAGGGGCACGGCCCCGCGCGGAGCAGCGCTCCGGTCACCGCGCCCGGGGGTATCTGCCAGCCCGTTACTCAACGGCGATCAGGACGTCGGGGGCCGGTTGCCCGCCCGCATGGATCACAACCTCCACGTCATAAAAGCCGTGCCCGTACGCGGAGGAACTGACGGCGCTGTTCACGGTGGCGCCAATATCAGGGGCGGCATCGCGCCCCAAAATGACGGTCACCAATTCGACGCCGTGACGCAGCGCGTTAGCCAAGGCGGCAGCAACCGCATCCGGCTCGGCCTGCTCCCCAGACAAGGCAATCGTGCGCACAGCGGCGGCAGCGGAAGCGGCCCGTGCAGTGGCCTCCCCCAGAGTGTCAGTGTTGACATGCCCTGCCACGGTGACGGCGGCTGCCAGCACGCCGGCCTCGTCGTTGGTGTCGCAGACGAGGAGCTGGAGGGCGGGGCTGCCCGCGGCTGGCAGTGTGCCGCGGCTGCGCTCCCCACCGGGCCCAGCCACGCAGGAGACGGCGGAGCGCGCCTGTAGGTGGCGAGCAGCTTCATGCGCCTGGGTGGCAGAGGCAGCGTCGCAGGGCAGCACTAGGACCTGACTGGTGCCCAGGTCACCGGCGGCCCGCACAATGCCCTCCCGCTGCGGGTTCAAGACCACCACAGCGCCGGTGCGCGCCAGCTGTTCAATCAGACCGGGGGCGCGTGTGCAGGCGATTACCCCGATGCCGGGGCGGGCGGTGCTGCGAGGAGCCGGGCCAGCGGCTTCCCCCGCCTTGCGACGGTGGGCCGCGAGGCGCTCAAAAGAGACCACTGAGGCTCCAGGATTGCGGTGCCCACGGGGAAGGGGCGGTTCGGCGGTGGGAGCATCCTGCACCAGGGCGGTGCGGTGCAGGTGGTGCACGCAGACCTGGCGGACTGATCCACTGCGGGGCAGGGCAGCCCGGGGGGTGTCAGTGTGCACATGTACCTGGAACAGGCCCACGCCTAGGGCGTCTGGGGTGCCGACTACGCCCACACTGTCACCGATCTGTTCCAGAGTGCTGCGCAGTTCGGCAGCCTGGGCGGCGGTGGCTTCCAGCAGGTACATGACCTCGAACTCACCTGTGGAGCTTCCCTCCACTTGTTCGGCGCCGTGGGTGATGCCTCCGGCGGCTAGCTCTAGGAGCATCTGATGAGCGACGTCGGTAAGGGGGGCGGCGGTGGCGGCGGCAGCCTGTGGGGTTTCGCCTCCCGGGTGTCCAGGGCCGGCAGCTACGGCGTCGCTCAGGGCTGTGAATAGGAGCATTAGGGCGGCGCCGCCGGCATCCACCGGACCATGCCCCAGGCCTGCAGTCTCCACCACTGACTCTTGAGCACCCAAGGCGGCAGCAGCAGCCACAGAGGCGAGGCTGGGGGTGGCTTTAGGGTCCTGGAGGGCGCCGCGCGCGGCGATGGCGGCATCTTGCGCCACGGTTAGCAGGGTGCCATCCACTGGGCGCGAGACGGCGGCGCGAGTGTCTTTGGCCATGCGCTCGTAAGCGTGCACCAGTTCCACTGGCCGCAAGCCCCTGGGATCTGGGGCCTGAGCGGATACGTCAGCCAAAGCTGCCAGGGCTTGAGAAAGCAGCAGGCCGGAGTTGCCGCGGGCGCCGCGCACCGCACCGTCTGCGGCGGCACGGGCCGTCTGGGCGACGTCGGGCCGCTGCGGCAGCAGGGCCAGAGCATCAGCGGCGGCCCGGATGGTCAGCAAGAAATTGGTGCCGGTGTCAGCGTCAGGGACAGGAAAGACGTTCAGGCAGTCCACTAGGTCCTGACTGGCCTCAGCTACAGCCTGGGCTAGACGCAGCCAACGAGTCAGCACGGGAGCGCTCAGGGCAATGGCAGGAGTGGGGGTGGTGTCAGGCACGGCGTCTCCCTCCTGCCCTGAATATTTACAGTGGCCTGGTTTGGCAGACTCTGCTGCCCTGGTCCAGGTGGCGGGTCTGGGCTGTCCGCCTTGGCAAAGGTTACCTGGCAGGCCTGGTTGTGCCTCACCCCACGCCTGCCAGGTTTGGGGCCGGTAGGGCGCTTCGGCTATGGTTGCGGGGTTGCCCGCGGCGCGTACCGTCGGGCGGTAGACCTGGCGCAGGGCCTGCAGGCTCCGCGCTCCGCAAGAAGATTTCAGGAGTGAACCGTGGCTGCTGTGTGCGACGTCTGCGGCAAGGGCCCCATCTTCGGCAAGAGCGTCTCGCACTCCCACGTGCGGACCAGCCGCCGTTGGAACCCGAACATCCAGCGCGTGCGTGCGATCGTGAAGGGCGCCCCCAAGCGCCTGAACGTGTGCACGTCCTGCCTCAAGGCCGGGAAGGTTACCCGCAACGCCTGAGTTGCGGCACCAGCCCTCCGGCTCAGCCAGGCCGTCGTCGCCCCCGTGGTGACGGCGGCCTTCTGCTGCTGCTTGCTGCTGCTGGGCGCCCCCGCGGCGCCACCTAGGGCCGGGGGCGCCCAGCGCCTGACGGTCAGGCCTGCGCCGCATGCTCCACCGAGGCGGCCGCCTCACCGCGGAGCCGCTCGTTGACCTGCTCGACGTCGATGAACCACAGGAGCCCCATGACCACCAGGAAGGCGGCGGTCGGCAGCCAGAGGTAGGAGACCTGCAGCATGGTGATCACGGAGTGCGGCTGCTCGACCGTCTGCCCGGAGGTGGAGCTCACGTACCCGGCGGCGCTCAGGAGCCAGCCGGACATGGCGGTTCCCAGTCCCCCGCCGAGCTTGGTGCCCAGCGAGGTGCAGGAGAACATGAGCCCGTCCACCCGCTTGCCGGAGCGCAGGTAGGTGTACTCACTGGCCTCCGCGATCAGCGCCGTCAGCGTGCCCTGCAGCGCGGAGGTGCCCAGCATGGCCACCGCCGTGAAGAAGAGCATCACCGGGACGTTCAGCATGTACCCGCCCACGATGATGCCGACGCGGGCGGCGATCGCGACCACGTAGCCCCACAGGTCCACGCGCCGCATGTTCCCGACCTTGGCCACGATAAAGGGCAGCACGAGCAGGCCGAGCATCTGCGGGACGTTGGAGGCCCAGGCGAAGGCCCCCAGCAGCTTCGGGTCGTGCAGGACGTAGGTCATGAAGTAGATGCCCATACCGTTGAGCGCCCCGAAGAGCTGCATGATGATGAACATGACCACCAGGAGCATGTAGTACCTGTTGGCGCGCAGCAGCTGCAGCGACTCCTTGAGCGGGATCCGGTCCTCGACCGCGCCGGCCCCGGCGTCGGCCAGCTCCTCAGGAGTGAGCTCCCGCACGGAGAAGACCGCCACGCTGTTCCAGAAGAGCCCTATCAGGGCGTAGATGACGGCGACCGCCCGCCAGCCCTCCGCCCCGCCTCCCAGCGCGTCCACGGCACCGACTGTGGCAGCCTGGATCGCCAGGCTCGTGCCGAAGGCGAAGACGAAGCGGATCGAGCCCATCTGCACCCGCTCGTTGGCGTTCTTCGTGATGAGCGCCGTCAGCGCGCCGTAGGCGATGTTGTTCGCCGTGTAGAAGCCCGCGTTCAGCAGGGAGTAGGCCACGAAGAACCAGGCGTACTTGGCGGTGTCCCCCAGGCTGACGGGGATCGCGAATATCGCGATGATCATGGCGGCGCACCCGAAGAAGCCCCAGAACATCCAGGGCCGGGCCTTGCCCATCCGCGAGCGCGTCTTGTCCATCAGGACCCCGAATATGAAGTCCGAGAAGCCGTCGAACAGCTTGGAGAGCATCATCAGGGTGCCGACGACCCCGGCGCTCATCCCCTGGGTGTCGGTCAGGTAGATCATGACGAAGAACGCCAGGAAGGCGTAGACGACGTTCCCGGCGATGTCTCCGGTGCCGTATCCGAGCTTGTTGTACCACTTCAGGTACTTCTTGTCGTTCATAGGGATCTTCTCCTCGTTGAGGCGTGGTTGGGGTCAGTGGGGGTCGGCGACCAGGACGAAGGAGGCCGACAGGTTCTTGGCTGCGAGGCGGTACTGCTCCTGCAGGGCCGGGCCGCAGCTGGCGGAGCCGACGCCGGACTGGGCGGCGTCCAGGCACAGCACGGTGCTGCCGCTCTCGACGAGCTCGTGGTCGTGCGCGGTGGCGGCCAGCTGCTCCTGCGTGTACGGCGAGGCGTTGAAGCTGAACGGGGTCGGGGAGAGCACCCGCAGGCTCAGCTGCTCGCTGGAGACCTCCAGGTGGTCGCAGCCTGTGCGTGAGCCGCTCTCCTGGGGGCGCGTGTAGCGCTCCACCAGCTCCGCGACGGTTCCTGAGTAGGTGCCGTAGCGGCAGGCCCGGTGCTTGTCTACGTAGCCCTCCTGGGGTCCCAGGCCCGTGTAGCTGACGGCGTCCAGCTCGCGGGGCAGGAACAGGCGCAGTCCGAACCGGGGCAGGAGGGGGAACTGGTCCTCGCGGGCCGCGGTGACCGTGACGGCCAGGGCGCCGCCGGGGTCCACGACCCAGCGGACGGTGCCCCGCAGGATCGGCTGGACCGTCGGGGCCACCACGGCGACCTGTGCCTCGACCGTGACCTGGGCGCCGCTGGTGGTCTCCTGGCAGGAGTAGGCGCGTGTACAGGCCTGGTCGTAGCGGGCCCGCTTCCACTCGACCTGGAGGTGGCGGTCGTTGTCGGTGGGGGCCCGCCAGATGTTGAGGCTGACCGGGGCGTCCAGCAGCCGGTTCCCGGAGACCTCCGCCTCGGCCAGCATCCCGCAGCGCCGGTCGAACACGTAGCGGAAGCCGCTGCCGGTCACGGTGATGCAGGTGCTGCTGGTCGTGGCCCGGGGCGGCACCCCGCAGGCCTCCCGGTCCAGGACCTCCCGGACGGCGGCCGGGCGGGGGTCCACGGTGGGGACCGGTAGCTCGTCGAAGCCGAGCAGGTGGCCCGGCTCCAGCAGCGGCAGGGGGCGCGCCAGGCGGTACTCGACCGTGAGCGTGCACCGCCCAGCGTCGGGAACGGCGTCGAGCAGGGGCTGGGGCAGGGTGACCGTGGTGGTGGCGCCGGGCTCCACCGGCTCCTCCAGGCCCAGGGGGCAGGTGGCGGCCACGGCGCCGTCCACCGTGAGCACCGCCGTGAGCTCCACCGTGCCGCGCAGGGGGGTGAAGTCGAGCAGGTTGCGTAGGCGGAGCGTGCCCGCCGGGAGGTCGGTCCCACAGACCCGCACCGGCCGTTGCACGTTCCACAGCTCCTTGAGGCCGGTGTGCGGGACGCGGTCCGGGCGCACCAGGCCGTCCACGCAGAAATTGCCGTCATGGACGGTCTCACCGTGGTCGCCGCCGTAGAGGTAGACCGGCCGGCCTTCCGGCGTGGTGCCTGCGCGCACGGCGTGGTCGCACCACTCCCAGACGAAGCCGCCACACATCCTGGGCTCATCCAGGATCAGCTGCCAGTAGTCCTCCAGGTCCCCGGGGCCGTTGCCCATGGCGTGGCTGTACTCGACCAGGACCAGGGGCTTGTCCGGCTCAGCGGCCAGGTACTCGCGGATCTCGTCCAGCGCCGGGTACATGCGCGAGTAGAGGTCGATGCTGGAGTAGTCGTAGCGGCGGTCCTGGGAGCGGTAGTAGGCGGACTCGTAGTGCGTGACCCGGGTGGGGTCGACCGTCTTCATCCACAGGAGGGCCGCCTCAAAGGTCCACCCGTAGGCGCACTCGTTGCCGGCGGACCAGGAGATGATCGAGGGGCGGTTGCGCTCACGGGTCACGCACAGGCGGACACGGTCCAGGGTCGGCTCGATCCAGTCGGGGTTGTTGGCGATCCGCTCGTTCCAGTGCTCGACGACGTTGGGCCAGGAGCTGTCCTCCAGGAACTGCGTCTGGGTGCCGTGGCTCTCGTTGTCCGCCTCGCTCATGACGTAGAAGCCGTACTCGTCGCAGAGCTGGTAGAAGCGCGGGTCGTTCGGGTAGTGGGCGCTGCGCACGGCGTTGACGTTGTGCTCCCGCATGAGACGCAGGTCGCGCTCCATGTGCGCCAGGCTGACCGTGGGCCCGGTCAGCGGGTCCGAGTCGTGGCGGTTGACGCCCCGCAGCTTGACCGGCCGCTCGTTGACCAGGAGCACCGGCCCTGCGGCCCGGACCGTCCGCACCCCGACGCGCTCGCGGATGACCTCGTCGGCCGCGACGATCTCCAGGTTGTAGAGGTAGGGGTCCTCCGCGCTCCACAGGCGCGGCTGGTCGACCGGGAGCTCTACCGACCAGGGGTGGGGCTCGTCGTCGTCCCCGGTGCGCCGGAGCTCGCCCGCCGCCAGCCGGGTGCCGGCGTCGTCGGTCAGGACGGCGCGCACCTGCGGCTCACCGCCACGGAAGGAGGCGCGCAGGCTGACCACCGCCCGGTCCCCCGGCTGCTGGCCGACAGTGGTGGTGACGACGTAGTCGTGCACGTGGGCCGTGGGGCGCTTGAGGAGGTAGACGTCGCGGAAGATGCCGGTGGTGCGGAACTTGTCCTGGTCCTCCAGGTAGGTGCCGTCGCACCACTTGAGCACCAGGACCGCCAGGCGGTTGCCGCCCGCCCGGACCAGGGCGGAGACGTCGAACTCGCTGGTGGCGTGGCTCACCTGGCTGTAGCCGACGTAGGTGCCGTTGAGCCAGACGTAGAAGCAGGAGTCCACCCCCTCGAAGACGAGCGTGGTGGTCGGGGCGGCGGGGTCGGACACGTAGTCGAAGCTGGTGAGGTAGGCCCCGGCGGGGTTGTCCTGCGGGACGAAGGGGGGATCCAGGGGGATGGGGTAGCGGACGTTGGTGTACTGGTGGGCGTCCAGCCCCTGGAACTGCCAGGTCCCCGGCACCTCGTGCGCGCGGAAGCCGGAGAGGTCCGCACCCTCCTGCCAGAAGGGCTCCGTGAGCTCGTGGACCGACGGGTAGTAGGCCATCATCCAGGTGCCGGTCAGCAGCTGGAAGCGGTCGGAACGCTCGCGCTGTGGCACTGGTCTGGGCGCCGCCCCCGAGTCCGGGACGTAGTACGCCCGGGGCGGCAGCGTGTTCTCGTGAAGAACAGAAAGGTCCTCGTAGTAGCGGGGGACGATCATTGTCCGCACTCCTGACACTCGAGGCAGCGTTGGCGCACAGCCGCGCTGCCATGCCCTCAGTCATGCCACCCAAATGGCGACGTCGCCATTTTGGTCACCGTCACTTCCAGGTGTCAATAGAAAAACTAACCTCAGACTCTCCTCTTGGAGAATGTTGACGTCATCATTCTGAGCTGCGGCAGGGGTGGCGCACACCCCAGTCCCCAGCCACCCTGTCCGCCGTTGGTAGGGTCTGGCCATGGATCCTGCACAGGCAGGTGACCCCGTCACCCGGCGCGCCCCCTCAATCGACGACGTCGCTCGCCTCGCGGGCGTCTCCGCACAGACCGTCTCGCGGGTCTCGCGCGGCTCGGACAAGGTCCGCCCCAGCACGCGCGACAAGGTCCTGGTGGCCATGCGCCAGCTCGGGTACGTCCCCAACCGCGCCGCCCGGGCCCTGCGCAGCGGCTCCTACCACGTGATCGGCGTCCTCACCCAGCAGGTGGAGCGCACCGGGGAGGCGCACACCCTCAGCGGGGTCCTGGACGCCGCCAGGGCCCGGGGGATCGCCGTCACCGTCACCCAGGTCAACCACCCGGAGGCCGACGCCATGCACGCAGCCGTGACCGACCTCGTGCGGCAGCCGGTCGAGGGCCTGGTGATCGTGCAGTCCGGCCGGGCGACGGCGGAGCACCTGGCGCTCCCGCCAGGACTGCCCGTGGCCTCCTCCGACTCCGCCCTGGTCGGCTACTACCCCTCCGCCTCCGCTGACCAGGCAGGCGGCGTGGAGGCCGCTATAGACCACCTGGTCGGCCTGGGGCACCGCCAGGTGCAGCACGTCTGCGGCCCCGAGGACTCCCAGTCGGCCCGGCTGCGCCAGACCGCCTGGGCCCGCAGGCTCGAGCAGCACGGGCTGCCGGTGCCCCCGCCGCTGCCCGGCGGCTGGGAGGCCACGGACGGCTACCGCGCCGGCTGCCTGCTGGCTGAGGACCCGCAGGTGACCGCCGTCTTCTGCGCCAATGACGAGGTCGCCCTCGGGCTGGTCTGCGCGCTGCAGCAGCGCGGCCGCCGGGTCCCCCAGGACGTGTCGGTGGTCGGTTTTGACGGGCTGTCCCTGGGGGCCTACACCTCTCCCCCGCTGACCACGGTCCAGCTCGACTTCCACCGCGCCGGTGCGACCATGGTGGAGCTGATCATGGAGCAGATCGAGGAGGGGCCCAAGGACGGGGCCCGGCGCGTCACGATCCCGACCAAGCTGGTTGTGCGCAGCTCGACGGCGCCGCCGCCCCACTGACCGGTCCTGGCTGACCTGCTGACCGGTCCCGGCTGCCCCAGTGCGCCCTGGCCGCGGCAGGCTCAGGGCAGGCGCTGCCACACCTGTCTGGTCAGGCCTCGAAGTGGTCCCAGCCCACCGCCCCCTGCCAGGGCTCGCCGCCGACCGTCACCGAGGGCGTACCCGGCGCATGCTCCAGCACCCGGCCCAGCACCCGCACGCCTGCGGGCAGAGCCTCCTGGCTGCCTGCGGGCACGGCCGCCAGCAGACCGTGGTCCTCCCCTCCCGTAAGCACCCAGGCGGCTGCGGTACGGGCCACCGCCGCCGTGAGCGCCCCTGGTCCCGGGGCCTGCAGCAGCGGCACCAGCACCTCCAGACGGCGGCGGCAGCCCGCCAGCCAGCTGCCCTCATCCCCGGGGTCGTCCAGGTCCAGGCGCACCCCGCTGGCCCGGGCCAGGCGGCCGGCGTCACGCAGCAGGGAGTCGGAGACGTCCATCATGGCCCGCGCCCCCGCCCGCGCCAGGGCAGGCCCCAGGCCCAGCGGCGGGGCAGGGCTACGGAAGCCCGCGAGCGCCCACGCCACCGCCTCCCGCACCGGCGGGCTAGCCTGCGGTCCCAGCTGCTCGGGGCCGCTGATCCCGGCACGCAGCAGCGCTAGCCCGGCCGCGGACCGCCCCAGGTCCCCGGCGTGGACCAGCAGGTCCCCGGGGCGGGCGCCGTCACGCAGCAGCGGGGCACGACCCTGCAGGTCACCGTGCACGGTCACGCTGACCACCAGCTGCTCCCCGGCGCTGAGGTCGCCCCCCACCACCCCGGCGCCACAGGCACGGCAGGCCGCCCCCAGCCCCCGGGCCAGGCCCCGCACCCAGCCCACGGTGGTGCTGGGGGGCAGCACCAGGCCCACCACCAGGGCGGTGGGCACCGCCCCCATGGCGGCCACGTCAGCCAGGTTCTGGGCTGCGGCGCGGGCCCCGACCTGCTCGGGGGTGGACCAGGCACGGCCAAAGTGGTGGCCCTCCACCAGCAGGTCCGTGCTCACGCAGTAGCGCCCGTCGGGGGCGGCCAGCACCGCGCAGTCGTCACCGTTGCCCACCAGGGCGTGCCCCCCGGTAGGCAGCAGCGGGGTGAAGGCGGCCAGCAGCGCCTCCTCACCCACCTCTCCCACCAGGCAGGCGTCGTCGAGCGGTGGCACGCTGGCCTCAGCGGTTGACGTCGGTGGAGCGGGCCAGCGCCAGTTCAATGAGCTCGCTAACTAGTTCTGTATATCCCAGCCCGGATACCTGCCACATATAGGGGTACATGGAAAATGGCGTGAAGCCAGGCATGGTGTTGACCTCGTTGACCAGGGCGCATCCATCAGCGGTCAAGAAGAAGTCCACACGCATCAGCCCCTCCCCGCCCAGGGCCTCGAAGGCGCGGGCGGCGGTGCTCATCAGCAGCTCACGCTCCTGGGGGGTGGTGCGGGCGGGGCAGACCATCTGCACGGCCTCGTGGGCCAGGTACTTGGTCTCGTAGTCGTAGAACTCTCCGGCCCCGTGGGCGGCGTCCATGACGATTTCTCCAGGCTCCGCTACGCGGGGGGCGTCGTCGCCACGCCCGGCCAGCACGGCCACCTCCACCTCGCGGCCCACGATGCCGGATTCCACCAGCACTTTGGGGTCTACCTGGCGGGCGGCCTCGATCGCAGCATGCAGATCTCCCCCGGCGTCGACGCGCGTGATGCCCAGGGAGGAGCCAGCGCGGGCAGGCTTGACGAACAGCGGGAAGGAGAGCTGTTCGCATTCGGCCAGCACGGCGTCACGCTCACGGTGCCAACGGTGCGCCCCTACGACGACGTGCGGGGCGGTCTCGATTCCAGCAGCCCCAAGGAGCACTTTGGTGACCTGTTTGTCCATGCCGACGGCGCTAGCTAGGACGCCGCAGCCGACGTAGGGCAGGCCGAGCATTTCCAGCAGGCCTTGGATGGTGCCGTCCTCACCGTAGGGCCCGTGCAGCAGGGGCAGCACCACATCTACGGTGCCGAGCGTCTCGGGGCCGGTGGGCAGGATGGCAGTGAGGGGGCCGCCACCAAGCTTTACGGCCAATTCGCCGCGCCCAAGCCCCCCGGTGGTGATTTCCACGGGTGGGCGGGAGTCGTTCAGTTCTAGGGCGACGGGGTCGTCGGCTACGCGCACCCATTTGCCGGAGCGGGTAATGCCGATGGGTAGCACGTCGTAGCGCTCGCGATCAATGGCGCGGAGCACTCCGGCAGCGGTGGCGCAGGAGATGGTGTGCTCGCCGCTGCGGCCTCCGAAGACGACGGCGACACGCGGGCGAGACTTCTCGGCGCCGGTACTGGTCTGGGCAGCAGGGGCAGGGGAAACAGGGGAAGACGTGACGTCATTGGTGCTAACCATGGGGGCCACGCTACCGCGCTGGGCCTTAACCTGGGATCACAAGCACCTGTGTCCGGAGGCCGACATGACAACCATCTCCCGCCGCCAAGTACTAACCGTCGGTCCGCTAGCCCTCTGCGGGCTGCTCGTCGCCTGTGGGACGCAGCCCTCAGCGGGCACTTCCCCCAGCGCTTCGCCTGCCGAAACTACGGGTGCTGCCACCGCAACTGCCCCAGCCTCACCGCAGCCAGCGGCCTCAGCAGATACCTCAGCCACCCCCAGCCCAGGCCCGCAGACTTTGGCACCCCAGGAGGAGGCAGCGGCGGCTGCCATGGCTTGGCTGAGTGATTCCAGCACTCAGGCCTACGGTGGGGACTCTGACCTGGTAATCACGGCTTGGCGTGCGGGGCAGCACCCGGGCTTTGATCGAGTGGTGCTGCAGTTCTCCGGCACTGGCACACCCGGTTGGGCAGTGGAGTGGGTGGAGGCAGCCCATACCCAGGGCAAGGGCGAACCTATTAACGTCGAGGGTGCGAACCGGCTGCTGCTACGCGGCACCGGGGTAACCATGCCGATCATGCCGGAGCAGCAGGTGGCCTATCAGGGCCCCACTGAGCTGAGCCTTGGCGGCAAAGCGATTGGCTCGACTTATCTGGACCCAGTATTCGAGGGGCAGTTTCAGCTGGTGATTGGCGCATACAGCCGCCAATATCGGGTCTTCACGCTGAGCTCTCCAACGCGCCTGGTGGTGGATGTGGCGCATCCCCAAGCTGCTGGCTAAACGCCGGGGCGGGGACTGCCTCAGGCGTGGATGCCCTCCGCCTTGCGGGGGCGTGACAGCAGCGCTTCGGTGGCTTCCGCGACGCTGAGCCGTTCCTCAACAATCGCGGCCACTGCAGCAGTAATCGGCATCTCGACGCCGTGGGCCGTGGCCAGTTCCAGCACCGCGCGCGCAGATTTGGCGCCTTCAGCCACGCCGCGTGAGGCTTGCGCGGCTTCGGCCACGCTCATACCCTCGCCCAGGTGCCGCCCGAAGGTCTGGTTGCGGGACAGGGGTGAGGAGCAGGTAGCCACCAGGTCACCCATGCCAGCTAGCCCCGAGAAGGTGTCTGGGCGGGCACCTAGTTTCAGCCCCAGCCGGGTGATCTCCACTAGTCCGCGGGTGATGATGGTGGCCTTGGTGTTGTCCCCTAGCCCGCGTCCGGTGGCCACGCCAACGGCCAGGGCAATCACGTTTTTGACGGCGCCACATAGCTCTACCCCGAGCAAATCCGTGTTGGTGTAGGGCCGGAAGGTGGCCGTGGCGCAGAGGGCGCCGACTGCGGCTGCCACCTCTGGGGCGCGGGGTCCTTGAGCGGCGACGACGGTGGCGGTCGGCTGCCCGGCAGCGATCTCATCCGCCAGGTTGGGCCCGGAAATGACCACGACCCGCTGTGGAGGCAGGTCGAGGGCCTGCTGTAACACCTGGCTCATGCGTGCCCCGGTGCCGAGCTCAATGCCCTTCATCAGAGACACGGCCAGAGCTGAAGGCTCCAGCTGCCCGTGGAGGGGTTCCAGGATCTGGCGGGCAGACTGGCTGGGTACGGCAACCACCACTAGGTCGGCGCCTTTGACGGCCGCGAGCATATCGGTGGTGGCCCTGACGCAGGCTGGCAGGCGGTGGCCCGGCACATAGCGTTCATTTGTGCCTTGGTTGATCTCCTCGGCCAGCTCTTGGCGGCGCGCCCAGATGGTGGTGCGGGTGCCGCCTTCACCTAGCAGCGAGGCAAAGGTGGTGCCCCAGGCGCCGGAGCCGATCACGGCGGCGCGGGTGGCTGTGCCCGCACCGTGACTACCCAAACTGCCCTTCCTACCGACGCCGTCGGCCTGCAATGGCATCACCCCTGCTCCCCCGCCGGAGTCTCAGGGGAGCTAGGCGACTGATCTACAGCTGTGTTCGCAGAAGGGTCTGCCGGGGTTGTGGGGCCTGTCTGTTCTTCAGGCACCGGGTCGGGCTTGCGCACACCGCGGTGGTCTTTGCCGGGGTCGCCGTCGTAGTGCATGTCGTAGGGGCGGGGAGCTTTTTCACCGCGCAGTTCCTCGACGATTTTGGTGATACGGCGCATGATCTCCGCGGTGGCTGCACGCACCGCCTCATGATCACTGGTGTCTGAGCCGTACGCGTCGAGGGTGAAGGGTTTCTCGATAATGACCCGCACGTCTTTGCGCGGGAAGGGGTGGAAGCCACCACCAAAGGAGTCAAGGATGTCCTGCGCCCCCCACTGGCCCATGGGCAGGATGGGCACACCGGTGGCCATGGCTAGGCGGGCGGCACCGGTTTTGCCGGTCATGGGCCATTTGAGCGGGTCGCGGGAGAGAGTGCCTTCAGGGAAGATCATGATGACGTCCCCGGCTAGGAGCCGCCGCTCCGCCTCAATCAGGGAGTTTCCGGCTTTATCTGTGCCGCGGTAGACGGGAATCTGCCCGCCGGCTTTAAAGACGTGCCCCAGCACTGGTACTTCAAAGATCGTGGACTTTGCCAGGGAGTAGGCCGGTACTCCGGCGTCCACCAGGCAGCGCATGGCGGTTAGGGAGTCCAGGTCTGACAGGTGGTTGCAAACGGCTATGAAGCCGCCTTCCTGGGGGATGTTCTCGGTGCCGCGCACGTGGTGACGCGAGACGAGTTTAAGGAAGGGAATGATCGCGCCCCGTGAGGCGAAGCGGTAGAACGGGGTCATGCGGCGCTGGGTCACGGTAGGACTCTGTTTCTCTCCGGGAGGGCCCAGGAACGGCTCAGGACAGACGGGTTACAGCGGCGTCGAGACCCATCAGCTTGTCCATGAAGTGCTCGTAGCCGCGGTCGATCAGGTTGATGCCAGAGACCCGGCTGGTGCCTTCAGCGGCGAGTGCCGCAATCAGGTGGGAGAAGCCGCCGCGTAGATCTGGCACCACAATATCTGCGCCCTTTAGTGGGGTGGGGCCGGAGATAACGGCGGAGTGGTAGAAGTTGCGCTGCCCGAAACGGCAGGCGGTTCCCCCTAGGCACTCGCGGTACACCTGGATGGTGGCCCCCATCTGCCGCAGGGCCTGCGTGAAGCCGAAGCGGTTCTCGTAGACGGTCTCGTGCACAATTGACAGGCCTTTGGCCTGAGTGAGGGCAACAACTAGGGGCTGTTGCCAGTCGGTCATGAAGCCGGGGTGGACATTGGTTTCCACCACGATGCTCTTGAGGTCACCGCCGGGATGGTAGAAGCGGATGCCGTGGTCGGTTACGTCGAAGGCGCCTCCCACCTTGCGGTAGGTGTTGAGGAAGGTGGTCATATCTGACTGGTGGGCGCCGCGCACAAAGATGTCACCGCGGGTGACCAGCGCTGCGGAGGCCCAGGAGGCGGCCTCAATGCGGTCAGTCAGCGCCAAGTGGTTATAGCCCTCTAGGCAGCCCACGCCCTCAATATGGATGGTGCGGTCCGTGTCAACGGAGATGATCGCCCCCATCTTCTGCAAAATATCCACCAGGTCCATGATTTCGGGCTCAATGGCGGCGCCGCGCAGTTCGGTCAAGCCATCGGCGCGCACGGCTGTCAGCAGGGTCTGTTCAGTGGCCCCGACGCTCGGATAGGGCAGGTCGATTGCGGTGCCGCGCAGGCCATTTGGGGCACTCATGCGGATGCCGCCTTCAAGCTTCTCCACGGTGGCACCGAATCTGCGCAGGATATCCAGGTGGAAATCGATGGGGCGGTCGCCAATGCGGCAGCCACCGAGGTCGGGGATAAAAGCCTCTCCCAGGCGGTGCAGGAGCGGGCCGCAGAAGAGAATTGGGATGCGTGAGGAACCGGCGTGGGCGTCGATATCGGCCATATGGGCGCTCTCGACCTTGGAGGGGTCCAGGTGGAGGATGCCTTGTGCTTGGTCGTAGTCGATGGCGACGCCGTGCAGGCGCAGCAACCCAGAGACAACTTCAACGTCACGGATCAGGGGGACGTTGCGCAGCACTGAGGGGGTCTCTCCCGATAGGGCCGCAACCATGGCTTTGGGCACGAGGTTTTTGGCACCACGAACCGTGATCTCTCCGCGCAGGGGGCGTCCGCCCTCTACCTGCAGCAGACCGTCGTTGCCGTCAGCCATGCCTACCTCCGTGCTACATCGCCCGTGGGACTGGTCCTAACGGGCGTCTTAGGGACACCAGAAGGACCCTAGCAAGGACCGCCCCTCCGGCCACGCACCAGGCCTGGTGCGCGTTGTCAAAGCATATGGTGCTTGGGTCTGACGGGCGCGCTCAAGCAGGTTTTGCTTAGAAGTCTGCGGCGCGTGCGGATAGCACTTCGGCTGCGGGCAGGTGCTTGGCTGGCAGGGTGCGGGGCTTCCAGCCTGGGCGGGCAGCTTCATAGGCAGCGATCTCTGCTTCGTGTTGCAGGGTCAGGGAGATATCGTCTAGTCCCTCCATGAGGCACCAACGCACGTAGTCATCAATGGCGAAGGTGGTGCGGAAACCAGCGGCTGCCACGGTGCGCTGTTCGAGGTCGACGGTTACCTCGGTGCCTGGCTCAGCTTCCAGGAGCTTCCACAGCTGCTCGGCATCCTCCTGGCTGATAACGCCCGCAACTAGGCCCTGTTTGCCTGCGTTGCCGCGGAAGATATCCGCGAATCTGGGGGCCAGCACCACTTTGAAGCCGTAGTCCTTGAGGGCCCAGACGGCGTGCTCGCGCGATGATCCGGTGCCGAAGTCGGGACCGGTCACTAGGATGCTGGCACTCTTATAGGCCTCTTGATTGAGCACAAAGTCCGCCTCGCTCGACCGCCAGGCAGCGAAGAGGGCGTCTTCGAAGCCGGTGCGGGTGATGCGTTTTAGGTATACGGCGGGGATGATCTGGTCGGTGTCTACGGCGCTGCGGCGCAGCGGGGCGGCGACGCCGGTGTGGCGAATGAACTTTTCCATGTCTTTTGCTCCAGGTTCGGCTCAGGCGGCATGCGCGTCGGCCAGGTCAGCGGGGGCGGACAGGGTGCCACGCACCGCGGTGGCAGCGGCGACTTCTGGGGAGACCAAATGGGTGCGTCCCCCCTTGCCTTGGCGGCCCTCGAAGTTGCGGTTCGAGGTTGAGGCGGAGCGTTCCCCGGGCGTCAGCCGGTCCGGGTTCATCCCCAGGCACATGGAGCAGCCGGCGTTGCGCCACTCGGCACCGAAGTCTTTGAATACCTGGTCCAGGCCCTCAGCCTCAGCTTGCAGGCGGATGCGGGCGGATGCGGGCACCACCAGCATGCGCACACCGGGGGCCTTAGTGCGGCCCTTTACGACGGCGGCGGCGGCACGCAGATCCTCAATGCGCCCATTGGTGCATGATCCCAGGAATACCGTGTCCACCCGAATATCGCGCAGGGGCGTGCCGGGAACCAAGTCCATGTACTCCAGGGCGCGCTCGGCGGCGCGCCGCTCGGACTCGTCGGCAATCTTGGCGGGGTCCGGGACGGTGGCTGACAGGGGCAGGCCCTGGCCGGGGTTGGTGCCCCAGGTGACGAAGGGCTGAATCTCGGAGGCGACTAGGACCACCTCGGTGTCAAAGGTGGCATCGGCGTCGGTACGCAGGGCTCTCCAGCAGGCCACGGCCTCCTCCCAATCCTGGCCCGCTGGGGCGTGGGGGCGGCCTTTGAGGTAGTCGAAGGTGGTTTGGTCGGGGGCGATCATGCCAGCGCGGGCCCCAGCCTCAATGCTCATATTGCAGATGGTCATGCGGGCCTCCATCGAGAGCTGTTCGATAGCGCGGCCGCGGTATTCGATGACGTGCCCCTGGGCGCCGTTGGTGCCGATTTTGGCGATGATGGCCAGGATGATGTCTTTGGCGCCAGTGCCGGCGGGCAGCTCGCCGTCGATTAGGACGCTCATGGTCTTAAAGGGGGCGATGGGCAGGGTTTGGGTGGCCAGCACGTGTTCGACCTGGCTGGTGCCGATGCCGAAGGCAAGGGCCCCGAAGGCGCCATGGGTGGAGGTGTGGGAGTCGCCGCAGACGACGGTCATGCCGGGCTGGGTCAGTCCCAGCTGAGGGCCGACGGCGTGGACGATGCCCTGGTCGGCGTCACCCAGGGAATGCAGGCGGACCCCGAACTCGGCGCAGTTCCTCCGCAGGGTCTCGATCTGAGTGCGGCTGGTGGTGTCCGCGATGGGCAGATCGATGTCGAGGGTGGGGGTGTTGTGGTCCTCGGTAGCAATGGTCAGGTCGGTGCGGCGCACCTGCCGTCCGGCCAGCCGCAGGCCCTCGAAGGCCTGGGGGCTGGTGACCTCGTGGAGGAGGTGCAGGTCTATGTAGAGCAGGTCGGGGGCGCCCTCCGTACCCTTGCGCACGATGTGGTCGCGCCAGACCTTCTCCGCGAGCGTGCAGCCCATTGCTTGCCCTTCCGTCTTGACTCTCGGTCTTGCCGTGCCCGCTTCCGGCAGTCAGGTGGCGTCTTTGGGGACGACGGCGCTGGCGGCTCTTGGGGCTCAGGGCAACTGCCCTGACGGCCTGAGCCACAGTACTTGAAGTCTCACACCTCGGAATGGCAGTATCAGATTATGGACGATGTTTTTGAGCGGGACAGCAGCGGCGTCGGCGTAATCGACAAAGCCGCCATGGTCATGAGCGCCCTGGAGTCAGGCCCAGCCACGCTGGCCCAGTTGGTCTCAGCCACCCACCTGGCGCGCCCCACCGCCCATCGCATCGCCGTCGCCTTGGAGTATCACCGGCTGGTGACGCGCGATTCCCAGGGCCGCTTCATGCTGGGGCCACGCCTTACCGAATTGGCCTCCGCCGCCGGTGAGGACCACCTACTGGCCGCTGCCGGGCCGGTGCTGACCGCCCTGCGGGACAAGACCCACGAGTCTGCGCAGCTCTACCGCCGTCAAGGAGATGTGCGGGTCTGCGTAGCTAATGCTGAGCGCCCGATTGGCTTGCGCGACTCCATTCCAGTAGGTGCCACCATGCCCATGCTGGCGGGCTCAGCCGCCCAAGTGTTACTGGCCTGGGAAGATCCGGACCGACTGCACCGAGGCCTGCAGCGGGCACGCTTCAATGCCACCATGCTCTCTGCTGTACGCCGCCGAGGCTGGGCCCAGTCCGTGGGAGAGCGTGAGCCGGGTGTGGCCTCCGTGTCCGCACCGGTGCGGGGTTCCTCCGGCAAGGTGATTGCGGCGATCTCCATTTCCGGGCCGATTGAGCGCATGGGACGTCAACCTGGGCGCGTGCACGGTCCGGTGTTGGTGGCCGCGGGCAAGCGACTCTCGGAAATCCTGCTCGCCGCCGAATGAGGCAGCGCCGCACAGCTGGCTACTGAGGCTAAGCCGCGCGCGGTTTCTTGTAGTGACCGCGCGCGGCCTATGCCCAGGCGAGGCCCGAGAGCCTTAGTGCCACCGGTCCGCCTCAGGCTCGCCGCCGCTCGTAGCGGCCTCGCGCAGTGGCGCGGGCCCGTTCATAGGCCTGCACATTGAGTTGCACGGCGCTTGACCACACGGGCAGTGGGTCCACTGCCAGGTTATGCGCCTTGATGCGGTTGAGGTCATCCAGGTCTGTGAGCAGGCGGGCCAGCGCTTGGGCGAGTCCGGCAACGCCGTCGGCCAAATAACCGTCTTGTCCGTCGCTGATGAAGTCAGCAAGGCCAGAAGCGGCGACGCCGACTACGGCTAGCCCCGCGCAGCGGCCTTCCAGAGCGGCAATGCCAAAGGAATCGGCGGGGGAAGTCTGCAGGTAGATATCGGCGGCTTGGAAGTCTTGTGCCAGGCGGCTGCGTTCCACGCGGCCTACCAGGTTGATGCGCTCTGCCAGGGGTGAGGCAGCAACGGTGGCGTGCATTTTTTCGCGCAGGGGACCGTCCCCGTAGACGTCCAGAGTGGCCGTCTCACAGCCGGTGATCTCGATGGCGCGGCTAAAGGCCTCAAGCACCTCCATGGGGCATTTGCGGGCGATCCAGCGCAGGGAAGCCACCACGCGGATGGGTTGGCCCGGTCCCACTAGGCGAGGGCTTTGCCGCAGGCGCCAGTCCTCGATGGTGATGCCGTTGGGTAGGACGGTGACTGCCTGCCCTCCCCCGGCCCGGGAGACTTCCTGGGCCAGCATGGTGGATACGGCGGTAAGGTCCACCCCGGCCCGGCGCCAGTGGGCCACGGGGCTCAGCGGGCCAGCCAGAGCCCCCGCCGCCGCCCAGGGGCCAAGCACACAGTGGAAGGTGGCGGCCACAGGCAGGCCGCGACGGATGGCAGCTTCCAGTCCGGACCAAGCGAAGGGCGAGATGATGCCGACGTGCACATGCACCACGTCGGGGCGCAGGGAGGTCATGAGTTGGAAGAGCTCGCGTCCGGCACGCGGGTGGACTGGCAGCTCACCGGGAATGGGGGCGGTTATGCGGTGAACTTTAAAGCCGTCCGGGTCTTCTATGCTGTGTCCGCGGCCAGTTCCCTCTGGGGTGGCGGTCACGACGATGGGCTCATGCCCTATTGCGAGTAGCTTGCGGGCGAGGTCTCGCACCTGGGTCTCAATGCCTCCGAGGCGGGGCGCGTAACAGTCCGAGACGATGAGAATCCGCACGCCGCGAATCTAGCACCGGCCTGGGCGGGTAGGGCCCAGATGGCGGTTTGCCGCGCCCGGATTCAGAGCCTATCCAGAAATAAAGGGGGCTGGGCCTGGTGTCTCCCCGTATGGGGAGGTCACCAGGCCCAACCAATACCAAGCAGCCAGAAGGCCCTCAGCTCAAGTGGTCAATTCACTTGACCACCACAATCACATCCGCCTTACCCGACTCCTTACGCACAGCGAGCTTCGAGCCAGCAGTGATCCCCTCAACCATCACCTTGGTAGTGGCACTGCTAGTCAAACGAGTCTGGGCCAACACCGTGGTACCACGACGCAAAGCCAAAGTGTCCTTACCATCACCATCCCAATCACCCACCAACAACTCATCAGCGGCCCGCCCCAAAGAAACCGAAGCATAAACCGGAGCATCACTACGGTTCTCGTTATAGAACACCACCCGCGTACCCACACGCACCGCATAAGTCACCGTGCCATCACCATCCCAATCACCCTTCAGCACCCTGCCAAGAGCACCACTCTCCACCTTAGACACATAAGCCGGCTTCGAGCCCTCCGGCTCCGGCTGCGTCGTCGGGGCCGTGGTGGGCTCCACCGACGGCGAAGTAGTCGGCGTCGGCGAAGGCTCCGGCGTCGTGATTTCACCGGCACGCAGACCAATCTCCGCAGCACTCATATTGGGACGATCGTTAACCGAGGAAAGTCCCTCAAGCTTCACGTACTGCCCCTGGGCGTCGAAGGCGATGGTCTGCGGCTCCGCCTGGCTCTTAAGCCGACCGGTAGCTACCGGCTCACCCCAGGTCTTGCCATCGTCAGAGACGTATACCTTGTAGTCAGCCAGCCAGCCGTTGGACACGCCAGAACCGTTGCCGGTGCGGGGGGTGTACTGCAGGCCGCAGAGGCGCTTCTTGGCATCCAGCTTCATGGTGACCCAGTGTGGGAAGCCGGGCTCAGAGCCCTCCCACTGGGTGTGCCAGAAGGTATCGGGATTGCCGTCGAAAGCAGCAGCTAGGCGACCGTTGATCGGGCCTTCACCCTTGAGCTCCTGGGAGTCGGTGTCCACCGGGGTGGGGGTAACCAGCACGCCGCAGGTCGCGGCAGTGTCAATGGTGACCTGCTGCTGCCCACCGGTCCAGGTGACAGTCACCGGCAGTGAGGCGGTCCCAACGGCGGTGACGGGCTCAAGCATCACGGTGGCTTCCACGCTTTCGCCTACCGGAACGGTGGTGGCAAGCGCCTTAGTAATCGTGGCCTTCCATCCGGGCAGCTCGCCTAGCTGCAGGGCTAGCCCCTCAACGGCGGCCGCGGTCCGGTTGGAAACGGTAATGGTGGCCGTCACGGGCTGGCCTGGCAAGGCTGGTCCCGCGGTGGTGGTCACGGAGACGGCCGGCTTGGAAGCACCGGGTGTCAGCGTGAAAGTGGTGGTCGACATATCAGACGGGAGCTGGACCACGGTGCCCGCGGTCAGTGGGGCGCCGTGTGACAGACCGTTCTCCACCGTGGTCAGGTCGACGTGTTGCTCGCTGCCGGTGGCCAGGGACAGGTCCTGGTTGGTCAGCGCATTGCGCAGAACGTAGCTGCCGTTCTTGGCGATCAACTGCCATTTCTGGGTGTTGCGGGCATTAGAGGTGTGATCAGCGCCCGGAGCATTCCAAGCGAGCTGCGAGTCAGCACACTTATCCAGCGAGGGCTTGGCCCCTACCTCCGTGACCACATCAAGGTGCTTGGTGCCCTCGCTAAGGGCCAAGCATTTGCCGGTGGCGTCGGAACGCAGCTGGTAGTAGTGGTCCGGCGTGGCGGTTAGGGTCCAGGCGTCGGAGGCAACCCCGTCCGCCACGACGCCGTCCGCGGTGCCAGCTAGTTCCTTCTCCCCCACCTTGATGGTGTAAGTGCCATTCTCAACCGGCGTGCGGTCACCGAGGTTGTTCCACAGGGGGTTACGGCCAAGCTTGTCAATCCGGCCCTTGAAGTCGGTCCAGGACATATTGTCATGAGAGGCGGTCCAGGTCATCTGCGCGATGAAACGGGTGCCGTCCACGATCTCTTCCTCGACCTCGTTCTCCGTCTGGTAGATAGAGCTGTCAGGCCAGATGGAGGCCTTGGCGCCCAGGATCAGCGGGTTATTCGGGTCCAGGGGCTCATACCGTCCCGGGAAATTAGCTACTGACCAGTTCTGGTTCCAGAGCTTCTCGGGATTCATCTTGTAGGAGGGGTTAGAACGCGACCAGTACAGGGCATCATTCGCGTTCATAACCTGTGCGCCGGAATCAACCAGCTGCTTAGCAGTCTTACCTTTCGAGTACCAGAACTCAACGATGATGTCCTGGTTAAGGGTGACCACCGAGGTGTCAATCACACCGTCGTTCCACATGCGCAGGTGGCCACCTGATTTCTTGACATGCTCATTGACCTTGTTGATAAAGCCAATGAAAGCGTCGTCGATGGTGGCTCCAGGACCGTAGGTCTCCTGCGCCCACTTGGCAAGACGAGGGTAGTAGGCCTTCTTGGTGTTGATCATGTACTCGTCGCCGCCCACGTGCCAGTACGGGGTCTTGAAAACGCCCTTGTACTCGTCAACTAGGCTCAGGTAGTACTGCACGGCCTCGGGGTTGGAGATATCCAGCATCTCTGGGTGGCGTTCACCGAACATGTCCACAAGCTGGTACTGGGGGAAGTTCTCCAGCCAGATACCCATGTGCCCCGGAGAGTTGATCTCCGGAATAACCTCAATGCCGAGCTTTGCGGCCTTTTCCACCAGGCGAGAGACATCCTCACGCGTGTAGTAGGACCAGGTGTTGGCATTGGGGAATCTGTCGGACTTGAGCTTCATCTCCAACAGGAGGTGATTGAGTTTCAGGTCCGCCATATCGGTGAGGAGCCGGTCAATCCAGTCAGGCTGGATATTGATCTGGCAGGCGCAAGCGGTGATGCCGCGTTCTTTGTACTTGGGGATGTCGATAGCGCTGCCGGTGGGCAGGCTAGCCTGCTGACGCAGCATCTGCCCCAAGGTGCGGGTGCCGTAGAAGACGCCCTGCCAAGAGCCACCGGTAATGGTGATGCCCTTGTCAGCGGTGATCTTGAGTTCGTAACCCTCGGTCTGCAGATCGGTGCGGGAGGCATCGATGCGCAGCTCGATGTCGTCAGCGTCGGCTGTGTGGTTGGCGGGGGCGACAGTCAGCCCCACCTCCTTGGAGAAGAGTTCGCGCGTGGTGGCGACGTTCTCCGCACCCACCAGCAGAGTATTGGCGGTCTTGGTCCAGACTCCGGAGTTGTCCCCGTTCCAGGTGGACAAGCTGGGAATGGTGCCGGGCAGGCTGACCGTCTCGGCCTGGGCCACGCTGAGTCCCGCAGCGGGGACGATAGCGGTGAGCGCCAGGGCTGCGGCAGTCAGCAACCTCACTGGGTTTTTCAGTTGCATGGGATTCCTATCTGCTTTGACAGGCATCACGCTTGGCGCTCAAACTGGGGAGATAAAGCACCCACGTGATCGTTCCTGAGCGACTTTGCTCGGGTACAATCGAATGCTAACGGTCAATTGCCGCTAATGCCAACCAAACCCATTAGTGAAAGTCACAGAAGACCGCAGGCCCCCAGAGTCTCGCGCAGCGCAGCCACCTCCGCCTCACTGGCACGGACCAGGGGCAGGCGCAAAGTGGCACTGGGCAAGCGTCCTTGCAGCAGCAGCGCTTCCTTAGCCATGACGGCGCCCTGCCCCCCACCCATAATCGCTCGCACCAGGGGTCGCATGCGCTGCGCTACGGCTCGGGCTCCCACGAGGTCACCGGCGTCGACCTCCTGAATCATTTCCCGCCAGGAGTGCGCATCCGCATGAGCCACCACCGAGACGACACCGCTGGCACCATGGGTGAGCCAGGCGAAGTTCAAACCGTCGTCGCCGGAGTAGTACTCCAGGCCAGTGCGTTCCATGCGCTCAAAGCCCTGCTCAACGTCACCGGTGGCGTCCTTAACAGCCAGCACGCGTTCGTGAGCCGCCAAGCGATCCAGGGTGGCATCCTCAATTTTGACACCAGTGCGGCCCGGGATGTCGTAAATCATGACGGGCAGATCAGTGGCCTCAACAATCGCCATGATGTGCTGGTAGACGCCCTCCTGGCTGGGGCGGTTGTAGTAAGGCGCGTTGATTAACAGGCCCTCAGCCCCAGCCTCCTGGGAGCCGACCCCGATGCGCACCGCGTGTGCAGTGTCATTGGAACCAGCGCCCGCCATAAGGAAAGCCCGCCCGGCCAGAGCATCCTTAACCTCCCGCAGCAGCGTCTGCTTCTCAGGCAGGTGGGTGGTGGGAGCCTCGCCGGTGGTGCCCGCCAGGAGGATCATGTCTGCGCCATCTTCCACCAGGGAAACCGCCAGGGCCTGTGCGGCCTCGACGTCGATCTCCCCGGTGGGTTTGAAAGGCGTGACCATGGCGACGCCGACAGAACCAAATGAGCGGGAGGGCAATGCGTTCATGTGTTGAGGATAACTGCCGGGGTCGAGTGCGCCACAGCTATCCAAGTATCGGGCTTTAGGCTCAGCTCATGAGCGAGCCCTCTGAGCCCCCTGTGACCCCAGCAAACCCCGCTACCTCGGTGTTCCCAGCGCCTGTTGCGGCCCCGACGAATAGCCGTAGCTGTGCACCGGTTCCGGGCTTTGTGCGTCCGGCTCGCAGCGCGGACCTGCCCGGCTTGGCCTTGGCGCACGCGGAGTCCATGTTGGCTTCCCTCACAGCTGGGCACGACGGCCCCCTGCCAGCTGAGGTGCGGGAAGCAGTTAGCGTTCCCGTGCTTGAGCGCGGTTGGCAGACGGCGGTGAGCGCGCCACCCAGCCCCGAGCATCACGTGCTGGTGGCTACTGAGGCTGAGGCCGTGGTGGGGCTGGCAGCCGTGGCCCCTTCCCCCGAGTTGGATGCTGCCGGAACTGTCCGGGCCGGGGGTGACAAGGCGGTTGAAGTGACGGCGCTGGGGGTGCGGCCCCAGCAGCAGCGCCGGGGGCATGGCTCCAGGCTTTTGGCTGCCTGCGCAGACCATGCGCGCGCAGCTGGGGCACGCATACTGGTGATTTGGGTGGTCCGTGGGGATGAATCCCTGGCCCGCACGCTTAGCGCTGCCGGCTTAGCCCCCACCGGCGCACACCGGCAACTACCGGTTGGCACCGGGGTGACCGAGGAATGCTGGGCGGCAGCCTTATAAAGCCAGTCGCAACCAGCACCATCGCGGCTCAGCTCCCCAGGTTCTAGCGGTCCCGGGGAGCCTGCCTGGCCTTCAAAGCTCAAGCAGCTCCTCCAAGCCAATGGTCAAGCCCTCACGCTCCCCCACCTTGCGCACAGCCAAGACCACGCCGGGCATGAAGCTCTCACGGTCAAAACAGTCCGTGCGAATGGTGAGCTGTTCACCGGGATTGCCAAGCAGCACCTCCTCATGCGCTGTCAGGCCACGCAGGCGCACAGCGTGCACGCGCACGTCGTCGACCAGCCCACCACGAGTGCCCAGGGGATCGGACTCGGTGGCATCCGGGGAAGCTGGGCGACCTGCGGCGGCACGCGCCTGAGAGATGGCCTGAGCAGTTGCATTAGCGGTGCCGGAAGGGGCATCCACCTTGTTGGGGTGGTGGAGTTCAATAACCTCCACGGATTCGAAATAGGGGGCGGCCAGCGCAGCAAAGCGCATGGAAAGCACGGCGGAGAGGGCGAAATTCGGGGCGATCAGCACACTGCGCCCGGCGGCCTCGGGACGGGCCAGGTGCTCACGCACGCGGCCATATGAGTCCTCATCCCAACCGGTGGTGCCAACGACGACGTCGAGCCCAGCGTCAATCAGGGCATGGACATTCGCCTCGGTAACGGAGGGGACGGTGAAGTCAACGGCCACCTGGGCGCCGCCCAGGGTCTCGGCTTTGAGCTCGTCACCGGCGTCGAGGCGCGCCACGAACTCAAGCCCTTCGGCCGCTTGGACGGCCTGGCAGACGGTGGATCCCATGCGCCCGGCGGCGCCGATAACTGCTACGCGAATCGTCATGGCGCCACCTTAAGGCCCTTAAGCCCCTAGACAGTGAGCTTTGCGCACTCAAGTGAGGGCCTCACCGCTGCTCTTGTGCCATTTTGTCCTGCTAGAAGTGTCTCAGTGGGCAGCCGGGCCCACCAGAACCCGGGCGCGCCTCTGCTCGGCTAGCCAGGCAGCGACGGCGCACACGTCCTCGGCTGTGACGGCCTCCAGCAACCGTAGGTTCTCGTCCATGGAGCGCAGGCGGCCAGTGCACACCTCGCCGCGCCCCAGCCGTCCCATGCGGGCCAGCGAGTCTTCCCCACCTAGCACCATCGCGCCCGTCAACTGGCCGCGTGCCCGAGCCAGCTCATGATCGGTCACGCCCTGCTCGGCCAGCTTTTCAAACTCACCCACCATGACTGCGCACACTTCATCAACATCCTGCGGCGCGCAGCCCGCATACATGCCAAAAGCCCCCGCCCCAACGTAGGCAATGTCAAAGGCGTAGGTGGCGTAGGCCAGGCCGCGCCGTTCACGGACCTCCTGGAAAAGTCGCGAGGACATGCCGCCACCCAAGATGGTGGCGAGCACGCTCATGGCCCAGCGGCGCTCATCGCGCAGGGCAATGCCCTGACAGAGTAGATAGAGCTGAGCCTGCTCGGTCTCACGAGGCACGGTTAGGTCCTGGACCTGCAGCGGCTGGAAGGGCTCGGTTTCAAAGCGGCGAGGCCGTGGACTGGCGCTAGCAGAGTCATCCCAGCCTGCCGCAGCTAGATCCGCTAGGACGCGTTCGCAGACCTCCTCATGGTTCACGGCCCCGGCGGCAGCCACCACCAGGGTGTCGGCAGCATAGGTGCGCTGATAGTGCTCCCAGATGGCGTCACGTGGGACGGCGGCAATGACCTCCGGGGTGCCGCCAATAGGCCGCCCCAGCGGTGCCTCCGCTCCGAAAGCCGCCTTAGCGAAGGCTTCCTGGGCCACGTCCAAGGGGTCGTCTGCAGCGGAGGCGAGCTCAGAGATGATGACGCCGCGCTCGGTTTCCACCTGTTCAGGTTTGAGCAGCGAGGAGGTGACCATATCGGTGACCACGTCTAGGGCGGTCATGGTGTCATGTCCCTGAACGCGCGCGTAATAAGAGGTGTGTTCTTTATCGGTGGCGGCGTTTGACTCGCCACCGATCATGTCAAAGGACTCGGCGATGTCATGGGCGTCCCGCTTAGCAGTGCCTTTGAAAAGCAGGTGCTCTAGGAAGTGGGTGGAACCTTCCTGGCCGGGCTGCTCGTCGCGGCTGCCAACACCGAACCACAAACCAATGGATGCAGAACGCAGGCCAGGTACGTGCTCAGTAATGACCCGGACCCCGCCGGGGAGGATAGAACGGCGCAGCGTGGCGCCACCGTCTAGCAGGTTTAGCTCGGTGCCCGGAGCTCCAGCCGGACCACGAGTTAGCTCCATCTCGGTGTAGCTAGTGGCGTTGTCAGTGGTGCCGGTGGGGGCTAAGGCGACGCTGGAAGTGTTGGTCTGCGAATTGGTCACCGGCTAAGCCTAACTGGTTTGCCTCCCTACTTAGTTGCGGTGGCAAACACTACGTCGGCAAACACTGCGGGGGCCGGTACCTGCTGGTACCGGCCCCCGCGGCTACTTGACGCTCTGGCTACTTAAGGCCTGCAACGTCAACCAAGCTCACTCCTCCTCGGAGGACTCCGCCTGGGTGCGGGTGCGGCGACGACGTGGACGGCGCTCACGGCGCTCCTCGCCATCTTCACCCTCGCTGCGCTCACGGCGCGGACGGCGCTCACGGCGGGGACGGTCCTCACCGTCTTCGCTGGCGCGGGCAGCCTTAGCCTCCTGCTCGGCGGCCAGCTGCTCGTCGGAGAGCACCGCGTGCAGGGAGAGTTTGCCGCGCTGGTCGATCTCAGCGAGCTCAACCTGGACCTTGTCGCCCACGGCCAGCACATCCTCGACGTTCTCCACGCGCTTACCGCCCACCAGGCGGCGGATCTGCGAAATGTGGAGCAGACCGTCCTTGCCCGGGGACAGGGAAACGAAGGCGCCAAAGGTGGTGGTCTTGACAACCGTGCCCACGAAGCGCTCACCGATTTCCGGCATCTGGGGGTTGGCGATGGCGTTGACGGCGTCGCGGGCAGCCTCAGCGGAGGGGCCGTCGGAGGCGCCGATGTAGACGGTGCCGTCGTCTTCAACGGTCAGGTCAGCGCCAGTGTCCTCCTGGATCTGGTTGATCATCTTGCCCTTGGGGCCAATGACCTCACCGATCTTGTCAACCGGGATGCGGACGGTCAGCACGCGCGGGGCCGTGGGGGCCATCTCGTCGGGGCCGTCGATGGCCTGGTTGAGGACGTCCAGAATGAACAGGCGGGCGTCACGGGCCTGGCCGAGCGCTCCGGCGAGCACCTCGGAGGGCAGGCCGTCGAGCTTGGTGTCCAGCTGGAGGGCGGTGATGAAGTCGCGAGTACCGGCGACTTTGAAGTCCATATCCCCGAAGGCGTCCTCAGAGCCGAGGATGTCAGTGAGGGTGGCCCACTTGGTCTCGCCGTCGATCTTCTCGTGCATGAGTCCCATGGCGATGCCCGCGACCGGTGCGCGCAGCGGCACACCGGCGTTGAGCATGGACAGCGTGGAGGCGCAGACGGAACCCATGGAGGTGGAGCCGTTGGAGCCCAGAGCCTCAGAGACCTGGCGGATCGCGTAGGGGAACTCTTCGCGGCTAGGAATCACGGGCACGAGTGCCCGCTCAGCCAGTGCCCCGTGGCCGATCTCGCGGCGCTTGGGGGCGCCAACGCGTCCGGTCTCACCGGTGGAGAAGGGCGGGAAGACGTACTGGTGCATGTAGCGCTTGTGGGTGATCGGCGAGAGGTCGTCGATCTGCTGCTCCATTCGCAGCATATTGAGGGTGGTGACGCCCAGAATCTGGGTTTCGCCACGTTCAAAGATGGCGGAGCCGTGCACGCGAGGCAGCACCTCAACCTCGGCGCCCAGGGTGCGGATGTCCTTGAGACCACGGCCATCCATGCGCACGCCCTCGGTAAGGGTGCGGTGGCGGACGAGCTTCTTGGTGACGGATTTGAAGGCAGCCTTGAGGGCCTTGATGTCCTCTTCGGTGCTGAACTGCTCAGCGAGGTCGGCTAGGACCTGGTCGCGCACAGCGTCGATAGCCTCATCGCGGGCGTGCTTGCCTTCGGTGGCGATGGCGGCGGTGAGGTCGTGGGCCTGGGCGGCCTTCTCGACGGCGTCGTACTGCTCGTCGGAGTAGTCCAGGTATAGGGGGAACTCTGCGGTCGGCTTAGAGGCGTGCTTAGCCACCTCCAGCTGAGCCTCGCACAGTGCCTTGATATGCGGCTTGGCGGCCTCCAGGGCCTCAGCCACGACGGTCTCGGTGGGGGCGGTGGCGCCGTTCTGGATGAGCTCCCAGGCGTTCTCGGTGGCTCCGGCCTCAACCATCATGATGGCGACGTCGCCGTCCTCCAAGACACGGCCGGCCACCACCATGTTGAAAGTGGCGCGCTCCAGTTCGGAGTAGCGGGGGAAGGCCACCCACTGGCCGTCGATCAGGGCCAGGCGCGTGCCTGCGACAGGTCCGGCGAAGGGCAGGCCCGCGATCTGTGTGGACATGGAGGCGGCGTTGATGGCCAGGACGTCATAGGCGTCGTCGGGATGGATGGCCAGGACGGTCTCCACTACCTGGACCTCGTTGCGCAGGCCCTTAACGAAGGAGGGGCGCAGGGGGCGGTCGATCAGGCGGCAAGCCAGGATGGCGGAGGTGCCGGCCCGGCCCTCGCGGCGGAAGAAGGAGCCGGGGATGCGGCCCGCCGCGTACTGGCGCTCCTCAACGTCAACGGTGAGGGGGAAGAAGTCAAACTGGTCTTTGGGGTGCTTACCCACGGTGGTGGCCGAGAGGATGGCGGTCTCGCCGTCCAGGTAGGCCATAGCGCTTCCGGCGGCCTGCTTGGCCAGCCGACCAGTCTCGAAGCGGACAACGCGCTTCCCAAAGGAGCCGTTGTCGATCACGGCCTGTGCGGCGGTGACCTCGGTGTCGTCGAACATCTGCGTTGAGTCTCTTTCTCGAAGGTTCATGGGCCGAGCCGTGGCCTTCGATTGAGGCCCACGGAGCGCATGCCATACGGGGCATGGTTCCGGAGGCCACCACCGAAAACCGACGGGTCTGGCCACGCACCGAGGAGCAAATTCCTCGGCTGCGGTCCAGCTGTGTGGTTCCAGTTGAAGCACACAGGCTATGGACCCAACCATCCTAACCTGTGAGACGTGCAGCGGGAGGTGGGGGCGTGCAGGCGAAAGCGTGATCTGGGCCGCGCCAAAAGTCAGCGGTCTGGGCTGCAGAGCTGGGAGCAATGCGGTTGCTTACCTGGGCGCTCAGCGGCGGGGATCCCCCGAGAGATGCGGCTGGCCCCGCCACCTAGTTGGTGGCGGGGCCAGCTGTGCAAAGTGTCTGGGCTGAGCGAGTCTCAGCGGCGGATGCCGAGGCGGGCAATCAGCGCACGGTAACGCTCAATGTCCTCCTGCATGAGGTAGTCGAGCAGGCGGCGGCGCTTACCGATGAGCAGGTAGAGGCCACGGCGGGAGTGGTGGTCATGGGTGTGGGACTTGAAGTGCTCGGTCAGGTTGGAGATGCGCTCGGAGAGGACCGCAACCTGCACCTCGGGGGAGCCCGTGTCACCCTCGTGAGTGGCGTACTCGGCGATGAGCTGCTGCTTGCGCTCGGCGGAAATCGACATCTGGACTCCTTGGTCTCGTTGCACGGAGCTCCGGGGCATATTCTCCCGGGCATTACGCTTCCGTGGCCGGTGGACGGCCTGAAAACCTTAGCAGCCAGCCCCCGCCCTACTCCAACCTGCTGCCTGTGCAACCAGACACCTATAGGTCCGCCGGCAGGCCGCTCTGTTCCTAACTCAGGCGGTGACCGCCGCCGGATCGATGGGCTCCGGCACGGGCACCCCCAGAATCTGGGCGGTGCGCACAACGTCCTCGCGCATCTGCACGAGCAGCGGCTCCAGCCCCGCAAAGGCCAGCATGGGCCGTAGCTTCTCCACCAGCTCGATAGCCACTTCCTGCCCATACAAGTTCAGGTCACTGCGCCCCAGCACATGCGCCTCCACAGTGCGGGAGGGGACGTCGTCGAAAGTGGGGTTGGTGCCAATCGAGATCGCTGCGGGCAGTGGCTCGGTGCGGCTAGCGGGCAGGGAGCGCAGAAGCCAGCCTGCGTAGATCCCATCTGGGGGAACCACACCGGCGCTGGCGGCTTCTAGATTGGCGGTGGGGAAGCCGAGTTCGCGGCCACGGCGCAGCCCGTGCACCACCGTGCCGCGCAAGCGATGTGGCCTCCCAAGTACCTCAGCTGCCCCCGCCACTTCACCGGCCTGCAAGAGCTCACGCACCCAGGTGGAGGACCAGCGGCGGCCATTGGGGGCGAGCACATCTGCCACGATTTCTACTTCCAGGCCGTCGGCTTGCCCAATCTGCTGGAGGCGTTGGGCGTCGCCGCTGTTGTCGGTGCCAAAGCGTACGTCGTCGCCCACCACTACGGCGCGAGCACCGAGCAAGCCTTCCACCCAGGTGCGGATGAAGTCCTCGGGGCTTTGGGCAGCGAAATCCAGGGTGTAGTGGACGATTAGCACGGCGTCCAGCCCCGCAGCTTCCAGCGAGTCCAGGCGGTCTGTCAGCGAGGCGATTAGGGGCACGCTGTTCTCGGGCCGGTGGACGGTGGCCGGGTGGGGGTCAAAGGTGATGGCGACGGCGAGGGGGCGGTCGATGGCGGCGGCTGGTGCATTGGTAGCAGGCAGCGAAGCCGCAGCCTCCGGCAAAGCGGTGGCAGTGCCCTGGACCTGGGCGGCGTGGGTACGGGCAGCCCCAGCTTGGACGTCCTGAGCCTGAAGGTTTTGGGTACTGCCCCCTTGGGCGCGGGCCACTACCCGCTGAAGAATGGCTTGGTGACCGCGGTGCACGCCGTCGAAAATGCCGATGGTTACGACGCTGCCATGGCCATTGGGAGAGCTCAGGGACGCGGGGACCTGCTCGGGGCCGTACCAGACCTGCACGGTTTTCCTTAGCTCTTTTGCTTATTGGTGGTGGGGCCGGCTGGCTCCAGCACGAGTACTGGGCGCAACGCACTGCCCTTGCGCGCCAACAGTGCCACGAGCTGCCCCTCCGGGGCGAACCCGGCCACCACCTGGGAAGATCGAGAGTCGACAGTGCTGTCTGCGTCAGCTGCGTCACTGGCCTCAGCGCAGACTGCAGCTTTGGAGGTAATCGCCTCATCTAGCCAGTTAACCCGCTGGATGACGGCACCAGGCAGGCTTTGCCCAAATCCCAGTGCCCGGGCATCCGAATCGCTTAACTCCAGGCTAGAGAAGCAGCGACGGGCCACTTCCACCAGAGGCAGGGTGCGCAACGGCTTGGCCTCTCCCCCAGCTTCCGCCGCCTTGGCGCAACTGGTGACCTCCTGGCTGAGCTGGTCCAGGCTGCGGGCCTCCGCAAGGCTGAATGGCCCCACCTGGGTGCGCCGCAGCGCCGTCAAATGCGCCCCCGTGCCAAGAGCTTGCCCCAGGTCTCGGGCAAGTGCGCGCACATAGGTCCCGGAGGAGCAGGCCACCTGTAAGTCCAGGTCCACGACGGCGGTGCCATCCCCAGCGGTGGCGGGGCGAGGTGGGGCCAGTAGTTCCAGAGCATGGATAGTTACGGGCCGCGCTGGCAGAGCCACAGCCTCCCCTTCGCGCACGCGCTTGTAGGAGCGCACACCGTCCACTTTGATGGCGGAAACGGCGGAGGGCACTTGCATGATCTGGCCGCTAAGGGCCGCGAGCGCTGTATCTAGCCGGTTACTGAAACCGGGGGCGGACCACTGCGGTGGGGGCGGGCAGCCTTGCGTGGCTGTGATCTCCCCTGCTGCGTCCTCAGTGAGGGTCTCCTGGCCTAGGCGGACGGTGGCGGTATAGGTCTTGTCAGCTCCCACCAGGTAGGTGAGAAAGCGGGTGGCTTTGCCGATGCCGAGGACCAGCAGGCCGGTGGCCAGCGGATCCAGCGTGCCAGCATGCCCCACTTTGCGCGTGGCAGCCAGGGCGCGGGCGGCGCCGACGACGTCGTGGCTGGTCATACCCGCGGCTTTATCCACTAGGAGCAGGCCGTCAGGGGCGGTGGCGACGCCGCGTGGTGTGCGCGGGCGGGTGGGGTTCACGCCTTGGGGTCCTCGTCATCCTCGTATTCGGGCTCTGTTTCGGCGCCGTCAGCTCGGTCTAGGTTGTCTGCTTCTGCGGCGCGGAGGTCTTCCTTATCCCAGTCTTTAGAAGCGTCAATGTAGGAGCTGGCGGTCTCCTCGTCGTGGCGGTAGGGGTCCGCGTCTCCGGCGTACTGGGCGCCCTGGGAGGATTTGGCTATCTCGGCGTCACGTTGGCGGGCCAGGGCCAAAGTGTCCTCGAAAGTGCGGGCTTGGGTGGGCAGGGCATCCAGCTGGAAGGAGAGTGAAGGTGTGAGGCGGATGCCTAGGGCCTTGCCCACTTCAGAGCGGATTAGTCCGGAGGCGGAGCGCAGGGCAGCCTCGGAGTCGCGGCGGTCTTTGTCGGAGCCGTAGACGGTGTAGAAGATCGTGGCCTGCTGCAGGTCGCCGGTAACACGCACATCGGTGATGGTCACGAAGCCTAGGCGGGGGTCTTTGATGCGGCGTTCCAGGAGCCGGGCGACGGTCTGGTGGATCCGGTCAGCGACCTTGCGGGCGCGGGCGGCGTCAGCCATGGGGGTCTCCTTCAGCCAGGGGTGCTTGGCGCTGGGCCAGCCGGGTGGTGTAACAGTGGTGTGCTGGTGCCGCGCGGGTGCGGGGCGGCTCGCATTCTCGCAGATTCTTGCCCTGGCGCGAACCTCGCTGCCGTGAGATCTGCCGTCATTGCCACTGTTCGATTGGCTTTGTCTTCCAGAGCGGTCCCAGTCTCCCAGCTTTTGACCGGACTAACAGCTTGCTTAGCCACCCCGGTAGCATCGATAGGTCCTAGCCGCGAGGAGTTTTATGAGCACCGTTGAGCCGCCCGCAGCGAGAGGCAGCGCCTCCTCGCTGGCGCCGTCGTCAAGCCGCCTCGCACTGCAGCATCAGCAGGACGGCTCGGGCCTGGCGATGGTGCTGGGCTGCTACCTGTTGTGGGGGTTCTTCCCGCTTTACTTCAAGCTGCTGGCAGCCGCCGGTCCGGTGGAGATCATTGGGCATCGGATCGTCTGGACCCTGGTCACCTGCCTGTTGTTGGTGGCCTTTGGCAGGCGCTGGCGGCAACTGCGCCGAGTACTGGCGACGCCGCGGCTATTGGGCGCACTGGCAACCGCCGGCGTGCTGGTGAGTGTGAACTGGTTGATCTATGTCTACGGCGTGAATGCTGGACGCACAGCTGATGCGGCCTTGGGCTACTTCATGAATCCATTGGTGACAGTGGCCTTAGCGGCCCTGGTATTGGGTGAGCGTCTGCGACCCTCACAGCTGGCCGCGATTGGCTTGGCGACGGCGGGGGTCGCGGTGATGGTGGCCTGGCAGGGCACGGTGCCGTGGGTCTCGCTGGGACTGGCCTTGACCTTTGGTTTCTATGGACTGGTGAAGAAGCGGGTAGGCGGCCAGGTGGATGCCCTCAGCGGCCTCACGGTGGAGTCTCTGGTGGTTATGCCTGCTGCGCTGGGGTACCTGGGCTGGCTTCAGGTCACTGGCACGGCGGCTTATCAGCAACCTGGCGCGAGCACCTGGCTTGGGGGGCTGCTGGTGGTGGCCGGGCCGGTGACGGCCTTGCCGCTGCTGCTTTTTGCGGCGGGGACAGCACGGGTGCCGCTGAGCGTGGTGGGACTGAGTCAGTACATCGCACCGATTATGCAGTTCTTGTTGGCTTGGCTGGTTTTTGGGGAGGAGATCAGCAGCGCGCGTTGGATTGCGATGGGGCTGGTGTGGCTGGCAGTGCTGGTGTTTGTGGTGGATCTCTTGGCTCAGCTGCGTTCGCTACCGCGCAGCCGCAGTGGCAGTGGTACCAAAGGCAGCGCCAGTGACAGCGCCGACCACAGCCGCTGAAGCAGGCGCTCTCACAGTCTGCGCATCCACATCGCATCCACCTGCAAATAGCATGCACTATCATGCTTGCATGACGGTACTAGATGAGGTCCTGGCTGACCTGTCCTTAACTGAAGAGGAGCTTGCAGAGCTACTGCGACGGGAGGCCTCTGGGCGGGCGCGGGCCGGAGCAGCCCCGCTTTCCGCAGGCATGAGCAGTTTCCTGCGCCGTTCCACACCAATCGGAGCTCACCGTGCGCAGGCTCAGCAAATCATCGCGGACCGCAGCTACGCCGAGCAGCTCTCCGCCCAGCAGCGGGCCCGCGCGGCCGCGACTCAGCTGGCCCGGTCCCTGTCCACCAAGGAGGTAGCGGCACTGCTACACAAGGACCCCTCCTCCATCACCCGGGCCGCTGGCCACAAGCTCTACGCCTACCACACTGGTCGCGCCCTGCGTTTCCCCACCTGGCAATTCATTGAAGGGCGTCCACTTCCTGGGCTCAGCAGCGTCGTCCCTCAGCTCCGACCAGGCCTTGCCCCTGCCACTGTGGCAGCCCGCATGACCACTGCCGACCCAGAGCTGCTTGACGGTCTAAGCCCGGTCGATTGGCTCCGGCAGGGTGGAGATCCCAGCGAGGTGGTACGGCTCCTGGACGAGGCTGACCATCGTTGAGCCCTCGCCCCAAGAACCCCAGAGTTCCTCCACAGCCGCTGACCTTCGAGCCTGGCGACTTCACCCAGCTGGGCGACTCGCCCCTGGCGCGGATCACCTTCTCCTCCAGCCCCTACGCTCTCCCCTGGGGCCAGCTGCGCACTTGGGGCCCGATCTCCCACTGCCGTTGGGACCCGCAACCACCGCCCCCTGGGGAGCATCCCGGCGTCGGCGTCCTCTACACGGCTGATGAGCTGCTTAGCTGTGCGGCGGAGGTCTTCGCCAATACCCGTCTGATCGACACCCGCAGCGATGCCCCGGTGTTGCAGGTTTGGTATCCCACTCGACCACTGCAGTTACTAGATCTCAGCACCAACTGGGCGCTGCGCAACGGTGCCTCTGTCAGCCTGGACAGTGCCAGCCGCGCGACCTGCCGTGCTTGGTCGCGCGCAATCTGGGAGCAGCGTCCCAGCCTTGACGGTCTGCGCGTGCGCTCCACCATGACCGGGGGGCTCATGACCGTGCTGTTTTCGACGGCTGCGGACTCGATCCCGCCCTTTCCGGCAGAGACCGCCCCTCTGGACGACCCCACCGTGCACGCGCTGCTCTGCGAACTGGCGCCACAAATCGGCTACGACGTCGTATAAGCGCCCCCTCACAAGCGGGCACGATTCCCTCGGATTGGTTTGCCAAGCCATTTGAAATCAACTGGCAGATGTCGGTGGGGCCACCCACCGTGTGGTGAGCGGCCCCGCCGTCGCCTTACCCAGCTGAGCTAGGCCGATATGGGGCGCGTCAGTCGCGAGCCTTCTCGCGCATCTCCCAGGTCTCGATGACGTCGCCCTCGGCGATGTCGTTGAAGCCCAGGTTGATACCGCACTCGTAGCCCTCACGGACCTCAGTGACGTCGTCCTTCTCGCGGCGCAGGGTTGCGATAGACAGGTCGCCGTTGAGGACCACGCCGTCGCGCACCAGGCGCGCCTTGGTGCCACGCTTGATCGTGCCGGAGCGGACGATCGAACCGGCAATAGAGCCGAACTTGGAGGAGCGGAAGACCTGGCGGATCTCCGCCGTGCCCAGCTCCACCTCCTCGTAAATCGGCTTCAACATGCCCTTGAGGGAAGCCTCCACGTCCTCGATTGCCGAGTAAATGACGGAGTAGAACTTCATATCCACGCCCTCGCGGTCCGCCAGCTCGGCCACACGCTCCGCCGGGCGGACGTTGAAGCCGATGATGACAGCCGAGTCGACCGTAGCCAGGTTGACGTCGTTCTGCGTGATGGCACCCACGCCACGGTGGATGATGCGCAGTGCAACTTCCTCGCCCACGTCGATCTTGAGCAGGGAGTCCTCCAGCGCCTCGACCGCACCCGAGCTGTCACCCTTGAGGATGAGGTTGAGGGTGTCAACCTTGCCTTCCTTGAGGACGTCGGTGAGGTTCTCCAAGGAGACACGCTTGCGGCGCTTAGCCAGCAGGGCAGCACGCTCAGCCGCCTCACGCTTGTCAGCGATCTGGCGGGCGGTGCGGTCATCGGGCGCCACAATGAAGGAGTCACCCGCGCTGGGCACGGAGGTGAGTCCGAGGACCAGGGCGGGGCGGGCCGGACCGGCCTCCTGCAGGTTGTGGCCGTGCTCGTCGAACATGGCGCGCACGCGCCCGTAAGCGCTGCCAGCCACAATCGGATCGCCGACGCGCAGGGTCCCGCGCTCCACCAAGATGGTGGTGACCGCGCCGCGGCCCTTGTCCAACTTGGCTTCGATGGTTACACCGCGGGCGTCAGAGCTGGGGTTGGCGCGCAGGTCTAGGGCGGCGTCAGCGGTGAGCAGCACCGCCTCCAGCAGCTCGTCAATATGCAGGCGCTGCTTTGCGGAAATGTCCACGAACATCGTGTCACCGCCGTACTCCTCGGGCACCAGACCGTACTCGGTGAGCTGGCCCCGGATCTTGTCCGAGTTGGCGCCCTCCTTATCGATCTTGTTGACGGCGACCACAATCGGCACATTCGCAGCCTGGGCGTGGTTAAGCGCCTCAATGGTCTGCGGCATGACGCCGTCGTCGGCAGCAACCACCAGGATCGCGATATCCGTGACCTCGGCGCCACGCGCACGCATGGCCGTGAAGGCCTCGTGACCGGGGGTGTCGATGAAGGTGATGGGGCGAGTCTCGCCGTTCAGCGTGACGCGCACCTGGTAGGCACCGATGGACTGGGTGATGCCACCGGCCTCGTCGGCAACGACGTCGGTGGAGCGGATGGCGTCCAGCAGCTTGGTTTTACCGTGGTCCACGTGTCCCATGACGGTGACCACCGGAGGCCGGGGCAGCAGGTCAGCGTCGTCAAAGCTGGCCTCCTCAGCATCCAGGTCGATGTCGAAGGACTCTAGGAGCTCACGATCCTCGTCTTCAGCAGAGATGATCTGGACGTCATATCCCAGCTCGGCGCCCAGCAGTTTGAAGGTGTCCTCGTCAACTGACTGGGTGGCTGTAACCATCTCCCCCAGGTGGAACAGGACGGTAACCAAAGCTGCAGGGTTGGCGCCTATCTTCTCCGCGAAGTCGGTGAGTGTGGCGCCCTGGCGCACGCGCACCGGCGTGGAGCCATCGCCCCGAGGGACGACGACGCCGCCGATACTCGGGGCACCCTGCTGCTCAAATTCTTGCCGTTTCGCGCGCTTGGACTTGCGGCCTCCAGAACGACCGCCACCGCGCCCGAAAGCACCCTGGGTGGAGCCACGTCCGCCGCGGCCCCCACGGGGACCACCGCCACCGAAGCCACCGCCAGCACCGCCGCCACCGGGACGACCGCCGCCACCGGGACGCCCAGCACCACCGGGACGACCGCCACCACCAGGGCGACCGCCACCACCGGGACGCCCAGCGCCGCCAGGGCGACCAACCGAGCTGTGGCCCGGCATCATGCCCGGGTTAGGACGCGGACCTCCGGGACGCGGCGCACCCTGCGGGCGTGGACCACCAGCGCCACCGGGACGCGGGGCGCCGCCACCAGGGCGTGGACCGCCTTGCGGACGTGGGCCACCGGAGCCGCCGGGGCGCGGCATGCCCTGAGAGGAAGCGAAGGGATTATTGCCCGGGCGCGGGCCACCAGAACCACCCGGACGCGGACCGCCCTGACGCTGCTGGCCGGAGCGACCGCCAGAGCCGCCCGGGCGCGGCATGCCCTGAGAGGAAGCGAAGGGATTATTGCCCGGGCGCGGGCCACCAGAACCACCCGGACGCGGGCCGGGCGTGGGGCTGGCAGGCCGCTGGGGCGCTGGGGCCGCAGCAGCCTCGGCGGGGGCTGCCGGAGCCTTGGGGGCTGCGGGGGCCGGTCGGGGCCCCGGCGTGGGGGCGCTGGGAGCAGCAGCCGCCGGGCTGGGTGAAGCTGAAGGCGCTGCTGGAGCTGCTGCCGGAGCAGCTGGCTTCTCAGCTGCGGGTGCGGGTGCAGGCTTCTCAGCTGCGGGAGCTGCCGGAGCCGCAGGGGCTGCGGGCTTGGCAGTCGGCTTGGCCTTAGGGGCGGCAGCCGGCTGGGCCGGCTCAGTCACCTTGGCGGCCTCAGCCGCCTTAGCCACCTCCGCGGCCTGGGCGCTAAAGTGCTCACGTACCCGGCGTGCCACCGGGGGTTCAACGGCTGAGGAAGCCGCTTTGACGAATTCCCCCTCGTCTTTGAGCCAGGCCAGGATCATCTTTGAGGTGATCTTCTTGCCTGAGGGGTCGAGCTCTTTAGCGAGCTCATGAACGCGTGGTTTAGCCACAATTCTCCTGTCCGGTTGCCCACCCCGAACAGGGTGGGCGCTAGTAGAGGCAGCTCATCGCTGGGTACTCATCGGGTGCCCATCGGCTTCCTACCCGCCTTTGCAATCGGTGGTCCCATCGCCGGTTGGGGCGACGGCGGGCCCGGCCGCGAGGAAGCGGCTGAACCACTGGTGAACCGACCCCAGGTCAAGGGGGCCTTCCACCCGCAGGGCGCGCCCGAAGGCACGCCTGCGCTCGGCAAGGTCGAGGCATGCAGAATCACGATGGATCCAGGCGCCACGACCGGGGGTACAGGCGCGCTCGTCAACAGTGACCGTGCCGTCAGCCACTGTTAGGCGCAGGAGTTGGGCTCTAGGGGCCCGGCTCCGGCAGCCGATGCAGGTGCGCTCTGGGACGTGGGACGTTGCCGTCACCGTCGTCACCTCACCCACCTGCCTCATGTGCCTGTACCTAGGCTAGTGCCGCTCCCTCGGGGCGGGAGAATGCACTAGCCCTGCCAGAGTGTACCGGGCAGAGGGCTCAGCCCTCCTCGGCCAGCTCTGAGGAAACAGTCACGTCCGCGTCAGCACGCGAGCCGCGTCCCGGGGTGGTCTGCCCAAACTCGGCGTCGGAGTGAATATCGATCTTCCAACCAGTTAGGCGTGCGGCCAGACGGGCGTTCTGCCCCTCCTTGCCGATGGCCAGGGAAAGCTGGAAGTCCGGCACGATGACCCGGGCCGTCTGGTCTTTCTCCGAAATGATGCTGACGGAAGCCACGCGCGCCGGAGACAAAGCATTGGCTACGAAGCGGGCGGGCTGCTCGGAGTAGTCAACGATGTCGATCTTTTCCCCACCCAGTTCAGCCATGACAGCACGCACCCGCTGCCCCATGGGGCCAATGCAGGCGCCCTTAGCGTTGACCCCTTTGACGCGGGAGCGCACGGCCACCTTGGTGCGGTGCCCGGCCTCGCGCGCGATGGAGACGATCTCCACGTCGCCACTGGTGATCTCCGGAACCTCCCGCTCGAAGAGCTTGCGCACTAGCCCCGGGTGGGTGCGCGAGAGAATAATCTGGGCGCCTTTGAGGCCGCGGTTAATCTCGGTGACGTAGGCGCGGATGCGCTCGCCGTGGCGGTAGTGCTCGCCGGGCACCTGCTCATGGGGAGGCATAACTGCCTCGTGCTCCTCGTCTAGGCGCACGTAGCAGAGGCGCGAGTCACGCCCCTGCTCCACAACGCCGGAGATCAGTTCCCCGGTCTTGTCCTTGAAGGCCCCGAGAACCTCAAAGTCACGCCGATCCTGGATGCGCTGGACGATGACGGAGCGGGCGGTGGTCTGCGCGATGCGTCCAAAGCCGTCCGGGGTGTCGTCAAAGTACTCACCGTTGGGCTGGTCGTACTCGTCTACCTCGGGGGCCATAACGGACATATGCCCACTCTTGCGGTCGATCTCCACGTGGGAGCCGCGGATGGCGCCCGGCTGCTTGAGGTAGGCCAGGAGGATCGCATCCTCAATGGCGGGCAGCAGATTGTCCAGGTCGATTCCCAGCTCATCTGCTGCACCACGCAGCTCAGGCATGTTGATATCCATGGTCTCCTCTTCCTCTCGTCTATACGTCTGCTTCAGGCGGCAGGGGCCGCTGGGGTTGGTACCTGGTTTGTCTTTGGCGTCGTTCAAAACACGACGACGACTTTGGCCGCTTTGATCTGAGCGCTTGGCACTGCGCGGCTGGCTCCGTCTACCTCCAGGTTCAGGCTGTCTGCTTGCGCCTCTTTGAGCACTCCGATGAGCTGCTCGCCGTCGTCAAGCTGCAGCTGGACGGTGCGGCCCTGTGCGCGACGGAAGTGCCTGGGGGTGCTCAGCTTGCGCTCGGCTCCAGGGCTGGAGACTTCCAAGGTGTATTGGCCTTTGACAGGGTCGGCGGTATCAAGGGTCTGCGAGACGGCGGTGGTGGCTTCAGCGATCGTGTCCAGGTCAATATCCCCTGGGCCATCAGGCAGATCAACGATGACGCGCACTGTGGAGTACTTGCCGGCGCGGGTGGTCTCCACGTTTTCTAGGAAGAGCCCTGCCTCGGCGAGGACGGGGGCGAGCAGCTCGGTAAGAGTCTGAGCCAGGTTTTCCGCCATGAGGAGCCTGCCTTCGTGTGTTGGGCCCCGCAGGGCATGTGCCGGGCTGACGTCGAGCGCAGCCAGATGCGGAACATGCTACCTGCCGCGCCCCGGCGTGGGAGGATCACTGCGTGATGCCATCTCCCCATTGCACCGCTCCCCAGCACAGCCCTGGTAGCCGGCAAACCTGGCCAGTACCCCAGCAGCCGCAAGGCCTCAGCCGACGCGCACTGCTCTCTGCCTTGGCGGCTACTGCGGCCCTAGGGATTGCCGGGTGTGAGATCCGGCTCGGAGCCAAGCCGGTCGCTGTGGTCCCCACCCCCGATCCGGCAGAAGCACTCCGTGACGCTTTGGCCCGCCATGCCCATCTGCTCTCTGTGACGGCGGCGACCGCTGCCCAGACCGGCAATGAGCCAGTGCACCAGCTAGCTGGGAAAATCACTAACTGGGCTGCGAGTCAGGAGCAAAACCTGGGCGGGATTTGGCAGCCCTGGCCCACCGCAACCGCTATCCCCTCCAACTTCCCCACTGCCGCTCCCCCGCCTACCGCCGCGCCGGACGCGGGGATTGAGACGCTGGTGGGCTACCTGGGCGACGGCGTGGACTTAGCACGCAACTCTTGTGAACAGGCTGGCACGCCGGAGGTAGCGCGCAGTTATGCCTCCCTAGCGGTCTCCTGGACCCTCTGGCTACAGCGCTTGAGCCCCGATGCACGGGAGGAGAAGGGACGGGACGCCACCAAGCTCAGCGCGCCGCTGCCTAAGGAGTTGCTGCTGGCCTACGACTCAGCCCGCTTCACGCTGCAGACGGTCGCAGCCCGCACCGTTGATGCTGTGCGGGAACGCGCGATCGCCGACGCGCAATTCGCAGACACTGTGGTGCGTGCATCAATCGCCCTGGGCGGCGAGGACCCGCGCGAAGCTGCCTATGCACCGCCCCAGGTGGCGGCTGATGAGGCGCAAGATCAGGCGTGGGCGCGGGAGGTCGAGCTGGCCCTCATGGTGGCAGAAATCAAGGCAGTGGGCGCGCTCGAAGGACCTGCCCGCGCCCAGGCAATTGAGGGCGCGGTTGACGCAGCCCTACGGGCCCACCGCTGGGGCGCCACGCCCAGCGAGGACCCCTGGCCCGGCCTGGTGGCCTGAGGCGGGCTCAGGCCACCAGGTAAGGCTCAGGCGAGTGCGGCGGCCTTAGCTAGGGCGCTGCGCAGCACTGTTGCCAGTTCCTGGGCGGCCTCAGCCACAGGAATGCTGCGACGCTCACCGCTGCGGCGGTCACGGAGTTCCACAGTGCCCTCCTTGGCCAGGTCACGGCCCACCACCACGGTGTAGGGCACGCCCAGCAGCTCGGCGTCAGCGAATTTGACTCCCGCAGAGACCTTCCGGCGGTCGTCGTACAGGACCTCAAAGCCCTCCGCGTCCAAAGCAGCAGCCAAGGCCACGGCAGCGTCAAAGACGGCGTTCTCCTTGCCGGTGGCTAGCACTTGCACGTGGAAGGGAGCCACCTGGATAGGCCAGGCCAGACCGGCGTCGTCGTGATAAGCCTCCGCCAAGGCGGCCATCACACGGGAGACGCCGATGCCGTAGGAACCCATGGTGACCACGCGGGACTTACCGTTCTCATCCAAGACGGTCAGTCCCAGAGACTCTGAGTACTTGCGGCCCAAAGCAAAGATATGGCCCACCTCAATGCCGCGAGCGAGTTCCAGGGGGCCGGAACCATCGGGGGCGGGGTCACCGGCCCGCACCTCGGCGGCCTCAACGGTGCCATCTGCCTCAAAATCGCGGCCCTTAACTAGATGCAGCACGTGCTGCTGCGGGGCATTGGCGCCGGCAACCCAGCTAGTGCCATCCACAATGCGGGGGTCCAGCAGGTAGCGGACAGAGCCAGTGAGGATCTCCTGGCCCTGCTCGTCCTGCTCCACGCGGCGAGCGGGGGCGTTCGGACCAATGGCGGTGGGGCCGATGTAGCCGCGCACCAGCTCAGGATGAGGAGCGAAGTCCTCGTCGGCGGCCATCTCCACCTCAGCGGGGGCGACGGCGGCCTCCAGGCGCTTCATATCTACGTCGCGGTCACCGGGCACACCCACCACCAGCAGCTCTTTGGAACCGTCCGGGTGGGTGAGGGTAACGACGATGTTTTTGAGCGTGTCGGCGGCGGTCCAGGGGCGGTCCTCACGAGGGAAGCGCTCATTAAGCAAGGCCACCAGGGAGTCGATGGTAGGGCAATCCGGGGTGTCTACCACCTGGGCGGCGGGCTCATTGGAGGCGTCCACGGCGGGAGGCACAGGCGTGGTTACGGCCTCCGCATTGGCAGCGTAGCCACCGGCGGAACGCACAAAGGTGTCCTCACCGATGGGTGAAGGGTGGAGGAACTCTTCGGAGTGTGAGCCTCCCATGGCACCGGCCATAGCGTTTACGGGCAGGTACTCCAGGCCCAGGCGAGTAAAGATGCGCTCATAGGCAGCACGGTGAGCCTGGTAGGAGGCCTCCAGGCCCGCCTCGTCCATGTCAAAGGAGTAGGAGTCTTTCATGACGAACTCGCGGCCGCGGATCACGCCGGCGCGGGGGCGGGCCTCGTCACGGTACTTGGTCTGAATCTGGTAGATGGACAGGGGTAGGTCCTTGTAGGAGGAGTACATGTCCTTTACCAGGAGAGTGAACATCTCCTCGTGGGTGGGGGCCAGCAGATAGTCCCCGCCCTTGCGGTCCGCGAGTTTAAACAGGGTGGGGCCGTACTCGTCCCAACGCTTGGTGGCCTTATAGGGCTCGGCGGGCAGGAGGGCTGGGAAGTGGACCTCCTGGGCACCCATGCGGTTCATCTCCTCACGCACAATTCCCTCGATTTTGCGCAGGGTCGCTAGGCCCAGAGGCAACCAGGTGTAGATACCGGGGGCGGCGCGGCGGATGTAGGCGGCGCGCACCAGCAGCTTGTGGGAGGCGACCTCGGCGTCGGCCGGGTCCTCGCGGAGGGTACGGATAAAGGCGTTAGACATTCGCTGAAGCACGGGGATGATCCTACGTGCTTAGCGCACCGGCCTGCGCGCCTGCCATGATGTGCAGGTGAGCACCAAGCAACAGCGTCAGCCTTCCCTGCCAGTCATTGAGGTCAGTGGGGCGATCAAACTGGGGCAGTTCCTCAAACTGGCAGGACTGGTGGAGGATGGCGCGGAGGCGCGTGTGGCTATCCAGTCTGGGGATGTGACGGTTAATGGTGAGGGGGAGACCCGCCGAGGCCATCATCTATCCGACGGCGATGCGGTGGTGGTTGAGCTGCCTACGGGTGCGCGCGGCGCCGTCGTCGCCGTGAGGCGATAAGGCCCAGCAACCGCGCCCGGCAAGAGCTGCGCCTTGCGCGACTGCTGTGGCCGCAGTGCCCCGCAAGGTGGGAAACCGCAAACTTGGATGGGCTCTAGGGGTGGGCCGCTAGAGCAGCACGGTGGCAAAGGTGCCGTGCCGGGTGAAACCCAGCCGGTCGTAGAGGCCTAGCGCAGCGGTGTTGAAGGCGTTGGCGTATAGGCTCACTTGCCCCCAGCCATCCAGGTGCTCCGCGCGCACTCGCTCCACCATCCGAGCTAAGGCGACGGCGGCAATGCCCCGGCCCCGCAGGTCAGGGCGAGTCCACACGCCGGTGACCTGCCCAACTCCTCCGCGCCACCAGTCTGGCGGCCGTTGCCACAGGCAACCCAGGTCGGCTTTAAAGGCCACCTGGGCGCCGGGGGTGCCGGGCGGAACCGGCTGGCCGGCGCCGTCGTCGAGGACTATGTAGCTGCGGCCCATGCGCACCAGTTCACCAACGTGCCGGGCGTAGGCCCCGCCGCTGGTCAGGGGGTCATAGCCCACCTCATGGATGAACATCTCCACTGAGGCGGGCAGGACGATCTCCTCCTCCCCCGGGGCGGCCGGTCGCAGGGCGGCGGCCACCGGGGCCAAGTTGGGACGCTCGCGCAGGAGTTGATCTAGCAAGGTGCGTAGCTCGACCGGCTCAGGTGCCAGCAGCAGCGGCTGATTCCAACGTTCTGCGAGGGCCCGCATACCGGCGTCCTGTAGCTGCGGCCACACCGTCTGCACGTCGACATCCGGGCCCATTACGGAGCCCCGGCGGCTTAATCGTGGGCGCGCATGCTCAGCCAGCGTGCGCAGCTCAGCTTTATTTAGGGCAGTGTGCCCAAGTTCCGGGCGGGTAGCCAGGCCAAAGGGCATTAGGGAGTTGGTGGCCCAGGCTGCTGCCCGTGGTGCTGCTGGGCGCCCCAGCACCACCACGTCGCCGCGCCCCCACTGGCGCCAACGCATGATCTGCTGCGCTAGGGGCAGGCCCATGACTGGGTCTTGCCCGCACAGGCGCAGGATTCCTGAGGCTTGTTCAGGGCCGACGGCGGTCAGGCGGCGTTCGCGGAATCCCATCGCCGCATCCTCTATCCGCCCCGTGCGCCTCAGGCGCCGGGAGTGAGGACCACGGGGTGGGAACCGGCCAGGGCCGCCTCACCGGACTCCGCCCGCAGTTTCTCCGCCATCTCTTGGGCGTGCTTGAGGAGGGTTTCCACCACTTGGTCTTCGGGGACAGTCTGGACGACCTGCCCCCGCACAAAGATCTGGCCTTTGCCGTTGCCGGAGGCGCAGCCCAGATCCGCCTCGCGGGCTTCTCCGGGGCCGTTCACGACGCAGCCCATGACGGCGACGCGCAAGGGCGCCTCAATGTCTTTAAGGCCCTCTTCCACCTGGGCGGCCAGGGTCCATACGTCCACCTGGGCGCGGCCACAGGAGGGGCAGGAGACGATCTCCAGCTTGCGTTCGCGCAGCCCCATGAACTCCAAGAGTTTGGTACCTACTTTGACTTCCTCAACCGGCGGGGCGGACAGGGACACGCGGATGGTGTCTCCGATGCCCTCAGCCAGCAGAGTGCCAAAGGCCGCGCAGGACTTGATGGTGCCCTGGAAGGCAGGGCCAGCCTCCGTGACGCCAAGGTGCAGGGGCCAGTCGCCTTTCTCTGCTAGGAGGCGGTAGGCCTGCACCATGGTGACGACGTCGTGGTGCTTCACGGAGATCTTGAAGTCGTGGAAGCCACACTCCTCAAACAGGCTGGCTTCCCAGACGGCGGATTCCACCAGGGCCTCCGGAGTAGCTTTGCCGTACTTCTTGAGCAGGCGCGGGTCTAGGCTGCCAGCGTTGACGCCAATGCGTAGGGAGACGCCAGCGTCGGAGGCAGCCTTGCAGATGTCGGCCACCTGGTCGTCGAATTTGCGGATATTGCCGGGGTTGACGCGCACGGCCCCGCAGCCGGCTGCGATGGCCTGGAAGACGTACTTGGGTTTGAAGTGAATATCCGCGATCACGGGGATGCGGGACTGCTTGGCGATGATGGGCAGGGCCTCGGCGTCCTTGTCCGTGGGGCAGGCCACGCGCACGATGTCACAGCCAGCGGCGGTGAGTTCTGCGATCTGCTGGAGGGTGGCGCCGATGTCATGGGTCTTGGTGGTGGTCATGGACTGCACCGTGATCGGTGCGTCGCCGCCGACGTGGAGGTCACCAACCTTCACCTTGCGGGTGGGCTTGCGTGGCGCCAGGACGGGACGCTCCTCGCGCGTGGTGGGGATTCCAAGGGAGATCGCTTCAGTCACCGGCACAGTATGGCACTGCTGGCAGCGCCCCTTAGACCGGCGCCACCACGTCTACCCACACCAACACCAAGGTCATGATGATCAGCAGGCCAAAAACTACTTGCCCCACCGGCAGCATCTTCGCAGTGTCTACCGGGCCGGGGTCAGGCCGCCCCTGGGCCAGGGCCAGACGCCGTCGCACGCCCTCCCACAGGGCACCAGCCACATGCCCGCCGTCGAGAGGCAACAGCGGAATCAGGTTAAAAGCGAACAGGGCCAGATTCAGGGAGCCCAGCAGGGAAAGCATGTAGAAGGCACGTACAGACAGTGGGATAGCCGTAGGTCCGGTGGTGGTGCCGGCGCTGGCTGCTTCACCGGCAATGCGACCAATACCCACCAGTCCGATGACGCCGTCGGTAGAGCGCTGCTCTAGCCCCAGGCCTGCGGCCACCGCGTGGTAGAGACCCACCGGCAGGGAGAAGATGGCTTTAAGGGTCCCGCCCACCGCCTGGCCTATCGTGCTGGGCAGCGCCGATGCAGGCTGGGGGATATTGCCAAGGCTCGGCCCGATTCCCACATAGGGTCGTGGCTCAGTAACCGGCTTGCCGGAGGCGTCAACCATCGGCTTTCCGGACTTGTCAAGAACGGGACGCTGCACCTGCGTGGCCGTGACGGTGAGGGTCTGCTCAGCCCCGCCGCGGCGCACCACCACCTGGGTGGGCTCAAGCCCGCCAGCCTTGATGGCTTCCTGCACCTGCGCCCAGTTGCTAACGCTCTGGCCCCCCCAAGAGAGCACCTGATCCCCCACCTGGAAACCTGCAACTGCTGCCGGGGAGATGGGGTCAGCGGAGGAGCAGGCAGAGGTGCCGGCCAGATCAGCCTTCAGGCACTCGCTAACCGAGCTGAGGGTGTTGGTGTGCCCAGGCACGCCAATAACCCCCACAGCGAAGCTGAGCACAATGATGCCCAGGGCCAGGTTAGTGAGAATGCCTCCAGCCATCACCACCAGCTTCTTAGGGACGCTCAGGCGGTAAAAGGCACGGTGTTGCTCCTCCGGGCCCAGCTCAGACAGGGCCTGCTTACGAGAGTCAGCCACCAGAGAACCGGGCTTATCTGGGCGACCCGGCGGGGCCGGGGGCAGCATGCCTAGGAGTCGCACATATCCGCCAAGCCACAGGGCTTTAACCCCGTACTCGGTCTCGCCGCGCTTGATGGACCAGATTTTGGGACCAAAGCCAATGAAGTACTCAGAGACTTTCACGCCAAAGAGCTTGGCGGGGATCATATGCCCCAACTCGTGCAGCGCCACAGAGACAGCCAGGCCGATCACTAGGATCAGGATGCCCAGCAGGTAGTACAAATTCATGTGGTGCCTGCTCCTGTCAGTTCAGTTTGGAAATCAGCGCATCGGCCTGTGCACGCGCCCAGGTCTCCGCAGCCAGCACGTCCTCCAGTGTGGGATTGGACTGGCCCGGGTGCGACTCTACGACAGCCGCGTCCACCTTGACGATATCCACCCAGCGCAGCCGCCCATCCAGGAAGGCGGCCACGGCCTGCTCATTGGCGGCGTTGAGCACTGCCGGGTGGGTGGCGGAGGTGGCCACGGCGTGGCGTGCCAAGCCGACGGCGGGAAAGGTGGCGTTATCTAATGGTTCAAAGTCCCAGGACAGAGGCTTAGACCAGTCATTGGGGGTGACCAGGCCGGATAGGTCAGGGCGGCGCGGCCAGGTCAGGCCCAGGGCGATGGGCAGGCGCATATCCGGTGGGCTGACTTGAGCTATGGTGGCGCCGTCGCGGAACTCCACCATCGAGTGGATCACGGACTGGGGGTGGACGACGACGGCGATGTCCTCCGGGGGGATGTCAAAGAGCAGATGCGCCTCAATCAACTCCAGTCCTTTGTTGATGAGGGTGGAGGAGTTGACGGTGACCACTGGCCCCATGGCCCAGGTGGGGTGAGCCAGGGCTTGGGCAGCGGTGACCTCAGCGAGTTCTTCTAGGTGGCGGCCGCGGAAGGGGCCACCGGAAGCGGTCAGGACCAAACGGCGTACCTCGGTATCCCCAGTGACGACGGGGCTACTTAGGCCGCGTTGGTGCTTGCCCGAAAGGAGCGCCTGGGCGATGGCGGAGTGCTCGGAGTCCACCGGCACTACCTGGCCGGGGTGATGCAAGGCAGCTTTGACTAGGGCGCCACCAACCACCAGTGACTCTTTGTTGGCCAGAGCTAGGCAGGCCCCGGAGCGCAGGGCGGCCAGAGTGGGTAGGAGGCCCACGGAGCCGGTGATGCCGTTGAGGACGGTGTCGCCTGGGCCCACCCCGGTGACAGAAACCAGCTCGGTGGCGGCGCCCGGACCGCTCAGCACCTGTTTGACCGGGCTGGGCTGGCCGCTGCGCTCCGCCAGAGCCTTGAGGGCAGCCTCTACAGGCGCCTTAGCTGCGGGATCAGCCAGGGCCAAGAAGGGGACCTGGTAGCTGTGGGCCTGCTGCGCAATCAGTTCGGCGCGACTGCCTCCAGCGGCCAGACCTACCACCTGGGGCGCTAGGTCGTCCTGGGCGAGCCGGTTTAGGACCTCTAGGGCCTGGGTGCCGATAGAACCGGTGGACCCCAGGATCACCAGGGAGCCGGGGCCGGTTGCTTGCCCGGCGTGGGGGTTATGGGGGGTTGTGCTCACGGGTGGGAGGATCTCACTCGACGCTGAGAAGCACCTCGACGACGCGCGCAAGGTAGCGGTCCACGCTCTGCTCGTCGTAGCCCTTGTGGCCGCGCCCCGCCCGGAAGGTGATGGTGCGGGCCTCGGCGGAAGATAGGGAGGCAGCGGAGTCGAAGTAGGCGGCCACGCGGTCCATGAAGTCATCCACCTCTGAAACCAAGTAGCCCTTGCCGCGCGCCGGGGCAAAGCGCTTCCCGGCGGGGCGCAGCAGGCGCGGGTAGAGGGTGGTGGCTAGTTGGGCTACGCGGTCCATCCAGGCCTTGCGGCCGTGTTCTGCCACAAAGTCGGCGCGGCGGCGCTGCAGGAAGGCGGCTTCCAGGCGGTCCAGGGCGGAGTCCACCGCCACCGGGTCGTATCCGCCGGGCACCACGGAGAAGGCCACGGTGCGCACGCCTTCGGAGTCCATCTCTTCGAGCTCACCGGCCTCGTAGATCTCGTGGGCGGTGGTGAAGTAGCCATCGACCTGCTCCGGCCGGTAGCCCAGGCGCCGGAACTTCGTCCTGGGGAACATGTCTTGGCTCATACGACTGTCCTTGCCTTCTCCTGATTCAGTACCTCGGTGGCGAGTTGACCGCAGGCGCCCTCGATATCGCTGCCGCGGGTGTCGCGCACCGTCGTCGTGATCCCAGCGTCCCTGAGGGTCTGCACGAAGCGCTCCTGCACAGCTGTCTCAGAGCAGGTCCAGATTGACCCGGGGGTGGGATTCAACGGGATGGGGTTGACGTGGGCCCACCCGTGGCCGCGGCGGTTCAACTCATCTGCGAGGAGCTGAGCACGCCAGGCGTGGTCGTTCATGTCCTTGATCAGGGCGTATTCAATGGACACCCGCCGACCGGTTGCGCGGAAGTACTCGTGGGCTGCGTCCAACAGCTCACCAACCTTCCACTTGGAGTTCACGGGAATCAGGGCGTCCCGCAACTCGTCGTCGGGGGCGTGCAGGGAAACCGCCAGGGTCACTGGCAGCCCCTCCCCCGCCAGCTTTTTAATCAGGGGCACCAGCCCCACGGTGGAGACTGTGATTGCCCGGGCGGAAAGCCCAAAGCCTTCCGGGGCGGGATCAATCAGCCGATGCAGGGCCGCCACCACATTCTTGTAGTTGACCATGGGCTCGCCCATGCCCATGAAGACGACGTTGCTCAGGCGGGCGGGACCACCGACCAGTTCCCCCGCGGCAGAGACCAGTGCGGCGTGACGCACCTGCTCCACGATCTCTGCGGTGGACAGGTTGCGGGTTAGCCCCATCTGCCCGGTGGCACAGAAGGGGCAGGCCATGCCGCAGCCTGCCTGGGAGGAGACGCACAGGGTGGTGCGGTCCTGGTAGCGCATGAGCACGGACTCCACACGGACGCCGTCGTGCAATTCCCACAGGTGCTTGATGGTGCGGCCACCGTCAGCACGCAGGGCGCGCACCTCGTGGATGAGCTCCGGCAGGATCTCAGCGCACATGGCCTCGCGTTGGCTGGCGGGGAGGTCAGTCATCTGCTCGGCTTCACGGGTGAAATGCGTGAAGTAGTGGCGGGAGAGCTGGTCGGCGCGGAAGGCTTGCAGGCCAGCTTCCTTTAGGGCGGCTTTCCGCCCCGCCAGGTCCAGGTCTGCTAGGTGGCGGGGGGCTTTGCCTTTGGCTGGCGGCACCGCGAAGGACAGGCGGGGACGGGCGTCTGGGCTGGTGGCTCCCTCTGGTGGCTGATCCGTGGGCAGCACCTGGACCTCGACGGCGCGGCGCGCCGAATCGCGGCGTGGCACGACCGGCTGAGGCCGGTTGCCGCTGCCGCGGGTCATAGGTGGGCGGGTCACGGGGGCTGTCCTTCCGGGAGCGTGGGGCGGTGCACGGGGGTGCAAGACGAGGTTACCCGGATCGGCCACCACTGCGCCGCCCCAACTGTCGCACGGACCACCCCAAATCTGCCAAAGCAGGCCTGTCTGCCTCTACATGACGCGGGTTTTCTGCCTTGGTATCAATAACAACACACCTCCGGCAGGCTTTGGCTAGCAAAATCGGCGCCTCTGTGGGGGTGAGGTCAGTGGGCACTTATCGGTCTGCAGAACGATGACAGTCCTAAGTCCCTGCGCTTGCATTGCGGCGTGAGTGATTCTCGGGTGCTACCAGTTCCGGCACAGTTAGAGCCCGGCGAGCATGTGCTTCAGGCTGAGGAGCTGCTGGTTGGTTACTCAGATCAGCCGGTGTGCGCTCCGGCCACTTTCACCCTGGACCCGGGGGAAGCGCTGGCGCTGGTTGGGATTAATGGTGCTGGGAAGTCCACCTTGGCTCGCACTTGCTGCGGGCTGCTCAAGCCACTAGGCGGCCAGGTGCAGCTCTTGGGCTTGCCGCCCCGGCCGAGCTCGGGCTGGCTGCGCGCCGCCGTAGCGCGGGATCTGGGTGAGGAGGCTTTCTTCCCCGCCTTGAGCGTGCGCGAGCACCTGGAGTTGGTTTGCCTCGGGCATGGCCTGCGGAACGCTGGCCCCATAGTGGATGAGGCCTTGGTGGAGCTGGGCTTGGAGGCTTTGGCTGAGGCGCTGCCGGAGCGACTGTCTTCCGGGCAGCGACGCCGTCTGGTGTTGGCCTCGGTGCTGGTGCGACCTCGCAGTCTGCTGGTGCTGGATGAGCCAGAGCAGCGTCTGGATCACTCGATGCGTCTGGCCTTGGCTGAGCGTCTGGTGGCTGAGTGTGAGGCTGGTGGAGCAGTGCTGCTGGTCAGCCACGACCCCATGTTGGTGGAGTCTGTGGCTACCAGCGTCTTGCTGGTGGGTGAGCAGACGGTGCCGCTGAGCACGGCTGAGGGTGTGCGTGCGGTTGAGGAGGGACGGCGGTGAGTGGCTTGTCTCGTGCCGCTGCCACCTCACAGCATCCCCCTCATTTCGGTGCCGCAGTCAGCTTGGAGGAGGTCCGCCAGTGGACGCGGCGAACGCAGCTTCGGCGACGGCGCCTAAGCCGTACAGTCAGTGAAGACCTCACGGATATCTACACGGCGCTGCTGGCCGCACTGGTAGCCGCGGCCATCGTGATACCTCGTCTGTCTTCGGCAACTGCAGGCACGCAGGATTCGGCTCCAGCGGCCTGGAAGTTGGGCTTCAGCCCTGACCCCCTGTGGCTTACGGCGGCTGCTTTCCTGGTTATTGCTGCCGGTTCCTGTGGCGCTTTGCGCCGTCTGGGCCCCCTGTTCCTGCGGCTTGAACAAACCGTCTGGTGGCTGCCTCTGCCAGGCGCCCGCAGGAATCTGCTGGCTGCCACTGCGCTGCGGCTGGGCCTGCTGCTCTGTGCCCTGGCGGTGGCGGCAAGCGTGGTGACTGCTATGGCCCTTAGTGGCGGTTGGGCCATGGCCGTGTCGCTGAGCCTGCTGAGCACTGGGACGGTTTTCCTGGTGGTGCTGCAATTGGTGACGGCCCAGGCGCAGGGACGGGCTCATGGGCAGGGCACGGTTCGGATACGCCTTGGGCTGGTGGCAACTGCGACCATCTGCCTGTTGTGTGCTGTTGCTGGTCCGCATGCGTGGTGGAGTGCCTACTGCCTGGGTGGTGTGGGACTGCTGGCGCTGCTGGCAGCATCAATAGCTTGGCGCTACGTGATGGAGCGCGCGGAACAGGTGGATGACGGTTCACTGCTGGCTGCCAGCCGTCAGGCTTTCAGCCTGCGAGTAGCGGGCTTGGCTCTAGATAGCCGGGAGATAGGCAGAGTTCTGGCGCCTCGGCTCAAAGCCCCTAGTCGACCGGCAGGCATGGGCTTGTCGCGCCTGGCCGTGCCCCTGCCCACCGCTTTGCGCTGCACACTGGGGGTGGCGCAGGCGGATTGGCTGTTGTTACGCCGACAGCCGTGGCGTCTGGCTGCCACCGGCGGCAGCGCGGTGCTTGCCACAGCGCTACCCTGGGTAGCCTTGCGGCCCCTGTGGTGGTTGTTGGCCTGGCTGTTGCTGTGTTGGTTGACGGTGCTGGTGCTAGCTGACCCGGCGCGGCGCGCTTGCTTTGACCCGGGGGTGGATGAACTGTGGCCTACCTCCCCGGTGTGGGTGCGCCTGGGTCATATGCTCATACCAGCCGCCTTCCTGATGCCCTGGCACCTGTTGGTAGGGCTGAGTTTCTGGTCTGCGGTGCCGGCCCCTAAGGCCAAGGCGCTAGATCTGTTGGTCTTACTGCTGGCTGCCGGAATCGGCTGGGGCGCGGTGGCGGTGCGTTCAGGTATGCGCGCCCCGGCGGACTGGTCCATCATCATCCCCACCCCCTTTGGGGTGGTGTCGCAAGGCACGATCGATTCGCTGCTGGCGGGGCCAGATGCGGCCATCGTAATCGCCTTGCCGACACTTATGTTGCTGCTTGGGGTGCAGGTGCCCTGGATGCCAATCATTCAGGTAGTTGCTAGCCTCGGAATCCTCCTTTTAGTGCTGCGTCAGGCCCGGAGCTAACAGTGCGGTCATCAAAGGGAATCCTGGCCGCAGCTGAACTGGCTCGGTTCAGGGCAGCAGGATCAGGCTGAAGAGGTAGACGACCGGGGCGGCCACCAGGATTGAGTCCAGGCGATCCAGGAGACCACCGTGGCCCGGCAGAAGCGTGCCCATATCCTTCAGTCCCAGGTCACGTTTGATAAGGGACTCCCCCAGGTCACCCAAGGTAGACACGATGACGATTCCTGCACCTAGCAAAGCTCCAGCCCACCAATCGCCCCCGAGCAGGTAGACCCCCAGGATCCCTCCGGCGATGGCTGCAGCCATGGAGCCACCCAGGCCTTCCCAGGACTTCTTTGGGGAGACTGACGGCGCCATGGGGTGACGCCCCAGGGTGATGCCCGCCAGCCAGCCTCCGGTGTCATTAGCGACAGCCAGCCCCATAAGCAGCAGTACCTTGCCGACGCCGTCGTGCTGCCTGCACAGCAGCACTGCGAAACCCGCTAGGAAAGGCAGATAGGTGGCGGCAAAGACGGCAGCGAAGGTAGCTACCGAGCGGGAGCGACGGTGATCGTCGTGGGCGTAGGTGCGCGGCACGCCGACATCCGGGCGCTCCAGCATGGTGCCGGTTTCTGCCTCCACCTGCTCCAGGAAAGTCCACAGGCTGCAGGCCCCGACGGTCGCGATATAGGCGCCGAAAGCAGCCTCAGCTCCCACATCCCAGGCGGTTACGGCAATCCCCAAGGTTCCCAGCCACAGCGGTCCCAGCGGCAGACGGATGCGGTGCACCGCAAAAGCCCCAGCTAGCTCCCACAACGCCGCACAGATCGCAAGCACTGTCACTACTACAAACAGGGCCTTGTTGAGCAGCAGCGATGCCAGCAGCACTGAGATCAGCACCGCCGACACCCCGAGCGCGGCGGGGAGGTTGCGACCAGCCCGTCCTGTGGCTGGCAGGGGGCGGGCGTTTTGGGTGGGCGGCGGGTTCAGCAGCCGGGTTAGAAAATCTGGTTCAGTTTGGCTCATGGTGTGCGGGTCGGGGAGGTGACGGGTGGGCGGGCAGCACCCACTCACACCTCAAGCAGCTCAGCCTCCTTGGCGGACAGGGCGGCATCGATCTTCTCTACGAAGCGCTTGGTCAGGGCGTCGAGCTCAGTCTCAGCGCGCTTGACCTCGTCCTCACCGGCTTCGCCGTCCTTCTTAATGGCCTCCAGCTCCTTCTTGGACTTGCCGCGGATACCACGTACCTGCACGCGCGAGTCCTCAGCGCGGTTGCGGGCGAGCTTGACGTAGTCCTTGCGGCGTTCCTCAGTGAGGGCGGGCAGAGAAACACGGATGACAGTGCCGTCGTCGGTGGGGTTAACGCCCAGGTCAGACTCGCGGATAGCGGTGGTGATGGCCTTCATGGCGGAGCGGTCAAAGGGGCTGACGATTACGGTGCGGGCCTCGGGGATCGTCAGACTAGCGAGCTGCTGCAGGGGGGTGGGGGCGCCGTAGTAGTCCACCATGATGGAGTTGAACATGGCGGGATTGGCGCGACCGGTGCGGATGGAGGCCATCTCACGCTTGGCGGCCTCCAGAGCGGCCTCCATCTTCTCCTCGGCCTCGAGCATGACGTCGTCGATCATCGTGATTCCTTTTTTCTGTGGGTGCTTGGCTGGGTGGCGGGAGGGTCAGTCGCTGGTGACCAATGTGCCGATCTTCTCACCTAGCAGGGCCCGGGTGATATTGCCACCCTCGCCCATACCGAAGACCCGCATGGTCAGGCCGTTGTCCCGGCACAGCGAGAAGGCGGCGGCATCCACCACCTTCAAGCCGTCAGCCAGGGCCCGCTCGTAGGTCAGGTGGGTCAGCAACTCAGCATTAGGATCCTTGCGCGGATCCGCCGTGTAAACGCCGTCGACGCCGTTCTTACCAACCAGCAACTCGTCACAGTGGGTTTCTAGGGCGCGCTGCGCGGAGACGGTGTCTGTGGAGAAATAGGGCAGTCCGGCACCCGCTCCGAAGACCACTACGCGCCCCTTCTCCATGTGACGGATGGCTTTGAGGGGGATGTAGGGCTCGGCCACCTGGGTCATGGCGATGGCGGATTGAACGCGGGCGGGCACCCCAGCCTTCTCAATGAAGTCTTGCAGAGCTAGGGCGTTCATGACGGTGCCGAGCATGCCCATGTAGTCAGCGCGGGCGCGGGCCATGCCACGCTGGGACAGCTCGGCGCCACGGAAGAAGTTGCCGCCGCCAACCACCACGCTGACCTGCACGCCCTGGGCGACTGCCTGAGCGATCTGCTTGGCGGCATCTGAGACAACGTCCGGGTCCAGCCCCACCTGTCCCCCACCAAAGACCTCACCGGAAAGCTTGAGCAGGACGCGGCGGGGACGGTCCTGGGAGGTGGCGGGGGTGGCCGGGGACTGGTCAGTCATGGGGTTCTTTCTCCTAGCTGTCGCTTGACCGGCGCTGCTGCAGGCCGCCGGGGTCTGGCAGGCGCACGCGGGCCTGGGGTGAGCCTACCTGTTTCCGGGGCACCCGCCTGGCCAGTTGAAGCTGTGGGTAGGGTGCACGGAACCCCCGTGGGCTCGCGGCTCACGGGGGTTCCGGTCAGTGCAGCTGCTGCTCAGGCGCCCACGCGGAAGCGCAGGAAGCCGGTGACGGCGCCGCCGGTGGCCTCAACGACCTTGCCGACCGTGGTCTTGGGGTCCTTGGCGAAGGCCTGCTCAACCAGGCAGTTCTCCTTGAAGTAGCCACCCAGGCGACCCTCGACGATCTTGGCGATCGCAGCCTCGGGCTTGCCCTCAGCGCGGGTGGTCTCCTCCGCAATTGCACGCTCCTTCTCGACGACGTCGGCAGGGGCGTCCTCACGGGTGAGGTACAGCGGGGAGTAGGCGGCCACGTGCATGGCGACGTCGTGAGCCACCTCGGCGGCCTTGACGTCGGTGCCCAGCAGCACAGCCACCTGCGCAGGCAGGTCGGGGTTGGTGCGGTGCAGGTAAAGCTCGACCTTCGGGGCGGCCAGGCGGCCGACGCGGCGGACGACGATCTTCTCGCCGATGATGGCCTGCATGCCGTCGGTGAGGTCCTTGACGGTCTCGGAGCCGACCTTGACCTCGGCCAGGGCCTCAGCGGACTCGGCGCCGGACTCGACGGCGGCGGCCAGGACCTGGTTTGCGAAGTCAATGAACTTCTCGTTCTTGGCCACGAAGTCGGTCTCGGCGTTGATCTCCACGAGGACGCCAACCTGGCCCTCGGCAGCGTCAACAACCTTGGCGGCGATCAGGCCGGCGGAGGCGGAGCGGCCCTCGCGCTTGGCGATGCCCTTCAGACCCTTGACGCGGATGATCTCGATGGCCTTCTCGGTGTCGCCATTGGCCTCGTCGAGGGCCTTCTTGACGTCGAGCATGCCAGCGCCGGTCTTCTCGCGCAGGGCCTTGATGTCAGCGGTGGTGTAGTTCGCCATGTGATTCTCCTGGATTCTCAGCTTCAGTCTGGTGGTCTGCTAGCTCAGGCCTGCTCGGCCTCAGCAGCGGGGGCCTCAGCGGCAGGAGCCTCGGCAGCGGGGGCCTCAACCGCGGGGGTCTCAGCGCCAGCCAGGAGCTCAGCCTCCCACTCAGGCAGCGGCTCAGCGGGGACCTCGGCCTCCTCACCGGTGCGGCCGCGACCAGCAGAGCGGGAGAGCAGACCGTCGGCGGCGGCGTCAGCGATCACGCGGGTCAGCAGCTCGACAGCGCGGATGGCATCGTCGTTGCCCGGGATGCCGTAGGTGACCTCGTCGGGGTCGCAGTTGGTGTCCAGGATGGCGATGACGGGGATGCGGAGCTTGTGGGCCTCGGCGATGGCCAGGTGCTCTTTCTTGGTGTCAACCACCCACACGGCGGAGGGCAGCTTGGCCATGTCACGGATACCACCGAGGGTCTTGACCAGCTTGTCCTTCTCGCGGCGCATCATCAGCAGTTCCTTCTTGGTGTGGCCGGAGCCGGCCACGTCGTCGAAGTCAAGCTGCTCAAGCTCCTTCATGCGGTCCAGGCGGGCGCGCACGGTGGAGAAGTTGGTGAGCATGCCGCCCAGCCAGCGCTGGTTGACGAAGGGCATGCCGACGCGCTGGGCCTGCTCGGCCACGGCGGCCTGGGCCTGCTTCTTGGTGCCGACGAACAGGATGTTGCCGCCGCGGGCGACGGTCTCCTTGACGAAGTCGTAGGCGGTGTTGATGCCCTCAACGGACTGCTGCAGGTCGATGACGTAGATGCCGTTGCGCTCGGTGAGAATGAAGCGCTTCATCTTGGGGTTCCAGCGGCGGGTCTGGTGCCCGAAGTGGACACCGCTCTCAAGCAGCTGGCGCATGGTGACGACGGCCATGATGGTCCTTCCGTGTGAGCCGAGAGGTTGCTCGGCGCACAGTCATATCGTGGGGTGTTACTCCGGGCGGTCTAAGACCGCACGGCACCCCGGGTTTGGGTGGTTATTCCCCATGCCGTCACGGGGACGGTAGCGGGGGCCTAGTGCTCGCGACGCACAGCCACCCGGTCCTGGCTTGGGCCAGTTGCGGGACCATGACTGTGACGCCCGAAAGGACGGGAGCGAGCACGCGAAGTCAGCGTTCTTCTCCACCCGCAGGCAGATCTGAGACAACTGCAGGCGTGAGGCTACCACAGGCCGGGCTGCTCAAACCTCCGCGGATCGGCGGAATGACGGATGGAACTGGTCACTGGGAGGGGCAGGAGTGGGGTTGGGCGGGGCCGTGACCGGGGTAGCGCGAACCCGGTGCCTGCGATTCGGGCGCTGCACAGGGCGACCCCATGCAGGATATTGCTCACCAGCAGTGACTAAAGACAGTGGGGGCCGTTTGCGTCGGGAGCATTGATTTATGCCTCCGTACCTGCCTGTTATCCCCCAAGAGCTGACTCTGCGCTGGCATGCTGCGGCCTCTGGTTTAGCGCTAGCTGTGCTCCTGGCAGCACTCCCTGCAGCGGCTGCGCCGTCGGCGGTTACTCCCCAACTGGCTGCAACGCCTGCTGTAGTGCAGGCAGCGCCGTCTGTGCGGTCACGCTATGACTGGCCGACGCCGGGGCCCGCGCCGGTGCTGCAGCGTTTTGACCCGCCGGCGGTGGTCTGGGGTGCCGGGCATCGCGGGGTGGACTTAGCCCTGGCGGCGGGCTCGCCGGTGCGTTGCGCGGGCGACGGCGTTGTGGCCTTTGTGGGAATGGTGGCGGGCAGACCGGTGGTCTCGGTGGACCATGCGGATGGGATCCGCACCACCTATGAACCGGTGGCGGCCCAGGTGGAGGCCGGGCAGCCAGTGACGCGCGGGCAGGTACTGGGGACTTTGCTAGCCGGGCATCGGGCAGATGGCGTGGATGCGCTGCACTGGGGCGCTCGCACGGGGCGACGCAGCTACGTGGATCCCTTGCGACTGCTGCGACCGGCAGTGATCCGCCTAAAGCCACTGAGATGAGGCTTATGAGAGCACTGCTGGGGCCGGAAAACGGTATCGGTCCTGCTCACTTCTTTGTGAGCAGGACCGAGAGGTGATCAGGGATGTTGACCAGTTAAAAACACTAATCAAGAAGTCCTTTAACGGCGCCCGCATCTGCCGCACGGGATGGACATAAGCCGCATGCGTAGATGTGGTTCCGCAAGGGGCTTGGTATGCCGCCCATTTAGGGGACTATGCGCGTGGGAAGGCCTGGGCGTAGACGCTGCGCAGTCGCTCCGGTGTCACATGGGTGTAGCGCTGGGTGGTGGCCAAAGAGGCGTGCCCCAGCATCTCCTGGACGGTGCGCAAATCTGCTCCTCCCCCCAGCACATGCGTGGCGGCACTGTGGCGCAGCCCGTGCGGCCCTAGGTCTGGTACCCCTGCGCGCTGGGCAGCCTGGTGGACCAGGGTGCGCACGGCGCGGGAGTCCATGCGGCCACCGCGAGCCCCCAAGAACAGGGCGTCCTGCCTGGTTGCCAGCAGGGCTGGGCGCAGGCGCAGGTACTCCTCCAAAGCGCGGGAGGCGGGCTGGCCGTATGGCACGGTGCGTTCTTTGTTCCCCTTGCCTAGGACGCGCACGGTGCCTTCGCGTCGGTTGAGGTCGTTTAGGTCCAATCCGGTTAGCTCTGAGACGCGCACTGCGGTGGCGTACAGCAATTCCAGGATGGCTAGGTCCCGGGCCGCGAGCGCCTGCTTGCGTTCGGCCTCGGCGGGCTGGAGGTCACCGGCCTGCGCTGCCTGCTGCACCTCTGCGACTGCCTGCTGCGCCCCCTCCAGCAGGACCTTGGCTTGGGCAGCTGAGAGCACGGCGGGGAGGCGGTTGTCGGGGCGGGGGCTGCGCAGGCGAGCGGCCACGTCGGTGTCTAGCAGGCCTTGGCGGTGGGCCCAGGTGGAGAAGGTGCGGATGGCGGCACTGCGGCGGGCCAGGGAGGCGCGGGCGGCGCCGTCGCCGGCTTGCTGGGCCAGCCAGGCGCGCAGGTCTGCCAAATCTAGGGTGCGCAGGGCTGAGTTGACCGGCTCGCCGTCATCCGCACCAAGGCCTAGGAACCCAAGTAGTTCAGTCAGGTCCCCTAGATAAGCGCGCACGGTGTGTTCGGACAGGCCACGTTGCAGCAGCAGATGCCGCTTCCAGCTGTCCAGTAGCGCAGCGCGGCTATCAGCAGGCGGGCTGCCCGTGGCCGAGCCTTCTGCGCAGCGGCCATCTGCGGCGCGACTGCCTGGGCCGGATACTCCCCAGGTGCCAGCTGCGCGTGCCTCCTCAGCCAGGCCACCCGAGTGCAGGCCGGCAGCGGCCTGAACTGCTGGTTTGTGTGCTGGCCCCGGGGATGTCATGCAACCAGGTTAGGACGCCTTGGTGACGGGGCGACGCCGCCGCCAGCGCGTGCCGTCACGCTCCACCCGACCGTCCAGTTCCAGCAGGCCCAGGGCAGCACTGGTCTGAGCTTCCCCTAGTCCCGCCACGCGCGCCAGACGTTCCAATGCCGCCGCGCCCCGAGCTGGCATGGCGTCCAACACGGCCGCGCAGTCGGGCTCCAGGCCATCCAATAGCCCGGGCTCACGCGCCGCTTGCGCGCTCTCCTTGGCTAGGTCTGCATCTACGGTGCCTAGTGGCGCCACAAGTTCCAGGGCCTCCTCGGCGTCAGTCACGCAGGTGGCCCCGGCGCGCAGGAGGCGGTGGCAACCCACCGAGCTCATGGCGGTGACCGGGCCTGGCACAGCGCCCACGGGTCGTCCCAAGCCTTGGGCCTGGTGCGCGGTGGACAGTGCGCCGGAGCGCCAGGCAGCCTCAACCACCACGGTGGCTTCGGTCATGGCGGCGATTAACCGGTTGCGCGTCAGGAAGCGGTGACGAGCTGGTGCACATCCGGGCGGTACCTCGGCCACCAGGGCGCCCTCCTCCACGATCCGGCTCAACACTTGGCTGTTTCCCGCCGGGTAGAGGCGGTCTACCCCTCCAGCGGAAACGGAGACGGTGCGGCCTCCGCTTAAGGCGCCCCGGTGGGCGGCGGCATCAATGCCAAAGGCGCCACCTGAGACGACGACGCAGCCGCGTGCGGCCAGGCCTGCGCCCAGTTCCATGGCCACGCCTTCCCCGTAGCTGGTAGCTGCTCTGGCCCCCACTAGGGCGAGGGCGTGACCGCGCCCGGGGCCGGCAGGCACCAACTGCTCCCGGTGACGCGGTACCTGGGCGGCAGCCATTTGGGGTCCGGGCTCTGGCGCCTCCTGCTCCGTATCAGCTTGGGAGACCAGGAGGGCCGGGTCTCCACGCACCCACAGGCATATGGGCGGGGCTTCAAGCTCGTTTAGCCCGGGCGGCCACCAGACGTCTCCTGGCAGCACCAGGCTGCCGCCGAGCTGCTCAAGCACCTCCAGGTCTCGTTCGGGTTCCAGGGTGCGTAGGCGTGGAGCCCAGCGGGAGGTGGCTTGGGCCCAGGCTGCACTGGCGCGTGCGCCTTGGGGGCTGCCCGGTGGCGGGCTAGGGGTGTCGCGCGGGGCGCCGTCGGCGTCAAGTGCCTGGTGGAGCAGCCAGTCCAGGGCCTCCACTGCTCCTAGGCCACTGAGTAAGGCGACGGCGGCCGGGTCGGTGGGTTCGGTTAGCCGTGACCAGGCAGCATGAGCGAGCACCGAGTGACCGGGGTCAAAGTTGATGAGTGGTTTAGCGGGCATGGTTGCCTCCTCGGGTGCGCAGGGCTAGGGCTGCGCCTAGTTGTGTGGGGGTAGGGGTTGCGACGCCGTCTAGGTCAGCCAGGGTCCAGGCCAGGCGCAGCACCCGGTCCACGCCCCGCAATGAGAGGGTGCCGCGTTCCAAGGCCTCCATGAGCCGCGTCACTAGGCGTGGATCGGTGCCGGAGTCGGGGCTGCGTAGCCAGGCTCCGGGTACTTGGGCGTTTAGGCGCCAGGGGGTGCCCGCGAGGCGCGTGGCCGTGCGCCGTCGCGCTGCGAGCACCCGCGCGGCCACCACAGCGCTGGATTCACCGGGTTCAGGGGCCACCAGCTCAGCGGCGAGCACTGGCCCCACTTCCACCTGGATATCTACCCGGTCCAGTAAGGGGCCGGAGAGGCGGGAGAAGTAGCGTCGGCGTTGCAGCGAGGTGCAGGTGCATTCCAGCCCGCGCCCGCCCGCTTTCCCGCATGGGCAGGGGTTGGCGGCCAAGACGAGTTGGAAGGCAGCCGGGTAGGTGGCTCTGCCGCCCACTCGGTCAATAGTCACCGTGCCGGATTCCAGGGGCTGGCGCAGGCAGTCCAGCACCCCGGAGGCGAACTCGGGTGCCTCGTCCAAGAAGAGCACGCCGCGGTGTGCCAGAGCTACGTCTCCGGGGCGGGGTGTGCCGGAGCCGCCACCCACCACAGCCGCTCTAGTGGCGGTGTGGTGTGGGGCGCGCAGGGGTGGGGCAGCCAGCAGTCCGTGCTCTGGGTTGAAGGTGGCTGCTAGGGAGTGGATTGAGGTGACGGTGACGGCGTCGTCGTGTTCCAGGGGCGGCAGGATGCCGGGCAGGCGTTCAGCGAGCATGGTTTTTCCAGCACCGGGTGGCCCCACCATTAGCAGGTGGTGACCTCCGGCGGCGGCCACCTCCAGAGCGCGCCTAGCCTCGATCTGTCCCACCACCTCCGCCAGGTCTGGCACTGGCGCTGGCACCGGCGCCTGGGCGCGGAACCGCTCACCCGCCGGCCCAGAAGCAATTAGCTGTTCTAAGGCGCGTCGCACTGGCTCTTTGAGTTTCCCGCCGAGTTCCAGCACCAGCTCCCCCACATGCCGCACTCCGCGCACCTGGGCACCTCGCACCAAACTGGCCTCGGCCTCACAGCCCGCAGCTACCACCACCTGCTCCACCCCAGCAGCCACAGCGGCGGCAACCGCGGGAAGAACCCCGCGTACCGGATGGACGCTGCCATCTAGCCCTAGTTCACCAATCATCACCACCCGGCTCAGGCGGGCCGTTGCCTTGGGTGGGATCAGGCGCAGGGCACCGAAGACGGCCATGGCCAAAGCCAGGTCAAAGCCGGTGCCGGTCTTGCGTAAATCTGCCGGGGATAAGTTCACGGTCAGGCGGTGCTCACCCCAGGGCACCCCGCAGGTGCTTAGGGCCGCGCGGACGCGGTCCTTGGACTCGCGCAAGGCGGCGTCGGGCAGGCCCACCAGGGTGAAGCCAGGCAGGCCACTGACGGCATGCGCTTCCACGTCTACCAGGTGCCCATCCAGGCCGGTGAGGGCCACGGCCAAGGTGCGTGCCAGTCCCATCAGAGCCCCACTCCCCGGTGGTGGCGCAGCCTGGGCGCACCGCTGACTGGGAGCAGCACGGAGACGACGTCTAGGCGCAGGGGTCCGCAGGCGGCGCAGTCATGGCTGTGCACCCAGGCGATGGCTAGCAACCGCAGGCGACGGACTTTGCCAGGCCCGACGGCGGCTGCAGGTGGGCCGTAGCGTTCACTGCGCCTGGTTTTAACCTCCACGATCACCAGGGCGCCGTCGGGGTCTTGGGCGATGAGGTCAAGCTCGCCGCGCAAAGGTGCCTGCCCTGCCTCTCCGGGCCCCGGACGCCAGTTTCGGTCCAGAATCTGCCAGCCTTCAGCCTCTAGGCGAGCGGCGGTGAGCTCCTCACCTTCACGCCCCAGTGCGGCCCGCGGATCGGCGGGACTGGCTGCAGCTCTGGTAGCTAAGCGCGTGCCAGGGCTGGCAGCTTGAGTAGCTGGATTCCCAACACCGTGGGCTGGCCTTTGCTGCGCTGTTGCGGGTTTCACCCATCCAGAATTGGCTAGGCTCGAAGCTGCTCAGCAGTTAGCAACAGCTCTGGCGACTGCACCTGCACGGCGGCGGGCTGTGGAGCGCAGGACCGGCCACCGTCCGCAGACCAGCTCCAGCCCCGCTCAGGCGGCTCAGGGCAGTTCCATCTCCGGCTTGGTTAGCTCCTCCACATTCACGTCTTTGAAGGTGACCACGTGTACGGATTTAACAAAGCGCGAAGCCCGGTAAATGTCCCAAACCCAGGCGTCCTCAAGGGCAAGCTCGAAGAAAACCTCTCCTCCATTGGTGCGCACCTGCACGTCCACAGAGTTGGCCAGATAGAAGCGGCGCTCGGTCTCCACCACATAGGAGAACAGGGACACCACATCCCGATACTCCCGGTAGAGCTCCAGCTCTAGGTTGTTCTCGTACTTCTCCAGATCTTCTGCACCCACGCTCTCATAATGCCTGCCGCATCTCCGCCAGTCATTTGCGACGCGCCCACCCTGACCATCCCGCGACCTTAGGCATTCAGCCCAGGCAGTCTCCAGGAGCGGCGGTGTTGCGCAGAGGCTCCCAGGCGCGCCAGCCCCTGCTGGTGGGCCGCGGAGGCGTAGCCCTTGTTGGAGGCCCAGCCGTAGCCAGGGTCGTCTAGGGCCGTCATGATGGCGTCGCGCTGCACCTTGGCCAGCACTGAGGCTGCGGCGACGACGGCGCAGCGGGCGTCGCCTTTTACTTCCAGGCGCACCGGCGGCACAGCCTCGGGGGGCAAGACGGCGGGCAACTCTGCGGCGCTGTCCTCGGCCCCGGCGGGGGCGTGAATGCCGCTGCATAGCTTTGCCTCCGGGGCGGTGAGCCAGTCCGCCACGCCGTCGAGAATGATGACGCTCGGCAGGTGTCCCCGGGAGGCCAACTGCGCCAAGGCCCGACGGCCTGCCAAACGCAGGGCCCCGACAATGCCTAAAGCATCAATCTCCGCCGGGCTGGCATGGGCGATGGCGTAATCAGCCAGCCAATCCTGGCAGGGCTGCACAAGTGCCTGGCGACGTCGAGCCGTGAGCTGCTTGGAATCCGCCAATCCGGCAGGGAACTCGTTGACTGTGCTGTGGGAAACGACCGCCAACCCCACGGTTACGGGACCAGCTAGAGAACCACGCCCCACCTCGTCCAGGCCACCAACCAGTTCATGGGCAGCCAGGAGTTCTGTTTCTACTTGCCGGTTTGGGCGGATGGCCGGGCTCATGCGGTCCCCCGGCGCCTTAGTTAGCTGGCGCGGTGGCCGGGCTGGCTGGCGCAGTGGCCGGATGGCTTGGAGGCAGGTGGCTAGGCAGAGTGGTGGGCTCAGGCACGCGACTAAAGGCTTGGTGTTCCTCGTCTAGAACCGCCCAGCGGCTAACTGGCAGGAAGAGGTAGCGGGCCACTCCCACCACATTGTCCAGGGGCACAAATCCGTGGTTAGCGTCGTCCTGGTGCAGGCGGGAATCCAAGGAATTGGAACGGTTGTCGCCCATAAGCCAGACGTAGCCTGCGGGCACCGTCACATCAAAGGCAATATCTGAGGCGGAGACGCCCGGCTTGATGTAACCCTCGGAGATCTCAACGCCGTTGACGCTCAGGGAGCCTTTGCCATCAGAGATCACGTGGTCACCGGGCATGCCGATCACGCGCTTGATTAGGTGATGCCCTGAGTGGGCAGGCAGCAGGCGAGTGAACTCCAGAACATCGCGCAGGACCTTCTTAACGCCGGTGGGCTCCTTGTAGCCGGTGAGCCAGCCGCCCGGATCCACAAAGACCACTATGTCCCCGCGCTTGATATTGCTGGCGTTGTACATGGTTACGGCCACGCGGTCCCCCACGGCCAGGGTGTTTTCCATGGAGGAGGAGGGGATCTCGTAGGTCTGCACTACGAAGCTCTTGAACAGGGCCGCCAGAATCAGGATGACCACGACCACCAGCAGGGTTGAGCCGTGGGCTTTGTGCCCGTTTTCGGCCTCATCCTTGGACGACTTGCGTGGGGGGATGGAGGGGGGCAGCGGGGGGTCCAGTTCTGGGTCCTGGGGTGCTGTCTCAGCATCAGCCAGCAGGTGGTCAGTCTTCAATGGTTGACCCTCCTTCGGCTGGCTCACGCTGGTTTCCTCCTGGCGGCAGGGGCCCGGGAACTCCGGGCTGGTTTTAAGGGATTTGGCTGGTGGTGGCGCCCAGCCCGCAGGCCAGGCGCCACCTGCTAGCCGTGTGGAACTCAGGCCTCGCGGCGTTCCTTGATCCTTGCGGCCTTGCCACGCAGGTTGCGCAAGTAGTACAGCTTCGCGCGGCGCACGTCACCACGGGTGACAACCTCAATCTTCTCGATGGAGGGGGTGTGCAGCGGGAAGGTGCGCTCGACGCCACAGCCGAAGGAGACCTTGCGGATCGTGAAGGTCTCACCGACGCCACCACCCTGACGAGCGATGACGATGCCCTGGAAGACCTGGACACGGGAGCGGTTACCCTCAACGACCTTGACGTGCACCTTGAGGGTGTCACCGGCACGGAAGCTGGGGATGTCGTCGCGCAGCGACGCGGCATTGATCTCGTCGATCAGGTTCATTGGATCTCTCCACGCACTTCTGCCACTGGTCAGGAGCACTTGCTAAGTGGTGCCCGCGCCTACTGGGGCTGGCACCTGTGCTGACGCCCGCTGGTCCTGCTGTGGATAGGTCCCCAGTGGCAGACGCATTCCCAGGCCTGCGGGCCCGCCCAGTCTGCCACAGGCTTCCAGCAACCGGCAGTAGAGGAGCAGGCGAAGTGCCTCACCTCACGGCGCTCTGCGTCCCCAAATCACAGCTCATGACGACGTCGCGGCATTCCTGCCCACCCACGTGGTAGGAGCGAGCACCGCTGCGTTTGAATCCGGCCCGTTTATAGGCCTTTTGGGCGCGCTTGTTGCCCGTATGGGTGCCCAGCCAGAGCTGGCTGACACCGGCAGCTACGGCGTCGGTAATTGCTTGTTCCAGCAGGGCCGAACTGATTCCAGAGCCGCGCAGGGAGGGCTCCACATAGACCTTGGAAAGCTCAGCAAGCAGAGCCACCTCTGTCACCTTGAGGCAGGTGGGGCGCGGGTCCAAGCCGAGCGGCAAGAGGCCGTCGGGACCTGGCTGCTCAAGCAGCAGCAAGCTGTATCCGACCAGGGCGCCCGCAGGCAGCGGCTCCTCACCAGCAGTGGCTGCAAAACGCTCAGGGAGCACGGCGACGGTGAGCCGGGCACGTGGCTCAGCTAGCCAGGCGGCGAAATGCTCTGGAGTTAGCTTCGTGGCGATATGGTTGGAAATCTGCTCCGGGGTGAGCTGCGAGGGGCAGGCGTCAGGGAAGGTGCGGGCGGCTAGTGCAGCCAAGGCACCGAGGTCAGCGGCGGTGGCCGGGCGCAGTTGCACAGGCACTGGGTGTGGACTATTGGCGGGCACCGCCCAGCCGTGACTGGCTAGGACGGCGCGGTCAGCGGCGTCCAGGCTGCTGGGTTCCAATGCTCGAATCAGGTCGGGGCGGCGGGCAGCGGTGCGGACGATGGCTTGGTTGCGGCGGGTGCGGGCGATGCGCGCATGGTCCCCGGAGAGCAGCACCGGCTCGCTCACTGCCAGGTCCTGACCCCGCCATTGCACGGGCCGGGTGTAAACGGGATACTCCAGCAGTCCGGCGCTGGAATGTGACTCCTCCACCACGGATTCGGGGTTGCCGAGCACACCGGGCTGCAGGCGGGAGATGGCCTCCACCATTACCAAGGTGGCTACCTCTCCCCCGTTGAGCACGTAGTCACCGATAGACAGCTCGCGCACCTCCAAGCCGGTGCTGCGGTAGTGCTCAGCCACGCGCGCGTCGATGCCCTCGTAGCGCCCACAGGCAAAGACAATCTGGTCTGCTTGAGCCAGATCCTCAGCAGTGCGCTGGGTGAAGACCTCACCGGCGGGAGTAGGCACCACTAGGACCTGCCGCTGGCCAGACTGAGCTGTTTCTCCTAGGACAGCGTCGAGGGCCTGGCCCCACACATCGGCTTTCATCACCATGCCGGCGCCTCCGCCGAGCGGTGTGTCATCCACGGTGCGATGGCGGTCATGAGCCCAGTCGCGCAGGTCGTGAATCCGCAGGTCTATCAGCCCGGTGGTGGCGGCCTTGCCAATCAGGGATAGGTCAAGCACGCGCAGGTAGTCGGGGAAGATGGTGACGACGTCGAGGCGCAGGCTCAAGGTCGGACCTCCTCAGGATCCCCTAGGCGCGGGAAAAGCCCACCGGGTGGGTCGAGCAGAACCCATCCAGCCTCAGGGTCAATCAGTGGCACCAGGGCCTCCACAAAGGGCACGGCCACAGTCTCTCCTGCGGGGGTGCGCACGAGTAGACGGTCTTGGGCGACGCCGGGTTCCAGGCCGGTGACTTCTCCTAGGAGAGTGCCGGGGGTGGGCTGCCCGGCGGCGTCAGTGGATAGCAGGTGGGCTTTGAGACCTGTGAGCTCATGGGCGTACCAGGCGTCGTCGTCTGGGTCTGTGGGGTCGTCCTCGTCTGTCTCCACTAGGAGGCGTAGTCCGCGCAAGGCTTCGGCGGCAGTGCGGTCGGTGGCCTCCACGAAGGTAGCGAACCAGCGTGCACCATCGTGACGGAGGCGAGCTACGGTGAGTTGCTTGGGGGCGGATTGGCCTTTGGGTGCTTGGACTGGCAGCACCGATCCGGGAGCGAGGCGTCCAGCTGGGTCATCGGTGCGGATTTCCAGGCGGATTTCGCCCTTGAGGGCGTGGGCGGGGCCGATTACGGCAACAGTCAGCAACACGGGCTAAACCTACCTGGCGGAGGTGGGCGGAGGTGCTCGGGCCTGCTTTTGCTGGCTCTGGCAGCTTGCTAGCAGCGCGCCGATATCGCTTCTTGTGTGAGCTGCCGCCGGACTGACACCTGTTCGCGTTGCCGTTGTTAGTCACCATTGGCAGACTGATTGCAAAGCTACTCGGCATCAGTCTCTGGAGCCGCAAGCACCCTGGAGAGCCAATGGACCGCCGCATGTTCATCACCGCTGCCGCAGCTGTGGCTGCCGCAGGGCTGACGTCGTGCAGTGGGGCCACGCAGGCAGCCTCGGTCAGCCCCACCAACTCGGCAAGCCCCATCTTGGAGACGACCGTCCCGGCGCCTAAGCCACCGTCGAGCAGTGCGGTGCCCAGCAGCTTTGGCTCTAACCCTCTGTGGCAGGGCGCGGAGATCCTGGCTGTGCATGACCAGTATCTAGTTGGCTCGGCATGGAGCAGCCAGGCGGTCGGTGTTGCTGCGCAAGGGCTTTGTCCTGTGATCGTGGACCTGGCGACCGGAGTGTCCACCGCAATTCTGCCCGGTGGGCCGCAGGGCTTCACTACCAGCCGGGTCTCGCTGGATGCTTCCCAGTACACCTCGGCTATGAGTAGCTACCGTCCCCCGGCTGGTAACACAGTGCCGCGGTTGCATGCCGCAGCTGCATTGTTGGGCTCGGAGCATGCCTATTTGGTGGTGGGCGTAGAGATGGTTTTAGCGGAGGTAGGCCGGGGCCGGGGCGCGCAGGAGCGGGAGTGCCCTGTGAGCCTGCTGCGCGTCCGCCTGGCCGATGGTCGCCTTGAGTCTGTAGCCCGTCTAAGCAGTTCTTTCTCCGTGCAGCTCCTGTCGGCTGCAACTACTCCCCCGTTGGACTTCGCGCTCTCATTCTCCCCAGATCGCGGTTCTTTGCTGGTCGCGGGCAGTGGGTTTGGGTCCGCTGACTTCATTGCGATGCGCCTGCGGGCGGAGGACTTGGCGGTGGAGTTGGATGTGCATGAACTCTTGGAGCAGCCGAGCAGTTACACGGTGACTTCGCTTGGGCAGGCAGTGGTGGCCCGTGCTTTGCGAGGCGGTGGCGACCTGGCCTTCATGTTGGGGACTGGCGCTTCCCAGGCCAATACGAGCAGTCTGGTGCTGGTGCGTGACGGTTGGTGCTACTACGGCGACGGCAAGCAGGTGCTAGCCACTAATTTGGAGACTGACCAGACGGTGAGTCTCCAGGCAGACCCGACCCATGCTGGGTTCTTGGGCTCCGCCTGGCCAAGGATCACTTCTGATTCGCGGGATTTGGTGCTGCATTGCAGTGACCTGGTGGAGGTGTTGCGCCCCGGTCAGCCAGCCCCGCTGCTGCGTTTGGATGGCAATGGTCGGCAGGTGCCTTACGCAACGGCTGCATTTGGCGACGTCGCTTACACGATGCCGCAGAGTGCGAACAACCGCCCCACGTCCTTGGAAATGCTCTCCTTAGGTTCTGGGGAGTCCCTGGGCAGCCTGCGCAGCACCGCAGGTTGGCTTAACGGCTTGGCCGTGACCAGCTGGGGTTTGGCCTGCGATGCCGGCACCTTCTATCCGGCTCAGTCCTGGTTCTAGGGCTATAGGAGGCATTTAAACACCGGTTTGGCAGTTTCTGGTGTGTTGATTGTTTAGAGTTTGGGTTTTTTGTGGTGTGTGGTGTGGGTGGGGTGGGTGTGTTTGTGGGTTGTGTGGGTGAGGGCTTTGAGGATTTCTTGTTTGGTGTGGGGGTTGTGTTGTGTGTGGGTGGGTGGTGGTTTGGGGGTTTGGATGCTTAGGGTGTGGCGGATCTTGGCGGCAGTGGTGAGTGTGGGTGGTTGGGGTGGTGTGTTGTGAGTGGGTTGGGTTGGGTGTTTCAGGGGTGGGGGTGGCTGTTTTGCGCGTAGGCGTTCAACGTTTTGGCGTCGATTAGTTAGCACTACTTGGAAGTGCATGGGTAGGTGCCCGTAACCAGAAGCGATCTGCTTGTGGGCAGCTGCATCAATAAGGGCCGCATTGGAGCGGTTTTGTGCACCCAGTGAGGAGTTAACCGCACGATCACCAGGAATAGGCGCACCCCCACGATCCAGAGCGGGGGAAGGCTCGCCGCCAAGAATCTGATCAGGGTTATGCAAGATCGCTACTTGCTTCATAACCTCACGCGCCCACCGCCTAGCCTCAGCCTCTGAAGGCTTGTCTTCGAGCTTCTTGCGGTAGCGAGTGAGTCTGTTCTCGAGGTCGGTGCGGGCTCGTTGGGTGGCAGCAGCGCCTTGCCTGCCTTGGTGTTTGAACACTTCACGGGCTTGGACGTACTTGTCCGCCGGTATCTGGGCTAAGACGCTGTATTGACCATCGAGCTGGAACTCAAACTCCTGACCCATGGTTTGCAGCTGCGCTGAGCGACCGTTGAAGTACACGCTGCGCACCACCTGGGTGAGCCCAGTTAGTGTTTGAGCTGCGGTGTACTGTTTGGCGACCGCCCCGGGGTCTTCACCCCTGATACTGTGAGTAAAACCGTAGTCCTCGGGCAGTGACACCGGATTTGGGTTCATGGGCCGGTAGTGGGCTCAGCACCGATAATAGGGGCGATTTGCTCCCAAGCACCTCCAACAGGGTCACTGATAGCGATCTCGTCTTGCTGAGCTTGCAGACTCAGATAGGTAAAAGCATTCACGATACGCAGATTGTCTACACTCAAAGACCCACCCAACACCACAGGCAGAACAAAACCATAAACCTCATCAACCCCCAAAGGCCCTAAACGCTCCAAAGCCTGAGACGGCAAAGGGCGCCCACCCTCGTCGTCTGGGGCAGGCGCATAAAGATACGCGGTACCTCTGAAGAAGGCGTTGCCTGCTCGTTGAGGCGCACCGGGTTGGGTGAAAGTGCGTCGCGCGAGTTGGTCAACAATCACCTCATGGTAGACAGGGTCGATATCCAGGCTGCTACCGGTGTTTTCTCCCCATAGGAACATGGTGCCCATAGCGTTGCGGGCCAGGCAATGCCAAGTGTCTGTGAACGGCAAACGCTCCATGACCGGATCTAACCAGTCCTGGACCACCGGAGCCCACTTCAAAGGATCAGTGATCCAAAATGCCCCACCGCTAAAACCCTCAAACCCAAAGCGCTGCCAAGTGTGAATAATCGAGCGCGGCAACACCGGAGCAAACCGCTCAATATGCTCACCACTAACCGCCTCCCCCACCCCCATAGGCCGCAGATTCGCCCCCTCAGGCCCTAACAGACCCCGGTCGATCAGCCTGTCAGTCTTAGCATCCATCTCAGCCAAACTCTGCGGCTCAGGCACCGGGATGATGTCCCAAGGATCAGGGATCAACGGAACACTATCGCGACTCATCACACGCCTCCCAAAAACTCACCCAGAACAACCAAACCCAGCAACCACCAGACACACAACCAGCCCAGCAACCACTGACTGCACACTACCAGCCAACCCACACCAACACCCGCAACATCCCTCCCCCAGAGGCTCCGAAACTCGATGTCCTCACATCCCAGCAGAGACTGAAGGCAAGTTATGGAATTACAGGAACTGCCTATTTGTGTCCTCATCGGCACCTTCTATCCGGCTCAGTCCTGGTTCTAGGGCTGGTTAAAACGCAGCGCTGCCCGGCTCCATGCTGGTGGAGCCGGGCAGCGCTCTGCGTTGCTTCAGCGGCGGTCGGTGTCGACGACGTCGACGCGGACCGGACTGTCAGCCAAGGCGTTGACCACGGTGCGCAAGCACCGGGCTGTGCGCCCTGACCGGCCGATGACGCGGCCAAGGTCCTCGGGGTTTACCCGCACCTCCAGCAGGTCGCCGCGGCGCAGCGACCTGGAGGTGACGTCGTCGGGGTTGTCGACGATGCCCCGCACGAGGTGCTCGAGCGCGTCAGCGAGCATCTCAGGCCTCCTCGGCGGGGGCCTCTGCGGCCTCCTCGGAGGCGGTCTCCTCAGCTGCCTTGGCCTCGGCGGCAGCTGCCTCAGCAGCCTCCTTCTCAGCCTTGGCCTTGGCCTCGGAGGCGGCGGCCTTGCGCTTCTCGGCGTCCGCGGCGGCGGCCTTAATGGCGGCCTCGGCGGCAGCAGCGGCGTCGCCCTCCTTGACCTTCAGCTTGCCCTCGGGCGCCTTGAGGCCCTTGAAGGCCTGGTAGATGCCCGTGATCTTGAGCAGGTTGAAGACCGTGTCAGAGGGCTGGGCGCCAACGCCGAGCCAGTACTGAGCGCGCTCAGAGTCGATGCGGATGAGCGAGGGCTCCTGCATCGGGTCGTAAATGCCGATTTCCTCAATGACGCGGCCGTCCCGGCGCTTGCGGCCGTCGAGCACGACGACGCGGTAGAAAGGCTGGAACTTCTTGCCCATGCGCTTGAGGCGAATCTTGACTGCCACTTGGTTGAACTCCTGGTTCTAGTGTTTTGGCGCTTGCCAGACCCCGGTGGGGTCAAGCAACGTTGTCCGGCTCGCGCCGAGACGCGTCCACGCCCGGGAGAGGGGCCGCACGCAGACGAGTGCAGCAGGTGATTCTGCCAGAACGTCGCGAGCGTACGCCACCAGCACAGCCCCGATCAGGCGGTTTGCCGCTGCGAGATCGCCCACAACCGCGGTGGCCGCGTCCACCCGCCAGCACAGGCGCTCCGCAGACTTGCTGCGAAGCTAGTTTCATCACTCAGGCACTGACATCTGTCATACGGAAGCGATGACGCGCCTCAGTACCGGCCCAAGCCTAGCCGGCGGAGCCTTGAGTCATGAGCACGAACCAAGGCACCACCCCCACCACCCTGCCCCAGACCGCCCCCGTCATCGCCGTCAGCAAGATGACCAAGACTTTTGGCCAACTGGTCGCCGTGAACCAGCTGGACCTGGAGGTCCAGCCCGGTGAGGTCGTCGCTTTTCTGGGCCCTAACGGCGCTGGCAAATCCACCACCATCGACGCGATCCTCGGCTTCTCGACCCCCGACTCCGGCACCTTGCGAGTACTCGGCACCACCCCGCGTGAGGCAGTGTCCGAAGGCCGCGTGGGCGCGGTGCTGCAGACCGGTTCAATGCTTCCTGACTACACCGTGCGCCAAACCCTGGACGTCGTCGCCTCCTTGCAGCGGCGGGTACCAGATGTGCAAGCCGTAATCGCCCAAGCCAACCTGGGCAGCATCCTCAAACGCAAGGTCGGCAAGTGCTCCGGGGGTGAACTCCAGCGGCTCCGCCTAGCCCTAGCTCTACTGCCCCAACCCGAGCTGCTGGTGTTGGACGAGCCCACCGCAGGCATGGACCCGAAAGCCCGCGCCGCCTTCTGGGAGACCATGCGCGGCCATACCGCCCAGGGCCGCGCAATCCTCTTTGCCACCCATTACCTGCAGGAGGCCGCGGATTTTGCCGACCGAATCCTCATAATTGACCACGGCCGCCTAGTGGCTTCCGGCTCGGTGGACGAGGTCCGCGCCCTGGGTGAAGGCACCACCGTCACCGCCACCTGGCCGGGGCTTAATGGTGAGGCCGCATTGCGTCACGTGCTGGCACCCACAGCAGGCAGCCTCCTAAGCGTCTCCGTGCACGGCAGCCACCTAGAAATACGCACCAAGGCTTCCGATGACGTCGCCCGCCTGCTGCTAACCCAAACCCCCGCCACCCACCTGGGAATCAGTGCTCTGAGCCTGGAACAGGTCTTTTCCGAGCTAGTCACCGACGACGATGCCGCCGGAACCACCACTGCACCAGCTGTCAAAGCCGCCTGATCCCATCCAGCCCGCATTACTCACCACCTGTAGGAACCCCAGATGAGCACCGCCACCGCCCACCCCACCAACCCGACTGTCAGCCCTCACCAGGCTGAAGCTTGCACCACCCGCCGCCCGCGACCGTGGGTATACGCCCGCATCGACACTCTGAATACCCTGCGGCGCCCGGATATGTTGTTCTTCACGCTCATCATGCCGCTGGGCATGTACCTGTTCTGGGGCGCGGCTCAGGATTACGCCGACTACAACGCTGGGCACGGCAACGTGGCCGCCGCCACCATGATCAATATGTCTGCCTTCTCCGTGGCCATGGCCGCTACCTGCACCGCCGCGGGGGCCGCCGTCGAGCAGGCTAGCGGCTGGGGCCGCCAAGTGGCCCTGACCGCCGGGGGCCTGCGCGCCTACATCATCACCAAACTGCTGACCGCCCTGATCGTCTCCGTATTCCCCGTGACCGTGATCTTCACGGCGGGTGCGTTCACCGGCGCCAGAATGGATACGCCCCTGATTTGGGCTGCCAGCTATTTCCTGTCCTTGCTGGTGGCTGTGCCCTTCGCTTGTTGTGGGCTGGCGGTGGGCATGTGGGTTCCTGCCCAGGCGGCTGTAGGCATCGCGGGCGCCTCGATCAGCGTCTTTGCATTCTTAGGTAACCTGTTCATGCCACTAAGCGGCACCTTGTTCACTTTCGCCCGGTTCACGCCGCTGTACGGCGCGGGCAGCCTGGCCACCCGCGCGCTGCAGGGCGACGTCGTCGCCACCACCACCGGCACTGTCCACGAGGACCTTTGGCTGCCGGTAGCTAATATTCTGGTGTGGACCAGCATCTTTGCCCTCACCTGCTTGGCTGCCCGCCGGCATGTGACCACACGCCACTGAGCGGGGGCAGGAGGTCGTGAATCCCGCTAGCCCCAGCAGTGCAGCCCACAGCCTTGAGGACGCAGCTCTTAGCAGTTATGCCAAGCCCTGGTACCGGCGGATTGACTGGGCCAACTCCATCTGGGTGATCCTACTGCTGGCGCCCCTGTACTTGACCTGGGTCTCCGATGCCTCCCTCGCAATCAAGGGAGTGACCATAGCTAGTCTCATCGCCTTCGGGGTGGCTGACGTGTGGAGCGTTTCCACTATGAAAAGTTGGCTAGAAGTCCCGGTTGGCGCAACTCTTAAACAGCAGTTGCAACCCGTGGCTGGGCGGCTGGCCCTGCTGGTCGCGGTGGCATTGCCAAGCCTGCCTCTGCTGCGGTGGACAGCGGTGTTCTACCTGCCTTATCTGGCAGCGATCTTGCTATTTGCCACGCCGCTGCGCACCGGAGTCACCGGCACGCTAGTGCTATGCGCAATGGCGGTGACGGTCACAGCGCTATTCGCTCCAGGCTGGAATCACCTGTGGATGGCGCTCGGCTGTGCGGGTTCAAGCACGGCGGTTTCCCTGGGGCGCATTACGGCTGATGTCACTGAGCGGAGGCGGGTCAAGGAAGTGGAACTCGCGACCTCCGAACAGCGAGAGGAGATCGGCCGGGATGTGCATGACATCCTCGGCCACACCTTAACGGTTCTTACGCTCAAGGCCGAGGTGGCCCAGCGCTTGGTCCGCGGGCAGCCGGACCAAGCGGAGGCGGAACTTACGGAGATCATCGAGCTGTCCCGCTCCGCCCTGGCTGATGTGCGCGCCACCGTGACGCGGCTGCGCACGCCAGACCTAGCGAGCCAGTTGGAGGCTTCCCGCACGGCTTTCGCGGCTGCTGGCGTGGAGGCGGTTTTCAAAGGGGCCGCCGCGGCGGTGCCTGCCGAGCAGAGGCAGACCCTGGCTTGGGCCCTGCGTGAGGCCACCACTAATGTGATTCGGCATGCTGCTGCCAGCCGCGTGCAGGTATGGCTGGGGCCGGGCTTGCTGCGCGTGGTAGACGACGGCGTCGGCCTGCCTGCTGGGTCTAGCGGCGCTGAAAGTAATGGCCTGCGTGGGCTGCGGGAGCGGGTCACCGCCAGTGACGGCCAGGTGGTGATCACCAGCCCGGTTGACGGCGCTGGCGCCGATCCGGCGCGTCCAGGATGCTGTTTGGAGGTGCGACTATGAGTTCAGAGCACGCGGGAGAGCACCCGATTCGAGTGCTGATTGCCGATGACCAAGCCCTGGTTCGTGGCGCCTTAGCCACGCTGCTGGGACTGGAGGAAGACCTGGAAGTAGTAGCACAGCTGGGCAGTGGCCTTGGTCTGGTGGAAGCGGTGCGGGAACACGCGGTGGATGTAGTGCTGCTGGACATTGACATGCCACAGGTGGACGGCTTGACTGCGGCGGCGCGCTTGACAGAGTCCGGGCTGGCGTGCCGGAGCCTGATTGTCACGACCTTTGGGCGCCCCGGTTATCTATCGCGGGCGCTAGAGGCGGGGGCGGCAGGATTCATTGTCAAGGACACTCCGCCGGAGCAGCTTGCGGCAGCGATCCGCACGGTGCACGCAGGCGGTCGGGTGATTGATCCGACGCTGGCACAAGAGTCTGTGATCCTGGGGCCTAACCCATTAACTCCCCGAGAACGTGAAGTGTTGCGGGCGGCCCGTGATGGGGCGGATGTGTGCGAGATCGCGCAGGTGCTGCATCTGGGTGAGGGTACCGTCCGCAACTACTTGTCCGGCGCCATCAGCAAAACTCATGCGCGCAACCGGACGGAGGCAGCGCGTACCGCCGAGTCCAACGGCTGGATCTGAGTGGCTTACTCGGGCCGTGGCTGCGCCGTTCAAGCCTCATCTAGGCTGGCGACGCGCTTGACGGCTCGCTCCTTCGTCCAGATATCCCCCTCAAGTTTGCCTGGCAACAACTGGTTGCCCTCGGCCACGAAGGCTGGTTCAGCGACGCCGTCGGCCCGCTGCAGGTCGTAGTCACGCAGGGTGGATAGCACCCAGCGGGTGAGCCAGAGCACCGCCACCAGGTTGAGGATGGTCATCAGTGCCAGGGCGACGTCGGCCATAACCCAAGCGAGTTTCAGTTCAACGATGGCGCCCAGGCCGGTGGCCGCCGTCATGGCGATGCGCAACACCAGGCTGGAGTACTTGCCGCCACCCAGGTAGGAGATATTGACCTCTGCGAAAGTGGAGTAGCCCAGCACCGAGGAGTAGGCGAAGGTGAAGACCAAAAAGCTCATGAACCAGATGACCCAGTTGCCTGGCAGGGCGTCGGCCAGGGCGTGCTGGACCATGGTGGTTTCAGCCCAAGTGGGCTCAACTCCGGGGGTGTAGACCTGTGGGGAGGCCAGCAAGACCGTTAGGCCGGTGGCGGTGCAGATGACGATGGTGTCGATGAAGACGCCCAGGGACTGAATCAGGCCTTGGGTGACGGGGTGCGCGACGTCGGCGGTAGCGGCTCCGTTCGGGGAGGAGCCCTGGCCAGCCTCGTTGGAGAACAGCCCACGCTTGGTGCCGTTGAGGAAAGTGGCGAATAAGCCGCCGCCTGTGCCTGCCAGACCGGCCTCTAGTTGAAAGGCGCCGCTGAAGATATCCGCGAATACGCCAGGGACCGCAGGCAGTGAGACCACGATAACTACTGCCACCACGATCAGGTAGGCCGCGGCCATAAGCGGCACCAGCCATTCGGTTACCCGCGCCACGACTCGCATGCCCGCTAGGAGGATGGGGGCGGTGATGAGCATCAGGATGATTGCGGTGGCGTTAACGGAGGCTCCGTGGGCGTCACGCAGGGTCAAGGCGATGGTGTTGGATTGGACCATCGGGAAGATCAGGCCGTAGGAAAAGACCAGCATGACGGCGAAGAGGAGCCCCATGCCGCGTCCTAACCAGCCGTGTCCGATGCCGCGCTGCATGTAGTAGGCCGGACCGCCGCGGAAAATGCCGTCAGCGGAGCGGACCTTGAATACTTGCGCCAGGCTGGACTCGGCGAAGGAGGTGGCCATGCCGAGGAGGGCCACCACCCACATCCAGAACAGGGCGCCCGGGCCGCCGAGGGTGACGGCTAGGGCCACACCGGCAATATTTCCGGTGCCGACGCGCCCACCTAGGCCGATCACGAAGGCCTGGAAGGAGGACAGTGAGCCGCGCTGATGGCGGGAGCGGAGCACCAGATGCACGGAACGGGCGAAGAGCCGCAGCTGCACGAAACGAGTTGCGAGCGTAAGCATCAGGCCGGTGCCGATCAGCACCCAGATCAGAATGTTGCCGGAAACGAAGCTCTCAAAGTCGGCGAGTGTGTCCACCAAGGCGGTGGGGGCGACGGCGTTGTAGGCGCCCTGGGCGGTTGGTGCTGCTTGCACGGTGGTGTCCGTCCGTCGGGAAGTGGGAGGCGAGCGCGAGGATACAACGTGTGGCTAGGTGCATACTTTGCCGTCCACAGGCTGAGGTAGTGGGTTTAGTTGGGCGGGTTGTGGATGGGGGCGTGTGTGAGCGCTCCTCCGCCCTCGTTCGGACAACTTTCTGCCGTTCGGACAACCTGTGACCGGGTGCATGGTTGTCCAAACGGCGTTTGGTTGTCCGAAAGCCAGGGGTGTCAGCAGGGCGGGTTATGGGGCAGGGCAGGGTGGGTTATGGGGCGGGCGGGTTATGGGGCAGGGCAGGGTGGGTTATGGGGCGGGCGGGGGGACGGGGCGGGGTTAGTGGCCCTGGGCTTCTTCGGCCTGGTCAGTGAGCACAGCGGTATAAGCACGCACCTCGAAAGGAGTAGTGGTGTTAGTAGTAGTGATACTGCCTTGAACCGGCCTAGACCCCTGCCCGGGGGTCGTGAAAGTCGCCGACCAGGTCGTAGTCACCGTGATCTTCAAGTCCTTAGCCGGCTGATCATAATAATGAAAGACCGTGTGATCCGGATACGGCGCACCAGGATCAGTGCCACGCGTAGTAGTCCCATCCCCCCAATCCCAGGCATAAGACACCGGCGTCGCAGTGATAGTTACAGGCGTACCCAAGATCGTGGTGTTAAGAACCTGCGGACTAGCACTAGTGTAAGCAATCACCGGCATATCCAAACGAGTCCGAGCACTAGGCGGCTGACGAGTAATACCAGAACCCTTAGCCAAAAGCTTGCTCACCTGAGACCGAGTAACACTAACCGTACGCGGACCCCCAGGCGCACGCACAACAGGCACCTGGGGAGCGGGCTGCCCAGCAGGCAAACAAGACACATAAACCTGAAAATAGATCTCCGCATCATCCGCCCCAGCACAACGCCCCGCCACCACCCGATTCCACAACTCAGTAACAGAAAGCGGCCGAGCCGGACCGACGTATGTACCTCGGTCTCCGTATCGTTGTTGTTCCAGCACGGTGGACGAAGAATCCCCTGAAGTGTCGACAACTTCAACCGTTTCCCGATAATTGGCAGCCAGATCAATCGATGATTGCTCCGCCCAAGACTGAATCTCAGTAGCAGGTTCTGGAGGTGCGGGAGATGTCGCTCCCAACAAGACTATGGGGATTAGAACTGATGTGATCATTTGCTGTGGTACCCCTCGTGCACGACCCACTGACCGTCGACTCGGTATACTGAAAGTTTCAGCGTCAAAGGTTCCGCACGTTCGGTCTGACGGCTGGAACCGTCAGCCTTGTACTGAAGCGTCCCAGGGTCACCCAGATCAAGTTCGACCAGTGAGTAGATATGTCCTTCAGCCGGGTCGGCGTAGCGCACAGCCTTGATTTCATATTCCCAGTGGTCGGCCCAACCACCTTGCGCGTGCAGCCTCTTGGCGTTATCAATCACCGAGTTGCAAAAGACGCACTCGTCATCACTCATGGCCTCGAGCTGCGAGGTATCACCAGTGGCGAAGGCGTAGGTATATAACTGCAAGAAATACCGGCCACTTCGGGCCGCCCCCTGAGGAGTATTGTCATCCATCCCCTCCAAACGCTCCGGCACAACCGTCCCCAAAGCCTTCTGCCGAGAAGCAGCCGCCTCCACAGACAAAGTCGCCGACGCCGACGCACTAGGACTCGCCCCCAAACTCACCCCAGCAGCCGCAGCAGAAGCCGAAGCCCGAGCCCGATCCTGAGCCGCATAAGACGCAGCCAACCTAGGAATATCAACCGTAGGACTAGCCACCGCCCCACCCCGCCCCTGACAAGCACCAACCCCCAACCCCACACACAACACCAAACACCCCAACCTGCCTAACCTCCGGCCAGCAGCACGCCCCACCACGGCCAAACCACCCTCAGCGCCGCGACCTACGCCGTCGCCAAACTCGCGCACCATCCAACTCATCACAAAACCACCTCTCAGGGCGAGGAAAAAAGAGCCAGCACCATCACAGAACCCAAGCACCCACCCAGCCAGGCCATCAGGGCGAAGACCACAACCAGTGGGAACCAAAACCAGACTACCGCCCACACCACCCCCAAAACCCACCTGTGGACAACCAAACCAAAACCCCACCCCACAACCAAAACCCCACCCCATGACCAAAACGCCCACACCACAGGCGTTCACAACACAAACAGGCGTTCACAACACAAAGCGGGCAGGCCGCTGCCAAGCTAAGCGGCTGAAACTATGGCGCGGGGCTGCAAAAGCTGCGCTAGGTCGGTCGCCGGGTCAGCGTCGTAAAGCACCATTGGCTCCCCCTCCCCCAAGGGCACCCCCAGAAACTCACGAGCCGACGTCGTCGCCAATCGCAAAATCTCCGCGTCCGCCAGACCCACCCGACGCCAGGCCAACAACTCGCGCGGCAGCGTGTCATGAGGCAGGCTGCCGCCTGCATCCGAACCCGGCAGCAACCGGACCCCCGCCTCATGCATAGCCGCCACTTGCACCTCATGCCCCGCATGCAAAGCCGTCACCGTGGCGGCATAACGCGGATATCTCGCACCGGCCTGCGCGGCAAAGCCAGGGAAATGATCCACCTGCAGCAGGGTCGGCGTAACCGCCACGCCCTGCGCAGCAATCTGCGCGATCTCCTCGGGCCCAGCTCCCGTAGCATGCTCCAGGCAATCCACCCCCGCCTCCAACAGCGGCGCCAAAGTTGCGTGGGCAAAAGTGTGTACGGTTACCCGCGCCCCGTTCTCATGCGCAGCAGCAACGGCGTCACGCAGCACCTCAGCGGGCCAAAGGGGAACGATGTCGGCGTCCGCCCCGGCAGAGCGGTCAATCCAGTCCCCCACCAGCTTCACCCAGCCGTCCCCGGCGCGAGCCTGCCGCGCCACCGCCTCCGGCAACAGGCTCGGGTTCTCAAGCTCCTCAGCGAAGCCGCGCAGATAGCGGCGAGGCCGGGCCAGGTGCCGTCCAGCGCGCAACACGCCGGGCAGCAGTTCCCCCGGTGCCGCCCCAGCCGCAACTCGCTCGGCTTGTGCGGCGTCATCAGTCAGCCAATGCGTGTCAGTGGGTGCGCCACAGTCGCGCACTAGCAGCACTCCGGCGCTGCGGGCAGCACGGGCCTGAGCCAAAGTCCTGGTTCGGTCTACGGCGCCTTCCGCCCCCAGTCCCAGGTGACAGTGCACGTCCACCAGCCCGCCCGGCAGGCGAAAGCCGTCGAGGCCTGCACCGGCCTCGGCGGTAAGCACAGGCACCGGCTTAGTCCCGGCGCCGACAGGGCTTTCTGTGCCTCTCATGAGCTCAGGCTAAGGCAGCCTGCAGCCAATACTGCCAAGGCCAGCGTGGCCGTCGCCCACCGAGCCTCTGCCTCCAGCTCGACCCCAGCCCAGCCCCCAGCCCAGCCCAGCCTTAGCTCAGATCCCCAGGTGGCGGCGCAGGTCCTCCGGCAGGCCCGCCAGCGTATCCTGACCGATCCCAGCGTCCTGGCTCGGCATGATGCCGTAGCCACTAGGTCCAGGCTGGGTACCCAGGCCAAAGGCTGATCCCGCAGCCTGCTGCGGTGCCTCCGCCACCTCTACGGCGCCGCCCTCGCGAGCGGCGCGCGCCTGAGCAGCGGCCTTTGCGGGGTTGCCGGAGCGTCCCTTCTTGCCGCCCTTGCCCTTCTTGGCTTTGGGGGCCTGACGGGCTTTGGCACGCTTACCCATGGAAGGCAGGGATCCCATGCCGGTCATGCCATTGCCGTCCAGGCCACCGGAAGCCATAGCTTCCATCATCTTCTTGGCCTGACCGAAGCGCTCCACCAGCTCGTTAACGGCCTGCACGGTGGTGCCCGAGCCCTTGGCAATGCGGGCGCGCCGCGAACCGTTGAGGATGCCTATGTCGCGCCGCTCGGCGGGGGTCATGGAGCAGACAATCGCCTCCACGCGGTCCACCTCGCGCTCGTCAAAGGCGTCCAGGGCCTCACGCATCTGCCCCATGCCCGGCATCATGCCCAGCAGCTTCTTCATAGAGCCCATCTTGCGGATCTGGCGCAGCTGGTTCAGGAAGTCGTCCAGAGTGAAGGCCCCAGAGGCGAGCTTGGCGGCAGCGTCCTCCGCCTCTTTCTCGTCAAAAGCTTTCTGAGCCTGCTCAATGAGGGTGAGCAGGTCACCCATATCCAGGATGCGGGAGGCCATTCGGTCGGCGTGGAAGCGCTCAAAGTCTTTGAGGCCCTCGCCGGTGGAGGAGAAGAGGACCGGTGCGCCAGTGACCCCTCGCACGGACAGAGCCGCACCACCGCGGGCGTCGCCGTCGAGTTTGGACAAGACCACGCCGGTGAAGCCGACGCCGTCGCGGAAGGCCACCGAGGTGTTGACGGCGTCCTGACCAACCATGGCGTCTAGGACAAAGAGAATCTCGTGGGGGCGGACGGCGTCGCGGATGCGGATCGCCTGGTCCATCATCTCGGCGTCAACGCCCAGGCGGCCAGCGGTGTCCACCACCACGACGTCGTAACCGTGCGTGCGGCCCTGCTCCACACCGGTGCGGGCCACCTCCACCAGATCGCCGACGCCGTTGCCGGGCTCGGGAGCCCAGATGTCTACACCTGCGCGTTCAGCCACAACGCCCAGCTGGGTGACGGCGTTGGGGCGCTGCAGGTCGGAGGCAACCAACAGGACGCGCTTTTTCTCACCTTTGAGCCAGTAGCCGAGCTTTCCAGCCAGGGTGGTCTTACCGGCACCTTGCAGACCGGCGAGCATGATGATGGTGGGGCCACGATCCGCCCAGTTGAGCTCGCGGGTGGCGCCACCGAGCACCTCGATCAGCTCATCGTTGACAATCTTGACGACCTGCTGGCCGGGGTTCAGGGCCTTGGAGCGGACCGCATCCTTGGCTTTTTCACGCACGGCGCTGGTGAAGGAGCGGACCACCGGCAGGGCGACGTCGGCCTCCAGCAGGGCGCGGCGAATATCGGTGACAGTGGCGTCAATATCGGCTTCGGTCAGCCGCCCCTTGCCACGCAGAGACTGGAACGAGGCGGTAAGCCGGTCGGAGAGGTTGCCGAACACGCGGTGTCCTTCCTGGGGCGCCAAGGCGCCGTGTGTGGTGTGTGCACCCGACGGCGGAGGCGGGCTCCGCCGTGGGCATGGCTGGCGCCAGGATAGCGGTCCGGTGCTGCCCCAGGCCTGGCGAGGTCATTACAGGCGGTGTTGCCTCAGCCCAGCAGGGCGTCGACGAAGCCCTCGGGGTCGAAGGGCGCCAGATCGTCAGCGCCCTCCCCTAGGCCCACGAATTTCACGGGCACACCGAGTTCCTGCTGCACGGTGACCACAATGCCGCCCTTGGCGGTGCCATCCAACTTGGTCAAAACGATGCCGGTAACGCCCACGGCCTCAGAGAAGACCTGAGCTTGGCGCATGCCGTTCTGGCCGGTGGTGGCGTCTAGGACTAGGAGGATCTCACCGACGGGGGCGATCTTCTCCATAACTCGCTTGATTTTGCCAAGCTCATCCATGAGCCCGGCCTTGTTCTGCAAGCGCCCGGCAGTGTCCACGAGGACGACGTCGGCCCCCTGGGCGGCAGCGGCCTTGGCGGCGTCGAATGCCACCGCGGCGGGGTCTGCGCCCTCCCGATCAGAGCGGATGACGGGCACGCCCACGCGGTCGCCCCAGGTGGTGAGTTGCTCGGCGGCGGCGGCCCGGAAGGTGTCAGCGGCTCCCATGACGACGCGCTTGTCTTGAGCAACGAGCACGCGGGCGAGTTTGCCGCAGGTGGTGGTCTTGCCAGTGCCGTTAACACCCACCATGAGCACAGCGGCGGCCGGGGCGCCCTCGGTGAAGCCTGCAGCGGGGGCGGGCTTGGTGAGGTTCAGGGAGCGATCCATGGTGGGGTCTACCAGGTTGAGCAGCTCAGAGCGCAGAACGTTGCGCACGGCATTGGGGTCTTTAGTGTCCAGCACCTTGGCCTGGGTACGGAGCTGGTCCATCAGCGAAGTGGTGACCTCTAGGCCCAGATCGGAGGTGAGGAGGGTGTCCTCGATCTCCTCCCAGTCCGACTCAGCCAGGTCGCCGCGAGAAAGCACTGAAAGCACGGCGCGGCCAAAACCGCCGGAGCCAGCCAGGCGTGCGCGCAGGCGCTGCATGCGCCCGGGTATGGACTCGGGCAGGTCCAGGGTGGCCGACGGTGTCTCGGGGGCGCTGGTGATTTCCTCTGCCGCGGTGGGCTTGCGGGTGGTGATCTCTGGGGGCAGCTCGGAGCCAGAGCGGCGGGAGGCCAGGTACCACAGTCCTCCGGCCAGCACGAGCACGGCCAGTACGGCAAGAACGACGTAGATCGGGTCCATAGACATGCGTTAATCATGCCTGACGCTCTGGGGCCTGACGGAAAATGCGGTGCTTCGGCGGGTCAGCTCTCAGTGAGCGGAAGCGCTCTCAACTCTCGGTTGCCGGCGGCACCCTCAAAGGCTCAGTTAGCGGAAGCAGCCCCGGCTTGGCGGCGCAACCGGGTTGGAGTCCAGCGGTGGGTGCTCGCGCTCTCCGCCTGGTCCAATACGCGGTCGACGGCGTCCACCAGCCCGGAAAAAGCGTCTGTGCCCATATAGGCGGGGGTGGAGTCGCGCACCATGAGCTCAGCGAGCGTGACCTCCTGGGAGACGACGCGGACAGGTTCCTCGTCGCGCTCACGGAAGATGCCTACGAGCTCTTTGGCCCAGCGGCCCCAGGTGCGCACTGGGCGGCGCCCAGCCAGCAGGGTGGCCGGAATGACCAGCCCGAGCAGGAGAAACAGGAAACCAGGGAGCAGGACCGAAGTCATAGCTCAATGATGATCCGCTAAAAACCGACCTGCAACCGCGAGGGTATGACATGCCTCATACGAGCACCCGGCTGGCGCTCAGGTACCCGTGGTGGCGGCTTTAGTTTGCGCGAGTCGCTGGCTCACGGCCTTGGTTACACCCTCGCGCATAGTGATGCCATAGAGGGCATCCGCCACCTCCATGGTGCGCTTTTGATGCGTGATGATGATGAGCTGGCTGGATTCGCGCAGCTCGGTGAAGATCTCCAGCAAACGGCCCAGATTGGTGTCATCCAAGGCTGCCTCCACCTCGTCCATCACGTAGAAGGGCGAGGGCCGAGCCTTGAAAATCGCCACCAGCAAGGCCACTGCCGCCAAGGACCGCTCGCCACCGCTAAGCAGGGACAAACGCTTGACCTTCTTACCCGCCGGGCGCGCCTCAATTTCAATGCCTGTGGTGAGCAGGTCATTGGGGTCTGTGAGCACCAGGCGGCCCTCCCCACCTGGGAAGAGCCGATCAAAAACCCCGGCGAACTGGACGGCGGTATCCGCGAAGGCGGCGCTAAACACCTCTAAGACGCGGGCATCAATCTCTTCCACGATACGCAGCAGATCCGCTCGCGAGCGCTTGAGGTCATCCAGTTGCGTGGCCAGGAACTGGTGGCGCTGCTCCAAGGCCGCGTGCTCCTCCAGCGCCAAAGGATTTACCTTTCCTAGCTTGGCCAGGTCGCGTTGGGCGCGGGCGAGTCGCTTCTCCTGCTCGGCGCGTACGAATGGCCGCCCGCCACGGGACGACGCCGGGGCCGCCGCGCCGCCGGTCTCATCCTGCGGCGCGGCGCCAGCGTCGCTGTCTGCGCCGCCAGACTGGTTATTCTCACCGGTCTGCTCGCCCTCAGCTGCCTGGTCTGCTGCAGCCGCTTCTACCTCCTCCGCGAGCGCCTCGGGCACCGGCATATGCGGCCCGTACTCCTCGACTAGGTCTTCCAGGTTCATGCCGAGTTCAGCCAGGGCCCGCTCCCCCAAGGCTTCCAGGCGCATGCGCTGCTCAGCGCGGGCCACTTCCTCACGGTGGGCAGCATCCGTCAGGGAAGCCAATTCACGCGAATGCTGGTCAATCTGCTCGCGGACCGCGTTAATTGCCACGGTGGTTTGACTGCGTTCTTCATCCAGACGGCGTCGCTCAGCTAGGGCCGCGGTCACTGACTGCGCGGCGGCTTGGGCGGCCAAGGCAGCCTGGTCACGCACGTGGGTGGCGACGCGCAGCCTTGCCAGACGCCGCGCCTCTGCCCGCTCCGCTTGCGCCCGGGCCTCACGTTCCCGGCGGGCGGCTGAACGCAGTGACTGCGCGCGACCCCGACTGGAACGTTCCCGCTCCTCGGCGGTGCGCAGGGTGAGTCGGGCTTCGGTTTCGGCGGCCCGAGCCTGGGTAGCGGCGGCTGCGGCTGCCTCCCGGGCTTGACGGGCCTTAGCCAATACAGCCTCTTCGTCCTCGGCCTGCCCGGCAGGCTCCTCCAACGCGCTCAAGGCAGCGGAAGCGGCGGACAGCTCCGCAGTGCGGGTGGTGAGTTCTTGTTCCGCGCGTTCCAGGACTCGCTTGGCCCGGCCCTCCTCCTCGCTGGCGGCGCGGGCAGCGGAAGCGAGGCGGGCTACTTCTTCGGCAGCGCGAGCGGCCTCGGCGTCGGCGCGACGCAGCTGTGCTAGAGCTTCAGACAGGCCTTGGCGGGCTTCGTCTTCCGCCGCGCGGGCAGCCTCGACGGCGGCAGCGGCCTCGGTCTCTGCTGCGGCAGCGGACTCTGCCTCCGCCACGGCCTCCTCGTGGGCGGCGGTCAGTTCCAAAATAGAGGAGGCACCGCGCCCAGCCCCGGTCACCCAACCGGGGGCCAGCACGTCGCCCGCCTGAGTGGCCACCACTGCTGCGGGCACGGCTTGGCGCAGGGCGTTGGCGGCGGCCAGATCGGTGACGACGACGGCCCCGCCCAACAGCCGATCCAGCAAGGCTGCCAGCGCCGGAGCCTTGGCCACAGCAGACTTGGTAACAGTCACGAGTTCCCGAGCTGGCAGGGCCGTGGGCGCGGCGTCGGCGATATTCTGCGCCAACGCTTCTACGGCGGAGCTTTCAAGTCCAGGTACCTCGCCGGTGGCCAGCACGAGACGGACTTGCCCGGCGTCCTGCTCGCGGGCGAGTTCTAGGGCGTTGCCGGCGGCGTCGGCGTCGGAAATCAAGGCGGCCCCGGCGAGTTCACCTAGCAGAGCAGCTACGGCGTTCTCCCAACCGCGTTTGATGCGCAGCTGTTCCGCCAGGGGGCCGAGCATCCCGCTCGGGGCAGCTTCAATCAGGGCCCCAGTGCCGTCCTTGCTGCGCAGGGACAGGGCCAGGGTGTCGCGGCGGGCGGTCCAGGTGGCCACGTCGGCGGCGGCTTCGCGGCGGGCTTCATTGGCGGAGGCGACGGCGTCACGGGCAGACGCGAGGGCAGCAGTGGCCTCATCGTGGACAGCTTGGGCTTGAGCGGCCTGAGCCTGTTCTGGCGTTAGCTCCACGGCGTCGGCGGCCTGTTCCGCCTCCGTCCCGCGTTCTCCCCCCGCTTCCAGCAGCGCTTGGGCTGCCGTTTGGGCGCGCCCACTGGCTGCCTCCAGCGACTTGCGGGCTTGTTCCAAAGCGGCTTGGGCGGCCTCGTGGCGGGAGCGGGCGGAGGCTACGCGGCCACCCGTCCGAGCTATGCGCTCCCGGTGCTCAGCCTGACGGCGTTGCAGGGAGGAGAGGGCAGCTTCGGCGGCAGAGTCGGCGGCCTCAGCATCCACGCGCTCCCGATTGGCGTCTGCAAGTGTGGAACGCGCGGCCTCTACGGCGTCGGCTAGCTCAGCTTCTTCCGTGGCGGCGTTCTGCGCCCGTCGGTCCAATTCCTCAGGGTCAGTGCCCTGGACCGCGTGGCGAGTTTGGGTGAGCAGCCGCACCCGCTCCCCCGCCACCTCAGACAGTGAGGTCAGGGCACGGGCTTCACCGGAAAGCTCCTCCCAGGTGGTGGTGGCACGAGCCAGACGGCGGCCACTGGTGGCGTCGGTGGCGGCCAGCTCGGCCAACTGTGCGCGGGCCTGCCGCTCAGCCTCTGCGGCGGCGGCGCGGCGGCGGGCCAGGTCTCCGGCGTCCGCTTGGCCGGCTTCCAAGAGGGATTGGGCTTGGGCGACGTCATCGGCTAGGAGGCGGGCGGTAGCGTCACGGACCTCAACCTGGATGCTGCGGGCGCGGCGGGCGACGGCGGCCTGCCGCGCCAGGGGTCCTAGCTGGCGGCGCAGCTCGGTCGCCAGATCGGTGACGCGGGTGAGGTCTGCGGCCATGGAATCGAGTTTGCGCAGCGCCCGCTCCTTGCGGCGGCGGTGTTTAAGGACGCCTGCGGCCTCCTCAATGAAGCCGCGGCGTTCCTCAGGCGTGGCAGACAAGACGGCGTCCAGTTGGCCTTGGCCCACGATCACGTGCATCTGGCGGCCCAGGCCGGTGTCGGAGAGGAGTTCTTGCACGTCCAGGAGCCGGCAGGGGGTGCCGTTGATTTGGTACTCGGAGCCACCGCCCCGGAAGAGGGTGCGGGTGATGGTGACTTCGGTGTAGTCGATGGGCAGGGCGCCGTCAGTGTTGTCGATGGTCAGAGAGACTTCGGCGCGGCCCAGGGCCGGGCGGGAACCCGCACCCGCGAAGATCACATCCGCCATGGAACCGCCGCGCAGGTTCTTGGCGCCCTGCTCCCCCATGACCCAGGTCAGGGCATCCACCACATTGGATTTGCCCGAGCCATTGGGGCCCACCACGGCGGTGATTCCGGGCTCCAGGCGCAGGGTGGTTGACGAGGCGAAGGACTTGAAGCCCTTTATCGTCAACGTCTTCAGGTGCACGGACCCCACGATAGTAGCCAGCGAGGTACTCCGTGCGGAGGCTGTGCCAAGTGACTCCCTTAGGTGCCCATCCCGGAACGGTTCAGCAATTCAATGGTGAGGTGGCGCCACAGTTGGGAGGGCACTGAGCCAGGGTTGAGGTCGAAGACGTGATCCGCGTAGGGAATCTCCACGAGCTGACTGCGGGCCCCGGCGTCGATAAGTGCTTGGTGGAGCCGCTGCGTGCCGTCCACCGGGACCACGTGATCGCGCTCGCCGTGCACCATGAGCACCGGCGGCAATTGGGCCCCCAGCCCCCGGCGCTGGAGCTCATGCACCTTGTTGATGGGGCTGATCTCAGCAAAGCGTTCCGGCTGCTGGGTGGGGCTGCCGCCCACATAGATGGCGGCCCGCCAGGAGACGTAGGGCGCCATAATGAGGTCCGAGTTGTCATGAAATCCCACCGGGTCTGCCACGGGGTAGGTCAGGGACAGAGCGCGGATCTGCGGCACTGGCTCCGGGCAAATCTCCTCCATGGTGCCGAGCACCTGGCGTGCGGCCAGTTCCAAAGCCAAATGTCCACCTGAGGAGTCCCCCACCAAAGCTAAGCGCTTAACGTCCCCGCCCCAGTTGGCGGCTTCACGGCCTACCCAGGCCAGTCCCAGGGCGGAGCGAGATTCCGCCAATTGCCAGGTGGGCAGGTTAGTCAGGGACAGGGGATAGTCCAGGGCGATTGCCAGATAGCCTTGCTGAGCTAGCCAGGTCGCTTGTCCTTTGGTCATGGGATTGCGTCGGTTACCGGTGTGCCAGCCGCCGCCATGGAGCAGCACGACGACGGGCACGCCGTCGGGGTGAGCGACCTGCACTTGCTGGGCGCTGAGTTTCCGCCCGGTGGCGGGGTCGTGGGGCAGCCAGACGCCGGCTTGGAGTTTCTGCCCCGAGGCGGCGTCCTCCATGAAGGTGGGTTCCTCGTCGGGCAGGGAGCCCCACTGGCCTATCCCGCTGGCCTGCCACCAGTTGATGCTGGCGCCCAGTTGCTGGGCTTGGCGCAGTTGTGCGCTGGCCACGACGCCGGTGGCCACCAGGGAGGCTGCGGCCAGTGCTGCCGCTAGGCGTCGGGCGTGACTGGGGTGCTTGCGCAGGGCCAGGATGGACACCAGCAGCATGGCGGCTATCAGGATGGTGGCGGCCAGGCCCCAGGTGCCGAGCATGAGGGAGTAATCCAATGCCGGGATTGGTAGAAACATGGCCAGGGCCAGCAGTGCAATAAAACCTGTGGCGCCTAGTAGCGCAGCACTCAACAGCGGCGAGCGCCGCAGAGGGTGGGTCTGCGGGTCAGGCTCATGGTCGTTGGGCACGCCGCCACGATAACCGTAGGTTCTAGGGCCTCGTTTCCTACCTGCGGATGATGCTGCAGAAAGCACTGAGCGAGACGCTGGAACCGGTAGATTAATGACAAGCTTGATTGACAAAAATGTCCAAGGTCAACCACCCTTTTCTTCGTTAACCCTTCCCCACAGAAGGAGCCACCGTGCTCGACATCCGTCACCTCTCCAAAAGATTTGGGGCCGTACAGGCCCTAGACGACCTCTCCCTACACCTCAACGACGGCGAGATCGTCGGCTTCGTGGGTGCCAACGGTGCAGGCAAATCCACGACCATGCGCATCGTCATGGGGGTGCTCGCCACCGACTCTGGTGAGGTGATCTGGGATGGCAACCCCGTAGATGCCGGCCTCCGCCGCCGCATCGGCTACATGCCAGAGGAACGCGGCCTCTACCCCAAGATGAAGGTCGGGGAGCAGCTGCGCTATCTGGCCCGCCTCCACGGCGCCAGCAAGAGCCAGGCTGAAGCTGCGGCCCAGGAGTGGATGGGGCGCTTGGACATCGCGCACCGCAAAGATGACGAGGTGCAGAAGCTCTCCCTGGGTAACCAGCAGCGAGTACAGCTGGCTGCTGCCCTGGTCGGTTCTCCCGAGCTGCTGGTGCTGGATGAGCCTTTCTCTGGCCTAGACCCGGTGGCGGTGGACGTGATGAGCGAGGTACTGCAGGAGCGTGCGGCAGCTGGCGTGCCTACGCTTTTCTCCTCTCACCAGCTCGACGTCGTCGAGCGCCTCTGCGACCGGGTGGTCATCATCCGCGCCGGCAGCCTGGTGGCAGACGGGACCATCGAGGAGCTGCAGGCCAGTGCGCAACAGCGCTGGCGCGTGGTGGTACAGCCGCAGGCAGACCAGGTACAGGTGGAGCAGCTGCTGACAGAGCTGTCCGGGTCCCTACCTGGCCTGGAGTCCCACACTGACCGGGCCGGACGCCTCACCCTCACCGCGGGCGGCACCGACGAGCAGGCGCTGCTGGCGGCCGCCCAGCGCCTGGGCACGATACGTGAGTTGGGTCCGGTACGCCGCCCGCTGACAGACATCTTCCGGGACGCGTTGGCGGCCCCGCAGGCAGACGAGCACGAGGAGAAGCGCGCATGACCACCCCCAACTCCAGCTCCACCAATATCTCCCGAGCTAGCGAGATCATGCTCGTAGCTGGCCGCGAGTTCCGCGTCCAAATGCTGCGCAAGAGTTCCCTAATCGCCAATGGGCTAATGCTCCTGGCGGTCGTTGCCAGCATCGTTGGCTACGCCTGGCTCAGCGGTGACAAAGACGAGCCCTACCGCCTGGGCGTGATCGGCGCCGATCAGCAGACCGTGGCGGCTTTGAGCCCGGGCCTAAAGCAGCTGCACGCTGCGAACGGGCAGCCGGTTGAGTTGGTTGAGGCCACGCCCCCCAGCAAGGACAGCTTGTGCGCAGACGCGCCTGAGGGCACCCACCGGCCCGACATGGTGCTCTCACTGGACTCCGCCAAGGCCAAGGTGACGGTCTGTGAAAAGGCGGATACGGCAGTGGTCTCCGGTTTGACGGCCTTGCTGCAACAGCATGCCCTGGCGGAGAAGATCTCCTCCCTAGGTGGGGACGCCTCCACCGTTGCAAGTTCCCTGGCTGAAGCTGCCCCCGCGGTGGAGGCCCTGGACCCACCGAGCACTGATAGTGCGGACTTTGGCGTGCGCTACGGCATTTTGCTGGCGGTGGATGCCCTCCTGCTCTTAACCCTTATGGGTGGGGGGCAGTACATCGCCATGGGTGTGGTGGAAGAGAAGTCCAGCCGCATCGTGGAGATCCTGTTGGCTTGCGTGCGCCCCACATCCCTGTTGGCTGGGAAGATTCTGGGCACCGGCGCTGGGGTGGTCTTGTCCTACGGGGTGACGGCTGCCGTTGGCCTGACTACCGCGAAGCTCCTGAATGTATTGCCTAAGGTCGAACTCAACTTTGACACGGCCCTGGTAATGCTCCTGGTGTGGTTGGTGCTTGGTTTCCTGACCTTCGCGGCCCTGTTCGGTGCGGCGGGCTCGCTGGTGAGCCGTCAGGAGGACGTCTCGGCCACCGTGATGCCTCTGATCGCACTGTGCATGGCCCCGTACATGGCGTCGATCTTCATGGTCATGAACAACCCGCAGGCCCTGCACTGGAAGGTTTTGTCATACCTCCCCTTCTTCTCGCCCTTCATGATGCCGACTCGGCTGGTCTTCGGAATCTCCAGCTGGGCCGAGCAGGCCCTGGCCCTGGTGATTGCGCTAGCCGCCCTGCCGGCACTGGTGTGGCTGGCTGCGCGGATCTACACCCGGGCAGTCACACGCACCGGCGCGCGGGTGCCGCTGCGTGAGGTGCTAGGCCGCAAGTCTTCCGCAGCCTAAGCTGCTTCAGAGAGCTTGGCTCCCAGATCGGTCGCTTCTGCCATTTACCGGTGGCGAGGCGGCCGATCTGGCGTTTTTCAGCCGGCGAGCTCGGGGAACCAGATAGCGATTTCGCGCGCAGCCGACTCTTCGCAGTCAGAGCCGTGGACCAGATTCTCCATGGTCTCCCCGTCCCAGTCGCGCCCCAGGTCGCCGCGGATCGTGCCGGGGGCAGCGGTGGTTGGGTCGGTGGTGCCCATGAGGCTGCGCGAGCCTTCCACCACCCGCAGGCCTTCAAGTACGAGAGCTACCAGCGGGCCGGAGGACATGTACTGCTCCACGCCAGGGTAAAAGGGCTTAGAGACGTGCTCAGCGTAGTGCTCAGCAAGCATCTCCTTGCTGGCCTGCACCAGGCGGAGAGCCACCAGTTTGTAGCCCTTAGCCTCGAAGCGGCGAAGCACTTCCCCCGTCAGGCTGCGGCGCACGGCGTCGGGCTTGATGAGGATCAGTGTGCGGGAGGGAAGCGTCGTCATTGGTGGCGGTCCTTTCTCGCACCGTGCGGCTCCGGGGCTGCAGCGGTTGGCGTCATGGCGCTCCAAGGCGCCCGGGTGCATCGCAATGTAGCAACTTGGCGCTCCGGTCGGAAGATCGAAGTGCAGTGCCGCCCGGCTCAGGCCCGGCCGAACAGAGCACGGGCCTGGGCGGCCAGCACCACTGAGCCGCAAATGAGCACGCCGGAGGTGGGCAGCGGGTCGTCATGTGCCTCGGCGCTCTCCTGGGCCCGCTCCACGCCCTGGGCCAGGGTCTGCGCCAACTGCACACGCTCGGTACCGAAGACCTCCCGTGCTACCACTGCCAGATCCTCCGGCGTGGCGGCGCGCGGCGAATCGATGGGCACGCAGACCACGGTCTCACAGATCGGCTCCAGGACGGCGAGCACACCCTCAATATCCTTGTCCGCCATGGCGCCATAGACCAGGGCCAGGTGCTTGAAGCCGAAGACCTCCTCCACGGCCTGGCGCAGCGCCGCGATCCCATGGGGGTTGTGCCCGGCGTCCACCAGGACCGTGGGCGAGGAGCGCACCACCTCCAGGCGGCCGGGGCTAGTGACGGAGGCGAAGCCCTCCTCCACGATCCGTGCGGGCAGCAGCCGCCCTCCGAGCAGCGCCTCGGTGGCGGCCAGGGCCAGCAGGGCGTTGTGCGCCTGGTACTCGCCGTGCAGGGGAACGAATACATCCTCGTAGATGCCGGCGGCGGTGCGCAGGGTGACCAGCTGGCCGCCCACGGCGAGTTCACGGTCCACCACCTCCAGCTCTCCGGCCTCGGGGGAACCCGGCTCCAAGTCGGGGTCCACTTCACGACGCCAGATGACGCCGTGCTCCCGGGCGGCCCGGGTGATGGGGCCGAGCGCCGCGGCTGGCTGCAGGGAGGTGACCAGGGTGGCGCCGTCCTTGATTATCCCGGCCTTCTCCGTGGCGATCGCCTCAAGGGTGTCACCCAGCCACTTGGTGTGGTCCAGGCCGATGGGGGTGATGACCTCCACTTGGGACTGGACCACATTGGTCGCGTCCCAGAGCCCACCCATGCCGACCTCCACGATGGCCACATCCACCGGATAGTCAGCAAAGGCCGCCAGGGCCATCACGGTGAGCACCTCAAAGAAGCTCAGGCGGGGCCCACCCTTGGTCAGGGACTGCTCGTCAACCATGGCGATATAGGGGGCCACATCCTCCCAGGCAGCAATGAAGCCCGCTTCGCTGATGGGCTCACCATCCAGGCTGATGCGTTCACGGATGGTGGCCAGGTGGGGGCTGGTGAAGCGGCCGGTGCGCAGTCCGGTGGTGGCCACTAGGCGTTCCACCATGCGGGCAGTGGAGGTCTTGCCATTGGTGCCGGTGATGTGTACGACGCGGTAGCTGCGCTCAGGGTTCCCAATGATGTCTAGTACGGCCTCCACGCGTTCGAGGGAGGGCTGGACCTTGTGCTCGGGGGCGCGGGAGAGGATTTCGGCCTCTACTTCACGCATGCGTTGGGAGACGACGGCGGCGCGGCGGGCCTCCAGTAGGGCGGCAGTGTGAGCCTCTCCCCCGCGCTCTTCAGCAGCGACGACGTCGTCAGCGTTGGGGCTGGCTTCAGCCTCCTCGGCGCTGCTGGCTGAAGCGCTGCTGGCGGCGGATGTGGCGGAGTCGGGCAGGATGTTCTCCCACTGGTTCCAGTCGTCGGAGTCGTCGGCATCTACCTCAGCTAGCAGCTCGTCTAGCCGGGCCAGGTCCCCGCCAGGGATCATATTGTGGGCTACGAGCGCGCGCAGGGCGGCCAAGCGTTCCGCCTCGGCCTCCTCCTCACGCTCGGCAGCGGTGCGCCCCGCCTCACGGACTTCAGCGATGGACAGTCCCTCCTGGGAGTCGGCGGCTTCCAGGTAGGGCAGCAGTTCGGGGTCCACCCCGCCGTCGGCACCGCCTGGGGTGAAGATGGCGTCCACGACCTCCTCACCGCTGGCGCCTGCCGGGATGCCGAAGGCAGCCCCAGGGTGGTTACCATCCATCTGCTGGCTGGGCTGCTTGGCCTGGTGCTTCTGCTCGCTGCTCATCTGCTGCTCCCCTGTTGCTGGACCGCGCCCAGCCTAACGATGCCGCAGCTAACCTTGAGCCATGGCGACCTCTAAGCAGACCATCGCATCGCTCACAGAGCTGCTGGGGCCGGGGGCTCGCGCCCGCGCCATGATGGGTGAGTACGTGCTGTATTGGCGTGAGCGGGTGGTCGGCGGCGTCTACGACGAGCGCCTGCTGCTCAAGGACGTGCCCGCCGTGCGTGAGGCGGTGCCGGACGCCCCGCTGGAGGAGCCCTACCCGGGGGCCAAACCTGCCCGGCGCCTGCCTCTGCCTGCAAATGAGCAAGAGGCGGGGGCGCTCATTGAGGTGCTGGAGGCCTTGTGGGAGCAAGTGCCAACATAGTGGCGCAGTTCACTCTGCGCGGACTTGCGGCCAATCATTTCTCAAACCGAAAAGATCAGACCATGCGCAGCGGGTCCCCAAGCGCCCACCCCTACAGAGCTGGACTGGTATCGGCGCGGTCGGCGCTAGGACAATCGCCTCTGCACTCGTCATAACAGGCGGCATCTACGGTCTCTGTAATTCATGAGGAAGGGGTATCAAGGTGTACGTCACCCCTGCCGCTGTTCCCGTCTGCTGTGTGAAATAAGTCGGTGACCGATTATGAACCGCACCCCCAAGAAGAGCCACACCGCTCGGAGCAGTGTCCTCCATCCTGGTCGTGGCGACCGTCGTGTTCCTCCTCCTCGACCAGCGCAAGCGCTGAGACGGGCATGGGCGCCCCCCGGACTGTGCCCCCCCCATGACGTGCACGGCGAGGTTCCCTCCGGTCATCACCGCTGGGAACCTCGCCGCTGTCGCCGCTGCGCCTACGGCGGGGTCAGCCACACGCAGGCGCGTGCAGGCACCGTTCAGCCCTTGGTGACCTTGGCGCTGGGCGCCTCGGCCTCCGGGTCGGCCACCACGGTGGTGGACACGCAGCTGGTCTCTGACTTGAGCAGGTCCAGGTAGGCGCCGGTCCAGGCCCCCTTGTCCACTGGCACGGTCAGGGTCAGAGAGACCGGCTCACCAATCTGCATGCCCGCCGCCTTGCGCTCATCCATGACCAGGCGCACCAGATCGCGGGCCCAGCCCTCCGCCTCCAATTCCTCGTCCAAAGCCGTGTCCAGCACCACGAAAGCCCCGGAGTCGAGCATGGTGGCGGCCAGGGAGTCGTCCTCCAACTCGATGCGACTGCTCAGGGTGAAGGCTGAATCCTCTGCCTCCAGGACCACGGGGGTGCCCTCCAGCAGCACGCCGTCGAAGCGCACGTCACCGTCCTCGGTGAGAACCCACTCTCCCGCCTTGACGGCGGCGAAGAGCTTGGAGGTGAGCTTGCGGACCTCCGGAGTGAAGGCACGCGGGTTGAGGGTGAGTTGCTGGCTGACCTGGTAGCCGGCGTCGGCGGCGTCCAGGACGCGCACCTCCTTGACATTGACCTCCTCGCCGATGAGGGCGCGGAAGGGGGCCAATCCTGCCGGGTCGGTGGTGGCCACCGTCAGGGTGCGCAAGGGCTGGCGCACCCGCAGTTTCTCGGCCTTGCGCAAGCCGAGCACGGCGGAGACGGCGTCGCGGGCCTCATCCATGGCGGTCACCAAGGCGGCATCGGCCACGTGGGCGGGCAGCACCGGCCAGTCGGTCAGGTGCACGGAGCGCTCACCGGTCAGCCCCCGGTAGATCTCCTCGGAGACCAGTGGGGCCAGCGGCGCCATCACCTGGGTGAGCACCCGCAGCACCGTGGCCAGGGTGTCGAAGGCCGGGCGGCAGGTTTCCGAGTCGGCGTCGGTGAAGCGCGAGCGGGAGGTGCGCAGGTACCAGTTGGTGAGTACGTCGATGAAGTCACGGATGGTGGCGGTGGCGCCGGTGACGTCGTAGGCGTCCATCTGGGCGGCCACGGTGGCCGCCAGGTCCTTGGCACGGGCCAGGATGTAGCGGTCCATGACGTGCAGGCTGCCGCGCGCCCCGAACAGGCTCGCGTCCTCCAGGTTCACGCCCTTAGTGACGTAGCCCCGGCCGTCTGCCGCCTGCCCGGCGTAGAGGGCGAAGAAGTACCAGGTATTCCACAGGGGCAGCAGGACCTGGCGCACCGTGTCGCGGACGGCGCGGCCGGTTACGGCCAGGTTCCCGCCGCGCACCACGGGGCTGGACAGCAGGAACCAGCGCATGGCGTCGGCGCCATCGCGATCGAAGACCATGTTGACGTCGGGGTAGTTGCGCAGGGACTTGCTCATCTTGGCGCCGTCGTCGCCCAGGAGGATGCCGTGGGAGACGCAGGTGCGGAAGGCGGGCCGGTCGAACAGGGCGGTGGCCAGCACGTGCAGCGTGTAGAACCAGCCGCGGGTCTGGCCGATGTACTCCACGATGAAGTCGCCGGGGTTGTGGGACTCGAACCATTCGACGTTCTCGAAGGGGTAGTGCACCTGGGCGTAGGGCATGGAGCCGGACTCGAACCAGCAGTCCAGGACGTCGGGGATGCGGCGCATCATGGACTTGCCGGTGGGGTCATCCGGGTTGGGGCGCACCAGGGTGTCGATGAAGGGCCGGTGCAGGTCCTTCACCTTCACCCCGAAGTCCCGCTCCAGCTCCTCGAAGGAGCCGTAGACGTCCTCACGCGGGTAGGCGGGATCGTCAGAGCGCCACACGGGGATGGGGGCACCCCAGAAGCGGTTGCGGGAGATGGACCAGTCGCGTGCCCCGGCCAGCCAATTGCCGAAGATGCCGTCCTTGATGTGGGCGGGGGTCCACTCGATCTGCCGGTTGAGTTCCACCATGCGGTCGCGGATGGCGGTCACCTTGACGAACCAGGAGGAGACGGCCTTGTAGATCAACGGCTCGCGGCAGCGCCAGCAGTGCGGGTAGCTGTGCACGTAGCTCTTCTGCTGCACCAGGACCGCGCGATGGGCGGCGTCCACGCGGGCGAGCGGGCCGCTGCCGTCACGCAGATCCGCAGTGATCGGCTTATTGGCCTCGAAGACCTGCAGGCCCTGGTAGTCGGGCACCTCAGTGGTGAAGCAGCCGCCCTCGTCCACGGGCAGGACGGGGTTAATCCCGGCTTCCATGCAGACGAACATGTCGTCCTCACCGAAGGCGGGGGCGATATGCACCAGGCCGGTACCGTCCTCAGTGGTGACGTAGTCACCGCCGATGATGCTCCAACCCTGGGGGCCTGGGGCGGCACCCTCCTCGCGGTGGGCGGCGTCGTTAAAGTAGTCGAAGATCGGGTGGTAGCGGCGGCCCACCAGCTCGGAGCCCTTGAGACGAGCCAGAACCTCCGGCTCCTCGCCGAGTTCCTTGGTGTAGGCCTCCAGGCGGGCCTCTCCCAGGACCACGTCCTGTCCGGCCAGTGGGGAGTCCAGGTCCGCGGCCACGCGCACCACCACGTAGTCGATGTCCGGCCCGGCGGCCACAGCCAGGTTGGAGGGCAGGGTCCAGGGGGTGGTGGTCCAGATGAGGATCAGTTCCGGACTGTGGGCGCCGGGCAGGAGCGGCTCGGTCAGGCGCATGCCGACGGTGACGGTGTTGTCCTGGCGATCCTGGTAGACGTCATCGTCCATTTTGAGCTCGTGGTTGCTCAGAGGGGTGCGATCATGCCAGCAGTAGGGCAGGACGCGGTAGCCCTGGTAGGCCAGGCCCTTGTCGTAGAGGGTTTTGAAGGCCCAGATGACGGACTCCATGTAGGTGGGGTCCAGGGTCTTGTAGTCGCCCTCGAAGTCCACCCAGCGGGCCTGGCGGGTGACGTAGTCCTCCCACTCCTTGGTGTAGCGCAGCACGGAGGTGCGGCACTCCTCATTGAACTTCTCGATCCCTATGCCGCCGGGGCGGGTGATCTCGGAGACGTCATCGATGCCCAGGAGCCGCTGGGCCTCCAGCTCGGCGGGCAGTCCGTGGGTGTCCCAGCCGAAGCGGCGCTCGACGCGGCGGCCCTGTTGGGTCTGGTAGCGGCCGACGGCGTCCTTGACGTAGCCGGTCAGCAGGTGGCCGTAGTGGGGCAGGCCGTTGGCGAAGGGAGGGCCGTCGTAGAATACGAACTCGTTGGTGCGGCCATCGGCGTCGTAGGCGGGGCGGGAGTCGATGGAGGCCTGGAAGGTGCGGTCGTCCTGCCAGTAGGCCAGTATGTCCTCCTCGATCGCCGGGAAGGAGGGCGCGGGGTCGACCTGCTGGCCGGGACGGTGCAGGGGGTAGAAGGAGGCACCGGTGTGGGTGCCGGGAGTGTGGTCGGTGGTGTCGGCCATCGGGTCCGCCTCGCGTGTTGCTCGTGACTGTTCGGGGGTCACGAGGACGACAGCGGGCCCGATCCCCCTGGCGGGGTCCCTGGCGCCGCGCCGCGGTACCACCTCGCTTGCTCCGCGTGTCAACGCCTGGTGGCGAGGACGGCGCGGGGCCGCTCATTAGGGGCTGTGCGGGCCCCGCCCGCCCGGTTCTAATGGGGCGCCACAGCGCCGGTTCTTCCGGGAGGCTCGCCGGTGATGCCCGGGCGCCACAACGTGTGCTGGGTGCGCCGGCCGGGTCAGTGCCTGTTGGCGGGAGTGTAACAGGCCGTGATCGTGGCCCTGCGGGCGGCGCCTCCGGCTTGGGCTCCGGCCGACTGGCAGCGGGATGATCCGGCCGCCGCTGGCTCAGCTGCGCGCGATGAGCGTGTTGCTGGCCTGCGCCCGGGGGCGCACGGTCATCGAGTCGATGTTGACGTGGGGCGGCCGTTCGAGAGCCCAAACGATGCATTCCGCGACGTCCTCGGCCACAAGCGGATGCTCGACCCCGGCGTAGACGGCGGCCGCTTTCTTGGCGTCACCACCTAAGCGGTTGAGGGAGAATTCTTCAGTGGCGACCATGCCGGGGGCGATCTCAATGATTCGGACGGGCTCGCCCACCAGCTCGAGCCGCAGGGTCTCGGCGATGACTCGTTCGGCATACTTGGCTGCCACATAACCGGCGCCCCCAGGGTAGGTGCCGTGCGCCGCCGTCGAGGTGAGAAATAAGACATCACCGCCGCGCTGACGCAGGCCCGGTAGGAAGGCGCGCGTGATGCGCAGGGCCGCCAGGGCGTTGCGCTCGTACATGGTCAGCCAGTCCTCGGGCCTGCCCTCGGCCACGGGGTCGACGCCGATGGCACCACCAGCGTTGTTGACGACGGCGTCGATGGGCCCGTCGGCCAGGACCTGGGCGGCCAGACGGTCGACGTCGTTCTGGTCCTGGAGGTCGGCGGCGACCCACTGGCAGCCGGTCTCGGCGGCGAGGGCCTGGAGCCGCTCGGTGCGGCGAGCGGTGGCGACGACCTGCCAGCCGTGGGAGCGCAGGAGCCGCACGGTAGCTGCCCCAATGCCGGTGGAGGCCCCCGTGACCAGGGCACGGCGTCCTGAGTTCGGAGTCGTACCGCCGGGGCCGGACGAGTCGAGGACTGGCGTACTGGTGGTTTGAGTGGGCGCCGTGTCGATGGTCATACCCGTATCATGCAGTCATGCTCAGCGGGGATGCACCACTGGTGGCAGCCCACCGGGAACCGGCTTGGGCGCGATAGACGATCGCTTGGCATGTCTTTCCCCTCAGCCTCACTGCTGCCCCTCGCACGCGCGCACGGGAGCCGCTCCCCAACGCACCACCTGCATCAACCCCGGCTACGCTGACCACATGACGGTTTACGGCTTCATCGGCGCGGGCAACATGGTGGGCGCGATTGTGCGCGGAGCGGTCGCGGCAGGCCTGACCCGTGGCGAGGACGCCGCCACGATCCTGCTCACGAGCCCCCACGACTCAGCAGCCGAACTGGCCGCACAGCTTGCGGACCCCCGTGTCGAGGTGCTCACCGACGTTTCCGCGCTGGTGCGCCGCAGTGAGGTCCTGGTTCTGGGGGTCAAACCGCAAGTCGTGCCGGGCGTGTTAAAACAGGTCCACCAGGAGCTGGGCGAACACACTCCCCTGCTGGTATCCCTGGCTGCGGGGCTCGCGCTGGCGCGATTGGAGTCCCTGACTCCCAACGGCACGCGCATGGTGCGCGTCATGCCGAACTTGGCTGCCGCCGTCGGCGAGTCGATGACAGCAGTAACCGCGAACCTACTCGCCACCCAGGCGGACGTAGATGCAGTTCTCGCCCTCATGAATGCGGTGGGGCGCACCGTGATCCTGGAGGAGGGGCATTTTTCCGCGTTCATCGGATTGGCCGGCTCCTCCCCCGCCTTCGTGTTCCATTTCATTGACGATCTTGCTCGCGCGGGAGTCATGGCGGGGATTCCCAAGGCGCAGGCAGTTGCTATCGTCTGCCAGGCGGTGCTGGGCGCGGCGCGGATGGTGCAGGCGCAGGCACCGGCTCAGACTGCCGCTGGGGTCGGCCGCACCCCTGCGGACCTGCTGGACGCCGTCTGCTCGCCGGGGGGCACCACGGTTGCCGGCATTCTGGCATTGGAGCAGGCGGGTTTTGCGGCCGCTGTGGCGCAAGCCTTTCAGTCCGTCGTCGAACGCGATCGCGACCTGGGCGCCTGATCCCGCAGGTCGTTGCGCCCTTCAGGCTCGCGCCAGATGCCAGCGCGAGGACGCCGTCGCCGCCTCGATGAAGTCCCGGTAGGGGCCTGGCACGGCCGCAAGTTCCGCCGGTGTACCGCGCTGCACCACCCGCGCCCCGCCCTGCGCAGGCTGTAGGAACACCACTTCATCGGCCCGCCGGATCGTGGAGAGCCGATGCGCCACCACCAGCACCGTGCGCCCCTGGGACAGTTCGCGCACCACCTCGGTGATCGCGGACTCGTTCTCCCCGTCCAGGGCGGAGGTGATCTCGTCGAGCAACAGGATGGGGGCGTCCTTGATGAAGGCGCGGGCGATCGCCACCCGCTGGCGTTCACCGCCGGACAGGCTCAATCCGCCCGGCCCCACTCTGGTGTCCCAACCGTGCGGTAGGGCCGCGATCACCTGGTCCAGGCGGGCCCGCTTCGCGGCGGCCTCCAGCTCGGCGTCAGTGGCCTCGGGCCGGGCCACCCGCAAGTTCTCACGGATGGTGGTGTCGAAGAGGTACACGTCCTGGAAGACCATGGAGGTCAGATCCATGACTTGGTTGGAGGGCAGATCGCGCACGTCGGCTCCGCCGATCAGCACCCGCCCGCGGTCCACGTCCAAAAAGCGCATCACCAGGCGCAGGATCGTGGACTTGCCAGCTCCTGAGGGCCCCACCAGTGCGGTGACCCTGCCCTGCTCGGCGGTCAGGCTCACACCTCCCAGCACCGGCCGGTCGGCGTCGTAGGCGAAGTCCACGTCCACCAACTCGATGCGCGTGCCCTGCACTTGGGCCCGCTGGGACGCTTCCGGCTCGGGCAGGGGTTGGGCGTCGAGGATCTGGCTCATGGCGGTCAGGGCCACACGGGCGTTGTCCGCCTCAGCGGAGTACATGGCGGCCTTGGTCAGGGGCATGAGCATACGGGAGACCACCGTCATCACGGCCAGATAGCCGAAGACGTCCAGCCGCTGTCCGCCGATACTGCTCAGAGCCAGGGCCATGGCGCAGGCGAAGGCCAGGTTGACCACCAGGTTGAATACCTGTGCCGGCCGTCCCTTGATGCGCAGACCGGCCAGGGTGGCGGCGGCGTCGGCCTCCAGGGTGGTGCGCACCGGCTCCCAGCCCCGCTCCGTGGCCCCGCTGGCGCGCAGCACGGCCTGCAGCCGGGCGAACTCCACCAGGCGCCCGGCGGCGGCCGCGGCGGCCTGGTCCTCCAGCTCATTGGCGCGGTGCGTGGCCACTGCCATGCGCCGCCACAGCAGGTAGAGGATGATCGCGGTCACGGCCATTACCAGGGCCACGGCGGGGTCCACGAAGACGGTGGCCACCAGCATCACCAGCGGTACCAGGAAGGCGTTGCACAGGTTGGGGATGACCATTGAGGTCAGGTGGGAGAGGGTGTTGACCTCTTTGGAAGTGGCGTTGACGACGGCGGCCTCCCGCTGGGCGTTGAACCATCCCAGGGGCAGGGCCAGCACATGCTCGGCCACGCGGTCGATCATCGTGTCGCAGATCTCGAACACGCTCACCCGGTAGGAGCGGAACATGGCGGTGGTGTCGACCACCATAGTGACCAGCCCCAGTATCACGATGGCCGTGAGCCAGCCGCCCAGCCCCGGTCCATTGGTGTAGAAGGCCCGTAAGAAGGGAATCATCAGCGCCAGGGTCAGGCCCTGCAGCACGGCGGAGGCCATGAACCAGACCAGGATTCGGCGCATCTCCCGGGCGTTCACCAGACGCAGCAGTATCTTCCACATATCTCATTCACCTTCCCCGGTGTCCGCCAGGGCAGCCACTTCAGCACTGAGATCCTGGCTGCGCCACATGGCGGCGTAGCGCCCGTCCAGCTCCATGAGTTCAGGGTGGGTGCCGCGTTCAGCGATATGCCCGTCAGCGACGACGAGGATCTGGTCGGCGTCGCGGATGGTGGCCAGGCGGTGGGCTATGACGATTACGGTGCGGCCCCGGGCCAGCTCGGACAGGGCGGCGTGGATGTCGCGCTCGGAGGCGGGATCCGCCTGGGCGGTGGCCTCGTCGAGCACCAGAATGGGGGCGTCCTGGAGGTAGGCGCGGGCCAGGGCTACGCGTTGGCGCTCCCCACCTGACAGGAAGCCGCCCTGCTGCCCGAGCACGGTGTCGTAGCCCTGGGGCAGGCGGGTGATGCGCTCGTGGATGCAGGCGGCGCGAGCGGCCTTCTCGATCTGCTCCCGGGTGGCGCCTGGGCGCCCCAGGGCGATGTTCTCGGCCACTGTGTCGTGGGAAAGAGCCGCCTCTTGGAGCACTACGGCCACGCGGGACAACAGCCAGGCGAAGGTGGCCTCACGCACGTCCACCCCGCTGATGCGCACGGCCCCGGAGTCGACGTCGTAGAAGCGTGCGATCAGCCGGGCCAGGGTGGATTTGCCGCCCCCGGAGGGGCCTACCAGGGCGGTCACGGTACCGGGTTCAGCGGTAAAGGACAGGTTCTTGAGGACCGGTACTCCCTCCTCGTAGCCGAAGGTGACGTCGGCCACTTCCACGCGCCCGGGTGCGGGGCCCTCCCCTTCGGTCAGGCCGCCCTGGGGCATGGGGGCCTGGGAGAGCAGGTCCGCGGTGGACTTGGCGGCCATCTGCGATTCGTAGATGTGCTGCATCAGGTAGATGAGGGTGAGCATCCCCTCGGGCAGCCCCGGAGCCAGCAGGAAGAAGGGGAGCGTGGCGGACAACTCGCTCCAGCCCTGGCTGGTGAACCAGAAGGCCAGCGGGGCCACGGTGGCGAATACGGTGGCGGGCCGCAGTAGCGCACCCATGAGGCTCATGGACTTGCCGGAAGCGGAGACCCACTCGTAGGAGATGTCCGAGAAGTGCCGCCGAGTGGTGCCGAAGCTGGTGCGGGTGGTGTCGGTGGCCTGGAAGCTCTTGATCTCCTTGATGCCCTCGAGCATCTCGACGGTGGCGGAGGCCAGTGCGGTTTGAGCTACCCCGAAACGCTCGGTGATTCCGCCCAGGCCCCGCATGCTCAACACGGAGATGCCTCCGATGCCCACCACCCACACGCCCGCGAGGGCCAGGGTCAGGCGCCAGTCGACCCACAGCAGATAGGACAGGCCGGCGATAGTGCTGACGACGGCGGTGGTCGCGTCTCCGGGCACGTGGGCCACCAGGGTGTGGATGGAGGCGGTGTCGTCGCAGACCATCTTGCGGATCGTGCCATGGGGGAGCTCGGCCACACGGCCCAGTGGGAGGTGGCTGAGGGCATCGACAACCCGCTTGCGCAGGTGGTGGCGGAGGTGGGCCTCTGCCAGATGGGTGGTTCCCAACCCCGCGAGGTAGAGCAGCTGTGCCACCAGTAGCGCGACTACGGCGATTACCGCCCAGGCCCAAGGCTTCGCGGCCCACCCGTGGGCTGTGGACTCCCCCAGCCAAATCTGCGCCATATGGTGCAGGGCCGCGTAGGGCACGATGGAGGCGATGGCACTGGCCGCCGTGAGCAGGCCGGAGATGACCATCTCCTTGTGGGCGGGGCGGATCAGATCACTTACGGTGACCGTCATGGTTGGCCTTTGCATTGAGTAGGGTGTGCGCAGATGGTGCGGGGAAGGGGGCCATGGACCTCATGGATTACGTCGTCGTGGTCCGGGCCCACAACGCGATCCACTTAGGCGAGGCTAACCTGTAAACATTATCGTCGTCTATGCCGAATAGGCGCAAAGGGGGCGACCACCGCCGCAATTCCCGTTGTGACGCCCCGGCTCCGTATTCCACCTCACAGGCCCTCCTCCCGGCCCGCTGGCGGAGGCGCGTCCGGCGCATGACAGAATCGGGCCCATGTCTGGATTCGCCTCCTCTCCTCGCCTCCTGCCCTCCGCTGTCCGCAGTCCCCGCGTGCCCGCGCGGGTCAGCACTGACGGACTGGAGGCCACCTGGGGCCAGCGCTGGGAGGAGCAGGGGCTCTACGCCTACGACCGCAGCGCTGAGCGTGCACAGACCTTCTCCATCGACACCCCGCCGCCCACCGCTTCCGGCTCCCTGCACGTGGGCCACGTCTTCTCCTACACCCACACGGACACGGTAGCCCGCTACCAGCGCATGCGCGGCAAGGCGGTCTTCTACCCGATGGGCTGGGATGACAACGGTCTGCCTACCGAACGCCGGGTCCAGAACTACTACGGCGTGCGCTGCGACCCCACCCTGCCCTACGACCCCGACTTCCAGCCCCCCTTCGAAGGCGGTGAAGGCAAGTCGATTAAGGCCAAGGACCAGGTGCCGGTCTCACGCCGCAACTTCGTGGAGCTGTGCGAACGCCTGACCGTGCAGGACGAGGCCCAGTTCGAGGAGCTGTGGCGCTACCTGGGCCTAAGCGTGGACTGGAAGCAGACCTACCAGACTATTGGTGCGCGTGCCCGCAAGGTGGCTCAGGCAGCTTTCCTGCGCAACCTGGCGCGGGGCGAGGCCTACCAGGCCGCCGCCCCTGGCCTGTGGGACGTCACCTTCCAGACGGCGGTTGCCCAGGCCGAGTTGGAATCCCGCGAATACCCAGGCTTCTACCACCGTTTGGCTTTCCACGTGGTCGACGCCGCTGCCGCCGCTGCCGCCAAGGCCGCTGGCGCTCCCATCGAGGGCGAGTTAGACATCTGCATTGAGACCACCCGCCCCGAGTTGCTGCCCGCCTGCGTCGCCCTGGTAGCTCACCCGGATGACGAGCGCTTCAAGCCACTTTTCGGCACTGCGATCGCTTCCCCGGTCTTCGGCGTCGAGGTGCCGGTCCTGCCGCACCCAGCCGCGGAGATGGACAAGGGTGCGGGCATCGCCATGTGCTGCACCTTTGGTGACACCACGGATATTGACTGGTGGCGCGACCTCAAGCTGCCGCTGCGGGCGGTGCTGCGCAAGGATGGCCGCCTGGAAGCTGAAACCCCCGAGTGGATCACTGCAGCCAAGGGCCGTGAGGTCTACGCCCAGATGGCTGGCAAGACCACCTTCTCCGCCCGGGAGGTGCTGGTCAAGGAACTGGCCGCCTCCGGAGAGATGCGCGGCGAGCCGGTCAAGACGCTCCGCCAGACTAACTTCTTTGAAAAAGGCGACAAGCCCTTGGAGATCGTCACCTCCCGCCAGTGGTACATCCGCAACGGCGGCAAGCCCTGGACCAACCTCGCCTCCGGCACAGACCTAAATGAGGAGCTCATTGGCCGTGGCCAAGCCCTCCAGTTCCACCCTGACTTCATGCGCGTGCGCTACGAGAACTGGGTCAAGGGACTTAACAACGACTGGTTGATCTCCCGCCAGCGTTTCTTTGGCGTGCCCTTCCCCGTCTGGTACCAGGTCGGCGCCAATGGCGAAGTCAACTACGACGCCGTAATCACCCCGGATGAGGCGGCCCTGCCAGTGGACCCCTCCAGCGACACCCCAGCCGGTTACACCGAGGAGCAGCGGGGCGTGCCCGGCGGTTTCGTCGGCGAACTGGACATCATGGACACCTGGGCAACCTCCTCCCTGTCCCCCCAGCTGGCCTGCGGTTGGCTGGACGACGAGGACCTATTCGCCCGCACCTACCCGATGGACCTGCGCCCCCAGGGCCAGGACATCATCCGTACTTGGCTGTTCTCCACGGTGGTGCGCGCCAACCTGGAGTTCGGTGCGCTGCCATGGGCGCACGCGGGTATTTCCGGCTGGATTCTGGACCCGGACCACAAGAAGATGAGCAAATCCAAGGGCAATGTGGTTACTCCCATGGCTCTGCTGGAGAAATACGGCTCTGACGCAGTGCGCTACTGGGCCGCCTCTGCTCGCCTGGGCTTGGACGCCACCTTTGATGAGGCTCAAATCAAGGTGGGCCGCCGCCTGGCAATCAAGGTGCTGAATGCCTCCAAGTTTGCCCTGTCTATGGGGGTGCCGTGGGACGCGGACGAGGCCACGCTGGCAGCGGTTCCGGCCCCGAGCCTGGACGTTTCTGAGGTTAGCGAGCCGGTGGACCGGGCGGTGCTGGCTGCGCTGGCCGACGTCGTCGACGCTGCTACTAAGGCCTTTGAAGGCTTTGAGCACGCCCGCGCCCTGGAAGTGGCGGAGTCCTTCTTCTGGACCTTCTGCGATGACTACATCGAGCTAGTTAAAGACCGCGCGAATGACTTTGACGGCAACCATGACGCTGCCGCCATCCATTCGGCCCGCACCACGCTGGCGCTGGCGGTGGACACTTTTGTGCGCTTATTCGCCCCCTTCCTGCCTTTCGTGACTGAGGAGGTGTGGAGTTGGTACCGCACCGGTTCCGTGCACCGCGCCCCCTGGCCCACGGCTGCCGGTCTGCGGGCTGCTGCTGGTGACGCCGATCCGGCGCTCATTGGGCACGCGGGAGCTGCGCTGGCGGCCTTGCGCAAGCTCAAGTCGGAGGCCAAGGTGAGCCAGAAGACGCCGCTTGAGTCCGTGACCCTGGCTCTGGCTGAGGGCCTGGAAGCTGCCGTGGAGGCGGTGCGCGCCGACTTGATGGAGGCCGCGAAGGTCACGGGCCCGCTGAAGCTGGTGGCTGCTGTCCCAGCTGGCGACGACGAAGCGCAGGTGTCAGTCACGGTCATCGAGCACGTGTTGGGTGAGCCCCCGGCCAAGCCCGCTAAGGCCTGAGTCAGCGCTCTTTGCCAGGCGTGGTGTGCTTCCTACCCGGGAAGCGCACCACGCTTTATTAGGCAGCTGACACTCCTTTGATCTAGCGAAAGCCCACCGCCAAGCCCTTGCTAGCTTGTGGCTTCCTACAAGGGGTGCGGAGCTATCTCTCGAAACCAGCCCAGCACATTATTTAAGCAACACTGAAAGAATATCCGCGTGAGTCCACTCCTATCGCGCAAAACTCAGGGAACCACCGAGCCCCCCAGCCTGGTGACCATGACCGGCGGGATCGCCTCCAGTCCCTTAACGCAGGAACCACCACAGCACTGCACTGTGCCTTGGGTGCTGGCAGACCGCGTCAAGCGCGACCCCGACTCGATCATCATCGAACGCAAGACTCATCTGGGTCGCGGCTGGCAGAAGGTGACCGCCCGTTACTTCGCGGAGGAAGTGGCGCGCACAGCCTCTGGGCTGATGGGGATGGGCCTAGAGAAGGGCCAGTCCGTGGCTCTTATGGCACGCACCTCCTACGAGTGGACGCTGCTGGACCTGGCTATCGCTCGCGCCGGCTTGGTGAGTGTGCCGATCTATGAGACTGACTCTGCCGAGCAGGTGGAATGGATCATCAAGGACTCCGATGTTCGGCTAGTTATCACCGACTCTGCCGCCCTAGGTGAACTGGTGCGCGGCGCCGTCAATGCCGTTTGCAAGGCCGACCCGCAGTTCCAGGAGGTCCCGGTGCTGATCCTGGCGCGTGACGCCTTGCACCGGCTAGCGGAGGCAGGCCAGCAGGTCACCCGCGCGCAGTTGGATGCCCGCACTGACTCCGTAACCACTGATGACCTTTACTCCGTCATCTATACCTCCGGCACCACCGGTAAGCCCAAGGGCGTTGAGCTCACCCACCGCAACGCCGCCGGCCTCGCCTGGAATGGCGTCCGGTGGATCCCGGAGCTGCTGTGGACCAAGGATGCCCGCCTGCTGCTCTTCTTGCCGCTGGCACACTCTTACGCCCGCTTTTTGCAACTGCTGGCCCTGGCGGGCAACGGCGTCTTGGGTCATTCCGATCCTAAGACGCTGCTGCCGGACCTCAAGGCCTTCGCCCCGACCTACGTGCTGGCGGTGCCGCGCGTGCTGGAGAAGATCTACAACGCGGCGGACGCCAAGGCGGGCAATGGCCTGCGCCTGCGCACTTTCCGCTGGGCTGCGAAAGTTGCGATTCAGTATTCCCGTGCCCTGGACACGCCGGAGGGACCATCCAAGTCCCTGGCCGCCGGCCACCAACTGGCTGATCGCCTGGTGTACCGAAAGTTGCGCGCGCTACTCGGCCCCAATGCCAAGTACGCCATCTCTGGCGGCGGCCCCCTGGGTGAGCGTTTGGGGCATTTCTACCGGGGCGTGGGCCTGATCATCTTGGAGGGCTACGGCCTGACCGAAACCATCGGCCCCACCTCCGTGAACCTGCCCCGGATGAACAAAATCGGCACGGTGGGTCCGCCGGTGTGCGGCAACCAGGTCCGCGTGAGCCAGGACGGGGAGATCGAGGTGCGCGGGATCGGCGTCTTCCCCCGCTACCGAAACAATCCTCAGGCCAATGCAGAGGCCTTCACTGAGGACGGTTGGTTCCGCACCGGTGACATCGGCACTATCGACGACGACGGCTGGATTGCCATCACCGGCCGCAAGAAGGAGCTGATTGTTACGGCTGGGGGCAAGAACGTGGCTCCGGCTGTGCTGGAGGACCGCTTGCGTGGCCACCCGTTGGTCTCCCAGGTGCTCGTCGTGGGTGACCAGAAGCCCTTCATTTCGGCGCTGATTACCTTGGACGCGGAGATGCTGCCGCAGTGGTTGAGTAATCACGGCTTGCCGGAGATGGACGTGGCCACGGCTTCCACCCACCCGCAGGTGCTGGCCAAGCTGGATCAGGCGGTGGCTCGTACTAACCGGGCGGTTTCTCGGGCCGAGTCGATCCGCTCATACCGCGTGCTCAGCAGCGACTTTACGGAGGCAAATGGCCTGCTGACGCCGTCTCTGAAAGTGAAACGCAAGGCCGTACTAGAGCGCTTTTCCGACGTCGTTGATGACATCTACAAGTCAGTCAAGGCTGGCCCACAGGACTGACGGCCTGTTAATCGTCTAACGCAATGCCGCTTAGTGGAGAATCGCTAAGCGGCATTCGTTATCCCTGGCCGTGTCTGGGAGGTTTCCAGGCCCGCCACAGGCCATGCTTGGACCATGAGTGACTCGCCTGCCCTGGACACCCCTAACGCCGTCCCCCACCCCACCCAGGAGGAGCAGGCGGCCACCCCACAGCCCTACGAGCCGCCGACCACCAGCGCCCGCGAGTTCTCAACCGCTTTGGCTGAGCCCATGCACGCCGGAATGACTGCGCCCTGGGCCCTCGCTCAGCGCGTGCAGCGCAACCCACAGGGAGCCCTAATCTCCCAAAAGTCTTCCCTGGGACGCTCCTGGCGAGAGATGAGCGCCGCCGCTTTCCGGGACCGCGTCCGCGAGGTTGCAGCCGGACTCGTCGCCAAAGGCCTGCAACCGGGCGACGCGGTGGCCATCATGGCGCACACCTGTTACGAGTGGACCCTGCTGGACTTCGCCGCCTGGGAGGCCGGGCTGGTGGTGGTGCCCATCTACGAGACCTCCTCCGCCGAGCAGGCCGAATGGATCCTCACTGACGCCGACGTGCATCTAGTGGTGGTTGAGCATGAGGCCATGGAGCTCATGGTGGGTGCCCTCAAGGCCCAGAACCCTGACCTGGCAGGGTTGCAGGTTCTCTGCCTGGCACGTGAGGCGATCACCGAACTGGTGCTAGCTGGCAAGGACGTGTCCCCCAACGAGCTGGACCAGCGCACCGCGGCACTCACCAAGGACGCGCTGGCCACCATTGTCTACACCTCCGGCACCACCGGTCGTCCCAAGGGCGCTGAGCTGAGCCACGGCAACCTGATCGGCCTGGCCATGAACGGCTGCCAGTTGGTTCCTGAGGTACTGGAGGCCAAGGACGCCCGAGCGCTTCTTTTCCTGCCATTGGCCCATGTGCTGGGCCGCTTCGTGGAGTTAGCGGTCATCTGCTCCCCCTACGGCGTCCTGGGCCACGCCCCAGACGTGAAGAATCTGGTGACGGATCTGGCCACCTTCCAGCCGACTTTCGTACCCGCAGTGCCCCGCGTCTTTGAGAAGATTTACAACGCCGCTGATGCCCAGGCTCAAGGCACCAAGCAGAAGCTCTTCCGCCTGTCAGCCAAGACCGCTATCGCCTACTCGCGCGCCCTGGACACCCCGCAGGGGCCATCGCGGGGGCTGCGTGCCCAGCACGCGGCTTTTGACCGCCTGGTGTACCGCACGCTGCGCAATATCCTGGGCGGTAGGGTGCGGCACGTGGTCTCCGGGGGCGGACCGCTGGGTGAGCGCCTGGGGCACTTCTTCCGCGGCGCCGGGGTGACCGTACTGGAGGGCTACGGCCTGACGGAGACCTCTGCCCCCTGCTCGGTGACGCTCCCGCAGGCCACCGCGATCGGTACCGTGGGCAGTCCGCTGCCGGGCACCACCATCCGCATTGACGACGATGGCGAGATCCTCATCAAGGGCATTGGGGTCTTCCGGGGCTATCACAACAATCCGGAGGCGACGGCGGAGGTGTTGACTGAGGACGGCTGGCTGCGCTCCGGGGACGTCGGCTCCTTCGATGAGCAGGGCTTCCTGCGAATCACGGGCCGCAAGAAGGAGTTGATTGTGACTGCGGGCGGCAAGAATGTTGCTCCGGCGGTGTTGGAGGACCGGCTGCGCGGTCACCCGCTGGTATCCCAGGTACTGGTGGTCGGTGACAACCGACCCTGCATTGGAGCGCTGGTGACCCTGGACGCGGAGATGCTGCCGCTGTGGCTGTCCAGCCATGGCCTAGAGCAAATGGACGCGGTAGATGCTGCGGAGGATCCTCGCGTGCGCGCGGCCTTAGAGCGGGCGGTGGCGCGCGCCAATGAGGCGGTGTCCCGGGCGGAGTCCATCCGCACTTTCAAGGTGCTGCCCACTGACTTCACGGTGGCCAACGGGCTGCTGACGCCGTCGCTGAAGGTGCGTCGGGCGGAGGCTGCCAAGCACTACGCCACAGAAATAGAGGCGCTCTACGAGCAGCCCGTCACAGCTCCTCAGTGAGTTCAGGCCTGCCCGACGGCGTCAGATTGGCCGTCGCGGATGGCCTCGTGGTGGCGGATGACCTCGGCGACGATGAAGGCGAAGAACTTCTCGGCGAAGACCGGGTCCAGACCGGAGTCCGTTGCCAGGGCACGCAGCCTAGCGATCTGACGCTCCTCCCGGGCCGGGTCGGCCGCAGGCAGGTCCAAGCGCGCCTTGAGCCTGCCCACCTGCTGGGTGCAGCGGAAGCGCTCAGCGAGCAGGTGCACCAGGGCGGCATCCAGGTTGTCGATGGTGGCGCGGTAGTGAGCAAGCTCTGGTGGCACCCCGGGCATGCCCCGCTCCACCTGCTCACTGCGGGCCTGCGGAACTGAGCCCACTGCGGACGCAGGGTCGCTCATGCGGTGCGGCTCCGGCCGATCTTGGGCTTAGCGGCACCCGAGCCCGTCTCATAACGAGGAGTGCGCTTGCCAGCCACGGCGTCGGCGTCAACCACAACACGGCCAACCTCTGGCATTGAAGGCACCTCAAACATAGCCTGTCCCAAAACTTCCTCCACGATGGAGGTCAGGCCACGGGCGCCGGTCTTGCGGGCCAGAGCCAGCTCGGCAATTGCACGCACCGCCTCTGGAGTGAAGACCAGCTCCACGCCATCGAGGCTAAACAGGTACTCATACTGGGAGACCAGAGCATTCTTAGGCTCGGTCATCACGCGCACGAGTTCGGGGATACCCAGGTCCTGCACGGTGGCGATTACCGGCAAACGCCCGATGAACTCGGGGATCAGACCAAACTTGTGCAGGTCCTCGGGGCGCACCGGGGAGTTGAAGACGTCCTTAGCGCTGTCCTTGGCCAGGGTGGCGCCGAAGCCCACTAGCTGGGTGCCGGCCTCCTTGCGTTCACGCTGGCGAACAATCTCCTCAATGCCTGCAAAAGCACCGGCGGCGATGAACAGAATATTGGTGGTATCGATTTCCAGGAAGTCCTGGTGGGGGTGCTTGCGTCCGCCCCCCGGAGGCACTGAAGCGGTAGTGCCCTCGATGATCTTCAGCAAAGCCTGCTGGACGCCCTCACCAGAGACGTCCCGGGTGATCGACGGGTTCTCAGCCTTGCGGCCAATCTTGTCGATCTCGTCAATGTAGATGATGCCCTTCTCAGCCCGCTTGATATCTCCGTCAGCGGCCTGGATGAGCTTGAGGAGAATATTCTCCACGTCCTCACCCACGTAACCGGCCTCAGTTAAAGCGGTGGCGTCCACAATGGCGAAGGGCACGTCTAGGAGCTTGGCCAGGGTACGAGCCAGGTGGGTTTTGCCGGTGCCGGTGGGGCCGAGCAGCAGGATGTTGGACTTGCCGAGTTCGAGGCCCTCCCCCTCAGCCACGGAGCGCTCACGCACCTGCACGCGCTTGTAATGGTTGTACACGGCCACGCTCATAGCGCGCTTGGCGCCTTCTTGGCCAATCACGTACTGGTTTAGGAAGTCGAAGATTTCCTGGGGCTTGGGCAGTTCCAAGGGCACGCCGGCGCCGCCCTCAGCGCCCTCCTCCTCGACGATCTCATTGCACAGCTCGATGCATTCGTCGCAGATGTAGACGCCGGGGCCAGCGATGAGCTTCTTAACCTGCTTCTGGCTCTTGCCGCAGAAAGAGCATTTGAGTAGGTCGACACTCTCGGCGTTGCGTGCCACGTAGTTCCCCTAGCTTGTTTTGGGCAGGTTACACCCCGAGGGAGCCGGGGAGCCCGGTCAGCCTATGCGTTGGGCGGCCAACGGGCCCCCGGACGCGCCGGGAACCTGGATATCAGCCCTTAGGCAGAATGCGGGGAGGCGGGGGCCTTGCGTGAAGCAAGCACCTGGTCCACGATCCCGTACTCCTTGGCGGCCTGCGCCGTCAAAATCTTGTCCCGCTCCAGGTCCTGGTGAACCTTGGCGGCGTCCTGCCCGGTGTGGGCGGCCAGGGTTTGCTCCAGCCAGCCGCGCATACGGTCGATCTCATCGGCCACGATCTCAATATCGGAGGCCTGCCCCTGGATGCCTTCCATGGCAGGCTGGTGAATCAGCACGCGAGCGTTGGGCAGGGCCAGACGGCGGCCCGGCGAGCCCGCAGCCAGAATGACGGCAGCCGCGGAGGCAGCCTGCCCCAGGCAGACGGTCTGAATCTGCGGCTTGATGTACTGCATGGTGTCGTAGATCGCCGTCAGCGCCGTGAAGGAACCGCCAGGGCTGTTGATGTACATGGTGATCAGCCCGTCAGGGTCCTGGGACTCCAGGACGAGCAGCTGCGCCATAACGTCGTCGGCGCTGGTGTCATCCACCTGCACCCCCATGAAGACAATGCGGTCCTCAAAGAGTTTGGAGTAGGCGTCCTGCCGCTTGAAACCGTAGGCGGTGCGCTCCTCAAACTGGGGCATCACATAGCGAGCCGAGGGCAAGGCTGCGGGGTTGATGCCTGCGCCAATCATCTGGCGGGCGACGGCGTCGAAGTAGGGGCGGGAGCTGGTCATATCAGTTCTCTCCGTTCTGCTGGATCTCACGGGCGGAGGACACGATGTGGTCCACGAAGCCGTACTCGAGAGCTTCGCTGGCGCTGAACCAGTGGTCGCGGTCCGAGTCGTGAATGATCTCCTCGACGCTGTGTCCGGTCTTGTCCGCGGTGATCTCCGCCAGCTCCTGCTTCATTTTGATGATCAGGTCGGCGTTAATGCGGATGTCGGTAGCTGAACCGCCAGCGCCGCCGGAGGGCTGGTGCATGAGCACGCGGGCGTGGGGGGTGATGTAGCGCTTGCCTTTAGCGCCGGCGCTCAGCAGGAACTGGCCCATGGAGGCGGCCATACCAGTGGCCACGGTGACGACGTCGGGCTGGACGTACTCCATGGTGTCGTAGATGGCCATGCCTGCGGTCACCGAGCCGCCGGGGCTGTTGATGTACAGGTAAATATCCCGCTCAGGGTCCTCGGCGGCGAGCAACAGCATCTGGGCGCAGATGGCGTTGGCGTTGTCGTCCCGCACCTCAGAGCCGAGCCAGATGATCCGCTCCTTGAGGAGGCGGTTGTAAATGGAGTCGGTCAGGCCCAGGCCAGCACCGGGGGTCTCGGCCACAGGCGTGGTCCGCGCAGTCAACTCGCTCACGTCAGTCCTCTCTTCTTTGTTGCATGCCAACGCTAACCCGGCCAGGAGGGCCTATATGCCCGTCAGGGCGGCTTTTCGCTTACGGCCCAGGGAGTGGTGGCTTTGGCGGGCCCCTAGCGGCCCGGAGTAGGTGACGCGGCGGGCTGCCCCGTGTTGGGATAGCCCGCCGCGTAGGGCTCAAGCGTCTAAGGCCTGAGGTGCAAAACTTTCAGTTCACTCGGCGCTGGAAGCGGAGGCGGAACTGGCGCTGGAGGCGGAGCTAGCGGAGCCCGCAGCCTTCTCAACCTGGGAGACCAGGGCGGCGGCGTCAGCCTCGTCGGAGCCGATGAACTCGGTCAGGTCAATAGCCTCGCCCTTGGAGTCCTTGACGGTCACGTGGCGCAGCGCCATGGCCAGGGACTTGTTGCGGGCAATCTCGGAGACGAAGGCCGGGATCTGCCCTGCCTGCTGGGCACCCTGCATGAACTGGCTGGGCTCCATGCCGTACTGCTGGGCGGTCTGAATCAGGAACTCAATGAGCTCTTCCTGGCCCACACCGACCTCCAGGGACTCGGCCAGGACGTCGAGGATGACCTGGTCGCGCAGGTTCTTGGCGACCTCCTCGCGGATCTCCTTGCCGTGCTCCTCGTCGTCGGCCTTACCCTCGGCGGCCAGGTGCTGCTTGACCTCGTGGTCGACGGCGGCCTCGGGCACCTCGCATTTGACGTCCTTGCGGAGCTGGTCCAGGAGGGCGTCGCGGGCGGCGACGGCCTGCTCACCGGTCTTGCGCTCGGTAACCTGCCGTTTGAGGTCCTCGCGCAGCTCGTCGATGGTGTCGAACTCGGAGGCCATCTGCGCGAACTCGTCGTCGGCGGCGGGCAGCTCGCGCTCCTTGACGGCGGTGGCAGTGACGGTGACCTCTGCCTCTTCACCCTCATGCTCGCCCCCGGCCAGGGTGGTGGTGAAGGTGGCGGACTCTTCGGACTTCAGGCCACGCAGAGCGGTGTCTAGGCCCTTGAGCATATTGCCCTTGCCGATCTCGTAGGAGATGCCGGAGACGGAGTCAACCTCTTCGCCGTCGATTACGGCCTTGAGGTCAATGGTGACGAAGTCGCCGGTCTTGGCCTTGCGGGAGATGGTCTTGAGGGAGCCGAAGCGGGCGCGCAGATTGTCCAGCTCGGTGTCCACGTCGGCGTCGGTGACCTCGACGGCGTCAACCGTGAGCTCAAGTCCGTCGAAGGAGGGCAGTTCGATCTCGGGGCGGACGACGACCTCTACGGTGAAGCCCAGCTGGCCACCGTTGGGGCCAGTGACGGCGGGAAGCTCGGTGACCTCGATCTCCGGCTGGAGCATGGGGATGCGACCGGTCTCCACCATGGCGTCACGGTAGAAGTCGGGCATCTTGTGGTTAATGGCTTCCTGAATGACGGCGGCGCGGCCAACGCGCTGGTCCACGACGCGGGCGGGCACCTTGCCGCGACGGAAGCCAGGAACCTGGATCTGGGAGCCGATCTCCTTGTAGGCGGCGTCGAGGCTGGGCTTGAGCTCCTCGTAGGGGACCTCCACGGTCAGCTTGAGGCGCGTGGGGTCAAGGTTCTCGACAGTGCTCTTCACGGGGGTCTACTCCGAATGCTTTGATGCTTGTGTTGTGCACGAGAAGGGCTGGTCTTCTCGCGGACGCCCCTGGGCGGCGTCAATCCGTGCCATCTTAGGGCACCAGTGGGGTGAGTCGGAAAATGAGCCCGGGCACAACAGCGGGGTGGGCCTGTGAGCTTGGTTTTGCTTGGCGGGCGGCAAGCGGCGGTGGCGTGACAACTGTTGGCGTGGGTCGGCTCTGCTGGCACCGGGCGGTATGCGCTCAGTAAACCGGGACGCTGCGGCCGCCTACCACCTTGGCCAGCACCGCTCGCGGCACAGCAGCCTGCTCACGGACCTGGGTGACGATGCGCTCGTGGACGGGGTGGGCGTCGGCGTCGTCGCTAGCAGTGAAACGTACGGTGACGCGAGGTTCACCGCGCATGACGTCAACCTGGAAGGCTTCCAAAGTGGTGCTTTGGGCGACGGCGGCGCGGGCGGCTGCCTCAATCGCTTCAGGCCGAGCGCCCGGCCGCATAGAACCAATCACCAGGATGCTGCGATAAGAAGGCATAACCCCAGCGTATGACCGGACCAGCAATCTTGCGGCCAGAAGCATTATTCCTACGAAGGGACGTGGTTCACGGTTTCTGCAGCCGACTCCGCAGCAGTTGCGCTGAACATCGAGTTCGCCTAGGCGGGCGACCGGTGCTGCTGCCCTATGGTCGGGGTAGCGGGATTTGAACCCACGATCTCCTGCTCCCAAAGCAGGCGCGCTACCAAGCTGCGCTATACCCCGTTGCGGCTTGCGCCGCATCTGCCACCAGTTCCGGATCAACCGGCGCCGGTAGCACCGCAAAGGTAGCACGCCAGAGGTCCGTGCCAAGGCCGCACCGGTGATCCCTAGATCACGCTGCCGCCCACAGGCCCCGACGGTCGTCCTCACCGACGCGCCAGCGTATGCGAGCCCGCCCTCTGCCCACGCGCGGCGCATCCCGCACGAGCGGATTCACCGTCCCGCACCAGGGCGGAGGAGCAACGTCCTCGTGCGCCGGATGTGGATACGGAAGCAGCGCCCCGCCACTGCGGGCACCTTGAGGGACGGCGGTGCAGCTTCCGCAGTACCACGGTATCCTGCCGCTGGTCATGGTGCAGTGACCACCCCCTGAGGAAGGAAGACAGCCATGGTCTCCGAAGACCCTATTGCCGACACCGTCGCCGCCGCGGCCAGCAATGTGCCTGCCGCTGCGGAGGCCACCGCCCCTCAGGCTCCCGCGGTCATCCCGATGGAAGCCCTGATCCCTCAGCCCGCCGCCGCAGTTGAGGAGACCGTCCCGTCCGCTCCCGCCACCGATGGCGCTCCGGTCGTTGAGGAGGCCGCGCCCGCCGAAACACCTGATATCGAGGCTCTGGCGCACGCCGTCATCCGTGGCGATTACGGCAATGGCGAGGACCGCAGGGCGGCTCTGGGCGACCTGTACGACCAGGTCCAGGCCCGCGTGGACGAGATCCTCAGCTGATCGGTGCTTTCTCGGCCTGCCGGGCCGAGCGCGACAGTGCCCTGGGATACCAGCCAATGGCTGCCCAGGGCACTGCACTGTTGGGCCAACTCGACTGCCACCAGTCGCGGTTAGAGACCACGCTGGGCCGCACGAACACGCCTCTCACGCCAGAGAGCCGCTGCCGACCCCGGAAACGACGCCACTCCAACGAAAAATCTTGGAGCGGGTGACGGGAATCGAACCCGCGCAATCTGCTTGGAAGGCAGAGGCTCTACCATTGAGCTACACCCGCATTGGCGCTGAGACTAAGCCCGCGCCGCTTGTGTTCGCAATCAGTCAGCGAGCAAGCCCATCTTGTAGGCCTTGGCCAGACGACGAGGGATGGTGACCTCGCGACCGGCAACGCGGATGGTGTTGAGCTCGGTGAGCTCAGCCTTCCACTGCGAACGACGCTTACGGGTGTTGCTGCGGGACATCTTCCGCTTCGGCACTGCCATGAGCCCGCTCCTCTCAAAAGTCTATGGATCGCGCGATCCGTGAAACTGGACCGAGGGACACCCTAACGAGTCTTCACCCTCCGGTTCCAGCCAGAGGACGGTGTAGACATGTGAGATCAGTCCCGTCGGCAGGCACCAGAGTCTACCTGCACCGCCGCACCGAACCAGCCGACCACACCAACGGCAGCCGCTTTGACCTACGACCGTCCCGCAGATGAGAACATGCCCCCATGCCAGAAGCCCTCCTCACGCTAGCCCGCGGCGAGCAGCCCGAGATTGACTTGGAGATAAAACGCTCGCATTTCCTGGGCCGCGCCGCGCGCACCAGCGCTGAGGCCGAGGCCCGCGCTTTCATCGCCTCCGTGCGCGCCAAGTACCCCGATGCCCGCCACCACTGCTCCGCCTTCGTGGTCAACGGCGCGGACGGCGCCCGGCCAATCGAGCGCTCAAGTGACGACGGTGAGCCCTCCGGCACGGCAGGCACCCCCATGCTGGAGGTACTGCGTGGGTCCGGACTGAGTGAAGTGACCGTGGTGGTCACCCGCTATTTCGGCGGCACGCTGCTAGGCACTGGCGGTCTAGCGCGGGCATACTCCCAGGCCACTGCCCAGGCGCTGTCTGCCGCCAGCCGCGTGCAGTTGGAGACCCGGCATTTGTGGGAGGTGGTTGTTCCCGTGGCGCAAGCAGGAAGGCTTGAGGCTGATCTCCGCGCCCATTCAGCAATGCCGCAACTGGCGGGTTTGACTGTGGAGGAAACCTTATGGGGACCCACCGAAGCCCTTGTCACTGTGACCACGGCAGAACCCGAGCCAGCCGAGCTGCATGCACTCCTGGCAGAACTAAGCCAAGGGCAGCTCAGTGCCCGAGCGACTGGCAGCCGGGTGGTGGAAGCGCCCGTCTGAGCCCGCCCAGACTCAGTCACCACACAAAAGTGTCCCAAACTGCAGCACTTTGCATCCCTGCGCTCAGCAAACTCGCAGGCCATTGACGCAGTTCCAAGGATTTCTCGCAGGGCTCTGCAGGAGCAGCATCCAAAGTGCTGCATTTCGTGCCACTCCACTCCCACAGCGAACGCAACTAAGCCTGGCTTGACTGCACCACCGCCCGCTGGTTTAACGTTCAGCCAAGCGGGGCGACACAAGACGCGAAGCCCCCCCGCAAAGCACGAGAGGAGGACCCCATGACCACCAAGGCCATGCGTGAGATGTCCTGCTCGTGCTGTACGTGTTGACGGGGCGCCAGGCCTCGAATCCGTGCGCTCTCACGCGCATGCCCGGCGCTCGGGCTAGCACGCAGCCCTAACCCACGTGCGCACCCCTCACCGCCGCCAGTTCTCGGCACCCATTTGTCGGTGTCTCAGAACTCAGGCGCTCCAGACCAGCCACTCCAACGAAAACCCAGGAGACACCATGACCGTTGCCAACAACATCACCGAACTCGTCGGCTCCACCCCAATTGTCCGCATCAACCGCGTTACCGACGGCGCCCCCGCCACCGTCCTAGCCAAAGTAGAGGCCTTCGAACCTGCGGGAAGCGTCAAGGACCGCATCGCCCTGTCCATCATCCGCGCCGCCGAGACTTCCGGCACCCTCCAGCCCGGCGGCACCATCATTGAGGCCACCAGCGGCAACACCGGCGTTGGCCTGGCCATGATTGGTGCGGCCCTGGGCTACCGCGTCATCATCACCATGCCGGAGACCATGTCCAAGGAGCGCCGCGCCATCATGCGGGCCTTCGGCGCCGAGCTAGTGCTCACCACCGAGGGGGGTGTGGCCGGGGCCGTAAAGAAGGCGGAGGAAATCCACGCGGTCACCCCCAACTCGGTGCTTGCCTCTCAGTTCGCCAACCCCGCCAACCCCGCCGCCCACCGCGCCACCACCGCTTTGGAGATCCTGGAGGCCACCGGGGGCAAGCTGGACGTCTTCGTGTCCGGCATTGGCACCGGCGGCACACTTACCGGCGTGGGCCAGGTGCTGCGGGAGAAGGTGCCTGGCATCAAGATCTTTGGCATTGAACCCGCTGAGTCCCCGCTGCTGTCCACGGGCCAGGCCGCTCCGCACAAGATCCAGGGCTTGGGCCCCAATGTGGTCCCGGAGGTGCTGGACCAGCAGATCTGGGATGAACTGCTGCATATCGAGGGTGACCTCGCCATCGAATACGCCCGCCGCGCCGCGAAGGAGGAAGGCCTGTTGGTTGGCATCTCCTCTGGCGCGGCCCTGGCTGGAGCTTCCCAGCTGGCTAAGCGCCCCGAGTTCGCGGGCAAGACCATTGTGACGCTGCTGCCTGACACGGGCGAGCGGTACTTGTCCACGGCGCTCTTCGCCGAGTACCTGAACTGAGCTATAGCTCGCAAACCGGCGGTGGCGTTCCCGGGAACAGGATCGTCACCGCCGGTGTTGCCTCAGCTGGTTGCGCGGCAGGCACGCCGCACACTGAAACAGCCAGAATACGGCGCCGCCCCGCAGGAGAAGCCATGCACAATTCTGACCACTCCGTCCTCGATCTGATTCGTGAGGACCTGGCCACTGCCCGACGCCGTGACCCTGCCGCCCGCTCTAACGCTGAGGTGGCGCTGCTTTATCCCGGCGTGCACGCCCTGTGGGCGCACCGGGCAGCGCACAAGTTGTGGCACAAGGGGCACCGGTTTGCGGCCCGGGCTCTGTCCCAGGCGGCGCGTAACTTCACCGGTGTGGAGATTCATCCGGCTGCGGTGATTGGGCGCCGCTGCTTCATTGACCATGGCATGGGCGTGGTGATTGGGGAGACCGCGGAAGTTGGCGACGACGTGCTGCTATTCCACGGCGTAACCCTGGGCGGCGTATCCATGAGTCCCGGCAAGCGCCACCCCACTATCGGCAACCGCGTGCAGATTGGGGCGGGTGCCAAGGTACTGGGCCCAGTCACTGTTGCCGACGGCGCCACGGTGGGAGCCAACGCAGTCCTGGTTAAGAACCTGCCGGCGGACCACGTGGGGGTGGGTGTGCCTGCGCGGGCCCGCAACCGCAACACGGACCCTGAACTCCTGCTAGACCCCACCGCCTACATCTAAGCAGACAGGACTCATCGAGCCACCGTCCCTCCTGCAAGCTCACGCAAGCGCTTAAAAACCGCGCCACCACTAGCTCGTGAGCCGTCGTGCTCGTACTCGCTAGTGACCCAGGTGCGCAGACCGGGGATCAGCGCGGCAGTGGACATGGAAGTAGTGAAGGGCACGTAGACATCGTTGATATAGACAGCCGCAGCGCCAGGGGTGGTAGTGCCGGTTAAAGCAGACTCGTCGTAGAGCCGGGGCCATTCGACCTCCGCCAAGAGCTCGGCTACCGGCAGCCAGGGACGCAGAGCTGAGTCTTCTTCCAGGCAGGCGCGGCTGAGGTGTTCACCGGAGAGGAGCGTTGGGTCGTCGTCGAAGACGGTTGGCCGTGTGCGTTCTGCGGCCCAGTGGGTGCTGCCGCCGTCGGCCCAACAGGACTCGTGAATGACGGCGTAGAGCGGGTTGCGTGGGTTGAAGGCGAGGCAGGCGGCTAGGTCGGTGCGGAAGGCCCAGGTGTGGGGGTCGCGCTCTAGCAGGTGGCGGAGGGTATCCATGCCGCCGGAGGCCCCCAGGAGGGAGCCGAGGCTGCGCAGGCGCTGCGGGCCGACGGCGTCGCCGTTGGTGGTGTGCAGTTCGCCCCGCTTGGCGCGTTCCATAAGGGCGGCTAGGCGGTCGCGGTCCTGTGGGTAGCGGCGGTAGTGCTCGGCGGAGCGGGCGGCCATGCGCGCCCAGGTGAGTTCGTAGACCTGATCGATGCTGGCGCCGACTGCCGGCAGGCCGCCGGTGAGATAAGCAGTTTCGACGGCGTCGGCGTGGGTGGAGAGGTAACGGGTGACGCAGAAGCCACCGAATGACTGTCCCAGCAAACTCCAACGCTCAATGCCAAGGGCTTTGCGCAGGTCCTCACAGTCCTCAACGATCTCGTCTGCCCGGAAGTGGGTGAGCAGGCGCGCTGTTCCGGCGGCGTTGCCACCGGCGTCAGGACGGTCTACAGGAGTGGAGCGTCCGGTGCCGCGCTGGTCCAAGAGGATGACGCGGTGATGTTCCAGGATGGCACCCAGCCAGCCCAGGCCCGCGTCCGCGCTGGGGCGAGGGGACTCGCAGCCCGGGCCGCCTTGGAGGAAAAGGAGTGGAGGCTTGGCCAGGGGGTCGTTCTGGCCGCCCGCTTCGGCCAGGGTGATTTCGCGGGCATAGACGGTGATGGTGGGGCTGCCGTCCGGAAGGGTGTCCCGATTGCCGGAGCGGTCCAGGGGAACGGTCAGGTGCAGGTCGCGACTGAGCAGCCCAGCAGTGGCCTTAGACCATGGGCTGGCATGGAGGGAAGGCTTAGCGCGGGTTGCTGACACGCTGAGCGTTACTGCCTCAGTGGCTGCGGCGACGGTTGCACTGTCAATCACGTGTCTAAGCTTAGACATATCCGCGCCCACTGGCCGCCGCACCGCCCAAAGTGGCGTTCTTTCAACGCTGCTGCGGCGCCACCACCGCCCTATGGGGGCGAATACGCCAGCTTTAGATGTGGGCAGCCGGACTCAATGCGCTTGGCAACGCGGGCACCAGAACAGGGTCCGCCCAGCCAACTCAGCACGCTGCACTCGCGCCCCACATTTGAGGCAGGGCCGCCCGTCGCGGTGGTACACGTACCAGCGCCCGGCTTCCTGATCTTCTGCAGGCAAGGGGTCAGGCATATCTGCCGCGTCCACGGTGGTGATTAGCCCGGTCTCCACCCCGTGCTCCATTAGCGGCACCAGGTCATCCCAAATCTGGCGCAGTCGCCGTTCACTGACCGCATTGCCGTGCCGGAAGGGATTTACACCACAGCGCAGCAGCGTCTCAGCCCGATAGATATTGCCTGCCCCGGCTAGCACAGACTGGTCCATGAGCAACTCGCCAATGCTGCGACGCCGTCGCCGCACATTGGCCACGAACACTTCTCGGTCACCGTCGCGGCGCAGCGGGTCCGGTCCCAGGCGACGGCGCACAGCGTCCACACCGGCAGCGTCAAGCAGCTCACAGGCGGCAGGACCGGTCAGGTCGGCGCAGCCATGCTCACCCACTAGTCGCAATCGCACAGTGCCGCGCGGCGCAGGAGCCTGCCACTCGCCGACCTCTGGCGCCCCTGAGCTGGCCTCGGCGCCGCCAGGCAAGGCTTGCTCGCCGCGTTCTCCTACCCGACGCCGGGGCGCCCCGATGGCATGCGGGGCAATGAAAGCGGCGTCGCCGTCAAAAGTCCAGGAGCCATATAGCCCCAGGTGGATGCGCAGCCAAAGCACCGCTGGGTCCGCAACCGGCATATCCGCCGCCGGACCGAAGGGCACAAACAGGTGCTTTCCATGCGCGCGGGCATCGAGCAGCACCTGCCCATTAAGCCGCGCGGCGCCCTCAGCAAAACGCCCCTGCGGCGAGCTAGCGCGCAGCCTTTGCCCGCCCCATAGCTCCCGGAGGGCCCCCGCGAGCCGGTGGATGGTGTGACCTTCTGGCAAGGCTCAGTCGCGCTCCGCCTCGAAGGCGCTGATCTGCCCAATGCGGCGCAGGTGCCGCTCGTCGCCACTAAAGGGCTCGGCAATGAATACGTCCACCAGCTGGAAGCAGTAGCTGAGTTCATGCTGGCGGAAGCCGATGGAGATGATATTGGCGTTGTTGTGCTCGCGGGCTAGGCGCGCGGTCTCCTCGTTCCAGACCAGGGCTGCGCGCACGCCGTCGACCTTATTGGCGGCGATCTGCTCACCGTTGCCGGAGCCACCAATCACCACGCCCAGGCTGCCCGGGTCAGCCACCACTGCCTGACCGCAGTCGATACAGAAAGCAGGGTAGTCGTCGAGGGCGTCGTACTCGTGGGCGCCGTGGTCAATAACCTCATGCCCGGCGGCCCGCAGGTGCTCGGCAAGGCGGTTCTTTAGTTCGAATCCAGCGTGGTCTGTGGCGATATGGATGCGCATGGCCTGATTGTGCCGTACCGCCGCAGTGGCACCCAAGTGGCTTCGGTTAGCGTATGCCCATGACTGTTCCTAGCCCTTCCGCTGCTTCCCCCAAACCATCTGCCCCGGTCCTGGCCGGAGTCCTGGAGACCGCCGCACAGGACCCCTCCGTGCGCCCACAAGATGATCTATTCCGGCATGTCAACGGCGCCTGGTTGGCGACGGCAAAGATCCCCGCTGACCGGCCCGCCACTGGTTCCTTCACGGACCTGCGTGACGCGGCAGAACTGGCCTGCCGCAGCATCGTAGAGGAATGCGCGCAGCAGGTAAGCGACGGCGTCGCAGCGCTGGACAGTGATGCCGGAAAGATTGGGGCACTGTATGCCGCCTTCATGGATGAGGAGCGGGCCGAGGCCCTGGGCGCCGCCCCGCTGCAGCCTGAACTGGCTCCGGTGCTGGAGGCTGCTTCCAAGGAAGAGCTGGCGCAGCTATTAGGTGCCCGGGTGGGCATTGGTTTCACGGGCCCGATCGGTGTGGGCGTGGAGGTGGATCTGAACGATCCGGACCGCTACACCACTTGGATGGGCCAGGCGGGCTTGGCACTGCCGGATGAGTCCTATTACCGGGAGGAATCGCAGGCGGAACTGCGTGAGGCCTACGTGGCGCATATCGCCGCGATGCTGCGCCTTGCGAAAGTGGTTGACGCCTTGGCTTCTGGTGAGGCCGACGACGTCGACGCGGCCACCGCGGTGGCGCAGCGCATCATGGCGGTGGAGACGGCGTTGGCGGCGGGGCACTGGGACCGAGTGCGGCTGCGTGACATTGAGCAGATGAACAACCCCATGACCTGGGCCGAGGCCACTGCCTCCGGCTTCCCCTGGGCGCAGTGGCGCTCCGGCGTGGAGGAGGCCGCGCGGGCAGCAGGCACCGGCAGGGGCGTCTTCCTTGACGAGTTGATCGTGGGTCAGCCTGACTACCTGGAGCACATGTCCCAGGTGTGGGAGGAGACCAGGCTGGAGGATCTGCGGGCTTGGGCGGTCTGGCATGTGGTGCACGGTCGGGCAACTTTGCTCTCCCGGGCTTTCGTGGAGGAGAACTTCGCCTTCTACGGCAAGCGGCTGCAGGGCACCGACGAGCTGCGGCCGCGTTGGAAGCGGGGCGTTGGGCTGGTGGAGTCCTGCCTGGGCGAGGCCGTGGGACGGATCTACGTGGAGCGGCATTTCCCGGCTTCGCACAAGCAGGCGATGGAGGCCCTGGTGGCAGACCTGCTTGAGGCTTATCGCCAGTCGATCAGTGAGTTGGAGTGGATGAGCGCGGCCACGCGGGCGCGGGCGCTGGAGAAGCTGTCCATGTTCACGCCCAAAATAGGTTACCCGCAGCGCTTCCGGGACTATTCAGCGGTGAAGGTGACGCCGGGTGACCTCTTGGCGAGCGTCCACAGTGTGGAGGCGGCGGAGCTGGCGCGTGAGCTGGGGCGTCTGGGAGGTCCGGTGGATCGCGATGAGTGGCATATGACGCCGCAAACGGTGAATGCCTACTACAACCCGACCATGAATGAGATCGTCTTTCCGGCGGCCATTTTGCAGCCGCCTTTCTTCTCTCCGGAGGCTGACGACGCCGTCAACTACGCGGGTATCGGGGCGGTGATCGGGCACGAGATTGGGCACGGTTTTGATGACCAAGGTTCCACTTTTGACGGCACCGGCAAGGTGACTGACTGGTGGACCGAGGCCGACCGTGAGGCTTTTAAGTCTCGGACTCAGGCGCTGATCGCGCAGTACGACGCCTATGTACCTGCTGCGTTGGCAGCCCGGGCGGCTGCGGCTGGTGAGGAGGCGCCGCATGTCAATGGCTCTTTGACTATTGGGGAGAACATCGGGGACTTGGGCGGTTTGGGGATCGCCTTGAAGGCTTACCGGCTGGCGCTGGCCCGGGCGGGTATCGACGATGTGGCGGCGGTGCCAGCGGTGGATGGACTGAGCGCGCTGCAGCGCTTCTTCTTCTCCTGGGCAAGGATCTGGCGTGGAAAGAACCGGGACGACTACGCAGAGTTGCTGTTGACGGTCGATCCGCACTCCCCCGCTGAGTTCCGCTGCAATGGGATCGTGCGGAACGTGGATGCCTTTTATGAGGCCTTCGAGCTGGTTCCCGGGGATGCGCTTTGGTTAGCTCCGCAGGAGCGCGTCACGATCTGGTGAGGCACTGCCGAGCTGGTGGGGGGTGGGGATAAGTCCCCACCCCCCACCAGTTTTTCTATAGAAATATGCACCTCAGTTGTGAGTTTCCCACAAATCGAGGCGACACCTGTTACGTCTGTGACTGATGTGACCTGAGCGATTCTTAACAACCTACTTAGCAGCGATCCAGAGTCAAAAGCAACACTTGTATCCGAATTGTGACTAGGAAAGAATTGCGGGGTCAAAGGCATCCCAAGCCTTCCCTGATGAAAACCTGGAGGACAATATGCGTCTTGGACGCCCCCTCGCTCTGACCGCCGCTGCCGTACTCGCTCTCGGCATCGCCGCCCCTGCTGCTGCTGAGGGCAGCAACACCGCCGCTGAGAACAGCAAAGTCACCGTCACCATCGACGCCGTTGGCAATGTCTCGCCTACCGGCACCCACACCTTCACCGGCGCGGGCTGCATTAAGGACGGCAAGCCTGGCACCATTTTGCTCGCCATTGGCCCCAACGAGGATCACCTTGCTCCCGGCGGTCAGGCCATGGCCGACGCTGAGGGCAAGTGGAGTGTAGCCGCGGACATGACCAAGGCTGTCAATGAGTCCAAGGGTGACGCTAAGACTGACCCGTGGTACGTATTCGCGCAGTGCATGTTCTACGGCGGTCAGAAGTCTGACGTTGAGGCCGCTGCTTTCGTCCTGACCCCGATTGGCGGCACGGTGCAGGCCACCGGCGAGGGTGCTTACACGAACTTCGAGGTCAACGCGACCGGCTTCAACCCCAACACTCAGGTCACCTTGGCCTTCTTCCCCTCTGACAAGGACGGCAAGGTCGCCAAGGACGCGACCGGCATCGAGGTTGGCAAGGCTACCTCTGACGCAAATGGTGCCGTTGCCACCAACGTTGGCGCCCCGACTGCTATGGCGGATGGCTACTACGTGCTGAAGATCAGTGGATCCAACGGCGAGGGCGCATTCTTCGACAGCGTTTTCAAGGCTGAGGGCAACCAGTTCGTCAGTGCTACGAAGGCTGGCAGCACCACCACCCCCGCCCCGGCTCCGTCCGAGGCTCCCAAGCCCCTGCCCCAGGAGCAGGCTCCGGCCAAGAACGCCGCCCAGATCACTCCCAAGAAGGAGCTGGCCAAGACCGGTATCGAGGCTCCCGCCCTGGCAATCTTCGCCCTGGGCCTGACCGGAGTTGGCGCCGTCGCCCTCAAGCGTCGCCACGCCTGATCCCTACACTAATGGCCTGTGAAGGAAGAAGAATCCGCCACTGAGGCCACCGACGCCCCCACCCGGGTGCAAGCCGCCAAGCCTGGCGTTCGCACCCGGGTGGGGGCGTTCTACCGCAAACACCGCATCCTGAGCACGCTCTGCACCATCCTGGTCCTGGCTCTGCTCGCAGCAGGCGTGGACTTCGGGGTGCTAATGGCCCGCCCCGAGCGCTTTAATCTTCAGCCCCCCACGGTCACCGGCAGTGCCCCGGAGACCTGGCTCGTGGTCGGCACAGACTCGCGCGAGCACATTCCTGGTGACCAAGGCCCCTTCGGCACTGTGGAACAGGCGGGGGAAGGCAGCCGCGCCGACGTCATCGCCCTGCTGCGATTCCAAGACGGCAAACTCTCAGTTGCCCTGTTACCCAGAGACCTCACCATTGGCGCCAACTTCCTTGAACAAGAACGCCTAACCACGAGTTACCTCCAAGGCCCACAGCACACCGCCGACCTGCTCTGCGCCAACCTGGGCGTGCCCATCAGTCACCTAATCAGCGTGAATATGGCCCAGTTTGCCAAGATCATCGACTCCCTAGGCGGAGTGGACCTTGATATCCCCGAACCCGTGCGCGACGCCTACACCGGACTCAACCTCGAACAAGCAGGCCCAGCCCACCTTGACGGCGTCACCGCCCTAGCCCTGGTCCGCTCCCGGCACCCAGAAGTGCTACGCGATGGCACCTGGGTAGCTTTGTCTGAGGAGGAAGGCGCCAAACGGCGTACCCAATCCGGCGGTACGGTTATGCGTCAGGCGATGACGGCGGCCCGCAACAAAGCTAAGTCCCCCCTTGCCGCCCACTCCTTAGCCCACCAAATCGCAGGAAACACAGGTTTAGACGAAGACCTGGGCCTGCTGGAGCTGCTGCGGCTCGCACGCGCGGCCTCCGCCAGCGAGCAGGTCGATGTCGTCGATGTGCCTGGCCCCATCGTCAACAACACCTTCATCGCCCTGCCCACCGAAGACACCTACCGCGTCCTCAGCGAGCTCGGTTACACCAAAGGTACTTGCACTCCAGCAAGCTGAGCGACGCCGCCTTCCCCTGCACCTAAGCGCCCACGTTTTGGCACTGCCAGCCCTGGTGAGAAGATGGCGCCAGTTCTCCGACCTCGGCGCTGCGACGCCCCGGAACGGACCGCGGTGGACTTCCGCCCCCGCCAACCTCGAAAACTAAAAGGAGCTCAGATGCCTGGTCAGAACCTGACCCGCACCGAGGCGGCCGACCGCGCCGCCGTCGTCACCACGCAGGCCTACGACGTCGTTCTAGACCTCACTCGGGGCGAGGAGGTGTTCGGCTCCACCACCACCCTGCGCTTCAAAGCAACACCAGGTTCCAGCACTTTTGTGGACCTAATTGCCCCCAGCATTCACACCATCTCCCTGAATGGCCAGGCACTAGATCCCGCCGAGGTCTACGCCGACTCCCGCATCTGCCTGACCGGCCTAGCCGCTGACAATGAACTCAAGGTGGAGGCCGACTGCGCCTATATGCACACCGGCGAGGGCCTACACCGCTTCACCGACCCAGCCGACGGCCAGACCTACCTCTACACACAGTTTGAGGTGCCTGACGCCCGCCGCGTCTACCCCTGCTTCGAGCAGCCGGATCTCAAGGCGGCCTTCACCTTCACCGTGACCGCCCCGGCGGGCTGGACTGTCTTCTCCAACTCCCCCACCCCCGCAGCCCAGGCCGTCACCGGCACCGACGGCGCCCCTGCCAGCCGCTTTGCCTTCGCCCCCACCAAGCCGATCAGCACCTACATCACGGCGATCGTCGCGGGGCCTTACGTGGGCCAGACGGACAGCTACACCGCCTCTGACGGTCGCGTAGTTCCCCTGGGCACCTACTGCCGCGCTTCCCTGGCCGAGCACATGGACTCCGAGGAGATTTTAGACCTGACCAAGCGGGGATTTGCCTTCTACGAGGAGCTCTTCGCCACGCCCTATGCCTTTGAGAAGTACGACCAGATCTTCGTGCCCGAGTTCAACGCTGGCGCCATGGAGAATGCGGGCTGCGTCACTCACCGCGACGACTATATTTTCCGCTCTCGGCCCGTAGCAGCCCGGGTGGAGCGGCGTGCAGTGACGATTCTGCATGAGCTGGCCCATATGTGGTTCGGGGACCTGGTCACCATGAAGTGGTGGAACGACCTGTGGCTCAACGAGTCCTTTGCCGAGTACACCTCCACCCTGGCCACGGCTGAAGCCACCCGCTTCACTGAGGCCTGGACCACCTTCCAAGCCGCGGAGAAAGCCTGGGCCTACAACCAGGACCAGCTTTCCTCCACGCACCCCATCGCTGCGCAGATCAACGACCTGCACGACGTAGAAGTGAACTTCGACGGCATCACCTACGCCAAGGGCGCCTCTGTGCTCTCCGCCCTGGTGGCTTATGTAGGCCGGGACAACTTCTTCAAGGGCATCGCCCGCTACCTGGACAAGCACGCCTACGCCAACGCCACCCTGGCGGATCTGCTCACTGAGCTTGAGGTCACCAGTGGCCGGGACCTGAGTGCCTGGACCAAAGTCTGGCTGCAGGAAGCCGGGGTGACCGTGCTGCGCCCCAAACTGGAGGTGGACGAGGCTGGCATTATCACCAGCCTGACGGTGCAGCAGGAGATTCCGGAGGGTTCTCCCGCGACCCCCCGCCCCCACCGCCTAGCCATCGGCTGCTACGACCTGGTGGACGGCGCCCTGGCTCGCACCGCTCGGGTGGAGATCGACGTCGATGGCGCGTCCACGCCGGTGCCCGAGCTGGTGGGCAAGCAGCGCCCAGCCGTGCTGCTGCTAAACGACGAGGATCTTACTTATGCGAAGGTCCGATTGGACGAGGTATCCCTCAGCCAGGGGCTGGAACACATTGCGGCATTCGCAGGTTCTTTGCCCCGCTCCCTAATGTTGGCTTCAGCCTGGGACATGGTTCGGGATGGCGAGCTGGCAGCCACTGACTACCTGCCGGCTGCGCTGGAGGCCCTGAGCGTGGAGGAGCACTCGGGAGTAATCCAGACGCTACTAGCACAGGTATCCACCTGCTTGGGTGCTTATCTGCCGCACCCGGAGCGTGCGGGTGCCTTTGTGGCTACGGCTGACTCGCTGCAGATGCTGCTGGCGGCTGCGCAGCCGGGCTCTGACAAGCAGCTGCAGTTGGCCCGGGCCCTGGCACATACGGCAGTGACCAGCTCGCAGCTCGACGCCGTCGCCGGGATGCTTGCGGGGGCTGTTGTGCCCACGGGCCTAGTGGTGGACCAGGACCTGCGTTGGGAGCTGCTGATTGGCCTGGTGGCTGCCGGGCAGGCTGGCGAGGAGCAGATTGCTGCTGAGGCGGAGCGTGACGTCACCACCACTGGCCTTGAGCGCGCTGCCCAGGCCCGCGCTGCGATTCCCACTGGTCAGGCAAAGGTCGCTGCTTGGAAGGCGCTCGTGGAGGATGCAAGCATTCCCAATGAGACCCAGGTGAAGATGCTGCGGGGCTTTGGAGCTTGCTCGCGCAACCCTGCGCTGTTGGTGCCTTTCGTAGGGGCTTATGCGGAGGTTGTGGACGGCATCTGGGAGTCCCGGACCTTCCACATGGCGGAGAACTTGCTAGCTTCCCTGTGGAGTTGCTTGCCGGTGGGGCTGCCGGGGGTCGACGCCGAAGGCGTGCTGCGTGGCTGGCTGGACTCGCATGCTGCTGCGCCAGCAGCCTTGCGTCGCATCGTCTCTGAGAACCTCGACGACGTGCTGCGCGTAGCCCGAGCCCAGGAAACCGCGCCCCAGGGCTAACCACCCCCTCCCCGCCGCCTTCTCATTCGGACAACCAAATCCCATTCGGACAACGTAAAGCCGTTCGGACAACCTACGACCGCTGCAATGGTTGTCCGAACGGGCGAGCGTTGTCCGAACAGAGGAAGGTTGTCCGAATGTGGGGGTGGTGCCCTGCATTGACGCGCGGGCACTGGATCGGCACACGGCGCTAGTACAGACACACAAGGGGTCCCGGCCACCATCTAGGTGACCGGGACCCACTGTGTCAGCACCTCGAGCTTAGGCGCCTCTGACTGAGCGACTTAGCGCTTGGAGACCTTTCCGGTCTTCCCATCCTTGCCGGCACCAGCCTCAGCGACCTTCTTGCCGGTGGACTTCGCCGCGGCCTCCTGAGCAGCAGCGAAGGCGTCAGTGTCATCGTCCTCGCGGCCCGGAGTCTTGAAGTTGAGCTTCGTGATGAGGAAGCGGAACAGGAAGTAGTAGATCGCAGCGTAGATCAGACCCAGGATGACGATCATGACCGGGCCGGGGAGCGCTGAAGTCGACAACTCGGAGGACTTGCCCCAGTTGATGAAGTAGTCGATAGCACCAGCGGAGAAGGAGAAGCCGTCCTTCACACCCAAGCCATTGGTGATGGCCAGGGAGGAGCCGGTGAGGAGCGCGTGCACCACGTACAGCGGGAAGGCTGCGTAGGCGAAGGCGTACTCAAGGGGCTCGGTTACACCAGTGAGAAGAGCGGTTAGAGCGGTGGAAACCATCAGGGCGCCAGTAGCCTTGCGCTTCTCCGGCTTGGCCGTGCGCCACATGGCTAGGGCCGCCGCCGGGAGGGCAAACATCATGATCGGGAAGAAGCCGGTCATGAAGCCACCAGACCAGGCGTTGCTGCCGCCAACACCGTTGAAGAAGCAGGTGAGGTCACCGTGGAGAGTCTCACCAGCGGCGTTCTTGCAGTCACCGAGCTGGAACCACGGGATGGAGTTCAGCAGGTGGTGCAGGCCGAAGGGGATGAGCAGACGGTTAGCGGTACCAAAGACGAAGGCTGCGATGGCGCCACCAAAGCCACCCTGAGCACCGGCCTCCATGAGCCAGCCACCCAGCTGCTTGTTGATGACCCAGTCGAAGGCGGGGTAGAGGAAAGCCATGAAGATGGCGACGACGATGGCGACCACGGAGGTAATGATCGGCACGAAGCGACGGCCACCGAAGAAAGCCAGCCAGTCAGGCAGCTTCACACGGTAGAACTTCTGCCAAAGCAGAGCAGCGACGATACCCATGACGATACCGCCGAGCACGCCGTAGTTGATGGGGGTTTGAGTGGCCAGGCCGCAAACATTGACGCCCTGGTTCCAGGGCCCAACCTGAGCGATGGTCTCCTTAGCCGGGTCGAGATTGTGGAGGCACTCGAGCGCCTTGGCATCGGGGGCAGCAGGCTTGCCGAGAACCAGCGGAGCCATCACCCACAGCACGTGCTTGTAGACCAGGTAGCCAAAGAGGCCAGCTACACCGGTGGAGCCGTCACCCTTCTTGGCAAAGCCGACGGCGACGCCCACCGCGAAGATAAGAGGCAGGTTGTCAAAGACGGCACCACCGGCGGCGTTGATCAGGTCGGCTACTGGCTGCATCCAAGTCAGGCTCTTGGAAAGGCCGTCAGCACCGAGCATGTCAGCTTGGCCCAGACGCAGCAGCAGACCCGCTGCAGGCAGCGTGGCGATCGGCAACATGAGCGAGCGACCAAGCCGCTGGGCGACGGCAAAGGCGCCACCCGACTTCTTTGTAGTCACGTTTTTCTCCAGATTGGGTTCACGCAGCGACTTTGCTGCGCTCAAGGGAAGCCGCCCTGCTGGGCGACGACGCCGGGCCAGAGTGGTAGAGGTCTGGACCAGTGGTGCTAGAAAAACGCACAATTGCGTCAATTGTCAAGTGAGACGGAGGTGTTTCGTGCACGTTCTGTCAGATCGTGCTGCACAATAGGACCACGGTCCTGACCAGTTGCGACAATGAGGTCAAGCCCCAGGCCACCAGACAATCACTCCTTAGATTCTCATAGCCATGCCACCTTCAAGAGCCAAGTACGTCCAGGTGCGAGACCACCTTCTCAGCGAGGTGCGTTCAAACCTGAGCCCAGGCAGCCCCATCCCCTCGGAGCGCGAGCTCTGCAAGCTCTTCCGCGTCTCCCGAATGACCGTCCGCCAAGCCATTGACACCCTGGTGGTCGACGGCGTGCTGGAGCGGCATCAAGGCAAAGGAACCTTTGTGGCCCAGCCAAAGGTTGACCTACAGGTGCGGCTGACCTCCTTCACCCAAGAGATGCGACGTCGCGGCATGGAGCCCGGCTCGGTCTTCCTGCTGGCCGAGACCATCCCTGCTTCCAACGCCGTCGCTGAGCAACTTGAGCGCGTGCCCGGCACCGCTGTCCACCACCTCCGACGTCTGCTCACCGCCGATTCAACCCCTATGGCCATCGAGGAGAACTGGATCCCCGCCGACGCTCTGCCCGATCTGCTGGACGGCGCCCTGAACTTCTCCGTCTATGAGCGCCTTACTGGCGCCGGGCTGCCACCAGCCTGGGGTGAAGACCTAATCGAAGCCCACGCCGCTACGATCGAGGAGGCTACGCTGCTGAGCGTACGCGAGGGAGCACCAACGCTTGCCATCACCCGCCGCACCTTCCACGAGCACACCGTCATCGACTACTCGCATTCCATCTACCGCGCAGACCGCTACGCCCTGTGGGTCCCGGTCGCTGTCCCTGCCCCCGCCGTCTCCCGTCCCACCCCCAGATCCAAAGGAGCCGCATCGTGAAGCCTGACGTTCGGGCCATTGTTGCCGCCCTCGGCGGCGCGGAGAATATCGACTCGCTGGAACCCTGCACCACCCGCCTGCGTGTGGAAGTACTAGAGCCGTCCCGCGTGGACCGCACCGCCTTGCGCCGCGCGGGGACGCACGGCGTCTCAGTAATTGGCCGCGTGGCGCAGGTGATTGTGGGCCCCAATGCCGACCTGCTCTCCACAGATATAGCGGAACTCTTGGCCCCGCCGCAGCACAGCAAGCAATAATCGCTGGACAGCCAGGCGCCGGCGAGTACTATTTCGACTGGTATGGACCACTGACGCTCTGCCGGGCAACGTGGCCCACCGCAGCCAAAATCCCCCGGCACCGCCGGCCACAACAGGAGGCATCTATGTCCCAGGCTCAGCAGATCGTCGACGCCCTCGGCGGATTCGACAATATCAATGAGATCGAGCCCTGCATCACCCGACTGCGCTGCGAGCTAGAGGACATCAGCCTCCTAGACGAGGCGGGCCTCAAGGCTGCTGGTGCGCACGGCGTGCTCAAGGTGGGCGACACCGTCCAGGTCATCGTCGGCCCCAACGCCGACACCATTGCGGAGGACATCGAGGACCTGCGTTGACCCTCACCGTAACCGCTCCCCTAGCGGGCAAGCTGGTCGCGATTGAGGAGGTCCCCGATCCGGTCTTTTCCGGCAAGTTTGTGGGCCCTGGCATCGCCGTCGACCCGGAACGCGACGGCGAGCTCACCGCAGTAGCCCCTATCAGCGGGCGGGTCGTAAAGGTCCACCCCCACGCCTTCGTGATCGTCTCCGACGACTCCAAGGGCGTGCTAGTACACCTAGGCCTAGACACGGTCCAACTCGCTGGCGAGGGCTTCAAAGTCCTGGCCAAGGAAGGCGATCAGGTCAAGGCTGGCGACCCTATGGTCACCTGGAACCCCGCACAGATTGAGGCAGGTGGGCGCAATCCCATTGTCCCGATCATCGCCTTGGAAACCGAAGAAGCCGACCTAACTCTCCCAGAGCTTGGCTCCGCCGTCACCCCTGGAGACAGGGTGCTGACCATCAAGTGACTCAGGGCTGCCCGGCAGCAATGTGCCGTGCAGCCCCGCGCTAAGCACCACCATCCGGCAGCAGAGCGGCCCGCTCCCCCTAAGGGAACGGGCCGCTCTGCTGCGCTTGCTGCGCTGAACTAGTTGTGCCGGATTTGCCGCGCCTTGCTTAGCCGCGCCTTGCGTGGCCATGCCTCGTTCAGCTGCGCCTTGGGCCGCCGCGTCTTATTCCACCGCGTTCAGCCCTGCCGCGGCCCTCAGAGCTGCCGCTGCGCCAACTCGTCCCGCACCGCTGCCAGCAGGCTGCCAAGGCGCACAGAGTTGGGGAGGTCCTCCACCAAGACTGCCTCACCCGAGCCATCCGCCAGCGGAATCCGCCAGTTCGGGTACTCCTTGTCTGTGCCAGGCTGGTTCTGGGTGCGCCGCTCGCCTACGCCGTCGACCAGAGAGACGCCAATCAACGCTGACGGCGTGCGCACCACATAGCGATGCAGGGCCTCCACAATCTCCCGCTCAGTTGGCTCCTCGCCTAGCAGGCCGTGCTCTCGCAGGCGCGCAATCATGCGGTCGCGCTCGACACGAGCCTCCGCCCGCACCTGCTCCACAGGGTCCGTAAGCAAGCCCAGGCGCTGACGCAACTCCACATGCTCGTCCGCCAGGTAGCCGGCAGTAGGCGGCAAGTCGTGCGTGTTCACCGTAGACAGAGCTAGACGCCGGTAGGCCTCAGGCTGCAGCGGCCAGCCGTCCCCCTGCTTCTCAAACCAGAGCACTGAAGTGCCCAAGACTCCCCGGGCAGTCAGGTACTCGCGAGCCCACGGCTCCACGGTGCCCAGGTCTTCACCAATGACGACGGCGCCAGCCCGGTGCGCTTCCAGCAGCAGCACTCCCACCATCGCCTCGTGGTCGTAACGGACGTAGGCACCCTGGTCGGCGCCCATGCCTTCGGGAATCCACCACAGGCGGAACAGCCCAATCACATGGTCCACCCGCAAGGCTCCGGCATGACGCAGAACCGTGCGCACCATCTCCCGCAGGGGCCTAAAGGCGCTCTCCGCAAGGTACTTGGGGCTCCACGGCGGCTGGGACCAGTTCTGCCCCAGCTGGTTGTACATATCCGGCGGAGCACCAACGTGAATACCAGCAGCAAAGGCATCAGGCATGGACCAGACATCGGCGCCACGCGGGTGCACTCCCACTGCCAGGTCATCCATGATGCCCAGCGCCATGCCTGCGGCCAGTGCTTGCTGCTGCGCGCGTTCAAGCTGCTCGTCGATAACCCACTGCATCCAGGCGTAGAACTCAATTCGGTCAGCCAGACTGCGGGCCTCGTTGGCCACATGCGCCGAGCTAGCGTCTTTGAGGTTGGCGGGCCAGGTGGCCATATCCCCGTACTTTTCCGTCAGCGCGCACCAGAGTGCAAAACGCTCCAGCCCATCCCCCTGCTCCGCCCGGAAGCGCTCAAAGTCCCGTTGGCGGGCGCGGGAGCGGCCAGCAGAGAAAATGACTTCCAGGGCTTCCCGCTTGGCCTTCCACACCTCGTCGCGGTCAATGGGGGTGGTCTCTAGGTTGCGGTCACGCACTTCTTGCTGAGCCCACTGCACCAAGGAGCGGCGCGGGCCAGATAAGCGAGCAACTTCTAGAATATTTTCTGGGCGAATGTAGATCGGGTTCACGAAGCGGCGAGTGACCGGCAGATATGGCGACGCCGTCATTGGCCCGGCAGGCTCAGCTGCGTGCAGCGGGTTGATGAGCAGGAAGTCTGCGCCCTCGTCCCCCAGGAAGCCGGCCAGTTCCGTGAGGTCGTCGGCGTCGCCAATTCCCCAGGAGGCTCGCGAGCGCACCGAGTAGAGCTGCGCCATAACGCCCCAACCGCGCTCCCCCAGCGCCTGCGGCAGTTCCAGATGGTCCGGGGTGATGGCTAGTGGCGCAGTGACCGTGCGGGCGGGCTCAGCCCCCTTGGCGCGGATCTCCGCTACCAGGGTGTGCCAGCCCAGGGGCAGATCGGTAGGGAGGTCAAAGGCGGCGCGACCGGTTAGCACGCCGTCGACTACACGGGCCCGCGTCCAGTCGTCGGTCTGCTTGAGCCAGCGCTCGCCGCCTTCTTCCAGCTCCACGTGGACGGAGACATCGGCGCCGTCGGGCACGTGCACGCGCACGGTCTCGGCCTTGCCGCGGCGGGTCACGATGCAGGCGGGTAGGGCCTGGCGCCAGGGGGCCAGGTCGGCGTCGGTGAGGGAGGCCGCGATTTCCTCCTCAGTGGTGGCGGCGATGCCTAGGGCCCCAAGCACGGCCTCCAGGGTCTGTCTTGAGGGTGAGGCTAGGTTGCCGTGGTAGTCCCAGTACTCGGTGGATACGCCGTGCAGGTCGGCTAGGCGGATCAGGCTTTCACTGGGGGCTTGGGCAGATACGTTGGGCTGGGACATCGCGTATGAGGCCTCATTGCTCTCGCGCGCGGTGCGCGCTCGGTGGACGGGAAGGGCGGGTGACGGACGGGGCCGCCGTACCAGACTCAAGCATGCCGCGCCCTGCAATGGATTGCACGCCGCACCCCAACATTCAGACAGACAATAATGCAAAGCTTTCAGGTCCTTGCTGCCCGCCGCTTGGGTCATTCCACGCAGTCGCGGGGGCCGGAATCGGTAGTTATCCTCAGCGCAGAACCGCCACCGTGTCCCACGTCTCAGGGCACAATGGGCCGAAGTTCGTTAATACGCGCTAGCCAGCCGACCCAAGGAGCACCGATGGCCACCTCCGACCAGACCCGCACCCAGCTTTCCGGCATCGGCGTGAGCCCAGGCCTGGTGGCCGGACCTGTTGCCCGCATGGCGCCAGGCGTCCCTGAGCCAGAGATTGAGGTGCTCGACGCCGCCCGAGACCTAGACCGCGAGTGCGAGCGGATCGCGGATGCGGCCCTGGCCGTCAAGAAGCGCCTGGAGCTTTCCGCCGCTGAAGCCAAGGGTGAAGGCCGAGCACTGCTGGAGATGACGGCGCAGATGGCCGCAGACCCTACGCTGACCTCCTCCGCCCAGGCCATGGTGCGTGAGCGCCGCCTAGTGCCAGAACGGGCCGTGTGGGAGGCCGCAGGCACCCTATCCGCCATGTTGGAATCCCTGGGTGGCTATATGGCGGAGCGCACTCGGGATGTCGCTGACGTGCGCGACCGGATTGTTGCAGTCCTGACTGACTCCCCCATGCCCGGCATCCCCAGCATGCCTGAGCCTTTTGTACTGGTGGCTGAGGACCTAGCTCCGGCTGACACGGCTCTGCTAGACCCGGAGAAGGTCGTGGCTTTTGTGACCAGTGAGGGCGGCCCGACCTCCCACACGGCGATCCTGGCGCGGTCTTTGGGCATGCCCGCAATCGTGGGCGCTGGCACTGCCGTGACCGACCAGCTGTTGGAGGGCACGATTGTCTTGGTGGATGGCACCAAGGGCTTTATCACCCTTGAGCCCTCTGAGGAAGAGTTGCGCCATGCCAGAGAGTTGGCCAGCCGGGTGCGCGAGTTCAATGGCGACGGCGCCACGAAGGATGGGCATGAGGTCCAGCTGCTGGCGAATGTGGGCGATGGTGCTGCCGCCCGCTCAGCTGCGGAGGCCAATGCCATGGGGGTTGGCCTGTTCCGCACGGAGTTCTGCTTCCTGGACCAGCCCACTGAGCCCACGGTGGAGCAGCAGGTAGCTGCATACACGGAGGTTTTGGCGGCCTTCCCAGGCAAGAAAGTGGTGGTGCGCACCCTGGATGCCGGCGCGGACAAGCCCCTGCCCTTCCTGACTGACGCGACTGAGGCCAACCCGGCGTTGGGTGTGCGCGCCTACCGCACGACCCGTCGTGACCCGGAGGTGCTGGAGAACCAGTTGGAGGCTCTAGCGCAGGCTCAGGCTGCGACTGAGGCAAAGGTGTGGGTCATGGCTCCCATGATTTCCACGGTTGACGAGGCCAAGGCTTTCACTGAGGCCGCGCGGGCCCATGGTCTGTCCACTGCCGGCATGATGATTGAGGTGCCCTCGGCTGCGATCATGGCGGACCAGATGTTCGAGTACGCCGACTTTGCCTCGGTGGGCACGAATGACCTCACTCAGTACGTGATGGCGGCTGATCGACTGTTGTCCTCCCTGGCGGATCTATCCACTGCCTGGCAGCCGGCAGTGCTGCGCTTGATTAAGCAGGCCTGCGATGGTGCTGCCCCCAAGGGCCGTCCGGTGGGTGTGTGTGGTGAGGCTGCGGCGGACCCGGCCCTGGCGGCGGTCCTGGTGGGCTGCGGCGTGGCCAGCTTGTCTATGACGGCGCGGGCCCTGCCAGATGTGGACGCCGTGCTCAAATCCGTGACTCTGGCTGAGTGCCAGGACTTGGCCAGCTTGGCGCTGACTGCTGCCACCGCCGAGGCCGCGAGGGATGCAGTGCGCGCCCAGCTGCCCATTCTGGAGGAACTGGGCCTGTGACGGCGCCTTATCCAGTTCCCCTAGCCACTGAGGAGCCGCTTGGCGCGGTCACCCGTGTGCTGGCGCTCAGCGCCGCTGAGGGGGAAGACGCTTTCACCGGCAATTGTTTGCCGCAGTTATCTGGCCGCATTTATGGTGGTCAGGTGGTGGCGCAAGGGCTGCTGGCTGCTGCTGCCACCATGGTTGACGACGGCGATGGTGAGCGCTTACCGCACTCCGTGCACGCTTATTTCATGCGTGGCGGCAAACCTGATCGACAGGTTGGTTTTGCGGTGGAACGGATGCATGACGGCCGTTCCTTCTCGCAGCGGCGCACTACGGCGATGCAGGGTGGCAGACCAATCCTGACTATGGTCACCTCCTTCCAGGAGTTGCAGTCAGGCTTGGTGGTGCAGTTGCCTGCGCCGTCGGTCCCTAGCCCAGATGAGGTGCCCAGCGCCCTCGAACTGTTCCGCACGATGGACCACCCGGTGGCCAAGTATCTGGGTCGCACGGCGGCTTTTGACTTGCGGCATGTGGAGGGCACGCTGTACTTGCAGCCTGCACCGGAGCGGGACGGGCGCCAGCACCTTTGGATGCGGGCGCGCGGAAAAGTGCCAGTAGAGACGAGTCAGACGGTGCACCGGGCGCTGCTGGCTTATGTATGCGACCAGGTGATGCTGGAACCAGCGCTGCGCAGCCAAGGCTTGTGTTGGCGCAGTGAGGGCATGAGCCTGGCGACTCTCGACCATGCCCAGTGGTTCCATCGGGATGTCAATGTGGCTGACTGGCTGCTGTTTGTGCAGGACTCGCCTACCTCTCAGGGTGGGCGGGCTATGGCGCGGGCCCAGGTTTTTGACTCTGCGGGGCGTTTGGTCTCCACGATTGCGCAGGAAGGCATGATCCGTATGCCTGACGCAGGGCATTCCGGCAGTGGGCGCTGGACGGTCCGCATGGATGGCGAGGGAGCCTAGGTCTTGGCGCAGCTTCGCGCGTGCCTGGGGACTCCCGTAGGCTGGGCGGCAGTGCGCAGTGACGCCGGAGCGGCAAGCCCCGCCATCGCTGCGCAACAGCATCCGCACCTCCTATGAAAGGCGCACAGCAGAAGTGGCTGAGTACATCTACTCCATGATCAAGGCCCGCAAGGCCCACGGTGACAAGGTAATCCTGGACGACGTCACCATGTCCTTCTTCCCCGGGGCGAAGATCGGCATGGTCGGTCCCAACGGCGCTGGTAAGTCCTCCATCCTCAAGATCATGGCGGGCTTGGACCAGCCCTCCAACGGGGAGGCTCGTCTGACCCCTGGTTACAGCGTCGGCATCCTGTTACAGGAGCCGCCACTCAACGAGGAGAAGACTGTGCTGGGCAACGTTGAGGAGGGCGTGGCTGAGATCAAAGGCAAATTGGACCGCTTCAACGAGATCTCTGCCGCCATGGCCGATCCCGACGCCGACTTTGATGCCCTCATGGAGGAGATGGGCAAGCTTCAGGACGAGCTGGATGCTGCCAATGCTTGGGACCTGGACTCTCAGCTGGAGCAGGCCATGGACGCGCTACGCTGCCCGCCGCCGGAGGCGGAGGTCAAGAACCTCTCTGGTGGTGAGCGCCGCCGCGTGGCCCTGTGCAAGCTGCTCCTAGAGGCCCCTGACCTGCTGCTCCTTGACGAGCCCACCAACCACCTAGATGCCGAGTCCGTGCTTTGGCTTGAGCAGCACCTGAGCACCTACAAGGGTGCGGTTATTGCCGTCACCCACGACCGCTACTTCCTGGACCACGTGGCCCAGTGGATCGCGGAAGTGGACCGGGGCCACCTGTACCCCTACGAGGGCAACTACTCCACTTACCTGGAGACCAAGGAGAAGCGCCTGGAGGTCCAGGGGAAGAAGGACGCCAAGCTTGCCAAACGCCTCAAGGAGGAGCTGGAGTGGGTGCGTTCCTCCGCAAAGGGCCGCCAGACTAAGTCCAAGGCCCGTCTGGCCCGCTATGAGGAAATGGCGGCGGAGGCCGAGCGGACCCGCAAGCTCGACTTTGAGGAGATTCAGATCCCGCCAGCCCCGCGCCTGGGCAATGTGGTGCTGGAGGCCAGTCACCTGAGCAAGGGTTTTGATGGCCGCACCCTGATTGACGACCTGTCTTTCACGCTGCCGCGCAACGGCATTGTGGGAATTGTGGGGCCCAACGGCGTTGGTAAGACCACGCTGTTCAAGACGATTGTGGGCCTGGAGCCGCTGGACTCAGGGGAGCTAAAGATCGGCAAGACGGTCAAGCTTTCCTACGTGGACCAGACTCGCGCGGGGATTGACCCGGACAAGACCTTGTGGGAGGTCGTCTCTGACGGCTTGGACTACATCAAGGTGGGCCAGGTGGAGATGCCTTCACGCGCCTATGTGGCGGCTTTCGGTTTTAAGGGCCCGGACCAGCAGAAGCCTGCGGGGGTGCTTTCCGGTGGTGAGCGCAACCGCTTGAACTTGGCGCTGACGCTTAAGCAGGGCGGTAACCTGATTCTGTTGGACGAGCCCACCAACGACCTAGACACTGAGACCCTCGGCTCCTTGGAGAACGCGCTGCTGAACTTTGCGGGCTGTTCCGTGGTCATCACTCACGACCGCTGGTTCCTGGACCGCGTGGCCACCCATATCCTCGCGTGGGAGGGCGACGACGAGAACCCGGCCAAGTGGTACTGGTTCGAGGGGAACTTCGCCTCTTACGAGGAGAACAAGATCAAGCGCCTAGGCGCGGAGGCCGCCCGCCCCCACCGCGTCACCTACCGCAAGCTCACACGCGATTGAGCCGAGGGCAGCCGAGCTTGCTCGAGTTGCCGAGGCGATTGAGTGGTGTTGTAGGCCGTAGGCCGAGCACACGCGATTGAGCCGAGGGCAGCCGAGCTTGCTCGAGTTGCCGAGGCGATTGAGTGGTGTTGTAGGCCGTAGGCCGAGCACACGCGATTGAGCCGAGGGCAGCCGAGCTTGCTCGAGTTGCCGAGGCGATTGAGCCCTCTGCACCATGCCGGTGCTGAGGGCTCAGTCGGTCCCGGGATTGATTAGCGTGGCGCCCGTGCGCTCAAGGTCCTTGATATTGCGGGTGACTAGGGCGTAGCCCTGGCACGGGCGATGGCGGGATCCGGGGATCGTCGCAGTGGCTCGCAAAGGCCTCAGTCTTCGGCCTGCTCCTGCTGCTTGCGCCAGCGGATCCCGGCGTCGATGAAGCCGTCAATATCGCCGTCGAAGACTGAGTCCGGGTTGCCCACCTCATAGCTGGTGCGCAGGTCTTTGACCATCTGGTAGGGGTTGAGCACGTAGTTGCGCATCTGGTCGCCCCAGGATGCCTTTACATCTCCGGCCAGCTCCTTCTTCTTGGCGTCCTCCTCCTGCTGTTTGAGTAGCAGCAGGCGGGACTGGAGCACGCGCATGGCGGCGGCGCGGTTCTGGATCTGGGACTTCTCATCCTGCATGGAGACCACCAGGCCGGTGGGCAGGTGGGTGATGCGTACGGCGGAGTCAGTCGTGTTCACGGACTGTCCGCCGGGCCCAGAAGAGCGGAAGACGTCGGTGCGGATGTCGGTCTCCGGGATGTCAATGTGGTCCGTGGACTCAATCAGCGGGATAACCTCAACGGCCGCGAAGGAGGTCTGGCGGCGGCCTTGGTTGTCGAAGGGGCTGATGCGCACCAGGCGGTGTGTGCCGCCCTCGACGCTGAGGGTGCCGTAGGCGTAGGGAGCGTGCACCTCGAAGGTCACAGATTTCAAGCCTGCCTCCTCCGCGTAGGAGGTGTCTAGCACTTTGACGGCGTAGTCGTGGCGCTCCGCCCAGCGCAGGTACATGCGCAGCAGCATCTCCGCGAAGTCTGCCGCATCTACGCCACCGGCACCGGAGCGGATGGAGACGACGGCGTCGCGCTGGTCGTATTCGCCGCTCAGCAGCGTGCGAATCTCCAGGTCCGACAGGTCTTTGGAGATGGCGTCAAGGTCCGCGTCAGCTTCTGCCAGGAGCTCGGCGGCGTCGTCGCCTTCCTCCTCAGCGGCCATCTCCACCATGGCCTCTAGGTCGTCAATGCGCCCGCCAAGGTCCTCCACCCGCTTGAGATCAGCCTGGGCGTGGGACAGGGCGGAGGTGACCACCTGGGCGGCATCGGGGTCATCCCACAGGTCAGGGGCAGCGGCCTGCTCGGAGAGCTCGGCAATGCGCGCGCGCAGGGCCTCAGGGTCCGTCACCGCCGCGATGGAGGCATAGGTGTGTCGGAGTCGTTCGATCTCTGCGGGAAAGTCAGTGGCCACAGGCCGAGCATACCCGCCGGGCCAGGCGGACTGTGGCCTCAGGGCCTTGGCGCCGGACACACCGACGCCGTCGCCAGGCTCCAGCAGACAGAACCGCCCGGGAGCCACCACCTGCTGGTGTGGGCTCCCGGGCGGCCTGCCTGAAGCAAAACTCAGATGCCGATGGCGGCAGCGAACTCCTGCTTGATCTGCTCTAGCCGCTCCCGGGCCTGCTCCCAGGGCACGGGGGCGCCCTCGGTGACGGGCAGCACCACCTCCAGGTAGCACTTGAGCTTGGGCTCAGTGCCGGAAGGGCGCGCAATTACGCGGTCATTGGCCTCAGTGAGCACCATGATGGCGTTGGTCCCGGGCAGCCCATCCCAGCCCTGGGAGAGGTCGGTGACGGAGCTGACCGGTGAGCCAGCAAGCACCGCCGGTGGGCGCTGCCGCAGCTGCTCCATGCCTTGCGCGATGAGTTCTAGCTTCTCCACCCGGAAGGTCAGCGGCATGGTCTGGTATAGCCCGTATTCGCGGGCTAGGCGCTCCAGTTCGTCCGCGCCAGTGCGTCCCTGCTGCTTGAGCCCAGCAAACAGGGAGGCAGCCACCACGGCAGTGGCGATGCCGTCCTTGTCACGCGCTTGGGCGGGGTCCGGGCAGAAGCCAATGGCTTCCTCGTAGCCGAAAGCCAGCCTGGGCGTGCGGGCAATCCACTTAAAGCCAGTCAGTGTGTGCTGGTACTCCAGGCCGTGCCCAATGGCAATGCGCTCCAACAAGCGGCTTGAGACGATGGAGTTGGCCAGCACAGCGCCCTTGGGGGCGCGGGCCGCTAGGTACTCCCCCAGCAGTGAGCCGATCTCATCGCCGGAAAGCTGACGCCAACCCTGGGGGGCACTGGCTTCAGGGATGGCCAGGGCGCAGCGATCGGCGTCGGGGTCCACGGCGATAATCAGGTCTGAACCATTGGCGCTGGCCTGAGCCATGGCCAGGTCCAGTGCGCCGGGCTCTTCCGGGTTGGGGAAGGAGACGGTTGGGAAGTCCGGGTCCGGCTCGGCTTGCTCCGCCACCATCTGCACCTGTGGGAAGCCCGCCTCGTGCAGCACCTGCTCGGTGAGCTTGGCGCCCACGCCGTGCATGGCGGTCAGGGTGATCTTGAGGTCAGCCTTCTGTGGGCCAGCGGAGGCGAGCTTGGTGGCGGCAGCAATATAGGCCTGGCGTGGGTCCACCTGCTCGATGCTGGACTCATCCTGGGGCACCTGGTCGGCTGGCGGAGTGGCGGCGATAGCTGCGGCGATCTGCCCGTCGTATGGCGGCACGATTTGGGCGCCCTGCCCGGCGTCGGTAACCACCGAACCACCCAGGTAGACCTTGTAGCCGTTGTCCTGGGCGGGGTTGTGGGAGGCGGTGACCATAATGCCGGCGTCAGCATCCAGGTGGCGCACCGCGAAGGAAGTCAGCGGCGTCGGGTTCATGACGGGCAGGGCTAGGGCGTGGCAGCCCGCTGCCGAGATCACCCGGGCGGCGGCGCGCGCAAAGTCCACGGAGCCGTGGCGAGCGTCGCAGCCGATAACCACGCGCGGCACCCGGCTGGTGCTGGCCTTTAGGAAGGCGCATAGCCCCGCCGTCGCCTTGATGACCACCGCTAGGTTCATGCGGGACTCGCCCGGGCCGATCTGGCCGCGCAGCCCAGCGGTGCCGAACTCCAGTGGCCCGGCCATGGCGGCGCGGATTTCTTCCAGCGCCGCCGCCTCCCCTGACTGCGCTGCTTCCACGGCAGTCTGTAGGGCTTTGGCGGTACGCGGGTCGGGGTCGTGGGCCGCCCAGGTTTGGGCGCGCTCCAGTAGCTCCTGTTGGCTCATCTCAGTCCTCCAGCCCGGCCAGGATGGCCTTGGTAGCGGAGACGCCCAGGCGGTTGGCGCCAGCCTCAATCATGGCGACGGCGGTGGCGGCGTCGCGGATGCCTCCGGAGGCCTTAACGCCCATGCCCTCCCCCACGGTGGCGCGCATAAGAGCAACCGCGTGGGTAGAGGCGCCTCCGGCGGGGTGGAAGCCGGTGGAGGTTTTCACGAAGTCTGCGCCTGCGGCCTGAGCGGCCTGGCAGGCCATGACGATCTCCTCGTCACTCAGCGCAGCCGACTCAATGATTACCTTCAGGATGCGCGGCGCGGGAACGGCGTCACGCACGGCCTTAATCTCAGCTTGCAGCTCGGCGGCACGGCCCTCCTTGGCGAGAGCCAAATTGATGACCATATCCACCTCGTCTACGCCGTCTTTTACGGCCTGAGCGGCTTCAAAGGCCTTAACCTCGGGCTTGACCGCCCCGGAGGGGAAACCCACCACGCAGGCGGTCAGCAAGCCCTCTGGGGTCTCAAGCGGCAGCATTGAGGGTGAAACGCAGACCGAGCAGGTGCCTAGGGCAGCCCCCTCAGCCACCAAGGCGGTAACATCCGCCGCCGTGCCTTCCGGCTTCAAAAGGGTGTGGTCGATCAGACGGGCAACTTCTTGTTTCTTCATTGCTTTGACTCCTTGGTTCAGATTGCTGCCAGTGGAAGCGCGAGCTCCATCATCTGGGTAAAGGCGCTCTGGCGCTCAGCGGCGGTGGTCTCCGCGCCGGTTACCAGGGAGTCAGAGACGGTGAAGATACCCAGAGCCTCAACTCCGGCGTGAGCGGCAGTGGCGTACAGGCCCGCGGATTCCATCTCTACGGCCAGGATTCCCATCTTCTGCCAGCGCTCACTGAAGGTGGGGTCGGCGTGGTAGAAGACGTCAGAAGACAGGACATTGCCGACGTGTGTGGTCACGCCATTGGCCTTGGCCCGCTCGCGTACGGCCTCGATCAGGCGGTAGGAGGCTATCGGGGCGTAGGTGCCGGGGAGGTTGTACTGGTCTATGAAGGCGGAGTTGGTGCAGGCGGCCTGGCCAATGACGACGTCGTAAAGGTTGATGCCTTCCTGCATGGCGCCGCAGGTGCCCACGCGGATGAGCTTCTTGCAGCCGTAGACGTGGATGAGTTCCCAGGCGTACAGGGAGATGGAGGGGATGCCCATGCCGGAGCCCATTACGGATACCTGGGTGCCCTGGTAGGTGCCGGTGAAGCCGAGCATATTGCGCACGGAGTTGAACTGCTTGGCGTCTTCCAGGTAGGTCTCGGCGATGAATTTGGCGCGCAGGGGGTCGCCTGGCAGGAGGATCGTCTCAGCGATGGGGGCCTGGGGGTTGATGTGCGGTGTGGACTTCATCGTCATTCCTTCTGTGCTGGGTGGTTCATCTGCTTGGCTGAGCGGTGGCGCTGCCGGGAGCTCTACTCCCATGGTAGCGCTTTGTTATTTTCTATTTTTACATTTGTTCCTATTGGTGGTGGGTTGCGCTCTGACGCGCCCTCCTCTCAGGTGGCCGGGGCCTCCTCGTTGAGCAGCGTCAGAGTGAGCTTCTGGTCCACTACTAGATGCGTGGCCAGGCCCATCTGCAGGGCGGTGCTAAGCGCCCGAGCCTTGCCCTGCCCACCAGCTATCAGCGCCCGCACCGGCCTGGAAGCAAGGTCTGCCAGGGTGGTGCCGACGGTGCGCTCGTCAACCTCCGGGGCGGCTACGGCGCCGTCGGCGGTGAAAAAACGGGAGCAGGCATCCCCGACGGCGTGCCCCAGCAAGGCCTTGCGATCGGCTTGGCTCAGCTGGTTGTGACTGTGCAGCAGGCTCTCCTGGTTGACGGCCCCCACCGTGAAGACCACGGCGTCGGTGTTGCGCCCCGCCTGGAGAATCGCAGCAATATGAGGGTCACGCTCCACAATGCGCAAAGTGGTGACGTCCTGAAAGACCACCGGCAGAGGCAGGTAGAGCGCGGCGGCGTTGAAGGCGTCGCAAAAAGCCCGCATGACCTCATAGTCGTCATTGGCCTGCTCGGAGTAGGAGCATCCGCCTTTGAGTTGGACAATGCGCACATCCCGGCGGGTGGTGTGCCGCAGCTGCGCAGCAATTGCGCTCATCGTGCGCCCCCAGGAAACCCCTACGCTCATGCCGTCCTTGACTATGTCATTTACTAGCTCCGCCCCCACGCGCCCCAAGCCCTCCAGCAACTCGGCGTCATTGGAGATGGGGGCGTGCACCACGCGAACCTCCTCCAGGCCAAAGCGCTCCTGGAGCTTGCGGGCCAATTCAGAGGAGGTCTCGCGAGGGTCGTTGATAACGACCGTGACGTATCCGGCGTCCTTGCCGTGCTGAATGAGCTTGGCGACGGTAGGGCGGGATAAGCCCATGGCAGTAGCTACCTCTGCCTGACTGAGGCCACGCTCGAAATACAGTCGGACTGCTGTCAGAGCCTGCTCGTCGCGCTTGTCCATCTGTTTTCCCTACGTCGTTCTCCCTGGCCTCATTGGTGGTGCTTGCCTATGAGCACCCGCTACCGAGCCAGCTACTCCACCTGATCCAGCAGGACGGAGCCGCTCGCCGGCGCAGCACTGCCGATGGTCACGCCACCTTCCAGTGACTCCAGGGCGCGGGCAATGCGCCATTCATCGTCAGTGTGCAGGGTCAGCAGGGGCTGCCCCTGGCGAACCGTTTGGCCGGGCTTGGCGTGGATTTCAATGCCCGCACCAGCCTGCACCGGGTCCTCCTTGACGGCGCGCCCCGCCCCCAGACGCCAGGAAGCTACGCCTACCGCGAGCGCGTCTAGGCGCTCTAGCACGCCGTCCTGAGCAGCGGTTACCTGGTGCGTGAGCTTGGAGGTGGGCAAGGTGGCCTCCGGATCGCCACCTTGCTCACGGATCATGGCCCGCCAGGTGTCCATGGCGCGTCCATCCTTAAGTGCCGCCTCCACGTCGGCGTCGGGTTGCCCGGCCATTTCCAGCATCTTGCGGGCTAGCGCCAGGGTTAATTCGACGACGTCGGCTGGGCCCCCTCCCGCCAGCACCTCCACGGACTCCTCCACCTCCAGGGCATTGCCGATCTTCAGCCCCAGGGGGGTGGACATGTCGGTGAGGAAAGCGAAGGTACGCACGCCAGCGTCCTTGCCCAGGTCAACCATGGTGCGGGCCAGCGCCCGGGCCTGGTCTAGGTCCTTCATAAAGGCACCCGAGCCGACCTTCACGTCCAAGACCAGGCAGTCAGTGCCCTCAGCGATCTTCTTGGACATGATGGAGGAGGCGATTAGCGGAATGCAGTCGACTGTGGAGGTGATATCCCGCAGTGCGTAGAGCTTCTTGTCTGCCGGTGCCAGGCCAGCTCCGGCCGCACAGATCACCGCGCCGCAGCCCTGGCCTAGCTGGTGCATGATCTCCTCATTGCTCAACGAGGCACGCCAACCGGTGATAGCCTCCAGCTTGTCCAAGGTGCCGCCGGTGTGGCCCAGGCCCCGCCCAGACAGCTGCGGCACAGCCACCCCAAAGCTGGCCACCAGCGGTGCCAGGGGCAGCGTGATCTTGTCCCCTACCCCTCCGGTGGAGTGCTTATCCGCGGTGGGGCGGCCAATGCCGGAGAAGTCCATGCGCTCACCGGAGTCGATCATGGCCTGGGTCCACTCGGCGATCTCATCGCGTTCCATGCCGCGCAGGAATACCGCCATGGCCAGTGCAGCCATCTGCTCGTCCTTAACGGCGCCGCGGGTGTAGGCGTCAATGGTCCAGGCGATCTGCTCCGAGGAGAGCCTGCCTCCGTCCCGCTTGGTGCGGATAACGTCGACGACGTCGAACTGTTCCATTTGCTGCCTCTCTTTCCAGGGCGCTGGGCCCACAGTTCTATTGGGTGCGATTTAGTGGTTGCTGTAGGCGCTGGTGGGAACCGCCTCCAGCTCGGTGGGGCCGAAGCCCCCTGGCATCACCTGACTCATGGGCATGACCCCGGAGGGCATGAGCACCTGACACTGGTTCCCACCATGTTCAAAGATCAGTTGGCGGCAGCGACCACAGGGCACCACTGGTTCCTCATTGCCATTGACACAAGCCACAGCTACCAGGCGGCCTCCGCCGGTCATGGCGAGTTGGCTCACCATGCCGCACTCAGCGCACAGGACGCAGCCGTAGGAGGCGTTCTCCACGTTGCAGCCTGAGACCACGCGACCGTCCTCGGTCAGTCCGGCGGCGCCCACCGGGTAGCCGCTGTATGGGCAATAGGCCTTGCGCATTGCCGCCACGGCGGTGGCGGTTAGCTCCTCCCAGGGGATCTGCATGCCTGACTCCTCAACCTCACTTGACGTAGGGGATGTTCTCCGCTGCCGGAGGCCGGGACCGGCCCACAAAGCCAGCCACCGCGATCACGGTGACCACGTAGGGGATCATCGCGACCAGGTCGGAGGGAATCCGCGGCGCGACGTTGGGCAGCATCTGTGCCACCGCCTCCGCGAAGCCGAACATGATGGCCGCGCCCATGGCACCCAGCGGGTTCCATTTGCCCAGGATCATGGCTGCCAGCGCGATATACCCGTTGCCTGAGGAGATGTTGTCCGTGAAGGACAGGCCCTGGCCAAGGGTAAAGAAGGCGCCGCCCAGGCCCGCGAAGGCGGAGCCCAGAATCGTGTTGAGGGCACGGGTGCGGTTGACGTTGATACCCACCGTGTCTGCAGCGCGCGGGTGTTCACCGCAGGCCCGCAGCCGCAGGCCCCAACGGGAGCGGTACAGGTAGATGCTCAGGAAGGCCACGGCTGCGTACATGAGATATACGAGCAGCGTCTGGTTGAAGAACACCGGCCCAATTACCGGAATCTCCACCAAGCCGGGAATCTTGATTGGTGTGAGAGAGAACTGGTTGGTGTTCAAAGTCTGCGGCGAGTGCTTCATAAGGGTGCCGTAGAAGAAGGTGGTCAAGCCCAAAGCCAGCACATTGAGCACCACACCCACAATGATCTGGTCCACGCCGTACTTGACGGAGAACAGCGCCAGCAAGCAACCAAGCAGGGCACCTGCAATTGGTGCGGCTACCAGTCCCAGATAGGAGCTTTGGAAGAGGGAAGCCGTCATGACGCCAGCAAAAGCACCCACCAAGAGGTCACCCTCAATGGCGATGTTGACCACGCCGACGTGCTCTGAGACCACGCCGGAAAGGGCCCCAAAGATCAGTGGGGTAGAGATCGCGATGGTGGATACCAGCACTGAGGTAAGGGTCAGCACGCCGGAAGAACCTGTGCCCGCGAAGACTAGGAAGCCCAATACTGTGGCCAGTGCCGCCAGGCTCATGGTCCCCACGGCAACCAGGCGGGACTCCCGGCGTCGGGTCAAGGTGGCAAACCAACTCCAGGCGGCCACCAGGGCTACGACTACGAGCAAGCCTAGGAGGATGGGGGCACCGGGCTTCACGATGTCCGGGATAGACAGGCTCTGAGCCTTGTCTTTCAGGCGGACGGTGACGTCTCCCTTGGCGGTCCAGGCCATATAAGCCAGCAGCAGTGTGGCCAGGAGGTAGCTGACCGGCATTTTCCAGGCACGCTTGGCCTGTACCTGGGCCGGAGCGGTCTGCGCGCTCATCGGGCCTCTCCCTTCGTCTCCACCGAAGCGTCCTCGGTCTTAACCTCACTGTCAGCCATGGCTGTAGCCTCAGCCACTGCCTCGGTGGCGACGACGTTGCCTCCGCCGCCGATGGCCGCCAGCTCCTCACGCAAGCTCAGGCGGCTAGGCCTGGGCAGGTGGAATATCCAGCGGACCAGCGCGGGTGCCGCAATCAGCAGCACGATCACGGACTGCAGGATCAGAATCATGTCGATGGGCACACCCTTGGCCTGCATGGTGTAACCACCCGCCTTGAAAGCCCCGAACAGGAGACCGGAGGCAAGCGTGCCTAAGGGTTTGTTGCGCCCCAACAGAGCCACGGTGATGGCGTCAAAGCCGATGGAACCCGCCACGTCACGAGAGACATAACCAATGGTGCCCAAGGCTTCATTCGCACCGGCGACTCCCATGAATGCGCCAGAGATAGCCATGGTCAAGGTAGTGACCCAACCAACGGGGATACCGGCGGTGCGGGCAGCTGCGGGATTGGCTCCCACAGCACGCACCTGCATGCCAATGGTGGAGCGGTCAATCAGCCACCAGAAGATCACCACGGCAATAACCGCCACGAGGATGCCCGAATGCAGTTTGAAGGGCGAGGGCAGCAGGTGGGAGTAGACCGCAGTGTCGGCCAGGTTGGGGGTTTGTGGCTGATGGGATCCCGGTACCTGCCAGGACTCCTTGGACAGGGTGTAGCCCAGCGCCAAGAATGCAATGGAGTTGAGCATGATCGTTACGATCACCTCGTTAGCTCCCGTGCGGGCCTTAAGGACACCGGCGATGCCCGCATATGCTGCACCGGCAAGCATGGCTGCGAATAGGGCCAACATGGTGTGCACGATCGGCGGGAAGCCACTGGCCAGGCCGATCCAGGCGGCGGCTAGCGCCCCGAAGATCACCTGCCCTTGGCCACCGATGTTGAACAGGCCCGCCCGGAAGCCGAAGGCCAAACCCAAGCCGCCGATAATTAGCGGAGTCGCATAGAACAGGGAGTCCGTTATGGGTTTGATCTGCCGCTGGGTGGTGGCGGCGGTGGGGTCAAAGATCGCGCCGCGGAACATGGCGAAGTAGGCCTCCCCCACGGAGGCTCCTGCCATCACGATCAGCACCGCGCCCAGGGCAAAAGCCACCACCACGGCCAGCACTGAGACAAACCACTTAGCGCTCAGCAGGTGACGCAGGACGATCATGCCCTTTGACTGCTGCTTTGCTGTGCTCATCGGGCAGCCTCCTCACTAGGCCGCAACTTGCTGGCGGCATCCGTCGTCGTTTCCTGGGAGGCCAGCGCCTCTTCCTTGGGGACACCAGCCATCATGAGGCCCAGCGCTTCACGGGAGGTATCTGCGGGCACAATGCCCACAATCTGCCCGCGGTACATCACTGCGATCCGGTCAGCCAGAGAGATGACCTCATCCAACTCAGAGGAGATCAGGAGTACCGGAGTGCCCTGGTCGCGCACGGCGACAATGCGTTTGTGGATGAACTCAATGGAGCCCACATCCACACCACGTGTGGGCTGGTTGGCTACCAGCAAGTTCAGATCCTTGGAAATCTCGCGGGCCACCACGACCTTCTGCTGGTTTCCACCAGACAGTGAGGAGATTGGGTCCTCCACCTGCGTAAGGCGGATGTCGTACTCCTCCTTCTTGGCGTGGGCATTGCGCTCAATGGCCTTTAGCTTGAGCACGGCCCCCTTGGAGAACTGCGGCTCTTTGAACTGGTCCAGCACCAGGTTCTCGGAGATGGAGAAGGAGGCGATGATGCCGTCAGTGCTGCGATCCTCAGGGATGAAGCCAATTCCGGCGCGCAGGGACTTGCCAGGGCTGGTACGGGTGATATCCATGCCCTCCAGGTTGATGCTGCCGGAGTTAGGGGTGCGCAAGCCCAAAATGACTTCCGCGAGCTCGGTCTGGCCGTTGCCCTGCACACCTGCTATAGCAACGATCTCACCGCGCTCAACCTGGAAATCAATGTGATCCAAGAGCACTGAGCCGGTGGAGGAAAGCAGGGAAACATCCCTAAAGGCTAGGCCGCCACCACTGGGCTTGGCGGGTTCCTTCTGGACGCGCATCATGATGGAGCGACCAACCATCTTATTGGCTAGGTCTGCCTCACTGTCTTGGGGTGAAGCCGTGCCCACAACTGCACCGCGGCGGATCACCGTGATGTCGTCCGCGACGGCGCGCACCTCGCGGAGCTTGTGGGTGATGAAAACGATGGAGGTGCCAGCGTCGGCGAGCTGACGCATGATCCCCATGAGTTCATCCGTCTCCTGCGGGGTGAGGACGGCGGTGGGCTCGTCAAGGATGAGGACCTTGGCGTCACGGGACAGGGCCTTGACGATCTCTACCCGCTGCTGGGCGCCAACTGGCAGGTCTTCGATAAGGGCGTCTGGGTCCAGATCAAAGCCGAATCGCGCGGAGACTTCACGAACAGTCTTGCGGGCCTTGGCGACGTCGATAAGTCCGGCTTTGCCTAACGGCTCGTATCCCAGTGCGATGGACTCGGCCACCGTGAACACGGGGATCAGCATGAAGTGCTGGTGCACCATGCCAATACCTGCGGCAACCGCGTCGCCTGGGCCATTGAAGACCACCGGCACGCCGTCGAGGAGAATCTCTCCCTCGTCAGGCTGGTGGAGCCCGTAAAGGACGTTCATCAAGGTGGATTTACCTGCACCGTTTTCCCCTAGGAGGGCGTGAATATGGCCTTCCTCGACGGTGAGGTCAATGTGGTTATTTGCTACGAGGGGCCCGAAGCGTTTGGTAATGCCCCTGAGTTCAAGTTTCACAGCTGCCAGACTTTCCGCTCACCCGGCCTGGCTTTCGCCGAGGTGGGCCCTGATGAAAGCTGAGGGTGCGGCGCAGCAGCGCTCCGCCGCACCCTCAGCAGGACGTCAGTTGGGGGTGTTCTTGGACTCGACCTTCAGCTCACCCTTCTTGATCTGCTCGGTGAGCTTGGTGACCTCATCCTTGAGTTCCTGGGGAACCTTGGAGTCGAAATCGTGGAACGGGGCGATGGACACGCCGCCGTTGGCCAGCGAACCAACGTAGGACTCAGAGGAGAACTTGCCGTCCACAGAGTCCTTAATGGCCTGCTCCACGGAAGCGCCGATCTCCTTCTTCACCGAGGTGAGGATGATCTCCTTGTAGTCGGGGTTGGCCTCGTACCAGTCAGAGTCCACTCCGATGATGTAGGTGTCACCATCAGCTTTGGCGGCAGCGGCAGCCCCGAGGCCCACCGGACCCGCCACCGGCATGATGATGTCGGCACCCTGGTCAATGAACTGCTGAGCCTGCTGCTTGCCCAGGGCCTGGTCATCGAAGCTGTTGGTGAAGGCGCCATTCTGGGTGGCCTTGTCCCAGCCGAGTAGCTCAACACTGGTGCCGTGGGCCTGGTTATAGGCAGCGACGCCGTCGGCAAAGCCGTCCATGAAGATGTTGACGGAGGGCAAGGAGATACCGCCGAAGGTGGCGACCTTATTGCTCTTGGTCATTCCAGCGGCGACGTAACCAGCCAGGTAGGCAGCCTCAGCGGCGTTGAACAGCAGGGGGCGACCGTTAGCTATGGTCATCGGCTTGGAGTCGGGGCCGGTGAAGCCGGAGTCAACCAAGGCGTAGTGCAGGTCCTTGTTGGCGTCAGCGCTCTTGTGGAGCGCCTGCTCAAGCTTGAAGCCCACGCCGATAAGGAGGTTGCAGCCATCTGAGACCATGGCTTCAACATTGGGCTGGAAGTCAGCGTCGGAGTTGGACTCAGCGGTGTTGGTCTTGATACCGAGGTTCTTCTCAGCGGATTTGAGGCCCTGGAAGGCGGACTCGTTGAAGGACTTGTCGTCCCAACCGCCGGCGTCAGAAATAGCGCAAGCCTTGAAGTTCGAGCCAGCCTTGGCACCGCCCTTCGAGTCACCACTGTTTGAGCCACAGCCCACGCAGCCGGCAAGGGCGAGTGAGGTCACGCTCACGGCCACAAGAATCCTGGGGATAGTCTTCATATCGTGCTTCCTCCGATTGGTTGTTCGCCCTTGAACAGGTGCGGCGCTGTGCCGCTCGTCAGAACTGGTGACATCCGCCGGGGTGAACGAATGTCAATTTCCGCTTTGACGCTTGACAAATAGTGTCTTCCGGGCACCCGCTTTCTGTCAAGCGGTCAGCGGAGTGTCGAGGGGTTTGGCTGCGGCAGGGCGGCACCGCAGTTGGGGTAGTTAGCGCCCCAACTCAAGCGATTCTACCCGCGCCAGCAGAGCTTCCATGACTGTTTTGACGGCCTGTGAGGGCTCAGAACGGGTGGCCCGATGCCGAGCAACGAGTTGCCGACTCCCCAAGCCTGGCAGGCGAGCAACCACCACGCCGTCGGGAACAAAACCAGAGTGCACCGCCAACTCCGGCAGCAGCGCATGCCCGAGTCCCTCACTGACCATAGCCAGCACCACGTCATAGTCATAGGCTACGTGACGACTCTCCAAGGGACCACCGATCTGCTGGGCCAGACGATTAAGCGCGGAGGCGCCTGCGGTATCGGGATCCAAGTTGATCCAAGTGGCTCCAGCTAGGTCGACCAGGTTCGTGGGCGCGGGGCTGCCCGGAGGCACCACCACCAGCCAAGACTCGTCCAGCAGCGGCACATCCGCCATCGCCCTAGGCGCCGGGGGCAGGGTGTGCTCGTCACGCTCAAGGAGCGCCAAGTCCAACTCGCCGTGCCGCAGACGGGTCAGGGCGGCACGCTCCTCCACCTCCTCAATCACCAGTTCGACGCCGGGGTAGGCGGCTTCCAGGTCTGCCAGCAGCGGCAGCAGGAGGGCCCGGATGGCGGTGGAGAATGAACCGATGCGGACGGTACCTGCGGGGGCCTGGGAGTCGACCGCCGCCAACTCGCGGCGGGCGGTGGCGAGCTCGGCCTCGATTCTCTCGGCAGCCTCCGCCAAGACCCGGCCAGCCTGGGTAAGTGTGGCGCCAGCGGGTGTGCGATCAAGCACACGCACGCCGACTTCTTTCTCCAGCAACTTGATCTGCTGACTGACGGCAGAGGGAGTCAGATGCAGCTGATCCGCAGCTGCCACAACGCCTCCGGCGCGCTGCACTGCTAGGAGCACGTTGATGCGGTGGGCGGAGATATTCACCCCACCAGAGTAGTTCAGTATTGCTACATCCCATCTGAAATTGGATGCAATTGATCTTTAGCTTGCTGAGGGTTCAGGATGCGGCCCGTGAATGACGTGGTGGATGTGCTCATTGCGGTTGGCGGCTGGATCGGCGCCGCCGAGTTCTTGCTCGCTTACCTGCTGGTCTCCAATGGCCGTCTAGCCGGAGACTCACTGCGCTACCAGGCGCTCAATCTCTCCGCCTCAGTGCTGCTACTGGTCAACTGCGCACACACCGGCGCCTGGCCCAGTGCCGTCGCTAACGTCTTCTACCTGTTGGTGGGGGCGAATATCCTGCTGACCGTCAAGCGCGCCTACATCGCACAGCTGGCCCATGCACGCGTCCAGGCAGTCTCCGTTTGGCGCCAGGACCGGCGGCAGCGCCGCACAGCTCTGGCGACGGCCTCGCTGCCACAGAACTGAGGCAGCGCCAAGGCGATCCGGCTTTAGCCGCGGCGGCTGACCACTCGGGCAGAGGCCTGGGCGCGCAGGGTAAATCCTTCCGCACTGATAACTCCCCAGGGCAGAAACGGTGGTTTGGAGTATCCGCGCAGCTGCACCAGCACACTGACGCCGTCTGGACTGGTGGCGCTAACTAGTTCCACATTGCTTAGGCCGCCCTCTGGGGAACTCTGCGCTAGGTAGCGGCGCACCGCCTGCTTGACGCCGGCGTCGTCCAGGGGATGGTCCGCATTAGCGCCGGTGCGGAAGTACTGCGGCTGATCCACATTGGCGGCAGCACTGGCAGCGGCGAGGTCCGCCAGGCCAGTGAGTCTTTTGAGGTCCAGGTAGACGGCGGTGGCGGAGGCCACCACCAACACCAGCGCCAGCACCACCGCGATAATGCCGATCCCCAGGAGCATCACCTGCCCCTCCTCCTGCTTTGCCTGCGCATGAGCCTTGTGGAGCAGACGCCGTAGCTGCTGTGCCCGCCGATTCATGGCTGGGCCTCCTTGGCAGGCAGCGTGACCCGCCGGGTGGCCTGAATCATGACGACGTCGCGACCCAAGCCAACTGAACTCAGCAATGGCAGGTCCACGCCTACCGCAACCCGAGCCACCGCCTCTCCCCCAGCACAGTCCGGCTGTGAGCACTCCAGCGTGAGGGCATTAGCGGCCTGCGCGGCGTCGATGCGCTGATCTGTGAGCGTGAGGGCAACTGAGCTGCGTGCTAGGGCCACCCCTTCGGCGCCCGGATGGGTTAGGAGCAGGCGGGTGGCGGACTGGGCAGCGGCGGAGGTGGCAAAGCTCGCTGCCTGCACCTGCGCCAGCACCACCACCAGGTAGACGACTGGAATCAACACGGCCAGGCTCCAGCCCAGGAACTCCACGGAGGCATTGCCCACTTCCAGGCTCAGGAGCCGTCTGAGCGCATGCAGCTTGCGGCGGAGCCTAGTCATGGCTTCTCCTGGGGTGGGTGGTCATTGGTAAGCGCCGCCTCGTCCACCGCATGCGCGGTTACTCGCAGGGTGCCTCCGGGGCCAAGCAATCCAATGACTGGAAGCGGAGCGGTAGCAGTTACCTGAACTACTGCTAGTCCGTTGCGACTGGTGCGAGTCACCTGCACCTCCTGCAGGTAATCCGCAGTTAGTGCTTGAGACACCAGCTCGGAGACGCGCTCCTGGGCTTCAGCCTCGGTCCCACCCAGCAGGGCTGCACGGCGAGCGCCCTCTCCAGCGGCGTCGGTAAGCACATTGCGGACGTGTAGGCCTAAGGCCAGTTGTAGCACGGCTAGGCCGAGCGCCACCACCAGCACGGAAACGAGGGCGAAGTCCACGGGGGCGGAGCCAGCCTCCGGATGGCGCTTACGCAGCTCAGATACCACCGGTGACCTTATTGATCGCCTGCGTGAATACCCGGGTCAGGGTTGGGCTAGCTACCGCCCAGAGCGCCACGACTAAGCCTGCAGTCATCAGGGTCACCAGCACCCAGCCGGGCACATCACCGCGCTCAGTGGCCAGAAACCGGCGCCAGCGGACGGCCAAAGCCTGGTGGTTTGGGAGTTTCATCTTGCTCCTCCTTAGGAAGCGGTTCTCAGGGACAGGTTCGAGACGATGCGTGGCAGGTTTCCTGGCTTCACAAGCCCAGGCGCAGGACCAGCAAGCCGGGGAAAAGCGCAAAGACCACAGTGATTGGCAGGATCAGGAAGACCACCGGCACCATCTGAGCGATCTCTCGGCGTCCGCCTTCTTCAATTAAGCGCCGCCGGGAGGCCTCGCGTGAGTCGGCGGCCTGGGCGCGGAGTACTTCCGCCAAGGGGGTGCCGCGTTCTAGGGCGGCGGCGACGGCGTCGGCCAGACGAGTGACGCTGGCGGCGCCCACCCGCTCAGCCATGCTCCCCATGGCGGCAGACAGGGTGGTGCCAGCGCGCACGTCTGCCAGGGCCCGCGCAAACTCGTCGATCAGTGCGCCGCGACCCAGCGAAACGATCCTCTCCATGGCGGCAACCGGCCCCTGCCCGGCCCCCACGACCAGCGCCAGCAACTCGACGACGTCGGGCAACTCTGCCTCAATCGCGCGGTGCCTGCGCTCCACCTGCCGAGCCAGCCACCAGTCGCGTGCGGCCGCTCCAGCCACCGCAGCCACCATGGCCAAAACCCCCACCGCTGCCAGGTTCACCGGCCTGAAAGTGCGAGCCAGCAGCCCCAGGGCCACCACCGCGACGATGCCACCGGCAGCCCACAGAACCTGTTGCAGTCGCACTTCCTCCACGGTGAGCGTGCTGCCGCTGCGACGCAAGCGCCGCCGCACTGAGGCGTCAGAGGAACCGATGGACTCGAAGAAACTCCCGGCTGCGCCCAGTGATCCGAGCAGTGCGCCGGAGACGGTGCGAGCGGGGGCCTGGACTACCACCGCCTGACTGCCTCGCCGGAAGCGCATATATGGCGCCACACGATCCACCAGCCGCGGTCTGCTGGCCCGCCAGGCAGTCAGCAAGAAGAGCAGCCCCAAGGCCACCCCGGCACCACAAATCGCTCCAAGTCTCATCGCAGCACCCGCTCTTCCTCCGGCAGGCGCCCCAGGCGGAGCATGAGCCAATAGGCCACGGCGGAGGCGACGGCGCCAATACCCAGCACCATGGCCCCAGTACCGGTGGCGTAGGCAGCGGCCGCCTGCGGACGAGTAGACAGGAGCGCTAAAACCAACCAGGGAGCAGCCACCGCCACCTTGGCACCATTCACCGTCCAAGACTGGCGCGCCTCCAACTCACCGCGGGTGCGCAGGTCTTCACGCAACATGCGGGACAGGGCCCGCAGCAGATTGCCAAGTTCCACGCCGCCCACTTCATAAGCCAAGCGCAAGGCCTCCACGATGCGGTCGGCCACCGGGTCAGCGAAGCGGTCCTTGAGGCGGTCAAGGCATAGGTCAAAGCGGGCGGTGGCGGTGTAGTCCGCCGCGAAAGCTGCGAACTCAGCCCGCACAGCCTCCGGCCCCTTCTGCCCCAGGGCAGCAATAGCCTCTGGCAGGCTCATTCCCGCACGCACCCCAGAGACCAGCGTGTCAACCGCCTCCGGCCAGACCTCGCGCAGACTAGTACGGCGTGAGCGCGCCCGCGCCGCCACCGCCCAAAACGGTGCCAGAGCTGCGATGCTCCCAAAGGCCAAGGCCACCGGCCAAGCGCGAGTGAAACCCAGGAAGAACAGACCCACAAAAGCGCCGAGCAGCAGGGAACCCAGGAGGAAGGCGGTGGGGCTGGTGCGGCCAACGCCTGCCTGAACCAGCAGGTCAGCCAGGCGACGCGAACGCTCTGAGCGCCAAGTCGGCGGCTCAGTAGTAAAGGCCAGCCAGATGAGCAACAATCCGCATCCGGCCAAAACCCCAGCGACAAGCCCCATCAGCGCCACACCCCCGCTGCTGGCGCCGTGGCTACTAGTGGCGGCACGGCGCCACCCACCGGTGGCTGTGCAACTGCCAGGAGTGCGGGCAGGTCCACTCCAGCCCGGGCATATCGCTCCGGACGGGGCGGCTGGCCGGGGCCACGCACGAGCTGCCCCTGCTGGTCACGGCGGAAGACATCCGCCAGCTCGATCACGCCCTCCTCCACCCGCCCGGGTACGGCGGCGATCTCCCGGACGCTGCGGCGGCCTTCGGCGTCGATATCCAGGTGGACCACGAGATCCACGGCAGTGGCGACGGTGGGCACAATAAAAGCAGAGCTGACGTTCTCCCCTGCCAGCAGTGGCAGAGTGCAGAGTTTGATGACCGCTTCACGCGCAGAGTTGGCGTGGAGCGTAGACATGGAGGGGATGCCCGAGTTCATAGCAATCAGCAGGTCCAAGGCCTCAGCCTCGCGCACCTCGCCAATTAGAAGGCGGTCAGGGCGCATACGCAGAGCCTCTTTGACCAGGCGGCGCAAGGTAATCTCACCGACGCCCTCCAGATTGGCGGCGCGCGTCTGCATGGCTACGCAGTCGCGCGCGGCCAGGGAGAGTTCAAAGACTTCCTCGCAGGTGATAACGCGCTGACTGGCGGGGATGGCCCCAGCTAAAGCGCGCACCATGGTGGTCTTGCCCGCCTGGGTAGCGCCAGAGACCACCAGATTCAGACCGGCGCGGACGGAAGCATCCAGGAAAGCAGCAGCCTGACTGGACAGGGAGCCCAAGCGGACCAGATCCGCAGTGCGCGCGGAGCGGGTGGTGTGCTTGCGAATATTCAGAGCCCAATTGCCTGAGGTGATCGGCGGTATGACCACGTGCAGGCGTTCACCCGTGGGCAGTTGGGCATCCACAAAGGGACTGGACAGGTCCAGGCGGCGCCCGGAGACCCGCAGCATCCGCTCCACCAGCACGCGGAGCTCACCGGGTTCAAGGATGGTGGTGGTCAGTTCAGAGCGGCCATTGCGAGCCACAAAGACGCGGTCATCTCCATTTACCCAAATCTCCTCAACGGCGTCGTCAACCAGATAGCGCTGCAAGGAGCCAGCGCCAGCGAGGGCGTCAAAGGCTGCTTGGGTAGCGGCGTCGTAATCCGTCATTGGGGGTACCAGGCCGGCGTCGGCACGACTTAGGTAGTCCGCTCCGGCCTCGGAGACGAGGGATTCGAAGGCGTTGACATCGTGAAGTGGGTCGACGCCGCGGCGCCGCACCAGCTCACGCACCTCCGCGCTCAGGATCGCGGCAGCGTCCAAGGTAACCTCTCAGGCAGTTTGTTCAGGGATCAGTTTTCAGGGACTCGCGCTTCTCTGCGCGGGCTGCGGTTTCAGGAACCTGGTTGGTGCTCACCACGCAGCAAGATGAGATAGCCCTAAGGCTAGGGGCCCTGAAGGTCTCATGGGAACTATCTGTCCAATCTGTGGATAACTTCTTGAGGTAAGCCGCGAAGATGGTGGTGGAGGAGTTCATGGGCGCCAACAGCCAGCCAGATTTTGGCGCCGCCCCAACACTCATTCCTTGAGATTAGACCCGGGGGCAGATCAGCCGATCGTGGCTCTGGCAATCCAGGCCCGCACTCGCATACGGTGGTCACATGTCCGACTCCTCCACGCCGTCAGCCAATGAAGCCCCGACGGCGGGTTCTGTGCGTGCTATTGCGCCAACCAATCGGCGGCGCTCCGCACTTTCCTTGGCAGCACTTGCCTCCGTTGCTGTTCCCGGCCTGAACCCGTCCCGCCTGACTACCCCCCAGTCCGATTCCCAGGAACTGCGGGTGGTGGGAGTGGTGGACACCGCGGGGCGCACCTGGGAAGTGCTGGAGCCGCACGATGACGCCACTGGTGCGGCCCTGGAAGCGGAGGCCGGAGTGCTGCGCAGCATTGGCCGGATCGCAGACGACGGTCGCCTGACTTTCCAAGTAGCGCGGGTGGCCGGGGCTCTGCGCCTAAGCGGCACGCATATTCAGGTGCGCACTCATCTGCCCGGATCCCCAATTGATCTCAACGGCCTGCACCCCGGCCCTGGGCTCTCCTCCGGCCTGGGCCGCGCCCTTGGGGAACTACACGAAATGCCGGTCTCGGTGATCAATGAGGCCGGGTTGCCGGTCTATACGGCTGACGATGTGCGCCTGCGCTGGGCCAAGTTGCTGGACGTGGCCGAGCGCACCGGTCACCTTCCCGCTCCTCTGCTGAGCCGGTGGCGCCAAGCTTTGCGCCATGCTGCCTTGTGGCGATTCCGCCCCGTGGTGGTGCACGGTGACCTCGCGGAGGAGAATGTGCTGGTTGCTGGCGGCGGTGTGGTTGGCATGCGTGGCTTCGCGCAGGCGCATGTGGGTGACCCGGCTGAAGATCTCGCTTGGATCTATGCCTCAGTCCCGCTTGATTGCTTGGATTCAATTGAGAACGGCTACGACATTGCCCGCTCGGAGGGGGTGGACAAACACCTGCGGGACCGCGCGGAGCTGGTCAGTGAGCTGGGGCTGGTCCGTTGGCTTATGCACGGCGTGCACTCAAATAACGACACCGTCATTCAGGACGCAGTCACCATGCTGGGGGACCTGTTGGAGCAGGTGGGTGATGAGCCGCTGGTGGAGGAGGTTGAGCCGCGCCTAGCTCCGGTGGCAGCTGCCCGGGTGGCCTCCCCGGACGATATGACTCTAGACGTGGCTGAAGTGGGCTTGGAGGAGCAGGAGAAATCTGCCCCGCAGACGTCTGCAGATGCTGACCGCACTGAGCAGTTGCATCAGGTCGCCCCGCCGACCGAACCGATTGGGGTGGCTTCACACCAACCCGCATTCAGCCAAGCTCCCGCCACGGAGCAGCTATCGCAGCTCTCTCCGGCGGCGCTGGCCAAACCGGCTAAGTCGGCAGGGGCATCGAAGCAGACAGGGACGTCGAAACCGACAGGAGCGTCGAAACCAGCCGCCTCATCCAAACCAGCTGCTCCGGCCAAAGCACATAAACCGGCTGCGTCGTCGAAAGCAGCTGCTCCGGCCAAAGCGTCGAGACCGTCCGTGTCAATGTCACCCAGGCTTTCTGCGAGCACCATTGGCTTGATTGATGATCTGGCTGACGAAGACATTCTCACCTCCGCCCCAGTGGAATGAATGGGCCTCAAAGCTCTGGGTCTAGGCGGAGTGCGCTTAAGAGTTCCGTCAGCGGCAGAAGTTGCTCCGCTGTGAGTTCTTGGACCTGTTTGGCCGGGTCTTTTTGCGCCACGTAAACATATGCGGCCCGCACAGTTGCGGGCTCCACACCCATGGCGCGGGCCCAGGCGTGGACGTAAATGCTGAGCTGTTCGATGGGCACGGCTTGAGTACCGGTTTTCCAGTCGACAATCAGCCAGTCCTGCTCCCCGCGCTTAAAGACCGCGTCCATACGGCAACGCACGATCACGCCCGCCAGGGTTAGCTCAAGCTCAGTCTCGGTCTGTTCTAGTTGGTAGCCAGCCAGCAAGGGCAGTGAGCTGGCCACTTGCAGCCACTCCTGGATCTTGCGCCGGTCGGCCGCAGCAAGGGTCTCGGGGACGCCGGCCTCCTGCAGGCTAATGAGCCCAGCTTGGGCTGCCAGATGCTGAGCGACGGCGTCGTGAAAGACGGTTCCCAAACGGCTGCTGGGACTGGGCCGCGGTGGCAGGGGGCGTCGTAGCGCCAAAGCGAACTGGGCGCGATCCTGGCGCAGGTCATCAATCTTGGTGGCAGCCAGGTGGGCGGGCAGGTGTACGGCGGGCCAGGCGTCTTCTTGGCGGCTGCGTTCAGCCAGCAACAGTGCCGCTTCCTGGCGCCAGCGGTTTACGACGGCGTCGGTGCTGGCAGGCTGCGGTTCATGCGAGCCAGCGGCCCGGGCGGTATTGACAGCCTGGGCTGCGCGCTGCCGAGCCTGGTGCAGCAGAGCTTCTCGACTGCCCGGGATACTTTCGTGGGGCCACAGGCCCGTGCTTTGCGTGGCGCTGAGGGGGTTGAGGGCCTCTGGATCGAGCTCGGTCCAGCCGTCTGCGTAGGGCTCCACCAGGCCGCGCCGCAGAAGCTCGGCTAGGAAGCGGGACATGGGGCGGGGCTTGCTGGCACTTTTAGCCAGGTGGGAGCCGGTCAGCAGTAGGTGGTGGCGAGCCCGGGTAAAGGCGACGTAGGCCAGTCGGCGTTCTTCAGCCAAAAGGTGTCTGCCCAGAGCCGCCTGGTATTGGGTCAGTAGCTCTTTGGCTGTGTCTTTGTCTGTGCTGCCTGGCTCCAGCAGGCCTAGTTCAAAGGGCGGCAGGGTTTCGGCGTCGGCGCGCAGTGGGTGTGGGAATTCTTCAGCGCTGGTCATCCAGCCGGAGGTGCTGAGTGTGCCGTCTTGAGTTGGGGTGCTGCGGTAGGAGGGGAAAACCTGCTCATTGAGACCACAGACGCTGACGGTGTCCCATTCCAGGCCCTTGGCGGCGTGGATGGTGAGGATCTGGATAGCTCCGGGCTCGGGTTCAAGCTCTGGTGCGGCAAAGCCAGATTCGCGTTCTTCCGCGGTGTCCAGCCAGGCCAGGAAGTCGGCCAGAGTGGGGGCCTCCATCTCAGCTGAGAACTGTTCAGCGGTGGCGCGGAAGGCATCTAGGGCACGGCGTCCAAGCGGGTCGCCCACCCGAGCTGCCACCTCAATGTCTAGGCCAAGAGCCCGTTCAGCGAGCACTACTTGGTCTGGCAGGGCGAGGTTCGTGGCGGCCCGGGCGCGCCTGATAGCCCGCCCCAGGTCGACGGCGAGTTTACGTCCGGCTTCGCTAAGGCCTGCAGCCTGCGGCTGGTTTCCGTCAAATTGCGCGGTGCCGGGGGCTTGGTCGACTTGTCTGGTGAGTAGTTCTAAAGCTTCGGCGAGGAGTGGCTGGTCTTGGCCGTCGTCGGGATTAGGGGTGCTGTTGGGGCTGACAGCTTGTGCACCGTCTGCAGCAAGTGGGGCGCCATCTAGAGCGTTTGGGGTGTTTAGGGACTTTGGAGTGCTTGGGGCTGGGCGAGCGGGTTTGCGCACGAGCTGGCGGGCCAGGCGGCTCAGGGCTTTGAGGTCGGCGACTCCGACGCTCCTGCCGGTCAGCAGGCGCATAAGCCGGTCGCCGCGTTCGGGGTCGAGCGCGATGGTCAGCAGGGAGCGGATGTCTGCGACTTCTGGGACGCTCAGCATTCCGCCCAATCCCACCACTTCATAGGGCAGGCCGTGGGCTTCTAGGGCCTGGGCCACCGGGGTGAATTGGTCACGGGTGCGGCACAGGACCGCCATCTCGGCGCTTGGTGTCCAGTGCTCCTCCATGAAGGCGGCAATGTGTTCTGCCTCCTGGAGGGGGTCCTGCAGGAAGGCTCCGAGGACTAGCCCAGCTTCAAGTCCAGTGGCTGCTGGGCGCTCAGCGAGTGCTGCCACAGGAATATGCGCGGTGACGGGGTCTCCAGCTTGGGGCTGGTGGTTGCGCAGTGGGCTGGAGGTTTGGTTAGCGGCGGCCAAAATGCGGCGGTCATTGCGCCAGGCGGTAGACAGGGGCAGCACGGGGGTGTGCAGGTGGGGGTCTGCGCCGGCCTGCGCAGCGGCGGTGCCAGCTGGGTTGAAGCGCTGGTGGAAGGTGTCCAGGGCTCCGGCGCTGGCGCCGCGCCAGCCGTAGATTGCTTGATTCGGGTCGCCTACTGCGGTGACGCCTTGACCTGCGAAAAGGGCGGAGAGTAGGCGCAGTTGGGCTACTGAGGTGTCTTGGAACTCGTCGAGTAGCACCGCTGGGTACTGGCTGCGCAGCCTGCTGGCGACCTCGGGAACGGTCTCACAGATCTGGCAGGCCAGTGCGATCTGGTCGCCAAAGTCGAGCAGTGCATGCCTGCGCTTGTAATCCCGGTAGTCCTGCACCAGGGCGAGAATCTGCCGTCGGGTGGCGAGTTTCTCTGGAGTTTTGCCGACCAGGCTTTTCAGGCCCCGGATTTTGACCAGGCCGGTGAAGAACTCCTCTAAATCCGCTAGTTGCTCTGCCGCGGCTGGGGCGGTCAGCAGGTTTTCGGACAGGGCGCCGTCTAGTCGGAGCAGCAGGCTGGTGGCGGAGTTGGCTTTCTCAACCGGCAGCGGCTCGGTGCAGGATTCTACGAGTCGGTTGGCTATCTGCCAGGCGCGTGCCTCGGTGATGAGGGTGGAGTCTGGGGCGACGCCGACGCGCAGCCCGTGCTCATGCACAATGCTGCCGGCGAAGGCGTTGTAGGTGGAGATAGTGGGCTCGGAAGCCTCCGCGACTGCTGGCGTCAGGCCGGAGGCGGCGAGTTGAGACAGCCGTGTGCCCACGCGTTGATCTAGTTCTGCGGTGGCTTTGCGGGTGAAGGTCAGGCCCAGCACCTGGTCTGGGCGGACTTGGCCGGAAGCCACCAGATAGACAACGCGCTGACTCATGGTGGCGGTTTTGCCGGAACCGGCGCCGGCCACTACTAGCAGCGGTGAAAGCGGATGGGCGATTACGCGGGATTGTTCCGGTGTGGGCGCATGCATGCCAAGCGCCTGGGCGAGGCCCTCTGGGCTGAGTTCACGGCCTGGGGCGGTGGGGCTGGTGTTAGGGGTGTTCATGCGATGGTCCTGCGGCCTTCGGGCTGGATGGGACAGGAGTCCTTAACCGTGCAGTTGCGGCATTGCTCTCCGGTGCGGGCTTCCAGGCTGGAGCCGCTGGCCGCAATCGCGGCTTGGCGCAGCAGGGCGCGGGCCCAGTCCTCCCCGGTTTCGGGGTCTGGGTTGGGGGCCAGGGCTGCCCCAGTTGGCGCTAGGACTGGGGCTCCGCCGTCGCGTTTGGGAGGTTCTTTTCCGAGCAGGACTAGGGCGGCGCCGTCGACTTCATAGCCATTGGCTTCTAGAGCCAGCCGGTAGGTGGCCAGCTGGGGGTGGTGGCTGGGGTCAGCGTAGGCGCGTTGGCCGGTCTTGAGGTCGATGAGGCGGACTTTTCCTTGGGGGGCTGGGCTTTCTCCGGGCTGGGCTTCAAGGCGGTCGATTTTTCCGGTGATCAGCACTGGAACAGTTGGTCCGTCTTGCCCGGCGGGTGGGGACAGGAGCATCTCCGCGCGCACGCGTGCTTCTACTTTGGCCTTGCCAGGCGTGGAGTCCAGGTAGGTGGCTAGGCGCTGCGCGATGGCGCGGGCTTGTGCTTTGGCGACCTGCCCGAGCCAGGTTTCGGGGTAGCCGAGGCTGGGTAGCAAGGATTCGAAGCGGTCTAGTAGTTGCTGCCGCCCGAGGTCCTGCAGTTCTGCCTCTTCCGCTACTTGGTGCACCAGGTTTCCGAGTTGTTGAGCGGCGGAGGGGGGCGCGCCAGCGCCATTGCGTTGCAAGAACCAGCGCAGGGGGCAGGCGGTGAGGGATTCTACGTCTGAGGGGCTGACTTGTACGGGCTGTCCCGGTGCTACCAGGGGGGCCATGGTTGAAGGGGCGTTCACCCCGAGCCATTTCCCAGGATCAGCGCCGGTGACACCCTGTTGCGCTAGTTCGGCTAGGAGGCGCGCCGCGGCGCCAGCGTGCTCACGAGCCGATTGCTTGGCCTCTGGCAGGTTTCCGGCAACGAGTGCTTGGCGTAGTTCAGAGACCAGGCCACTCAGGGTCAGGTCGCCGACGTCGGGTTGGATGATCGGCTCACCGTCAGCATCCAGCACAGGGGTTCCGGCGGCTTGGGCGATTTCCATGATGAATGCGGAAGGCGCGTTATCCGAGTCGGCGACGGCGGTGACCAGGAGGCGACGGCGGGCCCGGGTGAGGGCAGCCAGCAGCATGCGCCTTTCATCACCGCGCACCTGGGCGGGAGCGCTTGTCGGCTCTAGCTCGGCTTTAGGGAAGCCATCGGGGCCGAGCGGCAGGCGCCCAGTGACGGCGTCGACTAGGAGCCCGGAGCGGGTTAGGGAGTCGCGCAAACGCAGGTCCGGCCAGGAGTCCCGGCACAAGCCCATGACTACGACCAGCTCCCATTCGCCTCCGGCTGCACTGGCAGGGGTGAGGACCTGTACTCCTTCGGGGCGGATGCCGTGTGGGGCCACGGAGTCAGAGGGCAGGACCTCGGCGGAGAGCTCTGCCAGGAAGTCCCTGGCGGGGGCACCGGGGTGGCGCTCAGCCCAAATCTCAGCGCGTTTGAACAGCGCGGTGACGACGTCCAGATTGTGCTCGGCGGCTTCTTGCAGCAGTTCGTCCACTTGGGCAGGGCGGGATGAACTGGGTTGAGCTGGCGAAGCAAGCCGAGGGCTTGGCTTGAAATCACTGGAGGTGCTGGGCGGGCCAGCAGCACTGTTGGGCTGGGCGGGCTGAGGTTCAGGCAGGCCGAGAGCAGTGGCTTGCCAACACTGCGCACAGCCGGAGGCATCCCATGCGGCCCACAGGAGTGACTCCACATCAGGCCCACTCCCCTGGGCTGATCCGTCAGCACCCGAATCTTGAACGGCAGTCCCCAGCTGGCGACGCACAGCCGCCACGATCCTGGCGGCGCGAGCGAGCAACTCGGCTTGGCTGCGCAGCGCAGTGCCATCCAAGTCACGGGCAAGTTCTGCGGCCTTTGAGTCGTCGCCCACGAGTTCAAGCAGGTACTGATCAGGGCTGGATTCCGCCGCTTGGCCATCTCTGAGGTGACGCCGTAGACGCCGCAAGTCCAGCTGTGACAGGCCCACCAGGGGGCTGCTCAGCAGGGTCATGATGCTGCCGTGCTCCGGAAGCGTGCTGCCTGGCTTGCCGAGCTGATCCTCCAAAGCCGCCCGCGCGACGGCCAGGAGAGCTGCGGCAGCGGGTTCAGCGCGCAACAGGACGGCAGGGGTGACGGCGGCCAAGGGCACGCCTCGGCGTCGAAGTTCCCCAGCAACGGCCTGAAGTATGCCGGTGGAGCGGACTACCACCGCCATCTGTCCCCAAGGCGTCAAGTGGTGCACATGCTCAGTCCGCAGGACCCGGGCGACCTGGGCAGCTTCCTGAACTGGGGAAGATGCAAGTACGGCCTCCACTCCTGTGGGCGCTGGCCTGATGGATGTTGGCCTGGTGAGTGCCGACGCCATGGCGCCGGGGGCCTGCTCACCGGAGCGTTTACCGCCGTTGATGCTAGCGGCCAGCTTCGCGGCACCAGGGGCCTGCGACGCGCCAGTCATGGGGGCAGTTTGCAGGGGCTCGCCTGGTTGCTGCCCGCTTGCAGACTGGATTGGGGCCTGCCGGTAGTCAGGTTTACCGGTGACCGGCACGCGAGCGGCCTGGTCTTGCCACACGCCCAATAGGGCCTCGTTGCCGCGGTGACGGGTGGTCAACACCAGTCGCTGTGCGGCAAGCGTGCTGTCTGACTGGGCCTCGGCTAAGAGACTGGGAGCTCCTCCGCGGAAGGTTTCCACGGCCACATCTGGGTCACCCAAGACGAGCATCTGGGAGCGGTGCCCTTGGGCGTCAGGTTGAGTGAGTTGGCTCAGGAGCCTGGCGGTGGCGGCAGTGCAGTCCTGGTAGTCATCCACAATCACCAGCTCTGGCACCGGCGCAGCTTCCAGAATGTCCTCCAGGTGCCAGTCGCGCAGAGCCTCGGCCGCCCGGTCTTGCAAGCGAGCCGGGTCCACCTTGCGGACTTCTGAGCGTCTGCTGGCGGAGGCCCGTCCTTGCGCGTCCCAGGTCCGCAGCAGAGCAGAGACTGGCGCCCAGATAGGCACATCCAGTACCCGGCCCAACTCAGCCAGCTCTTCTGCACCGACGCCAAGCTCGCCAGCGCGGGCGAGGATATTGCGCAGCTCGTTGCGGAAGGCGCGGGACTCGATCGCCTCCGGCGGCAGGTCTGGCCAGGTGACAGTCCCCAGGATTTCAGCTAAAGCTGCGTCCTCCTCCGGACCGGCGAGCAGAACAGGTGGAGGCAGAGGGTTGGGGCGCCGCGTCAGGTAGATGGTCAAGATGTCCAGGGCTAGGCGCGTAGGGGTGCGCACCCGCACTTTGCCTGAGCCAGGCCCGGCTTGGTCTAGCGCCGTTGCCGCACGTTCACGTAGGCGGTCCGCTCGGGCGCGGGTGGGAGACAGCAGCACCGCTTCCCTCCCGACGGCGACGGCGTCGGCCAGGGCGTGCAGTGCCACGGTGGTCTTGCCGGTGCCAGCGGCCCCCAAGACCACCAGGTTCCCCCCACTCTTGACACTCTGCAGCACCTGACTGCCTGCCTTGTCCAGCGCAGGCAAAGGCTCCAAGGGCTGGGGCGGAAGCAGCCCAACGGTGGGCGCGACGGTCTGGATGGACATGACTCCATGACACCACGGACCTGTGACACTATCGCGTGCACAGCCCGTAAGAACTGGAACAAGCTCGGCTATGCCTTTGCGGGGCGACGGCGTCGCCTGATACCCAAGCCACCAAAGCTTGCAGCTTTAGCGTCCGCGCGCTGCGAAACCGGGCCTAGCTAGGGTGAGGGCGGTCAGCATGCAGCCGCCAAGACCTTAGGCTGGTCTCGGAACCCATGACACGCGCGGCGTCTACAAGCACGGCGCGGCGCACAGAAGGAGGCACCGTGAAGGTCACCATCGGCATCAAGCACTCCACCCGCGAACTCACCCTGGAGACTTCCGACTCCCAGGACGAGGTTCTTTCTCGCCTCAGCGGCGCGGCCACCGGCGACATTGTGATGACTGACGACAAGGGCCGCAAAGTGTTTGTGCCCGCTGGTTCCCTCGCCTATGTGGAGTTAGGCGAAGTCGAGCCGCGCCGCGTGGGCTTTGGTCTGTGAGGTCAGCGGCTGCGGCGACGCCGTCAGGCCGGTCACATGCCGGTGAGGAAAGGCACGCGCGCGGGGTTTGGAGTTGACGGGAGCGGCAGTCTAGAGTTCTAGCCATCGCCGCGGGGTGGAGCAGTTCGGTAGCTCGCCGGGCTCATAACCCGGAGGTCGCAGGTTCGAATCCTGTCCCCGCCACTGACGCCGAAGCGGCAGCACGGAGCTCGGTCCCAACAGGGGCCGAGCTCTTGTGCTTCCCAGGCACATAAGGCGCAGGGACCCACGACCCGTCAACCGCACGAGTCGGCGCGAAAGCATCGAGCGTCAGCCCAAAGAGCGAGGCCATAATCGAGAGCTCCTCTGCGGTCCAAGAGACCTGCCCACGTAACTTCCGGCTGATTACGGACTGCCCGACACCGAAGTGTTCACCCAAATCCTTCCTGGTAATCCGTCGCTCAAAAAGTATCTGATTGACCGTCAGCCCTAACGCTTCGTTGTAGGCGGCCCGTGTGGGCGGTGTCGTCCTCATGACTCAACGTTAACGCACTACATGCACTACATGCACTACATGCAATAGATGTATTGACGTTACTTCTCATGCACTCTAGAGTTTTCTCATGTCCTCGAATATGCACTACATGCAAGCCGATGCAGATGGCGCTTGGATGACGCCCTCCCAGGTTGCGACTCTCCTGCCAAACACGAGTGTTGACTCAGTTAGACGCTGGATCAGGAACGGTGCCCTTCCAGCGCGCGTATTGCCGAATGACCGCTACCTGATCCGACGTTCAGACCTGGATTCCCTAATGCAGCCTGCCCACGCTCCCACGCACCCTCCAACTCGAACTAGCTATGACGTGCTGCCGGGGCAGCCGGTGTTGTCGTGGCCATCGTCGGAGTCTCTTGCTGGTGGTGGTCGGTAATGAGTGCTGGCGGTGGGGCGGAGCGTGTGGTGTCAGTTGAGGAAGCGGATTCCTTGGCGGTGGCACCAGTGCGTATGAGCGCTCGGCGCTGCTACTCCCACTCTGCCGGGTACGGGCGCAGTGTGGGAGTAGCAGTGACTCGTGAGCCGGATTCAGGCTTCGGAGACGATTGGTTCGCTCTGGCGGGGGCCGGGTTCCAGTGGTTGTTGGTCCTCAGGATGCTGTCTGTACTCGACTGGGAGGTTGTCGCGTATGGCCACGCTCATTGCGTAGCTGTTGAACGTGATGGCAACAGGGGTGTGCCTACTGAGGTAGAGGAAGGTCTCTTCTCCTTCGAGATCGAGAAGCCACAAGACACCGTGGCCCCGCCGTTGGATCTCGTCAAGCATGGCGTAGGTGTCTTGCAGGTGCTTGTCGTCCACGAGCCATTCCCGGTTGTCGGCGCTCAGCTTGAAAGTTGCCATAGGGACTACTCCTTGCTTGGGGTGCGGCGGTCGGTCCGTCGTCACCTCACGGGTTTGGGTAAATGGTTTGCCCGCCCCTGTGGGCCTAGCGACGGTGAAGTGTCGCGAGCCCCGGGTGGGAGGGCGTCTGGCAGGGCGTTCTCCCACCCACCCACTGTCCAGTCAACCACTGACACGAACCGAGGTGGTGCGAGATGAGTATTTTGGCGATGAACTGGGTGTGGACCCTTGAGGACCTTGGGCCGTCGGAGACCTTGGTTCTCTTGGCGTTGGCTGACGCTGCCGATGATGACGGGTTTTGTTGGCCGTCGCAGGCTTTCTTGGCGCGCAAGAGCAGGCAGACTGACCGCAACGTGCGACGGATCCTCAACCGTTTGGAGGGCATGGGGTTACTGCGCGTCGAGGCGCGCTCTTCCACGCATGGGCGCCGTTCCAACCTGTACTACCTCAACGTTGGGTTTTCCTTGGAATCAGAGCAACAGGACAATTTGTCCGGTTGCGAGGACCAGGGAGTGCATAAAAATGCACAGGCCTTGGATAGTGGCGGTATTGCGGCAACCGGACACTGATGTCCTCCTGCAACCGGACACTGATGTCCGGTTGCATATAAGAACCACCAGTAAGAACCACCAAACCAAACCAGACCAGTCCTGTACCTCACCGGCCGAGCATCGTGTGGATGAGGGCCGGTTGGGTTCGGTCAGGTCGGGGCAGATCGACGAGGCCTGTGTGGGGGGCTTGGCCGCTGGCGCGGCTGGTCCCGGGGCTGGTGCTGCTGGGCGGCCTGGTCGGGGGGCTCGGCTGAGGACCTGGTGCTGGTGGGGCGGTGTTTGCCGGAGTCGATGCGGGCACTGGACCCAGCAGGGCTGGCCATGGTGGTGGGTCTGCTGCGTGAGCGTCTGGGGGCGGGCTGGTCCCCGTCCCAGCTCCGGCGGGTGATGGATCAGCCGCTGCCGCCCAAGGTGGGCCGGATGTCGTCGTTGGTTGCCTCACGCCTGGAACGCAACGCGGACCCTGCTCTGGCGCCCGGTGTGGGTGAGCTGGGGCTGAGTGAGGACGAGCTCCACGCGCTAGCTCGTCGGCGTAGTGACGAGCTAGCTAGACCAGGTCCACGCCCACGGCACCGTGATCTGGTGTTTGAGCGGGCTTTGGCCCAGGTGGCTCTTGAGATGCCTGGCGCGAGCAGGGTAGAGCTGGCGCGGGCTGCTGGTGAGCGGCTGCGCTCTGGTGGCGAGGGAGCCACTGGTGCTGCTTGAAGCCCCGCTTTAGGGCTGTTGATTCCCCGTTTTCCCTATGAGTTCCTGAAGAGGTGTTTGTGATGAGTGTTTATGCCGGCGCCAGGAGGGCGCGGATCCCTGCGGTGGCTGAGGATGGTCCGCGTCCGTGGAGGGTGTGGGCTCGCTCGCTGGTGGGTTTGAGCGCGACACAGGCTGCGGTGATCAAGGTTTTGGCTGGGTTGGCGGATTGGCGCAGGGAGATGATCGTGTCGGTGGACTGGCTGGTTCAGGAGTCGATGCGACCTGAGCGCTCGGTTAAGCGGGCTTTGGCTGAGTTGGAGGATGACGGGGTGTTGGTGCGTCGTCGTCACCGTTGTGGGGGTCATCAGGCCGCGAACTTGGTCTCGCTGGTTCCAGCTCCGGTGGTTCGCCCGGTTGGTGAGGCGGTGATGGTCTTCGAGGTGCCGGACTTTGCCTCGGAGGGTGAGGCTGTGGGTGTAGACGACGATGAAGGCTTGCGGGAGTTGATTGAGCAGGCAATGGAGTCTGGCTGGGTTGGTCCGGTGGTGGAGACTTTGGGGCGTTCGTTGTGGCAGGCCGCTCCCAAGCAGTTGGCTACTGCGATCCGGCGGGGTCGTGAGCTGTCGCGGATGAGTGCGGATGAGGCGTTGGTGACACCGTCACTGCGGGCCAACGGATCGCTGTGGTCGGCTCCACCGGCCGCTCAACAGCATGCCACCTCCACTTCGAGGTCCGCCGGGACGGTGTCCCCACAGACCCCGTCCCGTTCATGGCCCAACGCGGAGTCCCCTTGAGGTGATGTCCCTTTTTCCGGCTGCGGGGACGTTATTGGGTGGAGAGGTAAAGACCTCCCCCACCGTCAACCTTGCGGCCACCCTCGCCCCATCGGCAAGCGCTAGCCGTAGATCCAGGCACTGCCCAACTGCCTGAAAGAACCAGTCACCTAGTCCTAAAGGAGTTGATCATGGCTGCCTGTGCGAGCAAGGACAAGGGTGCCGTCTTCGTTGATGGCGTACAGGACAAGCCAGTCGGCCATGATGTGCAACTCACGGTAAGAGGAAAGGTTGCCGGTGAGCTGGTGGTCACGGTGCTGCTTAAGCCAGTCGGTGCGGCGTTCAGCTACAGCCTGGATCGCAGTCTTAAGCGCTTCCATGTCGTAATGCTTACGCTTGAGGCGCTTAACGTCGCGCAGGAAAGCGGGCCGGTAAGCGATCTGGCGCTCAGGCACGGTTGATGACGTCCATCAGCTCGTCAAGGTCACGGACCGTGATCGTCTCTTCTGCCTCGGCCTCCAAGATCGCGTCAGCGTAAGGGGTCAGATGAGGCTGGAAAGGCAATTCCTGGTCATGGACCACCTGGTTGAGGAACATGTTGATCGCAGTGGGCATGTCAATCCCCATCCGGTCCAAAGTTCTCGTCGCCCGTTCCTTAAGCTCACTGTTGGTGCGCACCTGGATACGCGTGTTCAATTCCATCACTCGACCTCCGCTTGTCATCTGTTTGTACTACTATTGTACTCCACTTGGGGAGGTTGAGGTAGCCCCGCGCCCGTCAACCTTCCGATAGTGAGCCCGTGTTATGGCTGGGCGTGACGGTAGACGCTGGCGCGTGAGACCCCCAATGCGCGGGCGACGGCCGCGACGCTGGCCCCGCCGGCCAGCATGACGCTTGCGGCCTCGGCCTTGTCCTGGCTCCACACGCTGGGCCGGCCCAGGGTGGTGCCCCGGCGGCGGGCAGCCGCCAGCCCCGCAGCGGTTCTCTCAGCGACCAGGTCACGCTCGAAGGCAGCCAGGGCCGCGAAAACGTTAAGCATGAGGCGGCCTGTGGCGGTAGTGGTGTCGATGGCCTCATGCAGGCTGCGCAGGGCCACTGCCCTGGCGTGGAGCTCCTCGACTGTGGCCACTAGGTGGGGCAGGGATCGCCCCAGGCGGTCCAGGCGCCACACCACCAGGGTGTCGCCGGCATTGAGGTTGGCCAGGGCTGCTTCCAAGCCCGGGCGGGCGGCCAGGGCGCCGGAGGCGGTGTCGGTGTGCACGCGGGTGCACCCGGCCCCCACCAGAGCGTCGAGCTGAAGATCTAGACACTGATCAGGGGTAGAGACACGCGCGTAGCCGATGGTGGTCACTACCCCATCATGACGCTTCCCCGTGCGATGTCGTCGCCACGGGAGGTGTTTTGGACGCGGGTTTTGGACGCGCTGTGCTCGGCGTGTCGCGGTGATTGGGTGGGGTGTCCTAAAGGGGTCCATTCTGAACAGCACCCAGCGCCATCAGAGGTGCACTCACGTCCCAGGCTCAAAGAGCAGCCAACCGCTCCCGCTAGGCTGGGTGAGCCTTCTTCGGCACCTTCCCCCGGATCACCCAGTGTCCGGCCGGGGAGGAAAGGAGCCAGGGAGGAGGTGAGGGCCATGTCCAATCCCAAGCCCAAGGGCAAGGGTAAGGGCAAGAAAGTCCAACAGGACAAGGAAACGGCCCGGAAAGTGAGCGCACTGGTCAACTCTAGCGCTCGCCTTATCCGGGCCGTCAGTGTCCTTTTGGATGCCCTCGGTAAGTGGTTCGACTGAGCCGCCTACCTCGGGGAGCCACCCAGGATGCAACCGGGTGGCTCCCTACCATTATGCCCCACAAACACACTCTTGTCAGGCCTCAGGTGCCTGCATGCAAGGCCAGGTAGTTCCTTAGGCTGCCTGCGCGACGGCACGGCGCATGGCGTCGTCGGGTGGGGCGACGTAGCGCTGGGTTGTGGCCACGGAGGAGTGCCCCAGGAGCCTCTGAACGGCAAGGATGTCCCGATCGACGCCGTAAGCCTTGGTGGCGAAGCGGTGACGGAGGCTGTGCAGGCTCCAGCCGGGTGGTAGGACGCGGCTGGCGAGCTTGGAGGCCCAGCGGGGGGAGATGTGTCCGCCTTCGCGGCTGGACAGCAGCCAGCCCTCACTGTTGCGTGAGGTCGTAGTGCGGATTAGGCTGGCGAGCTCGCTGGTGAGGAAGACGACGCGGTCATGGCCGCCTTTGGCGTGCACGCGCAGGCTGGTGCCGACCAGGTCCTCCAAAAGGTCTTCCCTGTGGACCTGTACGATCTCGGAGCGACGCAGTCCGAGCGAGCAGGCCAGGATGAGTATGGTGCGCGTGCGCTCGTCAGCTTTCGTCAGAGCAAGGCGATAGACGGCCTCGGGCGTGGGGTGCGGCGGTGGGACAGGCCGACTGACAGCAGGCAGGCCCTCTGCTGCGTCGGATCCGACGACTTCGAAGAGCTGGCGGAAGGTGACGTAGTAGGCGTGCCGGGTCTCGGGCGCCCAGTGCTGGCGTGCTGCCCACTCCAGCAGGCACCGGCTGTCGACGTCGTTGGGAGAGGAGTCGATGGTACGGGCGAGGTACCGCGCGTGGCGCAAGCGCGTCTGGATGGAGGCCTCGCGTCGTCCAGCGGCGCGCATGGTGACCTCGAAGTGGCGGATCGGCTCGTCCCAGGTGTCAGGGACCGGAGGTGTTGTGCTCATGTCCCACGATCGTGGTGCCCCTTGTAGGCGGCGGCTAAGAGTCTGGGGACACGCCTCGCCGCCTGGCCCTGGTCCTACGGCGCTCTTTCAAAGGGTCAGCCCGCGCTGCCTGGAGGGTGGCTCAGGGCGGCGTGGCGTCTCGGAATGTGAGGTACGGGCCGCTGTCCGTGGTGGGGTGACGATGTCGAGGAGGCGGCGGGTGCGGTCGAGCTGCGTGGCCCGCTGGGCGACGTCAGCAGCGATGTACTGGTGGCGTGGCAGGAGGAGACGGGGCGGGTAGGTGCGTTCAAGGAGGTCGATCACCTGGTCAGCACTGGTGTAACCGGCGATACGGTAGAGGAGAACGGCGTCTTCAATGTCCTTTTCAGTGCGGCCGGCGTGGACCTTCATGGCGAGCAGGTACTGGGGCGAGGGCACCTGGACCAGGAGGTTCTCGGACTCGTAGACGGTGCGGGCACCAGCGTCAGCACCGGGCATGAATCCCTTAGCAGCGTCGTTGAGCCAGTCCTCCTCCAGCCCGTTCTCGGCTGCGATTGCCGCAGCGACCTCCCTCACCACGGGGCTGGGCTCGAAGGCGGCGTCCAGGTCACGGGTGGAGCGGGCACGGTCATAAGCCAGGGCCATGGCCGCCCCACCGACCACGAAGAGCTGGGCGCTCTCTCCGCGTTCGGCGAGGCGGGCCGAGAGAGCGCCCAGCAGCCCGTTAATCGTGGTGGCGTCGAGCTCGGGGCCGTGGTTGCTCATGCCCTCTCCAGCCCTCTAGGCGTGATGTAGATACCCCGACGGCGGAAGGCCCGCGGGCTCGTGCGGCGGGCCTCGTCACGCTCCCAGGAGATGACGTCGGGGTACCAGTTGCTGGTGACCCGCCAGGGCTGGTCGGCCCAGGCGGGCGGCTGCCAGCCGTCGCGCTCAGCCAGATACTCCGCCAGCGCGGCGAAGGCGGCGTCGACCTCGGCTGCGCCGGTAGGGGCAGGCTCAGCGGCGAAGAACCTCGCCCCCAGTCCCCTCCCCCCGCGCCGGAGCGTGGAGGTGTAGTCGTCCAAGGCCTGGATGACACTGAAGCGCCACACGTCAGTGAGGCTGCCACCCAGTCGCAGCAGGCTCGCACCTTCGGCGGCGTCACTGGCTGCGGTGTGCAGGAGGCGGTCATCTCCGGGCTTAGCAGGGCCCTGGCGGGCAGGCTCCGCCTTGGCACGCTCGATGAGCTCGCCGACGCTCAAGATAGTCCCTTGGAAAACCATGGATGCCCCCTCCCGTTGCTATGACACGCCTAGACCGCTACCGGCACCAGTCTTGCGCACATGAGTGCCCCAGCGCCAGATGCTCCGCGACGCCACGGCCTGACCTGCCCGGGGCGTGCGCGGCCGAGAATGCTTGCGATGCGGGCGTTGCAAGCATTGTAGGCGTTGCAAGCGATATCAGCGTGCGGTCCGTCCTGTGGGGATAGTGCCTGTGGGTGTCGGCTTCCACGGGCGGCCGTGGTTGTGGTCTCGTTCCGAGGCCTCTACCGCCCTGGTGAGCGCCTGGGTGACCCAGGCCTGGAAGCTGGGGTAGTCACCGCCAGGCTCGGCAGCGGCGTTGCGCCACGCAGAGCGCGCCCTGTCGAGCAGCTCACTGGGCACACGCACCGTCATCGGACGCAGCACCGCCCCGCTGCCAGCGCTAGCAGCGTTGCTGGTGTTAGCAGCGTTGTCGGGGACGGAGGGGTCCGGGTGGCTGGCAAGCGGGACCTGCACGCCGGTGGCGGCCCGTAGGCCCTCCAGGTCGACGGCGGGCTTCTTGGCCCTGGGTGCAGGCTTCATCAGTTCTCCTTCCTGGTGAGGACGTCGGCGACGGCGTCGAGGGCCGCGGCGTAGTCGCGCGCCTCCGCGCGGGGGACTGGGACACGGTTGGTGGCTGCGGTGGCCACGACCTCCCGTTCTGGGAGCGGGTGGTCGAGGACGAGGCTGCCGTATGTGCCTAGCAGCTCGCTGCGCCATGCTGCGCGGTCCCGCCGGTCAGCCCTGTACCTGTTGATAAGGATGCCAGCGAGGTCCAGGTGCGGGTTGTAGTAGCGGCGCACGTTTCCGATGGTCTCCGCGATCTCGGCGACGCCGTCGACGGAGGACGCGCGCGGCTCGGTGACGATGAGGACCTTGTCGGCCACGACCAGCGCGTTGAGGGTCAGCAGCCCGAGTGCTGGAGGGCAGTCGACCAGTACCGCACCCCAGTGCTCGGTGACGCCAGCGAGGGCAGTAGCCAGGCGGTGCTCGCGGCCAGGGGCAAGGTCGGCCTCCCTGCTGGCGAGGGAGCGTGCAGCGGGAAGGACGTCAACACCGGGCCAGGAGGGTCCTGCGCGGCGGATGGCTGCTGCTGCGGCGCCAGTGCTGGCGGCTCCCGAGGCGACGGCGGCAAGCACGTCGGCGAGCGTGGGCTCGCCGGGGCCCGGTGCGGCGTCGAGGATAGTGGTGGCGTTGGCCTGAGGGTCGGCGTCGACGACGAGGACCGTCTGGCCGCGCGCGACGAGCGTGGCCGCAAGGTTGACGGTTGTCGAGGTCTTGCCGACCCCGCCTTTCTGGTTCGCGATCGCGAGAATCACATGGTCTCCTTCGTGGTGATGATGATGTGGGGATCCGTTGCTCTTTGCTCCGCTTAGCCGCGCAGGGCCTCTAGTGCCCAGGGCCAGTCCTCGTATGGGACGTCTGCGAGGTGGACGGCGTCGCCGAGGCGCTCCTGGAGCAGCACGACCTCGGTCTCGAGTGCCCCTAGCTCGTCGAGGCGCCCTGGGGCTCCCTCGCCGCCCTGCAAGCTTGCTGGCGGTGCTTGCATCGCAAGTGTTGACAACATGACTTGCGATGTCTGCAACGCTTGCCTGAGCCGGACTCGCACGAGGACATCTACGTGCTCGACGCGGACCGTGAGGCCGTGGACAAGCAGCCGCAACCCGGAGGTCGCAGGTTCGAATCCTGTCCCCGCCACTGACGCCGAAGCGGCACGGAGCCCGGTCCCAGCAGGGGCCGAGCTCTTGTGCTTCCCAGGCACATAAGGCGCAGGAACCCACAGCGTGACACCTGCCCGGCAACGGACCACCCTCCCCCGTTCGGACAACCAAACGCCTTCCGGACAACCTACGACCGCGCGAAAGGTTGTCCAAATGGCAGAAGGTTGTCCGAACGAGTGAGGAGCGGGGCAGATAGGGCGCGGCGCAGCCCTGGCGCCGCACTGCCAGACGACGCCCCCTGCTGCGTATCCGAGCGGTCACCCAATCGAAACCATCCTGAGCCCACCAAAAAACGCAGCAATCAGCAGGAATCCCCGCCTACACACCCCCGCCAATACCAACCGCCAGCCGATTAGTTGTTGAAAGCAAGCCAATCCCTCACCCGGCTACCACCCAACAGACAAGCAGCACCCATGAAATCAACCTAATTGATCCTCGTTAGATACGGCGTTGCTTATCGGATATGCTCCCGAAGTCATCTCACTACAGGAGCAAAACCTTGCACCAGAGCTCACGAACAATCGTTCTGCTCTCAACGCTTTCCCTGGCAGTGCTACCTGCGGTTCAGGCCCCCACCACTGCAGCGGCAGCCACTGCCACGGACACCGGTGAGGCGAATGTCGTCGTCGTCGCCAGGTTCAAGGCAGACACCATCGGTGACGGAGAAACCGGCCTCAACGCCAAGCATCCCGTGCGCCCAGACCTCAGCCGCTGGTTCCAGCTCAAATCCGAGTACGCAGACCAACACGAGCCCTACTTTGCCTCCACCCTCACACTGGACGCCTATATCCGCCACGCCTCGGCCAACCAGCGCAAGGTCTCCTCCTTCTTCCCCCAAGACGCCCCCGGCACCTCCGGCCCCAGCGCCCACGTCACCTACATAGACCTCCCCTGCACCCGCGCCGAATATGAGACCAAGCAGCCAGCCCCGGACACTCAACTGCTCAAGGACGTCGCCACTGCCTTAGACGAGCTAAATACCCCCGACTCCAAGCAGTGGGACACCAACGAGGACGGCAAAATCGACAACCTCTCCGTGCTAGTCCAGGTCCCCACCACCGAACCCATCTCCGCCTCTTCCCCCCTGCTCTGGCCACACCACGCCCGTCTCAACTCGGAAGCTACCGTCGATGACCTGAGCATCGACCACTACAACCTCATCCCCGCCCGCCACACCACCGCAGACTCCCCCGACTACACCCTGGGGCTGAACCCCAGCACCATCAAGCAGGCCTACCTCAGCACCCTCGGCCTCCAGCCGCTCTACCGAAACGAAGCCAGCCGTGAGCAAAACTCCGGACCGGTCGGCCTCTGGGATCCCATGGCCAAAGCCGCCAACCAATACCCCCTGGCACAAAGCCGCGAAGACCTGGGCTGGACCACCATCAACAGCCTGCCCACCACCCCCGGCACACAAACCATCACCCTGCACGCCCCTGGCTCCACTGCTGGCCCCGCGGCCGTACGCATCGCCCCCGGGCAGGCAAACGGCGAGTCCTTCATCCTGGAGTACCGGCAAAAAGGCGAATACCAGCCTGGACCAGCCCCCATGGACCGCCAGATCCCCCGCTCCGGCCTCCTGGTCTACCGCGTTAATCCAGCGGTCGCCGAGCACTCCAATATCACCTCCCCGGACGGTAGCCACCGCGACTACCTCTACGTCTTCCGCCCCGGCGCCACCAGCCAGCACAGCGCCGACGGCCACCTAAACGAGGCTGCCCTGACCGCACCCACTGGGCGCTTCGCCGTCGGTGGCAGCTACCACGGCATCCGCTCACGCCTGGGCTCCGCCGCCCCTTCTGCCACTCTCGACGACGGCGCCATCGTCGACTCCCAAGGCCGTAACACTGGCCTGCTTGTGCAGGTCACCGAGCAGTCAGCAGACTCCATCACTTTCACGCTGGAGGTACCCGACAGCACCACCCACCGCCCCTGGAAGACGGCCCCTATCCCCCAAGCCGCCGAGCTCAGGGTCGATGCCCTCACCCAGCCAGCCAGCGCCACCTCCCCCAAGGGCGTTGCTGCTGTAACCGTCCGCAGGCCCGACGGCAGCCTGGCCGTCGCCACCCAGAGCGACGGCACCTGGGCCTCCCTGGGCGGCCCCGAGCTGGAGGCAGGCAAACAGTGGGGCTCCCCCGCGCTGGCCTGGCTCGGCGAACAGCTCTACCTCCTGGTGCCAGACAACACCGAGGGCGCCACTCGGGTGGTGCTGTGGACCCACGACGGCAGCCAATGGACCCAAGTGGCTGAGCATCCCAGCCTCAGCTCCACCAGCCATCCGGTCCTGCAGACGCTTGGCTCCACCCTCCACGCATTGGTCGGTTCCGACGGCGAAAATAGCCAAGTACTGCGTTTAAACCCCAGTTCCGCCCTGGAGCCGGTGGGCCCCGCGCTACCTGGCCACTTGGTCTCTCCGGCACTCACCCTAACTGGCGCCGCCCCCACGGTTGTGGCCGGGCACCTGGACGATAACTCTTCCCAAGTACTGCGCCTGGAAGGGACCAGCTGGACAGTAACTAGCAGCAAACCTGGCCTAACTCGCGCCCACGCAGCGGCCACCTGGGGTGAAGGAGTCCAGGAACGCAGCCTCCTGGTCCGTTCGGCAGCCCCCGGCGTCGCCCAGTTGACCCTGCTCGACGCCACCGGCAAAGTCCTGCAGGACCTGCCAGCAAAAGGCCTGTCCGGCAGCACCAGCCTGCTGCAGCTAGTGGTCAGCGACGGCGTCGCCTACCTCATGACCGCTTCTGGCGCCAGCAACACCGTGGAGGTGCATACCTCTGCGCTGCAAGACCTGCGCAGTTGGGGCCGCTTGGGGGAAGCTGTGGCCAGCTCAAACAGTCAGGCCACCATGACCGTGTCCGCCAAGCAGGTCCTGGTGCTAGCCAAGAACCGGCAGGCCACGGACTCAGCCGTCTACACCTTCCCAGCCGTGGACCCGGCCAGCCTCCCCACGACCCCACCGAGCACCCCAGCTAGCCAGGCCAGCACGGTCACTCCCGCTGCCGCCCAGACAGGCAGCGCCACGCCCACCGCTGCTCCCAGCCCCTCGGCGACGACGTCGCCCGCGCCTAGTGCTTCAGCCAGCCCCTCTGCTCACGCCACCACGCCGACGCCGCAGCCCAGCCCGGCGGCACAGGCGGTTCCCACGCCGCGCCCAGCCCCAACCACTGCAGCTCCCTCCACGCAGGTGCCTGCACCCACGCCACAATCAGCCCCCACGCCCTACCTCCCGCCCCAGCCAAGCCCTGCCAACGACGACGAGGCTACGGCCGAACCCACGGCGAGCCTGCAGCTCGCTCCCCCAGTGCGCCCACCCCTGCTGCCACCAGAGCCACGACCGGGCCACCGCGCCACAGCTTCTGCCAGCGCCACGGCCTCTGCCACCCCCTCGGGACCCGCCAGCACCCACCCCAGCTCGGCGTCCGCTGCCAGCAGCGGGGCCACCCCCACAGCGGTCCCTTCGTCCAGCCCTCAGCCTGCAGGTGGCTCAATTGCCAGCCCCACGGCCAGCCCGACCGCAACGGCGCAAGCTACTGACGCCGCCGCAGCCTCACCGCAAACCTCCGCGAGCGCCCCGGCCACCGCCTCTGCACAGTCTCCGGAAAGCCTTCTGCCTGCGGATCCCCAGGATGGCGGCGGAGAAAACCCTGGCGAGGGCACCGACGGTGACACTAACGGTGACGCTGGCGGCACCACGGAGGGCCCAGCTGACCAGACAACTGGCGGGACGGGCGCTGAAACCGGAGGCGGGACGCGCAGCGAGGATGAGGAAGCTCCGGCCCCTGAGGTTCAGGGAGCTGCCACCAGCCCGGGTAGCTCCCTGCCTGCCGGGGCTGAGCCGCTGCCCTTACGGCGCTCTGCGGCAGCTGGAACGAAGGCTCATAGCCGGCTGGGGGCGGACACTGAGCTCAGTGCAGCTCAGGCGCGCGCCCACACGGGCCCTGCCCAAAGTCGCTCCGTTCAAGCCCGCTCGGCGAGTGCGACCAGCCTCGCGCAGTCTCTGCGCCCCGGCACCTTGGCTGCGCTGAGCACAAAGGCTGCCAAGGCCCTGTGTTCTTGCTCGGGACCGGAACTGGCCTCGCTGCTGACCGGGGGCGCTGCTCTGGGTGCTTCGGGGGCCTTCCTGTTGGTGCTACGGCGTCGTCGCGGCTGAAGCGGACCTACCGAGCACTGTTCTGGCCTGCCAGGTGGCCTGTGCCTGGCGCCCGCTAAGAAACCTGAGCCTCGCGGGAACCAGTTACTAAGGCAAGCGACCTGCAAATGGTGGTGGCCTCCTGATCCGCGTGAGCTCAGGAGGCCACCATCAGCAGCTGTTTAGGTCACTTGGGCAGACGCCCCTCGGCCTCCACTGCCTTGGTGATGGCCTCGTTCAGACGCTTTTGTGCCTCGCCATACTTGGCCCAGTCACCCGCCTTCATAGCAGTGTCTGAATCGGTGATGGCGGTCTTGGCGTCTTGCAGCGCCTTGTCCAAGTCTGCCTTCGGGTCACTAGTGCCCCCGGTTGCGGGCGCCCCAGCGGCAGGTGCGGTTGGCGTTGCAGTTGCGGAGGCCTCCGCTGAAGGCTGCGGCGTCGCCGTGCCTGCGCCAGCATCGCCTTGCCCCGCGCCAGGCTTGGAGGTGTCATTGGCCGCGCCGGAGTCGCCGTCGACCACTTGGTCGCCCGTGGTGGCTCCAGAGTTGCCGCCAAAGACCTGGTCTAGGGCGCTGGAGAGCGTATCGGCGAAGCCCACCTTGTCACCAAATAGCACCAGCACCTTGCGCAGCAGTGGGAAATGCGTCTCCCCGGAAGACTGCACGTACACCGGCTGCACGTAGAGCAAGCCACCGCCTACCGGCAGCGTGAGCAGATTGCCTTTGATGACCTGGCTTCCCTGCTGGCCGATCAGGGTGAGCACCGGGCTGGCCACCGGGTCCGTGTTGAACTTGTTCTGCACCTGGCCTGGGCCGGACACATTCGAAGAGCGTGGCAGTTCCAGCATCCGCAGTTTGCCGTAGCCGGGGGCACGCTGGCCTTTTTGCCCGGAGGCGGTCTCTGAGTCCACTGCCAGGAAGCCGGTGAGCACATTGCGGTCTGTGTTGCCGCCGATGATGTAGGCGCTGGACAGGGAGAAGCTGGCCCGCTCCTGGCCTGGCATCTGCAGGGTCAGGTAGTAGGGAGATTGGGGTGAGTCGCCATCGCGAGTCGGGTCATCCGGCACCTTCCAGAAGTCACCGCCGGAGTAGAACTCGGCTGCATCCTTCACGTGGTAGCGGGCCATAATGTCCCGCTGGACCTTGAATAGGTCCTCTGGGTAGCGCATATGAGCCATCAGGTCCGCGCTCATCTCGCTCATGGGAGTCACCGAGCCGGGGAAGATCTGTTCCCAGGCCTTGAGGACCGGGTCCTGCTCATCCCACTGGTAAAGCTTGACGGAGCCGTTGTAGGCGTCCACCACGGCTTTAACCGAGTTGCGCACATAGTTGGACTGGGCGGGTGCTCGCAGCAGTGAGGTGCGCCCCTTGGAATCTGTGACGGCCTCTGCCAGGGACTCATGCTGTGAGTAGGGGTATTCGTTGGAGGTGGTGTAACCGTCCACCACCCACACCACGCGTTTGGGTGTGGCGGGGTTGTCGTCATGGTCCACCACTGCCGGGTATGGGTTGGCGTCCAGCGTCAGCCACGGTGCCACCTTGGCCACGCGCCGGGCGGGGTCTCGGTCGTAGAGGATCTGGGAGCCTTTCCTGACCTGTCCTGAGAACAGGATGTTCACCTCGCGGAACTTGATGGCGTACAGCAGCTTGTTCCATAGATTGCCGACGTCCGGGCCGCCGTTTCCAGCAAAGCTGGTGTTCACCTGGCCATTGGAAGCGTCGTCGGGATAATCAAGTTCGTTGAGTGCGCCGTCGGCCCCTCCGACGATTGAGTAGCTGGGTGATTGGCGGCCAAAGTAGATCCGTGGCTCGTACTCGCCTAGGTCACCGCGTGAGGGGATGCCGCCTTCCCAGAAGGAGGGGGAGCCGTCGGAGGTGGCGGTGTTGCCGTGGGCGGCCACGACGCCGAAGCCGTGCGTGTACACGGTGCGGGTGTTCACCCAGGTTTGCTGCTGGGCATCCAGGCCTTCCAGGTTGAGTTCACGCACCGCCACCACCGTGTCTCGATTGACACCATTCACCTTGTAGCGGTCCACGTTCATGGAGGAAGTGAAGGAGTAGTACTGCTTTTGCTGCTGAAGCTGCTGGAAGGTGGGGGCGATGACATTGGGGTCCAGCAGGCGGATGGAGGTGGTGGATTCCGCATCCGCTTTGAGCTGCCCGGCCTCCACGGTGGTGCGGGCGTCGTAAGGCTGGGTCTCTACCTGATCCAGGCCGTAGGCGCGCAGCGTGGCGTCAATATTGCGTTGAATATAGGGGGCTTCTTCCGCCTGGGCGTTGGGTTCCACCACAAACTGCTGGACGACGGCGGGGTAGGCCCAACCAACCACCAGGGCGGAGGCCACGGTTACCACCACGCCGATGATCGGCAGGCGCCAGGATTCGGTGCGCAGCGAGTAGATGAACAGTCCGGAGATCACCACAGCGATGGCCGCGAGAATCGCCAGAGCGGGCAGCACGGCGTTGACATCCGTGTAGGAGGCGCCGTCGAATTTGGAGTTGGTGGAAGCCAGGGACTCATAGCGTCCCAGCCAGTAGGAGGCACCGCGCACCAGCGAGTAGATGGCCAGCAGCACGGTGAGGTGGAGGCGCGCTGGCCGCGTCACATGCGGCTTTCGGGTCAGGGAGATGCCGCCGTAGAGGTAGTGGACTACTACGCTGGCGATCCCCGCCAGGACCACCATATGGGTCAGGAAGTTAAGCACCAGCCGCAGCAGCGGTAGTTGGAATACGTAGAAAGACACGTCCATACCGAACTGCGGGTCCTGGACGCCAAAGGATTGCGAGTGTAGAGCCAAAAGCACCCGGTCCCAGTGCGGCACCAGGTTCCACAGGCTGGCTAGCGCTCCCACCCCCAGTGGCACAACCCAAACGACCAGGCGCCATAGCGGCTCAATCGCATCACGGTAGGCCGCCAGGTTGCGACTAGCTTCGTCCGTAGGGTCGTCTACGCGGGCGCGATGTGCCAAGCGCATGGTCAGGCCGAGGGCGGCAGCCATGGTGACCATGCCCAACAGCAACAGGCCTGCCTTGGCGCCCCAACGCGTCCAGAGCACCCTGGAGAAGCCAACCTGGTTGAACCACAGCACTTCGGTCCAGGTCTCAGCCAGGAAACCCAGGAGGATCGCCACACCGCCGAGAATCCCTACGGTCATAGCCAGTGGGCCGGGCAAGCGCGGGTTTCTGTCCGCGCTGCCACTGCCACCACGGCCGCTGCGCGGTGGCTGGCCTGCGCCTTTGGCTGCCCGGGGTTGTGAGCTGTGGGCCTGGGCGGAACCGCCTGCCTGGCCTGTGCCGGGACGCTTGCCACTCAGCCCGGAGAAGATCTCATCGGCAGCCGCCAGGAACTCCTCTGCGCTGCGAGCGGCAGCGAGACGGTCCCTTGGATGCGATTGGGGGCGGAGGCGGTCTGCGGAGTCGCGAGCCGTAGCGTCACGGGCCGCGTCGGCACGGTCAGCGTCATCGCGGCTGGTGGGGCCGGTGCCCTTGGGCTGGTCGTTACCCTGAGCGTCATCGGGCGTGGGCTCGCCGGGTTCTTGCTTGGGGGACTCGTCGTCGGGGCGGTTAGTCACGTGGACGCTCCATCTTCCGTAGCCAGGCGTAATTTCATGCTGCTATCCCCATGCTCCCACACCCGCCCCCATAGGGAAAAGCGCCCATGCAATGCGATGATTAGTTCATGACTGATTCTGTCGCCAACAGCCCCGATGCCAGCACTGACGCCCCCACCCGGCGCGGCACCGCCCAGCCCCAAAGCCGGCAGGAGGCCCTGGCGGGCACCTTAGTGGAGATCGAGGCACATATTGACCAGCTTGGCTGGGACCGCCCTGTGCTGGTCTTTGCCCTGGCGCGCACGCTGACCATGTTGGAGTCCGACCCTGACGTCGCCAAACTACTGCCACAGGAGGCCTGCGAAGAGGCACAGGCCAACCCAGAGGCGCTGACCGCGGTGCTGCAAGAGGAGCTGCCGGTAGCCTCCACCCTGGATGAGTTGCTTGGCCAACTCACTTGGCCAGAGCATATTGAAGGTGCCGCCATCTGCACTGAGTCCACGGTGGTGCCCGCGGAGGTGGATGCCCAGGCATTGGCCATCACTGACCCGCAGGAGCGCCAGGACTTCTTGGCCGCCCACCAGGAGCGCCAGGATGTGCGGATTTTGGCTGCCGCTATGCGCAGTGGTGAGAACTGGTGCGTGATGCGCACACGTGGGCAGAGCCAACTGCTGCAGGGCGAGAACCTGGTGCCTCAACTCGTTGAAGGCTTGCGCGGCACCTTCGCCTAAATGCAGGCAGCAGGCGCTTCCACCGGCCACTGCGCCGGGTGCTCTGCGCCCCTCGTCAGTGTTCCTCGGCGTCGCCTTCGTAACCTAGGGTGCCGTCCAGCAGGGAGGCTAGGTCTGCGTCCAGCTGGGATTCCCGGTCTTGGGCGGCGCGCCGCAACTCCAGGAAGTCCCCTGGCAGGTCCAGGTCTCTAGGACCAGGGGCGACGTCGGGATGGCTCCAGAAGGCGTCGCGCTCACTGACGCTAACCTGTGTGCTCAGCAGCCCCCACAGCAGCGTGGCGTCACGGGCACGGCGCGGCCGGAAGGCCAAGCCGATCAGCCGTGCGAAAACCTGCTCCGCTGGCCCGCCCTGTGCGCGACGGCGTCGCACCATTTCCTGGAGCTGTGGGGCATGCGGCAGCTGGGCCACCACCGCGTGGAAGGTGACCACCTCCACCCATCCCTCCACCACGGCCAGCAAGGTCTCCAAGCGCGTCAGTGCCGCCTGTTGGGCGGCAGTCTCTTGGGGCGCGAACATGCCCGAGCGCAGGGCCTGCTGCAGGGCCTGCGGATCGTTGGGGTCCACCTGGGAGACGGCCTCTTCCACAGCGTGGTGGTCAATGCGAATCTCGCGGGCGTAGGCGTCGACAGCCGCCAGCAGCTGCCCGCGCAGCCAAGGCACATGCGCATACAGGCGCGCCGCAGCCGCCTCGCGCACGGCCAGGTACATGCGTACTTCAGCTTCAGGCACGTCTAGTCCCTCCGCGAAGGCCTTCACGGAGGCTGACACCAAGGCGGTGCCAGGCTGCTTGCAAAGGGGCAGGCCGACATCGGTGGAGGAGACCGACTCGGTGGCCAGCTGCCCGATGGCCTGGCCCATTTGGAGAGCAAAAGCAGTCCCGGCCATCATCCGCATCATGGAGCCAATCGCGCCCAGTTGCATGCTTTGTTCACCCAGCTGTGCGGGCAGCTCATTGATCTGGTTTATGAGGGCCTTGGTCAGGGCTTCCGTGGCGGCGGCAGCTACCGGCGCACACACCTCCTGCCACACGGGGAGAGTGCGCTCCACCCAGTCGCTACGGCTCCAGGCTTCGCGTAGCCCCGGTGCTGGCAGAAAATCCGTGCAGGAGTCCAGCCACAGATCCGCCACGATTAGGGCCTGCCGGATCTCCTCCGCCTCAGCCGCCGTAACTGGCAGGTCTCCGCCCGCGCGAGCCTGCTGCAGGGCTAGATCCTTGCCGATCTTCCAGTTGATGGGCTCCCCAGACTGGGCGGAGAACATTTCCTGGAGCTGTGCACGCATGGCCAGAATCTGGCTGGGGCTCATCTGGGAGAGCTCCTGCATGCCTCCCATTTGGGTGAGTTGCTCAGCATCCATGCCGGAGGCTCGCAGGGCGGCGACGGCGTCGGCAGCACCCTGCTCACCGAGCATAGAAGCCAGCAGGCTTTGCAGCTGCTCAAAGGGGTCCTCATTAGTGGGGGCCACAGCTCCTCCTTAGTGCGGGCCGTTGTGTGGCCCTCGCCCGGGTGCATACCGGATTGATATTGCCACGCCAGGCGGTCCGGTTGCAGCGACCTCGCTCTGGGCCAACCGTATGCGCGCTCGGTGAAACAGGGGGTCTACTCCCCTGGGCAGCTCCCAGGCTCACAGGCCATGATGGCACCTGTGAACCAGCCCGACGACGTCATGCCCCGCAATCCAGCCCAAGTGGACCCCACGCCCCCACTGCCAGCCGCCGCCCCAGCTGCGGGTTACGAGTTCAGTACAACTGAGCGCGCAAACCAGCGGCGGCAGAATGTGGGCAGGCTTGTGGTGCTCGTGATGGTCTTGGCCCTCGCCGTGTTTTGGCTGGTGCAACTGCCCCAAGGAAAGGTCATTGAGAGTCCCGGCCCCACCTGGGATGTGCTCTCCCGCACCGAGGGCAGCTCCGAGCAGGCTGGCACCGACCTAATCACGGTCTCTGGCGCCCCCACCTACGCCACCTCCGGCAAGATGCGCATGACCACCGTATCCGTCAGCGGCTGCCCCGGGCACCCAATCACCGCCTTCGACGTCATTGGCGCCTGGTTCTCCTCCGACCAGAAGATCGTGGACCGGGAACAGGTCTGCCCCGCCAAACTCAGCCGCAAGGAAATTGACCAGCAGTCTCAGGCCCAGATGACCAGTTCCCAAGATGCTGCCGTGGTGGCGGCACTCATGGAGTCAGGGGCGGCCACCACGATGACTTTGACTATCAAAGGCGGCGCTTCTGAGCAGACGCAGGGGCTTTTCAAAGACGGCGATGTGCTGCGCGAGATCACCTTGGAGGGCACCACCACCAAGATCACGACCTTCAGCCAGCTACGTGACCTGCTAGCCAAGACTCCGGTAGGAAGCAAAGCCGTGCTGGGGATCGAGCGAGACGGGCAGCCCAGCACCGTTGAACTAAACACCCAGGCACCCCAGGGCTCAGGACGCCAGGGCTCAGTCTTGGGGGTGTTCCTTCACGCCAAGGCCGACTCGGAGGTGGACGCCAAATTCGCGCTACAGGACGTGGGTGGCCCCAGTGCAGGGATGATGTTTGCGCTGGGGATCGTGGACAAGCTGACCCCTGGCACCATGCTCACAGGCCAGGACGTGGCGGGCACCGGCACCATTGATATCTCCGGAAACGTGGGGCCGATTGGCGGCATCGCGCAGAAGATGCGCGGGGCAGCCCGGGACGGAGCCAAGGTCTTCCTGGCACCAGCGGCCAACTGCAAGGAAGTGGTGGGAGAAGAACCTGAAGGAATGCAGGTGGTGGCCGTCAGCAATCTGCATGAGGCGGTGGAAGCCGTAACGGCAGTGGGCCAGGGGCAGACCGCTGGGCTCAAGACCTGCCAGGCCGTGCTGGCACAAGGCTGAAAGACTGGGTCAGAGCAGCAAACTGAGTTATCCACAGATTTGACTCTCCTCGCCCACGGCCTGCCTTAGGCTGCCAGGCTTCTAGTCGTAGGCGCTTTCCCTGAGCCTGCGACAAGGAGGTCATCATGCATCTGCGCGCCGGTGCTCCCGTGCTGTGGCGGGAGCCGGGAGTTACTCAGATCGGGTCCACGCCGGGACGCGCCGTCGTCTTATCAAATTTGCAGCCCCGCGATCAGCTCCTGTTGGAGCAGCTCTCCTACAGCGCGAAGCCAATAGACCTTATGGCGATGGCGAGCAGGTTTGGGCTGCCACGTAAGGAAGCGAAGCGTTTGGCGCAGGCGCTCATTTCCGGTGGCGTCCTAGCGCCAGATCAGGTGCCAACGCCGGTTAACGCGGACGAGGTGTACTGGGACGGCTTGGTCTTTGATGCGCGAGCGCGCAGTCGCCGCCTGGCCCGCGCCATCGTGGGGGTATTGGGATCAGCAGCCCGCACTCAGGCAAGTCTGCTGCGGTCAGCGGAGCCGCAGCCCCCAATGCTCACGCTAGCGCCGACGGCTTTGCCGGAGGCCAAGCCCGGCCAGCCGGATCCGCTAGTCCTTTCCCTGGCCTGCCATCTGGCAACCGCTGGTGTGGGCACTGTGCTGGTGCATCGGGACCGGGCGACGTCGCAGGCGCTGCGTCAGCGTCACCCGGCACTGGTGCAGCATGCACCCCTGGACACGCGCCCGGATTTAACGGTGAGTTTGTCCATTGGGGCCACTGATCTGGTACAGGAGCGGCGCCTGTTGCAAGAAGACCTGCCGCATCTCCTGGTCACGGTGCGGGAAACTGGCCTGGAACTGGGGCCGGTGGTGGTGCCGGGCCAAACGCCGTGTGGCATGTGTTTAGAGCAATGGCGCCAGGAAGCAGACCCGAGCTGGCCTGAGCTCACTTTGCAGCTGCAGGCCTCGCCGCGTCCCGCAGTCGAATCTTTGTTGGCGGAGCAGGCAGCAGCACTGGCAGCCCGAATGGTGCTGGATGCCTTAACCGGCCGAGGCAAGGCCTGGTGGGGCACGAGCGTTGAACTAACCGCGGTGGACCCACTGGGGTTGGAGCGGCGCTGGGAACCGCACCCGGACTGCGGTTGCCTGGCCGCCAGCGCCAACCGCCATGCTGGCGAGGCTTAGCGTCGGTGCTAACGACTCGCTGACCGTGACAGGGTGCCAACCACAGCCCTAACGAAGCTAAGCGTGGTCTGGCGAACCCTGGCTAGCCCTAGCTCCGCTGGGCGGCAACGATGCCCAGCACTGCCTGCCCGTAGCGCTCCAGCTTCACCCCGCCCACGCCCTTGACCTGGGCGAGTTCTTGGCGGCTGGCAGGCCGGGTAATGGCGATCTCCCGGAGGGTGACATCCGGGAAAACGGTGTAGGCGGGCAAGCTGGCTTGTGTGGCGGTTTCTTTGCGCCACTCCTTGAGGGCGCTGAACAGGGCCAAGGTGGCGGCGTCAGCCTCCTCTTGGAAGGCTTGGGCGCGAGCCTTGCGCAGCTGGGAGGGGCTGGGCTCAGGCACTTCCTCCGGCCAGGTACCGCGCAGGAAGCGAGAAACCTGCCGGCAGGAGCGGCCACCCGGGTTACGGGCGCGCGCATAAGACAAGATGAGGTGGTCACGGGGGCGGGTAACGCCCACGTACAACAGACGCCGTTCCTCCTCCAGCTCCTCAGTGCTGCGGGCCTGCCGCAGGGGCAGCAACCCATCAGACAGCCCCACAATGATGACCGCATCCCATTCCAGACCCTTGGCGGTATGCAGCGGGGAGAGAGTCACGGATTCCACCCGGGGCTCGTACTCGTTCTGGGCGCGTTCCAGCAGCTCCCCCACAAAGCTCTCCAGGCTCGCCCCTTCCCGGCTGGATTCTTCTTCCGCCAGAGCCACTAGGGCGTCCAGGGAGGCCCAGCGCTCGCGGGCGGCGCCCTCCACGGCGGGGGCGGTCTGTGACCAGCCGCAGTGGGTTAGGACGGTTTTGACGTCAGCAAGTAGCTCACCGGTGAGCCGGTCTGCTTCCGTGCGCGGGGCGGCCCGCAGGAAAGCCATGGCCTGTTTGACTTCCTCGCGGCGGAAAAAGGGCGCCCCACCCCGCACCACGTGACTGATATTCGCTTCGCTCAGGGCCTGTTCCAGGGCTGGGGACTGGGCATGGGTGCGGTATAGGACGGCGATCTCTGACAGTGGCACCCCGGAGCGCTGCAGTCGCAGGACCTGCTGGGCCACTGCCTCGGCCTCGGCGACGTCGTCGGCATATTCCAGGAAGCGGGGCGCCGGGCCGGAGGGGCGCTGAGAAACCAGGTGCACGGCCCCCGGTGGCAGCCCACGCGGGCCACCGGGGCGAATGGGGGTGGCCAGCACCTGGTTGGCCATGGCCACCACCTGTGGGGTGGAGCGATAGTCGCGGCTAAGGGTCAGGACGCGGGCGCCCGCGTAACGGTGGGGGAATTCGCGCAGGAAGCGGGGGGTGGCGCCGGTAAAGGAGTAGATGGTTTGGGAGACATCCCCCACCACACATAGCTGACGACGGCGCCCCAGCCAGACGTCCAGCAGGCGCTGCTGGAGCGGAGAGACATCCTGGTACTCGTCCACCACGAAGTGCTTGTATTGGCCGCGCACCGTCTCCGCAATGTCTTGGCGGTCCAGCAGGATGCCGATTAGCACCAGCATCGTGTCTTCAAAGTCAAGCACGCCGCGTTCGGACTTAGCTTCCTCATAGGCGGAGAGCAATTGGGCAATGCGGGCCGGAGGTTGATCGGCCACGCCCACGCGCCCGGCAGCCTGAGCCACCTGTTCATAGTCCTCAGGCAGGGTGAGGGTGACTTTGGCCCATTCAACCTCCGCGGCCAGGTCACGCAGGGCCGTCTTATCCACGCTGATGCCCAGGCGTTGGGCAGCAGTGGCTACCAGCGGAAACTTGCCGGGGAGCAACTCAGGGAGATAGCCGCCGACGGCGGTGGGCCAGAAATGACGCAGTTGGCGCAGAGCGGCAGAGTGAAAGGTGCGGGCCTGCACGCCCGGTACCCCCAGGGAGGCCAGGCGGGAGCGCATCTCCCCGGCGGCCCGTTTGGTGAAAGACAGGGCCAGGATTTGACTGGGCTGATAGGCGCCCACCTGTGCGCCGTAGGCAATGCGGTAGGTGATGGCACGGGTTTTGCCGGAGCCCGGGCCTGCCAGGACACTGACGGCGCCCTCTAGGTGCTCGGCCACCTGCCGCTGGTCGGCGTCTAGGGCGTCGAGGAGTTCCTCGGGGCCGGGGGCGCGGCGGCCGGGCTTGGCGGCGGGGGCGGGTCTGGCTGGCATCAGAGCACAGCCTGCCACGGAGCGCTGACACTGAAGTTGGTTATTGCTTCCGGTCCGCACTCGGGCTGCAGTGAGGTACCTCGACTGCTGCGTTTCTGCGCTTGTTAGTGGCAGTGTGGGGCGGCGCCCAGCCAGTCCTCAATCAGCGCGCGAGCGATTGACGTCGGCCCTGGCAAGCCAATCCGCCCCGCTTGTAGGGCTGCCACCAGTTCGCAGCGGGAGAACCACAGCGCCTCGGTCACCTCCTGGCCGTCCGGCCTCGGCTGGGTCTCCCCCGCCGCCAGCCGCGCCCGGTAACCAAGCATGAGCGAGCGCGGGAAAGGCCAAGGTTGGGTGGCAAAAGGTTCCACGCTGGTGACCCGCAGGCCCGTCTCCTCCCAAACCTCCCGGTAAACCGCCTGCTCTGCGCTTTCACCGGCCTCCACAAAGCCAGCCACAACGGAGTAGCGCCGCGCCGACCAGGTGGCGCCGTGGACCAGCAGGAGGCGGTCGGCGACGTCGGTGACGGCCATGATGACGGCAGGATCGGTGCGCGGGAAGTGGAGGCCACCGCAGGCCTGGCAGGCCCGGGCCCAACCAGCCTGGACCGGGACGAGTTTGCCGCCACAGGCGGGGCAGAAGCTGGTGCGGGCATGCCAAGTGGCTAGGGCTGTGGCAGGGGTGGCGAGCCCAGCGTCGTGAGCATCTAATTCAGCCCCAATGGCGCGCAGGGCCGTCAGCGGGTAGCGGGCCAGCAGTTTCAGCAGCCCTGCATCCTGGAGGGCGGCCCCCTCGGCGTCTTGTGGCACCGGACTGGCGGGGGTGCCGGGAGTGATGCCCGCAGCCAGGGCGGTAGCATCGGCGGCGGTTTCTGCCGGAACGACGACGCCGAGCCAGGCAGCTGGCCGCTGACCGGCCTTAGGGCCACAGGGGCCAGGCTCTTGCCCCAGGTAGATGAGTTGGAGGCGGGAGTCTGCTGGCTTGGGCTCTTGCGCAGCCCGGATCAACTCCTCGCGCAGCGTGGCGGGCAGGTCGGCCACGGTCAGTGTTGCCAGACGTGGCTCGGCTGCAGAGGCGCCGCCGGGGTGATCGGGCTTAAGCGGCTTGCGGGGGTTAGCTGCGCCGCTGGGAGCGCCCGTCCCGCCGAGGTCGCCTAGCTCACCGGATCCGCCCGTCCTGCCGGGACCACTTGAGGCAGCAGGCCCCTGGTGCCATACGGCCCGGTCGGCGTCTGTGGGAACAGACGGCGTCAGGCCGTCGTCGGGCAGCTCCGCAATTCCAGCCTGAGCCGCCAGGGCCACGCGCCCGCGTGCATCCACCAGCAGCACTCGGGTATCGGAATCGGCGGCTAGCGCAGCGAGCAAACCAGGCTGATCGCGGCGGGTCGCGTCGCGGTCAGTCACATGGCGGGACAGGGATCTGAACCAGCTTGGCGAGGGCGAGGCTGGCCGTAGCGAAGCTGGGCTCGGCGCCTGCTTGGGTTGTGCATCGGCGGTGCTGCTCATGGCACCACCATGGCACCTTTCCCAGGCCCGATAGCACCAGTGGCCTTAACACCGCCGTCGTCACCGGAGAGCTACCAGCAGGCGTGCGGGCCCGCGGGCCGCGTCATTTAGGGTGTCAGCATGCGCACCTACCTTGACCATGCCGCCACCAGCCCGGTGCGCCCAGAGGTGGCTGAGCAGCTGACCCAAGACCTGCGCGACGGTCTGCCCGGGGCCAATCCTTCAGCTCTGCACGCGGCGGGCAGGCGTGCAGGCGCCCTGCTCTCAGAAGCTCGGGCCCGCTTGGCGACGGCGCTAGGCGTGCATCCGCACGAGGTGATTTTCACCAGTGGCGGCACTGAGGCGGCCACACTGGTAGTGATTGGGCGGGCGCTCGCGGGCCGCGCGGAGTCGGCAGGGCTAACTAGCCAGGCGAACCACACAAGACCGGAAAACCAAGCGGGCCGAAGGAAACAGCCGGGCCAGCCGAGACCGTCAAGCCAAGCTAGCCCGCCCGCCCTGGTGGTCTCCCCGATTGAGCACCCGGCGGTGTTAGACAGTGCCCGTGTAGCCCAGGCTGAGCTGGGGGTGCAACTGCGTCTGCTGGAGGTAGATGCTGATGGCCTGGTGGTGACTACCTCCCTGGAGCAGGCGCTGGCCTCTGGTGGGGTTGCCTTGGTGAGCCTCATGGCAGCCAACAATGAAACTGGTGTGGTGCAGGACCTGGCGGGTTTGGTCGCTCAGCTGCGGGCGCTCAGCGGGCAGTCCACTCCGGGGCGCCCCGGTTATGTGCCGGTGCACTCGGATGTGGTGGCGGCGCTTGGTCGTATGCCGGTGGACTTCCATGGCTGGGGTCTGGATGCGATGAGCTTGAGCGGCCACAAGCTGGGGGCGCCGGTTGGCATTGGGGCATTGGTGGCACGCCGTGACTTGGTGCTGCGGGCGCCCTCGGGTGGGGGGCGGCAGGAGCGGGCGCTGCGCTCTGGCACGCAAGATGTGCTGGGGGCGCGGGCGCTGGCGCTGGCGGTGGAATTGGCGCTGGCTGAGCGGCAGGCGGAGAGCGTGCGTTTGACAGCGCTGCGGGAGCGGCTCATAACAGGCGTGCTGGCGCTGCCTGGTGCTCACGCGACCGTGCGTAAAGCGGTAGCACAGCTGCCCAGCACGGCGCATTTTTGGTTTGACGACGCCGATGGTGAGGCTTTGCTCATGGCTTTGGATCTAGCTGGGGTGGATGCCTCGGCCGGATCAGCCTGTCATGCAGGCGTGTCACGCCCCAGCCACGTACTGCTGGCGATGGGGCTGGGTGAGGCGGCTGCGCGGGCGACTTTGCGCTGCTCTTTTGGGCCTACGACCTCACTGGCGGATGTGGAACGGCTATTGGCGATCCTGCCTAGGGCCTTGGAAACTGCGCGCAAGCTGCGTTGAGCCTGCGGACGCCGGTGGCCTGGCTGTCTGGTTGCCTGGCTGCGCCGTCGGAGCGCGGATATGTGAAGATGGGACGCTGCACTTTGGTTTAGGCGAAGGGGAGTTGGCATGCGCGTATTAGCCGCCCTGTCCGGGGGCGTGGACTCCGCCGTAGCTGCCGCCCGCGCCCTGGAGGCCGGACATGAGGTGGTGGGGGTCCATATGGCCCTAACCCGCAACCGACCTACCACTCGCAATGGCTCACGCGGGTGTTGCTCTATCGAGGATGCCTCCGACGCGCGTTGGGCCGCAGAGATTCTGGGCATCCCCTTCTATGTGTGGGATCTGTCCGAAGATTTCGAGGCGCGGGTGGTGGCGGATTTCTTAGCTGAGTACCGTGCTGGGCGCACCCCTAACCCTTGTGTGCGCTGCAATGAGCGCGTGAAGTTTGACGCTTTGCTGGAACGGGCCCTGACCTTGGGTTTTGACGCGGTTGCCACCGGGCATTACGCGCGTCTCAGTGGTGGAGCCTCTGCCGGACACCCAGGGGATACGGGCAACCTGGTGTTGCGACGCGCGGTGGACACCAGCAAGGACCAGTCCTATGTGCTGGCCGTTTCTGGTCGGGAGGGCCTAGCGCGGGCGCTGTTCCCGCTAGGAGATGCTCCCTCTAAGGCGGCGGTGCGGGCTGAGGCGCAGCAGCGGGGCCTGCCGGTGGCAGATAAGCCAGACTCCTATGACATTTGTTTTGTTGCCGACGGCGATACTCGCGGTTTCCTCACCCGCTCCTTGGGCGTGCACCAGGGGAAGCTGGTCTCCCCTGAGGGAGAAGTGCTGGGCACACATGAGGGCTACTTTGGTTTCACTGTGGGGCAGCGCAAGGGCTTGGGCTTGGGGCAGCCGGCCCAGGATGGGCGGCCACGTTATGTGCTGGAGACGCGCCCGGATAGCAATGAGGTGGTGGTGGGTCCCGAGGAGTTGCTGCGGCGGGAGATTGTCGCAGGCGATGGCCTGGTGCTGCTAGCTGAGCCAGAGGCGGTCGACGGCGCCGACGGCGTCGCTGGAGCAGTTCCGCAGGGAGCGGACCGGCAGCGAAGCGGTTGGAAAGGCGTGGCAGTACAGGTGCGGGCACATGGTCGGCCGGTGCCTGCGGATGTCACGGTGGATCCAGCGGCAGGGACGCTGCGGGCGGTGCTGCATGAACCCCTGCGAGGTTTGGCGGCCGGCCAGAGCGTGGTGGTTTACGGCGGAGCCGCAGGCCAGCAGGTCTTGGCTCAGGCCACTGTTTCCTGAAGCGGCTTAGCCGGGCAGGTACCCATACCTGCCCGGCTAAGCCAGCTATTAGCGCAGCGAGGTATGCCGTTCAATGGCGCGCACCGCCCACCAGGACAGCCCGGCGGCCAGCAGCGGTCCCACCAGTGTGGAGCCCACTCCGATCAGGGTTGGTTGAGTTCCGGTGCGGATCGCCTGCACTAGCTGCGGCAGCATCCATTTGGCGGTGAGGTCTCCGGTGGCGACGTCAACGCTCAGCGGAATCAGCGCCACGGCAGCCAGGCCCAGCAGCTGGTTGACCACATACAGCGCCACGAATCCCAGCAGAGGCGCACCAAAGCCCAGGTGACTGTAGCGCGACTGTGCACCAATGCTCATCACGGCAGCTATCTCAATGATCGAGGCCAGCAATCCCACGGTCACAATGCCCACCAGCACTGCGGTCTTGCCTGCACCTAACGTCTCCCAGAGCTCACGCAAAAACGCGAATATCTCACTTAGCGCCACCCCTTGGGCGTGCGCCATAACCGCCATCCAGGCGAATATGCCCAGCTGTGTCAACACAGCGACGACCAAAGCCACCAGGCAGGCGTAGCTGAGTTTGGCAGCAAAGTGCGTCCTGCCGCGCACCGGGATCATCTGGGTGAGGTAACCCCGGTCCCCGTACATGGACTGCCAGTACTCTGCCCCTAGGTGAGACATGACCACCAGTGGCATAGCTACCAGGGCCACCATGGCGCCGGTCTGTAGGAGGGCAGCTAGGGCGGGGACGTCTGCAAGCAGCCACCACAGCCCCAGGAAGCCAGCGAAGACCAGAGCGCACAGTCCCAGGACGGCAGCGTTGCGGGCCAGTTGGGTGCGGGCTTCTTCAATGAATAGTGTGCGCAGCATCAGCGGTACTCCTTCCGGAACAGGGCGTCCAGGCCCATGCCATGGGTCTCACGCAGGTCGTCGGCGTCGCCCGCCAACAGCAAGCGACCTTCTTTAAGGAAGACGGCGGAGTCGATGATTGGCTCGACGTCGGCAATGAGGTGGGTGGAGATCAACATGAGGGCTTCGGGGTCGAAGTCCCGGAGGATGCCGTTGAGGATGACCTCTCGGGCAGCTGGGTCAACGCCGGAGATGGGCTCATCGAGCAGGTAGACGCGGGCCCGGCGGCTCATAGCCAAGGCGATGCGCAGCTTCTCCCCCATGCCTTTGCTCATCTCTTTGACGCTGCGCTCGGTGGGCAGATCGAAGAACTCCACTAGGCGGCGGGCCTTGGCGGCGTCGAAGTCGGCGAATAGCCGGGTGAATTGGGCGATAGCCCGCGCGGCATTGAGTCGCGGGTCCAGGAAGCTGGCGTCTGGCAGGAAGGAGACGGCGGCTTTGGACTCCGGGCCGGGGGCCTGCCCGGCAACATGCACGGTGCCCTCGTAGTCGGCTAGTACGCCGGCGAGGATTTTGAGCAAGGTGGTCTTGCCACAGCCATTGGCGCCCATGAGGCCGGTGATGCGGCCTGCGGGCAGGGTCAAGCTGAGGTCGCTTAGGGCGGGAAGGCCACGGTAGCTCTTACTAAGGCGGTGGATCTCCACCAGGGCGGGAGCGCCGTCGATGGCGGGAATGCTGCCGGGCTCCGGCCCAGCGCCCTGGTGGGCCGGAGCCTGGTGGGCCACGCTTTCTGGGGCTGGGTCAGCTTGAGTCATGGCGGGGTTGGGGCTCATGAGGTTTCTCCTGTGGCTTTGGGTGCTGCCGTGGGCCAGCGCTGTTCAAGGGCTTGGCACGCTTGGTTAAGGTCCATGCCGAGCATGGCCACGGCGGCGATGTAGGTGTCGGTGGCACTGACCGCGAGTTCGCGGCGGGCGGCGTCAAGAACTGAGGCCTTCGCAGTGACGTAGCGCCCGGCGGTGCGTTCAGCGCAGGTCAGGCCGGTGCGGTCCAGCTCTCCTAGCGCGCGCTGGACCGTGTTGGGGTTGACGCCGGTGTCCACGGCGAGCTCGCGCACGCTGGGGATTCGGCTGCCTGCTGGCCACTGGCCGCTGACAATCCGTTGCCGGAAGTCGTCGACCAGCTGGATCCAGATCGGTCGTGTATCTGCGATCTGCATCTGGCCTCCTGGGATAGGTGGACGGGTGGGCTCATGAGCGCAGCGCAGGCGGACTCATCAGACCACCTGTATTACTGCACTAATACAGTAACACAGACGCCACCCGCCGGCACCCCCTCTAGCCCCCTCCTGCATGAATTACGAAACAACAAACAGGCTCAAGACAGCCTTGCGTAATTCCTTCGTTACCCCCACAACCAAAACGCCACAATGATTTTTCCCTGCAATATCAACATGTTTTTCTTCGCCATACAGCTAGTTGCACCCCGGCTTCCTCACCCGCCCCAAAACCCCTACCTTGATTTAGGAAACGACCGACGCAAACGAGACCCGGTCCCCCGAAAGGAAGCCCACCATGAAGACCGCCACCGAGATCAAGTCCTGCGCCACCACCACCTGCGCCTACAACCACGACGGCTGCACCGCCCTGGCTATCACTATCAGCGGCGAGACCACCCCGTCCTGCGCCACTTTCGTCACTCTTGACGCCCGTGGCGGTCTGCCCGTCGCCCAGGGCAAGGTTGGTGCATGCAAGCGCCTGGAGTGTGTGCACAACACAGATCTGCTGTGCACTGCTGAGGCCGTCAAGATCGGGGCCGACACGGCCTCCTGCCTCACCTACGAGGCCCGTTGAGCCTCCCTTAAAGCCCCTGGGCACATAAGCTGCCCGGCCTGAACAGCGAGCGGTGGTCCGGCAAGGACCACCGCTCGTTTGCTATCTGAGCAAAGTCTGAAACTCTAAGCGCCCAACAAACCCGCAACTACGGCCTCTGAGGCTAATACACCCAGATGCTGCCCGACTTGAGCCGGATGTTTGGTGCCCGGGGGCAGCAAGAGTTGAACCGTCTCAGTCTCTAGGGCACCTAGGCGCATAAGTGTCACCCCATAGGGGGACACATCCACGCAGAGCACTCGCCCTTCGAGTTTGGCACATAGCCCAAAAGAGGGGCGCACCGAGCAGATGAAGCCAGGAATATGCCCACACCTCACCCCCGAGACCAACAGGTCCAGGGCGATCTGCCCCAGGGCACAGACTTCTTCCTGGGCGCTGGCAGTGGCTTCCTGAGACCACAGGAGGGCACCTGCGCCATCGCTGGCAGGATCCAGTACCTGCGCAATACTGTGGCCACCCACCCCCATCGGGTCGTGGACAGTGACGCGGTCGGTAAGCACCACCCCGAGCCTGCCCCCCGCTGCGCCAGCAAGCTCGGCCAGCGCGACCAAGGGACTGTCTCCAGTTAGTGGGCAGTGACAGGCGGCTGAGCTGCCTGCCAGCAGCTGGGTGGCGGCGACGTCGTCCAGCCAGGTGAGATTTCCAAGCAGGTGGCAGCTGGCGGTGGCCACACGCACCCCCGCCTCAGCCGACTCCAGTTCCACATCCATGCGCACCGCAGTAGCTTCCCCACAGGGCACGGCAGCGAGCGGATGTTCGGCGGCAGGCAGCGCAGCCACAATCACTCGGCCACCGTCATCCAGGGCATGCATCACCATCAGGGGCGGCAGCTCGGGCGCCAGCTGATAAGGGGCTATGGCGGCGGTTCCGGCGCCTGCCAGCAGGCGTCGGGCCATGCGGCGGGAGGCGATGGCGGGGTAGGCCATAGGGGCGGGGGCGGAGTCGCTCACGAATAGGTCCTCGGATCGCTTCAAGATTCGAGGTAAGGCTAATCTAAGATCGACTGCGGAGGCCAGGCAGGCCGCATTGGCCAGTCCCAGCCACCCTGCGCCAGAGCAGCGTCAGCAGATTCAGCGTCAGCAGATTCAGCTGCGCAGCCGCTCCAGCTCGGCCACCAGTTGGGGCACCACCTCAGCAACATCCCCCACCACGCCGAAGTCAGCCAACTCAAAGATTGGGGCCTCGGAGTCCGCGTCGATGGCCACGATGGTTCCGGCGCCCTGGATACCGCTGGTGTGGTGTACGGCGCCTGAAACCCCTAGAGACAGGTACAAACGCGGGGAAATTGAGGCACCGGTCTGCCCCACTTGGGCGCTGCGGTCAATCCAACCCTCATCGCAGGCCACCCGAGTGGCACCAATGGCGGCCCCCAAAGGCTCGGCAATAGAACGCACGAGTTCCAGGTCGCCGTCAGTACCACGTCCCATAACCACCACGGTGCGGGCGCTAGCCAGCTCCGGGCCAGCGGCCTGGGAGATCTCACGGGAGATCAGGCGCACAGCTGCGGCCTCCGCCGTCGGCTCAAAAGCCAAAGGCTCGGCGCTGAGGGAGGCAGCGTCCAGGCAAGCGGTGGGCTCCACGGAGCCGGGGCGTACGGCTAGGACCGGCACGCTGTTGGTGGCGGACACCGTCAGGGTGGTGTCCCAGGAGCCGGAAAGGACCAGCTTGGAGGCGTGCAGGGAGTCGTCAACGGCTTTGATGTCGGCGACGTCGGAAACACAAGCGGAGCCGAGCAACACGGCAGCCCGACCGGCAATCTCTTTGCCTCGGTAGTCGGAGGTGACTAGCACGGCAGCGGGGCCGGTCTCGCGCACTGCGGCTACGACGGCGTCGGCGGCCAGCCCGGCCAAGCAGGCAGGCTCACCCAGCTCGGCGACCAGCAGGCGGGTGGCCCCAAAAGCGGCCAGGGCCGTGGGGTCGGTGACGGGGGCCAGGGCTAGGGCGGTGACGCCGCCGCTGGTCAGGGAACGGGCAGTGGTGAGCAGCTCCGCGCTAGCAGCGGTGGGTTCGGAGCCTTCTGCCAAGTCGACGAGCACAAGGATGGGGGTGTCAAGCATATTGGGGCTTTCTTGCCGGGTTGGGTTGGTGTGGCTGGGAGCGGGGTGGCTCAGACCAGCTGGTTTTCCACGAGCCAGGCGGCGAGCTGTGCACCAGCCTGCCCGGCGTCGGTGACGATGGTGCCGGCCTCGCGCTGCGGGCGGGCTTGCGCATCGACGACGGCGACCCGTGGCGCCAGGCCACTCAGGCCCAGCTCGGACAGGTCCCACTGCTCCACGGGCTTCTTCTTGGCGGCGCGCATGGCAGCGAAGTTCGGGTAGCGGGGTTCGTTGGCTTGGTCGGTGACGGAAACCAGTGCTGGCAGCGGGGCGGCCAGAGTTTCGGTGACCGTGCCCAGGGTGCGGGTAATGGTGACCTCGCCGTCGGCCAGCTCTAAGCGGTTGGCCAGGGTGAGGGCCGGCAGCCGCAGGGAGGCAGCGAGGGCGCCAGGTAGCAGGGAAGTCATGGAGTCCAGAGCGGACATACCGGTGATTACCAGGTCCACTTCCCCGATGCGCTCAATGGCGGCGGCGAGCACGCGGGCAGTGGTCGGCACGTCAGCGCCAGCCAGGGCGTCATCAGTCACGAGCACCCCGGAGTCGGCGCCCATCTGCAAGGCGCGCCGCAGGCCATCTTCAGCATCCAGTGGCCCCATGGTCAGGGCCACCACCTCGCCATCCAGTTCTTCAGCCAGAGATACGGCGGCCTCGACGGCGTTCTCGTCAAGTTCGTTGAGCACATCCTCCTCACCGCGCACCAGGATTCCGTCCTCAAGACGGCGTTCGGACTGCACATCGGGCACGTGCTTGACTGCAACGACGATCTTCATGAGGCCAAGCCTGCCACAGGCAAAAAGGCTCGAAGTTGAGCGGTCGGTCACGACAGCGGGCCGGAAGTGGCGTTCCTGACGCGGATTCATCACAATTGCTGGCATGTCTGAGCCCACCATGGCACCGGCACAGCCTGCCTATACGGATGTGCACCACCCTCACATCCTTGGAGCGACGCCAGTTCCGGGCGGCACCGACTTTGTGGTCGCGGCGCCCCGCGCAACGGCCGTGGACCTGTGCCTGCTGGAGGTGGATGGCAGCGGCGCCGTCGTCTCTGAAAAGCGCGTCGGCATGTTGGGGCCGCGGCTAGGCACGTGGAGCGCACATGTAGAGGGGGTAGGCGCAGGGCAGTGCTATGGCTATCGCGTCTACGGCCCCTGGAACCCCAGCGAAGGCCTGCTGCACAATCCCCAGAAGCTGGTGCTAGACCCTTACGCCCGCGCCCTTCACGGCGAGGCCAAACTTGAGCCCGCGCTTTTTAGCCATGAGGTGGATGAGAACCTAGCCACCACCTTTGTGCCTGCCGCCCCTTCCCCCCTTGACTCACGTGACTCAATGGTGTTCGGCGTTGTGGTCGGCGAGCAGTTCCCGGTGGTGCCCGGCCCGCAGATCCCGCGCGAGCAACGGGTGGTCTACGAAGCCCATGTCAAAGGCCTCACCCTCAACCTGCCGGGGGTCCCGGAGGAGTTGCGCGGCACCTACGCTGGTCTGGCGCATCCCGCCACGGTGGCGCATCTGCGTTCCCTGGGGGTAACCACTATTGAGTTGCTGCCGATCCACGCGGCCTTCTCCGAGCCCTTCTTGCAGCTGCAAGGCAAGCGCAACTACTGGGGTTATTCCACGCTGTCTTGGTTCGCGCCGGAGCCTTCCTACGCGACGGCGTCTGCGCGCGCCGCTGGCGCCCAGGCGGTGCTGGCGGAGGTGCGCGGCATGATCTCCATGCTGCACGAGGCTGGCCTTGAGGTCATTATGGATGTGGTCTACAACCACACCTGTGAAGGCGGTATTGAGGGTCCCACGCTTTCTCTACGTGGCCTGGATGACCGTGGCTACTACCTGCACGCGCCTTTCCACCACGGCCAGTACTACGACGTCACTGGCACCGGTAACACCGTGGACTTCCGCAACACGCGAGCGGTTCAGCTAGCCCTGGACTCCCTGCGCTATTGGGCTGGGGACATGGGCGTGGATGGCTTCCGCTTTGACCTGGCCAGCACTCTGGGCCGGGAGGGCATGGAGTTTCGATCCCACCACCCGCTGCTGGTGGGCATGGTGACGGACCCGATCCTTGCCGGCAAGATTCTGATCGCTGAGCCCTGGGATATGGGACCCGGCGGCTGGCGCACCGGAGAGTTCCCTTCCCACTTCCAGGACTGGAATGACCGCTATCGGGGCACAGTGCGCTCCTTTTGGCTAGCTGACGCGGCTGAGATCTCCAAGGGGCGGCCCGGCGCAGACCTGCGGGACCTGGCCACGCGCTTATCAGGATCTGCGGATTTGTTTGGCCACGGGGATTTGTCTGGGGGACGGGGCCCGCTGGCCTCCGTGAACTTTGTGACCGCCCACGACGGTTTCACTTTGCGTGACCTGACGGTTTACGACCATAAACACAATCTGGCCAACGGCGAGGACAACCGCGACGGCACCGATGACAACCGCTCCTGGAATCACGGCTTTGAGGGGCTAGCCCAGGAGGGCTTGGATGTGGGCCCGCTGGAGGTGCTCCGGCGTCGTTCAGCGCGCAATATCTTGGCCACGATGTTCGTCTCCGCAGGTACCCCGATGCTGCTGGGCGGGGACGAGTTGGGCCGCACCCAGCAGGGCAATAACAACTGCTATTGCCAGGATTCCGAGCTCAGCTGGGTGGATTGGCGCCTGGAGGCCTGGCAGCGGGATCTGATTGCCACCACTCGCTTCCTGATTGGTCTGCGTGCGCATCATCCGGTGCTGCGGCCCGCGACCTACGCCACCGGCAGCCCTGCCCCTGGGGACACGATCCCGGACCTGTCCTGGTACCGCTCGGATGGCGCAGAAATGTCACTTGAGTCGTGGCATGACCCCTACTGCCGTTGCGTGCAGATGCTGCGCTCGGGGGCGCCGGTGGGCGACCAGGACCTGTTGGTGCTGATTAACGGCGCTCTAGACCAGGTGGATTTCACGCTGCCACAGGGCCGGGGGGCCGACTATCACCTGGTGTGGGACTCGAATTGGCCGGTGCCTCGCCCACATTCCTCAGCCTTTGCTTTGGCGCATCGGGTGCGCCGTCCGCGGGCGACGGCGTCGGTAGTGCGCGATGCCGGTAGCGCCCCGCTGCCGCCCTTTGTGGGTTGCCGCCATGACCGACCAGGGGACACGACCGCAGTGGATGCCCTAACGGTGCGTATTTACCTATCCGGTGAGCACAGTCCTGCCTAGCGGTTTGTTGCTGACGACCCCTGCAAATCTGCATTTCGGGGCGCTGGCGGCAGCCTCACTGTAGCTACTGCACCGAGAGGCGCCGCTCCTCAGCATTCAGGCCAGTGGGGCTCGGGGACCTAGGATGGCCCCTATGACACAGCCCCTCTCTCCTGCCACCTCTGCCCCCAACAGCGCCGAGGAGTCCTTGGCCAATGCCACCAACGAGGCTTCACTAGCTCGCTCCGTGGCACGCAGTAAGGAGATTGAGGCCGACCTAGACATCAACCCGGGCCGCTACCGCATGCTCACAGGCGTACGCCCCACCGGCAATATGCACCTGGGGCACTTCTTCGGCACCATGAACTCTTGGGCTGCCATCCAGAACCGGGGGGTGGACACCTGGATTCTGGTGGCGGACTACCAGGTGATTACTGACCGGGACGCGCTAGGCCCGATCCGCGAGCGCGTCTTGTCTCTGGTGGCGGATACTCTGGCGGTGGGCGTGGATCCGGAGCGCTCCACGATCTTCACGCATTCGGCGATTCCAGCCCTGAACCAGCTGATGCTGCCCTTCCTGTCCTTGGTAACTGAGGCTGAGTTGCACCGCAATCCCACGGTTAAGGCGGAATTGGAGGCCACGGATGGGCGCGCTATGAGTGGCTTGTTGCTGACCTACCCCGTGCACCAAGCGGCGGATATTTTGTTCTGCCAGGCCAACCTGGTGCCGGTGGGCAAGGACCAGCTGCCGCACTTGGAGCAGGCTCGTCTGATCGCTCAGCGTTTTGACAAGCGTTACGGGCGGGCGGATAAAAAGCGTGCGGTGTTCCGCCGTCCGGAAGCCCTGCTGGGTGAGGCCACGCTGCTGTTGGGCCTGGATGGGGAGAAGATGAGCAAGTCGCGCGGCAATACGATTGAGCTGCGGATGACGGCAGATGAGACCGCGAAGGCGCTTAAGAAAGCTAAGACCGACTCTGACCGGGTCATCACCTACGATCCGGCGGGCCGCCCGGAGGTTTCCAACCTGCTGCTCTTGGCTTCCTTGTGTGGGGCGGGCAGTCCCCAGGAGATTGCGGAGCGGATTGGCGACGGCGGCGCCGGGCAGCTCAAAGCAGTGACCACGGAGGCGGTGAACGAGTTCTTCGCCCCGATTCGGGCGCGCCGTAGCGAGCTTATGGCCAGTGAGGATCATCTGCTGGCGGTTCTGCGGGCAGGCAATGAGAAGGCTAATGCGGTGGCCAATGAAACCCTGAATGCGGTGCGCACCGCCATGCACATGGACTACTGACCGCTTGGACGAAGAGCTAGTAGGTCTGGCCGTGTCAGCCTGCAGCAATTCAGCCCAGGCCCAGAGTCGGCTTATGTGACTCACGCCGCTTTCTTCCGTAGTCTTAGCCTGTGACACCTTTCAAGCGACCGCGCCACGCCTCTCCTGACTACAAGCCTTCTGCGAAGCGGGCGGTGCCGCCGGTGCCTCAGGCACCAGCACCCCTGCCGTCAGAGCCCCCAGCCGCAGTAACAGCTTCTGCCCCGGAGGCGACGACGTCGCCGGTTCAAGACAGGCCAGCGATCGTCTTCGCGCCGGAGTCGGCAGCCCCTCTGCCCCCGCCTCCGCCGCCCACGTCTGCCGAGCTGGCGGCGCAAGCCCGTGCGGCGGGAGCTGCACCGGCAGCAGAGTCGGTGGAGGCTGGGGCGGCCGCCGTCGCCACTCCCAAGATGCCTTTAAACACCTGGCCGCTGGCGAGTCGACACTTGACAGCTAGCGCACCCTCCACCCCCTCAGCGCCATCGCCAGCCGTGGTGCCCCCGGCCACGCCGTCACGGTCGACGCCGTCGCCCTCCGCCTCACCCGCGGCAGCTCCCTACCCGGAAAGCGGCAGTTCTGCCGCCTCCCCAGCCAGGCCGCAAGCCGATTCTCCCCTGCCGATCACCTCGCCAGAGGAGGCAGAGCGCCTAGCCCCGGCCCAGATGGTGCCGGACACGGCCACCGTCCCACCCACCCCCACGGTCATGGTGGTCCCAGCTGCCCCGACCATCTCTGCCTCCACTCCTTGGAGCACAGCCTCAAGCACCCTGATGGCCACCTACTCGGCCCCCGCGCAGCGCCCCACCGAGGAGACCGTGCCGCCGCCGCTGCGCCCGCGCGCATACCACCCCGAGCACCCAGTGGGACGCATCCCCGTCACCGAGGTCTTCCCGGTGATTGAGGACGGCCGCTGGCCCGTCAAGGCGGTGCCCGGAGAGGTCTTCCCGATCCGTGCCACCGTCTTCCGTGAAGGCCACGACTGCTTTGGGGCCACCGCCGTGCTGATCCGCCCCGACGGCACCACCGGCCCAGCGCCCGCATGTACGAGGTGAGCCCCGGCCTGGATCGCTACGAGGCCCGCTTGGCAGCAGATGCCCCAGGGGATTGGTCCTTCCGTGTGGAGGGCTGGTCCGACCCCTACGCCACCTGGGAGCATGCAGCCCAAATCAAGGTGCCGGCGGGAATCGACGTCGCCCTAATGTTGGAGGAGGGCGCTCGGGTGCTGCAGCGCGCCGCCGCAGTGCCGGGCCGCCCCTCAGCTGACGTGGCTCTGCTGGAGGCTGCCGTGGTGGCGGTGCGCGACGAGTCACGTTCTGAGTCAGAGCGCCTGAGCGCCGCCACCAGCTCAGAGGTGCACGCAGCCCTGGAGCGCTTACCGCTGCGTGATTTTGTCTCGCCTTCGCGCGCCTACCCACTGCAGGTGGATCGCCGTACAGCCCTGTACGGCTCTTGGTACGAGATCTTCCCCCGTTCCCTGGGCTCTGGGGTGGATGAGCACGGTCATTGGCACACGGGCACGCTGCGCAGCGCCACCGAGCAACTGGACCGTATCGCGGCCATGGGCTTCGACGTGCTGTACCTGACGCCTATCTCCCCGATCGGCACCACCAACCGCAAGGGCCGGAACAACACTCTTACGGCCCGCCCGGAAGACCCAGGCTCGCCTTATGGCATCGGCTCAGCTGCCGGTGGGCATGAGGCGATCCACCCAGAGCTCGGCACCGTGGAGGACTTTGCGGCCCTGGTGACTCGTTCCCGTGAACTCGGCATGGAAGTTGCCCTAGACCTAGCTCTGCAGTGCTCCCCCGACCACCCGTGGGTCAAGGAGCACCCCGAGTGGTTCACGGTCCTAGCTGATGGCAGCATCGCCTTCGCGGAAAACCCGCCCAAGAAGTACCAGGACATTTACCCCCTGAACTTCGATAACGACCCAGAGGGCATCTACGAGGCTGTGCATGAGGTCATTGAGACCTGGATCGAGCGGGGCGTGACGATCTTCCGGGTGGACAACCCGCACACCAAGCCACTGACCTTCTGGCAGCGGCTGCTGGGACAGGTGCATCGCAACCACCCGGAGGTGCTGTTCTTGGCCGAAGCCTTCACCCGGCCCGCCATGATGCGCACCCTAGGCAAGATCGGCTTCCAGCAGTCCTACACCTACTTCGCTTGGCGCAACACCAAGCAGGAGCTCACGGATTACACGGTGGAGCTATCTCAGGAGACGGCGCATGTGCTGCGTCCAGCCTTCTGGCCCACCACGCACGACATCCTGACCCCCTTCATGACGCATGGGAAGGTGCCGGCCTTCAAGCTGCGGGCCGCGCTGGCCGCAACCCTCTCCCCCACCTGGGGTATCTACTCCGGTTACGAGCTGGCCGAGTCCGTGCCCCGCCCGGGCTACGAGGAGCAGATCGACAATGAGAAATACGAACTCAAGCCCCGCGATTTTGAGGCCGCCAAGGGCAACGGAATTGAGGAACTGCTGACGCGCCTCAACGCTGCCCGCAAAGCCCACCCGGCCTTGCAGCAGCTGCGGGATGTTTGGTTCCACGGCACCAGCGATGACCAACTGATCGCCTACTCCAAGCGAGTAGAAGCCGCCCACAGCCCCACGGGCAAGGACGACGTCGTGCTGACCATCGTGAACCTGGACCCCTGGGCGGCTCACGAAGGCCAGGTGTATCTGAACCTAGAGCAGCTGGGGCTGGGAGGCCGGGACGGTTCCCAGCTAGTCATGCGGGTCACCGATGAGCTTACGGACGCTTCCTTTGAGTGGTCCGCCTGCGGCTTTGTGCGCCTAGATCCCTTTGCGGGGCAGGCGGCGCACGTGTTCTGTGTGGAGGCACTGTGACCCTGACGGACTGGCCAGAGGACCAGGCCCTGCTGGCTGCTCTGGATCCGTGGCTGCGCGCGCGCCGCTGGTTCCCGATCAAGGGGGCGGCGGCACCCGAGCCGGGCCAGCTCAAGGTGGCTACTTGTGTGGATTTGGCCGACGGGGTGCGCGAGCTGGTGCTGGCCGTGCCTCGCGGTGATGACCCAGCCGCCCCGGCGGTGTTCCTGCACGTGCCGCTTGTGCTGGACGCCGCCTCCGCTCTGACGGAGTTGGCGGTGCCCGGTGAAGCAGATGGCAATGTGGGCACCCTCCTGCCCGCCGACGCCGTCGGCGCTGCAGATGGTGCAGCTAGCGGCCGGCCCCCGGCTGTGGCCCTTGTAGAGGGAGCCCATCACCCGGCCTACTGGCGCGCCTGGGCTCATGCTGCCCTGGAGGCGGACACGGTGCTGGGGCCGCAGGGCGCCCAGGCCATCGCCCAGCGGGCGGAGCGCCTGCGCGTCACCACTGGGGAGCAGTCCAACACCTCGGTAGTTATGCCAGCCCCCCGCTCCGGTGAGCCTGACGGGGGTCCGGAGGACGCCGCCACTGGTGACCTGATCGTCAAGGTGATCCGGGTGCTGGAGGCAGGCCGCAACCCTGATGTGGAGGTGCCGGTAGCCCTGGCCCGCTCCGGTTGGGACCGCGTACGCCGTCCAGTGGCTTGGTCGGCGCTGCCACTTCCTGGCGGCTTAGAGGCCGATGCTGCGGTGGCCTGCGCCTTTGTGCCGGTGGCAGACGATGGCTTTGAGCTGTTCTGCGCCTTAGCGGCCCAAGACGCCGGGCCAGGTTCGGTCTCCCGCGAGCGCGCCACCGCCCTGGCGCGGGACCTGGGGGTCACTACGGCGGAGATGCACGAGCATTTGGCCCAAGCCTTGGGCACCCAGGCCGGGCCGGCTCCCGTGGTGCTAGCTGAGCGCTTGCAGGAGCGTGCCCGCTGGGCGCTTAAGGAGGTGCCGGAGCTGGCTGAGCGGCTGCCGGGCATCGCCGCGCGGGTAGACGGCGTCTATGCGCAGTTAGCGGCGCTGAACCGCCTGCCTGAGGCCACGCGGGTGCACGGTGACTACCACCTGGGCCAAGTGTTGCTGGCCCACCCCACCCAGCAGACGCCGGAGCGCTGGTACGTGCTTGACTTTGAGGGGGAGCCACTGCGGCCACTGACACAGCGCCTGGAGCGGGATCAACCGCTGCGTGATGTGGCAGGCATGCTGCGTTCCTTCGATTATGCGGCCGCCATGGGGCAGGCCTCCCATGCGGACTGGCTGCCGGTGGTGCGCCAAGCCTTCATGGAGGGACTGACAAGCACCTCCGCTGGGGTGGACGCCGGGGGGAAGGCGGCAGTCGCTGCTGTGCCCACCGGTGCCAGCCCGCTCCTCCTGACTGCCTTGGAACTGGATAAGGCTCTGTATGAGGCGGTTTACGAAGCCCGTAACCGCCCCACCTGGTTGGGTATCCCCGTGGCTGGTTTGGAGCGCCTGCTGCCAGCCGAGCCAGGACCAACTGCCTGATTCACCCTTCCGGGCCTCTGCTCTGCCCTGACCCGCAACTCTGTAAGCACCCAAATCCGCCCCCGTGGGGGCCCGATCATGGAACAGTTGGACACATGACTGAAGCGACCTCGCCAGACCCGATCCCTGCACCCGTTCACGTTGACCCCTGGGTCCTTGCGGACGTCGCGTACGCGCGCTATCACAACCCGCACGAGGTGCTAGGTGCGCACCTGGGCGACGGCAGTATCACCATCCGCACCGTGCGTCATCTGGCCGACGCCGTCGCCGTGGTCACCCAGGACGGCACCTTCCCGGCGGTGCACGAACAGGACGGCGTCTGGGCGGCGGTGCTGCCGGGCACGCAGGTCCCCGACTATCGGATTGCGGTGACTTACGGGGAAGAAACCACCACGGTGGACGACCCCTACCGCTTCCTGCCCACTCTTGGGGAGATGGACACTTACCTCATCTCGGAGGGCCGCCACGAGGAATTGTGGGAGGCCTTAGGTGCCCATCTCAAGCACTTCTCAGGCCCTATGGGCGAGGTTGAGGGCACGGCCTTCGCCGTATGGGCCCCTAACGCCCGTGCGGTGCGCGTGGTCGGTGACTTTAACTATTGGGATGGCACGGCCTCCGCCATGCGCTCCCTGGGCGCCTCCGGGGTGTGGGAGCTGTTCCTGCCGGGTGTGGGTGTTGGCGCCCGCTACAAGTTCGAGATCTGCAATGCGGACGGCTCCTGGCACCAGAAGGCCGACCCGCTGGCCCGCGCCACTGAGGTGCCTCCGGCCACTGCCTCCGTGGTCACGGACCGCTTCCACCAGTGGGGCGACGCCGAGTGGATGGAGGCCCGCAGTGAGAAAGACCCGCACTCGGGTCCCATGAGCATCTACGAGGTGCACATTGGCTCTTGGCGTCAGGGCCTGGGCTACCGGGGGCTGGCTGAAGAGCTAGTGCCGTATGTCAAGGAGGCGGGCTTCACGCATGTGGAGTTCATGCCTGTGGCTGAGCATCCCTTTGGCGGCTCCTGGGGTTACCAGGTGACTGGCTACTACGCTCCCACGGCGCGCTTCGGCACTCCAGATGACTTCCGCTACCTGGTAGATCAGCTGCATCAGGCGGGCATCGGCGTGATCCTGGATTGGGTGCCGGCCCACTTCCCCAAGGACGAGTGGGCCCTGGCCCGCTTTGACGGCACTGCTTTGTATGAGGACCCGGATCCGCAGCGTGGTGAGCATCCGGACTGGGGCACCTACATCTTCAACTTCGGACGCAATGAGGTGCGCAACTTCCTGGTGGCCAATGCCCTGTACTGGTTGGAGGAGTTCCACCTGGACGGGCTGCGCGTGGACGCCGTCGCCTCCATGCTGTACCTGGACTACTCGCGCCAGGACGGGCAGTGGCGCCCCAACCAGTACGGTGGCCGCGAGAACCTGGAGGCGATCAGCTTCCTGCAGGAGGCCACTGCCACGGCTTACCGCAAGCATCCCGGCACGGTGATGATCGCGGAGGAGTCCACCGCCTGGCCGGGAGTCACCGCTCCCACTGAGTACGGCGGCCTGGGCTTCGGCCTGAAGTGGAATATGGGCTGGATGAATGACACCCTGCGCTACTTGGCGGAGCAGCCCATCAACCGGCGCTACCACCATGGTGAGCTGACCTTCTCACTGGTCTATGCCTTCTCGGAGCAGTTCATCCTGCCGTTGAGCCATGATGAGGTCGTGCACGGCAAGGGTTCCCTGCTGTCCAAGATGCCCGGTGATGCCTGGCAGGAGTTGGCGGGATTGCGTGCCCTGTACGCCTACCAGTGGTCTCACCCAGGTAAGCAGCTGTTGTTCATGGGGCAGGAGTTCGGTCAGGGTGCCGAATGGAATGCGGACAACTCCCTGGATTGGTGGATTCTGGACGACCCGGGTCACCAGGGCCTGCTGCACCTGGTCAAGGACCTGAACCAGCTCTACGCCTCTTCCCCCGCCTTGTGGGCTGATGATTTCTCTCACCGTGGTTTTGAGTGGATCGAGGCCGGCGACGGCGACCATAACGTCCTGTCCTACCTGCGCAAGGGCACTGGTCCGGATGGGCGCAATGACCTGATCGTGGCGATCGTGAACTTTGCGGGCACCCCGCATGAGGGCTACCGTGTGGGTCTGCCTTTCGCGGGTGCTTGGGATGAGGTCATTAACACCGATGCCCCCGAGTACGGTGGTTCTGGTGTGGGCAATCTGGGGCGTGTGGAAGCGGAGGAGTTGCCGTGGAACGGTCGCCCGGCCTCGGTGCGGCTGCGGGTGCCCCCGATGGGCGCGGTTTTCCTGCGTCCCACGCGCGACTGAGCCGAGTCGGGTCGAGCTTGCTCGGACCTGCGAGGCGAGGAAGACGCGTGCCAAGCCCCCGGCTGCACACGCGCGACTGAGCCGAGTCGGGTCGAGCTTGCTCGGACCTGCGAGGCGAGGAAGACGCGTGCCAAGCCCCCGGCTGCAAACGTTCCCAGCCACCCGGATCAGTTCGGCCTGTACCGTGGCGGCGGAGCCTGAGGCGGGAGCCTATGAGCACCTGTGCGGTTTCCAGCACCCTCTCCAGGAGGGTGAGACCGGCATTGATCAGCAGTGCGTCCAACGCGCGGCGCTCGAGCTCTCCCGTCAGCTCGATCGGCGTGCAGTCCTTCATCCAGGCGGTGCGGTTGTCACAACGCCCATCAACGGCTTCAAGCTCGAAGTCCTCAAGCACCTCTTTGAGCCCTTTCACGCTACGGGTCCGGCAGAGCTCCCCCCCCCCGGTCCTTGGGCGGGGTCTTGGGCTGGCGCTTGGCCGTGACGGTTCCTTAAGGGGCGTAGTGGGTTCGGGGTGGCCCATCCTGGTCGCGCGGAGCGGTTGAGTCCGTGGTACGCGTTAGCCATGTGGTCCTTCGAGGGGACCTGTCGCGGTATTCTCGAACGGCTTTGCCACGATCACCGTGCCGCATATTGTCGCCCCTCATACCCTGCTGGATGAAGCCCTTGGTCCGGCCCGCCCCGGGCCGGACCATCCAGCAGCCCAACCACCCCAGGAGTGACTCATTTTCGTGTAATGTTCCAGTGTTTGAACTGGCTTGCGGCTGCCTTGGGTCGCGGGCTGGCTGGTGCCCGGTCCCTGGAGGTTTTGTGCGGTCTTATCGTGGTTTTCGTCCCTGCTTGTCTGATTATGGTGGCTATAACCCCTACCCGGCTCAGAGCTCGTCGTCCCAGGCCGGGTCGGTGCGGTGGACTAATCGTAAGCGTGAGGATCTGGAGGATGTGCGCCGTCAGGTCTCTTAGGCTGAGCTTGTCCTTGGCACGGGAGCCGCGGATGCTGGGGTGCAGACCAACGCGGCGAAGCTCACCAGTGGGCTTGGGGGACAGGAGTCGGTTTGGCGTTCACCCCTGGCAGACCAGCTGGCGACGGGTTTGCAGGCGGCGGTTAAGTCAGTTGATGGTGGTTTTGAGAGTGAGGGTGTTTGGTTGGACGGCCTGATCGACAAGGAGCCTGAGAAGGTAGAACCCACCGACCCGCGCGCTAAGTCAAGAGGATGAGCCGACAGTGGCGTATGTAGCTTTGGATCCGGACGCGGTTCAGAAGTTGATTGACGGTCTCAATGACTATAGGGACAATGCTGAGCGTGAGCGCAAGTCTGTGGTGTCTTGTCGCGACAGGCAGGGCTGGTCGGTGACCTTGTTGTACATGCCTGTGACAGTGGTCAATGCTCTTAGCGTGTTGGATTCACGTATTGATGAATTGAAGAGGCGTCTGGCGGCGGCTAAGGCTGCTAACGAGGGCGGGATCACCACTAAGACACCTGAGGGTTGGATTCAGTATTATATCCCGGACGGGGAGAATGACACTGCAGACAATGCCACCAAGTATAATCAGGTCGATAAGGTCAATAAGGCTCGTCGGGATGCTGCGGATTTGAAGAACGGGAGTTCTTCACGATCCGCCGATCAGGTGTACCAGGATATGGCGACCCACGAGGGTGACCCGGTGTACGCGACGGCGTTCTGCAAGGCCTACGGGGTGGACAGCATGCTGGAGGCCCCGGCGGACGGTGGTTTGGATGCGGCATCCCGGCAGAAGATGTTGTGGCGTTTTTCCCGGGTCTGGAAAGATGCTTCCGACTCTGCTGCATACTCTTTGAGCAGTGATATCGATCAGGCGGTTCGCGCCGGCTCTTCAGGTGGGCGCACGACGGTTATGGACGCGATTCTCACTGCGACCGATCCCGCCACCGGTGAGCACATCGTCTTCGGCACCGACTTCCTGGTGGGCCTGGCCGACAAGGTGGAGGACATCCCCGCGGTTTCAGAATCCCCATCTGACCCTTATATCGGTGAGGGCAACCAAATCAGGCGCAGACCGGGTCTATTGGCGGGTTACACCAAAGACCCCTTGGCGGCGGTGCTGCACGCGATGGGGTACAACCCCCAGGCGGCTAACGACTACCTGGCCCCGCCAGACCCCGAGGGACTGGCGATGGACGGCGCCGAGAACCGCGACGACCATTGGACCCCTTCCCACAGGGCTCTGGAGCGTATGGAGATGCTGCGCACCCGCAGCTGGGGGCGAAACGCCATGACCGGACTAACAGCCGTGTTTGCTGCCGCCTCCTCCGAACGCGCCACTCCAGCGCCCGGCAACGACAAGGACGAGCGCGCCTCCTGGGCCACAGCCAACGGACTCAACATCATCGCAGCCCAGGACTTCCCCAAGACCCCGGAAGCCGCACGCAACACCGGCACCCTCCTGGGCAACTGCGCTCAGGAGGTGCTGGAGGTGGTCCACAAGGAGAACCTGACACCATGTGATAAAGACGACCCGAGCAACTTGGTGCCATTGGACGCCAATGGGGGCGACCAGGAAAAGATAAAGCACTCACTGGCTAAACTGCTGTACAATTCCTCAAGCTCATCAAACGCGGCACCTATGGTTACCCAAGGGGTGACTGCCTATGCCGCAGCCAAGGGCTCCACTCACGCAACCAGCAATCCAGGTCATGAGCTTGCTGAAATTAGCTACTACTACGACCGCGCAGCAGACGTCCTGACCCTGATGGAGGCCATCGACAAGAATGATTCCGCGGCTCAACAGCGCTACAATGGCGCCCTTGCGGCCACACAAGCATTGTCTGCCGTTCCTGTGGCCGGCGTTGGCTTCACACTGATTAACGCAGGACTCACTCTTAGCGGGCCACCAACTAGCCGCACAGGACTCTACGACAATGGCCCTTCAGGCCCAGCAGAGTCGTTACGCGCCGCCTACATGAATAATATGATCGCGGCTGGCATGGTAGATCCCCCAAATGATGCGTCCTTCTATGATGACACGAAAGGGAAGATCTCAATCAGCGACGACAAGACACTTCAGGACTTCAACTCCTGGATGAATAGCTCTGGTGTATCAAAAGACATATCCAACACGCTGAGAAAAGTCGGCTCAAGTCCTTGCGGCAGCACGTACGATACTGCTGAGGAATTCATGAAGAGTAACGGAGGTGAGGACTGGTGACCTCCACAGGCAGCCGAGCCGAGGCGCGCTTACTGGCGACACTAGTGGCAGCAGTGATTGTACTTATGACACCCGGGTGCACTTGGTGGGAGCAGCGCCCAGACAATCCCGTTCCTGAGGCCTTGTGCTGGGGTCTGCAAAAGGCTGGTCTAGAGGCTGTATCAGGCCATCGCATCACCTCCACCGGTCGATCAGGGGCCACAGCCCCGGAGTACTTCGATGTGTATCATGTCTGTTACTTTGACCTTGAGGGAATTGGGTCTATGCGGATCTCATACAATCCCAGTCCGTACCTGCCCCAGGGGCGGACTGGACTGTTGTCTGAGGCGCAGACCCGGGAGAAGTGGTCGCAGCGACCAGGCTTTGAGCAGCTTGACCTGGGACTGGACGGTCACGCCTACTTCCTGCCACTAAGCGTCTACCATCCCTTGGAGGCGGACGCTGCGTGGTTCGCACCTGACGGCAGAACCCTTCAAGTTGAATTGCTGCAAAGCTCAACCCCTGCGGTCACCGAGCAGGAGGGCAAAACGGTCGTGGTCGCTCTGCTCAGGTACGCGGCCAGCATCTATCCCAGCACCTTCCCAACCGTGCAGCCCACCCCAACCCCGCAGTGACCGCCACCAACAGATGATCCCAGCCCTGCTGGAGCGCATGGAGATGCTGCGCACCCGCAGCTGGGGGCGAAACGCCATGACCGGACTAACAGCCGTGTTTGCTGCCGCCTCCTCCGAACGCGCCACTCCAGCGCCCGGCAACGACAAGGACGAGCGCGCCTCCTGGGCCACAGCCAACGGACTCAACATCATCGCAGCCCAGGACTTCCCCAAGACCCCGGAAGCCGCACGCAACACCGGCACCCTCCTGGGCAACTGCGCACCAGAAGTCATTCACGTGGCAAATAGGACCGGGATCAAGAGCGACGATGACCCTCATCATTTGGTGAACCTGTATGGAAATGGGGTAGACGAGACCGAAGTGAGGAATTCTCTGGCCAAGCTTCTTGAAGGCGCTTCCCACTCAAAGGAGGCTGCTCATGGTGTTGGCGCTGGGACCGCAGCATACACCTCTAAAAAGTGCGATGCATTAACTGCTGCAGGTGGCGCCACCGTCAGCAGGATAAAGGGGCTCTTCACGATTTAGAGTGCGTTGATCCGGGTGTGCAGCTGCCCGGAGTGAATCAGGCACCGCAAGATGTAGTGGTCGAGGTTGCGCAACCCCAGGGCGGTTTCCCGTAGATGCTCTAGCCGGCCATTGATGGCCTCGACCGGCCCGTTGGACGCCCCGATGTCGAAGTAAGCCAGCACATCCTCGCGCCGACGCCACAACGTCCGACCCAGCTGGGCCAGCTCCTCCAACCCTTTCGGCACGCCCATACGCAGGGTGTTGATGATCCGTTCCATCAACTTCTTGCCCTCCGATTTCTTCGGGTGCCCGTAGGCCTGGATCATGTCCTGGTAGAACATCCACGTGACCTCGAGTGCCACGTATTCGTCATCGGTGGCCCACAACAGGTCCAACCGCCTGTTCTGCCGCTCGGTGAGGTAGTTCCTCCTGGTCAGCAAGGTCCGCCGGTGCTTGTACAGCAGATCATCCTTGCGTCCACGACGCCCCGTGGTCTCACGTTGGAGCCTCTGGCGGCAGCCAGTGAGCTTGTCCGCTGCCAGATGCACGACGTGGAACGGATCCATCACCTTCCTCGCCTGGGGCAGTACCTGGTCGACGGCGGTGGCCTAGCCGGTGAAGCCGTCCATGGTCACCACCTGCACCTGGCTGCAAAAACCAGGGTCGCGTTCCTGCAGCCACGTGCGCAGCACGTCCGCGCTGCGGCCTGGGCGGATATCCAGTACTCGGGCCGGCCCACGGCCATCGGCCAGCGGGGTGAGGTCGACCAGGATCGTCACCAGGTTGGACGGCTGGCCTGGCTTTCGGGTGTGCTTCCACACGTGCTCATCCACCCCGAGGATGCGCACCCCGTCCAGATGGGAGGGGTTGTCGTAGACGAGCTGTCGGCAGGCGTCCACAGCGACCTGATTGACCAGTTCCCAACCCACCTAGAGGGCCTTGGCGGTGGCGGCCACGCTCATCCGGTCGATGGCCAGTCGCTGGAGGATCCAGCCGGTCACCCGGTGGGTGAGCTTGGCCCCGTCATTGGCGCAGTTGAGGGAGGCTTGGAAGATTTTCCTGGGACATTGTTGATTGGTGCAGGTGAATCGGGGGACACGAAGGTGCAGGCGGGTGAAAAACCCCACGACCGGCAGGTCAACCAGTCGGCAGACAGTGTGATCACGCAGTTTCCCGCCTTGGGTGCAGTCGGGGCAGTGCCCCTCGACAGCGACCGGGGCGGCGTCGATGATGGTGAAGGTTGCGGCGTCGGCGGCTCCGGTGATCGTCAAACCGATTTCCGCCGTGCGGCAGATGGTGTCTGCGACGAGGTTGCCACTAGGCTGCACAGTAGGGTCCTGGTTCGGTCAGATGCAAGCGTAGTAACTCCCATCTTGTACCGGCCAGGACCCCCAACATGTTGTCCCACCCCGAACCGGGCTCCGCGGTCAGCTACGCACCCCAAAACACGAAGAGCCACTTTGGCCGATGAACTGCGGCTGTTATTTATCTCCGATCATCATGACTCCTCCTGCGCTCACAGCCGATAGAGCCACATACACCGTTTCTCTAACAGCCACTTAATGAGGCATGCCAACAGAGCCAAGTAATCGAATCGGTGTGTCAGGCCTTGTGAGAGCGAGGCGGCATATCTCTGTTCATACATACAGAAGGCTGATGTGTCCGCTGGATCACGTATGAGTCCTGAAAAATGTTATAGTACAGCTGGTTAGCCCACGAATTTCTTGAGATGGTCGTGTCTGCAATGAGATTGAAATGGCCTGGTATCTCAGTACCTACGTCCACTTGCCCATGTTTCTGTCAGTGGTAGCTCGAAAGTCTTGATCTTCTTAATACAAAGATGGCCTCCCAGAGTCAAAACAGTCAACGCACTTCATCTGTTCGGTCTGCTCAGCTACAGGTACGATTATTAGGGTAAGCGGTAAACACTGATCATTGTCGGGGAGCCGGAGAAATAGGGACGTCGATCCCAGTCGGACCAAGTAGCAACCATCTCAAGACCTGCACCTCGAGCCATAGTATCGAGCTCAGCGGGAGAGAGCGGGTACATAGTTAGCGGAATGAGCCGTATCCCGTCGGAGCTGATGAGTACGTCCTGATAGTCAAGTCGATTGGTGGAATGGTCATAGCGAGAGGTGCCGATGACAACCCGTCCGGGTTGCATGTCAGAGACCCGCACAGCACCGTCCACGAACTTTGCCCATTCTCCTATATTGAAGACGGACATCTCGATGAGCACGTGTGCCCCTGGCTCCAAGACACCAACGATGTTGTCGAGAGTCGACCGTTGGGCGTCACAATCACCCACCATGAGGAGCACCTCGAACAATAGGTATGCCAGGCGGTATCGACCTTCGATCGGTTCTCTTGTGACGTCACACAGCCGGGCTGACACAAGATCGCGGTGATCATGCGCGCGAAGGACATCAAGCATGTCTGGAGAGGAGTCCACACCGATAACGGATATGCCTCGTTCTGCTAATGCTAGCGCCATTCGGCCGGTACCACAACCGACGTCAAGTGCTGAACCACCTCTGGCTAGCTCGGCAAGCAGGTCGACTTTGTTCGCCGTCGGTTCGGTCTGATCGGCATAGAACTGTTCGTAGATGTCAGCAACGAAGCTACCGAAAGTTGTGGCGTCATAGTTTTTCACTAATGATCCTTTCCTAGAGTAGGTTTGTCATTCAAAAGATAGTCTTGAGCAATATGCACATTATCGCGCGATGCGATGACCAGTATGTTGTAAACAACATGGGCAATAATCGACGCCAGTAGACCGCCGAGCAAAAACGCCGTTCCCAGGAACAACCCAAACACAATATGGCCAGGCACACCTGCGGGTCCAAGAACGAAGACATGCATCACTCCAAAGGCGAGGGCAGAGATCGCCACAGCCCACCCGGGCCCCAGGCCAAGGCCCGTGAGTCCGCCCAGAAGTAAGCCTCGGAATACGATTTCCTCACCCATTGCGTCTAGTGCATAGAGGCTAGACACTGCCGCATCACATAGGGAAGGAGCCCTACAATGTGCAATTAAGCTAGCCCGTTGATCTCGTCTGGCGAGAATAATCCACCAGAGGACTCCGAGTGTAAGCCCGAGACCTACCGCATATTGCCAGGAAAGGCACCCTAGAAACAAGCTATTGCCCGGCAGACCGATCAGTAACCATATAAGAATCACAACAGCCGAAGCTACTATAAGACAAAGCTCATAGGAAAAAGCCCATAATTTGTGAGACGACACTGTAGTGCGGTTCAAGTGCATAGCCACAAGCGACCATAAGACCCACCATAGTGCAGCTACAGCTAGTCCAGCCCCGGAGACGAAGTGGGTCAAGTCACTGGTCATCCGGGGTCCACCGGAAGAATAAGATCGACGCCAAAAACAAGATCAAAAACCAAACAATGAGAACTAAAAAATATGTCTCGAGTCCATCGAGTTTGTTGAACCAACTAGACCGTAGCACACCAACCATCGGCCAGAAGGGCAAATACTCCATGCTGGTGAGGACCCAACCCGGCACCTTGCCTTCCAGAGGAAAGAAACCGGCAGCGATCATGCCGACGCCGAACAGGACGGTGGAGGATAGTCCGGCGGTCTCTACGCTCCGCATGCGGCTACTGAGCGTAAATCCTAGAGCTAGCATAGTGGCAATTACGAGGAGAAACGCCGATGCTATGAGCACAGGAGAGCCTGATGGCCATAAGTTATAACTTAAGCCTGCAACCAACATCATGACAAAATTGCCGATGAAGAGCACTAAAACCCTGTCGATGATCTGCCCGGCAAGATAGGTTGTCTTAGACAATGGTGAGGCTAAGTAGGTCTTGAGAGTGCCTTCTTTACGCTGCTCTGTGATCGCCACTCCAATAGAGAATAAGCCAGTTGAGAGGACGGACAACGCGGCGACATCCGGTACGGCTGCTGCTCGAAATTCCTCTGGATACCAGAATGTGACAGCAATCAGGAAGATCACGCTCGGAGCTAGGAGTGCAAACAAAAAACCTACAGGAGACCGAGTATAGCTAGTCATTTCAAGGCGCGCGACAGCGAGAGCTAGCCGCAATGAGGATGGCCGACGCTCTGAATTTTCCGGCGTAATACGAATCAATTTAGTCTGCTGAGAAGTCATTCTCGTAGCCCTCTCCCGGTGAGAATTAGGAATATATCCTCTAGTGATGCTGGCCTCTCATCAATAACTTTCGCGCGGCCCTCCAGCTGGCGGCGAAGTTCCTCCGGAGTGTCGGTAAAAACCACAACGGAATCCACCCGAGGCAGGCTGGGAGACGGTGCGAGGTAGTCGGCCAATTGCTGAGGAGAGGTAGTCCGAATCAACAGCCGGTGCCCGTAACCGGACCGTGAGCGGATGGACTGAGCGGTACCCTGAGCAATGACCGTGCCGCGGTCGATGATGACAATCTCATCAGCCAGTTCCTCTGCCTCATCTACATCGTGTGTGGATAAGACCACCGTGCGCCCTTCATCTCGCAATCGCCGGATTTCATCGCGTAAAAACTCCTGGCCCTGCGGATCTAGACCGGCGGTCGGCTCATCCAAAACCACCACGGACGGGTTCCCGATCAGAGCACGCGCAATGCTGAGCCGACGCTTCTGTCCGCCCGAGAGACGAGGAAATCGAACATCTGCCTTTTCCGCGAGCCCGAACCGATGCAGAGCTTCATCCACGAGGATCGGATTCGGGTATAGAGACGCGAAGAAGGTAAGCGACTCCCTCACCTTCACCGTGGCCTGCAGACTGAATTCCTGAACCTGAACACCAAGGATGAGAGCAAGATCGCGGTGATGCCGTACTGGATCGAGACCGAATACACGGATACTGCCGGAGTCCGGCGCTCGCATGCCGCAGATTGTCTCCATGAACGTCGTTTTACCAGCCCCGTTAGGTCCGAGTAAAGCAGTGATGGTTCCACTATTGATGTTGAGGCTCAAGCCGTCTAGTGCACGAGTGAGGCCATAGGCCTTGTGTAAGTCGAGTGCCTCAATAGCTATTTGTGCATCAACATCGGGCGCAACTAATTCTTTCTTCTGATTCAAGATACCTCGCCCTTTGCATCGTGCAGTGCGACAACGTCTTCTGGGCGCCCTACTAAAAGCGCATAGACGGGAAACTCATGCACACCGTCCAACCCCAAGAGGTCAGCGAGCTCATCGTCAAAAAATCCACCCATCGGCAGAGCAACATGGCCAGTAGCCAGGACACCAAGTAGAAGATTTTGAGCGACGTGACCTGCCTCCATCAGAGCGAATCGTGTAGCACGGATCCCATACTTAAACCGAGAGCGCAGGGGGAATGCGGAGATAATGAAGACAGCATCAACGTTCTTGAACAGTTTCTCCTCTGGCGTTGCAGAACCAAGCTCTGTCGGGGTAGCAGTGCCTACCTGAAAAAGCGTATGCGACTGTGGCTCGTAATAATAGAGGCCAGCGCTTGGCCCGATGCCATCCCGGAGACTGACGTAAAGGTCCCGGGGGCGCAGCGCACCCCCCGATGGAGCGGTGTGACCGGTGTGGAAGGCGCTGACGTGTCTAACGTAACCGTCGGCAGCCCAACACCACCACGAAAGTTCGACATCGGTCGCGGGCGTGCCCGAAGCAAACTCGCCGATGGGAGTGCGACGGGAAGCAAGAGCATCTCCGAGCGTAATGCTGTCTCGATATGCGCCTGGGTCAGGCAATTGGAAGCTCGGCAGATGTCTGAACTGCTTTCCCGCGCGGGACGTCCCTTCCACGAGCCAGGGGGATGACTCGAGCATATAGATACCCGGGACCTCCATTGGACCGAGGTGTCGATGTAGTTTACTCGCCTCAATAAAGTCCTCTGCTGGGTCTAGTAGCGGCAATTCGGAGGCGCCAAAGATCACATCTGTAATGTTAGGAGTATGCACAATCGAACTTCCTCAGGGGAACGGATGGGGGAAAGGGGTCAGGTCGTCCGGACCCAAAACTCGATCGGTGTAGCCCAGCTCGAGGGGCCTCTCGTAGATGCGGCGTCCGCCGAGGAATCGTCGGTTCCAACCCGCATCGAGTGGCTGAAGTTGAGGTGAGTAGGTCTTTACGACTGAAAGCCCAGCTTCGACAATATCAGGCGAGGTGACATCGACTGCGTAAACGTCGACACCTTGAGCTTCAAGTCGGCCTAACACTGCCTCGATTAGTTCGGCGGGCGTTGAGGCAGGCAGCACCGGCGCGGTACGCGGGTCTACCCAGTCTTCAGAAGCCCAAAGGAAGGAAGCCAAAGCGGCGCGATCTCGCTCCCCGTAGTATCGGACGTGATCATCAAACCCATTGATCGCGGTTCCATACGGCACATCGTCAGTGATCCTCTCCGAGGTACGCTGCTGAGCTTTGCACCAGGTGCGGGTCTGGAATGCCTCTAAGAGCGCTTCGATGGCGGCCTCGGCCAATGTGGGTCGCGCCGCAGCGCCCAGTGCTAAAGCTCCCCAGTCAGAGTACAGATTGCGAACGATTCCGAGGGCGGTTGGGACACCAAGATGCTCTGTGAGGTCAACGGCGGCATAGCTGATACCAGTCGGAGTGAAGTGACGACGACACAGGCGGTCAAGTTCAGGATCAGCAGAGATGTCGATCAGGGGCATAGACAGACCTGCATGCCACGTGACCATGAGAGCATCACGCTCGACGAGTTCCAGAAGACTGCTCACGATCGCCTCACGCCGATTCGGCCCACATGCCAGTCCATTTGATGTCGAATAGGTCAAGGCAGGCTCACCGTGACTACGCCGACTGTTGAGGAAAACAACCTGGGCTGGGACCAACGCCGGGGTAGCCCTTATCAAATCAACCCCGTCGACCCATCGGGTCCGGGTGTTGCGAGCGAACGGCGTAAACTGAAATGCTGAATCGACATATTGCTCGGCCGAAAACAACGCCATGTCGGTTGGATCAACGGCAGGCATGGTTAGTTGCTCAAACGTGGCCTCGACAAGGCGTTCGGTAGGCAGGTAGGCGGCACTGCAGCGCTCCACCGTCTCACCGATAGCGGATGCACGAGCCTGAAGGCGGTCGAACGAGCCCCCTCCGTTGGCACTGTTGGCCGGATGGCCGAGCGTTTCATTCGTGTCAGAAGCACCTGCCCCTACGTAGAAGCTGCGTACATCGTCAGCGTCATATGTGAGTTCAACAATATCCGTAGCGATCCCAAGGAATGGGGAGGCGAGTTCTTCGAGTACCCGGCAGGACGGCTCACGATCTACCCAGGGACCTCTGAACATCGCCTGGCGTCGCGCCATCACGTCCTGCTTAGCGATCACGGTCATGCTCCACCCTCGGAGTGCTTCACGTCCAGGCTCGAGACAGGAATAAAAGATCCCTTACGGGCATGGTCGGCCGAATCACAGGCACTGTCGCAAGTACATTTCTGGTCCGCATCGACCAAGTGTCGAGGCAGGAAAGAACTGGTCTCCGACACGGTGTCAACTTCGAACCACGGCTGCGGGACGCCTAAATCACGCACCCGACTGCAGTCGCGACAGCGGGGAACGCGGAACAGCCGATGCTCGGTAAGTGACATTCCGCTGACTCCCCAGCTCAGTGTGTAAGAGCGGCCTGCAAGTGGAGAAACAGTAAACGCCACAGGCAGTATGGACCATAGTATGAGATGGACTGCAAGACCTGCAACAGCAGCATCTTGCCCGGCCCCACTCCATGTCGAAATGGGATGTACGAGACCAGCATCTGCCGCAGCGTCGACGGTTCTCTGCTCCGAAAGAAAATCAAGTTGAGAGCGTCGTCGAAGCCGGAAGCAGTGATAGCAGCCAGTTTCCGTGGGGAGGAATGTAGGGCCAATAACGGCGTACGTACCGTCATATGGTAATACCTGGGTCCATGGTATTTCAGAGCGTAAGGACCACCGATTTACATTTTCGAGAACCTGTGCGTGGACGCCCCCAGGAGCCACTACCACTAAGTGCTGCAAATCGGTAGAAAGATCCATATGATCCAACTCGGCAACAGCTTCGTCCTCCGCGACAGCGCGAACTGTAGCCACACCTGAGCGGATGAACAGGCGGGCGATCTCGGATGCCACAGCTCCGTCACCGATAACGGTCGCATGAGTACGAGACAATAACTGAGCAACATCAGTGGGGTTGACAGAGTTCGCAATGGCCTCAGATAGAGCAGTGGCGGCACGTTCGCGCCACGGATTCTCCGGTAAGCCCGGCCCGGGCCCCTGAACCAGCAGACCATGCTTAGCAAGCTGACTCAAAGCGTTATCCAAAGCCGGTCGCACCGCGGGACCAATGACCTGACTTATCTCGTCCACGGTGCACTTCCCATCGAGTTCGTCGAACAAGGTAGGCAAGAACTCAGAGGCGGCTCGGCCTTGGAACACCACAGCCCTATCACTATATCGGAGAGTAAGCCGGTCTCGTTCGATCGCACACTCATACCACGGGGCTATCTGCGGGAACTCTGGGATAGGGGCTACAGCTATCGGGACAGTGATATCAGGCATAGGCATCTCCGTAAGTCTTACAATAAGTGAGCGACGAGAAGGGTAAAATCGGTGCGGAAACCACAGACAGTGCAGAGACGACTCTGTCAGCAATCACCAACAGCAGCAACAACAAAGCTTAGAGGTGCAGCAACAGAACTTCGAGCTGCAGCAACATTTCGCCGCTGCATTAGCAGCGAAGATCTTCGAGGTGCCAGCCTGATAAGAACTGAGATCCATCAGATCCCAGGTCAATTCGTCATATATGATAACTCCTCACTGAGTCTATATAATCTCCAGCCCACATAGATTAGATGTCTACTGTCGATACGACCGACGTACGGGAGATAGGGCTTAGACTTTTACAAGTATAGCAACACACCGTCAACGCGTCAATAGACCCGTAGCAAATGAGAGTGTAGATGGCCGCTGTGCTGCTCATCAGGATTTGCGACAGAGCCGTTGTATAGGTTTTGCCCTCAACTTTTCCAAGCTCCAAATCCTGCCAACTATTTTACGTGAAACATGCTTAGCCACACCCTGAAACACCTCGCGAGCGTTATCTTGAATTTCTTCAACCCAGTCCGGCATCACTATTAGCCTCACTGAAGCCCTAAATCGACGCGTCGAACACCCTCATAGCTCCACCCTAGAATCCCTAACCACACTCTCAAATCAGATAAGTCACTATAAACAACACCTCAATAGTAATAAGCTCATGTTTGCCGCTCAGTTAGCGGCAGACCCGAGGGTGTTGCGGCAGGTTAAGCAACCTGCCGCAACACCCTCGGCTTGTGGACTCGCCACAGCCCTACTGGCGTTTTGCAGCCAGTATTGACTGAGGAATCAGCTATCAGCCCTACGGCGTGCGCGGACTAAAGCCATGGTTACTCCCCCGACGAGAAGCAGCACCGCTACTGTCACTGCTGCCGTTCCGGCCGACACACCTGTAGCAGATAGGACTCCCCCAGACGGCTTGGTACCTGCTGGCCCAGCTGCTTGGTTCTGTCCCTGCGTACCAGGGGTTCCCAAGTCACCTGGCTGTGGCTGCGCCGGAGCACTTGCAGATGGCCCGGATGTAGGCGGATTCTGCTCCTGCCCGTTATCCGGCTTGGAAGACGGTGGGGCCTGCTGGCCGCCATCCTCCGGACGCTCCGGTGCCGGCTGCTGTGCCAAGGAATGTGTGGCGGGTAGCTTGGCCAGCACGATGCTGCCGCGCCCCTGAGTGTTATCCGCCCCGGCAAGCATGAACTTGCCCTTGTGTTCGTTGAAATCATGGAGCACTCCGACCGCACGTCCAAGACGGTTGCCGTCACCTTGAAGAGAGGTGAGCAGTGCTGCATCCAAGGCAGCTAAGTCAACTCGCCCACCCTTGGCATGGAGCACCGTCACATCGGCGCTGCCTGTAAGCGCAGAAGTATCAATAGCAAGCGCTTTGGCATCCTCGTAGGCGCCCAGGAGAATTGTTCCCGTGCTGCCTTTCGCTGCCTTTACCGCGCTAATGCTGTACCCCAGGCCTTTGGCACCACGAGAGTCGTAGAGCCACCAGCCACGGCTGCCCTCCTTGTCGATGACGGGTAATTTGGCCTCAGGGTCAGTGCTAACAGTCTCGCGGGAGGCTGAGCCGAGAACTACTGCTGCTCCACCATCACGAGTACGGGGCTCAGCCCCAAAGAGGATATCCGCGAACCCGTCACCGTTGATATCGCCTAGCGCAGCCACAGAGATACCTAGCCGATCTTTGCCGCGCAGGGGTCCGTTGACGGTAAAGCCCTTGAAGGACTTGGTGAGGTCAACCGTGCCACGTTCTGTACCGGAGACGAGCCACCCCATACCGGTTGCGACGTCGGCAGCACCATTAGCCTTGGCGACATAGCCACCAAAGAGGAAGTCGCTGATGCCGTCACCATCCACGTCTCCTGCTGGAGTGAAAGCAGATACGCGTTGTTCAGGTGTTCCTACTACACGCAGCAAGACTTGGCTGTCGTCAGCGATATTGACCGTCGCGCTTGAGGATCGGCCACTAACCACTGTGACCTCACCCCCGCGAGTCGGCCCACCAGCCAGCGAGACGACGGCAACATCTGCCAGGCCGTCACTGTTTAGGTCGCCCGCACCGGTTACAACATAGCCAGTCCCGGTAGGTCGGTCGCCGGTGGCCTCGATGACAAACCCGCGCTCACCAAGCTCATCAAGGTGCTTCGGCCAGGCAGCAGCGGAACCAAAGACAACGTAACCGCGCTGCCCAAGCTGGTCGGACACGCCAATGTCGCCTACGCCGTCGCCGTTAACGTCTCCCACGCAGGACACGTTTATGCCGGCCATCGCGTTTGCACGTCGTGGTCCTTCTACTTTGATCGCACCCGTTGCAGGGTCGTCAAGATCTCCGGTCTTAGCCCCGTTAGGGATGATGTAGAGCGCGCCGGTCCTGCCGTATTTATCCTGAGTGTGCAGCCAGGCGCTGGTAATGATGTCTTGACGCCCATCGCCTGTGACGTCACAGGCGTGCTGTGACAGCGAGGCTCCTGCAGCTGCATTCAAAGAGCCATACCAATGGGCAAGAGCTCCTGCCGGTGCTGCCGGTGCAACTGGGGGTGCCGGGGCTTGGGCAGGTAGCTCATTCAGCCCGTCCCGCACGGCGATCTGTTCATCTTCGGCACAGACCGGGGTTTTGAGATCTTTTGCTTCACCTCCTTGGGAATCCACAGCTTTGCTGATGCAGGTGTTGAGGGAGGGGTCTGAGGAGTAGTTGTCAGGGATGACAGACGCCGACGCAGGTCCGGCGACGAGTAGCAGCGCGGCGCCAGCCGCGAGTCCCGTCACCCCCGCCAGACGTCCTGGGAACAATGGGTGAGTGGCCATACCTATCCTGTAAAATTGGCCATTGCCAATGGTTGTTCTAACTGGGATGTGCGTCTTACTCATGGCAAGGCAAGCGTCTGCGCCACTGGCTCCGAGGAGGGTGCGGAAGCGGTCCGTGCCCTCCTCACCCACACCGAGACAGGGTCGCCTGCCCCGGTGAGTGAAATCAGATTGTGACGCATTGCGCCTTAGGTTTGCCTTACCTTCGAAAACGCATCGGGATACTACACAGTCGCCACCTAATCCTGGCAAGCCACAACCCTCAGCCCCATCCTCAACACCTTGGGCGCTATCTTTTGGGCAGGGCCCCCGGTTCACATGGCTCATCCGGACAGGCCACACCAGCCTTCGCCCGCAATCACGATGTAAGATCTGCAAGATCAGTGCAACTCTCGGCTAGCACCGCTCCAACACTTGACATAAGGAATGAAGAATGACGCAGAACCTGGCTAGCACCGTGCCCTCCCAGGTACGTGCGGTCTCAGGCCGCCCCGCCACCGCTTCCACCCACATGGAGGTCTGGCAAGGCCTGTCCTCCGCCATCGTCTCGCGGATCGCCGACGACTGGCACGCCACCAGCGAGAAGTACCGGGCTGGCCGCCAGGAGCACTACTTCTCCGCCGAGTTCCTCATGGGCCGCGCCCTGCTCAACAACCTGACCAACCTGGGCCTGGTTGAAGAAGCCCGCCAGGCCGTGTCTGCCTTCGGGCAAGACCTATCCACCGTGCTGGAACAGGAGCCCGACGCCGCCCTGGGCAACGGCGGCCTCGGCCGCCTGGCCGCCTGCTTCCTGGACTCCTGCGCCACCCTGGAGTTGCCGGTCACCGGCTACGGCATCCTCTACCGCTACGGCCTGTTCAAGCAGCTCTTCTCCGACGGCTTCCAGACCGAGCAGCCCGATCCCTGGATGGAAGAGGGCTACCCCTTCGTCATCCGCCGCGAGGAAGCCACCCGCCTGGTCCGCTACAACGACCTAACCGTCAAGGCTGTCCCCCACGACATGCCGATCACCGGCTACGGCACCCACAACGTCGGCACCCTGCGCCTATGGCGCGCCGAGCCGGTCCAGGAGTTCGACTACGACGCCTTCAACTCTCAGCGCTTCACCGAGGCCATTGTGGACCGCGAGCGCACCAACGACATCTCCCGGGTCCTCTACCCCAACGACACCACCTTCGAAGGCAAGCTCCTGCGCGTACGCCAGCAGTACTTCTTCTGCTCGGCCTCCCTGCAGGAGATCGTGGACAACTACATCTCCCACCACGGCGAGGACCTCAGTGACTTCGCCAAGTACAACGCCGTCCAGCTCAATGACACCCACCCGGTGCTGGCCATCCCCGAGCTCATGCGCCTGCTCATGGACGAGCACAAGCTTGGTTGGGAGGCCGCCTGGGAGATCGTCACCAAGACCTTCGCCTACACCAACCACACGGTGCTGGCCGAGGCCCTGGAGACCTGGGACGTATCCATCTTTGACCGCCTCTTCCCGCGCATCACGGAGATCGTCCGGGAGATCGACCGCCGCTTCCGTCTAGACCTGGCTGAGCGTGGCATCAAGCCTGAAACCATCGAGTACATGGCTCCGGTCTCCGGTAACACCGTGCGCATGGCCTGGATTGCCTGCTACGCCTCCTACTCCATCAACGGTGTGGCCGCCCTGCACACGGAGATCATCAAGCGCGAGACCCTGGGTGAATGGCACGCCATCTGGCCTGAGCGCTTCAACAACAAGACCAATGGCGTCACCCCTCGCCGTTGGCTCCGCCAGTGCAACCCGCGCCTATCCGCCCTGCTGGACGAGGTCACCGGTTCTGACGCCTGGGTAACGGACCTCTCCGTCCTGGCGCAGCACACCGACGCCGTCGACGAATCCGTCTACGCACGCCTGGCAGAAGTAAAGCGCGCCAATAAGGTTGACTTTGCGGCCTGGGTTAAAGAACGCGAAGGCGTGGAGATTGACCCTGACGCCGTCTTTGATGTGCAGATCAAGCGCCTGCACGAGTACAAGCGCCAGCTCCTCAACGCCCTGTACGTGCTGGACCTGTACTTCCGCATGAAGGAAGACCCGACCCTGGTGGTGCCTAAGCGGGTCTTCATCTTTGGTGCTAAGGCTGCCCCCGGCTACGTGCGCGCCAAGGCCGTCATCAAGCTCATCAATACTATTGGCGAGCTAGTCAACAATGACCCGGTGGTCTCCCAGACCCTCAAGGTCGTCTTCATCCACAACTACAACGTCTCCCCCGCCGAGCACATCATCCCCGCCGCAGACGTCTCCGAGCAGATCTCCATGGCGGGTAAGGAAGCCTCCGGCACCTCCAATATGAAGTTCATGATGAACGGCGCGCTCACGCTGGGCACCCTGGACGGCGCGAATGTGGAGATCCTGGATGCCGTGGGTGATGACAACGCCTACATCTTTGGCGCCACGGAAGACGAACTGCCTACCCTGCGCCAGAGCTACGACCCGCGCACCGCCTACGAGACGGTCCCCGGCCTGCGTCGCGCCCTGGACGCCCTCATTGACGGCACCCTGGATGACCACGGCACCGGTGGCTTCGCGGACCTACGCCGCAGTCTCCTAGAGGCCTCCTATGAGCCGGCGGACGTGTACTACGTGCTGGGTGACTTCGCGGCCTACCGGGAGACCAAGGACGCTATGGCGGCCGACTACGCCGACCAGCGCGCCTGGCAGCGCAAAGCCTGGGTGAATATCACTCGCTCCGGCCGTTTCTCCTCCGACCGCACCATCAGCGACTACGCCCGCGAGGTTTGGCATATCGAGGCGCAGCCCATCGCCTGATCCCGACAGCCACTTAGCGACGACGGCGCCCGCCACACCGGTTCATCCGGTCGGCGGGCGCCGTCCTTTGGCTTTATTAGCGTCCCTCAGCGGTGCTGGCGGGGCTCAGTACAGTTCGGACTGCTTGGGGGCGGCAGCTTCCATCCAGGAGACCAGCGCGTTGTATGACTCCGAGGGCATCGCCAGATTCACGTGCTCACTGCGATAAGTGCAGGTCACGTCCACCACGCGGCCACTGATGGAGCGTGGGTGCACCCCCACGATCTCCAAGTCCTCGCGCTGGAAGCGATAGTGCGGTCGCAGGCGGATGGACATGAGCCGGTGCCAGACCAGCTCCTCGCCCCCAAAGCTTCCAATACCGGAGAACCAGCCGCCTTTGCCCGGGTGGGACAGGCCGCATTCAAAGGAGCCCACACGGCTGGCTAGTAAGCGCAGCCGCCACAGGAAGGCCAGGGAACCCAAGAGTATTACGCCAGCCACAATGGCCGCCCAGTCCCAGCCCCCCAGCCCCATGGTCAGTCCTCGAAGCCGTCCCCAGCCGGCATCAGCTCCTCGGCCTCAGCCAGCATCTGGTCCACCCCAATGGCTGCCGCAGACTCGGCCTCTTCACCGGAGAGGTCAGCAGCCACGGTAACCACGTCATGGTCCACGGAGCAGAAGCCACCGTTTACCGCGATAATCACCTCGGCGGCGCCGTCGACCGGTGTAATCCGTACCTTGCCGCGGCCCAGCAGTGCCAGCACCGGGGCTCGTCCAGGCAGCACGCCCATCTCGCCGTCGATCAGCGGCACGGAGACGCGCTCAGCCTGCCCCATCCAGGAGCCAGCCCCACTGCGTGAGACCGCTTCGACACTCAGTGCCATGCGTGTACCTCCCCCTTGCCTGCTGCCGACCTCATCAGGCCTTCATCATCTCAGCGGCCTTGCGCTCAAGGTCCTCAATGCCACCGATGTTAAAGAACGCCTGCTCCGGGAAGGAGTCGTACTGGCCGTCACAGATCCGCTTGAAGGCCTCAATGGTCTCAGTTAGCGGCACGGTAGAGCCGGGCACACCGGTGAACTTCTCTGCCATGTAGGTGTTTTGGCTCAGGAACTGCTCAATGCGGCGGGCGCGAGCCACCGTGACCTTGTCCTCCTCGGAAAGCTCGTCCACACCGAGGATCGCGATAATGTCCTGCAGCTCCTTGTTCTTCTGGAGGATGGACTTCACGCGGGTGGCGACGTCGTAATGCTCCTGCCCCACGTACTGAGGTGCCAGCAGGCGAGAGGTGGAGGCCAGCGGGTCCACAGCCGGGTAGATACCGCGTGAGGCGATCTCACGGGAGAGTTCCGTGGTGGCGTCCAGGTGCGCGAAAGTGGTGGCCGGGGCCGGGTCGGTGTAGTCGTCCGCGGGCACGTAAATGGCCTGCAGGGAGGTGATGGAGTGGCCCCCGGCGGAGGTGATGCGCTCCTGAAGCTGGCCCATCTCATCAGCCAGGTTGGGCTGGTAACCCACCGCGGAAGGCATCCGGCCCAGCAGCGTGGAGACCTCAGAACCGGCCTGAGTGAAACGGAAAATATTGTCGATGAACAGCAGCACGTCCTGGTGCTGCACGTCGCGGAAGTACTCGGCCATGGTCAGCGCGGACAGCGCCACGCGCAGACGTGTGCCCGGCGGCTCGTCCATCTGGCCAAAGACCAAGGCGGTCTTGTCAAAGACGCCAGCCTCATCCATCTCCACGATCAGGTCATTGCCTTCACGGGTGCGCTCACCTACGCCTGCGAAGACGGACACACCGCCGTGGTCCTGTGCCACGCGCTGAATCATCTCCTGGATGAGGACGGTCTTGCCCACACCGGCACCACCGAATAGGCCGATCTTGCCACCCTGGATGTAGGGGGTGAGCAGGTCGATGACCTTAATGCCGGTCTCGAACATCTGCTCCTTGGATTCAAGCTCATCGAAGGCCGGAGGCTGGCGGTGGATGGGCCAGCGTTCCTTGACTTCAAGAGTCTCTCCGGGGGCGAGGTTGAGGACCTCGCCGGTCACGTTGAACACGTGGCCCTTGGTGACGTCGCCAACGGGCACAGAGATGGGGGCGCCAGTGTCCCGAACGACGGCGCCGCGCACTAGGCCGTCAGTGGGCTTCAGCGCGATAGAGCGGACAATATTGTCACCCAGGTGCTGTGCCACCTCCAGGGTCATCTCGGTGGTGCCATCACCCTCACCCTGGCCGGTCAGGTCCACGGTGGTTTTCAGGGCGTTGTACATGGCCGGGATCGCGTCCGGCGGGAACTCGATGTCCACGACAGGACCGATGATCCGGGTGATCCGCCCGGTGGAAGTGGTGCTGGGGGTGTCGGTCATGGTTCGTTCTTTCGGTGCGTGCGGTGGCGGCGGCTTTGGCAGTTGGTCTCAGCCTGCGCCTAGGGCGTCGGCACCCGAGACGATCTCCGTGATCTCCTGGGTGATCTCGCCCTGGCGCGCAGCATTGGCCAGACGGGTGTAATTCCTGATGAGCTCCTCGGCGTTATCCGTGGCCGTATGCATAGCCTGCTGGCGGCTAGCCAGCTCGGAGGCCGCAGACTGTAGGAGCGCGTTGCGAATGCGGGAGGCGACGTAGCGGGGCAGCAGAGCGCCCAGCACGGCCTCCGCGGAGGGCTCAAACTCGTAGAGGGGCTGTGCGCCGGAGAGTTCGGGGAGCTCGGCCTCATGCCCGGCAGCAATATCTGCCCGGTTGAGTTCACCGGGCCCATCGACGTCTACCACAGTCAGCGGGAGCATGCGGCGCACCTCAGGGACCTGCGTGACCATGGTTTTGAAGCGAGTGAAGACGATATGTACTTCAGCCACTCCCCCGGCTTCCGGTGGGGACAGGAAGTAGTCGAGCAGTAGCGCAGAGACTTCGTCGATCACCTTGTCTGAAGGCCGGTCGGACTCCCCTATCCAGGAGTACTCCACGGGGCGGCCCCTAAAGGCATAGAAGGCCTGGGCGCGGCGGCCGAAGGTGAAGAGCACGGGCTCGTGCCCCTCCTCCACCAACTGCTCCAGGAGCCGCTCGGACTCGCGCAGGATTGAGGCTGAGTAGGCGCCTGCCATACCCCGGTCTGAGGTGACCACCAGCACGGCCACCCGTTTGGTGTCCGTGCGCTCCCTTGTGATGGGGTGGTCCAGGTGTGAGTAGGTGCCGACGGCGGCAACCGCCTGGGTCAGGGCGTGGTCATAAGGGGACGCGCCCTGGGCCTTATTCCGCGCCTGCCCGATACGGGAAGCAGCGATGAGCTCCATCGCACGGAAAACCTTTTGAAGGGTCGCCGTGGAACGGATCCGCTGCTTGTAGACGCGCTGCTTACCGGACACTGTCAGCCCCTCTTGAGGACGATCTGCTCGCTTGTGCGCTCAGCCTCGGGTTCATCCTCGTCAGCGGCGACCTGTGCGCCCAGCATGCGGCCACCGGAGAGGTAGCTGGCGCGGAATGCTTCGACGTCGGCACGCAACTGTGCCTCGGTGTCCTCCTCCAGCTTGCCGGTCTCGCGGATGGTGGCCAGCACGGTGGAGTTGCGACGCAGGTGGTCCAGCAGGGCGGACTCAAAGGGCAGCACCTCAGCCACGTCAATGTCATCCAGGTAACCGTTGGTGCCGGTCCAGACGCTGGCGACCTGCTCCTCCACCGGGTAGGGGGTGAACTGGGGCTGCTTGAGCAGCTCCATGAGGCGCTCACCGCGGGTGAGCTGCTGGCGGGTGGCGGCGTCTAGGTCAGAGGCGAACATGGCGAAGGCCTGCATGGAGCGGTACTGCGCCAAGGTGATCTTGAGCGTGCCAGCAACCTGCTTCATGGCCTTGATCTGCGCGGAACCGCCCACGCGGGACACGGAGATACCCACGTCCACGGCCGGACGTTGGTCAGCGTTGAATAGGTCTGACTGCAGGAAGATCTGGCCGTCGGTGATGGAGATGACGTTGGTGGGGATATAGGCGGAGACGTCGTTGGCCTTGGTCTCGATAAGTGGCAGACCGGTCATGGAGCCGCCACCTAGGTCATCGGAGAGTTTGGCGCAGCGTTCCAGCAGACGCGAGTGCAGGTAGAAGACGTCACCGGGGTAGGCCTCGCGGCCCGGCGGACGGCGCAGCAGCAGGGAGACTGCGCGGTAGGCCTCGGCCTGCTTGGATAGGTCGTCAAAGACAATCAGGACGTGCTTGCCGGCGTACATCCAGTGCTGGCCGATGGCGGAGCCGGTGTAGGGGGACAGGTATTTGAAGCCGGCGGGGTCAGAGGCGGGGGAAGCCACAATGGTGGTGTACTCCAGGGCGCCAGACTCCTCCAGGGTGCGGCGCACGGAGGCGATGGTGGAGCCCTTCTGGCCGGTGGCAACGTAAATGCAGCGCACCTGCTGCTTGGGGTCACCGGTCTCCCAAGCGGTCTTCTGGTTGAGGATCGTGTCCAGGGCGATGGCGGTTTTGCCGGTTTTGCGGTCACCGATGATGAGCTGACGCTGACCACGACCCACGGGGATCATCGAGTCAATGGCCTTCAGCCCGGTCTGCAGCGGCTCGTGCACGGATTTGCGCATCATGACGCCCGGGGCCTGCAGTTCCAAGGCACGGCGTCCCTCAGAGGCGATGGGGCCCAAGCCGTCGATGGGCCGCCCCAGGGGGTCCACCACGCGGCCCAGGTAGCCGTCACCGACGGGCACAGAGAGCACCTCGCCGGTGCGGCGAACGGTCTGCCCCTCTTCAATGGCGTCAAAGTTGCCCAGGACGACCACACCGATCTGCCGCTCGTCCAGGTTCATGGCCAGTCCGGCGGTGCCATCCTCAAAGGTGAGGATCTCGTTGGCCATGGCGCCGGGCAAACCTTCAACGTGGGCGATGCCGTCAGCGGCGAATACGACGTGGCCGACCTCCTCGGCGGCCACCTTGGCAGGCTCGTAGGAGTCGACGAACTCATCCAGGGCGGAGCGGATGTCCTCCGGCCTGATGGTCAGCTCAGCCATGTCTCTTTCCTTCTTGTGGGTTCCTGCGGGCGTGCAGGTGAAGTTTGGTGGTGGTGGGGCCGGGCTCAGCCGACCAGCTGGGTGCGCACACCCGCCAGGGAACTGCGCACGGTGGAGTCGATAATCAGGTCACGCACGCGCACACGCACGCCCCCAAAGACCTCGGGATCAACGATTAGGTTAAGTTCGACGTCGGTGCCTAGGCGCTGCTCAAGGATGCGCTCCAGACGAGCCTCCTGCTCTGTGCTGAGCGGGATGGCGCTGGTTACATCAGCGATGGTGCGGTTTTGCAGCCCAGCTGCTAACTCAGCGACACGCCGCAGGTTGCGGGGCACCCCGCCCTCAGTCTCGTGGCGCACGCACCAGGTGACCAGACTCATCGCGGAGGAGGACAGGCTGGTGCCCAACACCTTGTAAGCCAGCGCCACCCGTGCGTCCTGAGTGGTGTGATTGGAAGGCTCTAGAGCCAGGCGCAGGTCCCGGTTGCCAACCAGCAGGTTGTAGACCGAGAAGACCTCATGCTCCACCGCGTCTAGGCGCCCACCGGCCCGAGCTCCAGCCAGGATGGCCTGGATACCCAGATCGTGCAGGGCATGTACCAGATCGGAGGGCTTAGACCAGCGGCCACGCACCAGCGCAGCCAGCAACTCGACTACCCGGCCGTCAACGCACCCGGCAAAGAGGCGCTGAGCCAAGGCGGCCTTGGCCTGCGGGCTGCGGCCCGGGTCGGTCAGTGAGCCACGCAGCGAGTTAGCGGCGATCTGGTGGGCCACCGCGAGGATCTGCTCCCCCAGCTCAAGTGCCTGCTCCCCGGCCTGCTGTAAGACGGGCTCCCAGGCCTGGGTGGCCTGGGCCTGGGTGGCGGCACTGCCGGTGTTCACTGCGGCCCCTGGGATCCGGTGGCGGCGGCGACGTCGGCGGCGCTGAACTGCACCGACTGGGCCTCCAGGTCGTTGAGGAAGCGGTCGATCACCCGAGAGGACAGCTCGGTGTCACGCAACTGCTCCCCAACGATCTTCTCCGCCAGGCCCGCAGCCAGCATGCCGACGTCGGAACGCAGGGAGATCTGGGCGGCCTGCTTATCTGCCTGAATCTGCCGCTGCGCCGCCGACAGCGCCTTGCCAGCCTCCGTGGCGGCGGCAGCGCGGGCCTCAGCAATAATCTGTTTGGCCTCAGTCTGAGCGTTCTCGCGGATGCGAGCAGCCTCGATACGCGCGTCCTCAACCAGGCTGGTGGCCTTGGCTTCAGCCTCCGCTTGCCCCTGCTTGGCCTGTTCGGTGAGGGCTAGGCCCTCCTCGATCTTGGCGGTGCGCTCATCCATAACCGCGTTGAAGCGCGGCAGGGCGTATTTAATCAGGACCAGGGCGATGACGGCGAAGCAGACTGTGCCCCAAAGGAGGTCAGCCACATGCGGGACGAAGAGCCAGATGCCCTCTGGCGCTCCGCCCTCCTGGTGGTCGGCGGCGGCCAGCACCATGGGCAGTGCGGCGCTCAGGGTCATTGTGGTCACGGCCTCAGAAGACGAAGCCCGCGGCGAAGCCGAGCAGACCCAGAGCCTCGATCAGGGCCGCACCGATGAACATATTGGTGCGCAGGGCGCCGGCAACCTCAGGCTGACGGGCAGTGCCCTCCTGGGTCTTGGCGACGAGCAGGCCAATGCCGATGGAGGGGCCGAGGGTGGCGAGGGCGTAGCCGATCGTGGCGATGGAGCCGGTCATGGGGTTTCTCCTTGGTGTGTTGGCGTCGCAGTTGCGGCGTCTGCTGGGGTGTGGAGGTTTACTGCTTGGCTGCGGGGATTACCAGAGCCAAGCGGTCCATTTGCTCAGTGCATATGGACCGAAGAATCAATGTAGACGGCGGTCAGGAGGGCAAAGATATAAGCCTGTAGGGCGGCCACGAAGGCCTCGAAGAGCACGAAGGCCAGCCCGAGCAGCAGGGTTACCGTCCCCAGTGCTTTGAGCTGCGCCGAAGCATAGAAAAACAGGGCATTGGTGGCCACGAAACACAGGGCCAGCAGCAGGTGCCCTGAGATCATATTGGCCATGAGTCGGATGGTCAGGGTCAGCGGACGCATCACCAAGTTGGACAGGAACTCAATCGGGATGATTAGAGGCGCCAAGAAACCCGGCACACCTGAAGGCATCACCGTGCCCTTGAAATAGCCAACTACCCCGTTCTCCCGCAACCCGGCATAGATGAAGGCGATATATGAAACCAGGGCGAATACCAGGGGCATGCCCACCACACCGGTGGAGGCGATCTGCAGCCCCGGGATGATGCCGGAGATATTCAGGAAGAACACACCTAGGAAGATGGTGGTGAGCAGGGGCGCGAATTTCTTGCCGTAGACCGGCCCGAGGATCTCCTCGGAGACGTTCTTGCGCACGAAGCCCAGCATCAACTCCAGGGCGTTCTGGAAGCGACCGGGCACTACCTTGGCGCGAGCAGCACCGATCCCAAAGACCAGGACCAGCAGAAGCGTCATAACAATGCGCACCAGCATGATCCGGTTGATCTCAAAGGGGGTTCCAGCCAGGAACAGGGCGGCCGGGTAGAAGTCGTCAAGCGACGGTGGGTGGAAGCCGTCGTACTCAGCCGCAGCAGGGACAATCGCCGCCGTCTTCACGGCGACGAGGGACGCGCTCGTGAGCACCTGACCTCCTTCGGATGAGCTGCCGCAGGGGAAAGGCGGCAATGGGCACAGCCTAACCTACCCAGATCGGTGCTCCCAACCAGTTGACCGATCAATACGACGTCGGCGGCAAGCTCAGGGACCTACCACCAGCGTCCTGCCTCGCGCCAGCGTGACCACCTCCGCCAAAGTGACCCCCAGCACTGCAGCAGCGAAGGTCGCAAAGAACCAAGCTGGCGAGTAGCTGCCCTGCCGGGCCGACATAATGGCCAGCAGCACTCCCGCCACCAGGAACTTGGCAAACATGGAGACCATCACCCCTGCACCTGCCAGCAGCGGCCAACGGTGCCATGGCAGCGCCAAAGAAACCACCGACGCCGTCGTCAAGGCCACGCAAGCGCCTGCACCCCAAGCGGCCCCAGCCAGAACTTTGCCGCCTACCGCCAGGCCCGCGCCCAAACTCAGGACGGTAACCGCCACGCCGACCACCAACACATTGCGGGCAGCTCGGCGAAACACCTGGGAACTGGTCTCCACACTCATCGCGACTCCCTCACTCAGTCCTGCTCCCTATCAGTCGTCCTGGTCACCCGGCACCTGCGCCGAATCCTGCTTGCGCTCAGTGCGCTTAGAGGCCCGGTGACGTTCCACCCCGCCGGTGTGGCGCGACACCGCCACGCGCACCCCCGGCATGAGGTCCAAAGTGGCCAGCAGCGCCAGCGCCAAGGCCACTACAAAGCCGATTAACACCTTGTCTGTAGGGAAGAAAGCCATGGCTGCCACCGGGAAGGAGACGGCGGCTGCCCAAATGTACATGGTCAACACCGCCCGCCGGTGGGAGTGCCCCGCATCAAGGAGCCGGTGGTGCATATGCATGCGGTCAGGGTGGAAAGGGCTCAGCCCCTTACCCATCCGTCGGAAAACCGCCATGGTCATATCCGTCAGCGGCAGCAGCAGCACCGCGAAGGGCAGCAGCACCGGCAAGAAAACCGGCAAAGCCCGGGAGCCGCCCAGGGCACCGGGGTCAATTTGACCGGTGACGATAATCGTGCCGGCCGCAGAGATTAGGCCCAACTGCATAGAACCGGAGTCCCCCATGAAGATGGAGGCCGGGTGGTAGTTATGCGGCAAAAATCCTACGCAAACGCCGATCAGCGCGGCCACCACCGTGGCTGCCAAAGAGGCGTAAGACCCGGCGGACAGCTGGCGGGTAAGCACGTAGGTGTAGAGGAAGAAAGCCACTGCGCCAATGCCGATCAGCCCAGCTGCTAAGCCATCCAGACCGTCCACAAAGTTGACGGCATTGATCACTGCCACCACCACCAGGACGGTGGAGATCAAGGACAGACGAGAGGAACCAATGGTTACCCCACCCACGGGGAAGGTAATTAGCTGAACCCCCTGCCAGGCCATAATTCCGGCGGCCAACACCTGCCCCACGAGTTTGGTCATCCAGTCAAGTTCCCACAGGTCATCCACCACTCCGAGGGCGCAGACCAGTCCGGCCCCAGCCACCACCGCCCAGGCGCTGCGACCGATGACAGACTCCAGGAAGGGGATATTGTCGGCCACCGCGATGGCCGTGGCGAATCCCAGGAACATAGCTACCCCGCCCAGGCGGGGGATGGGAGCTTTGTGCACGTCACGGCTGCGCACAGGGGCCATGGCATTGGCCATTAGGGCAATATGCCGCACGATCGGCACGGCCAGGTAGGTGCAGGCAGCGGCCACGGCCAAGACCAGCAGATAGACCCTCACGGTGCGGGCACCTCCCTGGTGGCACTGGTGGCAGCGCTCGTGGCTGCGTTGACGACGGCGAGCACCTGCTGGCGGCTTAGCACGCCGTCGCGCAGGAAGACGGGCGTTTGAGCCTGTTCCCCAGCTAGGGACACGATGGTGGAAGGAAGCGGACCAGGGGTGGGGCCGCCGTCGAGTAAGAGGATGTCAGCGGTGGTGGCGCTGGCGGCATCCGCACGGGTGACGCGACCAGGGAAGGCGGCGGTGGCGCCAGCGGCGTCGGTGGCGGGGGACTCGCCGGTGCGGTTGGCGCTGGTGACTGCCAGCGGGCCGGTGCGCTCCAGCAAGGCTAGGGCCAGCGGGTGGTTCGGCATCCGCACGGCGATGGTGCCGCCGGTCTCGCCCAGTTCCCAGCCAAGTTGCGGGTGAGCGTCGAGCACGAGGGTCAGGGCGCCGGGCCAAAAGGCCTGCATTAGGGCGGTGGCGGCAGCAGGCACCTGGGCAACTACGCCGTCGAGCTGCGCGGCGCTAGCCACGAGCACAGGCGGAGGCATTTGGCGTCCGCGTCCCTTGGCGGCTAGGAGGGCGGTGACGGCGTCGGCGTCACTAGCTGTGGCGCCAATCCCGTAGACGGTGTCGGTGGGCAGGATGAGTAGCCCGGAGCCGCGCAGGTGAGCGACAGCCTGCTCCAGCCCTACCACTGGAGATGGCGGGGTCTCCGGCGCCCGGCTGGGCTGGCTGGTCTCCGGTCGCAAGGTGCTCACGGGCGCATACTGCCACGAAGGCCTTGGCGTTCCGTGAGAACCCCATTGGCGTGGCCGCAGCTGCCGTCTATGAGATGCTGAGGGCCCAGCTGTGGACCTTTGGCTAAGAGTGGTCACGGCGGCTTTCTCACAGGTCGACGGCGAACACCTGGAGGCCGGCGTCCTGGGCGTTATAAGGCTGTTCAGCGACGACGACGAGGCGGGTCTGCCCCCAGGGCGCCGCCAGCTTTGTGTGGTCGCTTAACTCTGGGCGGTCAGCTAGCTCTGTGTAGCCCGCTGCCGTGCGGTGAGCTGCAGCGGTGGGCAGGAGACAGGCCTCGGAGTAGCCGAAGGGCTCCTGCGCTCCGGTCAGTGCGGCTAGTGGCCGCCAGGTGGTGCCACCGTCGAGGCTCAGGCTGAGACGTCCTTGTTGACGGGAGCGGGGGTCACTGGCATGGGTGCACAGCAGTGCGCGCGTGCCGGGCAGTGCCAGCAGGGCGGCATTACAGCCGGGATCCGGCAGTTCAGTTGCTGCCTCAGGCAGGCTCCAGCTTTGGCCGCCGTCGCTGGAATGGGCTTGCAGACGGGTGCCGCCATAACCGCCATCGCGCGCCGAAAGCACCAGCGTGCCGTCCGCCAGTTCGGCCACGGCCCACTCGTCCACGCCGCTGGTGGCTGCTCCCCCAGCCAAGCTCTTGGTGGCGGACTGTGCCGGAGGCGGTACCTCTTGGCCCAAGAACCAGCTGGCGCCGGCATCGTCTGAGAGGAGGGCGCGGGCGCGCACGGGGCGACTGCCATCTGGCCCAGGTGGCAAAGCCGTAACCAGCGGTTGCAGCAGGCGACCGGGTTGGCAGGGGCCGGTGAGGCTCAGGCCGTGCCCAGAGACAGGGAAAGCCACCAGCCCAGTCGGCTGGCCGGGGCCAGGCAGGCACAGGTCACTCAGGTCCCGCCAATTCCAGCTGGCGCCGGCGTCACGGCTGTAAGCGTGCAAGAGTCGCAGGGTGCCGGGCTCGGCAGGAGCATTAGGAACCGCCGGGCGGGTCGGGCAGTGCGCCCCGAACAGCCCGACGTCGGTGGCGGCGGCAGCGAATAGGTGGATTGTGCCGTCGGACCCAAGCAGCAGGGAGGGGTCTGACAGGCCTCGCACCTGGCTGCAGCCAGGGCCGGGCGTGAGCTGCTGCGGGGCGCTCCAGGTGGCTCCGGCGTCGGTGGAGCGGCGCAGCCACAGGGTGTTGGGGTTGGGCAGGTCGCCAGGCAAGGCGCCACCACTGCGCTGCCAGCCGCTTGCGGCCACGGGCGGGCGGTGGTCGTGGACCAGCAGGAGCGTGCCGTCAAGCAGGGCTAGGAGTGCGGGGACGCGCAGAGCTCCGGCGGGACTGCCGGGCAAGTCGGAGGCTTGCAACTGGGCCAGTGGCGTCACCCGAACGCAAGGCGTGGCTGAGGAGGCAGCGGAACTAGAGCAGGCTGGGTTCACAGGCATTTCAGATTCACAGGTCATTCAGATCTACGGTCCACTCAAACAATTCGGCGGGCTGCAGCCCAGCGGGTGAGTTCATTGCGGTTAGACAGCTGGAGTTTGCGCAGCACCGCAGAAACGTGGGTCTCAACGGTCTTGACAGAGATAAAGAGTTCGGAGGCGCACTCCTTGTAGGTGTACCCCCGCGCAATCAGGCGCATAACCTCCCGCTCTCGGCTAGAGAGGCGGTCCAGTTCCGTATCCGCCACTGCCACCTCACCGCCCCCCGTACCAAAGGCGTCCAGCACAAAGCCTGCCAGACGGGGAGAGAAGGCGGCGTCTCCGGCAGCCACCCGGCGCACTGCCTGGGCTAGATCCTCGGCCCCAATCGCCTTAGTGACATAGCCGCGCGCCCCCGCTCGGATCACGGAAACCACGTCTTCGGCAGCGTCGGAGACAGATAGGGCCAGGAAGCGACTGCTGGGCACGTCATGGCAGGCGGCAACCACCTCCGCACCGCCGCCTCCGTTGCCTCCGGGCAGGTGCACGTCCAGCAGCACCACATCCGGGATAAGCGCATGCACGGCGGCGATGGCGCCTTCGACGTCGTCGGCCTCCGCCACCACCTGCAAGTCTGGGGCGTGGCTAGCCAGTTCGGTGCGGACCCCGGCGCGGGCCAGGGCATGGTCATCCACCACTAGGACCCGCAAGGCTGGTGGTTCTGCCTTGGCGGTGGACGGGCTGGGGCGGTCAGTCATGGGTGTCCTTCCGGATGGTGGGCAAGGTCAGGCGAATCTCGGTGCCGTGGGCTAGGCGGTGCACGCAAGCGCTGCCACCGTGGCGCTCCATGCGGCCAATGATGGACTCGCGCACGCCGTGGCGATCGGCAGCAACCTCCTGCAGCTCAAAGCCCTCCCCGTGGTCTCGGATGAAAACCTCAATGCCTTCCACATTGGTCTCCACGTAGAGGCTGACGGGGGGATGGCCGTGGCGCACAGCATTAGACAGGGCCTCGCGGGCGGCGGCCACCACCACCTCAGTGGCCTGATCCGGGGCACGATCCCCCACGGTGACGACGTCAATCCCAAGTCCGTAGCGGTCCTCCACCTCACCAGCCAAGTCCTTGAAGGCATCAGATACGGAGGTGCCTGCCTCCGGGCGGTCGGTGTAGAGCCAGGCGCGCAGCTCGCGCTCTTGGGCACGCGCCAGGCGGGCGACGGTCTCAGGCTCGTCTGCGCGCTTGCGAATCAGGGTCAGGGTCTGGAGCACCGAATCGTGGAGATGGGCGGCAATATCTGCCCGCTCGGCAGCCCGAGCTTCAGCGGCACGGGTGTCGGTAAGTGCCCGGCTGGTGCGCAGCAGCAAAGGCACCAGGATCAAGCCGATACCTAGAACCAGGGCACCGCCCACCACCACCCCAGACATGAGGTTGGCAGAGGGCAGGTCGCGGCTAAGCCACACCAGAATGCCGACGGCGGCCAGAGCCACTCCCCCCAGCAGTCGCAGCAAGGAACCCAGGTCCCGGGAGGGGCCTGTGAGGGTCCCAGCTTGAGCCCAGGCCAGGGCCACACCTGCAGCTAGGAGCGCCAGGGGCACCAGGTCGGATACGCCATTGAGGTGCCCCGCCCGCCACAGGGCCAGGAGGAGAGCGGCTGCTACTAGGGCGGCTCCGCCTAGGAGGGTGCGTGAACGGGGGCTGAGTTGGGCAGGTTGGGAGAGCTGCTCAGTTAGGCGGGTGGCCAGTCGGGCTTGGGCTGCAGGCACCTTTCCGGCAGCTTCAGCCCAGGGGTCGCCTGCTGGCATATAAACCCACAGCAGGGCGTAAAGGAGCAGACCGGCTCCCCCCATTAAAGCAGTCGCAGCCACTAGCAACCGAATGGCAACCACAGGCAGTTCTAGGTGGGCGGCGACACCGGCACAAACCCCCATGAACCAGCGGCCAGGCCGGGCTGGGGCGAGCGGGGGAGTGCTCACCTGCCTGGGCGTGCGCCGCAGAGGCAGGCGAGCTGAGACTCGCGGATAGGCAAAGGGGCGGGAGTACTGGCCGCCGTAGTAATCCGGCTGGGGGCGAGCAATCGGACCGCCTGGTGGTGCCGCTGCCTCGGGGCTGCCGGGGGCGGAGACTGGGGCGCCGGGCCGCCAGGTGGCGGGAGGAGTATCCCCAGGGGGCCGCGTCGTCGTCATGCCCTAATCGTGGCATGGCACAGCGAGCCCCTGAAGGTGCTGCGGGCAGAAATCAGGGAGATAGCCAGAGGGGTTCAGGGACGGCTCGGGGTGTCCCCTGATGGCAGCGAGGAGTGCCCTCCCCGGAGCATTGAGGCATGGACAACAACTTCCCTTCCCAGCCAGTTCCCGGCCCGGATGAGCCGCAGGCTCCGGGTCAGGCCGCCGCTAGTCCTGCGCCTGACTATTCGCAGCCTGAGAACTGGGCGCAGTCGCCCAGGAACGACGGCGGCGCCTACCCCGGCGGCCAGCAGCCTCTGAATGGGGCTTATGCGCCGGGCGGGCCCACTGCACCGGGCAGCCCCTACCCGCCAAGCAGCGCGCCGCTGGGGTCCTTCTTTGACTCGATCCGCCGCACCGGCCTGTTCCGGGGCCGCGAGCGCTGGGTCGGTGGTGTCTGCTCCGGTCTGGCGCGGCGCTTTGACCTAGACCCCGTGCTGGTACGGGTGCTGGTAGTTGTAGGTACCTTGTTCCTGGGCCTGGGCCTGCTCCTGTACTCCCTGGCCTGGGGGCTGCTGCCCGAGGAGGAGGACGGCCGCATCCACTTGGAGGCTGCTCTGCAGGGTGATGTGAGCGCTGGCTTTGCCGGAGCCTGCGCCGGGACATTCATAGGTGGCTTCTCCACAGACAAAGGTTTCTTCCCGAATTGGTACCTGAATGGCACGGGACCGTGGTTCTTCTTCGGACTGGTGCCTGTATTCCTGTTGGGGCTTGGCATCTGGGTGCTGGTGGCTTGGCTGAGCCGCCCCCGCACCCCCAACGGCGCCAGGCCGGGGCAGACCCCCAACGCCCCTATGCCCGGCAGTGCTGCTACGGGCAGCCCTGTTCCTCCGGCTGGTGCGCCTGGCATGCCTGGCAGCTACCCGCCGCCCACTGGCGCTCCGGCTGCCCCCATGTCCGAGGCTGCGGGCACCCCCGAAGCTGACGCTGCTACTGGCGCTAGGCGCGGTGCCACCGAGCCGATGGCCCCCATGCCCAGCGCTCCGGCTGTCCCCCTGGGCGGTGCTGCTGCACCCAGTTACCCCACTGCTGCCTACGCGGCCGCACCCTACGCCGGACCGGCCAGCCCAGCCCCGGCGTCGCCCTACCAGCGCCCTAGCCAGCGGAGCGTGCCGCCACGCCCTGTTCACCCGCCACGCCCTGTCCGCCCGCCGCGCCCGCGAGTGCTGGGTCCTGGACGCACCGTCAGTCTGCTCGCGCTGGGCTTGGGGCTGCTGGTGATCGCTGGCTGCAGCTGGGCCGCACACGTGGGCGGCACCAGAGTCGCGCTACCGCTGGTGGGCCTTGGTGCCTTGGCCGTCATCCTCGGCCTGGGGATCGCCTTCAGTGGCTTTAGGGGGCGGCACGGCGGCTGGCTCAGCGCCCTGGGCGGGCTCAGCCTCTTTGCTTTGATTCCGGCGCTAGTGTTTGGCGGAACCGCCCCAATTAGCGCTCTGCGAGCGCTTGATGGCGGCAAAGTATCTGATACCCGCACCATCACCTGGGCAGATATTGCCACCAGGAACGGCTCCTCCCACGAGCTTGGAGTGGGCCGAGTGCTGGTTGACCTCTCCGACATGCCTGCCGACGCCGCTCCCAGCAGTCTTACTCTGGAGCTAGGCGTTGGCAAGGTCGAGGTGATGGTCCCGGCGGGCCGTGCCATGCAGGTGGAGGGCTCTGTCGGCATTGGTAACCTGCAGGCCTCCACCAGTTCCCAATGGCGCGCAAACGGTACTCCGATCAGCGCTTCGGAGGGATGGGCTGGTGCAAGCGTGTCCACCTTCCATAACTCGGATGGTTCACCGAGCAGCACCTATTTCTATGAGGCCAACGGCGTCATTGACGACGTCTTGCTCAGCTCACCAGCACCTAGCCCGCGCCTAAACCTCAAGGTAGAGGTCGGAATCGGTGAGCTTAGGGTCACCGAAACCACCCCGGCCACTACCACCTGGCAGGGACAGGTGCTGGAAGACGGCACCTGGGTGGTGCAGCGCTGGTACAACGATCTAGGGGAAACCAGCGAGAGTCTGCCCGTGCCTGGCACCAAGCATCCCGCTATCAAAGCCCAGCAGTCCCAGAAGTGCATTGACCAGGCACTAACAGACTCACGTGACGGCGTCGGTGTGGACAAGCCCGTTCTAGGTTTGAATGACAACACTTTCTTCCTGCAGAGCAACCAGTACGAGGTCTACAAGCAGTGCGTGGCTGAAACCCTCAAAGCTGCCAACCAGGCTCAGCCCGACGCCACTCCTAGCGCGGCTCCCAGTGCTAGCGCTACCCCTAGCCCCGCCGTCGAATCACCTAGCCCTACTCCCAGCCCCGCCGCGGGCTGAACTAACAACGAAGCACCTGAAGACCACATGCAGACAGGAACCTAACCATGAACACCACCCCAGCCAGCCCCTCCGCCCTCACTCCGGAGGACACCTCCAGCCTGTCCACCAGCCCACTCCCCCAGACACCAGACAAAAGCGCTACCACCGCCGATCCGCCCAGCCCCTTCAGCGCTTTCGCGGACCCCACCACCGTAGATGAAAAGAACCCTAAGGCTTCACCGGCGGCCTCCGTCAGCGACGGCGTCTGGTCCGCCAACCGGCCTACCCAGCTCGCCCCGGTGCCCGTGTCGACCACAATGCGCTCTGGGACCGTGACTTGGGGGGTATTCCTGGCAGTGCTCGGCGTGCTGCTAATCGCCATCGGTGTGGGGATGCCCCTGGACTTGACCAAGATCTCGATCGGCGTGATCGGTGGCCTGGGGGTGCTCCTGCTAGTGCTAGCTCTACTGCCCCGCCGCAAGGACGAGGCCGCCTAGTTCCAGCGCCTCGCTAGTCCCCTTTCATCACCAATTCGCCCGTTCTTGCTGAAAACGCCCGTAGTGCAGGCGTTTTCGGCAAGAACGGGCGACGTCGTCGGAAATGGGCGTTTTGGTTAGCCCCGCACTTAAGCCTGGTAGACGATGCCCGCCTGTACCTGGTGCACGGCCTCCTCACCGCGAAGCTGGCGCAGGATCTCCAAACCCAGCTCGATGGCGGTGCCCATGCCACGGCTGGTGAGCACCGCGCCGTCAACCACCACCGGCGCCTGGCTAATGGCGGCGCCGCCTGCTTCCAGGGCCGGCATGAAGCCCGGGTTGGCGGTGGCTTGGCGGCCACGCAGCAGCCCCAACTCCGCCAGGATCGACGGCGCCGCGCAGATCGCCGCGACTAGCTCTCCGGCCTGCACCCGGCGGGTGACTTCTGTGGTGACCTGCTCGCAGGCCTGGAGATTGGAGGTGCCAGGCAGGCCACCGGGCAGCATCACCAGGGTGTAGGTGCTCAGGTCAGTGTCCGCCGCCAGGGCGTCACAGCGGAAAGTGAGTTTGTGGGAGCTGGTGACTTCTAGGGAGTCGGTGATGGAGAGCAGATCCACGCGCACACCGCCGCGGTAGAGCACGTCCATGACAGCCAGAGCCTCCACCTCTTCCAGCCCGGGGGCGATCATCAAGGCGACGGTCTGGCTGGTGGCAAGCTGGTCGGGAGTGGGCACGGTTCCTCCTTAGGCTAGGCCGCCCGGCGACGGCGTCTGCTGGCACCATACCCGCACCCGCCAGCGCAGCTGGAGTTCAGCTGAGCGCGGTGACGACGTCGTCGGTGGTGACTACGCGGGTGTCAAATACGCGGGAGAAGTAGGCCAGGCCATCCTCCTGGGTGCCTACCAGGAAGGTGGCGGTGGCGTCTGCAGGCACGATGGTGCGGTAGCCCAGGTAGTAGGCGCTGGCCAGGGTGTGCAGCACGCAAATATTGGTGTCTGCGCCGACGACGATCAGTGTGTCTCGGCCCAGTTCACGCAGGGTGATGTCTAGGTCAGTGGAGAAGAAGGCGGAGTAGCGGCGCTTGGGGATCACGTAGTCGGCGTCGGTGACGGCGAAGGCGTCCAGCGGTTTGGAGTCCTCGGTGCCGCGCACGGAGTGGGCGCCCCAGAGGGTGAACTCCAGGTCTGTGTCAGGGATGTGGTTGTCGTCAGTGAAAATAACTGGCACGCCGGCGGAGCGCGCCGCTTTGGCTAAGCGGACCGAGTTGTCGGCCATCTCCTGCAAGTTCTCTGGTACACCGTTGCAGCCGCCTAGCACGTCGACGACGATGAGCGCGGCCCGTTCGAGGTCCAGTTCGGTGCTGTTTTGCCAGGGGGTGGGCTGGGGTTTGGGGAGCGCCATGGTGGTCCTTCCTCACAGGGGTGGTGTCATGACACCTGATGGGTTCAGGCTACGCGGCGCAGTCCCCTTCAGCAAGCAGTTGGGTGCCAGCCTTCCAGGCGCAGCAAGGCGGTTTTGCGTTCGGTGCCGCCCGCGTAGCCGGTGAGGCTCCCGCCGGCGCCGAGCACTCGGTGGCAGGGCACAAAGACGCTCAAGGGATTGCGCCCCACCGCCCCGCCGACGGCCCGGGCCGAGCAGGCTCTGCCCGTGGCAGCAGCTACCGCCTCGGATAGCTGGCCGTAAGTGCAGGTTTGCCCACGCGGAATCTGGCGCAGCAGGCTCCAGACTTGCTTCTGGAAAGCCGTGCCTTGGGCCGCGAGCGCAGGCGGTTCGCCCGGCTCAGCGCCGCTGAAATAGCGGTCCAGCCAGGCGCGGGCGGAGGCTAGCACCGGGGGTTCTGGCAGGTCAGCAGCGGAAACGGTGAGCGCGTCACCACCGATTCCGGCCCGATCGTGGCGCTGCCCGTCAAACCAGGTGCCTACCAGCACGCCGTCGGCCAGCTGCGCCTCACCAGGCAATCCACCCTTCTCCTCCACTGCAGCAGCCAGTGTCATAGGGCCAAGTGGTGATTCGTAGGCCTGGAGCAGGGTGATCACGCTCCGGCCCGGCATCGGGCTCAACATGTCAAGCAGCCCCTTTCCTGCGTCGATTTAGTCTTTAATCCGCCGGGATCTAGCAGACCAGCCACTTCAAGACTCGCCTCGGTAGTACCTGACGGCCAACTGGGTGCGGTTGCGTAGGCCGAGTTTGGCCAGCATGGCACTGATGTGGTTGCGCACCGTGCCCTCACTCATGCACAGGCGGGATGCCACCTCCGCGTTGTCCAGACCCTCGGCCACGGCCTCCACCACCTCAAACTCGCGGTCAGTAAGCGTCCCAAAGACTTGCCGACGCCGCTGGGCCCGGCTGGCCTCACTGGCCGCTTCTGCCTCTCCGTCACTGGCTTTCCCCGTGGCACCATGGCTACCGCGTGGCAGCACGCCCCGCTCCAGCACCTGCCCTTCCAGCACACTGACGCCAGCCATAACGCCACGCAGGGCTGGAGCTATCTGGGCGATGTCTTGCTTAATCAGGTAGCCGCGGGCCCCCATGCGCAGGGCCCGCACGATGTATTCGTCGTCGGAAAAGGTAGTTAGGAAGACCACGCGGGCCTCTGGCTGCGCCCTAAGTACCTGCTCGGCAGCAGCCAGCCCGTCCCCGCCGGGCATCTGAATATCCAGCAACAGCACGTCGGGGTGTAGCTGGCCGTAGAGTTCCACAGCTTCGGGGCCGCTGCTTCCGGTGCCCACCACCTCAATATCTGGCTCCACGGACAGGATCGTGGCTAGGGACTGGGCGACCAGGGCATCGTCGTCCACCACCAGCACCTTCATCTGTGCTCCTTCGGGATGGTTACCAGGACCTTGAAGCGGGACCCGGTGTTAAAACGCAATGATCCTCCCAGAGCCTCCGCCCGCTCGCGCATCGAACGCAAACCGAGGCCCTCACCGCCAGCCAACTCCGCTTCTTGCGGTACCAGGCCGTCGTTGTCCACCGTCAGCCGCCAAAAAGCTGGGAAGTCCACCACCGTGACGCGCGCGCTGCGGGCCTGTCCGTGCCTGGCGGCATTGGTCAGGGCTTCACGGGCCACAGCCACCAGGCAGCGAGAGACCTCGGCGGGTGGCTGGGCAATGGCACAGTCCACGCTGACCTGTGCGAGGCCGGAGCGTGCACCAAGCATGCCTAGAGCGGTGGCTAGTTCCTCGCCCTCATCGGCCAATTGATGGACGCTGCGGCGCATAGAGTCCAGGGTCTCGCCCACGGTGGCGTCCACCGCTGCCAGGTCTGTTAGCACCTTGGCTTCGTCCCGGTGTATGACTTGCAGGGCCCGCACCTGGAACAGCAGGCGAGTGAGTTGATGGCCGACGCCGTCGTGAATCTCCCGGGCGATGCGTGTGCGTTCAGCCAGGGCGGCGGCGCGGGTCTCCAAGTCTTGAGCTTCCTGCAGTCGAGCCCGGGAGGTATCCAGGGCGCGGACTTTGGCGCTGAGGTCATCGTGCAGTCTGTGGCGCTCTATCTGGGCCTGCTCCTGGCGGGCGGTGCTGGCGGCCAGCATCCCCGCCATCACGGCGACGACTACGGGCAGCACGCTACTCGCGGTCACACCCCCGCCTCCACCCCAAAACCCCAGGATGCGCAGCGCTAAGGGCAGGGCTGCCACCAAGGCCAGGGCGCGGTGGCGTACAGATGTGGTTAACAGGCCTCGCCCCAGGTCATAAGCGATTAGCGGTAGTCCGGCCAGGGAGAAAGGGCTTAAGCAGGCGGCCAGCAGATAGGTCGCAGGTAGCGCGATCAGCGGGCGAGGCCGGTCTAATGCGCCGCACAGGCCAGACAGCGCCACAGCGCCAAGCAGCCAGGCCAAGCTGGTGGCGGTGACGGCGTTGGCACTGTGAGTTCCTAGGCCCACCAGCAGCAGAACCAGGCACACTGCCAGCACTACTGCCTTGTCCACCAGAGCCTTCACACGCCGATTATCCGCTAGGCCGGTCAGCTGCCGCAGCAATGACTTCTGTCATGGGGCCTGCCTGGAGTTCATGACTGCGGGCACTTCTGCCGCTGGTCAGACCCGGAGAGCATTGAGGCCCAGGCATCAGAAGGGAGACGCCATGACACCGGAAGCGACCGAGGCGCGCCAGGCCGTCGTCGTTGACTCACTGGTAAAGCGCTACGGTGAGTTGGTGGCCGTAGACGGCCTAAACCTGCGCATCAGCAAAGGTGAAGTGCTGGGCTTGCTGGGCCCTAATGGCTCGGGTAAGACCACCACGATCAACTGCATTCTCCAACTGCTGAGCTATGACAAAGGCGAGGTGCGGGTTTTCGGCAAGCCAATGACCGCCACCGCCTACGAACTCAAGCGCCGCATTGGAATCGTGCCCCAGGAGGTTGCGGTCTTTGAAGAGTTGACGGTGCGCGAGAATGTGGAGGCTTTCTGTGCTCTCTACGTCACTGACCGCGCGCGGCGCCGTGAACTGGTGGATAAAGCCATTGCCTTTGTGGGCTTAGAAAAGTTCACCAAGTTCCGCCCCAAGAAACTCTCCGGTGGCCTGCTGCGTCGTCTGAATATTGCCTGCGGCATCGCCCATGAGCCGGAGTTGATCATCCTGGATGAGCCGACCGTGGCCGTGGACCCACAGTCGCGCTCCTCCATTCTGGAAGGCATCAAGCGACTCAACCGGCAGGGCGTCACCATCATCTACACCAGCCATTACATGGAGGAAGTGGAGGAGCTTTGCGATCGAGTGGTCATCATGGACCGCGGCAAAGAGGTGGCCACCGGCACCCCGGACGAACTCAAGGCCATGATCGGCACCGGTGAGCGCATCCGTATTGAAGTGGTTGGGCAGGCGTCAGGCGACGACGTCGTAGACCAGCTGCGGGCCCTGAGCAATGTGCGCGCCGTAGAGCTTGAAGACAGTGAGCTGCGTGTGGAGTGCCATGCGGGGGCCCACAACCTAGCTGACGTGCTAGGTGTCCTAGCTGCTGCCGACGTGGCCCCGGGGCGCATCACTTCCGAGCCGCCGACCCTCAATGAGGTCTTCCTGGAAATCACCGGACGTGACCTGCGGGATGAGGTGTGAGCCATGGGCTCCGTATTTATTAATGAGCTGCGTCGCCTAGTGCGGGCAAAAGACCTGTTGGTATGGACTCTGGCTTTCCCGCTGATCTTGACCGTGATCTTCATGAACATGTTTGCCGGGATCGAAGAGGCTATAAACATCAAGGCCGTTCCCCTTGGGGTGGTGCAGGACGCTGCCTACCAGAGCGCCCCCGGCCTAGAGCAGCTGGTCGATGGCCTGGCTGACGCGAACAGCAACCACCACTACGCCAAGGTGACCACTTACCCGACAGCCTCAGAGGCGGAGGCAGCCGCCAGAGCCGAACAGACGATCGGCTATCTGGCTGTGGAGGACGGCAAGCCAGCCCTTCACCTGACTGTCAAGGGCAACAACTCCATCACTTCGGTGGTGCTGCGTCGCACCATTGACGCCTACCAGCAGACTATGGCCCAGCAACGTGAACTCCTAGCGGCTGGCGCCAGCCCGGAGCAGCTGGCAGCTCTGGCGGAGCAACGGGTCTTTACTTCCGAACTGCAGGTCACTCCAGACGGCGTAGGTTCGACTACTCGCTACTACTTCTCCCTGCTGGCTTTTACCGCCGGAACGGGCATGCTGTTGTCTGTCACCAAGGTCAGCGAGGTGATGGCGTCTTCTGGACAGTTGGGGGCGCGGCGCGTCATGGCGGGCATTCCCCGCTGGCAAGTGCTGGGCGGGGTGTTGGGGGCGGCCTGGCTCAGCATTACGGCTTCCATGGGGATCGCTTTCTTGTTCATGCAGCAGGTGGCCCAGGTCAGCTTTGGGCCACGCGCCTACTTGGCCCCAGCGGTGATCCTGGTCAGCGGGCTTATGGCCTGCGCTGCTGGGGCCGCTTTGGGCACTGTGCCTCGTTTCCCGGCCGGAGCGGTATCCGGCATCGTCACTTTGCTTTCTCTGTTCACGGGCCTGTATGGGACGGGGGCGCAGAGGCTGGCTGACGCGGTTGAGAACAACGTGCCGGTGTTGTCCTGGCTAAACCCTCTGTGGCAGTCCACGCATGGTTTCTACAGCTTGCTCTACTACGACTCCCTGGGGCCCTTCCTGCGGAATTGTGCCGCCCTGATAGGCATGTCAGCCCTGTTCCTGGCAATTGCCCTGCTGCGCATGAGGAGGATGAGTCATGACCACCTTTAGGACCTCGCTGCGGATTGTGGCAGGACACTGGCTCTATGTATTGATTTACCTGTTACTGCTGAGTCAGATCGGCCTGTGGACCGGTTTGGCGATGGGCACTAAGGATTCCGGAACGCTCAGTGAAGAGCATGCCCAGGTGGCCGTGATTGACCATGACGGTTCGGTCATCTCTCAAGGGCTGCGCCACTACCTGGAGTCCACCGGTGAGCCAGTGCAGGTAGCTGAAGACCGCCCGTCTATGCAGGACGCCATAGCTCAGGAGCGGGCTGAGTACATTCTGGTGGTGTCCGCCAACTATGGCCAGAGCCTGACTCAAGCTGCTGCCACAGGCGCTGCCCTGCCGGAGCTGCAGGCGGCAATTGCCGCAAGTTCCGGGGACGGGCAACTGATGGATCAGCGCACTAATATTTACTTGAACCAGGTCTATGGCTATCTGGCAGCAGGCGTTATGACGCCGGAGCAGGCCGTGGCGGCTGCAGACCGCAACATTCAAGAGACGGCTACGGCGCAACTCATTAAGAACCAGTCGGGTGCGATCCCTGAGGGGCTGGTCATCTACGCGAAGATGTCTACCTATCCCCTATTGGCCTTCACCTCCGTCATCATTGCAACACTGATGGCCTCCTTGAATCAACGTGCGGTGCGCTCGCGCACTTTGGCTTCGCCGGAGGCCTCCCGTTCGCGGGCGCTGGGGTTGCTGGGTGCCTGCCTAGTGATTGGCGTGGTGGGCTGGCTGTGGATCTATGGGCTGGGGCTGGTGGTCTTTGGGCTGCCGTTATTGTCCAAAGTGGGGCCACTGCTGGGCATTGTGGGACTGTCACTGGGGGCCTACACGCTGGTAGGTGTGGCGCTAGGTTTCCTGATGGGACGGATAGGAGTAAGTCAGAACTGGACCGATGCCATCGCCAATATCGGTGGCATGGTGTTCTCCTTCCTGGGCGGGGCGTGGGTGCCCACTAGCCTCCTGCCCGCCGGGGTGGTGGCCGTCTCTAAGTTCACCCCTGCCTACTGGTCGACGGCGGCGATCCAGGGCGCCTATGAGTCGCTGTCACTGGACGCGGCTACCCTGCGGCCCCTGTTGGTTAACTGTGGGCTGTGTGCGCTCTTCGCGGTGGCGCTTGGCTGTGTGGCCCTGATGGTGGGGCGGACCCGAGCGCGCGCGTCTCTGTGAGGACGACGGAGTTGGCACCTTAGTCCGAATGCCGGGGAGGCTCTCTAGCAATGGAGCACCTCCCCGGCTTCGCTAACCCGCAGGTGCTAGTTCCTGGCTATTTTCATAGCGACTTAGAATTCAGGCGGTCAGACAGGCAAGGGGGATAACCAGCACGCCGTCGTCTCGGCGGTACGCCGCTGTCCCCCCTGTTAGAACGGCGAGGAATGCTGGCTTTCCCATGCGACCGTCGTCCACACGGTCGCGCAAGCGCAACAGGTTCGTGGCAGCCTGATCAACCTGGCGCTCGCCGAGTTTGACCTCCATAGGCGCCCACCGACCATCGGCCAGGACTATTACGGCATCCGCTTCTAAGCCGGTCTTGTCCCGGTAGTGGTAAACGGCCCCGTCAAGCGCCTCCGCATAGACTCGTAGGTCGCGCAGGCAGAGCGATTCAAACTGCAGCCCGAAGGTCTCGAAGTCCTGAAGGAGGCTGTCAGCCGTCCAGCGCATCACCGCAGCACCTATGGAAGGGTCGGTGAAGTGCCGAGTGGGGGTGGTGCGGATGGCAGTTTTAGAACGCAGCGCGGGGTTCCAGGCTGGTAGCTCATCAATTACGTAGGCGCGGCTAAGCGCGTCAAGGTAGTCACTCACAGTGTTGATGGCCATACCGGAGTCGTTGACGGCAAGATCGGCCGCAATGGTCGCCTGTGAGGCCATTGAGGAAACGTGGCGGGCATAAGCTCGCAAAAGTGCGCGCATCTTGGTTGCATTTCTGGACACCCCATCCATGCGGGAGACGTCTGAGTCGATCAGGCCTTCCACATAATTGCGGACCTGTTTGCCCGCCTGCGCCTGGCTAGCAGCGGTGACCGCCGCCGGCCAGCCACCTCGGCAGGTGATCCGTGCTAGGTCTTCAACATCCAGGTTTGCTAGACCCGCAATGTTGAGGTCTCCATCAAAGAGCCTGTTCAAGGAAACCTCTTTAGTAGATTCCTCGGACTCTGACAGGCTCATGGTCCTCATGACTATGGGAGCAATCCGCCCCACACCGGAGTGCTGCCCTTGGACCGTAGGCGTTGATGAGCCCGTCAGGATGAACTGCCCCATGTTTCCCCGACGATCTACCGCATAACGGACTGCATCCCATAGTTGTGGAGCCATCTGACACTCGTCTATTAGACGGGGCACCGGTCCATCGAGCAGGGCAGAGGGCTTCGCATCAGCCAAAGCCAGATAAGAAGCTGAGCGATCCGGGTCCTGCAGGTAGACGACGCTTCCGGCTTGCTGCAGCGCTGAGGCCGTCTTACCGCACCACTTCGGCCCTTTGACATGCACTGCACCACTACTGGAGAGCGTGTCCGCCAACAGCGCGTCCACAACTCTAGGCATATAGCTCACGGAAGACCTCCATTGATGGTCCCTGCAATTTCAACGAAGAGTCTACCTCATTGCGTGGTTTGGACCGGTTCCGTTGCGTGGTTTGGACCGGTTCCGTTGCGTGGTTTGGACGTAAGCAGCACCGCGTAGCGCCCACGTCGTCGCCCAATGGACACAACCACGCGGTTGAATGCCAGGGGCGGTCAAGCTAGGTGACCCAGCCGGTGGCAGTTACGCCGGAGAGCCAGTCGCCGACTTCCCCAGTCCCGGCACTGCCTTAATGCCCAGTGGTAGCAGCGCCGCCAGGGTCTGCAAGGTGAAGCTGCGAGTCTCAGGGTCCAGGCCAGCGAAGGCTCGGGCGACGGCGGGGGCGTTGCGCCAGCTCCCCTCGCGCAGGTCCTGGGTGCTTTGCGCCCCGGCCGTTTCAAGGACGGCGTAGAGAGTGTTAATGAAGCGCTCGCGCTCCTCAGCGCTTCGGCTGCGCAGCCAGGCACTCACTGTGGAGCTCACCAGGCGAGCCGAGGGGGCTAGCGAGTCCAGATAAGCGAAGTCACAGCCCTCCACCACCCAGGAGAAGGGGTCGTGCTGCCAGATGAGGGCATTTTTAGAACGCACCACCTGATGGCGTTCTCGGTCTTCCAGGAGCAGGCCCACGACGGAGGCCTGCGGAACGGTTTTGCTGGTCTTCTCGGCCACCCGCGCGTAAGCATCGGTCTCTAGAAACTCGGGCAGAAAACCGGGCCCGTCGTGGGAGAAGACCTGCTTGATCCGCTCTTGGATCGCCCCTGGGGCGCAGGCGGCGGCGTAGACAGCCAGGTTCCCGCCCTTGGAGTGGCCGCCGACTACCAGCTCCCCATCCACTTGCTGAGCTACTTCTTCCAGGTAAGCGGCGGCGTCAGATTGGGCGGGCACGGGGCAGCAGAAGGACAGGTTGAAGGACTCCTTCCAACCCACCAGGGAGGCGTCGGTGCCACGGTAGGCCACGAAGTGCAACCCGGGCTCCACCTGGAAAGTGACGGCAGCGAATTGCTCTTGCGCCTGATGGTCTGTGTGCTCGCGGTAGCCGCGGACCAGTAGGTCGCGGAAGCGGGGGCTGGCAGCTGCGGCAGCGAGCAGGCGCAAGCCATAGGGCTCGATTAGCAGTCCGGCGTAGTACTGCTGGAAGTACTCGGCGCGGTAGAGCTCGCGCAGCGGCACGCCCTCCCAGTCGCGAAGACGCAGTCCGGCCAGCTCGGCCTCTGGCGGCACCTGAGTGTAGGCCAGGCAGGACAGGACCAGGCTGTCCACGGGGCAGAGGCCGCGCTGGGAGAAGGTTTCCAGGCGACGGCGCACGTAGCTGAGTAGGGTGCCGGGGCGCTGTTCAGGCGGCGTCGACTCCTGCGCCATGAGGCCTCCTCCTGCTGTGTTGCAGCCCATTCACTCCCACTCGATGGTGCCCGGCGGCTTGCTAGTGCAGTCGAGCACGACGCGGTTTACCTCAGGCACCGAGTTGGTGATGCGTGTGGAGATGCGGGCCAGCACGTCATAGGGCAGGCGGGTCCAGTCAGCCGTCATAGCGTCCTCAGAACTCACCGGCCGCAGCACGATGGGGTGCCCGTAAGTGCGCCCGTCTCCCTGCACTCCCACGGAGCGCACACCGGCCAGCAGCACTACGGGACACTGCCAGATCTCCTCGTCCAGGCCAGCGGCGGTGAGTTCCTCACGGGCGATTAGATCGGCGGCGCGCAGCACCTCTAGGTTCTCGCGGGTGACTTCACCAATCACGCGGATACCGAGGCCTGGGCCGGGGAAGGGCTGGCGGGCCACAATCTTCTCCGGCACACCCAGTTCACGGCCAATGGCCCGGACCTCGTCCTTGAAGAGCGCACGCAAAGGCTCCACCAGAGAGAAGTTGAGGTCCTCGGGCAGGCCGCCCACATTGTGGTGGCTCTTGATATTGGCTGCACCTTCTCCACCGCCGGACTCTACGACGTCGGGGTAGAGCGTGCCTTGCACCAAGAACTTAATCTCGCCGCCCGCAGCGCCGACCAGCTTGATGACTTGACGCTGGGCCGCCTCGAAGGAGCGGATGAACTCGCGGCCAATAATTTTGCGCTTGGTTTCCGGCTCGGTGACTCCAGCCAGGGCGGTGAGGAAGCGCTCAGACTCGTCTACGGTGATGACGCGGATGCCCATGCCCTTGGCGTAGTCCTGTTCGACCTGCTCGCGTTCGCCGGCGCGCAGGAGCCCGTGGTCCACAAAGATGCAGGTGAGCTGGTCGCCAATGGCCCGGTGGACGAGCGCAGCGGCCACGGAAGAATCGACGCCGCCGGACAGACCGCAGATGACGTGGGCGTCGCCAACCTGTGCGCGGATCGCCTCTACTTGCTCCTCGATAATGTTGCCGGGCGTCCAGGTGGCGGGAATGCCTGCACCTACGTGCAGGAAGTTCTCTAGGGCGGCCTGACCGTGTTGAGAGTGGAGCACTTCGGGGTGCCATTGCAGGCCGAAGAGGCGGCGGCCCCGGTCCTCAAAGGCGGCCACCGGAGTCTGGGAGGTGGAGGCGGTGACGGTGAAGCCTGCGGGGGCGGCCTGGACGGCGTCGCCATGGCTCATCCATACGGCCTGCTCCACAGGGGTGCCTGCGAACAGGCAGGAGTCGTCATTGACGGCGGCCTCCGTGTGTCCGTACTCGCGGGTGCCGGTCTGCCCCACCTGTCCACCCAGCGCCTGCGCCATGGTTTGGAAGCCGTAGCAGATGCCCAGCACGGGCACACCGGCGTTGAAAACAGCGGGGTCGATGCTGGGGGCGCCGTTCTCGTATACGGAGGAGGGGCCACCGGACAGGATGATGGCGGCAGGCTGCTTAGCGAGCATCTGCGCAACCGGCATGGTGTGCGGGACGATCTCCGAGTAGACGGAGGCTTCGCGCACTCGGCGGGCGATCAGTTGGGCGTACTGGGCCCCAAAGTCGACGACGAGCACGGGGCCGGGAGTGGCCTGCGCGGGGGCGGTGGGCGTGTCTGGGCTTGTCACCAGCCCAGGATAGCGGGCGGCGCAGACAGGCTCCCCGGCGCGCACCCCACTTCAGCCTAGTTCACCCCTTCGCACCCAAAACGCCCGCTCGTGACCAAAACGCCCGCAGTGCAGGCGTTCTCGGCACAGATGGGCGTTCTCAGCACAAACAGGCGTTCTCGACAAGAGCATTATGATCTCCCCCATATGCTGGACACTTTATGCATGACCATTCAATTAGACATTTCAGATCACATTACATATATCAGCGTCACCGCATTGAACTAGCGCCTCACCCCCAATCCACTTGCTTCCACGTCTAGGGCCCCCTAGACTCGCTGCCATGAAGGCCCAGAAGTACCGAGATGTGGTGAAGGTACTGCGCGCACAAGGTTGGGTCCTACTACGTACAGCTAAAGGTGACCACGAAGTATGGGGCCCACCTGGCGGACCTGCCAATGTGACAATCGCGCATCATCGCGAGGTTTCTGCAGGCGTCCTGCGTCAGGTAGCAAAGCAACTGCCCGCAATTCCAGACAACTGGCAATAGGAGAGGAGAGACGAGAGATGACTGAAAAGACCTACGAAGTAGAGGCCACCCACGAGGACCGCTGGTGGGTGCTCACCATTGAGAGTTTAGGGATCGCCGGACAAGTACGTCGCCTTGACGAGGCAGACGAGGTGGCCAGGTCTCTTGTATCTGCATTCCTTGATATTGATGAGGCCGATGTCGCCGTCAAAGTAAACGTTCACCTCCCCAAGGAAGCGATGATCATGCTCGCCGCAGCCGAGAAAGACGAGTTGCGTGCAAGAGAAGCTCTTGAGGCCGCCGGTGCACAGCGACGCCGTGCGATCGCTATTCTGCGTACCGGAGGTATGAGCCAGCGCGAGATTAGCCGCGCTCTTAAGATCTCACCTCAACGAGTAAGCCAGTTAGCCAAGCCAGCCTAAACACAAGCGGGGCTTGTCTCGCCGACAAACACCGGCGAGGCAATAGCCTGCCCGCATAGGCAAACAGGTCGAGTCAGAAACAAACCTGCCCGAATGCCCCAAAGTCGACGACGAGCACGGAGCCGGGGGTGGCCTGCGCGCAAACCACTTCAGCCTAGTTCACCCCTTCGCACCCAAAACGCCCAATCGTGACCAAAACGCCCGCAGTGCAGGCGTTCTCGACGCAAACGGGCGTTCTCAGCACAAACAGGCGTTCTCGACAAAAAGTCACCGCGCAAGTGAGCGCCGTCTCAGGAGGTAGTTCACAGGCCCCGAACTGGACAGGAAGGCACAACCATTCCTAAGGTTTGACACGTCAAAGCAGGACGTCAGACGTCCTGGTACGGAGCCGTGCAGGACGCGGCCCGCCGCTCTTGCCGCGAGCGCAGGAGCAAGCACAGATGACCACCACCAACACCCCCCTGGTTACCGCCCAGTCGGTGTTCGACTCCATCGACTTCTCTGAGCGCGACGCCTTCAACCCCGCCACCGAACTGCCCGCAGGCGCAATCCGGCAGCTACTCCTGACAGTACTGGCGATCAGCGCTATTTCCCTGGCAGTGACGGCAGCAGGTCTGCTGACCACCACCTCCGCCCTCACTTTTGCAGGCACCGCCGGCCTGTTGGGCGCCCTGTTCTTTGGGGGCAGCCGCGCGATCCAGCTCTTTGACCTGGACTAGACCCAGAATTGAGACAGCGCCCACTCTCGGCGCCAGCCCCAGCCAAACCACCGGGCTCATTGGCCAGCCGCACTCACCAGCCAGCGAAACCAAACACACCCAGCAACACTCCCGGCAGCCCACCCCACATTTGTCCTCTCAAACGCTAGACCATATTAGTCCTGACAATTAAACTCTCCTGGACGAGCAAAGAGGCTCGGGATGGACCGGGCCCCACCCACCCTAGGAGACTGTCATGACCTTCCGGCTGGACCCGGCAACCGCCATCACCGACCCCCACGGCATCACCTGGGGCATGCACCCGATCACTTGGCGCAACGACGACATCCCAGAGGTCGGTGCCTACAACACGCTTGAAGACATGCTGCTGGACCTAGCCGACGTCGGCTACCGCGGCACCGAATGCGCCGGATTCTTCCCGGCCCGCGAGGTGGTCAAGGAGCGGGCGGAAGCACGTGGCATCAAGATCGTGGCGCAGTGGTTCTCCTCCTTCATTGTGCGCGACGGCGTCGAGGCGGTGATCCCGGAGTTCACGGCCACCTGTGAGTACCTGCAGTTCCTGGGGGCCACGCGCGTAGTCGTCTCAGAGCAAACCGGTTCCATGCAAGGAAAGCGTGACGTCTGCATCTTCACCAACAAGCCGGTCCTGAAGGAAGAGGAGTGGCCGGTGCTGGCGGAGGGACTAAACCGCCTGGGGGAGATTGCACTAGAGCACGGCCTAGAGCTCGTATATCACCATCACCTGGGCACGGTGGTGCAGACCAAGGCGGAAACCATCCGCCTGATGGAGCTCACCGACCCCGCCAAGGTGGGCCTGCTCTTTGACACTGGCCACGCCTATGTGGGCGACGGCGACGTCATGGGCTTGCTGGAAGCCACGATTGATCGGGTGAAGCACGTGCATTTCAAGGACGTGCGCCCAGAAAAGATGGCGGAGTCCCAGGCGGCTGAGCGCTCCTTCCTGGACTCCTTCATGAACGGCATGTTCACGGTTCCTGGCGATGGTTGCATTGACTTCACGCAGCCGTACAAATTCCTGGTGGAGCACGGCTACGACAAGTGGATTTTGGTGGAGGCTGAGCAGGACCCAGCCGTAGCAAACCCGCACGAGTACGCGGTCAAGGCCCGGGAGTACATCGAGTCCCAGCTCTTCACCGCCTGAACTCCCCTCCCTTAGTGCCCTAGCGGCACAGTTCGGCGCCCACCACCTCTTCTCTCTAGGTGGTGGGCGCCGATGCTTTCGGTCAGCTGCTCACAAACTCAGATCCACCACGGCACGGCCCTGAATCTGCCGGTCCCGCAGTGCCTGGTAGCCCTGACCAGCCTCTTCTAGCCGGTAGCGGCGAGAGACGACGTCGCGGTAGTTGATGACCCCGCGGGCAGCCAGGTCCACCACTGCGGGCAGGTCTTGGCGGGTGCGGGCCCCATAGGAGCCAAGGACCTTCTGGGAACGGCGCACAGTGCGGTTGATCTCCACCCCGGCGGTTTGCACGCCCGCCCCCAACCCGATGGGAACCATGCGGCCGCCGTCGGCCAGGACGTCCAGAGCGGTGGTCCAGGTGGCGGGGATGCCCAGCGCTTCAAAGGCGACGTCGACGCCGCGGCCGCCGGTAAGCTTGAGCACCTCCGCACGGGCGTCTTGGGTGGCGGAGTTGATGGTGGCGGTGGCCCCGTAGCCTGCCATGGGGGCGAGTTTCTCATCGTCGACGTCGATGGCGATTACCTGGCTGGCCCCAAAGACGCGGGCGATCTGGACGATATTGGTGCCCACCCCACCGACGGCAACCACGGCCACACTCTCCCCGTAGCGCAGGTCGGCGCCGCGTCGCACCGCACCAAAACCGGTCATGGCGGCGCAGCCGAGGATGGCTGCGGGGACTAGGTCTACGGAGTCAGGTACCGGCGCCAGGGAAGTGGCGGGCACGACGGCGTACTCGGCCAGACCGCCCATGGAGTACATATAGACCAGTTCACCGTCAGGGGTGGCTAGACGAGTTTCACCGTCGTAAAGGACGCCTTTGAGGCGGTTCAGGTCAAAGAATGGCCCGCAGAGTTCATCTTGCCCGGCAGCGCAGGCGGGGCACTGGCCGCAGGGCATAAGGAATCCGCCGGCCACATGCTGGCCCACCTTCAGGCCAGAGTGCTCGTTGCCAGCTCCTAGCTCCACGACGGTGCCGGTGACCTCATGGCCAAGCACGGCAGGCAGCGGGAAGGCAATGGCTCCGCCGATTACGTGCAGGTCAGAGTGGCACAGGCCGCAGGCGGCTACCTTTATGAGCACTTCCCCGAAGCGTGGTTTGGGGGTGCGCAGAGTCTCCACCTCCAGACCCCGAGAGGGGTCACGCAGGACGGCGGCGCGCATTGTGGGCGGGATCTGAACAGCTTCCTGGGTCATTGGCGTGCACCTTTCTGGCGGGGCCCCTTTGCACCCGCACGGTCAAGCAATTTTAACGCCACCACCTCCATATTTGTTAGGACATATAGCCTGGATTTTCGCTAGGCAGCACTGAAATCTCAGAAGCGCGCGGCAACCGCACCCCCACCAGCATGCCCCTAAACGCCGGTTGCCCCTCCCCCGGAACAATCCGGAGCAGGGGCAACCGTTGCTAGCTAGTCCGCAGCTCAGGGCCGCGGCATCAGCAAGTGGAGTTCAAGCGCCTGTCACTCGTAGACGGCCTTCTTGATGTTCTCGTCGCTCATGTTGTTCTTGTCGTACCAGTAGTAACCGGAGTCGATGAACTTGTCGAGCGTCTCACCCTTAACCACCTTGGTCGCTGCCTTAACGGCCTCGTAGCCCATCTGGTAGGGGTTCTGCGTAACCGATCCGGTGATCGTGCCCTTGTTGATCAGGTCCATCTGCGGCTTGCCGGAGTCAAAGCCGACGATCTTCACGGTGTTGGTCATGCCAGCGGTCTCCGTGGCCTGGGCGGCAGCCACTGCACCGTCGTCGTCAGTGGCGAAGATACCTACCAGGTCTGGGTGGGCCTGGAGGATCGCGGAGGACTGCTGCTGGGCTACCGCCTGGTCAGAGTTGTTGTACTGGGTGTCTACGACCTCAACCTCTGGGGCGTTCTGCTTCACCCACTCCTTGAAGCCCTTCTCCCGGTCCTGACCGGTCACGGAGGTCTGCGAGTGGCAGACGATCGCAACCTTGCCCTTCTTGCCGATCAGGTCAGCCATATGCTTGGCACCCTCTGCCGCAGCGGCCTTATTGTCCGTGGCCACAGTGGTCTTAGGAATATCCGAGCCTGGCACGCCAGAGTCGAAAGCCACCACCGGCACGGAGGCGTCCTGGAACTGCTTAAGCACTGTCCCCTGCGCGTCAGAGTCCAGGGCAGCAAAGACTAAAGCCGCAGGCTTCTTCACCAGAGCCTGGTTGAGCTGGTCGTTCTGGCGGGGCACATCCGTCTCAGTGTCCGGACCGTTGAAGGTGACGGTGTAGCCCAGGTCCTTTCCGGCCTGCTCGGCTCCAGAGCGCACCGCCGCCCAGAATGGGCTGGCATAGCCCTTGGCCACGACGGCGATGGTCTTGCTGTCAGAGCCGCCAGCACCGCCGCCACAGGCGGCCAGGCCAGTAGTGGAGATCGCGAGCACCGCCGCGACTCCCAGCGCCTTCTTGAACTTCATTGTTCTCTCCTTGGTGTGGTGAGGGGCCTCAGCTTAGAGGCTGACCTCGATCAGGTGGATGGATTGCTAATCAGGTCGGGGCAGGTTCCCCGGGAGACTGTTGCGGCTGCGCCGGTCACTTGTCAGGGCTTATTTGTCAGTACGGCGGGTGTCCAGGTAGACGGCCCCCAGCACCACCACACCCAGCAGCACCTTCTGCCACTGGTCGGGGATGCCCATAAGCACGGCGCCGTTGCGGATAGTGGCAATCACCAGGGCGCCAACCGCCGAGCCAAACACTGAAGCCTTGCCACCCATTAGGGAAGCACCGCCCAAAACAGCTGCAGCGATAGCGTACATCTCATAGGACTGGCCGACGTCGGGCTTGCCGGAGGCCAGGCGGGAGGCCATGAGGATGCCGGCGAGGCCAGTGAAGGTGCCGCCCAGGGTGTAGACGTAGAGCTTCCAACGCTTGACGTTCACACCAGAGAGGCGAGTCGCCTCCTCATTGGAACCCATGGCCAGGGCGTAGCGGCCAATCAGGGTGCGGTTGAGCAGGTAGGCCGCCACAATCACGGCGATCACCACCAGGAACATGGCGTTAGTGATACCGAAGGTGCGCCCCTGACCGAGTGTGAGGAAGGCGTGGAAGTCAGACAGCGGGATGGCGGAGGTGCCGGAGATTACCAGGGCTGCACCCCAGGCGATAAGCATCATGGCCAGGGTGGCGATCATGGGCTGCATGCGCAGGTAGGCCACCAGGAAGCCGTTGATCGTGCCCATCAGAGCCCCGGCCAATAGGCCCACAACCACACCAATCACAATGACCAGCGCAGTGCCCATGCCTTGCGCTGCTGCCCATTTCATGGCAACCGCCAAGCACACCGAGGTAAAGGCGATGCCGAAGCCGGGGGTCAGGTCGATACCACCGGTGGCGATGACGAAGGTCAGTCCCAGGGCCAACAGCACGTAGACGGAGGCGTCTAGCAGCAGAGCAGAGAAGTTGGAAATCTGGAAGAAGTAGGGGCTGGCGATCGAGAAGACCGCAATCAGCACCAACTCGGAGACCACCACCAGGACCTGCGAAGCATTCTGTTTCAGGAAGCGCTGCAGGCCTCCACTCTGCCTGTCATTGGACTGAGTGTCCGCGTCTTCGCGCGACTTAAGGGATGCTGTGATGCTCACGCTGACTCCTTGGTCTTTGTGGGGGTCTGGCCGGTGGCCAGCGCCATGATTGAGTTTTGGGTGGCCTCGTCATTGTTGATGGTGCCGGTTACCCGGCCCTCCCACATGACGACGATTCTCTGAGCGAGGCGGAGCACCTCGGGGATTTCAGAGGAGATGACGATGATGGACTTGCCTTGGGCAGCCAGCTGATTAAGCAGGTCGTAGATCTCATCCTTGGCACCGACGTCGATGCCACGGGTCGGCTCATCAAAGATGAGGATGTCGCAGTCGCGGGCCAGCCACTTGCCGATTACGACCTTCTGCTGGTTGCCACCAGAGAGGTTCTTGGCGCGCTGGTGTGCGGACGGCGTCTTTACTCGCAGGCGACTTATGTAGTTAGCAGCAGTGCCTTCGGCCTTGGAGTCGTCCACGATGATGCCTCGTGACCAGATGCGGTAGGACGGCAAGGCGGTGTTGAGCACTAGGTCCTTGTCCAGCAGCAGGCCGTAGCGCTTGCGGTCCTCGGAAAGGTAGGCCACTGAGTGCTTTACGGCGTCCTCCGGGGACTTGATGTTGACCTCACGGCCCTCGATTTCAACTCGGCCCGCGGTCTTGGGGTCAGCGCCGATCAGTGCGCGGGCAGTCTCGGTGCGGCCGGCGCCGACCAGCCCCGCGAAGCCCAGAATCTCGCCGCGGCGCAGCTCGAAGCTGACGTCCTTGAGGAGCTTCTTGGTGCTCAGGCCTTCGACCTTGAGGACGACATCTGCATTCGAGTCACCGGCTTTGGGGCGGATATTTGACTCGATGCGCCGTCCCACCATTTTCTCAATGATGTCGTCAATGCTTAGGTCCGCTGCCGGGTCGGTGGAGACCCATTGGCCGTCGCGCATAACGGTGATGGTGTCTGAGACGCGCTTGATCTCGTTCATGCGGTGGGAGATGTAGACAATCGCGGTGTCCGGCTTGACGAAGTCCTCCATCACCTTGAACAGGGCCTCAGTCTCGCGCTCAGTTAGCGCTGCGGTGGGCTCGTCCATGATCAGGATCTTGGCGTCGAAGGACAGGGCCTTGGCGATCTCCACCATCTGCTGGGTGGCCACGGTCAGGTCACCGACGCGGGCCTCTGGGTCCAACTGCAGCCCCACCCGCTGGAGCAAAGCGTCTGTCTCCTGGCGCATCTTGCGGGGAGAAAGGTTGAAGCGTATGCCTTTGTGCTGCTCGCGGCCGAAGAAAATATTCTGCGCAACCGTGAGGTCGGGCATCAGGTTTAGTTCCTGGTGGATGATCGAGATGCCCTTGGACTGGGCATCCAGCGGACCATCGATGTTGGTCTCCCGGCCGTACAGCTTCAGGCTGCCTGCGTCAGGCTTGTGGATCCCTCCCAGGACCTTCATAAGCGTGGACTTACCGGCGCCGTTCTCACCCACCAGCGAGTGGACCTCGCCGGGGCGGAGCATAAATTGGACGTCGTCCAGTGCCAGCACGCCCGGGAACCGTTTGGTGATCCCTGTGGCCTCTAGCAGAGGCATTTTGGTGGTGTCATTTGCCATGCCTAGCCCCCTCCTTTCTGTGGTGTTGGGGTTAGTTCCCGCGGATCTCGGATACCTTGACGGGGCGTCCGGTTTGGCGTGCCTGACCGATGGCCAGGGCGACGTGCAGTGCCTCTAAGGCGTCGTCGATAGTGCAAGGGCTGGTGGCTCGTCCGGCTGCAACCTCCACGAAGGCGCGCAGCTCAGTCTCGTAGCAGTCCTTGAACCTAGCGATGAAGTCCACCCAGGGCTCGTCGTCCGGGAAGGTGACTCCGGGTTCAACACTTACCAGAGGCAACTTGGGCTCCAAGCCCACGGTGGCGTTGGCCAGTGTGCCGGAGATCTCCATGCGCACGTCGTATCCCTGGCCGTTGTTGCGGGAAGTGTGCGCGGTCACCAGGGTCTCGTCGTCCAGACGCAGGAGTGCAACGCCCTCATCGACGTCGTCGTGGGTGGCAAAGTAATCCGCCCCGCGCACCGCGCCGAAGGCGAAGACCTCCTCCACCTCGTGGCCGGTGACCCAACGGAGTGCGTCAATGTCGTGGATTAGGCAGTCGCGCCAGATGCCCCCGGAGTGCGCCACAAAGGATTCTGGCGGCGGGTTTTGGTCGCAGGTGAGCATATGAATGCGGTGGACCTCCCCCAGTTCTCCCGCATTTACGCGGCGGCGGGCCTCTTGGTAGGCAGGGTCGAAGCGGCGCTGGAAGCCGATCTGAGAGGCGATGCCGGCGGCATGCACGGCCTCAATGCAGCGGCGAGTGCCCTCTAGGTCCATCGCCACAGGCTTCTCACAGAAGAAGGGCAGGCCGGCGTGGGCGCAGCTCAGCACGAGTTCCTCGTGTGTGGCGGTGGGGGTGGCAATGACGACACCGTCGTAGGACTCGGGGTGAGCGAATACTTCCTGGGCGGTGGAGGTGACCACCGCTTTGTCATGCGCAGCGCCCAGTTCCTGGGCGACCTGGGTGGCGCGCGCAGGGTCGGCGTCGCAGACGGTCAGCCTGACCTCGGGGATGGCCGCTAGGGCTACCGCGTGCCCGACGCCGATGCGCCCGACCCCAAACAGGGCTATGCGTACAGTGCCCCCGCTGTTTGTGACCATATGTTGCTCCTTGGGCTAGCCGTCTTCTTTGACGTCCGCTTCAACGAAAGGATGGGGCGGCACGACCTTGTGCCGCCGGATATGTTGCAGATTACATGAAGGAGTTTGTCCCGACAATTACTTTCTCGAAGTCAGGACATTTTGTTACCTGGAGCGCTCCCCGAGACGCACATTTGCATGCAATAGCACCATTTAGTTGAGATTAAGAAATCAGGGAGCCAGCGACGCGATGGGTCTGACGGCCCGCCACGAGACACCTGGAGCTGCTTTGCCCCCACGCGCCTCGCGGCAGGCCGAGCCCGGCAGGCTCACTCCTCCCGCTGGAAGGACATCGTGGCCGCATAGCTCTTCTCAGAGGGCCAGCGGCTGGTAATCGCCTTGGCGCGGGTGTAGAAGCGCACACCCTCCGGCCCGTGGATGTGGGTGTCCCCCAGCAGGGATTCCTTCCAACCGCCGAAGGAGTAGTAGGCCACCGGCGTCGGGATGGGGACGTTGACGCCCACCATGCCGGCCTCCACGTCCAGGGTGAAGCGGCGCGCCACCCCGCCGTCGTTAGTGAAGATCGCTGAGCCATTGCCGAAGGGTGAGGAGTTGACCTGTTTGATGGCCTCCTCATAGTTGTCCGCATGCACGATGGCCAGCACCGGGCCGAAGACCTCCTCGTAGTAGAGGGCGGAGTCCAGCGGGACCTTGTCCACCACGGTGGGGCCTAGGAAGTGCCCCTGCTCATGCCCCGGGATGACCAGCTTGCGGCCATCTAGGACCACCTGTGCCCCCTTGGCCTCGGCGTCGTCGATCAGTGAGGTGATGAACTCTTTGGCTTTGGCGTTGATAACCGGCCCCATCTCCACGCCCTCGTCCATGCCGTAGCCGACCTTGATCTTCTCCGCATGGGCTTTGACCTTCTTGGCTAGCTCGGGACCACAGCCTCCGACTGCCACCACTACCGGCAGGGCCATGCAGCGCTCACCGGCAGCCCCGAATGCGGCGGCGGAAATGTGCTGGGCAGCAAAGTCCAGGTCCGCGTCAGGCATAACGATGGCGTGGTTATTGGCCCCACCGAGGGCCTGCACGCGCTTGCCGTGGGTGACTCCAGTGTCCTGCACGATATGGGCCACGGGGGTCGAACCCACGAAGGAGATGGCGTCGATGCCGGGGTGCTCCAGTAGGCGGGAAACCATCTTGCGGTTGCCGGAAACCACATTGAAGACGCCGTCGGGCAGGCCAGCTTCCTTGTAAAGCTCGGCGGTCAGCAGGGAGGCCGAGGGGGTGGCGGAGGCAGGCTTGAGGATAAAGGCGTTGCCGGTGGCGATAGCGATGGGGTGCATCCACATGGGCACCATGGCCGGGAAGTTAAAGGGGCAGATGCCTGCGACCACACCTACTGGCTGGCGCAGGGTGTGGATGTCCACACCGGTGGAGATATCAAAGGAATACTCCCCTTTGAGGGCCAGGTTGATGGCGGTGGCGAAGTCCAGGGTCTCGCGGCCGCGCTGAATCTCGCCGATGGCGTCGGAGTAGTTCTTGCCGTGCTCCTCCACAATCATGCGGGCCATCTCATCCTGGTGATCCAAGACCAGCTGGCGCATCTTAAACATAATGGCCGTGCGCTTGGCCAGGGAGACCTTGGCCCACCGCTTCTGAGCTTCGCGGGCCACGGCGATAGCGTGGTCTAGGTCTGCGTCGGAGGCCTCCAGCAGCTCCGCCTCCACCTCTCCGGTGCCGGGGTTCTCGACGGCAAAACGGCCGCCGGGAGTGCCCTCGTAGTACTGACCATTGATCCAGTGGGAGATCGTCTTCATCGTCATTGACTCCTGAGTCTCGTGGTGGCGTACAGCCTGTGGGAGCGACATCCGGGACTTTGGGCCCCGACGTCGCGGCCAGGCATAACCCTAACCCCTCAAAGCCCCAAAAGCGATGCTTTTGTCAGTACATTTTCCAGACGAAGGTGGCTGGCGCTCTCACACAGAACACCAGCTACCTTGCCTTGGGGCACTCTGGCCTTAGAGGTAGTGCCGCTGCGGTTTGCGCTCCTCCAGGTAGCGCTCATAGGGCTTCCGGATCGGACCATGGGACGAGGCCCCCAGCCTGACCAGGGCGGGCGAAGCGCTCACGCAGCTGGTGCTTTATGGTGGACAAAGGGCTCATTGGGCGTCTCCAGAAAAGCTGTCGAGGTAGGCGCGACCAGTGTCGGTAAGACGGTAGCGCTGGAGGCGGCTGTTGGGCTTGTCGGGGATCGTCCGCTCCACGAGCCCGGACTCGATGAGGGGGAGCAGATGGCGTCGGTAGTTCCCATAGGCGTCGGCAAGCCCAATGGTGGCCAGCAGCTCAGAACGAGATCGGGGAGTGTCAGCAGCGGTGAGGATCACCATGACTTGCTCACTCGACTTACTCACTTGCTCATTCGACTTACTCACTCGGCGGCCTGAGGTCTTGGGCGGGCGCGTCGACTTGGTGTCTTCGGACGCCGACTTAGTGTCTTGACTTAGTGACTTCCTGCTCTGACTTAGTGACTCGACTTTCTCGCGTGACTTGCTCACATGCTCACTGACCTGCCCGGGGTCGTGGCTGGGCACGTAGATCGTCACCCGTACCCGGTCCTGGACCTCCTCGATCACCGGCTCAGGCAGACCGGCCTCAGCGACCTGTGTGAAGACCCGCTGGACACCGGTGCCCCACTGCTCCATGATCCCGGCCTCACGGAAGATGCGCGCTAGCGCCGGGTTGCGCAGCCGCGAGACCCGGCGCATGGTCTCCACGGTCATGCCGGGCAGCAGCAGGCCTGGACTGTCTACCTGGATGCGGTCGTCGTAGAAGCCGATCCGGATGGGCGTGCCGCGCTCGGCGTAGGAGGCGTGAACAAGGGCATTGACGATGACCTCGCGGACAGGTTCGACGGGAATGGAGTAGACGTCGCGGCGGCGGACCTCACCGAAGACCGCGGTCTTGTAGGCGTGCTTGAGGAGGAAGCTCATGGCCTGGTCCACGGCCAGGGGCATGGGACCGTGGATCTCCGTCTGATCGAAGATGTCAGTGCCATGGGGGCCGCGCAGGCGTCCACACTGAACCCAGGCCGAGGGCAGGAAGCGGGTGGGGTCCGGGCAGGCAGCAAGGATGCCTGCGTTCGTGGGGACAATGGCGTCACCCTGCCGCACTGCGAGTCCGAGCGCGAGGAGGTCGTCGACAGCTGTCGACCGTCCGCGTAGGTCGGCCAGTGAGGCAAGGTTAAGGTCGGCGAGGCTGGCGCGAGGCTCGGGCAGGTCCTCGAAGGCGATGCCGCGGGCGTTGCGTTCAAGCTCGGCCACCAAAGCCGGATCGGCTTGGCGGGTGGTGGAGCCCAGTCGCACATAAACACCGGCCTCCGGCCCCTGTCGGGTGAGGTAGTGGGGGCGGCGGGTGCTCAGCGGCACATCGACGACGAGGACGGTCCTGCCGCCGAGCGTGACGAGGTCGATGGCGGGGACGAGCTGGGGTGAGATGCTGTCGCTGATGAGGCTGGCGACGCGTTCTTCCTCGACTAGAGGGTCGGTGACGCCGACGACGGTGCCGTCGTCTTCGACACCGACGACGAGGCGCCCGCCCGCCGAGTTCGCGAAGGCAGCGATAGTCCGCAGCGCCCCTCCGGGAGAAGATAGATCCTGCTTAAACTCCAGGGTCTTGCTCTTCCCGATCCATGATCCGGCCATCCGGACCGAGGCTGAGGTAGCCGGTCATGTCGCACCATGGTACACGCATCGTCGTACCCCTGCGAGCCCACTACACGTTCACGGGGGGCGTCAATCATGGTGTCCATGATGTCGCAATAAGTCATCATAAGTGATCATGTCTACGACACCTATACCACCTCTGCGAGTGAACTCAAAGTCAAACCTTTGCTCAGCCGTTAAATTGTCATCACGACCGGCCAGGATATACGCCCTCGGGTTAACAATCCTGACTTGAGGGACCTTCGTCAGTTCAGCGTCAAGTCTTCGCTGAACCACCTTCTCTGAACTGGCTCCACCGCAGTTGAGGTAGAACAGCTACTTCTCACACTGGACAACGGCTCCTGCCAACTCTCTCTTGGGCACATAGTTGTCACGGTAGCGCCCTCGAGACAAGAGACAGTCAGCAAAAGGCTTCTTGATCTCAAGGATGTCAATCGTGCCACTAGAGCCTACGAACACCATGCCCACTTAGCGGCGGACATTTTTACTTGGACGCGAGAATCTCTCTCTGATTTTCACGCCTTCCAGCACACACATACCTGGGAAAGATCAGACAGAACAGCCGCACCACCTCATTCTACCATTCATACTCGGAGTACACCTCAGCATCCGCTAACATTTCAGCGAATCACCCGCGGATGAACTCAAATTTCTCGAGCTCAATCTCACCGATAGTGAGCGGGACACGCTACCCAGAGGAACGGAGAGAACTCTTAGCCGCCAGATGCCGCTGGAGCCTCCCCTCCACCTCACCGGCCTTCTCGTAATACTCCTTGATGATCTTACCCACCCTAGATTCCGCATACAGTCTACACTCTACCGAGGTGAGAAACTGTTTGAGGAGCACCCGAAAATTCTCTTCCAGAAAACATCAGAGCGTTCACCACCAACCACCGCCCTGACATCGCGATACGCGTTCAATTTTACGAAACACAGAGATATCTCGTTCAGCGACGAACACATCCTACGTCAGCGCCATAGAGCACGAAAGAAGCAGACCATATTCGAGGTCTAATACATCCGCTCGGACTCGCCAATAGTCCCCGTCGACTACACCAATGCGGAAGTCTTTGAAGCCGCCGACCTCCTCCTCGTCAAAATCAACTTCTTCATCGTTCGCGTCACCCAGATCCTCGAAGACGTCATCACGACCGGCTTGAAATACTCTCTTGAAATGGACTCGTCCTACCTCTTTTAAGCGACTATCAACCCACTCTATCGGCCAGTAGTCAGTGTAGTAGTGCAGTATCAGCTCGTTTCCTGACTCGAAGAAGGTGATCATGACTTTTCCAAGGTGAGGGAGCGGGTGAGCCGGGTGGTGGCGTCGGTGCACTTCCTTTCTAGGGAGGCCACCATCTGGAGGGCATGGCCGAAGCGCAGGCGGCTGACGAGAACGCCGTCATCGAGGTCGATTTCTACTCCCTGAGTGATCAGGGAGTCGAGGACGTCGCACTCGTCAACCTCATACTCGGTCAGTGCACGGTAGTGAGCATCCGCCCGCTTCTGGCCTGCAGTCACCCACAGGAGGTGCCTGCGGTACGATGAGAGGACCGTTGCCAGGTAGGAGAGCAGCATCCAGCCACTCAAGCCCAGTGCAGCACCGGGGGCGCCGTTACAGGTAGTGCCGCTGCGGTTTGCGCTCCTCCAGGTAGCGCTCATAGGCCTGCTGGGTGGACTCCAGGCGAGAGACGCCGGAGACCGCCACATCCCACCAGGAGGAGCCGGGCGGGTTGGGGCCGTACAGGTCGGTCTCAATGTGGATCATGGAGGCGCGCTCACCCGCGTGGGCGGCGGCGTAGGCCTCTTTGAACTCCGCGATGGAGGAAACCCGGTAGACCTTCAGGCCCCAAGACTCAGCGTTGGCGGCAATGTCCACGCCCGGCACCTTGGCCTCGTCCTGCAGGTGACCGCCCTGTCCACGCTGACGGAACTTGGTGCCGAAGCGCTGCGAGCCGCGCGACTCAGACAGTGCCCCAATGGAGGCAAAACCGTAGTTTTGCAGCAGCACGTAGATGACTTTGATGTTCTCCTGCACCACGGTGGCCAGCTCCATGGGGAGCATCTGGTAGGTGCCGTCCCCCACGATTGCCACCACTTCTGACTCCGGGCGAGCCAGTTTGCAACCCAGACCTGCTGGAATCTCGTAGCCCATGCAGGAGAAGGCATACTCCACGTGGTATTGCACAGGGGTTTTGGCCTGCCATAGGGCCTGTAGGTCGCCGGGCATAGAGCCGGCCGCATTGATGAGAATGTCCTCATCTCCCAGCAGCTCATTCAGGGCACCAAAAACTTCTGTTTGGGCGGGCAGGGGCCCGTGGCCCAGGTGGTAGCACTTGTTTGTGGCGGCAAACCAGGCCTCGCGTTCAGCGGCGATCTCTGCGCTGTACTCCGGGCTTACGTGATAGCCCTCCAAGGCGCTGGTGAGTGCCTCCAGAGCCTCGCGGGCGTCGGCCACCACCATCTCCGCGCTCTGCTTGGCGGCGTCGAAAGCCCGCACATTGATGTTGATGAACTTGACCTCGGGGTCCTTGAACTGGGTCTTGGAGGCGGTGGTGAAGTCGGAGTAGCGGGTGCCGATGCCGATCACCAAATCCGCTTTGTCAGCGATGTGGTTGCCGGAGTCACCGCCGGTGGAACCCACTCCCCCAATGGCGCAGGGGTGATCAAAGTTGATGGCGCCTTTACCTGCCTGCGTATCCGCCACGGGAATACCAGTGGCGGTGGCGAAGGCGCGTAGTTGCGCGGAAGCCTCAGAATAGATGGTGCCACCGCCGGAAATGACCATGGGGCGCTTGGCTGCTTTGATTAGGGCAACGGCCCGCTCCAGGGCGGCTGGTTCAGCCAGGGGACGGCGCACATGCCACACGCGCTTGCGGAAGAACTCGATGGGCCAGTCGTGAGCTTCCGCCTGCACATCCTGCGGCATAGCAATGACGACGGCGCCGGTCTCGGCTGGGTCGGTCAAGACTCGCATGGCGGCCAGCAGGGAGGGAATGAGCTGCTCGGGCCGGTTGATGCGGTCAAAGTAACGGGAAACCGGTCGGAAGCAGTCGTTGACGGTGACGTCCATATCCGTGGGGTCTTCGAGCTGCTGGAGCACCGGGTCCGGGACGCGGTTAGCAAAGACATCGGAGGGGAAGATCAGCACGGGGACGCGGTTGGTGGTGGCCAAGGCGGCGCCGGTGACCATATTCAGGGAGCCAGGACCGATGGAAGCGGTGACCATATAGGTGGATAGGCGGTTGCGGACCTTGGCGAAGGCTGCAGCGGCGTGGACGGCACCCTGCTCATTGCGCGGCATGATGTAGGGCATCGGATTCTCACCCGCAACGGGGGCGACCTCGTTTTGCAGGAGGGCCTGCCCGATGCCGGCCACATTGCCGTGCCCGAAGATGCCGAAGGCACCCTCGATGAGTCGCTGCTCTACGCCGTCGCGCTCGGAATATTGGTTGGAAAGGAAGCGGATGGTCGCCTGGGCGACCGTCAGACGGATGGTGCCTGCGTAGGCCTCGTTGCTCACGATTGCTTCTCCTTAAGTCGTTTGCGGGTGTCAGTGGGCCATGGGTAGGCGAGGGTCGGTCTCTTGGCTCTCCCAGCTGGCGCGCAGCCAGTGGTGGGCGGGGTCGTCAGGGGCCAGCCAGACCAAGTCTGTTTCTGGCCCGGCCATGACGTTGAGGTAGTACATGTCGTAGCCGGGGGCGGCCACACAGGGGCCGTGGTAGCCGTAGGGCACCAGGGCGACGTCGCCGTCGCGAACCTCCACGCACACATCAATGGGCTGCTCCGGGTTGGAAGCGTAGGTGCGATGCAGCCCAAAGCCCGGGCCACCCTCCGGCGAGCTGGCGATCTCGAAGTAGTAGATCTCCTCTAATTCGCGCTCCGTCTCAGTCTTTTGCTCGTGCTTATGCGCAGGGTAGGAGGACCAGTTGCCGCCGGGAGTGAGCACCTCGGTGACCAACAGGTGGGAGGTGAGCACGTCGTTGTTCAGGGCGTAGTTATTGACCTGACGGGAGCAGTCCCCGGCACCCCGGATGGATACGCCCACCTGCTCGCGGGGGAAGTAGCGCACCGGCAGGTCCGCCTCAGCCACTGCGCTGGGCAGGGCAAAGCGTCCCCCGGCAGCTGAGGTGATGGTGAAGGTACTGGCGCGGGGCACGTAGAGGTAGTCCGTGATCTGTTTGAAGACGCTTTCCCGGCCAGCGAGCTCGTAGGCCTGGCCACCGACTTCCACGGTGCAAGCTCCAGCCAGGGGCAGGACCAGCAGTTCGGCCTCTCCTGATTCCAGGGTGAGCGTCTGGCCGGGCGCCAGCACAGCCACCCGCAGGCCGCTATAGGACCAGCCGGCCTGCTCAGGGGTGATGTCAACAGTGAGGGAGTCGTGGCCGGTGCTGCCGGCGCGGACGTGTGAAGGCAGTGTCATGAGAACAGTCCTACGGTCTTGTCAACGGCCCCGGCGACGTCGTCGTCGGGTGGGAATAGGAGGGAGCGGCCGATCACCAGCCCCCGAACATTGGGCAGGGCCAGAGCCTGAGCCCAGCTGCGGCGGGCGGCCTCCGCGTTGGCGCGCACGGCACCGCCCAGGATGAGGGTGGGCAAGGTAGAGGCCCCCACCACGCGCTCCATGTCAGCAACCGCCGGAATCTTCAGCCAGGTGTGGGCGCTGGTGCGCCCCAGTCCGGCAGCCACACAAATGGCGGTGATGACGGCGTCGGGATTGAGGTCGTTGACGACTTTGCCGTCCCAGCGGCGGGAGACGAAGGGCTCGATCATGGCGGTCAGGCCCTGCTGTGCCAGGGCGTCGACGGCGTGCGCGCAGGCCTCCATGGTGTCTGCGGTGCGGGGGTCGTCATAGCCCAGGCGCAGCAGCATTTTGCCGCCGTCCAGCCGGGCGGCAGCCAGGCCGTCGACGTCGTAGGCAGTCATGCGGTCATCTAGCTCAAAGCTGGCACCGGCCAGGCCACCTCGATTCATGGAGCCAAAGACCACTTTGCCGTCCAAGGCTCCCAGCAAGGTCAGGTCCTCAACTAGGTCGGCAGTGCCCAAGAAGCCGTTGACCCCGGGACGCGCCAGCGCGGTTACGCAGCGGCGCAACAACTCTTCGCGAGAGCCCATGGCCACTGGGTCCCCGCCAGCGGCTAAGGCTCCGCGAGCACTGTGGTCGCAGGCGACCACCATGAGCCGGTCTAGCGCGGTTATCGGCGGCCCGGCGGGCCGCTCTGCCAGTGCCTGGGCTACCCGCTCGGGCTCGTGGGCGCGGATCAGGCAGAGCTGTTCAATCAGGCTTGGTGCTGCAGCTGCCATCACAGGTCCTTGAGTCCAGGGGCGCACTGGTCACGGAATTTGCGCATCTCGGCCAGCAACTCTGGTTCGGCGGGCATGGCGGTGGAGCACTCTAGGCGGGAGGCGACGATCGCACCGGCGGTGGAGGCGGCGTAAATGGTCTTCTCCAGGGACCAGCCAGAGAGTAGGCCGTGGCAGATGGCGCCGCCGAAGGCATCGCCAGCCCCTAGGCCGTTGAGGGTTTGGGCGGGGGTTACGGGCATGGCGATGCGTTCGGTACGGGTTTTGGCCAGCGTGCCTTCCATACCTTGTTTGACGATCGCCAGCTCTACGCCCGCCTCTAGGAGGGCGTCGGCGGCCCGCTCCGGATCTGATTCTCCGACGGCGATGCGGCACTCCTCGCGGTTGCCGATAGCCACATTTACTTTGGGTAGGGCAGCACTGACTTGCCGGTGGGCCTCTGCCTCAGAGTCCCAGAAGTTAGCGCGATAATCCAGGTCCATCACCGTGTATTGCTGACGGGCGCGAGCGTCCAGGGCGGTGTGGTGGGCGGCGCGCGAAGGCTCTTTGCTCAAGCCAGTAGCCGAGGTCCAGAAGATGCGGGCGCTGCACACGGCGTCTAGGGGAAGGTCTGCGGCGGTGAGCTCCAGGTCGGGGGCGGAGGGTTCGCGGTAAAAATAGAGGGGGAATCGGTCTGGGGGGAAGATCTCGCAGAAGGTGACCGGAGTGGAAAACTCTGGCTTGGTGACCACGTAGTCGTCGTAGACGCCGAGCCGTCGCATCTCGGTGCGCACGAAGCGTCCAAAGGGGTCTTCTCCTACTCCGGTGACGACGGCGGCGCGGTGGCGATACCTGGCTGCGGCCACCGCCACATTGGTAGGGCTGCCCCCTAGGAACTTGCCGAAGGTCTCCACCAGTTCCAGTCCCACTCCGGTCTGGAGTGGGTACACGTCGATGCCGCAGCGTCCGATTGTCAGGACGTCCAGCTGTTGCCTGAAGTTGCTCATCTGTGTCCCTTCCACGTCTTTGGGGCGGGTGGTGTGCCTGGCAGCTGGCCGGGCGGCGACTTGGGCGTGGCCGCCCTCACAGGGAAAGCGTGCCCCAGGGTGCCGCCAGCGTCAACCATTGTCCGAACATAATCGCGATTTGCTTGCTACGACTCCGGGCGTTCTGTCGAACCGACCTCGCCAAGAATCCCCCATACGTCTTACCTTCTGACCCCGCCAAAGTGGGCCAAGCCACCTATGATGTGAAAGAAGCACGAGTAGGAGCCGCGTCATGTCAAGCACCTCCCCCGCCCCACAGGGCCACCCTGAGGAGTTAGACCCATTCCAGCCTGAGGTGACTATCGACCGCAGCTCCCCCACTCCCCTGCATCAACAGATCTCCGAGCCTCTGGCACAACTCATCTTGGATGGCACACTCCAGCCCGGCACGCGCATGGAGGACGAGGTGTCCATGGCGCGGCGCCTGCAGGTGTCTCGCCCCACCACTCGCCAGGCCTTGCAGTCCTTGGCAGACCGCGGTCTGGTATCCCGGCGTCGTGGGGCTGGCACAGTGGTGACTTCCCCCCACGTACACCGGCCAATGCAACTATCCAGTTTGCTCTCCGATCTGACCACTGCGGGCCACCAGGTGGCCACCCAGATCCTCACTTATGAGCAGCGCCCCGCTTCACCGGAAGAAGCAGAGCAGTTGGAGACCACGCCCAGTGAGGCCATCGTGGTGCTTGAGCGCCTGCGCCTAGCTGATGGCGAGCCGATTGCCTTGATGCGCAACCTCCTGCCAGCCGACCTAGCCCCCACCGAGGCTGAGTTGGCGCAGAAGGGTCTATATGAACTGCTGCGCGAACGGGGCACGGTGCCGCAGACCGCCAAGCAGGTCATTGGCGCTCGGAATGCCACTAAGAAGGAGGCCGAGGCACTGGCCGATCATCGCCGGGCCGCTCTGCTAACCGCTCAGCGCACTTCTTACGACGCCGCTGGCAGGGTGATCGAGTTCGGCTCCCATATCTACCGGGCCTCGCGCTACTCCTTTGAGACCACCCTCTTTGCTGTCTGAGCTAAGACCTATGCGGATAAGGGCTGTTGAGGCAACATACTCATTGGAAGCACCTTATGGGGCAGGGTCCTCAGATTTAGTTGGGAGGTCGTGATGGATGGTGCTCCAGAGACCAGGAGCCGAGTTCCACAGGAGGGCTTAGTTCTGTTAGGTCGCGATGGTGAAGACTTGCGAGAATGGGCTATTGAGCTGTTAACACCGATTGACCAGGATCGCCTTAGTAGGGATCTGCTGGAGCAGGGACTGCCACCCCAGGAAGTGGCGCTACGTGTCGGCACCGAGCTGCGGTTTGTGCTTGGGGTCCAGCAACACCTGGAGAGCGGCGAGGAGATCCGTCCAGTGACGGCTAAAGAACTGGGTTGGCGGCGCGCCGCAGGTCAGATAAGCACCGAGGAAATGATGGAGCGGCTGCGGTCCTGGCCCTACACCTTTGGGCAGGTGCGTGGCTATGACGGTTACGAGAGTGGCAGTTGGGACGATATCGAGAGTCTCCGTTTCGACAGATTCATCTCAGCAGAGGAGTACGACGAGCTTTACGAGGTTGCCGAGACCCTGCCCACCCTTACAGACGAACCTTATGACAGCCCTGAACTCTGGGCACCCTAACCCTGCCAACCTCGGGATGCCTGATCCAAGCAAAGATGAACGGGTGCTCAGGCGCACCGGGGAGCAAGTGTCTAAGACGGTCCATCGTCTGTCAGAAAGCTGTTGTCTGCCACGGCGGCCTGAACACCGGACTTTCTGGTACGACCTGCAGGAAGCGGTACGGGCCGCTTACTTGGCGCGGGCTAAGGCTAGTGGCTCACGGTATGGACGGGCGATCATTATGGCCGGGGCACCAGGGGCTGGTAAGTCACGAGCGGTCGAGCTCGCTGGGCAAGCGCTTGGCAGGCAAAAAGCTGAGCGCCTGGGTCTGGACGAACATGGTTTCACCACCGTAGATGCTGACGATATCAAGCAGGTGCTGCTGGGACACCGAGTTGCAGGGCTTGAGGTAGACCCGATGCTGTTGGAGCAGGCTGGAGCACACTGGGACAGGTTGGTAAAAACACAAACCCCTGGCGTCCTAGCCGACGGAAAACCCTTGGCTCGAGGAGAGCTGGCGACCTTGGTCCACCAGATGTCAACCAACACCGCCGACCTGGTACGGATCGACCTAATTGAGCGCAAGTTTGACATCAAGATCGAGGGGACCTTGCAGTGGATGGATTCCCCAACCTGGGGTCAGGGGCCGCGCCTATTGCGCGAGCTTGAGGCTGCCCGGTATGGGCAGGTGGTAGTCGTGGCCGCTGACACGCCACGAGAGGCGTGTGAGCAGGGAGCTTTTCAGAGATGGGCGAGGCCGCGTTCTGTCGGGGACTCCAGAGCTCGATTCACGCCCCGAAACGCGGTGGCGAGCATGTTTCAAGAGACCCAAGATGGTGAGGTATGCCGGTGCACGCAGAATGCCCGCATCACCCACAAGCTCGCTGCACACACAAAGAGCTTCACGCAGGCTGACCTCTTGGTGGTACACCGGATACAGGGCCCACACACCCTGGTGGAACACGTGGACAGGAACGGAAACACGCGCACATACCGGAGCCCAGACTTATCTGACCTGTCCCAGCAAAAATCCCCACGGCAAGCGCCCCAACTGGACCCGGAGCAGCCCAAGACGCTCTCATCCCAGCAAGTGCTGAGTTCTATCAAAGACATGGCGGCAACCCACCACGCGGCAGCTCGCCGACCGCAATACGGAAGGCCTCGCACCCACTCTGCCCCCGGACGCTGAGTCCCTAACAAAGCCTGACACCACCACAAGCAAATAGACTTTGTCCAGACAATTAGTTGACAGGGGCGGGTGCTGCGGATTCAATTGAGACCAGGACCGGGCGGCAACGAGGCCAACCGGATGACCTGACTCAGGAGCACGCTGATGAGCATTGAGTACACCCCCGGCCCCCTACTAGAGGCCTCCCGCACCACGCCGACAGCCCTGTGGAACGACTCCGCGGACCCAGACGAGCTGCGCCAGTCCATCTCCTACGGCGGCGTAGGCGCCACTTGCAACCCCGCCATCGCCTTCACCTGCATCAACCAGAAGAAGGAGCGCTGGCTGCCGCGCATCGCAGAGCTCGCTGAGGAGATGCCGGAGGCCACCGAATCGGAGATCGGCTGGCAGGTGGTACGCGAGCTCTCAATTGAGGGCGCCAAGCTATACGAAGACATTTTCGCGGAGCACCAGGGCCGCAACGGCCGCCTCTCAGTGCAGACTGACCCGCGCCTAGCCCGCAGCGCCAAGGCCCTGGCCGACCAGGCCGAGGAGTTCTCCAAGCTGGCCCCGAATATCGTCGTCAAGATCCCCGCCACCAAGACCGGCATCGCCGCCATTGAAGACGCCACCTACCGGGGTGTATCAGTCAACGTAACCGTCTCCTTCACCGTCTCTCAGGTGCTCGCCGCCGGTGAGGCCATTGAGCGGGGACTCAAGCGCCGCGAAGCAGAAGGCCAGGACATTTCCACCATGGGCCCGGTCATCACCCTCATGGGTGGCCGCCTGGACGACTGGATCAAGATCGTGGCCAAGCGGGACAACCTGTTCCTGGACCCAGGCCACCTGGAGTGGGCGGGTGTGGCCGCCATGAAGCGCGCCTACCAGGAGCTCCAGGCCCGGGGTATCCGCGCCCGCCTGCTGTCTGCAGCATTCCGCAATGTCATGCACTGGTCTGAGCTAGTTGGTGGCGACCTAGTGGTCTCCCCACCCTTCAAGTGGCAAAAGCTCATCAATGACTCTGACTACAAGGTGGTCCCCAAGATCGACGTGCCCGTAGCCCCTGAGATCATGCAGACCCTCGAATCCATCCCCGAGTTCCGCCGCGCCTACGAGCCCGGGGGCCTGAGCGTGGAGGACTTCGACACCTTTGGTGCCACCGTGCGCACCCTGCGGGGCTTCCTCCAGGCCGACGCCGACCTGGACGCCCTGGTACGCGACGTCATCATGCCCCAGCCCTGAGCGCCCCACCCACAGACAGGAATCCAAGCAATGCTCAACATCGCCATCATCGGCGCCGGCCGCATCGGCCAGGTACACGCCAAAACCGTAGCTGCCCACCCGGGCGCCAAGCTCACGCTCGTCTGCGACCCCATGGGCGACGCCGCTCAGACCCTCGCCAGCCAGTACGGCGCCCGCGCCTGCAAGGACGCGGAGGAGGTATTTGCTGACGCACAGGTGGACGCCGTCGTCGTCGGCTCACCCACACCATTGCACATCCCCCACCTGCTAGCTGCTGCCAAAGCTGGCAAAGCCGTGCTGTGTGAGAAGCCCATCGCCTTGGATATGCAGGATGTCCAAGCCGCCCAAGCTGAGCTGGATGCCGTGACCACCCCGGTCATGTTCGGCTTCAACCGGCGCTTTGACCCCTCTTTCAACGCGGTGCACGCCGCCATGAAAGCAGGCAAAATCGGCCAGCTTGAGCAGTTGACAATCATCTCCCGGGACCCGGCGGCTCCGCCCGTGGAGTATGTGAAGGTCTCTGGCGGCATTTTCCGCGATATGACTATCCACGACTTTGACATGGCCCGCTTCTTCCTGGGGGATGTCACTGAGGTGCACTCCGTCGGCCAGAACCTGGACCCCGCCATCAAGGAGGCCGGTGACTTCGACGCCGCCGTCGTCACCCTGCGTGCGGCCAGCGGTGCAGTGGCCACGATTATCAACAACCGCCACTGCGCCTCCGGCTACGACCAGCGCCTAGAGGCCTCCGGCTCCGAGGGCACCCTATTCGCAGAGAACATTCGGGCCACCACAGTGCGCCTATCCAATGCGGAGGTCACAGACGCCCAGGAACCCTACCTGGACTTCTTCCTGGAGCGTTACGCGGAGGCCTACCGGCTGGAACTGTCTGCTTTCATTGAGGCCGTGGAGCAGGGCCAGCCCACGCCAACCACGATGACGGACGCAATCGCTGCCCTTGCTCTGGCGGAAGCTGCCACCGAGTCGGCCCACACCGGCCAACCGGTCAAGCTCGGCTGAGTTGCAGCGCCAGCCCTGGTCATAGCGGAGGGCCTGAGCACCCGCCGGGGCGCTCAGGCCCTCCGCCAATAGGCCCTCGGCGCATCGGCTGGTCCTGCTCAGGTTGAACCGCTTTAGCATCCTCCCCCAGTTAGTCTGTAAAAATGTCGTCCTTACAGCACTCCGCTGACGAGCGACCCACCTCACGGCCCAACGCCCCAAGCGCACTGCCTTCCACGCAGAGCCCGGAGCAAACAAGACGGGCCTCCGTACCTGGCCGCGTCAGGATGGTGGATGTAGCCCGTCGCGCTGGCGTCTCCCGGGCACTGGTCTCACTGGTCATGCGCGGCAAGCCGGGCGCCTCACCTGCTAACCGGGCCAAAGTCTTCGCGGCCGCCACCGAACTCGGTTACACCCCGGACCTAAACGCCCGGCGTCTGCGGGCGGGCACGGAGGGGCTGGTGGGCGTGGTCTTTGATGGGCACGACCCCTTCACCGCCCAGGTGCTGGAGACCGCCCATGAGGCGGTAGTGTCCCGCGGCCACGACTTGGTGCTGACTATGAGTTCACCCATGGTGCCGCTGGCTCGCGCTCTGCGCACCCTTGAGGATCAACGCGTCAGCTCAGTCTTCCTGATCTCCTCTGCTCCGGTGGATGCCTCGGCGGCAGCCCTGCTGACGCGCATGCCTGCCGCCTTTATCGGTGCCTACGCACCCTATATGGCAGAAAACATCGCCTCCTCTGTGCACACTGACGACGCCGCTGGCATGCGCAGCTTGGTGGCCCACCTGGCGGCACTGGGCCACCAGCGGATCGCCGTGATGCGGGTGGCAGGGCGCCGCAGTGGCGAGGTGCGAGCCAAAGCCACGCTTGCAGCCGCTGCCGCCTGCAAAATCGACGCCGTGGAGTTGGAGGTCGGCAGCTATGACGGATTGGCGGGCGTACAGGCCGCCCACGCCTTCCTGAAACTGCCTCAGCGCCCCACTGTGCTGCTCGCGGCCAATGACTCCTGTGCCCTGGCGGCCACGCATGTGCTACGTTCAGCGGGACTGCGTGTGCCGGAGGAGGTCTCCGTTACAGGCTTTGACGACGCTGGCAGCGGCGGCAGCTCCACCGGTGAGGCCCTGGGACTAACGACTGTGCGGCAGAACGTGCCTGCCCTGGTTGAGCAAGGCTTGGAACTGGTCTCGCAGGTGGCTGGCGGGCGCGCACCCCATAGGCACGTAATGCTTGAGCCCACTTTGGTAATCCGCTCCTCCACGATGGCTCCAGCAGCCTGAGCCACCGGGCAGCAAGCCGCCACAGGTGCCCTCCGAGCATCCCCTCAAGGCAGCTAGATGTGCGTGTTGCCACAGGGTCAATGTCTCAAGACGTAGGTCCCATTGCCTTTGCGGGGGCAGACTTGGCATGCGGACCGCCGGAGGATCCCGGCACCCGCACTGCCGCCTAAACCGGAAGCCAAAAGAAGGAAGCACACTGTGGCGCGAAGCATCTACATCGCCTCTCCTAACGCCGGAACCGGAAAGTCGACCGTGGCCCTAGGCCTGGTCACCGTACTGGCCAAAGTCGTAGCCAAGGTGGGTGTCTTCCGGCCTTTCGTAAACTCACGCACGGAGCACGGCTTCCTGGACCTACTTCTAGCCCGCTCCGGCTCCTCCCTGCCCGCTGAGCAGTGCCTAGGTGTGACCTGGGACGAGTTCCACGCCAATCCTGAAGAGGCACTGCCCAAGATCGTCGAGGCTTACCGTGCCGTGGCGCGCGAGCATGACGTGGTCGTTATCGACGGCTCAGACTTCACCGACGTCGCTGGCAACCCCGAGCTGTCCTTCAACGCCAAGGTCGCCGCCAATATTGGGGCCCCCATGCTCCTGGTGGTCTCCGGCGTCGGCACCCCAGAGGATGTGCGCGCCAGCGTCGAGGTCTCCATGGCGGAGATTTCTGACAACCTGGGCCACACCGCCGCTGTCCTAGCCAACCGCTGCCCCCTGGAGTCCCGCCAGGCCATTGCTACAGCCCTGGGGGGCATCGCAGGCGTCACCACCTCCACTCTCCCCGAGGTCCCCTTGCTCTCTGCCCCTGCAGTCGGGGAGGTCCTCACCGCGGTTGACGGCACCCTCATCTCAGGTGACCCGGCCCTGCTGGAACGCGAAGCGGAGTCCGTGCTCATCGGTGCTATGGATGTCTCCCACCTCCTGGACCACCTCAAAGAGGGGCAGCTCGTCATCGTGCCGGCCGATCGGACCGCCGTCCTGATCTCCCTGGCAGCGGCCCAGGCCTCCTCCACCTTCCCCACGCTCTCCGGCCTAGTGCTAAACGGTGGCTTCGACGTGCCTCCACACGCCCTGAGCATCATCAAGGGCCTAAACCTCACTCTGCCCATCATCACCTCACCGCTGGACACTTTTGCCGCCGCCTCAGCCGCCGGTTCTGTCAAGGGCTACCTGGCCACTGCTTCCAAGCACAAGCTGGATGTGGCCATCACCGCCTTCGAACAGGAAGCCGACGTCGCCTCCCTTATGGCGGCCCTGGAAGTGGAGCCCTCCAAGGTGGTCACCCCCATCATGTTCCAAGCCGAGCTGGTGGAGCATGCCAAGGCCCGCCCCGCCACGATCGTTTTGCCGGAGCCCGACGACGACCGCGTCCTGCAGGCCGCTGACGCCATCCTGCGCCGCGGCATCGCTCAGCTGGTCCTACTTGGTGAGGAGACCACGGTTCGTTCACGTGCTGCCGAGCTGGGCCTGAATATTGCTGATGCTCGCGTCGTCTCCCCCTCCGACCCGGAGCTGCTGGAGAAGTACGCCGTGGAGTTCGCCCGCCTGCGCGCCAAGAAGGGCGTCACGCTGGAGGAGGCCCGTGAGAAGGTCCAGGATGTGTCCTACTTCGGCACGATGATGGTGCATATGGGTGACGCCGACGGCATGGTCTCTGGCGCGGCCCACACCACCGCCCACACGATTGTCCCATCTTTCCAGATCATCAAGACCAAGCCGGGCACCTCCATCGTCTCTTCCGTGTTCCTCATGCTGCTGGAGGACCGGGTACTGGTCTACGGCGACTGTGCGGTCAACCCTGAGCCCACCGCCGAGCAACTCGCTGATATCGCAATCTCTTCCGCTGAAACTGCCCGCCAGTTCGGTGTGGAGCCGCGCGTAGCGATGCTCTCCTTCTCTACCGGGACTTCCGGCCAGGGCGCTGATGTGGACAAGGTCCGTGAGGCCACGCAGCTCGTCCGCACCAAAGCTCCCGAGCTCGCGGTGGAGGGCCCCATCCAGTACGACGCCGCAATCGACCCGACCGTTGCTGCCAAGAAGGCCCCCGACTCGGCAGTGGCCGGCAAAGCCACCGTCTTCATCTTCCCGGACCTGTCCTCCGGAAATATCGGTTACAAGGCAGTGCAGCGTTCCAGCGGCGCCATCGCCGTCGGCCCCGTGCTGCAGGGCCTAAACAAGCCGGTAAACGACCTTTCCCGCGGCGCACTGGTGGAAGACATCATCAACACGGTGGCTATCACCGCCGTCCAGGCTCAGAACTGAGCCCTATCGGGGTTGGCGCTGCCTAACTGTGGCGCTAACCCCGCCACTAATTTCAAACACACGTAGAACACCTCAGAGCAGAAAGACCAAGCGCGTGAGCACACGTACTGTCCTTGTCATCAACTCCGGTTCCTCCTCCATTAAGTACCAGCTCGTGGACCCTGACTCGGGTGCGGGCCTGGCCTCCGGCCTGGTGGAGCGCATCGGCGACACGATCGGCGCGATCACCCACAAGCACGGCACCGAGAAGACCTACCTGGAACTGCCCGTCCCGGACCATGGCTTCGGCCTGTCTGAGGTGCTGCGTCTCTTCGAGGAGCAGGGCCCCAAGCTCTCTGAGGCGAATATCGTGGCGGTGGGCCACCGGGTCGTGCAGGGTGGTCGTTACTTCTCCGGCCCGGCCCTGGTCAATGACGACGTCGTCGCCAAAATCGAGGAGCTGGTGCCGCTAGGCCCGCTGCACAACCCCGCCCACCTCAAGGGCATCGAAGTGGCTCGCAAGCTCATGGCGGATATCCCGCAGGTGGTGGTTTTTGACACCGCTTTCTTCCAGGACCTGCCGGAAGAAGCCGCCCGCTACGGCCTGAACCGCGAGATCGCGGACAAGTACTCCATCCGGCGTTACGGCGCGCACGGCACCAGTCACCAGTTCGTCTCCCAGGAGATCTCCAAGCGTCTGGGCCGCGATGACCTCAAGCAGATCGTCCTGCACCTGGGCAACGGCGCCTCCGTTTCCGCCGTGGTGGGAGGCCACGCCGTCGACACTTCCATGGGGCTTACCCCGCTGGAGGGCCTGGTTATGGGTGGCCGCACCGGCGATATCGACCCGGCTGCTGTCTTCCACCTGGTGCGCGTGGCCGGCATGAACGTGGACGAGATCGACCACCTGTTTAACCGCGAGTCTGGCATGAAGGGTCTGACCGGCCAGCAGGATATGCGTGAGGTCTGGAAGCTGATCGACGCCGGTGACCAGCAGGCGCGCGACGCCATGAATATCTACCTGCACCGTCTGGTGAAGTATGTGGGTGCCTACACCGCCGTAATGGGTGGCCTGGACGCCATCACTTTCACCGCTGGCATTGGTGAGAATGACAAGCGGCTGCGTGCCGAACTGTGCGAGCGCCTGTCCTTCCTGGGGATCAAGGTGGATGAGGCGGCCAATGGCACGCACTCCAGCGACCCGGTGACTATCTCCACGCCGGACTCTGCGGTGGTTGTCACGGTGCTGCCCACCAATGAGGAGCTGGCTATCGCCCGCCAGGCTCTCACCCTCATCTGAGCTGCTCCTGCTGGTGCTCCTACTGGCCGTGTTCCTGTGCCTTCCCTGTGCGGGCACAGGAACACGGTCGTTTTTACAGCGCCCTTAGAACAGCGTGTCCACTTGGGGTGGCGACGCCGTGCCTGCCGCTTCTTGTTGCGCTCGTAGTTGGGCGCGGCGGGCCGCCGTCGCCCCTGGCACCACTGCTTGCCGGCTGCTAGCCGGACTGGCGGGAGTCGACGCCGTCGTCGCCTTCCTAGGGCTGGGGTCGGTGCTTCCGCCTCCTCCACGCGTCCAGCCGGGGCCGCTGGGCACGGCCAGGCCGCGCTGGTAGGCGGTGGCGGCGCCGCGCGCGCGAGTGTCTGCGGCCTCATTCATGGGGTGCCCCACATGCCCGCGAACCCACTCAAAATGCACCACGCGTCCGGCCAGGGCAGCGTCAAGCTGCTTCATTAGGTCATCGTTGAGGACGGGCTTGCCGTCAGCTTTGCGCCAGCCGCGTTTTTTCCAGCCATGACGCCATTTGGTCAGGGAGTTGATGACGTACTGCGAGTCCGCTTGGATCAGGAGGTCTTCTCCCGTGTGAGCGGTGGCCTGCAATAGTTCCAGGACAGCGGTTAGTTCCCCGCGGTTATTGGTGGACTCAGGCCAACCTCCAGCTGCCCAACAGTTCTCATCCACGTACCAGGCCCAACCGGCGGGGCCTGGGTTGCCTAGGGCGGAGCCATCTGCCGCCGCAATAATCGTCATGGTCCTGGATCATACCGACCAGCTGCATGCCCATAATGTGGCATTCCCGCGCGGGCTCCTTGGCCCCGATGCCCGGCTGGCTGCTCGCCGCTGCCGCTCGAAGCAGCCTTGTAGCTCCGAAAACTCAATGACGACAAATTTCGCCGCATCTTCGCGATATGGCGTATATTGTCGCCACAGGAGAGTGGAGGTGCCATGGCCGGATACAAGCTCGACAGGCAACTCAAAAGCTTTGGCGAGCATGTGCGCGGTTGGCGCATGGTGCTGGGGCTAACCGCCCAGCAGGTCGCTGAGCGGGCCGATATCACACGCGATACCCTGCGCAAGATCGAGACAGGCGATCCCGGGGTGCGTTTTGGCAGCGTGATGCAGGTTCTGCGCGCCCTCGGCACGCTCGATCAGGCCGTCGAGGCAATTGATCCGCTCAGCAGCGACATCGGACGGCTGCGGGCCGCAAACCTTACGAAGAAGCGGGCACGATGACCACCGTAGAGGTCTTCGACCGCGTCATCGCGAGTGTCGCCCTGGGTAACACGGACGACCACCTCCGCAAGCACGGTTTCTTCGCCTAGAGGCACTACTCACCGCCGCTAGAGCAATAACCTGAGCCAAGAGCGCGCTGAGACACAAAGGGCGCTGTGGACTGGCGCTGGTCCAGACGAGCTTCTGACCGAATACCCCAGCAGGCTTGCGAGCAGTTAACGGTCTGACAAACCGCGGCCCCTTTACTGGGTTCTGTGGGTATCAGGCCAACGCAAGGCTGACTCCGGTACGGCGAAGCATTTCAAAGGTGTTGACACACTTGACGTCAAGGGCCTTACAGGCGTCCGGGATCTTCACTCGTTTGCGAGAGCCCGATCCGGCAGTTTCATGGGTAACTACCGTGCATGCGTGGGCTGCCGCAAAGGCAACAAGGAGATAGTCCGCAGCCTCTGCAGTAAAGGCATCACGTGCTGCAGGTGTGAAGTTTTGGGACTGCGTCCAGATGGAGAGTTTAGAGAAAAACGGTGTGGTCTTCTGGTCTAGTGGATGGAAGAACTCACGATGTATCTTCGCCCACTGACTGAGCTCATCCTCCCCCTGGAGGATCTCCTTGCGGACGGCGTCGATGCTAAACACTCTGCCCTCGCCATATGCCTGGCTAAGCCAATCCCAGAACCCAGGCGCTATGTCGAAGGCGTAGTAGCGGTTTTTCGCCTCGATAAGGACGTTGGCGTCAACGAGGTACATCACGCCACTCCTACTTTTTCCGCCAAGCCTTCAAAGGTCGAGTGTGTCGTCGTCCCAAGTAGCCGATATGCGTCCCGGTATGTCGTCCGTCCTTCCAAGGCGGAGAACACCACTGCCCGGGTGAAAGGTCGCCCGAGCCGCCGGATCTGATTGTTGTAGTGGTTCCCGCCCCTTGTGCCCATCGAAGGCCGTATGAGCTCCCTGACTCGGTGACGCTCAGCGTCATACCGGAGCAGATACTCATCCCAAGAAAGCTTCCCGGCGTCCCGGAGCCTGGCGAGCACGACGAGAGTACTGACCTTGTAGTGAGAAGCCAGCCTATTCAGTTCATCCTCTCCTAGGGTCCCTGTCCACTCCGATCGGAGCGAGTCCAAGGGTACGAGCACCTCAGCAGCCACCTCATTGCACCAGTGCTCTTCCTGCTTTTCGCTACCTGCAATGCTGGCAATGTCAGACAAGGCACTGTGCCCTAGCCACAGGTGGGCAAGTTCATGGACGAGCGTGAAAAGCTGTGCCGCCTTAGTGTCTGCCCCGTTGACAAAGACCAGCGGAGCGATGTCATCGGCGAGAGCGAAGCCCCGAAACTCCTCTGGATCGAGCTTGCGATGCGTGTTCGAGCCAACGATTCCGTTAACCATAACCAGGACACCGATGGCCTCGGCTCGCTTGATGAGATCGGTCATGGCATCGGCCCAGCCGGTCACAGACCGTTCGTCCAGCTTTAGCGCGTCACGGATGCGCTTTGCGGCAGCGGCCGTCGGAGTCGATAACGTTGCGGACCCTACAAAGCCGAGCGTGCTTGCCCCCGATTCCAAAGCATCCTCGCGATACCAGTCTTGGCGCCTTTGACAGAGGTAGATCGTCTCAAGCAGGTTGGCCGACGGCTCGCACACTCCAGCGTCATGGATGGTCCGCATATCTGGGATGGGGATGTCCTCGACCGGAGGCTCAGGCAGGAAGAGCATCCCGAAAGGAGTATGGGTCTTGGCAGCAAACTTCTCCAACTGCTTTAGGGTCGGACGCGAGGTCCCGTTGATCCAGGCGTCGAGCTTGGGCTCGCGACTGGTAGCAGTCTCTTCGTCCCAACGTGCCCGTCTCACGGCCCAGCGCAGCAGGGCGGGTGCGACATCAACCTGGACAGTCGTCATGCCTTCTCCTCTGCTACTGGATATGCAGCGGCCACGCCCCTAGTACTGCCACTAAAGATCTTACAGTCAGGTGGAGCGCCTTTGTTATGCCCGACATCTAGGGGATTCCTCAACTACCCCATTCCTTGAAGGCTAGATGCAGCGAGGGGCGCGCACCCTATGGTGCACGCCCCTCGGCCTTTGCTATTAGCGCTTGTGGCCTGGGATCAGGCGTCCAGGTCGGTTTCCAGCAGAGCCTTGAGCTCCTCCAGACCCTTCTCGCAGCCTGCGTCTTCAGAGGAAAGGGTGACGACGTCGCCGAAGCCAGCACCCAGGGTCATGATGCCCAGGATGGAGGAAGCGTCAACCGGAGCGCCGCCCTCCTTGGCAATGGTGACCTTGATGCCCTTCTCGGCAACGGCCTTGACGAAGGTGGCGGCAGGGCGGGCGTGGAGGCCGACCTTGGAGGCGATGGTGGCGTTGACCTGAGCCATGTTCTGCTCCTTGTGAGTCTGGTGTGGGACGGCGGGTTGTCGATCCACTGTTGTCACGGGGCCGGACGCCTCGTGGACATCATTGAACTTTCAGGCCTAACCCTACCGGAAGGTAGCCGGTGCCGGGCATGCCTGAGAGATGACTTGCGGGGCCAAAGCGGCACTCAGGCATGCGGGCGAGTGCCCTCATAGGGAGCCAGCACCACTTCCACGCGCTGCAGCTCCTTCACGTCCGAGTAGCCGGTGGTGGCCAGGGTACGCCGCAGAGCCCCCATTAAGTTCAAGGTGCCATCAGCCCGGTCTGAGGGGCCGGTAAGAATCTCCGCCATAGTGCCCACGGTGCCCACGTAGGAGCGGTAGCCGCGAGGGAGGCTGGCGTGGCGGGCTTCGGCGCCCCAGTGGTAGCCGCCACCGGGCGCCTCGCTGGCGCGGGCCAGGGCGGCGCCGAGCATGACGGCGTCGGCCCCGCAGGCGATAGCTTTTACGACGTCGCCAGAGTTGCCCACCGAACCGTCGGCCACCACATGCACATAGCGGCCCCCGGACTCGTCCAGGAAGTCGCGGCGGGCAGCGGCGACGTCAGCCACAGCGGTAGCCATGGGCATATGCAGCCCCAGTACCTGGCGTATGGAGGAGGAGGCTCCACCGCCCTGACCAACGAGGACCGCGGCAGCTCCCGAACGCATGAGGTGGAGTGCGGCGGTGTAGGTGGTGACGCCGCCAACCACCACCGGCACGTCCAGCTCATAGGTGAAGCGTTTGAGGTTAAGCGGCTCAGTGGAGCCAGAAACATGCTCGGCTGAAACCACAGAGCCGCGAATAACAAAGAGTTCCACTCCCGCCTCCACCACGGTGCGCCAGTGGCGTTGGGTCTGGGCGGGGCTTAAGCGCCCAGCGACGACGACGCCCGCCTCACGCACCTGCTGCAGGCGAGCGGTAATGAGTTCCGGCTGGATGGGGGCGGAGTACACCTCCTGGAGCACGCGGGTGGCTTGCTCGGGACGGGCGTCGCGGATGCGTTCCAGGGCCGGGGCGGGGTCCTCGTAACGAGTCCACAGGCCTTCCAGGTCTAACACCCCGATACCGCCCAGACGGCCAACAATGATGGCGTTCTCGGGGCTCATTACGGAGTCGGCAGGGGCCCCCATGACGGGCAAATCCACGTGGTAGGCATCTAGCTGCCAGCCGACGCGGACCTCCTCAGTGTCACGGGTGCGCCGAGCCGGCACCAGCGCAATATCGTCAAAGGAGTAGGCCCGGCGCGCACGCTTGGAACGCCCAATCTCAATCTCACCGCTCATGGGCTGATGGTATGCGCTCACCCTCCCCCTGCAGCCCTAGCAAGTCCTTGTTCTCAGGTCCTGCCGGCGGCATGCGGGCCATTCCTTGGAAAGCTGTCAGGGGTCGATGGCAGACTCAAGGCCATGAGCATTGACGCGCAGCCTTCCGGTACCTCTGCTTCCTGGGTCGACGGCCCTCTGCTTGGCTTCGACACGGAAACCACTGGTGTTTACGCCCTCTCTGACCGCCTGGTGACAGCCGCCCTAATAGAGCGGGGCCCCTTGCAAGCTGACGGCACACGCGCGGAAACAGTAAGCACCTGGCTGGCTAACCCAGGCGTGGAGATTCCCGCCTCGGCCTCGGCGATTCACGGCATCACCACTGAACAGGCGCAGACCGAGGGACGCCCAGTCATTGAGGTGCTGCAGGAGGTGGCCGAGCGCTTGGTCTCAGCTATGGAGCAAGACATTCCGGTAATCGCCTTCAATACTTACTTTGACCTGACGATCATGGAATCTGAGCTCGCCCGCCACGGCCTGCCCACCCTGCGCGAGCGCTTGGGCCGCGAGCTAGGCCCGGTGGCTGACCCGCTGGTGCTAGACCGTGCGCTGGACCGTTGGCGCAAGGGCAAGCGGACTTTGGCGGACCTGGCGGTGGTCTATGGCGTAAGCGTGCCGGAGGAGCTACACACCGCTGAGGTGGATGTGGCCGCCACTTTGGATGTGCTGGAGGCGATGGCGCGCAAGCACCAGAGTTTGCGTCGTCTCCGGCTGGAGGAACTGGTCTCTTGGCAGGCGCAAGCCCACCGCACCTGGGCGGAGTCCTTCAATCGCTGGTTGGAGTCCAAGGGCCGCCAGCCCGACGTCGATCCCGCCTGGCCCTTGCCAGAAAACCTCTAAGCCCTAGGCCCGCAATTTTTACGACGACGGCCTCGCCCCAGCCGGTGCAGGCTAGGGCGAGGCCGTCTAAGCGCTGGCTTTGAGGCTCAGCCCCGGCCCGAGTAGTTGGGGGCTTCCACAGTCATCTGCACATCGTGCGGGTGAGACTCCTTGAGGCCGGCCGCAGTCAGGCGCACGAACTGCCCATTGGCCTTGAGCTCCTCAATGGTGCGCGCCCCCACGTAGAACATGGACTGGTGCAGCCCACCCACCAGCTGGTAAACCACGTCCCCCAGCGAGCCGGAGAAGGGGACCTGCCCCTCAATGCCCTCGGGCACGATCTTGGAGTCTGAGGAGACATCCGCCTGGAAGTAGCGGTCCTTGGAGTAGGACTTGCGGCCGCGCGAGCTCATAGCTCCCAGGGATCCCATCCCCCGGTATCGCTTCCACTGCTTGCCGTTGACAAACACCAGGTCACCGGGGGATTCGGTGCAGCCGGCCAGCAGTGAGCCCAGCATCACTGTGCTGGCGCCCGCCACAATGGCCTTGGCAATGTCCCCGGAGTACTGCAGGCCACCGTCGGCGATCAGCGGCACTCCGGCGGGTGTGCAGGCTCGGGCAGCCTCGTAGACGGCGGTGACCTGGGGTACGCCTACGCCAGCAACTACGCGGGTGGTGCAGATGGAGCCCGGGCCCACCCCCACCTTCACGGCGTCGACCCCGGCGTCAATGAGCGCCTGCGCGCCCTCACGGGTGGCCACATTCCCACCAATCACCTCAATGCCAGCAAAAGCTGGGTCAGTCTTAATGCGGGAGATCATCTCCAGGGCCAGCTTGGCGCCACCGTTCGCGGTGTCCACCACGATCACATCCACCCCGGCTTCAGCCAGGGCGCCCGCACGCTCCCAGGTGTCGCCCCAGTAGCCGACGGCGGCACCAACCACCAGGCGCCCCTGGGAATCCTTGGTGGCACTGGGGTACTGCTCTGTCTTAACAAAGTCCTTGACGGTGATCAGACCGGTTAGGTGCCCGGCGTCGTCAACGATCGGTAGCTTCTCCACACGGTGCTGAGCCAGGAGCGCCTTGGCGTCCTCACGGGAAATGCCCACCTTGCCGGTGACCAGGCGCTCGCGCGGGGTCATGCATTCGCGCACCGTCATGGTGGACCACTGCTCCGGCGGCACGAAGCGCAGGTCGCGGTTGGTGATGATGCCGATTAGGTTGCTGGAATCGTCCACGACGGGCAGGCCGGAGACCTTGTAGTGGCCGCACAGTTCATCCAGTTGGGCAATGGTGGCCTCCGGGCCCACGGTGACCGGGTCGGAGACCATGCCGGACTCGGAGCGCTTGACGCGGCGAACCTGTTGGGCCTGCTCCTCAATGGAGAGATTGCGGTGCAGGATGCCGATGCCGCCCTGGCGGGCCATGGCGATCGCCATCTCAGATTCCGTGACGGTGTCCATGGCGGCGGACAGCAGCGGCACCTTGAGGGTTATGCGCTTGGTCAGGCGGGAGGAGGTATCTACTTCTGAGGGGATGACGTCGGTGAGCCTGGGCAGCAGGAGCACGTCGTCGTAGGTAAGTCCGGTGGGGGCGTACAGGTCTGGGTTGCTGATCGCGTCACTCACAGGCCCATCGTATGGTGCGCCGCCACTGCCGCCTAACCGCGGCCAAGAGACAACCGCCTCCATTGGCGCGGGCAGGATTCCACTCCAGGACTATTGAAATAGTGACCAGCAGCACGGGACTGCCCCCACGTCCTCCTGACAAGACGTGACCCATACAGGTTCGTAACTGCATTGATATTAGGCTGTTACTTGAATTACGCTTGCGTCATTCTCCTCTCCCCACCCTTGGGGCGCGCTGCGGTGCCCCACACGAAAGGAATCCCGATGCTGGCGATCGCCCAACTTCCCGGACCCGTGGCAGAACTGTGGGAGTGGCAGGTTCGCGGCGCCTGCCGGAGTGCTGACGCTTCGATGTTCTTTCACCCGGAGGGCGAGCGCGGCTCCGCCCGCCGCAACCGAGATATTCAGGCCAAGCAACTGTGCGCTAACTGCCCGGTAATAGAGCAGTGCCGCGAGCACGCGCTGCGCGTCAACGAGCCCTACGGCGTCTGGGGCGGTATGAGTGAGGAGGACCGCCGGGCCGCCTTGGCCGACCAGTCCGCCAACCGTTACAGCGCTCGCCCCGCCGTGGCCGAGTCTGCCGCCTGAGTTTGCCACCCAGCCCATACGCACAGTCGCCCCAGCCCAACCGGGCCGGGGCGACTGTCTGCGGGGATCAGTTCTGTTGGAACTGCCCCTCTGCTTTCACTTGGTGACGACGGCGAGAATGTCGCGCGCCGACAGGATGAGGTACTCCTCACCCAGGTACTTCACCTCGGTGCCACCGTACTTCGAGTAGATGACCAGGTCACCCTCGGCGACGTCCACCGGGACACGGTTGCCGTTGTCGTCAACGCGGCCGGGGCCCACGGCCACGACCTTGCCCTCCTGGGGCTTCTCCTGGGCGGTGCCCGGGATGACGAGACCGGATGCGGTGGTCTGCTCTGCCTCGACCGTCTGGACGACGACGCGGTCCTCGAGCGGCTTGATGGAGACCGACACTTCGGACCTCCCCTTCTCGCTAGTTAGCGTGTGTAACGACTGTTGGGATCGCGCCCCTCAGCTTCCGGCTGCCGTCGCGGGGGTCAGTCAGAGCCACAGGGCACAAGCCGCAGGCTTACGGTTGGTTCCCGCACTCCTGCGTCTAATGAAAAATCTACGACGCGGTTAGCACTCAGTCAACGCGAGTGCCAATCCCGGGGGTCGGGTTCGCCTAAGGCGTGCACCCTGGCGCGCTACGGGCCCGCTGTGGCCGAGTTAGTTGGCACGCCTAGACGTCGCCCACTGCTCAGCTCAGCCGCGCTGCGCCCGCGTCCAAGCCACCGCCTCTTCCACACTCACCTCATGTGGTCCCAGCAGCGGCGGTTCCCCACGCAGCTCCTCATAGGCCGCCTTCACCAGCGCCAAGCGCTCCCGCAGCCAAGACCATACCCACTGCGCTCGGTTCGCCTGCGCCCGCGTATCGGCGACGCCGTAGGCATCCACCCCGGCGCGGCGGCACAGCGTCACGGCCCGACCCAGGTGGAAGTCCTGAGTCACCAGCAGTGCCGACTCAACCCCAAAGACTTGCTTAGCGCGGATACAGGTGGCGCGCGTGTCAACGCCCGCGTAATCCAACGCAATGGCCTGCTCCGGCACCCCTACCTTCCGCAGGTAGCGCGCCATAGTGGTGGGCTCGTCATAGTCGACTGCTCGGTTGTCCCCCGAGACCAGAATCGCCTCCACGCGGCCCTGCCGGTACAGCTGCGCAGCCGCGTCCAGCCGATAAGCCAGCCAGGGCGACGGCGTCCCATTGGGGCGCACCGCTGCCCCCAGCACAATCGCCACCGGAGCGCTGCGCGTGTCATCCGCAGCCCCAAGCTCACTAATGCGCCCCGCCGAACCCAAGAATCCCCAGAGATTCACGCCAGCTAGCACCAAGGCCCCGCAAAGCAGCAGCACGCCCAGCGCTTTGCTCAGTCGGCGGGTGCCGGGCCGGCTCTGCACATTGCCGGCGGCGCGCCGATTCCCGCTGGGGGCGCTGCTCTCGTCCGGGCGGGGCGCAGTGCTTGGGCTGGTGGTCACAGCACGAACCGTACCGCCGTGAAATGATGCCAGCGATGGATGCCACTGCCCTCGCCCCCCTGCTCACGCCGCAAGGCTGGGCCCTTTTGGACTCACTGCCGCCCTATGACGAGGCCAGCGCGCTGCGCCTGGGTGAATCCCTGCGCGCCCAAGGCTACTCCCCCGAGCTGGTCACGGCAGCGCTGACCCAGCAACGGCTGCGGGCTCGCGCTCAAAGCAAATTCGGACCTTTTGCTTCCAAGATGCTCTTCACGCCTGATGGCCTGGAGCAAGCCACCCGGCTCGCCGTCGCCGCCCACCACGCCCAGCGCTACTTGCAGGCGGGCGTGAAAAAAGTCGCCGATCTGGGCTGTGGGATCGGCGGGGAATCCGTTGCCTTCGCAGGTTTGGACCTGCCGGTGCTGGCAGTTGAGCGCGATGAGGCCACTGCGGCCCTAGCCACCGTCAACCTGATGCCCTTCCCCCACGCACAGGCGATCTGTGCGGATGCTTTGACGGTGGATCTGGCCGCAGCAGGCGTGGACGCAGTATTCGCAGACCCGGCTAGGCGCCAGGGCGGCAAGCGCATCACTAATCCTGAGCAGTGGGCGCCGCCCCTATCCCAGGTGCTGGCATTGCGGGAGCAAGTGGCCGCCGTCGGCGTGAAGGTGGCTCCGGGCTTGGACCATGCCGCCATCCCATCTGACTGCCATGCACAGTGGGTCAGCGTCGGGGGCGACGTCGTAGAGGCCGGCTTGTGGTGCGGCCCGCTGGCACTTGAGGGGCCCGGTCGCAGTGCGCTAGTGCTGGCCGGTGCAGGACAAAACGGCCAGCCAGACACTGCGAGCACGCATATATTGCGCGACCCCGAGTGCACAGACCCTGCGGCGGCCCCCACACAGGCAGAGCCCATCGCCTCCCCCGCCCACCTGGGTGAGTATCTATTTGAGCCTGACGGGGCTGCGATTAGGGCGGGCTTGGTGGCGCATCTGGGCCAGCAGGCCCAGGCGCAGCCGGTGAGTGACAGGATCGCCTACCTGACCGGGAGCGCTCCCCTGCCGGAGCGGCTGACGCCTTTCCTGCAGGCCTGGCGGATCCGCGAGGTCCTGCCGCTGCACCTGAAGTCCCTCAAGGCGCGGGCCCGCCAACTGGGGCTGGGACGGCTGGATATCAAGAAGCGCGGGGTGGAGGTGGTGCCCGAGCAGCTGCGAGCGAGTCTGCGTCTGCCCGGTGGCGCGAACGGGCCGACTGAAAGCTGGGTGCTCACCCGCGTTGGCGCTGCCCGCAAGGGCCTGGTGCTGGTGGTGGAGTCGGCCTAGCGGCGGGTTCTGTCACCCGCGGCGGCATAGACGCCTGCAACCCGCTGAACACACAGCAGGATTGACTGCAATTGCAACGATGGCTGCTGCGCCTGCGGTATCGGTGGCGTCTCTGAGCCGCCGCCAGTGACAAGCCTCAGTGGATGACGGGCAGGTCCAGTGGCATGCCGGAGTCAGGGGCGAAGTCCAGGGGGCTGGGCGCCACGCCCGAGCGCAGCGCAGCAGCTCCCATGGCGGCAATCTGGGCGCCGTTATCCGTGCAGTAGCGCAGTGGGGGCAGGCGCAGGGTGATCCCGGCAGCCTCGCAGCGCTCAGCAGCCAGGGAACGCAGGCGGGAATTGGCGGAGAAGCCACCCCCCACCACTAGGGTGTTGCAGCCGGTGTCCTGGCAGGCGCGTACGGCTTTGGCGGTTAGTGAGTCGTTGACGGCTTCGGAGAAGGCGGCGCAGACGTCAGCTGCGGGCACTTCCTTACCTGCGTCTTGCAGGGCCTCCACATAGCGGGCCACGGCGGTTTTCAAACCGGAGAAGGAGAAGTCGTATTTGTGACGCTCTTTGTCTTTGCCTGCTGCCAGTCCGCGCGGGAAGCGGATGGCTTGTAGGTTTCCGGCCTGGGAGAGCCGGTCCACGTGGGGGCCGCCCGGGTAAGGCAGGTCCAGCAGTCGGCCCACCTTGTCAAAGGCCTCCCCAGCGGCGTCGTCTAGGGTGCCGCCCAGTTCGACGACGTCGCGAGCGATATCCCCCACGGACAGAATATTGGAATGCCCACCCGAGACGATCAGGCCGATAAATCTCTCCGGCAGAGGGCCATCCACCAGTTCATCCACGGCTAGGTGGCCGATCACGTGGTTGACCCCGTAGATGGGCTTACCCAGTGAAGCTGCCAGGGTCTTGGCGGCAGTAATGCCCACGGTTAGGGAACCGATCAGGCCTGGGCCTGCACATACCGCTATGGCATCCACCTGTTCTAAAGTCACGCTGGCCTGGGCCAAAGCAGAGTCGAGAGTGGGCAGGAATGCCTGCAGATGGGCGCGGGAGGCGATCTCCGGGATGATCCCCCCAAAGCGGGCGTATTCATCCATGGAGGTGGCCACGGTGTCTCCCAGCAGCCTGCCCCCGTGCACCAGAGCCACGCCGGTCTCATCACAGGTGGACTCAATGCCAAGGATTAGTGCTTCACTCACGGCATTCAGCCTAGCGCTCTGCGCTCCCCGTCCCACCCGCTGCCTGGGATGACCGCGCTGGCTTTGAGCGGGCTCACATGATGAGGGCGCCGACTCCCCGGGTTGCAAAGCGCGGTAAGTGATTGGGGCGCCGGTAAATTGAACTTATGGCGCGAAAAGACCGCAAGACCGGCACTCGGCACAGCCTGACCCGGGCGGAGGTCGTGGATTCTGCGCTGTCCCTAGGGCTCACAGATTTCACGCTGGTGGGTGTGGCCGGGAAGCTGGGGGTTACGCCTTCTTCCCTGTACCGGGTGATCGCCTCGCGTGATGATCTGCTGCGAGCCTGCTTGGAGCGGATCGCCATGAACTCTTTGGCGGACTTTGATGCGCTGGCTGGTCCCTGGGAGGAAGGGGCGCAGCTCTTTGGGGAACTCATGTGGCAGTTGCTGGATGAAACTCCAGGTTTAGCTCGGGTGCTTATGTCGACGCCGTGGGCCTATCAGGCCTTTGCCCCCGCGATCGCTTCTTCTAGCGCCGCTTTGGAGGCGGGTGGTCTACCTGCTGAGGAAGCCATGGTGATGGTGGATTTCATTGCGGACACGGTGGTGGCCACCCATATGCAGGTGGAAATCATGCGGGAGACCGCAGCCGCAGAGGCCGCTGATAAGCCGGCGTCAGTGCTTGAGACGGTTAGTCCGGATCCGCAGGACAACAGCCACCACTGGACTGAGCTGGGTTGGCTGCACCGCAAGATCGGCATCATTATCGACGGCGTCGCCACGCATGTGCCGCGCTCCGCTGACACCGCTGAGAGTGCCTACAGTGCCTCGCGCAGTGCCAGCTCGGCCAGTGCCTACAGCACCAGCAGTGCGCGCAGTGCTGGCAGTGCCCGCAGCGGGGCCAGCGCCGGCAGCGCGACTAGCTCCCACAGTGCCGCCAGTGCCCGCAGTGCTGGCAGTGCCCGCAGTGGTTCCAGCCCGGCCAGTGGCCAAAGCTCCCCCAGCGCGCCAACTCCCTGAAACTGCCCTGCCCCGGACGCCGCTGGGGCGGCCACCAAGCGGTGACCGCCCCAACTTTTGCTTGGCAGCGGGCTCATGCCCTTTGCTGTCAGGAATGCGCCACGGTGCCCTTCCACAGGGCGCGACCAAGGTCGCGGTTGAGGCGCGAGATGACCTCCAGTGGCACGGACTTGGGGCAAACAGCGGCGCATTCACCAATATTGGTGCAGGCACCGAAGCCTTCCTCGTCGTGCTGGTTGAGCATATTGACCACTCGGTTGAGGCGCTCGGGCTGGCCCTGCGGCAGCAGGCCCAGGTGCGAGACTTTCGCGCCGGTGAACAGCATGGCGGAGGCGTTCGGGCAGGCGGCCACGCAGGCGCCGCAGCCGATGCAGGCAGCAGCTTCGAAGGCGGCGTCGGCCTTGTCCTTCTGCACCGGAGCCGCGTGGGCGTCCGGGGCAGCCCCCGTGTTCACAGAGATGAAGCCACCGGCCTGGACGATGCGGTCCAGGGCGGAGCGGTCCACGATGAGGTCACGCAGCACCGGGAAGCCGGTGGAGCGCCAGGGCTCGATCGTGATGGTGGAGCCGTCCTTGAAGGAGGGGTCCTCCGCCAGGTGACGCATATGCAGCTGGCAGGTGGTGGAGCGGATCGGCCCGTGAGCCTGCCCGTTGATGACCACACCGCACTGACCGCAGATGCCCTCGCGGCAGTCGGAGTCGAATGCCACCGGCTCCTGACCGGCCTGGAAGAGCTGCTCGTTGAGCAGGTCCAGGACCTCGAGGAAGCTCATGTGCTCCTCGACGCCGGACATCGAGTACTCCTCGAAGTGGCCCTTGGTGTTCTTGTTCTTCTGGCGCCAGATCTTCAGCTTGATGTTCACTTGTAACTCCGCTGCTTGAGCTCGATGTCGTTGTAGATGAGGTCCTCCTTGTGGAGGATCGGGGGCTGGTCCTCGCCGCCCCACTCCCAGGCCGCGACGTAGAGGAACTCGTCGTCGTGACGCAGGGCCTCACCCTCGGGGGTCTGGGATTCGGCGCGGAAGTGACCACCACAGGACTCGCGGCGGTGCAGCGCGTCGATGCACATGAGCTCGGCCAGCTCGAAGAAGTCAAGCAGACGGCCTGCCTTCTCCAGCGACTGGTTGAGCTCCATCGGCTCACCGGTGACGCGGCCGTCACGCCAGAACTCGGCCTTGAGCTCGCGAATCATCTTGATCGCCTTGCGCAGGCCGGAGTCACGGCGCTCCATACCGCAGTACTCCCACATGATGCGGCCTAGAGCCATGTGGAAGTCGTCCACGGAGCGGGTACCGCGCAGTGCCATCAGGCGGTTGATGCGGTCCTGGACAGCGGCCTCAGCCTCTGCGATTTCCGGCGCATTGGGGTCAACCTTGCCCAGGCGCAGCATGTCAGCCAGGTAGTCGTTGAGCGTATCCGGTAGCACGAAGTAGCCGTCGGCCAGGCCCTGCATAAGGGCGGAAGCACCCAGGCGGTTGGCGCCGTGGTCGGAGAAGTTCGCCTCGCCACCCACGTACAGGCCCGGGACATTGGACTCCAGGTCGTAGTCAACCCACAGCCCGCCCATCGTGTAGTGCACGGCCGGGTAGATGCGCATCGGGACCTCGTAGGGGTCGTCGCCGGTAATGCGCTGGTACATCTCGAACAGGTTGCCGTAGCGGGCGGAGACGGCGTCCTTGCCCAGGCGGCCGATGGCCTCGGAGAAGTCCAGGTAGACGCCCCGACGCATCATGCGCTCATTGCCGTCCGAGTCCCGCTCCTTGATGGCGGGGCCGACGCCGCGGCCCTCGTCACACATGTTCTTCGCCTGGCGCGAAGCGATGTCACGGGGCACCAGGTTTCCGAAGGCCGGGTAGATGCGCTCCAGGTAGTAGTCGCGGTCCTCCTCGGCGATGGTGCGCGGGTCCTTCTCGCAGTCCTCAGCCTTCTTGGGCACCCAGATGCGCCCGTCATTGCGCAGCGACTCACTCATCAGGGTGAGCTTGGACTGGAAGTCGCCCGACTGCGGGATGCAGGTGGGGTGGATCTGCGTGTAGCAGGGGTTCGCGAAGTACGCGCCCTTGCGGTGGGCCCGCCAGATCGCGGTGCCGTTGCAGCCCATGGCGTTGGTGGACAGGAAGAAGACGTTTCCGTAACCGCCAGTGCACAGGATGACGGCGTCGGCCAAGTGGGTCTCCAACTCACCGGTGACCATGTCGCGGGCAATGATGCCGCGGGCACGGCCATCTACGAGGATCAGTTCAACCATCTCGTGACGGCGGAACTCCTCAACGGTGCCGGCCGCAACCTGGCGCTCCAGGGCCTGGTAGGCGCCAATCAGCAACTGCTGGCCGGTCTGGCCGCGGGCGTAGAAGGTACGGGATACCTGCACGCCGCCGAAGGAGCGGTTGTCCAGCAGGCCGCCGTACTCGCGGGCGAAGGGCACGCCCTGGGCCACGCACTGGTCGATGATATTCGCGCTGACTTCAGCCAGGCGGTAGACATTGTCCTCGCGGGCGCGGTAGTCGCCACCCTTGACGGTGTCGTAGAAGAGCCGGTAAGTGGAGTCGCCGTCGTTGCGGTAGTTCTTCGCGGCGTTGATACCACCCTGGGCGGCGATGGAGTGGGCGCGGCGGGCGGAGTCCTGGTAGAAGAAACACTTCACGTTGTAGCCCTGCTCGCCCAGGGAGGCGGCGGCAGCGCCACCAGCCAGACCGGAGCCGACGACGATCACATCCAGCTTGCGGCGGTTGGAGGGGTTCACCAGCTTCGCGTTGAACTTGCGCTGCTCCCAGCGGCGGGCGATGGGCACGTCGTGGGGGGCTTTAGTGTCAGCGACCTTGTCGCCCAGCTTATAGAGGCCATCGATGAGTTCAGTCATCATTCACTCGCTCTCGATCAGTGGGTCATCGCAGCGCAGTGGGAGACGTGCTCGGCAGCAGAGCCGACCGCCTCACACAGCTGCGGGTAGTAGGTGGCGTCGGGCATGGGGGCGTCCACCATGCCGAACAGAATCGCAGTGGGAACCGCAATGAAGGAGGCGAACACCGCGAAAGCCACCAGGAAGGCGACGATGCGGACACCGGGGATGGTGTTCTTACGGATGGCCCCCAGGGTCTGCAAAGCTGACCAAATACCGTGCCACAGGTGCAGGCACAGGGCCACGAGGGCTAGGACGTAGATCAGGTAGACCCACCACAGCTGGAATGCCCAGTACATGTTGAAGTAGGCGCGACCGTGCACGTACTCCTTGCCCGGGGTGAAGGTCAGGGTGGTGAACTGCAGGATGTGGAGGATGATGAACAGGAGCAGGTAGGTGCCGCCCCAGCGCATGGTGCGCATGGCGTAGCGGGAGGCGTAGGAGTCCGCCTTGGAGACCTTCACGGCGTACTTGGAGGTGCCGCGCGCCCGCTTGTTGCGCGCCCACAGGTGGTAGGCGCTGCCGACGTGGGCAGCCAGGCACAGCAGCAGCGCGACGCGCAGGATCCAGAGGAATCCGCTGTAGGGGAGGATCGGGGACAGCAGGGTGCGCAGGAAGACTGCGTAGTGGTCGTACTCGACCTCGCCCTGGAAGTAGTGCAGGTTTCCGTAGGCGTGGAAGGCAACGAAGAATAGGAAGACGAATCCGGAGATCGCCATCATGCGCTTCATGAAGACCGTCGTGGTGAACGCGGTCCTCTTCTTATTGGATGTCAGTGTCTTGGCCACGGCGGAAGGTTAACCGGAGCGCTGCGCCTTGCTGTGCGCGCCTGTCTGCACGAAACGGACCTGCGGCCCTTGACCGCCATGTTTCCCATTGCTGACGCCGAATCTTCCGGGGCTTGTTGGTTCTGACAGGCGCTCCAGCGCCGTCAGCATAGGTCAGACCTCTGCTCCATTTCGTAATGCCGCTGTGGGCCAATTCCTAGAGCTCTTAGCTAGCGTCAAGCGCATGACCAACGCATCCTCAACTGGCTGCAGGTAGTACTTCCGCCGTCGGCCTAGCCCTTTGAAACCACGGGACTCGTACAGCCGCTGTGCTCCGGTGTTGGACTCGCGCACCTCCAGCAGGAGGTGCTTGCAGCCTGCTTGCCGCGCAATCTCGACGGCGGCGTCAAGCAAGGCACTTCCAATCCCTTTGCGGCGCCAGGCGGGCACAGTCGCGATGGTCAGCAGGTCCGCGTCACCTCGGCCATCGCCGTACCAAAGGCCCGCATAGCCGATCAGTTCTCCGGGCTGCTCGCCGGCGCCTTGCTCGACAGCTACCTGCTCGCCGGCGCCTTGCTTAATGGCATCCTGCCCGGCAGGCCCCGCAGAAGACGCGACCTCTGCCACCAGGTAACTGCGATCCGCCGGCCCCTGAGTGCCAGCGGCTGCCTCTAGGTCAGCTGCCAGCAGCTGCTCACTCCAGGCCTCCGCGCCGAAGAGTTCCTGCTCCAACTGCGCCACCTGCGGCAGATCCGCAGGTGTCATGGGCCGCAGCCGCCAGTTGCTCATAGGGCCCGCTTACGGGTGGTGGGCAGCTGTACGTCCGCGTGCCGCAGGTACAGCGGTTCTGTGTCCAGCACCGTGCCTGCGGGCGCCTGAGCTAGACGAGCCAGCGCCACCCGCACCTGGGTCAGTGCGTCACCGGAGACCGGCGCCAGCACTTCGCGCCCCTGAGCGAGCTCTGGGTGGAGCGTCACCCCGGAGCCAGCGACGGCGTCGGCCTCCCCCAGCTCCAGCGCCCGCTGGGGGGCCGCCACCAGAAAATCCTCAAGCCGCTCGACGTCGTCGGCCCCAGCTGCCCGATAGCGGGCGGCATAAACCTCCTTGCGGCGCGCATCGGTGGCCACCAGCACCGTGGCTCCCTCTGGCAGCTGGTCCAGCGCTAGGCGGGCCACGGCGTCGAGGCTTGGCACCCCGTGCACCGGCACGCCCCGCGTGCGTCCGAGCACCCTGGCGGCCACCAGGCCAGCGCGCAAGCCCGTGAATGGAGCCGGTCCGGTAGCGGCAATTACCGCTTCCAGCGGCTGCGCAGCGACCTCTGGCTGGTTCAGGACACTGGCCAGCATGGGGCCTAGCGACTCCGCATGGTGGCGTGAGTCGGACTGTTCTTGGCGCGCCAGGACGCGCAGTTTGCTGCCGTTGGCCGCTTGCTCTAGCTCGGCCTCGCAGGCGAGCAGCTGGGTTCCTAGGGAGGAGTCGATGGAGACTATGCGCACGGCCCCAGCCTAGGCCTTGGCGGGTTTATCTCCTGCACCGCTGTGACGCCGCCTGGCCCAGCTAGGTCCGGCGGCCCGATCAGTCGGGAAATGCTTGGCGTTCGTGGCGCACGGTGATTACAACCACCAGGGCTAGTGCTACGAACCCGCCAAGTGCCAACCAAATCATCTGGTTGCCAGGAAGCCAGCCGTTCCATGCTGGCTTGTCCTGCACGGGCACCTCAGCTCGACGTTCGCGGACGATTTGCGAGTACACGGCCACGGGCAGTTCACCTGCCAGCACGGAGGTGCTGGTCTGCCCCAGGGGCCGCACCACACCGTGGTTCACGGCGAACCAGGAGCGGTCCACCGGGTCGTGGACGATCACCCACTGAATGCTGGCCTCGCCATTGCTCTCCTGGCCGGAGTATCGCGCCAAGGCGTCACCCAGCATTGGATCATTGACGTATTCGCCGTCTATCACCTGGCTAATTCCAGAGGCTGCCCTGGTGGCCGCCGTAGTGGCGGCGGTGGCGGCAGCGGAGGCGGCTCCGCCCCGGGCTCCGGCGGTGCCTGCGGCTGTTGGGCCGCTTGTGGCGGAGTTCTCAGCGCTGCTCCACATATGAATCGCGCCCACCGTTTGGCCCAGCACCTGCACTGTGGCAGCCCAGTGCGCAGAATCCTTGAGGCCATCACCTTGAGCCTCACCGCGCAGGAAGCCCTCATCCCACGCCGATACCTTTACGACGTCGCCAAAAGTGAGAGCCCCGGATGCCACCCCACCGGGCGTGGCATTGGAGACTACCTGGGGCGCTTCGGCGCGCATCCATGCCGCCACTGCCTCCGGCAGCGGCACAGGCGCCACCGCTGTAGCGGCCGAGGTCGGCATAACTAGCCCTAGTAGGAGCAAGGCCGCGAGCAACACCGCGGCAGTAGGCCGGAGGCAGGCAGCGCCTCGTGGGGAGAATGGGGAGCGGGGAGTCATAGGGGGCGGTCAACTCCTCTGATCTAGGAGCACGGACAGATCGACGCCGTCCCAACGCTCACCAATAGCGCGCAACTGCACGCTGCGACGGCAGTCATCCACAGCTGCCAGGTCGGTGACGGCGGCGTCACTCTCCTCCGCAAGGGTGGCGACGGCGCCGTGGGGCCGGGTGACGGTCACCTCCAGGCGGTCTTGGGACAGGGCCTCCACCTTGTCTTCGCCCCACTCGACCAGGGTCACTGAATCAGCCAGCGAGGAGTCCAGGTCTAGGGCGTCGACTTCTTCCAGGCTGCTCAGGCGGTAGGCATCCACGTGAATCAGGTCTGGGCCCTCAGCCAGGGCGGGGTGCACGCGCGCAATGATGAAGGTGGGTGAGGAGACGCGGCCACGCACCTGCATGGCGGCGCCGATTCCTTGGGCCAGAGTGGTTTTGCCAGCGCCTAGTCCACCGGAGAGCATGACCAGGTCTCCGGCGCGCAGCAGGGACGCTAGGCGGGCCCCGAGCTCGCAAGTGGAGTCCGGGCCGGTGGTTTCCACGGTGATCTCAGCGGCAGCTGCTTGGGGGCGGCCAGTCATGCCTGCTCCTCCTCAGTGGCTTCACAGGTGTAGACGCGCGGGATGCGCGCACCTAGGCGGGTCACGATCTCGTAGTTAATGGTGCCGCAGGCGGTGGCCCAGTCGTCAGCTGTTGGCACGCCTGGCAGCCTGGCGGGATCTCCCCAGAGGACCACGGGATCTCCGGCCTGTGCGGGCGGTTCAAGTGCAGCGCCTTGGTTTGCCTCTGCGGGCCCCAGGTCGATGACAAGCTGGTCCATGCAAACCTTGCCGATCACCTGGGTGCGCCGCCCAGCAGCCCACACGGGTCCCTGGGAAGCCGCAGCCCGGGGGATGCCGTCGGCGTAGCCCACGGGCACCAGGCCCACCCAGCGGTCTGTGGGAGCGACCCAAATGCCGCCGTAGGAAACCGCCTGCCCCGCGGGGATGCGCTTTACCTGCAAGAGCCGGGATTCCAGCCGCATAGCGGGCCGCAGCCCCAATTCCGCGCTGCTGGCGACGGCGGGGTCAGGACTCAAGCCGTACAAGCCGATACCCACGCGCACTAAGTCCAGGCGGGCAACCGGATGCCACAGCAGCCCGCCGGTGGCGGCCAGGTGACGCACCTGCGGGTGCAAGCCTGTCTCCGCGAGCATGCCTTCACCTGCCTGGAAGCGACGCAGATGCTCCTCAGTAGAGCCACTGTTGGGCTCATCGGCGCGGGATAGGTGGCTCCACAGGCCCACCACCTGAACTACTCCCGCCGCTTGAGCTTGGCTAGCCGCCCGGGCCAGCGGGGCTAGCTCAGCGAGCATCGCACCGGCGCGAGACATGCCGGTGTCCACCTTCAGATGGATTCGCGCCACCTGGCCTTGAGCCTGAGCTGCGGTCACGATGGCTTCCAACTGGCTGAGGGTGGAGGCGGAGAGGTCGAGCTCAGCGTCCAGGGCGCGGCGAATTGGGGAGCCAGCGGCGGCAGCTTCTGCCGCACTCAATACCGGCATGATCCAGCTCAGGAGGCGGGGCGCCGCAGGGGTGGGGGTGGCGCCGGTGGGTCTGGCGACGCCGTCGGCGTCTAGGAGTTCACGTAGGTGCAGGGCCTCTGCGAGTTGGGCCACGCCCAGCCAGGTGGCGCCAGCCTTCAGGCAAGTAGTGGCAACCGGGAAAATGCCATGGCCATAGGCCTCAGCCTTAACCACCGCCATCCAGGGGGTGCCCGCAGCCTGCGCCAAGACCCGCGCATTGTGGGCAATCGCGTCCAGGTCCACCACAGCCTGGGCGGAGGCAGCTCCCGGCAAGCTACCCACAGTCGAGTTCGGGTGAACTTGACTAGGCGCGCTGGCGCTGCGGGCTTGCTCGGGGATCACGGCCTTGATTGTTGCATCTCCACTAGCAGGGCTCCCAATACCTGGGGCAGGCAATGCACTAGATCGAGGGCGGCGATTGGGTGACCGGGGGAAGTATTGCTGCTTTGGGCTGCAATCTCAGCCGACCGGGCGTGAATGCGCACCGCCAGCGCCGCAAGCAGGGCAGCCGAGCTTCCCGCATTGCTAAATGGCGTCTGTGCCCGGCAATCCGGCTTATGACAATCCTTTGTTGGAATTGCAAGGACTGCCGGCTTTAGTGCTGTTTCATAACGTTCAGGTAGCGGTTTGGTGGGAGGTTCAGCAGCCCTGCTGCCTTCGCCCAAATCACTGCAAGCAAAATCGGCGCCTGAGGTATGACCAAGGTTCTCAACCCCTTCATGGGCCACGCTGGCTGAGGCCAGCAGTGCCCCCAAAACGCCGGCCAAGACGTCGCCGCTGCCAGCGGTGGCTAACCAGCCGGGCCCGGAATCCAAGCTGAGAATTACCCCTTCTGCCTGGTTAGCCACCAGGGTTGGGGTGCCTTTGAGCAGCACTGTGGCACCAGTTAAAGCACTTAGCTCCAGGGCGGCAGCCTTAGCCTGCTGCTCGACCTCGTCGCGACTGCTTGCCTGTCCCAGGTTGCTCAGGAGGGCTGCGGCTTCCCCCGCGTGAGGCGTAAGCACCTGCCAGGCATTGCAGCGGCCGCCTGCGCGTAAGCCTGCGGCCAGCAGCGGCAACGCACCGGCGTCGATTACTGCGGGGACCGGCACCTTCTCCTCCCCCAGCGCCAGAGCCAAGGCCTGCTGAAGCTCAGCGGCCCGGGCCGCATCGGCGGGGTCGGTGCCCGGGCCGATCACCACTGCTTGGCAGCGCCCCGGTGCCGACACGACTTCCGGGCGGCTTGCCAGCACCAGGTTGACCACCCGCTCAGGCGCCAACAACCTCACCATCCCCACCCCACTGCGCACAGCCGCCGCGCAGGTGAGCACAGCTGCCCCGGGATAGCTCTGCGAACCTGCCCAAACTCCCAAGACACCGCGGGTGTACTTGTGATCCTGGGCCCCGGGGACGCGCAGCAGGGCAGCTAATTGCCGGTCTGCGGGGCTGGTGGTCTCTGGGATCATGGCGCCAGTGTCTCCCCCACTTGGCCGCAGTGGAAGTGGCAGCGGGCGCTGGACCTGCTGCTTCAGGCACACTGTGCGGGTGATAGTGGCGATTGGAACTGACCTTGTGGAGGTGGCAAGGCTGCAAGCCCGGCTCATGCGCCTGCCCGCCCTAGCGGCGCGGCTCTTCACTGCCCGCGAGCGCGAGCTGTGTGCGCACCGCGCGGAGTCACTGGCGGCCCGGCTGGCCGCCAAAGAGGCAGTGCTCAAGGCCCTGGGCTCAGCGCTCGCGGCGGCGTCGCTGGGAGCGGTCGCTGCGAACCCAGCGGCAGCACCTTCAGGCGCCTCCGTCATGGGGCTACCCGCCGGGCTACCCAGGGCGATACCCACCGAACCGCATAGCTGGCGTTTAACCGATATTGAGGTAAGCACCGCCCCCGGCTGTGCACCGCTGTTGCAGTTGCACGGAGCGGTGGCGCAGTTGGCAGCCGATTTAGGCATCCGCCGTTGGCACCTGTCTTTGGCGCATGACGGCGGCGCAGCGCTGGCCTACGTCGTCGCTGAGGACTAACTGCCGCTCGCGCCAGCGCCATCCACCGCAGGAACCACCGGGAGCCCCGGATCACAGGCAGCCAAGGACTACTCCACGGTTACGGATTTGGCTAGATTGCGGGGCTGGTCTACGTCCAGGCCTTTGGCGGTGGCCAGGGCGGCAGCAAAGACCTGCAGCGGCACCACCGTGAGCAGCGGCCACATAAGCGTGGGCGTAGCCGGGATGCGGAGGACGTCGTCGGCAAAGGCGTCCACTGCCGCGTCATCTTCCTCCGCGATGATGATGGTGCGGGCGCCGCGAGCGCGCACCTCCTGGATATTGGAGATGACCTTGTCGTGCAGGACGGGACGGCGCGGGGTGGGAACAATGATGAACACCGGCAGGCCTTCCTCCACTAGGGCGATTGGACCGTGTTTGAGTTCCCCGGCGGCAAAGCCTTCCGCGTGCACATATGCCAGTTCCTTGAGCTTTAGGGCCCCCTCCAGGGCCACTGGGAAGCCCACATGCCGCCCCAGGAAGAGGAAGGACTGCTTATCCGCCAGCTCTGCTCCCAGGGCTTTGACTCGCTCTGCTTGCTCGTCAAGCACGCGTTGGATTTTCTCCGGCATGCGGCCTAGCTGCTCCAGGTATTCGGCCACCTCATCGGGCCATTTGTTGCCGCGCTGCTGGGCTAGGTAGAGGCCCAGCAGGTAGCAGGCGGTGATCTGCGCCAGGAAGGCTTTGGTGGAGGCCACTGCTACCTCTGGACCGGCGTGGGTGTAGAGCACGGCGTCGGCCTCGCGGGCGATGGTGGAACCGTAGGTGTTGACGATGGCTAGCACTTTGGAGCCCTGCTCGCGGGCGTGGCGGACCGCTTGGATGGTGTCCATGGTTTCCCCGGACTGGGAGATGGCCACGGTTAGGGTTTTTTCGGAGACGATGGGGTCGCGGTAGCGGAACTCGTGGGCCAGCTCGATCTCCACCGGCACGCGGCACCAGTGTTCGATGGCGTATTTGGCAACGTGACCGGCGTAGGCGGCGGTCCCGCAGGCGATCACAATGATTTTGTCGATGCTGCGCAGCAGTGCGGGGTCAATGCGCATTTCGTCCAGGGTGAGTTCACCGCGCTCGTCCACGCGCCCACGCAGGGTGTCAGCCACGGCGGTGGGCTGCTCGTGTATTTCCTTGTCCATGAAGGTGTCGTAGCCGCCTTTGACGGCGGCGGAAGCGTCCCAGGAGACCTCCCAGGTGCGGGGCTGGACCTGCTGGCCCGCGGCGTCCCACACGGTGACGGCGTCGCCGGTCAGGAGCAGTACCTGGTTGTCGTCTACCTCTGCGGCGCGCTTGGTGAAGGCTACGAAGGCGGCCACGTCTGAGCCCAGGAAGTTCTCTCCCTCCCCCAGGCCGATCACCAGGGGGCTGGAGCGGCGAGCAGCCACAATGGCGCCGGGGGCCAGGGGCGTGACCGCCAGCAGCGCGAAGGTGCCTTCTAGGCGGCTGGTGACGGCGCGCATGGTCTCCACTAGGAGGCTTTGCGCCTGCTCGGCAGTGGGGGCGAGGCCAGCGTCGTTTTGCCAGCTGCCGCCAGCATTTGCAGCGAGGGTGGGGGCGAGGCCCTCGCCAGTGCTATCTGCACACTGATAACCAGCGGCCTGCAGGCGCTGGCTGAACTCCAAGTCCAGAAGCTGGGCGACGACCTCTGTATCGGTGTCGGACAACAGTGTGCCTCCGGCGGCCTCCACTTCTGCGCGCAGAGGGCGGAAGTTCTCGATGATGCCGTTGTGGACGATGGCGAGGTTTCCGGCGCGGTGTGGGTGGGCGTTGGCGGTGGTGGGCCCACCGTGGGTGGCCCAGCGGGTGTGCCCAATGCCAACGGTGGCGGGCGCAGGTGGGGTCTGTTGCAGGCTGGCGCGCAGGCCCTCTAGTTTTCCTGCGGCTTTCACGACCTCTAGCCCGGCGGGGCTGACCAGGGCTACTCCGGCAGAGTCGTAGCCGCGGTACTCCAGGCGGCTGAGCCCGTCCATGAGGACTTCCAGGGGGCGTTCAGTGCCCGTGTTGCTGAGGTTCAGGGGGCCTGCATAGCCAACGATTCCACACATAAGCGTGATCGAACCATGGGCGAACCGCGCATTCAACTGCTCCACGCCAAGTCATTTGTCAGACCTTTCCGCGGTGGCGTGCGGCAACGCACTCTGCAGCCAAATCCGCCAGCAAGTCCAAGCAAATAGGTAAGACTGCCCCCGTGACCAGTAACCCTGCCACCACCGTTAACCCCGGCCCGTCCTTACCGGGCCCGGGCTCTCCCTCCCCTTATATCGAGCTGCGGCGCGACCAGTGGCGCCAGTTGGCTTCCACTTCTCCGCTGCCACTAACTCAGGCGGATGTGGAGAAGCTGCGGGGCTTGGGGGATCCGATTGATCTGGCTGAGGTGGATGTGGTCTACCGGCCTCTGACGGCCCTGTTGCAGAAGTACATTTCCACTACCCGCGAGCGCGCCCAGCAGACCGCCGAGTTCCTTGGGGTAAAGGAGACTCCCACGCCTTTTGTGGTGGCGGTGGCGGGCTCTGTGGCGGTAGGCAAATCCACCACCGCCCGGCTGATTGCCCACCTGCTCTCCCGTTTTGCGGCGACGCCACGCGTGGATTTGGTGACCACGGACGGTTTCCTGCTGCCCAACGCCGTGTTGGAGGCGCGAGGGCTGACCGCCCGCAAGGGTTTCCCGGAGTCCTATGACCGGCGGGCCCTGCTGGATTTTGTGGCTTCCGTGAAGTCCGGGGCAGCGCGGGTCAAGGCGCCGGTGTACTCGCACTCGGTTTACGACGTCGTGCCCGGTGAGCAGGTGGTGGTGGAGCGTCCAGATGTGCTGGTGTTGGAGGGCTTGAATGTGCTGCAGCCGGCGCCGCGCGGTCGCTTGCAGGCGGAGGGTGAGCCAGCCTCAGCTTTGGCGGTCAGTGACTTCATCGATTTTTCGATCTATGTGGATGCGGACCCGGAGGATATTCGGCGCTGGTACTTGGACCGTTTCCTCACGCTTAAGCGGACGGCCTTCCGGGAACCGGATTCATATTTCCGGCGCTACGCCGCGATCCCTGACGACGTCGCCATGATGGCTGCCAATGAGGTTTGGGAGTCCGTGAACCTGGCTAACTTGCGCAAGAACATTGAGCCGACGCGGGGCCGCGCCACACTCGTGCTGCGCAAGGACGGCGATCACCATATGAGCCGGGTCCTGCTGCGCAAGTCCTGAGGTAAAGGTCCAGGCTCCGCCCCCACCCCGCAAGACCTGGGTTTTGGCGCTGGTGGTGCACCCACACCACCAGCACCAAAAGCAGATTTGCATGCCTAGAGCGCAGACCGGCTCAGAGCGAGAGCTGCTCCTTGACCACCTCGGCCAGGCCACCGGCGACGGCGTCGGCCTCCGCCTGAGTCGCAGCCTCCACCATCACGCGCACCAGCGGCTCAGTGCCGGAGGGACGCAGCAGCACGCGGCCGGTCTCCCCCAGCCGCGTCTCTGCCTCCGCCACGGCTTTCTGCACGGCAGCGTTAGTGCCAGCAGCGCCCTTGTCTACGCCCTTGACGTTGATGAGGGTCTGCGGGAGGCGCTGCACGATGTCGGCCAGCTCCGCCAGGGACTTGCCACTGCGCTTGACGCGGGCGGCCACGCGCAAAGACGTGAGTACGCCGTCGCCAGTGGTGGCGTGGATGGTGTCGATCACGTGACCGGACTGCTCCCCACCCAGCGTGTACCCTCCGGCGAGCATCTTCTCCAGCACGTAGCGGTCACCCACGCCGGTCTGGATGGTGCGGATGCCGTGCTCCTTCATGGCCAGGATCAAGCCCAGGTTGCTCATGACCGTGACTACCAGGGTGTCGGAGCCCAGCGTGCCGTCGGCCTTCATGCCCACGGCCAGCATGCCCATGATCTGGTCGCCGTCCACGAGCTTGCCCGCGGCGTCCACGGCCAGGCAGCGGTCGGCGTCGCCGTCGTAGGCCACCCCCATATCCGCGCCCACATTGCACACATAGGTTTGGAGGCGCTCCGGGTGGGTGGAACCGCAGGCGTCGTTGATATTGAGGCCATCCGGGGAGGCATTGATGACGATCACCTCGGCGCCGGCGGCCCGCAGCGCGGCTGGACCAACGGTGGAGGCGGCGCCGTTGGAGGCATCGACGACGATGCGCAGGCCGGTGAGGTCAGTGGCTACGGAGTCAACCAGGTGGTTGATGTAGTTCTGGTCGGCGACGGTCTCACCCTTGATTACGCGGCCCACGCCGGCGCCCGTGGGCAGGCCGGTGATCTTGCCGAGCAGGCCTTCGATCTCATCCTCCACGGAGTCTTCCAGCTTGTAGCCACCGCGGGCAAAGAACTTGATGCCGTTGTCTTGGAAGGGGTTGTGGGAGGCGGAGATCATGACGCCTAGGTCAATGTCCTGGGTGGCGGTCAGGTGGGCGATAGCGGGGGTGGGCAGCACGCCGACGCGAGTCACGTCCACACCCGAGGAGGCCAGGCCGGAGCTAATGGCGTGGTCTAGGAACTCGCCACTGGCGCGGGTGTCGCGGCCGACGACGGCACGGGGGCGGCCGGTACGGGAGGTGGTGGACTCAGTGGTGAGGACACGTGCTGCAGCCTCTCCGAGCTGGACGGCGAGTGAGGGGGTGAGCAGGTCATTTGCCAGGCCCCGAACGCCGTCGGTGCCGAAGAGTCGTGCCATGAGTTCCTCCTGGGGGTGTTCCCGGTGCTAGTCGAGGTAATTAGTTTATTTTAGACGGCACGACGACGCCCCGCCGTTGCTGTTGGTAACAGCAGGGCGGGGCGTCGGGTTGCAGCTGGCAGTCCCAGCGGCTGGCCCGGAGGTCAGCGCTTGGAGTACTGCGGGGCGCGGCGGGCCTTGTGCAGACCGGCCTTCTTGCGCTCAACGATGCGAGCGTCGCGGGTCAGGAAACCGGCCTTCTTCAGCGCCGGGCGGTTGGCCTCGCGGTCAATCTCGTTTAGGGCGCGGGCGATGCCCAGACGCAGGGCTCCGGCCTGGCCCGAGATGCCGCCGCCGTTGATGCGGGCTACGACGTCGAAGCGTCCCTCCAAGTCAAGCAGCGTGAACGGGGCGCGCACCAGCTGCTGGTGCAGCTTGTTGGGGAAGTAGTCCTCCAGGGCGCGACCGTTGAGCGTCCACTTGCCAGTGCCGGGGATCAGGCGGACGCGAGCGACCGCCTCCTTACGGCGACCCAGGCCGTTGCCGGGAGCGGTGATGGACTGGCCGCGCCCCTGCTGGGCGGCCTCGGTCTCGGTGGTGAAGCTGGAGGGGGCGTTCTCCTCGTCCAGCGCGTCGATTTCGACAGTGGTCTCAGCCACAATATGTCCTTTGCTTGTCGCGGGTGCCGGGCGCTTACTGGGCGACCTGGGTGATCTCGAAAGCCTGCGGGTTCTGCGAGGCGTGCGGGTGCTCGGCGCCCGCGTAAACCTTCAGCTTCTTGAGCTGGGCGCGGCCAAGCTTGGTGTGCGGCACCATGCCCTTGATGGCCTTCTCGACGGCGCGCTCGGGGCGCGTGGCGAGCAGCTCTCGGTAGGGGACGGCGGTGAGGCCACCCGGGTGACCGGAGTGGCGGTAAGCAAACTTCTTGTCTGCCTTGCCGTTGGTGAGGGCGACCTTGTCAGCGTTGATGATGATGACGTAGTCGCCGCAGTCCGCGTGAGGCGCGAACTGGGGCTTGTGCTTCCCACGGAGCAGGGTTGCGGCCTGGGCCGCCAGGCGACCTAGGACGACGTCGGTGGCGTCGATGACGTACCAGTTCTTCTCGACGTCGCCGGGCTTCGGTGAATACGTGCGCACGGGCGTTGCCTTCGTTTCTCTTTGGCGGGTGGGCACGCAGATGCCGAGTTGAAGCGTCACGGCACAGCGAGACCACCATGGTCAGGTGAGTGATCGGAGCACGGGCTGTTCTGGGCGAGTGGGATGGCACCAAGAGTCAGCAGATATGTGCTTCACGACGGTTTCACACACTACCGGCTTACCCGGACTAGGGTCAAAGCCCTAAGCCCATGCTGCACCGTGAATCCTGCCACGGTGACGCGCCTGTTCAGCAGCAGGTGGCGCGCACAACCCGCGCCCGGGCGGCCTGTTCTGCCAGCAACTCCTCTGGCGGGTAGCTCACGGCCTCAAGGGTGAGCCCGTGCGGGGGCGCTACCGGGGCAGCCTCCTGCCGGGAGCGCGCCGCCAGCAACTGCTCCGGCCAGGCAGCACTTCGGCGCCCCTGTCCTACAGCCAGCCCGGCCCCCACCAGGGAGCGCACCATTGAGTGGCAGAAGGCGTCAGCCACCACGCTTAGCATGACCAGTCCGGCCTCCGGCCCCGCCTCCTCCCGCCGCCATTCCAGACGCTTGAGGGTGCGCACCGTGGTAGCGCCTGCGCGGGGCTTGCAAAAGGACAGGAAGTCGTGTTCCCCCAACAGGGGCAGGGCGCTGGTGCGCATGGCTTCCACGTCGAGGGGCCGGTCTACCCACAGCACGCGCCGCCGTTGGGCGGGATCCCACAGTTGGGGGTCGTCACTGATCCGGTAGGTGTAGCGGCGTTCCAGGGCACTGAAGCGCGCGTCAAAAGCCGCTGGCACCGGTTGGACCCCGTGGACCACGACGTCGCTGACGCCGCGCACTTCGCGTGCGGGCAGCTGTGGCTGCCGCTGGGCCGGCGGCCCCTGCGGTGTTCCCCGCCCGGCCTGCTGCACCCGGTGAGCCAGCAGGCCGTGGACCCGGCTCAGCAGTGCTTCCTGCGGGCTGCGGCTGGAGCGCCCCGGCAGGCTCGCCCAGGCCGCCATCGGTACATCTAGGTGCGCCACCTGGGCGGCAGCGTGCACTCCGGCGTCGGTGCGGCCAGCCACGGTCAGGCGCACCGGTACGCGGAGAACGGTCTCCAGGGCCGCAGTCAGCTCCCCTTCAACCGTGCGCAGGCCTGGCTGAGCCGCCCAGCCGGAGAAGGCCGTGCCGTCATAGGCTAGGTCCAAGCGCACCCGCACCGAAGCGGGCGTAGGGCTCTGACTGGCGGGAAGGCCGCTGGGTTTCATACGTCAACCATGCCACCGCACCCCCTTGATCCTGTCCACCACCTACAGCGGGTACCTTCGTGCTGTGAGCAACCCAACCACCTTGTCCGTGGACTGCGGCGGCGGAGGCATCAAAGCCTCCGTGCTGGATAACGAAGGCACCATCATTTCCGACGCCGTACGCACCCCCACGCCCTACCCACTCCCCCCGGAGCTGCTGGTGGAGACCATTACGGCGCTGGCTTCCCACCTGCCCCGCGCGGAGCGGGTGACTGTGGGCATGCCGGGAATGATCCGTCACGGCGTGGTGGTTGCCACCCCGCACTACATCACTAAGGACGGGCCTCGCTCCCGCGTGCTTCCTGAGCTAGAACGGGCCTGGCGGCGTTTCGACATGGGCGCAGCCCTGACTCGGGCGCTGGAGTTGCCGGTATTGGTGCTCAACGACGCCGAGGTGGCGGGTGCGGGCGTGGTTACTGGCCGCGGCTACGAGATGATCGTGACCCTGGGGACCGGCCTGGGCAACGCCGTCTTTGACAATGGCGCACTGGCCCCCCACGTGGAAATCTCCCAGGGGCCGATCCGCTGGGGCCTGAGCTATGACGACTACATCGGTGAGCATGAGCGCCTCCGGCTGGGGGACGCCCACTGGTCGCGTCGCGTGCGGCGGGTGATTGAGGCACTGCGCCCCATGTACCTGTGGGATCGGCTCTACCTGGGTGGCGGCAACTCGCGCCGCATTATTGCCGCACAACTGACGCTTATTGGCGACGACGTCGTGGTGGTGCCCAATGAGGCTGGTATGACGGGGGGTGCCCGTTGCTGGGATATGTCTCGTCCCTAAGCTGGCCCAACTACCGCAGTGCCATTAGCAACTGTCCAAGCCCACTACCCTTAGTTCTCCAAGCGGGCTGTTCCCACAGCTCCTCCTGCCCGGGGTGGGGACCATCTCCTACTCCAGGCCGATCCGCATCCCCCCAAGCAAAGTGCACAGTCCAACTATGAAACGTCCTCCCCGTCCCGGCGCCAGCCGCAAGACCATATTGATGCCCCGGGTCTTCCTGGCGATCGGCCTGGTTTCCCTGCTGGCCACCGTCTTTGGTTCCCTCCCGCCCCTGGATCGGCCGCTGGACTTCATCGTCACCTGGTTTATCCCGCTGTTCGTGCTGGATTGGCTCACGGCTGTGGTGATCCTGATTCTGGCGGATGGGCTACGCCGTCGGGTGCGCAATGCCTGGCGCGGTGCCCTCATCTTGGTCCTCTTCAACCTGTCTCTGTTTGGGACTGTGCTGGTTGCCATCACCCTGCGCCCTGAGCTGGAAGACGAGGTCCACAGTTTAGAGCTCTTGGCCGTCAACACGGGCGTGCTCGTACTCCTTTTGGTCCTCCTGCTGCGCGAACGGCAGGCCTACACCGTCCGCATGCGCCCCGGAAATATGCGCCGCGCGGTCCTGGTGGCCCTGACTTCAGCGGGCGTGGTCACGCTCGTCTTCTTGGCTGTCGCAGTGGCCCTGCACCCCTCCAACCTTTTCAGTGGCAGCGCAGACTCGCTCACCGGCAACCTCGCGGAGACCTTGGCGCAGGCGCCCGGGTGGCTGGACAGCCTTCTGGGCCTGGGGTTGACCCTCTCGTTGCTTGTGGGCTTGTGCATCCTCATGCGTTCCCAGCAGCTCGCCACCCGCATGAGCACCGATGACGAGCGGCGCGTCCGCACCCTGCTCGCCCAAAACCCCTCTGATTCCCTAGGTTATTTTGCGACCCGCCGGGACAAGACGGCTTTCTTGACTGAGCACGGCGGCGTCGCCTACCGCACGGGCACCGGCGTCGCCCTGGTCTCTGGGGATCCGCTAGGCCCCTCCTCCACCTGGACGGCCACCGCCAGTGCCTTCCTAACTCACGCTGCCTCCTATGGCCTGACCCCCGCAGTGATTGGTGCATCTGAGGCCGGTGCCCAGGCCTGGGTGCAAGCTGGCCTCCACACGCTGCACATTGGTGATGAGGCGGTGCTGCGTCCCTCCCTGTTCCGGCTCAACGAGCTTCCTGAAGTGCGCCAGGCGGTCCGCCACGTCACGGCTGCCGGATACCAGACCCGGGTGCGTCGTCAACGCGCTGTGCCCACCGCTGAGCTCACCGCCCTAGGTGAGATGGCCACCCGTTGGCTCGACGGCGAGCCGGAGCGAGGCTTCTCCATGGCGCTGGGGCGCTCCCCAGATGACCTATCTGACGCCGAATCAGTCATTGTGGAAGCGCTCTTCCCGGAAGGGGACGAGCGGGGCCAGGTAGCGGCGCTCTTGTCCTTTGTGCCCTGGGGCGCTGACGGTCTGAGTCTCAACGTCATGCGGCGCCACCCGCAGGCCGACCACGGCGTCACCGAACTCATGGTCTCCGCCGTCATGGCTGAAGCCAGTACGCTCGGCGTGGTCCGCGTATCCCTGAACTTCGCGGTCTTCCGCAGTGCTTTCGACGCCGGGGCGCGCATCGGTGCTGGCCCAATTCAGCGCGCTTGGCGCCGGATTCTCCTGTTGGCCTCCCGCTGGTGGCAGCTTGAGTCCCTGTACCGCTCCAACGCGAAGTACAACCCCGAATGGGTGCCGCGCCTCATCTGCTACGAGGACTCTGGCTCTCTGCCACAGGTGGCGCTTGCCATGGGCGTCGCGGAGGGCTTTGTGCACCTGGGGGGTCCTTTGGGCCAACCTGATACACCCCAGCCGCGGCTAGATGAGTCCCTGGCCCGGGAGATGGCCGCTTTGACCTTCCGGGCTGCCAGCTCCGAGCCGGAGCGGAAGGTACCCCGCGAGGTTAAGGCTCGAATTACGGTCCGGGACCGCATGTTGCGCCGCGGCTTGGAGCCCTACCCAGCCAGTGTCGCCGTAACCGCCTCCTGCCGGGAGGCGCTGCAAAGTGCAACTGAGTGCACCGTGGCTGGGCGCGTCGTGGCCCTGCGTGACCATGGCGGCGTCGTATTCGCGGACCTGCGGGACTGGAGCGGCGACCTGCAGGTCATCTTGGACCGTGAGGGCACCGGCGCTGAGGCGTTGCGTTCCTTCCAGGAGTTGGTGCGTGCTGGTGACCAGGTGGCCTTCACCGGTAGTGCGGGTGCCTCCCGCACCGGTACCGCCAGCCTGCTGGTTACTTCCTGGACCATGACTTCAAAGGCTCTGCGGCCCCTGCCGGACAAGCGTCGCGGCATCCAGGATCCAGAGGCTCGGGTGCGCTTGCGCCACCTGACCCTGATCACCAGCCCGGAGCAGCGCCACATGGTGGCAGCTCGCTCGCAGGCGGTGCAGGCGGTCCGCTCCTCCCTGTTGGAGCGTGGCTTCCTGGAGGTAGAGACGCCGATGCTCCAGTTGGTGCATGGTGGAGCCAACGCCCGTCCCTTCCGTACCCATATCAACGCCTACGACCTAGACCTCTACCTGCGTATCGCCCCGGAGCTCTACCTCAAGCGTCTGATGGTCGGAGGGCTGGACCGGGTCTTCGAGATCGGGCGAAACTTCCGCAACGAGGGTGCGGATGCTACCCACAACCCGGAGTTCACCATGTTGGAGGCCTATCAGGCCTACTCCGACTATGAGGGGATGAAGGGAGTCGTCCAGGACCTGGTGGTGGCTGCTGCTCGGGCGGCCCTGGGGACCACGGTTGTGCGCGGCACCGTTAAGGGTGTGGAGCACGAGATTGACCTGGCTAAGCCGTGGCGCACAGTGAGCGTCTGCGACGCCGTGTCAGAGGGGCTGGGCGTGCCGGTGGACACGGGCACCTCCGTAGAGGAGCTGTGCCGTCACGCTGAGCACCTGGGCCTGAGCTGCGCCCCATCTTGGGGTTGGGGCGCTTTGGTGCAGGAGCTGTACGAGCACCTGGCTGAGGACACCACTGTGGGGCCGACCTTCTTCTCGGACTTCCCTGCACAGACCTCTCCTTTGACCCGCCAACACCGGCGTGACCCAATGCTGGCGGAGCGCTGGGATCTGATTATCTTCGGCTCTGAGGTGGGCACCGCCTACTCTGAGCTGGTTGACCCAGTGATCCAGCGGCAGCGTTTGACGGCGCAGTCCCTGGCTGCGGCTGGCGGGGACCCGGAGGCTATGGAGTTGGATGAGTCCTTCTTGGCGGCTCTAGAGCAGGGCATGCCGCCCACCGGCGGCCTCGGCGTCGGACTGGATCGCCTGGTCATGATGCTCACCAATGCCACGATCCGAGAGACCATCGCATTCCCGTTGGTCCGGCCAAATCAGTGATGGGAGCACTGCATGCGGACAGTGGCGCCAGAGGATTTGGCGGTTGGCAAGGACCCCGCAACTAGGCCAGTTCCGCCGATCTCGGTGACCTATCGGCGTCTGCTCATAGCACTGGTGTTGGTGCCCTACAACGCCTGGCTGCTGGGCCCCTGGCTGTGGGTGGGGCGGATGCGCCCGGGCTACCTGTCGGAACTGGCTGCCCAGGATCAGCCCTGGCAGTGGCTATTCCGGGGTGGGGACATGTTGGCTGGTGCTCTCCTGATTGCGGTGGCGGTGCTGGGGCGACGTCGTTGGCGGTGCTGGCTGAGCCGTTGGGCACCTGGGCTGGTCATCGGAAGCATTTTGGCTGGCGGTGCCACCTTCCTGGACGCCATTTTGAATCTGCCTTGCTCGCTAGCGGCAAGCGCCAGCTGCCAGAAGTCGGCGACCCTAGCCACCCGGCTCCATGAGGTCTCCTCGGTTCTGGCGGGCGCCGGTTTTATAACCATGCTCGCTGCGGTTTTCTTGGGGCTGCGGCTTACACAGGGCTGGACCCGAACTACCCGCTTGGCTGCGGCGGCAACGGCCTTAGTGGTGGTTGCCGATGTGCTGGTGGTGCTGTTTGAGTTTCTACTCCCAGGTGCCCAGCTGTGGCCGCAGATCTGTGCAACCCTGGTTTACGACGCGCTTTTCGTGGTGATAATTACTCGCCTGGGTCCCTGCAAGGAGTAGCTATGAACAGCGAGCCAGCTGCCGACGATAGCCGCTTTGGCGGCCTGCGGTTGCTTACCACCGGCCCTGCAGGTGGCGCGCCGGCACGCATGCTCGTGGTGCTTCTACCCGGGGCGGCGCTGCCCGCAGAGTTCTGGCAGGAGGTGCCTGCGCTGCTGCCTCAAGACCTGGTGGTGGCAGTGGACCGCAGGGCCCAGGAGACGGCCAGTTCTGCAAAGGTGCCGCTGCTACGCGAGCAGACTCAGGAGCTGATTGACGCCCTCGATTCCTTGCGAGCCCAGCCTGAGGCCGCTGGTCTGCCGCTGCTCCTGGTCGCCCACTCGATGGCAGCCTTTGCAGCTGAGGCGGTGATTCGGCTGCGGCCCGAGCTCGTTGCCGGCCTGGTTTTGGTGGACCCCTCACTGGCGGTGGCCCTAAAGCTGCCACGCCCGATGGCGGCCTGCCGCCTGCCCGGCACTGGGGTACCGCTGTTGGCCGCCGCCTGCCAGAGCGCCACCCGGACCCTGCTGCGCCTCTCGCCTGTCCGGCAGGCGGTATCTGGCTTGCTGCTAACGGCGGTGCGCCACGAGCTACGGCGTCCTGAGGCGCTTGACCAGGAGACTTGGGAGCAGGCCTGGGTGCCGCCAACTGCCCTGGCTGCCCGGGCGGCTGAGTTCTTCGCATACTCGGGGCAGCTGGATGAATTGATTGCCCTCAGGCAAAGCGATGTTGCAGCAGTTGCGGTGCCTACCATCCTGTTGGAGGCAGCCCCGGCGGCCAGTGCGGCGGAGGTGCGGCACACCTACCATGCCTTCTCCAACCTGCGAATCCGCCATGTGCGCAGTGCCGGCCACTTGGTGGCCTTGGATGCCCCAGGTGTGGTTGCCCGGGCCATCGACGACCTTGGGCGGGTGCTAAACGGTCTGCGTTAAGGCCGTCTGAGCTGACTCCCCTGGTGGAGAGTCAGCCCAGACGGTTTAGCTGAGTAGGCTCAGTTTCAGTTGGCTACCTGCTGCGCGGCGGCACCACCGGCAGGCACGAAGCCAGCGGCCTCGGCGTCCTCAACGGTGGCGAACCAAACCTCAGCAATGGTGGCCTCGTACCAGCGCGATCCAGGCACGTGGTACTTCATGGAGTCCTCGTTGCCCTTGATCTGGTGGTCGGCGTCAGGTGCAGCTGCGGTGCCCTCGGCAACGCGCACGGCGCCCTGATACTCCTTGACCTCAGCCGGGGCAGCCAGGGCGGCAATCTGGCTGTCAGCCTTCTCAGTCTTGTCGGCGGTCTTGTCAGCCTTGTCGGCGGTCTTGGCAGCCTTGTCAGCCTTCTCGGCGTCCTTAGCGGCCTTCTTCTCCGCAGCCTTCTCGGTGGCCTTGGCGGCAGCCTTCTTGGCGGTGGCGACGGCGTCGTCCACGATCTCCTTCTTGGCAACCGGTTCCAGCACCAGGGAGATCACGGCCATGGGGGCGTTGTCGCCCTTGCGAGGAGCCGTCTTAATGATGCGGGTGTAACCGCCCTCGCGGCCCTCAAGCTTGGGGGCAATCACCTCGAAGAGGCGGTAAACGGCCTCTTTGTCCGTGATCTTACGGAGCACGGTGCGGCGGGCGTGCAGATCGCCCCGCTTGCCCTTGGAGATGAGCTTCTCGGCATAGGGGCGCAGGCGGCGAGCCCGAGCCTCCGTCGTCGTGATGGACTCGTGCAGGAAAAGCTGACGAGCCAGGTTGGCGAGCAGGTGGCGCTCGTGCTGGGCGGAGCCGCCCAGGCGGGGACCCTTAGTGGGACGAGGCATTGTTGTCTCCTTGGTTTATGCGAGGCGGCGCTCAGGCCTGCTCGTCGCTGAAGGTGGGGTTTGCGTAGGCGTCATCCGCGATGTAGTCGATCGGTGAGCCCTTAAGGGAAAGTCCCAGGGTTGCCAGCTTCTCCTTGATCTCGGAGATGGACTTGGCGCCGAAGTTACGGATGTCAAGCAGGTCAGCCTCGCTGCGGGCCACCAACTCGCCTACGGTGTGGATGCCCTCGCGCTTGAGGGCGTTGGAGGAGCGGGCCTGCAGGTCCAGCTCGTCGATCATGAGGGCCAGGTCCTGCTGCAGGGCCTGGTCCATCGGGGAGGGGCCAACCTCAATGCCTTCTGCCTCCACATTGAGCTCCCGGGCCAAGCCGAAGAGCTCAACCAGGGTCTTACCGGCGGAGGCGAGGGCGTCACGCGGGGTCATGGAGGACTTGGTCTCCACGTCCACGACCAGGCGGTCGAAGTCGGTGCGCTGCTCCACACGGGTGGCCTCTACGGCGTAGGAAACCTTCTTAACCGGGGAGTAGATGGAGTCAACTGGGATCCGGGAGATCTCCGCGTTGGGGTCCTTGTTCTGGCTGGCGGAAACGTAGCCGCGGCCACGCTCCACAGTCAGCTCGATCTCCAGCTTGCCCTTCTCGTTGAGGGTGGCGATGACCAGCTCGGGGTTGTAGATCTCCACGCCGGCGGGCGGGGTGATGTCACCAGCAGTCACGACGGCGGGGCCGGACTTGCGCAGGTACATGACCACGGGCTCGTCATTCTCCGAGGAGAGGACGATCTCCTTGATGTTCAGGATGATCTGGGTGACGTCTTCCTTCACGCCCGCGATGGTGCGGAACTCGTGGGGCACGCCGTCGATCCGAATGGAGGTGACGGCGGCGCCGGGAATCGAGGACAGCAGTGTGCGGCGCAGGGAGTTGCCCAGGGTGTAGCCGAAGCCGGGCTCCAGGGGCTCGATGATGAACCGTGAGCGACGGTCCTCCTCGACGACCTCCTCGGTGAGCGTGGGTCGCTGTGCAATCAGCACTCGGGTTTCCTTTCGTCTCGGCGCCCGCTATATGACGCCGGTCCAGGTTGGCCGCCCCGACCCCGCCGTAATGCGGGTGGCGGCCCGGCGGGCTCCCGGTGGGAGGCGCCGGTGCAGTATCTGTCCCGACGGCGTAGCTCGGCGCGGGGCCGGGCTACGCCGTCGAGGCTGGGTCGTTCAGACGTGGCGACGCTTGGTGGGGCGGCAGCCGTTGTGCGCCTGGGGGGTGACGTCCGTGATGGAGCCGACCTCAAGGCCTGCGGCCTGGAGGGAGCGGATCGCGGTTTCACGGCCTGGGCCGGGGCCCTTGACGAATACGTCAACCTTCTTCATGCCGTGCTCCTGGGCGCGGCGGGCGGCAGCCTCAGCCGCGAGCTGGGCGGCGTAGGGGGTGGACTTGCGGGAGCCCTTGAAGCCGACCTGGCCAGAGGAGGCCCAGGAGATTACGGCGCCATTCGGGTCCGTGAGGGACACGATGGTGTTGTTGAAGGTGGACTTGATGTAGGCGTGGCCGTGGGTGACGTTCTTCCGGTCCTTGCGACGCGGCTTGCGCACGGCGGTGCGAGTCTTGGGAGGCATTTTTCCTTCTTGTGGTGAGGTCGTCGGTCCGTGCCGGGGCTAGGTGCCCGGCGCCTGGATTACTGCTTACTTGGCCTTCTTCTTGCCGGCCACGGTGCGCTTGGGGCCCTTGCGGGTGCGCGCATTGGTCTTGGTGCGCTGGCCGTGCACCGGCAGGTGGCGGCGGTGGCGCAGGCCCTGGTAGCAGCCGATCTCAACCTTGCGGCGGATGTCAGCCTGAACCTCACGGCGGAGGTCACCCTCGACCTGGTAGTTGGCGTCGATGTGGGTGCGGAGCTTGACCAGCTCGTCCTCGGTGAGGTCCTTGACGCGGGTGTCAGGGTTGACGCCCGTTGCCTTGAGGGTCTCGTCCGCGCGGGTGCGGCCGATACCAAAAATGTAGGTGAGTGCGATCTCGACCCGCTTCTCACGGGGGAGGTCGACACCGGAAATACGTGCCACGGTGGTGGTTCTCCTGTGTGCTCCCGGAGGTCGTCACCCACTCCCTCCGCCTTATTTTTAGACGGCCCCGGCCTCCGAGAACCGGGGGTTGTGAGCGCGGGGCTCACTGGGGTGGATGCTTGAGTTGTGGCCACTGGCTAGGTGGCCTGCAGGCTCGGGGTTCAGCCCTGGCGCTGCTTGTGCCGCGGGTTCGTGCAGATGACCATGACGCGGTTGTGGCGACGAATCACCTTGCAGCTGTCACAGATCTTCTTGACGCTCGGCTTGACCTTCATGATGTTCCTCCACCAGCCCTGTGGGACTGGCTTGTCACTTGTACCGATAGACGATGCGACCGCGGGTGAGGTCGTAGGGGCTGAGCTCCACAACCACGCGGTCCTCAGGCAGGATACGGATGTAGTGCTGCCGCATCTTTCCGGAGATATGCGCGAGCACTACGTGCCCGTTGCTCAGCTCCACCCGGAACATCGCGTTGGGGAGGGCCTCGACGACCGATCCTTCGACCTCGATGACGCCGTCCTTTTTGGCCATGTTCCTTCTCGGTACTTTCTCGCTCGAGTTTCCCGGCGACGACGCCGCCGGGGGATCGTCCACCTGCCCCGCCACTCCCCCGGCTGGTCAGTGACCAGCGCGCAGGCGCGCCGAAGCAAGGACAGACGTCCGGCTGCTAACTCTATGCCAGGGCTTGGCTGCACCACCATCTGCACTGGGGCGCTCAGGCGGTGGTTCCTGCCACACTGCGCTGCTCCCGACGCCGTAGTCGCCGTCGTTCCACCAGGATTCCGGCGCCCTCCCACAGGGCGTATAGGCCTAGTCCCCCAGCTGCAACCGTGCGCCAAGCGGCCTTCGCAGAGGGGTCCAAAAACACCAACACACGCCCTAAAAAGGGCAGGTGGTAACGCAGGATTCCGCGAATCTGCTTGGGTTTAATCCACCCGGGGTCTGGTGCTCCATTGGCATCGCCCTGGATGCGGTAGTTGGAGGTGCCGTCCTCAGCAGCCTGAAGACCCACGATGCGGTGAGTGATCAGCACATCCGAGCCTGCTTCAGGTAGATAGGTAACCACCGTGCCAAGCGGTAGGTGACTGGCCTCTTCCAAACTCACTGACCGCACCGCGATTAGGGAACCCGGGGGGATACCGGGACTCATGGAGCCGGTCAGGACGGTCAAAGGCACCCAGCCCATGAAGGCAGGCACCAGGGAGACTGCGCCGATCACCGCGATCACCGTCAGCCCCAGCAGGATTTCAATCGTGGAGACAAGCAGCGCCAGCGGTCCCGTGGGTTTAGGTCGGGGTAGCCGACGGCGGGGTTCGGGCCGCCCCGGCAGTGGCACCACCTTTCGCCACTGTGGTCCCTCAGTGGCGTGGGTGGCCAGGCTGCGCGGGGCAGGAGCACTGGACGCAGCCGCCTTGCCGGGCGCTGGCGCGGGGCGGAGGGAAGTGGCAGTGCCGTGCAGCGCGTCTCTGTGCACTGGCGCCTCGTGCCTGCGGTTGGCGCGCGTGACCTGGTAACGCCGAGGGGAACCTACCCCACTCCACCTGGCAGCACTGCGCAATCGCTGCTTTGGTGCACTTTCGGACAACCTAGGACCGGACCAGTAATAGGGCAGGAGGTTCTCCTCATCACCTGCTGATGCAGGCATGGGCACCTCCTTGTGATTGCGGCATGGGCCTGTCCGCCTGTGGCTCACGGCCCAGCATGGAAGATACCTGGAACTGCACCAACCCCAGAATGGCATCTGCTTTGACGCAGGTGCCGCGCCGCAATTCAGCCTGCCGGGGCTACAGACGAGCCTCGGGCCGACGCTCACAGGAGCGTCGGCCCGAGGGACTTAGATCAGTCGTTGTTCAAAGGAATGGCTCAGGGCGCGGGGATCGGCGCGCCGGGGCGGTCGTGCTGCTCGAGCACCAGCTTGATGTCGCCCAAGGGGATAGCCCGGTTCTGCTCACCATCGGAGGGCTTGTGCCAGCCTTCACCATGAGTCGGACCGGTGGGCAGGTTCTCCGGCAGGGCGGAACCAGAGTTCTCACCGCCGACCTCGTCCTTGCCGCCCTTGTGGTAAACGAAGGTGGCCTTGACGGTGCACTCCTTGCCGTTCTGCGCCTCGGTCAGGAAGGATAGGTTGGCGCCGTCAGCGCAGTCGGTCTCGTAGCTGGCGGTCAGGCCCTTGGGCAGAGTGCCAGCGGAGTTCTGCGCAGCAAAGGTGGCCACCAGGTTCTTACCGACGATCTCCACCTTGACGTGCTTGGTCAGGGTCACGACGTCACCCGGAACCAGCTTGTCCTTGGCGGGGTCGAAGGTGGCCGAAGGCTCAGCGTCGGTGCCCTCGGTCTGGGTGTTGATGAGCCAGACGTCAGGCTTGTCTGAGTCCAGGATGCGCAGGCTACCGGTGTTAACCGTGCCGGTGGTGACCGGCTTCTCGTCGTACCAGCGAGCGAAGGTAGCGCCAGAGCCAGCCAGGAGCGCCAGAGCGGCGCCACCGGCGATCAGAGCGCGGGAAGTGCGGGACATAGGTTGCCTCCTTGCGACCTTATGATGGGAATGGGGTGCGAACGATCATAGCCGTTCACTGGGGTAAACCTACCGCGCAAGCGATCCGAGACACAAGCTGAGCCGGTCCTTGATCGACCACAAAAGCCGCAAACTTGTCTGGCCGCTACAGCCCGGTTAGCCCGACAGGACCCAGGCCCTAGCCCCACCGCAGCACTCAGCAGGGCTTGGGCTCAATGCCATAGGGCGCTAAACCCTCCACCCCGCCGTCTGGAGCGGTGAGCACCCACACTCCCCCGGGCACAATCGCCACCGTGTGTTCCCACTGAGCCGCGCGCGACCCATCGGCAGTTACTACCGTCCAACCATCGGGAAGCTCCCGCACTTTCCCACTGCCAGCCGTAAGCATAGGCTCCACTGCCAGCACCATGCCCGGGCGCAGTTTGGGACCCTTGCGCTTGACGGAGTAGTTGAGCACGTCGGGCGGCATATGCATGGCGGTGCCAATGCCGTGCCCCACGTAGTCCTCCAGGATTCCCAGCTCCACGCCTTCCTCCTGAGCCACCTGTTCCACCCGCGCTTCTACGGCGTCGCCCACCGCATTCAGGCAGGCAGCACGCCCCTTGGCCTCCCCGCTGACGGCGCGGGCAATCGCCGCGATTGCATCCCACAGGGCGGCCCGGGTGGCAGTGTCTAAAATCCGGTCCGAATTGTTGGCGTACTGCCCACCCACCACAGTGGTGAAGGCGGCGTCACCATGCCACTGCGTGCCATCCGGGTCGGTTAGGTAGGCGCCGCAGTCAAAGGTGACCAGGTCGCCCTTTTGGAGCACTCGGGGGCCGGGGATGCCGTGCACCACCTCATCGTTGACGGAAATGCAGACGGTGGCTGGGTAGTCGTAGTAGCCCAGGAAGTTGGAGCGAGCGCCCGCGGCCTCAATGGTGGCGGCGCTGACGGCGTCGAGCTCAGCGGTGGTCACTCCGGCGGCCACGGCCTCGCGCAGGGCTTTGTGAATGTCGGCGACGACGAGCCCAGCTTTGCGCATCTTGCGCACCTGCTCCGGCGTCTTGATCTGAATCTGCTCGCGTCCCAGCACAGTTTTTCCTTCAGGGTTGGTCTTATTGGACAGGTACTCCTCAGGGCGCTCAGCTAATGCCTGCCGGAGGATTCGTAGTAACAACGACGACGGGCCGCCCGCCATGCGAACGACCCGCCATCAGTGTGCTCAGGCGCTTACCCCAGCCTTTGCCAGGGCCTTCATAATGCGCTCAGTGACCTGGTCGATCTCGCCCATGCCATCCACGCGCACCAGCAGTCCTTTGGCTTCGTAGAGGGCAGCCAGCGGCTCGGTCTGCTCAGCGTAGACCTCTAGGCGGCGGCGGATGACGGGCTCGGTGTCATCGGCCCGGTTCTGCTCGGTGGCCCGTTTGAGGAGGCGCTCCACCACGGCTTCAGGGTCCGCGGTGATCTCCAGAACCACGTCCAGAGCTTGACCGGCATCCGCGAGCATCTGGTCCAGCTCGTGAACCTGGGCCTCGGTGCGCGGGTAGCCGTCCAGCAGGAAGCCCGCCGCGGCGTCGTCCTGGGCGATGCGGTCCTTGACCATGGCGTTGGTGACGGCGTCCGGGACGTATTCGCCCTTGTCCATATAGGCCTTGGCCTGCACGCCCAGCGGGGTGGCACCGGCGACGTTGGCGCGGAAGATGTCTCCGGTGGAGATCGCGGGAATGCTTAGACGCTCTGAGATACGGGCGGCCTGGGTGCCCTTGCCAGCCCCGGGAGGGCCGAGTAGAACCATGCGTGCGGTCATGAGAGGAATCCTTCGTAGTGGCGCTGCTGCAGCTGGGAGTTGATCTCCTTAACGGTCTGCAAACCAACGCCAACCATAATCAAGATCGTGGTTCCACCAAAGGGCAGCGCCTGCGACAGGCCCAGCCAGATGACGGCCAGGGTCGGGATCATGGCCAGGATCACCAGGTACAGCGAGCCGGCGGTTGTCACGCGGTTGATGACGTAGCTGAGGTAGCGGACGGTGGGCTCTCCGGCGCGGATACCTGGGATGAAGCCCCCGTACTTCTTCATATTGTCTGCGATCTCCTCCGGGTTGAAGGTGATGGCGGTGTAGAAGAAGGCGAAGAACAGGATCAGAACCGCGTAGGCCACCAGGTAGACCGTGTCTGTCTGCCGCAGATTGTTGGCGATCCAGTTGGTCCAGCTGTGGTTGCCGTCCACGAACTGCGTGATCAGCTGTGGCATGGCCAGGATGGAGGAGGCGAAGATGACGGGGATAACGCCGGCGGTGTTGATCTTGATCGGGATGTAGGTGGTGGAGCCGCCGTACTGGCGGCGCCCGATCATCCGCTTGGCGTACTGCACCGGGATGCGGCGAGTGGCTTGCTCCACGTAGACGACGGCGAGTGTGGCTACCAGCACCACGGCTACAACGATCAGGAACTTGGAGATGCCGCCGTTGCCTCCGGCGATGGAGATCATATTGGCGGGGAACTGGGCGATGATCGAAGTGAAGATCAGCAGGGACATGCCGTTGCCGATGCCGTGCTCGGTGATGATCTCTCCCAGCCACATGATCAGGCCGGTGCCTGCGGTCATAGTGATGATCATCAGGATCATGGTCATCGGGGTGGCGTTGGGGACCACGGGCACCTTACAGGCGCCAAACAGGGCGTTGGGGCCGGTGCTGGTGGCGGTGGCCACGATGGTGGAGGACTGCAGCAAGCCCAGGGCGATGGTCAGGTAGCGCGTGTACTCGGTTAGTTTGGCGTTACCGGCCTGCCCCTCCTTGTGCAGCTCCTCAAAGCGGGGGATCACCACGCGCAGCAGCTGGATGATGATGGAGGCGGTGATGTAGGGCATGATGCCCAGCGCAAAAACGCTCAGCTGGAGCAGCGCACCACCGGAGAAAATATTGATGAGGTTGACCAGCCCAGAATCTTCAGCCTGGCCTATGCAGGTCTTGACGTTCTTCAGGGAGACGCCCGGGGTGGGGACGACTGAGCCGAGGCGGAACAACGCCATGATGCTAAGGGTGAAGAGGAGCTTCTTCCTCAGGTCGGGCGTTTTGAACGCCTGCACAAAAGCGCTGAGCACTCGGACTCCTGTGGTCTGCTGTTGGGCTGTACTGCCGACCGCATGCGGTGTTTTGCGCATGCTTGCGGCAGTCGGGAAAAGGCGCACGTCACGCCGCCGCTACCCTACCCCGACTGTGCCGTATTGATGAACTCGCGAGGCTCCAAGCAGATCACATAACGACGACGTCGCCGCTGCTGGCCAAGCTGTTTGAAGACACGAAACCGCGCGAGCGATGCGGGGTTACCGCACCGCTCGCGCGGTTTTGCAGGTTTAGACGGTCGAGACGCCGTCTACCGGACGTGAGCCAAGGCTCAACGAGCGGTGATGGAGCCTCCGGCGGCCTCGATCTTCTCCTTGGCGGAGCCAGACCAAGCGTCGGCGACGATCTCCAGCTTGACCTTCACGTCACCGGTGCCGAGCACCTTGACGAGCTGGCCACCGCGCACGGCGCCCTTCTCGACTAGGTCCTCAACGGTGACCTTGCCGCCCTTGGGGAAGAGCTCGGCGATGCGGCCAACGTTCACCGGCTGGAACTCAACCCGGTTGGGGTTGCGGAAGCCACGCAGCTTGGGCAGGCGCATGTGCAGCGGCATCTGGCCGCCCTCAAAACCTGCCTTCACCTGGTAGCGGGCCTTGGTGCCCTTGGTACCGCGGCCGGCGGTCTTACCCTTGGAAGCCTCACCGCGACCCACGCGGGTCTTGGCCTTCTTAGCTCCCGGGCGGGACGCAGGTGGTGGAGCTTGACGACGCGGGTCGTCTCCTCCGTCTTCTTGGTGTCAGCCATCTCAGGCCTCCTCAACGGTCACGAGGTGCGCCACCGTGCGGATCTGCCCCTGGAGGGTGGGCGAGTCCTCGCGGACGACGGACTGGCGGATCTTGCGCAGGCCGAGAGTCTTGAGGGTTTCGCGCTGGTTGTGGGTGCCCCCGATGCCAGAACGAACCTGCGTGACCTTCAGCTGCTTGGGCTTGGACTCAGCCATCACTCACCCACTCCTTCGGCGGCCAGCTCGGCCTCCTTCTTCTCGGCGGCTGCGCGCTTCTCAGCCTCGCCCTCGGCACGCGCCCGCAGCAGAGCCTGCGGGGCGATGTCCTCAAGCGGCAGGCCACGACGGGCGGCAACAGCCTCGGGCTGCTCAAGCTGCTTGAGCGCGGCAATCGTGGCGTGCACGATGTTGATCGCGTTCGAGGAGCCGAGCGACTTGGACAGGATGTCGTGGATACCGGCGGCGTCCATGACGGCGCGCACCGGACCACCGGCGATAACCCCAGTACCCGGGGAGGCCGGGCGCAGGAGGACGACTCCGGCGGAGTCCTCACCCTGGATGACGTGGGGGATGGTGCGGCGGATCATCGGCACGTGGAAGAAGTTCTTCTTCGCGAACTCCACGGCTTTGGCGATCGCGGCGGGAACCTCCTTCGCCTTGCCGTAGCCGACACCCACGGTGCCTTCGCCGTCACCGACGACGACCAGCGCCGTGAAGGTGAAGCGGCGACCACCCTTGACCACCTTCGAGACGCGGTTAATGGTGACTACGCGCTCGATGTACTGGTCGGACTTTTCGCGAGCGTTGTTGCGGTCGCGACGGTCATTGTTGCGGTCGCGACGGCCGCGGCCCTCGCCCCGCTCGTTGCTGGTGGCCGAGTCGGTGGACGACGCGGACCTGTTTCGCTGCTCAGCAGCCATCAGATTCTCCTCTGTTCTCTCGTCGTCTCAGGGCTCACAGAGCGAGCCCGCCCTCACGGGCGCCCTCAGCCACAGCCGCTACACGACCGTGGTACTTGTTGCCACCGCGGTCGAAGACGACCGCCTCAATGCCCAGCGCCTTGGCGCGCTCGGCGATCAGCTCGCCGACCTTGTGCGCCGCGCCCACCTTGTGGCCCTCTACGCCCTTGGCCGCAGCCTCCAGGGTGGAGGCAGCGCACAGGGTGTGGCCCACGGTGTCGTCGATAACCTGCGCCACCATGTGACGGTTGGAGCGGAAGACAACCAGGCGGGGACGCTCGGGCGTGCCGTTGACGTGCTTGCGCACGCGCTGGTGACGGATCTTGCGGGCAATCGCCTTGGACTTGCCCCTCTTGATCGAGTAAGCCATGGTCACTTACCAGCCTTTCCGACCTTGCGGCGCACGTTCTCGCCGGAGTAGCGCACACCCTTGCCCTTATAGGGCTCCGGCGGGCGGATCTTGCGGATATTCGCAGCGACCTCGCCGACCTGCTCCTTGGAGATGCCAGAGACATCGATCTTCAGGTTGCCGTCGACCTTGAGGGTGATGCCCTCAGGAGCCTCAACGACCACGGTGTGCGAGAAGCCGAGGGACAGCTCAACGCCGGTGCCCTTCTGCTGTGCGCGGTAACCGGTGCCGACGATCTCTAGGCGCTTGGTGTAGCCCTCGGTGACGCCCACAACCATGTTGTTGATCAGGGTGCGGGACAGGCCGTGCAGAGAGCGCGAGTTGCGCTCGTCGTCGGGCCGAGTCACGAGGATGGAGCCGTCCTCCTGGCGGGTGACGGACAGGGGCTCAGAAATCGTGCGCTTGAGGGTGCCCTTGGGGCCCTTCACGGTCACGTCGTTGCCCTCAATGGTGACGTCCACTCCGGCGGGAACCGGAACGGGAAGCCGTCCAATACGAGACATGGTGTTCCTCCGTTCCTTATCTCACCAGACGTAGGCGAGGACTTCGCCGCCCACGCCTTTGGATTCAGCCTGCTTGTCGGTCAGGAGGCCGGAGGACGTGGACAGGATCGCCACGCCCAGGCCGCCGAGGACCTTAGGCAGGTTGGTGGACTTGGCGTAGACGCGCAGACCAGGCTTGGAGATCCGCTGTACGCCCTGGATGGCGCGGCGGCGGTTCGAGCCGTACTTGAGGGTCAGGGTGAGCGTCTTGCCGACCTCCGCGTCCGTCACGTCGAAGTCCGCGATGTAGCCCTCGGTCTTCAGCATCTTGGCGATGTTGACCTTGAGCTTGCTCGACGGCATCGAGACGGTGTCGTGGTAGGCCTGGTTTGCGTTACGCAGACGGGTCAGCATGTCTGCGATGGGGTCTGTCATAGTCATGAGTGGGCCTCAGCCCTTCCTCGTCGTGGTTTCCTCAACGGACCTGCGACGTAGTTCCTTACCAGCTGCTCTTCGAGATGCCGGGGAGCTCGCCACGGAGGGCCATCTCCCGCAGGCAGATACGGCACAGGCCGAACTTGCGGTACACCGAGTGCGGCCGGCCGCAACGCTGGCAGCGCGTGTAGGCCCGTACGCCGAACTTCGGCTTGCGGTTGGCCTTCTGGATCAGAGAGGTCTTCGCCATGTCACTTCTCCTTGAAGGGGAAGCCGAGCTGCTTGAGCAGCGAGCGAGCCTCCTCGTCGGTCTTGGCCGTGGTCACCACGGTGATGTCCATACCGCGGACGCGGTCAATCGAGTCGACGTCGATCTCGTGGAACACGGACTGCTCCGTGAGACCGAAGGTGTAGTTGCCGTTGCCGTCGAACTGCTTCGGGGACAGGCCGCGGAAGTCGCGGATGCGCGGAAGCGAGATCGAGATGAGGCGGTCCAGGAACTCCCACATGCGTGCACCGCGGAGGGTGACGTGGGCGCCGATGGGCTGTCCCTCACGCAGCTTGAACTGGGCGATGGACTTGCGGGCCTTGGTGATCTGCGGCTTCTGGCCGGTGATCGCAGCCAGGTCGCGGACGGCGCCCTCAATCATCTTGGAGTCGTGCGCGGCTTCGCCGACGCCCATGTTGACCACAACTTTGACGATGCGGCCGACCTCCATGACGTTGCTGTGCCCGAACTCCTTGCCCAGCGCGGGGGCAATGGTGTCCTGGTACTTGGCCTTGAGGCGGGGGGTGGTGTTCTCAGTCATGGTCACAGGTCCTCCCCGGACTTCTTGGCGTAACGCACGCGGACGGTGCGCTTGCGGCCGTTGGGGCGCTGGCCCTCCTCGACGCGGAAGCCCACGCGGGTGCGCTTCTTGGTCTTGGGGTCAACGGGCATGACGTTGGAGGCGTGGATCGGGGCCTCTACGGTCTCGATGCCGCCGGTGCGAGCGCCCTGAGCGGACTGGCCAACCTTGGTGTGCTTGGTGACGCGCTGGACGCCCTCAACCACGACGCGGTCGGAGTCCGTGAGGACTTCGAGGACACGGCCGGTCTTGCCCTTGTCCTTGCCCGCGATGACGATCACCTGGTCGCCCTTCTTGATGCGTGCCATGGTCAGATCACCTCCGGGGCGAGTGAGACGATGCGCATGAACTTCTTTTCGCGAAGCTCACGGCCGACGGGACCGAAGATGCGCGTGCCGCGCGGCTCGCCGTCGTTCTTGAGGATGACGGCGGCGTTCTCGTCGAAGCGGATGTACGAGCCATCGGGACGACGGCGCTCCTTGCGAGTGCGCACGACGACCGCCTTGACGACGTCGCCCTTCTTGACGTTGCCGCCAGGGATGGCGTCTTTGACGGTAGCGACGATCGTGTCGCCGATACCCGCATAGCGCCGACCAGAGCCACCGAGCACACGGATGCAAAGGATCTCCTTGGCACCGGTGTTGTCGGCGACCTTAAGTCGCGACTCCTGCTGGATCATTGAGTGTTCTCCTGTCGTCGAGCCGGTTCTCGGGCGTGCCGAGCCTGGCCGAACGTTCCTTCTGAAGTCACGCACCCCAAGCAGCCACAGGGCTGAGAGGGTCCCGGTCACTCCCACCAGACACAGGCACGCATGCGTGCGAGGTCTCTGACGGGCGCACTCCGGGTGCGCGCAACTCTCATAGCCTAGTGCAGGCCGCCAGCCCCGAGAACCGCGGTATCCCGCTCCGGCCTGTGCCTTTGCTCACCGGTTTTCAAGTCACGACGACGGCGTCGGCTAGCTCAGCTAAGCGTTACGGCCCTGCTCAGCCAGGCACCACGGCTAGCCCAGCGCAAACACTGATGCCGCAGCCAACCCCAAGGGGCGGCTGCGGCATCAGCATTCCGGGTCTAAACCCGGTCAGGACCAGTTCAGGTCACTTGGCCTTCTCGATGATGGTGACCAGGCGCCAGCGCTTGGTGGCACTGAGCGGGCGGGTCTCCATAATCTCGACCAGGTCGCCGACGTGGGCGGTCTCCGCCTCGTCGTGGACCTTGACCTTCTTGGAACGGCGCAGCACCTTGCCGTAGAGGGAGTGCTTGTAGCGCTCCTCGATCTCCACGACGATGGTCTTCTGCATCTTGTCGGACACGACGTAGCCGCGGCGGACCTTGCGCTGGGGGCGCTCAGTCTCGGCGACGACGTCCTGGGTGCTCTTCTCGCTCACTTGGACTCCTCCGTGCTCGGAGCGGTACGGATGCCGAGCTCACGCTCGCGCACGATCGTGTAAATCCGGGCGATGTCACGACGCACGGCCTTGAGGCGGCCGTGGTCCTCCAGCTGGCCCGTGGCTGCGGCGAACCGCAGGTTGAACAGCTCGGACTTAGCCTTGGAGAGCTCCTCAGCGAGGCGCTCGTTGTCCATGGCGTCCAGGTCGGTTGGGGTCAGATCCTTAGAACCGATAGCCATCAGACGTCACCACCCTCACGAGTTACGAAACGGGTCTTCATCGGAAGCTTGTGCATGGCGCGACGCATGGCCTCACGGGCCAGGGCCTCGTCCACGCCGCCCAGCTCGAACAGGATGCGTCCGGGCTTGACGTTGGCGATCCACCACTCGGGGGCACCCTTACCGGAACCCATACGGGTTTCGGCGGGCTTCTTGGTGAGCGGGCGGTCCGGGAAGATGTTGATCCAGACCTTTCCGCCACGCTTGATGTGGCGGGTCATGGCGATACGGGCCGCCTCGATCTGCCGGTTGGTGATGTACGCGGGCTCAAGAGCCTGGATGGCGTAGTCACCGAAGGCGATCTGGTTGCCGCCCTTGGACAGGCCCGAACGGTGCGGGCGGTGCTGCTTGCGGAACTTCGTCCGGCGGGGGATGAGCATGGGGCTCAGGCCTCCGATCCTTGGGAAGCGGCAGCGTTCTCGGCGGCCGGCGTCTGCTCGGCCTGCTGCTCGTTGCTCTGACGCGCCGGGCGCTCACCGCGGCGGGCGCCACCACGGCGGTCGCTACGGCCGCCACGGCCACGCTGGCCGGCCTCGGCCTGCTGGCGAGCGAACTCGCGCTCGGTCAGGTCGCCCTTGTAGATCCACACCTTGACGCCGAGACGTCCGAAGGTGGTCTTGGCCTCGTAGAAGCCGTAGTCGATATTCGCCCGCAGGGTGTGCAGCGGCACGCGGCCCTCACGGTAGAACTCGGAGCGGCTCATCTCAGCGCCGCCCAGGCGGCCGGAGCACTGCACCCGGATGCCCTTGGCGCCAGCGCGGATGGCGGACTGCATGCCCTTGCGCATGGCGCGCCGGAAGGACACACGGGAGGCGAGCTGCTCGGCGATGCCCTGGGCTACCAGCTGGGCGTCCATCTCCGGGTTCTTGACCTCAAGGATGTTCAGCTGGACCTGCTTGCCGGTGAGCTTTTCCAGGGAGCCACGCAGGCGCTCGGCCTCGGCGCCACGGCGCCCGATGACGATGCCCGGGCGGGCCGTGTGGAGGTCCACGCGGACGCGGTCACGGGTGCGCTCGATGTCTACCTTGGAGATACCGGCCCGCTCCATGCCGTCCTCCATGAGACGGCGGATCTGGACGTCCTCCTTGACGAAGTCGCGGTAACGCTGACCGGGCTTCGTGGAGTCCGCGAACCAGCGCGAGCGGTGGTCCGTGGTGATGCCCAGGCGGAACCCGGTCGGGTTGACCTTCTGCCCCATTACCGGGCTCCTTCCTTCTTCTTGGTGTCGGCCTTCTCACCGACGATTACGGTGATGTGGCTGGTCCGCTTGAGGATCCGGCCAGCGCGCCCCTGGGCACGCGGACGGAAACGCTTGAGGGTGGGGCCCTCGTCAGCGAACGCGGTCACGATGTACAGCTCGTTCTCGTCGAAACGCTCGCCAGCCTTCTCCGCCTTTACACGGGCGTTAGCAATAGCGGACTCGACGACCTTGCGCACCGGCACGGCAGCAGCCTGCGGGGCGAAACGGAGGACGTTGACAGCCTCAACCGCGCGCTTGCCGCGGACGACGTCGATCACTCGACGCGCCTTCATCGGCGTGCAGCGCACGAACTTGGCCTGCGCCTTGGCTTCCATTCTTCTTTGCCTCTCTTAACTTCCGACGGCGTCAGCGACGCGACTTGCGGTCGTCCTTGACGTGCCCGCGGAAGGTGCGGGTCGGGGCGAACTCGCCGAGCTTGTGGCCCACCATGGACTCGGTGACGAAGACCGGGACGTGCTTACGACCGTCGTGGACGGCGAAGGTGTGTCCGAGGAAGTCCGGCGTGATAACCGAACGACGGGACCAGGTCTTGATGACGTTCTTGGTGCCCTTCTCGTTCTGGGCGTCCACCTTCTTCATGAGGTGGTCGTCGACGAAGGGACCCTTCTTCAGACTGCGCGGCATATCAGGCTCCTATCAGCGCTTCTTGCCGGTCCGACGACGACGCACGATGAGGCGGTCGCTGGACTTGTTCGGACGACGGGTACGGCCCTCGGGCTTGCCCCACGGAGAGACGGGGTGGCGACCACCGGAGGTGCGGCCCTCACCACCACCGTGCGGGTGGTCAACCGGGTTCATGACGACACCGCGGACGGTCGGGCGGACGCCCTTCCAGCGCATGCGGCCAGCCTTACCCCAGTTGATGTTGGACTGCTCGGCGTTGCCGACCTCGCCGACGGTCGCCCGGCAGGCGGCCTCGACGTTGCGGATCTCGCCGGAGGGCATGCGCAGCTGCGCGTACTTGCCCTCCTTGGCCACCAGCTGCACCGAGGTTCCGGCGGAGCGGGCGATCTTGGCGCCGCCACCGGGGCGCAGCTCGACGGCGTGCACGACGGTACCGGTGGGGATGTTGCGCAGCGGCAGGTTGTTGCCGGGCTTGATGTCGGCCTTGGGGCCGGACTCCACTACGTCACCCTGGCCGAGCTTGTTCGGCGCGATGATGTAGCGCTTCTCGCCGTCGGCGTAGTGCAGCAGTGCGATGCGGGCGGTGCGGTTGGGGTCGTACTCGATGTGAGCGACCTTGGCGGGCACGCCGTCCTTGTCGTGGCGACGGAAGTCGATCACACGGTAGGCACGCTTGTGACCGCCGCCCTTGTGGCGGGTGGTGACGCGGCCGCTGTTGTTGCGGCCACCGGACTTGCTCAGCGGACGGACGAGGGACTTCTCGGGCTCGCTGCGCGTGATCTCGACGAAGTCGGCCACGGAGGAGCCGCGGCGACCCGGCGTCGTCGGCTTGTACTTACGGATTCCCATCTCGATCTACCTTCCGCGTCACTCGGCGTCGCCGAAGATGTCGATGGAGCCTTCGCGCAGCGTGACAATCGCGCGCTTGGTGTCCTTCGACTTCCCCAGTCCGGTCCGGGTGCGACGCACCTTGCCCTGGCGGTTGGAGGTGTTCACCGAGGCGACCTTGACGTCAAAGATGGCCTCAATGGCCTGCTTGATCTCGGTCTTGTTGGTTCCCGGCGCGACAATGAACGTGTACTGGCCACGGTCCATGCAGGCGTAGGACTTCTCGGAGACCACCGGCGCGACGATTACGTCGCGGGGGTTCTTGCTCTTCTCAAGGCTCACTTGGACTCCTCCTCCTCGCGCTTGCCCAGGAAGTTGTCCAGGGCCTCGGCGGTGAAGATGACGTCATCGCTGAGGAGGACGTCGTAGGTGTTGAGCTGGTCGGCCCAGGTCACAAGGACGTCAGGCAGGTTGCGCAGGCTCAGGGCGCTCAGCAGGTCCTCGCGGTCTACGACCACCAGGGCTTTGCGCTCAGTGAGGTTGCGCAGGGCGGACAGGGCCGACTTGGTGGAGGGCTTGTCCTGGGTGAGGAACTCCGTGATGACGTGGACGCGGGCGTTGCGGGCGCGGTCCGACAGGGCGCTGCGCAGGGCGGCGGCCTTCATCTTCTTGGGAGTGCGCTGGGTGTAGTCGCGCGGCTGGGGGCCGTGCACCGTGCCACCGCCAGCGAACTGGGGGGCGCGGGTGGAGCCCTGGCGGGCGCGGCCGGTTCCCTTCTGGCGGTAGGGCTTCTTGCCACCGCCGCGGACCATGCCGCGGGTCTTGGTGGCGTGGGTGCCCTGGCGGGCCGCGGCGAGCTGGGCCACGACGACCTGGTGCATCAGCGGGATGTTGGTGGGAACGTCAAAGATCTCGGCGGGAAGCTCGGCGGTGCCGGTCTTCTTGCCCTTGGAGTCGACGACGTCGACGGTCAGTGCCTCGGACATGGGCTCAGGCTCCCTTCACGGCAGTGCGGACGACGACCACAGAGCCCTTGGGGCCGGGGATGGCACCGTTGACGAGGAGGTAGCCCTTCTCGGCGTCGACGCCACGGACCTTGAGGTTCTGGACCGTGCGCTGGACGTGACCCATGTGGCCAGCCATGCGCAGGCCCTTGAAGATGCGTCCGGGGGTGGCGCAGGCGCCGACGGAGCCGGGCTTGCGGTGGTTGCGGTGGGCACCGTGGGAGGCGGAGACGCCGGCGAAGCCGTGACGCTTCATAACGCCCGCGAAGCCCTTGCCCTTGGTGGTGCCGGTGACGTCGACCAGCTGGCCGGTCTCAAAGACGTCGGCGCCGAGTTCCTGGCCGGCCTCGTACTCGCCGGTGAGGGAGGTGCGAACCTCCGCGACGTGGCGGCGGGGGGCGGCACCGGACTTGGCGAAGTGGCCCTTGAGGGGCTTGGTGAGCTTGCGCTCGTCGATCTCGCCGTAGGCCAGCTGGAGGGCCTCGTAGCCATCGGTCTCGATGGTGCGGATCTGGGTGATGACGTTCTTGTCGACGCGGACAACGGTGACGGGGCGCAGGACCCCGTTCTCGTCCCAGACCTGCGTCATGCCGAGCTTGGTGCCAAGCAGCGCCTTGGTGGGCGCGGCGGGCGCCGGCGTGGTGTGCGTAGTCATGTCGTGGAACCTCAGAGCTTGATCTCGATGTTGACGTCGGCGGGCAGGTCGAGACGCATGAGCGAGTCGACGGCCTTCGGCGTCGGGTCAACGATGTCAATCAGCCGCTTGTGGGTGCGCATCTCAAAGTGCTCGCGGCTGTCCTTGTACTTGTGGGGCGACCGGATGACGCAGAACACGTTCTTCTCGGTCGGCAGCGGCACCGGACCCACGACCGTCGCACCGGCGCGAGTGACCGTGTCAACGATCTTGCGCGCGGAGGAGTCAATGACCTCGTGGTCGTAGGACTTGAGCCGGATGCGGATCTTCTGTCCCGCCATGGCGCCTAACCTCTCTTACTTTCGATGACCGGTCCACGCGCTCGGGCGTGTCGCGAGAGGCGACGTACTCAAGCTCCGCTGTGAAGGTGGATGTGGCCGGTCCGGACACACGGAAACCCGGCGGTAACCGGGTCCGTCAGACTGGTTCCCAGGACGACCCCGGGAGGTGGCTTCGGCGGACTGCTCCGCTTCGGCCAGCCAACGGTATCAGCGGGGGGCGGTGGGGTGTTAGCCGCAAAGCTGTGAGACCGCCCACCCGACACCCGCGCTCGGGCGTGTCGCGTGTGTCTGCTCGGGGGGTGCCGCTCGCGCCTGGGCGTGTCGCGCCTGCCTGCCTGGGGCCCGCCCGCGCTCGGGCATGTTGCGCATACCTGCCTGGGGCCCGCCTGCCAGCCGCGCTCCCCTTAGAGCCTCACAGCAGCCCCACACGACAAGTCCCCCACAGAGTTCGGACAACCTTCCCCCGTTCGGACAACCTTCTGCCGTTCGGACAACCCACGACCGCGCGAAAGGTTGTCCAAAGGGCGTTCGGTTGTCCAAACAGGTAAAGGTTGTCCACTGGACCCAAAGATGTTCGTTAGGCCTTTGGTTACGATTGGGCTGCCTTCTTCGGCACCTTCCCCCGGATCACCCAGTGTCCAGCCGGGGAGGAAAGGAGCCAGGGAGGAGGTGAGGGCCATGTCCAAACCCAAGGGCAAGGGCAAGAAAGTCCAACAGGACAAGGAAACGGCCCGGAAAGTGAGCGCAATCATTAACTCCAGCGCTCGCCTTATCCGGGCCGTCAGTGTCCTTTTGGATGCCCTCGGTAAGTGGTTCGACTGAGCCGCCTACCTCGGGGAGCCATCCGGGTTACAGCCGGGTGGCTCCCTACCATTATGCCCCACAAACACACTCTTGTCAGGCCCCGGACGGCAGCGCGTGCTGACCGGGCTACGGCTGACGCGGTTGCAGGCCCCCACTACCTGCGCAAACGGCAGACCCACGCAACCCGCGGAGCACACACGGCGTAGAACCTGTCCGGCGAACACGACAGTCTTTGGACAACCTTCCGCCCTTTAGACAACCTACGACCGCGCGAAAGGTTGTCCGAACGGCAGAAGGTTGTCCGAATGGACCTGAGATCAGGCGACCACTTGGGTTTCTCGCCTCAGGTACTCCTCCACAGCTTTGCGAATAACCGCGCTGGCGGTTGTGCTCCGCGCCTGGACGTACTTGGTCAGGGCTTCATCTGTGGCAGGGCTGAAGCGCACATGGCGGGCTGGAGACCGCCCGGCGCCGGTTGCCCGGACCTCACCAAGGTTGGGACGCCCCCGGAAGATCGTTTCTAGCTCGTCATCGCTTACGCGAGTGCCGGCGTCATGTCGGTGAAAGCTCCGCAGCGGCTTGACCCGCCCCGCGACGATGTCTTCATCGTAGGCGTCGTAATAGGTGTCCTCGTCATCTCTTTGAGCCACCATGTCGTCTCCTTGGTTTCCTTCGTTACTGCGGACTCTGGCATCAGGCCGACGGGACCAGGTGACGGTACAGTCGGTGACTTCCATGGCGTGAAAGATCTTGTAGGTGCCTCGGTATGTGATTGTGACGCCTACTTCAATGTAACGCAGAGCCCGCATATGGGGCAGACCAACGAACATAAAGCTCTTGTCACCTGAGCGCCGAGGCGGAAGTACCGCATAACCCGCATGATGTAGCACGGCATACACAGCGTCCGTGCGCGGGATTCCCTGTTTGTCTGCGGCGGAGGAGAACTCGAACTGCACGAGCATTATGGTAACACCATTTTTCAAGCTTGCCTACCCCAGTCAGCGCCCCCAAGCCCCAGCGCCCCAAGCGCCCAAGCCCCCAGGCCCCCATGCGCCCGCCCCCTCTCACAAAGCCTCTTACAAAACCGCGTGAGCGGCGCGGTATCCCCGCACCGCTCACGCGATCGCACAGGCTCGGGCGTTTCAGGCCGTGGCAGCACCCTCACAACGCCGTCGCACCCAGAGGCCGAAGGCCAGCGCAGTCACCGCCAAGCTACCTCCGCCAATAAGGAAGCTGTCTGCACCCAGCCCACCGGTAAGCGGCAGGAAGGGCACGGCCGTCTTCTCATTGGTGAAGGCCTCAGCAAACTGGTAATCGGGCTTGGCGGCGCTGAGTTCAAAGGGCCGCGGCGTCTTGTCCAGCTTGTAGCCAGCGGGGGCGGCGGCCTCCACTAGGCGGTACTCCCCCAGCCCCAGGCCGGTGAGCCGGAAGGCCCCCGGCTGAGGGTCGGCGTCCTTATAAGCGCCGACCTCACACGGGGCGGCCACACAGTCGCTCACCTTGGTGTCAGCCGGCACCTGCGGCCCGCTGAGTTCCCAGACTGAGCTTGACAGGGGCTTGCGGTTGGCGGCGTCCACCTTGTTCCAGGTGACTGACCCTTCCTGGCGGTGGTTGATGACGCCGTTCTCCCGGACCTTCCCTTCTGCTGCCTTCAGGACCGCGTCCGGTTTGGCGGCAGTGATCTCCTCGAAGTCCAGGGTTCCTTCCAAGGGCTTGAACCCTCTGGGAGCGTCCTTCTCCTGGATCGAGTATTGACCCGGCGCGAGCCCGCTCACCTTGAACTGCCCCTCAGCCGGGTCCTCGTCCTTAAAAGGCCCCGAGGCGCAGGGCCCCTTGACACAGTCGGCGACGACGACGCCCGCCGCAGGCTCCTTGGGGCCAGTCAGGGTCCAGCTGGAGGCGGCGAGCTTGCCGCCATTGGTGTCCACTTTGTTCCAGGTGAGGGTGCCGCGCTTGTCGGTGGCGGTGGTGCAGGCGTCGTTGTTGTCGATGCCGTCCACGTCGCCTTCCATTTTGACCACGTTGTAGATGCCTTTGGCGGGGTCCGGGGCGGGGCCGGTGGCGGCGCACTGACCGAGAGCAGCCATCCCGGCCTCAGTGATCTTGGAAGGAACGACGGCGTAGGTGACCTGCACTTTGTGGGTCTGGGAGGCATTTGGCGCAAGCTTGTCGCCGGCGGTGACCTGGTAGGAGGAGCCCGCTGCAGGTACCTGGACATCGTCAACCAACACTTTGGAGATGGTGAAGCCCTCCGGCCGGCCTGGGGTGTCGGTGACTGCCGGGGAGGTGGCCTCCGCCTTGCCTTTGTTGGTTACCTTCACCTGGTAGTTGCGCACCAGGCTGTTGGTATTAGAGGTGATCTCGGCGGGACCATCGGTGCCCGTCTTCTCGACGGCGAAGCTGGGCTTGGTGAAGGTATTTGTGGCCTTCACCTCGACCTTCGTGCTGTTGTCGGCGAACTTGAGCGTGGCGGTGCCGTTGCCCGCGTCGGTGAGCTGGGCGCCAGAACCCGTATTCACTAGGGAGTAGGAGACCTGTACCCCTGCAGGCAGGTCTTTCTCCCGGATCGTGCAGGTGCTTGTGGTGCGGGTGGGGGCGGCTGTGGTGGTGCTGCCCGCTGCGATCGGCTCCAGCGCGGTGAAGCCGTCCCCTTGGGCACTTGTATTCGAAGGTGTATTTGCCGCCGAGGGCGGGCGCATCTCCGGCCACCGCCTTGGTGATCGTGAAGCTGGTCTGCTTGCCAGATCCCTGGCCACCAGCCCCGGGAACGGTGGCGTGATTGGAGAGGGTCTCGTTGCCCTCAGGGCCATCGGTGATACGAGCGGTGTTCTGCAGCTTCTCCATATCCTTGTAGGAGGGCTGGACCGGGCCTGAGAAGGAGAACATCAGGGACTCTTTGAAATAGATATACCGACCGAAGACATCAGGCTTGAGCTTCAGGATGATGCCTTTGGCGCCGTCTGACTCACAGCTAAAGCGGTCAGAGCTAAGCGCCTTGCCTTCTAAGTTCAACTTGTAGGTCGGGCCAGGAGTTCTATCTACCAATCTCACACCCTGGCAAGACAGGGAGTAACCAACCCCTCCGGGGTCCTTAATTACTACGGGCTGGCGGTGGTCACCCTTAAGGGGTGTGGCGACAAAAATATCCCACATGACCAAGTTCTGCTCTTCCCAGATGAAGCCCGTCGTCTTGAAACTCCGCTGAAAATCTCCTGAAGGTGGGTCTGGCAGCAGGTGGCCTTTAAGTGTACCTACACGCCCGCGGCAGCTATCAAAGGCCAGGTCGTATTTGCGATCCTTGGGGGTCGACTCAGCCCAGCCTACGCTCATATGGGCCGTGCCCTTGATATCTGAGTGGGTATTGGCGTAGCTGGTAAGGGTGAAGGTGCCGACGTTTCCGTTAAACACACCTTTGGCCACTTCTTCGGGCTCTTCCCAATCAACGGTGTAGGTGTCGTTTGAACCCGTCGGCTTCCAGGAGGCTGCGGGCGATGTAGTGGGTGAGGTTGCGCAAGCCCGGGGCGATGCCGCGCAGGTGTTCCAGGCGGCCGTTGATCGCTTCTGTGGGGCCGTTGGATGTGCCAGGGCGGTCGAAGAACGCGAGCACGTCGTCGGCGCGTCGAGCCAGGGTGCATCCCAGGCGGGCGACCTCGGGCAGCCCGGCCGGGACACCGGTGGCGATGGTGTCGATGAGCGCGGTCATGGTGGCCTTCCCGGTCGCTCGGTCGGGGTCGCGGTAGGCGGCGATCATCCGCTGATAGACGCTCCAGGTGACCTCGACCGCGGTGTGACGCTCATCGGCGAACAAGTCCTGCAGGCGCGTCTTCGCCCGGTCGGTGAGCAGGTCGGCGCCGGTGTGCAGGCTGCGACGGGCCCGGTACAGCGGGTCGCCGGCGCGGCCACGGCGGCCGAAGATGTCCTGCTGGGTGCGACGTCGGCACTCGTCCAGGACATCGGCGGCTAGGTGGACCACGTGGAAGGGGTCCATCACCGTCACCGCCTGTGGGACCTCCTCGACGGCAGCGGTCTTGAAACCCGTGAATCCGTCCATGGCGATGGCCTCGATGCCATCGCGCCAGGCCTGGTCGCGCTGGCCCAGCCAGGTCTTGAACACGGCCTTGGACCGGCCCTCGATCATGTCGAGCAGCCGAGCGGTCCCGGTCCCGTCGCGTACACCGGTGAGGTCGATGATGACGGTGACGTACTTGTCGCCCTTGCGGGTGTGACGCCACACGTGCTCGTCCACGCCGATGACTTTCACGCCCTCGAAGCGGGTGTTGTCGCTGATCAGGACCCTGCGACCCTCGGCCAGGACGGCGGTGTTCGCGGTGTCCCACGCCACCCCGAGCGCCTCGGCGATGCCAGACATGGACAGGTGGGCGACGACGAGCCCTTCCAGCGCCCACGCCAACGCGGTACGGGTGAGCTTGGACCGCGGGGCCGCCGCGCAGGAGAGGTCCTGGCGCCACACCTGCCCGCACCCGGTGCAGCGGTAGCAGCGCAGCCGCACCCGCAGGATCGTGGGGCGCCACCCCAGCGGCGCGTGGGCGAGTTCACGCACGGTGCTGTCCCGCACCCGCCCCTGGCACCCACACCGGCGACACCACCGATCCTGCGCGACGACACGGCAGGCCAGCACCGCCCGATCCTGGTCCACGCGTTGCCCGACGGCCTGCAGGCCCAGGTCATCCAGCCCGGCGAAGGTGGTCACGTCGGGGGTAGTGAAGGTAGCGTCGCGCATGTCGAGGTCTTCCAGATCAGCGGTGTAGGAACCTTCATCTTCGGCAGGCCTCGACCCCTACCCCAGCACCGACGCACCCACCCCCACCGCCCCCGCCGCGGCTCGACCTACACCCTCAACTGAGAAAAGCCCTCAAACCATAGTCCGAGTAGTTCTTAGCACTCAGGGGTGTGGTTTTTGCTTTCCGTTAGCGAGTATCGCTTAAGGGGGCAGACTCAGAAGTGGGAGTTATTTGCTAGGATACGTCTCTTCTGCACAGCAGAAAGGTGCCCAAAGACGCGCAAACCACCAGCCAGCAAATTATGAAAAGCAATGCTACTGAGCCTGAATGCAGCGCGTTCACCCCGGGCGAAGACAGAGCGCTAAGCACTTCAGTTCTGTCCAACGCGGTCGGAAGTGAACCAATATTCCCAGTCAAGGTGAACCCGTGCAGGACTTTGAAGAAGTTGGAAGATCCGGCCAACATTCCAATACCAAGCGTTTCAATACCGAAGGTCCAGCCAAGACCGAGCATCACAGCACCTAGGATCGACCTGGTCAGATACCCGAACAGAGACCCCAAAACTGCATATGAGAAGAGCCCGAGAGTTGTGGCACCAAGACCCAACATCGTTCCGCCGAAATCAAAGCCGAACCCCGTGCCTTGAATAGCAGTGAAAATAGTGGAGCAAATAGCTGCTGCAATAAAAGAATACAAAGCCATAATCAAGGAGACGACCGCCATGGTGACCAAGCGGCTAACTCCAAGCCACCAGCGCTTGGGGATTCTCGCCAAAAGCACACCCAAGGTCTTTAACTCGTAGTCGCTGCAGACCAGGATGGCTCCCACGACCACGCCAACAGGAATACCATATAGAGGTACAGAAGCAGTCACGTATTCACCCAACACCGATAAGTCGAGGCCTGCCCGTAGAGCTTCAGCAGCTTCAAGCCCGATTGCATCGGTCGCAGTGTGGTAGAGGATGTACGGAATTACATAAGCAAAAATCACGATCTGCAAAACCCAGATGAGCACGGCTATCCGAATTGCCGGCTTAAGACTCGCCGCTTTCATATCTGTGCGAACGATCTGCCACAAGCCTGTTGACGAGCTTTTCTGAACACTAACAGCACTCATTTCACTGCTCCTTCCGAGTCATCGACAGATAGGCGGCCTCTAAGGAGTCCCGTCGTTTGACGGACCTGACCTCGATGTCCCCCTTAACTAGGACCTTGACCAAATCTGATGCAGTCACACCCTCCGGCAGATAGGCCAGAAGACTTGATCCGTCAACCTCAACCTTGATGCCCATGCCAGTCAACAGCTGCGAAGCCTTAGCTAGATCCCCCACCTGCAACTCGAATGGAGCCTGGCCGTTGAACTGTTGACGAAGCTGCCCTGGCGTGCCAGTAGCCACAAGTTTGCCAGCCTCCAGGACGGTGACGGCGTCGCAAACTTGCTCAATCTCGCCAAGCAGATGGCTGGAAAGTAAAATTGTAGTTCCAGACTCCCGAAGGGTCCTCATCAAATCTCTGATTTCCGTAATCGCCAGAGGATCCAGACCATTTACAGGCTCATCAAGAATCAGCAATTCGGGCTTACCCAAAAGGGCAATAGCTATTCCAAGCCGCTGCTTCATGCCAAGAGAGTACCGCGAGGCTTTATCTCCAGCTCGATTGGCTAGCCCGACAAGTTCGAGAATGCGCCCGCATTCAGCATCGTCCACACCGAAATATCCGGCAAATAGGGCCAAATTTTGCCTTCCACTAAGATGCTTGTAGAAAGCCGGCATCTCAATCAACCCACCCACATTGTGAGCCATCTGCCCAGCAGGGTGACCGAACACGCTAACGGTGCCGGATGTGGGGCGAATCAGATTAAATAGGCACTTCATCAACGTAGTCTTACCAGCACCATTCCTACCCACCAGCCCATGGATAGCACCCTTTTCCACGGAAAAATCGAGACCATCAAGCGCAATCGTTCCTGCCCGGTAGGTCTTGCTCAAGCCATGACAGTCAACAATTCTCTTCACTGCTCCTCCTATCGCTTTCAGTAATTAACAGCATACTCCACCGAGATAACTGGCTTTTCTCAGTTGAGGGTGTAGGTCGAGCCGCGGCGGGGGCGGTGGGGGTGGGTGCGTCGGTGCTGGGGTAGGGGTCGAGGCCTGCCGAAGATGAAGGTTCCTACACCGCTGATCTGGAAGACCTCGACATGCGCGACGCTACCTTCACTACCCCCGACGTGACCACCTTCGCCGGGCTGGATGACCTGGGCCTGCAGGCCGTCGGGCAACGCGTGGACCAGGATCGGGCGGTGCTGGCCTGCCGTGTCGTCGCGCAGGATCGGTGGTGTCGCCGGTGTGGGTGCCAGGGGCGGGTGCGGGACAGCACCGTGCGTGAACTCGCCCACGCGCCGCTGGGGTGGCGCCCCACGATCCTGCGGGTGCGGCTGCGCTGCTACCGCTGCACCGGGTGCGGGCAGGTGTGGCGCCAGGACCTCTCCTGCGCGGCGGCCCCGCGGTCCAAGCTCACCCGTACCGCGTTGGCGTGGGCGCTGGAAGGGCTCGTCGTCGCCCACCTGTCCATGTCTGGCATCGCCGAGGCGCTCGGGGTGGCGTGGGACACCGCGAACACCGCCGTCCTGGCCGAGGGTCGCAGGGTCCTGATCAGCGACAACACCCGCTTCGAGGGCGTGAAAGTCATCGGCGTGGACGAGCACGTGTGGCGTCACACCCGCAAGGGCGACAAGTACGTCACCGTCATCATCGACCTCACCGGTGTACGCGACGGGACCGGGACCGCTCGGCTGCTCGACATGATCGAGGGCCGGTCCAAGGCCGTGTTCAAGACCTGGCTGGGCCAGCGCGACCAGGCCTGGCGCGATGGCATCGAGGCCATCGCCATGGACGGATTCACGGGTTTCAAGACCGCTGCCGTCGAGGAGGTCCCACAGGCGGTGACGGTGATGGACCCCTTCCACGTGGTCCACCTAGCCGCCGATGTCCTGGACGAGTGCCGACGTCGCACCCAGCAGGACATCTTCGGCCGCCGTGGCCGCGCCGGCGACCCGCTGTACCGGGCCCGTCGCAGCCTGCACACCGGCGCCGACCTGCTCACCGACCGGGCGAAGACGCGCCTGCAGGACTTGTTCGCCGATGAGCGTCACACCGCGGTCGAGGTCACCTGGAGCGTCTATCAGCGGATGATCGCCGCCTACCGCGACCCCGACCGAGCGACCGGGAAGGCCACCATGACCGCGCTCATCGACACCATCGCCACCGGTGTCCCGGCCGGGCTGCCCGAGGTCGCCCGCCTGGGATGCACCCTGGCTCGACGCGCCGACGACGTGCTCGCGTTCTTCGACCGCCCTGGCACATCCAACGGCCCCACAGAAGCGATCAACGGCCGCCTGGAACACCTGCGCGGCATCGCCCCGGGCTTGCGCAACCTCACCCACTACATCGCCCGCAGCCTCCTGGAAGCCGACGGGTTCAAACGACACCTACACCGTTGATTGGGAAGAGCCGTTCTTCGTTGCCGTCGTATAGGGAGAACTTGTCCGAACCCAGGTAAACCACCAGTTCCGAGGGAATAGTAAAGGTGAAGGTGCTTCCCTCACGCGCATCCTTGTCACTCTTCCACGAGAACTGAAGCTGCGCAAAGCCGTTGCTCTGGCTGTAGAAGAGGCCATTCTTAAGATCTCCCTGCTTTCAGGACAGGTTGGAGATCGTGCCAACTCAGCGGGCGGCAACTGCGGGCGGAGTTACTGGACTGTGGGGCAGGGCGGTGAGGATTCCAAGCAGCAGAGCTTGGGTCATAAGGACAATGAGAAAGACACTTAGGCGGTGCTGTTTTCTGGGTTTACTGCGGTATATGAACTGTGTAGTACTCATTTTGCTGGTGCTGTCCTATATCAGGGTTATTTGTTATCTAGGAGGGCCAGTCACCGCTAATGCCGTCGGCGGGTGACTTATTCAGGTGCAGGCGCGCGTTTTCGTGTGAGCGGTGCGGCGCTACACCACACCGCTCACACGAAAAAGCAGAGTTGGGCCTCAGGCGGCGGCAGCGTCCTCACGCCTGCGCCTGACTATGGCCAGTCCTACGGCTAGGCCCAGAAGGCCGACACCTGCGGCAGTCACTAGCTGACCGGCTAAACCGGTGATGGCCAGAGGGTTGCGGGGACGCTTCTGGTTCTGGATGACGATCTCCGCGGCGTTATTCGCCTCACCGGGAGTCACTTTGACTGGGGTGAGTGCGTCGCGCCCGCTAGGCAGCTTGTATCCCCGCGGCGCTTCAATCTCTTTGAGGACGTAGCAGCGGTGGTGGTTGTCGTGTTCCCAGACGCTCTCGCCGTATTCGGCAGCGCCTGCTGCTTTGGAGGCCTCGCCCTTGTCAACAAAGAGTCCCGCGATCCTCACGACGCCGTCGGCGTCGCTGGTAAAGGTTTTCTCGCCAGCAACGGTCAGGGCCTCGCCGTCGGTTTCCTGGGTGCAGGTGTTTCCGTAGGCGGCCTTGGCGTTGTAGACCTCAAACTTGGCGCCAGCGAGGCTCTTGCCGCCCTCCTTGTCCTGCTTGGTTGCTGCTAGACCACCCCAGGAGGAGAAGACTTTCTTGGCGGGCTGCGGTACCTCACCGGGGGGCGGGGTCAGGGGAGGCTCGTCGGGCGGGTTCTCGCCGGGCCGGGTGTCCACGTGGGTCTCAGCCGAGTTGGATACCTCGCCAACCCGGATTGCCTTGGTCACCAGGGTTACGACCAGTCGCTTGCCCTGGCGCTGCTTGATTTCCGTCAGCCCTTTTTTGGTCAGGGACACGTAGATTTTGCCGTCCTGGACGGTCACCTTGTAGTCCACGTCCCGGGCAAAGGTGTCTTCCCCAACCTTCACGTCGGAGACCGTGACGGAGTCGTAGGGCTGCCCCTCCCCCATGATGTCCACGACTATGAACTGACTAAAGCTGAATCCGGGGTCCAGCACCGGGATGGTCTGGCCCACCTCGTAGTTCAGCTGGCCGTCGTTATCCAGACCGTGGTTGGAGACGCGGACGGTCTTGGTGGGTGCGTCCGCGAGGCGGTTCTTGGGGTAGACGTTGACGTCGTAGATCCAGGGGCCGTCTTGGCCGGGGAAGGGGACGGTCGCTACGAAGGGCAGGCTCTTCTGCACCACATTTGCGGGCGTGGCGGTCTCGCACACCAGGTAGGCGGCTACGGGCAGTTTGGCGATGGTCGCCTGGCCAAGGTTGTCCGTCGCTGGCGAGTCTTGCCCCTGCCCGAATACGGCGTCCTGCCCGCCAGGCAGCTTCAGGGCGGGGTTCTTGGAGCCTGCGCCGCAGGCGCTGGACGGCACCTCAAGGCCCTTGAGAGCGTCCCAGGCAGCCGAGGTACGCAGGTCCAGGCTGGTGATTGGGAAGGCGGTGAATACGACCCCTTGAACTCCTTCAGCCTTGACTTCGGTCTTGCCGTCGGGGGTGCCTGCCCGGTCCTGGCTGCCGCTGACGTGCTTGTGGATTACCAGAGAGCCGACGGCGTCGTGGTTGATATTGCCTAGGGCACTGCCCTCGGCTGCGGCGGTTGTGGGGATCAGGCCTAGGCCAGCGGCAGCTAGCGCGGCGGCCCCGATGCCTACAGCTGCGTGCCTGGTAAGGCTACGAACAGCGATTTTCATTGGCGCTTCTTTCAATGGAAGTACTAAAGGGCGGGGATTGAATGCTGCGGGCAATAGGCGTCCCCCTCAGGCGGCCTTCTGGCTTTGCCGCCAGGCGCGCAGAGCCAGCACGCCGGACCCTCCCAGCAGTACCGCAGCCGCCAGCACATGCGGCAGGAACCCGGCCCCACCCGACAGGGGCAGACGTGCCGCCTCAATGTCCTTGATGGTGAGGGTGTCCGCCACCGCCGGGTCCGCCACCGCCGACGCCGTCGCCGTGGAGACACCCAGCTTGTTGCCGTTGAGCACCTGGATACCGGTGGCCGTGACCTTCACGTGCACGGGGTTCGCGAGCAGGGTGTGCCCGGCCGGGGCCACTTTCTCCACCAGCCAGTATTCACGGTTGATGAGCTGGGGAGCCACGTTGAACTCGCCCTTGGTCCCCGTGGGGGTCACGGCCAGGGGCACCGGAGTGGCCCCCGCAGCTGAGGGGTCCGTGGAGTACAGGTCGAAGGCGGCTCCGTCCAGGTTCCCCTGAGAGCCGGTCTTGATGACCATGAAGCCGCGCTTGCCGGCGTTCGCGTCCACGTCCACGCAGGCCTTGTTGTGATTGGGGCCGGTGGCCACGTCCTTGCCGGGGTCGGTGATGAGCTTGTTGAGCAGGCCGTGGCCGTCTTCGAACTCGCCGCCGTTGTTGGTCTTGCAGGCCAGCGCGGACTCGTCGTAGTTCGGGTTGGAGGGGTCCACGGTGACGTTCATGGTGACCACCCAGGTGAGGGTCCGGCCTGAGTGAATGGTTTCACCGTTGTCCAGCCGGTAGGAGCCGTTCGCGGCGGTCACTTCCTGGGCGGGGCTCCCGTCCTTGGAGACGGTCACCTTGTTGACCACCAGGCCGGGTGCGAAGGCGGGCCGGTCGGTGATTGTGCCGGTGGCGCCGGGCAGGGCGCCCTGGTTCTCCACGGTGATGGTGTAGCCGACGTCGAAGGTGGAGCCGGGGCCGGGGCGGGTGGTGACCGTCTTGTTGAAGTGCAGTAGGGCGGTGGTGGACAGGCAGGCGGTGTCGTTGTCGGTGCCGTCGACGTCCCCTGCCATGATGGCGGTGTTCACCAGGCCGGCGGGTTTGCCGTCGGCGCGGGTCTTGCCGCAGGTGTAGTCCTCGGTGGTGAAGCCGGGGGCGTAGGGGTCCACGGTGAAGTGGACCTGCACCCCGAGCACGCGGGTGCCGCCGTCGGCCTGTCCGGCAGGGGCTTGGGCGAGAGGCTGCCCGGAGCCCGCTGCGGCCAGCACGAAGCCCTTGGGGTCGGTGAGCTCGGCCCCGGTGATGGTCTTGACCAGGTTGCCGTTCTCGCGCACCTCCGCCTTAGTGACCTTGGCGGAGGCGGGCAGGCCGAGCTGGTCGCGCACGTCGTTGATGATGGTGGAGTCCACGTGGGAGTGGTTGGTGACGGTGACCGTGTAGGCGGCGGTGTATCCGCTTCCGTCCAGGGAGCGGGTTACGGCGCCGGCTTCTTTCCTCACGGAGAACTTGGGGTTGGCGGGCACGGAGCCGCAGGCCTTGGCGGCGACGGCGTTGGCGTCGCCCTTGGTGGTCAGGCCGGCGGTGTTGAACACGGCCTTGCCGTTGGTGGCGGCGTTGGCGTCGCAGGTCTCGCCTGCCGCCAGGCCGGGGAGGCCGGGGTCGGGTGCGGAGACGTTCATGACCGCCGTGTAGGTGTGGGTGCCTGCGGCGGGCAGGGTGACGTCGCTGATGGTCCAGCTGGTGGTGCCTGCGGGCACGGCTACGACGGTGCCGTCGTCGCGGGTGATGGTGGTGGTGTTCACGGTGGTGCCCGCCGGGAGCTGCACGGTGTCCGTGAGGGTGTAGGTCAGCGGCGCGGCGGTGGAGGGGTTCTTGACGGTGACCTTGTAGGTCTGGTCGAAGGTGTCCTTCCCGCCCACTTGGGCGGCGGCCTTGGCCACGGACTCGAAGCTCTTGGTCACGCCGGCGTGCGGGATGACGGTGTTGGTGACGGTGACGGAGAGGTCTCCGTTGGTGGTGTCGGGGACGGTGAACTCCACTCCCGGCCCGTTGCCGCCTGCTGCCGCTACCGGTTTGGTGGCCACGGGCTGGTTCGCACCGTTCCTGCCGACGGTGACGGCGAAGGCGGGGGCGCCCCAGGTGAGGGTTCCGGAGTCGGCGGCCGGGGTGCTCAGGTGGGCGTCGGTGAGCTGCTGCTCGGTGACGGTGCAGGTGGCGCCGACCTTCATGGCGGCGAGGTTCACGGGGGTGCCGTTGGCGGGGGCCTTGGCTGTGCCGGTCTCGGCTGGTCCGCCTCCGGGCGGGGTGCAGGAGTAGGAGAGTTGGTACTCGGTGGGTTTGGCGGCGTCGGTGGCCCCGGTAACGGTCTTGGTGGCGTTTACTGGGGTGGTGTCGGTTTTGTGGTGGATGGTGCAGGTGGCGTTGGCGCCCTCACCGAGAACGGCGTAGGTGGTTCCGTTGTCCTTGCGGACGGTGGCTCCGGTGCAGGTCCAGTCCCCGTTTTGGACGTATCCGTTGGGACCGCCGGTGGTGGAGAGCACGTAGGTGCCTCCTGTGGTTTTCTGACTGGTGACTGAAGCGGTGTTGGCGGCGCCAGTGATGATCTTCTGGCCAAACAGTCCGGCTTCTTTGGGGGTGGCGGTGAGGGTCCATTCAGTGGGGGAAGCACTGCCGGAATCGACTATGTTTTTGAGAGTAAGCTGGCCAGTGGCCAGGATGTACTCGTTGTGCCAGGTGCAGTTCACGGCTGCTTGCTGGAAGTTGACGGCGAGCTCGCTCTGGTCCAGGCGCAGGGAGCGGTTGGTGAGGTCAACGTTGTTTGAGCGGTCCAGGCGTCCGCCGCCGTGCTTGGCGTTCATGAGGAGCGGGTCGTGGGGCGGGTGGGTGAATAGGCAGTCGATGCCGTTGAGGTACCAGCCGGAGATGGTGACGGTGCCGTCTGCCTGCACCTTGGCCTGCTTTGTTTGTGCGTCCTGGGTGGCTGAGGCCAAGTCGTTGGGGGCTAGGAGGGTGTAGACCTGGGACTGAGCGGAGCGTCCAGCCTCTCCCCAGCTGGTGGGGGTCAGGCTGTCCAGTTTTTTACCCCAGTGCTCCTTGCCGTAGGACCCAGGTGCTGAGGTGTTGCTGTAGTCGAAGCGAGGCGGGTTGCCCAATTGGTTACGGACGGATTCATCTGCTTTGGCGTCAGTCTGAAAAGTGATTGGCCGCAGCTGCTCGATGGAGCCATAGAGGCAGCCATAAGAAGTCCTTTTCTCAGGGGTCACGAAGAACTCGTTGACGTAGGCGTTTTCCGCTAGCTCGGTTGAACACTGCTCGTTTTCACCGTTGAAGGTAAAGCCCCAAATCTTGAGCTGGTACTCGATACCGGTGGCGGGGTCACGCCAGGTGGTTTGGGAGCGGTCTGATCTGATGCTGAGGTAGTCGTCAGAGCAGGCTTGCCCCCAAGCGTCGTGCAGGGTCACCTTGTCGTCGTCGGAGTAGAAGTAGTAGTCACCAGCGGAGGACTTGTAGAGGGGCTTCCCGTTGTAGTCGTAGATATACTGCCCACCTACACGCCCCACCTGATGGTTCTGGTTGAAAGCATACTTGGTTTTAACTCGCGTATCACGTTCCTTGTGCCCTCCACCGTTGGAGCCGATGACCATATGGCCGTATTGATCTAGCTCTGCCGTACAGTCATTGACTGTATCCTCCTCCGCCCAGGGGAAGTCAGAGTTGATTGTACCAGCTGTCTTGATCTCGAAAGAGCCACTGTATACTGCAGGTTTACTGGTGTTGTTGCCGGAGAAGATTGGCTGATTGTTGTGACGCATGGTGCCCAGTAGGAAGGGTTCGCCAGCGTTGACGGTGGTTGTTTTAGACGGTTTTAGGGACATGGAGCTTTGGCGTCCCTGCATAGGATCTGTGCCATAGCTATTTGGGCACTTGTCTGCTTCGGGCTGACCATAACTGACAGCGGCGTACTTGCCAGAACTGCCTGTCACAATCCCGGTGGAGCTATTGGTTTCTCTCCCGGCTCCGTAGTAGTGAAAGCAAGGCTTGTCCGGCCTGTGGGAGGCTTCAACGTTTTTTAGCACCACAGAGGTGTCACCCAAAGGCACGACGAGCGGGCCGGCGGCCTCGGCGCTGGGGATGACAAAAGGCGCGAGCACTGCGCCGCCCAGGGCGAGGGTCAGGACCGTGGCCATGGCCGCGATGGTGCGGCGGACCCCCCAGGGGTTGCGCGCTTTGCACCTGTGGGGTGCAACCGGGGCAGCTTCACTCGGGTGCGGGGCTGGAGTCGTCATACATGAAACCGTTCGTCGATACGTTCAGATGCTAAAAGTGCAGAAGTTAATCGGAATCTAACAGTAGGGACGCTAGCTCCCGCGCACGTTTCAGTAACACCCCTGCATCAGCTTGGCGACTCTCCTAAACCCTACGTAAATCACCGAAATTACTACATCGCACTCAGGGCGCGGTGGCACCGTCGCCTCAGTGCGTAAGAGTCGTTTGGGAGGGCTCGGGGGCCGCAGGGCACGGGGGCTCACCGACGGCGACAGCGACGCTTGGGCGGGTAGCCAGCTCGCCACACATACACGCACACCAGCGTGATACCTGCCAGGTCCAACACGATCCACCAAGGGAAGCCAGGAATATCCGGTGCCTTACCTTTGGCTTCCACATCCTTGGCCGGGGTGGGGGTAATCCGCTCCCCCGTGATCAGGATGCGGTGCGTGTTAATGCCCAGGGGTGTGCAGGTCACCAAGGTGGCCAGGTCCTTGCCTTCCACTGCGCGCAGGGACTCGGTCTCCTCGGGCTCAACTACCTTCTTATCAAAGACCCGGTAAGTGAGTACCTCGCCGAATACCTCCATGGTGAAGGTGTCCCCCACCTCCACCTTGTCCAGGTTGGTGAACATGGTGGCGTTAGCTAGCCCCCGGTGTCCGGTGACTACGGTGCGAGTGCTGGGCCCGCCAACCGGCAGGGAGGTACCTTCCAGGTGTCCCAGACCGGCCAGCAGAGTTTCCTCACTGGTGCCGTGATAGATCGGCAAGTCAAGGTCGATCTTATTAATGCGAAGCCGGGCCATTAGGCCTCCGCCGTTGGCGTCCAGCATCTTGTCGTAGTTGAGCGACTGGTCGGAACTGGTGCCGTCACCGGTGGGGACGTTGGTGTTGGCTTCCAGGACTGCACCAACGGACAGCGCCTGGTTGTACTCGTGGGCGCGGGCCAGTTGCTCAGCGGCGGCCGGTCTGGCCTGGGTCACCTGCGCCGCATAGTCAGTGACAATTTTGGACTGATTGTACTGGCTAATCCAGGCGGCTGCTGTCGGATAGCTGAAAAGCAGGATCCCAGCAATGGCCAGGACGGCGGTAATCACTGCCAACCAGGACAGGCGCCATTTGCGGGGCTGTGGAACTGAGGCCCGTTTGGGGGCCACGAGTATGTGTTGTCCGGCTTCATTTGTGACGGGAAGCCACTGTGGTGTGGGCGCGGTGGGCCCTGGCGGTGTTACCGCCAGTGGGGTCGCAGGCCGTGCGGTTGTTCCCATTCTTGGTTCACCGCACCGTCACAGTTGCGTGCTGCTGGCGACGGCGTCGCATGATCCCAAAGCCCATGGCTGCGACCCCCAGAATGCCACCACCAATAATGAACAGGTCAGCGCCCAGGCCACCGGTTAGGGGCAGTGTGGGAACGGAGGTCTTCTCGTTGGTGAATGGGTCTTTGAAGGTGAAGTTCAGCTCGCTGGGCTTCAGTTCAAAGTTGTGGGTGGTCTTGGAGTCCAGTTTGTATCCCGCTGGGGCAGCCTGCTCCGTGAGGGTGTAGGCACCAAGGGCTAGGCCTTCTACTCGTAAGGTGCCGCCAACCGGGTCCTTGTCTAGCTTGTTGGCACAGCCGGTGGCGTCTGCAACCACGCAGTCTTCGATTACTTGGGTTGCGGAAGTGCCTCCGGTGGGACCGGTCAGGTTCCAACTGGAGCCAGATAGTGGCTGCTTGTTGGCGGCGTCCACTTTGTTCCAGGTTACGGAGCCCGTTTGGCTCTGGTTGACCACGCCGCCGTTGTTCACGCCTGCGACGGTCTTGAGGCCCACGCTGAGGTGGTCTTTGTCGATGGTGTCGAAGGCAAAGTCACCGGTTGCGGCAATGTAGCCAGCGGGTGCGCTTTGCTCGGTGATCTTGTATTCGCCCCACTTGGGCACGGTGACGTTGAATTCGCCGACGGCGGGGTTGGTGTCTTTGTAGTTGCCCGTGGCGCAGTTAGCGGCCGTGCAGTCTTGAACGATTGTGTTCGCGGGTACCTGAGGGCCGGTAAGGGTCCAGGCCGAGGGCGCGCTGGCGATGGTGGCACCGACGGTGTCTACCTTCTTCCAGCCGAGGGTGCCGGGAGCAGGTTGGTTAATGATGCCGTCGCCGGTAACTCCTGTGGCCGACTTGGGCGTACCCGTGAGGTGGGTGGCGTCAGTCGTGCTGATGGAGAAGGTGGTGTTCGACTTGGTGTAGCCGGTGGGGGGAGCGGTCTCCTGAACGGCGTAGTCGCCCCACTTATTGACCTCTACACGGAAGTGTCCGGGAGTTGGGTCCTTGTCCTGTGATCCAGCACAGTTTCCAGCGATACAATCACTAATGTTGAGCCCACTCGGATGGCTGGGACCGGTCAGTTTCCATATGGAACCAGGAAGCTTGGTGCCGGCCGCGTCAACCTTGCTCCATTCCACGACGGCGGGCTTGGGCTTGTTGATCAGGGTGCAGACCACCCATTCACGGTTCTTTAGTTCAATCGACTTCTTGTCGGCACTCAGCACGGAAGTCATGGCGGTGTTCATCTGCGGGTGCTTGGCGCAGACGGTGTCAGTCAAGATGTAGCCCTCGCGCGCCTCAGCGGTTTTACCGGCCTCGGAGAAGGTAACCGTGCCGGGCTTAACTGCGGCGGATTCCAAGACGCCGTCGCCTTGGCGGGTCTGGCCGTTCTGGGTGGCGGTAAGGGTCCACTGCTCGGGCTTGAGCGGCGTGGGCGCGTATCCGGCGCTGTTGTCCACCTGCTTGACCAGCTTGAGCAGGGCCTCGGTGTAGAGGGTTACCGCGTAGTCTTCCACCTCACCGTGGCCGGTGATACCGGTGGCAGCAGGTTCAATGGGTTTACCTGAAGCATCGCGGTCATTGGTTATGCGCAGGCGCATGAAGGTTTTGACGTCAGCCGCCGGATTGGCCTGGTCGATGCTCACGTTCTCTGGAATGGTCCAAGTCAGCGTGGCTTTGCCACCGGAGCAGGCTGGCCCGACTCCTCGCTCACCGGCTTGGAGCTTTCCGTCGTGGTTGGTGTCAGTCCATCCGGAGCGTTCGGCGTCCTCAAACTTGCCGTTTCGGTCCCAGTCGATCCAACCGTAGAGTTCTCCCTCGCCGTTGCAGGTCACTTCCTTGGACCAGGTGAGGCCGGGTGCCGCCGGGATACGCACCTCACCGGAGATGGCGTCTTCGTCGTCGGACCACCAAAGGTCGTCAATGTCGTCACCTAGGGCGTCATTGGAATACTGCTGGTAGGGCTCGGCGTCGATTTCCTTGCCCAGGCTGGGGGTGCCTTGGCTCACGTGCATGCTCGCCAGGCTCAGGTTGTTGGAGAAGACGTCGGTGGTGCTGGCAATGGCACCGTCGCGCCAGGCGGGCTCGTATAGGGAGCCGGCATTGCCGTAAGACTCGGGGGCGTCACCAAAGTCCGTGGCCAGCACTAATCCCAGAGCAACAGCCGAGTACCCCGCGCCCTGCAGAGAGATAGTCGCGGAGGTGGCGCCCTCCATCAGCATGACGGCGCTAGGTCCGCCGATGCCGTTAGGGGAGGTGTATTTGCCAGGCTCTTGATACACACACTCGTCGCCGGTGGGCATAAGCCTCAGGGTCTTGCCATTGTTGCTGATCTCCGCATTGGAGGTGACCCCGCCACAGTTCGCAGAGCGCAGGCGGTCCAGCACACGCCAAGTTACGTTTTGCGTGGTTGAGGCCTGAACCCACTCGTCACCCCATTCGTCGAAGAGCGCTCCATCGATGATTCTGCCAGAACGCTTGGAGGAGGCCTCAGCATCAGCAAATACCAAGCCCTGGACCGGGACATTGCGCGTTCCAGTCGGGGTCTCTAGTGACGCGGAGCAGGAGTAGTCAAAGCTCAGCCTGGAGGAAAAGCCTGTGGGAGAGGGGTCCGTTCCCGGGGTGCCCCATGGCTTGTCACTGTTCTTAGCGTTCATGCCGTTGTAGGCGTAGCCATTGCCCAGGCCGATGACCATACGGTTGCGGTTGACGTAGTCCTTCGGATAGGTCATTCCCTCGGACCAGGTTTGCTCCCCATTGCTCCAGCTGCCCGGTCCGCCCACGTTGTAGAGGTTGTCCAGCACGTCGCCCGCCCAGCCGCCGGGGATAGTGGCCACCAAGGGTCCCTTCGCTTGCGCTTCTGTCAACGGATCATTGCGTTGGTCACGGAAGGGCTTGTGGCCTAGGTGCTGCAGGTTGCTGAGGGTGCAGGTAGTGCGGAGCTTGGTGCCGGGGGCTATCTCGCGCACATTGTTGTAAGTCTTGGTCTCCCCGTAGTCGAGCACGGGCACATCGGGCTTTGCCTTGCCCTTGAACTGCGTATCGTAATCACCCCACTGCAGCCACTGGATGATGTCCCGGTAACGCCCAGTGCCACCGGTGGCGAATACGGCGGGCAAGTCTCCTGGCGCCGCCTGCGCCACGGGCGCAGTCACGCCCGAGCTCAGCAGCATTGCTGTGCTCAGTCCTAAAGCTAACGCCACACCATGCACACGCTTGAGCGCGCGGAAAGGTCTGTGGGAGGACATGTCAAAACTCCAATATCAGGTAATTATTAGGCGAACAAAATTGCCTTCAGTTTCTGCAAAACAGCCTATGAAGGGCGCCTGGATAAACGGTCACGTTCTGATTGCCGTGACCTCGCGATCGTGTTTCACAATGTTGGGAGGGGGACCGGCGTCACCCAACTCCTCTAGGCGCACAATTTCCTCGCGGTTCTCCAGGGCGCCGCCGTTAAGTGGGGATCCGGGTGGGCCGGGCCTGGGGTCAAGGCCGCCGTCGCCCCCACCGCCGTCGCCCTGCGGACCAGTCTCTGCTACCTGCTTGCGCCTGCGGCGTCGGGCGGCTAGGAAGGCCCAGATCAGCACTGCCGCTACCACCAGCAGCACGCCCACAACCACCCAGATAATGGCGATCTGCCAGGTTTGCATGGGGGCAGGCAGTGCCTTGGAGGCATCTTGGGCGGCTGCGGCCGGGTCCATCGGGACGCGTTCACCGGTGACCAGCAGGCGGTGGGAATTCACGCCATAGGGCGTGCAGGTAATGAGAGTAATTAGGTCGCGTCCTGCCACTTCATTTAGGGAATTGGTCTCAGTGGGGAGCACTACCTGAATGTTCACCACCTGGTATTTAAGGGTGCGCCCGGCCACTGCCACATAGAATGCGTCGCCCTGTTTCACATCTACCAGGTTGTCGAAGATGGTGGCAGTGCCCAGGCCCGTGTGGCCGGTAAGCACAGAGTGGGTGGAGGTGCCGCCCACCGGCAGCGAGGTGCCGAACAGATGCCCGATGCCTTTGGCTAGCGTAGAGGGCTGAGTGCCGTGGTAAATGGGCAGGTCCGCATGGATGGACGGAATGGTTACGCGCCCCATGACCTCATCCAGGTCCAGCTGGCTCAGGTACTCCTGGTAGCGGGGAGTGTCGGGGCGCTGTGAGTCCAGCCAGGGGTCAAGGATTGGGGAGGCCTCCAGGTGTTCGTTGTAGGCCTCGGCGGCGCTGATCTTCTGGGTCAGCACGTCAGGTCCCATGGATTCCAGGCGGGCGGAGTACATGGAGGCCAGGCGCTGCTGGTCGGCGTTGTTGTGCTGGGTGGCGATCACCGGGTAAAGCAGCACTAGCACGCCGAGTAGCACTAACAGCAGGGGTGCGGCCACGCGCAGCCTGCGGCGGCGCTTTGAGTCCCGCGCGCCAGCAAGTCGCCCGAAACCGCGGCGGAAGCTACGGAGGATCCGCCTGGGCAGGTGGGGCGCGGTCTTGGCACTCCGAGCGGAATTGGCTGAAGCCGACCCACTTGGGGTGGGGACGCTGGCGACCTGTCCACCGGAGGGCCGGAGGCTGGGGTCGATGGGGCTGCTGGGCTCTGGGTTCACAGGGCGCGTCCTCGGGTTGCTTGGTTTAGGGATCGGGTTCAGGGATTTTGGAGCAGGGCAGGGTTTGGGGTCTGTTGGCGGGGCTGCGTGGGGGAGGCAGGAGGCTCCTGCCTCCCCCACAGCCGTCGTGCTAGTCGGCCTCTCCTGGGATGGAGGGTGGCGCGTTCAGACTGTGCCTGGGCTCAGTCCTGGTTGCGGCGACGGTGGTTGTAGTAGGCCACCCCAGCGCCGCCCAGCACCAGCAGGCCGCCGATGGTGGTGAGCACCACGACGCCGTTGGCACCGGTCAGCGGCAGGTGCAGGCCAGCGTTGGCCGGAACGTCGGTGACGGTGACCTTGGTGTCGATCTTCTGGTCCGCCTCAGTCCCCAGTACGCGGAAGGGGATCGGGTCGGGGGCCAGGGAGTAGCCGGTGGGGGCCTTGGTCTCCACCAGGCAGTACCAGTTGCTCTTGTCGAGCGTCTTGGCCTTGCCGTTCTCCCAGTCGTTGGCGCGCAGGGAGCCGATGACCACCTTGCCGTCCACAGCTGCCTTACCGGACGCAACCTGCAGCGCGGTTGCCTTACCGGTTTCAAAAGTGGACTCGTTGGCGATTGTCAGTGGAGCACCCTTAAGGTCAGCATCCACGTCCTTCAGGAGGACGGGCTTGCCGTCAGCGCTCTTGGAAACCACCTTGTCTGCAGCCAGCGCAGCGTCATCTGCGGACACGGAGCACTCGTAGATCTGGAACTGGGCGCCGTTGTACTTGGCGGCGGCCAGGTTGTCGGTGCCGGTCTTGGTCAACTCAACCTGGCCGTACTTGGAGACCACCGGGTCGGTGTTGGTGCCGGGCACGGTTGGCTTATTCGGATCACCGCCGGGGTTGGGGTTGTCCTTGTCCCAGTTGTAGTTCGGGGAGTCGTTGGGAATTAGGGAGGCGGTGTTGCTGATGCCACCGTTGAGGTCGGTGCCCTCAGGGAAGGTGGCAGTGAGCACGATCTTGACCTTGGTCTCGCCGGTGCCCTTGGCGCGGGCATCAGCCAGCTTCTTCAGACCTGTTGCGGTGAAGTCCACTGTCAGGTAGTTGTGCTTGTCGTTAGGCAGAGTTGATGGTTTGACCACGATCTGGTAGTCATTTGCTTCAAGCGCAGCGGCCCCGGCAGGCAGGTTTTCAATGGTGACCTGGGGGTTGAGCTGCTCGGGGGTCAGCCCAGTCTGGACGCGCGGGTCAAGAACATCGATGACCTGGTATTTTTTGATGCCCTCGTCTCCGACCTTGGGGATGGAGGTGGTGATGGTGTAGGTCAGGGCGTTGCCGGAGCCGGACTTCTGACCGGAGTCCTCTACCTCCTTCTTGACGCCGTTGATGGTGTTCTTGGGGTAGACGTGGACGTCGTAGTTCCAGCTGCTGGTGTTGCCCGGGTTGGTCATGGGCAGGGTGACGATGAAGTCGGCTGCGGGGATGACGCCGGCGGGGGTCTTGGTTTCGGAGACCAGGTAGGCCTTGCCGGCGGTGGTCTGCGCGTCGGAGAACTGGGCCACACCGCCGTTAGCGGTAGTGATGGACACCTTGGTGCCGGTCTTGTGGTCGTTGTCGCCGTCAATGTTCTGGGTCAAGGCCGTATTGACGTCACCGTTGGCCTTGGCTAGGTCCACCCAACCCTTCTGCGTAGTCAGATCATAGTCAAGCTCAGTAATGGTGAATTCAACACCGTCAAGGGCTTTGCAGTCGGCCGGAGGCTCAGCATTCCCGTTACCCGGGGTCACACCGTTGTTGTCGGTCTGCTCGCACTTGTGCACGGTCAGGGTGGAAGCGTGGTTGCCGTCCACGTTGGATGCATTCGGTGCGGCCAGCGCAGGAGCGACTAGCGCTCCCGCGGCGAGCGTCGCGGCGGCGGTCAGGCCGATGCTGCGACGGATCATGAGTGAGCTCACGGTTTCTCCATCTCTCAGTTGGGATCTTGTTGGGGTGACTCGGCCCTGATGGCGCCGAGTCGATCCTGGTCCGAGTGTTGGAGCACCGGCCACAGGAAGTCTGTTCGGTGAGGATGGCATTCAACATCCCCTCCTCGATTCACACACACAAGCGCGAGCCTGATAGGTGGGTTATCTGGATTGACTTTACTAGTGGGAAATCACAGGGAAGTCTCGGCGATCTGCCATTGCGATTACGGTTACTTGCCCTGCCGGTCCAATGTTGCATTTCCACACAGCCTCGGCACTGGGACCGCACCCTGAGCGTCGAATCGCTCGCTTGGAGGATGAGAGGCGACGACGACGTGGCGGGCAGGCTCACGGGGAGCCTGCCCGCCACGCGGGTCAGTTGACCTTGAGGTTGTCAGCGCCTAGGCGCTGAGATCAGTCCTCGGCCTGACGACGACGGGCCACCGCCACGGTGCCACCGGCGAGCAGGACCAGGGCGGCGCCACCGGCCATCATCAGCACCTGGCCGGAAGCACCGGTCAGAGGCAGCTGAGGCACATTGGACTTGGTGTTCTTGACATCCATGAGCACCGCATCCGGCTTAACTTCACCGGAGCTCACCTTGACCTTTGTCATAGCGGCATCACCGGAAGGCAGTACATAACCGGCAGGGGCAGCAGTTTCCACCAGGACGTAGCATCGGGTGGTGTGATCAGGCTCAGTGACGTCAGCACCAGCACTTGCCTTCGAGTCAATGAATAGACCGGGGATACGGAGAGTGCCCGTGGCGTCAGACTTGAAGGTCGTCTTGCCTTCCACGCTGATGGCATTGCCAGTCTTGACAGCATTAGAGCAGTCAGGCAGGAATGCGGTTTCCGGAGTAGCGTCGTAGACCTCGAAGGTAGCCCCCTGGAGCTGCTTGTTATTAGCAGCATCCCGCTTGATAACCTTCAACTCACCCCAGTTGGAGACAACCTTGTTGGTGGGGTTGTTAGTGGTGGTCGGAGGAAGCTTGGGGTCCTCGTCCGGGTTGGTCGGCGGGGTCACCGGCGGGTTGTTCGGAGTCGGCGGCACCGGAGGCTTGCCCGGGTTGCTGGGGTCAGACTCAGTGTCAACGATGTAATTACCGGTGTTCTCAATCTTGCCATCAGTAGGTAGTTCGCTGATCTTGGCCCTGAAAGTCACTCGAATGGTCTTACCACCGATGGTCTCAAGATACTGAAGACCCTCAACGGTATTGAAGTGGACCTGCGCGAAACGGTTCAGAGAATCATCCGTCTTGGTGTACTTGTCGCCTGGAACATCAGCGCCAGCGAAGGCACCATCCGGACCAATCTCCCCCACCTGCACGGAACTAACACTGATGTCTGTAGTACCCTGGGCGAACTTGTCGTAGATGTTCAGGTACTTGAAGTTCTCGCTATCCCCAGCGATGGTCGGCACGACCGCGTCAATCGTATACTCGATCTGACTACCGGTACCGAGACCGTGAGAGCCATCAAGAACCTTGACATTCTTTACAGGCTTGTCAACTGGCGTGTTCTTCGGGAAGGCATGCACGTAATACACCCATTTGCTTGCCGCCGCCCCATCGGTAGCGTCAGCATAGGGAAGAGTGACAACGAAAGGCAGCGCCTTATCAACGATATTGACCTTTTTGCCGTCAACAGCCGCGTTAGTGGTGTCAGTCTCACAGAGCAGGTATGCGCCCTTGTCCAGGTTCTTCTTTACCTGGCCGTTGGCTTCCGTCACGAACTCGACAGCTGCATCGTCCGCAAGAGTCAACCCATCAAGCGTCTTGGCAGCAAGGTTTGCGGGATCACAAACAGAGGCAGCGAGGTTCGGGTGAGCGACTGCCCAGTCGTTCAGCGTCTTCCAGTTGGCGTTCAATTGCGCCATGTCAGCCTCATTCACAAGATCCAGCTTGATCTTGTAAGCCTTGAACACCACGCCGCTCACAGGCTTCTGCGTAGGAGCGGTAGTGCCGTCTACACGACCTTTGGTAGTGTCGCCCGCACCAGGCTTGACATGCTTGTGAATCGTCAGCGAAGTCGGAGTCTGGTCGTTAATGTTCGCCTGGTCGGCGTAGGCCGTGGCGCCCAGGCCCAGGCCGGCGAGGCCAACGGCCAGTGCGCCGGCGGCCGCGGCGGCGCGGACCGCAGCTAGGCGAGTAGTAGTACGCATTTCGTACTTTTCCTTTCATCGTGCACGGAATGCACCGTGCTGGGTGATGTCAAAGCGGATAGGCTTAGGGAATGAGGAGGTGCTCACTGCGGAACGCGGCGGCCTCCCGGCCACTCGCCCACCCCCGAGCTCAGGTGCAACCTGACTCGCTGGGAGCGAGCTGTTGCTTACTGATAGATCTGCGAGCCAGACCTCCTCACAACTCCGGCGACAGCGTCGAAGACGTCCGCTCCCCCACGCCCCCATCCGGCCACCGTGAGCACCCCCACCACCGGAGCACTGCTGCACCCGGGGTATGGCTGGCTCTTGCGAGTAAGCACGGGAACTCCTACTGGTTTGGGATGGGAATCTGGGGTGACGGGCCCCGGATCACTCCGGTAGCCCTGTAGACTCTTCAACTCTATTGGCTATTGCTAACGTTTCACTTGACACGCGATTTCGATAAGGCCTCAGGTTCCAGGCCAGTTAACGATTGCGTATCCATCTCCGCTGGCCGCCCGAAATTGCATTCCTGCACCAGGCGGAAGCACAAATCGACCCTCGGTAGGTAATTGCAGATCTGGCCAGGAAATACCCCGGGGCACTCAGTCCGCCCTACGTCGTCGCAGCATGGCCCCGATTAGTGCCAGACCTGCGAACACGCTGCCACCGATCAGGAAGGTGTCTGCCCCCATCCCGCCGGTCAGTGGCAGCACCGGCACCGTGATCTTATGGTTACCAAAAGCTTCCTTGAATTCGAAGGCCGGATGGACGGCATCCAAGGTGAATGGGTGCTCTTTAGCGTCTAAGCGGTACCCGGCGGGAGCGGCCTTCTCTACTAGGGTGTATTTTCCCAAAGACAGACCCTCGACCTTAAACTGGCCTGGTTCCGGGTCCTTGTCAGGGCCAATGCAGTCTTTGGGGTCCGAAGCAACGCAGTCATCAACAAGCTGTGCAGCTCCTGCGCTTGTGCCTGCGGCGGGGCCGGTCAGCGTCCATGAGGAACCACCCAGAGGCTTGTTGTTAGCGGCATCAACCTTTTTCCAGGTCACCAAACCCTTGGCCTCCTGGTTCACGAAGGAGCCGGCGTTAACGGTCTTGCCTACATCAGTAGTTGCTACCGTGACCGTTTTCGGATTCGAATCCTTCACGTAACCCTCGGGTGCCGCCGATTCAGTAAGCGTATAAGTGCCAATCTCCACCGCTGTCAGCAGGAACTTACCGGCATTAGGGTCTTTGTCATGATCCTTGCATTCCTTAGCCTCAGTAGCCACACAGTCGGTTACGGTAATGGCCTGCTGCCCGGGTTTACTTGGCTGCCACGACCAGGTGGAGCCGCCGAGAAGGCTATTGTCCGGCTTGGTCTTGGTCCAAGCCACCTGCGGCAGCGCCTGGTTGACGACCTGACCAACCTCAACAGTCACGCCATTCTTAGTCACCTCAACCGTCTTGGCTTCCTCGCTCTTGACGTAGCCATTAGGTGCGGTGGTCTCAGTCAGCGTATAGGTGCCGTACTCCACCTGCTCCAGCTTGAAGTAGCCAGGACGCTCATCCTGATCGCCACTAGATCCGCAGGGCTTGGCCTGACAGTCATCGATCAAGCGCGCCGCAGCATTAGCAACAGATGTGAGAGTCCAGGAGGAGCCCCCCAAGGGCTTGCGATCCCGATCCACTTTGACCCAGGTAACGGACCCCTTGATACGGGTATTATCGATGTTCTTGAGGTCGAATGGCGTCGCCGCATGCGCTTCTTTCACCTGGATGGTTTGGGGCTCACCGGCCACGTAGCCTTCTGGCGCCTTGGTTTCCACCAGCTTGTAGTTCCCAAGCGGCACATTCTCCACTTTCAGCACGCCGGGCGTGTTGTTGGTATCCCCGGAGCCATTATCTACAACCTTGATTACTGCGCTGCCGTCACTCGGACGCAGTTCCCACTCAGAGCCAGACAGTTCTTTTCCAGTGTCTGCCGCAGTCTTCTTCCAAGTCACGGAACCAGCCTTGACCTGTGGACCATTCTTCAAGACACACTCAACGACCACGCTTAGCGTGTTGGGAAGATTGACAGAGCCGGACTGGCCTACACCCTGCTCAAACGGGACCTTGGAACCATCTGCATAACAAGCCCAAGTAGTCTGATATTCACTCAGTTTAGACCGGGAACCGCTAGCCATCTCTTCAGAGAAGTTGAGCTTCTGATTGTTCTTTACCGGGAAGATTCCAGCAGTTGCTGAGGGACTGTCCTGCAGCCCCGTCGTCTGACCGGAAGTAGTGCCGGTTGCGATAGCATTGCTGCCCTGCTTGGACACTTTTAGTTTAAACTGATCAACATCATTAATCCTAGAAACAATGTCTTTCTTCAAAATAAAGGTGGCCGGGGAAGAACAGGAAGCTAAATCAGATGAACTGCTTAATTTTGGCTCATAACCAAAGTCTACCTGAGTAAAGTCGGCAGGATCATAGGCCTTTGCCACAGCACTGTCACCCAAAACAATAGAACCGTCGCTACGGAACGCCGCTCCATTGATGCCCTTCTTATTATCAAGTACCCCGAGACCATTCTCCGAGAATCTGAGATTCCCGCCGTTGGCAGCCTCCAGATCCTCCTTAGCAACTGTGTACACGACCGCCTCAGAACCACCCTTGTGTCGGACGATGTACAGGTTTCCCGCCGAGTCGAAGGCGAGGTCACCATTAGCCGTTCCATCAACGGGGATACCCGTATTAAACTGCCCAACGAACTCCACGGCACCCGTTCTACTCAGGTAACGATAGAGACGGAATTTCCTAGTTCCATCTTTATAAAATCCACCAAAGTAGAAGTCGCCGGTGGAGAACTGTACCCCGCCCGCAACCATCGACACCGGCGTATTTGAGTAGTTGAAGGTCTGCAGGAATTTCCACCCTTTCCCCACCTCGAAAGAGTAGAGATCAGACGCCTTGTCGTCACTGTGTCGCCATAGCGCATAGGCGGTTTGCCCCCCTCTGCCGATCCCTAGAGCATTTGCAAGCCTTTTCTTCTTGTTGCTCCCGTGATCATTCGCCCGATTACTGTCTGGGACGCTAGAGATGGGCGTCAGATTACCACCAGAGTCAATTTTATAGACATCCCCAGTATCTGAAAGGGAATAGAAGTTCCCGGACTGGCAGGAAAATGCCTCATTGGCCGCGAACGCCGGAGTCCCCAAGACCACCGCCGGTACAGCTCCGCCCCACAAGCCAGCAAGCGGCAGCGACAGCGCTAGCCCTACGAGCAGCAGGCGCACCTTCAGGCCTGATAGGTGAGCTCTCAGCCCGATCGAGCGAGTCATATTGCGATCCTCCCTGGACAACATGCGGTGGCAGCAACCCACCCCCTTATTGGGAGCGAGTCACAACAAGGTTCTTAGAAGACCCTAACAACCGCGGTTCTAGAAAAGGCGGGATGATGCAGCCTCGTAACCGAAGGGCCACCTTGACGACACCTAATGCCATTAAGGCACAGGCCACGCCCGCCTACACGACACCAAGCCCCAGCTGGGACCGCGTCCGCACCTCAGGCCGAGCGACGGCGTCGTAAGAAGGCACCAACCAAAGCCAGCCCACCGAAGGCACCACCGCCCATTAGGAAGGTGTCGGCACCCATGCCACCAGTCAGCGGCAACACCGGGACAGCGGTCTTGGTATTCTCGAAAGGCTTGTCAAAGGCATAGGCGGGGGCCTTAGCCGTGACGCTGAATGGGTGCTCAGTCTTGGAGTCCAGCCGGTACCCCGCCGGAGCGACCTTCTCCACCAGCTTGTACTCCCCCAGACCCAGTTCCTCCACCTTGAAGCCACCCGCCACCGGGTCCTTGTCCAGGCCCGTGCAGGCTGCGGCGTCATCCGCCACGCAGTCCTCAACAACCTGCGCGGCAGCGCCCGCACCCGGGCCCGTCAGGTTCCAGGCAGATCCGCCCAGGGCCTCGCCATTGTCAGCATCCACCTTGGACCAGGTCACAGACCCCTTGGCCTCCTGGTTCACAAAAGCGCCAGCCGTCACGGTCTTACCGATGTCAGTTCCCGCCACGGTGACCGCATGCGGCGTCGCGTCAAGCACATAACCCTCAGGCTGCCCGGTCTCCGTCAACACGTACTCCCCCGGAGTCACGCCCTTGAGCAGGAAGGCTCCCGCAGCCGGATCCTTATCCGCGCCCTTGCACTGGTCAGCACTGCTCGCTTCGCAGTCCCCCACCTCCACGGCCTCACCAGCCGGCGAGGTGGGCTTCCAGGACCAGGTGGAGCCACCCAAAGCGGTGCCATCCGGCTTGGTCTTGGTCCAAGCCACCTGCGGCAGCGCCTGGTTGACCACCTCCCCGACGGCCACGACCTGCCCGTTGGTGGAAACCTGCACCGTCTTGGTGTCCGCACTCTTTACATAGCCCTTCGGCGCCTGATCCTCAACCAGCGTGTAGGTGCCGTAGACCACGCCCTCCAGCCTGAAGTACCCGGGGCGCTCGTCGCGGTCACCAGTGGCAGTCGCACAAGGCGCAAGCACGCAGTCCGTGATCGTGCGCGCTGGACCGGCAGGATTGGTGGGTGTCAGGGTCCAGGTGGACTCACCCAGGGGCCTGCGGCCCGCATTCACCTTGGTCCAGGTGACGGTTCCCTTGATGGGCTCGTTCTTGAAGGAGCCCGCCTGGACGGTTCCCTCCAGGTCAGTGTCCTTCAGCTTCAGCGGGTGCGGCGTCTGGTCCGCAACCAGGCCGGTGGGGGCGGTGTCTTCCGTGAGGGTGTAGTCACCGAGCGCAAGGTCTTGGAGCAGGAAGCCTCCGGCGGTGTGGTCCCGGTCCGGGCCGGGGCACATGTCGGCACTGGCCTGGACGCAGTCCTCAACCTTCACTGCGGCCGACGCCGCCCCAGCCGGACCGGTCAGCGTCCACACGGAGCCGCCCGCAGGCATCCCAGCGGCGTCGGTCTTAGTCCAGGAGAGCCGGGGCAGGCGCTTGTTGACCTGCTCTCCCAGGACGACCGGGACCGAGGCGTTGCCCGCGTTGACCTCGAAGGGCCGGTCCGCCCCCGCCGCGTAGCCGGGCGGCGGAGTCTTCTCATGCAGCAGGTAACGGCCCCAGTCCAGGCCGGTGACCCTGAATCCGCCCTCCGCCGGGTCCTTGTCCGCGCCGGTGCACCGTGCCGGAGCCGACTCGACGCAGTCCGTCACCTCCAGCTTGGCGGCCCCGCCAGGCCCTGGGACGAGCTCCCACACCGACCCACCCAAGGGCCTGTGGTCCATGCCGGTCTTGCTCCAGGTCGCACTGCCCGCAATGGGCTGGTTGACGACGGCGCCGGCGTCCACGGTCGCGCCGTTAGTGGTGACCTTAACGGTCTTGGTCTCCGTGCTCTTGACGTAGCCGGTTGGCGCGCTGGCCTCGGTCAGCTTGTAAGTGCCGTAGGTCATGTCCCCCAGCCTGAAGTAGCCGGGCCGCTGGTCACGGTCGCCGTTGGCAGGGACGCAGGGCGCAGCGGTGCAGTCCGTGATCTGGCGCACGGCACCAACCGGGTTGGTGGGGGTTAGGCTCCAGGTGGAGCCTCCCAGCGCTGAGCCGTCCGGCTTGGTCTTGGTCCAGGTGATGACTCCCTTGATGGGGGTGTTCGTGATGCTCCCCAAGCTGTTCGGGGCCGTGGCGTGAGCTGAGGTGATGGTGAAGTGCTTGTCAGAGGCACCCACGTAGCCTTCGGGCACCGTGCTTTCGTGCAGGGTATAGCCGCCCAGTGGCAGGTCATCGACCCTGAATTCCGCCACATCCGGGTCCTTGTCGCGGCCGCTGTTGTCAGTGACGTAAATGGTCGCCTGCCCGGCGGCATCGGGGATGATCTGCCAGGCCGAGCCGGTAAGCGCACGTCCGCCCGCGTCAACCTTATTCCAGGTCACCGAGCCGGTCTTGGGCTTGGGCTCGTTACGCAGGGTGCAGATGGCGTCATGATTCGAGCCGTCCTTCTGCGTGAAGGTGTACTCCGTGTCCGAGACCCTGGACACCGCCAGGTTCTCACGCGTGACCTCGTCAATGCAGGTCAAGGTCGTATTGTAGTCGGACAGACGTGCACCACCAGCCGCAGTCTCCTTGATGGTGTAAGTGCGCGGCTTGTAGAGAATGAACACGCCGACAGAGGCTTGTGTGCCAGTACCACTGCCGGAAGTGCTCTCTGAGGCCAGCACACCCCTGTTCTTACCTTCAACCGAAATCTTGAACTGGTCACCCGGCTTCTCGCGGCCTACGACGTTTTTCTCCACATAGAGCGTGGGTGGAGAGGCGCAAGAGGCCAGGTCGGTTCCATTCGAGATACCGATGGAGACCTTGTCACTCAGGGTCGCACCATCATCAGGATCAATAGAGTAATTCTTGGTCTTGCTGTCTTTTCCATACTGGATAAAGAGGCGACCATCAGAGTCAAAGGCCAAACCGTTATACCTGCCCTCGCCAGTTTTCAGGGTGCGGATATTACCATGTGGAATAAGATCTCCAGCGGAAGATGCTAGATCTTCACGCCGCACAGGAACGACCAGGGTCTTACCGTCACCATCATTCCAAAGCACGAACATGTCCCCAGAAGCAGAGAACACCAGATCGCCGTTCCCCTTGTTACTGGACACATCCAGCACCTTCACGTAGCCAACCAGAATAATGCGTCCACCGTCATAGCGGTAAGTAGCAAAGTAAGTGCCATAACCGTCATCGATAAACCCACCAAAGTAATATTTGGCGTCAGGGCCCTTAGGGTTAATGCCCCCTGCTACCAGGTTGTTAATCTTGGCAGTACCATATTTGCCCGAGGGGAGACTACCGTAGTGGACAATCTTAGTAGTACCGCTGGCCGCATCCCACTTGTAGATACCAATCCTGGTGTGAGTCTCGCTATCTGCCCTGTTTAAAGCCCATGCCTCTGCGCCGTCAGAGCCAATGGCCAGTCCATTGAAATCAGACTCGCCGCTATCACTCATGAATTTGAATGCTATGTTGCCATCCGCACCGTGATACCTAGGCTCACCCGCAGTTGAGGGTACTTTGTATACATTCCCCTTCTTGTCCAGAGTGTAGTAGTCACCCCCCGTACATGACAGCTTCTCCCCCTGTCGCAGAGCAAGCGGGTACGTTACTGCCGCAGGCACAGCTTGAACCGGTCTTGCCGTAGCCGGTACTGCCTCAAGCGAGGGAACCAGGGCCACACAGAGGGCACCCACAGCCAGCAGGGCCTTCAGTCCTCGCGACCGTGCACCTGCGCTAAAAATGCGAGTCATGGGGAGTCTCCTTGGATAGATTGGGATGCCTTGCGCGCACCACGTGGGAATATTGGCAACAAGGCGCTTTGATCACCCTAACAATCAACCCAGCTCAAAGGGATGCTCGATACCTGCTTGCAACCCAAGGGGCTACTTTGTTACCCCTTTCAGATCTACATTTTTGTACCCAGGTGACAGCACTACCACGCCTTACGTGTGAAAACACGTAGCTTGGGACAGAGCGTGAGAACCCGATACGAGGACAACGCAACATAAATACAAGTGTCCCCCGCCTGGACTTGCCAGACGGGGGACACCCGCAGGATCGGCGCTAAGCGCCTGACCTAAAGCCTCAGATCATCACTTGATGATCTTGGTGACGCGACCGGAGCCAACGGTACGGCCACCCTCACGGATAGCGAAGCCGAGGCCCTCCTCCATGGCGATGGGCTGGATCAGCTGGACGGACATCTCAGTGGTGTCGCCAGGCATGACCATCTCGGTGCCCTCGGGGAGGGTGATGACGCCGGTGACGTCGGTGGTCCGGAAGTAGAACTGCGGACGGTAGTTCGAGTAGAAGGGGTTGTGGCGGCCACCCTCATCCTTGGTCAGGATGTAAACGTGGCCCTCGAACTCGGTGTGCGGGGTGATGGAGCCGGGCTTGGCCACAACCTGGCCACGCTCAACATCCTCACGCTTGGTGCCGCGCAGCAGCAGACCACAGTTCTCGCCAGCCCAAGCCTCGTCCATCTGCTTGTGGAACATCTCGATACCGGTAACGGTGGTCTTCTGAGCCTCACGGATACCGAGGATCTCAACCTCAGAGTTGATCGGCAGCTTGCCGCGCTCCACACGACCGGTAACGACAGTGCCACGACCAGTGATCGTGAAAACATCCTCAATCGGCATGAGGAAGGGCTTGTCCATGTCACGCTCAGGAGTCGGGATGTACTCGTCAACCGCGTCCATGAGCTCCTTGATCTTCGAGGTCCACTCAGCGTCACCCTCCAGAGCCTTGAAAGCGGAGACGCGCACCACGGGGGCGTTGTCGCCGTCGTACTCCTGGGAGGACAGCAGCTCGCGGACCTCCATCTCGACGAGCTCAAGCAGCTCCTCGTCCTCAACCATGTCGCACTTGTTCAGGGCGACCAGCAGGACCGGCACGCCGACCTGACGGGCAAGCAGCACGTGCTCGCGGGTCTGGGCCATAGGGCCGTCGGTGGCGGCAACCACCAGGATGGCGCCATCCATCTGGGCCGCACCAGTGATCATGTTCTTGATGTAGTCGGCGTGACCGGGGGCGTCCACGTGGGCGTAGTGACGCTTGTCAGTCTGGTACTCGACGTGCGCGATGTTGATCGTGATACCGCGCTGCCGCTCCTCAGGAGCCTTGTCGATCTCGTCGAAGGGGGTGAAGGGGTTCAGCTCCGGGTACTCGTCGTGCAGAACCTTGGAGATCGCAGCGGTCAGCGTCGTCTTGCCGTGGTCGACGTGACCGATCGTTCCGATGTTGACGTGCGGCTTGGTCCGCTCGAACTTGGCCTTGGCCACTTGTGTCCTCCTGGGACTCGGGTAGTGCTCTTCGTCGTGTATCGACTCACCCATGTTAGCGAGTCCGACGCAAAGCGTGTCTACGGTGGTTTTTTGGAAATCTTACTGGAACGGCGGCGTTAGGCGTAACACCATGGCCGCCAAGGTAGGGAGGGGTCGGGCACACCGGCCCCTCCCCCACCACGGCTGGGCTCAGGCGCCCTTGGCCTTGGCGATGATCTCGTCCGCGACGTTCTTAGGAACCTCCGCGTAAGAGTCAAAGGTCATCGAGTAAACGGCGCGGCCCTGCGTCTTAGAACGCAGGTCACCGACGTAGCCGAACATCTCGGACAGCGGCACAGCGGCGCGGACAACCTTCACACCCACGGCGTCCTCCATGGACTGGATCATGCCGCGACGAGAGTTCAGGTCACCAATGACGTCGCCCATGTACTCCTCAGGAGTACGGACCTCCACGGCCATCACGGGCTCAAGGAGGACCGGAGAGGCCTTCTTCGCACCCTCCTTGAACGCCATCGAGCCAGCAATCTTGAAGGCCATCTCAGAGGAGTCGACCTCGTGGTAGCCACCGTCAATGAGGGTGGCCTTAACGTCCACCATCGGGTAGCCAGCCAGGACACCGGTCAGCATGGCGTCCTTAACGCCCGCGTCGACGCTAGGGATGTACTCGCGCGGCACGCGACCACCAGTGACGGCGTTGACGAACTCGTAGTGCTTCTTCTCCTCACCTTCCTCGGCCTCAGTGACCTCAAGGGGCTCGAAGGACATAAGCACCTTCGCGAACTGACCGGAACCACCGGTCTGCTTCTTGTGGGTGTACTCGACCTTGTCCACCTTCTTGCGGATGGTCTCACGGTAGGCGACCATCGGGTTACCGACGTTGGCCTCCACCTTGAACTCACGGCGCATACGGTCAACAAAGACGTCCAGGTGCAGCTCACCCATACCGCCGATGACGGTCTGGCCGGTCTCCTCATCAAGCTCAACCGTGAAGGTTGGGTCCTCCTCGGAGAGCTTCTGGATGGCCACACCCAGCTTCTCCTGGTCACCCTTGGTCTTGGGCTCGATGGCCACGTGGATCACCGGGTCCGGGAAGGTCATGGACTCCAGGATCACCGGAGCGCTCTGGGCGCACAGGGTGTCACCGGTGGTGACATCCTTCAGGCCGATGAAAGCGTAAATGTGGCCGGCGTGAGCCGACTCCACCGGGTTCTCCTTGTTGGAGTGCATCTGGAACAGCTTGCCGATGCGCTCCTTCTTGCCCTTAGTGGCGTTGAGGACCTGCTCGCCCTGCGCCACCTTGCCGGAGTACACGCGCACATACACGAGCTTGCCGTAGAAGGGGTGCGTGGCCACCTTGAAAGCCAGGGCGGAGAAGGGCTCGTTCTCGTCAGCCTTGCGGGTGACGGTCTGCTCCTCATCGTTGGGCAGGGTGCCCTCAACATCCGGCACGTCCAGCGGTGAAGGCAGGAAGTCCAGCACCGCGTCCAGCACCGGCTGAATGCCCTTGTTCTTGAAGGCGGAGCCAGCCAGAACCGGGAAGGCCTTGCCAGCGGTGGTGAGCTTGCGGATGCCGGCCTTCAGCTCGGCGACCGTGAGCTCCTCACCTTCCAGGTACTTCTCCATGAGCTCGTCATCGGCCTCAGCGACCGTCTCAACCAGCTCAGCGCGCAGCTCCTCAGCCTTGGCCTGGAGCTCAGCGGGAATCTCCTCGTACTCGACGACGGAGCCGCGAGTGTCCTGACCGTCAGCGTCCTTCTCCGGGAAGCGGATGGCCCGCATCTCTAGGACGTCAACCAGGCCGGAGAACTCGTTCTCCGCACCGATCGGGAAGTTAATCACGATCGGGGTGGCGTGGAGGCGGTCACGGATGGTCTGGACGGAGAAGTCGAAGTTCGCGCCCAGCTTGTCCATCTTGTTGATGTAGCAGATACGCGGAACGTTGTACTTGTCCGCCTGGCGCCACACCGTCTCCGACTGCGGCTCCACACCCTCCTTACCGTCAAAGACCGCGACGGCGCCGTCGAGCACACGCAGGGAGCGCTCAACCTCAACCGTGAAGTCCACGTGGCCAGGGGTGTCAATGATGTTGATCTGGTTCTTCTTCCAGAAGCAGGTGGTGGCCGCGGAGGTAATGGTGATACCGCGCTCCTGCTCCTGCTCCATCCAGTCCATCGTCGAGGCGCCATCATGCGTCTCGCCGAGCTTGTAGTTAATGCCCGTGTAGAACAGGATGCGCTCAGTCACGGTGGTTTTACCGGCATCAATGTGGGCCATGATGCCGATGTTGCGGACCTTGATGAGGTCTGTCAGCACGTCAAGTGCCACTGGTGGTGTCCTTCTTTAGTGAGGTGAGTCTTGACGACGTCGGCCGGTTCCCGCCGGGGGCGAGCCCCGACCGACGTGCAGCTGGAATTACCAGCGGTAGTGAGCGAAGGCCTTGTTGGACTCAGCCATGCGGTGCATGTCCTCGCGACGCTTAACCGCAGCACCAAGACCGTTGGAGGCGTCCAGAATCTCGTTCGTGAGACGCTCAGTCATGGTGTTCTCGCGGCGCTGCCGGGAGTAGTCCACGAGCCAGCGCAGCGCCAGGGTGGTGGCGCGGCCAGGCCGAACCTCGACCGGCACCTGGTAGGTGGCACCACCGACGCGGCGGGAGCGGACCTCCAGCGCAGGGCGAATGTTGTCCAGGGCGCGCTTGAGCACGGAGACCGGGTCCTGGTCCGTCTTGGAGCGCACGCCCTCCAGGGCGCCGTAAACGATGCGCTCAGCGGTGGACTTCTTGCCGTCAAGCAGGACGCGGTTCACCAGCTGGGTGACGACCGGGGAGCCGTAGACGGGATCGACGGCGAGCGGCCGCTTGGGTGCGGGACCCTTACGTGGCATTACTTCTTCTCCTTCTTGGCGCCGTACTTGGAGCGTGCCTGCTGGCGGCCCTTAACACCCTGGGTGTCGAGGGAGCCGCGCACGATGTGGTAACGGACACCGGGAAGGTCCTTCACACGACCACCACGAACGAGCACGATCGAGTGCTCCTGGAGGTTGTGGCCCTCACCGGGGATATAAGCCGTGACCTCAATACCTGTGGACAGGCGGACACGGGCAACCTTACGGAGAGCGGAGTTCGGCTTCTTTGGCGTGGTGGTGTACACGCGGGTGCACACGCCACGACGCTGCGGGCTGGCCTTCAGCGCCGGCGTCTTGGACGTCGAACGCTTGGTTGAGCGGCCCTTGCGGACCAGCTGCTGAATGGTGGGCACTACTGATTCTCCATCTTCAGTGCATCGAACAAAACTGCTGCCTGCCACCCGGGCCGTCCCCCGGTCCGCGACGCGCATCACCTCAAGGGGCGGCCGGCCCGCAGGTCCGCTCGCACGGCCCACGCCCGGAGCCTCCAGTCATGGAGACCCGTCGGTTCCCGCCGCGGCAGACCCGCGTCACGACGTCGGCGCGCATAGAAGCGCCGGGGCCGCTGGGAACGGATTGGAGAACGGCACCCGGTCAGCGGGCACCGCAGCAGAGGCTACACGGCGACGGCGCCGCCCCGCCAGGGCGAAGGGGCCTAAACGGGCGTGGGCTCCGCCACCCTGGAACTATTAGCCTGCGGGGCGACTTAGAACTGGATACCTTTGAGGCCTAGCCCCCACAGGATCGGGTCAAGCACACGGAAGGGAGAAATGCCGCGCTCAGTCAGCTGATTGGCGTGAATTGGGCACTCACCCACCGCGGAGGACACAAAATGCCGCAGCTGGGCGATCCGCCTGTCATGTAAAGCCTGATCTGCGAAAAGCGTCACGGACCGCTCATTGATCCGCTCAAACATAGAGCGCACTTCCGCATCCAAGAACACAGAGTCAGCCTCGAATTCCACCGCCGCCTGCGCGGGAGGCAGAGCCGCGCGCTGCATCGTAGCGTCCTGGTTAAAATGCGCCGCCGGGTTGGCGAACACCGCCGCAAGGGGATTCTTGGCCTGCGGCAGCTGTTGCATAGCGTCGAACTTGGAAATGACCAAGGCGAAATTGGTGACGCCGGAGTGGGTCTGAGCCAATACCTTGGGCAGAACTTCACTGGGCTTGTCTCCCAGACGAGTATCGTCCACATCCGGAATAATCCCCGTCAGCACCTGACTCACAGAGTCAAGCAGCATAGGGTCAAATAGGAAGATAGCCAGATCTGCCCGATCAATGAAAGAATAGTCTGGGCGAGCTCCCGCTAGTTTCTCCAGATCCTCACCAGCTGCATCCCGCATAACAATCTCCAGCGGTCCCTCCGGCAAGCCAGCAACCGTCCAGATCATCGGGTCCCGCTGGTACGCACCACCGCCGGAGAGAGGCGGGGTACCATCCATGACTTTGTTCTCTTTGAACAACGGCTTGTAATAACGCTCGGCGTACACCTCTTGTGTGCCGGTGGTCTCCGGGCTAACGGTCCAGCCCCGAACCTTGGCGTAGCGGCTCAACATCTCCACCGCCACCGCAATATAAACGGACTTACCCGCACCACGCGCACCTGTGACGGCCATGGTAAACACCCGCCGGTCACGCCAGCGTGGCGGTAAGTCCTGATGGCAAGTGGGGCAGACCTCCTGTGTACAGGCTGAGTTACAGACCCGACACGGGATCATGCTAGGCAAAGCAGGCACCGACTCCGAGATCACCTGCCGGAACATACGCGTGGTGGCCACGTCATAGCCCGCAAGCTCAGTAGCAGCCCGGTCCGGCTCCATCTGACAGGTACCAGAAGTGCACCGATAAACCACCTCTTTAACGCCAAGACGCGTAAAGCAATAGGGGCAAGCGGATTTCATCGGGTGGCTCCGATCTCTGAGGTGGGGCGGGTAAGCCAGTCAAGCAAAGGGGTGAGCACGTCAAGCGTGGCAGTACCGAAGGCACGATCCTCCCGCTCCAGCTCAACCCAGGCCGCCTCTGTAAGCGCCAAAGCGCCGGGGGTGGGCAAAGCGGTAAGCAGCTCAGCAGGACCAAATAGTAGGCATTCTGTGTCTCCCAAAGTGGGTGGGGCGTCCGTCAATAGCACTGGCCGCTCACTGCCACCCCGTTGGTAATCCACCGCACCCACCCCCTGAGCCTCAGCACCCCCCACGGGGAGCCGACGCACTGTTGGAGCAGGCACCCCCGCCGTCTGCGCCATCTCCTCCATGAAGCGCTGTAAAGCAGCCAAACGACCGGCGTGAGGGCGCATGGATACGGAAGTGTCCAGGCCCAGTTCGGTGATCGTGGGAACAAAAGCCTGCCCCGACTCCTGACGACGGCGCACGCACCAACCGCCCAGGCCCAAAGTGGCGTTCCCGCCCTCCCCCGGGGTGAGGACCAAGCCCTGCGGAGTACGTTCCAAACGCACCAACGCGCTTTCAACTTGACCCGCAATATCCAAGCCACGCAACACCCAAGACTGTTGGCCACCACCAGCCGAGATCACTAGGTCCACGGTCTCACCGACGCCGAAAGGATGCCCACCGGTAGCGATACCCCGCACCGTCACCGGAGTGCCAGCCAGCACTGACTTGACGGGGAAAGCCACAGTACTACGCCCCCCACCCAAGTACTTGGGCTTGGTGGCAGTGCCCAACACCTCCAACTGTGCTGGGGTGCGTTGCGCCAGCAAGTTCAATTCCAGCGCACCAAGCTCAGGGAGGACCTGGCGCTCCCATTCTCCGCTTCTGAGGATTTCAGGCATGGGATTCCTTTCCGGTGGATGATCCGCGCGAACCGAAGAGCCGTCGCAGCCCTGATACCGGCCCGTTTGCGGGAGCTAAGACACTCTTGTTGAACCACTTGCTGAAGCCTGGCGGATTACCTACCAGTTGGACCAAGCGTTCAGCCAAGGCACCTTGATCGTCCTGGTTTTGCGTGGCCAGACAAGCTCGGCAGACTGCTAGCGCCGCATCGTCACGCCCCACTAGTGCGGGCACAGAGGCTCTTTCTGCGGCGTCAAAGGTCTGCAGATGATGGTCCACATGGGCCGCCCATTCATCCGGCGTCCTGTCCTTATTCGAGCACCAAAACAAAAGCGCAGTGGGCATCTGCAGCCAAGCTTCCACCTCTGCCGCGTTTACGGGGGACACCAAGGTCGGGTCTTCCTGCAGCCTGCTCGGCAGGCCAGCCAATAGCTCCGGTGTGACCCACGCAGGCACCTGGGAAACCGGGTGCTGCTGCCACACGCTTAGCAGCAGGCCCGCCAATGCCTTGTCCCGGGCACGACCCAAAGAGCTCCGCCGAGGCCCATTTGCCTCCATAACTAGCTGTGACAATGCCTCCAGCACGTTTTGGCACAGGACCTGCGCGGAAGCCGGCGGTAGTCCCAGCAGGTGGAAGCGACTGAACATAGTCACCACACAACGAGCCGTATGGACGGAGAACCCTTGCATCCGAACCGATACAAGCTGCTGAACCGGGTGGCGTCGGCGCTGCAGGAACCAAGTCGCCAGCTCCTGCGATGCGTCATTATCAGGATGAGCCAGCGCGACTGCAGTGAGCAGTTCATCGCGGTCAAGCATGCCATCTGGGAGGCGCCGTGCCTGTTCTGGCGTGAGCTGATACGCCAGCTGTTCGACTAACTCTGGAGTACAGCGCAGCTGCAGTCCCGAGCGGGCGGCACCGTCTATCAGCGCCGCGACGGCGTCGGTGCCCTCCGGCAGCGCACGTGCACCCAGATTGCCGCAAACCACCGCAGCTGCCAGTTCCCCGCCGAGCCAAGGACCAAGGTGGTCAAGGTCTTGTGCAGCCCAGACCAGAGGACCGGGTAAATGAGCGGGAAGTGTCCAAGGTGCTGCTGCTACCGCCTCCGCCTGAAGCATCACATCCACCCGCTGTGCGAGCAGCGCACGGGTCGACTGGCTGATCGGCGTCGCCAACAGCCGTTCCAAGTCCCTGCCACGCGGCTGAATCAACAGCGCGCACACGCCTTGCAAGAGTTCGTCCACGTAATCGCCCGGCAGCTGGATACCGTCGCGAATCAGCCGATCAGCAAGTACCAATCGGAGCAGCAGATCCGGTCCCTGGGACTCCACCGTGCGCAGCATGGTTCTAAGCAGGCCGGATAACGCGGAGGCGTTCTCTGGGGCCGCGCTCCAGGTGCGCAAGAAGCGATGAGTGCCCGGGTCAGGCTGCCGCTGCGGGTCCAAGAGCCATTCACGGGAAAGAGCAGCGGTCTCTAGGTACTTAGAGACCAACCCCGCGACCACAGTGTTCAGCCTCTGGTTATCTGGGATCGCCTCCAGGCGTTTCCACCAACGCGCGGGATCCTGGGTGGAGGAACCCAGCACGCGAGCTGAGATTACCTGGGCCAGATATGGCTGATTGCTTAGCTCTGCGGGCCAACAAACCACGAGTTCATGCTCGATGGACTCGTCTAAGCCGGTGCCCGCTATGTCACCCAGCAGCCCCGGATCGCAGCACTCTGCCACCGCCAGGGGCCAACCGGGAGACAAGGTGCGGTGGTCGCTAAGTAAGCTGAGGATATCCCGCTGCGCCTGCGTGCCAGCCATCCAGGAACCCAAGTTTTGGGCGACGGCATAGACCAAGCGGCCCCATCCCGTACGAGGTAACTCCGTAGGGGGTGCCGCCGGGTCAATGACTAGCGCCTTGGCACGACCCGCAGCCTCTAGGTCAGATCTAGGCATGAACACCAAGTCCAGACCTTTGCCAGCCACCCGCTCCAGGTCTCTAGAGCCCGCGATTCGCTCCAGCGTGGAAAAGCCCAGCCGCCCGGTGGTCGCAGGCGCGCAGGTCAGCTGCAGGCAAGCCACCCAAAGGGCGGCCTCATCGGTGGAATCGCAAGCCACCGCCACCACCGACGTCGGCTGCACTGAGCAGTCCGCACCTGCCAGGCGCTGAATCAGCCGCTCTTCCAGAGCGTCAGCGAGCGCTGCGAGGACGGGCCCCCGTGGCGCAGCAGCGATGAAAGCCGCCACCGTATCCTCAGTGACCGCCATGCCAGGCACTATGGCGGCGGGATCAGGCAGGCTCGCCTCCCGCACCTGCTCCGGCCCAAAAGGCACCACCCAGCCAGCGGAACGCCACAGCGCCGCCGTCGGCACTGTGGGCGCAGGCTGCTCCGGCAGGAGCAACACGTGGCTGATCGTATTGGGCCGGCCAGTGGTGTCCACGCCCGCAGGCGCGGTATGCACCAGGGCCGTGCCGATTCCCAAAGGGGTTTGCGCCATCCGCCTTTCCGCCGTCGCCACCTCTTCCGGGGTGGGAAAGCCAGGCAAGGCGCGGGGCGGGTTGAGGATAGGCTCCACCAGATTGAGCAGGAGCTTGCTAGCAGCCTCATCCAGCCCGGAAGAGACCTCCATGGTCTGCCACCCGGAGGTGGATCGGCCGTCAACCACCCGGTCCACATTGGAGTAAAGGAGCTGCTCTGCCGCTCTAGTTCCCTGGCGGGATGCGGCAGCCTGGCCCGAGTCGATACTCATCACCTCACCGCCGTTTGGTCAGGCTGTTCAGATCTGGATCCACCAGTGCGTAGTGCTCCAGGGCCAGCTGTCCATATTCAGGATTGATTTGGGAGGTGGACGAGGAGTTGATCATTAAGCGCAAATAGCCTGGGGACAGCTTCGCGTGGTCAAACCACAAATTCACCGCTCCCTGATCACCTGGCAGCGCCACCAATATAACTGTCTGCTGGCCGCCATCCTTGGTGGGACGTTCTGTGTACAAGGGCACGGCCTCGCCGTCCTCGGGGCTCAATGGCAAGCGCTCAGGGTTGTGGAGCAGCACCATGCTGACGGCCCCCCTAGGGTCAGTGAAGCCTTGTAGGGCCCGCACCTGCACCTCCACATAGGTCTGCCGGAGCACCGCCGCAGCCGCGCGCCCAAAGCCTTTGAGACCAAATACCTCGCCAGGCCAATCGAGCTGGTACGCATAGACCCAACGCGGAGGCACCACCACGGAGGCCACCGGCGAGGGGATCTGTTTGCCCTCCAGATAAGTCAGAGAGTTCAGGTGTAAGGCACCACCTTGGGGTGGCAGCGCCGGCGAGAGTACAAAGCCGCCACGGTCCCGGTACAGCTCCTTATCGACGGTTAACACTGGCGGAGTGGCAGGGTCCATCGTCTGCCCGGGCAGGGTGTGCCGCAGCTCCACCGAGGCCGCATCACCAGGCCAGGTGAAGGTGACCAGGTCCCAGCTAAGACGGCGTACCAAGGTCAGGTTGCGCACCCCACCTGCCCGCTTGAGCCGCAGCGGCGTGCCGATCACTGCCAGATCCTCTGAACGCAGCGTGACCGGGGTGAGATACACCGCGTCCCAGTCCTCCCCATCGGGCCAAGGCACGTCAGTGAGCGTTAACTGGCACCTAGTGGAACCAGGGATCTCTGCCAACTGCGCGAGCTTAGTGCTGATCCGTGAGTCCTCCGTGAGGTTCGCATCAGCCAGACTCGTCACGGGGATTTCGTCACGCGAACGAGCCTCTGCCGACACGGGTTTCTGTGTGCGGTACAAAGCCACTTTGGTGTTTGGGTCTTGGCTCCAGCTGACAGTGAGGGTGGAGGGGCGCAGCCCATCTGGGTCAGGCACTTCGACCGCCGTCAGGTCAGCAATCCGTTCTACAACCACCTCCGGCACAATCGAGCGCAACACCGGTTTGGAGCTGTGTACCTGGCCATTAGAGGTCACCTCGACGGCGGCCACATAGTTGTACTTCTTGCCACCCACCACCTCCGAGTCCCGGAAGCCGGAGCCATTGTTGGGAATCTCGTAGCTGAGCCAGGAGGCGTTGCGGATGAAGCGTCCGGGCGGCTGGTCCAGCGGTAGGCGGGCAGCCAAGACCTTGGCGGTGAGTCCCGCAGGGGCCACCGGCGGCACCCAGCTGCCCACCACAGAGCCGGTCTCCTGCTCCATGTTCAATTCCCAGTCCTGCAGATCGTGCACAACCACCTTGGAGGCAACCCGGCGGCACTGCCCTAAGGAATCGCCAATGCACTGGTACGCCCAGACCGTCACGAAGCGCACCGCCGTGGTAGTGGGAGTGGAATCCCAGGCTTGAGTGCTGCGGGTTGCAGCTACCTCCTCAAAGTCGTCGGGGCTGTACGGGTCCTCCATGTCGGAGACGATGACGCGATAGACCTCGCCTTCGCCCGGGTCTGGCCAGGTATAGCGCAAACGGTCCTCAAAGCGTTCCACGGTCACCGGAATGTGCTGCCCCTCCGCCTCAGCGGAGTCCAGGTCGTCGCGCGAAAAGTCGTAGGTGGGGAACTGGAAGGTCTCTTGCGGCTCCTCCATGGGGGCCGGATAACTGCTGGATGACGCCGCCGTGGACGCTGGCGCGGAGGCCGGGGGCACCGTCGCTGTAGACGGCTCGGCTGAGGATGCAGCTCCGGCAGCTGGCGTAGAGGCTGAGAAATCGGCATCGGACTGAACCGAAGGTGCCCCCGTTACAGCCGGACGATCCGTTGAGGCGGCTGCAGCGGCAATCTCTGGGGCAGCCTGCTGAGTGATGGCTGGATCCTGCCCTGGCAGAGCCTGGGCCCCCGCCTGCGCCGCGACGCCGTCGGAGTCCGCGGGTCCAAACCGCTGGTTTAGCCACTGTGCCAATGGCGCCGCCACCGTCTCGTAGAGTTCTATGCGCCCCGCCAACACCATCTGCACAATAACCGCAGGGGAGAACACGGTGCCGCCAGGCACTTCCGTGCCAGCAGCGCGCACCTTCATCCAAGACGAGGGCGGCAGCTCCGCACGAGCCTCCTCACTGGCGACGTCGCTGGCCCACTGGGTCATCGCGTTCATGAAATCACGCAGGCTGACTGGCATTGATCTGTTCCTTCGAGGACACGGGATGGTTAGGGCAGGAGGCTGAACACAGGCGACTCAGTACTCAAGGTTGCCAAAAGGCGAGCTGGGGGCGGAGCTTTCCGCATCCGGGGCGGAGCTTGGCGGCTGTGCTGAACCGTAACCACTATATTCAGGCTCTTCCAATCGGAAGCTCGGCATATTGCCTGCTGGCTCAGGGTAGAAAAAGTCAGCGGCTGGCACGGGTTGAGTGGATGCCACCAGCACCAGGGTCTGGCTCAAGCCCTCATTAGACTCAGCGAACCAGTGCCCAGCCGAGGTGGTCAGTGCCCTACCGCCCGAGCGCGCTCCCGCGCCCAGGACATCAGGCACGACAGACCGCGGCTGTGCGGACTCTAAATCACGGCGGTAATCAGGCAGGCGACGGCGTCCCTGGCCCGGCAACACCGCCTCCAGCTCTAGTTCAATACCAGAGCGGCTAGCCAACACTTCCAAGCACCGGGTCCAGTGCTCCGCACCAGCAGAGGAACGCACGCCCTTAAGTGCGAGTGCCTGAGCCCAGTTGCTGATTGCTGAGCCCGGGGTGCCCTGTTCCGTCAGCAAGTCCAGTTGGCGGTTGTTGAAGCGGGTCCTTTGCTCCGGGGTGAGGTCTTCCTTGACGGTGCGGTACATGGCCTCCCAGGCGTCATTGAGCCAACCGACCCGGAAAACCCGTCCGCGTAGCTCCGCAGCGACGTCGGCCACGTGGCCCGGCTCAGCTTCAACCTTGACCCGCTGCAAAGCTGCAGGCAGCACGGTCTCATGCTCGCGGTCGGTACGCTGCGTGGCCCGCTCCCCCAAGGGGTCAGAAATAAAGGTGGTGGTGATCGTGGCCCATTGCTCGAACTGGCTGTAGGCGGCCCCCTGCGCGGCCAGGTCCTCCACCGCTAGGCGCAGGTTTGCGGTGAGCAGAGGTACCCGCTGTTCCTGGTCCTCGGCCCTAAAGAGCAACTGGAATACTTCTCGTTGCCGCTTCACAAAGGTGATAACCGAGGCCACCAGCCAGACAATGATTGCAACCACAGAGATGATGGCCATAAGCATCCAGCCGATGCTTCCCAGAAGTGTCAGTACCAGTGGCACACCCACGACCACCAGCAGCGCCAGCAGCATCAAGCGCAGGATCTTGGCCAGGCGGCGCTGCTTGCGCTCAGTTTCCGGGCCCAGGTCCTGAGATACGAGCTCTTGGAGCTGAGCGCTCAGGAAGGCAATGTCTGCGCGAGTGGCTTCAAAGGTGGTGGCCAGAGAACGTCCTAGCAAGGGGATAAAGCTGGCTTCACAAGTGCGGCGCCACTGTTCTAGGCGCCCCAGCTGCTCTCGCGCGGACTGCGCCTGCGCGTCAGAGCCTGCTGCTGCGCGCCGCAAGGCGCGGTCGATATGCTCGACCTCCAGCGCATCCCAGGGGGCAATGGCAGTGCCCGCCGGCAAAGCACCTAGATTCTGCTGCAAAACATATGAGTTCTCAGCGGCGGAGGGGGCCACCAGACCGCGTTGGGGCACGTAGCCTTCGTAGGCTGCAATGCCCAGACTTTCGCAGTTGGAGCCAGACAGCAAAGAGATCGAGCCGTCCAGCAGGTCCTTCCACAAGGCACCGAAGTCCCTGGCACCGTGTTGCCCAGAGCTGGGGAAATCAGCAGGCATAGTGGCGCTGGCATTGGCAGCGGCGGTAGCCAGCTCTCGCCAGCCCACGGGTTGTCCCGTGTCGTCAACTCCGCCCACAACCACCCGCACTTGCGAGCCCTCACCAAAGACGGTCTGCGCCACTGAGCGCGCCACCGTCGTCTTCATGGCACGTACCCGCGAGCGCAGCCAGTCACTGGGCGCTCCCATAATTGCCTTAGCTAGGAAGGAGAAGAACAAGGTGATGGCTTTCCAGGCTCCCACCGAGCGTTCAGCGCCGGACGCGGGCAGCTCCGCCATGGGGCGGCGCAAGGTGGCCGTGTGGCGCTGATGCCAGGTCTGCGCGGCGGCCATAACGCGCCCAGCCGGGTCTGGGAAGGCGTTGATCCACTGCTGAGTCTCACCACGGATCGGCTGCGGGTAGGTGGCGCCGACCTTGGTGACCTGGCCGCGTAGCAGGTCTTCTACGGCGTGGGCGTCTGTGACACGCACGAAGCTGCGGGCGACCTCCACATAAGTGGAACCACTCGCCGGAGAGTTCTCTTGGGGAGCACGCTCAACGGCGCCGCAGATTCCGGCTTGGGCGGCTAGGCCGACGGCGGCGGCGCCTGCTACTAACTCGGGGTGTTGCCACCAGCCATTGGCACTGTAGGCGGGGTCCGCAGTGGATTCTGGGGAGAGCATGACGTTGTTCCAGCCCTGGTGCCCGAGTTCAGCAGGCAGGGGCTGATCGCTCCAGGGCACCAGCACTCGCACGCATTCGCGCACGGCACCTCCGGCGATACCCAGGCCTTGGAAGTGCAACTCTGCGTTGGCGCTGAGAGCATCCTGGGAGGGGTGTCCAACAGGCACTACCACCAGCAGACGTACCCGCGTCAGGCCGTAGCGGTTGGCCACCGGGGCAAAGCTGGTGACAGTGCTGCGCCCCTGCACCACGGCGACCGTGCTGGGGTCATGGAATGAGCGATTATCCCTGGGCTCTGGCACCGACTCAATCCAGTGGAAGGGGGCAAGCACTCCCGAAGCAGAGAGATCAGTCAAGGCTGCCAGCAGGGGCCGCTGGCTGGGAGGAGCGATGAAGACGACGGCGGTATCCCGCACCTCGGTGTTCTGGGACGGCTGGTTTTGGTGCATTTCAGTACTCCATCCCACCGAGGTTGGTTGCAGCAGCGGGGGCGCCTGCGGGGGTGATCTTGGCCAAGACCTCACGCACAGCTTTTAGCTCGGTGAGCATCTCCTGAGCTAGGTCAATGCTGAGGGGGGCGGTGGCTACTAATTCACGACGGCGGAAGTTGGTCCAGTGACCCGGTTCGTCTGCTTTGCCGGGACCGGGTAGGTAGTTGGTCTCTAGGTCTTGGCAGACAGCGTCCACGAAGGCCAGCAGGGTGGTTCTGCGCTCCTCGGCGGAGGTGGTGACCGACAGGTTTACCACTGGGGTGAGGCCGTCTACGGCGCCGTCGCTAAGCAGGGTGGCGAGCATGGTCTCTACCGGTGTGGCGGAGCCAAAGCGTTCCTGATGGCCGTTGGCGCCGTCGTCAGCCCAGCGCCGCAGCACCGCCCAGGGGCGGAAGGCTGCTAGGCCGTCGCGGCCCACCCGCAGGTAGGCGAGCAGCGAGGACTCCAACACAGCAGGTAGCCAGGCGTTAGGAGAAATCATCTGCGACGGCGGAGTGAGCATGGGAGCTGGGAACTCCGCCCATTCCCGGTTCTCCCGGTCCCAGATGCGCACAGGGTGCTGGTCGTCAACCTGGCTCCACGGGTCACGTGCAATGCCTCCGGCCAGGGTCGCAGCCCACCAACCGCGCACCATGGCGCGGCGCTCGTCATCGCCCACGGGTAGGCCACCGGGCAGGGGGCGGGCGCGGCGGAACTGCCAGAAGGACTGACGTGCTCCGGCGGAACTGGAGGCCGCATCCCACACCTCCGCCACGGATTTGAGTAGCCCGGAGTAAGCCACTGGCAGGGTGCGCGGGTAAGAGCCAAAGACGTCCACACGCGCGACGTCGTCGTCCCCAAGGTTGCGCTCAAAGCTAGCTGTCACCAGGTCGGTATCAAAGGTGTCTGAGTGGCGCAGTTGCTCTAGGAACTCCGCAGCCACCACCTGGTTGCGGAAGGGGATAGTAGAGAAATTGAAGGTCAGGCGGGGGAAGTCCCCGTTGTGCAACCGGGCGTAGACCTGCTCGTCAATCTCCACCAGCGGGCGAGCCATCTCCAGGGCGCGCCCCAGCCCCGCCAAAATAGCTTTGGCGCGCTGCTCACGCTCGTGCTCCCCAACGGTCTCATCATTCAAATAGCCACGCAGGGACTGGGAAGTAAAGGCCTCGAAGGCCTCTCCTCGGCGACTGACGAAGGCGCGAGCCCGGCCCAACAGATCTGCGGGACGCAGGCGCAGCTCGTAGCGAGCGGGAGTGGGCAGGCTGCCTTGAGTGGCGCCAGGTAGGCCCTGAGGCACCCAGGAAGTGGCGACCGTCAGCAGGTCTGCGGGAGCGGGATCACCAGCGCCCTGCTCCCACACGCCGGTGATAACCTCCTGCACCACTGCCTGGTAGGCCTTGGCCACCTCATCTCGGGCACCAGCGGGGGCAGCATCCTTGACATGCATGGAGAAGCTGTTCGCGTAGGTGCCCACCTCCATGAGCACCACCTCATTGTGCGCGGTGGCGAAGCGCCGGGGCACCACAGCGGTCTGCCCTTGACCCGGCTGAGCCTCCTCTGGCCAAGCTGCATAGAGGTCAGTGGCTACGTCCGCCACCCCGAAGGCACTGCGCTTATCAGCGCGAGCGGACTCCAATACCTTGCGCGCATCGTTAAGGACGTTTTCCAGGGGCTTGACGCCGGAGGCAGCCAGATCCCGCACCACAGGGGCCAGATCCTGCGCCACCTGGGCGGCCAGCCAGAAGAAGACCTGCTCGCTCAGCGAGGCCTGCATCTCGTTCTCTAGACCTTGCAAGCCCTCAGAGCCAAGAGTGCCCTTACCCATGGCGCGGACCCGCTGCATCATGCCTGCGGGTGCGGCCAGCGGCTGGGTGCGCTCAGCAGCGCCAATGACCTGGAGATGGTCTGCCAGCATGAGCAGCACGCCGCCACTTTGGCGCAGATGGGTCAGGACGGTCAGGGCGAAAGGAATACCCAGCTCGGCCACGTCCAGGCGGGTGTTTTCAGCTAGGTGCTGGGCCAGCTCCTGGGCCAAGGTAAGGGCCATGACCGAGGCGATGCGGCTGAGTTCCGCGGTGACCTGGGGTGCTTGACTCATAAGCCAGCGTTCGTTGGTGTCAGCCCAGTCAGCCGGGGTGATGCCTCCCATAGTGGTCATCTTGCGGCTAAACAGGGCGTTGACCACCTCGCGGGCGCGCTCACGCAGGGTGCGCTCGTTGACGGTGGCGCTGCTCTGCTCGGAAAGGATCCAGGAGACTGTGGCCTGGTCCACCGCCTGACTGCCAGCTAAAACAGTTCCGCTGGCGGGTTGTGGCAGGCCCAGGCGGGACAGTTCCAGGGACGCGCGGTTGGCCCACAGATCGGCCAGGCGCTGAGTGTCACCGGTGGTGTCCCCTGGGAGTTTGAAGCCATCCAGCGCGTGGTCCACAGCGCGGCGGGCAATGCGTTGGGCGGCGTATTCGGCGTAGCGGTCACGACCGGTGGACAGGGAGGCATAGCCGAAGGAGGACCAGGCGGTATCAGTAGGGTCTACGCCCCAGCCCACCAGCTCACGGTTGGGGACCACGACCATATTCGCGATGTCATAGCTTACGAAGTCACGGAAGGCCGGTGAGGAAATGTACCGGGCTAGGCCGCGCCCTATGCCCCGGAATACGCCTTCTGAGGTGCCGTCGCCGAAAACTGCGCCAGTGCCACCGGCCTTCAAACCTATAGGGGTAACGCGCTTGAAGGCCCGCGGCGCGCGGTTGTTAAGGCCCAGAGAAGCATAGAGGGCCTCGTCCTGACTGGCGGTGGTGCCTGCGGCACCCGCCTGGGCAGCCACAATCTCCCCCAGCATGGCCAGGGTGTTGCCGGGCATGCCTGCGCGCAGGTGGGTGGGCACGGAGTTGAAGGCTTCGGCGGTGTAGAGGAATACGGAGATGTTTTGCGGGTCGATAGCTGGGGTGGTGTTAGCACCCGCTACCAGGCGGCAAACATCCAGGGTCATGGAGGCACCAGAGCCACCTGCCATGGAGGAAACCACCAGAACCATGGGAGGCGCAGCGGTATCTGGGGCCGAGCCGACGCCAGGCACCGCGGCAGCGACTCTGGCTGCTTGCGCCTGGGACTCGGGTGAGGCCATGCGAGCCATGGCGGCCTGCACCGCCCGGGAGACATCACTGATCTTGGTCAGCATTAGCAGGCGGCCGATACCCCGGAACTGGCCGGCACCCACGGTGACGGGGAAGGCGACGTCGCGTGGTGCTCGGGGCATCCAGGAAGCCAATTGCCGCAGCCCGTCTGGGGCACTGCGTTGCAGGTGCTCGGTGAGATACTGGTCAACGACGGCGTAATCGCCTGAGGCCACACCGCAAGCGACGTAGGCGCCGCCCTGTTTGCTTACAGATCCGACGGCCTTGCCCTCTTCCTCCTGCAGCGGGGTGTCCACGTTGAGGAATTGCCAGCAACCTGGGATCTCCTTAATCCCATGGACCGCTAGGTCAGCACGCAACTGATCCATCATGTACGCCAAGGTCTTAGCACCTGAGCCGCCACATCCAATTACGAGAACCTTGTACATCTGCGCTTATTCCTTTCCGCCGCCTTAACGACGTCGCGACCTGTGGCCTGCGTGTTTTGGTCAGTTTGTCTGGTTTGGGCCAGTGGGCCAGCCGGAGGTGCCACCCCCAGCGAAGGGGCTAGGCATGGGGCCGCTGCCCGCAGCGAATGGGTTCGGGGTCGGGGCACTCGTACCCGCAGCGAAGGGGTTACCAGCAGGGATAGCTGCGCCCGAGGAGGCGCCGCCAGCGGAGCCAAAGGGGTTAGTAGGACCTTCAGGGCTGCCCGTCTGCTCTGGCGAATTCGGCTGTGGGAAGGCGTCCGCTACGGCCCGACCAAGGCGTTCTGCGGCATCGGCAGTGATGCGGTCGATGGCCTCCTGGTCGCCATAGGCCGAGAGCACCAGCAGGCTCACCCGTTTAGGTGAATCAAGCTGATCAGCAATAGCCATCCAGCTGCCGCGCACTGCCAGCGGGAGCGTGTCCCGGCCAGTGCTGGAGCCGTCAGGGCCGCCACAGACAGTCAGGGCCTCAGGCGACACCAAGCGCACGCGCGGCACAGAGGTGGGCGACCAGCCAAGACGTACTTGCAGGCGGTAACCGTTTACATCGATCTGGCGAGAAGCTTTAGCCACAGAGCCACTTTGCAACTCCTGCGGCTGGAAGCTGATGCTGGCAGCGTGGCCTGGCTCAGGCACCTCCACTACCTTCACACCGCTGACCAGTGAACCTGCAGGAACGCGACCCGCCAGGAAACGGAAGAGGTAGAGCAGTACCACGGGGATAGCAACTCCGGCCAACAGCACCAGCACGAAAGTGGACCAAGCCGTACCGACGTTCAGGGGACGCCGCATGTCAGCCGTGAAGGGGACCTCCACCTGCTGCGCCCGCTCCGGATGATCCTTTGGCGCCACCGTCACCTTGAGCGCACCGGTGACAGCGCCGTTGGCGTGGTTGGTAGTGCTCAGCGTCAGGGGCAGGCTGCCAGTAGCAGCCTCATCCACGCTCACGCAGGTGTCTGGGCTACTGGCCTGCGCGCTGACGGTGATGGTGCCAGCCTCAGCCGGGGCGCCTGTCAAGGTGACGTCCTTGGCCTCCAGCCACACGCAGCCAGGCCCCGTGACTGATAGGTCCATACTGGCTTGGTTCTGTTTCTCCAGCCTGCCAAAGTCTACCTTTTGACCCAGCACCGGGAAATCCAGTGGGGGGTTCACGGTGACGGGCACAGACGCGAGGGTGGGGGCCAGGGTGGTGCCCTCAATAGTCTTGCCGTTCGCCTTAACTGCAGCTGTGGTAACAGTGGCCGAGGTGATCACTGCGCCCTTACCTAGCGCGGCCTCGGCTGGCACCTGGAAGCTTTGCGGTTGACTGAGCTGGGACAAGTCCGTGGACTCAAGCAGTTTGTGTTGCGTGCCTTGCGAGTCTTCCAGCACGACGGCGTAGGTCACTGAGCCCTTCACTCGGGAAGCTTCCAGCGCAGCGCCGCCAGAACGCTCCAGCAACGCAATCTGCGCATTCTCTGTCTTCTCACCTTGCCTGAGCGTCACCTCTGCAAGGTTTTTCCAAGCTAGGGTCAGCGGCGAAGACAAGTGGGTATTGATATGCACTTCTTGGCCCTGAGAGCCAGACTTTTTGTCTACGAAGGCTAGGCGCCACTGGCCGTCCCAAGTGGTGACGTCTTTAGCCGCTAAGTCAATCTGCAGCGTCTTATCTGTCAGCCACTCAGAGCGCACCCCCTGCTGGTTCTGTGCTCCTTTGGTCTCTGAGGGCAGAACCAGCGGAGAGCTCGCACCGGGTGCGATCAGTTGTGCTTCCAAGCCTGCAACATCGGCGGTAGCTAGAACGTGCACTTCAGGTAACGTGCCGTCCAGCACGAAGCTCGTCTCACCTTCTTCGCAGACCTTGCCCTGGCAGATCTTGACCTGGCTCTGCGACACCTGTGACCCGGGGGCCGAGATGGAGTCGAAAGCGAGTAGTAGAGAGTCGATGTCAGCCACTTCATAGAAGGAGCCGCGAGGTTTGCTGACGCCACCGCAGGCCTCCACGCCAGTCTCGGCAGCCTGTACGCCGCCTCCGGAAACGACCCGACGCATCAAGCCAAAGTCTGCTCCACCGGTAGATAGACCAACGCCCAGGAGGGTGATGTTTGAGGAGCGCAACTGGTCCGCTAGACCGGTGGAGCGGCATAGGTCCTGGGTCCCCTGCTGCTCAGCGGCGGTCACCCCGGCCTCAGTGGTTAGGGAGGCGCCGGGCGCATATGGCTTGGTGGTGCCGAACTTGTCTTTGGCGGCATCGGTGTCGCGAAGGTCTAGGTCGAAGGCGCCATCAGAGAACCAGGTGATGGCCTTGCAACCACCGGCCGCGTGATCTGAGAGGTCCTGCCGGGCCCCTTCCAGTGCTGTCCAATAGTCGGTGTCATAGTCCTTGATATCGTCACCGACAGTGGTAATTGCGGACTCGACGGTGGGACGGGTGGAGTCGCTAAGCGTGGCCCAGTCCCCCTGCGGGGCGTAGTTGGCGGCAAAGCCAGCCACCCGCACGTCAAGCTTAAATCCGGTCCGCTTGGTGAACTCGTTGAGCCTCCCAGTGAGGTACTTAGCTGAAGTCACTCGGCTCTTGTGCGGGTCGGTGGTGTTCAAGGAACCGGACTGGTCCATGAGCAGGAGCAGGGACCCCTGGCCCTGGCCTGCCAGACAGGCACCGAACTCGGCTAGGCCTGACTGGGCATTGGACTTTTGCTCATCAGCCTGCGATTGGGGACTCCACACAAGCAGGCTGCTGGCCATGATGCAGGTGGCAGAAAGGAGTCCCAGGAGGCGACGGCGTGCCTGGCGGCGGGTACGCCGTATAGCACTCTGAGACACCGCGGTGGGCTGGGTGCCCGTGCCGTTAACAAGGTGTCGCACTTGCCTCACATCCTTCCGACGTACAGGGCAATGCGCGCTGCTGCTGCCACGACCGCCAGCAGAGCCACGACCACCGCAGCCCGGTATAACCAGTTGTGCCAACTGTTGCTTAAGTATCCGGGCGCTGCCTGGCGCCGCGCGTTGCGCACCAGGAACACGGCGGTTAGTCCGAGGCCTACCAGAGCCGCTAGTGCCCAAGCCAGAACGCTAATGCTGATTTCCTCAAACAGTCCAGCCAGCACCAGGCCGCCGATGGAAGCCGCCAACGAGCCGTACAGCAAGCCTGTGGGGGCGGTAACCGTAGTGAAGGCGCGGACGCTAGAACTCGTGGTACCGCCCCAAAGATCCCCTGTTGCCGCTGTCGCTACTGGTGCCGGAAAGGGTGAAGGGGAGGCAGTGGTTGAGATGCCAGGTGCCGGGGCGGGCGCGCTGGGCTGCGGCACAGCGGGCTGCAGCGTCGGGAACGAACCACCCAGGCCACCTGACGTGGGCTCTGTGGAACCGGGATTGCCGGTTGGTGCAGCACCCCACGGGCCGATCGGGGGAAGGGAGGAACCTGGCGTACTCATGGGATTCTCGTCCTGTGTTTTTCCGTCTGCGTCTAGGTGGATGGCTGTAGGGGCTTAGGCACTTTGGCAGTGCACTGGTAGGCCTATGGGGTAGTTGTTGGTGTGGGGGCGGCTGGGTTGTTAGTTCCCTTGAGCTTGTTTAAGCCCTCTATGACCTGTTCGCGACCCGGCACCTTGATCCCGAAAGCCTCTAGGGCGTCATAGACCTTATTTACGTCCTGCGGCTCAATGCGGGCAGCGTAGTCGTCAACGCTGGCCACGGTCTGGGCTCCTAGCGCTTGGGCACCTTGATGAGTTCCCTCGGCAGCGGCTACGGCAGGGAGCACCATCGCAGCGATGAACAGCAATGCTGGCACCAGCCTGGGACGGGAGCGCACTAAGCCAACTAGGGCGGTCACCGAGCCAACTAGCGCAAGGAGAGCGCCGAGTGCGAAGCCTCCCAGAGCTCCACCGTTCAATAGACCAGATTCCCCAAGTAGGACCGCGAAGATACGAATAGAGGCAAGCAACTGGTAGGAGGACCAGGCCAGGAGGACTACCGCGCAGATGGTCAGCAAGGCACCCGCCAGCACCGTACGGGAGCGCTGCTTCACCTTAGCCGGTACCAGACCAGATGGCGGCTGCACCGGCAGCGGCTGCGGGGTGGGCGAGGTCTGTTGGGAAGGGTAGGGGGCCGGTAGGGCGGCTTGGAAGGGCGACGGCGTCGTCGCGGCAGACGCAAAAGGAGAGGCGGTGGGAGCCGCGGAACCTGGAGCGAGCTGCCGAGCAGTGTCCTGCCAACCTGGGGAACTGTATGCGTAAGCACTGCCAGATCGCCCCGACGAGCCATTGGCAGCGAACGGGGAACCCTCATGCTGACTGGGACCTGGGGGAAACATCTGTGCCTTCCAGTGGTCATGGCTGGCCTGACCACAGCGTCGGTGCCGTGAGGCGAGGGTTACACATCCGGCAGGATACGCGATGCCTGCATCCTTCACATGAAACTGAGCTTAACCGGTACCGGCAGCGGTCAGAAGGTGCTGTACCGCTCTCGGGAGATGGTGAAACCGTGGCCGGTCTGCTGGTTCCAGCAGGTCAATCCCGTGGTCTGCGAAGTACAGGCGAAGACACCATTCTTGGCACTGGAACCGTAGTCAATCCGAGTCACTTGCTGGCCGGGTACGCCAAGGAACTGCTGTGCGCAAGCTAGCTGTGGAGCAGCGTCTCCCACGGTGATGGAGAAATGTTGACTGTCACAGTCCTCTTGACCGTTTTCGGCGTACAGTCGCTCGAGAATCGAGCAAGAGACATCGTGTTCATGGAATTCACAAGAAATGTTCTGCGAGGGCGTGTCAATAAGTCTTGCACGCTTGGCACCTTCTGGCGCAGGACTTGCTAGCGCAGGCGTGGTCTCGACAGGAACAGATTTTGCCTTTTTATGCGAAGAGCCAGAGAACGCGTTAGAAGCCGCTAGGAAGCAGGAACGCGCGCCGAATAAGATCACTGCCACGATGAGCAAGGCTCCAATTAAGAGCACCCACTTACGGGTGCGCGGCACCGGCTGCCCGGGCGACTCATGACTGGCCTGCTCCTCCTCCCACTGCTTCCTGATCCGATCGTTCTGACTCAAGATCCAGTTCCGCGTCGCTGGCGGACAGCTCGGGTTGTGAATCAACTCGACGTACAGCTCTGGGAAGTTATCGGCCAACTGGTCCAGCAACTCCGCAGGGGTAGCCGGGTCCTTTGCCAAACGGCGAGCTTCTTTAGGGTCTTGGATAAGCATGCTGGCCTCCACGCGATGTAATTGCTGGGAATGGGGAGAAACTAGAGGCAATATAGCCTAGTTAACAGCGGCCTGCGCTAAATCAGAAGGTCTCATAGCCCTCGCGGGCAATCTTGAAGCCATGCCCCGTCCACTGGTTCCAGCAGGAGACGCCGGAGTTCTCCACCAGGCAGGCGTAGTTCTTGGATGCGGCGAACTGGTTGGCGGAAACCCGCTGCACGAACTGGCCCGGCGAACCCAAGAATGACTGCTCGCAAACCAGTGCTGGGGACTCGTTGCCAACAGAGATTGAGAACAGTCTGCCGGCGCAGTCAGGCTGACCGCTCTGGGCATATGAGCGCTCGGCGATAGAGCATGAGGCGGCGTAGTCGCTGAGTTCGCAGGAGATGTTCTGGGTCGGGGTGTCGAACAGTGCCGCATGGTAGGCGTTGTCCGGGGCTGGCCGGACTTTCCGCCCCGATGGCGTGCTGCTTGGGGTGGGTGTGGGTGAGGCGCTTGCAGGTTCCTTGGTGGCGGCCTGCTGGGGCGCCGCCTGTTCCGTGGCTGCCTGGTGGGTGGCCGGAGCATCAGCTGCCTGCTGGTTGGCTGCCTTGGCGTCGTCGCCGCCGCGCAGTTTGCTGCCCAGCAGGACGCCTCCCCCAGCCACCAGCAGCAGCACAGCCGCAATCGCGACCCACCGCCAAGCAGAGCCGTTTTGCTGTGGCGGCACGGGTTGAGGATTGACGGTGGTGACGACGCCGCCGAGCCCGCTGCTAGGCGCCGCTGTCCAGGCAGCGGCGGGCAACATTTCCCAACCACCCATGCTGGACGCCTCGGCGGTGGGCACCGTCAGCGGGTCCATTGCTGGCAGCACCGCAGTGTGGGGTGAGGGCTGCGTTGGATCCGGCATGGGGGCGTAGGCGGTGGCGCCGGACCAGGCCGTGGAATACGCAGCGGGGGTAGCTGCAAAGGCCGGTGAGCCCGCAGTAGGCCCGTTGTAGACGGCGGATGCGAGGTCGGCGGTCTCGGCTGTCGCTAGATCCGCAGTGGGCGCGGCCACCGGCGGGGTTGTCTGGGCAGGAGCCGCCGCGGGGCTGGAGGCGCTGGCCCCTAGGTGTGCCGCCTGCCAAGTTGCCAGAGCTTGCGGGTTGGCCTGCGCGATCCAGGAGCGGAGCCCAGAGGTGCAACTGGGGTTGAACAGCACGTCAAGGTGGAGCTCGGGGGAGGCTGCGGCAATCTCGTAAAGCCGCTGCACGGAGGTGGCCGGATCGCGCGCCTCAAAGGACTTAAGGGTGTTTTGCGAGCTCATGGCTTCCCTGGGGATGGATTCCTTTGGCGGTGGGCTAAGCCCTCACGCATGCTTACAAACGAGCCCCAGGCGATATTCGACCCGGAGACTCTATGCCAGGCTAGCAGTTGGCCGTGGTCCTCTGCTGTGCTGGGGACCACGGCCAACTCATTGGGGCCCTTGTGCGTCAATCGCCCCAGGAAGCTTGGGACTTGTTGACCTCCACCACGGGTTCACCACCATCGGCAGGGAACTTGATCTCACCGGTCATCAAATACTTGACCTTATCCTCCTTGGGCTTGGGCGTCCAGGTGGTGGGCGCCGGTTTGTACTTGAAGGTAATGGAGCCGCTGGTGAAGCTTGTGCCTTTGGTGATCGTGACCTTGGTGGCCTTGGAATGGACCGACATGCTCTCCATCTTGGTCTGACGGAGTTCGTAGGGGCATTGCTTGTCCTGGTTGTGCTGGGTGGTCACACAAGCTGCAGCCTGGTCGTTCACGGCCTTAAGCACGAGCTCCTCAAGCTTGGCGTTGCCCTTGGTTGTCACGTGGACGGGCTCTCCTGCCAACTTGCCAGTCTGCACTCTGGGCTCAGACCTCAAGCTGGTCACCTCCGGCTCAAGATAGGTGGCGGTCTTCGACGGCAGGGCCAGGCTGTAGATGCCGAAGTAAGCGTACTGCTCCACTACCTGAAGGTTTCCGGGCTCCGTAACGGTCGGGAAGTCGATCGGCACACCTGACACTACGATCTGGTTGACCTCATCAGAGGTCAGGTTGAATTTGGTGATCGCAGGAGTCTGGATCTTCCAGGTGCGCAGGAAACCGTACTCCTTGGGGCCTTCAGTGACCTCGAGGTCAAATTCTGAGAGCTTGCCGTCCAGGCTCACGGAGGCGGTGACCAGGTGGTCCTTGGACTCAATCTTTGAAGGCTTCACGTCGTTGACAACGATGCGGCTGCTGGCTCCTTGCAAGGCGGCGTCGGTCAGCAAGAGGCGTTGTTGGTTCGGCACTCCTGGATCGACGACGGCGTTGGCCTCGCTGGCCTTGCCGTCTGCGATCAGCTGGAGGTAGGCCCGCACTGCCACCTCCGGAGTGCGCTTGGAGTTCATGTAGGTGATGGTGCCGAAGGCTCCGGCCAGAAGCAGACCTAGCACCAGCGCGCTCAGGCCAATGCGTTTGACGCGCTTGCGGGTGGCTGGGTCCATGGGTTTGGGCTCGGGCAGAGGCGCGGTGACCGGCTGCGTGACTGCGGCACTGGGCGTCGTCGGGAAACCACCGGTCTGCGCAGCCACCGGGAACCCACCGGTCGGCGCCGCTCCCGGGAACCCACCAGTCGGCGCCACCCCCGGCGTCGTCGGGAAACCACCGGTCTGCGCAGCTACCGGGAACCCACCGGCCTGCGCATCTGCTGGGAACCCACCGGTCGGCGCCACTCCCGGCGTCGTCGGGAAACCACCGGTCTGCGCGGCCACCGGGAACCCACCAGTCGGCGCCGCTCCCGGCGCCATCGTTGTCCCCTGAACCCATGCGCCAAGGGCAGCTGAGCCTGCGCACAGGCGCAGCAGCGTCGGGGAGGTGTTGTATAGGAAGGTTGGGAGGTACTCAGCTGCCACCGAGGCTAGCGCCATGAGGAGCGCGAAGGTCATGGAGGACCACCAGGTAATGCTGACTCCCATGGAGTGCTCTTGTCCCAGCCCGGAGATGTCCAGGTGCGCGGGCGCAAGCAGGTGCATGAACACTAGGGCCACCACCCAGGCGAGCGCTGGCAGCTGCCAGGTGCGGCTCAGGTCTGGGACGGCAAGACGCTGACGGCGGGTGCCCACGCGCACGGCGATGACCACCAGCAGGACCAGCATCACCAGGAAGAGCAGCACCGACCAGCCTCCCATGAGGTTCCAGACGAACTGTGCCTTGCTGATGTCCTTGCCACCGTTGTCGCCGCCAAACATATTGGAAAGGGAGTTGGTGTTCACACGTAGCGCACCGAATGACCCTAGCGCCACCAGCGCCGTCATCAGATTGCCCAGGTAGACCGGGAGGAAGGCGATGGTGCCAGCGGCGTCCTGAGAGATAAGGAAAATAGCATCGCCTACTAAAGCCACGGGCGCCAGCACGACGCCGACAGACCAGAGCATGGCGCCAAGCTCACGCAGAGGAGTGGCAGCAGGTGCGGGCAGGCGCGAGAACAGCAGATCCCCGGCACGGCCCAGGAACTGCGCCAGGAAGACCAGCAGCAACACCATCGCGAAGATGCCAAAGAAGGAGCCCGCAAGCTCCATGTTGGTGTCGCCACTCTTGACGGAGGACTTCAGGAGGCCCAGCAGAATCGCGCTAACCAGGGAGATGGCCAAGGCCTCGGCACCGCTGCGCATTGCCACAGCGCTCAAGGGCGCCAGCGAGCCGTCCACCTGCCGACGACGGCGGGTGAGCAGGAAGATCCCGGCTCCGATCAGTCCGAGGGTTCCCATTGCTAGAAGAGTCAGGTTGGCGTCAGCCTGGATGAAGAAGGCTTGCTGCTTGGTGTTGAGCTTTCCTGAGAGCGTCATGCCGATGGCCACCGGCAGCAGGTCAGAGAAGCCCGGAGCGTTTTTAGCCGACGATGCACCAGCGCACAGCAGGATGCCGCTGAGCATCGCGCCGCCTAGAACGGTTAAGAAGGTGAACAGGGTGGTCAGCTGTGCTGCTGTTGTGGCGAAGGGGCGGAAGGCTAGGTTCACCGGGTGGTCTGCGGGGAATGCAGGGGCTGCCGGTGGGGCTATCGGCTGGGCGGGCGGTTGGGCTATAGCTGCCTGCGCGGCTTGGGGCATAGCTGTCGGCTGCGCTGGCATCACGGGTACAGCCACAGGCGGCACCGGGGCAGCAGGAGCCGCTGGATCATATGCCGGCGCGGCCGGATCGACGACGGGCGGAGGGACGCTACCGCCCAGGGGCCATTGGTGGTTTTCAGGGATCTCAGTCATGGCGTTCGGCTTGATTTCCTTATTCTCAGGGGATGCGTGGGACAAGCGGGTCACCCACGCGGCTAGGTCCAAGTGTTTCAGTCGGCTCAGGCCTTGCAGACCTCCACGACGTCGACGACAAGCACGGTTATGTTGTCATAACCGCCAGCCTCAAGCGCCAACTTGGAAGCCTGATCGCCAAAACGGTGACCGCCCATGCCCCAGCACCACGAAGCGTCCTATGAGCCTGGTGCCTCAGTGGAGGGTGGACAAAACACAGCGGCGGCCGCCCCGTTCAGTGGGGTCGGCCGCCGCCGCAGTTGCTGCAGGTCAGCCCATCTGGCTGGCGATCTGCTGGTCGGTCTCGCGGTAGGCGTTGGCCATGTTACGCAGGTTGCCGGCCAGGGTGCCCAGGGTCTCGATGGTGCGGTTGGCGCTCTGGACGAAGTCGTTCACCGTGGTCTCGAAGGCCCCGGAGGCGGAGTCGGTAACGAATCCGGAGGAGACCAGGCTCTGGACCTGGTTCTGGGACTGGTGCAGCTGGTTGGTGATGGAGTCGCGAGCCTGCTCAAGGCGGCTGGCCTGCTGGTCCATCTCATCGTAGGTCACGTTAATGTTGGCCATTTTGGCTTCCTTTCAGGTGGTGGATCGGGCGGGGTGCCCGCTCCTTGGGTGTGGTTTGTTGTTGGAATGGAGTCTGCCCGGACTGCCCTTCCCTCTCAATGGGGATTGAGCACCATGTGGCAGGATTACAAAGCTCTAGGGTTCGACGTCGATGGTGGTCAACAAATCTTCAACCGCGGGGATTACCTCTGCTAGAGAATCGAAGGAGTCACCCACCCAGGTGCGAGTAACCAAATCCACCGGCCCCAGGCGCATCGCATGCATCGCGAAAAGCGGCAAGCTGCCATCTACCTCTGTATCCGCGGTCTTCATCGCACCGACAGCCCGATAAATCGTGCGCCCACCCTCGGCCTGCACTGTGTCATAGACATGCGGACCACGCTCATTCTTTCCCACGAGGATTAGCGAAGGCAAGGTCTCCGATTCCTCCCCTTCTGCCTCGAACTCCAGTAGGTCTAGGACTACCGGGACCAGGCGCAGCAGCGGCACGAATAACAGTCTAGTTACCGCGTCTGGATCACGCGGAGCCTGGGCGGCGCTGGCCGCGATATCGCGAAATCCAGCTAGGTCTTTCGCCTCGGTGTAGACCAGGTCTGAGCATTCCGCGCTAAGCCAGGACGCCATAGAGGCAGGGTCAGCGGCGAGCGCCGGCGTAGGAAGCTGAAGCCAGTCGGCTCCTAGTTGCATCACGTATTTCATGCGAACCTCACCGAACTCACGATTGCGTCGCACATGCGCACCAGCGCGTCAGCGATCTCCTGTGCCTCCGGGGATGAGTTGGACATGATCTGCCCCACGAAAACCATCCAGTCCTGCTTCTGGTCAGGGTGCCCCACGTAATAGGTCAAGGTGCGCCGCTGAGCACTTAGATTATCCAGGTTCTGATCAGCCAGCTCTGACACCTGTCGGGATGACTCATTTACCGAGTCAAGAAGGTCCTGCGTCGCATCTTCGGTCACCATGGTTCGCAAAGCCACCAGGTCGCCCGACTCTAGTACTACGGCCCCCGGAGTGGTGGACGCTACCGCCACCAGGGTCTCCATGGGATCATCACAATTCTCAGGGAAAGGCATCAGTGTCAAAGAGGTGCCGGTGCGAACCCCGGCCACAGGATCTACTTCCATTAGAAACTGCAAGGCCCCATTGCTCTTAGCATGCTCTAGGCTGCTACGAATCTGGGCAGCCACTGTTCGCCTCGCACGCTCCGCCTCTGTGGGAGCACCGGCAAACATCCGCCTGGTGACCTGATCTACCTGGAGGCCAAGGGACCCAGACAGATCCAGCGCAACCCAATTATCAGGCAGCACATACTCGATCTCACGCATCACAGAGCCTTTCTATTCGGCAAATCGAGGATCATTTCTTCCCACCTTGCCCGATGAGCACCTTACCAGCACTCCAAACACGCTGCGGCAGGAAGTAATCCTTGCTCGGATCATATTTATTCGAGAACACGTCCACCCCTAGCCCAGTGAGATCCTTGTAAAGGGTCTTGGTTACCTGGTCCGAAAGGCGCAGCACTGTGGCTCCACCCTCACCCGTAAAACCAAGCTTCCGCAGCGCGTCGTAACTCATGGTGTTAGAGAACTTGCTAGCTTTTTCGAGGATAGGCTTGGCCACAATGCTGGGAACATCACCTTTGAGCGCGTCCTTCGCCACCCCCAAACCGTCCTTGATACGGTTAGTAGTCACTTTCTTGGCAGCTTCCTTAGCAGCCTGTTTGGTCGCTTCGGTAGCCCCTTCCTTGGCGGCCTCCTCGGCAGCTTTTTTAGCCGCTTCCTTGGCCGTTTGCTTACCCAATCCAGTACTCTTTTCCCAAGCCTGCTCCAAGGCAGACTTGGCAGACGCGGTCTTAGAAGCACCGTCAGCAGCCTTGGCAGCCTTCGCGGCCTTAGCTGCCGCAGCAGCCCCCTTCACCCCAAAGGCAGCCAGGGCCACGTCTATACCATTTACAGCGAGCTTGGTAAAAAACTCCCCCCAGGTCTTCTTACCGTCCGCCACATCCCTGCCATCCACAGCAGCTTGAGCCGCCATGGTCATCACTGATACTGTTAAGGCCGCTATTGCAACTATTAAGGCTATCTGCCCCCCTGGCACAAAGATCATCACAATCAATCCGATTACTGCGAGAATAGTCCCCAACGCATTTAGGAAAGGCAGAATCTTTTCACATATGTCAGCGATGGCACGAGCAAGACCACAGATCTTATCCCACCAGGAGTCCTTCAAGCCACTTCGATTGACGAGTTCTTGCAGTTTGCCCGCCGCCGTCTGAGCGGCGCGGTTCCGATCATCTATCGCGTCTTGCAGCCTGCGCCTAGCGGCACCCACCTGCTCGTATTCGTACTTGAGTTTACCATCGTACTTCATAAACTCAGCACGTAACTCATTGCGTTGCTGCGGATCCTGGGAAGCGTTGTACTGCTCTCGCACCATCTCACGGCGACGGAGAGCGTTTTCACCTTCGGCCCGGTGGATACGCGCATTATTCAGCTCTTGTAGAGAAATCTCTTGTGCGTCCTCTAGAACCTCAACATAGGGATTTAGAGCGTCGTCCACCCCACCACAGATCGTCCGAGCCTTTTTGATCTTTTCCGCTAGCTCATCACATTTCTGTCGTATCTTGTGGATCGCCTCTCCCTGGCCATTGATGGAGATATTGCGCAGGTGAGATTCAGCTTTGCTGATCTCATCGGCAATGTCATGAAAGGTCTTAGCAGAGCCCGCTACTGTCAAGGGATCACCGGGCACTGGGTCCCTGTCGTATCCGATTGGGGACCAGTCAGTAGGACGCGTCATCAGTTGTTCTCCTTCGAGCTCATGAGACGATCACGCAAACGCCGCGCCTCATCGTTTCGTCGGGCTTCCTCGGCCCCTGTCAGGCCACCCCGGCCACCGGCAGCACTCATGCCTGCTGCCATACCCATGCCGCCCATCATGTGAGCATTCCGGCGCTCCTTCGAGACCTCTTCCTTTGCCACGGCAGCACTGGCGTCCGCGGTGGTGGAGGAGGCGCCATTGGGTCCCTCCACTCCAGGTTGATGGGTGGAGCCTCCGGGCAGCGGACCTCCCAGGTCCAGAGGGCCGCCGGAGGAAGTGCTGCCCGTCGGTACCCCCAGGGCATCTCCGAGTCCCGCACTGCTTCCAGCGGGCAGCGCGCCTCCAAGATCGCCCTTTGAGCCTGGACTGGCAGCCAAGGACGCCCTTAGCTCTTCTCCTGCCTTGCTGGGAAGATCGTCAGGTAGAGGAAGGCCAGTGCCTAAGCCTGGGCCTTTACTACTGTCATCTTTGCCAGCTCCAGCCAAAGCTTCACGCAACTCTGAGCCTGAAGACTCGGGTCTTTGTGCTTGAGGCCCTAACTCTGGGTCTAGGTCCTTCAACAAGGTGTCGATGAGGTTCTTTCGGTCAGTTGCCTGGCGCTGACCGAAACCATCTCGGTTCTCCGGTGCAATATCACCGAATGAGTCACGCAAACTGCCTCGACCGTCCGCGAGGTTCACCCCTGTAGAAGGATCTGTGCCGCCGGAACGGCTCAAAGTAGCCAACGTGGCGAGCGCCGCTAATCCGATACCGGAAACCCCAGCAACGGTCAGCGTGGGGTCACCGCCGCCCGCACCGCCACTGAGCGCCACATCCACCAGGTCACCAAAGAGCTCCTTGACCTTGTTCATCGCCTCCTGGGTACGGCTGTCTAATGCCGGTGCTTTCGGGGCGGAGCCGTCCACGATGCCCGGGAGCTTCCCATCCTCCCCCTTAAGCCCAGCCTGCGAACCAGTCAGGTCACCGGGCTTAACCGGAACCTGATTCAAGCCAATGAGGTTGCCCTTCTCGTCATACTCCGGCTTAAGGTCAGCGATATCCACCACTTTGCCCTTGGAATCAACCACAGCGGAAATCGTCGGTGGCTCGTCTTGGGAGCCCAGCAAGGTGCCGATCCCATCGACCTTGCCCAGAGGCCGCTGCACTTGACCATCGACGGCGAAAACCGGCAGACCCTTTTCCTTGAGTTCCTTCTGGATCGCCGCATTAGCTGGGGTGTCATCAATGCGGTTGGGATCCTTGTGGGGGTCTGTAGTGGCATCGCCCAGGTGACCGCCGTCGCCGGTACCGTCAACAACCTTGGCGTCTTTGGTCCCAGGGGGCAGGTCTTTGCCTAGGTCTGCCTTGGTTCCTGCGTTACCAACCTGGTTGGCGTCCGGGTGCTCCTCCGTCTGAGTCCCGCCCAGACTGGCACCTCCGCCTCCACCACTGACCTGGTTCACTCCCTTAGCGGAACCAGTTTCAGTTCCTCCGAGAATAGCGCCGCCGCCCGCAGAGGAAACGGTCGGAGTACCGCCGCCACCACCAGTGCCACCGCCGCCGCCACCCGACGGAGCGGACTGGCCAGTTCCACCGTCTTCGCCCGGCTTCGGCTGTTCACCATCTTTTGGTTTTGGATGGTTGGTTTCCTTCTCCGTTGGCTTTTGGGTGGACTCTTGCTCAACCTTGTCGAAGGCTTCCTTAGTGGTGCGGAGCAATTTCAGGTGCGCGTCAATGGCCCGCTGGATCCGATCACGGTTTACCGACCATTGAGAGATGAAATCTGTGCAGGCGCTAGCCAGGCCTGGGTGCCCAACTGCCTTGGCAAGCTCATCACCCACCGACTTCATGCCCTCAAAGCCGCTCTTCGTACGAGCTAGGCCTTCGATGGCGTTCTCAAAGTCAGCATCCGTTACCTTCAAATCAGGACCAGCCATGCTCTTTCCTCCTCGGACTAGCGATTAAGGCGGCAGACCGCCGGGACGCGGGGTATGGGGACCGAAGCCAGTGCTCCGGCATCTGAAGCGATCGTATGGCTGAGACCTTCACCGGACTATGGGGATCGTCCCCCATCGGCCAGATCCTGCGACTAAGCCTCCATCAGCGGCACTTGCACCTTGGTGGCTTTAGAGGCCTGCACCCAGTAGCCACGCCCGATCGGCATTTCCCCGCGCCGCACCTTGGGGATGGAGGTCCGCAGGATCATGTCGCCGTCAGCAGAGTCTGGTTGCAGCAGCAAACCTGTGCGTGCACTGCGAATCTCCTGCAGCAGCGGCCAGGAGGAGTTCCAGCCCGAGGTCTCCCCTTCCGCCACCACCAAATGTCCGTTGCGCTTGGCCTTCTTAACAGCGTCGATGAGCTTGGCTTCCAATGGCCCCTGCAGGAACTCGGGATAACCCTCAATGAACAAAGCCACCGTTGGATGACCTGGACGGGCCTCCTGCTCAAGCGTCGGCACAATCCGCTCCAAGGCCTCCTTAATTCGCTCCTCACCGGAAACAGACAGGTCCCAAAGGTCTTCCAGGCCTGCCAGTGGCGAACGCCGCGAGGCGATATGCACACGTACGGCGTCGGCATCCCAGCCCTTGACGGCCGTGGCCATCCAACGCACCGCATTGGTGGTGCCAGACTGCGGAGGACCCGCCACCAGCATCACGCCCACCGCTTCGAAAGGATGCGGAGCCAGCGTATCCGAAGACATACCAATCACCGGGCGGCCCGCCACCACCGGATGCAGATCCTTCGCCGTCAAATCTGCAGGCAAACGCTTGATTCCCGGTGGCCGCTGCCGTCCACGCGACTCTAGATATTTGCCAAAAGTCTCCAACTCGCGGGCTTGTGCCAGCACATCCGGGGACTGGCCTAAGATCGCCAGTTGCATCTCCTGCGGGTTATCCGCCTGCATGGCTCGCCCTGGCGGGCTATTCGGATTAAGCACATCCTTAGGCAGTCCGAAATACATATACCCGTCTTCGTCACTCTGACGCAGCACTACCTTGCGGAGGAAAGAACTGGCCATCGCAGAGGTCACTGCCTGCGGACGCTCCGCCGTGCCCGCCACATGCACACCCACAGCGCGGCCATCCACCAGCAGCCGCCCAAAGACGTCCAGGATTGCCATGCCGTCCACAGTCTTCTCCAGCTCACCACGCCAGGCCCCAATACCGTCCACCAGCAGCAGGATGCGCGGCTCGGCCATATTGCCGCTGATCTCGCGGTAGTCGGTGATCGTGCCCGCGTGCGCTGCAGAGTAACGGTCAGCGCGCTCATCCACGATCTGCGTGAGTAGCTTCAGGAGTCGCTGCACTCGCTCAGAGTCGTCAGAGTCCACGATTGCCCCCACATGTGGCAATGCCTCCAACATCTGCAGCGATCCGCCTGCGGCGTCGATGCCATACACCTCCACCGGACCCGACTTAGGGGTGATCGCCGCGGCCACCGCCAAGGTGCGCAAAGCCGTTGATTTTCCCGAACCGCCAGCACCGTAGAAGACAATATTGCCGTCAACATCCGGGCGGTAGTACTCCGAGTGCTGCGCCTGGTTATCCGGGTCATCCACCACTCCCAGCAGCAGTTCCGTGTCACGCCGCTGAGAAAGGTGATTCAAGTCGTAGCTGGTGGCCAGCTCCGGCAGCCAAGGCTTGCGGGGCAGCGGCAGCCCAGCCAGGTCCGCTGCCTTAGCCAAGGTGTCCACCACGCGGTCAATGTCCTGGGCAATGTCCTCCGCACGGTTCTCGTGGCGAGGCACCTGCCAAGGCCGTGGCACCCCAAAGGTCAGCTCCTCCACGGACACCTGCGCCACCGGCACCTCTGAGCTTGTGCGCGCCCCCGGGTAGGCAGACTGGAACTGCTTGATCCTCCCTGGCCCGGTTTTCGCAGCCCCACGCCCCGGAATCTCCGGGGGGAAATGCGCAGCGCTTTTGACCCCCAACACGTCCTGTGAATCTGACTCATCTGCCATGCGCAAGGCCACACGCAGGTTCGTATTGGCGCGCAAATTGTCCTTAATGACACCCGCAGGCCGCTGCGTTGCCAGGATTAGGTGAAGCCCCAAAGAGCGGCCACGCTGAGCCACATCCACCACGCCGTCGACGAACTCCGGCACCTCACTAACCAGTGCGGCAAACTCGTCCACCACAATCACCAGGCTAGGTGGGCACTCCGGGTCACCGCTTTTCTCCAAGGTGACCAGGTCCTTAGCCCCCTTGGCGTTCAGCAGGTGCTCGCGGTAACGCAGCTCTGCACGCAAAGAGGTAAGTGCGCGCCGCACCATTGCGGGAGACAGGTCCGTCACGATGCCGACGGCGTGTGGCAGGTCCGTGCAGCGAGCAAAAGCAGAACCGCCCTTGTAGTCCACAAATAAGAAAGTCACCCGGTCCGGGGATAGGGCCTGAGCCATGCCCAGCACCCAGGACTGCAGAAACTCTGACTTGCCGGCACCGGTCGTGCCACCCACCAGAGCGTGCGGCCCATGTACCCGCAGGTCCAAAGAAATGGGACCCTCCGCCCCCTGCCCCACCAGAGCAGATAGGGAAACCGGGTGTTTGAGCGGGAAGGTGCCGCTGCGGTCAATCACCGAATGGTTGGCCTTCCACCGCATCACCTGAGCCTCCGGCGAGTCCGCCAACTCCTCCCCCGTCAGGGTCACAAAGGAGATGGCGCGCGGCAGGTCAGACTCGTCGTCCACGGGCACGCCCGCGTCCACAATCGGAGCCAGCACGCGGCCCAGGCCCCGGCTGCGCTCCAAACTCAGGTGCTCGGGCACGACGTCGTTGCTGGAACGCGAGCGGCGCACGAAGCCGACGGTGGTGCCTTCAGGCTGCACGTCCACAAAGGTGCGGCAGGCTGCCGGCAAATCCTTAACATGATCCGCCACCCAGATAATGTGCACACCCACGTCCGGTCCCTGCTCCACCACGCGGTTTAGGCGCGCCCGGTCCACTCCTGCACCATCGACCAACACAACGACGGCTGGCACGGTGGGCTCGTCACCGGAGTCATCTTCATGCTCCGCCGGGCCGCGCAGGCCGGGCGTGCCGGAGCCACCACGGATAGAGATCAGCTCCTCCAGGCGGGCCAGCAAAGCTGTGCCGGTGCTCGGGTCGCAGGCCAGTTGCATGGAGCCAATGGGTGAGTGCGGCGAGGCGGTGTGCGGCAGCCACTCCAACCAGCCCCAACGCCCCTTGCCACGGCTGTCAGTCAGACATACCAGCGCCAACTCGGCTGGAGAGTGCAACAGCACTAATTGCGCCAGGACCGCCTGGGCGACGCCGTCCAGCAGGTCCCGGCGGCCAGCCAAGCCCACAGAGCCGTCCTCCCGCAGGTTGGTGACAATCGGGACCTCAGAGATGAGCTCGTTGCGAGCCTGCACTTCCCGAATCATCTCCTTGTGCACCGGCACTGCGTCGGCGTCGTTGCCGCCATCGAGTTCCGTGCGCGGCACATCTGAGCCCAAGCCCAACCGCAGTTGCAAAAACTCAGGGTGCTCGGGGCGGCGTGACCACAGCATCGGCCCCATCAGCAAGGCATCCGCCATGACCTCTTCTGTGGAGGGATACTGCGCAAGCCTGGCAGCCCGCTCGCGCTCATGCGCTTCCTCCAGGTCCTCACCAGCCTGCTCAATAGCCTCGGAAAAGACCTCCACCTCATGTTTGTAGGCCCGTTTATTCCGAATGCGCTGGTCAATCCAGTTGCCGATCATGATGATTGGGCTCAGGGCCACAAAAATCAGACTCAAAGGATTGCGGCTCATCAAGTACATGGCGGTGCCCATGACCAGGGGAGCCATCATGGCCAGAATCGGGAACCGCACCTTGTCCTTGGGGCGCGGCGCATTCGGCAACTCAATGGTGATCGCAGGCGTGCGCGGCACCACGCGCGGGGAGCGGTTATGCCCTAGGTCCGTGGTGTCAGCGCTGCCGGGAATCTCCGAGGCTGCCACCACCCGGGAGACCCGCAAAGTGGTGCCGCCAATGGTGACCACATCCGTATTGGAGATGCCTTGGCGCTGGACCTTTAGCTCCCCCACCAGCACCCCATTGGCAGAGCCCAGGTCACTGACCTCCACTGTTGCCCCTACGGTAAGGCGCAGGTGGTGCTTGGAAATAAGCGGGTCCTTGCCCAAGGTAATGTCACAGCGGGAAGAGCGGCCAATTTCAGTGGCCCCAACTGGCACCGGGTAGGACTCGCCCGCATGCGGGCCACTCAAGATAGTGACAACCGCCCCCTCCTGTGCTTTCTCACGCCGGGCCGCCCCGACGGAGCGAACCGTCACGATGGCACCCGAACGCAGGCCGGACTCATCAAGGTGCAGAGCTGGGTCAAGCAGACGCCCCTGCACACCACCGCCAATAGAGGCACCAGCCCGCCCGGTGGTGGATACGGGGCCGCCAGCTTCCAATACCTCCAAGGTCACCGAGCGTGGGTCAACCGGGGCGCTAGCCCGGGAGGGACCGGCCCCCGCAAGACCAGCGGCGACGTCACCAATCGTGGCGGTAGCGTCTGCCGTCACCTGGAGGTTCCGGGCCACGCCGGAGGGAGCTGTGACAGTCAGACGGAGCTTCATTTGTTCTCCTTGCTGGCCGCAGCAGAGGCGTCCAGCAGGGGTAGATCCTCAGCCGTGACCAGCCGGGCCGCGAGCGCATAGTCCACCAGGGCGACGCGCCGAAATGAGGCGTGGGCTTGAGGGCCCCCACGTAGGCCTTTGATGCCGACTCGGTCTAGCTTGTCGCAAACGTTGTCCAGCTTGCGGTTAAAGCGGGTCAGACTCCAGCCTAGGCGGGCGGCGGCGTCCACATTTCGGGGCAGGTCCACCGGTCCAGAGCCGACCCGCCGCAGCCAAGGTTCGGCTAAGGCCAGGATCAGCAGATGCTGGCTGGCGGTGAGGTTGACGGCGCCAATAGTGGTTTCCATGTCAGTGCTGCCGTTGGCAGCCATATTGGCGTCATAGGCCGGGCAAGGCACCTTCAGGAGAATCTCATAGGTGGTGGCTCCGGCGGAGAACACGATGGTCATGGCCGGAAAGACCAGTGGTACTCGTGATCCGGGGGCCACATGAGATACGGAAGAGCCGGTTGATTCGGCCACTGAAGCGGCTAGGCGAGAGCCAACATTTGATAGCCACCACAAGCCGTGGGCATGCTCCAGCACCAGGAAGCGCCGGTGCAAGAAAGGGTTGTCGTCGATGGCCAGGTCGCCTTCGCGGCCAACCCGGAAGACTTCCCCCGGCTGCACTCGGTACACCTCTCCGCAGAAGTCGACGACGAGGGGCGCGGCCTGCCCGACTTCGTCTGCTTGCTCCGCTGGTGTGCCCGTTTGGGACGGAATCTCACTCATGGTGTCTCCTGGCACTTAGTTGTGGGGGCGGAGGAGGAGCCGGAAGCGGCGCGCACCACTACCTCGACACAGGTCCGACCGGGTATGGCGTCAACGGTGGCGGTGTGTTCCTTGGTTTCTTTGAGCTGACGTTGATTGGCGGGATCAACCACCGAGTACAAGAAGGTGACGCCAGCGGCGCTCTCGTAGTCCCAGGTGGCAGTCACCTGCTTGCCGTTTACCGCCAACTGGAGGTTGGTGACTCCGACGTCCTGCGCCACCTCCCCACCTGGTCCAACGACGTCGATTTCCGGGGTGGCGGTGGCGGAGACCTTTTTGCTGCCGCCCTCGTTGCGCTGTGAGGACCACACTCCGATGCCTCCAAGCGCTAGTGCCAGCACAGCTGCGGCCACGATGCCCAGGACCAGCCGCCGGGAGGGAGGTGCCTCGCCAGGGTCCTGCGTTGGGGTGCCGTCCTCAGTGTCCCGGGCTGCTTCAGCTTTGCTCTGGACAGGGGCAGCTGGCACCGGCGACGCCGTCGTCTCGCGCCGGAAGTCATCGGTCTTAGAACGCGAGCCGGTGGTCTCCCCGGAGGGAGCTAGGAGGCCTGCGCCGCCAGTTTGGACCAGTGGCCCGCCTGAGTTGGTTAGCGGCTGGCCGGGGCTACCGAGCATCGTGTCGGCGCTGGTCTGTTCCGCCACCTCAGCCAGCGGGATGATAATGCGCGGCTTGAAGCGGGTGGCATCGGCCACCAAGGCATCTTGGGTGCCTTGGTAGGGGTCAATAGCAGTTACTGGCCGCAGGATCGTGTGGTCGGCTTCCCCGGCGCCACCGGTGTCTGGCAGCGCTTGCTCCATGACATCAGCTTCAGTGACGGTCAGGTTCTGGTCCCGCTGGATCTTTTGCAGGTCTCGGACTAAGGCCAAGGCAGTTTGGTAGCGATCAGCGGGCTGTGGGGCCATGGCCGTGCGCAGGACCCGGCGCAGCTGGTCGGGCACGTCTGCGCGCGTAATCGGGGAGATCAGCCCCATTTGGGCGCGGCGCAGCATGTCGGTGCGTTCATTAGAGGCCCCGGCGCTCTGGTCCACATGCGGGGCATGCCCGGTAATCATGGTGTAGACGGTGGCGCCCAGGGCGTATACGTCCGCTGAAGGGGTCAGGGCTTCATCACCGAGTTGCTGCTCATAGGGCGCCCAGGGTGGGGAGGCGCCACCAAAGTCGTCTTCGACCACCTGTGCTTCAATGGGTACGGCGATGCCAAAGTCAGTGAGCACCGGCCGGTTAAAGCTGGTCATGAGGATATTGGCGGGCTTGATATCCCGGTGTAGGTAACCGCTGCGGTGGATGGTCTCCACAGCGGAGCCGATCTGAATCGCGTATTTGAGTACCCGGTCTAGGGAAGGCGGTTCCTGTTTACAGAGCTGCCCCAGATGTGGTGGCGGGCAGTACTCCATGACTATGTAGCCGCGCTGGTCCTTGGTCTGTCCGGCGTCGTACACGGAGACTACGGAGGGGTGGGAGGACAGCAACGCCATGATGTCGGTCTCGCGCTTGAAACGGTCTTTGGCTTCAAGTAGCGCCTCGGCCCGGATTACTTTCACCGCCACGTCTCGTGACGGAGCTTCCTGACGGTAGAGGAAGACGTCGGCAAAACCTCCGGCCCCCAGGAAGCGCATATAGGAGGCTCCGGGGATCTCCGGGGGAATTGGGCGAGAACGCTCAAGCATCGAGGGCCTCCACCGTGATGGTTACTGAGTCCGCCAGGTCCAGCACGTCCCCAATCAGCAGGGGCTCTGGCGTGCCTCGGGTGACACGGCGGGGAGCCTCTCCGCGACGCAGCAAGAAGGTCCCATTGGTGGACCCAAGGTCCTCCACAAGCAATTCCCAGCCGTCGATGCGCACCGCGCAGTGGGTCTTGGAGACGGCTTTTTCTGGGCAGGCCACTGCGAGCAGCTGGGGCATTTCTTCGCCGGGCCTGGGCGTTGCCTGCGGGGCGCGCCCAATGACGACGTCGGAACTAAGCAGAACCTCCTCCTGCGAGGAAGTGCGCAGGCGTCCCAGAACTGGCCGCGGGACCCTCAAGCTGGGGCCGCTCACCGGCAGTCCGCAAACCCTACAAGTCAGGGCCGTGACGGCGTTGGGATGCTCTGCTGGGCACAGCACCGCGAGCACGGTCCCCTGAATATCCGCCACCTGCTGGTTTGGCTCCTCCCCCTGGCTGCCCGAGCGGGAGCGACGCAGTTTGGCGGCTGCCACGGTGCGCCCGTCATGCAACCAATCGACGTCGTCCACTACGACCGGCTCCGCTGGCGGTGACGCTTGCGAAGCAGGCTGATTCGCATTGGCAGCAGTTGCGAGCGGTGGAGTGCTTGCTGCCGAAACTGGTGCGGCTGGCGCCGCAGCAGTGGGGATGCTGGCAGTCGGAGTTGGCTGGCCAGCTTTAGGCACTGCGGTGACGATGCCGGTCTCTGAGTCAGGGGTACGTATTGCCGCCTCAGCTACGTTCACAGCGATGGTGTGGTCTCCGTAGTGGTGGGCGTAGGCGCTGAACTCCTCTGGTGGCGGTTCAAAGGCTGGGGATTCATCGGCACCGATAAGGTCTAGGTGCTCCGGCCCAAGGGTCTGTGAGGAGTTCGGTTCCTCCCCCTGCTCCTGCGGCTCCTCAGCGGCGCTTGCCGCTGGTGCTGTGGCCGGTACAGGCGCAGTTCCAGGGGCGGCGCCTTGGCTGTTGGATCCATCTGCCTCTGAGGCGGGTGCGACCGGTTCAAGCGGCTCAGATTCCTGCTGTGGTGCGGGCACCTTCTCTGGTCCGGAAGGTGCCGACGGCTCGGGCTCAGCTACTGCGGCGGCCTCCGCAGCCGCTGCTGCCTCAGCTGCCTTCACCGGCGAGTCCCCAAGGAGGCTTTCAGCGTTAGCGTTCTCAACGCTCAGACTGAGGCGACTGGCTAGGACTATGCCTGAGCGCAGCGGCCACCCTGACTCCGGGCTAGCTGAGCCAGCCAGGTCCAGGACCAGCTCTGTACCTGTGGGCACCTGCGCTTCTTCCCAGGCGACCGGGCTAGGCGCGTGCAGCAACACCGTGCCGCTGGCATCCAGTAACCGGAACCGCCCCCGCGCCACCGCCCGCCACCCACAGTCTTGAGCAACCACCAGCAGGAAGTCCGGCAGGGCCAGCACTGAGCCGTCGTAGGCCAGCACCAGTTGCCGCAGTAGCTCGGACAGACCGGCCCCGGCGTCAAGTTTCTGCCACAGCGGTTCCAAGAGCTTGCCTGCGCCGTCGAAAGCTAAGGCCCCCGTACCGCTGACGGCAACCTTGACCTCACCTGCCCACCAGCGCGCCACACTCATGGTTGCTCCTCAGGTAGGAAGGCCAGCACAGCTTCACGAGGCACGGTGTCCCCATCCGGGCGCTGGTTAGGGATGGTGTTCTCATCCGTGAACTCAGTCCCCCAGCTGGGAGTGGCTTCCACGACGTCGACGACAAGCACGGTGATGTTGTCATGACCGCCGGCTTCAAGCGCCAATACCAGGAGTCTTTCAGCCGCATCCTGTGGGGAATCCTGCTCACTGAGAACCGCCGCCAAAGCGGCGTCCCGCACCAGGCCACTGAGACCATCCGAGCACACCAGATAACGGTCACCCTGGCTGGCTGGCAGCAACACCTGGTCCACACAGACCACCGGACCAGAACCAGCCCCCAATGCCCGAGTGATGACACTGCGGTCTGGATGATTGCGCGCAGCCTCCACACTGATAAAACCCGCATCAATGAGTTCCTGCACCCGCGAGTGGTCCTTAGTAACCTGCGAGAGCACACCACGGGAGAGCTGATAGGTACGGGAGTCACCAATATTGACCACCCGCAGGCAAGGGCGCTGCCCCTGCGTTGACAGGACCAAACCGGTCAGTGTGGAGCCCGGGGCCACCGAATCCCGCCCTAGGGTATCGACGGAGATAGCCGCCTTAGCCAGGGCCTGCTCCAATTCGCCGGCACTAACAAAGTCCTGCCCCACCAGGGACGCAAAAGCAGACAACGCCAGCTTGGAAGCCTGATCGCCAAAGCGGTGACCACCCATGCCGTCAGCTACCAAGAACACCGGAGAGGCCGCCAAAAAGGAGTCCTCGTTGTGCTCCCGCACAAGACCAGTGTTGGTCACCGCCCCCCACCTAACTTTCAGAAGCGGCTGAGCAGCGGGCTCCGTCTGACTGTGGTCAGGGTTCACAGTGTTCACCTCTCCACCGCAATGAGGCGCTCGCCCATGCGGATCATGGCCCCCTCCAACAGGAGAGCAGCCTCCTTGGGGTCAAGTTCGAGCTCAGCTCCGTCTGGCATGAGCATCTTGCTTCCATTAGTTGAACCCAGGTCCAGCAAAGTCACGCTCTCAGCGGTAAGCAGCACTCCCAGGTGGCTCTTGGAAATACTCAGCTCTGGGTCACTCACCGCCATAGTCACCGCACCGGCCCACTGACCGCGTGCCTCCGGCTCACGGCCCAAGACGGTACGCCCCTCCCCCAGGACCAACTGTTGGCCGGTGTCTACGCGAAGTACTAGCTGCAGCGGGGCTACCGTCGGGCCAGGAGTTGTGCTCGGTGCCGCGCTTGGCGCAGGAACCGATGGAGCGCTGGTCACGGCAGGAGCTGCCGCAGCAGCCGCAGGCGCCGTCGGTTCTGGTGTAGCCACCGGTGACTCGCCGCCAGTGCTCCAAGGCACCGCAGTGATGATCCCTTCCGTAGCTGCCAAGCCCGCTCCCGCAGAGGTGCTTGCACCTGGCGTAGCAGAACTATCGGGCATTGGCGTCACACTGCTGGTAGGCGCGAACATAGGCGAATCTGTCGGAGCGGGAGCCGTCTGGGAAGCTGGCATTGGGATGCCCCGGATCATGCCGGGGGCTTGTACCGTGATAGTTGCCCCCAAGGCCTCGTCTGGATCGACATCCTTGGCCGCAGGTTCCGCCTCGGGCAGTTTCTTGGCCAGCGGATCCCTGCCAGCACGCAGGTCCAGAACTACCACCCCAGCGGTGCGGTCATACCAGTTGCGCCCCTGGCCATCGGGACGCAGCAGGATTACAAGCGTGGCAATACCCAGCGTCGCTGAGCCGATCAGGCCCGCCAGTATGTACCAGATGAGGCTGCGCCCACAGGGGGACCCGGCAGTGTCTCGGTTGACCATGCGCGTGGCCAGCAGGGCATAGCCAGGAGTCTGTCCCTTAAACCAAAGCCAGATGATGTAGGCCAAAGACAAGGCCAACGCCACCAGCCCGGGCACCGGCAAAAGCGTAGCGTCCACCCGCTCGGGCTTGGTACCAGCTAACAACTGCCGAATGATGCCCGCCCAAGCCGCCGCGGTAACCGCCCCCAGCACGATGGTCATAATCAGGCCGTCAAGCAGCAAAGCCCCCAGGCGCTTACCGGGGCTGGCGGCCACCGTACCGTCCAAAGGCGTGGGAGCGGCGCTCTTGCGGCGTGCCATCACTTGTCTCCAAACCTTGAGCTATTGGATTTGCCTGCATTGCTCTTCTTGGCGGCCATACTGCCAGGCTGACGGCGCTGAGACACGGACTTCGCAGCCAACTTTTGAGGCCGCGTCTGAACGCCGCGCCCAGAACTGTGCCGCAAGGAGGTCAGGGAGACCCGCGCACGAAGGCGACGACGTCTGGTGGTCTGCTTACGCATGCCCCGCAGCACCTGCTCCATGGTCTGCCAGGAGTTTTCAGCCTCCGCAGGGGCTGGTGCAACACCAGAAAAGACGGCGCCGTCTACATTTTGTGCTAGCGCCTCCATACTGCCGGGCTTGGCCACTGGCCGGAAAGTGGGCTTCAGCGCCTCCCCATTCAAGGCCGCCATGGCGCTGGCTTGCTCAGCGCGCGGCACGGTGAGCGGCACATTCAGGCGCAGGTCTCGGGCCTGATCCACTAGTTCATCCCAAGCTCCGGTGACCCGCGCTAGGGGCTCCTTTGCCCGGCGGCGACGTCGACGTCGCCAAGCCTTAATGGCCATGACTGTCAAGAATGGCGCCAGCACTAGGAGCGTCCCGCCAACCACCTTCAGCCCCAGCAGAACCCAGGGCCACCAGTTATAAGGCTCCTTTTTCTCGTCCTGCTGGTCGTCGTCGATATCAGGGTTAAGGTCCGCAGGATGCTGGGGCGGCACAGGCGGCTGGATCACCTGCGGCCGGGGGTTGGGTTTAGGCTCCGGCAGCTCCGTCTGAGGCTTCTTGTCACGTGGCGGGGTGGGGTCAAAGGCCACCCAGCCGGTGCCAGAGAAGGACACCTCCACCCAGGCGTGGGCATTGGTACCGGTCATCTCTACGGGCCCTGGGGTGTAGCTGTCCGGGTAGAAGCCCAGCACCACGCGGGCCGGGTACCCAGCTTGACGGGCCATCAGTGCCATAGCGACGGCGTACTGCTCATCGTCACCAACCATGAGCCGAGCCGGGTCCAGGAACTTGGACAGGCGAGCTGCCGAGTGACTGGCCAAAGAGAGGTTGTCTGAGCCATCCGAGTAGAAACCCTTGGTGGAGAAGGCCTGGGCCATGGCCCGGATGGCCTCCACTCCACCTTTGGCCTCACCTAAGAACTCCGGCAGGCGCTGGCCCACTTGCTCAGGAATCTCCTTGTCAGCGGGAGCGGCGTACTGGCTGAAAGATTTCCCCGTGAGCTGCGAATCGCTCCACACCTTTGGCATGACCGCCTCCACCGTGTAGGTGTCCCCCTTTGTGAGCCCGCGGGTGGTCAGAGCCGTCTGTAACTTGGAGGAGTAGTAGAGGGTGTCTTTGATCGTGGCGGCTCCCGGAGAAGTGACCTCTAGCTTGCGCAATTCGCCACCGCCCGGGATCCAGTAACCGGTGTAGTCCTTAACCGCGATGCTCAGGGTGGTGATCTCGGCGCCGTCGGGCAGGGGATCATCAGAAACGGTGGAGCCGACGCGGTGGAAACCCTCGCCACTGCCGGTGTCCCCCACCCGCATAACCACGCCGTCGTAGGTGTCCAGGGTGGCCAGGCGAAGGCGCTGATCCTTCTGCAAGCCCTCCACGGTGAACAGGACGGCGTCCTTCTTGTCGTCCATCCAGTAGCGGTAGCTGGTCAGGGGCGAGGCGTAGCTACTTAAATCCAACGGCGGGGTGACGTGGTCACGCAGCACCGCCCGGTGCCCTTGTGGGTCCAACTGCGCTGCCCCCATCGCCCCGACTCCAGCTGCAAGGGCCAGTACTACGACGCCGCCAGCGGTGGCCCGGGCCTTGCGCAGCCTTGAGGTGGCGGTAGCCGCAGTCGCTCCTGCACTGGTGATGCCGGCAGCGGCGGCGCTACGACGTCGCTGCGCCAACCAGGCACCCCACAACAGGGCGGTAACAGCGGCGGCCGTGCCGAGGTACCGGCCCCAGGGGGCGTTTTGGGAACCCCAAGCGACTCCGATCAGGGCCAGCGCTACGACTGGCACGAGCGCCCAGCCCTGACGCCGGCTGCGCAGGGCGATAGTTATGGCCACTACGGAGCCCAGGAGCCCAGACATGAAGGGCACGATTGCAGGGCCAGCAAAGGTGGCCGCCGGTGGGGTAAGTGTTAGCAGGTCCTTCCAAGCCTGGGTTGCCCCAACCACCAGGCCTTGCAGGGTGGCCAAAGTGGGCAGTACCCGGTTGCTCGTGGTGGTGGGCAGAGCCAGCGGGCCTCCACCGAGCAGGTAGACCACCACTACGCCCAAGCTGGTCTCCAGGAGGTTCCAGCGCCAAACCGCCGCCGCAACAGCTACTAATGCGCCCAGCAGCACCCCGCCGGTGGCGGCCAGATAACCACTGTGATCCCCGAAGACCGGGCCGTGAGTAGCTCCCGCCAGCAACAGCAGGCAGGTAACCACTGCCAAGTCACCGAGGTGAATGCGCCGGGTGCGTGGCTCCCGCAGGGGTGGCGTCGTAGCAGTCATAGGGCCGCCCTCCGCATGGTCTGAGGCAGGGCCTCCAAGGCACCAAGTGTGAACAAGCGCAGCCCGCCAACCTGCGTGGAGCTAAGCGCTGCGTCCTTCTCGATCCGTAGCCCAATGGAGTAGGCAGTAGAGGGCAGTTCGCAGTGAGCCCGGTGCAGTTGGACCGCAGGTAAAGCGGCGCCAGTGACCAAGGTGACCACCGAGGCCTGCGGTACATCTCTGGAGGCCTGGCGCGCCAGAACACTGAGGTCGTTGGTGGTGCGGAGCTGCTCCAACCGGGTGATGGCGTCCAAAGCTCGCATGGCATTGGGCGCCACAGGCATGCCCGCCTGGGTCACCAGGCTCACTTCACGACCGGCGCGGTAGGCGGCAAGCACCAGGGAGGCGGCGCAAGACACGCCAGTCTCAAACTCATCTGCGCTGCGCCAGGCCTCGGTATCGAGGTCTAGCACCACCAGCAGATGGGCGCGGCGGGTTTCCTCGAATTGGCGCACCATGAGGCGGCCGGTGCGGGCGGTGGAGCGCCAGTGGACGTTGCGGCGGTCATCACCTGGTGTGTAGTCACGCAGGGCGTGGAAGGCGACGTCGGAGGAGGACAGCTCCTGGGTTACGGCGCCCTCATTATCTCGGATGAAGCCGATGGCCTCGGCGTCGATAGTGGTGGTGCGAGGGTGAACAAAAAGCTCCACCGGCTCATTCCAACGCTGCTTTCGGCGCAGTAGACCGAGGGGGTCACCGCGCACTGAAGTCACTGGGCCGACGACGATTACGCCGCGTCGGCGCGTGGGGATAGTGAAGACCTCTTGGTGGCTGGTCTTGCCCGCCAGCCGGGGCACATTGAACACCGCCAGACCGGTGCCCACCGGCAGCTCCACGCTGGCACTGCCAACGCCGCGCGAGGAGGGATTGCTCAGACGCACCTCACCGAATGCCGCCTCCCCCACGATGACCCGGTTGGCAGCCAGGGACACACCGACGTCGTAGGAGCGTCTGCCGATCACGGTGGGCAGAGCTAGCAGCAGCATGGTGGCAAGCACCAGGGAAAGGGCCCAGGCTTCCTGCCAGTGGCAGGCAAGGGCCGTGGGCAAGGCGAGCAACAGGGCTAGCAGGCTCCAACGTCCCAGAGGGGTGATTACGTCACCCACGCGCTCCAGCCAGCGCAGCACCGGACCGGCCACGGGGTTGGCCGCTGCTGTCTGCCTAAGCGCAGCAACTTGCTGCGCTAGGCGACTCCTCAACACGTTCAGGCGACTGCGTGCCACCGTCTTGAACTGGGAAAGCCAGTTGAGCCGCGCTACGCGTATGCGGCGTGGCGGCGTGGGATGGTTGTTGCTCTGCTTGGCCATGGCTCCGGCGGTTCCTGGGGGCTCCGGTTCAGGCGCGGTTCTGTGGGGCCGGCACCTCAGCGATGGCCTGAGCTACGACGTCACGGGCGGTGTTGCCGGCGAACTCGGCGTCGGGGTCCATAACCAGGCGGTGCGCCCAGACCACCTCAGCCAGGTCTTTGACGTCTGAGGGCAGGACATAGGGGCGGCCTTGGGCGGCAGCCCAGACTTTGGCGGCCCGAGTCATGCCGATGGCGCCGCGGGTGGACACGCCAATGCGAGTCTGGGCGGATTCGCGGGTGGCACGGGCGAGCTGCGCAATATAGGCCAGCACGGAACGCTCCACGTGATTCTCGGCAGCTAGGTCCGCCATGGAGGCGACGGCGTGGGAGGCGATCACTGCCCCTAGCTGCTTGGAGCGGTCCGGGGCGGCTGAACCTGCGAGCACCTCAATGAAAGCTTCTTCTTCCGGGTAGCCGATGGAGGTTTTCATTAAGAAGCGGTCCAACTGGGCTTCGGGGAGCTTGTAAGTACCGGCCTGCTCCACCGGGTTCTGCGTAGCGATCACCATGAACGGCCGGCCCGCCTCATGGCGCACCCCATCGACGGTCACCTTGGACTCCTCCATGACCTCCAGCAGCGCTGACTGGGTCTTAGGCGAAGCCCGGTTAATCTCATCAGCCAACACAATGGAGGCAAACACCGGACCGGGGTGGAAGTCCCAAGAGCCGGTCTTTTGGTCATAAATGGTCACACCCGTGATGTCTGAGGGCAGCAGGTCAGGGGTGAACTGGATACGCGAATGACTCCCCTGCACCGTGGCCGCCAAAGCGCGGGCTAAGGCGGTTTTACCGGTGCCGGGGGCGTCTTCCAACAGCAGGTGGCCTTCAGCCAGCATGGTGGTCAGCGCCAAACGGATGATATCCGTCTTGCCCAGCAACGCCAAACCAACATTGTCAACAATACGGGAGAAGGTGTCAGCGAACCAGGTCGCGTTCTCCTGGGTCATAGGCATATTGCTTGGTCTCTCTATTAGCTCGGTTATCAGGGTGGGAGAGGGCAGGACTATCTGCAGGTGAACCAGTTCTCACCCACGAAGTCCGAGGAGTCCATGCTCATGAGTCTGCCCTTCCAGTAGCCGTCCCAGTTGGGCTCGCCGTGATAGTTGCCGTTGCCGTCCACGGGCACGGTGGTGCTCTCCTGATGCCCGGCCCAGTCGCCACTGCAGGTCACGTTGGTATTGGGGGGCCAGCCCTGCAGGTCCACCCCGACCCTCCAGGCCTTGCGTCCGCTGCAGGCGCCAAAGCTACAGGTCATGTATGCACCTTTGAAGGTGCCGACCTTCCTCGGGTAGCTGGGGGCGGTGGCGCTGGCGCACCTGGAGCCGGACCCGAGCTCGGAGGCCGCTACGTTCTGCCCCGGCCGTACCGCGTAGACGCAGAGCTTGCCGGTCCCGCCCTCACCCACGTTGAAGGTTCTCTCCCCGGAGTCCTGCAGGCCGATCCGCTCAATGGAGCCGTTGGCGTCAACCTCCAGTTCGGAGGTGGCGCCTCCGTCCTTCGCCCCGCTCCAACTGCACCGTACCTGCCCCACAGCGCCTGCAGCGCAGCTCACTGCCGGGGAGGTGGGCGGCTCATAGGGGGTGACCGAGCCGACTGTGGCGGCCTGGGAGCAGACGGTGGAGCCAGTCTTGGTGCCGCAAGCCCGCACGGAGATGGAAGCGGCACTGCCGATGGCCAGCCCGTTGCCGGTCAGGTCATTCATCCCCTTCCATTCGCTGCCGTTCGCCGACCACTGGACCGTCAGGTCGGAGGCACTCCAGCCATTGCCCTCCTTGGCGGTGGCGGTCAGATTGATGGATGCGCCCTGCCCGGTGGCTTGCAGTCCGCTGCCGCTGGGAGTCGGCGGCAGGCCCACCACCCAGGCGGAGGTGCTGGTTTCAGCCGAGGTGTGTGTCGCGGGTGCCGCAGTGTCATTGGTAGCGGTGATCTTGAAAACCACCTGACTGTTGGAGGTGTTCACAGACTCGATTGTCGTGGAGGTAGCACTCTCCACCCGTTTGGAGCCGCCCGGCCAGCTCAGCGTGTAATAGGCAATATCCCGCCCATTGCCGCCCGCAGCAGTCCAGGAGACATTCACCCGGTCACTGCTGCCACCGGTCCCTAGTGAAGCAGCCTGTGCCTGCAGCTGAGGCACAGCTTCAGGACGGCCATAGGGGGTCACTGCCTTGGAGGCGCCGGAAATCTTGCTGGTGCCCTTCTTGTTGGTGGCGGTCACGGTGGCGGTGTAGGCGGCGCCGTTCCTCAGCCCAGTGAAGGTGGCGGAGGTGGTGGTGACCGTCTGTTCTTTCACGCCGTCGGGGCCGGAGAGGTACACGGTGTAGCCGCTGATCGCCGAGCCCTCATTTTCTGGGGCGGTCCAGTTGAAGGTGGCTTGGTTGTCTCCGGGCGTGCCAGTGGGGGCGGTAACCACCCCCGGCACCACATCAATATTGGTGGTGGCACTTGCGGAGGCGGGAGAGTCCCCCACCCCGTTCGTGGCGACGACGTGGAAGGTGTGGTCCACACCGTTCTTACGGCTCTCGATCAGACAGGTGGTGACCTGCCCGCAGGCTTTGGAATCGCCCTGAGTCTCATCAAAGACCGTGAAGCCGCTGATCGGGTCGCCATTCGCTGCGCCAGCGGACCAGGTGACTGTGGCTGTGCCCGCGGCCGCAGAGGAGGCGGTGACCGCAGTGGGCGCGGCGGGCTTGTCCTTAACCGTCACCTGCACGCTGCCTTCCACTTCACGTGCGGGATCGTTGGTCTTGTCCCCCAAGCGGAAAGCGACGGTGGTGGTGCCATTGGTTCCCGCCGGTGGCGTGATGCCCAGCTTGGTGCCCTCCACGGTCACACTGCCAGCGTCTGAAGCCGTAGGAGTGCCCACAACATGTAGCGGCGTATCCGGGAAGGGGTTGGAAGCGGACTGGGCTAAGTCCACGCTGACGGTCTTACCGGCGTTGGTGGTCACTGAGATCGGCGAGACCTGGATCCGTTCCTTAGTAGAAGCCACCACAGAAACTTGAGCGGTGCCCGTGGCGGTGGCACCACCAGCGTCCTTGACCGTGACATTTACTTGGCCCGCTGAGCCTTGCTTGGTGGTGGCATCGGCATTCACAGACAAGGTGGTGCCACTTAGCGAGGCACTAGCACCGTTGAGTGAGGGCTCGATTGAGTAGGTCATGGAGGAGGGCTCTTCACCGTCAGGATCAGTCACCCATTTGCTCACATCCACCGTCACAGCGGCGTCGCCTGCAGCCACCTCAATATTGGTGGGAGTGATAGTGGGCGCTTGGTTGCCTGCTGGCAGCACGGTAATTGGCAGGGTTAGGCTGGCTACTCGCCCATCAGAGTCATTGAGGTCCTTGCCATCAGTGACTTCAAAGGTTACTGAGCTGGGGCCGGAGTAGTCCTTGGCCGCCCCAAAGCTCAAGGTAGTGGCGTCCTTGACCAGCGGAGTGCCGTCCCAGCCCAGCGAGGCAGAAACCTTGGCGGCGTCCGTCAGTTGCACGGAGTGGCCCTCACGGGTGATCACGTAGTCCGCCAGCGGAATACTTACGCTCTCCCCAGCTTTAACCTGCAACTCCTGGGCTTTGGTCGCATTGATCTCAGGCCCACTGACTTTGGAGCCGGGAACAAAGACGACGGCGGAGGCAGTCAAGCCATCTGGATCAGTCAAGGTGTAAAGCACATACCGTGCGGTCTCGTTGACCGGGATGGTCAAGGTGCCACCACTGACGCTCACACCTTCATCCGTGGTGGTCAGCTCGTCGGAGTGGACGTCGCCGTCAGGATCGCTGTCGTTGTCCAGCACGTTCACGCTGACAGCACTGGAATTTGCGGTGTCTGCGGTCGCCACAATGTCATCCCTCGCAATGGGGGCAAGCAATGGCGCATCGGCAGAGACCACAACTGTCAACAAGCCGGTCACTGGCTCAGAGCGGGAATCGGTCAGGCCGTACTGGACGGTGTAGGTCCCTTCAGCCGCCGGAGTGGTTAGGACGATGCTCTTGCCGCGCGGCTCCACCACCAGTGTGGGGTCGGAGGAAGAGACTAGGCCTGGCACCAATTCCAGAGGATCGCCGTCTGGGTCCACGTCGTTGCCCAAAACTGGCACGCTCACGTTCTTCCCGGGCCGCACGTTTACCTGGTCAGGAACGGCTACTGGACGCTGGTTGGTGGTGGCAGCAGCAGCTACACCCACGCGCACCGTAGCGGTGGCGCTCTTCCCCAGCCTGTCCTTAACCGTGTAGGTGAACACGTCTGTGCCCGAGGACTTCTGGCCTGCCGTGTACTTCAGGCTGTTTTCATCTACCTCCACGGTGCCTAACTTTGGTGAGGAGGACACTCCTACCAGGGTCACGGAGTCACCCTCAGAGTCAATACCGGTCAGGGGCACGGGAATCTTCACGGTCTGTCCCGCCACGGCCCAGCCAGTGACGTCCTTGGGATGAGGCGCCGTATTCGTGTCCTCATCCAAGGCCACAACGCTCACCGTGACCTGCGCGGAGGCGATATTCCCAGCAGCGTCGTGCACCGTGTAAACCAGGGTTCCGGTGCCGGGCTTGTCACCGGCCCGCACCCGGACTACGCCGTCGGATACGAAGGGGCTGGCAGTTGCTGCAGCGAAGGTGTGTTGAAGCTTGTCGTCAACGGTTAGCTTGAGACCGGCTGGGGAACGGTCGTTATCCAGAACGTTCACAGATCCGACGTCGCCCACGCGCACCACCAGGTTGTCGTCCGTGAGCACCGGGGGTTCTGTTGCAGACACCGGTGGGGCCGGAATGACCATGACTTGGCCCACCGAGGTACCTGCACCATTAGCCACCGTGTAGGTAAGTTGTTGGGTAGACGTCAAGCCACCCGGTGCGGTGATTCGCAGGATGTGGTGCTCTAGCAGCGCCACCACCAGCGGGGAGCCCTCAGGAAGGTGCACAGACTGCGCCACCAGCACGCCACCGGCTGGATCGGAGTCATTGGCCAACACGTCTACTAGGGCCTCACCTCCGGCGGGCAAAGTGGTCACGTCATCCTGCGCCACCGGCAGGCCCTGAGAATCGGCAGCCACCACGTCCACGCGAATGAAGCCGGTGGTAGCTGCCGGGCCATCGGTGACTTTGTATTCCAGGTAGTAGGTGCCCACGGTTTGCCCGGTCACGGAGACAATTGAGAGGTCTGGGTCCAGGCTGGCGCTAATGCCAGTGGTGGGTTGGGAGATGGAAGCGACCCGCAGGGTGTCCCCGTTGGCGTCGGTGTCATTTGCCCGGGGGTCGAGTTGTGCGGTCTGGCCTTGTGCCACCACCAGGTGGTCACCGTTGGCCACGGGGGCGATGTTCTCTGCACCGCGCACGTCAATCCGCAGTTGCCCTTCAGTGGTCTTTTTGCCATCAGAGTAGGTAACGGTGAGTTCTTTGATCCCGGTGCCTTGACCCAGGTCATGCACGGTCACGGTGCCATCCGCGCGCCAGCTCACATCCAGCCCAGCGGGAAAGGCCACCGATTCCAGATAGACGGCGTCACCGTCAGGATCGATCCAGTCCCCGGAAACATTGGTAGTACCGCGGGCCCCCTGCCCCAGGATCATGGTGGAGATACGGGTCTGCTTGGGGCCCTCGTTTACCTCCCATGGATGCACGGTCAACGTGACGTTGGCGGTATCAGTGCTGCCGCCGTCGGAAAGCTCATAAACAAAGCTGCTGGTGCCGGTGGCCTCCGCTTTGATGCGCGCCTGCAGGGCAGCGCCGTCACGTACCTGCACCACTTCACCGAGTTCCGGTTGGGTAATGGGCTTAGCGACGAGCACATCGCCGTCAGGATCGGTGTCATTGCTGATCACTGGCAGGCTAACTGAACGCCCTGGGCGCACCCCGAACTCGTCGTCGATGGCGTCAGGTGGGGTGTTTTCATCGCGCCGCTCAGCTGGGGACTCCTGGTCGGTGCGGGTAGTGTCGTCCTGCTTCTCATCGTCCTTCTTGAGATCAGAGTTGATCTGGTCCCAGTTGTCGACCTTGACCATGTCCTCGTCAGGCAGCCAGATACCACCGTCTTGGGTGTTGTTCAGGACGATTACTCCGCGGTTCATGCGGAAGACGGCGGTGTCCGCTGCATTGAGGTCTGCCCGGTCCTCGTTGCGGTCGTCGGCGTCATTGGTGCAGTCGCGCAGGTAACCGCCTTGGCCGCTCCAGGCGGAGTAGACGCAGGAGCGCATCCGGGCTGGCCGCGCGGGTTTGCCGCCGGGGCTGTGCTTGGGCACCGGCGTGACCTTGCCCGCTCGGTCCACGCGCAGCAGCGCCTCAGAAGAAGCCACGAGGACTTCCTCAGAGTCGGGTCCGGGCACCTGCAGCTGCAGTTCGGTGCCATTCAGCTTCGCGGTGGAGCCGTCTTGGCGTATAAGGGTTCCCGAAGCGCGATCCAGGACCACCGTCTGTTTGCCGACTGCGGATACCTGTAGGTCCGCGTTGGCTCCCAACTCCGGTAGCGCGGTGGTGGTTTGGTCCTGCTGGCTGCCTGCCGGGGTGATGGTGGTGATTCGCTTGGTCTCTGGGGAGACGATGTGGGCGGTGCCCTCCAAGCCCATGGCGAGGACGGCGCCCTTCTCGTCCCGGAGAATCGGTTCAGTGACGGTAGGCTCAAAAGTGCTCTGTTGCGAGGCTGGCATGACCCAGATTGAGCCGCTGGTGGGGTCTGCGATTCCCAGGCGGTCTCCACCAAGCTGCATATTGTCGGCGTTTTGCACTGGGGAGAGCAGGACGTTCTTAGCCACGTCCACTTGGGTGAAGGCGCCGGATTCGTGGTCGGCTACATAGACGGTGCCAGCTTCCTGGGAGACGTCGAATTTGGCCGAGGCGGCGCGCAGCCCGCCGTCGATGACATGCGCCGGGTAGTTGAGGTGGCCCACAGCGCGCAGGTTCTGGTTGGTGACCCAGACTCCGCCGTCGTGCAGATCAATCTCGCGGATCACCACGCCGGGGTGCAGCAGAGCCATGACGACGGCTCCCGCCGATAGCGTCCCCGCCACACTGGCGGCAATACGTCGCAGCGGCATAAAGCTCATAAAACAGCTCCTGTCAGGACTGAACCCGCACCTGGGGAACTGGGTGACGGCGGGGCCAGCAACATGATCTAACCGATACCAGTCTTTGACAACCCAGAAACCAGACAATGGGTAAAGAACCCCATGCACTAAGTCCGGGCAGCTTCCTGCTGGAAGCTGCCCGGCCCCGGTGTGGTGATTCAATGCCGCCTGGCAATCAGCCCAGGCGACCCAAAATCAGCTCAGAACTGGTAGTCCTGGTTAGAGAATCCGGTGCGGAAGTCGTCAGAGAAGTCCGCCCGGAAGTCGCCACCGAACTGGAAGTCATCCAAAGCCACGGACTCCGCCAGGCCAAAGCCCAGAGAGGCGCTGGTGCGGCTGAAGGCCTCGGCCTTGGCCTCCTCGGTGGGCTCCACCTCGATGTCGGCGTAGCGGGCTAGGCCCGTGCCAGCGGGGATGAGCTTACCCAGGATGACGTTCTCCTTCAGGCCCAACAGCGGGTCTGACTTGCCATTCATGGCGGCCTCAGTGAGCACCCGCGTGGTCTCCTGGAAGGAGGCGGCGGAGAGCCAGGAGTCAGTGGCCAGGGAGGCCTTGGTGATTCCCATGAGTTCGGTGCGGGCAGAGGCGGTCTTGCCACCCTCAGCCATCACGCGACGGTTCTCCTTGCGGTAGTGCATGACATCCACCAGGTCACCCTGCAGGAGGGTGGTGTCACCCGGGTCCAGCACGGTTACGCGGCGCAGCATCTGGCGCACAATAACCTCAATGTGCTTGGAGTGGATGTCCACGCCCTGGGAGCGGTACACGCCCTGCACCTCGTCCACCAGCTGGCGCTGTGTGGCGCCCACGCTGCGCAGGCGCAGCATCTTCTTGGGGTCGATCGGGCCTTCGGTGAGCGGCTGGCCGGGCTCCACCGAGCAGCGGTCCTCCACCAGGAGCTTCTGCCGCCGCGAGACCGGAACCACCAGGTCCTCCTCGCCGTCGTCACGAGTGATGACGATGCGCTTGCCGTCGACGTCGTCCTCAATCTTGACGCGGCCAGCAGCCTCCGCGACGGCCGCCTCACCCTTGGGGGTGCGGGCCTCGAAGAGCTCCTGCACACGGGGCAGACCCTGGGTGATGTCGGCGGCACCAGCAGCACCACCGGTGTGGAAGGTACGCATGGTCAGCTGCGTGCCGGGCTCACCAATGGACTGGGCGGCGATGATACCGACGGCCTCACCAATGTCCACGCGCTTGCCGGAGGCCAGGGAGCGGCCATAGCAGGCGGCGCAGGTGCCGACGGCAGACTCGCAGGTCAGCACGGACCGGCAGACGAGCTCCTCAATGCCGGCGGCAATGGCCGCCTGGATCTGCTCATCACCCAGGTCAGAGCCAGCCTTGATGATGACCTGGCCGTCAGCGTCCACGGCGTCGCGAGCCAAGGTGGTGCCAAAGACCGTGGTCCCCAGGATGTCGCTGGGCTCCTTGAGGCGCTCGCCGTCGATCTCCTTCCAGGAGAAGATCCGCTTGTTCAGCCCCTTGCGGGTGCCACAGTCCTCCTCGCGGACAATCACATCCTGGGAGACATCCACCAGACGCCGGGTCAGGTAGCCGGAGTCGGCGGTACGCAGAGCCGTGTCAGCCAGACCCTTGCGGGCGCCGTGGGTAGCGATGAAGTACTCAAGGACGGACAGGCCCTCGCGGTAGTTCGACTTAATGGGGCGCTCAATGAGGCGCTGCTTGGGGTCAGCCACCAGGCCACGCATACCGGCGAGCTGGCGGATCTGGTCCCAGTTACCACGAGCCCCAGAAACCACCATCTGATAGACGGTGTTGCGCTCCGGGAAGCTCTCCCGCATGGCCTCAGCAACCTCATTGGTGGCCTTGGTCCAAATGTCGATCAGCGAGGAGTAGCGGTCCTCCTCGGTGAGAGCACCCATGTCGAACTGGTCTTCAACCTCAGCGGCCTCAGCCTCGTGGCGAGCGAGGATCTCCGCCTTGGCCTCCGGGGAGACGACGTCGGCGAAGGCCACGGTGATGCCGGACCAAGTGGACCAGTGGAAGCCGTTGGCCTTGAGAGCGTCCAGGGACGCGGCCACATCCACGCGTGGATAGGACTCGGCCAAGGTGTTGATGATATTCCCCAGCTGCTTCTTATCCACCGTGTAGTTCACGTAGGGGAAGGTCTCGGGCAGTGCCGTGTTGAACAGCGCGCGGCCCAGGGAGGTGCGCAGGGTGATCGGCTCACCCTCTTCCCAACCCTCCGGGGCCTGCCAGCCCTCGGGGGCGCAAATGCCCTCCTCGAAGCGGATGTCACAGGTGGCGTTGACCTGGAGCTTGCCGAAGTCGTAGGCCATCACGGCCTCTGCGAAAGAGGAGAAAGAAGGCACGATCTCGTGGCCCTGCTGGTCCTTCTCCACGGCGACGGCGGGGTCAGGCTCCTGGGTCAGGTAGTAGGTGCCGATGATCATGTCCTGAGAGGGCATGGTCACGGGGCGACCGTCAGAAGGCTTGAGGATGTTGTTGCTGGAGAGCATCAGCACGCGGGCCTCAGCCTGTGCCTCCGCCCCCAGGGGCAGGTGCACCGCCATCTGGTCGCCGTCGAAGTCAGCGTTGAAGGCACCACACACCAGCGGGTGCAGCTGGATGGCCTTGCCCTCAATCAGCTGGGGCTCGAAGGCCTGAATACCCAGGCGGTGCAGGGTGGGGGCGCGGTTAAGCAGCACGGGGTGCTCCCGGATGACCTCAGCCAGCACGTCCCAAACCTTGGGGTTGGCGCGCTCAACCATGCGCTTAGCGGCCTTGACGTTCTGCGCTTCCTTGAGCTCCACTAGGCGCTTCATGACGAAGGGCTTGAAGAGCTCCAGGGCCATCTGGCTGGGCAGACCGCACTGGTGCAGCTTGAGCTGGGGGCCGACCACAATCACGGAACGGCCGGAGTAGTCCACGCGCTTACCCAGGAGGTTCTGGCGGAAGCGGCCCTGCTTGCCCTTAAGCATGTCGGACAGGGACTTAAGCGGACGGTTGCCCACACCGGTAACCGGGCGGCCACGGCGACCGTTGTCGAAGAGCGCGTCCACAGCGTCCTGCAGCATGCGCTTCTCGTTGTTGACAATGATCGTCGGGGCGCCGAGCTTCTTGAGTCGGTCCAGGCGGTTGTTGCGGTTGATGACGCGGCGGTACAGGTCGTTGAGGTCGGAGGTCGCGAAGCGGCCACCGTCCAGTTGCACCATGGGGCGCAGGTCCGGGGGGATCACCGGGATGAAGTCCAAGACCATGGACTCCGGGGCGGTGCCGGTCATGCGGAAGGCGTTGATGACCTTGAGACGCTTGATGGCGCGGACCTTGCGCTGGCCGGTGCCGTTCTCCACCACCTCGGCCAAGGACTGGGCCTCAGCCTCCAGGTCGAAGCTGCGCAGGCGGGCCTGAATGGCCTCCGCGCCCATGGCGCCCTTGAAGTAGATGCCGTAGTCGGCCTGCATGTCGCGGTAGAGGACCTCGTCGCCCTCCAGGTCACCGACCTTGAGGCCCACGAAGCGGTCCCAGACCTTGTCCATGTGTTCCAGGGTCTTGGTGGACTTGCGGCGCAGGGCAGCCATGTCACGCTCGGCGGCCTTGCGGAGCTTCTCGCGCTGAGACTGCTCTGCGCCCTCAGCCTCCAGCTGGGCGAGCTCAGACTCAAGGCGCTGCTGGCGGGCCTCGACGTCGGCCAGGCCAGCCTGCTCGACGTGCTGCTTCTTGACCTCAAACTCGTTGCGCAGTGAGGGCAGGTCGTCGTGGCGGCCTTCCTCATCTACCTCAGTGACCATATAGGCTGCGAAGTAGATGACCTTCTCCAGGTCCTTGGGGGCCACGTTCAGCAGGTAGCCCAGGCGGGAGGGCACGCCCTTGAAATACCAGATGTGGGTGACGGGGGCGGCCAGCTCAATGTGGGCCATGCGCTCACGGCGCACCTTGGAGCGGGTGACCTCCACGCCACAGCGCTCGCAGACGATGCCCTTGTAGCGCACGCGCTTGTACTTGCCGCAGGAGCATTCCCAGTCCCGGGTGGGGCCGAAGATCTTCTCGCAGAAGAGGCCGTCCTTCTCGGGCTTGAGGGTGCGGTAGTTGATGGTCTCAGGCTTCTTGACCTGGCCGTGGGACCAGCTCTTGATGTCCGAGGAGGTGGCCAGGCCCAGCTGGATGCGATCGAAGACGTTGGCGTCGAGCACAGTTCCTACTTCCGATTGGTCATTGAATCGGTTGGTTCTTGGGGGCGTCGTCTGCACGTTTCCAGGGTGCAGGCGGGCCCGTGGGGGCTTGCCGGGAGGAGTTTGGGCTCCTCAACCGGCCAGCCCCTGGGTGTCAGATCTCGTCTATCGAGGCGGGGGCTCCGGGGCGGCGGCCCAGGTCGAAGCCCAACTCCTCGCCGACGCGGCGGTCGTCGTCGTTGTCGTCAAGGGCAATGGTGTTGCCCTCAGCGTCCAGCGCCTCCACGTTCAAGCACAGTGACTGCATCTCCTTCATAAGCACCTTGAAGGACTCGGGGATGCCTGGCTCGGGGATGTCCTCGCCCTTGACGATGGCCTCGTAAACCTTCACGCGGCCATTCACGTCGTCGGACTTAACGGTGAGGATCTCCTGGAGGGCGTGGGCGGCGCCGTAGGCCTCCAGAGCCCACACCTCCATCTCACCAAAGCGCTGGCCACCGAACTGTGCCTTACCACCCAGCGGCTGCTGCGTAATCATGGAGTAGGGGCCGGTGGAGCGGGCGTGGATCTTGTCATCCACCAGGTGGTGGAGCTTGAGGATGTACATGTAGCCGACCGAGATCGGGTACGGGAAAGGCTCACCGGAGCGGCCATCGAAGAGGCGGGCTTTGCCGTTGGGCTGCACCAGTTCGAAGCCGTCAGCATTCGGGATGGTGGAGTCCAGCAGACCCATGAGCTCGTCGTCACGCACACCGTCGAACACCGGGGAGGCCACCGGAGTGCGGGGCTCCGCCTTCACGCCGTTCTCGGGCAGGCGCAGGGCCCAGTCCTCGCCAGACTCACGGGCCTTGGTGGCGTCCCAACCGCGGGAGGCCACCCAGCCCAGGTGCAGTTCAAGCACCTGGCCGACGTTCATACGGCTGGGCACACCCAGCGGGTTGAGGATGACATCCACCGGGGTGCCGTCAGCCAGGAAGGGCATGTCCTCAATCGGGTTGATCTTGGAGATAACACCCTTGTTGCCGTGGCGGCCGGAGAGCTTGTCACCCACGGTGATCTTGCGGCGCTGGGCGATGAAAACACGCACCATGCGGTTCACGCCGGCGGGCAGCTCAGCGTCCTCACTGGAGGCGTCGATCTCTCGCACGCCGGTGACGATGCCGTACTCGCCGTGGGGCACGCGCAGGGAGGTGTCACGCACCTCGCGGGCCTTCTCACCGAAGATGGCGCGCAGCAGGCGCTCCTCGCTGGTCAGCTCGGTCTCGCCCTTGGGGGTGACCTTGCCGACCAGGATGTCGCCGGAGCGGACCTCGGCGCCGATGCGGATAATGCCGCGCTCGTCCAGGTTGGCCAGGGTCTCCTCGGAGACATTGGGGATGTCGCGGGTGATCTCCTCGGCGCCCAGCTTGGTGTCGCGGGCGTCGACGTCGTGCTCCATGATGTGGATGGAGGTCAGCAGATCCTCGGCCACCACGCGCTGGGACACGATGATGGCGTCCTCGTAGTTCAGGCCTTCCCAGGTCATGAAGGCAACCAGGAGGTTCTGACCTAGGGCCAGGTCGCCCTCGTTGGTGGCCGGGCCGTCCGCCAGGACGGTGCCAACTTCCACGCGCTCGCCCTCAGAGGCGACCACGCGCTGGTTGTAGCAGTTGCCCTGGTTGGAGCGGCAGAACTTTGCGACCTTGTAGACGGTCTCGGTGGCGTCGTCGTTGGCGACTCGCACGAAGTCACCGCAAACCTCACTGACCACACCAGCCTTGGTGGCCACGAGCACGTCACCGGCGTCGACGGCGGTGCGCCGCTCCATGCCGGTGCCCACCAGTGGGGCGTCGGGGCGCAGCAGGGGCACGGCCTGGCGCTGCATATTGGCGCCCATCAGCGCGCGGTTAGCGTCGTCGTGCTCCAGGAAGGGGATCAGCGAGGTGCCGACGGACACCATCTGGCGCGGGGACACGTCCATGAGGTCCACCTGGCTGGCGGCCACCAGGGCGGGCTCACCGCCGGTGACGCGGCACAGGACGTGGTCTTCAGCGAAGTGGCGGCCATCCTCGGTGAGGACCACATTCGCCTGCGCGATGGTGTGGCGGTCCTCGTCGTCGGCGGTCAGGTAGTGGACCTCATCGGTGATCTTGCCGTTCTTGACCACGCGGTAGGGGGTCTCGATGAAGCCGAAGGGGTTGATGCGCGCGAAGGTGGCCAGCGAGCCGATCAGACCAATGTTGGGGCCTTCAGGGGACTCGATGGGGCACATGCGCCCGTAGTGGGAGGTGTGGACGTCACGCACGTCCATGGAGGCGCGCTCACGGGACAGACCGCCGGGGCCCAGGGCCGAGAGGCGGCGCTTGTGCGTCATGCCGGCCAGCGGGTTGTTCTGGTCCATGAACTGGGACAGCTGGGAGGTGCCGAAGAACTCCTTGATCGCGGCCGTGACGGGCCGAATGTTGATCAGGGTGTTGGGGGTGATGGCCTCCACGTCCTGGGTGGTCATGCGCTCGCGCACCTGACGCTCCATACGGCCCATACCGGTGCGCACCTGAGCCTGGATGAGCTCACCCACGGCGCGAATACGGCGGTTGCCCAGGTGGTCGATGTCGTCGTACTCGACGGCGACGTCGATGATCTCGCCGGCCCGCATGCCCTCAACGGTGGGCGCGCCAGAGTGCAGGGCGAGCAGGTATTTGATGGCGGAGACGACGTCGGCGATGCGCAGGACGGACTCGTCTAGTTTGGCGTCCAGACCAAGCTTCTTGTTGATCTTGTAGCGGCCAACCTTGGCCAGGTCATAGCGCTTGGGGTTGAAGTAGAAGTTCTCCAGGAGGGCGCGGCCCGCTTCAACGCTCGGCGGCTCACCGGGGCGAATCTTCTTGTAGATGTCCAGCAGGGCCTCGTCCTGAGTGGTGACCTTGCGGTCCTCGTCCAGGGAGACGAGCAGGGCCGGGTAGTCCTTGAAGGTTTCGCGGATCTCGGCCTCGTCCATGCCCAGGGCCAGCAGGAAGATGGTGATGTCCTGCTTGCGCTTGCGGTCGATGCGCACGGCGACGCGGTCGGATTTGTCTACCTCGAACTCCAGCCAGGCACCGCGCGAGGGGATGAACTTGGCGTTGTAGAGGAATTTGTCGGTGGTCTTCTCGGTGGTGCGCTCAAAGTAGACGCCCGGGGAGCGGACCAGCTGGGAGACGACGACGCGCTCGGTGCCGTTGATAATAAAGGTGCCGCGCTCAGTCATGAGCGGGAAGTCACCCATGAATACGGTCTGCGACTTGATCTCGCCGGTCTGGAAGTTCTCAAAGTCCGCCTGCACGTAGAGCGGGGCGGCGTAGGTGAGGTCCTTCTCCTTGCACTCCTCGGCCGTGTACTTGGCCTCCTCGAAGCGGTGGTCGTGGAAGGAGAGCGCCATGGTCTCGGCGAAGTCCTCGATTGGGGAGATCTCGTCAAAGATCTCCTCTAGACCGGAGGTCTCAGGCAGCGAGCCGGGGTGGGCAGCGTTGGCAGCCTCCGTCCGGGTCCGCCACTTCTCATTGCCCATGAGCCAGTCAAAGGACTCAGTCTGGAGGGCGAGTAGGTTTGGAGCCTGCATAGGCTCCGGGATCTTCGCGAAATTGATTCGCCGAGACGCGGTACGGGCGGCGATTTCTTCTGCAGTGGGTGCAAAGGTGCGCGAGGCAGCCAACAGTTTCCCTTCCCTCAAGAGCGGGGCTTAGAGTGCGTGAGGTGGCGCGTTTCTGAGCGTTGGCTGGGCCGTCACTAGATAGCAATCCACACAATGCACGCGAAGCGCTAGCCTACACGGGGCCTATGTGCAGGTCTATCTCGTAGGCGTGCCAGTGGTTGCGATTCCCACCACAGTCGTGGATACTGCGGAGCTTTCGCGCAGCCACGGCGCCCCGGCCTCAGCCACGGCGGTTGCGACGGCGGACCAGGAGCAGCAGGCCTCCCGTGACTACCAGTCCGCTGACGCCCACAGCCGCAGCGGTGAGGTTCACGCCGGTTGAGGACAGGCCCTTGCCTCCGGGCTGGCTCGGCGCGTTCTTGCCGGGGGTTGCTGGAGCAGAGGCCGCGGGGGTCGGCTGGGTGCTCGCCGACGGCGCGGGGGCGCCGGGGGTCGGCTGCGCGGTTGCCGGTGGTGTGGGCGCGCCGGGCGTTGGTTGCGCGGTTGCCGGTGGTGTGGGCGTCACGGCGGCAGCGGCCTTGACGCCGAGGTTGACGGCCACCTTTTCAGCCTGGGTGTCATTCCTGTTGGCTGCACAGTTGAAGCCCACCGCTAGGACGATCTGGGTGGTGGAGTGCGGCGCTAAACGCATCAGCGGGTCCTGCGTGCGTGTGCCGCTACCACGCAGGCTCTCAGCCACCAGCACGGGCCGGTGGCCGACGTCGTCGGCGAGCAGGAGGTAACCAGCCATTCCCGGGGAGCTATAGGTGCCTGTGGGGATGATTCTGCCTGCCAGGATGGGGTCGGCATTGAGGTCTATTGCCGCGCCTTGCACCCGGGTGTTCTGCCAGCCGAGCGTTAGGCCCACGTCAACTGGCTGGTCACCGGTGTTGCGCAGTTCGAAGGTGGTGTGGGTGACCTCGTCGGCTGCCAGGGCGCCGGGGAGGACTGCATCTGTGGCAGCGCCCTCGCACTGAGGCGCCAGGTTCTCAAGCGTTATGTCTTCAACTAGGTCCGTGATGCTGCCGGGGTCGGTGTTGGCGTTCACGCAGAGCTGGCCGGATGTGCAGGGCCCCTGGGGGCCTCCTTGAGCTGCGGCCACGGAGCCAAGTACTAGCCCACCGAGCAGCAGGGGTGCGGCCAGCAGCATGATGAAACGTGACTTGGGGTTCACAGAATCGTTGCTATGGCGTCGCAAAAACCGGCTTTGCTGCGTCAGCATGACAGCCTCCTGGGGCAGGGAGGGGCGGCGCCTCCGTTGACGCCATGAGGGAATGTCCGCATTCAACCATTGTTCCGTAGTACATGGGACCGCAATTGCTTCGTTATACCCGCAATCTCTCAGGTGCAGTCATATGCGGATCTTCTCGGCCTGCAGTTTGCAATCGGCTCCTAGACAGCGCCTCGCCCTGGCCACGGGTGGTGGCCAGGGCGAGGCTTGAGCTAGTTCCCTTGCTATCCGGCTGCCCTTAGGAGGCGGCCGAAAGCATCGGGTTTAGCTTGCTGTCAGGGCGCTGGTGTGTTCTCAGCCCCGACGGTTGCGGCGGCGGACTAGGAGGAGCAAGCCTCCGGCGATTACCAGCCCGCCGATTCCCACAGCCGCAGCGGTGAGGTTCACACCGGTTGCAGACAGGCCCTTGCCTCCGGGCCGACTCGGCAGGTTCTTGCCGGGTGCAGCCGGAGCGGGCACTGCGGGGGTCGGCTGCGCACTGACCTGCGGGTCGGGTGCCTGCTGGGTTGCCGGGCTGCTCGGAGCGCTGCTCGGCTTAAGCGGCGTTGGACTTGGCGCAGGCTCCGGGGTCTCGACCGGCGGCACGGGCGTATCAGTCTCGACCGGCGGCACGGGCGTGTCCGTGGGCGTGGGAGCCGGAGTCGTGGGCGCAGCCGTCGGTGTGGGGGCCGGAGTCGTGGGTGCGACCGTCGGTGTGGGTGCCGGAGTGGTCGGTGCGACCGTGGGCGTCGGGGCCGGAGTCGTGGGTGCGACCGTTGGCGTGGGAGCCGGAGTCGTGGGTGCGACCGTTGGCGTGGGAGCCGGAGTCGTGGGCGCAGCCGTCGGTGTGGGAGCCGGAGTGGTCGGCGCGGCAGTCGGTGTCGGGGCTGGCGTCGTGGCCGTAGGCGTGGGAGTGGGCTCCGGGCAAGCCTCACCGGAATCCGGAGCCTTACCAAAGGAATGACTGGCCTCGCCCGTGCTAAACACGTAACCGGGCTTAGTAGCCACACTCAAGGAGCCATCAGCGCCAAGTGTCCAAGCCAACTGCTCAGTGTCAGCAGGCACCCGCCACCTGGCGTTATCAGGGCCACAAGGATCGTCAACCTCAGGCGTCGGCACAGACACCTCTACCGGCTCTTCGGTTTCAAACTTAATCCCGAAGGCTATAGACACCTTTTCCCTTTGGGTGTCATTCCCGTTAGCCATAAAAGGGAAGTCGATTAGCGCACTAAAGTCGATTTTTTCTCCGGGCGCTACCGTGAGTACGCCGGTCTCTTCAGCGCCGTTGCATCGCAGGCTGTCCGTAGCCAGGCTGCCACCACTGTAGGTGGTGTTAATTTTCATCCCCGGCGAGTAGAACCTAGTAGTCCCACCGGGATGCGGCAGACTCGTCAGGAAGGGGTCATTCGCGAAGGAGGCTCCTACGCAGCGGTCATTCGCCCAAGACATGGTCACCACGACTTTTGCTGGCTGACCGCCCGTGTTCATCACTGAGAAATCGCCGCGAATCCTATCGCCCGGAACCATCGCCAGCAGGCCGGTCTGCCCGTCACCCAGGTTCCACTCCCCCACGTTGTTCACCACAGTCTTGTTCGTGGAGTCAATGCAGAAGGTGCCCCCAGGGCAGTCACTGCCGTTACTGCTCGCGCCTGGCTCTTCCGCAACTGCGACAGTCGGGGCGCCAAGTGCTAGAGCACCAGCAAGGAAGGCTAGGCCTAGCCCCCTCCCGAATCGGTTCAACTTAGCCATATGCGAACCGTTACCGATTCGATGCATTTTGGGATTGAGGCGCATCCTCATAGAGGTCTCCTTGGTCAGGGTAGGGAGCATCAACCCTGACATTACCGGGAATGTACCTCAATCGACCAGCGTTCAACCCGCAGGCTGACCACAATTGCTCCGTTACCCCCGCATCCAATCCGTTACAGCCAGCTGCGGTCCGCCTGGGGCTGCGCTCCAAGACGACTGCCCAAAGCGCACCTCGCCCCGCCCACCAGAGGTGAGCGGGGCGAGGTTTGAGCTAGCTCCCTTACCGTCAAGCCGCTCCTAGGAGCCAGCCAACGGCGTCGGGAAATGACTCACTTGAGGGTGACGGTGGCGCCAGCGCCCTCGAGCTGAGCCTTGGCCTTCTCGGCGGTCTCCTTGTTGGCGCCCTCGAGGACGGGCTTGGGAGCGCCGTCGACGAGCTCCTTGGCCTCCTTCAGACCGAGGGAGGTCAGGGCGCGCACCTCCTTGATGACCTGGATCTTCTTGTCGCCAGCGGCCTCGAGGATGACGTCGAACTCGTCCTTCTCCTCAGCGGCGGCGGCCTCACCGGCCGCGCCGGGGGCAGCAGCAACGGCAACGGCGGCCGGGGCAGCAGCGGTAACGTCGAAGGTCTCCTCGAAGGCCTTCACGAACTCGGACAGCTCGATGAGGGTGAGCTCCTTGAAAGCCTCAATGAGCTCGTCAGTGGTCAGCTTCGCCATGATGGGCGTTCCTTCCTGGAAATGGGGGCCTGCACTGTCTGAATCTCAGCACAGGGTGAGTTGTTGGGGTTTGACGCGGGTGGCGCTCAGGCCGCCTGCTCCTGCTTCTCGCGCAGGGCGTCGACAGTGCGGACCGCCTTGGAGGCAGGCGCAACGAAGAGGTAAGCAGCCTTGGACAGGGACGCCTTCATAGCGCCCGCAGCCTTGGCCAGCAGCACCTCGCGGGTCTCGAGCGAAGCCAGCTTCTCAACATCAACCGGGGCCAGGACCTTGCCGTCCATGAAGCCACCCTTGATAACGAGCTGCTGGTTCTCCTTGGCGAAGTCACGCAGCGCCTTGGCAGCCTCAACCGGCTCACCGGTGACGAAAGCCAGAGCCGTGGGGCCCTTGAGGTCCTCCGCGAAAGCCTCCAGCCCAGTCTGGCGGGCAGCGATCGCAGCAAGCGTGTTCTTCACCACGGCGTACTCGGCGTTACCGGCAAGGGAACGACGCAGCTCCTTGAGCTGGGCGACGCTCATCCCCCGGTACTCAGTCAGCAGGACAGCGCTGGCACCGCGGAACCTGTCCGCAATCTCAGCAACCGCTGCTTCCTTGTCAGGCCTTGCCATGGGCCCTCCTTCCGTGGTCATCCGCGGGCCCCGAATGAACAGAGCCCCGCGCCGGTGGGCACGGGGCTCGCAGTCCGCAAAGCGGAAGGATCTCCTAAAACTCACCTGCGCTGGCTCCGACGACGTCGGACTTGGCCCCGATCAAGGGGGGACCTGCGGTCTTTGGCGGTGCAACCCTAACCCGCCAGCCAGCACCCGACGCAAGCCAAAGGCCCGCCAAGCAGCGGTGCGATCGGTCACGTCAAGCGCTAGGCGCAAGCGTGCGCGGCCTGCCAGCCCGCGCTAGCGCAGCCCGCCGCCCTCAGGCCTCAGCCCTGCTCCACCGGAATATCAGTCAGCCGCAAGGTCAGCACCGGCGTAGAGCTTTCACTCTCATCGCCTGCAGGCAGGTCCAGCACCACCTTGTCCTCCCCTGTATCCGGCCAGACAGCAGGCAGGTGCAAGGGCTCTCCACCGCCCTTAAGCTCCACCCGCATCACATCCGCCAAGGGCTTGGCGTCCTCACCGCCCACCAGGTAACCCGCCACCGGCAAATAAGTGTTGCCCTTGAGCAAGGTCAGGTTGTCCACCCGAAAGCTGTCCTGGTACCAGTCAACTGCTTTGAAGGCCCGCGGCAGGTTGAAAGCGCCGTAGGGGAACTCCACATCAGCGGTGGAGCGCATAAGCACCTCTCCCACCAGGTAGCCCTGGGTGCGGATGACCTTCTCCATCCAAACGTGAATGGTCTGGCCCTGATACTGCACGTCCACGCCGTCCTTGCCGGCGCCTACCGGGCCTTTGGCAGTCGGCATCTGCCCCGGAGCTAAAGACGGCGGAGCTGTGGGCTTGGCCTCCTGCCCCTCCTTGGGGTTGGTAGGAGTTAAAACCACTTCAACTCTTCGGTTTGCCTGCCGGTTCTCATCAGAGTCATTTGGCACGCGCGGCTGCGACTCTCCCTTACCCGCCACGGTTTGCTGCCAAGCATTCAAGCTGGTCAGTTGCCCCAGGCGGTCAGCCACCGCTTTGGCCCGCTGTTCGGAAAGAGTCTGATTGGAGGCGTCGTCGAGCACGTCGTCGGTGTGCCCAGTCACCTGCATGCTGCCACCAGAGGGGAAGCGCTGCAGTTGCTGCACCACAGAAGCCAAGATGGCGTCAGCCTGGGCGGACAAAGTGGCGGAGCCAGAATCAAAGGTGACGTCACCGTTGATGGTAACCGTGGTGACTCCCTCATCCTCCTTCGTATCCGCAGAGCCATCCGAGACCACTGAGCTGGTAACGATCCGGTTGGTGCCCTCAGCCGTGCGGTCAGCGTCTGCGTTTTCAAGCGCTTTATCCAGGTCAAAGCCAGCCTGGCCGGGCCCCACCACCGGCACCCCAAGCACCACGCCAGAATGTGGCAGCAGCACCTCCACGCTGTTAATCGTCTCCGGCAAGGCACTAAACACCGGGTACAGCTCGATCCACTCCCCCGCTTTCACTCCGTCAAATAAGGGCGAAGCGTCACCGCCAATCACGGGGTACATCACGTCATTAGCCAAAGAAAGGAGCCTGAAGCCGCCCAGGTTCCCGGTGTCCCCACCGCTAAACTGACCGAAGCCCAGCTTGTGATCCTCCCCAGCAACCGGGCTATAGGCCACTCGCAGCACAGTAAGGCCATCGCGCACCGCCGCTGGTCCCACCGTCACGTCCCAGGAAGCACCATTTAAGGCAGTGCGGAGCTTGATGGCCGCTGCAGCGCCTGGGCTCGCACCGCCTGCAGCGGGCGACGCCGTCGCACTGCCACCGCCTTTTCCGTCGGCCTTGCCACAGGCTGCCAGCACGGGCAGACCAGCTGCGGCAAAGGTCGCCAACATGATCCTGCGACGAGAAACAGTGCTCACTTTGGATCGCTCCTTAACTCAGCAAACCACGGGCGCGCACAAAAGCGCGAGGGCGGGTTCGCGGCAGTTCGACGGCGGTCATTCAGTTGCCAATCACCGCGTAAATCACCAGGTCTCCGTAATTTCCACCCTCTTGCACTAATAGGCGAGGCGCCCCAGCCTGGTCACCCTTAGCTCCAGGCTGTGGTGGCAACACATGCAGCAGGCTGCCTTTTACCTGCCAAGTCTGCTCACCGGTCTTACGGTTATAGGCAACCACCTGGTCGCCCACGGCCTTGGAGTTAGACGAGGGCTCCCCCATGGTGAACAAGATGCCAGCGCCGCTGTCAATCAGCCCCGCAGGATGCAGCGCACAAGGCTCACCCTCAGTGCGGGTGGGCGCCGCAAAGCTGACCTCCTGACCTACCAGTTTCGCAGCGCAGGCATTCGTGTCCAGAGCCAGCACTGCCGAATCCGTGCCCTTGGCCAGCAACTGCCGCTCATAGCGGTCAGAGCTCTCCGGCACTGACTCAAGCGCCCGCTTAAACTCTGCCGCCTCAGTGGGCTCCGGAACCCCCCACTTGGTGGGAGCGCCCGCTGCTGAAGCGACCTGCCCCAAGGACTTGCCCTTGGCGTCGTAAACCACTGCGGGATTGCCCTGAACTAGGAAACCTGCGTCGCCAATATTGATATCAATGCCGCCAGGTTGGGGCTTATCCCAATCAGGCTGCCGTTCCACCGGATGCGACAGAAGAATCGTGCCGTCAGCGGCACTCAGGACCTGCATCCGCTTGGAGCCACTCTCATAGGTCAAGATGAACTTCGAGGTGATTTCTGCCTTGGTGTATCCACCGTCCACGCGCCATTTTTGCTTGCCGGAAGAGTCCATAGCTAGCAGCGAGCCTTCATAGTTGCCTTCGCGAATGATCGCTAGCTCACCAATATTGCCCAAGACATCGGCTTCCTTCGCCAGGTTGATCTGCTTGGGCTGACCGTCAATCCCAATAAACTTGCGGTCGTTATTGGCGTTCTTACAAAGGAAGATCTCATTGTTGAAGAAATAGCCTTCCCAACATTCACCCGTCCAAACCGGAGCATGGTTGGAGCTGTTGAGGTCACGCAGGGACCACTCACTGCCGCTGCGCGTCGCCAGCATCCGGTTATCCCGAGACATTCGTTTATCGGAAACGTCAGCTATCCGCTGCCGCTCCTGCACGGTGGCCTGCAAAGGCACAGCACTAAAGGTGGCCCCCGTATCGCTGCTCAGATACCACCACAAGCCGCCTCCCCCCAAGCCAAGCAAAGCTAGGGAGGCAGCCACGCCAGCGGCCACCAACTTCCGGCGGCGCGGCTTGGGCGCCTGAGGTACCAAGCTGGCGGGCGCAGACCCACCCCCATATGTGAAGGCAGCCGGAACAGGGCCGCCCGCACCGGGAGGTGCCAGCACAGAAGTGGTCGCACCTCCCGCCAGCAGCTGCGTACCGGCTGTGCCAGCCACAGCCAGGCCATAACCCACCGGCGCCTGCGCAGGCACCTGCCCGTAGAGCCCCTGCGGGGAGTTCGCTGAAGGCTGGACGCCGTAGCCATTTGCCGCGGCACCAGACCGGCCCCCCTTTGCGGCGCTGCCAGCTTTAGAGTCCGGCTTCTCCCCGGGATCATCCCACTCAAAAGGCCGCGCTGCGGGGCGATTGGCCGGAGGTTTGCTCAGGCGAGGAGCTGCAGGCAGGCCACGCAGGGAGGGCTCCAGAGCGCGCAGGCGCTCCGCCGCCTCCGCAGCAGAGGGGCGCTCAGCGGCCTGCTTGGACTGCATCAACTCCAGCAGCTCCCAGAGCGCTTCCGGGATGCCTTCTGGGCGGCCAGGACTGCGCCGCGCATGGCTGGCCAGAACCTGCGGCGTGCTGCCAACAAACGGTGCCACGCCGCAGGCTAGCTCATAGAGCATGGTGCCCAGCGAGTAGACATCTGCGGTCATGGGAGGCACCTTGCCGGTAAGCACCTCCGGGGCCATGTAGAGCGGCGTGCCAATGGCACTGGTGGAGGTGGTGGCACCCACCGCCTCACAAATCCGCGCCACCCCAAAGTCAGCCAGGCGGGGAATGACTGGCTCACCCTCACCGTGGCGTTCCAACAGCACGTTGGCCGGCTTGATGTCCCGGTGCAGCACCCCGCCCTCATGCACGGCAGCCAGACCATCTGCGATCAAGGCACCAATCCGGGCCACCTCCGAGGGCGGCAGGTTGCCGACCTTCGTCAGGTAGCCGCGCAGGTCACCGCCGTCAACCAGGTCCATGACAATCGCAAAGGTGCCGCCCTCAACCACCAGGTCACGCACTGCCACCACTGACCGGGAGCGCACCCGCATGAGGGTGGCCCGCTCCGCCAGAAAACGCTCCAGCACACCCGGCTGGGAGGCGATCTCCGCGCGCAGGATCTTGGCCGCCAGTTCCTCATCGACGTGAGGGGCGCTGGTCTCCTCCTCAACCGGGTCCCAGGTTCCAGTGGCTTCCGGGCTATGCTTTGCCCGCCAGACCTCACCCTGGGCGCCAGTGCCGATCCGCTCCAGCAGAAGGTAGGCACTGCCAAGGCGCCGCAGCGCCCCAGAAGAGGGAGAGGAGGCAGAAGTGGTCATTGCTTGCTCCGGGTGATCGATAACCGGTCTTAAGTTGGGGCTGCACTGAACCTACCGCCCAGGGCAGAGCTTTCGGTCCATTTGCTAGAGAATAACGGGGCTTTGACGCAGGTATGCGGACCTGGAACAAGGCCCGCAAACAGCACTGTCCGGCCCAGCATTCATGGCCCCGCAGCCCTAGGGTAATTGTTGATCAGGGCATCGTCACCGGGCAGACCCGCCCGCCTGCCCAGGTTCTCCCCGGGTAGTGGGGCGCAAGCAAGCGCGAGGCCCGACCCGCCGCCCGCACCATCGCGCAATTGGAGACTCCCCCAACTGGTCCCACCGAAATGCTGACTGAATTGACCCTTGTAACATTGCGCCCCGCCGCGGACGCTTAGCAGGTGAGCAACACGGTCCCGGTCTGGGCGGAATGGCCCGCGCCCACCCTCCTGCTAGTCAATGGCCGCCCCACCGGCCTGCCCCTGTGGCTAGCCCGTCGGCGACAAGAACGCCTGCAAGGACTGCGCGGCACCAAAGGCCTCTCCGGTGGCGTCTGGATCACCGCCTGCAATGCCGTGCACTGCATCGGCATGAGCTACCCGATCGACGTCGTTCACGTCACCAGAAACGGCACCGTGATAGACGTGGGGCGGATGCGCCCCGGAAGCATCGGCATGCCCCGTTTTAAGGCCCACGCCGTGTTAGAGCTGCCTGCCGGTATGGCCCAGGAACTCGGCATAAGGCGCGGCGCGGTGGTAGCGCCCGGCCACGCCGTCGAGGTGCCAAAAGCGCCTGACGCCGACCACCCGCATGAGGCAGTCGGCGTCAGGGGCAGCGACGGCGTCGACTCAACGACGCAGTTCGTGCTCAGGCCTTAGTGACATCCATCGGAATGCCGGGGCCCATGGTGGTGGCCATGGTGGCCTTCAGGATGTAGCGGCCCTTGGAGGTGGCCGGCTTGAGGCGCAGGACCTCATCCAGGGCGGCGCGCAGGTTCTCCACCAGCTGCTCCTCAGTGAAGGAGGTCTTGCCGATGATGAAGTTCAGGTTGGCGGCACGGTCCACACGGAACTCGATGCGGCCACCCTTAATGTCGGTGACGGCCTTGGCCACGTCCATGGTCACGGTGCCCGTCTTGGGGTTGGGCATGAGGCCACGGGGACCGAGCACGCGGCCCAGGCGGCCAACCTTGCCCATGAGGTCCGGGGTGGCGACGGCGGCGTCAAAGTCCGTGTAGCCCTTGGCGACCTTCTCAATGAGCTCGTCGCCGCCGACCTCGTCAGCGCCAGCAGCGAGGGCCTGCTCGGCACGCTCACCCTGGGCAAAGACGATGACGCGGGCGGTCTTACCAGTACCGTGCGGCAGGGACACGGTGCCACGCACCATCTGGTCGGCCTTGCGGGGGTCCACACCGAGGCGGAAGACGACGTCCACAGTGGAGTCGAACTTCGTAACGGTGGTTTCCTTGGCCAGGTGGACGGCCTCGGCCGGGGTGTAGATGATCCCGGACTGGATCTTCTCAGCGGCGGCGCGGTAGGCCTTGCTGCGCTTGGTCATCTGCTTCTCCTTGCAGTCGTGGTGAACGGGCCGCGCAGGCCCTTCCACGGGGGTTTGTCTGTGGGGGTTGAGGCTCAGGCCTCGACGGTGATGCCCATGGAGCGGGCGGTGCCAGCGATGATCTTCGCGGCGGCGTCAATGTCATTGGCGTTGAGGTCGGCCATCTTGGTCTGGGCGATCTCCTTTACCTGGTCCATGGTCAGCGAACCAACCTTGGCGGTGTGAGGAGTGGCGGAACCCTTGGGCACGCCAGCGGCCTTCTTGATCATCTCCGCGGCCGGGGGCGTCTTGGTGACGAAGGTGAAGGAGCGGTCCTCGTAGACCGTGATCTCAACGGGGATGACGTTGCCGCGCTGAGACTCTGTGGCCGCGTTGTAGGCCTTGCAGAACTCCATGATGTTGACGCCATGCTGACCGAGCGCGGGGCCGATCGGCGGGGCGGGGTTGGCTGCGCCGGCCTGGATCTGGAGCTTGATGAGCCCGGCGACCTTCTTCTTGGGAGCCATGGTGGATGGATCTCTTTCTTGTCCGGAAACGCTGCACGCCTGCCGTGCAACGGTTGCGCGCACACCCAGGCGAAGCGCCAAGGCACACGCACGAACGCCAATCCTAGCCCCAGCCAAGCCCTACTAACGACCGCGGTGCGCGGGATCACAGGCCAAAACGCTGTGATGCAGGACGCCCGCCGAGCTGACTCAAGGCCAGCTGCGGCGGGCGTCACAGCACTGCTACGCGCTTCAGATCTTGGCGACCTGACTGAAAGAAAGCTCGGCAGGAGTGTCACGGCCAAACAGCGAGATAAGCACCTGCACCTTCTGCGTCTCGGGGTGAATCTCCGCAATCGTGGCGGGCAGAGACTCGAAGGGACCATCCGTGACAATCACAGACTCGCCCACCTCGAAGGCCACCTCGTAAACCTGGCCGCCGGCAGCCACCTGCGTCTTGGCACCCTCCTCCGGGGCAGCATTGGCAGCCTCGGCCTGCTTGGCAGCCACCTCCTCCGGGGTGGGGCCGAGCTGAGAGACCGCCTCCTCAAAGGTCAGCGGGACGGGGTTGTAGCGGTCACCTACAAAGCCGGTGACAGCCGGAGTGTCCTTGATGGTGCGCCACACGCGGTCAGAAGTCTCCGGGTCATCCAGGTCCATGCGCACAAACACGTAGCCAGGAATGCGGACCCGCGAGACCTCCTTTTTCTTGTTGCCGTTCTTAATCTCGATGACAGTTTCCATCGGGACGACGGCGTCGAAGACATAGTCCTCAATCTCGAAGTTTTCCGCGCGGGTGCGGATATCCGTGGCCACGCGGCGCTCATAGCCGGAGTAGGTGTGCAGGACGTACCACTCGCCGGGCAGGCCGGACATCTCCTTGCGGAAGGCCTCCAGCGGGTCGACGACGGGGGTGGTGTCAGCGGCGGCGGAGTCCTCAGCGGCGTCGGCGGCCTCGGTTACGGGCTCCTCGGACACGATCTCCTCAGACACGATGTACCTGCTTTCAGCTAAATGGCTTGGTGATGGGCGGGGCGGCGCTCATGAACTCGGCTCACCCGTGCCGGGTCAGACAAAGACCCAGTTGACAATCTGGTTGAAGACGAAGTCGAGCGCACCGGTGAAAGCCATAATCGCCAGGATGAAGACGACCACCACGATGAAATAGGTGCTCAACTCATTGCGGGTCGGCCAGACGACCTTCTTGAGCTCATCAACCACCTGGCGCAGGAACAGCGCAATACGGGCGAATAGGCCACGCTTCTTACGCTGCTCAACAGCGGCGCTCTCGCTCATAATCACGGTCCTCAGGCTCGGCGGTTCGTTCACTACCCATTAGGGCGAGAAGACGAAACCGACGGGACCTCCCGGCAGATCCGCCGTCTCAGCAGGGCAGGCGGGACTCGAACCCACAACCGCCGGTTTTGGAGACCGGTGCGCTACCAATTGCGCCACTGCCCTTCAGCGAGACTCAATACTCGCACAAGGCCCCCCTGATCGCGAAATATCCTGAGGTGGCCTGCGACACGTCCCGCTGGTGAGGGCTAGTATCGAGACATCAGACGTCCTGCCGGGACGAGCTCAACGAGGAGAGACGAGCAGATATGACCTACGGTCTCATCGGCGCCTACGCATCACTGCCAGCAGACCAGGCGGAGCAGGAGGAGTACTACCGGCTCCTCGCCCAGATACCCGGCGTCCGTGGCCTAGAAATCCCCTACGTGCATGGCCTGGGCGACCTCCCCTGGTTGGCGGCCCAGCTAGCTCCCCACTGGGACCGCAATATCGTCACCGGCGTGGGCGGCACCATGGTGCGCGTCTGGGACACCGGCACCTTCGGCCTGGCCTCCACCTCCGCGGAGGGCCGCACTGCCGCTCTAGCCTTCACCCGCGAGCTGCGCGACGCGGTGGAAGCCCTGCGCGAAGCCTGCGGGCGTGACGTAGTGGCCGGTGTGGAAATCCACTCCGCCCCCTCCGGCGAGCATGGCGTAGCCCACTGCCCCGAGGCCTTCGGCGAATCCCTGGCAGAAATCGTGGACTACGACTGGGGCGGGGCCCCGCTGCTAGTGGAGCACTGCGATGCCTTCGTAGCCCCTGACCGCGGCGAAAAGCGCCTCATGAGCTTGGACGATGAGTTGGCGGTGCTGGCCGAGCTGGGCCGCCCCGAGATTCGCATGACCTTGAACTGGGGCCGTTCTGCCCTGGAAGCGCGGGATGCCGCCGTGGCGGCCCAGCACGTGCGCCAGGTGCGGGCGGCTGGGCTCTTGGAGGGCGTCATGTTCTCTGGCGCCGGTCCAGCAGATACGCAGTACGCCAAGGCCTGGATGGACGGACACCTGCCATTAGACGTGGATGAGCCTGGCTCTGCGATGGGAGCCGCCCAGGTGCGCGAGTGCACAGTGGCCGCCCTGGCTACTGAGGCAGCGGTTCTGAGCGCTGCTGGCAGCCCCGCCGCGCTGGCACAAGCCGCCCCGGCCGCCTATATCGGCGCAAAGTGCCAGGTGCCCGACGTTGACCTCGCTACCCGCCTTCGCTTTGTGCGCAACATCCTGGACGCCACAGAAGTGGCACAGTTTGCAGCACTTTGAGCAGCTGCTGCCGGGCTGACCAGCGTAAAACCGCATGATTCCAACGACTCGATGAGTCGGCGGAGAGGTGGACAAGCTCAAAGTGCTGCATTTTGTGCCACAAGTCAGGCAGATGACAGCGCACCATGGGAGCATGGGGCCGTGAGCACACCAAAGAAGCGAGTTTCAGCCCGGCTAGCCGCAATCGCCCCTTCCGCCACCCTGGTTGTCGATTCCAAAGCCAAAGCGCTTAAGGCCGCCGGCCGCCCGGTCATTGGCTTTGGCGCTGGTGAGCCAGATTTCGCGACCCCCGATTACATTGTCGAAGCCGCCGTAGCCGCCGCCAAGGACCCGGTCAACCACAAGTACACCCCCGCCAAGGGCCTGCCAGCCCTGCGCGAGGCCATCGCCGCCAAGACCCTGCGGGACTCCGGCTATGAGGTCTGCCCGGATGACATCATCGTCACCAACGGTGGCAAACAAGCCGTGTTCGCGGCTTTTGTCGCCCTGGTAGACCCAGGTGACGAGGTCATCCTGCCCGCCCCCTACTGGGTCACCTACCCAGAGTGCGTCCGCCTGGCTGGCGGCACCCCCGTGGAGGTCTTTGCCGGCGCAGACCAGGACTACAAGGTCACGCTGGAGCAGTTGGAGGCCGCCCGCACCGAACGCACCAAAGCGTTGCTGCTCTGCTCCCCCTCCAACCCCACCGGCTCCGTCTACACACCCGCCGAGCTGACCGCCATCGGCCAGTGGGCCCTAGAACATGGCATCTGGGTGATCTCTGACGAAATCTACGAACACCTGCTCTACGACGGTGCCGAGCCTGCCCACATCGTCAAGCTGGTGCCTGAGCTGGCAGACCAGACCGTGGTGCTGAACGGAGTAGCCAAGACCTACGCCATGACCGGTTGGCGGGTGGGCTGGATGTTGGGCCCCTCAGATGTCCTCAAGGCCGCCACCAATCTCCAGTCGCATATGACCAGCAACGTCGCCAACGTCTCCCAGCGGGCGGCGCTGGCCGCCGTCAGTGGTGACCTGTCCGCCGTCGCCCAGATGCGGGAGGCCTTTGACCGGCGCCGCAAGCTAATGGTGGAGATGCTCTCCAGCATTGAGCACTTGGTGGTGCCGAGGCCGCAGGGCGCCTTCTACGCCTACCCGAGCATTGAGGGACTGGTGGGCAAGACTCTGCGCGGCCGGGTGATCGACTCTTCCATCACCCTGGCTGACGCGATTCTCGAACACGTTGAGGTTGCAGTGGTGCCTGGTGAGGCCTTCGGGCGCTCCGGATACTTGCGCCTGTCCTACGCAACCAGCGACGAGGCCATCACCGAGGGTGTGAGCCGCATGCAGCAACTCCTAGCTGAGCTGCGCTGAGCCGCTCACGACGACGTCACCCGCCGAGGCTAACCGACCCCGGCGGGTGACGCATTTATAGCGCGAATGCTGCCGGTTCAGCGGGGTAGCTAACCGCCAATGGTTTTACTGTTCACCCGCGCAGCAGGGCGGCTGGCCCGGCCCAGAGCGCTGCTTAAAGCGCCAGCTTGGACCGCCGCGCAGAACCCCGGCGCAGAGCGCTGCTCAGACCACCGGCGCGGAGTGAGGGGCACGGCGCGTATCGATCTCGCGAGCCTCAGCCAGCCACAGCTCGGCGCGTGCCAAGCGACCTTCGGCGTCGGCCCGCCAGGCACCACCGTCCTCACGGCGGGCCCCAGCCACCAAGGAAAGCACCACGCCCGCGCAACGCGCGCGCAAAGCCACCGGATCCGCTTGCAGGTCTGCCAGGCGCGTCCAGGTATCAACAGCCGGGCGCAGGTAGGGGTAGGAGGCGGGCGCCAAGTGGTCCAGTATGCTGACGTGCCCCAGCAGGCAAGCTAGGTCATCCACGCGATGCCCCGGCCCCAGGGAGTCAACGTCCAGCAGGCAGGCCACCTGCTCCCCGTCCATCAGCACATTCGCCTCATAGAAGTCACCGTGCACCGGCACCACCGGCCCCGGATCCGTGCGCGCCATGAGTTCCACGACGCCGTCGGCCACCGCCCGCGTGCGGGCCGCGCACTGCGGCAGGACGGTGGCAGCGGCATGCGCGTAGTGGCGCACCCGCTCAGACCAGGCGGGTCGCCGCGGCAGCTGGACGGCGTCAGCGGGCAGGGAATCCAACAATTTGGTGAGGGCCCCAAACACCCGGGTGGCTTTGGCCTCATCCATGCCAGCTGCCAGCAAGCCGGAGAGGGGCGAGCCCAGACCGGTGGAGATCAGCACGAAACCGTCCTGATCCTCCCGCAGGATGCGTGGCGCCGGAACCTTGGCGATCTCCAGGAGTCGGTGCCGCTGCACGAAAGGACGCGCTTGGGAGGGGCGCAGCACCTTGGCATAGGCCGTGGAGTGGTCCGGGTAGGTGACGCGCAGGACAGCCCGGCGGGTGGGTCGGTAGACCACCACCTCCACACTCACCTGGGCCCCCAGGCGCTGCCCCAGAGCCGACGGGGTACAAGCCACCGTCAGGGCGGGCAATTCCGGGTCGGCCGGGTGGCGCCACACGTGGATGGTGGGACCCGAGCCGCCGGTGGGGGCCACCCGCACCAAATGGGGTGAGTTCGGGTTGGACAGGCGCGCCGTCGTTGCAAATAGGTATTCGGTGGCGCGGTAACCCTCCGGAAAGTCCACCAGGGCCGTGTAGCCCACGGAAACGCCGGCGCCGGGGCGGTGATGCACGGAGTGCACCCGCCAGGAGACGAGGGTCTGGCGGGAAGGGGCGAGGGCCGCCGCCAGCACTGATGCCGCACGTGGTCCCGTGAGCAGGGAGACGTCTTCAGCCTCCCGACCGGCCAGTGCGTTGTCCATGGGCACCAGTCTGCCCTACGTGCAGGCAAATGCGCGGCACATGCATGGGCTCTCATCCCCGTGCAGCCCGCGGATTGGCGCGAGTACGCGCTTGGCGAATTGACCGGCGGGTGACGTGGCACAATCCCGCCCATGCGCAACCTAGCCAAGCTGCCCAAGGCGCACCTGCACCTGCACTTCACGGGTTCGATGCGCCTGGACACGCTGGTGGAGTTGGCTTCCGCCACGCGCACCCGGCTGCCCTCCTCGTTTATCGACGGCGACCCACTGCACGTACCCGCCGACCACCGCGGCTGGTTTCGTTTCCAACGCTCCTATGACACCGCCCGCGCGCTCGTCCGCAGCGAGGAGGTGATGCGCCGTCTGGTGCTGGAGGCTGCCTTGGATGACGCTGCTGAGGGCTCTCGGCGCCTGGAGATTCAGGTGGACCCGACGTCGTATGCGCCCTATGTGGGTGGGATAACTCCGGCGCTGGAGATCATTCTGGATGCCGCTAAGCAGGCCACTGTGCTCACTGGCGTGGAGGTGGCGGTGGTGGTGGCGGCATCCCGCATGCGGCACCCCTTGGATGCGCGGACGCTGGCGCGGCTGGCGGTGCGGCATGCGGGCGACGGTGCAGGCCAGGTGGTGGGCTTTGGGCTGTCCAACGACGAGCGGGCTGGGGACACGGCGTCTTGGGGACCGGCCTTCGCGATTGCGCGGCGCGCCGGGCTGGCTTCGCTGCCCCATGGCGGGGAGTTGCTGGGGCCGAAGCATGTGCGGGAGGTGGTGTCGGCTTTGGGGCCGACGCGCCTGGGGCATGGGGTGCGGCTCAGTGAGGACCCGGCGCTGTTAGAGGCGGTGGCGGCAGCGGGAATCAGTCTGGAGGTGTGCCCGGCTTCCAATGTCTGCCTGGGGGTGTACCGCGAGCCTGGTGATGTGCCACTCGGGACCCTGCTGGCGCACGGGGCGCAGGTGGCTTTGGGGGCGGACGACCCGCTGTTGTTCCAGTCGCGGCTGGTGGACCAGTACGAGATCGCACGGGCGCAGGGTATGGATGACGCGGCACTGGCTGAGTTGGCGCGTGGCTCGATCCGGGCTTCCTTGGCTAGTGAAGGGTCCAAGGCACGGTGGCTGGCTGAGGTGGATGACTGGCTGGCTAGCTCTGGTTCATAGGGCGGGAGCGCCCGTTTGTGTCGAAAACGCCCGTTTGTGACGAGTTCGCCCGCACTGCGGGCGTTTTGGTCACGAACGGGCGTTTTCGACGTCGAGGCCTGAGGCAGCACTGGACCGAGCGGCGGCTAGGACTTGCGCAGTACCGCAACCAATCGACGTCGTCGCAGCAAAGGCTCGAGCTCCGCCACCACCGAGCCGGCAAAGATCAACGAGCCACCCACCAGCAGCCGCAAGGTCACCAGTTCCCCAACCAATAGCACTGCAAAAACTGCGGAGAACACCGGTTCCATGGCCATGATGACTGCCGCCCGCGCCGCATCCATGCGCGCCTGCGCCCAGGTTTGCCCCAGCAGTGCCACGAGCCCACCGATCACTGCCAGGAACACCATGACGCCCCACTGTCGGGCCCCCTGCGGCAGCACCAGCCCGCCTTCCAAGGCAAGCGGCGCATGAATCACGGCCAGCGCAATCATCTGGATAGCGCCCAGCGCCAGCGCATTGCGCCCCACGCTCCACCGCCCCAGCAACACCACGTGGAAGGAATAGCCGACGGCGCCGCTGACCAGCAGCAACTCACCCGCACCGACATGCAAACCCGCCAGACCGAGCACCGCAGCCCCCGCGAACGCCAGCAGCACCGCGAGCAGCGTCGAGCGGGCCAGCCGCACCCGCCACAGCAACCAGGCCACCACCGGTGTGCCCACCACGTACAGGGCGGTCAGAAAGCCAGATACCGACGCCGAAGCGCGGTCCAGTCCATAGGTCTGAAGGATTTGGGAGAGGGCGTAGACGGCGCCCAGGGCCACGCCTCGCCACCAGGTGCCCCAGTCGGCACGCCACAGCTGCGGGGCCAAAACCACCGCCCCCACCGCACCGGCAATCGCGAAGCGCAGGCCCAAGAAGTCCAACACGGGCATGCGCACCAGCAGGTCCTTGGTGAGGGGGAAAGAGGCGCCCCAGGCAGCAGCCACCACAATCAGCACTACTGCGGGCGCAAGTTGGGAGGCAGCGGAGGGCTGCACCCGGCGGTTGGCTTGGATGGGCTCGCCGCTGGCTGTGGGCTCGAAACTAACCGGCGCCTCCCGATCAAACAGTGGCGCAGCATCGGCTGCGGTGGTTTCGCCGTTAGGCGGAGTCTTGGCCTTGGCTGAGGTCGCCTCAGCGCTGGTCTGCGTGTCGGTAATGGCCTGCATATCGGCGCCCAGGTGCGGGATCGGGGTGGCGCCCGCCGACTCGACGCCCCCGGGCTCCAGGCTGGTGGCGCTCACCAGCCGACGTGCACGGGCTCGGGCACCAGGGTGACGCCGTAGCTCTCGCGCACCCCGGCAACGACGGCGTCGCGCAGGGCGGCCAGTTCGGCGGCGGTGGCACCACCACGGTTAGTTAGGGCCAGCACATGCTTGGTGGACAGGCTGGCGGCAGGCCCGGCCTTACCCCCGGTGGGCCCAGCGCCAGCCCCGGCGGGCGCGGCAGCCTGAGAGCCAGTTCCCCCGGCCCCGGCGTCGCCGTTAAGAGCCCAGCCTCTGCTGAAGCCTGCGTGGTCGATTAGCCAGGCGGCGGAGGTCTTCACCAGTCCCTCCATCCGGGGCACGCCGCTGGCGCTGGTGGTGCGGGAGTGGTCTGCCACGGGGAAGCGGGGGGCTTCGGCGGGCAGGGCCGCAGCTTCGGCGGCAGTCAGGATGGGGTTGGTGAAGAAGGAGCCGGCGCTCCAGGTGTCGTGGTCGGCGGAGTCCAGCACCATGCCCTTTGAACGGCGCAGCGCCAACACTGCCTCACGCACCTCGCGCATGGGCGCGCGCTCCCCCAGCTCCACGCCGAGCGCCTGTGCCAGCTGCTTGTAGGCGATGGGGGCGGAAAGCGTGGCCTGCCGGACGGCGAAGACCACCTGTAGCACCACCCAGCGGCCAGTGGGCCCCCAGATGCGCCCGCCACCCACGCTGGCGTCGGTCAGGGAGCGTTTAAGGGCGGAGTCACGGTAGCTGAGGGCCAGCTCGCTCAAAGGCAGGTGAACCGGCTGGTTCAGCGCACGGTCCCAGGCGCGCACAAAGGCGATCAGCTCGGCGACCTCAGCGCCGTAGGCCCCAATGTTTTGCACCGGGGCGGCGCCCACGGTGCCGGGGATGCCGGAGAGCGGTGCGAATCCGCCCCATTGGCTGGCTACGGCTTCACGCACCAGCTCGTCCCAGGTGGTGCCAGCGGTGGCCTGCACTTCGACGCCGCCGCAGCGGTCGTCGGACAGGAGGCGCACCTGCGTGCGGGCGTCGCGGATGACCAGGCCGTCAAAGCCTGCGTCCGCAGCCAGAATATTGGAGCCCCCACCGATGACGAGGACGGGGGTGCCCGCCGCGTCGACGCCCCGCACGGCGTCGATGATTTCCGCCTCGGTGCTGGCCTCCAGGTATTCGCGCACCGGCCCACCCACGCGCAAGGTGGTGAGTTCAGCCAGGGTGGTGGGGGCGGGGCTGCTGCCCAGTGGGTGGGCTAGGGCCTCGACGGCGGGGGGCCAGGTGGCGGGGGCGGCGGGGCCCTCCGTCATGGGCAGTTCACAGGAGGCGGCGTCGGCGTGGGCCGGCAGGCTGCTGGAAGCCTGGGGATGGGCATCTGGCTGCTGGCGGGGAGACTGGGTCATCTGGGTTCCTGTTGGTGGGGTTGGTGCTGCTGCCAGGATATCGGGGCGACGGCGTCAGGCGGTCATCCCCGCGGCTACTGCGCTTTGCTTCGGCTGCGGCGGGGAACCGCAGGGGCCGAGTCAGACAGCACCGGGGGCGGGGTAGCCAGGCGGCACGGGTGAGCTGGCCTGCGCTGGGGCATGCGACAGGTGCGCTGGCTTGCGCTGGGGCATGCGAAGGGCCCCGGCTGGAGACTTGGCTCTGCTCGGGGCCCTGCAATCACGCGAGTGCGCGCGTCACTTCTTGTTACGGCGCTGGTGACGGGTCTTGCGCAGAAGCTTGCGGTGCTTCTTCTTGGCCATGCGCTTGCGGCGCTTCTTGATGACGGATCCCATGAGATCTCCTCGTAGTCGTGGTGAGCTAGCGCCCGGTTGGCCCGTGCCGGTCCGGCCGTGGTCTTATCGGGGTGTCAACCGGCGGCGCGCTGGCGCACGCAAGCACCGGCCACACAGTGACCGGGCGATTCTAACGGTTCTCAGGAGCCGGCGACTGCCTGATCCTCGTGTCCCCAGTCACCTAGTCCAGCAGACAGGTACTCCTCGATGGCGCGCTGCGGCACCCGGAAAGAGCGCCCGACCTGCATAGCCACCAGTTCACCGGAGTGAACCATGCGGTACACGGTCATCTTGGAGACGCGCAGAATCGCGGCCACCTCGGCCACGGTGTAGAAGGCAGGAGCGGCGCCGGCGCCGGCTGCTGAAGTAGGCAGACCCGAAGGCATGGGCAGATTTCCCGTCGTCATGGGCGAATAGATGCGAACTTGAGCGGCCAGGACAGTCGACCGGCGGTCAACTTCCTGACACCGTGCCAATATAGCCCAGTCACGCACACCACACAGGTACTTTTTTGTCACATAGTGCACATCCTGCGCAATCGCACCGACGTCGTCGCCCTCCGCCACCCAAGTGCCACCCCACCAGGCCCAGGTACTTGCGCCGATGGACCACAATAGGCGCGTGCCCGCCACGACAGAAGAGCTGACGCCTTCCACCAACCGAGATGGCAATGACAGCCAAGGCTCTCGGCTGGTCGCACGCGCAGCTGTACCGACCGGCTGGCGCGCCGCCGTCGCCAAACTCAACCCGCGCGGCTACGTGAACCGGGCCGCCCGCACCTCCCCCGCCCGCCTAGCCCTGCTGGTCTTCGCCACGATCATCGCCTGCATCACCGGCCTGCTCTGCCTGCCAATCGCCACCGCCAGCGGACATGCCGCACCCTTCGTGGAGGCCCTGTTCCAAGCCACCTCCGCCGTCTGTGTCACCGGCCTAACCACCGTGGACACTGCCACCTACTGGTCCACTTTCGGGCAGGCCAGCATCATCGTGGGCTCCGCCATCGGCGGCCTAGGCGTCATGACCCTGGCCTCACTGCTGTCCCTAGCCGTCTCCCGCCACGTGGGCCTGACGCAGCGCATGCTCACCGCCTCCGAGACCCAGTCTTCCCTGGGCGACGTCGGTTCCCTACTGCGCGCCGTCATCGGCACCTCCCTAGGCGTAGAAATCCTCCTGACCGCCGCCCTGCTGCCCCGATTCCTGACTCTGGGACTCCCAGTATCCGAAGCCTCCTGGTACTCCGTGTTCATGGCGCTGTCCATCTTCAACAACGCCGGATTCGTCATCATGCCGGAGGGGCTGGAGCCGCACGCCACCGACTGGTGGATGTGCATGCCGATCGTCATCGGCACCTTCCTAGGGGCGGTGGGCTTCCCTGTGATCCTGGACATCGTGCGCCGTCGCCACCGCCCCCGCGCCTGGACCCTGCACACCAAACTCACGCTGGCCACCTATTCCCTGCTAAGCCTGGTAGCCGCCGTCAGCGTCGGGGCACTGGAATGGAATAACCCCCGGACCCTCGGCACAATGCCACTGCACGGAAAAGTGCTCTCCTCCCTGGTCAGTTCAGTCAACGCCCGCTCCTCCGGCCTGGCCACCACGCCGACCTCGGAGATGTACGAGACCACCTGGTTCCTGCAGGACTTCCTCATGTTCATTGGCGGCGGCTCAGCCTCCACTGCTGGCGGCATCAAGGTGACCACCTTTGCGGTGCTGGTGCTGGCGATTATTGCGGAGGCGCGCGGCGACCAGGATATTGAGGCCTACGGGCGCCGCATTGGCCTATCCACCGTACGCCTATGCGTTGCCGTGGTCTTCATTGGGGCGACGGCGGTAGGCGCAGCCACCCTCCTGCTCCTCCAGCTCACCGACCTGGACTTGGACCACATCCTGTTTGAGACCATCAGTGCCTTCGCCACCGTGGGACTGTCCACTGGGGTGACCCCCACCCTGCCCGACTCCGCCAAATATGTGCTGGTAGCCCTGATGTACATCGGGCGTGTGGGCACCATGACTATGGCCTCTGCCCTGGCCCTGCGCGAGCGGCGGCGCGTGATCCGGATGCCCGAGGGGCGCCCAATGATCGGTTAAACCGCTACCGTGTAGGCCGTTGCCAAGCGGCCCGCCGCCTGGCAGCAGGCCGCCCTACAGCAAACCGTCGCACGCGGTCGTGGCGGCACCGCAGTGGCGCTGGCACACCAGCCATCACGGCCACCACGGCCAGACCGACGGCGTCGCCAACAAAGCTCAGCCGACAGCCCACCACCAGCCCATCCACCACCAAACGAGGAGCCCTCATGCCAGACCCGAGCGTTTACAACGACTCGACCCTTGTGATCGGGCTAGGCCGTTTCGGCTCCGCCATGGCCGCCACCTTGGACCGCCTGGGCCGCGAGGTGCTGGCGGTGGAGCATGACCCGGCCATCGTCCGCCAATGGTCCGGACGCATCCCCCTGGTGGAGGCTGACGCCACCGATATGGAAGCCCTAGAGCAGCTAGGCGCCACCGAGTTCGGCACCGCCGTTGTGGGCCTGTCCTCCTCGCTGGAGGCCTCCGTGCTCATCACCGGAAACCTGGTGGACCTGGGCACCCCACAGATTTGGGCCAAAGCCACCAGCCGCTCCCACGGGCGCATTTTGCGGCGCATCGGGGCGCATCACGTCGTCTACCCGGAGTTTGACGCCGGCCAGCGCGCCGCGCACCTGGTCTCGGGACGCATGCTGGACTACATCGAGATGGAAAAGGGCGGCTTCACGATTGTGAAGATGCACCCGCCAGCTGAGCTACACGGCTTCACCATTGGTGACGCCAAGATCCGCTCCCGCTACGGGGTGACGGTATTCGGTCTGATGAGCCCTGGGGAGCCCTTCGAGTACGCCAAAGCAGACACCCTGGTCAGCGCTGACGACGTGCTGGTGGTCGGCGGTGACGCCACCTTGCTGGAGCGCTTCGCTAACCGCAACTAGCACTGGCGACGGCACCCCTTTCTGTCGAGAACGCCTGTTTGTGACGAAAACGCCTGCACTGCGGGCGTTTTCGTCACAAACGGGCGAATTGGCTGCGGCGGGCCCGCTCGGTTCAGTCTTCCTCGCGCAGGTTCCAGGCCAGGGTGTGCTCGGCGCCAAGCTCCAGCTCAATCAGACTTTCACCGGTGTTAAAGGCATTCGCCGGGCAGGTCATGGGCTCTACCGCCAGGCCCCGACGGCCCATATGGTCAGCCGTGTAAATCTGCGCCCAGGGGGTATCGGCTGACAGCACGACGGCGGGGCCGCCTGCGGCGCAAGCCAGGCGAATCTCCCACACGCCCTGCGGCAGCCCGGTGAAGGCGTTATCCGCCAGAGTGGCGCCGATCCGCTTACCCGCACGCCAGTCTTGCTCCGTGCCCGCCACATCCCGCAGCTCAGTGGGGGTCAGCTGCGCATCCGTCTCCAACACCTTGGCACCGGGCAGGGTCAACACGCAGTCGTCAATCTTCACCCCCCGGCTCAGGTACGGGTGGGCCGCAACCCCATAGGGCGCAGCCGCGAGCGCCCCGGTGGCCAGGTCCTCCGGGGCACCCACTGCGTCTACGGTCGCCAGCGCCGCCCCCACACAGATCGCCTGGGTGGTTACGGATAGGCCCGAGACGGGGTGCAGCCTATAAGTGGTGGTGACCAACAGGGCCCAGGGGTAGCCATAGGAGGCGGGCAGTAGGGTCTCAAAGCTGGCGGCGTCGGCAGATACTTCTGTGACTTCCCAGTCGGTCCAGGAGACCAGGCCGTGGTTGGCGGCGCCCCGCTCGGGCTCATTGCAGGCCACCTGGAAGGTGCGCCCACCGCGGGTGTAGGTGGACCCGGCGATGCGATTGGGCCAAGGCAGCATGGTCTTGCCTTGCCAGCCGGAGGGCAGAGTGGCCTCGGCGTCGAAAGGCACGATGAGGTCGCGGCCCTGGCGGCTCAGAGAGACCAGCATGCCGCCGCAGGAAGCCACTTCCGCCTGGTAGTCGCCGGCTGTCAGGGTGATGAGTTCTCCGTTAAGCATGGTGTCCTCCTGGTGCGCTTGACCCCAACGCTACGTCACGCTTGGGCACCGGGCGGACCGCCGACGCCGTCGTCCTGTTTGGGGCGGGGAGCAATCTTGCCGCCCCCTCAGCAGCGAGGCACAATTCGGAGGCACCCACCCCAGGCGGCCCGCAGTGCCGCCGTAAAGGAGACGCTATGCCCACCGAGGCCCTGAAGCTCACGGATCTCGACCTTCAAGCGATTGCTACCGCCAAGGCCCTGACTGCCGACGCCGTCGAGAAGGCTGGCTCGGGCCACCCGGGCGCCGCTATCTCTCTGGCAGCTGTGGCTCATCTGCTCTACCAGCACGAGCTGCGCGTGGATCCGGCGGACCCGGCTTGGCTGGGGCGCGACCGTTTCATCCTGTCTATCGGGCACGCCTCCTTGCTGCAGTACTGTGCGCTGCTTATGGCGGGCTTTGGTCTGGAGCCGGATGACTTCAAGACCCTGCGCCAGTGGGGTTCCCCCCTGCCGGCCCACCCTGAGTACGGTCACACCGCCGGGGTGGAGACGACGACGGGCCCGCTCGGCGCTGGCTTCTCCAACGCCGTAGGCATGGCTATAGCTGCACGCCGCCAGCATGGTCTCCTGGATCCGCAGGCGGCCCCCGGTGAGTCGGTTTTTGACCACTTTGTGTACACGATCTTGGGTGACGGCTGTATGCAGGAGGGCGTGACTGCGGAGGCTGCTTCCCTGGCCGGCACCCAGCAGCTGGGCAACCTGATCGCCATTTACGACGACAACGACATTTCCATTGAGGGCTCCACCAATATTGCCTACACGGCGGACACCAGCGCCGAGTTTGCGGCCTACGGCTGGCAGGTTCTCGACGTCGACTGGCGTCGGGGGCCCGGGGGCTACGCCGAGGATCTGCAGGCTCTGCACGAGGCGTTGGTGGCTGCCCGGGCCGAGACTAAGCGTCCCAGCCTGATTAGGCTGCACACGATCATCGCCTGGCCTTGCCCCACCAAAGCTGGTAGCGCTGCTTCTCATGGTGCCAAGCTGGGTGCGGAGGAGGTCGCAGGGCTTAAACGCGAGCTGGGTTTGGATCCGGAGCAGAGCTTCGCGGTGCCCGAGGGCTTGCTGGCCGCCCAGCGGAGCCACGCCGCTGAGCGCGCTGCTGTTCTCCGGGCGGACTGGGATGCCCGTTTTGCGGCCTGGCGCAGCGCCAATCCTGAGCGGGCCACCTTGCTGGAGCGCCTGCGGGCCGGGGAGCTGCCCGAGGGCTTCGACGCGGCCCTGCCGACTTTTGAATTGGGTACGAGCCTGGCAACCCGCTCGGTCTCCGGCAAAACCCTGGCTGCTTTGGCTCCCGTTATGCCTGAACTGTGGGGTGGTTCCGCAGATCTGGGCGGTTCCAACAACACCACTATGGCGGGGGAGCCTTCTTTCCTGCCCACTGAGTTGGCGCAGCGGGAGGGTGATGGCCCCTACGGGCGGACTCTCCACTTTGGGGTGCGCGAGCACGCGATGGGTTCGATCCTCAACGGCATCGCCCTGGAGGGCCTGACTCGCCCCTACGGCGGAACTTTCTTGGTGTTCGCGGACTATATGCGCGCGCCTGTGCGCTTGGCGGCGCTGATGCGAGTGCCTTCTATCTTTGTGTGGTCGCATGACTCGATTGGTGTGGGTGAGGACGGCCCCACCCACCAGCCGGTGGAGCATTTGGCCAGTCTGCGGGCTATCCCGGGGCTGGATGTGGTGCGCCCCGGTGACGCCAATGAGACGGTGGCTGCCTGGGCAGAGGTGCTGCGGCGTCGCGGTGGCCCAGCGGGCATGATCCTGACGCGCCAAAACCTGCCAGTGGTGGTGGAGCCTGCCGCCGCGCGCGCGGGCGTGCACAAGGGGGCCTATGTGGTGGCTGAGGCCACGGGGGGCGACGGCGTAGGCGCCGTGGAAGGCACGGTTGCAGGTGCAGCTGGCGGCCCGGCGGGCGCTGGCCTGCCGGGTGCTAGCGTGCCGCGCCTGGTGCTGGTGGCTACTGGCTCTGAGTTGGCTGTGGCCTTGGGGGCGCGCGAGCTTCTGCAGGCCCAGGGGGTGCCCACGCGCGTGGTCTCTGCCCCTTGCTTGGAGTGGTTCGCTGAGCAGGATGAGGCCTACCGCGCCGCTGTGTTGCCGCGTGAGGCTGTAAAGGTCAGTGTGGAGGCGGGCATCGGCCTGGGTTGGCGTGAATACGTGGGCGACGACGGCGCCATCGTGTCCCTGGATCACTTTGGGGCTTCGGCGCCTGCTGCGGAGCTCTTTGAGCGCTACGGTTTCACGGCTGAAAAGGTGGCGAGCGTGGCGCAGGCGGCATTGGAGGCCGCTGGGCGCTGACCCACAGGCGTGGGACGGGTGCGGCCTGCGGCAGGGCAGCGTTCTGGCGGCTTAGCAAATGTCTGTGCGGTGTGCCGGGATTCGTGTCAGTGGTCTGAAATAGCTTGGGGGCATGTCTCCAGCAGTAAGCCCCACCCGCACCTCAGCTAGTACCGGCCCCGGCAGCAGGCCTGGCAGCAGATCTGGGTCTGGCGGCAAGCCCGGCGGCAGAGCCGCTAGGGCCCGGCTCAGTTATCTGTGCTCAGAGTGCGGCTGGTCCAGCCCCAAATGGCTTGGCCAGTGCCGTGAGTGCAAGGAGTGGGGCACCTTGGAGGAGTTCCACGAGCCCGGCGCGGCTGCCACCGCAGCTGCCGACGGCGCCGCCTTGGCCCAGGCCACCACGGTGCGACCGCTGGCGGCGGCGCTCCCGATTGGGCAGGTCAGTGCGGAGGCAGCGCAGGCGCGTTCCACCGGCGTCGGTGAGCTGGACCGGGTGCTCGGTGGAGGCATCGTGCCTGGGGCGGTGGTGCTGTTAGCTGGGGAGCCTGGGGTCGGCAAGTCCACGCTGTTGCTGGATGTAGCTGCCAAAGCTGCGGCGGTTTCTCACCAGCAAGAGGTCGGGCCGGTGCTGTATGTGACCGGGGAGGAGTCCGCCAGCCAGGTGCGGCTGCGGGCAGAGCGTATCGGCGCCATTGACCCGGCTCTCTTGCTCGCCGCTGAGACTGAGCTGGGGGTGCTGTTGGGTCATGTGGAGGCTGCTAATCCCTCTTTGCTGGTGGTGGACTCAGTGCAGACCATTGCCTCCGCTCAGGTAGAGGGCAGTGCCGGGGGTGTCACGCAGGTGCGGGCAGTGACCTCAGCCCTGATTGCGGTGGCCAAGGCCCGCAGTATCCCGGTGTTATTGGTGGGGCATGTGACTAAGGACGGCGGGATTGCGGGCCCCCGGGTGCTGGAGCATCTGGTGGATGTGGTCTGCCAATTTGAGGGGGATCGTCATGCTCGCCTGAGGCTGCTGCGCGCGGTGAAGAATCGCTACGGGCCCACTGATGAGGTTGGCTGCTTTGACCTAGGTGAGCGCGGCATTGTGGGCCTGGCTGATCCCTCGGGCCTGTTCCTGTCTGCTGCCCGCAGTGAGGTGCCTGGCACCTGCGCCACCGTCACTTTGGAGGGGCGGCGCCCTATGCCGGTGGAGGTGCAGGCGCTTGTTGCCACCACGGGCGCAGCTTCGCCGCGGCGTACCACCTCGGGGGTGGATCACTCGCGAGTGGCTATGTCTTTGGCGGTGTTGGCTGCACGCTTGCGTGTGAATACCTCGACGGCGGATGTGTATGTCTCTACGGTTGGCGGGGCCCGGGCGGTGGAGCCTGCCACGGATTTGGCGGTGGCTATTGCGGTGGTTAGTGCTGCCCGGAACCTACCTACTCCCCCAGGCTTGGTGGCTTTTGGGGAGGTCGGGTTGACCGGGGAGGTGCGGGCCACGGTGGGTATTCAGCGGCGGCTGGCGGAGGCGGCGCGGCTGGGTTTTGACCGAGCGATCGTGCCGCTGGCAGGCAGTAAGGAATTGCGTCCGGTTAAAGGCATGACCTTCCTGCCGGTCAGTCACGTGGGTGAGGCGATGGGCGCCGCCCTGCCCCGGGGGTAACTCCGTGGTCAAGGCGCCAGCCGCCTCAGGTGCTGCGCTGCCACGCGCTGGCTTCAGCGGACCACGAAGACCTTATCCCCCAGCAGGTCGGCACCGTCCAGGCTCATGCTCAGGTGGTAGGTGCCGGCGGTGGAGACGGTCGCTTTATCCGCTGCACAGTCGGAGGCTGCGGTCTTTCCATCCCATTTCATGGATACCGTGGTGTCCGCAGCTAAGCCTGCTGCCGCCGGGGTCTTTGAAGCTCCCGGGTCCACTTTGGCCGTATCCGTGCCTGGCAGCAGGAGCACCCCACCCGGGTCACCTGCCGGGCAGGTTTTGGAGTCCCACACGGTCTGACCGCCAGTGGTCACCAGCATGTTCAAGGAGGCCTTGGAAGTATCCAGCAGGCACGCCTCACTGCCCCGGTTTCTCAGTTCCAAGCTCACCGTCAAACCCGCCCCAGCAGAAACCGTGTCCGGCATAGTGGCTTTAACGTCCAGATTCTCCAGCTTGCAGTTGGAGGGGGCTGGATAAACGGTCTTTTGCGCTAAAGCAGCCGCCTCTGCGTTCTGCTGGTGAATCTGTTCCCGCAGCGCCTTGGTGCCTTCAATGAGTCCCGCAATCAGGCCGACCGCCACTAGCACCACCAGCACTGCAATCCCGGCATGCTTGAGATAGCGCTTCTCCTGCGCGGAGAGGACCCGCCGTGGACGTGCCGCTAAGCCCCGCTGCGACTGCCCGGGGCGGTGCTGCGGCGCTGGCCTGGCGCTCTGGGCTTGACGGCGCCCCCCACCGCCGGCAGATCTGGCTCGCTCATCACCTAGACGGGCCTGCGCCGTCGATCGGGGCTGGCGAGCCCCAGTTTGCGAAGCTCCGGCGCCCCGGCGCACCTGCCCCCGACCACCGCGGGCAGCACCTGCCTGGCTTTGAGCTGAAGTGCCGCGGCCACGAGCTCCGGCGGAAGCTGCGCCCGAGGCACCTCCGGCCTGCGCCCGAGCCCCCGGGGAGCCCGCAGCTGGCCTGCCTGCGGCCCGCTGTCCTGCAGCCCCAGCCCCGCGCTGCTCTGCCGCGCCAGTTCGGCGCTGAGCTGCTGAGGCACCGCTAGACGTTCCTCCGGCTGCGCCCCGAGCCGCGCCATTCCTTGAGTTGACCCGGGTACCGCCCGGCCTTTGCTGAGGGCCCGCTGCCGTAGGCTCACCAGCTCTGGTACCAGCCGCCCCTGCCCGAGCACCGCTGGCGGCGGGCCGAACCTGCTTGCCCTTAACGATGCGAGTAGTACCGGAGCGCGCTGGAGTTTTAGGTGCTGCGCCGCTGCGCGGCTGACTTCCACCAGCAACGGTGCCACCTGCACCCCTGCTCGGACCCTGAGCTGCGGTCTTTGGAGCGGCCTGCGCAGTCCCCTTAGCGGCCCCCTTCGCGGCAGCTTTCGGCTTAATTCTGCCGATCAGTCCACGGCTCCGACCGGCAGCGGCCACACGTTCCAAGCGAGAGGGACCGGAGGTCTCCGGCTCGCCAGCGGCGCGGGCTGCAGCCTTGCGGGCTCGGGCTTGTTGGGCGCCACGCTGGATAGGGACCCAGTCGGGCCCCCTGCCCTGCCTCCCACTGCCCGCTGCCATGCTCTGCACTGTACCGGCCCGTGCTGGCCCCACCCGGGAGGCACGGCCCAGGACAAATGCACAGATCCATCACCGCGACTTCCACCGCTCCCCCGCTGGCCGCCCCACCAGCAGCGCCCGACCTAGCGCCGGGTCTCCAGGCCCCTACCTGCACCACCAGGTGGCCCCACCACCGCTTATCTGGCGCGGTCTCAACGGCTGCGGCGGGTCCGCCCCTGGCGATAATCGGGCAGCGCAATAATCGCCCGCGCCGTCGCCTCATCCACCACCAGGTCGGTAGCCACCCGGGCGCGCAAAGCTGCCAGCAGCGCCCGAGCCTTGCCAGTGCCGGCCACCACGCAGAGACGCCGGGGCACTTTGGCTAGCTGCTCAGGCGTGGGCCCGGTGGCGCGCCGGTTCAAAGGAATATCCCGCCAGGAACCGTCCGCCCGCAGCATCACGGTGCAAACGTCACCCACCACATCCTCATGCTGCAGCAGTAGCCGATCTGCGTCAGTCAAATGCCCTCCGGCGTAGACCTGACTGGGCAGGGTGGCGCCGTGGACTCGGCCTGGCACGGGCGCCGTCCCCACCCCAAAGACCGCCAAATCCGCCTTCTGGGCCAGCATCAGCACGCGGCGCACGGAGCGTTCTGACCACATGGCCTCCCGGGTTGAGGCGTGGTCGAAGAAAGCTGGCACCGGGAAAGCCACGGTGCGTGCACCCAGCCGCTCATGGAAAGCAGCCAATACCTCTCCGGCGCTAGGGCCGACGCCGTCGGGATCTGAAGCACCGTTGAGCTGGACTACGGTTAGGCCGGGCACGGCATTTGCTGGCAGGGCGGCGCAGACTTCGCTCATGGTGGTGCCCCAGGCGGTGCCAATCACCCCGTCGGTGGGAGCCAATTCGATCAGTCTGCGGGCGGCTACCGCTGCCACCTGTTCCAGGCGGTGAATCTCTGTGGTGCCCTCCCGCACCGGCACGATGCGCACATCCACGCCAAAGGCTTCGCGCAGCTCAGACTCTAAGCTGCCGCGCCCGCCAGGCTCAGCCAGGGTGATGCGAACGATGCCTTCCTCGCGGGCACGAGCCAACAGTCGAGAGACGGTGGAGCGAGACGTCCCAAGGTGACGGGCAATGACCTCCATGGTCTCGCCTTGGACGTAGTACATGGAGGCAGCCTCGTAGCACTGCGCGCGGTTCCTGGGTGGCTCAACAGGCATCACACCCACCCCCTATGCTTTGCACGTCTGTTCAGGACTGCTGACCATGATCGCATATAGGTGGTGGAGCGGACACACTTTCCCGGAAAGCCTGCGTGCCCGCCGCAGCCGTTCCCACAGCACGCAGGTGCAAACTGGCGCAGCAAACCGCTGGGACGACGCGCCACAGCAGCCTGCCGCAAAGGCAAGCGCTCGGACCGCACGGCCCCCCCCGCAAGCGCGCGGCCCCGCAGTCGCTCAGTCCTCCTCCAGGCCCGGCAGACGGGACAGGCCATAGCCAGCGTGAATCACCCAGATGGGGTGGACGGTGCGCACCCCAGAAGACTTCTGGATCTGCCAACGGCAGGTCTCGGTGTCACAGACAGCCAAGGCCGGGTTGACCTCACGCACCAGCTCAAACAGAGGCTCCCCCACTGCCTGCGCCACCTGGTACTTCTCCTTCTTGAGCCCATAGGTGCCAGCCATACCGCAGCAGGCCTTGCCGGATTCCACCACCTGGAATCCTGGCACCAGCTCCATGACCTCGATGGCGGGCAGCCCCATGTTCTGCCCGCGCAGCTGGCAGGGTGGGTGATAGGCCACGGTCGCCTCGATGCGCCGGAAGGTATGCGGCAGCTGCCCAGCCTCGTCCAAGTCCCGCAGCAGTTCCGAAAGTTCGACGGTGCGTGCGGACACGTCCGCCAGCGCCTCCGCCTCCACGCCCATGATCTCGTGCGCCTCATGCTTGAGCATTCCGGCGCAGGAGCCTGCCGAAGAGACAATCGTCAGGTCTTTGCCCGCCGCGCGCAGCTGTTCGCACAGGCGCACCACCGAGGCGCTAGCTTGCCCGTACAGGCCATTAGATTGGGCGGCTAGCCCGCAGCAGCCCTGCGGCGGCACCACGACGTCGTAGCCAATATGCTCCAGCACCTCAATGGCGCGCTTGGAGGTCTCCACCTCGAAGTAGCCGCCAGCGCAGCCGTGGAAGAAGACAATTGGGCCGCGTGATCCCGCGGGCACGGCGGTGTCAGTGAGCTTGCGGCGGTGCTTAAGCCAGTGGCACAGGGAGTGGCGCTCGGCTTTGGGCATGGGGGCATCGCGGTGCACGCCGATGGTTTTCTCCATGGCTACCCGCACGAGCCGGTTGTCCAGGGCGGCGTTAGCAATGGGCGCCACCGGGGTCATAGCTTTGCCCATAAGGGTGGTCTGGGTAATCATGCGGTCGCGCAGGGGCACGGCGCCGGTCTGGGCGCGCATGACGGCACGGGCCTGGTTGTTGAGCTCAGCCACCTTGACGCCCTGGGGGCATACCCGGGTGCAAGTGCCGCAGGAGGAGCAGTAGTCGATGGAGTGGTCCACGGTGGCGCCGTTGCGGTAGCGCTCCGCCTGGGGGCCCACAAATTTGGGGCCGGGGAAGAGTTCTGTGACGGCCATAACCGGGCACATGGTCTCGCAGATGGTGCACTTAATGCAGCAGTCCAGGCTGGCGCGGGCTAGGTTGTGCCCGGCGGTCTCCAGGGCGGCGGAGCCGGAGCGCACCTCGCGGCCACCGGCGCCGGGAAGAGGCAGGTCCCAGCGCTTGGCCAGGGTGTCCAGGTTGAACATCAGTGCTCCTCGTTGTGCTCTAGTGCGGGCGCGGGGGCCGAGTTGGCGGTGGACTGGTGCTCCTGGCCCAGAGAGGCCAGGACGGCGTCAGCGGCGGCATGGGCTGAGCCCAGGGCGATGCCCTCGCCGGACATTTCAGCCCAGCGGACCGCCCCGGCCAGAACACTTCCGGCGGCGTACACGCCTTCCATGGCGGGCTCCCCATCAGCTCCCAGGGGCCGCATCTGCTGGTCTACCGCCACGCCCACCCGGAAAATCCCCTGAGGCATGCCCCAGTAGTCGCGGTGGATCAGACGGCGCAGGTTCTCGGCCCCCTCGGGGACCACTCCGGCCAGCGGCAGGCCGAGAATCGTCTCCGTGACATTCCCGTAGGAGTCCATGGCTAGTGCCCCGGACTCGAAGCCCCCGGCCGCTAGCACAAAGGCTGCCGCACGGTGCTCTCGGGGGCGCCCGGAGGCGGCACTGGTGACAGCCACCAGCCGCCCGTGCTCCACCCGACTGGAGACCACCCGCCCACCCATCACTACGCGCACGCGCTCGGTCATAGCCAGCTGCTCTAGGCGGTGCTCTAGGCGCAGGCCGGGAACGGAGGGCGGCACCAGGGGAATCTCCCCGACGGGCGTCCCCAGGCGCTCCTCCAGCTCTCGCTGGACGCCAGGCTGCTCCAGACCAAGCACGGCGGGCAGCAACACCGTCTCTCCGGGGCGTACTTGCCCGTCCAGCAGGCGGAGCAGTTGCTCCCGGCCGGCAGCGGTGTCCAGGGCGCGGGCGTGGCCGACGGCATTGGTATCCGCCTCACCGGGGCGGGCCTCAAAGTCAATGGTTAGGGCTCGGGCCTGTACGCGCCCCCCGCCTGGCAGTTCGCTGCGGTTGAGGTTCCCGGCCACCAGTTGGGCGGTCAGGTCTTTGAGGCGGGATAGCCCCACCACCAGGTATTGCCCGCCGTCGCGCAGTGCGGAGGCAGCCATGGAGGGCTGAAGCACCAGGCTGGGGCGGATTGCGCCAACGGCAGTGGGCAGCCACTTGTTGGCGGGGCCCTCCGCGCTGGTGAGGCCCTCGGCCACTGTCGGGGCGGGCAGCAGCTCGGGGCCTACCAGCTCGCACAGTCCGGTGATTCCGGCGGCCGTGTGCTCGACGCCGATGCGGTGGTAGGGGTGCCCCTCAGGCAGCAGGCTGCCATCAGCGATGGTGGCGTAGGGGTGGGTTACTGCGCGCCGTTCCCAGCGCTCAGCCTCGGTGGCATCTGCTCCCGGCCCAGTGGGGCCAGCGGCGCCGCCTAGGCGTCCAAGTACGTCCAGGTTTCCGGTGGACAGAGGCAGTCCGCCCACGCCTTTGCTGACCAGGGTGACGCTGGCCCCGGCCCGCCGCAGGCGCAGGGCGGCAGCGTAGCCGGCAATTCCGGCCCCAATGACGACGACGTCGCTGCTCATGCGCGAACCTCCTGCGTCTCAACAACCTTCACTAGGGCTGGCAGTCCGCTTTCTGCGGCTACCACCGGTGGACCGGCCAGTGCCTGTGTGGCTAGTTCCAATTCTTCGGGCAGGGCCACGCCGTCCTCCACGCCCTCGATGGAGGTGGCCACGGGGGCTGGCAGGGTGGCGGCGACGGGCAGGTCCTGTACGGCGAGGGTGCCTTGCAGCATCCAGAAGTCCAGCGCCGCCTCGCGCAGCTGCTGGCCTTGCAGCACCGGCCAGATGCCTAGCCAACGGTGGCGCAGGAAGCTGCGCAGCATCTCGGTGGCGCCTGCGGAGTCTTGCCGCTCGCAAGAGGTGTGCAGCCCGGCCACCCGGGCGGCACAGAATCCGCCTTGGCAGGGGCCCATGCCGATGCGCAGCTGGCGGCGCAGGTCATCGAAGGAGGCGTCCGGCTGCTCCTCCATAAGCGCGGTGATGGCTTTGCGGGGCACCAGTTCGCATTCGCAGATGGTCTGCTCTTCCCCACGCTTGGCCTCAGCAGCGGCGAGGCGCTTGGTGAGCACATAGTTGCGCCCCTCTTTGGAGCCGGGGACGGACTCGGTTTCCGTCAGGCAGGGGGTGGTTACTCCCAGTTCAGCGCAGGCGGCGTCCACGGCCTTCTTAGCCATAAGGCGGTAGGTGGTGAGCTTGCCGCCAGCCACGGTGAGCATGCCGGCGACGCCGTCGGCCTGTTTGTGGCTGATGACGGTCATGCCGCGGCTCATATTGCGGGTGTCGTCGCCGGCGACGCTCTTGTCCAGCACGAGCGGGCGCGCCCCGGCCCAGGCCCGCAGGACGCGGCTGTGCCGGAAGCCGGGGAGCAGCACGTCGCCCTTGTCTAGCATCTGGCCGACTTCTTCACGGGAGATGAGGATTTGATCGGGGTCGGGAACCCGCCGGTCGGTGGTGCCAATCACGCTGATGGTGTGGTTGGGGACGATGATGTCGCCGTCGGCAGGTTTGACGCAGCGGTTGATGACGTGGTTGACCAGCCGGTGGTTGACCGCCACCATGACGCCCGCCCCGGCCACGATCTCCACGCTTTGGGAGCCGATCATCTCTGCGAGCTGGCCGCCCCAGGGCCCGGCGGCGTTGATAACCATGGGGCAGTTAATGGTCAGTTCCTCGCCGGTTTTGACGCCTCTGGCGCGCACCGCCGTGACGTGCCGCTCGTCGCCGTTGCCCTCCACGACGACGTCGGTGACCTTGTGGTAGGTCAGGATGCTTACGCCGTGCTCCTGCGCGGAGCGGGCGGCGCCCCAGACCATCTTCCAGCCGTCTACGGAGGCGTCATTGACGGCGAAGGCCCGTTTGATCCCCGGGTTGAGGCGCGGCTCCATGCGCAGGGCTTCAGCAATGCTGATTTCCTCGCAGGCCACTCCCGCATCGCCGGCTCCGGCCAGGAAACGGTCGGAGAAGTCCAGGTCATCCTCGGGGGTGACCACAAAGAGCCCGCCGGTGCGCTCGATGGCATCGGCGTGGATGCGGCTCATGATGAGGTTTTCTTCAGCGCATTCGCGGGCCGAGATGGGGTCGGAGACCACGTAGCGGCCGCCTGAGTGCAGCAGCCCGTGGAAGCGGCCAGAGGTGCCTTGGGCTAGGTCGGCTCGCTCAAGCAGCACCACTTTTAGGCCGCGCATAGCCGCATCGCGGGCGGCGCCGACGCCGGTAGCTCCACCACCGACCACCACTAGATCAGCATCCATGGTTTTCAAACCGGACCTCCTGGGTAGCCGCGATGTGGGGAAAGCGGTCGGCGCCTAGTGCTGCGCCTTTGCTGCCTAACAAGAACTACACGCTGTCTGGAAATCGTGCACCCCACTTGGGCAAAGGTTCACACCTGGCGGCAACACCCCGCACTTTTTCCTGACACCCCGAAGGTTTACCGGTGACACCTTCTCGTTATTACAGTATTAAGTCCTGATGTGACACCTGCTCTATTGCGCCACCGCAAGGCCGCAAAGCCACTCGAAATGCCCACTAGAGCAACTTGCATCACGTACTTTCAGGGCTGCCGTCGGACTCCCAGCCGGAACCCACCTCAGGTCAAGCAGGGACCAGCCCTCGGCACCCCCACGAGCATCACGCACAAAGGCGTGTAGAAAGTGAGCTTGTAATGAGCCTGACCCAGATCTTCCTGTCTGAGTTCTTCGGAACCTTCATCCTGATCCTCTTTGGTGCCGGCGTATGTGCCGCCGTCACCCTCCCCAAATCCAAGGCGAACGCATCCGGCTGGATCGTCATCACCTTCGGCTGGGGTCTGGCGGTCTTCATGGGCGTCTACGCCGCCTACGCCACCGGTGGCCACCTCAACCCGGCGGTAACCCTGGGGCTCGCAGTAGCAGGGAAGGACCTGGCCAGCGGGGTACCCGCCACCGCCACCAACGTGCTGGTCTACTGCATTGCCCAGATGCTGGGCGCGATCCTGGGAGCCGTCGGCGCCTGGCTGGCATACAAGAAGCACTTCGACGAGGAAGCCCCTGCCGCCTCCAAGCTCGGCTGCTTTGCCACCGGCCCGGCCATCCGCTCCTACGGTTGGAACGTAGTAACTGAGGCCATCGGCACCTTCGCCCTGATCGCCTGGGTGCTTTACAACGGCAAGTCCCCCTCCCAGATCGGCCCGCTGGCGGTCGCCTTCGTAATCGTCGCCATCGGTCTGTCCCTGGGTGGCCCCACCGGCTACGCCATTAACCCGGCCCGTGACCTCGGTCCCCGCATTGCCCACGCCTTCCTCCCCATCAAGGGCAAGGGCGAGTCGGACTGGGGCTACGCCTGGGTGCCGGTGGTGGGCCCGCTGGTCGGCGCCGTAATCGCTGGCCTGCTCATCCCGAATATGGCTGGCCTGTACTGAGCAGACCGGCCCAGCCAGAACCATGGCTCGCGTCCAGACCGTGAGCCCCGCTATCCAGCCACAATGATGTGAAAGGACCCATCCATGTCTGAAAAGCATTACGTCCTGGCAATCGACCAGGGCACCACCTCTTCTCGCGCGATTATTTTCAACCATGCCGGTGAGATCGTCTCCATTGGGCAGAAGGAGTTCACCCAGATCTTCCCCAACCCCGGCTGGGTGGAGCACGACCCGCAGGAGATCTGGGAGTCCGTGCGCTCCGTCGTCGCCGAGGCCCTCCAGAAGGCAGATATCAACCGCCACGCCCTGGCCGCCGTCGGTATCACCAACCAGCGCGAGACCACCGTCGTGTGGGACAAGCACACCGGCGAGCCGGTCTACAACGCGATTGTCTGGCAGGACACCCGTACCGCCCCGATTTGCCGCGAGCTGGAGGGCGAGGTCGGCCCCAACCGCTTCCGCGACATCTGCGGCCTAGGCCTGTCCCCCTACTTCTCCGGCACCAAGATCCGCTGGATTCTGGACAATGTTCCCGGCGCCCGCGAGCGAGCAGAGGCCGGGGACCTGTACTTCGGCAACACGGACTCCTGGGTCTTGTGGAACCTGACCGGTGGTGTCGACGGCGGCGTGCACGCCACGGACGTCACCAACGCTTCGCGCACCATGCTGATGGATATCCGCACGCTGCAGTGGCGGGAGGACGTCTGTGAGGCCTTCGGGGTGCCCATTTCCATGCTGCCGGAAATCAAGTCTTCCTCGGAGGTCTACGGTTACGGCCACAAGAACAGTCTGCTGATCGACACTCCGATCTCCGGCATTCTGGGCGACCAGCAGGCCGCGACCTTCGGGCAGGCCTGTTTTGAGAAGGGCATGGCCAAGAACACTTACGGCACCGGCTGCTTCATGCTGATGAACACCGGCACCGCCCCGGTGTTCTCAGACAACGGCCTGCTCACCACTGTGGCCTACAAGATCGGCGACCAGGCTCCCGTGTACGCCCTGGAGGGCTCGATCGCTGTGGCCGGCTCTCTGGTGCAGTGGCTGCGCGACAACCTGGGCATGATCGTCAAGTCCTCGGATATTGGCGAGTTGGCTGCAACCGTCCAGGACAACGGCGGGGTGTACTTCGTCCCGGCCTTCTCGGGACTGTTCGCCCCCTATTGGCGCGACGACGCCCGTGGCGCCATCGTGGGCCTAACCCGTTACGTCAACAAGGGACATATCGCCCGTGCCGTGGAGGAGTCCACCGCCTTCCAGTCCGCTGAGGTGCTGGACGCGATGAACGCCGACTCCGGTGTGCCGCTCAAGGAGCTCAAGGTCGACGGCGGTATGACGCACGACGATCTGGTCATGCAGTTCCAGGCGGATCTGTGCGGCGTGGACGTGGTGCGGCCTAAGGTCATTGAGACCACCGCCCTGGGTGCGGCCTACGCCGCCGGTATGGCGGTGGGCTTCTGGAAGGGCACTGACGACGTCGTCGCCAACTGGCAGGAGGGGAAGCGCTGGACGCCGTCGATGGACACCGCCGAGCGTGACCGCACCTACCGCCTGTGGAAGAAGGCAGTGACCCGGACCTTCGACTGGGTAGACGAGGACGTGCGCTGAGGCACTAACTGCTGAGGTATATCTCTTCTAAACCTGCGTTTTCGCGCGGGGGCTGCGTTAACACCGCAGCCCCCGCGCGAAAATTTCACTTTGGCGGGCGCCAGCAAACCTTAGGACAGGGCGAGAAACATCTTCTCCAGGCGGCTGACGTCCAAGCTTTGATCCTTCGGTTCCGCAGACAGGCAGGCGCGCATGCCGGTGGCGATCACCGTGAAACCCGCCCGGTCCACAGCCTTAGAAACTGCCGCGATCTGCGTAACCACCTCTTCGCAATCTCGCCCCTCTTCCAACATGCGGATTACGGCGTCGAGTTGCCCGCGGGCGCGCTTGAGGCGCGTGATAGTGGGGCGTAACTCTGCCGGATCAAGGTTGACGGCCACGGCTCAACCCAGCTCTGACTGGCCGGGCTCGGCGCCGACCACACCGGTGCCGTTCACAGCTGACCAGGTGCGGTAGCCGCCGTCGAGATTGCGCACTTGGCGACCCAGCTGGCTGAGCACTCTGGCGGCCACGTGCCCGCGCAAGCCAACCTGGCAGGACACCACCAGGGGGCCTTCGGGGAGCTGGTCTAGGTGTTCCCGCAGGCCGTCCACACTGATATTGACGGCGCCGGGGATGTGCCCGCGCTGGTATTCGGCGGCGCTGCGCACATCCACCACGGTGGCTCCCTGGGCGACGGCGGCGTCGAGTTCATGCCACTGCAAGGTGTCGGTGAGGCCGGAGAGCACATTGTCAGCGATCAGCCCGAGCATATGCACAGGGTCTTTGGCCGCGCCGAAGGACGGTGCGTAGGTGGTCTCCAGGTCGGCTAGGTCGGTGGCGCTCAGGCCGGCACGGATGGCCGTGGAGATGATGTCTATGCGCTTGTCCACGCCAGATTCCCCCAGGCCTTGGGCGCCGAGGATGCGCCCACTGCCCGCTTCCGCCACGAGTTTGAGGCTCATGCCTTTGGCCCCGGGGTAGTAGCCGGCGTGGTCGGCGGGGTGGTTGTGGATGACGACGACGTCAAGGCCGGCGGCGCGGGCGCGGGTTTCAGACCAGCCGGTCATGGCTACCTGCAGTCCCAGCACACCCACGATGGCGGTGGCGATGGTGGGTAGGGCCTGCACGGGGCGGCCCATGATGGAGTCGGCCACTAAGCGACCGTGGCGGTTGGCTACCTGTGCCAGGGGCACCAGGGTTGGGGCGCCGTCGATGGCTCCGGTTTTGACGGCGGCGTCTCCGGCGGCCCAGATATGGGGGTCGGAGCTGCGTTGCTGGGCGTCGACGACGATCCCGCCGCGCTCATTGACTTCCAGCCCGGCGGCGCGGGCGAGTTCGGTGTCGGGGCGCACGCCGACGGCGGCCACCACGATGTCTGCGGGCACGGTAGTGCCGTCAGTGAGCTGAGCTTCGCGCTCGGTGAGTTGGGAAATAGAGGTGGCGGTGCGCACGTCAATGCCGACGCCGGTTAGGCGGGCGGCTACGGGGGCGGCCATCTCTGGGTCTAGTGGCGGCAGGACGTGCTCGGCGAGCTCCACGAGGGTGACGGCTAGGCCGCGGTGGTGGAGGTTCTCGGCCATTTCTAGGCCAATGAAACCGGCCCCTAGGACGACGGCACTGCGGGCGGGGCCGCCGTCGACTCCCCCGGTGGCGACGGCGGCAGCGAGGGCGTCGGCGTCGCGCACGTCGCGCAGGCTCAGGGCCCGCTCAATGCCGGGGATTGGGGGCACGAAGGGCTGGGCGCCGGGGGCGAGGACTAGGGCGTCGTAGGGTAGTTCGGCCTCGGTGGTGGTGCCGTCGGGACTGGTGGTGCGCAGCTGGACGGTGCGGGCGCTGCGGTCGATGGCCAGGGCTTCGGTGCGCACGCGCACGTCCAGGTTGAAGCGGGCAGCCAAGGATTCGGGGGTCTGCAGCAGCAGGTCCTCGCGCTGGGGAATGACCCCACCCACGAAATACGGCAGGCCGCAGTTGGCAAAGGAGACATGCTCGCCGCGCTCCAGGACGGTGATCTGGGCGCGCTCATCCAAGCGACGCAGGCGGGTGGCGGCGCTCATTCCGGCAGCCACGCCACCAATGACGACTACGCGGCGGCTGGGGACGGAGGCCGAGTTGGCTAACTCTGCGGCGGCGGTCATGGCTCAGCGACCTCCGAGCAGGCGGGACAGGAAACCACCGGAGGCTGCGGAGTTAGCATCCACTTTGGGGGCGTTGCGGTCACAGGTGCACCACTGGCCCTTGGGCACGGAGGCTTTGACGCGGTCGACGTGCTGGCCGCAGCCAGCCCAGGTGGTCTTTCCGCATTGCTTGCAGGTGACGGGACGGCACATATGACTCTCCATCTCACAGTTGATGCTGGGTCAGATTGCGGTGCCCGGATAGGCACCTGACCACCCCAAGCTTATACCCCCCGGGGTATATAGGAAGACTTTAGTCCTGAGATGGGTCGTAACCATGGTCACGTCTGTGCCAGTATGTGCGGGCAACTGGCGGCAGCGACGATGCCCCCGCCTAGCCCTATCCACGGAGCAGTTATGACTCTTGCAGCCTTGTCGGGCCTTCACCAGGCCCTTCCTTCGGCCACCTTTACCCCGTCGACGACGTCAGTGGGCGGCAATGTCTTTGCCACCGCCGCCGTCGGCCTGCTGCCACTGGTGGTGTTCTTCGTCCTCATGGGCGCCTTCAAGGTGAAGACGCATTGGTGCGCGATCATCTCCTTTGCGCTGTCAGCGCTGATCGCGATATTCGCCTTCAAGATGCCTGCCGGGATGACGATCATGTCCGGCACCCAGGGCCTGGCCCTGGGCTTCGTGCCGATCATCTACATCATCATCGCGGCCGTGTGGCTCTACAACCTCACGGAGACCTCTGGGCGCAGCCAGGACCTCAAGGCCGTTTTCAACACCATCGGCAAGGGTGACCAGCGCGCCCAGGCCCTGATCGTGGCCTTCTCCTTCTGCGGCCTGATGGAGGGCCTAGCGGGCTTCGGCGCTCCGGTGGCTATTACCTGCGCCATGCTGGTCGCCCTGGGCCTGCCGCCGGTAAAGGCCGCCATCGTCACCATCGTGGGTAATGCCATCAACGTGGGCTTTGGCGCCATAGCTATCCCGACGACGACGGCAGGCAAACTCGGTGGCCAGGATCCCACCCTGGTGGCACAGAATATGGGGCATATCTCCTGGATCATCGCCACCTTTATCCCGCTGATTCTGCTGTTCATCCTGGACGGCTCTCGCGGCATCAAGCAGCTTTGGCCCCTCGCCCTGGTTTCTGGCTTTGCCACCGCCGCCGGCCACTTCTTCATCCCCGAGATTTCCTACGAGCTCACCGCCGTCGTCGCCTCCTTGCTGGGCTTGGCCGCCTGTTACGTGTTCCTGCTCGTGTGGACCCCCACCACCCCGGAGGAGTACCGCACTGAAGTTGCCGCTGAAGACAAGCCCAACGGCCAGCGCGTGGCCTTGGCCCTGCTGCCCTATGTGCTCGTGGTGGTGATTATCGCGATCACCAAGCTGTTCAAGAGCTTGTCCAAGGCTCTGTCCGCCACAGATATCAAGATCAAATGGCCGGGCGTCTACGGTGACCTGCTAAACGCCAAAGGCGAGCCCTCAGGTTCCGCGATCTACAACTTGCAGATCCTGTCCAACCCGGGTACCTGGATCTTCGTCACCGCCATCATCGTGGCGATCGTCTATGGCCTGAACTCCTCCGGCGGGCGCTACCAGACCAGCGTGGGCAAGATGTTCGCGGTGCTGCCCAAGACCATCTACAACCTGCGGCTGGCGATCCTGACCATCTCCATGGTGATGGCCCTGGCCTACGTCATGAACTTCTCCGGCCAGACCACCTCCATCGGCGCAGCCCTGGCCACCACGGGCGCCGCCTTCGGCTTCTTGTCTCCGATGCTCGGTTATGTGGGCACGGCCGTGGCGGGCTCGGCTACCTCCGCTGGTGCGCTCTTCGCCAACCTGCAGGCCACCGCCGCAGCAGGCGCTGGGCTGGACCCGCAGATCCTGCTGGCTGCCAACACGATTGGTGGCGGTATCGGCAAGATCGTCTCCCCGCAGAACCTGGCAATCGCGGCCACCGCGGTGAACGCGCCCGGCACGGATGCGGAGATCCTGAAGAAGGCTGCGCCATACTCCATCGGCCTGCTGCTGGTGCTGTGCACGCTGGTGTTCATCGCCTCGCAGGGATGGTTGGGCAGCTATATGCCGTAGGCATTTCTGCGCTGGTGCCTTAAGCCAGGTAGGACAGTGGCGCCGGTGGGCCTTTGGGCTCTCCGGCGCCACTTTCTTCATGGGGCGAACCCACCTGCGCTTTTACCGCCAGGCAGGACCTCACCACGGCCTGGGTCTAGCCTCTGCCGGGCCTCAGTAACAAAACCCAAGCCGAGGCTTGCGCAATACCTCTGCGGCAGCCGGACTTTCTAGCTTCCCAGACGCCCACATATCTCCCACCGTCGCAAGACTTTTCCGCACCATCACGGCCTTTCGTCCTAGTGAGCGCGCTGTGGCGCAGGCGCCCGTACGAAAGCGGTCTACGGCGTCAATATTCTGAGCCCGACCCGTCAACGACGCCGTGGAGGTAACCGTGCGCATTGCACTCTTCGCGACCTGCCTAGCCGACACCATGTTCCCGCAGGCAGCGCAAGCAACCGTAAGCATTCTGGAGCGACTCGGACACGAAGTCGTCTTCCCTGAGGGGCAGGTGTGCTGCGGTCAGATGCACGCGAACACCGGCTACTTCAAACAGGCAGCAGCCATCACCCGCAATCACATCAAAACCTTCGCCCCAGTCCTCGACGGCGAGTGGGACGCCATCGTGGTCCCCTCCGGCTCCTGCACCGGAGCTGCGCGCCACGAGCAGGAGATCGTAGCCAAGCACGTTGGCGACGACGATCTAGCCAAGCAAGTTGAGCGCATCGGCGCCCACACCTACGACCTATCCGAGCTGCTGGTGGATGTGCTCGGCCTGGAGGACGTCGGCGCCTACTTCCCCCACACCGTCACCTACCACCCCACCTGCCACTCCATGCGCGTAGCCAAGGTTGGGGACCGCCCCTACCGCCTGCTCAAAGCGGTGGAGGGCCTGACCTACATTGAGCTGCCTGAGCAGAACGTCTGCTGCGGCTTCGGCGGCACCTTCTCCGTGAAGAACTCGGATGTTTCCACCGCCATGCTTGCGGACAAGGTCTCCAATGTGCTTAGCACCCGCGCTGAGGTGCTGTGCACCGGCGACTACTCCTGCCTGATGAACATTGGCGGCGGCCTGTCCCGCCTTAAGTCCGGTGTGCGCGTGATGCACCTGGCCGAGATCCTGGCCTGCACCAAGGACGCGCCTTTTGCCGGCAATATCTCCTTCGCCCCCGCTAGCTCACAGGTGGTGTCACGATGACGCAGACATACCTCGGCATGCCTCAGGCAGCCGACCCGAACGAGGTCCACACCGGCGGTTGGCGCACCAACGTCACCATCCCGGAAGACACCCTGCGCTGGGGCCCCACCTTCCAGGAGGGGGCGCGCAAAACCCTGGCCAACACTCAGATGCGCCGCAACCTGGGCCACGCCACCCGCACGATCCGTGGCAAGCGCCAGCAGCGCGTGGATGAGATGCCCGACTGGGAGCAGCTCCGCGACGCCGCCGAGGCCGTCAAATTCGAGGTGGCCTCCCGCCTCCCCGAGCTTCTAGAGCAGTTTGAACGCAATGTCACCGCCCACGGTGGCATCGTTCACTGGGCACGCGACGCCGCCGAGGCCAACGCGATCGTCACGGAAATCCTGAAGTCCAAGGGCTGCGACGACGTCGTCAAGGTCAAATCCATGGCCACCCAGGAAACCAACCTCAACGAGCACCTGAAGTCCGAGGGCATCACCGCCCACGAGACCGACCTGGCCGAGATGATCGTTCAGCTGGCCGACGACATGCCCTCCCACATCGTGGTTCCCGCGATCCACCGCAACCGCTCCGAGGTCCGCGGCATCTTCCTGGACCGCATGGATGACGCCCCCAAGGACCTCTCCGACAAACCCGAAGAACTGGCCGGTGCCGCCCGCGCCCACCTGCGCAAGAAGTTCCTGCACGCCCCGGTGGCCATCTCCGGCACCAATATGGGTATTGCCGAAACCGGCACCGTATCCATCTTTGAGTCTGAGGGCAACGGCCGCATGTGCCTGACCCTGCCGGATACGCTCATCACCCTGATGGGTATCGAGAAGCTGGTGCCCCGCTACCAGGACGCGGAGATCTTCGCCCAGCTGCTGCCGCGCTCCGCCACCGGCGAGCGCATGAACCCCTACACCTCCATGTGGACCGGCGTCACCCCTGGTGACGGCCCCAAGGAGTTCCACCTAATCCTCATGGACAATGGCCGCACCAAGGTCCTCACGGACCCGATCGGCCGCCAGGCCCTGGCCTGCATCCGCTGCGGCTCCTGCATGAATATCTGCCCCGTGTACCAGCACACCTCCGGTCACGCCTACGGCTCGGTGTACCCCGGCCCCATTGGCGCAATCCTCACGCCCCAGCTCACGCAGGGCCTGGCGGACAAGGATCCGGTGCACACCCTGCCCTTCGCCTCTTCACTGTGTGGGGCTTGCGGTGAGGTCTGCCCCGTCAAGATCGACATCCCCACGATTCTTATCCACCTGCGCGCCCGCAGCGTGGACGTTAAGCGGCGGCTAATCCCGGATGTGTGGGACCTAGCCATGAGCGCCACCAGCCCTGCCATGAGCAACAAGCTGCTTTGGGGCGCCCTGGCGCAAGGGGCTAAGGCCACCCGCCTGGTAGGTAGGAAGAAGGGCCGGATCGGCCATATACCCGCACCGGTTATCAAGGGCTGGACGGCTGCGCGCGACATCCCGGTCACCCCCAAGGAGACCTTCCGCCAGTGGTGGCACCGCACCCACCCGGGTTCGGATGCCAACGCCCCCCGTACCGACGCTCCTGCCCGTGGCTTGCCACTGGCCAGCGCTGAGGGCATGACCACCCGCACCAACGACCAGCCGGAGGCCTGAGATGGATGCCAAGACCACAATCCTCACTCGTGCCCGTGACGCCATCGCCCGCTCTCAGGAGGGCCGTCCCGTCCGGGAGATTCCACGCGACTACATCCGCAAGGGTGAGCACGCGCCCGGCTCCGAGCCCGTCGTCGCCGATATGGTGGAGAAGCTGGAGGACTACTCCGCGAAAGTGACCCAGGCCGTCAAGGAGGCCGAGGTAGCCGACGCTATCGCTGCCTTCTTGGATGAGGCTGGCGCCAAGAGCGTCGTAGTGCCCACCGGCCTGCCGGAGGCCTACAAGCAGGCCGCCGCGCGCGCGGGCCGCACCGTCCACGAGGACTCCCGGGAGACGCCGATCCCCACCTTGGAACTGGACACGATCGACGCCGTCGTGACCTGCTCGCGGGTGGGCATCGCCCTGTCCGGCACCATCTGCCTAGATGGCGAACCGGACCAGGGCCGCCGCGCCATCACCCTGGTTCCAGACACGCATGTGGTGGTCCTGGAGCGGGAGATGATCATGCCCACCGTCCCGGAGGCGGTGGACGTGCTGGGTCAGAACCCCACTCGCCCCACCACCTGGATCGCCGGTGGTTCCGCCACCAGTGACATCGAGCTGGTGCGCGTCAACGGTGTGCACGGCCCGCGAAACCTCAGGGTGGTCATCGCGCACTGAGCGCCACTTTGCTAGTGGCACTGCGGAAAAGCCGTAGCGTCACTGATTAGCACCTCGCCCCGTCGGCTGCATAAGTCGGCGGGGCGAGGCGTCTTTGGGAGACTTGTAGGCCCGCCGCTGTGCGGCTCTTTGCTAGGCCTGCGTGGTGGCGCTGCGGCCCGCACTCTCGCGCCAGCACGCGCCTTAGACACTAGAGGGCTGCTAGCCTCTTTGCTGTTCAAGGTGGATGGCAGCCCACAGCCCCAGGGCTAGGTTGATGTCCGCCACCGCCCTGTCCCGGGATCGGCGTCGATCCTGGACCTGAAACTAGATCTTGAATCACCGGACCTGCACCGGATAATTGAAACGCCTCGCGCACCTGCCCCTGCAGCCTGAGGTCATACGGCCTGGGCGCACCGGTTGGTGCCACCGCGCGAAATCCCCGGTGCCCGCCCCCTGGCGGCCGCACCACCACAGCACCACATCGAGGACCCTGACATGCTGCTGACCTCCACCCAAGTGACAGAATCGCGGTTCCCCGCCACTGAGCTGGTTGACGGCTACGACATCCACTCCGTGGACACCTACCTGGACCAGATCGCCAACACGCTGCGAGCCTGGGAAGTCGGCGCCAGCGGTGACACCGGACAGGCCATTCTGCGGGCCCAGGATGTCAACGACGTCGTCTTCCCAGTGACCACCGCGGTGGACGAGGAGGGCTACTCCGTGGAGCAAATCGACGATTTCCTAGACGAGGTAGTGCGCACCCTGCAGCACTACGAGGCCCGCGCCACCGCCAGCGCCGCCGGCTCCACCGAGGGCCGCCCACTGACCGCAGAGGACGTCAGCCACCTGGCCTTCACCACCGTAAAGCTCCAGGAGGGTTACGACCGCGAGCAGGTGGACACCGTGCGGGACAAGATCACCCTGACCCTGCGCGCCCGCGAGACAGGCACCTGGGTGGGCGGTCCCTTTGGGATGCTCACCTCCACTGACGTGCGCAAACTCGGCTTCCAACGCACCATGTTCCACACCGGCTACGAGCCCAATGAAGTCAACGCCTTCCTGGACGACGTCGCCCGGACGCTGGCCGAGTATGAGGCCAAGGCCTGCGCCTGAGACCCGAGCGCTGGGCCCCACGCGCTGGTTCTTGCGCCGCAAGCGCGGCGGCGTAGGGACGGATCAGTCTCGGGCTATACACCATCTTGCACTTAGGTATGCCTGACCTTAGTCTCAGTGCGGGCATCCGGGACTGCCCTCCATACGTACTCCCAGCCCACTTCAGCACTGTCCGTCAACAACGAAATCGGTCACTATGGTCAAACGTCAGCTCCCCAATCCGTCTGAAATCTTCGAGCTCCTCCACTTCAAGACACCCGACTTCAACGCCCGCCGCCGTCGCCTCACTGCCGCCCAAACCATCTGGGACCTGCGTGCCATCGCCAAGCGGCGCACCCCCGCCGCCGCCTTCGACTACACCGACGGCGCCGCCGAGGGCGAAATCTCACTGCGACGCGCCCGCCAGGCCTTCCGCGACGTGGAGTTCCACCCCGACATCCTGCGGCCGGCGGTCGACGTCGACACCTCCTGCCAGATCCTCGGCGGCCCCTCGGCCATGCCCTTCGGCATCGCCCCCACCGGCTTCACGCGACTGATGCAAACCGAAGGGGAGATAGCCGGGGCCGGCGCCGCCGGAGCCGTCGGCATCCCCTTCACCCTCTCAACCCTGGGCACCACCTCCATTGAGGACGTGCGCGCCGCCAACCCCCACGGCCGCAACTGGTTCCAGCTCTACGTCATGCGTCAGCGCGAGATCTCCTACGGGCTGGTCGAACGCGCCGCAGCGGCCGACTTCGACACCCTCATGTTCACGGTAGACACCCCCGTGGCCGGCGCTCGCCTGCGCGACAAGCGCAACGGCTTCTCCATCCCGCCCCAAATCACGGCGGGAACCGTCCTCAACGCCATCCCCCGCCCCTGGTGGTGGTTCGACTTCCTGACCACACCCAAACTCGAGTTCGCCTCACTCAGCTCGACGGGCGGCACCGTGGGCGAGCTGCTCAACTCCGCCATGGACCCCACCATCAGCTACGAGGACCTTGAGGTCATCCGGGGAATGTGGAACGGCAACATCGTCATCAAGGGCGTCCAGAACATCCCCGACGCCAAGCGACTGCTGGACCTGGGCGTGGACGGCATCATCCTGTCCAACCACGGCGGGCGCCAACTGGACCGGGCCCCGGTGCCCTTCCGCCTGCTGCCCGAGCTGGTGCGGGAGGTCGGAGACGACGCCACAGTCATGATCGACACCGGGATCATGAACGGCGCCGACATCGTGGCCGCCACGGCACTGGGCGCCAAGTTCTCCCTCATTGGACGCGCCTACCTCTACGGGCTCATGGCCGGTGGTCGCGCCGGCGTGGACCGGACCATCGCGATCCTGCGCGAGGAACTCGTGCGCACCATGAGGCTCCTGGGCGTCTCCAGCCTTGAGGAACTCGAGCCGCGCCATGTCACCCAGCTGACCCGGCTGGTGCCGGTGCGCCCGCAGGTCAAGGCCGCAGCAGACGCCGTCTCCCGCTGATCACCGCCAGCTGACCGCCTCGGCCTCGTCATGAATACCCGGGGCGGTGCGAGTGAGCTTCCAGCTCATGGGCAGGTGCCTCTTACTGCTACAGGCACCTGCCCATGAGGCGGGTCGGGTGAGGCGAGACTGACCAGTGCGCCCGCCGACGCACTTAGGAACGCCTGACCAGCGGGAAGGTGATGGTCTCGCGAATGCCCTGGCCGGTCAGGGCCATCAGCAGTCGATCAATGCCCATGCCCATGCCGCCACAGGGCGGGAAGCCCTGCTCCATGGCCACCAGGAAGTCCTCATCCAGCACCATGGCCTCCGGGTCACCGTTAGCGGCAGCCAAAGCCTGCGCCTCAAAACGCTGACGCTGCACCACCGGGTCAGCCAACTCAGAGTAGGCAGTGGCAGTCTCGAAACCACGAATGTACAGGTCCCACTTCTCAGTCAGGCCCGGCTTTGAGCGGTGGTAGCGGGTCAGCGGGGAGGTGTCCTCCGGGAAGTCATATACAAAGGTCGGCTCCCACAGGTCATCGCCCACCGTGACCTCAAAGATGTCCTCCACGATCTTCCCGGCGACGGCGTAGTCATCCACCTCCAGATCCAGCTTTTCCGCCAGCTTGACGAGCTTCTCCCGTGGAGTCTCCACGGTGATCTCCTCCCCCACGCCCTCAGAGACCGCGGTGTAGAGGTCAATCTTGCGCCACTGGCCGGACAGGTCGTATTCAGTGCCGTCAGCCAGGGTGACGACCTCCTGGCCCTCCTCCAGACCGAAGGCATCGCGGGCGGCCTGCTGCACTAGATTGCGGGTCAGGTCCGCCATGCCGTTGTAGTCCGAGTAGGCCTCATAGGCCTCCAGGGCGGTGAACTCTGGGGAGTGGGAGGAGTCGGCGCCTTCGTTGCGGAAGTTCCGGTTGATCTCAAAGACGCGGTCCACACCGCCCACCACCGCGCGCTTGAGGTAGATCTCCGTGGCGATGCGCAGGTAGAGGTCCAGGTCAAAGGCGTTCATATGGGTGGTGAAGGGGCGTGCGGCGGCACCACCGTGGATGACCTGCAACATGGGGGTCTCCAACTCCACGTACTCGCGGCGGTGGAAGTTCTCCCGCAGGGAGCGGACCACGGCGGCACGCGTGCGCACCATGTCGCGGGCCGCCGGGCGCGTCAGCAAATCCAGTTCACGGCGGCGCACCCGGTTGTCCTCAGACAGGGTGACGGCCTCGCCTGCCTCATTGGTCCAGGTTTTGGGCAGGGGCCGCAGCGCCTTAGAGGCAATGCGCCAAGCGGGGGTGGCGACGGCGTCGTCACCGAGCTCGGGCAGCGCAGCCGGGTCGGCGCCGTCTACCAGGGCAGTCTCCGCGAAGACAGAAAGCTCACCGCGGCGCGAGGAGATCACGCGGCCGTGGACAAAGAGGTGATCCCCTAGGTCTACGTCCGCTTTGAAGGCTGCCAGGCTGGTGTGCCCCTGGCCGGGCAGGGACTTGGCGGAGAGCATGGCCTGAATGGTGGCGCCCGCGCCGTCCTGCAGCGTCACAAAGCAGAGCTTGCCGCTGTTGCGCAGGAAGACCACCCGGCCAGCCAGGCCTACTTCCTCCTGCGTCTCCTCGCCCGCTTCCAGGTGGGAGTAGGCGGCGCGGACCTTGGCGATGGTGGTGGTGATAGGCAGTTGGACAGGGTAGGGCTCCCAGCCTTCCGCGCGCAGGCGCTCGCGTTTGGCGGCGCGGACCTCGAACTGCTCGCCGGGGCCGGGGTCAGCCTTGGGTGCTTTAGGGGCCTGGTCAGTCTGCTTGGGCTTGCCGGACTGCTCAGCCTGGGGGGCGGCGGCCTTTGCCTCGGCAGGGAGGGGAGTGTTCTCGGGCTGGTTCTGCGCGTCAGTCACGAGCTGATCCTACCGGGGCGAGGCCCCTACCTGGTCAGCGGCGAGCTTCAGTCAGCTTAGTGCCGGAGGATTTGAGGCCCTGCAGGCGGGCGACCTCCGAGTCTTCGGGCACCTGCCCGGGTTCAGTGCCACGCTCCACGATGTGGTTTTCCGCGTCCACAAAGACCACCTGTGGCAGGTAGCTGCGCGCGCTGGCGTCATCCAGCTGTGAGTAGCCGATGAGGATAACGACGTCGCCAGGCTGCACCAGGTGGGCGGCGGCGCCGTTGATGCAGATCTCGCCGGCGCCGCGCTTGCCGGGGATCACGTAGGTGGACAGGCGGTTGCCGTTGGTGCAGTCGCAGATGTCTACGCGCTCGCCGGGCAGGAAGCCGGCGGCGTCTAGCAGCTCTGCGTCCACGGTGATGGAGCCGACGTAGTCCAGGTCAGCTTGGGTCACGGTGGCGCGGTGAATCTTGGACGTCATCATCGTCCGCAGGCGGGTGCTCATCGACTCCAGCCTATGGCCGGGAGCTCGGAGCATTGAAGTGGCGGCGCGGGAAAGTGGCAGAGCAGACAGGCTGCCCTCGCCTCGCCCCCCGCCCCACCCTCGTTCGGACAACCAAACGCCAAACGGACAACCATGCACCTGGTCGTAGGTTGTCCGTTTGGCGTTTGGTTGTCCGAAAAGGAGAAGACGGGCTGGGCCTCAGCTGAGCTTGACGATGGCGTTGTCGATCAGGCGGGTCTTGCCGACCTTGGCGGCCAGAGCCAACAAGCCAACAGCCGGCACGGGGGCAGCGGCGTCGGCGGGCAGTCCGAGGCCAGCGCCAGCCAGATCCACAAAGGAATCCGGGTCTACCAGCGCCACATAGTCGACCTCCACGCCGGGGGCAGCCTGCAGATGCTTAAGCGCGGCAGCACGCACGGCGACGGCGTCGGCCCCCTTAGCAGCAGCCTCAAGTCCAACCGCAAGCGCCTGGGAGAGAGCGAGCGCCTGTTGGCGTTCGGTAGCGGAAAGGTAGGCGTTGCGCGAGCTCATGGCCAGGCCGTCCCGCTCGCGGCGGATCTCTACCGGCACGATCTCCAGGGGGACGGAGAGGTCGCGGACCATGGCGCGCACAATGGCGAGTTGCTGGGCGTCCTTGCGGCCAAACAGTGCCCACTGCGGGCTGGTCAGGTGCATGAGGCTTAGGACCACCTGACACACGCCACCAAAGTGCGTGGGGCGGGTCTTGCCCTCCAGGACGGTGGCGATCGGGCCGGGGTCGATACGCACGGCGGGGTCGCCGTCTGGGTACATGACCTCCGGGGTGGGGGCAAAGACCACCAGGCGGCCCACGCGCAAGGCGCCGTCGGGAGCGGTGAGGGTGGCGGTTAGGCCGGCGACGTCGGCCTCTAAGGTGCGGGGGTAGGCCTCCAAGTCCTCCCCGGCAGCAAATTGCAGCGGGTTGACAAAAATCGTGACGACGACGGTGCCCTGGTCACCGACGCGGCGGGCTGCCTCCGCAACCAGGTCGAAGTGCCCCTGGTGAAGGGCACCCATGGTCATGACGACGGCCCGTGGGGCGGTGTCAGTACTGAGGGCGGCGGCTAGCTCAGCGCGGCTGCGGGCCAGCGTGGCGGCGGGAGGGAGGGCCGCAGGCGGGAGAGCGGCGGCCTTGCGGGCCGCACGGGCGGCGCTGGCGGCGTCGGCAGAGGCTGCAGGGGTTGCCGGGGAGGTCGCGGCGGTTGCAGGGGCGGTGGGCTGGTTGGACTCGGTGGTCATACAGCCAAATTAGTCCGCCCACTGGCACCGCCGAAACCGCCCGCCTTTGCTTGGCGGCGCGTTCAACTCAAGCAGGCATCGCCGCGAACGTCCCGGCTTGCTCAATTCAAGCAGGCATCGCCGCGAGCGCCCCGACCTGCTTTACGGCAAGCTCAACTCAAGCAGGCAGAGCCAAAACCTCCCCCGTTGACTGTGCTGCACCGGCCAGGCTCTCAGTCGCGCGAGTCAGGCTCCTCCAAGACCTCGCGCACCGCCTGGGCCTGCTCACCGCTGATCCGCCCGCTCGCCTCACAGCGCTGCGCCGTCGCTGCAGCCAGCACCCGATAGGTGGCGACGACGTCGCCCAGCGCCTGCCCTTCAGCGTCGCGCAATTCCTGCAAAGCCTCTAGATGTGCGGCCACCGTCCCGGCGTCGCCGCGCGAGACTGGGCCGGTCAGCCCCGCCTCGCCCTCAGACAGGGCCCGCTCCAGCGCTGCCGCAAGCAGCGGGCGCAAGGTAGCGGCGCCGTCTTCAACTCCCACGGCGGCCAGCACTCGCACCGCCTGCCCCACCAGCGTCACCAAGTGGTTAGCGCCGTGCGCCAGGGCCGCGTGATAGGCAGGGCGGGCTGATTCTTCCAGCACAAAAGGCTCGCCCCCCAGCTCCACCGCAAGTGCCTGAGCGATTGGCAGCACCGCCGCGGGTGCGGTGACGGCCATGGGGCAGCCGACCAGGCGGGCGACGTCGGTAGAAAAGCCACCAAAGGTCATAGCGGGGTGGATCGCCAGAGGAATAGCTCCGGCTTGACGCGCAGGCTCTAGGACGGCGGTGCCGTAGCGGCCTGAGGTATGCACCACCAGTTGTCCGGCCTGCCAATGGCCGAGGTCTGCGGCGCCTTGAATTAGCGGCCCGAGGGCGTCGTCGGGGACAGCCAGTAAAACCAGTTCTGCGCGGCGCAGGATCTCGGGGACTTCCAGCAGTGGCACGCCTGGCAGCAGAACTTCGGCGCGCTCCTGACTTGCAGCTGAGACGGCGTGCACGCCAACCACTTGGTGCCCGGCGGCCCGCAAGGCTGAACCCAGGACGGCGCCAACGCGCCCAGCTGAGATGATGCCGACGCCGAGGCGCCCCGGGCGGGAAGAGTTGCCTGCACTCATGGCTTGACCCTATCCCGGGGGCAGCAGCGTTCTCAGTGGCGAAGGCGAGCGGCCATGCGGCGTGGTGGCCCAGTGAGGTGGCGTGGCAGGGGTGATCTCGCGGCGCGGCGCTCTCAGCGCGAAGCAGTCGCTGCGCCGCTGGCTCTCCTGAGCTTAGGCGGTGGCTCGGGCCAGCCAGCGGTCCAGCTGCTCCTCGCTGCGGCGGATCAGCGCCCGCTCGGAGATCACCTGGGCCAGGAGAGCGGCGTCGGCCAGGCTCAGATTGCTTAGCGAGCGGACCATTACAGCGTCCACCATGTCCAGGTGAATCGCCGCCAGACCACGCCGACGTGCAAAAGGCCCCTGAGCGACCCGCAAGGACTGAATGCGTTCAAAGGGAATCACGCTGGTGCGCCGCCAAAAACGCCCCAGACGCAGCACCACACAGGTGTCCGTCAGGGCAATTCCCTCGCGTCGCCAAGCGATCGGAGAGAATATGCGCCCCCGCGGGGAGATGCCCATAAAGCGAGGGGCTGATGCACCAGCGCCGACGCCGTCAGCACCTCCGGAGGCAGGGTGCGTAAGCCCATCACCGAGAGCTTCAGCCAGGAAGGCGTCAGGATCGGGGACCCCCAACTTGGGCACCACCAGCCATAGCGCGCGCAGGGCAGTATCCCGCTCCCCCACCGGCAGCAACACGTTCACCCCCGTGTACTCCACCCCGCTGCTACTGGGCTCCGCGGCCTGCCTCCCGGCGACACTGGTCTCCACCCGCCACCAGTCCGGCCCCCGCCAAAACGGCCCCTGGGAAAGCTTGACGCCGTGTACACGCCCGGGCGGCAGCGTGGAGGAGGTCTCGGAAGTCAAGCCGAAACGCATACGGATTCCCGCCGGGGTGGCGGCGGCCCGGAAGCGCCAGCCCTTGTCAAAAAGGGACCAGACGTAGCCGCCGAGCGCCAGGGGGGCAGCTAGGGCCGGCAGCAGCGCAGACAGTCCAGCGGCTGCGGCACCGCTTCCTTCCCCAAAGACAAACCCGGCCACGGTGAAGCCCAGGCTGACCGCAATCAGGATCAACACAGATACCGTCGCCCCGGAGCGCAGCATGGAGAGGATCAGGACCTTGGTGTTCACCTCGTAGAGGTAGTGCTCATTAGATTCCACCAGCCCCGTGCGCAGCCGCTGCGCCCCCAAAGCATCCTCAAAACCGCGCGGCGCAGCCACACTGCTGCCCGCCGCGGCGCCTGCCGGCACCGCAGCTGCGCCGTCACTGAGCAGTGGTTTCTGTGGAAGCGCTCCCGCATCTGGCCTGCTGGCGCCAGCAGTGCCGACGACGGCGTCGCCGCGCAGCTCCTGGCCGGCTGCCAGTGACAGGATCTGGTCGCGCAGGGCAGTAAGTTCGCGGCTGCGCAAGAAACCGATGATTACGTGGGAGTCTGCGCCCCCAGCTACCTCCACGGTGAGCCGCCCCAGACCGAAGATGCGTCCCAGCAGGGGGTGGACTACGTCGACGGACTGGATGCGAGGTAGGCGGGCAGTACGCAGTTGCTTGTTGAACACGCCGGTGCGCAGGTAGACGGCGTCGCGGTCTACGGCGTAGGAACGCATCCGCCAGGACAGCCAGAGGCTCAGGGCCAGCGTGACGAAAACGGCCAGGGCACCCACCGCCACCCAAGGCAGACTTCGCGAGAAGGTATTCGAGTCGCTGTCCTGTATAGCCTCGTAGACCTTGGAGGCCGCCTGGATGTTCTGGAACACGATCAAGGCGAAGATCGCGGTGATGAACTTCCAGCCTTCTAGCAGGGGCGTAATCGGGTGGACTCGGTGCCATTGGACGTCGGTGGGCAGGGCGATGCGCCGCTCTTGCACATCACCTCGACCTTTGCGGGCCGACGGCTCAGCCCCGCCGCTTATAAGCCCGCCGTTCACAGTCCGGCCATTCGCTGTTCGCCGCGCTCGGACAGCAGCTGGCGCAGGTGTTCGGCCTCCGCTACTGGGAGCCCGTTGATGGTGGCGTCAGTGGAGGCAGAAGCGGTGTGCAACTTGACTTCCGCGATGCCCAGGTAGCGGGCCAGCGGCCCCTGGGAGGTGTCCACAAACTGCATGCGCCCGTAGGGGATCACGCAGATACGGCGGAACATAATGCCTTTGCGCCACAGCAGGTGGTCGTCGGCTAGGGCGTAACCCATGGCTCGCACCTGGCGGGGGATCAGCCACAGCTCCCACAGTAAGCTCAGCGCACCGAGTACAGCACCCGCGTAGAACCAGGGGTTCACCAGCACGCCGGCCACGGCAAAGCCCACGATGCAGGCCAGGTCCAGCACCACTGCGGGGATTAGGCGGGCGGTGGCTAAGCGTGGGGAGATGGGGTGGAAGGTGACCGCTTCTGGCGCGAAGGGGTCGGCGCTGCGGCTGGGGTTGGCCGAGGTGGGTGTCATGCGCTCTCCTAAGGATTCTCTGGCTAATCTTCGCGGTGCGCAGCGGCCCGAGCATCCTCCTGCAGAAGGGTTCGGCGTCCTGAACTGCACCGGTCACGCCGTCGCCGCTGGCCGGAGTTCAGCGCTGCTTGCGCGGCGGCGACGCCGTGCGGGCAGCGCCGCGCGCAGCGTCGGGGGACTCACTGCCAGGTGCGCCTGCACCGGGATCGTCGTCGTCACCTTCACGAATCGCGCACCAAAACTCCACCAGTAAGCCCACGCCGCACCACAGGAGGCAGGCAATCAGGCAGATGCCGGAGGTCCAGGCCAGTGAGCTCATGGCCGGGGAGTCGTCGGCGCTCAGGGCGATCACCAGCTCGGCGGCGTAGACGCCCCCGACCACGGCGCCCACGATTGCGGAGGCTTGGGCGGCGACCGCGGTCCAGGCGGCGCCGATCGGCGTGATCCAGGTGCGTTCGCGTGCCCGCAGGCGCCGCACGGCCAGGCCGCGCCAAAGCACGACGGCGGCCACGAGCACCGCCAGCACCGCCCCCCAGGCGGTGAGTGCAGGCACCCACCCCTGGTAAAGCAGCACTAGGTCAAGCAGTGTCCAAGCAACTACTCCCGAACCGAGGAAGCAGGCGAGGACACTGGTCCACCGCGTACGGGTCATTCCGCTCCCTGGTTGCCGCCCAGGACGTCCTTCCAAGCGACAGGAGCACCCCAGCCAGCTTCATCAGCATCTTCGGGGGCGTCAGCCAGCTCAGGGGCGGAGGCCATCGGGGTGCCCGCCGCAGGCACCTCCTCGATCAGGCCGTTTCCTGGATTGGCGGCCAGCACGGCGGCCTGGGCTGCCGCCTCGTCCTCCGGTAGGGGGGCCGGAGCGGGGGCCACCGGTGCCTCGTTGGCGGAGCCGCTGGAGAGAACCTCGTCGGCCACCAGCGGCGGCGCCACGTACTGGCCGGTGGGCAGGGCCGGGAGGCTGTCGGATTCCTCCCAGTCCAGGGCGAGCCAACGCACGCCGTCGCGGTCGGGGGCGTTCTCCGCGAGCATGGCCACTGACTGGCCGCCGATCTCCGCGAGGTCATCTACCTCCGCCCAGGGCGCCAGCACGAAGGCCCGCTGCATGGCGCGCGGGTGCGGGATGGTTAGCTCAGGATCGGAGGAGACGACGCCGACGTAGTCGATGATGTCAAGGTCCAGGGTGCGCGGGCCGTGAACCTGCGTGCGGACACGGCCAGCGTCTGCCTCTAGGCTGCGGACCACCTCCAGCAGTTCCATGGGCGAGAGCACTGTCATGCCTAGGACCACTGTGTTCAGGTAGTCGGGCTGGGGGCCGGAGCCCGGGTCGGTGACGGCGGCGGTACGGGCCAGCGGCGCCACCTGCATGATCTCCAGGCCCACGGTGTCGCGCAGGCTGGCGACAGCCTTGCGCAGATTGGGCAGCACCGCGCCGACGTTGCCTCCCAAGGCTAGGACGAAGGCAGTGGGCTGGGCCGGGCGGGTCCGCAGCGGGTCGACCGGAGCTGCGGGCGCTGCCTGGTCAACCTGAGCAGCCGGCACTTCAGCAGCCGCGGCGGCATCGGCGGCGACGGCGGCGGCTGGCATGCCCAAGGAAGGCGTCCCGGTAGGCGCAAAGCCCTCTGCGGCCGCCTCAGCGTCAGCGGCAAAGCCCTCAGCGGCGACCGCGCCCCCCATGGCGGGGTCCAGGCCCATGGCGGGGTCGCCACCTGGGACGGGCTCCAGGCCGGGGGCGTAGTCCGTAGCCTCGCCGAAGTCCCGCGCCAGAGCGGCTTCAGCAGCATGGGCGTCAGCGATTAGGGCGTCGACGCCTTCTGCGGCGGCACCCGTGGCAGCGCTGCCAGCGGCAGCCGCAGCCATACCTTCAGCGGCAGCCGCCCCAGCCCCCAGAGCACCTGCCCCGAGTGCACCGGCCCCTGCGGCGCTAAGCAGATCCGCACCCAGGCCGGCGGCGTCATCAGCTGCGCCCCCGACGGCGTGGGCGGCGGCGCCAGCCATATCGGCACCAAAGTGGCCGCCGGGAATCTCGGCCTTGCCAGCAGCGGCATCTGGGAACTCGGGCGCCTGCACGCCAGGCACCTCGTACTCAGCTTCGGTGGCCGAGTCAGCAGGCTCAGACTCGAAGCTGCTCACGTCAAAGGGGGCCGGGGCCGGTGCGGCCAGCGCGGCGGCTAACTCGGGGTCTATTGGCGCCTCGGCAGCAGCGGCACTGTCAAAGGGGCTGGTACTGGCGTCAAAGGCTGGCATCTCCGCCTCAGCAGCGGGAGCGGACGGCTCCGGGAAGGCCGGGGCTACGGCGTCTGCAACTGGTGCCGGGCTCTGTGCGGCAGCAAAGGCCTCGGCAGCCCCAGCTGCACCAACCGCAGCCGCGCCAGCGGCGGGCGGGGCGTAGTCCGACTCGGAGGCGGGCGCCGCAGCAGGCACAGCGCTAGGCCTGGCAGATGCCTCGGCAGCCGCGGTGGCCGGGGTCGGCGCCAGCTGGACCGCCAGTTCACCGCGAGTGATGGTCACGGCGACGTCGTCAAAAGCTACGTCCAGGGGCGCCTCAGGCTTGTGCACCGTGACCTCCACGGAGCGCACTTGCGGGAAGCTCAGCACCACATCAGCCACGCGGGCAGCTAGCGTCTCGATCAGGTTGACGCTGGGCCCCTCGATCACGGTGATGACGGCGCTGGCCACGGCGGAGTAGTCAACTGAGTCCGCCAACTGGTCGCTGGTACCAGCGGCGCGCACGCCTTGCGGCCCCAAGCCCATGGTTAGGTCCACCACAAAGAGCTGTGCTTCTTCACGCTCCATCGGCAGGACCCCATGGCGCCCGCGCGCGGACAGGCCCTTCAAGCAGATCCTGTCAGCGGCTCCGGAGAGGTTGACACTCATCAGCTGTGCTCCTTCCAAAGAGCGGAGGTTCGTACCGCGTCCAGGTTGGACGGAACGTCGTGAACGCGGACGGCCCAGGCGCCAACGGCGGCAGCCAGGGCAGTGGTGGCGGCGGTGACGGCGTCACGCGCCGTCGGCTCCGTCGGAGCACCAGTCCCAGCCGCCTTCAGGGCAGCGGCCAGGAAGCGTTTGCGGGAAGCGCCGATCAGCACCGGCAGGCCCAGATCCCTTTGGAGGCGAGCGGTGGCGGCAAGCAGTTCCCAAGACTGCGGGTGGGTCTTGGCGAAGCCTAGACCGGGGTCAAGGACCACTTGGCTGCGGGCGACCCCGGCTGCGTCGAGCTCAGCCAGCCGCTGGTTGAGCTCTGCCTCCACTCCTGCGACGACGCCGCCCGGGTAGTCGGTGAGCTGATCCATGGTCTCGGGGGTGCCACGCCAGTGCTGGCAGATGTAGACGACGCCGGTTTGCGCCACCACTTGGTGCATCTGTGGATCGGCCAAGCCACCAGAGACGTCGTTGATAATCAGGGCACCGGCCTTGACTGCGGCGAGGGCTGTCTCCGCGTGAATCGTGTCAATAGAGACCACCAGGCCAGCGTCTGCCAGACCACGCACGACCTGCTCCACACGGGCCGTCTCTTCAGCGGGGGTGACGCGTTGGGAACCGGGCCGCGTGGACTCACCGCCGACGTCGATAATGTCCGCGCCCTGCTCAGCTAATTCAAGCCCGTGTGCCAGGGCGGCCGGCGGCGTCGCCCAGCGGCCACCATCAGAGAAAGAATCTGGGGTGACATTCAGAATGCCCATGAGCAGGGTGCGTCCGGCTGCGCTGGCTTGGGTCAGCTGTGCGGGCAGCGGCGTCGGTGCGGCTATGACATTCGTTGACACAACCACAGGCTAACGGACTAACAGGCTGGTGGACCGTAACGACGGCGTACCGTTCCGCGCCTAGCGCACAGCCAGGACTCCCGGCTGCCGGTCGATTTCCGGCGCACACCGGGGCGCGCTCTACCGCAGCCAACTTTATTAGCCGTAGATAAAGCCGAGTAAAGTAATTAAACTCGTCCTGTGGACAACGTACACAACCCATACACCCCGAACGCGGGCGCTACCCCAGAGGCCCTCATCGGACGAGACGGCCAGACAGAAGCCTTCATTGTGCTGCTTGAACGCCTGCGCCGAGGACGGACCGAGCAGTCCATGATCATCACCGGCCTGCGCGGAGTCGGCAAGACCGTCCTGCTAAACAAATTCAGCAACCTCGCAGAAGATGCTGGCTGGGAGGTCATTGACCTTGAAGCCTCCAAACATGACGAGCACGCCTTCCGCCAAGCGATCTTTTCCAAGTTTCGCACCGCCTTACTCCACCTCTCACCACGCCAGCGCTGGACCGACCGGGCACGCCATGCAGCTGCAGTCCTGAGTTCCTTCGCCCTGTCTATGAACCAGGAGGGAACTTTCTCAGTCAGCTGGGATGTTCCACCCTCGGATGGCTACGGCGACCACGGAGACCTAGGTCTGGACCTCACAGACATATTCCTGGCCGTCGGGGCGGTGGCGAAGGAGAAAAAGACCGGTATCGTCCTGCTAATTGATGAGGTTCAGTTCCTCACGACCAGCCAGCTCGAGTCCTTAATCCAAGCCGTGCACAAGGCGGTGCAGAAAAACCTTCCCATCACCTTGGTCGGTGCCGGACTGCCACAGATCGCCGAACTCGCGGGGGATGCTAAGTCTTACGCCGAGCGGCTCTTTACTTTCCCGCGCATCGACTCGCTCGGCCCCGCGGATGCGCGACGGGCCCTCATCGAGCCTGCACACGCCGAGGGGGTAGTTTTCACCGAGGATGCTGCCGCTCTTGCGGTAAGCATCACCCACGGATATCCCTATTTCCTCCAGGAACTCGGCTACCAAGCCTGGATCATCGCAAAAGACGCCCGCATTGAGCGAGCCGATATCCTCGCTGCCCGCGAAGCCTACGAAGTTAAACTCGACAATTCGTTCTTCAAAGTCCGCCTCGACCGCGCCACTCCGCTGCAAATAGCCTATATGCGGGCAATGGCCGAGCTTGGACCGGAGCCACAGAAAGCCGCCGACGTTGCCGCTCTCATGGGACGCGAATCGCCTCAGGTAGCTCCTATCCGTTCCCAACTCATAGACATGGGACTCCTGTATACACCACAGCATGGGTACGCAGCTTTTACGGTGCCCGACTTCGATGCTTTCATGCTCCGAGCCGTCCCAAAGCTGCAAGTACCGCAACCGCGCTCTAGTCGCCGCGGCCGCTAGCGGTTCAGGACCGGCGACCCAAGATCAGGCTCATGGCCTCCGAACGGGTTGCCGCCTTACGCATCTGGCCGCGCACCGCACTGGTAACCGTATTGGAGCCAGGCTTGCGCACGCCCCGCATAGACATGCACAGGTGCTCGGCTTCAACCACCGCCAGCACACCCCGCGCCCCCAAATGCTCCACCACCGCGTCAGCCACCTGCGCGGTAAGCCGCTCCTGCACCTGCGGGCGACGCGCGTAACCATCCACCATGCGCGCAATTTTGCTCAATCCCGTTACGCGCCCCTCTTCATTCGGGATATAGGCGACATGCGCCACCCCGTGAAAGGGCAACAGATGGTGCTCACATACGGAATACAGAGGGATGTCACGCACCAGGATCATCTCCTCGTGCCCGACGTCAAAAACCCGCTCTAAATGCTCACCGGGATCTTCCGCCAGCCCGGAGAACATCTCTGCATAGGCGCGTGCCATGCGGTCAGGGGTCTCGCGCAGACCATCACGGTCCGGATCCTCCCCGACGGCGACCAGCAGGTCGCGCACCGCACGCCGCACCCCCTCAGCGTCATAAGGGCGCGGGGGGCAGGTGGGCACAGCGGCAGTCACGGGCCTACTCCCTTCAGGCTCCTGCCCGGCGACGCCGTCGCTCATACCTGCTCCGGCTGCACGTTAGCACCGCCAGCAGGCAGGCCGTATACCTCCTCCGCCGCCGTCGGCTTAGGCGCCCGGCGCGGGGTGCGGGAACCAGCAAAGTAGTCACCGGCAGCCAGCGCCGGGTCCAGCACCAGGGCGTCGTCGGAGTGCCACAGAGGCCGCTCTGGCTGCTTGACGACAGTAGCGAAAATGCGCTCCAGTTCCTTCTCCAGCAGGGTTTCCTTGGCGAGCAGCTGCGTGGCGAGCTCCTCCAGCACCGCGCGGTTGCGGGTGAGAATCTCCCAAGCCTCACGGTGAGCGACGTCGATCAGTTCGCGGACCTCAGCGTCAACTGTGGCCGCAACCTGCTCGGAGAAGTCCCGGTTGGTGGCGGAGAGGCCAAGCACCGTCTCATTCTCGGTGGTGCCCAGCTTGACGGCGCCCACGGAGCGGCTCATGCCAAAGTCCATGACCATCTTGCGAGCGGTGGCGGTGGCCTTCTCAATGTCATTGGAGGCACCGGTGGTGGGGTCGCGGAAAACGAGTTCCTCAGCCACGCGCCCACCCATGGCGTAGACCAGTTGGTCCAGCAGCTCGTTGCGAGTGGTGGAGTACTTGTCATCCGCAGGCATGACCATGGTGTAACCCAGGGCTTTGCCGCGCGGCAGAATCGTCACCTTAGTGACCGGATCCGAGTAGGCCCCGGCGGCGGCGCACAGGGCATGGCCTGCCTCGTGGTAGGCGGTGACGGCTTTCTCGTGCTCGTTCATGACCCGAGTGCGCTTCTGTGGGCCAGCGATCACGCGGTCAATGGCCTCGTCCAGGGCGCGGTTGTCAATCAACTGGGCGTTGGAGCGGGCGGTCAGCAGGGCGGCTTCGTTCAGGACGTTGGCCAGGTCCGCGCCAGTGAAGCCGGGGGTGCGCTTGGCCACTAGGTCCAAGTCCACGTCATTGGTCATGGGCTTGCCCTTGGCATGCACTCGCAAAATGGCGGCGCGACCATTCATATCCGGGGCCTCCACGGCCACCTGCCGGTCGAAGCGGCCGGGGCGCAGCAGGGCCGGGTCCAGCACGTCGGGACGGTTGGTGGCGGCGATAAGAATGACATTGGTGGTGGCGTCGAAGCCGTCCATCTCCACCAGGAGCTGGTTGAGGGTCTGCTCGCGCTCGTCGTGCCCACCGCCCATACCGGAGCCACGGTGACGACCAACGGCGTCGATCTCATCCACAAAGATAATCGCGGGGGCGTTCTCCTTGGCCTGTTCGAACAGGTCACGCACACGCGAGGCACCCACACCCACGAACATCTCCACGAACTCTGAACCGCTCATGGAATAGAAGGGCACACCCGCCTCACCGGCCACAGCCTTAGCCAGAAGAGTCTTACCGGTGCCGGGCGGGCCGTAAAGCAGCACGCCCTTAGGGATCTTGGCGCCCACGGCCAGGAACTTATTGGGCTCGGAGAGGAACTCGCGGATCTCCTCCAACTCTTCCACGGCCTCGTCTTCGCCAGCGACGTCGTCGAAGGTAACGTCAGGCATCTCCTTGGAACCCACCTTGGCTTTGGACTTGCCAAAGCCCAGCGCGCCGGAGCGGCCTCCCTGCATGGAGCGGAACATCCACCACATCAGACCCACCAGCAAAACCGTGGGAATCAAGAGCTGCAGCATGGAGCCCCACCAGGAGTTGGTGGGCACCACGGTGTTGAAGCCACCGGTGGGGTTGGCGGCCTGAATCAGCTCATCTACCTGCTTGGCCTGAGCCAAGGAGTAGGAGAACTTGACCTTCTTGCCTAGGACCTGCTCGGTCTGCCCTTCCTTCTTGGGCTTGGCGGTGTATGGCTCGGTGAGGGTGAGCTCCACGGCCTGATTGCCATCCACCACGGTGACCGACTCGATGGTCTTGTTCTCCTTGAGGAGGGCCAGACCGTCGGAGGTGTCGATGGCGCGGAAGCCGCCCAGGGAACCGACCAGCAGCCAGGTGAGGGTGGCGATCAGGATCACTGGGAGGAGCCAGAAAAGTGGACTTCCCAGGGGGCCACGCCGTTTGCGTAGATCTGGGCGGTCCTTACCGGGCTCCTTGCGACGGGAGTCCTGCGAGGGCTTCTCGTTCTTCATAGTGGTGTCCTGTGTCCCTTCTGGCTTCCTGCCAGTGAACGCTAGTCGACGCCGGGGGGCGTGCGCTGCCACAGGGAGTAGTTTTCGCGCCCGGCGTGGCGGGAATATGCGGAAGTCACAGGAAGGTCTCAATGTGTGAGTCTCATTAAGGCCCACCGGTGATGGGCCGGGAGCGGCAGCGCGGGCTAGCGGAAGACCCGCTCGGAGGCCCTGGGTAAGCACTGCGCTGAGACCACTGCCGGGCTCCGCCGTCGTCAAGCAGCAGCTCAGGAAGGGCCGACCACCGGAATGCCTTCAGAGGGCTGAACCACCACAAAGCCCGGCCCGTGGAAGCCCAGCTGGAAGGACTCGCCAGAACCGCGACCAATGAGCGAACCCATCTTGAAAGTCGACTTGATCTGCGGCTGCAAATTGGCCGACCAACACACCGCCGCCTGTGGATCCACGAAAGTCGGCTGCTGGGAGCAGTCCAAAACCATCGGTGTGCCATCGGAGGAGATCGCAGCTACCCCAAACCCCTGCAAAAGCAGGTTGAACAAGCCACCAGCGAGGAATCCAGCATTACTCATCATGCGGATGTCGTACTGGAGAGTGGCGTCAAAAGCCAACAGGGAGCGGGTGTTGATGGTGATGGCATCCCCCTCGAGCTGCAGCAGGAAAATCTGCTGGGCAGAACGCGCAAAAAACACCTCCCCCTGACCGGCGACACGCATGAGGTTGCCGCCCTCACCAGAGACCGCCTTCTTAAGCATGCCGCCCAGGGAGCCAGCGCCCTTGTAGCTGAAGTCAATGTTGCCTTGATAGGCGACCATCGCGCCCTGGGCGGCTACGACCTCCGGGCCAAGGAGGACGCGAAGCATCTTCTTGGACTGGAGGGTCCAGCGTTCCTGGCTCTGCTGCTCGGCGTGGGACTGATCAAAAATAGGGCTGCGCACGAGGTGCTCCTCTCGGCGGGCAGGGTGTCGCATCCAAGCTAACTGATAGTCAAATGGGGCGGGGTGGTACTGCGGGGCGGGGTTGGTCAGGGTGGTTGGACTCATGACCCGGCACCGGAACACCGGGGAGTGAGGCGGGGGCGCTGAGCTTGCCGAGCGCCTTCGCTCTTACCTCGGGCTTTTCTCTAGCTTAGGTATTCAAGGCGACCGAAGGCAGTTGACGCGAACAAGGGCCTTAGACGGTGGGCGCCCCATGAAACATCTTCTTCAGCGACACAGACCGGCATTGAAACCGGCATTTAGGCGACATATCATTGACTTCATGGCGGCATCATCACTTGTGCAGGCTCGTAGTGCCCACCGGAGAACCACTACAACTGACTGGCGTACCGTCACCAACACCCTGGTTGACGCTCTAGGTTCCGGATTGGTGGCCCTGATCGTCAGCGTCTCCCCAGAGACCGTCGCACGCTGGGCCAAGGGCACCTCCTCCAGCCCGCGCGAGGCCAACGAGCGACGTATGCGCGAGGCCTACCGCATTTACCTCGAACTCGTGGATACGGACTCGCCACACACCGTGCGCGCCTGGTTCATGGGCGCCAACCCTGAGCTCGGCGACGACTCCCCCTGCGAGGCCCTGGCAGCTGACCGCTTCAAGGAGACCCTCGCAGCCGCACGGTCATTCCAAACCCAGTGAGACCTGGATGCACGCCACCCCAAACGGTCCGATGTGGCGGGGAGCATGAGTGCTGGGCCATCTTCGACGGCACCGAGTGGTGTTCTGCCGGTGTTGTCCGGATCGAGGCCAGTAATCCGGCATACCGCAAAGCCTGTCAGGAACTAGACCTGGTCGCCCACTGAACGGCGCAAGGCCCCATCCGCCCTGCGCCGCGCCCACGGCGTTGTCAGTGCTCGTAAACGTGGGGGGCCAGCGTGCCGATGAAGGGCAGGTTGCGGTAGCGCTCGGCGTAGTCCAAGCCGTAGCCGACCACGAACTCCGTGGGGATATCAAAGCCCACGTAGCGCACATCCACCTCCACCTTCATGGCCTCCGGTTTGCGCAGCAGCGTGGCGATCTCCACGCTCGCGGCGCCGCGGCTCGAGAGGTTGCCCAGCAGCCAGGACAGGGTCAGGCCGGAATCGATGATGTCCTCCACGATCAGGACGTGGCGGCCAGTGAGGTCAGCGTCCAGATCTTTGAGGATGCGCACCACACCGGAGGACTTGGTGCCGGAACCATAGGAGGACACAGCCATCCAGTCCATGGGGGCGGAGCGGCGCAGGCGGCGAGAGAGATCCGCCATGACGTAAACAGCGCCTTTAAGCACGCCTACCAGGAGGACATCCTTGCCCTCATAATCCGCGTCGATCTGCTGGGCCATCTCGTCCAGGCGGTGCCCGATCTGCTCCTCAGTGATCAGCACCTGCTGGAGGTCGTCACCCATGTCTGCTGCCTGCATCCTGCCGCTCTCCTTCTGGTTGGGACGCCACCCGGCGTCAGCCCAAGCCTGCCACAGCTGGCAACTGGCACAGAATGCAGTACTTTGACCGGCGGCAGGCTCTGCGGCCTCCATCGCTTGGCGTCATTGCAACGATTTGCTTGGGCCGATTCCAGAGCCCAGCTTCAAAGTGCTGCATTTCAGGACAGTTTTGGCACCGTCACAGTGCCGCCAGCGGAATGACTAGGTCCTCATCCATTGCGGAGCGGACAGTCATGAAGTCCTCATTCTTAAAACCCTCGATAATCACTGCAAAGGCTAATAACCGCCCGCTCTTGGTGACCACGATCCCACTGAAGGACATGGCTTCCTCCAGCGATCCAGTCTTCGCACGCACCACCCCGGCGGCCCCGGTCTCCAGATACCGGTTGTGCAAAGTGCCTTCCAAGCCCGCCACGGGCAGATCAGCCACGAGTGAGCGCCCTACGGTGCCACCTTCACCCCCGGCGCCGCGCGCCACCATCTGCGCCAGCAGCAGCGGCGAGACCCGGTTGCCTTTGGCCAGCCCGCAGGCGTCCTTCATGGTGACGCTGGAAAGGTCAAAGCCCTGCTCCTTGAGCTGCGCCAGCACCGCCCGCATGCCCCCGGCGAAGGTCGGCTCCTCCCCCTTGGCCAGGGCCACTAGCCGCGCCTCGACCTCCGTCATGGTGTTCTCGGACTTCTTGAGAGAAATGCTCAGCACATCAGCCAGGGGTGCGGAGCTGACCGAGGCAAGTTGGCTGGCGTTTGCGGGCGAGGCGGCGCGGGTGGTTTCCCCCTGCACGGTGATTCCGGCGGCGGCCAGCTGCTTGGCAAAAGTCTGCCCGGCCTGCAGGCCGGGGTCAGCGGGATAGCCGCCGTAGGGGCGGGCGCTGATATTCACCATGATCGGGTGGACCTTGGTGACGTAGACAGTGCGCGCCGCCTCCCACTCGGGACTCCAGTCCGGGCCAGTGAAAAGCGTGTCGTCCAGGGCCACGCTGACGGTGGTAAGGCCCTGCGCCTTGAGCTGTTCTGCAGTGGCGCGCGCCAGGTCGCCTAGGCCTGCGTGCCCCGCGGTGGCGGTCGGATCGCCCTGGTCTTCAGCAAGCAGCACATCACCTCCGCCCACCAGGGTGACGGTGGTGCCAGACAGGGTGGTCTTGGTTTCCAGGCGGTGGTCGCCGCCCATAAGCGACAAGGCCGCCCAGGCGGTGAGCAGTTTGATGGAGGAGGCCGGGGACATCGCGGTGGCAGCAGACTGGTTGACCAACTCTTTGCCAGTGGAGACGTCGATAACGCTCAGCCCCGCGTGGGCGCCGGAGAGCTTGGGGTCGGCAGCCAGGGTGCGACCCAGTGCGGCAACGGCATCGGCTTCCGGCAAGGGCGCGTCGGTCACTCCCGCGGCTGGCTGGGGGTCAGCAGCGGGAGGCGTGAAGGCGGGGAAAGGTGCGGCCTCAAGGCGCTCACCGGCGGCAGTCAGGGGACCGGGCACCAGGTCTAGGGCGTCAGCCAGCCCGTAGAAGCCGACAGCGACCACCACACTAGCGGCAGTCAAGGCCCTGACGGTGCGCTGGCGCATGGTCCCTCCCGGTGTTGGTCGCCCGCAGCTTGGTGACGGCGCGCAGGTAGGCGGGTCCCGCGGGCCGGGCGGCGTCATGGCGGTTTGATGGCGGTCTGGGCGGCTGCGACGGCGGATTTACCCGGTGGCACGACGCCGTCGCCGCCGTGCCGGTTCAGCCAGCTGCTCCCGCGAACGGCGCTCGTAGTCCACACTAGTGCCATACGCAACCGCCACGCCGCCCGGCGGTGGGGACTCCGGCCCAGCCTTCTGGCTGTTTCGGCGCTCCGCGTCGGCGGCAACCCCGGGCACCGCCCACCTGCATATGCACGGCACAAGACAAGGAGCATCCGTGGAGTTCGACGTCACCATTGAGATCCCCAAGGGGAACCGCAACAAGTACGAGGTCGACCACGAGTCGGGGCGCATCCGCCTGGACCGCATGCTCTTCACCTCCACGCGCTACCCCGACGACTACGGCTACATCGACGGCACCTTGGGTGAGGACGGTGACCCGCTGGACGCGCTGGTGCTGCTGGAGGAGCCCACCTTCCCGGGCTGCCTGATCCGCTGCCGCGCCCTGGGCATGTTCCGCATGCGTGATGAGAAAGGCGGGGATGACAAGGTCTTGTGCGTGCCCGCCGCGGATCAGCGCGCCTCCTGGCGTACAGACATCGAGGATGTCTCCGAGTTCCACCGTCTGGAAATCCAGCACTTCTTTGAGGTGTACAAGGATCTAGAGCCCGGCAAGAGCGTTGAGGGCGCCCACTGGGTGGGCCGCGAGGAAGCTGAGGAGGAGATCCGCCGCTCCTACGAGCGTGAGGCTGAGCGCCTCAAGCACGAGGGCCACTGAGGCAGGCCCGCTGGGGCTAGCTCATAGGCGGACGGCGTAGGGCATGAGCTGGCTGTAGCGCATCGGCCCGACCCGTACTGACTGGCCGGGCCGGGGCGCGTCGATCATCTGGCCGTTGCCGACGTACATGGCGACGTGGTGGATGTCGGCTGTGCCGCCGTAGGAGAAGAAGAGCATGTCGCCGGGTTGCACCTGGCTGACAGGCACTTTGGTGCCTCGGTTGTACTGGTAGGCGGCAAAATGCGGCAATTTGATGCCAAGCTTGGCCCACACCACCATCATCAGGCCCGAGCAGTCCACGCCCGAATCTGAGGCACCACCCCAAACGTAGGGCACCCCCTGGTATTGCAAGGCGATCTGCACGGCCTGCGCCCCTAGTCCTGATCCCGACGCCGAAGCGGGCGCTGGTGCCGGAGCGGGCGCTGGCGCTGGCGCTGGCGCGGGGTTTCTAGGCGCAGGCGGGTTCCAACTCGGCGGTTCTGCGGTGGGCGCCGGGGCTCCGGTGGCTTCGGCGGCTCCTGTTGCCGGTTGGGGTGCGGCTGCCGCATTTGCCTGCGAGTTCGCCAGGGCCGGGCTGCTGGCGCTCTGCTGCGCTGCTTGACCTGCCGCGTCCTGCACCGCCCCAGCTTCCAGGCTGCGGCGCGCAGCCTCTTCCTGAGCCTGTTGGCGAGTGGCCTGAAGCTGGTCTTGCCGCTGGGTCTCCAGTTCCACGGTGGTGTGGCGCTGGGCGGCAAGCTGCGCAATCAATTCGCTTCGGCGCCCTTGCGCTAGCTGGACGGCGGTGCGTGCGGTCTGGGCGGCGGTGTCTGCCTGAGTTTTGGCGGTGTCGGCCTGAGTGGCGGCAGTCTGCTGGGCTGCCTGCTGGCGGTTAGCGACGGCGCGCATGGTGTTGGCAACGGTCTGCATTGCCTCTACCTGTTGCAGTTCGGCATCGGTGTTTTCCGCCATCCGGTCCAGGTGCGCCTTGGCTTCGGCAACCTCTGTGAAAGTGGAGGCGCCAAAGTAGGGAGCTAGGAACTGTAGGGGGTCGGAGCCCTGCTGATAGGTGGCAACGACGACGTCGGCCAGAGCGCCGCGAGCCTCTTTGGTGGCTTGAGCGGCCTGGTCTGCTGCTTGGGTGGCGCTGGCGGCCGTGGACTGGGCGGTGCTGAGGTCGTCGTGGCTGCGCAGGTAGTCCTGATTGGCGCGCTCGGCTTGAAGCTCGGCGGCTTGGGTGTCAGCGGTGAGCTGGGCCAGGGAGGCTTCGAGTGCACCGATGGAGGCGGTGGTGGTCTGCTCGGCAGATTTGGCTTGTTGAACCTGGGCTTCGGTGACTTCATCGGCTCCGGCGGCTGGGCTGAGTGCTCCCGCGAGCGCCAGCACGAGCGCGACGGCGGCTGCCCTCAGACCGTACCGGCGTTTAATTAATGCCAATGAGTCGGATGAAATCACGAGGTCACGCTAACAACAGGAACATCATGAGGGAACACCTTTCACATTAGTCACAGGCGTCATTTTGATGACGGCGTGGTCGCGCGGCGATCACACCCACCGGCAGCCCGGCGCCGTCGTCGTTATGGTCGAACCGCCCACTACGCGGGCAGCCCTCCTCCACGCCGCACCCCGCCAGTTATCGTCCAGGCATGCCTGAAAACCACGACGCCGCCCCCACCCTGCCCACCGCCGCCAACCCCACCGGCTGGCGCTTTGAGACCAAGCAAGTCCAAGCCGGTCATATCCCCGACGCCGACACCGGCGCCCGCGCCATCCCGATCTACCAGTCCACCTCCTTCGTCTTCCCCGACGCCCAGGAGGCCGCCGACCGCTTTGCCCTCAAATCCCTAGGCCCCATCTACACGCGGCTGGACAACCCCACCAACCAGATCGTGGCCCAGCGCATCGCCGCGCTAGAGGGAGGCGTGGGGGCGCTGCTGGTGGCCTCTGGCCTGGCCGCCGAGACCCTGACCTTCCTGACTCTGGGCGGGCAAGGCTCCAATATCGTGGCCTCCCCTTCCCTGTATGGCGGCACCACCAACCTGCTCACCTACACACTGCCGCGCCTGGGCATTGAGACCCGTTTTGTGACGGAGCCCAGCGACCCCGCCGCCTGGGCAGCCCTGGCCGATGAGCGCACTATCTGCTTCTTTGGCGAGTCCATTCCCAACCCCAAGGGCGACATCCTGGATATTGAGCCCATCGCGGCCACCGCCCACGCCCAAGGCATCCCCCTGGTAGTGGACAACACCATGGCTTCCCCGTACCTGATCCGCCCCATTGAATGGGGCGCGGATATTGTGGTGGAGTCCGCCACCAAGTTCTTGGGCGGGCACGGTTCTTCCGTGCTGGGCGCGATCGTAGACGCCGGAAACTTTGACTTTGCTAAGTATCCTGAACGATTCTCCGGCTTCAACACTCCCACTCCCTCCTACAACGGGCTCGTATATGCCCGTGACCTTGGTGTAGGCGGGGCGCTGGGCGCCAACTTGGCCTTCATCCTGAAAGCCGTCACCGAGGGCCAGCGGGATATGGGCTTTGCCGCCTCCCCTATGAATGCTTTCCTGGTGGCCCAGGGCGTGGAGACCCTCTCCTTGCGCATGGAGCGGCACGTGGACAACACCCTGGCGGTGGCTCGCTGGTTGGAGGCGCGCCCGGAGGTGGCTGAGGTGCGCTACTCCGGCCTGGAGTCCAGCCCCTACTACCAGTTGCACCGCAAGTACTGCCCGCGTGGGGCTGGCAGCGTCTTTGCCTTTGACTTGGCTGGCGGGCGTGAGGCCGGGGAGGCCTTCATGGATCACCTCACGCTCTTTTCTAACCTGGCGAATATTGGCGACGTGCGTTCCCTGTGCGTGCATCCGGCCAGCACCACGCACTCCCAGCTTGACGACGCCGGCCTAGCCCGGGCCGGGATCACCCCTGGGACAGTGCGCCTGAGCATCGGCATCGAGCATATTGATGACATCCTCGCGGATCTGGAGCAGGCCCTCGACGCCGTCGCCAAGCTCTAAGGAGTGGGAGACGGCACCCCAGCTTTAGCCATGGCACCCAAAGCTGACCAATTCGCCCGTTTGTGACGTAAACGCCTGCAGTGCGGGCGAACTCGTCACAAACGGGCGTTTACGTCAGAATCTTGAGCATGACGAGCAGCCCAGACGCCCCCGTGCCCGCTGTCTCCTCCGCCTCCCTAAAACTCAGGCAACGGGCAGCGGGCAGCCCCACCGGCGCTTGGCGCCCTGGCGCAGACCCCGGCGAACGCCAATTCCTAGAGATCGGCGACCTCCCACTGGCTTCCGGAGAGACCCTGCCCGACACTGTGCTCGCCTTCGAAACCTGGGGTGAACTCAGCCCTGCCCGCGACAACGCCGTCCTAGTCCTACATGCCCTGACCGGCGACTCCCACGTCACCGGTGAAGCTGGACCCGGCCACCCCACCCCCGGCTGGTGGGCCGACGTCGTAGGCCCCGGCAAGGCTGTGGACACTGAACGCTTCTTCGTGGTGGCCGCCAATATCCTGGGCGGCTGCCAGGGCACCACCGGCCCCTCCTCCACCGCCCCCGACGGGCGCCCCTGGGGCTCCCGCTTCCCCTGGCTGACCACCCGCGACCAAGTGGAAGCCGAGCGACTCCTGGCTGACGCCCTGGGGATTGAGGCCTTCGCCGTCGTAATTGGCGCTTCCCTAGGCGGACACCGCGCCATTGAGTGGGCCGTGACTTACCCTGAGCGAGTCCGCAACCTAGTGCTGGTAGCCACCGGCGCTTCCACCACCGCAGACCAGCTGGCCTGGTGCCACTTGCAGGAGCTCGCCATCGTCGGGGACGCGGCCTTCCAGGGAGGGGATTACTACTCTCACCCCACCGGCCCTATCCGCGGACTGGGCTTGGCTCGCGCCATCGCCCACACCACTTACCGCTCTGCAGCCGAGCTGGACGCACGCTTTGGCCGGGCCCACCAGGGCAGTGAAGACCCAGCCGTGGGTGGCCGCTACCAGGTTGAGTCTTACTTGGACTATCACGCGGGCAAGCTCCTGGGCCGCTTTGACGCCAACACCTACCTGATCGTCACCCACTCCATGATGGTTCACGATGTCGGCATTGGGCGCGGCGGCACCCAGGCGGCTTTGGGACGAGTCACGGCGCGCACCTTGGTGGTGGACGTGGACTCTGACCGCCTCTTCCTAACACCTCAGGCCGACCAGCTAGAGCACTGCATTCCCGGGGCGCAGCGCGCCACCGTGCACTCCCTGTATGGGCACGACGGTTTCCTGATCGAATCCGAGCAGATGAGCCGCATCCTCTCCGGCTTCCTGGCGGGCGTCTGACGCTTGCGCCCAGGCCTGGGCACCTGCCCGAACCCACGCCGCAGCGCCCGCCGAGCACCGTCCCGCACGCCCTACTAGTGGTCAAGCAAGATTCGCGAACAGTCGGCGAGCAAAGTGGGCGGTAGCTCAGCGCTGCTCGCGACGACTGCGCCTACTGTCGGCAGCGCCAGCCGCGCCGTCGGTGGCCTGCTGCTCAGTGCCCTGTGTTTTTGTGACCTCATCGAGGGCTTCGCGCAGACTCGGACCACGCACCCCGAAGCGCCACACATGCCAGCCGTCAGCATCCTGGGTGCCTTGAGCGGCATCGGCGGCAGCACTGGGGTCGGTGAAAGTGCGCCCATCAGCCAGGGTAATGACGCCTTGCGGGGAGAGCGTCGCCTCGTGGAAGATGCCCCGGCGCAGACGCTGCCAGACAATGGCTGTGTCCCGTTCGAGCACGGTGCCAACTATTTGCAGGGCAGCCGTGGCTTCCGTCTCGCTCATGCGGGTGAAGCCCTCCACCGGAGTGGGGGCGTCACCGTGCGAAGGCGCGGTTGGTGGCGCAGGCTGGGCAGCCTCGGGGGAGTCCGCGGAAACACCCGTAGTTCCGCCCACATTTGAGACAGTGGGGGCGTCCAGCGTGATCTCGATGTCCTCGTCAGGGGACTGGTCTGCGGGGGGATTGGGCGCCACCCGCGCTGACTTGACCGGCGCAGGCAGGCTGGAGGCAGGCGCCGCAGCCTGGCCACCGCCCTGGATCCCCTGGGCGGGGGTAACGGGCGTCTGCGCAGTGTCAGGCGTCGGCGTCGGCGTCGATTGAGTTGAGGCGACGACGTTGTCCCCCTGCGCCTCTGGCTCTTCATTCACCACGGAGGTGTCCCCGGCGATCACCGGGCGCGCAGCCCGACGGGAGGCCAACAGTCGCGCCGACTGGGAGAAGACCTGCGGCTCCACCCGCTGCAGGTCCACCAACCGCCGCCCGGAAGAGAACTCCCGCACGGACAGCAGCCGCAACTCCACCCCTGAAGTGGCCAGAACCGCCAGGGAAGAACGCACCGAGTCAGTAATCCGGGTGGCCACGATGATCAGACGCGGCCCCGGTTCCACCCGCCCGGGCATGGACTCGCGGAACTCGTTCCAGTCTTCCCGGAAGGTCTGCAAACCGCCGGGGTAACGCTTAGCTAGGTCCGCCCAGCCAGCAGAAGCCACGGTGGCCAGATGCGCCATAGAGGCGACAATCACGGAAGGGTCAAGCTCCTCAATGACCTCCACCGCCACCACCTGCCCGGCTGGGTCAAGGGCTGTCAGGACGGTTCCGGCGTCGTTCCAACAGACAGGAAATAGCGGGGCGGAGAGGATCTCCACAATGTGATGGCGCACCTGGTCCAGGGCCTCACGACGGGCAGCCTCTCCAGCCTCGTGTCCGAGACGCGCTGGAGCCAAGCCTCCGTCGTGGAGCTCGAACAAAGCCATTTCCACGTCCTCCTAGTCTGCGGTTTCACCTAGGGCTGCCTGGGGAGCTCGGCGGGCCTAAGGGTGACCTGCCCATACTCTCACGTCGAGCCCCTAAGCACCTGCCGAGGCTCAGCCCCCGCAATGCACCTCTGCTCACAAATGTGCAGTAATTGCGGGCACATTGCGCCACCTTGCGCTTTTTTACCGCCGTCCCAGCGGCGCGCCGCGGTGCGCCCCAGACCCAAGCAGCGCGCCCCAGGCCCAGGCAGCGCGCGGGGCCAGTGGTCGGTCCACCGGCCCCGCGCAGCTCATTCAGCCCAGCGGGAGGAGGGCGCGCTCTACGCCGTCGCTCCGCCAGATTCCAGCAGGCTCAGCTCTCGCCCTGCATGATGGCGGCGCGGCCAGCCTCCAACCGGGCCACCGGCACCCGGAAGGGCGAGCAGGACACGTAGGTCAGGCCCACCTGATGGAAGAAGGCAATCGAGTCAGGATCACCACCATGCTCCCCACAAACCCCCATCTTCATATCGGGCTTGGTACGCCGACCACCTTCAACCCCAAGGCGGACCATGCCGCCTACGCCGTCGACGTCAATCGACTCAAAGGGTGAGGTCCCAAAAATTGCCTCATCCACATAGTCACTGACGAAGGAGGCCTCCACGTCGTCGCGCGAGAAGCCCCAGGTGGTCTGAGTCAGGTCGTTGGTGCCGAAGGAGAAGAAATCTGCCTCCTCCGCCACATGGCCACTGGTGATGGCAGCGCGCGGCAGCTCAATCATGCAGCCGATCGGGAAGTCCAGCTCCAGGCCAGCCTCCTGCCCCACCTCCACAAGCACCTTCTCAGCGCGCTCGCGGGCAATCTGCAGTTCACGTACGGAACCGATCAGCGGGATCATGATCTCCGGGCGTGGGTCCCCGCCAGCCTTAAGCCGCTCGACGGCGGCCTCGGCGATGGCCCGCACCTGCAGTTCGATCAGCCCCCGCAGGGTCAGCAGCAGGCGGACGCCGCGCAGACCCAGCATCGGGTTGGACTCGTGGCTCTTGCGCACCACCGCGAGTAGGGCTTCGTCAGCCGGGTCCAGCTGGCCGCGTTCCCGGTCCACCGCCACCTTGACGCTGAGTTCGGTGAGGTCGGGGAGGAACTCGTGCAGCGGCGGGTCGATGAGCCGGATGGTCATGGGCTTTCCATCCATGGTCTCGAACATCTGCACAAAGTCGCCCTTTTGCAGTGGCAGCAGGGCATCCAGGGCAGCCTCCTGCTCGGCGGCGGAACTGGCGAGGATCAGGTTCTGCACGAACTGCTTGCGTTCACCCAAGAACATGTGCTCGGTGCGGCACAGGCCGATGCCCTCAGCGCCGCGGTGGATGGCGTGGCGGGCGTCGTCGGGGGTGTCAGCGTTGGCGCGCACGCGCAGGCGACGGCGTTCGTCGGCGTGCTTAATGAGGCGGTCCACGGCAGTGACTAGCTCGCGGGTGTCGTCGTCGGCAGCAGTGGCGAGGGCCTCCTCCAGGCCAGCACGCAGGTAGGTCATAACCGGGGAGTCCACCACCGGCACCTCACCCAGGAAGACCTCACCGGTCTGCCCGTCGATGGCAATGACTGAGTCGGAGGTGAGGACCTCCTCGCGGCCGGCCACACGCACGGTCTTGGCAGCGGCATCCACCTCCAGCTTGTCGGCGCCACATACGCAGGTCTTGCCCATGCCGCGGGCGACGACGGCTGCATGGCTGGTCTTGCCGCCACGCGCTGTAAGCACGCCGGCGGCGGCCACCATGCCGGGCAGGTCGTCGGGGTTGGTCTCGCGGCGCACCAGGATCACGGATTCTCCAGCGGCGGCGCGGCGGGTGGCCTCCTCATTGTCAAAGGCGATGTGGCCGACGGCGGCGCCCGGGGAGGCGGGCATGGCGCGGGTCAGCAGGTCACGGCCTGCGGACTGGCCGAACTGGGGGAACATGAGCTGGTTGAGTTGGTCGCCGGTGACGCGGGTGAGGGCCTCGTCCATGGTGATGAGGCGTTCGTCCACCAGCTGGGTGGCCACGCGGAAAGCGGCGGCGGCGGTGCGCTTGCCGACGCGGGTCTGCAGGAGCCAGAGTTTGCCGCGCTCGATGGTGAACTCAATGTCGCACAGGTCCCGGTAGTGGGTTTCCAGGCGGTGCATGGTGGCGCGTAGCTCGTCGTAGCTGGTCTTGTCCAGGCTTTCCAGGTCCGCGAGGGACAGGGTGTTGCGGATACCGGCCACCACGTCCTCGCCCTGGGCGTTGACCAGGTAGTCGCCGTAGACGCCGGAGCGGCCGGTGGAGGGGTCGCGGGTGAAGCACACGCCTGTGCCGGAGGTCTCCCCCATGTTCCCAAAGACCATGGTGCAGACGTTTACGGCGGTGCCCAGGTCGTGCGGGATCTTCTCGCGACGCCGGTAGATGTGGGCGCGCTCAGTGTTCCAGGAGCGGAAAACGGCCTCAGTGGCTAGGTCCAGCTGGGCGCGGGGGTCCTGCGGGAAGTCAATGCCAGCGTGCTCCTTGACGATGGCCTTGTATTCCTCCACCAGTTCCTGGAGGGCGTCCACGGGGATCTCATAGTCCATGGAGACGCCCCGGGCAGCCTTCTTGGCTTCTAGGGCTGTGGAGAAGTGGTCGCCGTCGATATCCAGCACGGTCTTGCCGAACATCTGGATCAGGCGGCGGTAGGAGTCCCAGGCGAAGCGCTCATCACCGGAGGCGGCGGCTAGACCCTTGACGGACTCATCGTTCAGGCCGATGTTCAAGACGGTTTCCATCATGCCGGGCATGGAGAACTTGGCACCGGAGCGCACGGAAACCAGCAGCGGGTCGCTGGCGGCGCCGAGCTGGCGGCCAAGTTCTTCCTCTACCTGCCGCATCGCGGTGGTGACTTGCACGGCTAGCTCATCAGGCACGGAGCCGGAAGCCAGGTAGGCGCGGCAGGCGTCCGTGGTGATGGTGAAGCCGGGCGGGACGGGCAAGCCGAGCCTGGTCATCTCGGCCAGGTTGGCTCCCTTGCCACCCAGGAGGTCCTTCTGGTCCTTGTCTCCCTCGCTGAAGCGGTACACGTACTTGGGCATCTTTGCCTCTTTCTGTTCGGTGTTCGTGTGGAACAGGCAGAACGGCGCCGCGCAGGCGCACATGACCCACTGTATGTGTCGGAGGTCCCATCTCCAAGGGCAAAGGTGAGGGGCTGACCCGTTTGGGTCAGCCCCTCTAGCCCTAATCAGCTTGAGGTCGCTCAGGCGCCCGGCTGCGCACCGCCCTCAGGTAGGCCGGTGGCAGGCTCAATGGACGCTGCGGGCTCAGCAGGTGCCGCCGGCTCAGTTACCTCCGCCGCGGCGGCCTGGACGTCACCAGTGCCTTCAGCCGCACCAGCCCCGCCGTCGGCACTGCCGCCACTGCCCCCCTGGGCCTCGTCTACGGCGGCGACCGCGGCCTCAGCGGCAGCAACCGCAGCGTCATCAGCCTTCATGCGGTCCGTCCAGGGCTCGCCTTTGAAGATGAACTCCCCGAGCAGGCCCTCACCCTGAGCGTCGACCGTGACCTTCTGGCCCCGCTCGATCTCCCCGAAGAGAATCTTCTCGCTCAGGGCATCCTCAATGTCGCGCTGGATGGCACGGCGCAATGGGCGGGCGCCCAGCACCGGGTCAAAGCCGCGTTCGGCCAGCAGCTCTTTGGCGGCGTCGGTCAGGGCGATGGTCATTTCCTGCTCTGCCAGGCGCTGGTCCAGGCGCGCGATCATCAGGTCGACGATCTGGCGCACCTCCGGCTTGGTCAGCTGCGGGAAGACGATCAGTTCGTCCACACGGTTGAGGAACTCCGGGCGGAACTGCTGCTTGAGCTCACGGTTGACGTGGTTCTTCATCTCCTCGTAGTCCATGGTCCCACCCTGGGTGGACTGGAAACCAGTGGCCACAGACTTGCCGATGTCCTTAGAACCGAGGTTCGTCGTCATGATGATGACGGTGTTCTTGAAGTCCACCACGCGGCCCTGCGCATCAGACAGGTGCCCGTCCTCCAGGATCTGCAACAGCGAGTTGAAGATATCCGGGTGGGCCTTCTCCACCTCATCAAAGAGGACCACGGAGAAGGGACGACGGCGTACCTTCTCGGTCAACTGGCCACCCTCGTCATAGCCCACGTAGCCGGGGGGCGCCCCGAAGAGCCGGGAAACAGTGTGCTTCTCCGCGAACTCGGACATATCCATCTGGATAAGCGCGGCCTCGTCGTCGAAAAGGAACTCTGCGAGAGCCTTAGCCAACTCCGTCTTACCCACACCGGTGGGGCCAGCGAAGATAAAGGAGCCGCCTGGGCGCTTGGGGTCCTTCAAGCCTGCGCGGGTGCGGCGGATGGACTTGGACAGCGCCTCAATGGCCTTGTCCTGCCCAATAATGCGTTTGTGGAGCTCAACCTCCATATTGAGCAGCTTGGCGGACTCAGCCTCAGTCAGCTTGACCACCGGGATGCCGGTGCTCATGGCCAAAACCTCAGCGATCAGGTTCTCGTCCACCTCGGCGACCTGGTCCAGATCCCCGTCCTTCCAAGCTTTCTCCTTGGCGGCACGCTGCTCGTTCAGGCGATGCTCGTCGTCACGTAGGGCAGCGGCGCGCTCAAAGTCCTGATCGTCAATCGCGGATTCCTTCTCCCGCTTGACGGCGGCGATCTGGTCGTCGATTTCGCGCAGCTCCGGCGGGGCGGTCATGCGGCGGATGCGTAGCCGGGCACCCGCCTCATCGATCAGGTCAATGGCCTTATCCGGCAGGAAGCGGTCATTGATGTAGCGGTCCGCGAGCTTAGCGGCGGAGTCGATGGCCTCGTCGGTGATGACGACGCGGTGGAATGCCTCATAGCGGTCACGCAGCCCCTTGAGGATCGCAATGGTCTCCTCAATGGTGGGCTGGTTGACGGTCACCGGCTGGAAGCGGCGTTCCAAGGCGGCGTCCTTCTCAATCTTGCGGTACTCATCCAGGGTGGTCGCACCGATGGTCTGCAGTTCACCGCGCGCCAGCATGGGCTTGAGAATGGAGGCGGCGTCCACGGCGCCCTCGGCGGCCCCGGCGCCTACCAGGGTGTGGATCTCGTCGATGAACAGGATGATGTCACCGCGAGTGCGCACCTCCTTGAGCACCTTCTTGAGGCGCTCCTCAAAGTCACCGCGGTAGCGGGAGCCCGCCACCAGGGAGCCCATATCCAGGGAATACAGGTGCTTGTCACGCAGGGTCTCCGGAACATCGCCGTGGACAATCGCCTGAGCCAGTCCCTCGACGACGGCGGTCTTACCGACGCCAGGCTCACCAATCAGCACCGGGTTGTTCTTGGTGCGGCGGGACAGGATCTGCATAACCCGCTCCCGCTCCTCAAAGCGGCCAATCACCGGGTCCAGTTTGCCCTCACGGGCTGCGGCGGTGAGGTTGCGGCCAAACTGGTCCAGAATTGCCGAGCCGGAGGGTGTGCCTTCTTTGGAAGGGCCACCGGCGTTGACGGTCTCTTTGCCTTCGTAGCCGGAAAGCATCTGCATAACGGTCTGGCGGACGGAGGACAGGTCCGCGCCCAGGTTGGTCAGAACCTGAGCGGCCACGCCCTCACCCTCGCGCAGCAGGCCCAGCAAGATGTGCTCGGTGCCGATGTAGTTGTGGGACAGCTGCAGGGCTTCGCGCAGAGAAAGCTCTAGGACTTTCTTGGCGCGCGGGGTGAAGGGGATGTGTCCGGTGGGGGCGGACTGGCCTTCGCCAATGATCTCAATGACCTGGGCGCGAGTGGCGTCCAGGGAGATATCCATCGACTCCAGGGCCTTGGCGGCCACGCCCTCACCCTCGTGGATCAAGCCAAGAAGGAGGTGCTCCGTGCCGATGTAGTTGTGGCTGAGCGCGCGCGCCTCGTCCTGGGCCAGGACGACAACTCGGCGGGCGCGGTCGGTAAAGCGTTCAAACACTGGTTTCTCCTTGGCACGTGCGGTCCGTGGGGTGTGGGGAGGGGCCTGGGAAGCCCAAGCACCCGCTAAGCACGTGCTGCCTAGGCTAACCGGGAGCTTGTTTGGACCATGCCGCTGTTCGCAGTGGGCGTGAGCCCGGGTTGAGCCTTGGAAACTCAGGTCTATTGGGGGTTTTCTGCGCGCTGGCACAGGCCCCGCAGCATGCCATGACTCATCAGCCGCGCCACCGGCCGGGCGGCCCACACCGATGCTGCCGCCAGGCGACTGCGGGGTTGGTAGCGCTCACGTACCAGCAGTCGGCAGCCAGTTTCAGCGCTGGGTGCGAGCACAAAAGCCCAGCTGAAGTCGAAGTCCATGGTGGCTGCGGGGGCTGTCTGTCCGCCCTCAGAGGAGAGGACCAGGCAATGGTCGGGTTCCATGCGGGCCACACCGAGCGCCACCTCCGGGGCCAGGAAGACCTGATCGCCAGTCTTGAGGTGCTGCCAGCGGGGTTCAATCCGCTGCGCATTGTGGATGTCCAGACCGGCCAGCCGCTCCAGGCAGTTGAGGAAAGTGGCACGAAATGCAGCACTTTGAAGCTCGCGCACGTTGATCTGGCTGACGAGGCCTTGCAATTCCAACGTTTTACTGCGGGAGGTCCGAGCCGGGCAGCTCAAAGTGCTGCATTTTGGGACAGATTAAGCTTCCACCAGGATCGTGACCGGGCCGTCGGCCTCCATGGCAATGCGCATTTCGGCGCCGAAGCGCCCCGTCGCCACTTCCAGGCCCCGCTCACGTAGCGCCGCCACCACTGCCTCCACCAGCGGTTCCGCCACTGGGCCCGGAGCCGCCTGGTTCCAGGAGGGACGACGCCCCTTGCGCACATCGGCATAAAGCGTGAACTGGGAGACCACCAAAACCGGCGCCCCCAGATCAGTGACACTTGCTTCATGCCCCGGCTGGTCCCCGTCGGGCCCCGGGCCGTCAAAGAGACGCAGCTCAGCAATCTTGCGGGCCACCGTGGCCACCTGCTCGGGGCCGTCATCGTGCGTGGCGCCCACCAGGGCTAGCAGCCCCGGGCGGGTGATCTCCCCCACCACCTCCCCAGCGACCAGGACGGCGGCGTGGTTAACCCGCTGCAGCACTGCGCGCATTAGCGCCGCCAGCCGCGGTCGTCGGGGCGGGACTGCCCGTCGCGACGAATCGGGCGGATCGAGCCGCGCACCTTCACCGGGGCATAGAACTTTAGGGCGGGGCGCACGTCAGTGAGGTAGACGGCGGAGGCCACACAGCCAAACAGCCCAAACATGGAGCTGAAACCGGTCAGGGCACACACCGCCAAACCTGCCGCGGTGACCGCCACCCAGAAGGTTTTAGTGCGCTTATCCGCTGCCACAAAGTGCGCGGCGGGGCGCATCGCGGCGTCAATCAGCGCCCACAGGCCCAGGCCAATCGCGGCCAGGCTTACGCCGGACCAGATATAGCCGACTGCTACAGCGACCCAGTAGGCAATGAGGTTGAGGATGCTCACGCGCTCACTCTATAGGTCGTGACCGTGTGCCTGGCAGGGACCACACCCACGCCCCCACTGACTGCTTGTGGCAAGCCAACTGAGTCAAGCCCCCGGAAAGTCCGCAACCGCCCGGGGTTTCTCCTGCCCCGCAGGCCACTCAAAGCCGCTCAGCGCAACAGGCCCGGGCGGGTGGCGGCTACCGGGCGCAGTCCCGCACCCGGGCGCTCCTGTGGGGAAACTCTGGCCTTGCCCTCCACCGAAACCAGTGGCTCCTGCGCAGCAGCAACCACGAGCCCCACAGCCACCCCCGGCACGGGCTCATCCCTAGCAGCCCCACCGTCCTTCGCACCGCCCGCTTCCGCGCCAGCCGGCGCCACCTCCACCAGCAACTCGGCCTCCAGGGGTGTGTTGCGACGCAGCAGGGCTAGGGCGATGGGCCCCAGTTCGTGGTGCTGCGCCACGCTGGTGACCACCCCAACTGTCCGCTCCCCCAAGCGGACAGTGGCCCCCGCAGCAGGTAGCTCGCCCCCCAGGCCGTCGAGTTGCAGGATGCTCAGGCGGCGCGGTGGCCGCCCCAGATTCAGGGTGCGAGCCACCGTCTCCTGCCCGGGGTAGCAGCCCTTGGAGAGGTGCACGGCTGTGCGCAGCCAGTCAAGCTCATTGGGGATGGCCCGCTCGTCCACTTCTTGGGCCAGCCGAGGCCGCCCCGCCTCAAGGCGCAGCGCTTCCCAGGCTAAGGCTCCCGCCAAACCACGCCTGCCAGTGGAAGGTGTCGTGGGCTGCGGTACCGCCGGCATCCCAGCAGCCGCGGTACCACCGGCAGCAGACACCCCAGTACACGCCTCACCACGCTCAGCCTCTGCCGCCACGCCAGCGCTCGCAGCACTGGGCGCTGTTCCAGCCCCATGCAGGAAAGCCTGAGCCACCTCAAGCACAGCGTCCGCGCGCACCAGCACAAGCCCAGCAGCCCAACCCTCGCCGGGGTGTTTGAAGGGCCGCTCGGGACTGCCCAGGCCGACGTCGTAGGCAGTGCCCCCCTCAACCACACCCGGCCAGGGGTCCTGCCAGGTGCCGACCAAAGCACCGACCACAAGCGCCGCCGACTCGAGCGCCTGCCGCCCCTGGCCCATGGACCCCAGGACGGCTAAGTCCTCGCGGGGCAGGACCTCCACGCGCAGCATGAAGCGCATGGAGTCCAGGAAATCTGCCAGGCCCGGTCCGCGCCCAGCGTCGGTGAGCAGGTAGGTGGCGGTGCCGTCATCTAGGGCGGCGTAGGCGTGGCGAATCCGCCCCTGGGCGTCCAGGATCAGCGCTTCTACGCCCGGGTGCTCGGGGTGGAGCGCAGTGTGCACTTGACTGCTCAAGGTGGTCAGCCAGCTGAGGCGGTCAGGGCCGCTCACAGCGACGACGTCGCAAGCCAAAGCGGTCACTGCGCGCCCCTCCAGCAGCGCCGCCTGCTCGCGCAGCGGGGAGCCAAAATGCGTCGGGACGGCGGCGTCAGCCAGGCCCTCGGCATTGGGGGCGGCTATGGCCCCGGGCCAGTCCAGCAGAGCTGAGCGGCGCATCAGGCGGTGGGGGCGTTGCCCGCCCCGGCAGTTGTTCCCGCCCTGGTTCCCGCGGCCGTCCTGTCAGCAGGTTCAGCCCCAGAGGCCTTCCCCCTGCTAGCCCAGTTGCTGGCACCTGCCTCGGCAGTCTCCACCCGTCCCAGGCGCCCAGAAGCGTAGGTGCTCAACTCCTCCGTGCCGAAGGCCGCCAAATCCTGGGTCCACATCAGGTCCCCAGCCACCAACCCGAACATACGGGTCATCTCGCGCACCTCCGCAGCAGTGCGGGTACGGCCCACAGCCTGCGTGCCCACCTGCGCGCGCGGCCCCTGAATCCAGCCCTCCCACACGGCCACATGCCCAGCCGGGTCAGTGCTCACGAGTTCCAGAGAGGTGATGGGCGTCTTGGTGTCCGCGTCATCTGGGTCGGGCTGCTTCTGCCCGACGGGCCGCCAATAGGCCGTCTCCGTGGACCAAATCTGGGCGCGCGCCAGTTTGCCCGCTCCCTCCAGGCCCGGCATCTCAAAGTCCAGATTCTCTGAGCGGCTGGCATCCACCGTCCAGATAGTGGTGCTTTGGCGCATATAGGGGCCGCCGTCGTGATCAAAGACCATCTCCTGGTATACGGCCTGCTCGGGCACCGCCTCCCCGTAAGTGAGGATGCCATAGCCCCGCCAGGTGCCGATCAGCCAGGCAAGTGGGTAGATCTCCGGGGGCAGTTCCGTGTCAAGAGTGAAGGCCATGCGCTCAGGCTATCGGCAGGCACTGACACGAACCAACGCCAACCCCTGCGTTGCCCCGGGCACCAGCCTGATCTGCCACGCACCCGCCCAGAACTCACCGCACATTCAACGACGACGCCGCGCACCCGCCAGTCTCCCGGCGCCATCGGTGCTCGCAGCGCCCCAAAAGCACTATCCGGCCTCAGCCAGCGATGAAGGAGCCCATGAGCCGGGCAATCGCATAAGCCGGGGCACCTGTGACCAGCACCGGCACCACCGCGCTAGCAACCGCAGCCCGCCCGCCTGGAACCCAACGGTGCGTCCACAGGATGCGATTGGCAGCTGCCATAAGAATCCCCGCGGTAAAGCCCACCACCAGGCAGGCCGCCGCGGTCTGCATTGCCTCCGCCGTCGCCACATGCGCCGGTCCAAAGAAGCCGGTAACTGCCAGCACACCGCCCATAACGGCAGCTGCGATGGTTGGCACCACCACGGTCAGGATTTCCAACACCACGGCGCGCACCTCCAGCAAAGTCAGCAGCGCACCCAGCAGGAGGCAGATGGCGCAGGGCACGATCACAGAGGGGTCGGCCAGCCCCTCAGCTAAGGCGGCCCAGCCAGCTCCAAGCGTCATAATCAGGCAGCCGGTCACATTCGCGGACAGGTCCTCCACCAGCTCCTCCCGGCCATTCCCCCTGGTCATCTGCGCCACGAAGGCCGCCAGCACCGACAGGGCCATAACCAGCCCCGCTATACCGAAGTCCCCAGTGAAGGTCACCGCGATGACGGCCACCCCGCCAGTGCCCGCCAGCAGAATCACCGAGCGCAGGTCGTGGCGGGTGCGGGTAAGCGCAGACCAGCCCTGTGCGGCCAGCAGCACCAGCAGGATTACCAGGCCCGAACGGACCCACCCGGGCAGGGCGGAAGTAGCCGCCAAAAGCATGGGGGCGATCCCGGCGAAGGCCAGCCGAGTCCAGGCAGGGTCCACGATTCCCGGCTCGGGGGCGCGGGCGGCACCGCGCCGGGTGCCGTGGTCCGCTGCGGTAACTAAGCGAGCGGGCTTGGGATCGCGGGGTGAGCTAACCCGGCGAGATGACCTAACCGGCCGCACCTCGCCGACCGCAGGGGCGCCACTGGCTGGGCGCGAGGCGTCACTGGCCGGGCGCGCAGCACCTACCTTAGAGGCCGCACTCGCTGCACTAGAGGCACTCGCTGCGCTAGACGCACTTGCCGCACCGGCTTTCCGTACCAGGCGGACCGAACTGGCCGCAGCGGCGCCGCGAGCCGCAGGGTCCTGGCGAGCCGCAGGGTCCGGGCGCGCCGCTGAGACCGGGCGGGCCGCAGAGGCCGGGGGCTTGGCGGCGTCGGGCTCGGCTGGGGTCGGCTGCTTCATGTCCACATGCCGCATCGTCGCATACGCTGACGCAACGATTGTGGTTCACTGGTCCATATACCGCTTGGACCGGCCAGGAATAGACAAAGGAGCGGCCGTGCGCATCATCATGCTCACCCGTGATGCCGACACCTCCTCAGTCCTACCTGCGGCCTCCTTCCTGGACTCCCCCGTCACCTGTCTGCCCCCAATTCCCGCCTCTTACACCGCCACGGAGGAGGCCGACGTCGTGCTGGTGGACGCCCGCCAGGACCTAGCCCGCGCCCGTGCCCTGTGCCAGCTGCTCGCCGGCCCCATCGAGTGCCCCCCAATCCTGCTGGTGCTTGACGACGGCGGCGCGGCGGCTGTGCAAATGGACTGGGGTGCAGCGGATTTCATCATGTCTGGGGCCGGGCCTGCTGAGCTTGCTGCGCGCCTGCGCCTGCTGCGCCCCGCCGTCGTCACTGAGCCGCCTGCCGCCAATGGCAACCGCCTGGAGGTCGGGGACCTGGTGATTGACGTGAATGCCTACACGGCGCGGTTGCGCGGTCAGGTCATTGACCTGACTTATAAGGAGTTTGAGCTGCTGAAGTACCTGGTGTTGCACCAGGGGCACGTGCTCACCCGCGAGACGCTGCTGGACGAGGTGTGGGGTGAGGACTACATCGGTGGGGCGCGCACAGTGGACGTCCACATTCGGCGTCTGCGCGCCAAACTGGAGATGGATCACGACCTAATTGGCACTGTGCGCAACGTGGGTTACCGGCTGGACCCGCCTGGGGATTAGGGGAATTAAGCGTCTGCACGCAGCTCCATAGCGTAGGCGCTGTTGGCGGGCGGAGCAGCCTCAGGTGGGGCCGGGGCGCAAGCACAACCGGCGGGCCGTACAATTGGCGACGACGTCGGGTCGTGACGGGCCCCGGGCTCCAAATAAAGCCGCCGCGAGCGGCATTCGCGCCGACTGGCGCTCTCCGGCCCGACGTCCTCAACCTTCTCCCCGCGCAGCCCCCTGCCCCCTCCAAAGTGGCGTTTTCGCACGCAGGGCGCGGTGGCAGCACAGCCCTGGCGCAAAAACGCAGGTTCCACGGGGAAAGCAGCGGCGCCGGGTCCTCAGCGGGACTCTGGGAGCACCGGGCGCTGTTTCTCAATCGCCACGGCCCGCATCCGCCCCCGGGCACTGCGGGCCAGATGCAGCACCATCACCTCACCGGTTTTCAACCACGGGTCCAGGTCCGGCACCACCCGCAGCAGCCGCCCCGGAGCGTGCTCAGCCACCACTTCCATCACGGTCGGCAAACTCGGCCGATGCAGGCAGACCGCCACTGCCTGCCCCGCGCCGTCGACAAGCTCCTCCAGCAAGGCGCCCACCGCCTCCGGGGCTGCCGCATGCGCCTGTTCGGTCAGCTGCTCCTGCAGCTCAGCTTCCAGCCCAGCGGCCTGCGCATAAGGTTCCACCGTGTCCAGGCAACGCCGCCAAGGGCTGGTGATTACGCGGGCGACGCCGTAGGCCGCCAACACCGGCACTAGGGCGCGGGCCCGCTCCACGCCCTGCTCAGTCAGTGGGCGGGTGGGTTCACGCTCCTGCGCCTCCTTCACCGCGCGTTTCTTGGGCCGGTTCCACACGGGACGTTTGACGGCCCGGGCGTGGCGTACCAGCACCAGGGCGCGCGTAGCCAACTTGGAGTCCTCCCACAGATCTACTAGCTGTCCCAGGAGCTCCCGGTCGGCTGGGTGGCTGAGCCGCGCCCGGGCCTCCTTGACACCCATCCACTCGACGCCGTCGATCTCCTTGGTGGAGGCCGGTTTGAAAGCCGCACGGGCCTGCCGCGCCGGGTGGCCAGCGGGGAGCTCTTGGGCAGCCCAGTAGCGGACTTCTTTGCGGCGCCCATCAGCCAGCGGGTAGCGGGCGGTGTCCAGGGGCGGGCCTAGGACGATCTGTATTCCGGTTTCCTCAGCCACCTCCCGCACAGCACAGCTGCGCAGGGACTCACGCTTATCCAGCTTGCCTTTGGGGAAGGACCAGTCCTGGTAGCGGGGGCGGTGCACTAGCAGCACCTCTAGCTCGTCAGCGGTCTCCCGCCACACCAGCGCTCCGGCAGCCAGCACCAACTGCTTGCTGCGCGACACTGGGGCGACGACGGAGCGAGCGCGCAGCAACTGGCCACCGCCTGGCAGCTCGGCTACCGGAGCGGCTTCGGCCACCGGGGTGGCGCCTCCTCCGTTGTGTTTGTTTGACAAGGTGGGCTCAGCGAGCGTCGGCGACGCGGCGGCGGGCCTGCGACATGAGGGTCATCTGGATGTCCTCCAGAGGTTGGCCTGCGGCGTCATGGGAGACGCGCTTCCAGGAGCCGTCGGGCTCCAGGTGCCAGGAGGAGACGGCGTCGGAGGCTGCATGGGTGACCAGCCATTCCAGTTCCCGCAACATGGTGGGATCGGTAATGCGCACCAGGGCCTCCACGCGGCGATCCAAATTGCGGTGCATGAGGTCTGCGGAGCCGATATAGAGGGTGGTGTCGCCGTCGTTGCAAAAGGCGTAAATGCGGGAGTGCTCCAGGTAGCGACCCAGGATGGAGCGAACTTTGATGTTCTCGCTCAGGCCTGGTACTCCGGCACGGATCCCACAAATACCGCGCACCACAATATCCACAGGCACTCCGGCGCGGCTGGCGCGGTAGAGGGCGTCGATTAGGCGCTCGTCAATGATGGAGTTGACCTTGATGCGTACCCAGGCGTCCTTGCCAGCCTGCTTATTGGCAATCTCCTGCTCGATCAGCTCCAGCAGGCCGTCGCGCAGGGAGCGCGGCGCCACTAGCAGGCGGCGGAAGCGGGCGCGTGGGGCGTAGCCGGAGAGCTGGTTGAACAGCGTGGTCAGGTCTTGAGCCACATGACGGTCAGCGGTGAGCAGGCCTAGGTCCTCGTAGCCGCGGGCGGTTTTGGGGTGGTAGTTGCCGGTGCCAACGTGGCAGTAGCGGCGCAGCCCATCCTCCTCCTGGCGCACCACCAGGCTCAGCTTGCAGTGCGTTTTTAGGCCCACCATGCCGTAGACGACGTGCACCCCGGAGCGTTCCAGTTTGCGGGCCCAGCCGATGTTGTTTTCCTCGTCAAAGCGGGCCTTGATCTCCACGATTGCGACCACCTGCTTGCCGGCGTCGGCGGCCTCGATGAGGGCGTCAACGATCGGCGAGTCACCACTGGTGCGGTAGAGGGTCTGCTTGATGGCTAGGACGGCGGGGTCGGCGGCGGCTTGCGCAATGAACTCCTGCACGGAGGTGGAGAAGGAGTCGTAGGGGTGGTGCAACAAGACGTCGTGCTCACGCACCTCCGCGAAGATATCCCCGGCGCTGGCGGACTCATGGGCGGCCAGGCCTGAGGCGGTGACCGGCACGAAGCGCGGGTACTTCAGTTCAGGGGCGTCCAGGTCGTGCAGGATATTCAGGCATTTGAGGTCCAGGGGGGCGGGCAGGGCGAATACATCTGAGTCATTCAGGCCTAGGGCGCGCACCAGATAGCGGCGGGCGAAGGAACTGATGGTGTCCTCTACCTCCACGCGGACCACGGCACCGAAGCGGCGTCGCTCCAGTTCCTTCTCCATGGCCTTTAGGAGGTTCTCGGCATCGTCCTCCTCCACTTCCAGGTTTTCGTTGCGGGTGACGCGGAAGGTGTGGTGTTCAATCACCTCCATGCCAGGGAAGAGGTGGTCTAGGTGCTGCGCAATCACCACCTCCAGGGGGATAAAGGCCTGCCCTTCCAGATCCTTTACGCCCTCCGGGACGGGCACGGGGATGAGGCGAGGCAGAGACTGGGGAACTTTCACGCGCGCGAAGTGCTCTTTGCCGCTCTGGGGGTTGCGCACGATTACGGCCAGGTTTAGGGAGAGGCCGGAGATGTAGGGGAAGGGGTGGGAGGGGTCTACCGCCAGGGGCGTGAGCACGGGGTAGATCTGGTTGCGGAAGTAGCGGGTTAGGCGGTCGCTGAGCTCAATATCTAGGTCTTCCCAACCGATGATCTTGATGCCGTGGCTGGCCAGGGCGGGGCGGATCTCGTCGCGTACTAGGGCAGCCTGGCGGGCGGTGAGTTCTTGGGCGCGTTCCGTCAGGCGGGCCAGGACCTGGTGGCCGTTGAGGCCGGAGGCGCGTACGGGGGTGATGCCTGCGGCAATGCGCCGCTTCAGCCCGGCTACGCGCACCATATAGAACTCGTCCAGGTTGGAGGAGAAGATTGCGGCGAACCAGGCACGCTCCAGCAGTGGCAGGTCGGGGTCTTCGGCTTGCTCTAGGACGCGCTCGTTGAAGTCCATCCAGGTGAGCTCACGGTCGGTGAAGCGCTGTTTGAAGGACTCCAGCGGCGGCAGCGACGGCGGGGTGGCGACGCCGGGCGTGGCGGCAGATGTAGTGGCGCCGGGTGCGGTGTGCGCAGTTGCGGTGGAAACGGTCTCCGGTGAGGTGGCGACGCCGGGCGTGGCGGCAAGCGCCATGTCCTCGGTCGGCGCGGCAGTACAGACGCCGGAAGCAGTAGGCCGAGTGGGCTGGGCGTCCTCGGCGCCCTTAGCCTGACCGTTTCGCGCAGGTGCGGCGTCCTTAGTCGGCGTGGTGCCCTCGGCCTGCACAGCGGAGTCGGTGGACTCTGTGTTTTCAGTGGCCTCGGCAGCCATAGGCCCAACCGCCTCAAGCTGCGCGGCAGGCCCGGTGGGCTCGACCAGCGCAGCAGACATCGCCGCCGCAGGCTCAGTGGGCTCAGCCAGCCCAGCGGCCAGAGCTGCGCCCTCGGCCTGAGCGGTGGACTCAACCTCCACCGGCGTCTCCCCCTCGGCCGTGACGCTCTCAGCTTCGGCCTCCGACGCGAGGGCGGTCGCAGGGGTCTCCCTCAGGGAGGCAGCGGACTCCGCCGCCGCGCCGGTAACTCCAGTCTCCTCAACCTCTGCGTCGGCCTCAGGGGCCAGCTCGGCCAGGTATTGGCTCTCCTCAATGCGGGGCACAAAGCCCGCCGGTCCTGCGGCCTCAACCTCGGCGCTCGCCTGGGCGCCGTCCGGGCCTGCGGCGTCGGAGTTCTCAGTCGACTCGGCAGCTACCCCCTCAGCCAGGGCAAAGCTGGGGCGGGCGGCGGCGGGGGCCTGTGCTTGTGGGTCCCGAATGTCTTGCCCGGCGCTGGCGGCAGCCAAGACGTCATCGATGCTGGCGGCGCCGTCGGCGGCAGTGAGCTGCGCGCGAGCAGCGGCCCGGCTGAAAACCACGGGGCGGCCGGGAACGACCAGCGCGCCGCCGCCAGAAAAGGCCAAACGCGGGTTGAAAGGCTCGTCATCCAGGGGGCCGTCCAGCAGGGTGGGCCGTGGGCGGTCGCTGTTAGCGGGAATGCCGCTAGGGGGTGTGGGAGTGCCCAGGCTGGCGACCGGGGAGGGGGCGGCCACCTCGCGGTTGGGCTCACCCTCCTCCTTGGGCTCTGCAAAGTCCTCGTCCTCGTACTGCGGACCCGAGTCATCGGTGAAGTCGCGCGGGTCGAAGGACTCAATAATGTGCTCCTCCACCACGGGCTCCTCGGCGAGCGGCTCAGTGAAGGCGGGGGTGCCAGCGGGCTCCACCTCAATGGTGGCTGGGTCGGCCTCAGGATCAACCACGCTTATGTCCCCTTTTAGCACTCCGGCTCCGGCGGCGACGGCGTCCAAGGCTTCGCTCTGCAAGACCTCGCCCTGCGGGGTGACGCTCTGCGGCGGCTGGTTCTGCGGGGTCTCGCCCTGCAGGGTCTCGCTCTCTGGGGTGGCGGGCGCTGCCGCCTCCGACTTCCCGGAGGCTTGGAGTTCCTCGGGGAGAAGCTTGACGGTCTTCGCTGTCGCCGCACTCTGGGCGGCAGCCAGAGCTTCGGCAGCCTGCGCAGCGGGCGGCACACTGGCCGCACTGGCCGCTGTGCTGCGCGGCGAACGCACCTGCGCAACCGCCCGTTTGTATGCGCCCAGCCAGTCACCGGCGACGCCAGGCCGCTGGGCCGCTGGTTCGGCAGTGCCCGAAGGTTCAGGCAAGTTGGGCGTGGTGTTGGCGTCGGAGCTCGTCATACTCCAATCGTGGCACGTCCAGGTGAAGTTTTGGGGGCCAGTGGAGACGAAAGTCCTTGCGAACCGGCCTCAAAGCAGGCTGACCCGGGGAGCGTCCACGGAGACCAGTCTTCCCCGCCAACACCAGACTTAAGCCCGGCTGGCCTAGGTGACCGGGCAGTTGGCACGTGACCCGCCTAGTTGAGCGCCCCGACCTGCACACGGCGGGCGGCGTCGGCAAGCTCAGCAGCGGTGGCTAGCAGGGCGGAGTCGCGGCGGGTGACGCGGTCGGCCAGCTCATCGGCGTCGTCTTCAATCCAAGTGTCTTGGGAACCGGCGGCGAGCGCGCGCAAGAATCCGGCAGCCAGCAGGCAGACGGGGCCGACGGCCTGCACGCCATTGGCTTCGCCGCGCATGAGGGCGTCGATGCGCTCGCGGAGTTGCTCGGGGGCGGGGACGCGGTGGGCTTCGCAGATGGCGGCGTCTAGGCGGGCGAGGGCTGGGGAGTCGGCGGGTTGGTTGCGCAGGTCGATGGTGGTGGCGTAGCGGGAGGCGACGAGTTTTGGGTCGCGGCGGATCCACTCGCGCAGCAGGAATAGGCGCCACAGGGTGCCGGGGAGGGTGCCAGCTGGGCTGTCGGCCCAGAGTTCGGCCACCTCATCCACGCCCTGGGAGGCGACGGCGACGACCCCAGCGCGGGTCACGGCCAGGGGCTCGTGGTCGGCGTTATTAGGGGTGGGGTTGGTGGTGGAAGCAGTGTTGGTGGGCGCGGGGGCGGCGTCGGCACCGATGAGGAGCTGGGCGGTGCGGTGGGCGAGTTCAGAGGTGGCGGCGATGTCGGCTGCGCCTTCAATGGACTCCGCGAGCTCGGGGTTCAGGCGGGCGGGACGGTGGAACTGGCGCATAGGGCCATTAAAGCGTGCTCGCCTGAGCGACGGCGGGGCGGCTTTTCTCACTGTTGACGGCGTGCGTGCGGCCTGGCGGAGGCTGCCAGGAGCGCCGATTCGCGCAATTGCAGGGTTTTATGGCGGGCGCGGGCGACGACGTCGAGTCGCACAGTCAGCAGCGCCAGCTTGGTGGTAAGGCGAAGGGGCGCGAGTATGGCTATGCTAGGGCCCGCCGCTTGCGGCACGCCCCCTTAGCTCAGCTGGTCAGAGCTGCGGACTTTTAATCCGAAGGTCGTGGGTTCGAGCCCCACAGGGGGTACCTTGGCGGGCACGTACGGCGCTGGCTGCCACCCGTCCGCCGTACGGGTCGGGTACAGGTCGGCGACGTCGACTCCGCAGGCTGCCGCAGTGATGGCGAGATCACCAGCGGTCCAGCGGACCTTGCCACGCAACCGGTTGGACACGCTAGGTCCAGGGATGCCAAGGAGTTCACCCAGACGCGCACGCGTAATCCCATGCGCAAACAGGTGCTGTTGCACCGTAAATCCCACGGCACCGTCAAACCCAGAGAGGGCCGGGACGGTAGGGCTCTGACTGCTCATGCAAAGAGCATAACGAACGTAGCGACACGTTACAAGTAGTTGTTGACACTCTGATCGTCGCGCGCGACGATAGCGATATGACCGTAACTTCACGACACGATCATGATGACGTGCTATTGACCGCGTCAGAGGTCGTAGAAGCGTTCCCAGAAGCAGACTTCACCGCACAGACGCTGCGCCGCTGGGCGCGCGAAGGATGGGTCGCATGCGTGCGCTACCCGTCCGGACGGCTGAAGTTCCGACGCAGAGACATCGAGGCTCTGCTGACGCCTTCGGCTGGGGTGAGTGC
>NZ_UAPQ01000005.1 GCF_900444995.1 Actinomyces bovis
CCGACTTCCGAAGTACTTGCTCAAGGGCCGGAGGAGCAGGAGCACGATTACCGGGTGGAGGAGTCTCTGCGCAAGCTTCGCACTAACCTGCGTTATGCGCGTGTGGATCAGGGGCTGCATAAGTTGATCGTGACTTCCTCTGTTCAGGGTGAAGGTAAGTCCACGGTCTCCACTAACTTAGCGCGAGTTATGGCTCTGGCGGGAGAGGAAGTTGTCCTTATTGAAGGAGATATGCGGCGGCCTGTCTTTAAAGAGAGGTTCAACTTGCCTGGCCATCAGCCAGGTCTTTCGCAGTTGCTGGTAGGGGCCACGACTCTGGACCAGGCTATGGTGCAAACAAAGGTTCCTGGCCTGCACGTAATTCCTGCAGGTGATACGCCGCCTAACCCTTCCGAACTGCTTGGGTCAGAACGGTTGAGTCAACTTGTCGATTACCTGGCTACTGATCGCTTGGTGATCATTGACGCTCCACCGGTACTCCCGGTGACTGACGCTGTCGCAGTGTCTGAGCGCATGGATGGAGTTTGTTCTAGTTGCCAGGGCAAAGAAGACCACCACGGATCAGCTGAAGTTGACTAAGGATACTATTGAACGTGGTGGTGGCACAGTGCTTGGCGTTGTCCTGAATCAGGTGCCGGTCTCTGGCCTGGGACGCTTGCGATACGGTGAGACAGAGTATGCTTACACATCGGTGGCGTATCAGGTGGACAACAAGGACCGCAATGAGCGCAGGCGGCGCCGCAGTAAAAGCACGAAACAGGATCCAGAAATGGTTCCCTATCAGGCCGAACAGGTCACACCGAAGCCAGGCGCGTCGACTGTAGGCAAGGGCAGCAGTACAGCGGACTTTGTGAATATGCTTGAGAATGACGCCATAAAGGAGGGTACTACATGGTCAGGCAGGGGGTGAACCCGCCTGCAGCATTCCCGGACTGGACGTCTCAAAGAACTGGGACTATAACAGTTTCAGAGTTGCCGGGCTGGTTGAATGTCTCCAGGGCGATCTCAAGTATGAAGTACGAGACTCACCAAGCTCCTCATATTCTCTTTGTGTGCACTGGAAACATATGTCGATCTGCTTTTGCGGCCTGTGCGTTGAGAAAGATGGTAGATGGCAGTCAAATCAGTGTTGCATCTGCTGGTATAGGTGCGCTCGAGGGAAGCCCAATTGATCCCGTTATGGGTGCAATCGCAGCTAGTCTCGATGTGTCGACAGAAGATCACGTTTCTAAGCAGTTAACAGGGCGACATCTCAAAACCGTAGATCTGATTCTGACTTTCGGCCCGGAGCACAACGCATGGATCCTAGCAAACTATCCAGAACAGATCCAGAAGGTGGTTTCGCTTCAACGTTTTGTCAATGTGGCAGAACTTGTTCCTATGAGTGAACGCAGGATTTGGGGAGAGTTGATCGAAGCGGTTGTAACCCGACAGTCGAAGATGGCGGTCGCAGGGGACGATTGGATAAGTGACCCTTATCGGTGCTCGCGAACCAAGTACTTGGAGGTAGGGGAGCGCATTTGGCGTTGTGTGCACAGTATGAGCGCGCTCATTAACTGTCTAGAATCAGAAATGCATTGACTTGCCTGCGCTGAAGATACCCAAACATGTTGTTCCATAATACCATAGAAGGTGAAAACCACAGGATGAATGAGACCTCGAATCTCGCCTGGAGGGCTGGGGCGGGATGGGTAGAGTCATCTCGCATGTTGCTAAAGCGTGTCGAGCCTTTATCCCTAATTGTTGGTGACGTCACGGCGACGTACGTCGCGATATATGTTGCCGCATGGGGAAGAACTAGCTGGGATCGAACCATGTCCCCGTTAGGCCCCTTTTGCACAATAGGCATACTTGCAATTGTAAACGTAGTCATCTTTGCTTCATTTCACATGTACGATAGCCTTTGGCGTTATGCCTCCATATCGGAGGCGACTCGCATTACGATGGCTTCTGTCTTGGCTTCATGCGTGACGTCGGGAATTTTGGCTGTATTTTTTGAAGGTGGTTTCTCTCTGCGGGAGTACGGTACAGCTTGGGCTGTAACGTTGATACTTGTCGCAGGCTCGCGAATGACGATACGAGCGGTTCTCGGCGGGAGGTCGCTGAAACTTCTGCTAACTGATGAAGGACGTGGCCGCCCACGGACACTGATTGTCGGTGCCGGCCAAACAGGGTCGCTGACGATTAAACGCATGCTCTCAGGGGATAAGGACATTGTAGGTAACCCAGTTGGTGTTGTTGACGATGATCCAGCAAAGGTTGGGCAGCGAGTTCATGGAGTTAAGGTCAAGGGTAACTGTCAATCCCAGCACGTCATGGGCAGCAGGGGAAATCAGGTAGTCCAAGGAAAAATAGGCGCCGCTGAGCCAAGTAAGCACGGCCAGGGCAGCAGGCCGGCCCCGCAAGACCTGAGTAACCCCGGCAGGAAAGACGCGCGCGCAAGCCCATACGATCAAGACCCCAGCTAAAACGCTGGCCATCCAGAAGCGGTAGGAGGAGGCCGAGAAGGCCCCCAGCAAGGCCACACCTGTGGCCAGCGCGATAGCAGGGAGCCAGGGTGCGTCATCGTCCGAGTGCACGTGCAGGTCCCGGATCGTGCGTGCAGCGGCAGACCGCGCGAGCACCAGTAGCGGCAGGTAGCCCACCAGGGCCCAGCATCGCCCCGCCCAAGGGCATGGTCAGGAAGGCCGGTACCTGGGCCGCGGCTGTAACCAGACCGTACTGATCACGTGCCCCCAGCTCCGTGGCCATAAAAGGCAA
>NZ_UAPQ01000003.1 GCF_900444995.1 Actinomyces bovis
AAACCATGCCGTCGATATGGACTCTTGGGCAGGATCAGCCTGTTATCCCCGGGGTACCTTTTATCCGTTGAGCGACGACCCACCCACTCGGGATCGCCGGATCACTAGTTCCTGCTTTCGCACCTGCTTGACCTGTCGGTCTCGCAGTCAAGCTCCCTTGTGCACTTGCACTCAACACCTGGTTGCCCGACCAGGCTGAGGGAACCTTTGAGCGCCTCCGTTACTTTTTAGGAGGCAACCGCCCCAGTTAAACTACCCACCAGGCACTGTCCCTAACCCGGATCACGGGCCGAGGTTCAGGCGCACGCTATGGCCAGAGTGGTATTTCAACGATGACTCCACAATCACTGGCGTGACTGCTTCACGGTCTCCCACCTATCCTGCACAAGCCACAGCGGGCGCCAATACCAAGCTATAGTAAAGGTCCCGGGGTCTTTCCGTCCTTCTGCGCGTAACGAGCATCTTTACTCGTAATGCAATTTCGCCGAGTTCATGGTGGAGACAGTAGAGAAGTCGTTACGCCATTCGTGCAGGTCGGAACTTACCCGACAAGGAATTTCGCTACCTTAGGATGGTTATAGTTACCACCGCCGTTTACTGGGGCTTAAATTCACCGCTTCACCCCCAATGGGGTTGACAGCTCCTCTTAACCTTCCAGCACCGGGCAGGCGTCAGTCCGTATACATCGCCTTGCGGCTTCGCACGGACCTGTGTTTTTAGTAAACAGTCGCTTCTCCCTGGTCTCTGCGGCCCTCACCCCTAGCCCGCGTGGGGCTTCAAGGCTCGGGCCCCCCTTCTCCCGAAGTTACGGGGCATTTTGCCGAGTTCCTTCACCATGATTATCTCGTGCGCCTAGGCATACTCTGCCCGACCACCTGTGTCGGTTTAGGGTACGGGCGGCTGGCACCATCGCGTCGAGGCTTTTCTAGGCACCACAGGATCACCCTGATATCCCCCACTGAAAAAGCAGGGCCACCATCACGCCTCACCCCCGTCATCGAAGACAGCCCCCGGATTTACCTGGAGGACGGGCCGCGCGCTTGAACAGTCCAAGCCATTAGGACCGCCGGGCTACCACTGTGCGTCACCCCTGTTAATACGCTTGCCTACCTGCACGGAGGATCCCCAGACCCAAACCCACCACACCACAAGTGTCCCCCGAAAGAGACACCAGGGCATGACTGTGAGCCCAGGCGTGGGTTAGCACCCGCGCGTCAGCATGGGCGGTGCTTCGCCGGTACGGGAATATCAACCCGTTGCCCATCGACTACGCCTGTCGGCCTCGCCTTTAGGACCCGACTCACCCAGGGCGGACTAGCCTAGCCCTGGAACCCTTGGTCATTCGGCGCTAGGGTTTCTCACCCTAGTATCGCTACTCATGCCTGCATTCTCACTCCCACACCATCCACCCCTAGGTCACCCCGAGGCTTCACCCGGTGCAGGACCGCTCCCCTACCACCCACCACCCCCTGCCAAACCCCTCAAAAAATAGGGGGTAAGGAAGAAAAAAATTGTGGTGGGTCCGCGGCTTCGGCGGTGTGCTTGAGCCCCGCTACATTGTCGGCGCACGATCACTTGACCAGTGAGCTATTACGCACTCTTTCAAGGATGGCTGCTTCTAAGCCAACCTCCTGGTTGTCTGCGCGACCGCACATCCTTTCCCACTTAGCACACGCTTAGGGGGCCTTAGCCGGCGATCTGGGCTGTTTCCCTCTCGACCACGGAGCTTATCCCCCGCGGTCTCACTGCCCCGCTACAACCCGACGGCATTCGGAGTTTGGTTGACGTCAGTAACCCTGTGGGGCCCATCAGCCACCCAGTAGCTCTACCTCCGCCGGGCAACACGAGACGCTGCACCTAAATGCATTTCGGGGAGACCAGCTATCACGGAGTTTGATTGGCCTTTCACCCCTACCCACAGCTCATCCCCTCCATTTTCAACTGAAGTGGGTTCGGTCCTCCACACGCTCTTACACGTGCTTCAACCTGGCCATGGGTAGATCACCCCGCTTCGGGTCCAGACCGTGCCACTAAAACGCCCTTTCAGACTCGCTTTCGCTACGACTCCCCCAACACGGGTTAACCTCGCGACACAGCACTGACTCGCAGGCTCATTCTTCAAAAGGCACGCCATCACCCCGAAGGGCCCTGACGGCTTGTAAGCGCCCGGTTTCAGGTACTATTTCACTCCCCTCCCGGGGTACTTTTCACCATTCCCTCACGGTACTAATCCGCTATCGGTCATCAGGAAGTATTCAGGCAACCAAGTGGTCTTGGCAGATTCACACAGGATTCCACGAGCCCCGTGCTACTCGGGAACACACCCACACGGCCCAGACAGTTTAACCTACGGGGCTCTCACCCACTACGGCTCCCCTTCCCAGGAGATTCGGCTACCAACCAGGTTTATCACCGCGCCTACCACCGGCAGATGGCAGAAAAGCATGCCCCACAACCCCACAACCGCAACCCCTGCCGAGTAATCACACGATCATGGTTTAACCATCATCCGCTTTCGCTCGCCACTACTAACGGAATATCTTCTCCTGCGGGTACTGAGATGTTTCACTTCCCCGCGTCACCCCCCACACCCTATGAATTCAAGTGCAGGTGACACGACATAACTCGTGCCGGGTCCCCCCATTCGGACACCCTCGGATCACAGCCCGCTAGCCAGCTCCCCGAGGCTTATCGCAGGCCACCACGTCCTTCATCGGCCCCTGATGCCAAGGCATCCACCGAACGCTCATAAAAACAAACAAAACAAAACACCACCAACAAACGTTGATGGCAGCAAAGAACAAAGATGCTCGCGTCCACTATACAGTTCACAACCAACCCACCCACACCCCCCAAAACCACCCACCCCCAAAACAAGGGAGGCAGACAACCAAGAAGGAGCCAGGCACCAAACAGGGCGTATTACCCCAGGCCCCGACAGCATGCCACCCCCAACCCAACCCCCACACCAAAAGCACGAGGATCAGGTCAGGGCACCCAAACCAACCAGTATTTAACTAACTGGTATTCGGGTGGTTTTCTATACCAAAAGTTCCGAAAAACACAGCACCCAACCCCATAGCACCAAACCCCCCACCACCCAAAACGGGCAGTAAAAACAAAAAGACAGGCCCAGCCAAGGTCAGGCAAACAATAGTGCTCCTTAGAAAGGAGGTGATCCAGCCGCACCTTCCGGTACGGCTACCTTGTTACGACTTCGTCCCAATCACCAGCCCCACCTTCGACCGCTCCCCATAAGGCCACGGGCTTCGGGTGTTGCCAGCTTTCATGACGTGACGGGCGGTGTGTACAAGGCCCGAGAACGTATTCACCGCAGCGTTGCTGATCTGCGATTACTAGCGACTCCAACTTCACGGTGTCGAGTTGCAGACACCGATCCGAACTGAGACTGGCTTTAAGGGATTCGCTCCGCCTCACGACATCGCAACCCTCTGTACCAGCCATTGTAGCATGCGTGAAGCCCAAGACATAAGGGGCATGATGATTTGACGTCATCCCCACCTTCCTCCGAGTTAACCCCGGCAGTCTCCCGCGAGTCCCCACCACAACGTGCTGGCAACACGGGACAAGGGTTGCGCTCGTTGCGGGACTTAACCCAACATCTCACGACACGAGCTGACGACAACCATGCACCACCTGTGAAGGCGCTCCGAAGAGAAACCACGTCTCCGTGATCAACACCCACATGTCAAGCCTTGGTAAGGTTCTTCGCGTTGCATCGAATTAATCCGCATGCTCCGCCGCTTGTGCGGGCCCCCGTCAATTCCTTTGAGTTTTAGCCTTGCGGCCGTACTCCCCAGGCGGGGCACTTAATGCGTTAGCTACGGCGCGGAAACCCCGGAAAGAGCCCCCACACCTAGTGCCCAACGTTTACGGCGTGGACTACCAGGGTATCTAATCCTGTTCGCTCCCCACGCTTTCGCTCCTCAGCGTCAGTAACGGCCCAGAGACCCGCCTTCGCCACCGGTGTTCCTCCTGATATCTGCGCATTCCACCGCTACACCAGGAATTCCAGTCTCCCCTACCGCACTCAAGCCGGCCCGTACCCACCGCAAGCCTCCAGTTAAGCCAGAGGATTTCACGACAGACGCGACCAGCCGCCTACGAGCTCTTTACGCCCAATAATTCCGGACAACGCTCGCGCCCTACGTATTACCGCGGCTGCTGGCACGTAGTTAGCCGGCGCTTCTTATCCAGCTACCGTCAACCACCCCACAAAGAAGGCGGCCTGCTTCACTGGCGAAAGAGGTTCACAACCCGAAGGCCTACATCCCTCACGCGGCGTCGCTGCATCAGGCTTGCGCCCATTGTGCAATATTCCCCACTGCTGCCTCCCGTAGGAGTCTGGGCCGTGTCTCAGTCCCAGTGTGGCCGTCCACCCTCTCAGGCCGGCTACCCGTCAAAGCCTTGGTAGGCCATCACCCCACCAACAAGCTGATAGGCCGCGAGCCCATCCCCAACCAGAAAAAGAACCTTTCCAAACCCACCCATGCGAGCAGGCCAAAATATCCCGTATTAGCCACCCTTTCAAGCGGTTATCCAGAAGTCAGGGGCAGGTTACTCACGTGTTACTCACCCGTTCGCCACTCATCCACCCAGCAAGCTGGGCTTCACCGTTCGACTTGCATGTGTTAAGCACGCCGCCAGCGTTCGTCCTGAGCCAGGATCAAACTCTCCAAAAGAAACCAAAAAACAACCCACCAACCAAAAACAAAAGCCCTCAGCCAGCAAGAAGCCAATCAGAAACAGAAAACAAAACCCAAGCTCAACCCACCCCAAAACCAGAGCAGGCAAAACCAAAAAACAAGAACAAGACAACCAACCAACCCCAAAAACAGAGCCAACCAGCCACCCCATCCCAACAAATGACATAAAAAACATGACACACTATCGAGTTCTCAAACAACACACCCACAAAACAGCACCGAACCGTAATCCGGTGACTGCCTCAAGGCGACTCGATCAACTTTAGCGGCTAGAGCATCCGGAGTCAAAACGAAGTTCTGTGATCCGTAGCTCCGGCCCAATTGACCGATGCTGAAAACGCTTGGCTTTTCGGCCGCTGCGTTCGCAACGGGCAGTACTTTAAGCAAGCACTCCCCCACCTCGTCAAACTCGTAACCCATGATCCAAGACACACTCCGTCTGGAGCTCCGGCAGCCCCGTTCACCGGCATGCAAAAGGGCGCTCGGAGACACCTTCTCAGGTACCTCCGAGCGCCCCTAGTCAGCACTCATCAACTGCGCTTCAGCTACTCACTCCAGTGCAGTCAGCCGACAGGCATAGAACCCAACCACCGCCCAGCAGCCTCAGGCCTCATGAGCGAAGCGCCGCACCGCGCCGGCCACGGCGTCGGCAACGCGGGTGTCGAAGGCATTGGGGATGATGTAGACGGGACTGAGCTCCTCGCTCCTGATCACGCTGGCCACACCTTCTGCGGCAGCACGCAACAGGTCCATGGAGATGTCCACGATGCCCGTGTCCAGCAGCCCTCGAAACAGGCCGGGGAAGACCAGCACATTGTTGATCTGGTTCGGGAAGTCGGAGCGGCCAGTGGCCACCACGGCGGCAATGTCAGCTGCCCCAATCGGGTCTACCTCCGGAGTGGGGTTGGCCATCGCGAAGACAATCGCCCCCTCATTCATGACCTTGAGGTCCTCAGGCTGCAGCAAATCACCAGAAGAAACACCGATGAACACATCGGCCCCCACCAGGCCCTCCTTGAGGCTGCCGGTGACGTGACGCGGGTTGGTGTTCTCCGCAAGCCACCGGCGGTGCTCGTTCATGCCCTCGGTGTGGGCGCCGTCCAGCGCACCGGTGCGTCCATAACCAACAATGTCCTTGGCGCCGTGAGCCATGAGCAGCTTGGCGATCGCCGTGCCAGCCGCACCCACCCCAGACAGGACGATGCGCACATCCTCAATCTTCTTGCCCACCACCTTTAGGGCGTTGATAAGGGCAGCCAAGGTCACCACTGCGGTGCCGTGCTGGTCATCGTGGAAGACCGGGATATCCAGCTCTTCGCGCAGCCGGGCCTCGATGTCAAAACACTTGGGGGCGGCGATATCCTCCAGGTTGATGCCGCCGTAAGCGGGGGCGATCGCCTTGCAGATCGCAATGATCTCCTCAGGATCCTTAGTGTCCAGGGCCACCGGCCAGGCGTCGACGTCGCCAAACTGTTTGAAGAGCACAGCCTTGCCCTCCATAACGGGCATGGCGGCAGCGGGACCAATGTCGCCCAGGCCCAGCACCGCGGTGCCGTCAGTGACCACAGCCACAGTGTTCTTCTTGATGGTGAGCATGCGCGCCCGCTCAGGGTGGTCGTGAATCGCCTTGCAGACACGAGCCACCCCCGGGGTGTAAACCCGGGCCAGGTCGCGGCGGTTGCGGATTGGCGTGCGCGCTGCGATCTCCAGCTTGCCGCCCACGTGAGCTAAGAAGGTGGAGTCACCGACATTGCGAACTACCACGCCGTCGAGGGCCTTAATCGCTTCAACGAGCTGGCTGCGGTGTACAGAGTCGCGAGTGTCAGCGGTCAGGTCCACCACCAAGTGCTCGCCGTCGGCGTCGGCAACGTCTACACCGGTGACAATGGCGCCAGTTTTGCTGGCGGTCTCCACCAGGCCGGCGACGGCACTCTGGCTCGCTGGCACCTCTAGGTGCAGGGCAACGGTGTAGCTGGGACTGGGCTGAGCCATGAGCTCTCCTGAGATGTGGCCTGTTAGAACAGCCTCAGCCTAATTGCCTGCCACCAGCTGATCTGAACGCGTTCTCTCACTGAGATAGCTAGGTGGGGTGTGGGAATAACTTCTCCCACACCCCACCAACAGGTGCAATCCCAAGCCAGAAGCTCAGGCGCCGACGCGCTCCATCACCAGTTCACGCACGCGTTTGGCATCTGCTTGCCCCTTGGTCGCCTTCATCACAGCTCCCACGATCGCGCCCGCAGCCTGCACTTTGCCGCCCCGGATCTTCTCCGCCACATCAGGGTTGGCGGCCAGTGCCTCATCAACTGCAGCTAGGAGCGCAGAGTCATCCGAGACGACCTCCAGCCCCCGGGCCTCAACCACAGCAGCGGGGTCACCCTCACCAGCCAGAACTCCTTCAAGCACCTGGCGGGCCAGCTTGTCGGTTAGCTTGCCGGAGTCAACCAACCCCTGCAGCTGCGCCACCTGAGCCGGCGTAATCGCCAACTCCTCCAGCGCCACCTCACGATCCTTGGCATGGCGAGCCAACTCACCCATCCACCACTTGCGAGCCGCCTGACCGGTGGTGCCAGCCAAGGCCGTGGCCTCAATCAGGTCCAGGGCGCCAGCGTTGACTACATCCCGCATCTCGTCATCTGCCAGGCCCCACTCGGCCTTGAGACGACGGCGCTTGGCGGCCGGCAGCTCAGGCAGAGCCGCACGAATCTCTTCCACCCACTCCCGGCTGGGAGCTACCGGCACCAGGTCCGGCTCCGGGAAGTAGCGGTAGTCGTCAGCGTCAGACTTCACGCGTCCCGCCCGGGTGGTGCCGTCAGCCTGCCCGTGACGGGTCTCCTGCAGCACCTCCCCGCCCGCAGCCAGGATCGCAGCCTGGCGGCTAATCTCGTAGCGGATCACGGCGTCAATACCCTTGAAAGTGTTGACGTTCTTGGTCTCCGTGCGGGTTCCCAACGGTGCCTCCGGGGACTGCCGCAGCGAAACATTCACATCCGCGCGCACATTGCCGCGCTCCATACGTGCTTCCGAGACGCCCAGGGCCCGGAAGATGTCACGCAGAGTGCGCACATAGGCGGCGGCAACCTCCGGAGCCCTAGCTCCAGCGCCTAACACCGGGCGCGAGACGATCTCTACCAGCGGTACACCGGCGCGGTTGTAATCCACCAGCGAGTGGGAGGCACCCTCGATGCGGCCGTCAGCCCCACCAATGTGGGTGTTCTTCCCAGCGTCCTCCTCCATGTGTGCCCGCTCAATAGGCACCGTAAACAGGCTGCCGTCCTCCAATTCGACCTCCAGAGCACCGTCGTAGGCGATGGGCTCATCAGACTGGGAGGTCTGGAAGTCCTTAGAAAGATCCGGGTAGAAGTAGTTCTTGCGCGCAAAACGGCAGGATTCAGCGATCTTGCAGCCCAGAGCCAAGCCAATGCGGATCGCATACTCCACGCCCTTGGCGTTAGCTACCGGCAAGGCACCCGGCAGGCCCACTGAGGTAGGCGTGACCATAGTGTTGGGCTGCGCCCCAAAGACGTTAGGCGCAGCGTCGAACATCTTGGTGGCGGTGCCCAGTTCGACGTGCACCTCCAGCCCAATGACCGGGTCGTAGCGGCGCACCGCCTCATCGAAGTCCATCAGCTCGTCGCTCATCTCAGTTCACCTCCAACTCGGGCGCCTGGGCCAGCAAGTGACCGCCCCAACGCTCCTCCAGTGCGGCCTCAAGCACCGCCCCTACGCGGTAGAGGCGATCATCGGCGCGCTGCGGCGCCAGGACCTGGAAGCCGACGGGCAAGCCGTCGTCGCTCAGGCCCGAAGGCAGGCTCATGCCTGGCACGCCCGCCAAGTTCGCAGGGATGGTGGTGACGTCCAGCTTGTACATGGCCAGCGGATCGTCCTTCTCCCCAAATTTGTAGGCGGTAACCGGCGCGGTGGGTGAAACCAGTACGTCAAAACCCTCCCAAGCGGCCACAAAGTCACGCTGGATAAGGGTGCGCACCTTCTGGGCGCTGCCGTAGTAGGCGTCGTAGTAACCAGCGGACAGCACATGCGTGCCCAGGATGATGCGGCGCTTGACCTCATCACCAAAGCCCGCGCCTCGGGTGGCGGCCATAACGGTCTCCGCGGTTACCGGTCCGGAAGTGGGTTCCACTCGCAGGCCGTAACGCATGCCGTCGTAGCGAGCCAGGTTGGAGGAGGCCTCTGCCGGCATAATCAGGTAGTAGGCGTCCAGCGCATACTCCAGGTGCGGCAAGGAGACAGTCTCAAGCTGTGCACCCGCGGCCTCCAGCAGCTTTAGGGCCGCGTGGAAGGAGGAGACGACGCCGTCGTGATAGCCCTCGCCACCGTCGAGCTCCTTAATGACACCAACGCGCAGGCCCGTCAGGTCACGCCCGGCCTGGGCAGCGCGCACAACCTCGGCCATGCCGCGAGGGGCGTCAGCCAAGCTGGTGGAGTCCAGCGGGTCATGGGAGGCAATGACGTCGTGCAGCAGGGCGGTGTCCAGGACAGTGCGGGCCATCGGTCCGGGGGTGTCCAAGGAGGAGGCCATAGCGATCACGCCAAAGCGGGACACGGTGCCATAGGTGGGTTTTACGCCGACGGTGCCGGTGACCGCGGCCGGCTGACGGATGGAGCCGCCCGTGTCCGTGCCCAGGGCCAGTGGCGCCTCGAAGGCCCCCACCGCCGCTGCGGAGCCGCCGGAGGAGCCGCCGGGAATGCGCGCCAGGTCCCAGGGGTTCGCGGTGCGCTTGTAGGCGGAGTGCTCGGTGGAGCCGCCCATGGCGAACTCGTCCAGGTTGGTCTTGCCCAAGATGGGCAGGTGCGCGGCACGCAGATTGGCGACGGCGGTGGCGTCGTAGGGCGGCACCCAGCCCTCAAGGATCTTGGAGGCGGCGGTGGTGACCTGGCCACGGGTGACAAAGAGGTCCTTCACCGCCACCGGCACACCGGTCAACTCATGGGTGGCGCGGCCTTCACGGCGGGCAGTATCCGCAGCATCGGCGGCAGCCAAAGCCTTAGCAGCATCCACGTCCAGGAAGGCGCCCACGGCACCGTCGACTGCAGTTACGCGCTCCAGGTGGGCCTGGGTGAGTTCGCGCGAGGAGACTTCGCCAGCGGCGAGGGCGGCGGCCTGCTCGGCGGCAGTGGACTTGATGGAAACGGTCATGAGGCGTCGTCCTCCCCCAGAATCTGCGGCACCAAGAACATGGAGTCCTCGGCGGCAGGAGCGCCGGCTAGCAGCTCCTCCACATCGAGGGTGGGGCCGGGGACGTCCTCACGCAGGACGTTGCTTAAGGGGACAGGGTGGGAGGTGGCAGGCAGCTCAGGCGTGACGACGCTGGTGACCCGGGCGAAGGAGGAGGCGACGGCGTCGAGCTCACCGGCTAGGCGCGTCACCTCCGCATCGCTCAACGCCACCCTTGCGAGCGCCGCAACGCGGGCGACCTCGTCTTTGGAGATAGCGGACATGCAGCGAGTCTAACCGCCCTGGACTGTCACAGGTCTCCGGTGCTGTCTCAAAGGGATGATGCGTTGCACCTATCTATAATTCCTTGAAACCGTCATGCATGATCTCACAGCGAGATGGGGAGTTAGAACGATTGACAGATCGCACTATGGCCACTGTCATAGACCACAAGGTAGTTGTGCCCGAGCCGGTGCACCCAGGCCTCATGAACAGGATCGAGCAGTGCCAGAACAGGACCTGAACCAGCCCAGCCTCACCGCCTCAGGCGGCGCGGCAGTGGCAACGGCGCCCTTTCCGGTCCGCGCCACGCCTGAGCGGAATGAGCCCTTGAGTGCGCCTGTACTGGGTGGTACGACCTCCGACCTGTCCCCCACGTTCGCTCCCATTGCCGCCCCCGGTGAGGCCGCTGACGCATATGACAAGCCCCGCCGTCGCCGCAAGCTCTTGTTCTGGATCGGCGGAGCGGCAGCCCTGCTCCTGCTGACTGGAGGCATTGGCGGCGCCGCCTATGCGAACTACTACTCCAGCGTGGCCCTGCCCAGAACTACCGTCTCTGGCAGCGACGTCGCCGGCATGAGCCGTGAGCAGATCGTCAACCTGGTCAATTCTCGCGCTGAAAACGTGACAATCACCGTCACAGGCGACGTAACTGGCTCCGCAAAGCTGGCCGACCTGGGCACCAGCGTTGACGCCGAAGCCACCGCCGACGCGGTGCTGCAGCCCAACAGTTCCGTGCTAAATCGTTTCAAGGCCCTGCTTTCACAGCGGGCAGTCCCAGTGGTCGCCACCAGTGACCCGGACAAAGCCACTACTTACGCCAATGGTCTTATCCCTGGGGAGGCAGTGGTTGCCAAGAATGCCTCGGTTGCCTTGGCTGATGACGGCCTATCCTTCAAGGCCGTGGCAGGCTCAGCCGGCAAGACCCTCGACGCCGCTGATTTGGCCGAAGCAGCTAAGCAAGCTGGCGCCACCCTGACCTCTTCAGAGGTCTCCATGACCTTCACCGAGAAGACCCCCGACATCACGGACGCAGACGCCACCACTGCTGCAAATGACGCAAATACGCGGCTCAAGCAAGACGTCACCATCACCAGCGCCGACGGCGACTACTCCTTCACCGCCGACGTAGCCACCAAGGCCACTTGGCTCAGTGTGAAGCCTGGAGAGGACGGCAAACTCGCCGTCAACGTTGACAGCACTGCCATCACCAACTGGGTGGATAAGCAGGCTGAAGAAGTCAATACCGAACCGATCACCGGCAAACGCAATGTCAACGCTGCAGGGCAGGTCGTCTCCATTTCGCAGGAGGCCATCGATGGACGCAAGGTCTCCAATGGTGCTGATCTGGCCAAGGGCATTGGTGAGGCCCTCAGCGGTAACCAGGCTTACTCCGGCGCCTTCGTCATGAAGGAAGAGAAGGCGGAGTGGAAGCAACGCACCGTCGCCTCTGGTGCGGAAAACCTGGCTTACCAGGCGGCTCCTGGCGAGAAATGGGTTGATATCAACCTCTCCAGCAAAACAGTCACCGCCTACTCCGGCGCCACTGTGGTCCGTGGCCCAGAGTCGATGGTTGATGGCGAGGACAAAACCCCCACCATCACCGGCGTCTACAACGTCTATCTCAAATACGAGACGCAGACCATGAAGGGCAAGAACGCGGACGGCACCCCCTACGAGACCAAGGACGTCCCCTGGGTCACCTATTGGAATGGTTCCTACGCCCTGCATGGCGCACCTTGGCGCGCTAACTTTGGTTACTCCGGCTCACACGGCTGTGTGAACCTGCCCGTATCCACCGCCAAGTGGTACTACGACTGGACCGAGATGGGCACCGTCGTAGTCAGCCACTGGTGAGCCACGGCGGATAGACCAAGGCAGCTAGGCCTCAGCACCCTCACCTGGCGGTTAATGCTCTGGCAGCCGGTACCCCGGCATCCCCTGGACCAACTAGTGTGGCGCGGCTTTGCCCCACCATCCGGGCGAGCCCGCCATCGCCTCACGGAATAGCGGCCGCCCCCTCCTCCAGCAGCCGTAGGAAACCAGTTTCATCCAGCACGGGAACGCCCAGCTCACGGGCCTTGGTCTCCTTAGAACCCGCGTTCTCCCCCACGACCACCACGCTGGTGCGCTTGGACACCGAACCGGCCGCCTTACCGCCCCGCGAGACGATCGCCTCCTTGGCACTGTCCCGCGTAAAGCCTGCCAAGGTGCCGGTGACCACCACCGTCAGCCCAGCCAATACCTGGGCAGGTGCCTCCCCCGCGCTTTCGTCCGCACTGCGCACCCCGGCGGCCTCCCAGCGCTCCAGGATCTCCTGGTGCCAGTCCACCTCCCGCCACCGCACCCAGGACTCCGCAATCACCGGACCGACGCCGTCGACCTGTGCCAGCTCCTCCGCCGGTGCCTGCCGCAGCGCAGACAGGGATCCAAAACGAGCTGCCAGAGCCCTGGCAGCCGTTGGCCCCACATGGCGCACAGACAGTGCTACCAGCACGCGCCACAGGGGTTGGTGACGGGCAGCCTCCAACTGCGCCAACACTGCCGTGGCGTTCTTGCCGGGGACAGTTTCCTTCTTGACGCTGCCGTCTGGGGCATAGGTGGCTTTGGTCCAGAAGAAACGCATGCGGCGCCAGTCGCCAGTCTCCTGGCCACTGCGGGAGATTGGGCGCCAAACCTGCACATCCCGCAAGTCAGCTGCGCTCAGTTCAAAGAGAGCGGCCTCCCCGGTTAGCACCGGTGCTTGCTCCCCCAGCCCGTGCTCAGCCAGCAGCGCCTCCACGGCCTCCACCCGCTCAGAGGGATGCAATGCCTCCAGGGCTTTCGGCTTGAGGCGCAGCTTGCCGCGCTCGGTCTCCAGGCTATGCCCGGCGGCCATAGCGGCGACGGCGTCGGCCCGCCCGGAGTCTGGCTGCGTGAGGGCGGCGGCGGCCTCATCCCCCAGACCCTCCACATCTAAGGCACCTCGGGAGCCGATATGGGCCACGCGTTCAGTCAGCTGGGCGGGGCAGGAGCGGGTGTTGGGACAGCGCAGGTCTACATCGCCTTCTTTGGCGGGAGCCAGGGTGGTGCCACAGGAAGGGCACTGGGTTGGCATGACGAAGGGGCGTTCGGAGCCGTCGCGGGCCTCCAGAACTGGGCCGACGATCTCTGGGATCACGTCTCCGGCCTTGCGCAGCAGCACTAGGTCACCAATGCGCACCCCTTTACGGGCCACCTCGGTGGCGTTGTGCAGGGTGGCGCGGGATACCGTGGAGCCCGCCACAAGCACCGGTTCCATGATGCCGAAGGGGGTGACGCGGCCGGTGCGCCCCACCTGCACATCGATGTCCAACAGGCGGGTGTGTACCTCCTCGGGCGGGTACTTATAGGCACTAGCCCAGCGGGGCACTCGGGAAGTAAAGCCCATAGCGGTCTGCAATTCACGCGAGTCAACTTTGAAGACAATGCCGTCGATCTCGTGGATCAGATCATGGCGGTGCTCCGCGTAGCGGGTGATGAAATCCCGCCGTTCCTGGGCGCCGCGCACCACTGCGTTATACGGAGATACCGGCAAGCCCCAGGAGTCCAGCAGCGCATACCATTGGTGCTGTGCGGTGGGCAGGGGGAATTCCTGACCCACAGCGGGGCGGATCGCACCGACGCCGTGGGCAATCATGGCGAGCGGCCGGGAAGCGGTGATTTGGGGGTCTTTTTGCCGCAGAGAGCCCGCGGCGGCGTTGCGCGGGTTGGCGAATACCTGCAGCGGCGCTTCTTTGCGTGGACGTTTGCCGGAGGCCTCCGCCTCCAGGGCGGCGTTGCGCGCCTCGCGGGCGGCGTTTTCCTTACGGCGGGCCTCATTAAAGGCCTTGAACTCGGCGGTGGGAAAGTAGACCTCACCCCGGACCTCCAGCAGTGCCGGGTGTCCTTGCCCCACCAGCACCTGAGGCACCGATGCGATGGTGCGGATATTAGCCGTCACGTCCTCGCCGACGTCACCATTGCCTCGGGTAGCGGCGCGGGTAAGAACTCCGTTTTCATAAGTGAGAGCCACCGCGAGGCCGTCGATTTTGACCTCGGCGGTCAGTGGCTGCTCGGCGTCTGGGATGCCGGTGTCTGCCGCCACGCGCGCCGCCCACTCATCCACCTCCTCCAGGCTGAAAACATCCTGCAGGGAATACATGCGTTCATGGTGCCGGGCCTCAGCAAAGTCTTGGACCCGCCTTCCACCTACGGCACGAGTAGGTGAGGAATCGGCCGCCAAAGCGGGATAAGCGGCCTCTAGGGCCTCAAGTTCGCGGTAGGCGGCGTCGTATTCCGCGTCAGACCACGGGCTCTGGGCCTCGGTGTCCTCGTAGTAGGCGCGCCGCGCCTGAGAGACCAGTTTGGCGAGTTCGCGCCAGCGGGCGCGAGCCTTGTCCGATGGCTCCGGAGAAGTAGCTGATGCTGCCGGAGTGCCGGTGGGGGTGTCCTGTGGCTCAGGCGGGAGGGCGCTCATGGCGCAATTGTGGCGCAGGGCTAGTGGGCTGCGGGTTAATGAACTCCAGCTCGGTGGGCTCGGGGATGGCAAGCTCGGGGCACGGCAGGACCAAGCCTGGGTGATCCACGCGGCTGTTGCCCACCTCTGGGCCCACCGGGTGGCAGGTGAGTTCGGCGCGGCTGCCGTCAAGGATGGCTAGGGCGTGCGCCGGGTTCGTAATGCGGGGGTCGATCCAGCGCAGGGCAGCACTTTTGTGCAGCGTCACTGGTTCACGTTCATGCAGCCAGGCGAGGTCTGGTGCGGCGGGTCTGGTCAAGATCGTGGCGGTCAGCAGCCAGTTGCCGTGCAGGGCTGGGCCGGGGCGAACAGGCCGACTGCCGTCCGGGGTTGGGGCTTCCGGCAGCCGCCACCAAGAGCACAGGCCCGCGAGCGCCAGCGGGCTGCCATCGGCGGAGCGCACCGCGTAGGGCTGTTTGCTGGAGACGGTTGGTGCTTGGGGCCACTCGTACCAGCAGTCGGCGGGCAAGATGCAGCGGAAGGAGCGCAGGGCGGTGCGGAAGGTGGGTTTGTTGGCGACAGTTTCACGGCGGGCGTTAAAGGCCCGGAAGCCTTCTGCTGGCTCTTTGGCCCAGGGTGGCAAGAGGCCCCAGCGGGCGGTGCGAAGTTCGCGGGCGACGGCGGCGTCTCCGTCGGGATCGATTATCGGCCGCGGGACGGTGCCTTGTTTGGGTGTTTGGCTGCTGCTGGGGGCTGGCTGGGCTTCGAGGCGTTCTATGAGGACGCGGATATCCGCTCCGGGGGCGTGGTTCCAGGAGGCGGGTATGGCTTGGGCTTCTGGGGTGAGGGCGGCGCTGTACCAGATGGCCAGGTCTGCCCCTGGGGTCCATGAGCCGTAGCGTCCGCACATGTTTTAAGGGTCGCATGGCTTGGCGGGGGCGGGAACGGCTTTGTTGGCTGCGCTCCACAGGTACTGCCGGTGGCGGCGGCGTCATCAGATCACCGGTATTGCCAGCAGCGGCCTGTCTTGGAGTACCCAAGCTTGAACCAAGGCGTGGGCGCCGAGGAGCCGAGCAAGTTCAGGGAGGCGGTATGGATAGTGCGGGGGCGGAACTGGCGGCGCAGGCCAGGGCAGCGCTGCGTAGTCCTTGGCATCTGGCGGTCCTGGAGGGTGCTGACGCTGGTGGGGTGCTTGCGGTGGGCAGTCGGCTGCGGGACCGGGTGGGCCGGGCTGCACTGCCGCATGACCCGCTGGTCTCCCGGCGGCATCTGAGTGTAAAAGCGCTGGCAGGGGGCGTGAGTTGCACTGATGTTGGCTCAACTAACGGGGTCCGGTTCAGGCGCGTAGGCCGCCGGGCAGCCGGGGCAGCCTCAGGAGCGCGGCGAGGAAAGCAGTGGTGCAGCTGGCGGTATAAGAGCTTGCGAGGTGAGCGGCTGCTGCGGGCTGGCGACGAGCTAATGCTTGGAAGCAGTCGACTGGTGTTGCGTAAGCGACCAACTGATCTGCACCTGAACTCACCTACTTCAAGTCGACGTCGGGGCTGGGGTGGTCTGTTGCTGCCGCTGCTGTTGGTGGGTGCTATGGGTGGGAGCCTGTTGCTGATGCTGTTGCGTCCCCAGGGAGGCCGACCTTGGCTAGGCCTGGTCACGAGCGCGCCAATCATGCTGATGATGTTGCTGCGGCTGCTACCTACGTCAAGGAGGCTGGGAAAGAAGGAGCCAGCCCGGGGTCCTCGGGGCGCTCGGCGCCGTCCCCGCCGCAAGGAACGGCGGTTAGTGCCGGATCTGTGCCAGTTGCTGTTGGCCGTGGCGTCCCGGGATCGGAGCCTGGTGCACGCTGAGAGCGCGGCTGAGCGTGCAGAGCAGAGCGAACTCGCCGCCTGGTTGGATGCCGGCGGCACGCAGGTGCTGTGTGTGGCCGACGGCGACCAGGTGGCCCTGCGCGGCGACCGTGCTGAGGATGCACTGGTGTGGTGGCTGGGACAGGTTCTAGCTTCTGGGAAGGTGCAGCTTGCGCCGGTGCCGGGAGGCTTTCGGCTGTGCTGGGCCAGAGAAAACCGTGGCCTTCGACCAGGCACTAACCCCGGCCAGCGTCTGGGAGGCAGCGGGCCGGACCGGGGCTTGGAGGCTTCGGTGAGGTCTTGCCAGGCGTTGCTGTTGCTTACTGACCGCGGGCATCTGCCTGAGCTGGCCATGAGCATCGTCGACCTGCAAGCACCCCCGCCTTGCCCAGGTCCTGACTGGTGGCCTGCATTGGCGCGCCTGGCAGGCCTGGCGCCCTCCGAGTGGCGGCTGCCCAGTGAGCACCAGGAGATTGTTGCAGCGCCCGGCGAGGCGGAGGTCTCCCCGCCCCGGCGTCTGGAGGAGGTGGTTGACGGCACCGATTCAGCCAGTATCCGGCAGCGGTGGGAGCAATGGTCTCCCGGTTGCATGTCACTGCCTGCGCAGCTGGGGCTGGCCGTGGGCGAGGCTGAGGCCGGTCAGGTTGACCTAGTGGTTGAGGGGCCGCATGCATTGGTGGCGGGCACCACCGGCTCGGGCAAGTCTGAGCTGTTGTTGTCCTGGATTGCACAGTTGGCCTTGGCAACTCCTCCGAGTGCGCTGTCCTTCGTGCTGGTCGACTACAAGGGTGGGGCGGCCTTTGGGCCATTAGCTCGCCTGCCGCATACCGCGGGTGTGCTCACGGACCTAGATGGAGCGGGAACCATCCGGGCTTTGGCTTCCATGCAGGCGGAGGTACGCCGTCGGGAGCGGTTGCTGGCTAGTTTTGGGGCAAAGGATCTGGCTGGTTTGCCGGTGGCTGAGATGCCAGCGCGGCTGGTGGTGGTGGTCGATGAATTCGCGACTATGGCGGCGCAGCACCAGGAGGTGCTCTCCACCTTGGTGCGGTTGGCCTCACAAGGCCGCAGTCTGGGCATCCACCTGGTGCTGGCTTCGCAGCGGCCTGGGGAGGGTTTAAGCCCCACGATTCGGGCTAATACGAGTTTGCGCGTATGCCTGCGGGTGCTGGAGCCGCAGGACTCCCGTGACCTGTTGGGGCACGATGGCGCGCACCGGCTGCCGACTGAGCCGGGGGTCTTCATGCTGGCCGGGGTGCCGCAGGTGCTGCGGGCAGCGTGGTGTGGCCCTGAGGCAGAGCTCAATGCCTTGGTTGCAGGGATCTGCCAGGCGGCTGTCGGATTAGCGACGCCGTGGCGCCCTTGGGCGGAACCCCTGCCGCAGGCGCTGGAGCGGCCCGCGCTGCAGGCCGAAAAGCGGCTTGGGGACGGGCCTGAGGTAGCGCAACTTGAGGAACCGGTGGCCGGGGGCTTAGCGGAGCTGCCAGCCGATCTGTTTGCAGGGCCAGAGTATGGGCTGCTGTTGGCGCGCACGGACCTGCCGGAGCAGCAGTCCCTGGGCTGGTGGGCCTGGGATCAAGACCGGCCGTTGCTGGTGCTTGGCAGCCCAGGTTCGGGGCGCTCCACAACCTTGTGGTCTGCGGCCGCAGCGGCCCTAGCCCGAGGCTGGCAGGTGCATGTCATTGGCGAGCCGACAGGTCTCTACGCGACCTGGGGTCTGAATGCTGAGCTACCACCCATGAGGGGGCCTGAGCCGTGGCCTGGGCAGCAGGCAGGCGCCAGGCCGGAACCCAGCGGTCAGCCGGAGGTAGGCGGGCTTCCTGGCCTGGGTACGGTGGCCGGGCTTGATGACCCCCGGCGCATCACGCGCTTGTTGCAACTGGCGGCAAACGGCGCTCTGGGGCATGCCTTGCTGCTGATAGACGACGTCGACCATGTGCTGGGCATCGTAGATGAACAACTGGGCGGCGGCGAAGGTACCAACCTACTTAGCTCCTTACTGCGCGCCGCACCAGCTTTCGGCACTTCCCTGGCCCTTGCTGCGCCGCTGAGCGCCGCTACCGCACGTTGGGCCGGTGCCTTGGGTCTGCGGCTGGTGCTGGGTGCCAGCCAGCCCTTCCACGCGGCAACAGCTGGTCTGCCGCGGGGCGTGCTGACAGGCAAAGGGGCGGGGCGAGGTGTGCTCCTAGATGGCGACGATGTGCTGGCCTGTCAAGTGTTGCTACCTGCAGCCTGGGAGTTGGAGGCTGCCAGTGGGTCGGAAGTCTTTGAGAGCCAGCGCCCGCCTCTGCGGCTTCTGCCGCTGCCCGAGCAGTTGTTGCAGGCAAGTCTTCCGGCTGGCTCCTGGGCTGTGGGTGGTGACTTGGGAGAGCCGCTGGCGGTTCCAGTTGGGCGCTGTGTGCTGGTGGTTGGTCCTCCGGGTTCGGGGCGCAGCACGACGCTAGCCTCGCTGGCCTGGGCTGCTGGGCCGCAGGCGCTGGTTTGTGATGACTTGGACTTAGCTGACCCGGTCACTGCCCAGCAGGTTGAGACCGCAGTCAGTCAGGGGGTGCAGGTTCTGGCTTCGGCGACCACCGAACGCGCTTTCGGTTCCTACCGGGGGCCCGTGCATCTGTTGCGCGAACGAGCGGATCTGGTGGTGCTGTGGCCCTTGCTTGGTCCGGCTTCCCAGTTGGCGGGGGTCAATCTGCGGGCGGCTGGCGACGCACGGCGGCCCACTCTGCCAGGCCGTGGTGCGCTGGTTTCTAGGGGCTCTGTGACGCCCGTGCAAACAGCCTTGCCGATATCGTCCAGCATCGAGGGTAGGCGGGAATCTAGCCACTTGAGTGCATAACAATTTGGTCAAGTCAACCGATCATTCGGAGGAGCTAAGATTCGCTTCAATCGCTTCGGAGAGCAGGGTTTTCGCCGTAATTCCAACGCCAGCCGGAAGCGCCCTCGGCGACACACCGCAGCTCCTGTGAGGAGGAACACTGAGGGATCGTCAGACCTCTCAGGCTTGACCCCTTGTTAAGCCAGAAAGCGCGTGTGAAAGTTGTCTAGGCGCGCTCAGGACCTTCAACCCTAGGACGTCCTGTCGACGCGATTCCTGTTTAGCCGAACTGAAGGGATTGCCATGGACTGGCGTAGCAAGGCTGCATGTCTCAACGTCGACCCCGAGATCTTCTTCCCAATCGGTAATACAGGTCCGGCCATCGCCCAGATCGCTCAGGCCAAGGCTGTCTGCGCTACCTGTGAGGTAGCTGAGACCTGTCTCAAATGGGCCCTAGAGAACGGCCAGGACGCCGGCGTATGGGGCGGCATGAGCGAAGACGAGCGCCGGTCCCTCAAGCGCCGTGCGGCCCGCGCCCGCCGGTCTTCCTGACTCCACCGCAAGCAGCTCCCCCAAGAGCTTCAACGTCCAGGACCGGTTGCCAAGCGCAGTCGCAAACCTGAACCGCACAGCAAAAGGACTTCGTAACACAGCAGTTACAAGCCGGGCCCAGCCACCATGGCTGGGCCCGTTGCTTTGAACTCAGGCCCGCAGCCGCGCGTGGATGACGACGTCGGTGCCCCCGCCTGCGGCAGGCTGCCAGTCAATGGTGCCGCGCAACTCACCACGCACTAAGGTCTTGACGATCTGCGTGCCTAGGCCACTCATAATGCGCCCTTCCTGCACGCCGTCGCCGTCGTCAACCACATGCACCACCAGGTTGCCGTCCTGATCGCGCTGCGCCTTCACCGTCACCTTGCCGTCTCGGCCCCCAAAGCCATGCTCCACGGCATTGGTCACCAGCTCAGCCAGCACGGTCGCCAGGGCCTGCGCGGTGTCGGCATCTACAGTCCCAAAGGAGCCTTCAATCGAAGTGGAGACTTGCCCGGTGGGCGTGGCCACGGAGGCAGCCATGCGCAACACTTGGCCGAAGACCTCGTCAAAATCCACCTTTTCGTCCACGTTCTGACTCAGGGCCTGGTGCACCGTGGCAATGGTGGCTACGCGCCGTTCCGCCTCTGCCAGAGCCTCGCGGGTCTCATCATTGGTGGCCCGGCGCCCCTGCATCCGCAGCAGTGCCGACACCGTCTGCAGATTGTTCTTGACCCGGTGGTGAATCTCGCGGATGGTGGCGTCCTTGTTCAACAGGACCTGTTCACGCTGACGCAATTCGGTTACGTCGCGCACCAACAGCAGGGCTCCGGAGCGCTGTTGGCCCGTCATCAGGGGGACCGCGCGGACCGCCAAGAACACTCCCCCCGCCTCCACCTCAGTAAGCCAGGCCTGGCGCCCCATCAGGACCACGGCCAGCGTCTCGTCCACCTGGGTCCGCTGCGGGATGATCGTGGTGACCGCCTCAGCCAACACCAAACCCTCGATCGCACCGCACACGCCTAGGCGGCGAAAACAAGAGGTGGCATTGGGGCTGGAGGTGACCACGCGCCCATCAGCGTCCAGGCGCAGGAAACCATCTGAAACGCGCGGCGTGCCATGCCGCAAGGTAGTGCCAGCGCCAGCGATCGGGAAGGTGCCTTGGGAAACCATGCGGCACAGATCGGCGGCCAGCGTCTCCTGTGACTCATCCAGCAGGCGCCCAGCGCGGATTACCCCCACTGAGCTTTCACGGGTCATCACCGCGATGACCTCGTCCCCCATGCGCACCGGCACGTACTCCTCCAGCACTGAGGCCTGCCCCGTCCAGAAGGGTTCCGCAGACATCTGGATCTCGCCGGTAGTTAGAGCCTCCAGCACCGCATTTTCACGGGCGGCTGGGAGCTTACGGCCGACGACGTCGTCCAGATGCACCGTGCCTCCCGTGGAGGGACGGCAGTGACCAATGGCGATAAAACGCCGGGCACGCGAGGGCACCCACATGACCAGGTCGGCCACAGACAAGTCGGAAATCAGCTGCCAGTCAGCGAAGAGCCGGTGCAGCCAGTCCATCTGCTCGTCAGTCAGGTCGATGGCTCCACGTACGGCAGCAGGCAGGAAAATCGGCACGGAGGCAGCCTAGCCGCCATCGCTTAGCCCCGGCCCTTTTCGAGTGCATCGCGGGGGGTGGACATGGCAAGATCATGCCCATGCAGTCAACCCAAACGATTACGTACCCTGCCGACGCCGACGCCGTCATGACAATGCTCGCCGACCCCGCCTACCAGCGCGGTCGCATCGAGCGGTTTGGCCCTGAGAACCTGGACTGCCAGGTCAGCCCCCAAGGTGATGGTTTCTCCGCCACCCTCAGCGGTGCCGTCCCCCCATCCCGCCTGCCTTCGGCAGCCAGCCGCTTCGTGCGCTCCGCCGTCAACTTCTCCGTCACCGAGACCTGGTCCGGGCCTGCCTCTGACGGAAGCCGCACTGGCCAGCTCGCGGTCAACGTGAAGGGCGCCCCGGTTAAGGTAGCCGGGACCATGCGCATGGTCCCCGGCGCGGGCAGCACCACGGTCGAGCTCAACCTGGACCTGCGGGTAACCGTGCCGCTGGTGGGCAAGAGCATTGAAGAGAAGGCGATGGGGCAGGCCGCGCGCGTCGTACGGGACGAAGAGCGCCGCGCCACGGAGTACCTGGCTGCCCAGGCCTGAGTTCAGCTCCACGCATCCACACCCAATCGCGCGACCGCGCCCAGCTGCAGGCGGGCGCGGTCGCCGCTTCCTACAGGAACATGGCACGATCAGCCCATGAGTCATGAAGAGACCCAACCCGCAGCCGGAACGACCCGGTCCACTAGTTCACGCCACGTGGCCTCGGCCGCCCTGCCAGCAAACGCCGTCTGGGCGGAGCGCACCGGCACCCGCCAGTACCAGGGCCACAACGACCGGGGTGCCACCGTGCGCATCGGCATGGGGCCAGGAGAGTTCTCCCCTGGTGAGCTACTTAAGCTAGCCCTGGCCACCTGCAACTCCCTGTCAGCTGACCACCGCTTGGCCCGCACCCTTGGTGCTGATTTTGACGCGAATGTGGTGTGCACCTCCGTCAAGCATGAGACTGAGGAGCGCTATGAATCCTTGGCTGTCGAGCTGATTACTGACCTCTCCGCCCTGGATACCGCGGCACTTCGCCAACTCATCGCCAATGCGGAGGGCGCCATTGACCGCAATTGCACCGTGGGCCACACTCTCGAACAGGGTGCCCCCTTCACCTTCGCGCTCCTAGACGACCCGGACGCCTGAACCTGGAGACCGCAATGGCAAGCAACCTGGATGCCGCCCTGGACAAGGCCTTAGCCATCCCCGCAAATCGCGTCGCCGACCGAGTGGCGCGCATGCGCGCCGAACGCCCCTGGGCCACCACCGCTGAACTCGTTGACCTGGCTGCCAGTCGTTTTCGGCGCGACGCCGGCCTGGCCTCCGGCGCAGTGGGCGCCTCCGCTGCCCTGCCTGCGGTTGGCACCGGCACTGCCACCGCCCTGACTGTGGGGCAGACCGGTATGTTTTTAGCCTCCGCAGTCACCTACGTGCTCACTGTGGCGGAGTTGCACGGGTTACGTGTGGTGGACCCGGAGCGGCGCCGCGCCCTGGTCATGTCCTCCCTGCTGGGGGAACAGGGTGCTGAGGCCGTGCAGGGGCAGTTGGGCTTGTCCACCCTGTTCTGGGCCGCGCAGATGCTCGCCCAGATGCCCATGCCCACGGTGCGTTCCGTGAACAAGGATCTGGCCAAGCGTCTAGCCAAACGGCAGGCTGCCAAAACCGGTGCGCTGGCCCTGGGCCGCCTGCTGCCCTTTGGTATTGGTGCGGCTATTGGCTGGAGTGGCGGGCGGGCTCTAGCCAATCAGGTGATCGAAGGGACGATGGCGGCACTTGGACCGGCCCTGCTGCTTGAGGACGAGCATGAGGTCCTCACCATCTGAGTTAGCCAGGCCCCGTGCCTGCGCTGGAGGTGGGGCCGCCAGGCCACAGGCGACTCAGCTGGAAGGCTGGCGGCTGCGGCCAGGCGGAAGCGATAGCGTGGCCCTGTGAGCACACAGCACTACCCTGCCCTGGCTTCCCTAGGCCTGAACCCACCCGACGGCGTCGACGTCGCCTATGAGGAGCTGCTGGCGGAGGTCCTCACCCAAGGCACTGCCAAAGGGGATCGCACCGGCACCGGCACCCGCTCCCTATTTGCCCGCCAGCTGCGCTATGACCTGTCCGCAGGCTTCCCCCGTATCACCACTAAATTCGTGGCTATGAAGGCCGTCAAGGGTGAACTGCTGTGGTTCTTGCAGGGCGCCACCAATGTGCGCTGGTTGCAGGAGCGAGGCATCACTATCTGGGATGAGTGGGCGGATGCCGACGGCGAACTCGGCCCGGTCTACGGCGCGCAGTGGCGCTCCTGGCCCAGTCGGGACGGCGGGGCGATCGACCAGATCACCGGATTAGTGCAGATGCTGCGGCGTGATCCAGACTCACGTCGGATGCTGGTGTCTGCCTGGAATGTCAGCGAACTTGACCGGATGGCGCTGGCGCCTTGTCACGCTTTCTTCCAGTGTTATGTGGCACAGGGACGCCTTAGTTTGCAGATCTACCAGCGCAGCGCGGACCTGTTCCTGGGAGTGCCCTTCAACCTGGCTTCCTATGCGCTGCTCACCCATATGCTTGCCCAGCAGGCAGACCTGGAGGTGGGTGAGCTGATCTGGACCGGTGGGGACTGCCATATCTACGTCAACCATGTGGAGCAGGTGCGGGAGCAGCTCGCGCGCGTGCCCGCCGCCTACCCCTTCCCGGTGCTGCGGCTGGAGCAGGCTAAGTCCATCGACGCCTACAGCATGGATGACATTGATGCCTCCCAGGGCTACCAGCACCACCCCACGATTAAGGCTCCGGTGGCCGTATGAGCGGGACCAAGGCAGCGCAGCAGTCCGTGCAGGAGGCGGTGTGGGAGTCCGTGGAGCGTGAGGCTCGCGAACTGCGTGTGGGCGCGATCTGGGCCCAGGACCGCAGTGGAGTGCTCGGCGCCGACGGCGCAATGCTGTGGCGTGTGCCCGCCGACTTTAAGCATTTCAAAGCGGCGACCCTGGGGGGCGCAGTGGTGATGGGCCGCACCACCTGGGAGTCACTAGGGGGGCGCCCTCTGCCCGGGCGCTTGAATCTGGTGCTTTCTCGACGCCCAGATTGGCAGCCGCAACTGGTAGAAGGAGCAGCTAGCGGCGCGGTTGTGCCATCAAGATCCGCGCCAGTGAGCCCCCAGGTGCAGGTCAAGCGCAGCCTTGCAGAAGCCCTCGCATACGCCGCGCAGGACGTCGTCGCCAAGGGGCTGCCTGACCCACGGGAGGGCGCTTACCGCGAGCTGCCGCGCGTGTGGGTAATCGGTGGGGGCTCGGTCTATAAGCAGGCGCTTAACACTGGGCTGGTAGATGAATTGCTGGTTACTGAGCTGAATTTGGATGTCAGTGGTAGGACCGCAGCGCTGGACGCTGGCTTAGTGGTGCGGGCGCCGCAGTTTGACGCCGCTTCCTGGCAGCCAGGACCCATGACTGATGCGGCAGGCACCTGGCGGCCAGTCTCTGGTGATGCCGCCTGGCGGGTGGAGCACTGGCTCAACCACTGAGCTTCAGCCCGAGTACTAAGGTGCTCGGGTGCCCCGTCCTGCAGCCTCCTTTGCCCCCAAAACGCCCCTAGAACCAGGAGACCCGGCGGCTATGCCTTCCCGGCAGGCTCCGCGTTCTCAGCAGACCCTGCGGGCGCTGCTGGCAATGTGCCTGTTCACCTACGTGGCCCAGAACATGCTCAATGTCTCTATTGCGCCGCTGGCACGCGCTTTGCAGTTGCGCGAATGGGTGGTGGGGCTGGCGGTGTCAGCTGCTGCGGTTACGGTGGCTCTGCTCTCCCAGTTTTGGGGGCGGCGCTCCGTGTCTTGGGGACGACGCCGGGTGCTGCTGCTGGCCCTGAGCCTGGCTCTGGTGGCCGGGAGTCTATTCGCCTCCGCGGTGTGGCTGCGGGCGGCCGGGCAGCTCGGTGGACTGGCGACAGCGGTGGCGGTAGTTGTGGCTCGGGGCCCGCTTTTTGGCAGTGGCGTGGCGGCCATCCCACCCACCGGGCAGGCGCTAATCGCGGAGATGACTCCCGACGAGACAGCGCGGGTACGCGGCATGTCCGCTTTTTCCGGCGCCGTACAACTCTCGATTGTGGTGGGCTCGGTGGTCTCTTCGCTGCTGGGTTCCTGGTCTATCTATGCGCCGGTCTATGCCACCCCGGGCTTCTTGATCATCGCGCTGCTCATCGGGCTGGTCTGGATCCCACGCGACAGCAGCGAACCGCTCCCAGTTGAGAATGCCGACGGCGCGCCCGCGGCGGCGCTTAACTCCGCGGACAAGCACCGCAGTGCACTGCCGCCACGCGTGGCTTGGACCGACCGACGCGTGCTGCCCTGGATCGGTGCTGCCTTCGGGATGTTCTTCACCTTAGGGGTGGTGCAAATTATCGCCGGCTTCATAGTGCAGGACCGGCTGTCTCTTAGCGCGCAGCAGGCGGTGCCACTGACGGCGGTGATGCTGCTGTCCAACGCCGTCGGCGCGATGCTGACGCAGTTGGTGCTGGTGCCCCGGCTGGTCTGGAGCCCGCGCAGGCTCGTGCGCGCGGGTGGTCTGGTGACTCTGGTGGCCCTGAGCGTCCTGGCCCTGGCATCACAGCTGTGGCTTATGGCTGCCGCCACCTTCGCGATCGGCTTGGGTGGCGGCTTGGTAGGGCCAGGTTTCACCGCGGGTGGCTCTTTGGCGGTGCGTCCTGAGGAGCAGGGCGGGGTGGCCGGGGTGCTGCACGCCTCCGGCGCTGTCACTTGGATCTTCGCGCCCGTGTTGGCTACGGCGCTCTACGGCTGGTGGCCCTTAGCGCCTTTTGTGCTGGCGCTGGCGGTGCTGAGTTTGAGCGTGCTGGTGGCTTGGACGAGCCGGGCACTTAGTAACCCTCGGCGGCCGGCCACCAACCTGAGATGAATGCTGCGGGCACTAGCGGCTCAGGCCAGGAGCCCTTTGGCGGTCAGCCATTCTTTGGCGATCTTGTCCGCCGCCAGCTGCTCCTTGGTGGAGCGGGTGTTGAGCGCCTGCAGCTCCTCAGTGCTGAGCTGCGCCGTCACCTTGGCAATGGTGCTGGCTGCCGTCAAGGGCAGCTTCTCATTGACTAGGGGCGTGACCTGCTGCGGCAGAATCAAGGCCTTGGGGTCGGCCAGCACTACTAGGTCGTTTTCCTTGATCGCTGGGGAAGAGGTGTAGATATCGGCCACATCCACGGTGCCGTCAGTTAGGGCTTTGACGGTGAGTGGGCCACCTGAGTCCTCCACTGGAGTGACCTCTGCCTCCACGTTGTAGAGCCCCTTAAGGCCGTCGGGTCCGTAGGGCCGGGTCGCGAACTCAGCGTTGGCGGCCACCTTCAGTCGGCGCCCTAACTTGCTGAGATCCGCTAAGGAGCTCAGCCCATATTGCTCCGCTGTGGCGCGTGTGACGGTGTAGGAGTCCTGATCGGTGGCCTCGGCGGCATCAAGCACGGTCAGGCCCTTTGGCAACACTCCCCCAAGCAGTGCTTTGTGCACGGCGGCGGCGTCTTTGGCGGTGCCGGATTTGTCGTAGTACTGCAGGAGGTTGCCGCCGTACTCCGGCATCACGTCGATCTTGCCCATCTCTACCTCGGGCAGAAATACCTCACGTGGGCCAATATGGAATTGGCGGTCTACTTTGAAGCCCGCATTCTCAAGCATCTGGGCGAAGAGTTCGGCGATGATCTCGTTGGAGTAGTACTGGGCGCTGCCAACGGTCAGGGAGCCGGTGGTGGCGCCTGTCGTGGAACGGCCAGCGGTAAAAGGATCGGTGTTACTGCAAGCAGCTAGCACGGGGCCTAGTCCCAGTGCTCCGGCGGCCAGCAGGGCAGTGCGGCGGGAGGGCAGCTTTGGGCGTTGCGCCAGCGCCTGGTGACTACGTAGCTTGGCGGGATTAGTCAAGGTCTCAGGCTTTGGCGTGGCGGTCATCAGGATTCCTTCCGGGTGGCGGCGCCCGCCGGTGTGACGGCGCGCTGGATCAGGGCAAAGCAGGTTTCGGACAATAGAGCCAGGCCGATTACTAGCAGTGAGGAGGCCAGCACCATGGCGTAGTTCTGGGTGTTAAGGCCCAGGAACATGAGGCGCCCCAGTCCACCGGCTCCCGTGTAGGCCGCGAGCGTCGCCGTCGCGATTACTTGCAGGCTAGCTGAGCGCAGTCCGCCAACCAGCAGTGGCGCCCCTAACGGCACCTCCACATGGGTGAGCACCTGCCACTCGCTCATGCCGCAGGCCCGCGCCCCGTCCACTGCCACTGGATCGGCGGCCTCGACGCCAGTGTAGGCGCCCGCCAGGACGGAAGGCACTGCCAGCACTACGAAGGCCAACAGGGGCGCGGCCAATCCGATGCCGAGGAGCAGACCGAATAGAGTGACCAGGCCCAGCGTGGGCAGGGCCCGCACCGCCCCCGAAGTGGCTACCACAAAGCTGCGACCGCGGCGGCTGTGGCCCACCCACCAGCCCAGTGGGACACCCAGCAGGGAGGCCAACAGCACGCCCAGCATGGAGTAGCCCAGGTGTTGGGTGAGCAGGCGGCCGATGCCTAGTGGGCCATGCCAGTGGGCCGGATCGGTGATGTATGCCAGGGCTTCAGCAAGGAAGTTCATGAGCGCTCCTCCCCCGCCACATCGGCAGCACCCCGACGCCGTCGGGTCCAGGGCAGTGCCAGCCAGCCGGTGGCCACTACTAGCCCGTCCAATAGCAGCGCGAGCAGCACGGTAGTCACCATGCCGGTGGCGATTTCTGCGACCAAGCCGCGCTGGAAGCCATCGGTGAAGAGCCGCCCTAGGCTAGACACTCCCAGCACAGCCCCCACGGTGGTCAAAGAGATGGTGGAAACCGTCACCACGCGCAGCCCGGCAACAATGGCTGGCCCGGCCAGGGGCAGCTCTACGGTGATAAAGCGGCGGGCTGAGCCCATCCCCATGGCGGTGGCGGCGTCGACGATGCGTGGGTCCACGGCTTCTAGGGCTGAGACGGTGGCTGGCAGCAGCAGGGCCAGGCCATAGAGGGTCAGCGCAACGACGACGTTGAGTGGGTCGCGAATGCCGGTGCCCAAGATGATCGGCAGGACCACGAAGAGCGCCAGCGAGGGGATCGCGTAGAACAGGGAGGCTCCAGCCACCAGCACGGAGCGCAGCGGTCGGAGGTACTGGGCCACGCGGGCCAGGAGGATGGCCAGCAGCAGGGTGGCAGCGATCGAAGGCACCGCCTGGGCCAAGTGAGCCAGCAAGAGGTCACCAATTGCCGGGAGGTTGGCCAGGAACCAGGTCATGCGTCAACCTCGGGCAGGCGGCTGGAACTCGTAGGCGCTACTCGACCGATGGCCCGCCCGGAGGCGTCAGCCACCACGCGTTGCCCGGCCACCTCTAGCAGGCTGAGCTGGCGGTCGGCGTCATCTAGTCCTAGGAAGCGGGCCACAAAGTCGTCAGCAGGGGCGGCCAGCAGCTCGGGGCCGGTGCCACGCTGGGCCACCTCAGCACCCTTGCGCAGCAAGATGATCTCGTCCCCCAGGGCTAGGGCCTCCCCGACGTCGTGAGTGACAAAGATGATGGTTTTGGCTAGCTCTGCTTGCAGGCGAATCAGCTCGGTCTGCAATTCCCGACGCACCAGAGGGTCAACAGCCCCGAAGGGCTCATCCATGAGGAGCACCCCGGGGTCGGCCGCCAAGGCACGGGCCACGCCAACGCGTTGGGCTTGGCCGCCGGAAAGCTCATGTGGGTACCGCTTGGCTAGGGCGCGATCCAGGCCCAGCAGGTCCATTAATTCGTAGGCGCGTTCGGTGGAGACGGCGCGATTCTCTCCTTTGAGGCGGGGAACCAGGGTGATGTTGTCCAGGACGCGGCGGTGCAGCAGGAGCCCCGCGTTTTGCAGGACATAGCCGATTGAGCGGCGCAGACAGACTGGGTTCTGGCTGAGCACGTCCTGCCCGTCTACCAGCACGCGGCCACTGGTGGGTTCCACCATGCGGTTGACCATGCGCAACAGGGTGGTCTTGCCGCAGCCGGAGGACCCCAGGAGGACCGTGGTAGAGCCGGCGGCCAGCTTGGCTGAAAAGCTGGAGACTGCGGGGGCGGCAACCCCGGGGTAGTGCTTAGTGACGGCCTCAAACTCGATGCTGCTACTCATAAAATTAGGGTCTCCTGACCTTGCTTCAAGTCAAGCATAGCGTGCATCGCTACCTTTAAATCGAATAGATGTAATCAATGAGCTAGCATGAGCTTGTGCTTGAGCTACAAATCCTGGGGTTCTTAGACGACGGACCGCTGCATGGCTACGAGCTACGCCGTCGCATAATCCAGCTCTCCGGCCCCGGTGCCACCTTGAGTGAAGGGGCCCTCTACCCGGCACTCACCCGCCTGGAGCGCCGCGGTTTGCTCACCCGTTCGCTAGCCCAGGGCGCGCGCGGCCGAGCCAAACAGGTCTTAGCTATTACCCCAGCAGGCCGCGAGCGCCTGCGGCGCCTTTTGCGGGAGGCGGAGGGCCCCGACGTCGAGTCCACTGCCCGCTTCCGCAATGTGCTGGCTTTCCTGTCCAAACTGCCAGATCTCAAGGATCAGCGGGCAGTGCTGCAGCGGCGCCTGACCGCATTGAAGACTCCGCCGTCCTTCTTCACCAGCCCGGAGGGCAGGCCGCAACGCCTGGGCGGCGAGGATGACCCCTACCGCCGCGGCATGCTGCTGACGGCGCGCGCCTCCCGCAACGCCGAACTGAGCTGGCTGCGCGACCTGTTGGCACAGGCGCCTTAGCCGCCAGCCCTTTAGAGCCCGACCTCAGCCTGGCTAATTTGCGCATCAGGCACGCCGCAGGGTGACGCCTTCCGGCAAGCCTTTCTCTCCGGCAGCGTAGATCCGACCGTGGTACCGGGGTTTGATGAGGTTCTCCGTGGACAGGATTTGGTCCAGCTCAGCTTCTCCCAGCACCCCCATCTCTAGGGCCACTTCCCGCACGGAGCGGCCCGAGCGAGCACACTCCTTGCCGATTACGTCGCCTAGGTGGTGGCCGATTACGTCATTGAGATAGGTGACTATGCCGATGGAGCGCAGCGCCGCGTCCCGACAGACTTCCTCGTTGGCGGTGATGCCATCCACGCAGCGTGTGCGCAGAGTGTCCAGACCCCGGGTGAGCAGGTGCAAGGACTCAAACATGGACTGGGATAGGGCTGGTTCCATGACATTGAGTTCCAGCTGGCCTGCCTCCGCAGCGAAGCACACGGCGACGTCATTGCCAAAGACCTTGAAGCAGATCTGGTTGACCACCTCAGGGATCACGGGATTGACTTTGGCGGGCATGATGGATGAGCCGGCCTGCATCTGCGGCAGGTTGATTTCATTTAGGCCAGCGCGCGGCCCGGAAGACATGAGGCGCAGGTCGTTGCAGATCTTGGAGACCTTGGCGGCGGTGCGTTTTACAGTGGAGTGCAGGGCGATGTAGGCCCCGTTGTCATAGCTGGATTCCAGGAGGTTCCGGGAGGAACTAACGGGGTAGCCGGTGATCTCGGCTAGATGCTTGGCGGCTACTTTAGGGAAGTTGGGGGGCGCGTTCAGGCCAGTGCCGATCGCGGTGCCACCCAGGTTCACCTCTAGCAGGAGGTCGGCGGCCACGGTGATGCGTGAGACCTCCTCGGCCATGTTCTCCGCGTAGGCTTCAAAGGTCTGCCCCAGGGTCATAGGCACGGCGTCTTGCAACTGGGTGCGCCCCATTTTAAGGACCTGCTCGAATTGTTGGCCCTTGGCCCGCAGGCTGGCAGCAAGTTCTTCTACCGCGCGCAGGAAGTCTTGGGACAGGGTGTAAAGGGCTAGGCGGAAGCCGGTGGGGTAAGCGTCATTGGTGGACTGGGATTTGTTTACGTGATCATTGGGGTTAATGACGTCGTAGCTCCCCTTGGGCAGGCCGAGCAACTCCAGGGCGAGGTTGGCGATCACCTCATTGGTGTTCATATTGACGGAGGTTCCAGCTCCGCCCTGGAAGGAGTCCGTGGGGAACTGGTCCATACAGCGGCCGCGTTCCAAGACCTCGTCACAGGCTGCGCAGATGGCCTCGGCGATATCCGCGGGGAGGGCCTGGAGTTCTTGGTTGGCTAGGGCGGTGGCCTTTTTGACCTGCACCATGGCCTTGATGAACTCTGGTTCGTCATTCATGGTGCCTCTGGAGATCTGGAAGTTCTCCAGTGCGCGCAGGGTGTGGATGCCGTAGTAGTGCTCGTCAGAGACCTCTCGGGTCCCCAGCAGGTCTTCCTCGATACGGGTGCTCACCGCGCCTCCTTTGGCGGGATACTGCCTAGGCCCTGTACTGGCGCGTCTTCCGGGAGTGGCCCGGGGGAGCTATAGCAGACCTGGCCGATCAATATGTCCCGACAAGTGTAGGACCAAAGGCGGGTCCGCTGCAGGGTTCCATGGACGCTGGCGCGGCGAGTTTGCGCAGTGGCTTGGTGGTGGCACCCGTGAGGTCCGTGCGCTGCGCCACCGCCAAGTCGGCCGACACTGGTTCTCATGCGCATAATTCCACCGGCGGCGATTGCGGGAGAAGATCCTCACCTCTGGGCATCTGACGGCCTGATAATCGACTGACATACGCGGGACCTGCGGCAAGCACCAGCCGCCGCAGCCACTTGCCGCCATACCGCTGGCCGACTGTTTCAGCAGCCGCCTCAGCCAGGGCTTTAGTTCAGGTCTGAGTCAGTGCCGGGGCAGCCAAGCCAGGCGGAACGGTAAGCCCAAAGCCCCGCCTTCAGCACAAGGAGACACCATGCCCGAGGTTCTCGCCTACGCCTGCGACGACGCCACCACCAAGTTCCACCGCACCACCATCACTCTGCGCGAGCCCGGCCCCAAAGAGATCTACTTTGAGGTCAAATACGCCGGGATCTGCCACTCAGATATCCACACCGCCCGCGGCGAATGGGGCCCCGCCAAATACCCCCTAACCCCCGGCCACGAGATCGCCGGAATCGTCACCAAGGTTGGCGCCGAGGTCACCAAATACCAGGTCGGCGACAAGGTCGGTGTGGGCTGCATGGTGAACTCCTGCGGCAGCTGTGAGTACTGCCAGGCCGACCAGGAGCAGTTCTGCGTGGGCACCCCGGGCGGCCTACCCCACACCCTGTGGACTTACGGCGACGACGCTGAGGGCAAGCCCACTGCCGGTGGCTACGCGCAAGGTTTCACCGTCTCGGAGGACTTCGCCTGCCGCATCCCCGATGAGATTCCCTTTGAAGCCGCCGCCCCGCTGCTGTGTGCCGGTATCACCACCTATTCGCCGCTGAAGCGCTATGGCGCAGGGCCGGGCCGCAAGGTCGCCGTCGTTGGCATGGGCGGACTGGGGCATATGGCCGTTCAGATCGGCGCCGCTATGGGCGCGGAGATCTCCGTCATTTCCCATGGCCGTTCCAAGGAGGCTGATGCGAAGCGTTTTGGTGCCACCAGCTTCTACGCCACCAGTGAGCCTGGCACCCTGGAGGCTCTGCGTGGCACCTTCGATGTCATCTTGTGCACCGTCGGGGCCGACGACCTGGACTACGCGGGCCTAATCGCCACACTCAGGCCTTTCGGCTCATTTGTGGATGTAGGCCTGCCCGAGGCCCCGACCACTTTGCACCTTTCCACCTTGGTTTTGGGCTCCAAGGCGCTGGCCGGCTCACAGATCGGCGGCATTGCCGAGACTCAAGAGATGTTGGACTTCTGTGCCAAGCACGGAATTGCGCCGCAGGTGGAGCTGATCAGCGGCGAGGACATCACCGCCGCCTATGACAAGGTGGTCGGTTCCCAGGTCCGCTACCGCTACGTGATTGACACCAGCACCTTTTGAGGCAGCCCAAGTGCTAATCCAGCGCAGCCTCGACTAACAGGCAGCCCTTAGAGTCAGCGAAAATGCAGCTATCACCGTGGTTGGTCAACATAGTTGACCAACCACGGTCGATCGAGGTAGCTTAGAGTCATGAACACCAAGCTCACGGATACGACAGTTAAGGTTCAGCAAGCTAAGACGCATCTGTCCTCGCTACTAGCAAAAGTGGAAACAGGAGCAACCATCACCATCGCCCGTGGTTCCACACAGGTGGCCCGGTTGGTACCGATTCAGACCTGCGAACGCGAGCTTGGCTTCGGCGGCTACCACCTCCCGGATTCATTCTTCGAGGACCTCCCGGAGGAGGAGCTCACTGCCTGGGAGGCGCGGTGATGGGGCGCTACCTACTAGACACTCACACCCTTATCTGGGCGATTAACGACCCAGACCGACTCGGCGAACAGGCACTGCCTGTGCTGCGCAACCGCACGAACCAGATCTTGGTGTCAGCGGCATCGGCCTGGGAGATGCACACCAAAGCCAGGCTCGGCAAGCTCCCCGGGGCTGAGGCCTGGCTGAGCACACTCGAGCACCAGATCGCTCGCCTAGAGGCCAGCATCCTCCCAATCTCATGGCCGCACTCACGCCTGGCTGGCAGCATGGACTGGGAGCATCGCGACCCTTTCGACCGTATGCTCGCCGCCCAAGCCATGCTCGAGTCTCTCACCCTCATCACCACCGACAGGGCCTTTTCAACACTGCCGGGCCTACGGACACTCTGGTAACCAGAATCAGGCCGGTTAGCAACGGCGGCGCCCGCCGGTCCCTGAAGCCAGGGAAGCAGCGGGCGCCGTCGTCGTAATAGAAGTGATCAGTCCTCAGCAGCGCTGGGGTGAGTCATATCCATTGGGACCACCCACTTGTCGAACTCTGCCTCAGTCACAAAGCCTAGTTCCAGGGCCGACTCGCGCAAGGACAGGCCCTTGTGGTGCGCGTTCTTGGCGATCTTGGAGGCCTTGTCGTAGCCAATGTGACGGTTGAGGGCCGTGACCTGCATGAGGTTCGTGTCCAGGTTGGCCTTGATCTTGTCCGTGTTGGGCTCGATGCCGTAGGCGCAGTTCGTGTCAAAGGACACGCAGGCGTCACCCAGCAGCTTGATGGACTCCAGCACGCACCAAGCCATGACAGGCTTAAAGACGTTGAGCTGGAAATTGCCCTGCGAGCCGGCAAAGCCCACGGTGGCGTCATTGCCGAAGACCTTCACGGCCACCATGGTCATGGCCTCACACTGGGTGGGGTTGACCTTGCCAGGCATGATGGAAGAGCCCGGCTCATTCTCCGGAATCAGCAACTCGCCGATGCCATTGCGCGGGCCAGAGGCGTACCAACGCACGTCGTTGGCGATCTTCATCAAGGCGTCAGCGAGCACGCGCAGGGCGCCAGAGACCAGCACCAAGGCGTCGTGGGCGCCCAGGGCTGCGAAGAGGTTGTCAGCCTGTTTGAACTCAATGCCGGTTTCCTCGCTGATCTTCTGAGCTGCCAGCACCCCGAACTTGGGGTGGGCGTTCAGACCGGTGCCCACGGCGGTGCCGCCGATGGCAAGCTCACGGGCACGCGAGTCGGCGTAGCGGATGCCGTCCAGAGCAAAGTCGATCTGGGCTACCCAACCGGAGAAGACCTGCCCCAGGGTAATGGGGGTGGCATCCTGCAGATGCGTGCGGCCCACCATGACGATGTCCTGGAACTCTTTGGCCTTCTTGTCCAGGGTGTCCCGCAGCTGCATGACGCGCGGATACATCACCTGCAGCTCGTTGACCACGGCGATGTGCATGGCCGTGGGGAAGGTGTCATTGGAGGACTGGCCGCGGTTGACGTGGTCATTGGGGTGGACCGGGGTTTTGGTGCCCATCTGCCCGCCAGCCAGCTCAATGGCGCGGTTGGAGATGACCTCGTTGGAGTTCATATTGGACTGGGTGCCGGAGCCAGTCTGGAAGACCACCAGCGGGAAGTGCTCGTCCAGTTTGCCGGAGATGACCTCGTCACCGGCCTTGGCAATCAAGTCGGCGATGTCCTGGGGCAGCTCGCCCAGCTCAGCGTTGGCCAAGGCCGCGGACTTCTTGAGGATGCCCAAGGCTTTGATGAGCGGGGAGGTCAGTACGAAGGTCGGGCGACCAATGTCGAAGTTAGTTAGGGAGCGCTGCGTCTGGGCGCCCCAGTAACGGTCGGAGGCAACCTCAACGGTGCCCATGGAGTCGGACTCTGTGCGCGTCGTCGCGCTGGTGCTCATTTCAGCCATGGGCTAAGGCTAACGAATCGCAGCCACCCGTGTACGCCCACACCGGGGCAGCAAAACTTGCTCGCCGCTAGGTGCAGCGCACTGGTCGCCTGGCCGTGGCCCTGCTGCCCTGTCCGCGCTCAGGTCGCTGCCGCCTGTCACTGGACCAAGCCAACGGCGACGGCGTAGCCAGCAGGGTCCACCGGCCGCCCGGCCCGCGGCAGGCCCTCCACCACCAGCAGATAAGAAATGGTGAGGAGTTCTCGCACCAGGGCAGCGTCTAACCCCTCCCCTGGCTTGACTGTCACCCAGTGACGTTTATTCATGTGGTAGCCGGGCGTGATGAAGGTGTACTGCCGACGCAGGACCTCGCCGTCTTCTGGATCGACTTTGAGGTTGAGCATCTGAGGGCCGCGGGAATTGGTGAGCAGGGCGAATATCTTTCCGCGCACCTTGTAGACCTCCCAGTCCGGCCCAAATGGCTGGCACAGCTCGGAGCCGGGCAGGGATTGCGCCACCTCATGCGCGCTCTCGCGCAGTTCCTCACCCTCCATGGGCGGCTCCTTTCACCGGGATATCAGGACCTAGCTGATTCTCCTGTGGTCCCAAGCCGGGACAATCCCAGGCTCATACGCAGTGGTGCTTCTCGCAGAAGACGTGCTCGCCGTCGATCTTGAAACTGTCCCGCTCGGCGGCCCGCAAGGCGTCGTCAGCGGTGTAGCTCAGCGCGAGGACCCGCTCGATGGCGGTGCCATCAGGGTCGTGCACGGTGTCCACCACCCGGTGGGCGACCATCCGCTCACATCCTTCGTGGTCACACTGAACGGCAATGGCCTCGCGGCGAATGAACATCTTCTCTCCTCATTGAGATCGGCAATCCGGTGACGATGGTCACCTTATTGCCCTTTATACCCATTCATTAGCCTTGCTGTGCCCCAAACCGCCACACAGCAATGCAATCGGTTCCCAGTAGGCCGAGGGCTCAACTCTGATTCAGCCGCGCAGGCCTAAGCCACGCATACGGCTCATAGTTCCCTGAGAGAGCACCTGGTACAGGAGCTCTGCCCCAGCAGTGCCGGAGGCCAACTCCGGGTGAAGGGCCAGCATCCGCTGCAAGGTGCCGATCTCTTCACCCGCCACACGCCGCCCCCACAGGCCCAAGCGGGCCGCAAGCTGGGCGTCGCCGTCGATAGCGGGCACCAGTTCCCGTGAGGCCAGGGACCCCAGGCGCTCGTCAGCAAGCTCATCAAGAAGGGCGCCACGCAGCGGCTCCGGCAGGCTGTCAACCAGCGCCATGCAGAAGTCGATCAGCAGACCGAAAGTTAGGTAGGTCTTGACTAGCCGCTCAGACCAGTCAGAGGGCCGTAGGCGCTGGTCAAAGTCACCAAGCGAACCGACGAAGCGCTGCGCCTCGGCGTCGATGTCAATACCTGCGGCGGCGGCAGCCTCAGCCACGCGCCCATATCCGGCGACGGCGGCCGCACTCATGCGCATGATGGCCACGCGGGAGGCCATCAGTGGAGCCTTGTCCGCATCCTTGGCATAGCGCGTGCAGGCAACGATGCGGGAATAGGCCACCACGCCAACAACGGCGCGCTGGTAAGCGGTCGCTGCTGCCTTCGCGGCGCTTTCAAGGGGAGCTTCAGTGCTAACAGGGCTGGGCTCGGTCATGAAGCTAGGTTAGTTCTTGACCCGTGGTCAGTCTGGGCAAATCTGCCTAACCCATACCGGACGCCGCGTGCGCTGCCGTGACTTCCGCCACGAGGGCGAAGCTTGGGGCTGTCTAACGTTCCAATGACGCGGATTTGTCGCTAGCCTGGCGGAGACCACGGTTGCCCGGTCGTCATGCCTACTTCTCCTGCCCGCCAGCAACGGCCCAGCGCAGGACACGAATCCACGATCGGCTGCCACAACGACCGCGCCACTGCGGCCACGGCCGAGCCCCGCTCACAGAGTGCAGCTCCACCCCGGCCGCCGCCTGCCGCCCACTTTGGGCTGAGCTCTTTGGCGCACAACCAGACAAGGCACACATTGACCAAGCACAGCTCCTCCGCTGCCATGCCGGAGGAAACCGTCAGCCCTACCACCGCTGCAAGCACAGCCGCCAGCGCTGAGACTGCCAGCAGCGCGAACGCCCCCTCCGCTACTAGCCCAGCCGAAGGCCCAGCCAGCTCCGGAATCATTGAAACCGCTTCTGCCCACGCCCCCGTCCTAGATGAAGCCACCCCGGATATCACCGACGAAGGTGAGCAGGTTGACCTCACCCAGAAGAGCTTCGCCCAATACGGGGTAGAGCCAGAGATTTGCCAGGCTCTAGCCGCCAAAGGCATCACCTACCCCTTCCCCATCCAGGCCCTCACCCTGCCGGTAGCCCTGGACGGCCAGGACATCATTGGCCAGGCCAAAACCGGCACCGGCAAGACCTTGGGTTTCGGCCTGCCCCTGCTCATGGACACTCTAGGCCCGGGCGAGGAAGGCTGGGATGAGGACCCCGCTGCCGGCTCCCCGCAAGCCCTGGTGGTCCTGCCAACACGCGAACTCGCCAAGCAGGTGGCTGAAGAACTCAAGATGGCGGCAGCCAAGCGCACCGTCCGCATCGTGCAGGTCTACGGCGGGCGCGCCTACGAACCGCAGATCGAAGCCCTGGAGAAGGGCGCGGAGGTTGTGGTCGGCACGCCGGGTCGCCTAATCGACCTGCTAGACCGGGGCGTGCTGGACCTGAACCACGTGACCACCGTGGTGCTGGACGAAGCCGACGAGATGCTAGATCTGGGCTTCCTCCCTGATGTGGAGAAGATCCTGGCCCGCACTCGCCCCGACCGCCAGACCATGTTGTTCTCCGCGACCATGCCCGGCGCCGTCGTCGCTCTGGCGCGCCGCTACATGACCAAACCCACCCATATTCGCGCACAAGACCCGGGCGACGAATCCATGACCGTCAAGACGGTGCAGCAGGTGGTCTACCGCACCCATGCACTCAACAAGGTGGAGGTGGTCTCGCGGATCCTGCAAGCCGAAGGCCGGGGGCGGACCATTATTTTCGCCCGCACCAAGCGGACTGCCGCCCGGGTAGCTGAAGACTTGGGGGCGCGCGGCTTCGCCACTGGCGCCCTGCACGGAGACCTGGGCCAGGGGGCGCGCGAACAGGCCCTGCGTGCCTTCCGCAAAGGCAAGGTGGATGTGCTGGTGGCCACTGATGTAGCCGCCCGCGGCATTGACGTGGACGACGTCACCCACGTCATCAACTACCAGTGCCCCGAGGACGAGAAGATCTATGTGCACCGCATCGGGCGCACAGGCCGGGCCGGTAACTCCGGCACTGCTGTCACCTTTGTGGATTGGGATGACACCCCGCGCTGGCGCCTGATTGCCAAGGGCCTGGGCTTGCCCGTAGAGGAGCCAGTGGAGACCTACCACACCAGCGAGCACCTATTCGCAGACCTGTGCATCCCGGAAGGCGTCACTGGCAAGCTCCCCAAGGAAAAGCGTGTGCTGGCCGGCCTGGACGCTGAGGAGATTGAAGACCTGGGTGAGACTGGGCGGCGCGACGGCGGACGCAGTGGCCGAAGTGGTCGAGGTGGTCGCGGCGGAGCTGGCTCCGGGCGCGGCAGTGACAACAGGCACGCTGGACGCGGGGGGCGTGGTGCTCGCGGCGAAGGCTCTGGCCGAAGCAAGCGGGCGACGGCGTCGTCCGCTGAAGGCAGTGAGCAAGTTTCCAAGCGTGGCGGTGAGCGCCGGACGCGTAACCGCAAACGCACGCGCGGTGGTAAGCCGGTGGACGGTCAGAACACCCAGGACTGAGTCTCAAAGCACCCGAATCTGACGAGTTCGCCCGTTTGTGACGTAAACGCCTGTACTGCGGGCGTTTACGTCACAAACGGGCGTTCTGGGCCTATGGATCGCGCGCCCGCACTACCGCTGAGCCGCGCTCCACAGGCTGCGCTGATGCACCCTGCAAGCACCGCGTTACCTACTTGCTAGCTTTGCAGCGCCCGGCGCGCGCGATCCTGCTTGTATGAGCAGCACCTACCCGACGCCGTCGCCCCTGCCGAAAATCCTGCTCCAGGCAAGCAGCGCCCAGACCATACGTGCCAAAACCCCTGGAATCCTGCGCCTGCTACCAGGGTGCTACTACCAACCGCAGCCAGGCCCCGTGTGGCAACAGCAGCAGCAGCTAAGCCTCGCCCGCTGTGTAGCGGCTGCCGCTCGAAACCGCCATGCGATCGCGCTGACGCATGAGTCTGCAGCCCTCGTGCACGGACTTTGGGTGCGCAGCCCTGAACCAGACGTGCACCTGGCCTTTGACGCCCATCCGGGTCATTCGCGCATATCCCTGCCCGCCTTCCAGCTCAGTGAAGTGCAGCCGCCCATCCCAAGTGCTCCCAGCCGAAGCGGCCCCCAGCTCCGGCGTCGGTTCATGCAACTGACTGAGGACGAGCTGGTCACCGTGAGCGGCCTGCGCGTCACCTCCTGGCTACGCACCGCGGTGGACTGCTGCTTTGACCTGCCGCCACAGGCAGCAGTGACAGTGGTGGACTCGGCGCTACGAGCACTCCTGCGTCCAAGCCGAACTCGGCTGCGCAGCGAAGAGCAGACCTGGACTGCATTGCGCGCAGAGCTACTGAAACGCGTGCTGGCCCGAGGGCCGCGGAAGGGGAGCCGGCGTGCCCGGGCGGTGGCCCAGGCTGCTGATCCCTGGTCTGAATCACCTGGGGAAAGCCAGGTGCGCCTGCGCGCGGTGGCCCTTGGACTGCCGCCGCTGGTCTCGCAGCATGAATTGCGTATCCGGGTCAGAGGGCAAGTCAGGCGGTTCTTCATAGACCTGGCTTGGCCTGGGCTTGGCCCTGGTGCCGGGGTTGCACTGGAGTTCGATGGGCGCAGCAAGTACGGCTCCGCACAGGACCTGTGGGATGAGAAGTCGCGGCAGGACGCTCTGACAAATGCAGGTTGGAAGGTGCTGAGACTGACCGGGGAGCACCTGCGGGACTGTTCCTCCTTAGATGAAGAGTTATGTGCTTGCCTGCCAGCGCAGGTGGTGCGAGTAGCCCGCCCCGTGGCCGCCCTGTGGAGCTGAGGAGCGGGTAGGAAGAGGGACACAAAGCACCCAATTCTGACGAGTTCGCCCGTTTGTGACGTAAACGCCCGCCGTACAGGCGTTTACGTCACAAACAGGCGTTCTGGTGGAAAGCCGAGACGGCCGCTACGCTCCAGGCTCAGCCCAAAAGGGCACGGAGCAGCAGCATCCCGGTGGCCCCGATACCCGCCGCAGCCGGCAGGGTGATGATCCAAGCCAAGCCAATGGGCCGCATAAGCCGCCAGTTAGCGGCCTTGTTGACCATGCCAACTCCAAGCACCGCACCGATCAGAATGTGGGTGGAGGAAACAGGCAGCCCCAACACGGAGGCCCCCATAACAACCGCAGCAGCACTGAGCTCAGCGGCAAAGCCGGAAGCCGGGTGCATCTTGGTCAAGCCCGAGCCAACCGTCATGATGACGTTGCGGCCAATGAACCACAGGCCCGAAACCAAGGCCAGACCACAGGCAATGGTGATGGTGGCAGGCACAGCGGCCTTGGCGCTAATCGTGTCAGTCTTAAGCACGTCCAAGATCGCTGCGAAGGGGCCGACGGCGTTGGCGATGTCGTTAGAGCCGTGAGAGAAAGCGAAGGCAGCGGCGGTGAATACCTGCATCCAGGAGAACAGGGTGAAGGTGGCCTTGGACAGGCTCTTCTTCTTCATGGAGCGGGCAAAGATAAAGATGGAGAACCACACACCCATACCGACCATGCCCATGATGAGCACGTCCTGGAGCAGGTCCAAGCCCAAGTCAAGGTTCTGCAACCCCTTGAACAGGAGCATCGAGGTGATGACAACCGCTCCCACGGCGGCCAGCAGCGGCACCCAAGTCTCTAGAGCCTTGTGGGACTGCACCTTGTCTGCCTTGCGTTCAATCTTGAGTAGCTCTTTGAAGTATTCGGACTCAAGCTCGTCCTCTTCAAAGTCCGGCAGGCTCATCGCGGCAGCGTCACGGGTCATCTTGTTGGTGTAAGCCAACTGCTGAAGTTCGGTGAGGCGCTCGAAGGAGGCGCGGTGGCGGTCGCGGTGAGCGATTCGCTCGGCGTGGATGGCGCGCATGCGGGCGTCAGCCTCCTCGCCGTAGATCAGGATGTGCTTCTTGATCTGGTGGAAGAGGGTGTAGGCGGCCAGGGCCCCAAGGAGTGGGGACAACACCCAAGAGATTGCGATCTTGCCGATCTCCATCCACTGGACCATCTCAAAGCCACCGGTGCCGGTGACGTATCCCAGGGTCACAGCTGCACCCACGATGCCGCCGACGATGGCATGGGTGGTGGAGACGGGCCAGCCCATCTTGGTGGCCACCAGTAGCCAGACGGCTGCACCCAACAGGGCGGCGAGCATGATGAAGACGAAGTCTTGGGGCTGCAAGCCCACCTGAGCTAGGTCCACGATGCCGGAACGCACCGTTTCGGTTACGGAGCTTCCGGCGAGGACGGCACCAGAGACTTCAAAGATTGCTGCTACCAGCAAGGCCTGCTTCATGGTCAGGGTTCCGGCCCCCACTGAGGTGCCGAAGGAGTTGGCGACGTCGTTACCGCCAATGTTGAATGCCATGAAGACGCCCACTAGCACGGTAGTGAACAGCACCAGGTGGTCACCGGCCCCACCGATGTAACCCAGGGCCCAGCCGGTGAACCAGATGACCGTGCCAATCAGGATGGCACCGAAGATCAAGTGCCAGTTGCGGTCCACCCCCAGGAAACCTTTGGACAGTCCGGTGGGCTCTTCATCCTCCTCCGGGCTGGAGGCAGCAGTCGTTTCCTCCGTAGGGTCAATATCAGGGTGGATCACTCCCTTGGCCACAGCCAGGTTCTCAGCGGCGGTGGCGGCGGTAAGGGATTTGGAGGGGCTCGCGCCGTCGGAGCTGGTCTCGCTCTTGGCGTTGGCCTTGCTGGAGTTCATGCCTTCTGGCACGGGGGCCTCCTGGGATGTCCGGGGAAGGTGGGACGGTTGTGGGTAGAGCGTGCCGTCGCCAGGTAAACACCAGGTAAAGGAATGGCGCCCACAGGCACCTCAGCTCGCGATTTCGGTCACCTAACTGGGCCGCCTCCGATTCGGGCTGCCTTAACGCAGGACCTCGGTCTCCTGCACCTGTGATCGCTCCCAGCCGTGACGCTGCGCCCATCCCTCAGGCACCACCAATGGCAGGGCGCCTTCTGCAACGATCTGGCGCAGCAGCGCCTCCGGCATCAGGTTTTCCCCCAAACAGTTGGGTTTGCCGGTGCCGTGGTAGTCGGAGGAACCGGATTGAGCCAGCCCCAGGCTCTCCGCCAGCTCGCGGGCAGCGCGGCGGGCGGCGGCGTCGTGATCGCGGTGATCCACTTCCAGGGCGGCCAGGCCTGCCTCTGCCATGGCGGCGAAGGTCTGGTCTGGCACTAGACGCCGCTGGCGTTTGGAGGCGCGCGGGTGGGCGGCCACTGGCACTCCCCCAGCCGCCCGCACCAGTGCACAGGCTTCCACCGGGTCCAGGGCCCAGTGGCGCACGTAGTAGGGCGAATCGGTAGCTAGGGGCTCGGCAAAAGCAGCGCTGCGGTCCGGGAAGGATCCTGCGGCCACCAAGGCATCAGCAATATGGGGACGGCCGATGGTGTGGGAGTCGGCGGCCTGGGTGAGCACGTCCTCCCAGGTGATGGGGTAGTCCTCCGCCAGGAGTTCCACCATGCGCTGGGCGCGGGTGTCGCGGGTGTCGCGGGAGCGGGCGAAGGCGGCTTGAAGGGCTGGGTCTGCAGGATTGTGCAGGTAAGACAGCAGATGGAGGGTGACGCCGTCAGCGGCGCAGGAGATCTCCGTTCCGCGCAACAGGGCCACACCACTGGTGGCGACGGCGGCCTCCGCCTCTTCCCAGCCGGCGGTGGTGTCATGGTCAGTTAGGCCGACGACGTCCAGGTCAGCTTGCACTGCGGCAACCATGAGGGCGGTTGGGCTGTCGGTTCCGTCTGAGCAGGCGGAGTGAGTGTGAGGATCGATGCGCACCAGCCCAGTGTAGGGAGCGCCTCTGACACAAACTGCCTGCGCCTGCATCGCCTTGACGTCGCTCCCCCACTGCGCTCAGGCCGCCCGTCTGCCCGCCTTCAACCAGGCGCAGCATCAGGGCGGCCCCCGGCACCCAGACCGCCCCCTGCCCTGCCTCTAGGCAAGGTGCGGATTCGGTCTGCGGCGGCGGCGGTGCCACCATAGCCCTATGACTGACCAGACCGACCCGCGCACCAGCAAGCCCGCCGCATCCGCCCAGCCCGCAAACAACCGCACGCCAGAGCCTCCCGCTCAGGCCCCGCAGTCTCAGGCCACCGCCGCCCAGGCCCCGCAGTCCCTGGCCCAGCGCGGCAACAACCGCTCTCACAAGCCCAATAACCAGGCTTTCCGCGACTTCATTGCCTCTGGTTGGGGGCCGCGTCCGGCCGGTCTGCCGGAGCGCTCAGACTCCGCCGAGTGGGCGCAGCGCCGTCGGGCACGACTGGGGGCGCTTTTCGCGGGTGAGCGCCTGGTGATTCCGGCTGGCCCACTGGTCACCCGCAACAATGACTGCGACTACCGCTTCCGGCCTTTCTCGGCCTTCGCGCACCTGGCGGGCACGGGCACGGATTTCGAACCCGATGCCGTGCTGGTGCTGGACCCGCTAACCGTGCCGGGTGCTGAGGTACCCGCTGGGGAGCCCACCCATGAGACCGTGCTGTACTTCCGGCCGCGCGCCTCCCGGGGTTCAGAGGAGTTCTACGGCGACCCGCGCTATGGCGAGCTGTGGGTGGGAGTGCGCCCCTCCATTGCGGAGGTGGAGTCTCGCACCGGCATCCGTTGCGCACATATTGACACCCTGCCAGATGCCCTGGCCAAGGACGCGGGCCCTGACGCCGTGCAGTTGCGCGTGATGGCTCAAGCTGACCCGGCCGTCACCGCCCTGGTGGCCAGCGTGCGCCAGGCCGCCGGACTGTTGGAGGCCACTGAGGAGTCCCAGTTGGCCACCACGGCCCTGGATGATGCTCTGGCTGAGGCGGCTAGCGAGCTACGCCTGTGCAAGGACGAGTGGGAGGTAGCCCAGCTGCAGGCAGCGGTGGATGCCACCAAGGCTGGTTTTGATGACCTGATCCGCTCCATTCCCCGGGCCAAGGGGCACTGGCGCGGCGAGCGGGTGCTAGAAGGCGCCTTTGGCGCCAAGGCTAGGGAGGAGGGCAACGGCCTGGGCTACGAGACCATTGCCGCAGCCGGCAATCACGCCAACACGCTGCACTGGATCTGCAATGACGGGCCGGTGCGTCCGGGAGAGATGGTGCTGGTAGACGCCGGTGTGGAGGTGGACTCATTGTACACGGCGGATGTGACCCGCACGATCCCGGTGGACGGGCGTTTTACTGCGGCGCAGCGGCGCGTATATGAGGCGGTGCTGGAGGCGGCTGACGCTTCCTTCGCCCGGGCAGCGACGCCGGGCTGTCGTTTCCGGGATCTGCACGCTGCCGCTATGGAGGTGCTGGCTGCCCGCCTGGAGGAGTGGGGCATGCTGCCTGAGGGCGTGACGGCGGCAGACTCCCTGGCTGCTGATGGGCAGTTCCATCGACGTTGGATGGTGCACGGCACCAGTCACCACCTGGGCCTGGATGTGCACGACTGTGCGCAGGCCCGCCGGGAGATGAGTATGGAGACACTGTTGTTGCCGGGCATGGTTTTCACGATTGAGCCGGGCCTGTACTTCCGTGAGGATGACCTGCTGGTGCCAGAGGAGCTGCGGGGCATGGCGGTGCGCATTGAGGACGACGTCGTGATTCGGCCCGATGGCCGCCCGGAGTACCTGACAGCGGCTATTCCACGCCGCCCTGACGAGGTGGAGGCTTGGGTCAGCGGCCTAATTGAGGCCAAGGCCTGAGGGCCACGCTGCTGCGGGCGTCTCGCTGACGCCTTTCTGACACCACTGGAAGCGTCGGCATGCACCGATATAATCGGTGTATGCCGACATTTCATGATCTGCTTCCAACTGACCTTTCCGACGACGCCGACGCCGTCGACAACTCCCGCGCCCTCGCCACGCTGCTCACAGCACTGAGCGACCCAACCCGTCTGGCAATGCTCGCGCATCTGCGTGGGGGCGAGCACCAGGTTGGCGAGCTAGCCGCCCACCTAGGACTCGCACAGTCCACCGTTTCCCAACACCTTGGGGTCCTGCGCGACGCCGGACTGATCTCTACACACTCACACGGACGGGCCCGCGTCAGCCGCCTAGAACACAGTGATGAGCTAACCGCCCTGCTAGTCACCGCAGAGGCACTGCGCCGAGCCGTCAGCACCCAGGCCGCTCCCGCGGAGAGGTCACTATGAGCCACTCCCACCACCACGGCGCAGCTGCCCCCACCTCCAGACTGGCCATCGCCTTAGGTCTTACCAGCCTGGTACTTCTTGGCGAGGTGGTCGTTGGACTGCTAACCGGCTCTTTGGCCCTGCTGGCCGACGCCGGACACATGGCCACCGACTCCATCGGCCTAGTGGTAGCGCTGCTCGCCGCCCATCTCTCCACCCGCCCCGCCACCGACACCTGCACTTGGGGCTTGCGGCGCGCAGAAGTTATCGGCGCCGCACTCCAGGCCTCAGCTCTGGTACTTGTGGGCATAAGCGTGTCAGTGCATGCCGTTATGCATCTGTTCTCACCGCCAGAACTTCGCCCCGCAGGAGTGCTCGCCATGGGGGTGGTGGGGCTGGCAGCCAATATGGCCTCCCTGGCAGTGCTGGCAGGGAAACGCGAGGAAAACCTGAATTTGCGAGCTGCCTTCCTGGAAGTCCTGGGAGACGCACTCGGCTCGGTAGCAGTGATCGGTGCCGCCATCACCACTGCGCTAACCGGCTGGCAGCGGGCCGACGCCGTCGCCTCCCTGCTGATCGCCGCACTAATAGTGCCGCGGGCTGTGGTGCTGCTGCGAGCAGCTGGGGCCGTCCTCCTAGACCTGTCCCCCGCCGGCCTGGACCTGGGCCAGGTGCGCCAGCATTTGCTAGGCCTAGATGACGTCCTCAGCGTCCATGATCTGCATGCGTGGAGCGTTTCCACCGATCTGCCGGTGTTGACCGCCCATGTGGTCATCAGCGAGGAGGCAGCGACTCAAGGCAGCGGGGAGGAGGTGCTGGACGCCCTGCAAAACTGCGTGGCGGAGCACTTCCCGCTCAAGGTCAGGCACACAACCTTTCAGCTTGAGCCGCCCTTCCACCAGACGCACGAGGCAGCCCTCTGCTCCTAAGTCACCTGTCTTAGTGGCGGAGTTCAGCGGTTGGAGTCTCGATAGCGTTTACGAGTGGGCTGGGGAATGTGTACAGACTCTGTGCGACCCTCCCCCTCCAGATGCTCCCGCGCAAAAGCTAGAGCACTGGCTAGGCCCTCCCGCCGCTGCTGCGGCGTCATAGAGCGGGTGGCTACCTCTACCACCACATTGCCCCCACGCGCCTCAAAGCCGGTGGCTTGCAGGTGGCGGAGTACTCCAGCACAGTCCTGGTTTCCTTGACCAGGCAGCAGGTGGTCATCCAGGGGGCCAGGCACGCCGTCTGTTAGGTGCAGATGCTTAAGGGTGGGACCTAGGGCGCGCGCCATGGCTAGGGCGTCGGCGCCCGAGGTGGCGGCGTGGGAAATGTCTAGAGTGACTGAGCGGTATCCCTGTCCCACCGGATCCCAGGTCGGTGAGTAGGCCTGGAATTCGCGGGTGGAGCGGGCTTTGCGGGTGCGCCAGGTGAACATGTTCTCTACCGCGAGCGCCAAGCCACACTCGTTCTCGCGCCAGCGGATTCCCCGCACGAACTCTTTGGCGTAGCGGGTCTGCCAGAAGAAAGGCGGGTGAATGACGACGGCAGGGGCGCCCACAGCCTGGGCTAACTCGATAGAGCGGTCGATCTTGTCCCACGGATCCACCCCGAATACGGAGCGCGTCAGGATCAGGGTGGGGGCGTGAATTGCCAGCACTGGCTGCTGGTACTGCTGACTGAGGGCGCTTAGCCTTTCGGCGTCCTGGGTGAGGCGCTCAGACCAGACCATGACCTCCACACCGTCGTAGCCCAACTCGGCGGACAGGCGGAAGGTCTCCGCGCAGTCGCCGGGCAGCACGGAGGAGGTGGACAGCCCCACGGGGATACTCATGGCTCAGCTCCTTTGCCGCTGCCTGTGCTGGGCTCTTAGTGTCTCAGGTAGGGGTCGTCCAGGTCTGGGTGGTTTGGCTTTGGCGGTTCGGAGGCCGCGCTGGGGGTGGTTTCTGGCGACCCGGCGGGGGTGGTTTCTGCGGTGGAGTTGCCAGGGGTGGCCTCATCTAGGCGCACACCGAAGCGAGGCTTCTCGTCTGGGCGTGAACCGAAGGCAGTGGGGGCGGCCTCGCCGTTGGTGGCCCGGGCTTGACGGCGTTCCTCGGCGCGTTTGGCGGCTAGGCCGCCACGCAGCAGGTTGCCGGGCACCTGGGTGAGGCCCTGAGCTGCCTCGCGAGCCCGCTCTGCGGCCAGGATTGAGTAGCGGGAGGCCACCACTTGGCTGATGGAGGTGAAGTCTCGTTTGCCGCGAGACAAGGCGTAGGCGGCCAGCTGGAAGAGCATTCCCCAAACGACCCCTAGGAGCACGCAGGCGAAGAACAGGTTGCTGGTGGCGCCATTGGGGTTGAACAGGGCCATCATTGCGGCAAAGAACATGCCGATCCACAGGCCTGAGCCGGCGCCGGCAGCGGCGGCACGTCCCCAGCTCATGCGCCCGGTGATGCGCTCCACTTGCCGCAGGTCGGTGCCCACAATGGTCAGGTGTTGCACGGGAAAACCACTGTCTGACAGGGAGTCCACAGCAAACTGGGCTTCCGCGTAGGTGGCGAATGAGGCTACCTCCTCCCCTACGGGCATTCCGCTAGCGAGGCGGTTGGTCGGGCCGTTTGGGGCAAGGTGGTTAGGGAGTTGGCTCATGGCGCTATCGTCCCATGCTGGCCCGGGCGGTTACCTGTCAGTACGCCGGGCGCTTAGTCTGGAACAGTGGAAAACTCCAGGTCACGCTCCAACCGCGTGTTTGTGGCTCGTCTCGTGGGCACCACCGTCTTCGACCCAATTGGGGATGCGATCGGTCGGGTCCACGACGTCGTCGTGCTTATCCAGCTGCGCGGTAATCCGCGCGCGGTGGGCCTGGTCATTGAGGTAGCCGGGCGCCGCCGAGTGTTCATGCCCCTGTCCCGGGTGACGGCCATTGAGCCGGGTGCGGTGATTACCACCGGGCTTATGAATATTCGCCGTTTTGAACAACGGGCGGTGGAGACCCTGGTGATGGCTGAGCTCTTTGACCGGATGGTCACCATGCGCGATGGCTCCGGCACCGTGACGATCCGTGACGTGGCTATGGAGAAGGACCGGGGTCTGGATTGGAAAGTCACCCGCCTGTTCGTGCAGCGCGCCTCCTCTGGTCCACTGGGTCTACGCCGAGGGGAGACCATGAATGTGCGCCCGGAGGAGGTTACGGGTCTGGCCGGCTCAGCCGAGCAACAGGGGGCCACCGCGCTGCTGGCCACCATGGAAGACCTTAAGGCCGCGGACCTGGCCGACGTGCTCTCCGACCTGCCCCTGCCCCGCCAGATCGAGGTGGCGGCGGAGCTCACTGACGCGCGTTTGGCGGACGCGGTGGAGGAGCTTTCTGATGACGATGCCGTCGCCCTGCTTTCGGGCCTAGACGCGGCCCGCGCCGCTGACGTCCTAGACAATATGCAGCCCGACGACGCCGCTGACTTGGTGGCTGAGCTGCCACAGACCAAGGCCGACGAGCTGCTGGAGTTAATGCAGCCCGCAGAGGCGGAGGATGTGCGCCGTCTGCTCACCTACGACGAATACACCGCCGGTGGGTTGATGACTACTGAGCCGATTATTTTGCCGCCGGAGGCCACGGTGGCTACCTTCCTGGCGCGGGCGCGCAAAGCAGAGGTCTCTCCGGCTTTGGCCACGGTGGCCTTTGTCTGCCGTCCGCCACTGGAAACCCCCACCGGTAAGTACCTGGGCATGGTGCACCTGCAGCGAGCTTTGCGTGAGCGCCCGCAGGCACCGGTAGGTTCACTGCTGGACAAGGGCTTGGATGAGGTGCTGGCGGAGGATTCCATTGGCACGGTCACCCGTCTACTGGCCACCTACAACCTCACAGCCCTGCCCGTGTTGGATGAGGCGGGGCGCCTGCTGGGTGCAGTGTCGGTGGATGACGTGTTGGACCACCTGATGCCGGATGACTGGCGTGAGGCAGATGAGGCGGTCACTGACCAGATGATTGAGAGGAGCGCGAATGGCTGAGCAGCTAGACCAGCCGCTGTCTGAGGCGCGCGCCCGCTGGTTGCGCTGGTTGCGCCCCCGCCGGGCCACCAATTCGGATGGTTTTGGGCGCTTCGCGGAGACCACGGCCCGTTTTATGGGCTCACCAAAGTTCCTCCTGTACATGACAGTGTTCGTGATCGCCTGGATCACAGCAAATGTGGTGTTGGCCCAAGCCACGGCGGACAAGGCCTGGGACCCTTACCCCTTCATCTTGCTGAATCTGGCTTTCTCCACACAGGCCTCCTATTCGGCTCCCCTGATCTTGTTGGCTCAGAATCGGCAGGATGACCGTGACCGCGTGCTGGCGGAGCAGGACCGCCAGCGCGCCCAGCGCAACCTGGAGGACACCGAGTACCTAACCCGGGAGATTGCCGCCTTGCGCCTTGCTATCAACGAGGTGGCCACCCGTGACTTTGTGCGCTCAGAGCTGCGGGACATGCTGGAGGAGATTCTGATGGAGGAACGGCGTACCCGCGCGGAGCTGCACGAAGACATCCAGGAGTTGGAGGAGCCGGAAGACGGCGAATCTGCAGCAGACCTCGGGCCGGACGGCGCCCGGCCTGCTGATCCGCGGCCCTGAGCCGCACCCAAGCGGCCTGGCGGCAGAGGCTGTGCACGGCGTCGATTCACCACGCCCTAAGATGACGTCATGTCTATCCCCACGCAGGAAGCCGTGCACGAGGCTCTGTCCCGTGTAATCGACCCAGAGATCCGCCGCCCTATCACCGACCTGAACATGGTCAAATCCGTGGAGGTGTCTGAGGACGGCACCGTCACAGTCCACGTGCTGTTGACGGTGGCTGGCTGTCCCCTGAAGGACACCATTCGCGCCGACGTCGAGCGCGAGGTCAGTTCCCTGGACGGTGTTACGGCGGTCCAGGTGGAGTTGGGCGCTATGAACGATGAAGACAGGGCGGAGCTGCGCCGTCGCCTCCGGGGCGGGGCCGCCGAGCCGGTGATTCCTTTCACTAAGCCGGGCAATCTCACGCGCGTCTACGCGGTGACCTCCGGCAAGGGCGGGGTGGGTAAGTCCTCCGTGACGGCTAATCTGGCGGCTGCAATGGCTGCTCAGGGGCTGAACGTCGGCGTGGTGGACGCGGATATTTACGGCTTCTCTATCCCTCGGATGTTGGGCGTGGAGCATGTGCCGACCCAGCTGGACGGCATGATTGTGCCGCCCATCGCTCACGGCGTGAAGGTCATCTCCATTGGCATGTTCGTGGAGGACAAGCAGCCGGTGGTGTGGCGTGGCCCTATGCTGCACCGGGCCGTACAGCAGTTCCTCTCGGATGTGTTCTGGGGTGACCTGGATGTGTTGCTGCTGGATCTGCCACCTGGCACCGGTGACGTGACGATCTCGGTGGCGCAGCTGTTGCCCAATGCGGAGATCTTGGTGATTACTACCCCGCAGACGGCTGCTGCAGAGGTAGCTGAGCGCACCGGTCTGATCGCCACGCAGACCCAGCAGCGCGTGGTGGGCGTGATTGAGAACATGTCCTGGATGGAGCAGCCCGATGGCTCACGCCTGGAGGTTTTTGGCGCTGGCGGTGGGCAGGCGGTCAGCGAGTCCTTGACGCGCACCCTGGGTTATGAGGTACCGCTGCTGGCCCAGCTGCCACTGGATATTCGTTTGCGTGAGGGTGCTGACGCCGGGGTCCCGGCCAGCATTGGCGCTGAGGGCGCTCCGACTGAGGGCTCGACGGC
>NZ_UAPQ01000011.1 GCF_900444995.1 Actinomyces bovis
TGATGGCTTCCGCTTGGGCGGCAGCGCAGCTGGTGATGCCGTGGAGCAGCACCAGTGTGGGGTCGGCGGGGTTGCCGGCGGTGATGCGGGCTAGGGCTTCGCAACTGGATGTGGGCATGTGCTGATTGTGCCTGCGACGGCGTCGTAGCCTGGGGGCATGAGTGATCACAGCGAGTCCTACACGGATACGGACGGTCCCCGCATGAATGTGGAGTCCTTCAACCTGGACCACACGCGCGTAGCGGCACCCTTTGTGCGCGTGGCCGACCGCAAGCGTTTGCCAGGCGGGGATGAGCTGGTCAAGTACGACGTGCGCTTCTGTCAGCCCAACCGGGAGCATCTGGAGATGCCGACGGTGCATTCGGTGGAGCATCTGGTGGCTGAGCTAATGCGCAACCATACGGACCGGCTAGTGGACTGGAGTCCGATGGGCTGTCAGACGGGCTTTTACGCGCTAACTCTTGGTTTGGAGCCGGCTGAGTTCCTGCCGCTGTTGGAGGCAACCTGCCGTGATGTGCTGGCGGCTGCGGCAGTTCCAGCCGCAAATGAGGTGCAGTGTGGCTGGGGGGCCAATCACTCGCTGGCTGGGGCGCAGGCTGCGGTGGCGGAGTTCCTGGCGGCTCGTGCGCAGTGGGAGACGGTCATTCCGGGGTGAGCTGAGGCTTTTGGGGGCACCGCATGGCACCTGCTGGGGCAGAGCTGTAAGCGGTTCGCCACTTATAGAACCGAGTTATTTCATCTTGGTCAACAATCTTGCAGTTAAGGCGCACAAGCGGTTGAATTATCCGCACGATGGCCCGCTAACCCGGTTGGCCACGTTAACCCCCTGTCAGGATGGAGACATGACCATCCCTAGTGCAATAACGCCGGGAACTATCGACGTTGAGTCGGTTCTCCCCACTATCCCGGTACTTCTCGGCCCGGGCCGTCGTGTGCTGCTCACAACGGTCGACGAGCAAGGTGCCCCGCACACCCGCCCTGTGCTCATGCTCGCGGACGCGGAGAACCGCCGCGGTTACGCCAGCCTATTGACAAAGAAGACCTCCACGAAGGCCCTCGACGTCCGCAGTCACCCGCGCGTGACGCTCTCCGGGTCCACGCCACAGCCCTGCTGGGGTCGCTTCTCCATTGAGGCGAATGCCCGCGTGGTGGAGGTGCCGCAGGCCCTGGGTGGCCCATCGGTGGTGCGTCTGGAGTTTGAATTGCTGTCCGCCCGGGTGTGGGTGATTTACTCCTCGGCGCCGCGCGACAACGAGGTCTTTGAAATTCCTGTGGCCTGAAAGCTGCGCTCCCAGCAGCCTTAGGTCCGGGCGAAATCCGGTCCGAGCCCAGGCTGGTCGCAGCGGATTCCCGCCGCTACCGACCACCCGCTCCGACCCGCAGGCTCCCCGCGCTCCCTTGCCGCAGCCGGCCCAGAGGACTCCGCAGTCCTCTGGGCCGGTTCCGCACCTGGTCCCGCGTAGAGCGGACTCAAAGGGCGCGTTCAGGGTGCGCCGTCTAAAGTTGAGGTGTGAGCACCCTGACTGAAAGCCCGCAAGCGCTGACCCGCGAGGTCTATGGTCCCGCCACGGATGCCAGCGCACCCCTGCTGGTGCTGTCCCACGGGATCACTGACAACGCCGCCTGCTGGGTGGAGGCCGTGGAGCTGTGGACGGCTCAGGGGTACCGGGTGCTGGCTTTGGACGCGCGCGGCCACGGCACTTCGCCGCGCTGGCAGGAGGCGGACCTGGTCTCCCAGGACAGCGCCGGGGAGCGCCTAGCCCAGGATCTGGAGGAGGTCCTAGAGGATGTGCGTGTCAAGGGACTGGCTGGCGAGGGTCCAGTGATGGGTCCCCTCGTGCTGGTGGGGCACTCCATGGGGGGAGTTACCTCCCTGGTGGTGGCGGCGCGCAGGCCAGAGCTGGTGGACGCCGTCGTGGCCGAGGACCCGGCATTCACCACCGCGACTTCGCGCCGCGTACTGCGGCTCACGGCTTTCCAGCGGCTACGCGAGGTGCAGGAAATCGCCAGTGACCCGCAGGCGCGCTTCGCTAAAGAGATCACTGCGAACCCCACCTGGTCACACCGGGAGGTGGCGGCCAGTGTCAAAGGCGTGGTGGATTGTGACCAGGCCTTCTTAAAGACTGGCTGCGTAGGGCCGACGACGCCGTGGCAGGAGGTCGTGGACGCGCTGAGCCTGCCGGTGCTGCTGGTTACCGGCACTGGAGACGACGTCATCATGAACCAGGCGCGACTGGCGGAGCTTCTCAAGCGCAACCCGAGGCTTAGCACCGCGATCATTGAGGGCGCCCCCCACTGTGTGCGGCGCACCTACTCGGGGCGCTTCCACTCGGTGGTGGACCCGTGGCTGCGTTTTCAAACCGCTCAGCACCCTAAGCAGACCGACCTCAGCTAGGTCAGGTACCTGGGCGCGCGCCTCGCGAGGGGAAGTAGGACACAGTCCCATAACCTCCTGTACGCCAAGGCGCCGCAAAGTGCTCGGGCGTCTAGGATTTGCCGAGTCACTGACGGCCAGGCCAGTCCTGCCGCTACCGTCCTCAGGAGAAACAATCCATGGCAAAGGCCCTGGCCAATCGCAGCCAGTCCTGGTCTCAGGTCCACCGCGCCCTAAAGGGTGCCCAGAAAAGCAACCGCAACGCTCCGGCCTACTCGCGCTGGTTCAACCGCCCCCTGGGTGGGGTGTTTGCAGCCACCGGCTTCAAACTGGGCCTAACCCCCAACCAGGTCACTGGCATCAGCGCCATCTTTACTTTCTGCGGACTGGCGCTGCTGGCTACCACCTCCCCCAGCTGGCTGCACGGTGTGAGCGTGGCAGTGCTGCTGGCTCTGGGCTATGCCTTGGACTCGGCCGATGGCCAGCTGGCGCGCCTGCGTGGCGGCGGCAGCCCTGCTGGAGAGTGGCTGGACCACGTCATTGACGCCACCAAGCAGGCTTCGGTGCACTTGGTGGTGGCCATCTTGTGGTTCCGTCACCTGGAGGGCTGGCCGCTGTGGACAGTGCTCGTGCCGCTGGGATTCTCCGTGGTGGCCTGCGTCTGGTTCTTCACCATGATCCTCACCGACCAGCTAGAGCGCGCTGCGGGCACCAAAAAGACCGGGGCGGTAGCCACGGCGCCGCGCACCTCCCTGCTGAACTCGGTAATCGCCACCGGCTTGGACTATGGCTTCCAGGTGGTCACCATGCTGCTGCTGGGCTGGTGGACCGGCTGGCGCTGGTTGTATGTGGCCCTGGCAGCCTTCAACCTGTTGATGCTGCTGGCTCAGCTGGTGCGCTGGTACCGGCGCGTAAACGCCCTGCCACGCCACTGAGGCGCGCTCGGGAGTGAGGCACGCTCGGGCAAACAGCCTGGGCGGCAGTTCTCTGCCGCTAAAGCCTCAGGCCATGGCGAGGCCCTAGGGTCTGCGGCTGCCGATCTTCTTGGCGGGCACGCCGCCATAAATGCCGTAATCCTCGTAGTTCCCTGCGGTGACCACGGCTCCCGCCGCGATGATGACGCCGTTGCCAATGTGCGCGCCGTCCAGAACGGTGACTTTGGCACCGATCCATACGTCGTCGCCCACGGTGATGCCCTGGTGAGTGACGCCCTGCTCGCGCATGGGGCGGGTGGTGTCTGCGTGGACGTGGTTCTCTGAATGGAAGCTGACGTAGTTGCCAATCATCACGCTGCTGCCAATCGTGATGCCGCCTGCTGCGCCGTAGAAGGCGTCGGTGCCCAGGCCGGTGTTGTCCCCCACGCGCATGCCTTTGCCCAGGTGCTCCAGGCTGCCGATGCACTCAATGCGGGAGTTTTTGCCTAGGGCCACGTTGTTGCCCCAGGTGACGCCGTCGGTGCTCATGGCGTCCAGGTAGGCGCCTTGGCCGATGGTGCAGCCGTAGCCGCAGCGGAACTTGGAGGCGCCGCGTAGGCGGGCGCGGCGGCCCAGGAAGATTGAGCGGCCGGTGCCGGTGCGCAGGATGCCGCGGGCTTTCATGGCGGCCCGCTCAGCTAGGACTCCCAGGAGGTAGTTAGCGGGTAGACCCTCGTCGACGTGGTAGTCGTGGCCTTTGACAGCCGCGATCAGCTTGCCCACGCGGCGGGCGGCGGATTTGCTTGCCATATCAATGTTCTTCCGGGGTGGTGTATTGCCTCAGATTAGCGCGCGACTGGACTAGGTGGCGAGTCGGTCAGATGACTGAATGGCTGCGATTCTGCGGCAGTGTCGTCGGGACGGCTGGCCGCCGACAAGGGGCCTGTGCAGGCTGCGCGACTAAACCGTGGCGCGAGGCCGCCTAGGCTCGGGGCATGAGCCTTTCCCAGCCTGCCCAGCTTGCCCAGTCCTGTTCGCCGCGGCCGGTGACGGCGGTGGTCGTGGTCGCCATGCCGGAGGAGGCGGCGCCTTTTGTGGCGGCCTTAGAGCCTTTACCAAGCGCGGCGCCGCTGCCGCCACTGCCTGGCCCGGGTGGGGTGGTGAGCTTGACACTGCCTGAGCGGCCCGGATTGGGGGCTGCAAACCATGCCGGACCACGCGAGCTAGTGCTGGTGCGCAGTGGGATCGGCTTGGTGAATGCTGCCTCTGCGCTGGCCACGGTGCTGGTGGCGGTGCAGCCAGAGCTGGTGATCTCCGCTGGAACTACCGGGGGCCTGGGGCGGCAGGTGGAGGTGGGTGATGTGTGTGTGTCAGATACGCTCAGCTACACCGACGCAGATGCCACCGCTTTTGGTTATGCGCGCGGGCAGGTGCCGGGCATGCCGGTGCTTTATGTCGGGGATTCAGCGGCTCTGGACCTGCTGGCCCAGCGGGCGGAGGTGTTGCGGGGGGCGACGGCGTCGTCTGGCCAGGCGCGGTTGCACCGGGGCTTAATGCTGGCCGGGCAAGCTTTTGTGACGGCGGCGAATGTTGCGGATGCGCGCGAGGTCTTCCCGGCGGCGCTGAGCACGGATATGGAGTCCACGGCTTTGGCGCAGGTGGCGGCGGGGGCAGGGCTGCCCTTCGTGTCGGTGCGTGGGGTGTCGGATTTGTGTGGCCCGGAGGCGGGTCAGGACTTCCACATCGGGGTGGAGGAGGCGGCTACCCGCTCCGCCGCCCTGGTGCTGTCCCTCCTGGCCTGAGGGCGGAGCGCCCAGGGGCTGGGAGACAGTCTGGCAGGCCGTACCCGCCTCGGGTGAGCCCAGACCCTCAGCGGAACTAGGCTGGATACACTCATAAGCATGAGTCGTGGACTGGGGACCTTGAGGGTCGAGGGACTGGCGTCAATCCGTAGCCTCACCTTGGATCTGAGCACGGAGGTGACCGTGCTGATCGGCGCCAACGGCTCCGGCAAGTCGAACCTGGTCAGCGCCCTGGAGTTGGTGGCCCGTATCTGGGACGACTCCTTCCAGGAGTACCTGCAACAGCGTGGAGGCATCAGCAACCTGCTGTTTGAAGACGCCCAGACCCGGGCCAAGCACGTCTTGATTGAACTGACCTCCGACTTCGACGAGGAGGAAAAGCGCAACGGCTATCGGGTGGAGATCACGGAGGACTGGAAGGACGCGGACCTAGCCACTTTGCATGAGTGGCTGCTGTTCCAAGCTGGCCGAGACCGGGAGCGGTCTTTCGCGGAGGCCCTGGGTTCCGGCACCAGCAGTCAGGTCCGCAGCCTGTCCGAGTCGGCGGCTGAAGACAGGCTCAGCGGCTTTGCCAAGTACGTGGGCCCGATCTTGCAAGGGTGCCGGGTCTTCCAGTTTGACGACGTCTCAGCGACCGCACCGGTCAAGAGCTGGTCCACCCTGGGTGACGACCTAGCCTTGCGCTCGGACGCGCAGAATATCGCCGCTTACCTGCACAAGGTCAAGGAGGAGCATCCGCAGCACTACCGGCGCATCGTGACGGCGGTCCGTCATGTTACCCCGTTCTTTGACGACTTTGTGCTGGTGCCCAGCAAGAATGAGCGCATCCGCCTGCGTTGGCGCCAAAAGGGCCTGGACCGGGTGTTCTCAGCGCGTGAGGCCAGCGACGGCACGCTGCGCTTCATCTGCCTGGCGACGCTGCTGCTGGGCCCGGACCTGCCGGCCACCGTGGTCTTGGACGAGCCCGAGTTGGGCCTGCACCCAGCGGCTATTGGCCTGCTGGCGGAGATGACGCGAGTGGCGGGCCGCAATGGTCATAAGGTCATCCTGGCTACCCAGTCCGTGCCTCTGCTGTCCCACTACAGGGTGGAAGAGGTGGTGGTACTGGACCGGGTTGACGGCGCCACCCAGGTCCGTAGGCCGGACCCCGCACAGTTGGAGGGCTTCCTGGAGGAGTACTCCACTGGGAATCTGTGGGAGATGAACCTGCTGGGAGGCCGACCCGCAGCTGAGGGGACCAGCGCATGAGACAGGTGATCGTGCTGGTGGAGGGGCAGACCGAAGAAGAACTGGTCAAGAACGTGTTGGCTCCGGCAGCCTTCTCACGAGACGTCCATCTGGTCCCTTCGGTAGTCATCACGTCAGCGAGCTCCGCAGCAACCCACCGGGGTGGTGGTAGCTGGAAGCACTATGAAAAGCGACTGCGGCACTTTCTGGCTAACCGCCACCTGAGCAAAGTTGGTCTGCTGCTGGACTACTACGCCTACCCCAAGGACGCCCCAGGGCAAGACCTTCCCGGCGGTGGCCCGGACCGGCAGCGAGCTCTGATGGCAGCACTGTGCTCCCAGCTGCCAGACCCACGTTTCCATCCCCTGGTCGTGCTCCATGAGATAGAGGCGCTGGTGCTGGCGGCAATCGACGCTGGCCGCGGTGACGACCTGTTCGAGCCCCTCCCCCTGGCCCGGCTGCGTGAGCAGATCAGCCAAGCGGGCGGCCCCGAGCAGGTGAACGACGGATTGCTGACTGCGCCGTCGAAACGCCTGGAGACGGCGGACCCTCGCTACCTGAAAACCGTCACTGGCCCGCTGCTGGTGGCTGAGGCTGGCTTGCAGGCCGTGCTGGAGCGTTGCCCCACGTTCAGCGCCTGGTGGGAGGACCTCCTGGCCTGAGGGTGGCCTGAGCGGCAGGTGTACGGCAGACCTGTATTACTTCTGTACGGGCAGGCTCCTGTAGCTCCTGTGCCCGCTCACGCCCGCGCAACGCGAGCGCCTGCACCCAAAGCCTGGCTGGCCCGGTGTTTAGGGCTGCTCCTGCAGGTGCTGCTCTACGCGCTCAACCTTCGCGCTGAGCTGGCCGGTCCAGCCGGGGCGGATATCGGCCTTCAGCACTAGGGCCACACGTGGGCTGACCTCGGCCACCGCCTGGCAGGCGGCTTTAACCACCGCCATGCATTCGTCCCACTCTCCCTCCAGGGTGGTGAACATGGAGGTGGTTTCGTTGGGCAGGCCGGAGGCACGCACGACGGCGACGGCGCGGGCTACCGCCTCGCTGACTGAGCCATCTGGCTCGTCGGTGGTGGTCGGGGACACAGAGAAAGCCACAAGCACGCCCCCACCCTAAGCCCCACCCCGGCGTCCGCCCTACGCTCTCGGCAACAATCGCTTCGATTAGGTCGGTTGACCTATTGAAATAGTGAACGTTCAGCTGGCTTGAGATGAGACACTCGTTTTCCATGCCAACTGATTGAGCACAGGTTACCCGGAAGAGGTGAGGGGTCAGCATGGAGCAATACGAATCTGCAGATGGCAAAGTCTTTGACGATGCTGACGTTGAGCGCTGGGCCGCTCAGGCAGAAGCGGGCCTTAAAGGCCTTGAACTCACGCGCACACCTGCACCTTGGCGTGCCACAGCTTCAGCGCCGTCGCCTCACTCGTAATCGGGCTCAGGGGCAGAAACGTCTCGCGCCATATTGGCAAAACGGGCCAGGTGCCCTTGGAAAGCCACCGGAATCGTCTTGGTCTCACCATTTCGGTGCTTAGCCACAATGATGTCCGCCTCCCCAGGACGCTGTTCAGAGTCGTAGTAGCTGGGGCGATGCAGCAACATGATGATGTCCGCATCCTGTTCCAACGAACCCGACTCACGCAGATCACTCATCTGCGGCTTCTTGCCTTCACGCTGCTCCGGGCCGCGGTTCAACTGGGCCACAGCGATCACCGGGATCTCCAACTCCTTGGCCAGCAGCTTGAGCTGGCGGGAGAACTCGGAGACCTCTTGCTGGCGGGATTCCACTCGTTTACCCGAACTCATCAGCTGCAGGTAGTCGATGACCACCAGCCCCAGGTCCTCCTGGTCCTTCATGCGGATGCACTTGGAGCGAATCTCCGGCATGGTCAGGTTCGGGGAGTCGTCAATAAACAGGCGTGCGGAATCCACCGGGTTGTAGGCCTGCGCCAGGTCCAGCCAGTCCTGATCGCTCATATTCAGGCCGCCTCGCAGCTTGGTGAGTTCCACCGCCGCCTCGGCCGCGAGCAGGCGCATCATGATCTCCATGCGCCCCATCTCCAGGGAGAAGTAACAGCTGGTCTTTCCGTGCCGGATCGACGCCGAGCGGCAGAAGTCCAAAGCCAAGGTGGATTTACCCATGGCCGGACGAGCCGCCACAATCACCATTTGCCCGGCCTGCAACCCTCCGGTCAACTCGTCTAGCTCCGTGAAGCCGGTGGGGATGCCGGTCATCTGGTTGGCGTCGCGAGACTGGGCTACTTCAATCTCCAGGTTGACGGCGTCCAGCAGCTGACCGATTGCGATGTAGTCCTCGCTCTGCCGCTTGTGGTTGACGTTGTAGACCTCTGCCTGCGCCTGGTTGACCAACTCCTCGACGTCGCCTGGCTGGGAGGTGTAACCCAGCTGGGTGACGCGGGTACCGGCCTGCACTAGGCGCCGCAAAATCGCCTTCTCCCGCACAATGCGGGCGTAATAACCGGCGTTGGCGGCGGTGGGCACACTCATGATGAGGGTAGACAGGTAGTCCAAGCCACCGATGCGTTCCAACTGCCTGTGTTTAGTCAGCGCATCAGCCACAATCACCGGGTCCACGGGCTCACCGGCGGCGTAGATCTCGGAGATGACGTCGTAGATGGTGACGTGAGCGGGCAGGTAGAAGTCGTCGGCCATCAGCTCGGACTGCACTACGGCGATAGCGTCCTTGCTCAGCAGCATGGAGCCGAGTGTGCAGACCTCGGCATTGAGGTCTTGGGGCGGCATGCGGTCGAAGGCATCAGCCAGGCTGGGGGCGGAGCGCTCCTGAATATCGCCGGGACCGGCGGTGTCTCGCTGTGACGTGGGAGCTCCTGCTCCACTGACACTCATCTGGCCTCCCACACAGTCTCACCAGCGGCACACCCGGACCGGGACCGTCCGCGTATAACGCTGGGCTCGCGACGATAGCGGTGAGTGCTGCTGACCGCAATCAGCAACTTTGGGTCTAGTGTGGACAGCTCTGGGACACCTTGTGGAGATCTGGGGTCAGCTTGGGGAGAAGTGGTGCCTAAGCCTGTGGATTAGTGTGGAGATCACGTTTTGAACACAAGCGACTTACGAGCAACATTCCCCTTGATAGCAAGGATTTCCTCTAACTTTCCCCCACCCAAGAAAGCGTATTGCTAACACTTTGGCTACCTGTGGATAAGTGGACATCTCTGTGGATGAACCTCAACTCCGTGTTGAGAAAACCCATGAGAAACTGCCTCCCAGCCCCCACATCTACCCCAGAAAGGTCACTGTGCACATCTCCCCCAGCCCACTGGACCGGCGCATCCTAGCCCTGGCCCTGCCAGCCCTGGGGGCCCTGGTGGCCGAGCCCCTCTTCGTGCTGATCGACTCGGCCATGGTGGGGCATTTGGGCGCCCAGAGCCTGGCAGGCTTGTCCTTGGCATCCACGGTGCTGACCACAGTGGTGGGTCTCTTTGTCTTCCTGGCCTACGCCACCACGGCCATCACGGCCCGCCTCTTTGGTGCCGGTGAGCGGCAAGCTGGCTTGCGCGCCGGGGTGGACGGCTTGTGGCTAGCGGCCTTCCTGGGCCTGCTGGCAGGCCTGCTCCTGGCGACGACGGCGCCCTGGGTAATCGCTGGTCTTGGTGGCCGGGGGGCGGTGGCAGCGGCGGCAGTCGCCTACTTGCGGACCTCAGCGGCAGGGGTGCCGGGCATGCTGGTGGTTTTCGCGGCCACCGGGACGCTGCGTGGCTTGCTTAATACGCGCACCCCTTTGGTCGTGGCCACCGTAGGCGCAATAGTCAATGTGCTCCTCAATGCCCTCTTCCTCTACGGCCTGGGCTTGGGAATCGCCGGCTCAGGCCTGGGCACGGCTCTGGCACAGACCGGCATGGCTGGGGCCTTAGTGCTGCCGCTGGCCCATGCAGCGCGGGCCGACGGCGTCGCCCTGCGGCCCAGCGGCACCGGCTTGGCCAGTTCCTTAGGCGCGGGCACGCCCTTGCTAGTGCGCACTATCTCCTTGCGCATTGCGCTGTTGACTACGGTCTGGGCGGCCACGCAGCTGGGGCAAGCGCCCTTGGCCGGGCACCAGGTGGTCAACGCCATCTGGGGTCTGGCGGCTTTCAGCCTGGATGCGCTAGCGATTGCAGCGCAGGCCCTGGTGGGCACAGCCCTAGGTGAAGCTGCTGCCGCGTCTGCATCCCCGAAGACCGTGCCGCCGGAGCGTCTAGGCCTGGGGGTAGACGCAGTCCTGCGCCGCTGCCTGGCTTGGGGGGTGGGCGCTGGAGTGGTGCTTGGCGCCCTGGTGGCCGTGGGGAGTCCTTGGCTGCCGCTGCTGTTCACCACTGATCCCGGCGTCGCAGCTGCGGCCCGTCCGGCCCTGCTAGTGGCGGCTACCGCGATGCCACTGGCCGGGGCGGTGTTTTTGTTTGACGGCGTGCTGATGGGGGCGGGTGATGGCCGCTATCTGGCAGGCGCCGGGGTGGTGACTCTGCTGCCCTACCTGCCTGCGGTGGTGGCTGTGGCCCACGGCTGGCCTGCTGGTGGACAGGCCGGTCTGCTGTGGCTGTGGGCGGCTTTTGTTTGGTTGTTCATGGGGGCTAGGGCGGTATCTACCGGCCTGCGAGCCCGCTCTGAGGCTTGGCGCCACTAATCTGCGCCGTCGTCGTCGACACAACCAGAGCTGCGGCCCCGGAGGCCGCCAGCGCGCACGAAGGCCCGCCACCGACTATCCGGTGACGGGCCCTCCTGCTTAAGGCTTATGCCCGATTAGCGGCGCTCAGCGAGCGGGAACGACGTTGACCTCGATCGGGGCGACGACGTCGGTGTGCAGGCGCACGGTGGCGCTGTGACGACCGGTCGACTTGATCGGGGGCACGATCTGGATCTTGCGGCGGTCCACAGCCGGGCCGCCAGCAGCCTTCACGGCCTCAGCCAGGTCAGCGGTGGAGACACCGCCGAACAGGCGACCGTTGGCGCCGCAGGAGGCGGAAACGGTCACGACGTTCTCGGCCAGCCAGGCGCGGGCGGTCTGGGCCTGCTCCAGGGACTCGATGCTGCGCTTGCGGCGCGCCTCGGCCATCTGGTCGATCTGACGCTGCGCGCCCTTGGTCCACGGGGTGGCGAGCTTGCGGGGCAGCAGGTAGTTGCGGGCGTAGCCGTCCTTTACGTCAACGACCTCACCGGCGGTGCCCAGGTGGGCGACGTCGTGCGTGAGAATGAGCTTGGTGGTCATACTTGGGCCTCCAATCAGCGAGCAGAGCTCGAGTAGGGCAGCAGCGCCATCTCGCGGGCGTTCTTCACGGCCTTGGCGATCTTGCGCTGCTCCTGGACGGAGACGCCGGTGACGCGGCGGGCACGGATCTTGCCGCGGTCAGAGATGAACTTCCGCAGGGTGGCAGTGTCCTTGTAGTCAATAACGCCGACCTTGATGGCCTTGACCGGGCCAATCTTCTTCTTCGGCTTACGAAGCTGAGGCTTCGCCATAGTGGTACTCCTTGTTCAGAGCGCCTGAGCGCTCAGTACGAGATTGGTTGATGTGGGTGGGCGCTTAGCGCCCAATATCCGTCCGAATTGCCTGCGCGGATCAGAACGGCGGCTCGTCACCGAAGGACGTTCCCGTGCTCCACGGATCGTCCGCGGCGCCACCAGCCGGGGCGTTATAGGAGGCCTGCTGACCCCCGTTGTAACCGCCACCGTGGTTCTGGTTTCCGTTGTAACCGCCGCCCTGGTAGCCGCCTTGGTTCTGGCTGCCGCCCTGGTAGCCACCACCTTGGCCACCCTGCCCACCAGCGCGTGGGGTGCGGGTGACCTCAGCCTTGGCGTAGCGCAGGGAGGGGCCGACCTCGTCCACCAGCAGCTCGTAAACCGTGCGGCTGGCGCCCTCACGGGTCTGATAGGAACGCTGGGTCAGGCGGCCCTGCACGATGACGCGCATGCCCTTCTTCAGCGAGGAGGTGACATTGTCAGCGGTGTCCCGCCACACCGAGCAGGACAAAAACAGCGCCTCGCCGTCGTCCCACTGGTTTGTCTGGCGGTTGAAAGTCCGTGGCGTTGAGGCCACACGGAAGTTGGCGACAGCTGCCCCATTAGGGGTAAAGCGCATCTCCGGGTCCGCCACCAAGTTGCCGACAACGGTGATTACAGGCTCTCCAGTCATGCTTTCCTCCGTGCTCTCAGGGTCTTCAGACGGTTAGGGCTCAGGCCTCGGGGCGCAGCAGCTTGGTGCGCAGCACGGACTCGTTGAGGCCGAGCTGACGGTCGAGCTCCTGGGCGATCTCAGGCGTGGTGGTCAGGTCAACGACGACGTAGAAGCCCTCGGACTTCTTCTTAATGTCGTAGGCCAGACGACGCTTGCCCCAGATGTCGACCTTGTCCACGGTCCCACCGTTGCTGGGGACGACCTGTAGCAGCTTTTCGAGCGACGGAGCGACAGTGCGCTCGTCCGTCTCGGGGTCGAGGATGATCATGATCTCGTAGTGACGCATGCTTGGTACCCACCTCCTCTGGTCTGAAGCGGTCACGGTCTTTCCGTGACAGGAGGGTGATGCGTGCGACGGCGTCGCCCGGACGGGTGCCCGGATGGCGCAGTCGGTTAGCGAGCCTACCGGAGATGACGCACCGCCCGGAAGGCCAAGGCCTTGCCGGGCGGCGTGCGCTGCGACACCTCTGTGTCAGGTTCCTAGGTCAAGCGAAAGCTCAGCGACTAACCGTTCCTGCCGTTTCGGTTGCCATCCCGGTTTCCGTTGCCGTTCGCATTGCCTGGCGCATTGCCATTGGCGTTGCCGTTCGCGTTGCCGTTGTTATCCGGCACTTTATCCCCTGGTGCTGGATCGTTAGACGGCCCCGGGTTTGGTTCTATTGGAATCTCAGTGATCTTGGGGGGTTGCTGCTTAGAACCAGGATCACCGGTAGCTATAGGCTCCGGAGCAGGCTTAACGCCCACCGTAGGCTCCGCCGTCGGCTCCGCAGGCTGTGCAGGCTGCTGCTGTACGCCACGGCCAGGATTAGGTTTGGTGGTCTCCTCGTCGGCTGGGACCTCAACCTTGTTGCTGCTGCGCGAGCCCTCGAGCTTGCCCTTGCGGTAGGAGCCAGGCGTGCGGTCAGGGAACTTCTCCACCGGCAGCTCCGCCAAGGCGGTTTGCATGTACTCAGTGAAGATATCCGCCGGATAGGTGGAGCCGATGATCTCCGGGTATTTGCCCCACGGCGTGATCGACTGCTCGGAGCCATCCGGACCGGACTGGTAGAGGGTGACCGCCGTAGCAATCTGCGGCGTGAAGCCCACGAACTGCGCGGACTTGTTATCCGAAGAGGAACCGGTCTTGCCAGCCACTGGGCGGTCGAGCTTGCGCGCCGTCTCACCCGAGCCGTACTCCACCACCTTCTGCATGGCGAAGGTCGCATCCGCCATCACTTCGTCCTTAAAGACCTTCTTCCCGGTGGTGTCTGGGGCATAGACGGCGGAGCCCTGCGCATTGGCCACGGAGGCAACGATGTGGCTGTCGCGGCGCGTGCCCCCTGAGGCGAAGGTGGTGTAGGCGGTGGCGATGTCAACGGTGTGGGGTGAGGCGGAGCCAAGCACCGACTGCACCACCGTGTCCATACCGACGGTGTTCTCCGGGTACCCGGCGCGAATAGCCACCTCATTGGTGCGCTCGGCGCCCAAGTCATTGTTGAGCTGCAGGTAGGAGGTGTTGATGGAGAAGGCCGTGGACTTCACCATGTCAGACCAGGTGTAGGACTGGTTCCCGTAGTTCTCAAAACGAGTGCCGTTCATCCAGATCGGCGATTTACCGGAGTAGCCATTGGCCAGGGTCAGGCCGTTCTCCAGGGCGGCCACCAAGGCAAAGGGCTTGTAGGTGGAGCCAGCCTGGGCGACGGCGTCGGTGGCTGAGTTCACCTGCTCGGTGAGATAGTCCTTGCCGCCGTAAAGGGCCAGGATTCCGCCAGTTTTTACGTCAACGGAAACCAGAGCCACCCGCAGGTTGGGGTCGGCGCCTTCAGGCAGATTGCCGACGGCGGCCACCGCCGCATCCTGGTTGGTCTTGTTGATCGTGGTGACGATCTTGTAGCCACCGGTGTCTATGCGCTCCTCAGTCAGGCCTGCCTTGGCTACCAGTTCCTTGCGGACCATTTGCAGCAGGTAGCCGTTGGGACCGGCGTAGACCTGATCTGTCATTGGGGTGATCGTCTCTGGCATAGCGGTGGCTGCGGCCCGGTCGGCTGCGGTGATGTAGCCGTCCTCAAGCATGAAGTCCATAACGCGGCTCCACCGCTTCTCAGCCTGCTCCTTGTCAACCGCCGGGTCCCAGGCCGAAGGCGCCGGCATGATGCCCGCCAACAGTGCCGCCTGGGAGGGACTGAGTTCTGCAGCACTGATCCCAAAGAAGGCCTGCGCAGCTGCTTCTATGCCATACGCACCGCGGCCGAGGTACACCGTGTTCAGGTAGGAGTCCAGGATCTCCTCTTTGGACTTCTGCTTGTCGATCTTGATGGCCATGATGGCCTGTTCGAACTTGCCCCAGTATGAGGAAGTCGTGTCCACGTAGTAGTTCTTGATGTACTGCTGCGTGAGCGTGGAGGCACCCTGGCGGCCACCGCCGCGCAGGTTGTTCCACAGGGAGCGGATGATGCCCTTGGGGTCCACACCGTTGTTCGTGTAGAAGCTGCGGTCCTCACTGGCCACCACCGCGTTGCCCACGTATTTGGGCAGCTTGGTGGTGTCGATGATGGTGCGGTTTACCTCAGCGAATTTGCCCATGACGGTGGTGCCGTCCGCGTAGTAAACGGTGGAGCTCTGGGCCTGCGCGAACTGGTTGGGCTCGGGCACATGGATCGTGGAGTAAGCCCAGGCGAAGAGGCCGCCAACTGCAGCAATCATCAGCAGGAAGCTAGCCAGGATGAAACGCCAGGAGGGTAGCCAGCGGCGAATCGGACCCTTGCCGTAACGCGGGTAGTTGAAGATCCGGCGCCAGCCCTTGGGCTTGTCTACCGGCTGCTTGCTACCCCTAGCCTCAGCGCGGGCAAGCTTGCCGCCTGTGGCGCTGGCAGCTGCACCGGCGCGATCCGGCTGGGACGAGCGGGTCTTGCGCTTGGGGCGCCGTCCTGCGGAAGCCGCTTGGGCGAGCTTCCGCCCTACGGGCCGCTCGGGACCTGCGGTCGGTTGTGACACGCGGTTCTCGCTTCCTGATCTGTCCCTTTCGGGAGGTGGACGCCTCAAGTATGGCTGCTTCCTCCCTTAGGAACAGTGACAGAAGCCTGTGAAACTGACTGTGAGCAGGGGACTCGGTCACTTTGCTGTGTGCTCCATCACGGCTAAACCTTGCCTAAGCGTGACGCCGGGGCCTGCGGCCGCTAGGTCGCAGGCCCCGGCGCGTCCGCAGTCACTGCCAGGTGGCAGTCTCGGGGTCTACGCCCTTAGCGGCGGCGTTAGCCTCCACCACCGCCTTCAGCCACTGAGCCAAACCGGGGGCGACGGCGTCGTAATGCTGTTTGAAACGCGGATCGCAGACGTAGCCACGGGCCAGAAGCACGTGCTTGGCATGAGTGACGTCGAACCAGCTGAGGCTGGCGCGATGCTCCTCAGCGAGGGCATTGGCCCGCTCAGATCCGGGCTTGACTCCCGCAGCCATTGCGGCAGCAAGCTCGCGCTCTACCGCCTCCACGCGTTCCTTATCCGCCTTGGACTCGGCCGGGGTCTTGGCGGCAAGCCGCTCCGCGGAGACCTTCCAGTCTTCCGTGTGCCCCCAACGCTCCTGGGCCTCAGCCTCCCAGGCGGGGTCCCACTGGTCCCCCATGATCTGGGCGCGCTGCGCGGCACTTAGCTTCTCTCCCATGGTGTCCTTCTCCATCATTGTGTCCACTGCCCGGAGCATCCGGGTCAGGTGGGCGATGCGCTCGGTCAGCAGCTCCCGCTGCCGGGACAGGTGCCCGAAGGCGTCCACCCCAGGCTGATCCAGCACCTCAGCCACCTGGGCCAAGGGCATGCCGGTCTCTCGGTAGACCAACACCTGGTGGACGCGCTCCACATCCGCTGAGGTGTAGAGCCGGTACCCGGCCCAACTGCGCTCCGAAGGCGTCACCAGGCCGATCTCGTCCCAGTGGTGCAGGGTCCTGACACTGACACCCACCAGGGCAGCCACCTGGCCCACGGTCAGGGACTGTCCGTCGGCGTCACTATCGCGTTCCACGGCCACCTCCTGTGCCTCGCTCACCTGGCCGAGCCTGGTGCCTCACGCCGCGTGAGGGTCAAGCAGCGCTCCGACGGGTATGGCGCGGGCGCCACACGGATCCCGCCTGTAGCCGGTGGCACATAGGATCATAAGGCTGTGACCTACGCCCTGATGTTCCTTGGTGCGGGTCTCATCGTGCCTGCCTGCGCCGCAGCCTTCGCCCTGGGGCTGCGCCGGGGTCGGAACACAGCCAGAGCCCAGGTCCCAACCTCCACCGCAGAAGTCGCCCCGCACCCCCAGGCGCCGGACGCCGCCGGGCCAGGCTCCCCCGTGCTGGACGCCCCGACCTCAGGCACCCCAGAGCCGGGCGCCGCGAGCCACCAACCGGTCGTCGCCGTCGGTCACAGCGACGCCATCAGCCTGACCCTGCTGGATGAGCGCAGTCCTCGGATTCGCGGAAACATCGGCCAGATCATCGAGAACACCTACCTGGGCACGACGCACCGACTGGTCATAGAGACCGAGCTAGGGGTCATGGATACGGTCGTGGACGCGCACGCTCCCGAGGCTGAGGCGGCTCCTGGGGACGCGGTGCGCGTCACCCTGAACGAAGACCGCCTCTGGGCCCTGCCAGCCACCTGATCCAAATGCCAAAACCCTTGTGAACTGACATTTCTGCACTCATGGCGCGACGCCACCGTCGCCCTCGCAGCAACGTCAATCTCGACGGCGCTAGGCAGCCCTCAGGCAGGGATGACGCGGGCGGAAAGCACGCCGTCAATTGCGCGCAGCTCCTCTAGGCCACCGGGGTGCACGGGCCCGTCAATATCCACCAGCGTGACCGCCAGGTCCCCCCGGGAGCGGTTGAGCAGGTTCGCAATATTCTGCCCATGCTGCGCCACCAGGGTGGAGACCTGCCCCACCATATTGGGCACATTGCGGTTGACGATCACCAGGCGATGCGTGCCTGGCTCGCGCGCCATAACGGCCTCAGGGAAGTTCACAGAGTTGTGGACCTGCCCCTCCTCCAGGAATCCTCGCAGCTCATCCACCGCCATAATCGCGCAGTTGCGCTCGGCCTCCTTGGTGGAGGCGCCCAGGTGGGGCAGGGAGATGCACTTGGGGTGCTTATGCACCGCGTTGGAGGGGAAGTCGCAGACATACCCAGACAGGTAACCCTGGTCTAGGGCGGAGATAATGGCGGGCTCGTCCACGATCTCGGCGCGGGCAAAGTTCAAGATGATGGCGCTGTGGCGCATGAGGGCCAGGCGCTGGGTGGAGATCAGGCCGCGTGTGGCGTCAATCAGCGGCACGTGCACGGTGAGAATGTCGGCGCGCTTGAAAACCTCCTCAATGCTTCCGGCGCGCTTCACCTCTGCGGACAGGTTCCAGGCGTGGTCCACACTGATGGCCGGATCAAAACCCACCACTTTCAGGCCCAGGCCCAGGGCGGCGTTGGCCACCTGCACGCCGATAGCGCCCAAGCCGATCACCCCCAGGGTCTTGCCGGGCAACTCAAAGCCCACGAACTGCTTCTTGCCGGCTTCCACGGCCTTGGCGATAGCGGCGTCGTCGCCCTCCAGGGTGTGGGCAAAGCGCGCCGCCGGGATCAGGTTGCGTGAGGCGATGAACAGGCCTGCGAGCACCAACTCCTTGACGGCATTCGCGTTGGCACCGGGCGTGTTGAACACGGGCACGCCCCGTTCGGTCATGGCGGCCACGGGAATGTTGTTGGTGCCTGCCCCGGCGCGGCCGATGGCCAGCACAGAGTCGGCAATGGGGGTGTCGTGGAGTTTGGCGGAACGCACCAGCAGGGCATGCGGCTTCTCGACGGCGTCGCCCACCTCATAAATCTCGGCGGGGAAGCGAGTCAGGCCGGAGCCGGAGATAGCGTTGAGGGTCTTGACGCGGAAACGCTCGGTGGGGGTGGGGATGGCGGTCATGGGGTTTCCTTCTGGCTCTCAGGCGTGGCTGCGTTCGAACTCGGTCATGTAGTCAATCAGGGCAGTGACGCCGTCGTCGGTCATCGCGTTGTAGAGGGAGGCGCGCATGCCGCCCACGGAGCGGTGCCCCTTGAGGTTCATAAGCCCAGCTGCGGTGGCCCCGGCCAGGAAGTCGGCGTCCAGGGCAGGGTCAGCCAGGGTGAAGGGGATATTCATGGCTGAGCGGGAGCGCTGCTCCACGGGGTTGTGGTAGAAGCTGGAGGCGTCGATGACGTCGTAGAGGCGCTGGGCTTTCGCGTCATTGCGCTCTCCCATGGCAGCTAGGCCACCTTGGTCTTCGATCCAGTGCAAGATGAGGCCAAAGAGGTAGATGGAGAAGGTGGGTGGGGTGTTGAGCATGGAGTCGTTATCCGCCATGACTTTCCAATCCCACACGGCGGGCACATCCGCGCGCGCCTGCCCCAGCAGGTCCTCACGCACAATATTGACGGTCAATCCGGCGGGGCCCAGGTTCTTCTGGGCGCCCCCAAAGATCACGCCGAACTTGTCTACCTCAATGGGCCGGGACAGGTACATGGAGGAGAAGTCAGCCACTAGGGGCAGGCCTGCGGCCTCTTCGGTGGGGACGTAGGGCATGGTGACGCCACCGATGGTCTCATTGGCGCAGTAGTAGAGGTATTTGGCTGCGGCGGGGACGGTGAAGGAGCCGGGCTGCGGGGTGGTGTTGTAGGAACTAGCGGATTCGTCGGCGACGACAATGGTCTCCACGCCCATGCGTCCAGCCTCTGTGATGGCCTTCTTGGACCATTGGCCGGTGCGGATGGCGGCGATCTGGTCGCCACGCTGGGTGAGGTTCATGGGGATGGCGGCGAATTGGCCGGTGGCGCCACCTTGCAGGAAGAGGACCCGGTAGTTCTCGGGAATGCCAGCGAGGCGGCGCATGGTGGCTTCAGCGTCCGCAGCGCATTCCACGAAGTCTTTACCTCGATGGGAGACCTCAAGGACACTCATTCCTCCGCGCCAGTCCGTGAGCTCGGCGGCGGCCTGCTCAAGGACAGGGAGGGGAAGTTGGGCGGGTCCGGCGGAGAAGTTGTGAACGCGCATGCTTCACCCTAACCCGAGGTGGTTTCAAGGTCGTGTCCCGGGAGGATGCCGGAGCCTTCCGGTGGGCGCGTTGGTGTATGCAAAGGGGCGGGTCCCGGAGTGCTTGACTCCGGGACCCGCCCTATCTGATGTGCGCCTGGGCCTTAGGCCTGGCGACGGCGTCGCACCGCTGCCCCAGCCAGCACCATCCCACCGGCCAACGGCAGGAGCACCTGGGCGCCAGCGCCCGTGGCGGCCAGGCCGCTCTTCTTGGGCTTGGGCGTGCTGGACTTAGGTGTGTTGGGCTTGGGCGGGTTGGTGGAGGTATTGAGCTTGGCCTTCGGCTGGGACTGCCCGGTGGTCGGGCTGGGCGCTGGCTCTGCGCTCGGGCTGGGCGTGGCCGTCACAGTAGGCGCTGGGCTCATCGACGGCGTCGCACTGGGCTGAGCCGACGCGCTGGGCGCAGCAGTGGCCGGAGGCGCTGGCTCGGCGGTGGCTGGCGCAGTCGGCGTGGCAGTAGCCGGGGCCGTTGGCTTGGGCTCTGCGCTTGGGCTGGGCGCAGCAGTGGCCGGAGGCGTTGGCTCGGCGGTGGCTGGCGCAGTCGGCGTGGCGCTGGGCGTGGCTGATGGGGACGGGCTGGAAGACGGCGAAGGCGTCGGCTTCAAAGACCCAAGGAGTGCCTCGCAGGTGCGGTCCACATTCGCCTGGTGGACTGCAGGGTCGATCTGATCCACGTAGGCCTTCAGGCGGTTCGTGTACTCAGTGACGGTAAAGGTCTGCTCCCCAGCTTTAGGTGCCCACGCCGAGCCCGCGGGCCAGTTGCCTGCGGAGAAGGTCTGGGAGGCGTATGCGCCAAATGAGCCGGTGCTGGAGGATTCTGCGATCGCGAAGCCAGTGTGCGTCATGCGTGCCCCACTGTTCGCGTCCGCCAGGGTCAGGTAGTGACCGACATGGCCAAAGTTGGTCTTCGCGGCGGTCTGTTCTCCCGAGCTCAGGGTATAGATGTGGTTGGACTCGTCCGCCAGCCAAGCATCACGTTGTGCTTGGGTCATGCCAGCTGTCTGCGTATCCCAGACGTCCTTCTCATCGAACCACCAGCCCTGGTAAGGCCCTAACGGGTTCCCCGAGTCTGAATGCCTCATATACATATTTGGCCCCACGGAGGACCACGAGGCAGCGAGGTTCTCCGCAGCTTGGTCATTGACCACGTGCTCGAGGCCCTCGATCGCCGCCTGGTGGTTGGCACTGTATTGGGCAACCGCCATGAGCCGGTCTGTGACCTGAAGCTCGGCCATACTGGCGCCCTCCTGCGGGACGCCACGCAGGGCAGCAATTCCTGGATCTGTTCGAGCGGGGTCGTCATTGCGGAGGTGGCTAGAGACCGGAATCCACTTGAGGCTCTCAAGCATCAGTTTCAGGTCCGTTGCGTCACCAGACTGGCCTATATGAGTGTCTCCTACGAACTCGCCACTGGTTAGCGCCGTCACGGCGTCGGCAGCTCCGTTCTTCTGAAAGAACCCCAGGGAGCCTTTGGCGTACTGGACCTTCGCATCAGCCTGAGCAGCCCGAGCGGCTTGGTAAGCATCCCACTCGGGGCCGGTTGCCGTGATGCCGTCACATTTCGGTCCGGCGGGCTCCACGGTGATCTCTGCCGACACGGCTTGTGAGCCGGCAATGGCCGGTACCAGGACCATGGCTCCTACGGTCAAGCCTGCGGCCAGTCGCCGCGCGGTGGGTGTTAGTCGCATGAGAGTCTCAATTCGGGAAATAGGGAAACGGTCGAAAAGACCCGCAATCGTTATCCTTGAGACACTTTCGTGACCTCGCAACTTGAGGGGCCGCAGGATTCCCGCAGCCCACCGCCACTAATCACCAAGTGTTATGTGCGCACGCGAACCACATAGGTGCGGAACCTCGCCGCAAGAGGCAGCACCCTCAACCCCAATTCACTAGCTGGCGCGCTCAGGCAGCACTCCAGAAGCCCTTAGGTCTTAGGCCTGGCGACGGCGTCGCACCGCTGCCCCAGCCAGCACCATCCCACCGGCCAACGGCAGGAGCACCTGGGCGCCAGCGCCAGTGGCGGCCAGGCCGGGAGCTTGCGCTGCCGGAGCCTGGTGCTTAGGGGCGTAGGGCGCCTGCGGAGCCACGAAGACCTGACCATCCTTATTGGTCACCACGTGGGTCTGCTCGGGCGCAGGCAACTCCGGCTGGGCGGCAGTGCCCGCCTCAGGCTGCTCCTCCGGGCCAGACTGCGGCTGGCAGGGCTTGGGACTCTCCTGCACCTGCTGGTTGGGGTCACATTTGGCGGCAGCCCCAGCCTGGGCGCGGGCCTTGGCGGCCACCTGGGCGTCAGCCTTAGCCTTGGCGTAGGCCTTGGTGAGAAGCGGGAAACGTGGGTCTGTAACTCCCGCCTTCATGGCCTCAGCATGGTTAATCGCCTCTAGGTCCTTAGCGGCCTGCACCAGCGCGGCGGCGTCAACGGTGCCGAAGCTCTTAGAACCGGTGGCGGCTACGAGGCGCTGACGTGCGCTCTGCAGCGCGGCCTGGGCGCGAGCAGCCTGCTGCTGCGCGGCGGTGGCGGCAGCCCGACCATCACCGCGACCGGTCAGCAGGTCACGAATCTGACCGACCCGGGCAGTGGCGCGCTCCAGTGTGCTTTGCGCCGTGGTGACAGCTTGTTTCGCGGTGGTCTCGGCGGCAGTGGCAGCCCGCAGCTTCCCGGTGGCCTGCGCAAGCTTCTGCTCCGCCGTCGTCAAGGTGGTGGAGGCGGATGCCAGGCGGGCCTCAGCAGCAGTCTCCGCCTGGTTGGCAGCCTGCAGCTTGGTCTTGGCCTTGTCTACGCGCTGTTGCGCTTCTTCCAGACTCATGCCGTCACCAAGGGCGGCGAGTGCCTGGCGGGCCGCCACCTCAGCGGCCTGCGCCTTAGTGAGCGCAGCTTTGGCCTGCGCAAGAGTGCTGCGAGCCTGCGACTGTGTGGCTTTCTTATCCGTCAGGTCCTGCTTCTTGGCGGTCAGGTCGGTGGCGTCGACGTCGGCCACCTGCTGGGCCTTCTTTAGAGCAGCGTCGGCCTTAGCCAGGATGGCGTCCTTGGTGGTTTTATCCGCCGTCGCCTTAGCGGCCTTGGCCTTGGCGGCGTCCAGTTCAGCCTGCGCGGCGTGCTGAGCGTTTTGCCCAGGGGCCGCTCCGTCGGCTGCTCCGGCGCGCTTTTGCGCTAGCTCCTGGTTAGCGGCATCCAGCTTGGTCTGAGCCGCAGCCACGATCTGGTCACCGGCGTGCTTGGCCTGGGTGACCTTGCTGCAGTAGGTGTTGACGAGCCGCTCGTACTCCTCAAGGGTGTAGAGCTTTTCCCCGTTCTTAGCGCTGGCCGCAAACTCCTGCACGTGGGTAAGCGGGTAGGAGATGGGCGGTGCGCTCTCAAAGCCCGTCTCAGCGCTGCCGCGCCTGGAGGTGATGGCGTAGCCAGTTGCGGTCTTGCCCTTGTCCACCAGGTTCAGGTAGTGGCCAAAGTGCGGGTAAAGCTCCGGGTGGGCCAGGTAGAAAGCGTAGGCGTCAAAGCGCTCGGAGGCTTTGACAGCGCCCTGTTTGACCTGCTCGTCCCATATGGCCTTCTCTTGGTGGTACCAGCCCAGGAATGGGTCCTCTTTGCGGGTGTTGTTCCAGGCGGCGTTTTCCCCGGCCTCGTATTTGTCACCGTTGTCGCCAGCGTGGCCACGGTAGTGCGCCGACCAGTTGGCGTGACGCTGAGCCACTGCGGTGTAGTAGGGGCTGATCTTGCGCTCCGCAGCAGCCTTGGCCTCAGCCTCAGTCATGCCGGCTTCCAGATACTCCTTGGTGCGCAGTTCCACTGACTTCTTGAGCAGAGCAACCGTGGCCTGGAGGTTCTCTAGGCTGGTGGCATCCTGCGGGTCGCCCTTGTGGGTGTAGGAGGCGATGGTCTTGCCGGAAGGATCTTTGGACTCGGTGTCGTTCAGGACATCCACCGCGGCCTGCGCTCCAAGCTTCTTGAAGAAGCCGAAGGAGCCTTCCGCGTAGAGGTCTTGGGCGGGCTTGGCGGATTTCTTGGCCTGCTCCAGTGCAGCCTGGGCCTGCGCCACCTGGGCTTCAGCGGCTGCGATTTGCTCAGCTGTAACGCCACCTTTGCGCTGCTCCTGCAGTCCCGCCTTGGCTGCCTCAAGCTCTTTGGTCTTGGTGGCGACCAGTGCCAGTGCGGCGTTTAGGTCCGCCTGGGCTTGGCTGGCCGCCTGTGCGGCGGTCATTTGTTCGGTCTTTGCCTTGGTGGCGGCTGCGTTGGAGGCAGTGGCCTTGGTGGTGGCGGTGTCCACCAACTGCTGGGCGCTGTCGACGGCGGTGGTGGCCTGATCCAGGGCCTGCTGCGTCTGCGTGACAGCGGTTTCCTTGACGGCGGAGTCGGCCGCCGCGGCAGTTACCGCCTTTTTGGCCTTCTCTTGGGCTTGGTTGCCGTCGCGCAGGATTGCCGCATGGGCGGAGACGGCGGCGTCGTGCTCAATGGTGGCGGTCCCCACAGCTTGGTCGGCCTCAGTCTTGACCTGCTCAACCTGGGCCTTTTCAGCGCGGGCAGCGTCGACGCCGGCCTGCGCTGTGTTCTGCTCCGACTTGGCGGTCTGCGTGGCCTTAGCAGCCTGCGTGGCGTCGAGCTTTGCCTCAGCTAGCTTCTGCGAAGCCTGCTGCTGGTCCTTGGTGGCCTCCGCGAGTGAGGCCTCAGTGAGTTTGCCTGCTGCGTGCTGTGCCTCATTAGCCACTTGCTCAGCGGTTTTGGCGGCGTCTGTGGCCTGCTGAGCGTTCTCAGCTTTGGCGGCGGCGTCTTTGGCAGCGCCTTGCGCCTCCACCAAGGTGGCCTTGGCGGTCATCTCAGACTTAGCGGCAGTTCCCTCAGCTTGCTTGGCAGCCTCTGTGGCCTTTGCTAGCTGGCCCGGAGGGCACTCGGCTACGGTGCTTGAATCCTCCGGCTGGCTTTTGACCTCGTCAGCATGTGCGACGTTGGGAATCAGCAGCACGGCGCCAGTCGTCAGCCCGGCAGCCAGAAGAGCAGGTCGGAGGGTAGAAGACACGAGGGACTCGATTCACGCGACAGGGACGCAGGTATTCAGGGCCTGCATTCGTTATCAATGTGACCCTAGCGTGATCTAGTCGTCTATACCAGCCCCTTTTAAACCCCAGGCTTAGCTCGGCACTTCAGCCAGCATGCTTGCCCCGACGTCGTCCCGCAGGCCTCGCGGCTAAGCTTCCAGCAGCGCTAGAACCAGGCTTGAGCAGCCGGTATTTCCCTGCCATTGCGCCATTCCTGTGGCGGTCCACATGACTGACAACCGCAGTGGCCGGGGTGGTTGAAAGCCCGCGGGCAGCAGCATTCGCGCGCGCTTTGATGGCGGCATCCAAATGCGCTTGCGCCCGGGCATAGGCGCACACCAGCAGGGGAAAGCGGGCATCATTGAAACCCTTAACCAAGGCCGCTTGGTGATCAACGCCACTTAAGTTAGCGACCAAGAGGTCGAGGGCGCTCGCCTCCACCTGGTCGTAGCGGTGCGTGCCAAGCGCCTGGGCCAGCTGCAGTCGGGAAGCAGCCAGGAGCGCCGGCGCATCCGCCGCTGGCCCCATGGGGGCTGCCCGGCGCTGTGCAGCGGCCTGGACGGCGCGGCGAGCAAGGTTTGCGTAAACCTTGGCAGCCTCGAATCGTGCCGAGGCCGCAGCTGTTGCCACACAGGCGTCCTGCAGAGTCTCTTGTGCCTGGTTTTCCAGCTCTTGGGCATGACCAAGGGCTGAATCCTGACTGAGCCGCTCGCGCAGTTCACGAGCCCAGCCTTCTGCAGCTAGTGCCTGGATCAGCGCGCTCCAGGAGGTATTGGGTTGGGAGGGCGCCGGTAACTGCGGTGCCTTGGCCACAGCAGGGCCACTGGCCTCCGACGCCGCTGCCGCGCTACCTATCTGCGAATCTGCCGCGCTATCTGACGCCTTGGCTGCCCGGTCCTGGGCGTCAGCCTGGCCGACTCCTGCCTGCGGCACCACTTCTAGCATGCAGGCGTCAGTCACCTTTTCTGCAGCTGCCAAGGCCGTCTCGGCGCGGGCCACCGCCTGGCGGCCATCGCACTCAAGGGCTTTGCAGATCGCAGCTGCCAGATCGCGCTCGTGCCGGGCCTGAAGCACCGCCGCCTCGGCCCCTGCTTTGGATTCCTCCGCCTTGTCGAGTTCCTCGCGAGCCGCCTCATAGGCAGTCTGGGCGGCAGCCAGCGCCCGGCGGCAGTCGGTTTCACTGCCGACGGCGTCGGCAGAATCGGTAGCCGACACCTGCCTCTCGGCCTGCGCTGGGACTGTAGGCGCAGCCTCGACCGTGTGAGCGTCTGCGGCAGCTCGCAGCGCCGCCATCTGAGCTCGCAGGAGGGCGTCGGCAGCAACCTCGCAGGACCTGGTGGCCTTAGCCTCAGCTAGATCGGCAGGATTTGCCGGATTTGGCGTACTCACATTTGCTTGCGGGAGGCCGCCGGGTGGAGTGGTGAGTTCCAGCGGCTCGGGCGCCGCCGTCTTTTGGCTGGATGCCGCTTCCACAGTGGGCGCGGCATTTCTTGGGGCGGTAACCGAAGGAATGGATCGTAGGGCCAGTGACACTGGAGGCTCAATTCTTCAAGGCGAAACGCGGGTCAAATAAACTCACCTTCGTTATCTTTGACATCAAAGCGTTACCTCACAACAACCGACACCGCACGCTTAGGCGCGCCAGCTGCACCGCTCCTATATTCAGTTATATTGCCGCTCTCGCCGATAACCTTCGCAACTCGGTTGCCCGGCAATTACCTTTACATAGCGGAGGGCCGGGCGGTTTGAGGATCACCCTCAGGCCGCCCGGCCCACCACTAAGGCCTAGTTGTCAGGCGAGCGTCTTGCGGCGGCGCAGCGCCACACCAGCCAGCACCATGCCGCCAGCTAGCGGCAGCAGGTCCAGAGAGTCCACACCTGTGCGCGCCAGCTCCCGACCATTCTCGGCCGGCTTAGCCAGGTGGCGGGGCTGGTAGGGCGTCTCCACCTTCAGATGGGTGCGGCCATCGGTGTCCACCACCATCTTGGCGGTCGACCCGGTCCTGGCAGCCTCCTCAGCGGCCAGCTTGTCAGCCTCCGCACGCATCGCCGCAGCGGTCTCCTGCGAGACCCCGGCGACCTGGTACACCTCAACCAGCACCGGGTAGGCACTCAGGCCGAAGCCCTCAACCATGGCCTGCTCGTGCTTCACGGCTGCCAGCTCAGAGGCGACGGCGCTGAGCTTGGCGGCATCAGCCTGCGCCAGGCTCTTGGCACCCGTGGAGGCGATAAGGCGTGCGAGCGAGTCCTTGAGTGTGGCCTGGAAGGCCGCCAGGTTGGACTCAGCGGTGGCTACGGCGGCACGGGCCTGCTGCTGCTCCATCAGGAGCTTGCGCACCGGGGCGACCTTCGCCGTCACCTGGGCCAGAACAGTGGCGGCAGCGGTGGCGGCCTGGTCCGCCTCAGTCTTGGCAACAGCGGCTGCGGCAGCCTTGACGGTGGCGTTCTGGACAGCCGTCTTGGCCTTGGCGACGGTGGCAGCAGCAGCCTCGACCCGCTTGTCGGCGGCGGCTGCGGCGGCACGGGCATCGGTCAGGGCGCTCTCCGCCTTCGTCACGCGGTCCATCGCGGCCTTCAGACCGTGACCCTTGAGGAGGTCATCCAGACGCTGCGCGGCTACGGCCTGCGCGGCCCGCGCCTTGGTCAACTCCTGCTGGCGAGCCGCCAGCGCCTTGGCGGCGGAGTCCTGCGCAGCCTGCGCCGCAGTCTTGTCCCGGGCGGCCTGCGCGGCCTGGTCCTGCTTGCTCTTGTAGTCCCGCGCAGCCTTCTCCCGTACGGCCTGCGCGGCCCGCGCCACCTGGTCGGCCTGCGCCTTACCCGCCTCGGCCGTCTTCAGGTCGGCCTGGGCCTTGGCCACCTGAGACTTGGCCGCGGCCTGCTCATCAAGTCGGGACAGACGGGCAGTGGAGGCGGTGTCGAGGTCCCGCTGGGCGGCCTTGACTGCGGCACGTGCGGTCGCAACCTGGTCCTTGGCGGCCTGGATCTTGGTCTGGCCCTGGTCCTTGGCCGCCTTGACCCGGTTGTAGTAGGCCAGGAAGGCCTTCTCGTAGGTGTCGAAGTCCTGGGCGCCCTCGGCGGTCCGGCTGCTCTTCATCGCGTACTCACCGGCGACGGCCCGGTAGTGCCCGTCCACCCTGGAGATGCCCATGCCCGCGGCGACGCCGTCGTCTGGCAGCATCAGGTTCAGGTAGTGACCCACCTGCAGGTACAGCTCCCGATCCTTCATGAGGACTCCGAAGGCGTCCGCCTTGTCCGCCTCGGTGACCCTGCCGTCCTTGACGGCCTGATCCCAGATCTTCTTCTCGGCGTACCAGAGCTCAACCGCACCCAGTCCGTTGCCTCCGGAGGCCAGGTTCTCCCCATTGGCCTGCATGAAGGGTTCATCGGAGGTTAATTCGTGGTGGACCAGCTTGTTCTGACTGGCGGTCCAGTTGGCGTAGATCTGGGCGAGCGCCATGAGGGTGTGGCTGACCTTGAAGGGCGCCAGGCCCTCTGCCTTGCGGAACTCGTTGGTGTGGCGAATGGCCTCCAGGGACTTGCGCATCTCCTCAAGGTCGGTGGCGTCCCCGGGGGCTCCGGGGAAGGTGGCCTCCCGGTAGGCCTTGCCGTTCTCACCGGAGGTGCTGCTAGTCAGGGCCTTGACGGCATCCTCAGCTTTAGCCCACTCGAAGAAGCCAATCGAGCCTTTGTTGTACTCGGCGGCAGCTTCCTTGGCGGCCTGCTCCGCAGCGGTCACAGCGCCTTCGGCGTTGCCAACGGCAGCTTTCTTGGCAGCCAGGTCAGCATTGGCGGCAGCAATGGCAGCATTAGCGGTAGACACGGCCTGCTTTGCAGCCTTTAGGGCAGCCTCAGCCTGGGCCACTGCAGTCTTGGCATCAGTCACCGGCTTGCCTGCGTTAGCAGCGGCCTGGGCGGCAGTCGCCTCGTTCTTCTTGGCCTGCTCTAGCTCAGCCTTAGCAGTTCTGACCGCCGCTTCAGCCTTGGCCAACTCATTCCTGGCCTGGACCAGCTCAGCCGTGAGCATGATTTCGGCGTTTGCCAGGCCCTTTACGTTGTCGGCGATTTCAGCGGTCTTTTTCTTGGCCTCGGCGAGCTCGGCCTGAGCCTTCTTGGTGGCGGCGTCAGCATTGGCGAGCAGGCGGTCGTGGTTGGCGACGGCGTCTGTCTTCTCCTTGGTGGCAGCATCCAGGGTGGCCTGCGCCTGGGGCTTAGCCTCTGCAGCTGCTTTCTGCTCCGCCTTGGCTGCCAAGGCCTGCTTCTCAGCCGCAGTCTTGGCCTCCTGCTCCTTGGCAGCCTTCTGCGTAGCCTCAGCCTGGGCCTGCTGTGCCGCCTTGGCTGCGGCGGCGGCCTGGGCTTCGGCCTCCAGGTTCTTCTTGTAGGTGTCTTGGTCAACGTTGGCCGCGGCAGCATCAGCGGCCTGGGCCTGCTCCTTGGCCTTGGTCAGTTCGGCGTTGGTGGCCTGCGCATCTGCGGCTGCCTTGGCGGCGTCCTTAGAGGCATCCTGAGCTTCGTTGAGAGTCTGCTTGGCGGTGGCCTCAGCGGAGTCGGCCACAGCCTTGGCGGCATTGGCCTCAGCATTAGCCTCCTTAGCGGTCTTAACAGGCTCCGACTTCTTGGGGGCCTCAGCAGCACCGGTGGGCACGGATGCAGCCTTGCTTGTGGAGGTGGTGGCAGCAGAGGCGCCGGCAGCTTGGGAGTCCGTGACCTTTGAACTGGTTTCCGGCGCTGGGGTGGCCTCCTCTGCGTTAGCGGTGGAGGGAAGCAGGAGAACTGCTCCGGTGGTCAGGCCAGCAGCCAGCAGGACGGGGCGAAGGTTTGTGCGCACACAAAGCTCGATTCGGGTTGGGGAAGGGGATAGCAACTATGTTGCCAGTCATTCCCAAACAATAATCTCACAGTTTGAGCCTTGCAATCGCAGCGTTAGGGAGATGTTATCCAAAGATGGGAATGTCCCTATTGACAGTCTCCACAGGGCCACATATTAGGTGTGCGTTACATCGCATTTGTTAGCTGGAAGCAAGGCCTCGCCACCAGACTCCCGCAGCCTGTTTACCCCCACCCAGCAATGCCCGCGCCACCAAACCCTACCGGGGCGCAGCCGCTCACAGCCCCACCAGCACCTGAACCATCACGATCTTGACCACAATCGCCAGGGCAAACAGCGTGGCATAACCGGCCTCCACCCGCTCGTCGTCGCGCTTGGACAAAGCAAAAGCCAAGATGGCGGGCTGCCCCACCAGACCGGCAAAACCCCCGGCCGCCCTTTGGACGCTCACCCCCGCCCAGCGCGCCCCTGCCAACAGCACCACCGCGTTAACCGCCACAATCAGGGCCGCGAGCGCTCCCACCGCAACCCCCGTCCAAGAGAAGGCGGCCGCAGCGAAGGAGGGGCCCGAAGCCAAGCCGATAGCCGCTAGGAAGAACAGCAAGCCCAGTTGCCGGATCGTGGCATTGGCGGCGTGGGGCAGCACCCAGATGAAAGGACCGGTGCGCTCGGCCCAACCGAGCACCATGCCCACCACCAGCGGACCTGCGGCCACACCGAGTTTGAGGCTGAGGCCACCGGGCAGAGGGATCGCCACTAGACCCAATAGGACTCCCAGAGCCATGCCCATACCTACGGAGAAAGCGTCGATCTGGGCAATGGACTTCTCCGAGTCGCCAAAGTAGTCAGCGGCTTTCTCCAACTGCTCGGAGGGAACCACCGCCAGGACCCGATCTCCAAGCTGGAGTACTAGGTCGTCGCGAGCCAACAGGTCGAGGTCGCCGCGCTTGACGCGAGTGATGACGCCTTGGAAGCGACCGTGCATATCCAACTCAGCGATGGTTTGCCCGGCCACGCGGGTAGAGGAAACAGTCAAGCGCCGGTAGTCCACCACGGTGCGATCTTTGGCTAAGCACTTGCCGTAGCCGGTGCCCAGGCTGTGCAGCGCCTCCTCAAGGGCGGCAGGTGCCCCCACAACCACCACCTTGTCCCCAGGGAGCAGCTCTTCCCCCGGCTGGGCCACACGGGTGTGGCCGTCGCGCTCCAAGTAGGAGATGCGAATCCGTCCGGTGCGGAAGAGTTCAAGCTCACTTAGGCGTATGCGGGTGAGCAGGTAGACGCTGGTGGCTTTGAGACCGTCGGCGCTGGCGGGGCGGGGGTCGCGGCGGCCAGGCCAATCCCGCCCAATCACCGCGGCAACGATGATGATGGCCACGGCCACACCCACGGGATAGGCCAGGGCATAGCCGACGGCGGGCTCCTGGTTTCCGGCAGCCTCGATGGCGGCGTCAAGCACCGGGGAGGTCAGGGCTCCAGCGAAGGCCCCAGAATCCATGGCCGGAGTGATGCCGGTGAGCCGGGAAAAGGCGGCTCCAGCAGCTCCGGCTATGACCAGGGCGGCGGCACACAGGCCCATTAGGGGAAGCTGACGGCGTAGGTCGCGGAAGAAAGTGCCGCCAGCACCAATGCCAACGGTGTAGCAGAACAGGCCAAGGCCCAGACTGCGCAAAATGCTTAGGTCTGAGCCCAGGCGGGGGTCCAGCGCGCCGATGACCAGGCCCACAAACAGGGCCCCGGCGGCACCGAAGCGGATTGGGCCCAGCGGGATATGCCCCACCGCAGTGCCCAGGCCGATCACCAGGAAGACGGTGAGCAGCGGGGCGGTGGCAAGCACGTCCACGACTGGTTTGAGTAGGTCTGGCACGCGCAAAGGCTAGTCCGATCTCTCGCGGGCCAGTCAGAGTTCGACGGCGTCGCCGACGCCGACGCTCGCTGAAACGACCCCGGCCACCCGGCCTCCCCGCACCCGCCCCGAGCGCAGCTTGTGGAATCCCCACAGGACGTCGACTCCACCCCGACCTGACCTGGCGTCACCTAAGAACCCGTGACAGTCTTCAGGATCGCGGTATTCACCATTAACGTGTGACCAATGACGCAGCCGCGTCGTGTACCTGACACAAACAAGGCGGTGAACGGGTGACAACCCAGACCAAAGCATCTCTGCCCTCCTACTCTCCGGAAGAGGAAGAGCTCATCATCAGGAACAAGCAAGGTGTTCCGGTGGGCATCAAGCCGCACCACAAGTGGACCCCCAAGTCGATCGCTATTTGGGTGGCTATCACCGCCGTAGGCGTGCTCGGCTGGTGGATGTTGGCTGTGGCGCGTGGGGAGAACGTGAACACGATCTGGTTCGTGGTGACGGCCATATCCACCTACGCCATCGGCTACCGCTTCTATGCGCTCTATATCCAGCGCACCATCATGCGGCCCGACGACTCCAATGCCACCCCCGCTGAGCGCATCAACAACGGCCGCGACTTTGACCCCACCCACCGTGTGGTCCTCTATGGTCACCACTTCGCGGCCATCGCCGGCGCCGGTCCCCTGGTGGGTCCGGTGCTCGCCGCCCAGATGGGTTACCTGCCCGGCACGCTGTGGATCATCCTGGGTGTGGTTGTGGCCGGAGCTGTCCAGGACATGCTGGTCCTGTTCTTCTCCATGCGCCGCGGCGGCCGCTCCCTCGGTCAGATGGCCACGGATGAGATCGGCAAGATCGGCGGCACCGTGGCCACCGTCGTCGTGCTGGTCATGCTGATGATCGTGCTGGCGGTGCTCGCCATGGTCTGCGTGAACGCCTTGGCTGAATCTCCCTGGGGCGTCTTCTCCGTGGGTATGACCATCCCGATCGCCGTCGCCATGGGCCTGTGGCTGCGTTTCGTACAGCCCGGCAATATCACCCAGGTCTCCCTGGTGGGCTTTGCAGTTCTAATCGGAGTGATTATTGGTGGCCGCTACGTCGCAGAGTCCTCCCTGGGCCAGTACCTGCACCTGTCCCCCACCGCCCTGGTGTGGGCCATGATCATCTATGGCTTCCTGGCCGCTGTGCTGCCCGTGTGGGTGCTGCTGACCCCACGCGACTACCTGTCCACCTTCATGAAGGTCGGCACCATCGTGATCCTGGCCCTGGGCATCATCATCGTGCGCCCAGTGGTGGAGATGGCTGCGGTTTCTGAGTTCGCCTCCAACACCGCCGGCCCGGTTTTTGCGGGCGAACTCTTCCCCTTCCTGTTCATCACCATCGCCTGCGGCGCCCTGTCCGGCATGCACGCCATGGTCTCCTCGGGCACCAGCCCCAAGATGATCCAGAAGGAGAGCCAGGTGCGCATGATCGGCTACGCCGGCATGCTTATGGAGTCCTTTGTGGCGATTATGGCGATGGCGGCGGCGGTTTCTTTGAGCCCCGGCATCTACTTCTCCATGAACACGCCGGTGGACTCGCTCAACAAGCTAGCTCCCGACGTCGTGGCCACCGCCCCCTGCAAGACGGCGGATGACCCCAACCACAACTGTGAGAAGCTCGCGGCGGCGGCCATGAAGAACCTCAAGGTCACAGACGCCCACGGCAAGACCCTGGACCCCACCTGGGAGTCCTGGGACGATGCAGGCAACCCCAAGACCTACAAGGGAGCTGAAGCCCTGGAGCGCCTAGCTTCCGACGTCGGGGAGAAGAACGTGGTTTCCCGCACCGGTGGCGCCCCCACGCTGAGTGTGGGCATGGCCCATATCCTTCACCAGATCGGTGGTGGCCGCGCCATGATGGGCTTCTGGTACCACTTTGCGATCATGTTCGAGGCCCTGTTCATCCTCTCAGCGGTGGACGCCGTAACCCGTGTGGCCCGCTTCCAGCTGGGTGACGCACTGGGCAATATCTGGCCTAAGTTCCGTGACCCGTCCTGGCACGTAGGGGCCTGGGCCACCACTGCCGCCGTCGTGGCCGCCTGGGGCTCCCTGCTGCTGATGGGTGTAACCGACCCCCGCGGTGGCATTAAGACCCTCTATCCGCTGTTCGGTATCGCCAACCAGCTCATCGCGGCGGTGGCGCTGTTGATGTGCCTGGTGATGACGGTGCGCAAGGGTTACTTGAAGTACGCCTGGATCCCGGCGGTGCCACTGGTCTTTGACACGGTGGTGACTTTCACGGCCTCCTGGCAGAAGATCTTCTCCACGGATGCACGCATCGGCTACTTCCAGCAGTGGCGGGACGCCAAGGCAGCGCTGCCGAATCTGACCGACCCGAACCAGATCTCCGTCACCAAAGCGGTTATCCGCAACACCATGATCCAGGGGACGCTCTCGGTGGTGTTCTTGGTGCTGGTGGCCTTTGTGATGGTGTGTGCGGCCATTGCCATGGTTAAGGCGGTGCGCCGCGGCGACACCACCACCTCAGAGGACCCCTACCAGGAGTCCAACTTCTACGCACCGGAGACCATGATCGCCTCCAAGCTGCAGAAGCGCCTGGTCAAGGAGTACGAGATGGTGGGCGACCCCGCCCTCATTCCGGGCCGCTCCCATTCAGGGCATTGAGATGCGCGCTTTGCCTGTAATAGCAGCGCTAGCTGAACCTCCCGCCCCCAGCCCGGCAGCGGCAGATTGCAGCGGTGGGTCGACGGCGTCGTCCCGGCGTGGTTGGGTTCGCCGCCTGCAAGGCCTGCGGGAGGGTTTGCGTGAGGCCCGCGCCTTGTGGCGGGACTTCACCGGTGAATCTGCCTATGAGCGCTATGTGGAACGTCACCGGCGCGAGCACCCGGACCATGAGCCGCTGACTGAGCGGCAGTGGTGGCGGGCGCGCGCGGCCTTTGACGAGGAGAACGTCTCCACCGGCTGCTGCTGAGTCTGGCCCTGGTTGTGCCGGGTGCCTGGCGGTGTTCTGCCGTCGGGTGCCCGGCACACTCGTGCCCAAGCAATTCACTGGGCGCAATCCAATGGAGGTGACTGCGCCAACGTGTCACCTACCACCAGATGGTTTGCAAGAAAGCGGCAAACTAGCGGGTAGACTCTGCCGAGTGTCTGAGAAGAGCCTTAACCCCAAGACCTGGATTTGCTTGGTGCGCGCGGCGTGGCTGGCTTATTTGATCGTGGTCTTGGTGGCGGTTCTCTGGCCCAGCGGGCAGGAGGTCTCTGAGGTCAAGGAGACGATTGGGCCGCCCACGGTGGCACCAGAGCACAAGGATGTCTTCCTGAACTTGGTGATGCTGACGCCGCTGACTTTCTTGGGGATGCTGGGCTGGCCTCGCTTTGGCCCCTGGCGCTGGTGTCTGGCGGGCGTGGTCTTGGCCGCCGCCATTGAGTTCACGCAGTTTGCTGTGCCTGCGCTGACGCGCCGCGCCAGTGTGGCAAATGTCTTCCAGAACTCCTTTGGTGCCGTGGTTGGGGTGGCTTTGTTCCTGCTGGTGGCCTGGGTGGCGCGCCAGCTCTCGGCGCGCGGTAGCCGTCAGTAGCCAGGTAAACCGTTACTATCAGCACAGTCGCGGTCGCCAGGCCAGTGACCGACCCCTCCCCCTGAGGTCGGCTGGACCGCGCAGCGGATGTGAGGAGAGGACATGGGTCTTCTGGACGGGATCGAGAAGAGCTTCGGAAGTGTGGGCGATGCCGCCAAGCGCACTTTCTCCCACCTGCCCTCGGGCTCCGTCACCGACGTGCTTAGCCAGGAGCTGCGCCGGGTACTGGCGGAGACGGCCACGCCCTTCGGGCACGGCCGCTCGGTGGTGGCCAACTCCTTCATCTTCACTGTGAATCCGCAGACTGCGGAGCGCATCTCCCGGGAGGGTGAGCAGGCGGTGTTTGCCTCCCTGGAGAACACCGCAACGGTCTTTGCCACGGAAAACGGCCACTCTTTTGTGGGGCCGATTGAGTTTGGTTTGGCTCTGGGACCGGAGGGCTCCCAGCCAGTCTTGATTGAGGCCAGCCGTAAGCGGGGGGCGACGGCGCCGGCCACCGCTGGACCCACGCAGGACCGCCCGGTAATTGAGGTTGACGGGCAGCGCTATGTGCTCACCGGTGAGGTGACGATCCTGGGCCGCGGCAGTGAAGCCGACGTCGTCGTGGATGACTCCGGGGTTTCTCGCCGCCACCTGGAGATCCGCAACCGCTCTGGGCACTACGTGGCCACGGACCTGGGCTCCACCAATGGCACCCTGATTGAGGGCCACCCGATTGACGCGGCCACGCTGGTGGACGGCAACACGATCCAGGTGGGTCGCACCACTATCCGCTTCTGGGACGGCAGCCAGGGCACCTCTGCCTGAGGAACTGAGGGACTCTGAGCAGCTAGGGCACTTAGACCCCAGGATCCATCACCCAAACTTATGGTTTGGGGTCGCTTTGCGGGCTTCAAGCGAATTGTTATCACAATGTGGCCGTAGGCCCGCTGCAGCCGCCAAGCTTCTCCACACACAAAAAGACCCGGCCGTTCAGCGACCGGGTCTACCTTCGTGCGCGGGGGGGGACTCGAACCCCCATGATCGTAAGATCACACGGACCTGAACCGTGCGCGTCTACCAATTCCGCCACTCGCGCGAAGCGAGGACGACGATAGCACGCACCCCCCGCACCCCGTCCAACTCAGAGCGAAGCCCAAAGGCGTGAGACCGCTCACGGCCAGTACCCGGGCACTGGTACCCGTACTTTTCGGCCTGCTGAAAGGCGGATTAACGCCGCCGCTCCACACTTGAGCTCTCCCCACCCGCTACGATGAGCAGGCCCGTGTATGCACTTCATGCACCCGCGTGAACGGCGTTGATGGATAGGAGGTCCCTGCGTTGGTCGCACCCTTGTGGAGCAACAAGAAAGCCAGCCCTGCCCAGGGCACCCCAACGCGCGGCAAAGACGTTGAGGCCATTGAGATCCTCACGCGCATCAAGGAACTGATGGACACCGGTGCTCGCCGCACCTCCTCAGGCAAATACCTGGTGCCAGACACCTACACCGTTCACCTCCTGCCTGCCGACTACAACCGCTTCGTTGCCTGGGGCATGGACGCTCTACGCGCGGAGCTCGCGGACGCCGCCCAGGCCGCCGTCGCCGAACAGGGTTACAGCACCACCACCCCCGTGACTGTGGACCTGGTGGCGGACTCAGAGATCCACTCAATCTTTGGCGCCTTTGAGATCGTGCCCACCTTCACCGAGCCGCACCGGGGCGCCGTCATCACCGTGCACGTCCACGGCACCACCAATGCTGAGCGCTACGCCCTGCCCTTCACCCCCGTGACCGTAGGCCGACGCACCGGGGCGGATATCGTGGTTCCGGACACCGCCATCTCCAGCCGTCACCTGCGTTTCATGACCACGCAGCGGGGTCTGGTGGTTGAGGATCTAGGTTCCACCAACGGCACCCGCATCAATGGCCGCCGCGTGGCCGCCAAGGCTCCCACCCTGCTCAACCAGGGGGACCTGGTGATGATTGGCGAAGGCACTTCCATCACAGTGACTCAGGCGCCGCTGGGCGCGGGGGGCAGCCTGTGAGCGAGTTCTTATTCTCCGTGCTGAGATTTGTATACCTGGGCTTGCTCTGGCTGCTGATCTTCCTAATGCTGCGAGCCCTAGCGCGCGGCACCGCTGACGTGGCCTCTGTGTCTCATGCCCCCGTGCGTCGACCCGGCGCGCGCCTGCGCCCTGGTCAAGGGCGCCGCAAGGGCGCTAGCACCATCTACATCTCAGAGGGGCGTTTGGCGGGCACTTCCATGCCCCTATCGCCGGTATCCATCACCATTGGCCGTGCGGTGGACAACACCTTGGTGCTGGATGACAACTACACCTCCTCCCACCACGCTCGCATCTATCCCCAGGCGAGTTCCTGGTGGGTGGAGGACTTGGGCTCCACCAATGGCACTATCGTGCAGGGAAGAGCCATTGACAGGCCGATGCGGCTAGACCTCCACATGCCCGTTTCCATCGGTAAGACAACCTTGGAGCTGCGCTGATGACCATCTACCTGCGCTTCGCAGCGCGCTCCGACGTGGGCCTGGTACGCCAGTCCAACCAGGACTCCGGCTACGCCGGACCGCACCTGGCGCTCCTGTGTGACGGCATGGGCGGCCCCGCCGGTGGAGATATCGCCTCCGCCGTCGCGATTGAGCACCTCACTCACCTGGATTCGGATATTTACCGGGCCGACGAGATGCTGGACCTGCTGCGCCACTCCGTGCAGGAAGCGCACGCCGACCTGATCTCCCGTTCCTCCGAGAACCCCGACCTCTCGGGCCTGGGCACCACCTGCATCGCCATCATGCGCAGCGGCAACAAGCTGGCCATGGTGCATGTCGGAGACTCGCGCGCCTACCTGGTGCGCGGCGGCGTGCTCACCCAGGTCACCACCGATCACACTTTTGTGGAATACCTGGTGGAGACCGGCCGTCTCACCCGTGAGCAGGCCCGCCGCCACCCCCAGCGCTCTGTGCTGCTGCGGGTCCTGGGTGACACGGAGGGCGAGGTCCAGCTGGACGAGTCGATCCGCGAGGCCCTGCCAGGAGACCGCTGGCTGCTGTGTTCTGACGGCCTATGCGGGCCGGTCACCGCAGACACCCTGCAAGAGGTCCTAACCACCAATGAGGACCCAGGTGAGGCTACGGACAAGCTCATTGACTTGGCCTTGCGCGCAGGCGGCCCAGACAACGTAACCGCCGTGGTCTTTGACGTCGTCGAGGGCGAGCCCACTGACAATCCCACCCCCCAGGTGGTGGGTTCTGCTGCCGCCATCCGCTCACGCAACGAGGCCCTGCTGGATGGTGGCAAGCCAGGCGCCATACCTGCCTCCACCAGTTCGGACTCTTCCTCCCCAGCGGGCAAAGCGGCTGCCCTGCTGGCACAGGCGAGCGGCCAGGGAAAAGGTTCTAACGAGCGTCTGGCCGCCCAGGAGGCACTGGCGCTCGCAGAAGCCGCGGAGTTGCAGGCCTTAGCTCGCAGACGCTCCCGCCGCAACACAATTCTGGGCACCCTGCTGCTGGTGGTGGCACTGGCGGTGTCTGGTCTGCTGGCCTACCAGTGGACTCAGACGCAGTACTACGTCACTGTGCAGGATGACCATGTGGTCATCTACCAGGGCGTGCCCCGCGGCTTAGGTCCCGTGAAACTGTCCCACCTGGTGCAGACCTACGACGGCCCCACGGACCCGAAGGTCTCCGCCCTGGATGCAGAGATGCGCAGCCGTCTAGAACAGACGGTCAGTGAGCCTAGCTTGGAAGCGGCCCGTAACTACGTGGAGAACACAGTGCGCCCCCGCCTGGCCGACGCCGTCCTGCCGGGTGCCTCAGAGCCTTCCGCGACCTCATCTGCGACCGCGCCTGCCAGTGGCACCCCCGCTCCCACCACCCCCATCCCTAGCCCTCCGAGCCCCAGTCCGACGCCGTCATCGGGGGTCTGAGATGTCCCTAGTGACTGGTCCAGGAGCCATTTCACCGGACAGTCGACGGCGCACCGAAGCCAAGCTGCTGGTGATCGCCGTGCTGGTTGGTGTCGGCGGGCTGGTGCTCACTGCCGCTGGCCGCGACGACGTCGCCTGGAACGAAATCACGGTCCAGTGCGTGGCGCTGGTAGTGCTACCACTGGTAGCGCACCTAGCGATCCGTTTCCTGGCACCACACGCCAACCCGTTGCTGCTACCAGCCGCCACAGCCCTCAATGGGCTGGGGATCGCCATGCTGCGCCGCCTGGACTTCGCTTTTATCTACTACAGCAACAAGCCCCTCATGGGTACCGGCCCGGTGCTTCACATGGCTATCGGCGTGGCGCTGCTAGTGCTGGTCCTGTTCTTACTCAAGGACTTCCGACGCCTGGAACGCGCCATCCCGCGCTTTTGGGAACGCGGTGAAAACGGTGTAGCGGCTAAGCCTTTGCCCATCACCCCGGCGCAGGTAGCAGGGATTCTGGCCGTACCACTGTTGCTGCTGCCCTTCGTGCCCGGCATCGGTCAGTCCGCCAACGGGGCGCGCGTGTGGGTGAATATCGCCGGTTTTGGCTTCCAGCCTTCTGAGCTGGCCAAGATTCTGCTGGCCGTGTTCTTTGCCTACTACCTCAAGACTCGGGGCGCCAACCTGGCTCAGGCCGGACGCCGCAAGATCGGACCGCTGCGCCTACCTTTTGGTTGGCGCGTGCCCAAGTCCCGGGACCTGGTGCCTCTGTTGATCGTATGGGCACTGTCCACGGCTTTCCTGGTGGCGCAGAACGACTGGGGCATGTCCGTGATGTTCTTTGGTGTGTTCGTGGTGACCCTATGCGTGTCCACCGGCACCTTCATGTGGGCTTTCCTGGCGGCCATTCTGATCATCCCGATGGCTTGGATTGGCTATCTGACCACCAGTCAAATCGCCTCACGCTTTACCGCCTGGATTCACGCCATGGACCCGCAGTACGCGGCAGGCCCCTCCTACCAGCTGGTCCAAGGCCTGTTCGCCCTGTCCTGGGGTGGCTCTTTTGGCACCGGTTGGGGTCAGGGCAACCCCAATCTCATCCCGGAGGTGCAGACGGATTTCATTCTGGCGGCCTTTGGGGAAGAACTCGGCCTGACCGGCACCATCGTGATCATCCTGCTGTACGCGACCATCGTGATGGTGGGGCTAAACACCGCCCTGGCAGCCCGGGACAACTTTGGCAAACTGCTGGCCAGCGGACTGTCTTTCTCCTTGGCACTGCAGGTCTTTGTGATGGTGGCAGCACTCACTCGCCTGATGCCGCTAACCGGCTTGACCACCCCGCTGCTGTCCAATGGTGGCTCCTCAGTGCTGTCCACCTGGATCATCCTGGCGGTCTTGCTGCGCCTTTCTGACACCGCCATGCAACCGGGCTCAGAAGACAATCCAGTCAGTCGCAACGCCGTCGTTCTACCAGGCGCCCAGGGGGTGGGAGCATGAGTATCTCCGCTCTCAACAAATCGGTTCACCGCTTACAGGCACTGGCTGTGGTGCTGTTTGTGACCCTCTGCGTGGGCCTGAGCTCCGTGCAGTTCTTTGCTCGCCCCTCACTGTGGGAGAAGGGCTCACCTTCCGCCTTGGGTAGCAACAATGACCTGCGCCAAGACCCGCGCAACCCCCGGATTCTCATTGAGCGCTACAGCCGGCCGCGCGGTTCGATTGTGGCGCGTGGCTCCGACGGCGCCACGGTCACCCTAGCTAGCTCCACCAAGGACGAGAACGGCTACTACACGCGGTCCTACGCTGACGGCCCGCTGTACTCCCACGTCACCGGCTACATCTCCATGACCCAGCAGGCCTCCACTGGCTTGGAGCAAACGGAAGACTCCGTGCTCACAGGCCGGGCCCAATCCCTGTGGTGGTCGCGGCTGCGTGATGCAATCCGCAATCAGAACCAGCGGGGTGGTTCGATTGAGACCACCATCGACCCCAAGATTCAGAAGGCCGCCCAGGAGGCCTTGGGGAACCGGTCGGGCAGCGTCGTCGCCATGGACCCACGCACAGGAGCGATCCTGGCACTAGTCTCCACGCCTACTTTTGACCCGAACCCACTGGCCAGCCTAAACTCCAGCACAGCCCTGGACGCCTCCAAGTCCCTGGCCGCGCAGTCTGGAGCACCCTTGGTAAACCGGGCCCTGAACGGCCAGTACGCGCCTGGCTCCACCTTTAAGATCCTCACGGCCGCCGCCGGCATCCGCAGCGGCAAGGTCAAGCCTGACACCCAGGTTTCCGCACCGGACCGCATCACGCTGCCAGGCACCAATCACCAGATGGAGAACTACGCCGGGGAGTCCTGCGGCAACGGCGTCGTCTCCCTGAGCTATGCCTTCGCCCGTTCCTGCAACACGCCTTTTGCACAGCTGGGAATGGATGTGGGTGAGAAGTCTCTGCGCGCAGAGGCGGAAGCCTGGGGCTTTAACTCGCAGGTTTCTGTGCCCCTGCATGTCACGGATTCGGTGTACACCCCCAACGGTGACGACCAGGCCCGCACCGCTCTGGCGGGTATCGGCCAGGGTGGGGTCACTTCCACCCCACTGATGATGGCAATGGTGGCCGCCACCGTGGCCAATCAGGGCCAGCAGATGCAGCCCCATCTGATCTCCCGCGTGCTGGACCAACGCCTCAACACGGTCCAAAAGACCCAACCGCAGGTGCTGCGCACCCCCATCAGCAAAGACACTGCCAAGTCACTGTCCACGATGATGCAGCAGGTGGTGGGCTCCGGCACTGGCACGACGGCGCAGGTCGCTGGAGTCACCGTGGCCGGCAAAACCGGCACGGCGGAGAGCGATTCCCAGCAGGCGGGGGACGGCCCCACCACCTGGTTCATTGGTTTCGCGGGCACCGACATCGCCAAGCCAACTATCGCCCTGGCGGTGGTGCTGGACTCCGGTCCGCAGACCAACCACGGCACCGGTGGCAGCCTGGCCGGGCCCATCGCCGCCCAGGTGATCGACGCGGCGGTGGATCAGTGAGACCGCGCACCGGCCTGGAGATCCAGGGACGCTACCAGCTGGCCGAGCGCATTGCCTTGGGCGGCATGGGTGAGGTGTGGCGGGCCACCGACCTGCGCTCGGGCCGCGCCGTCGCCGTAAAAATCCTGCGCCCGGAACTGCAGGGCGATGAAATCTTCCTGTCCCGCCTGCGTGCCGAAGCCAAAAATGCCTCCGGCCTGCGCCACCCCAACCTGGCGGTGGTGCTAGACGCCGGTGAGCGTCAGGGCTCCGGTTGGATCGTTATGGAGTTGGTGCAGGGGCGCCCCCTGTCGGACATCCTGGCGGAGCGGGGCACTATGCCGCCCGAGGAAATCCTTACGATCCTGGCGCAGGTGGCTCGTGCCCTACAGGTGGTTCACGACGCCGGGGTGGTGCACCGGGATGTCAAGCCCTCCAATATCCTCATCACCCAGGAGGGCTTGGCCAAACTCACCGACTTTGGTATCTCCACCGGCACCAACCAGCTGCCCATGACGGCGGCGGGCATGGTGATGGGCACCGCCCAATACCTGGCTCCTGAGCAGGCCATGGGCAATCTGGCCACTCCCGCTGGGGACCTGTACTCCCTGGGGATCATCGCCTATGAGGCACTCACGGGGAACCGGCCTTTCGCCGGGGCCTCTCAGGTGGATATCGCCTATCAGCACGTGAACACCCCGGTTCCGCCCCTGCCGGAGTCACTGCCAGCGCAGGTGCGCCAAGTGGTTATGGAACTGCTGGCCAAGCGTCCGGCGGAGCGGCCTTTCTCTGCCCGGGAGCTGGCGCGGCGTCTGGATCGGATTGTGATCCGTATGCCGCAAGAAGACTGGGATCCTAAGGAGGGCGTGCAGTGGCGTGGCCCGGCCTCGGTCCGTGCGGCTGAGTTGGAGGCCGGGGCGCAGGCTGACACTCCCGCCACCCCAAGCAGCCCACAGTCCGCCACTGAGGGGCAAAATGCTGCGCCGGAAGAGGCGCCGGGGCCTGGCTCGGCGCCAGGGCAGGTGGCTGCCTTTGCTGCTGCGAAGGGTGCTCGTGGCTCTGCAGAGCGGCGCGGCACTGATCGACGCGCGGCGGTGCGGGCGGCTACAGGCGCTGGCCCTGCCGGTTCCGTAGCTTCGGGAGCGGCTGGCGTTGCGGCCACCGGTTTGGGCACGCCTGCCGCCGTCGGCACTCGGGCCGCTGCCGCCCGAGTACGCCCCCGAAATAAGCCACCTTTCCCAGTGACACCAGGAGCGGAGTTGTCTACCCCCAGCCCTGCGGGCACGGCAGCACGCCGTCACGGACGCAGTGAACAAGTCCTGGTGTATACGCTGTTGGTAGCCACACTGTTTGTACTCGTCGCGGTCCTCGCGCTGCTGGGCATGTTGTTGTCCGGCTCGGGAGCAGCCGCAGCCCAAGGCCAGGTGCCTGTGGGAGCCGTGTCCGTCATTCCTGCCAAGGAGGCACAGTGACCGAGCATTTCCCCCGCATTCTTGCGGGACGGTATGAGATCCGCGACCTCATTGGTCGCGGTGGCATGGCTGAGGTGCGCCTCGGCTATGACACGCGCCTATCCCGCACCATCGCCGTCAAGCTGCTGCGCGCGGATATTGCTGACGACGAGACCTTCCAGGCCCGCTTCCGCCGGGAGGCCCAGTCGGCCGCTGGCCTGAACCATCCGGCCATTGTGGCCGTCTACGACTCCGGTGAGGAACCGATGACGCAGCCCGACGGGACTGTGCGCTCTGTGCCCTACATCGTCATGGAGTATGTGGAGGGACACACGGTCCGCGAACTGCTTGGTGAGGGCGAGGCCGTCCCGATCGAAGAGGCTGTGGAGATCACCGTGGGCGTGCTAAACGCCCTGGAGTACTCGCACCGGGCAGGGATCGTGCACCGGGATATAAAGCCCGGAAACATCATGCTGACCTCCACCGGCGATGTGAAAGTCATGGACTTTGGTATCGCCCGGGCCATTGAGGACTCGGCAGCCACCGTCACCCAGACCCATTCGGTGGTGGGCACCGCCCAGTACCTGTCTCCAGAGCAGGCACGGGGCGAGCTGGTGGACGCCCGCTCGGACCTGTATTCCACCGGTTGCTTGCTCTATGAGCTGCTGACTGGGCAGCCGCCCTTCCAGGGTGACTCAGCCGTAGCTATCGCCTACCAGCATGTGCGGGAGCTAGCCAAGCCGCCGTCAAGCCTGGCTGCGGACGTGCCCGAGGCCCTGGACCGGGTGGTGCTCAAGGCTTTGGCTAAGGCCCGCGATGACCGCTACCAGGACGCTGCACATATGCGCTCTGACCTGCTGGCGGCCTCGCAGGGCTTGGCCGTGGTGGCGCCGGCGGTGGATGCCTGGAGTCAGCAGACCACCTTCATTCCGGCGCAGAGCCAGCTAGTTAACCCCTCTCCGGCACCGGCACCGCCGTCGGGGCAGAGCTCGGAATCAGCGGAGGAGGAGCCACACCGCTCCAACACCTGGGTGTGGTGGCTGGTGGGCGGCTTGGTGCTGCTGGCCGCACTTATCGGTGGCTTGTATGCAGCCGGTGCGGTGGGTGGCTCAGCTTCGCACACGCCCACTCCGGTGGTGACGGCAGCCCCCGTGCCTGACGTGGCGGGCAAGAGTGAAGCTGAGGCGAAGGCGGCCATTGAGGCAGCTGGCCTGGTATTCAAGCGTGGCGACGACGTCGCCTCAGACACGGTTGATCCTGGCCTCGCGGTCTCCACCGATCCTGGCAGCGGCACCAATATGGTGCTGGGCCAGACGGTCACCGTGCACTTCTCCTCTGGTTCCGCCATGGTTACGGTGCCTGATGTGAAGGGCAAGAGCCAGTCTGAGGCACGTTCGCTCCTGCAGGCCGCAGGCCTGGTGGTCGGTGACGTGACCACGGAGGACGCGGCCGGCTTCGACGCCGGTGAGGTCATCCGCACGACGCCGGTGGCGGGTACCTCCGTCAAGCGGGGCGCCACGATCTCCCTGGTGGTGGCCTCCGGTAAGGTCACGGTTCCCACGGTGGTGGGTCTCAAGCTCTCCGAGGCGGAGGAGGCGCTGCGGGCAGCAGGGCTCAGCTACAAGATCGTCACGGAGAAGACCACTGACCCTGCGCAGGTGGACACGGTCAAGTCCGTGGACCCGCTGGAGGGCGCGGCCGTGAACGCTGGCAAGGACCAGGTCACCGTCACCGCCTGGGTGGCGGACCAGGTGGACGTCCCGGACGTGAAGGGCCAGACACAGGCGCAGGCGACTGCTGCCCTCCGGGCCGCTGGCCTGGGTGAGGTGACGGTGACGGAGGTGGAGGCCCAAAGCCCGGCGGAAGCCGGCAAGATCGTCTCGCAGACTCCGGAAGCCGGCCAGAAGGCCATGCGAAACACCCCGGTGAGCATCTCGGTGGGTAAGTCTGCCGCCCCCACCCCGGCTCCCACGCAGAAAGCCAGCAAGAAGTCGGAGTGAGCAGGCCTGAGGCTGGGTGGGGCTGGCTGGATGGTTAGCCCCACCCAGCCTCTAGGTGTGCCTGACCAACTCCACCCCGGGAGACCACCGGGCCGCCGTCGCCGCGTTGGGGCCTGTCCGCCTGGGCGCTAGCCGACGTCGGCCCGACCAGAGAAGTGCCAGCGGGCATCAGCCCACGGGAAGCCGTACTCCATGAGCAGGTACACGACGCCTGCAAGCAGCGCCAAGGCTTCAATGACCTTGAACCAGGTGGGGCCGGGCAGGTGCCGCCAGATGAATCCGTACATCAGTTGACCTCCGGGTCCTTCAGGACCGACTCGGGGCGCCCCTCGGAGCGCGGCATCCAGTACGCAAACTTCGCATGCACGATCCAGCGGTGGTCATTGCCCCATTCGCCGACGTCGACTGAGTGGCAGGTAGTCATGGTCAGGTAGCGATCCGTGGCGGGTAGCTCCGGGTGTCCGGGCACTGGTGCGATCACCTCAGTCTGGCTGGGCAGCACAATCTCATGGCTCTCCACCTGGTAGACGTACCAAGTGTCCTTGGTAGAGACGACGATCTCATCACCGGGCTCGAGCAGGTCGACGCGGCGGAATGAGTTGCCGTTGGAGCGGCGGTGACCAGCCATCGCAAAGTTGCCGACTTCTCCAACCTGTTGGGTATCGGCATAGTGCCCGGCAGCCGCCTGGTCGAGCACCTCCGGGCCGGTGCCTTCCTGGATCGGCATATTGTTGTTGGTGATGCCGTACCACTTGGGGATCACGAGCATGCCGATGGTCTCTCCATATGCGGCCTTTGGCATAACCGGGGGGGCATCGGTGTGCTTGGTACCAGTGGTCTTGGGGGACTCCACCTGAATCTGGGTGAAGGCCTTGGTGGCCACTTCCGCCTTCTGGGTGGCCTCAATACCGGTCCACCAGATCTGCCACACCAAGAACAGGCCGACGACGGCGCCGGCGGTAATCAGGAGCTCACCCAGGAGTGTCAGCAAAATGTCCAGGATGCTGCGGCGCTTGGGTTTTCGGGCGTGAGCGGGGGCCCGCCGCAAGTCCTTGCGGCTGACTGGCGCGGCAGCGCGGGTTGCTTCCAACTTGGGGAAGGCCTCCTGCGCTGGCGCTTGGCCAGTTGCCGCACGGGATGGTGCCGTGCTCGGCTGGTCATCCCGGGCCGACTCGGGCCGGATGGAAGGCGGCAGCTCAGAGGGCGCCGTCGCCTCATGCGGTTCTTGTTCAGCCATCGCTGCTCCTTGCCGTCCCACCCTGGAACGCTGCCAGTCTATGTGTAGCACGGCAATGGCCTAGGCTATGGCCGGTGCAGGTTCGCCAACAACAGACGAACCGCCAGCTGATTGCTCATAGTTCCATCGTCAGGAGGTCCGCGTGGCCGACCCCAAGAAGTCCGGTAACCCCGCCAAGGCAGCCAAGGCCCTGGAGGAAGAGTCGCGCGCAGCGGCTAACCGTGTGGCTCGTACACCGGTGAAGGTAAAGGACACCCACAGTCCTCGCTGGTACGTGCCCACCGTGGTGGCGCTGATGCTGATCGGCCTGTTCTGGGTTGTGACCACCTATGTGTTCCAGGGTCGGTACCCGCTGCCCTACTTCCTGGAAAACCACCGTGGTGACTGGCTGCGCAACGGCAACCTGTATGTGGGTGGTCTGATCACCTTGCTTGGTTTCCTAGGCATCCTGCGCTGGAAGTGAGTTACGACGTCGCAGTTGCGGCGCGTAGCTAGGCCCTGCTTAAGCGGCGGTTGTCCACCTCTGTGGACAACCGCCGTTTTTTGACTTGTGGACGGGTGAATTGCTGGGTTTAGCTGCAATTGGCGCCTTATCCCCAGGTGTGTACATCCCTGTGGATTAATTACAGAGCTGTTATTCCCCAGGCTTGTCCACAGCTGTGGACTAGTTACACCTGTGTAAGACCCGCTACCTACCGGTGGTCTGTCCAAGGAATTACAGTGCTCCGACGGCGAGCCCCGAAACCCAGAGCTAGCTTGACTGGGCGCGCGAGTGGTTTAACCGGGCTCAGGCGAGCAGCGCCCGCGCCGTGACTAAGGCCAGAAGCAGCAAGGTGATCGCCACTGTGCCCGCCACGGAAACCATCGTGCGCTTGCCGCGCGGCGCCCAGACGTAGATGGCAGCCAGGGCAGCACCCGCGATCATGCCGCCAATATGGCCTTGCCAGGAGATATTGGCGCCCACAAAGGAGATCACCAGGTTGATGCCCAGCAGGCCCAACACCGCTGAGGTGTCCCGCCCAAAGCGCCGCTGCACCACGAACATAGTGGCAAAGAGTCCAAAGACGGCGCCCGAGGCACCCACCGTCCAGGTCAACCAGCTCTCTGAGCCGGGAGTGGCCAGCAGATAGATCATGGTGGAGCCTCCCAGGGCACTGACTAGCAACAAGCACAGGTAGCGCCAGCGCCCCAGGATGCCCTCGAGCTGTCCGCCCACCACCCACAGGGCGAACATATTGAAAGCCAGGTGCATGGTTGAGCCGTGAAGCAGGGCTGTGGTCAAGAAACGCCAAGGCTCAGCGGCGGCCCGGCTCGGGTTGAAGGCCAGCCAGCCGGTTACTTGCAGGTTGGGGGCCTGCTGCGCCAAGAAGACCAGCACGCAGGCGGCGATGAAGCCAATGGTTACCGTGGCATTGTTAGTGGGCATGCCGCCGAGCACGGTGCGGTTGGGGCGGCGGGCGGCAGCGGCACCCTGGGCACAGTCCACACAGCGCACGCCCACCGCGCTGGGCACCTGACAGTTGGGACACACGGGCTGATCGCAGCGCTGGCAGCGCACATAGGCGACCCGGTCGGGGTGGCGGGGGCAGACGGGGGCAAGGTTGCTGGCTGGCTGGCTCACGGGATCATCTCCTGGGCGGGTACAGCGACGCCGTCGGACCAAGGCCCGACGGCGTCAGCGGGGTGCTTGGTGGCGTCACTCGCTCACAGTCACAGAGTCAATGACCACGTCCTGTAAGGGACGGTCACGGCCGTCAGTGGCCACACCGGCGATAGCGTCAACCACCTGCTTGGAGGCGTCGTCGGCCACCACACCGAAAATCGTGTGCTTGCCCTGCAGCCAGGGAGTGGGGGCCACGGTGATGAAGAACTGTGAACCGTTGGTGCCCCGACCCATGCGCAGACCGGCATTGGCCATGGCTAGAACGTAGGGGTCGTTGAAGTTCAGCGAACGGTCGATCTCGTCGTCGAAGTTGTAGCCCGGGCCGCCGGTGCCGGTGCCCAGCGGGTCACCGCCCTGAATCATGAAGCCGGGGATTACACGGTGGAAGATGACGCCGTTGTAGAGCGGCTCATGCTTCTGCTCGCCGGTGTTGGGGTCGGTCCAGGCCTTGGTGCCCTTAGCTAGACCGGTGAAGTTGGCAACCGTCTCTGGTGCCTGCTCGGGGAAGAGGGTGACGTGAATGTCACCGTGGTTCGTGTGCAGTGTCGCTTCCATGCACGCATGTTCCCACGCCAGATTGGGTGCTTCCTAGGACGCTCCGCTCAGCGCGCATGTGTTCACCCCAGGCAAAACCCTCATAGAATCCTCCTCTAGGCGGGTGCAGAGGTGTCGCGGGGATGCGACGATGTAGCTCACGACGGCGTCCCACGCCGTCGCCGTGCCCGGGCATGCCCGGCAGCAGCTAGCAAGGAGGCAGGTATGTCCTTCAAGAAATGCGACGCGAACCAGATGCGGCAAGAAGCCGCCGAGTTCGCGGGGAGCCTGGCCTCTCAGGCCGAGCACGCCGTGGACCGAATGGCGCAGTGGGCTGGCCACGGCCTCAGCCGCGCTCGTTCCGAGGCCGAGAAACTGGCCCGTAACGCGCAGGCCCGCACCGCTATGCTGGAGGAGGCGCGTACAAAAGTCGTTGAGGACTACGTGCCGCGGGTCCAACGGGCCAGTGCTGCCGTCCGCACGGCAAGTGATCAGACCGAGGGCGTGCCATTTATGGAGCGCGCCCATATCATCAGCACTGCCGCCAAGCAGGCGGCACTTCAGGAGGTTCCCGTGAAGAAGAAGCACCCCATTCTCAAGACCTTCGGCTGGGTCACCCTGGCCGGTGTGGCTGCTGCGGCCGCCTACGTCGTCTGGCAGCGCAGCCAGCCGGTGGAGGACCCGTGGGCTGAGGAGTACTGGGCCGACTCGGAGGAGGCCGAGGAGACCGAGGTCAACGCCAACTGAGGCCTTAACCCCAATTAAACGGCGGGCCCTGCAGGATTAGTCCTGTAGGGCCCGTTGGCTTTCAGACCGGAGCAGCTGCCCAGCAGGCGGGCAATGGTGGGGTCAGTCGCGGGGTTCGCGCATGTCATTGGGGTGCATGCCGTAGCGCCGGCCACGGTCCAAGGCGTCCAGGCGGGCCATCTGTGCACCGGTGAGTGCGAAGTCGAAGATGGCGGCGTTAGCGGCCAAGCGCTCAGTGTGAGTGCTCTTGGGGATCAAGACGTCGCCGCGTTGCAAGTGCCAACGCAGCACCACTTGGGCGGCGCTGCGGCCCACCTCAGCGGCCAGCGCTGCCAGCTCAAGGTCACCGAGTAGCCGGGCGCGGGCAAGCGGGGACCAGGCCTGGGTGACGATTCCCTGGCTGCGGTGGTAGGCCCGCAGGGCGTCTTGGCGCAGGTAGGGGTGGATTTCCACTTGGTTCACTGCTGGGGTGACACCGGTGGCCGAGATGATCGTCTCCAGGTGTTCCGGCTCAAAGTTGGATACGCCGATGGCGCGCACGCGCCCAGACTCCTGTAGTTCGATCATGGCCTGCCAAGTTTCTACTAGGTCCAGGCCTGGGGAGGTGGCCAGGGGCCAGTGCACTAGGAACAGGTCCAGATAATCCAGGCCTAGAGCTTTGAGTGAGGCGTCAAAGGTGCGGAATACGTCGTCGCGACGGTGGTTGGGGTTGTTGAGCTTGGAGGTGATGAAGAGTTCTGCGCGGGGCAGGCCGGAGTCAGCTACTGCGCGCCCTACACCGGCCTCGTTGGCGTACATCTGGGCGGTGTCCACGTGCCGGTAGCCGAGCTCTAGGGCTGCGAGCACGCAACGGGTGACGTCGTCGTCAGGGATCTGGTAGGTACCTAGGCCCAGTTGGGGGATAAGCACTGGCTGGCCACCGGTACCTCGGGTCAGGGGCAGCAGGGGCACAGGCAAGGTGGTGCAAACCGGAACGCAGCTCATACCTTGAGCCTAAGCGCCACCGCCCCCGCGCGGAAGGCATTGACGGTGTTGCGGGAACACCTGAAAGACCCTTCTGGTGGAGCCAACGGGACTCGAACCCGTAACCCCCTGCTTGCAAAGCAGGTGCGCTACCAATTGCGCCATGGCCCCTATGTGTTCATGTCTGGGAAGACTCAGCCTCCGCCGTCGGCTCCTGGATTGGGTCGGTGACCTCAGCCCAGGCGGTCCGCCAAGCGCGGGCCTCCTCGATCCTAAGCCACGCAGCGTAACCAGCAGCAGCCAGACATGAGAAGACCGCAGCAGATACGAGCTTCCGGTTCTTCATGAACCCTCCTCATCGTTCCACCGCGGGTGGTGGGCCTAGCTGGACTCGAACCAGCGACCTCATCCTTATCAGGGATGCGCTCTAACCAACTGAGCTATAGGCCCGGGCGACCGGATGAGATTAGCGCACCCGATCTGGAGCAACCAAATTGGATCAGTCGTCCGCCAGTGTGAGATGAACCCCACCGACCAGCGAGGCGGTGATGTTGTACAGGAAGGCGCCAATTGTGGCCAGGGCGGTGGTCAGCACGATATTCACCACGCCTACGATCGCGGCCATAGCGATTGCGCGGGAGAACTTCAGGTACTCCACCAGAGCCTGGAAAGCATTGTTGTTCTGGTCGAAGACGGAACCCACAAGCTCCTGGATGCGTGAGAACACCTGCATCCGGTCCAGCATGAACCACACCACGGCAGTGCCCACAATAATCACGATGAAGGCCGCGAAAGACAGCAGGAACGACACCTTCATAACGGACCAAGGGTCCACGCGGGTCAGTGCCAGCCGGACTTTGCGGGGGCCTGCGATCTTCTTCTTGACCGACTTGCTGCCACTGGCTGCCTGAGCAGGGTTCGCGCTGGCGGGGAACTTTGCCCCAGGGGCTGCCGGCGGAATCGTAGGCGTCTGGCTCATGCCTGGTCCTCCCTTTCGTCCTCAGTCGAGCCTACCGCCTCAGTGCCCTTGGGCGCTGCCGGAATGCTCACGCTCTCAGCAGTGACCTCTGCCGGGCTATCTGCGCTGGCCGCACTGGCCGCCACATCAGCACTCTCTGGGCTATCTGCGCTAGCCGGTAGGTCATCGCCGTCGAGCTCACGCTCAGTATTGCGAGCCACCGCGATAATGCGGTCGCCGTCGTCAGGTTTGGCGAAAGTCACGCCCTGGGTATTGCGGCCGGTGCGGGAGACCTCGTCCACGGCGGAGCGCACTACCTTGCCGGATTCCATGATGCACATGACTTCATCGCCCGCACCGGTAACCAGCGCGCCCACCAAGTCGCCGCGCTCCTCCACCAGGTTGGCGACCTTCACTCCCAGGCCACCGCGCCCCTTCACGGGGTAGTCGGCCACATTGGTGCGTTTGGCGTAGCCACCTTCAGTGACCACAAAGAGGTCGGCATCAGTCCACTCGGGGTCCACCACATCCATGGCCAGCAGTGAATCGCTTTCGCGGAAGCGCATGCCGGTGACGCCGCTGGTGGCGCGGCCGGTGGGGCGCAGGGCCTCGTCACTGGCGTGGAAGCGGGCGGACTGGCCGTGGCGAGAGACCAACAGCAGGTCCTGGCCAGCAGACAACAGGGAGGCGGAGACCAGCTCGTCGGCATTGCCAGCTTCGTCCTCACGCAGGTTGATGGCGATTACGCCGCCCGAGCGGTTGGAGTCGTATTCGCCTAGGCGAGTCTTCTTGACCAGGCCGCGGCGGGTGGCAAGCACCAGGTAGTCGGCCTGCCCGTAGTCCTTGAGCTCCATAACCTGAGCGATCTCCTCCCCAGGTTGGAAGGCCAGCAGGTTGGCCACATGCTGGCCCTTGGCGTCGCGCCCTCCCTCAGGCAGTTCATAAGCCTTGGCCCGGTAGACCCGGCCCAGGTTGGTGAAGAACAGCAGCCAGTGGTGGGTGGTGGTCACAAAGAAATGGTTGACGACGTCGTCCTCGCGTAGGGCTGCACCCTTAACTCCCTTGCCGCCCCGGTGCTGGGAACGGTACTGGTCGGTGCGAGTGCGCTTGGCATAGCCGGAGCGGGTGATAGTGACGACTACCTCCTCCTCCGGAATCAGGTCCTCCATGCGCATCTCGCCGTCGAAAGGCACGATGCGGGTGCGCCGCTCATCCCCATACTTATCCACAATCTCAGCCAGCTCATCGGAGACGATGCCACGCTGACGCTGTGGGGAGGCGATGATGTCTTTGAGGTCAGCGACCTTGGTTTGCAGCTCCTCGGCTTCCTGCTGAATCTTGAGACGCTCCAGGGCGGCCAGGCGGCGCAGCTGGAGGGAGAGGATGGCCTCGGCCTGGGCTTCATCCACACCCAGCAGCCCCATCAGGCCATTGCGAGCCTCCTCGGTGGTGGGTGAACGACGAATTAAGGCGATGACGGCGTCTAGGGCGTCAATAGCCTTGAGCAGGCCTTCCAGAATGTGCAGGCGTTCCTCAGCCTTGCGCAGGCGGTAGCGGGAGCGGCGCACGATCACTTCGATCTGGTGCTCCACCCAGTGACGCACAAAACCGTCCAGGCTCAGGGTGCGGGGCACCCCGTCCACCAGGGCCAGCATATTGGCGGGGAAGTTGTCCTGTAGCTGCGTGCGCTTGTACAGGTTGTTGAGGACTACCTTGGCGACGGCGTCGCGCTTAAGCACGATCACTAGGCGCTGGCCCGTGCGGCCGGAAGTCTCGTCACGGATATCAGCGATGCCGCCGACCTGCCCGTCACGCACCAACTGGGCAATCTTGTCGGCCAGGTTGTCAGGGTTTACCTGGTAGGGCAGCTCGGTGACCACCAGGCATTGGCGGCCGTGAATCTCCTCCACATTGACCACGGCCCGCTGGGTGATCGAGCCGCGGCCGGTGCGATAGGCCTCCTCGATTCCGCGCCTGCCCAGGATGGTGGCGCCGGTGGGGAAGTCTGGGCCGGGGATCCGCTCAATCAGGGCTTCCAGCAGCTCTTCGCGGCTAGCGTCAGGGTGCTCCAGGAACCACTGCACTCCGCGGGCCACCTCCCGCAGATTGTGCGGCGGGATGCGGGTAGCCATGCCGACAGCGATGCCCTCAGAGCCGTTGACCAGCAGGTTGGGGAAACGGGCCGGTAGGATGGTGGGTTCTTGGTTCTTGCCGTCGTAGTTGTCTTGGAAGTCGACCGAGTCTTCGTCGATGTCGCGGACCATTTCCATGGCCAGGGGCGCCATCTTGCATTCGGTGTACCGCGGGGCGGCAGGTCCCAGGTTGCCGGGCGTGCCGAAGTTTCCCTGCCCGGCTACCAGCGGGTAGCGCAGGGACCAGGGCTGGACCAGGCGGGCTAAGGCGTCGTAGATGGCGGCGTCACCGTGGGGGTGGTAGTTACCCATGACGTCCCCGACGATGCGGGAGGACTTGGAGAAGGAGGCGTTGGGGCGGTAGCCGCCGTCGTACATGGCGTACAGGACGCGGCGGTGGACGGGCTTGAGTCCGTCGCGCACATCCGGCAGGGCACGGCCCACGATGACGCTCATGGCATAGTCCAGGTAGGAGCGTTGCATCTCCAACTGGAGGTCTACCGGCTGGATGCGGTCGTGGGTCTGCTCGCTCAGGGGGACGGAGGTGGTCTCGTCGCTCACGGGATTCCTTTGCTGGTCTGAGTCGGTGGGGGTTCCTGGGCGCGGGGCGCTCAGATGTCCAGGAACCTCACGTCAGCGGCATTGCGCTGGATGAAAGAGCGGCGCTGTTCGACGTCGTCGCCCATGAGAATGGAGAAGGTTTCATCCGCGTCAGCGGCCTCGTCGAGGGTGACCTTCTTGAGAATGCGAGAAGCGGGGTCCATGGTGGTTTCCCACAGTTCGTGGTCGTTCATCTCACCCAGACCCTTGTAGCGCTGGATGCCGCCCTCCTTGGGCAGACGGCGCCCGGCCTGAGCTCCGGCTTTGAGGAGTTTGTCCCGCTCGGCGTCAGAGTAGGCGAACTCGTGTTCGGCGTTGGACCACTTGAGGCGGTACAGGGGCGGCATGGCGATGTAGGTGTGCCCATGCTCGATTAGCGGCCGCATATAGCGGAACAGCAGGGTGAGCAGAAGGGTGGCAATGTGCTGACCGTCGACGTCGGCGTCCGCCATGATCACGATCTTGCCGTAGCGCAGCTTGGATAGGTCAAAGTCCTCGCCGATGCCGGTGCCAAAAGCCGTGATCAGGGAGCGGATGGTGTCTGAGGATAGGGCACGGTCCAGACGAGCCTTCTCCACGTTCAGGATCTTGCCGCGGATCGGCATGATGGCTTGGTGCTCAGGGTCGCGGCCACCGACGGCGGAACCCCCAGCAGAGTCACCCTCTACAATGAAGATCTCGCATTCGGCGGCGTTGCGGGAGGAGCAGTCGCGCAGTTTGCCGGGCATGGAGGCCGATTCCAAAACGCCTTTGCGGCGGGTAGCTTCCCGGGCCTTGCGGGCGGCCAAGCGGGCAGCGGCAGCCTGGGTGGCCTTGGTAATCACAGATTTGGCGTCGGCGGGGTGGGAGTCCAGCCAGTCGGCAAGCTTGGCAGAGACGGTCTGCAGCACGAAGGTGCGGGCTTCAGTGTTGCCTAGCTTGGTCTTGGTCTGACCTTCAAACTGGGGCTCGGAGAGTTTGACGGAGATGACGGCGGTCAGGCCCTCGCGGATATCGTCGCCGGTGAGGTTGTCATCTTTGTCTTTAAGCAGGCCCTTCTCGCGGGCGTATTTATTGACCAGGGTGGTTAGGGCCGTGCGGAAGCCCTCTTCATGGGTGCCACCTTCAGTGGTGTTGATGGTGTTGGCGTAGGTGTGCACGGACTCGGAGTAGGCGCTGGTCCACTGCATGGCGATTTCCAGGCTGATGCCACGGTTCTCATCCAGCTGGGTTTCGGCCTCAAAGTCGATGATCTCGGGGTGGATCAGCTCGGTCTTCTTGGACTTGTTGAGGAAGGCCACGTAGTCGCGCAGGCCGTGCTCATAGCAGTAGGTGTCGGAGCGGTGGCCCTTGATGGGGTCGTCTGCGGGGCCGGCGTTGTCCCCGGTGATCTCGTCACCGGCATCGTTTACACCCGCGCGTTCGTCGGTCAGGGTGATGCGCAGGCCCTTGTTGAGGAAGGCCATCTGTTGGAAGCGGCGGCGCAGGGTCTCGTAGTCAAAGACCACGGTCTCAAAGATTTCAGGGTCGGGGTAGAAGACCTGGGTGGTGCCGGTGGCCTCGGTGGCTTCTGCCTTGATCAGGGGGGTTTGGGGTTTGCCGCCGTCGCCAAAGCTCATGCGCCAGACGTGGCCTTGACGGCGCACCTCCGTGTCCACTCGGGTGGATAGGGCGTTGACTACGGAGATACCGACGCCGTGCAGACCACCGGAGACGGCGTAGCCGCCGCCGCCGAATTTGCCGCCAGCGTGCAGGATTGTCATGACCACTTCGACGGTGGGCTTGTGCTCGGTGGGGTGCTCGTCCACGGGGATACCGCGGCCGTTGTCCACCACTTTCAGGCCGCCGTCGTCTTGGATGGTGACCTGGATGTGGTCGCAGTAGCCGGCCAGGGCCTCGTCAACGGCGTTGTCAACCACCTCGTAGACCAGGTGGTGCAGGCCGCGTTCACCGGTGGAGCCGATGTACATGCCGGGGCGTTTGCGGACGGCTTCTAGGCCTTCCAGGACGGTGATGTCGCTGGCTCCGTAGTCCTGGCTGCCTTGGCCACCCCGGTTACCGTTGGTGGTTTTGGGCTTAGAGTCCTTGGGGTCGACGGCGTCGGCGGTCACAGTGATGTCTTGCTCAGACACGTGCTGGTAGCTCCTCGTTGTGTGCCGGGCGCCCCGGTGGTCGGTGCGCATTGGTCCGGCGACGGCACCGCTGCGGGCTCCTGAGGCTCGTGAACCCCATCCGTGTGGTGAGGTACGTGCGTAGGGCCTTGGGCGCACCATGGCATTTCCAGGGCGATTCTAGCGTGTGTTGGCTTGCTCCCGGGCAGCGCACGCATGATGAGGCCGTGGCTCAGATCACCAAGCTGCAGGTCAATTCGAGCGGCTTCCTCCAAGGACACAGTTCTCTCTACAAACTCCCACGGCGCGGGTGCTCACCCGGCGCCAAAGTTCACCGCTCTGGGATTCACAGCGCCTACACGGACCACAGTTCCTAACCGGCGCCGGAAGCAGTAGGCGCCACCTCAGCCGTAGGTGTCGCGCGGGCCGCGACCGTTGCGCACCGTGCGCTTGCCATGACACCAACTGGGACCCTGCGGCCCCAACACCGTCATCTTGGTCACCGCGCCCTGGCCAATCTGCTCGGCCAGCAGGGCTTCAATCCGTGGCTGAAGCAGCCGCAACTGCTGGGCCCAAGCGGAGGAGGAGGCCCGCACCGTCAATACGCCCTCGTCAAAGGACTCCACCACGCAGTGCTCAGCCACCTGCTCGCCCACCAGCTCCGGCCAGCGCACAATCACCATGGCCATGCGCAGCTTGCCGTTCCAACCTTTCTCCCGGGCCGTAGCCCGCAAAGCCTTGGAGGCCAGGTGCGGGTCAAAACGGCTGGGCCCAGGCCGACCTTTGCCAGGTGCCAGACCTGGCGCGGCAGGCGCCTGCGGATCCAAGTCTTCAGGACTCTCCCCACCCCGGCGTTGATCCCAGGCGGCTGCCTGCCCATCCGCTGTGCGACGCGGAGCAGCTCGGCGGGCTAAGCCCCGATCCCAGGCCACTGAAATCTGCCGAGCTAAAGCTCGCTGGGCCAGGGCATCCCCAGCGCTCTCCCAGGCCTCAACCACGGCTAACCCCAGAGTCCTGCACCTGTAGTCGCGCCCCCTTGAGTTCCGTGGGCACATCCTCATCCACAGCGGCGGTTAACAGCACCTGCTGCGCCTGAGAAACCAACTGGGCCAGAGCTGTGCGGCGCCTGGCATCCAGGGAGGCAAAGACGTCGTCGAGGACCAGCACCGGTTCACCGTCGCCCTCAAAAGCAGCGATGTCGTGGCGCAGCATCTCATAGGAGGCCAAGCGCAGCGCCAAAGCCAGGGACCACTGCTCACCGTGAGAGGCGAAACCTTTGGCGGGCAGACCTCCCAGGAACAAGGAAAGGTCATCGCGGTGAGCCCCAATGAGATTCACACCACGGTTGATTTCCTTGGCGTGCAGCGTCCCCATGGCAGCCACCAGACGGGCAGTGGTGCTCGCGATATCAGCCAACTGCGCCTTTACCTGCGCAGGATCATCACGCGGGTCTGGCGCGGGAACCCCCTCGTGTTCCAAGAGGCTGGAGCGGTAGGCGATCACCGCCTCGGATTGGCCCAAACTCACCGCCTCATAGCAGGCGGCCACCCAGGGCCGCAGCCGCGCTACGACGTCGATCCGGGCTGCCAACAACTGGGCTGCTGCGGCCGCCAGCTGGGCATCCCATATCTCCAAGGTGGCCTCTAGGGCCTTGGTGGGGGTGCGTTGGGCGCGGGCGGATTTCAACAGTCCTGCCCGCTGCGCCAAGATTCGCTCGTGGTCGGCGCGCACTGCGGCTAGGCGCGGGGTCAGTTGGATCGCCAGGTCATCCAAAAAACGACGGCGTACGGCTGGTTCCTCCCGCACCAGTTGCAAATCCTCCGGGGCAAAAACCACTGTGCGCAGCACACCGAGCAACTCCCGGGGGCGCACAGCAGAACGATTTAGGCGGGCCCGGTTGGCTTTGCCGGAGATAATCTCAACCTCCAACACACTGGGCCGCTCACCATGAATCACTTTGGCACGCACCACCGCCCCAGCTGCCTGACTTTCACCGGGTGCAGCTCGGCGCACCAGGGCGGTGTCCTGGCCGACGCGGTGACTGGACAGGGCTGACAGGTAGGCGATGGCCTCAACCAGGTTGGTTTTGCCCTGCCCATTGGGGCCGACGATGGCGGTAGGCCCCGGCGCAAATTGGACCAGCAGCTCCCGGTAGGAGCGGAAATCTGTCAGTGCCAGGTCGGAGACGTACATATTTCGGGCACAGCTTCCCGGCGACGGCCGGGAGCAGGCTCAGGCCCCGAAGCGGATCGGCATGATCAGGTAGCGGAAGCTGGCATCTTCCTGCCCCCCGATCGCGTCCATGCCGGTGAGCACCGCAGGCTTGGAGGGATGAGTGAAGTCCATGCGCACGTATGGAGTGCTTAGGGCGCCTAAGCCATCCAGCAGGTAAACCGGGTTGAAGGCGGTGGAAATGTCCTCACCCTCTAGGTGAGCTACCAGGTCTTCACTGGCCTGGGCGTCGTCACCTTGACCAGCCTCCAGTGACAAGCTGCCTTGGGTGAATGACAGGCGGATAGGCGTGGAGCGTTCCGCCACCAAGCTGACGCGACGCACCGCCGCAATCAATTCTTCTTTGCCCACAGTGGCGTTAATCGTGGTCATCTCTGGGAAAAGTCGACGCACGGGCGGGTAGTCGCCGTCGGTAAGCAGGGAGGTGGTACGCCGCCCGCCAGCTTCAAAACCAATGAGACCAGCTGAGCTGGCGCCGTCTTCACTGAGTGCCACGGTTACGTCACCGGAGCTGGTTAGGGATTTGGCGACGTCGGACAGGGTGCGGGCCTTGAGCAGTGCGGTGGTGGAGATGTTCTCCTGGGCTGGGGACCAGTGCAATTCGCGCATGGCCAGGCGGTAGCGGTCGGTGGCCAGGAGGGTCAGGGTGCTGCCTTCAACTTCCATCAGCACGGAGGTCAACATGGGCAGGGTTTCATCGCGGGAGGCGGCGGTGAAAACCTGGCTGACGGCCTTAGCCAAGTCACCGGCGTCGATTGTGCCTGCTACGGCGGGCATCTGTGGCAGGGCCGGGTAGTCGTCAGCAGCCATGGCAGCCAAGGTGAAGTGGGCGCTGCCGCAGGTGACGGTGACTTTGGATCCGTCCACATCTAGATCTACGGGCTTGGCGGGCAGGGCCTTTGCGATATCAGCCAATAAGCGGCCCGAGACCAGGACCACGCCGGGCTCTTCAACTTCAGCTGCCACCTCGCTGCGGGCGGAGACCTCATAGTCGAAGGAGGACAGAGTCAAGCTGGAGCCTTCTGCCTCCAGGCGGACTCCGGCGAGCACCGGCACTGGTGGGCGCTGGGGCAAGGAGCGGGCAGTCCAGGTTACTGCCTCCGCGAGCACGTCGCGGTCAACCCTTAGCTTCACGGTCGTTTTTCTCCTGTGGCGGGGGCTTGGTCACTGCCTGGCAGTGTAGACGAATCACAGGACTTATCGGCAGGGCGTCATGGCCCCGAGAGGAGTTCATTCGTCGTCGAGATCTCTTGTAAGTAGTGGTAGTAGCAGCTGTGGATCATGTGGATAGCGCGTGCTTGCGTTCAAACGACGCCCTTCGCGCTTGTGGAAGCACACGGGTGTGCTTCGGTGGAGGAGGGCCAGAAGCTGTGAGTTGGCACAGCCTGGGATTTTGAAATTACACAGAGGCCCGGCCTGAACACACAGGTGAGTTACAGGTTTTCCACCTCTTGTCCCAAGCACTGCGCACAGGGTGCAACACGAGGTCTTTCCCGCGCCGTCACGGGCGCTCAGACGGGGCGCGGTGTCTGAGCAGCCTGCTTGATACGGCTGGTGATCTCTGCGACGTGGTTGTAGGTCTCGCGCCGCTCAGCCATCTGAGTGCGGATCTTCTTATCCGCGTTCATGACTGTGGTGTGGTCCTTGCCGCCGAACTCCCGGCCAATAATCGGCAGAGACAAGTCGGTGAGTTCTCGGCACAGGTACATGGCGATGTGTCGGGCAGTCACCAGCGTCTTGGAGCGCTTGCGGGAGCAGAGCTCGTCAATGGTGATGCCAAAGTAGTCGGCGGTCTGCGCCATGATCAGGGGCACGGTGATCTCCTCACCACCTGGGTCGGTGATGATGTCCTTGAGGACCTTCTCCGCCAAGATCCGGTCCACCGGCTGCTTGGTGAGGGAAGCGAAGGCGGTTACACGGATCAGTGCGCCCTCCAGCTCACGGATATTCGTGGTGATTCGGGAGGCGATGTAATCCAGTACGTCATTTGGCAGGTTCAAGCCCTCAATCCGGGCCTTTTTGGACAAGATGACGGTACGGGTCTCCAGGTCAGGCGGCTGCACGTCCACGATCAGCCCCTCCGCGAAGCGCGAGCGCAGTCGCTCCTCAAAGCCACCCAGGGACTTGGGCGGCTGATCGGAGGTAAGTACCACCTGCTTGTTGGCGGTGTGCAGTGCGTTGAAGGTGTGGAAGAACTCCTCCAGGGTGCCTTCCTTGCCTTGGAGGAACTGGATGTCGTCGATCAGCAGGATGTCAACCTGCCGGTAGCGGCGTTTGAAGCCATCAATCCGTTCCTGGTCACCTACGGAGTTGATGAAGTCTGAGAGGAACTCCTCAGAGTTGACGTAGGTGACTCTGATATTTGGAAAAAGGCTGCGGGCGTAGTGGCCAATGGCGTGCAGCAGGTGGGTTTTGCCCAGCCCAGAGCCGCCGTAGATGAACAAGGGGTTGTAGGCCTTGGCAGGTGCCTCGGCGACGGCGACGGCGGTGGCATAGGCGAAGTTGTTGGAGGGCCCAGACACGTAGGTGTCGAAGGTGTACCGGGGGTTCAAGGGGGTTCCGGAAGGGCCGGCCAAAGGGGTATCGGCCGTTGAAGCCAGTGGCATGGGTTTGCCAGCAGGCTCCAGCTGCCTATCGCGACTAGCCTGCACTGCCACCGGGGTGACGGGAGCCCGCGGCGTCTTAGGGGCAGGGGCCTCGGCCTTGGCCGGGCGTTCAGCCAACCAAGCTGCCGGGGTGGTTTCCAAGGAAGTGTCCACGGTGACTTCTACGTCCACCGGGCGGCCGAGCACCTCGGCCAGAGCGGCTTTAATCTGATCGAAGGCCTGGTTGTTGATCACCTCGCGGGCAAAGGCTGAGCCCACGATCAGCACGATGGTGCCGTCGACGTCGACGGCGCGGGTGGTGCGGATGATGGAGAGTTTGCCTTGGCCGAGGCCGGAGGTGGCCGCGAGGATGTCGCAGGCACGGCGCCACTGGTTTGTCGCTGAGTCTGACACGTCAGGACCTCTTCTCATGCGCTGGCGTGAGCCAGGCGGAGCTGGGGGTCGCAGGAGATCGGAGTGACCCGCGGCCTGGGGTTATCAGGAACTGTAGAGCCTAGCGGCAAGCCTCAGGGTGGCAAGTTGTCGACAGGTTTATCCACAGACGGGGACAATCTACGGCGCTGAGGCAGGGGTTTGTCCACAGGTTGGTAGGTAAGTAGCCGCACATGCTGTGCGTAATTGACCACAATGATCTACAGGCGGCTACGCTGCAGTGCAGCACCTGGTTGGAGCGTGGCGGGATTCTCACAGTTTCCGCCACTTTCACGTTTGACCCCGATTCCCGCCCACCTTTAGGGTTGTGCAGACGTTCGCGTGGACTCCGGTCCCGATCTAGGGGGCAGCCACTCGAGCGACGGCACCACGATTCCGCGGATTGCCGTTCCGATCATCCCCACCAGGAGAAACAGCCGTGAGCAAGCGGACCTTCCAGCCGAACAACCGCCGTCGTGCCAAGGTGCACGGCTTCCGCAAGCGCATGAGCAGCCGCGCTGGTCGTGCCGTCCTCGCGTCGCGCCGTCGCAAGGGCCGCGCCCGCCTCGCTGCCTGACGGTGCTCCCGGCAGCGCACCGGATGCTGCGGTCCGAGGACTTCGGTGCCGCAGTCAGATCTGGTGTGCGCAGCGGGACCCGCAGGCTCGTGATCCACTACCGCGCCGGCGAGGCTGGGGAAACCACCCCGGCGCTCGTCGGCGTCGTCGTGCCAAAGAAGCAGGTCAACCGAGCTACTCACCGCAACCGCATCAAGCGGCGGGTGAGGGCACTCATGCGTGAGCGCGTCGATCAGCTTGAAGCTGGCAGCAAGGTGGTGGTGCGAGGCCTGGCAGCCGCTGACGGCGCAGCCTCACCGGAGCTAGCCCGCGACCTCGACCGCTGCCTGCACCGCCTGCGCGGTCCAGCTCTGGAGAGGAGCGGTGGTGGACGCAGAGACTGAAGAGTCCCTGTTCACGCGCCTAGCGCTGCTACCCGTGCGCCTCTACCAGCGCTGGATTTCCCCAGCACTGCCTCGCAGCTGCCGCTACTACCCAAGTTGCTCGGCCTACGCCGTCGAGTCCATACACGTGCACGGTGTCCTCAAAGGCATCGTCCTATCAACCTGGCGCCTTCTGCGCTGCAACCCCCTGACCCGCGGTGGGGTAGACCATGTGCCTGAACTGGGGCATTGGCGCTACCACCATCCACACGACGTCGCTCGCTTCCTCATTCAGGATTGACGGGCAGCCCGGGGAACCATTCCCCGCGAACCTCAAGGAGCTCACATGGACTCGCTGCTTTGGCCGCTGATGGTGGCCGTCGCCTGGGTGATGGTCCACATTCACCGGGCCCTGGTGTCCATCGGCCTGAACGACGGCGCCGGCGTGGCCTGGGTGCTATCTATCGTGGGCCTGACGGTGGTGGTCCGCATCCTCATCATGCCGCTGTTCTTCAAGCAGATTCGCGCCTCACGCGGCATGCAGCTGATGCAGCCTGAGCTCCAAGCCCTGCAAGCCAAGTACAAGGGCAAGAAGGACCGCGCCTCCCAGCAGAAGATGCAGGAGGAGATGATGGCCCTGTACTCCAAGCACGGGACCAACCCCTTCTCATCCTGTCTGCCGATCTTGGTGCAGATGCCGATCTTCTTCGCCCTGTTCCGGGTGTTGGCCAGCTTGGCTCAGGTAGCAGACGGCACCTACGCCGGGCACAGCTCCATCGGCCCCCTGACCAGTGAACTAGCCAAGCAGGTGCAGGCCTCCACCGTGTTTGGGGCGCCGCTATCAGCCTCCTTCATGAACTCCTCGGAGACCCTGGTCAAGGTAGTCACCGTGGTCATGATCATCATCATGAGCCTGACGCAGTGGTACACGATGGCTCAGATCACCACCAAGAACATGCCAGAGTCCGCCAAAAACTCTGACAACCCGGCCATGCGCACGCAGAAGATCATGCTGTACGTGATGCCCGTGTTCTTCGCGATTACTGGCGTGCAGTTCCAGATTGGTGTGCTGGTCTACTGGGTCACCACCAACCTGTGGACCATGGGGCAGCAGGCATATTCCATCTGGAAGATGCCTGCCCCGGGTTCAGAAGCCGAGCGCAAGCAGCGTGCGCGCATTAACGCCAAGCGTGCAGCTCAGGGCCTGCCCAGCCTGGAGGAAGAGGAGCGTGCTGCCGCTTTGGCTGACGCTCCGGTCAGCAGTGGTCAGCGGGTGCAGCCGGTGCGCAAGGATCGGCAAAAGAATCCTAAGAACCGCCCTGCCGACGCCGTCGCCGAGGAGGAGCAGGAGACTGCAGAGTCTGAGCCCACCACCCATGGCCTGACCAGTGAGGAAATCGCCAGGCGCCGCTACGAGAAGCGTGCTAAGGAGCGCCGCGCTGCTGCCGAGCGCCGCAAGGCCAAGAAGAAGCGTCAGGGCTGAGATCCCTGCCACTGCCCCCAAAGACCCCTAGAGAACGGACCTATCCATGAGCGAGAACACCACCGTCAAGCGCCTCGAGGAAGAGGGCGAGGTCGGCGCCGACTACCTGGAAGAGCTGCTGGATATTGCTGATCTGGGCGGCGACATTGACATCGACGTGGACCACGGCCGCGCCGCCATTGCGATCGTTGCCTCTGAGGAGGGCGATGAGACCGAGCTATCCGACCTGGTTGGACGCGACGGAGAGGTACTGGAGGCGGTTCAGGAACTAACTCGCCTGGCGGTGCAGGCCCGCACCGGCAACCGCTCCCGCCTCATGCTGGACATCAACGGCTTCCGCGCGGCCCGCCGCGAGGAACTGACCGTGGTGGCGCAGGAGGCCGTGGACAAAGTTCGCGCCACCGGCAAGTCAGTGGCTTTGGCACCCATGAATCCCTTTGAGCGCAAGGTTTGCCACGATGTGGTGGCCGACGCCGGTCTGGTCTCGGAGTCTGAGGGTGCTGAGCCGCATCGCCACGTCGTGGTTCTGCCAGCTGCAGCGGCTGATGACGCTGCGGATACCGGTGACGACGCCGGTGACGATGCAGCTGACACCAAGGTCACTGAGGCCTGAGATGAGCCAGGACCAGCCCGCACCCGAGTTCGCCAAGCAGTCGGCCCAAGCATCCAAGTCCGTGGTGGAGCAGCCGACAGCCGAGATGCGTGAACTCTTTGGGCTGGCCTTTGGCGCGGCGGAGCATTTCGCGGCCATGCTTGCTGAGGAAGGTGAGTTGCGGGGCTTGGTGGGGCCGCGCGAACTGCCGCGTTTGTGGAGCCGGCACCTGGTCAACTCCGCGGCGGTGGTGCCTTTCTTGCCGGCGCGTGGAACTGTGGCCGACGTCGGTTCCGGGGCTGGCTTCCCTGGGATTGTGGTGGCGCTGTTGCGCCCAGACCTGGAGGTGACGCTCATTGAGACCATGGAGCGGCGCACCCAGTGGCTTCAAGACGTGGTTGAGGAACTGGATCTGGACAATGTGACTATCCGCCGGGCCCGGGCGGAGGAGGTCAAAGACCGCTACGACGCCGTGACGGCGCGGGCGGTGGCTAACCTGTCCAAGCTGGTGCGTCTGACGGCGCCGCTGCTGCGTCAGGGTGGCGCTTTGCTGGCGCTGAAGGGGACTAAGGCGCAGGAAGAGGTGGATGACGCAAAGTACGTCATCAAGAAGGCGCGCTTGGAGTCTGCGGTGGTGCATGAGGTGGTGATGCCGGGTGAGGAACACACCATGGTTGTGGAAGTCCGCCGACCAAAAGCATAATCTATTTAATCGCCTAGATTAATTAGGGCTGCATTATGGTGTGTTTGCGTCATTTTGTTGGCAATTGACGTACGTCGGGCGCGTGTGCGCAGGTGTCACTCACGTAGACTGGTCGAGCCCTGGTGCTTAGCACCGAGGGAATCGATTTGTGAGGAGTACACGTGTCCGGATCGATATTCGACGAGCTGCAAGCGGACCACTCCGCGCTGCATGAGGTGGCGGCGGGGGGCTTTCCGCAGCCAGATAAGACCCGCGTGATCGCTGTGGCCAACCAGAAGGGTGGCGTTGGCAAGACCTCAACTACGGTCAACGTCGCCGCTGCGCTCGCTGAGGCCGGGTTGCACGTGATGGTTATTGACGCCGACTCCCAGGGCAATGCCTCAACCGCCCTGGGGGTGGAGCACGGGGAGGATATTGCCTCCGTTTACGACGTGCTGGTGGAAGGCATGCCTCTGGCCGAGGTGGTGGCTATTACTGAGTTCTCGCCAACGCTTTCATGTGTGCCTGCGAGCCTAGACGTGGCAGCGGTCGAGGTTGAATTGGTGGGTGCGGCCCGCCGCGAGTCTCTGTTAGCCAAGGCCCTGGATGCCTATCTAGCTGAGCGGGAGCGGCAGAGCCTGCCGCGGATGGACTATGTGTTGATTGATTGCCCGCCGAGCCTGGGCATCATGACTATCAACGCCTTTGTGGCCTCCAATGAGGTCTTAATCCCGATGCAGGCTGAGTACTACGCCTTGGAAGGCCTAGCCCTGCTGAGCCGGTCCATTGACCGAATCGCTGAGCTGCACAATCCTGATCTAGCTATCTCCATGATCGCCCTAACCATGTTTGACCGCCGCACCACTCTGGCCAAAGAAGTGGAGGGCGAGGTACGTCGCTTCTTCCCACAACAGACCCTGCTGACGCGAATTCCTCGTTCAGTGCGGGTGGCTGAGGCGCCGTCTTTTGGAGCGCCAGTGGTTTTCTGGGATCCGCGCTGCAGTGGCGCCATTGCCTATAAACAGCTTGCCCAAGAGATTGCTTACCGCGGAGTTGCGGGACTCATGTGGAATCCGACTGCTGCTGCCGACACCGACCTGGTTGCGGATATTGCGGGCAATGACGACGCTGAGGAGGCGTGACCATGGCTGAAAAAAGGCGTGCGCTAGGCCGCGGACTAGAGGCACTGATGCCTTCCGCTCAAGCCGAGCCAGTGGGGCGTCCAAGTGACGTGTTCTTCCCCGAAGGTTCACGTCGTAGCGCGACTGCGGCTAAGGGGACAACCACCAAGGAGAACCAGGCAGAAGATAGGAGCCGCAGTCAGTCTGCCTCGCACTCCGATCTGGCGGCCAAACTCCTAGCTCCCAGCAAACGGACCACCAAACACAGCAAGAAGGCTCCGACTCGCTCCGCCAAGCCCGCTGCGGTTTCACGTGAAACCGAGGTAGAGGCTGAGGTCAAGACGGCGTCAGGTGCTAAGACATCCGCAGCAAAGACGACGGCGTCGCAGGCGCCAGCTGTTGCCACAAAGCGGGCCGCGGTTAAGCAGTCTGCGGCGGTTAAGGCAAGTAAGACAGCGACTCCCGAGTCGAAAGCAGCGAGGCCAGAATCTTGTGAGGTGGAGGCCGTCGCAGAGAAAGCTCCTGTGGCCGAGGTTAAGGAGGCTGCGCGCACGGTGACCGAAGCGGCTGAGGAACTCGCTCCTGCAGAGACCGGGGCTGTTTTTGTAGAGGCGGAGTCTGAGCCTGCTTTGGTTTCACGTGAAACCGAGGCTACGGATGAAGGCTTAGTGCCAGTTCCGGGCGCGACCTTTGGACACATTCCGCTGGACCACATTGATGCCAACCCACGGCAACCGCGCCAGTACTTTGACGATGAGGAAATCGAAGAACTGGCCGCCTCCATTAAAGAGGTTGGTCTGCTGCAGCCCGTCGTCGTCCGCCGCTCTCCCGACACTGACGACGATGATCCTCGCTACGAACTCATCATGGGTGAACGGCGTACTCGCGCCGCCCGGGTGGCTGGCTTAGAGACCATCCCTGCGATCGTTCGCTACACCGACGATCAGGACCTCCTGCGCGATGCATTGCTTGAGAACTTGCACCGAGTCCAGCTGAACCCGCTGGAAGAGGCTGCTGCCTATAAAGCTCTGCTTGAGGACTTTGGCTGTACGCACGCAGAACTGTCTAAGCGCATTGCGCGTTCCCGCTCCCAGATCTCCAATACGCTGCGCCTGATGAAGCTGCCAGCGCTCGTGCAGCGCCGGGTGGCTGCTGGGGTGCTCTCCGCTGGGCATGCTCGCGCGCTTTTGGGTCTGCCAGACGCCGGAGCAATGGAACGTTTGGCGCAGAAAATCGTGGCAGAGGGCCTATCTGTGCGCGCCGCCGAGGAGCTGGTGGCCATGCATGACGAGCCTGAGGATGTCACCATGGCTCCTCGGCCGCAGCGGCTTCGGTCTATGCCGCTGCCGGCACTGTCGACACGGCTTTCAGATGCCTTCGAGACCCGGGTGAAGGTCACGCGCAGCGCAAAGAAGGGCAAGATCACCATCGAGTTTGCTGGCGATGAGGATCTAGCGCGCATCGTAGATGCGCTGGCTCCCGGCACTTCCCTGGCAGAGGACTAAGGTTCCCGATTCAGATCATTGCTGCACGGTTTCACGTGAAACCAAGCCGCTGCCGCAAATAGAGCGAAGGGCCCTGGTCACCGTTCGGTGACCAGGGCCCTCAGTTTCGCTTAGCTCAGTGGCAGAGCGGGTTGTGTACTAGCTCATCGTAAAGCTGAGGCAGATTCCCGGCTGCTTCAGCGGCAATCGGGAACAGTGAAGTCTCAGTCATTCCGGGCACTACGTTGACATCGATGAACCACGGAGTGCCTTCCTGATCGAGGATCAGATCGGTGCGGGAGATATTGCCCAGGCCCAGGGTTTGGTGCACCTTCAGCGCCGTCTCCTGCACAAGTTCAATCTGTGCTGCATCCAGTCGCGCCGGAGTGAAGTACTCTGACCGACCCGGGTTGTAGCGGGCGTCGAAGTCATACTGGCCTTCAGAAACCACCTCTACAGGCGGCAGCGCATGTGGACCCTGCCCAGTGTCCACAACACTGACGGCCGCCTCAGTGCCCTGCACGTACTTTTCTACAAGCGCGCGCTCGTCGTAGGCGAAGCAGGTGACCATGGCGGAGCGGAGCTCGTCAGCGGAAGCGGCGTAAGAGACCCCCAGCCCTGAGCCTCCCTGATTGGGTTTCACCACCACCGGATAGCCGAGGTGTTCTGCCACCAAGGTCAAGACCTCCTGGGCCCCGAGCTGGGCAAAGTAGGCCTTAGGCAGTGTGACGGAGTCTGGGGTGAGTACCCCACCGGTGCGGACGGTGGCCTTGGCGGTGGGCTTGAAGGATGCACGTTGGCAACCGTCTGAATGGGTGCCGACATAGGGGGTTTCTAGCGCAAGCAGAATATTCTGCAGGCCGCCATCCTCTCCGGGGCCACCGTGAACCAGGGGCCAGATCACGTCCGGGGCAAATGACCGCAGGGAAGACAGGAGCCTTGCGTCCACATCCAAAATAATGACCTGGTGACCCAGGTGTCGCATGACCTGAGCTACGCGATGCCCGGAGCGCTGCGATACATCCCTTTCGTGGCTAAGACCCCCTGCCAGGATGGCTACGCGAAGTGGCTCATTGATTGAGTTGGTGGCATTCATGGCGGTTTTCCTCAGATCTGGTCGGGCGCTGGTGCGGATACGCCGCTGATTGGACGTGAAGTGGCGGGGCCAAAGAGTTCTAGAAGTTCCAGATCGTGCAGGACGACTTCTGACAGGCGTCGCACCCCTTCCTTGATTTCTGCAGGCTCGGGGTAGCAGAAGGACAAACGTAGGTGGTCTTGACCGGCTTTTCCGCCGGCATAAAAAGCAGTGCCAGAGACATAGGCGACTAGGTTGGTGACGGCGCGCGGCAGCATGTCCTTTGCGTCGAGTCCTTCAGGCAGGCCCACCCAGACGTAGAAGCCACCCTCGGGCACGTTCCACGTGCACCTAGGGAGATACTCATTGAGCGCTGAGATCATGGCATCGCGACGCCGTCGATACATGCCGCGGAACTCCTCGATCTGGCGCTTCCAGTCGAAGCTCTCCAGGTACATGGAGATTGAATATTGCCCCATGGAGGAGGGGCAGAGAATGGCCGCCTCGGAGGCCAGCTTTAGCTTCTCCCGCACCGCCGGGGGCGCTACGGCCCAGCCCACGCGGTAACCCGGCGCAAAAATCTTGGAGAATGAGCCCAGATAGACCACGTCTTTTGGTGCCAGGGTCTTCAGTGCGGTGTAGGTCTGTCCTGCAAAGCCCAGCAGGCCATAAGGGTTGTCTTCCACGATAAGCACGTGGTGACGTCGGCAGATCTCGATGATCTGTGGGCGACGCTCTTCGGAAAGCGTTACCCCGGCAGGGTTGTGGAAGTTGGGCAGGCAGTAGAAGAACTTGACCCGCTTGCCTTCCCGCTCCAAGCGGGAGATGGACTCCTCTAGGGCTTCTGGGACTACACCCTTGGCGTCGATCGGGACCTGTTGTACATCCGCTTGGTAGGTGGAGAAAATGGACAGAGACCCAACATAGGTGGGGGCCTCCGTGAGAATCACGTCGCCGGGGTCAATGAAGAGCTCGGTGATTATATCGACGGCCTGCTGCGATCCAGTGGTGACGACGACGTCCTCCGGGTCCACCTCAATGCCTTCCAAGGCCATCACCTCGGTAACCTGCTCGCGCAGCCGGGGTAGCCCTTGTCCATTGCCATATTGGAGTGCTTTACCGCCGTCTTTGCGCAGCATTTGGGCGGTAGCCTCGGCGAGCTGTTCAATAGGCAGATCCTTGAGGTTCGGCATTCCGCCAGCTAAAGAGACGACCTCGGGACGCGAGGCCACAGCAAACAATGAGCGGGTCTCTGAGGCGCGCAAGCCGTGGGCTCGTGCAGCGTAGTTATCCAACCATGGGTCTAGCCGATTCCCTTTCACGGTCTTGTCCTCAGTCATGACTTCCTCTCGTACGCTCCCCGGTGGTGCGTAGTGCAATGATTCTGCCATGCGGTCATGTCTGGGAGATATCGGCGGCGATACTGATTGCGGATTGCTGGTCAAACTGGAACGAGACCTGCGGGGTAGGTTTCACGTGAAACCAGTAGTCGTCTGCCCCAGCGATGTTTCACGTGAAACCGAGAGTCAGCTACGTCAGCAGAGTGTTTCACGTGAAACCAAACTGACCGCAAACAACTGGGGAAAGGCTCGCGCAAACGGAAAGCGAGCGGAGCAGCTTAAGCGACCCCCACTCGCCGCTAGCCGAGGAACTTCCTAGAGCGCCCGCTGCTCAATAATCGAGCGCAGCTGCGCAGCAGAGTTCTCAATCTCCTCGACTCGCTGCGGCAGTGCCAACAGTTTCTCAATCTCCGGGGTGGAAGGCACAGGCACACTCAGTGCTTCAGCCACCGTCTCTCCGAACTTTGCAGCCTTCGCCGTCTCCATCACCAGCACGAGTTCACCGGGCTCCGCCAGGCGCTGCGCCACCGTCCAGCCGTCGGCAGTATGCGGGTCAATCAGCCGACCGTGCTTCGCCTTTACCTCCGCAATGGCTGCGAGGCGATCCTGATGAGTGGAGCAGGATGAGGCGAAGCCAAACTCAGTACGCATCCGCTCAAGCTGAGCAGATAAATCGACCTGGCCGGAGGCCTCCAAAGTGGCCCAAGCGGCTTTGAAGTCTTCAGGGCCGAGCAGCGTCCACAAGAAACGCTCCAGATTGGAAGCCTTGGAGATGTCCATGGAAGGGCTGGAGGTGGCGTAGGTCTGCGCACTGGGTCGGGGGCGGTAAATGCCGGTGGAGAAGAACTCGTCTAAGACGTTGTTCTCATTGGTGGCCAAGATGAGTCTGCGAATCGGTACCCCCATCTCCCGCGCCAAGTGCCCGGCGTAGATATTGCCGAAGTTGCCGGAGGGCACTGAGAAAGACAAACGTGGACTGGTGTGCTCGGCTTGCCGCTGTGCGGCGCTGAGGGAATCGGTCACGCGCAACCAAGCCCATACGTAGTAGACGCATTGCGCTGCGATGCGGCCAAAGTTGATGGAGTTGACGGCTCCCAAGCTGTGCTGCTTCTTGAAGGAAGCATCGGCGTTAAGCTCCTTGACCAAGTTTTGGCAGTCGTCAAAGACGCCGCGCACCGCAATATTGTGAATAGTGGGCTCAGTGAGCGAATACATCTGGGCCCGTTGCACGTCACTCATGCGGCCTGCCGGAGACAACATGAAAACGGAGACGCCGGGGCTAGCGCGAAAGGCATGCTCGGCAGCAGAGCCGGTGTCGCCACTGGTTGCGCCCAGGATATTCAGCACCCCTCCCCTCAGGGAAAGCACATGGGGCACGGCCTGGCCCAGGAACTGCATAGCCAAGTCTTTGAAAGCCATGGTGGGGCCCTCCGAGAGCCCAACCAGGCCGATGCCTTCCCCGAGGAGTTCCACTGGAACCACCGGCGCTGGGAACCGCTCGACGCTGTAGGCGCGCGCGGTCATCTTGGCTAGCTCCGCAGCCGGGATATCTGTGGCGAAGAGCCCGATAACCTTGGCAGCAAGTTCCGGGTAGGAGAGCTGGCGCCAATCCTCTAAGTCGGTAGGAGTAATGCGGGGCAGCGTCTCCGGCACGACTAGTCCGCCGTCGGGTGCTAGGCCATCTAGAAGCACTTCAGTGAAACCTGCGGGGCTCATGCCGCCCCGGGTGGAAATGAACTGCATGGTGGCCCCGCTTTCAAATCATCGCCTGGTGCGCCCAGTGTAGTTCGCCTAAGAAACGCGCGTCCTCCGCACCGGTAGCTGGGACTTATGCGGAGGACCGGTAGCGCGGGTCTGCCTCAGCTTGCTAGTGGTTTAAGCCGACCTGAGCTCACTGCAGCGCCTGCTGAATCTCCTGGATGAGTTTGCCCTTAGGACGAGCACCCCCAAAGCGGCGCACTTCCTGACCGCTTTGAAAGACCACAAAGGTTGGAATTGAGCGGATTCCTAGCTTGCTGGCCAGCTGTGGACTGCCGTCGACGTCGAGCTTGTAGAAACTCACCTGCCCAGCTAGCTGCTGAGCGACCTCCTTCACCACAGGTGCCATTTGGCGGCAAGGACCGCACCATGGTGCCCAAAAGTCCACTACCACTGGCAGCTCACTGGCGGCGATGGTCACCTCAAAGTCATCCCCCCGCAAGTCCTGGACGACAGTCATTGCAATCTCCTTAATCATCCGCCGGTTAAATATATGAATGTACTAACAAAAGCGGTGGCCGCCTGGAACCAGAATAGGTCCAGGCGGACACCTTCGCTCCCCAACCGGGGCTCAGGCCTCAAGCTCAGCCAGGTAAGCCTCCACATCCAAGGCGGCGCGGCAACCAGAGCCGGCGGCAGTTATCGCCTGCTGGTAGATGGGGTCGGCCACGTCACCGCAGGCAAAGACTCCGGGCAGGCCGGTGCGCTGGCTAGGCGTCTGCACCTTGATGTAACCCTGCTCGTCTAGCTCCAAGACATCTTTTACAAGCTCGTTGCGTGGAATCTGGCCGATGGCCACGAAAAGGCCAGTAGCCGCCAACTGCCGCTCCTCCCCAGTGACCGTGTCCCGCAAGGTGACACCCGTCAAAGCCTCCTCACCGTGCAAGGCCACCACCTGCGAGTTCCAAGCGAAGGTGATCTTGGGATCAGCCTTGGCGCGCTTCTCCATAGCCTGGCTGGCACGCAACTGGTCGCGGCGGTGCACCACTGTCACGGAGCGCGCAAAGCGCGTCAGGAAGGTGGCCTCCTCCATGGCCGAGTCGCCACCACCCACCACCACGAGGTCCTGATCCTTGAAGAAGAAACCATCGCAGGTGGCACAGTAAGACACTCCGTGCCCCGAGAGACGATCTTCGCCGTCGACCCCAAGCTTGCGGTATTCCGAGCCGGTGGAGATGATGACTGCGCGAGCCTCATAAACCTCCTCCTCGGTGGTGATCCGCTTGACCTCACCGGACAGGTCCAGGGCGGTGACGTCCTCGTAGCGCACGTCGGCGCCAAAGCGCTCCGCCTGCTGCTGAATCTGGGTCATCAGCTCGGGCCCCATGATGCCCTCAACGAATCCGGGGTAATTCTCAACCTCGGTGGTGTTCATCAGGGCTCCACCTGCGGTGATAGAGCCAGCCAAGACCACAGGCGCCAAACCTGCGCGGGCAGCGTAGATGGCGGCCGTGTAACCGGCGGGACCAGAGCCGATGATGACGACGTCGTGGATCATGGTTCTCCTTGTGAAGTTAGTTGGCTTGCAGCCACCCTAACCACCCAAAGACCGTGCTTGTTCCCGCCTCAGCGGATCACTACCTCGGAAATCGTCACACGGTTCTTGCCGTCCTGCGTGCGGGGGAGCTCAGTTACCCACAGCACCAGATTGGAGGCCTCCGTAGGCGAAACGGAAATGCTGGTAGTGCCCCCCACAAAGGCCCCCTCAGCCAGGAGCGTGCCTCCGGCTGGATCCTGCGCAGTGGTGCTGCGCAGTTGGAAATGCCCGCCATTCGCGGTGCCCTGCAGTTCGACGGCGCTTACGGTGGCGGGAGCCTGCAACTTGAAGGCGACGCCGATGCCAGGCTTGCCGTTATTAGGCACGGAAGGGTCGTTGTAGTAGCGGGTGTACCAGTTGGTGTTGGGATCGCCGTCAGTAAGCTTTCCGGCCAGTTCAGTGTGCTCCTCACCGTCGAGCACCTGCGCACCGGCTAGGACCGGTGGAGCGGCAGCAGGAGCTCCACCACCTGGCTGCTGACCTTCTTGCGCTGCGGCAGTTTGGGTGGGCACGGTTTTGGCGGCCGGGATCTCTCGGTCCGTCAGCGGTACCTTGGCCAAGCTCAGCAGGTTGAAGAAGGCGAAGAGGACCACCAACAACACCACCGCGCCAATGGCAATCAGGACGCCCTTGGTGGTCCGCTGGTTCTCAGCCTCCTCACCAGCGACGAGCTCCTCCAACTCCGAGTCCTCATCCTGAGACAGCAGGTCCGAGCCTTGGTCATCCGCAATAGTGATCAGGTCAGACTCCACTGCCATTCGGCTGTCTGAATCGCCACGCACCGAGTCAATGTCCACCACCCGGGTGGAGCCGGGACCCTGTGGTGTCTCCAACTGCCCCTGGCCCATCACCTCCGTGGGAATCGCACTCTCGGTGACTTGCTGCCCACCACCACGTCGGGCACGCAAAGCGCGCATACCCCGCTGTAAGCCAGTGGGCATCTGCTCCCTTTGCTTCTCGCCCGCCTCTGCGGCGGCATGCGCAGCACTGCTGGCTGCAGCTGGACGGGCAGACTGGACCGGGCTGGTGGCTGGGGCCGGAGAGCTCATCTTGGGGACCGGAGGCTGCTTGGCCGGAGCTGCCGCTGGGGCCTGCTGCGCACCAGTTTGCGAGAACTGCCCCGTGCGAATCGAGCGCGTGATCCGCGTGAAGAGACTGCGCGTAGCACCGGCCATAGTGCTGGCGGTTGCAGCAGCGCGAGCGCCCGCCTCCGCCAGCGCGGTGCTGCCGGCGCCGGCGTCTGCAGGCTCGACCCCGGCGGGCTTGGCAACCGGTGCGGGAACTGAGATAGCCGGCTTAGCGGGAGCTGCAGGCGCATCTGGCATCTTGGGCGGTTGCACCTTGGGCCAAGGTTCCAGGAGCGCCGCCACTTCTGCCGCCGAACGAGGCACATCTCCCTTCCAGGTGCGCTCACACAGGGCGTCGATTTCCTGCGGCACTCCTGAAGCGATCTCAGATGGCGGCACCGGAGCGCCGTTGCGACGTGGGGCGGGACGAATGCCGCTGCGCTTGCCAGGCCAGCGGCCAGTGACGGCGTAGTAGAGCAGCTCAACCAAGGCCTTCGCGTCGTCTTTATCTGCCAGCAGCGGGCTGCGGAAACGCGAATCCATGCCCCGGGCGGCGCCGTCGATCCCAATTCCGGCCACCTTCACCTGACCGGAGGCGTCAACGCGAATGGATTCGGGGCGCAGCACTAAGTGGTGCAGGTTGCGCAGCGAGGCGCAGGCCAAGGCTTGAGCCGACTCTCCAATCACTGCGCGAGCCTGGGCGGTACTTAGCCCCTGCTCCACCAGGCGTGGCAAAGTCACACCGGAAGTGGGCTCAGAGACGATAAAAGCATCGCGGCCTTGATCGACGTCGTAGATACGTTGGCAGCGCTGGTCATCAATGAGCACAGCGCGGGCGGCGGCGCTCAAGACCTCTTCACGATGTGCGGTGGCCGGTGTCAGTAGAAGGATGGTGACATCTCGGTCCAGGATCGTGTCTTTGCCGCGGTGACGGATGATGTGTGGGAGCGTCGTGGGCATGGTGTCCAGGACCCGGTAGCGGCCAGAGCCGATTGGCTTGCCCTCGTCCACACCACGGTCCTTTCCCTTGACCTGAGAGTCAGTATCCATCGTAGCGCTAGGTTGCGAAAGGGTCTCTGCTGAATTGGAGGTTTCGGGTTCTGCCGACGGCGTGGCTGCGGCGACCGGAGCCTTAGGCGCAGCAATCGTGCGGGAAGTTGCAAGCCCCTGCGGCTGGGGTGCGGTAGCAATCTGGTGTCCAGCGGTCAATTGTGCGCGCCGGGACCTGCGGGTAGGCGCCGCTGGAGGCACGGGTGCAGACTCTGGTGCTGATTGGTCTGGTGCGGCTGGTTGGGCGGGTGCCGACGCCGTCGGGCGCACCACCGGTGCCGACTTGGGTGCCACCGGCCGCAACGGAACAGACGCTGAGCCCACCGCTTGGGCAGGCGCCGCTGGGACTCGGTGTACCGGTACTGGCCTGGGTGCCACTGGTCGGCCAGGTGTCGCGGTGGATGCGGTTTGGTGCAGCGGCGCAGATCTGGATGACCTGGCTGGCATGCGCGTAAATACAGGCACCGGGCCCCGCGGGGGGATCGAGGGCGGCAGGCCCTCGCCGGCAGCCAGGCTGGCCGCTGCGGCTCGTGGGGGGATTGAAGGCGGCAAGTCAGACTCGACAGCAGTCTCCACTGCGGTGGCCCCCGCCTCTGCGGCGGTCCCAGCTGGAGGTGCCATTCGGGACGCCAGGGCATTGAGCGGGCCTCCTGCAGGCCCCAGCAGCCGGGCCACCTTGCGTAGGATCCGGGAGATGGGGCCCGTGGCCACGGACAGCTCCTCCACCCGCACCAAAGCCGCCACCAGTGCGTAGACCACCGTCATCACCAGGGCCACCAACAAGATGGTCACCAGGGCGTCCACCGGACGACTCCCAGTCAGCGAGCCATCAGCTGGACCCAGCAGATAACGCACCCCAATACCCACCAAGGCCGCCACCCCAGCGGACAAGCCCAGCCGCAGATGATTGGAGCCAATGCGCTTGGTGTCCAGGTCCGGGATGTAACGCAGCATGAATGGCGCACAGATAGCCAAGCCAATCAGGTGGCCCAGGGTGTTGACCACCGCCGCCAAAGTCATCCAGTGCGGGGCCGGAGCCAAAGCATGAATCGCAAAAGCCGCCAGCACCGGCACGATTCCCAGCGGTGCATAAGCCCAGAAAAGCCGCCGCGTATCCGAGTAAGCCAGAAGCACCCGCTGCGCCGTAAAGAACAGCCCCTGCGGCACAATGCCCAGCGCTAAAGCCACCAGGATCGGGGCACTCGCCTGCGCCTCAGCCAGAGACAAGGAAGGCACAAAGGCCTGCAGCGCCGGAGTGGCCAGCACCGCGATCCCGGCACTGGCCAGCATGGTGAACACCGCTACTGTGCGGGCCCCAAAGGAGAAGTCATCCCTGACTCCCAAGGCATCGCGCTCCGCCGCCTTAATGCTCATGCGCGTGAACAGGGCCGTCACAATGGAGGTGGTGATCAAGGACTGCGGCAGGATGTAGACCAGCTGCGCGTTATTCCACATGGTGGTGGACGGGATGATCTGACCAGAGCTAGCAGCCCCTTCTGCGGCCGTGACTGCTGCCGACCCCAGGTTGGTCCAGGCCATATCAGACAGACCTGTAATCAACACTCCAGCTAGTGCCCAGGAGGCCACAATCGAGGTCTCCCGCAGGCCAATGCCCCGCACTCCCCAAGACAACTTGGGCTTGAAGCCGATCTGGCGCAGCGGCAGGTACAAAGTCAGCGCCTGCACCACAATGCCCAGCGTTGCGCCGCCCGCAATCACCGCCGTGCGCATCCACGACCAAGCGGCCGGATCACCCCCGGCAGCGTAGGAGCCATAGAGCTGGATATAGGCCAGCAGAGAAGCGATTGCAATGATGTTGTTGACCACCGGCGCCCACATATATGGGCCAAAGCGCTCGCGCGCATTAAGCACCTGACCCCACAGCGCCGTGAGCCCATAGAAGAAGATCTGCGGCATACACCAGACCGTGAAAGCCACCGCTAAAGGCTGCCAGCGCCCCAAACCGGAGGCATAAAGCTTGACCACCAGCGGCGCGGCCAAAGTCATCAGACCCGTCACCACCGCCACCAGCGCGCCGGCAGCCGTGAGCAGACGGTTTACGACGTCGTCGCCATTGTCCTGCTTGAGTGCACGCACGATCTGCGGCACCAGCACAGCGTTGAGGATGCCGCCCAACAACAGGTTGTACAGCTGGGTGGGCAAAGCGTTAGCGGTGTTAAAGGCGTCGGCTGCACCGGAGGCCGTTGCGCCTAGGGCCACCACTACCAGTGCGTTGCGCACAAAGCCGAGCAGGCGGGAAACCAGGGTCCCAGCGAACATAATTGCTGAGGAGCGGGCCAGGGAGGCCGACTGCCCTGAGTCATCTCGATGCTGACGGCTCATGGCTAGTCCTCTCGCAGTTTCGGCCGGGCGGGCTTAGCGACTTGGGCGGCTAAGGCAAGATTGCCACCCCTACGGCCTCGCCGCACGGTACGGAAAATACCCACCACCAGCAGCAGCACCAGACCCACAGTGACCACGCGGATTCCCCGCGACTCCCACTCCGCATGCACCAGCATATGAACCGTGGCAGGCTCACCCACCTCAGAGCCGTCAGGTGCTTTGACTTTGATAGTCACCAGTACCTCACCGTTGCCAACGGCTTTAACCGGCACCATCACTACGGCGTCGCCATGAGCGGGAATGGTGGCGGAAACCGGCTCTTCTGCCTGCAAACGTGTGGAGGAAGAAGACAGCTGCACCTGTACGGTCGCATCCTGCGGCAGGCTAGAAGCGATGCGAACCGGCAGATTAGCTTGCTCACTAATCAAGGTCACCGTTGAGGAGGGCTGCATGCTCAAGGCGCCCAGCAAATTCTGAGACCATGCCCCCACCTGCGCCAGCATCTCTTGGCGTTGCGTGGGGGCAGAGCGCCATGCCGAGGCTGAGGCCCAGGTCAATACCTCGCCGTTTTGCCCTAATAGGGCGCCAGCGTCCGCCACCGTAGCGCCCACAGCAGCCAAAGCAGCCGCAGAATTGCGGGCCGAATCCAGATCAGCGGCAGACAACTCGCCGGCCTCCACGGCCGCTGGGCTCAAAGCTGAACGCTGCACCTCGCGCAGATATGTGCCGCCCTGGCCCTGCGCAATAGCGGCGGCATGCTGCGTCATATCGTCCAGCCGCAGCGGAGTGGCCCATGGCGCGGAGACCAAGGCTTCCACACGCCGCGATAGCACCTGCGCGTCCGTGCTTGCGGCAGTGGAGCGGTCGAGGCTAACGATTAGGTCGCGACTGACCGAAGGCAGTTGGCGGGCAACAATCGCAGTTTGTGCGCGCAACAATTGGCGCGTATCTAGCTCACTGAGTGCACCGGCGGAGCGTTCCGGCATGACTGGGCCCAGGGGCATGGTGCCGCGCAGAGTGGCGGAGGCGCTGGCGTCCGGCAGGATCATCACGCGACCCTCTGCGGTGGTGAGGCCAGAGGGCGTATAAGTCAGGTCCTCACTGACCGGCAGGGTGCCCGGCGGCGCCAGCACGATCTGCTCACTGGCTGGCAGAGCGCTGAAAGTCTGCTGATCTAGGGTTGCCGAGGCTGGCCAAGCGGTGTCCTTGCGGGCGCCCAGTTGGGCTAGGGGTGAGGCATCCGCGCGAGTGCGGGCCTCGGCGATGAGTTTGCTTTCGCCCGCGTGGGCGAGCCCGGACACATCGGCATCAGCCCAAGGCAGAGCTACGACGTCGCCCGCCTTAAGCGCGGCTACGAGTTTGTCCCGCAGCTGCTCTACCACGGTAGGCGGTGGAGCCGGGCTGGCGGTGGGTGAGGCGCTGGGGCTAGAGCTGGGGGCGGGCGAGGCGACAGCCTCGGCAGTGGCGCCCGCTGAGGCCTCTGGCTGAGCTACCTGACTGCCTTGAGGAGGCGCTGCCGTGACCCCTACCCCGCCCTCAGAAGCCGCATGCGAGGCATTGGCGGTGGGTGAGGCAGTCGCTTTGGCTTCAGCTTCCGCTTGCGCCTGGTCCACGCCGAGGGCGGCGAGAACCGCTGGATCAACACCCAAGACCACTCCGGGGCGAGCCAAATCTAACTGGGCGGACCAGCGGGCTACCAGGCCTAGCAGGGGGTCGGGCGGCGCCTGGGCGGTTTGATCGGCGGCTGTGGGCGTGGCAGAAGCGCTGGCAGATTCTGGGGGATGCGCAGTGGGTTCAGCGCTGGCTGAGTCCGTGGGGTGGGGGGCGGCCGTAGCCTCAGGTGCTGGCGCAGTCCAGCGCAGCTGCGCCATGGTGGACAGCGCCGTCAACTCAGCCGGAGTGGCAGTTAGCGGCACCGCTACCAGCACACCCGTCGGCTGGATTTCATAAGCCTGCTGCAGCAACAGGTAAGAGCGGTCTGAGGCCACGGTGACGCGGTCACGAGTTACCGCCACCTGCACCCCTCTGGGGCCCCACTGGCTGGAGTCACCTAAGGGCAGGTTGGCGGCTGGCACTGTGAGGCTAAAGCCTGCCGTAGCGCCGGGTTCAATCGTTGCCGGCAGGGTTTCAGTCAGGACGGTACGCAAGTAGGTGTCACGGTTGCCGCTCAGCCAGTTGCTGAGCTGTTCCACAGACACGGGCGTGGCGTCCTGTACCTGCACCACCAGCACCAGATCGGTCAGTGGATTACTGGTGCCATTGGCAATAGTGCCAGTGATGACCAAATCCTCCCCACCGGTCATGATCTCGGGAGCCAGGGCGTCTAGAGAGGTGGTGACCTGTCCCTCCGTGACCTCTAGATTGGTCTGTGGGGGCAAGGGCGTGGCCGGGGTAGCCAGGGCAAGTGGCGGGGTAGCCAAGGGGCTTAGCACCAGCAGCACCGCCACCAGCAGGCTCCACAAGGTGACTGCCAGCGGGCGGCGACGCCGTCGCCAGGCGGACAGAGCAGTGCCTTCGAGCCGGGCGCAGGCTCCACCGCGGGTGGTCCCAGCGACCATTTAGTCCCCCACGAGGATCTCGCGGGCCGCCGCCACGATCCTGCGCTCATTGGGATACGCCAGGCGTCGGGCTACTTCATCCAGGTCCACCCAGGCGACATCCTCCGCCTCATGGTCAGGGTCATTCTCCGTGGTCAGAGTGCCGCCAGTAGCCTCCAACAGGAAGTGGTGCACCACTTTGTGGACGCGGTGGGAATCCCCGGAAAACCAGTAGTCGATGGTGGCCAGATGACGCAGGACACGGCCAGAGATACCCGTCTCCTCACGAATCTCCCGCACGGCAGCTTGCTCAGCGGTCTCCTCACCCTCCAAATGCCCCTTGGGCAGACACCACTCCAGGCGGCCCCCCCGGTTGCGGCGGGCGATCACCGCAGTGAAAGCGCGGCCATCCTGCACGTCCACAATCAGCCCGCCAGCGCTGGTTTCATCAACCACTGGCAGGGCATGCGCACTCTGGCGGCGCGGGCCGGAGCCAGCGCGGGGCGTGTGAGTGCGTGAGAACGACATAGGGACACTTTAGGCGGTCTAGGCCCCAAGGCCCGGTTGGTAGGGGGTGAATTAGGTCAGGTAGCGTACCGACACCCAAGCCATGGCAGGCTTGGCGCGATGACTTCCACCCCACACCCGACCGCACTGCCCCCACACCGTGTGCCCGCACACCTGGATATTGACCTCCAGGTGGTTGATGAGCGCGGCCTAACCCCCCTGGCCTCCCGCACCTTGGCTGGCCTCCCGCCCTCCCTGGCTGCCTTAGGGCATCTTTTTGCGCGGGCTGGGCACGAGCTGGCCTTAGTCGGCGGGCCTGTGCGTGACGCCTTCCTAGGGGTGGCGCCCCATGATCTGGACTGCACCACCTCTGCCCACCCTGATCAGACCGAGCAGATCCTCAAGGCATGGGGCGATGTTTGCTGGGATATCGGCAAGGAGTTCGGCACCATTGGGGCACGCAAAGGCGACGTCGTGGTGGAGGTCACTACCTACCGCACCGAGGAGTACGAGGTTGGCTCCCGCAAACCGGTGGTGGTCTATGGCGACACCTTGGAAGGTGACCTCACCCGCCGCGATTTCACCGTCAACGCTATGGCCCTGCGCCTGCCGGATCTGCAGTTGGTGGACCCCTGCGGTGGACTTGAGGATTTGGCGGCGGGGGTGCTGCGCACACCCGTGAGCGCCGAGCAATCCTTCGACGACGATCCCCTGCGCATCATGCGGGCTGCGCGTTTTTCTGCCCAGCTGGGCCTGGATGTGACGGCTGAGGTCATACGCGCTATGGCGGACATGGCTGAGCGGCTGGAAATCGTCTCCGCAGAGCGCGTGCGCGCCGAGCTGGAGCGACTGCTCACCAGCCGCTGGCCCCGGCGCGGCATTGAGTTGATGGTGCACACCGGCGTCTGCGACATTGTGCTGCCTGAGCTTTCCGGCTTGCAGGAGACTGTGGACGAACACAAGCGCCACAAGGATGTATACGAGCACACCCTGACAGTGCTGGACCAGGCCATGGATATGGAGACCGGACCGGAAGGGCCTGTGCCCGCCCCGGACCTGGTGTTGCGCCTGGCTGCGCTGATGCACGACATCGGCAAGCCTGCGACCAGGCGATTCCTGCGCGACGGCACGGTCACCTTCCATGGGCACGACCACGTAGGTGCCCGCATGACCAAGAAGCGCATGAAGGCCCTGACTTTTGACAAGCAGACCACCAAGGACGTGGCCCGCCTGGTGGAGTTGCATCTGCGCTTCCACGGCTACGCCGACGCTGGGTGGACTGATTCTGCGGTGCGCCGCTACGTCACGGATGCGGGCCCACTGCTGGAGCGACTGCACCGGTTGACGCGTGCAGATGTAACCACCCGCAATCGGCGCAAGGCCGCCATGCTGGCGCATGCCTACGATGACTTGGAGGCGCGCATTGCTCAGCTGCGGCAGGACGAGGAGCTGGCGGCAATCCGGCCAGATCTGGATGGCCAGCAGATTATGGCTGAGCTCGGGGTCGGGCCTGGTCCGGTGGTGGGTCAGGCCTACCGCTTCCTGATGGACCTGCGCATGGAGAAAGGCCCGGTGGGTGAGGAGTTGGCCCGTGAGGCCCTGCGCGCCTGGTGGGCTGCGCGCACTAAGGGCTGAGGGGGCTGTTTGTCACTGGCGGAGGCATAGACCCTGGCGGTGGCGTGGGGATACGGGTGGCGTCGTTGCAGTTGCGCGATGGTTGCTGACAGTGTCTTCTCGGGTATGGATTGTGTCCGGGTGAGTTGATACGGTTGTCAAACCCTTCCTTTGCAATATGTAAGGCTTTGGGTTTTGGTGTCAAAGACGACTCCAAGTCACACCGATGTGACGACCGCCAACAGGAGATTCCACCATATGACCACGAGCACGAAGAGAATCCTCCTCGGGGCGGGCGCGGTGATCGCGCTTGCCGCCGCCCCGATAAACGCCTACGCGGCACCTGATCCTGAGGTCCCGATCAGAGTGGCGGTGCCGACGGCCTCCGCCTCGCAGGAGGCGCCCGCCCCGGCTTCGCCCAAGAGTGAGCGGAGCGCCAGTCCCTCCGCGCGCCCCACAGAAGCCAGCGGCGAGGGGATAGCGCAATCAGGATCCGCGCCTAGCGCCAAAGCTCCGACCTCCAGCGGACCAGATGCTCCCCCGCAGACACCCACGGCCCGCGGGCAGCGCACCGAAGCCGAGCTCACTACGATCCCTGAGATCCAGAAACCCGGCGTAGCCGACGACTCCGCGCTCATTGGCACCACCGTAACCACCCTCGGCGTCGTCACCGGAGCCCACCCGAGGAACGAGGACGGGCTAGCCACCACCCTCGACGGATTCACCATCCAGACCCCCGGAACCGGCGGTGCCTGGGACCCGGCCCGCGCATCCTCCGACGGACTCTTCGCCTGGGTCGGGAAGAGGAGCCTTGACATCCCTGAGATCGGCTCCTGCGTCCGCGTGACCGGCACAGTCGGCGAATACCCCGCGACCGGGAAGAAAACCCCTGCCTCCACCCAGAGCCTCACCCAGCTCGCCGTCACGGCGATCGAGCACGCCTCCGGCTGCGCCCCCGTCACCCCGACACCCCTGGAATCCGTGCCCAGCGCGGATCAGCTCGAAGCACTCGAATCCATGCTTGTCACCCCGCAGGGGACCTGGACGATCACCGACAACTACCAGGTAAGCCAGTACGGCACCCTTGCCCTAACCCCCGGGACCGAGCCGCTGCGGGCCGCGACCGACATCGTTGCACCCGGCGAGAAGGCCGCTGCATACGAGGCGGCGAGTGCCGCCGCCGTGATCGCTCTCGACGACGGGACAAACACAAACCTCACCCGGGACGCGGCCACGGGCGTCCCCTACGCCTACATCGCCAACGGCGCCCCCGCCAGGGTCGGCTACCACGCGGCTTTCACACAGCCCGTCCTCGTCGACGTGCGACACTCTGCCTTCGTTCTCCAACCGACCCGCATGACTGCGGGACACCCCGAGCGCTCGCCCATCGCCATCACCGGCGAACGCCCCGCAGTCCCTGAAGTCGAAGGGGATATCAAGGTCGCGACCTTCAACGTCCTCAACTACTTCTCCGACCTCGGTGAAGACGAGCCCGGATGCAAGGGCTATCCCGACCGGCAGGGGAACCTCCTCACCGCGAAGAACTGCACCGTGAGAGGAGCCTGGTCCAGCGCCGCATTCGCCCAGCAGCAGGCCAAAATCGTTGCCGCGCTCAGCGCGATCGATGCCGACGTCGTCGCCCTAGAAGAGATCGAGAACCCCGTGGCAGTCGGAGTCGGCGAGGACCGCGACGCGACCCTTAAGACCCTCGTCACCGCGCTTAACACGGCGGCCGGATCCGAGAAGTGGGCATACGTTCCCAGCCCGGCGAAGGTTCCCGCGAAGGAGGACGTCATCCGCACCGCCTTCATCTACCAGCCCAAGACGATTGCGCCCGTCGGCGGATCCGTGATCCTCGACGACCCGGCCTTTACCGATCTCGCCCGCCAGCCCCTCGCCCAGGAGTTCACCCCTGTCGTCACCGAGCAACAGATTGGGAGGAGCATCGTCGTCATCGCGAACCACTTCAAATCCAAGGGCTCGGTCCCCACAGGCATGGAAGAGGGCAACACCGACACCGGCGATGGCCAGGGTAATTCGAACGCGATCCGTGTCGCGCAGGCGAAGGCGCTGGCCCTCTTCGCCGAGCGCTTCGAAAAGACCCCGACGCTCCTGGTAGGCGACTTCAACTCCTACTCCAAGGAGGATCCGCTCACGGTCCTCACCGAGGCGGGCTGGATCCACAAGTCGGCAGAGGCTCGCCCCTCCTACGTGTACTCGGGGCGCTCCGGCTCCCTCGACCACGTCTTTGCCAATGCCGCCGCCGACCCTCTGGTTCGGGGGGTTGCCTCCTGGGGGGTGAACGCGGAGGAGTCCATCGCCTTCGAGTACTCGAGGTCGAATATGAACGCCCATCTGGCAACCGAGATTGACAACCCCTACCGCTCCTCGGACCACAACCCGGAGATCGTGGGCCTGGACCTCGTGAGCGAGAGGCCCCAGGACGGTGGGCAGACCATTGTCCCGGAGACCCCCGACACTCGGAGCGCCCCTGCCTTGACGTCCCCGTCCGGAGGGAAGGCCTCGGCGAAGGCCCCGGGATCCCTCGCGAATACCGGGGTCGCAGGCGGAACCATTGTGACGGCCGGAGCTGCGCTCTGCCTCGGAGCGGTGCTCACCCTGCGCCGACGCCTGCTCGAATCCTGAACCACATCACCTCAGGGTGCCCCTGCGCGGCGCTCTGAGGAGAAGACAAGAAGAACCGGAGAATCATGAGTACGACAACACGACGCGCAATCCTCGGCGTAGGAGCCGTCTTCGCCCTGCTCCTCACCCCTACGGCCGCGCTCGCCGAGCCGAGTGCCAATGAGGCGCCCGCACCGGCCGAATCCACCCTCGTCACCCTCGACCTGTACAACCTCACGGATGTGCACGGCCACATCGAACAGGTCTCAAAAAAGGGGGTTGTTAAGGAGGCGGGCCTGCCTGCAATGAACTGCTACCTAAAGCAGGCGCGGGCCGCCAATCCGAACTCCTCCTTCACCCTCCTGGGCGACAACATCGGTGCCTCCCCTTACACCTCGGGCTCCCTCAAGGACAACCCCACCATCGAGGCCCTCAACACCCTGAAGCCTCTCGCCTCGACCATCGGCAACCACGAGCTCGACATGGGCCAGGAGGTCTTCAAGCAGCGTGTCGACGGTTCGAAGCCCGCTGAATTTGTCCAGGTAGGCTTCCCTTACCTCGGCGCGAACATCGAAGGTATGGGGACCTGGACTAAGGCGGGCAAGCAGACCCCCTACCTCGGCGACTACGAGGTCTGGGAGTCGCCTTCGGGAGTGAAGGTCGCCTTCATCGGCGCGATCGCCGAGGACGTGCCCTACAAGCTCAGCCCCGGCACGACGGCGGGCCTGACTTTCACTGATCCCCTCGCGAAGATCGACGCGCTCGCTAAGTCCATCAAGGACAAGGGCGAGGCGCAGATCGTTATCGCGATGCTCGACGACGATGTGAAGAATAACTACCCGAAGGTCTCCGAGCACGTCGACGGCATCATGGGCGGGGACACCCACGTGCCCTACGAGTTCGACAAGGTGGATTCCGCCGAGCGCCTCGACTCGAAGAACCCGCTCCTGGCGGGCGTCGCCTCCGGCTCCTACACCGATAACCTGGGCCTGATTCGTATCTCCTACGACACGGCCGCGAAGAAGGTCGTCTCCGCCGACACACGCCTCATCCCCGCGGCTACGGTCGCCCAGTGTGGCACCGACTCCGAGACCCAGGCGGTAGTCGACCGGGCCGTCGCCGACTCTCAAGAGGCCGGCAAGGCCATTGTCGGAACCGGCTATACCCAGTCCTTCAAGCGTGGCGTCTTCACGACTCCCGCAGGCTCCACCGACCCCGGGTCGAACCGCGGTATCGAGTCGAGCCTTGGAGACTTCGTCGCCGACGCCATGAAGGAGATGGTCCTCGTCGAGGGCAAGCCTGTTGACATCGGCATCATCAATGCCGGCGGCCTGCGCGACGACCTCATCCCGAAAGAGGACGGGACTATCACCTACGCCCAGTCATACTCCGTCATGCCCTTCTCCAACGAGCTCGGCTACGTGTCCATCACCGGCGCGGACTTCCAGCGGGCTCTCGAACAGCAGTGGAAAACGGACCTCAACTCGCAGAACTCCCGCCCGCTGCTCAAACTCGGCATCTCCTCGAACGTGCGCTACACCTACGATCCAGCCAAGCCCTACGGGCAGCGCATAACTTCCGTCATGGTCAATGATGAGCCTCTAGACCCGGCGAGAATTTACACCGTCGGCTCGGTGACTTTCCTCCTCGACGGCGGCGACTCTTTCGATGCCCTCACCGCGGGTGGGCCCGCCAAGACGAACGGCAACCTCGACCGGGACAAGTTCAATGAGTTCCTCGCCGCCCATTCAGGCGCGGTGCCGCGCGCCGCCAAGTCCGCAATTGGTCTGAGCCTGCCGAGCCAGTCCCTCACCGAAGGGGCGAAGGCGACGATCCCGCTGCGTGGCCTGTCATTCTCCGAAGGGCCCTCGATCACACAGAACGTCACTCTCAGCCTTGACGGAGTGAAGGCGAGTGCGCCGGTGGACAACTCCTTACTCGATGAGCACGCTTCCGATGAGGCGGCCGTCATTACCACCGACGGCGCCGGGCGGGCGAGTGTCGAGATCACAGCCACGGCAGGGGAGCGCTGCGCGGGCCTGCCCGAGGGTGAGGTCGTGCAGGTCCCCGTCTCCGTCTCCACGGATTTCGCCGAGGTCGTCACTGCGAGTCAGGGGCTGAGTGTCCCGGTGAGCTGCCCGGCGGGCGCACCGGCCCCGCAGCCAGAGGCTCCCCAGTCGGTGCCCGAGGCCCCTAAGCCGCAAGCCGGGAAGACCTCTACGGCGGAGCTTGCCAATACCGGCGCTTCCGCTGATCTGCTCATCGGATCGGCGATCCTCCTCACGCTTGCGGGCACGGGATTGGTCTCCTGCAAACGCGTATGAGCTAGGTAGGGAGCCGCTGCGTGTGAGCGGCGCTGCCTCTCGTGAATCGGGCAGGTGCGCACTGTCCTATCGCGTCGCTCTCGACGTGCCGTCCGCTACTGTGGCGCGGTAGCGGACGGCACACTGCCACCCCGGCCATGGCACGCCTACCGGAGATCATCACCGGCTGGTTCAGCAGACGCCCTCTACTCAACCTCACCCAAGCTCTCAACAGCATTCACCACGACACCAAATGAGCTAAGCCAGGTCACAAGGGCTGAAGCCCTTGGCGGACAAGGGCCATACCGGTGTTGGCGGGTGCATTTGTCATCGGCAGAGGCGCATAGCCAGTGACGGAGCTAGGGGCCTAGGAGGGCTGCTGGGATCACGGCGATGCCGTCCTCGTCGCGGTAGGCGTAGCGGCCGGTAGTAATGACGACGGCGTCGGCTAGGCGTTCCCCAAGGCGCTGGCGCAGCCACAGCAGATGCTTGGTGTCGCCTGGGCGGGGCGTGGCGGTGGTCTTGACCTCGATGGCCACTATCTGTCTGCCCGGCCCCTCCACTATGAGGTCTACTTCCTGGGCCCCGGCTTTGGTGCGCAGGTGGCTGACGCGGGCATTGCACAGCGCGGCGTAAACCTGCACGCTCTGGGTGACCAGTGACTCAAACAGCGGCCCGAGCATGCGGGCGCGGCGGGGAATGTGGCTGGTGGGCCGCGTAGTTGGCAGTCCAGTCCCGAGGAGGGCGTCTGCATCCAAGTTCAGTAGGCGTGCGGCTAGGGCCGGATCGCAGAGTTGGTGTTTGTCTGATGTAGTGATTCGGGCGAACTCGTTCTCACTTGGGCTCCAGCCGCGCAGCGGGTCCAGCACCCACATGCTTTCCAGCAGGTCGCGGTAGCCGCGTGTCGTAGTGGCGGCGACTGGAGCATCCAGGTCTTTTGAAGCCAGGCGTGCGATTTCAGTGAATGACGCCGTGGTGGAAACCGAGGCTGCGTAGGCTGCAAGCCAGTCCTTTAGTGACCGTGCTCGGCGTGTGGTTCCATCGGAAAGGTCGTGTCTGGTCGTCTGGTCAATGTAGGCGTCGAGTTGCGCTCGCCTGGCAGCGGAGGAAAGGTCACGGATACCGGGCAAGCCTGAGCAGAGGATTTCCTGCACGTAGTCGCCCAGGGCCACCTTGGTGCTCCCCTCGATCGGTGTGTCCTGTCTGCCTGAGAGCAGGTGCTTGAGGGAGACGATGGGCTGATCCATGCCACGCTCTACCAAAGTCATGGGACGCATGCGGAGGTTGACGATGCGCCCGGCTCCGGTATGAACGGGGGCCTGCGTTGGTGAGGCTGAGCCCGTGAGAATGAAGCGGCCGGGTGTGGGGTCGTCGTCGACGGCGCGCCGGACTCGGTCCCAGATCTCAGGCATGAGCTGCCATTCGTCCAGCACCATGGGTGTTGCTATGTGCCGGAACATGTTTCTGCCTAAGGACATGAGGTGCTGTCGCTCTTCAGGGTCATCAAGGGGGATGAAAGTGGCGGCGTGTTCTTGGGCGGTACGGGTTTTGCCGACGCCGCGTGCACCCTCCACGTTGACGGCGGCTAGGCCTTCCAAGAGGATCTGTAGTTGCTTGTCGACAAGACGCGGTGTGTAAGCGCGCATGTGTAGATGGTAGCGGATTGTTTTGCGGTTGTTCGGCTGAAATAGAAGGCAAAGTGATAGTTGCGCTCTGTTTCGTCACCTGTTTGCGCTCTGTTTCGTCACCTGTTTGCGCTCTGTTTCGTCACCTGACTCACCGCTCGTCTTGGTGGTTGTCACGAGTGGAGGCATGGAGGCACAGAAGCCGGGGGTGCTGCCCGGAAGCGCCAGGCGTCGTCGCAATTCCGTGGCCCGGCTAGGGCGGTGGTGCTTGAAACCGTTCAAAGCCCCGCCAGCGACAGAATATGCACTGCTCAGGCGCCCAGCGCCGACAGAGGGCAGGTGACCGTGCCGTCAGGCAGGGTCAGGATCGGCCCGGTGCCGGTGACCACCAGACGCAGCACAGGCTCGCCCGCCACCGCTGGATCTACCTGTGCCACCGCCTTGGCCAAGGACTCAGCACCAGCTTTGATCTGCGAGGCACCCAGCTTCACCTCTATGGCCACCCACCGGCCTCCCGGCAGCGTGATCACCGCATCTAACTCATGCCCATTGGAGTCCCGGTAGTGGCACAGAGTTCCGTCCAAGTCCTGGGCGAGTACCAGCAGATCATGCACGACTGCACTCTCAAAGATAAGACCGGCCGTCTGCGGGTCTTGGCTCAGCCGGGCCGCGTCGGCGTCCAGCACAGCCAACGCCAAGGCCGGGTCCGCTAGATGCCACTTTGGGGCAGACCGTAGCCTAGCCCGGGACCGCAGCCCAACCACCCACGCAGGCACCCGTTCCACCACGAATAACCGCTCCAGCAGCGCCACATAACGACTAACCGTCTCTGGCGTGATGGCGGGACCCGCCTGCCGCAGGTCCTTAGCCAAGGTCTGCCAAGAGACCTCTGAAGCCGTGGACCGCGCCAAAGCCAGTAGCAAGGCGCGCAACAACGCAGGTTCGTGCCGCACCTCCGCCAGCCGCCCCAGATCTGCGCGCACGACGTCGTCAACGTAGCTGCGCAGGGCGACGGCCGCCTCGGCGGGAGCCAATTGCGCCAAGGCAGGGAAACCAGTGCGAGACATCTCCTCCACCACTTCCTCGAAAGCCATGCTGCTGGTGTCAGACACCGGACGCTCGCCGTCAATCAGCGCACCTAGGCTTACTGCCCCGGTGGAGCCACCGCGCTCCGCCCAGGTCATGGTGCGCAAGCGCATCCGCAAGAAGCGCCCCGCTCCAGTGTGGCGGGTTAGGTCGTCACTGGGCACAGCAGAACCAGTCAAGATGAACGATCCCGGATGTTTGGAGGCGTCAACCTCGCGGCGCACAAGGTTCCACAAATCCGGTGCGAGTTGCCACTCATCAAGTAGTCGCGGACGTTCTCCCGCCAATACCGCCTGTGGTGACAATTCCATCAGGCTGCGAACGGCTGGGTCGTCTAGCAGTGCTGCCGAGCGCGCGGCGTGCAGGCCGGTCATCGTCTTGCCGCAGGCCCGCGGCCCCTCGATCACTACGGCGCCGCCGACGCCAAGCAGTCGTGAAAGCTGCGCGTCAGCAATGCGTGGCCGATACTCGCGATCAGGAAAAATCCTTGTATCCACGCCAAAATCATACATTAGGCCGGTGTTTGCAGGGTGGCTAGGCCGGTGTTTGCAGGGTGGCTAGGCCGGTGTTTGCAGGGTGGCTAGGCCGGTGTTTGCAGGGTGGCTAGGCCGGTGTTTGCAGGGTGGCTAGGCCGGTGTTTGCAGAACAGGGGGCGCGCTACTTGCCACGGGTGGAGGCGTAGAAGCCGGGGGTGCTGCCCGGAAGGCGCCAGGCGTCGTCGTAATTCCGTGGCCTGGCCAGAAGCACTTGAACCGTTCAAAGCCCCCGTCAGTAACTGATGCACCAGTGGAGCGTGGCGCCAGCACAGGCTCAGCGGCGCCTCGCCACCACCACAGCAGCCACCAAAAAGCCCACGATCCCGGCGAGCAGCCACCAGGGCACCAGAGCCGCACGTGAAAGCACCGCATCTTCCAGCTGCGCCATCCGCTCAACCGAAAGCAGCCCACCGCCCAGCCCCTGCGGCCCAATCAGCACCATCACTACACCCAGCGCCACACACACCAGGCCCCCAAGCAGCTCCAACACCGTCGTCTGCCGCCCCAGCACCCGCACCGGCCGCGGTCGCAGCCACGACCGCTCCCGCAGCCGCGCTGAGTCCCAAAGCAACGCCAGCAAAGCCAAAGGTGCCACCATACCTACGCCGTAGACCAGCATCATCACGGCCGCGCGCAGGGGCTCACCGCCCAGGCCCGCCAGCACCAGCACTGCCCCCAAGATTGGCCCCGAGCAACCCACCCCAGCCAGTCCATACAAGGCACCCAACAAGTACACAGCCAGCGGACTCGCCGCATCCCGGCGAGCGGCCTGACCCGTCGCTGGGCCAACTCCAGCCAAGCCAGCATTGCGGTCCCCACGCCGTCTGAGCCCAAACCCCATGCCAAGCCCCGGCATATGCACCGGCACCGCCAGGGCCTGCAGCAGCCCCAGCACCACCAGCAGCAAGCCGCCAACTAGCACCAGGACACCCATATGTTCACGCAGCAGCGCACCGGCAGTGGAAGCCGCCGCCCCTAAGGGCACCAGCGTGCTCACTAAACCCAGCCAGAACACCGCTGTGCGGGACAGCAAGGCGCGCGGGGAATTGAAGGCGTAAGCGAAGAATGCTGGCAGCAGCATCACCGAGCAGGGTGCCAGCAGCGTCAGCGCCCCACCCAGGAAGGCTGCCAGAAGCGAAATCTCAGAGCCGATCACAGTGTTGGGCGCCGCTCAGTGACCGGCTTTCGCCGCCTGGTCCAGCACTGTGGCCCGCACATAGGCGCCGTCCTTGTAACCATTGATGAAGGCGTTGTTAATAATCATGAAGGGGGTGCCCTGCACACCGATCGAGTAGGTGTGCTGCTTGGCCTGCTCCACCGCCTGCTTGGTCTCCGGCGCATTCAGTTTGGTTTTGAAAGCCTCCAGATCTGGCACACCCGCCTGCGTGGCGAAGCCCACCAGGGACTCCTCTGAGTAGCTCGGATGGCCCTTAGGGTCGGCTGCCGCGTAGACGGCGTCGTGGAACTCCCAGAATTTGCCTTGTGCCGCAGCAGCCAAGCCAGCCTGAGCTGCCAGTGGCGAGGTCTCCGTGATCTGTGCCAGGTCTCGCCACTCAACCCGCAGGGTGCCGTTGTCTACCAGGTCCTGCAGCGCAGGCTGGACCTGCTGGGCGAATAACGTGCAGTAGGGGCAGGCGAAGTCCGAGTACAGGACAAGCACCACCGGCGCATCTACCTTGCCCTTGGCCTGCCCATCGGCGGGATCCCGCTTGACCTCCTGGTGCATGACATTCAGAAGCTTCTGGTCGGTGGCTTCAGGGGCGGCGGTCCCTGCTCCCGGTTGTGCCGGACCCGCCTGCGGTTCAGCTTGCCCGCCCGCCTGAGGAGCGGTCGACGCCGTCGCCCCAGCCTCTGCCGCAGGCTTGTTGTTCGCCGTTGGCCGGGTGAACAGCAAGGCCGCAATTACCGCCAGCAGCACTGCGATTAGCACCAGCAGCACCACGACGACGGGATTGCCTGAACGCTTGGCCTCCGCTGCGGCTGCGGTGCTCCCAGCTGGGCTCGCAGGAGTGTTGCCAGAGGCCTGCGCGGTGGGTTTTTCGGTGGCTTGCGCAGAAGCGGAGGTCTTTGGGGAGTTGGTCGGCATGACCGCATCCTCTCAGACTTCCGCTTCTACGCAAGCATATGGCTGAGGCCTCCAATTGCTGCACGCCTCAGGGAATGCCTTACTCCTTGTTGGCCGTGGCCTCCGTGAGCTTGGCCAGCATGCCGGACAGGCTCGCCCCGGTTAGGGACCGCATTACGGCGTCCAGCTGCTCCACATTGCTGGCCACCGCACGCGGCAGTGCCGAGGCGCCGTCAGTGGAGATGATGGACAGGTCCTTAACCGAGCCCAGCGGCTCAGCCAGAGCCCGGGCGATCTCCGGGGCCTTGTCCAGGATCATCTGCTGGGTGGCGGCCTGACCGTACTTGGCCAGGGCGTCAGCCTTGTCACTCATGGCCTTGGCCTCAGCCTCACCAGCCGCACGCACAGCCTCCGCCTCGGCCCGTCCCTTGGCGGCAATGGCTTCCGCCTCGGCCTTGGCGCGGGCCGCAGTGGCGCGCGCCTCCGACTCAGCCCGGGCCACGGTCGCCTGGGCCTGCGCCTCGGCGTCCAGGCGGGTCCGCTCAGCCTCAGCCTCAGCGCGGCGGATCGCCTCAACCTTGGCCGCTTCAGCTTCCTGCTCCCGTTGGTAGCGGGCGGCGTCGGCGGGCTTGCGCACGGTGGAGTCCAGCTCACGCTCAGTCAGGGAGGCCTTGGCTTCCGCGGCCTCCTGCGCAATGATCGCAATCTCCCGTTCCTTAGCGGCGCGGGCTAGCGGGCCGGAGGAGTCAGCCTCGGCCTGAGCTTTATCCGTCTCCGCCTTCAACTGGGCCTGGCGCAGTGCCAGGTCACGCTCACGCTCAGCGATCTGCTGGCGAGAAGAGACCTCAGCATCCTTGGCCTCACGCTCAGCGTTGGCGCGGGCAATGCGGGCATCCTTCTCCACACGCTGCTGCTCGGGCACGCCCAGGGATTCGATGTAGCCGCCGCCGTCGGTAATCTCCGAGATCTGCAGCATGTCGATCTCCATGCCCATGTTGGACAGGATCGACTTGGCGTCATCAAATACGTTCTGTTGTAGGGCATCGCGGTCAGAGATCAGCTCAGTGACCGTCATATGGCCGATGATCGAGCGCAGGGAACCGATCAGGGCGTCGCGGGCGGAGTCAGCAATGGCCTGATCCGTGTTGGGCTTGCCCAGGAAGCGCTTGGCCGCGGCCCGGACCTGCTCGTCGGTGTCGCCCACCTTCACGGCAGCCACGGCAGACACATTCACGTTGATCTTGTTCTGGTCCTCCGCAGTGACCTGGAAGCCGATCGTGTTCTGGGTGAAAGGCAGGTACTGGATGGACTGGATGATGGGCAGCACAAAGTCGCGCCCACCGGGCCGGATGATTTTGACCTCGCCGTTGCGGGCGGAGCCGGAGATCAGACCGGTCAGGTTGGATGGCACTACGACGACGCGCGAGAGCATGTACAGCATGACCAGCACCGCGAGTACGATCACCGCCACGATGGCCATGATTACACCGAATGGCATGGATTCTCCTTAGCTATCAGGGGTTTAGGGATGAGTGGGAACGCTGTGCAGCGGCTACAGCGCAGTGACTTGCAGGACCCCGTCTTTGGCATCCAGCACAATGACCTCAGCCCCGGCGTGTAGGGCCTCGTCTGAGATGGCCAGCAAGGTCAGCTGATGTCCCCGCGCGCTTGCGGAGACCTCACCCCGGCCTTCCCGCCACCACTGGACGCGGACGCGCGCACCTACCAGCTCCTCCGCCATCGGGGCGACGGCGTTGCGTGGCATGGAGCGCTTGAAACGCCGCCACAGCGAACGGGTAGCCCAGCCAGAGGCCAGGCCTGCGGTCAGGGGCACACCGAAAGCTACTGCCGCATTGACCTCCCGTCCGAGCAGCGCTTGCACCAGCATGCCCATGGCACCAAAGACCCCGACGGCCATAGCAGTCACAGGCAGTGCGCCGTCAAAGAAGCTGTCATCTAGGCCGTCTAGAAAGCCGTCAAACAGGCCATCTAGGACCAGTGACAGCAGCAACACGCCACAGCCGATCACGCAGCACCAAGAGAACAGGGTCATTTTCGGCGGGTTCACTTTCGGGAATTGGGGTCGGTGAAAGTATTGACCCTCAGAGCCTATGCCCCAATGGGTAGGGGTCTCCGTTTGCGGTGTAGAGCCACCTAAGTGCGGACCCGGCAGCTCGCCAGACTGCGCCGCGCGGTGTCAAAAGACCGCACTGCCCAGGGCCAGGCCCGCCGTCGCTGCCAACAGCGTGCCCAAGGTGAGCAGCAGCGCATGCAGCAGTTGCGCGCACCAACGACCTGCCAACGCCAAACGGGCACCCTCCAGGCAGGCTGTTGAAAAGGTGGAGTAGCCACCCAGCAGGCCCGTGCCCAAGACCGTGCTTAGCGCAGTGCCGGTGCGGTTATTAGCCCAGGCGGCCACCAGCCCCAAGAGCAGACAAGCGCTCAGGTTCACCGCCACCGTGCCCAGGGGCAGCGTCAGCATCCGCTGCGGCCACCCGGACTCGCTGCGAGCGCTCGCTTTGCGCAGCTGCGCCTGCGAAACCCAAGCATCCACCAAGAAGCGCGCATCCGCCCCCGCGCCCCCGGCCAAGCAGGTGGCTAGCCACAACCATCCAGTCACGCTGCCTCCCGCTGATATGCGGCGGCAAGGCGTCCCCCAGCCCACAATCCCAAGCCCGCTAGCGCCAGCCCCAAGGTGAAGGAACCCAGCAAGTAGGCCGCCCCCAAGGTGGGGTGAGCGCCCAGCAGGCGTTGAGACTCCAGAGCAAAAGTCGAGTGAGTGGTGAAGCCGCCCAGAAAGCCAGTGCCTGCCAGCAGCCGCAGGCGCAGCTGCGCTGGAGTCGCTGCCCGCCCCCGGGCTCGCTCTGCCAGCCAGCCATGCAGCAGGCCCAACAGGAGTGCACCGCTGAGATTGACCAGCAGCGTCGTGGTAGGCAAATGGCCGGCTGGAACCGGGAAACTGGCCGCCAGCAGAGCGCGAGCGCCCGCGCCGCCAGCCCCACCGGCAGCCACCCAGGCCAAGGCGCGCGGTTCAAACAAGCTGCTCACCCAGCTTGCTCAACCGGGTTCAGCAAGGCGGAACCGGGCTCAACCATTGCGCTTTGCCAGCTCGAAACCTTCAACATTCAACACCTTGGTGTAGGTAGCCCCCGTTTTGGAAGCCCGCTCAGCGAAGGCCTTCGCATCAGGCCGCGCCGACCAACCCGCGCCGCGCGTATCCACCAGCACGTAATCCGTGTCCCCCGGAGCCGTCCCCACCCAGTAGACCGTGGCTTGAGGCACCAGGCGGGCCAACAGGGTCAGATCACTGGAAACCGTGGCCCCCTCCGGCACCGCCGCCAACACCTGCTGAGCGGCAGAGACTCGCTCCGGTGAGGCCTGCAAGCGGCCCTGGGCCGCACCCCAGAAAGGCAAGTCCCTAGCCGTCCAGGCGGCACCCACCAGCGGCAGCAACACCGCCGTCACCACCAGTCCCCGCAGCCACGGGCGCGCTAAAGACAAGGCCCGCCAGTTCCATGTGGGCACCACTGCCTCCGGTCGGGAACCTTCCCGCAGCCGCGTCAGCACATCCAGCAAGGCCCCAAAAGCGACCGGCACCAGCACCGCGTTGTAATGCCAGCGCTGCCAGTCCCAGTAGAACTCCACACTCCCCAAGAAACGCCAAGCGATCGTAGGCAGTACCAGCAGCATCCACGGTGAGGCCAAGCCAATCACCCCAGCCGCCACCACCAGCACGGCCAGGGTGGCCAGCTTCTTGTCCGCAGGCTGCAGGAAACGCCCCAAGATCCCCAGGCGTTCGGCCCGGGTGGGGTCATCGTTATTCAAGCCATAGGCCCATACGCCGTCGGGATTCATGGCGGGCAGCAACACCAGCACCGTCACCAAGAAAGCCAGCGCCCCGCAAACCGCGGTGAGCAAACCCAGGCGGACTGCTTTGGGGTCAGGTGCATGATTGCCACCCGGATAGCGGCCCCGCAGGGCAATCGCCAGGCCCACCATCAGCACCACTAAGCCCATATCCTCCTTGACCAGCACCAGTGGCGCTGCCCAAGCCAGGCAGGCCACCCACCGGCGCTGCACAAAAGCCACCGCAGAGTAAGCCAGCAGCGGCACCGCGAAGGCAATCTCATGGAACTGCGCCTCAACCGCCCCCTGGAACCCCCAGGACAATACATAAGCCAAGCCCAGGGCAGTGCCCGCCCAACGGCCCGTCAGGTGCACCGCCAAGCGGGTGATCGGCCAAGCAGAAAGCGCCAACAGCAGTGCTTGCGTGATCAGCAAGCTCAAGCCGGAGGGATAAATCCAATACGGGATGGCCAAGAGCACCAGTATGGGGTGGAAGTGGTCCCCCAACAGGTTGTAACCCTCGCCCTTGATTGGCACGATCGGCGCCTCAAAGTTCGCGTAGGCCTTGGCCAACTCCGTGAAAATCGCCAGATCCCAGCTCGGTGCCGCCAAAGCCCGCCACTGGGCGACGGCGTAAACGGTCATGGCCACAAAGCCCACCAACACCACCAGTGCCGGGGGTATCACCTTGACCACGCTCAACTTCAAAGGCGAGGACGCAGGCACGAACCGGCCCATCAGGGGTGGAGCTGGCGCAGGTGGAGTAGACATCCCCGTGAGCGTACCGCCCAGCGGGCACACGCGCCCGGCGCAGGGCGGCGTCGTACGCTATGGCGCGAACAACCCGAGGAGCGCCCTATGAACCGGCCCAACCACGATCTCCCTGACCAACCTGGGAATCCGACCGCCTCCGACGCCGTCGACCAGCTGGTTGACGAACTCAACCAGGACGGCCTCCAACGGCGTCTGACCAACCGGCACGTGCAGCTCATCGCCATCGGTGGGGCCATCGGCACCGGCCTGTTCATGGGCTCCGGTAAGACCATCTCCCTGGCCGGTCCCGGCGTGCTGCTGGTATACGCAATCATCGGATTCGTGCTGTTCTTCGTGATGCGGGCCCTGGGTGAAGTGCTGCTCTCTGACCTGTCCTACAAATCCTTCGCGGACGTGGCCACGGACCTGATCGGGCCCTGGGCTGGGTTCATGACCGGCTGGACTTACTACTTCTGCTGGCTGGTCACGGCTATCGCCGAAGTGGTGGTGGTGACCGGCTACGTACAGTTCTGGCTGCCAGAGGTGCCCTTGTGGCTCCCGGCGGTGGTGACCGTGCTGCTCCTGCTGGGACTAAACCTCACCACCGTGAAAGCCTTTGGCGAGATCGAGTTCTGGTTCTCCATCATCAAGATCCTCGCCATCGTGGGGCTGGTGGTAGTTGGTGTGGTGATGGTGGCCGCAGGCTTCACCGCTGCCAATGGCTCCCAGGCAGCAGTCTCCAACCTCTGGAGCGACGGCGGGCTGTTCCCCAATGGCTCCCACGGCTTCTTTGGGGCCTTCCAGATCGCGGTCTTTGCTTTTGTGGGCACCGAGCTGATCGGCACCGCAGCCGCTGAAGCCAAAGATCCGGAAGTCACCCTGCCCAAGGCCATCAACGCGATCCCGGTGCGGATCGTGGTGTTCTACCTGGGGGCGCTCGCGGCCATCATGATGGTTACGCCCTGGCGTGAGGTTTCCCCCGATAAGAGCCCTTTTGTGGCCATGTTCTCCCTGGCGGGCTTCGCTGCTGCAGCTGGGCTGGTGAACTTTGTGGTGCTCACCGCCGCAGCTTCCTCCGCCAATTCCGGCATCTACTCCACCTCCCGCATGCTCTACGGACTGGCCTGGGCAGACCAGGGGCCGCATCTCTTCAAGCGGTTGACGGCGCGGGCCGTGCCGGGCTGGGCGCTGCTGGTCACCTGCGTGGGGCTGCTGGCCTCAATCCCGCTGATGTACATGTCCAAGTCGATCATTGCGGCCTTCACCACCGTGACCACGGTGGCCAGCGTGCTGTTCATCCTGGTGTGGGGCGTGATCGTGGCTTCCTACCTGCGTTACCGGCACCTGCACCCAGAGCGGCACGCGAAGAGTGCTTTTAAGATGCCTGGGGGGCGCGTGGCTGCCTGGCTCAGCCTGGGGTTCTTTGGCTTCGTGACCTGGACCCTGACGCTGGCCGATGACACCCGTACCGCCGTGCTGGTCTCTCCGCTGTGGTTGGTGGCTTTGGGGATTGCCTGGATGGTGCACTCCCGGCACCTGGCGCGGCGCCAGTGAGCTACCGCGCCTAGTGCGCCTAGGCGACTGCCCCCCGGCACGGATGCCAGGGGGCAGTCTTGCGCAATGCGCTACGGCCTGAAGAGGCCGAGATCTACGTCAGCTGACGTCACAGATTGCGCAGGGCTGTCCAGAAGTCCCAACGCCAATTGAGAATGAATGGAAACATGTCGATCACCTTCAACTTCCTGTGAAATCTGTGTATCGGGGCGGAAGCAATTATTGCCCTCTGCGCAGTTTTGTGAATCCGCCGATCGATGGAACTGATGGAATGAAAGCAGGCTGTTAGTCACACCAGCCCGGCGCGCAGCGCGTGCACCACGGCACCCACCCGGTCCTGTACCCCCAGCTTGGCGATAATCGTGGACACGTGGGTCTTCACCGTGGCCTCACTTAGGCATAGGCGGTGCGCGATCTGCTTGTTTGACAGCGCATCCACCATCAGCGCCAGCACCTCCATCTCGCGGGGAGAAAGTGAGACGCCCGTAGGCAGAGGCACTGGCGGCATCTCTTGCACTGCGACCCGTGCCGCCAGCGGCTGTGCTTCCGCAGGCCGGTGCCCAATAATTGCCGACGACGTCGGTGAGAGCACCATATTGCCCGCGGCCACGTGCCGGATCGTGGCAGCCAAGGAGTCAATCGAGTCTTCCTTGGCGATGAAGCCACGCACCCCAGCAGCCAGGGCGCGGTCAAGGATGGCGTCAGCTACGAAGGTAGTGAGCACCAGAACTGCCAGGTCTGGGCGCTCTTGGTGCAGGCGGGTGGCCAGGGCAATGCCGTCCATGCGCGGCATCTGCACATCCAGCAGCAGGACCTGCACCGGGGGTTGCTCGGCGGCAATCAGCTCTAGCGCCTCTTGGCCGTCGCTGGCGGCCCAGGCCACGCGGATGTCCTCCGTGGTGGCCAATAAGTCAGTGAGGGTGGACCTGACTAAAGCGTCGTCGTCCGCAATTCCTACGTGGATCATCTGGAACCTCTCAGGGGGAAACGGACGTGTTGGTGGTTGGTGTGGAGTTAGGAACTGTGGCGGCAGTAATCCAAGCGCCGTCGTCGGCCAAGGTGGTTAGGTTCCCGTCGACTGCCTCCAGGCGCTCCCGCATACCCATGATCCCAGTGCCGGAGCGCGGAAGCGGGTTGCTGGCCTCCCGGATTCCGTTAGTGGAGACCAGGCGGGTGACTTGGGGTCCCAGGTTCAAGGTGATGGTCACCGGCAACCGCGGGTCCCCATGCCGAATAATATTGGCCCCCATCTCCCGAGCCACGCGGGAGACTGTGCTGGCCTGTAGCCGTCGGGGCATGGCATTGCCGATGCACCTATAGGTGACGTCAAAGCCGGCAGCGGAGACGTCGTCGCTCACTGCCTGCACCGCAGAGGCCAGATCGGTGACGACGCCGCCCAGGCCGGTGGTGGTGCCGATGGGCTGGCCCAGATCTGGGGTGGCCTGACGCAAGGTCCGCAACAGCAGGCGCAGTTCGTGCAGTGCGTCAGTGGCGGTGGACTCTAAGGCGGCAAACTCCTGGCGCGCCACCTGCGGATAGTGCTCGTCGAGGGAAGCTCTTTGGGCGCGCAAGGCTGTCTGGGACATGGAATAGGCCACCAGGTCGTGCATCTCTCGGGCAATGTCTAGGCGCATGCGCTTGGCGGCAGCTGCTGCGCGCTCCGAGGCACGCTGGTGGGCCTCATCAATTGACCGAGCGATCGAGCCAATCGGGGTGAGGATAACCGCCATAGACAGGTAGGCCATCAGGGCAAGCTCAGTGCCTGAGGAGAGCCCCTGCAGCAGCATTGCTGCTGCCGCCAAGGCCAGGAATGGCACCACCAGGGCTACTGCCCGGCGGAAGGTAAACAGGCGCCCCACCAGGAGGAAGAACACCAGGTTAGTCAGCACCAGGTCCGTGGAGTAGAACCAGGGCAGAGACACGGCCACGGCCCAGCAGGCCAGGTAGCCCAAGCTGGCTGCCACAGGTCGCAGCGGCATCAGGGTCACGAGCACCAGAGCCGCGACCATCAAAGACCAATCCCCCCAGCGGAGGGGACCGTCCGTCAAGGCGTTCAGACCAAGGTTTGAAATACCAACCAGCGCGGCCAGGATGATGTAAAGGATCCGGCCCGGCAGGTCTTCCTGCGGCTCCAGCACTTTGGCTAGGGTCCGCCGCCACGCCGGTGCAAGCTCATTCCCAGCCGACGTGGAGGTGGTTTTGGAGGAGGGCGCAGGCCGCGTCAAGACTCCTCCTAAAATGCTCATAGCCAATTCCTTGCGCCACCTTATCGGCGTCGGAGCCCCAAGTACAGATACTTACCTGCGGTCGAAATCGCTGCGCACACTGTGACCACTGCCAAGACTGCCCGAATCTAACCCAGAGCTTAGGCCGCCACCACGCGGTGGCTGCCAGTCATCTCGACGACGGCGTGGTGCACCCGGTCCATGAGCCGGTCCAGGTCCTCACGCCCGTACACCAAGGCAGGCGCCAACTGAATGCAGTTCGGCCCCGGGTGCACCACCGCACCCCCATACAGGCAACGCTCCACCAGGTGACGCACGCCAGCCGCATTCATGCCCGGCAAGGTCAAGGACCGGAAGCAGCCAGTGCCGGTCAGGCCCGTGCCTGGAACCACCGAAGTGATCTCATGCAAGCGCTCATCGAGCTGGTAAGCCACCGCAGCAGCCTGGCCCAGCACGTCCTCGTCATGGAAAGCAGAGATGGTGGCCATAATCGCGGCGCAGGAGGCCGGAGTGCCGGCCTGAGTCTCCTTGTGGCGCAGCAAGAAATCAGCCTCATTGATCACTCGCGTCACCTTGGGGGAAAGCAGCACTGCGGAAGCCGCCTGGGTGCCATTGGTCAGTCCCTTAGCAGTCACCAGCAGGTCCACGTTCTGGCTCCAACGCTGCGAAGCAAACATGGGGCCAGTGCGCCCAAAACCAGTAGCCACCTCATCAGCAGCCACCAGATAGCCGTACTCCGCCCGGCCCTCCAGCACCGTGTTGAGGAACTCCTCCTCCAGCACCCGCGTCCCCGCACCTTGCACGGGCTCCAACACGAAGGCGGCAATCCGGTCACCCTCTAGCTCCAGCAGCTGCTTGAGCTCCTGGGGACGGCGCTGGTCCAGGTGGCGCACCGCCCGCATATCCACCCCCAGGTCCGCCTGACCCAGGTTCTGGGCGCTCAGCGACATGGCTCCCAGAGTGGTGCCATGGTTGGAACCCTGCAAAGACACCACGATATTGCGGCGCCGCTCCCCCCGCAGGGCGTGATACTCGCGGGCCACCTTAATGACCGCTTCCAGGCTGGCTGAACCCGAGGTGCTGTGCATGACCCGCGTGAAACGGCCCGGCCCCGCGACCTCCAGCAGCATCTTGTCCGCACGGTCCAGCCAGGTGTGCCCGCCGTCCACATCTGGCAGGTAGGAAGCCTCCATAAGCGCCTGGTGCACGGCGTCGGCCACACCCTGGTGGCCATAACCCAGGGGCACATTCCAGTTGCCGGCGACGCCGTCAAGGCAGTCAGTGCCGTCAGACAGCTGAATCTTGGTGCCGTTGGCCGAGATTGGCCGGACGCTGCCGACAAAGCCTGAGGGACGGGTGCCGAACTTCGGGATCGACGAGGTGAACATGGGCGGTTTCCTTTGTGGGAGCAACGATCAACGCGGGACGGACGCGCCGATCACGACATTGCTGTGATGGGGTAGGGCGGGGTCTTGGGTAGAACGCTGGAACTCGGTGCTTAGGCCTAAGCGCCGCAGGTCTGCAGAGAGGGTGGCGGGCGGGTACAGGAAGAGGTCAGTGGCGTAGGACTCTTGCTCCCAAGCCAGGACGGTCCGGCGGGTGCCCGCAGCCGGGTTAACTGACTCAGTCAGGGTGATCCGCGGCCACAGCATCACTTTGGTGGTGGTGGGATGCGTGACGGCCACCAGATCCGTGGAGACAATCAACTGGCCGCCAGGCGCCAGGTGAGAGACCGCCGTCTTAAGGGTCTGAGTGCGTTTAGCCGGGTCCAGCAAAGTAATAGCGGCTGACATCAGGCAGACCGCCTTGAACTTCTCTTCAGTCTGAAAAGTGGCCGGATCGGCCTGCTGCACTTCCACCTGCGCGGCGGCCTTAGGGCAGCCCATGGACCTATCGGCAAGGCGCTCGCGGAGAATCGCCAGCAGGTCAGGGGCACGGTCAGTGGCCAGGACCCGGTGCCCAGAGGCAGCCAGGGGCAGGGTGACCCGGCCAGTGCCGCAGGCCAGTTCCAATACGCGCAGGTCCTTGAGCTGTGGGTCAGTCTGCTGCTCCAGCAACTCCAGCACGCTGGTGATCTCTGTGTCATCGCGCAGACTGAGCTCGTGAAAACGCTTGGCACCTTGGCCCACATGCAGGCTGGGCAAAGGCTGGTCGATGCTCTCAGGCACGTAGATCACGTCCTCGGGTCAGCAGGATCGACGCCGTCGTCAAGACAACGGTCCAGGTGAGCAGTAGCAGAGCCGCTAGCACAGTGCTGGCCTCAGGGCCGGTGGCCTGCAGCAACAGGGAACTCAGGCCTAAAGGCAGCGATTTGACGACGGCCTCGGGAAGCAGGTGGTCAAGCAAAGGCCGCACCGCCAGCGCCCACGCCACGATCAGCAGAGCGCAGGAGCGCGCGTCCCGCAGCACCCAACCCACACTGATGCCAATGGGGGCCGCCAGGGCGGCAACCACCAGCAGGCCCAGCACTGAAGCCCAGTAGCCGGAACCAAGCAGCGTGGGTTCCAGCTGGAGGCCTTCCAAAGCCAGGGCGCAGATCGTGGCGCTGCTGGCTCCAGCAGCAGCCAGGAGGAGGCTGCCGGGAAGCACGGCGAAAGCGTGATGCAGGGCCAAGTGCGCCAGGCCCCGGTGCTGCGCCACTGAGCTGGTGACGGTGCCGTCGCGGAACTGGTTAGTGACGCGGGTGGCGCCCCAAGCCTCCGCCAGCATCATCAGCTCCATGCCCACCAGCACCCGGCTGGACACGCCAACGCCCAGCAAGGGCAGGCGGGGCCGAAACGCCAAGAGGGACAGGCTGAAGGTAGGCAGCAAGGCGGCGGCTAGTAGCCAGGCCCAGAAGCGGTCAGCTGCATAGCAGTGCACCAGTGCGGCGATGGGACGATGCGTGCGGGGCGAACGCCAGTCGATGCCCGGGGAGGCGCCTAGACCAGCTCCGGGCCGCCCCGACGTAGCCAGGGTATAGACACTCATGCGGCTGCCCTCTGCGGCTTGATGAGCCTCAGGTAGGCCTGAGCCAGGGTGGGGCACTGGGGGGAGCGCAGATCTGCGATCGGCCCGGAGTACAACTGTTGTTGGTTAATGACCACGACGGAATCAACCACCCGCTCAACGTCCACCAACTCAGTGCCGGAGATCAGGAGGGCCCCGCCGTCGCTCACATGCCTTAGCAGCACCTGCCGCAGCCAGTGCGCGGCCTGTAGGTCTAGGTTGCGTAGCGGCTCATCGAGCACCAAGAGGCGGGGCCGGAAGGCCATGGCGGTGGCCAGGCTGACTCGCAGGCGCTCAGCCTCGCCCAGACGCCGGATTCGCTGCGGCAACAGGGGCCCCAGCCCAAATTCGGTTACCAACTCGTTCAGGCGATAGGGCGGCAGTCCAGTGGTCAAGTGCAGGGCGGTTAGGTGTCCCTCAACCGTCTGAGATTTGGGCAGCCCAGTGCCGCCAAACACAAAGCCAACCTTGCACTCAGGGGTGGGCAGCTCCAGGGGCGGGTAGCCAGCCAAGCGCACCTGTCCCGTGTTGGGACGCAGGGCTCCTTGAGCCAGACGCAGGGTGGTGGTTTTGCCGGCGCCTTCGGGCCCCACCAGGCCAATCGCCTGGCCCGCTTGCACGCTGAAGGTCAGGTCTGTGATCGCCGTCTTGGAGCGGAAGCGTTTTCCTACTGACGTGAAGGCAAGCAGGGTACGCAAGACGAGCTCCTTTTAACACGGGAGGCTGGGTAGGCCGGGACGTGGGTTTGCCTACTGTCTTGCATTTACGCCGGTGTTACATCGGCTGATTGACTCCGCCAAAGGGATGAGCAAGCGGGTTAATTTCGCGCTCCACAGCCGCATTCATGCGGAAAGAAGCTGAAAACGCAGGCGGGGCGGGTTAAAGCTCGCCGGTCTTCTGCAGGCGCTGCAGACTCAACCAGCCCACGGGAATTGGCACCCAGAAGGTCACCAAGCGGTAGACAATCGCCGCGGAGAGGGCCACACCGCTGGGGATACCGGCAGTCACCAGGCCCGCCGTCAGCGCCAATTCGACCGGGCCGATACCACCCGGGGACGGCACCACAGAGCCCACCGTATTGGAAGCCAAATAGGTGATCGCCAGCACCGAGAAGGGCAGTGTGTAGCCAAAAGCCCACAAACTCGCGCCGAAAGCCAAGATGTAGCTCAGGGACAGCAGGACCGCACCGCCAATACCCAGGGCCAGACGGCGCGGGTTCGACATAACCCACACCAGACGCGGCCACACCTGCTTGTAAGTCGGCTCAATTTTGACCCACACCCAATTGCGCAAAGACGGCACCAACAACACCACAGAAGCAGCCAACACGAGTACCCCAGACCCGGCCAGAAGCCAGCCCGAGGGCAGGCTCAGGCCGGTGGAGCGGCCCGTCGTCGCCGCCAGAACCACCAACAGCACCACCGTGACCAGGAACTGAATCACCTGCACCAGCGCCACCGTGGCCACACCCACCGCCGTCGGCACGCCCTTGCGGTTCAAGAAGCGCAAATTGATGGCGGCGCCACCCACACCAGCGGGCGCCACCAAGGAGACCACCGAAGAAGCCAAATGCACCTCGGTGGAGCGCCACAAGGACAGGCGCACCGGACAGAAAGCCACCAGGGTCTGCCCAGCCCCCAGATAGGTGGCCAAGGAAAAGATCAGGGCGGCCGCCACCCACCAGAAATTCGCGTCGGCTACCGCCGCGCTGACCTCCGCGAAGTTCATGCGCGCCAGCAGGGTCCACAGCGCGGCCACACCCACCACTGCCATGGCCACAGTGCGCGCGGAGAAGCGCGTGATCTTGGCGGGCTCGGCATGCGCGGTGGGGGTCAGCGCCACCAGGGCGTCCCGCAGGTCCTGCAAGGTAGTGCGCTTGCCCAGCGCCTCCCGGGTGGAGCGGGGCAGGACCACCCGCTGCAGCATGGGGGCGATGGAGGCCACCTGGGCGGTGGTCAGGGCGCGGGAGGCGGAGGCGATAGCCCGCTCCACATCGGTCACACAGGCCACCAGGGCTAGGGCCTGGGCCAGGTCCAGGCGGCGGGAAAGCTCGGAGGAGATGATCTCCCCGGAATCCCAGTCCAGCAGCCAGACTCGGCCGGTTACATCCACCACCACATTGGCTGACTCGATCGAGCGGTGTGCCAGGCCCGCCTCGTGGGCGCGGCGCAGTTGGGTCCACAGGTCATCCAAGATGGCGTCACTGACGTGATCCAAGTCGGCGAAGGTGCGGGCACCCACAATGTGGTCAGTGACCAGTAGGACGGACTCGTCCACCTCGGCCATGCCCAGCAGGTTGGGGGTGCGAACATTGGCGCGGCGTGCCTCCAGGGTCATGAGGGCGGCGTGCTCGGCGGCGGTGCGTACGGATAGGTCTCGCTCGGGCGCTAGACCGCGCACCCGGAGCCGGTCCCAGGCGGTGGAGAGGAAGCCAGCGACCTGCCGGTCGGCGTCCAAGATGGTGACGTTGCGGCGGATGCCAGCGCGATCCCAGGCGGCGTAGAGGCGGTGGACGGAGGGGCGGCCCTCTGTGAGGGCTTTGGAGGAGGCGTCGGTGAGGATCGGCTCCAGGTCAATGTCCATGGGCGTGATGGACACGTCTTGCTCAGGCCCCGGCTTTGTGGCGGGCTGGGAACTGGGGGCCGGGGTGGGGCTGGTGGGGCTGGTTTTGCCGTCTAGTTCGGCGTCGCTGAGGGGGATGGCCAGCGGGTTCTCGCGGACGCGTTCGGTGTAGCCGGTGGTGGACTCGGTGGTGACTGACCAGGCGCGGGCGTTCGGGGCGTGGTCCATGCGGACGATGCGTTCGGCGTCGACCCCTGCGCGGCGCAGGGCACGCACCAGGGACAGGCCTTTAGCGCGCTGGTCTTCCATGCCGACGGCGTAGCGCAGCGCTAGGCCCACCAGGCGGCCAAGCAGCAGGGAAATGAAGGCACCTGGCAGATTCAGGGCATTGCGCACCAGGGCCATACCGGTGGCTACCCAGAAGGCCAGCCAGCCGGCGCGCACCACGGTGGAGGAGCGGCGTTCCCCGGCGGCGGTGAGGATGCCAGACAGGGCAGCCAGGGTGGCGGAAATGGAGAGTTCAGGGCTGCCTGAGGCGGTTACGGTCAGGCCGGCGCGCAGGGTTTCAGGGGCCCAGGTGCTGATGAGGGTGATAGCGAGTGCCGCGGCTATAAAGCCACCGACGGCGGCCAGGGCGGCGGATATGGCCCGGTGCCAGCGGCGTCGCAGCAGGCGGTCCCCAAAGACGACGACGGGCACCAGGAAGGACACCAAACCCTCAATGGCTTGCAGCGGGAAGACCAACACGCGGCGCAGGACTACCGCGAAGGCGTTGTGTACGTCTTCGGTGACGCCGGTGGTGGTCTCGTGCGCGTAAATCGCCAGGACTAGCAGGGAGGTGATGCCTAGGGCCGCGATCATCATGGAGACCAGGTCCTCGGTGCGGCGCTGGCGCCGAGGAGCGGAGTCCACCAGCAGGGCGGTGGCCAGCTCAGGTTGAGGCCGGGCCGGGGTAGGCGCCAAGGGGGCGACGCCAATTGCTGGGATGCCCACGGGTGAGGTTGCCGGGGTGCTTGCGGCCTCCTCGCTGCCGAGGTGGGGGGCGTCGGTCATGCGCTGAGTCTACGGGGGTGTAGCTTCCGGGCGCCGTTTCCGGGCTAGCGAATGCGAGTTAGCGGGCCCTCACTCACGCCGCTTTTCCTGTTTCGGACAACCTTCCGCCGTTCGTACAACCTTGGACCGCTTCTATGGTTGTCCAAACGTACGTTGGTTGTCCGAAAGGGGGGAGGGGGTCCCCGCCCGCCGCAGGCGCAGGGAATTGGTCACCACAATCACGCTGGAACAGGCCATTGCCGCGCCCGCAATCATGGGGTTCAGCAATCCAGCCATCGCCAACGGAATTGCGGCCACGTTGTACGCAAAAGCCCAGAACAGGTTTTGGCGAATCACCCGCAGCGTCGCTCGGCTCACCCGCACTGCGCTGACCACTGCCCCCAGGTCCGCCCGCATTAGGGTGATATCCGCCGCCTCGATTGCCACATCCGCGCCCGAGCCCATAGCAAAACCCAGTCCCTGCCTGCCCGCCTGCGCTAGCGCCGCCGCATCATTCACGCCATCGCCAACCATTCCGGTGCACCGGCCTGCAGCCTGCAAGGCAGCAACCACTTCCTGTTTTCCGCCCGGCAGCACCTGCGCACGCACGTCCTGCGCCGCAATCCCCACTGCCCGCGCCACAAACTGGGCGGCCCGCTGGTTATCCCCCGTCAACAGCATGGCTTGCAGTCCCAAGGCTTTCAGCTCGGCGATTGCCGCAGCCGAGCTGGGCCGCACCGTGTCCCGCACGGCCAACACCGCCGCGGGCGCACCAGCCACAGCCAGCACGACGGCGGTGGCCCCAGATTCCTCCGCCTTCGCCAGCACCGCCAGGGCCCGTGCATCCAGCACCGCGCCGCGCTCGGCCAGCCACTCCGCCCGCCCCACGGCGACGGCGTAACTCCGTCCCGCCACGGTCACCGTGCCGGTCACGCCACGACCGGCGTGGTTTTCAAAATCCCTAACCGGCGGCAGCTCACCCACCGCCGCGCGCGCCGCCGTCGCCACCGCAGCCGCCACCGGATGCTCACTAGCCGCCTCCACGGCACCAGCCAGGGCCAAAGCCAAGCTTGGGGCGGGGGTGCCTATGCCGTCGCAGCCAGGCCGGCAGGAGCCGTCCGCAGAACTAGAACTGCGAGAACTCTGCGCGGAGGCATCACCACCCCAACCCTCCAAAGCCAGAACATCGCGCGCCACATCCAGGCTCATTTGCCCCTGTGTGACCGTGCCCGTCTTATCCAAGACCAGCGTGTCCAAAGCCCGCGTGGATTCCAGCACCTCCGGGCCTTTGATAACCACGCCCAGCTGTGCCGCCCGTCCGGTGCCCACCAGGATCGCCGTCGGCGTCGCCAAGCCCAGGGCGCAGGGGCAAGCAATCACCAGCACCGCCACCGCCGCCGTAAAGGCCTGCTGCGGTGCGTGGCCCGTGACCAACCAGCCCAGCAATGTCACCAAGGACAGTCCAATGACCGCCGGCACAAAGACCCCAGACACCCGGTCCGCCAAGCGCTGCACCGGCGCCTTACCCGCTTGCGCCGCCGTCACCAGCGCCCCGATCCGGGCCAGCGTGGTGCCCTCACCCACCGCCGTCGCCCGCACCAACAGCGCGCCCGAGGTGTTCACCGTCGCGCCGGTCACCGCGTCGCCCGGCCCCACCTCCACCGGCACCGATTCACCAGTCAGCAGGGAGGCATCCACCGCCGAGCGTCCCTCAATAACGACGCCGTCGGTGGCCACCTTCTCTCCCGGCCGCACGGCAAACAGCTCGCCAGCCGCCAGCGCCTCCACCGGCACCCGCTCCTCTAGCCGGGTGACCTCCGCGCGGGGCAAGCCGTCATCGTCCAGCACTTCCACCGCATCTCGGGAGCCCGAGGGCGCCACCAACACCACCCGCGAGACCTCTTTGGCACCCAGCTCCAGCAAGGAACGCAGCGCATCACCCGAGCGGTACTTCGCGCGTGCCTCCGCATAGCGACCCGCCAGCAGGAAGGTAGTCACCCAGGCTGCCGACTCAAAGTACAGATGCGCCCTAACTGGCTGTGCGCGCGGCAGCAGCTCCATATGCATATGTGCGCCGATCTGCCCGGCACCACCCCACAGTAGCGCCCACACGCTCCACCCGAAAGCGGCCAGCACCCCTAGGGAAACCAGCGTGTCCATGGTGAAGGTCCCATGCCGCAGGGCTCGCGCCGCTGCCGCGTGGAAAGGCCAGGCCCCCCAGCTGGCCACCGGCAGGGTCATGAGCGCGACCGCCCACTGCCAGCCGGGGAACTGCAAGGCAGGCAGCATAGAAAGCGCCATCACTGGCACCGACAGCACCAGGCAGACAAGCAGACGACGTCGCAGCGCGGCGGCACGCTCCAGGTGTGCGGCGCCCAACGGTTTTGGTGCGGTCTGGGGGACGGCGGCGCCATGCACCTGCGCTTGGCTATCACCTGCACCGAGGGTACCGCGCGCCGCTCCCGCAGCCTCTGCTGCCATGCCTGAAGAACCAGCCGATGCCTCGGGCTGGACGGAAGAGCTGGAGGTGAGTGTGGCGGTGTAGCCGGCACGAGCGATCGTGCACAGCAGGTCCTCGTCGCTGACAGCAGCCGGGGCGGTCACCCGGGCGGATTCGGTGGCCAGGTTTACTGAGGCGTGGACGCCGTCGAGCTTGGAGAGCTTCTTCTCCACCCGCGCTACGCAGGATGCGCAAGTCATGCCACCCACCGCCAGGGTGACGAGGCGCAGATCGGCTGCGCTCGCGGACGTGGTCTTGGCGCTGCTGGGGCCTGGCGGGCTTGGCTGCTGGTTCATATCCCTCCTGTGCTGGCTCAGGGCAGGTCGCGCTCCACACCCTCCAGCTGATAGTCCCCGGCCTCGTCAATCGCCTCAGCCAGGGCGTCATCCTCCAGGAACTGGTCAGAAACCACCGTGACCACGGACTGGCCGCCCTTTTCCAGCACCACGGATACGTTCTTCACGCCCGCCAGCGCCTCCAACTCTTCCGTCACATGGGCCACGCAGTGGTGGCAAGTCATGCCGGAGACTTTCAGGGTGGTGGTGCGGTCGACGCCGTCGGCGGTGAACTCAGTCATTGCTGCTCCTTAGGTTGAGGTTGATGGTTCAGATGGCTGTGAAACTGTGCGGAGCCTAGCTGCGCGGCAGGTGGCCGGTGGCAGGCCGGCCAGCGGGTGATCACGGCAGTGGCCTCCCCCATCCTCTCATCGTCCCCGCCCGACGCGGACCGGGCAGCACGCGAAGGTACCCCCGGGGTAGGAGAGTTAAGAACCCCGGGGGTACCGAGCTAGAGGTGGGACCCGGCTACTTCACGGCGCCAGAAGTGATGCCAGAGATGATGGAACGCTGGAACACCGCGAATAAGATGATTAGCGGCGCACTCATCAGCAGCACATAGCTGAAAATCAGATGCCAGTTGTTCAGGTGTATGCCTGCGCTCGCCACCTTGAACAGGTTCAGTGGCAGCGTATCCATCCGCCCACCCACAACAAAGAACGCATAGAAGACGTCGTTCCACACGTACAGACTGATCAGAATCGTCGCAGTGGCCAGCACCGGGCGCAGCAGCGGCAAAATAATCGTCATAAACACCCGCAGTGGCCCGGCCCCGTCGATCCGCGCCGCCTCCTCCAGCGACTCCGGCACCGTGCGCACGAACCCAGTCACAAAGAAGATCACCGTGGACAGGTACATGCCGGTGTAGGCGCAGATCATGCCCACCGCACTGCCTGCCAAACCCAGCTGGCGCAGCAGCAACACCAGCGTCACCACTGCCGGCGGCAGGATGATCCCGGAGATCCCCAAGGCATAGACGACGGCGGCCAGACGGCTGGAACGGCGCGCCAGCACCCAAGAGGCCATTGAACCCAGTACCAGCACCGCCGCCACGGAGGGCGCCAGCAGCAGCAAGCTACCCAGGAAGGCCCAGCCAATCTCGCTTTCACTGCTCTGGACTACCTCCTGCAGGTTCTGCCCCAGTTGCCACTGTGAGGGCAGGGACAGGTCCGGAGACAGCGCCTCAGCCTGCGACTTGCCCGCCGTTACGAGCACCGTCCACAGCGGCACACCCACCAGCAGCACCGCCAGAAGCGTGGCCACCACCGGCTGCACCACCCGCTGCATGATCTTGGTGGCGCTCATGCCATGCTCCTTTCACGACGCCGCAGCATCCCGATCACCGGGAAGGCCAGCAGCACCACCGCCAGGAACAGCACCAGGCTCATAGTGGTGGCCTGGGCATACAGGCCCTGCCCGAAGGTGCGGAAAATAAACAGGTTCAGCAGTTCGGTGGAACTGCCCGGCCCGCCTGCCGTGGTGGCCTGAACAATGTCAAAGGAGTTCATGGAGCCAAGCAGGGCTGTGGCCACGTTAAAAGTGACCGCCGGGGCGATCAGTGGCAGCCGAATTCGCAGCAGCATCTGCCACCGGGAGACGCCGTCGATCCGCGCCGCCTCCAGCACCTGCGAGTCAATGGTCTTCAGCCCCGCTAAGTACACCAGCATGGACATACCCATCCACTTCCAAGAGTGGATCAGTATGACCACCAGCAGGGTCCAGGTGGTTGACCCCAGCCAGGCCGTGTGCACTGCCGAACCAGTCAGCCAAGACAAGAGCTGATTTACCCCACCCGCCGGTTTAAGCAGGGCCTGGAAGATATAGCCCGCCGCCAGCGCGGAAAGGATCACGGGGATGAAGAACACTACCCGCAGCACCTTGTTCAGCCAGGTGTCTCGTTCCAGCAGCAGTGCCAAGCCCAGGCCAAAGAGATTCTGGAACACGGCCACGCCCGCGGCGTAGATAAGGGTCACCATTAGGGCGTGTTTCAAGGCCCCCGAGTTGGCTAGGTCTCGGAAATTGTCTAAGCCCACCGGGTTGATCGCGCTTTTGAAGCTAGACCAGTCCGTGAAGGCGTAGATGAAGTTATAAACCGTGGGCGTCAGGAAGAACACCGCGAGCACGGCAAAGGCCGGCACCACAAAGCTCCATGGGTGTGCCGCGCCAGCCCGGCCAGCCCGCGGCCTTCGTCCTTTCAAGCTCATCGGCTCAGAACCCCTTAGCGCCAATCGCCTTGGCCAGCTGAGCGAACTGAGACTGCGTCTCCTCTCCCACCTGGGCGGCGGTCTTGGTGCCCGCGATCATGTCCCCCAGGTTCTTAGCCAGGTCTGGGTTAGCTATGGCCAGGGACTGCATGGAGCCGATGGCGCCGTCCAGCGCCTTGTAGGCCTCCTTGATCGCCGTCGGCACTGAGGCTGGGGTCTGCACGCCCTCGATGATGGACACCAGGTTCTGGTCCTTGACGAAGTCCGCATAGCCATCAGACAGCCAGAACACCAGGAACTGGCGGGCGGCCGCCTCACGCTTAGCGTCCCCGGTCTTGAAGGCGACGACGGCGTTGGTCTGCTCGGGGATGGAGGTGGCGGTGGCGGAGGTGGCGGAGACGGGGAAGAAGCCGATCTTCTGGTCCAGGGTGGTGGAGTCGGTTTGGGCAGCCATATTGGCCAGCAGGGAGTTGACCTGCAGGGCCATGGCGGCCTTGCCCTCCAGCACGGCCTTGGCCTGCTCGTCGAAGGTGGCGGTCTTGATGTCCTGGTTGTAGAGGCCCTCGTCGATCATCGCCTTGTATTGGTCGATGGCGCCCTGGATGTCCTTGCCGGTGAACTGGTCCTGGTTTTGGTTGACCTTGTCCCACAGGCCGGTTTTGGCGGCGTCGGCCAGGTAGGCCTGCACGGTCCACTGGGAGGCCCACCATTCGCCACCCATCTCATGCAGTGGGGTGATGCCCTTGGCCTTAAGGTCGCGGGCCAGGGTCAGCAGCTCGGTGAAGCTGGTGGGAATCTTGGCGCCATTGGCCGCGAAGACTTCCTTGTTGTACCAGACGCCCATTACGGAAGGGGCGGAGATGAAGGCCGCGTAGCGGTGGTCGTCCAGTTTGCCGCCCGCGTTCAGTACGGACTTGACGGTCTTGGCCTCCCAGGGGGCGCCGTCGAGCACCTGTAGGCGCTCCTTGGCGCCAATGGCGGTCAACTGTGAGGCCGTGGGCTGCCACATGGCCAGGTCGGGCAGGTCACCGGTGGCCACCTTGGTCTGCACACCCTGCTCGTAGGGGTCGGGGATGGTGACGATCTCAACCTTCGCGCCGGTGGCGGCCTCAAAAGCCTGGGCTACCTTGGCGGGAATCTTGTTGGAGGACTGGGCGGCCCAGACGGTCAGCTTGACGCCTTCTAGTTTATCTGTGGCTTTGGGCCATGAGGCCGGAGCGGACTGGTCCTTGGAGCCCTTGGCACCGGGGTCCGAGCAGGCGGCCAGGCCGAGTGCGGCGGAGGCGCCCAGCGCCAGAGCCAGGGAGCTGCGGCGGCTGAGCGGGGTGCGGGGCAGGCTGAGCAGTGAGGCGTGATGGTTCATGATCTCTCCTTTTCGTACGGCTTCGTTGCCGCAGTCCTGGTTTCCCGGACCAGGTAGGCCCGGGCGGTAGGGGTGTGGTTTTCAGGCGTGAGCCGGGGGCCTTCTGGTCCTAACTCAACGCGCAAACCCGCTTCAGGGACGAGGCGGGAGGGCGGGAAGACCTGGGTGAGCGTGGTGCCCGCCAGCGCTGGCAGGTCTAGGGAGGAGGGCGGCGCCTGCCCCGGGCGGTGCCATACCAGCAGCAGGCCGTCACGGCTGGTGGAGCTAGCGCGCCGCGCGGCCACCACCCATTCCTGCTCCCAAGCAGCCACGCCCGCAGGCCACCAAGGCTGTTCAGTTCCCAGTGCTGGGCGCAGTTCGCGCGCCAGGTCGGTGGCGGCGCGCACCAGGGCTAGCTGCTCCGGGCGCATGCGGTCCAGATGCCCCGCCAAGTAGAAGGAGCCCGCCAGGGAAGTGGTCAAGGTGAAGACAATCTCCTCAGGACTCATCTCCGGCTGCGGATAAGCCCAGTTTCCTGCCTGCTCTGGCAGCACCGTCAGGGGGGTGTTGGCAGCGATTGGCGGGTAGCGCAGCGGGTCTTGCAGGTCCGAGGTGGACTGCAGGCGGGCGTGTGCCAGCAGTGCGTAGTCCGTGGTCATGCCCCCCGAGGCGCAGTTCTCCACCACCAGGCCCCGGTGGCGGCGCGGCAATTCAGCCAGCCATTGCGCCCAGGCCCGCGCGTGCTCCAGCAGGCTGTCCCCCGGGGAGTTGGTGTCAGTGCCCAGACCGATGGAGTAGTTGTCATCCACCTTCAGGTAGCTGATGCCATAACCCATCATCCGGTCTACGACGGCGTCGAGGTGGGCGCGGGCGGCCGGATCGCGCAGGTCCAGGCGGTAGCGGTCCTGTTCTACTAGCCGCACCCCGGCGCGTTGCATGAAGGCGCTCGCGGGCAGGGAACGGGCCACTGGGCTTTTGACGCCCACCGCCAGCGGTTCGATCCACAGCCCTGCACCCAGGCCGTGGGTGCGAATCAGCTGCAAGGTGGCTTCCAGGCCGTCAGGGAAGCGGCGCCTGGAGGGCTCCCACTCGCCCACCGCGTCCCACCAAGCTTCGGCGTCGGAATGCCAGCCGTCGTCGATGCAGTAGACCTCTGCCCCGGCCTGGGCGGCGGCGGGGATGAGGGTGGCCAGGCGCTCCTGGGTGGGATTGGCCATCAGGGTGTTCATGTAGTCGTTGAAGACGATGGGGGCCGGTTCGGTGCTGGGGGCGGTGTGCGCGCGCAGGGCGCGGCGGTAGTTGGTCAGTTCAACTGCTGCGCCCTGCCAGCCGTCTTGCGAGTAGACCAGTGTGGCCGTGGGGGTGGTGAACTCTTGGCCGGGGTTCAGGGTGTGCTGCCAGGCGTGGTGCAGGTCTGTGGGGCCAAAGATGCTCAGGCCCAGGTGCTCAGTGCGGCGGGAGAGCTCTACGGTCCAGGCGCCGTTGTGCTCCACCTGCCAGCCAACGCACTGGCCGGTGGCGGGGTCAGTGATGAAGCCGACTGGTTCCCAGTTGCCAGAGGACCAGCCGCTTTCTGCGCTTAGCCGCAGGCAGTCGCGGGCGGATTGGCCGTGGACCGCGGTGCCGATATCCACCAATTCTTCCCCTAGGCATTGGTGGCGCCAGCGTTGCTCAGCCATCCAGGCGGAGCGGGCGGTCAGCAGGTCGAGGGAGCCGAGGTCACAGCCTGGCAGAACGGCCACTGACAAGCTGCTCAGGGCCGTGAGGTGGATGGGGGCGACGCCGTCGTTGCGCACGGTGGTGCTTAGGCGCCAGGCTGCAGGGGTCGGCTGCGCAATGCTGGTGGTGGCCACCAGGCCGGTAGTGGCGTCGCTTTGAATGATCTCCCAAATGGGCCAAGGGGCGGGGGCGGGCTGGGCAATGGGGGCCTGGGTGCTGGCGGCCTGGGCCGCTATAACCCGGGTGTTCGTGGGGCGCAGGGCCTCTCCGGCGGCGCTGCGGCTTAGGCGATGGTCTACGAAGGCGCGCCCAGACTCCAGGCTTAGGCACTCGACCAGCGGCACGCGCGTGCTGGGGCCGCCCAGGCTGAGTTTGGCGGGCTCGTCTGGGGGGAAGTGGAGGCGCAGGGCACCCAGACTGGGCTGGGGCTGGGACGCTTCCATAGGTTCCTCCAGGGGCGACGGGCGGCTTTGGTCGTCAGCTGTGATGCCAAACACGGTAAGGAAGTGGAGGCGGCAACGTCCAGCACCTGTGAAACGCGCGTTTCAGGGAACCGTCTCCAGGTCTTTTGTGAGCTCTAGCAAGGCCCTAATGTGGTAGCACCCTCGTTGGCATGCAAAGGAGCATGAACCATGACACTCAGCAGACGCCACCTGCTCATGTCCGCCGCCATGATCACCGGACTTCCCTTCCTAGGCGAGGCCCTCACTCCAGAAGCCTTCGCCGCTGGTAAGCCCATGAACCTTGAGGGCTGGACCCGCGTGGACTCCCTCAGTGACGACTTCACCAGCTTCGATGCCACGCGCTGGCGCAAAGGCCTGTGGTACCCAGAGTCCTGGCACCGGGGCTACTTCTGGGATGACAACGTCACCGTCTCCGACGGCGTCCTGCACCTGGCCGCCAAGGTCCAAAGCGTCTCTCCCGGCATCCCCCTGACCTTCGGAGCCGTTGAGTCCCGCTTCGACACTCCCGGAGTGTGCAGCTACGTGGAGGTCAAAGCCCGCTGCTTGGACTCCGCCGCCTCCATCCTTTCCGCCATCTGGCTGCAGTCCTCCACCCTCACCGGCCAGGACCGCCTTAAGAGCGAACCCAACCCGGAGATCGACGTCCACGAGAACGTTTCCGACCGCGCCCTGGACTGGGCCCACCACCACTGGCCCTGGAATGGCAGCCGCCACTGGGATGACAAAGCCCCCGGCAATGGCGGCCACTACCCCCTAGACCATGACCTCACCAAGGACTACCACCTCTACGGCGTCGAGCGGCGCGACGGGCATGTGCGCCTCTACTACGACCGCGTCCAGTACGCCGACATCGACACCTCCCAGCTGCCGGAACGCTTCAGCGCCCTGGCACGCATGTCCCGCCACGTCGTTCTGAGCCTGGAAGGTCACAGCCGCAGCCGCTACAACCCGGCTGCCCTGCCCGCCTCCTTCGACATCGAGTACGTACACACCTACACCTACGCCCCCGCCAGCGCTGAACTCAACGGCAAAGTCTGGATCACCGCCCCCGATGGCCGCCGTCTCGCCGCCCGCGACGGCGCCCTGATGCTCCTAAGCCCCCAGGAGAACCAGGAGGCGCAGGGCACCAGCTGGCAACTCAGCCGCCAAGACGACCTCACCTACGTGCTCACCGCTGAAGACGGCGCCGTCCTGAGCCAAGCGGACTACCTCGGTTACCACGATCGTGATCTGGCGGTGGTGCTGCGTGCCGACACCAGCACCGGCCCCGACGACGCAGGCAGTCTCTCGCGCTGGCACCTGCTCAAAGACGGTGACCAGGTCAAGATCGTCTCCCGCCTCTCCGGCCTGCCACTGGTACCGGCGGGCGACGGCGTCGTCGTCAACGGGCAGCGCAACGCCAGCTGGACCCTGGTGCCCGTGACAGCCCCGGAACCAGAACCAACCCCCGATCCCACACCCGCGCCGGGCACCACGCTTCCCGCTTATGTCACCGCCTGCCAGGGCAAGCCAGGAGCCACCATCCTCAAGGGCGACTGGGACGGCAACGGCACCGTCACCTACGCCGTGCGCCTGGGCAGCCGCGTGGTCTTCTACAACCGCAACACCCAGGACGCGCCCGTTTACGCCTCCGTCAGCCTGGGCCGCAGCAGCGACCAAATTCAGGTGGGCGACTGGTTCGGCACAGGGAAAGACACCCTGGCCCTGGTGCGCGGCAAGCGGATCATGCTGCAAAAGCAGCTCACCTCCGCCACCACCGTGGCCGGCACTGCGGCAGACCTGAGCAAAGCCCGCCCGCAGTAAGCCCACCGGGTTTCTCCCGCTGCCCAGGGCTGGGTGCTGCGGCGCACAGATTGGGGCTGTATCGGGCTAGGGTGACGGCGTGAAGGACATACATGACTGAGGTCAGGAGGCCCTGGCGACCCCCGTCCCTTGACGCCGTCGCCGCCCGGGCCGGGGTCTCCAAAGCGACCGCCTCCCGCGCGCTCTCCCCGCCCCGCCAGGGCCGCACACCGCAGGCCGCCGCGGCCGTGGCCGCTGCCGCAGAGCAGCTCGGCTACCACCGCGGCGGACCCGAGCGGCCCCGTCTGCTGGTGCTGGCCACCGACATCACCCGCACCGGCTACTGGCTGACCCTGTCCGGGGCCATGACCGCTTGCCAGGAACTGGGGGTGGACCTGTCAGTCCAGGTGCTCACCGGGGCTGCCTCCAGGTGGCGCGACTGCGTGCTCGGGCCGCAACAGTCACGTATCGACGGCGTCGTCGTGCTGGAGTTTGACTACCCCAGTGCGCAGGTGCTCTCCCGTCTGCCTGAGGACCTGCCGGTGGCCGTGGCCGGTGGCTACCCCAGCGCGGCCACTGCGCACTTGCCGCGTGCCTGGATTGATGACCGGGCCGGTGCGGTGTTGGCGGTGGAGCATTTGCTGGGCCTGGGGCATAAGCGGATTGCCTATCTGGGGGTGCCTTCCGCCGGGCACCCCGACCCGCGTCTGGCAGGTTGGCGGGAGGTCATGGCGGGCGCTGGTTTAGAGACGCCGTCGCCTTTGGCCACCGGTTGGGGGCCAGAAACCGGCCTGCGGGCGGCTCTGGCTGCCGCCCGCTCCGGAGTGACGGCGGTGCTCTGCGGCAACGATGACTTGGCGATTGGGCTGGTCACCGGGCTGCGTTCGGCTGGGCTGGAGGTGCCCGGGGACGTGTCGGTGGTGGGCATGGATGACCATCCGCATGCGGTGGCTACCTCCCCGGCGCTGACGACGGTCCGCCTGGACTTTGCACGGGTAGGGGAGGTGGCGGCGCGTCTGGCCCTGGGAGTGGAGCCTTCGCCAGGGCCGCGCGGCGTAGAAGTGCCGGTGGAGTTGGTTCTCCGCGCCTCCACGGCTGCCCCAAGGTAATAAGGGGGCGTGGGTTTTAGGGGCCAGCCTCGCTCCAGGGCTGGGCAGTGTGGCTGGCGACGGCGGGGTTTCCGGCAGCTGGGGCGCGGTACCCAGGCCCCTGCGCTACCTGACGTGTCATGCTGGTGCCATGGCAAGCACGGCTCCCAGCACACCTGCGGTACCCACATTAGAGGGCATGCAAGACTCCTGGGCGCCCGTCGGGTGGTCGCCATCTGTGGAGTATCAAGACGACGCCCCCTTCGGCTCGGTGCTGGGCGATCCGCTAACGGGTTCGCTGATCTACGACGTCTCCGTGTTGGACGCGGTGCCCGGCTGGCAACCTGAAGATGGCGGTATCGCCGTCGATCCGGCCGCCAGTGAGCAGGAGCGCGCCGACCAAGCCCAGCTAGCAGCGCTTAAGGAGGAGTTGCGGCGTCGCGTTGCGGCCCGACAGCGGGCTGAGCGCAGTTCTGCACCCACTGCTTCTCGCACTACCGCTTCCCGCACCACCGCTGCGGCGTCGGCCCACCGCACTTCCCAAGCAACCGCCGCCCGCACCACGGTGCCGCACATGGCCGCTGGCTATGGGAACGCTACCGTGCCGGGCACTGCCCCTGGGTTTGGGGGCGCGGCTGGCTATGGGAACACCGCTGCGCATGGGGGTGCCATGGCGCCGCGAACAAGTCCCGGTTACGGAAGCATGCCCGGGTATGGCGGCCTGCCAGGTCAGGCGCGGCGCTCACCGCGCCCCAGCAAGAGCACAGGGAAGGCACCATCCCAGTCACCGCAGGGCTTTGCGGAACAGGTCAAGCCCTTCATTGGTTGGATCGTCCTGTTGCTTATTTTCCTCCTGGCCAAGGCGCTGGGCGCTGGGAATTAGGGCTGTCAGGGAAGCCCGACTGCTACAGCTGATCTAGGTGTGCCACCAGTTTGGGAGCCAGGCCCGTGTAGCTGGCTGGGCTCAGCTCCAACAGGCGCGCCTCGACGTCGGCTGGCAGCCCTAGGCCCCTGATGAACTCACGCATGCCCTCAGCCGTGACTTTCCGGCCGCGTGTCAGCTCCTTGAGGCGCTCATAGGGGTCAGCCATGCCGGTGGCGCCCGCCACCGCAGCCGCGCGCATGGCCTGCTGCACCGGTTCCCCCAGCACCTCCCAGTTGGCGTCCAGATCCTCCAGGAGGCGAGCACGATCGACGTCGAGCCCAGCAAAGCCCCGGCGGAGGTTGTCAAGCGCTAGCAGGGAGTGTCCAAAGGCCACCCCAATATTGCGTTGAGTGGTGGAATCCGTCAGGTCGCGCTGCAGGCGGGAGGTCACCAGCGTGGCCGCCAAGGTGTCCAGCAAGGTGCAGGAGAGCTCCAAATTGGCCTCCGCGTTTTCAAAACGGATCGGATTCACCTTGTGCGGCATGGTGGAGGAGCCCGTGGAGCCTTGCGCGGAGAGGCGCTGGTGGAAGTACCCCAGGGAGATATAAGTCCACACATCGGTGGCCAGGTTGTGGGCGATCCGGTTGAAGCGAGCCAGATCCGAGTACAGCTCCGCCTGCCAATCGTGGGACTCAATCTGGGTGGTCAGCGGGTTCCAAGTCAGGCCCAGGCCCTCCACGAAGCTGCGGGAAACCTGCTCCCAGTCCGCCGTCGGCACGGAAACCAGATGTGCCCCGTAGGTGCCGGTGGCACCGTTGAGCTTGCCCAGGTACTCAGCGGCCTCCACACGGCGCAGCTGACGGCGCAGGCGCCAGGCCAAAACCGCCAGTTCCTTGCCTAAAGTGACAGGGGTGGCAGTCTGCCCGTGGGTGCGCGCCAGCATAGGGATGTCCGCGTGAGCTTGCGCCATGGTGTGCAGGTCCTCCACCAGGCCTTGGGCGGCGGGCAGCCACACCTGCTCCACGGCCTCGCGCACCGTCAGGGCATAGGAAAGGTTGTTGATGTCCTCACTCGTGCAGAAAATATGGACGATCTCGTGGACCATGGGCAGGACCGTGGCCTTGCCGTCCACACCGGTAATGCCCGCCGTCGGGGCGGCGTCTAGGCGGCGTTTGAGCAGGTACTCCACGGCCTTGACGTCGTGGCGGGTGGAGGCCTCAATCTCTGCTAGCTCAGCGATTTCCGCCGGGCCGAAAGCCTCCACCAGGCCGCGCAGGTAAGCCTTCTCTGCGGCGGATAGGCGGGGGGCGCCGGGCAGGACGCCGCCGTCGGTCAGATGGATCAGCCATTCGACCTCCACCCGCAGGCGGGCGCGGTTAAGTGCGGCCTCTGAGAGGTGATTGGTGAGGGGGGCGGCGACGGCGCGGTAACGGCCATCCAAGGGGCCAAGGGCGATGGCAGGCGTGAGCGTGGAGAGGTCGACCATGCCGTCAATTCTGCCAGGGGGTGCGTTTCGAGCAGGTGGCGGGTTGGAGCTCTCCTAGCGGGGCCAGGCATGATGCCCCCATGAGTCACAGCCACCCCACTGACTGGGAAGCCCGCTACACCTCCGTGGACCGCCTCTGGTCCGGTCAGCCCAATGAATGGCTGACCGCTGCCGCCAGCAGTTGGCAGCCTGGCAGCAGCTTGGACGTCGGCTGTGGGGAGGGCGACGACGTCCTGTGGCTTGCCGCCCAAGGTTGGCAGGCCACCGGCATTGACCTAGCTCCCACTGCCATCGCGCGAATGCTGGAGGGAGCCCGCGAGCAGGGCTTGGCCGCGATGGTGACGGGTCGAGCGTGGGATGTGCTGGCCCAGGGTCTGCCTGAAGGCAGTTGGGATCTGGTCACCAGCTTCTTCATGCATGGCAGCCATGAGCCCGGTGGCCTGGACCTGGTTGAGCTGCTGGCCCAGATGGCGGCGCGGGTGGCACCGGGCGGGCGCCTTATGACCGTTGTGCACGCCGTCAATCCGCCCTGGCGTCCCGCCCACCTGCGCACCTACCGGGCCACCGAGCTGCTAACTGAGTTGGCTGCTGCGCTTGGGGGCGCTGGTGAAGGCCTCGGCGCGGGCGGCAGCGTCGGGGAAGGTTTTAGCGACGACAAGGGAGCTGGCAGCCTGCCTGGCTGGCAGGTGGAGCAGTGCACCGAGCATTGGGCACAAGCCACCGGCCCCGACGGCACCACGGCCCGCAAAGCCGACGCCGTGCTGGTGCTGCGCCGCGAGAGTGTCTGAAAACCCAGGCCACAACCCAGGCACAATGTGCCCATGAGTGAGTCCCCGGAGTCCCAGTCAGAAGTTCAAGCGCAGCAAGCCGCTCAGGCGCAGCGGGCAGCTCAGGCGCAGCCCCAGCAAGCGGTTGAGGGGCAGCCAGCTGCTCCGGCATATCGAGTGATTCAGCTTCAGCCAGCGGTTCAGCCTCAGGCGAGCCGGCGGGTTCCGGCGCAAACCCCTGCATCTCGCCGAGTGAGCGCTGGGCGTCCGGCAACCCGTCGCCCAAGCTCTAATCCGCCTGGTCGCGACCCGAATATCCCCAAATGGATTTACGACCTAGTCCCTGTGGCCAACCACGCTCGCTCGATTCTGCTGCGGCAACTCCCCCTGCTGGCAGCCGGGGCAATCGGAGCCCTCGCCTTCGGCTGGCTGGCACCGCGCTACCTAGACCACACCAGCGTGCAAGCTCTTGGTGCGCTGCTGTTGTTGGGCTGCGCCGTCGCCGTCCTGAATACCGCCCAGCGCAGCACTCCCGCTGAGCCTTTGCCTAAGGGTGGCCGCACCGGGGTGCATCTGCTCCTGCTGGACATTGTGCTCACTGGGCTAGGCCTAATGCTGCTGGGCGGTCTGGCGCTCGCGGGCGCCCGGCAGCTGGTGCTGCTGGCGAGCATGGCGGTGCTGGGCGGCGCCGTCGGCAGCCTTTTCCTGTTGCTTCTAGATCTGCCCGCCAGAAGCGCAGCTAAGGCGACGGCGATTGTGCTGCTGCTGAGCTACCTCTTGGCCATTTGGTTCTTTGGGCCGCTGTCTTGGTGGACGGCTGGAGTGGTGGCGGTGGCCGTGGATGTGGCCGCGTTGCTGGCCGCCAGCCTGGGGCGCCGGGAGCCTGCGCGGCCTCGCTAAAGTCAGCGTGCTGCCAGAAAGTCAGCGCATCGCCAGTTGGGGTACCCCCAGCTTCATAGCTGCCCAAGCCAGGCTGCTCGCCTTGCTGGCCGTCAGCCGCCTGGCGCCAGCTGATTGCTGCTAGCTCCCAGGCACCAGACGCGCCGCGCTCCACAAGTCCCGGCGACGGCGTCGCCGCGCTCTGACCTCCTGCCCAAGCCACAGAGGCATTAGGCGCCAAACCTAGCTTTGAGGCATGACACAGTACGAAGCCGGGCTGATGGTTGAGGACATCAGCGTCGCCAAATTCCTCCTGCCCACAACCCTCCCCGAGACCTGGACCGGGTCAGCGGCCACGGCCTGCGCCAATGCACTGACCCAAGCCTCCAAGCTCCTAGACCAGGTCACCCTCTCCGGCGGGCAAGCCTCTAACTCCTGCCTGGCGCTCGACCAGGTCATCTAATGAGGAGCCGACAATGAGCACCACCGCACAGCTCGGCACCGAGGCCCGCCCGCCAACTCCCACCTCGCCTAGCCAGCCCTGGGCGATGGGCACGGGTCCAGGTTCGAATAACTGGTCCAGTCGCAGTGCTGACCCGCAGCCGGCTCAGGCTGATCCAAGCTCCAAGGATTCGGATAATGGCCTCCTCCCGAGCCCAGCTGCGCACCATTGGACTTGGACCTGGCCTGGCGGTGGCGCAGGCGTGGTCGTCACCGGCGGCAGCACCGCCGCCAACACTGATGACCTGCGCCAGTTGGCCAACGCCATCTCCTGTGCCTCCAGCCGCCTAAGCAGCGCGGGCAAGCATGCCAAAACGGCGCTTGGTCAGGTGCAGGACGTCGAGATCCCCAACCCACAGCCCATACCAAGCAACCCCTTCGCCAACTATCCCGCTTGCCCCGTCACCTTTGCCAACAGTTCCAGCACCGCAGCCAAGACTGGTCCGGACCCAGAGCAGGTTAGGCGGTTGCGGAACAATGCAGAAGCAGATCTGAAACTGGCTCGCGACGGGGATCGGCACACTGCCGGTATCACCTCTGTATCCAGCTATCTCAACGGTTTGGTCAGCGACATCCTGGTATGCGCCAGCATGTACGACGCCGCTGACGGCAAAGCCAACCCGGCCAATGGCAGTAACTTGAACGGGCCAGCCAGTCCAGTCTCTGGTGGCTACCTGGGCTTGACGGGAGTCGGTCCAGTTGGCTGGGGCCTCCTAGGACTGGGATTAATGCCGTCGGTTCTGGGACCGGTCATTTTGGGCATCGTCGGCCCACCGATCCAGGCACACCTCGGCTTAGCCCTGGACGCCTTGCAGGCTCTAGACCTGCTCATCTCTGACGAAGGCACTGAAGACTGGGTCAGGAACGATCTGGTGCGTCTCGTCGGCCTGGGAGTCGTTGCGGCGCGAGCCAAGACCGGACGGGAGGCCGCCACGGTCCAAGCGGAGATGCAGCACGCCGCCGAACGCCTGGATCCTTGGGTTAAGCAGCACCTGCCGGACAAAGTGCAGGTTGGTACCCAGCTGGTGGATCCGTCCACGCTCACGCCGGTGCAGCGCTGCACCGCCTACCTGGCCCTGCTGGCCGCCAAATCCGGGCAGGAACGCTACGGCACAAACCATGGTGTGGACGTCAGCCAGCGGCCGACTGGCCCCAAGGACGAGACCAAAACCAAAGCGCCCACGCGGACGGTGCATGTACCACCCTCAACCAAGGACCCCTTCGGTTTAGGCACACCTGTTGACCCCAAGCTGAACCCCGCCCTGGAGGGCTACCAACCGCTGGAGAAGACACCAACCGGCACCATCTCAGACACAATCGATCGCTCCAACACGCTGCAAACCGAAGAGCGCCGCGACGCCGAAACGGCAGCCATTTCCATCACCCGCATTGAGCACGCGGATGGCACCAAGAGCTACCGGGTCATCATCCCTGGCACCACGGACTGGGGTTCAGGCAGCCCAGCCCCACAGGACCTGCTGACCAATCTGCAAGGAGCTTCCGGAATGCCCACAGACATGGAGTCCGGCGTCGTCACCGCTATGCGGATGGCGGGAATCCAACCGGAAGATGAAGTGTCCCTATACGGTCACTCACAAGGTGGGATCACCGCCGTCAATATTGCCGCTGACCCGGAGGTAGCTAAGCATTTCAAGGTCACAGAAGTGCTAACTGCTGGCTCGCCCACCGCTCACGTACAGCTGCCGGAGGAAGTCCACGCTCTGCACCTGGAGAATGCCGGTGATGCCGTGCCCGCTCTCGACGGTGCGCCCAGCCCCACAGGCCCCAACCGCGCCGTCGTCCAGCTGGATACGCATGAGCAAAAGACCGCGTATCCACACGGAGCCGAGGTCTACCAGGACACCGCCATGAGTTTGGAGCAAGCGGGAGAGCCTGCCGTGGACGCTTGGAGCGAGCATCATCAGCGTCTAATGGGTGTGGGTGCGCAGGTCGCTGGGACGGGTGGGGCGGCAGTTGCCACCACCGAGATCATTTACGACATCCGACGGCGTGTTGGTGACGACTCCCCAGCGGGCAGCCCGACGCCGTCGCCCCAACCAGGTCCCGCGCCCCGGCCTCCTAGCGGAAGTGGCTCGGCCAAGGGCTAGTCCACTGAGGCGGGCTGCTTTGCGGGGACGGGCTGCCGGGCTGAGCTGGCAGGCTGGCTTGGTGGGGCTGGCTGCTTCCACGATGTGGCCACCAAGACTGCAAATACCGCTGTTGGCTGATAACCGGTGTGTGGCGCGTTGCCAGACCGGCCTCGCGCAGCAGCCTGTGGAATTATCGAGGCATGGAGCTGATTATCCGAAGCATTGGAAACGCAGCTGGTCTGTGGCTCACAACCATGGTGCTCAACGGGGTGGATGTGCCCGGCTCGCCAAGCCTGGGCGCCAAACTTGCCAACCTGTTTGTGGTGGGCCTGGTGCTGGCCTTGGTCAACTCCCTGGTCAAGCCGCTGATTCGCACCCTAGCTTTCCCCCTGTACCTGCTGACCTTTGGGCTGTTTGCCCTGGTGGTCAATGGGCTCATGCTCCGGCTCACCGGCTGGCTCACCGACCATTTGGTGGATATTGGCCTAGAGGCGGGCGTACCGATCGGCCTGCACGTGGAGACCATGTTGGCGGCGATCGTTGGCTCCATCATCATCTCCTTGGTCTCCGCTTTGGTGGTCGGCTTGATCGGCCGCAAGCGCGACGCAAACTAAAGTCAGCGCGTACCAAACTGAAGTGGGGCGCCCTGCGTTGCAAGCCGCGCGGGCGCGCTGCTCGCGCTGGCAACTTTGCCTGCGCCATTTGATCGGCTCGTACAGCAAACTCAGCGTGGGCGCGCCTGATCCAGCTGATACCCCTGCGCCGCTCCATTCGACCTGCTTTCGCCAGCATCTCCGCCTGTACCGCCGGTTCTGCGTTGGTGCGCCTGATCCCGGCGGAGATACCTGCTTGGCTGGTGCCGCGATTGTCAGCTGGGTGTTGCTCGCACTGCTAACTTCGCTTGGGCGCTTGAACCTCGCCGCCTAGATCGCCTGCCCGCACCACTCGCCCAGCTCGTCTTGCTCGCAACGCCTGCCCGGGTGCCAGGATGAGGCTATGAACGCCACCCCAGCGGCCCCCGGCACCGAACCCAGCATCGGTGTGCACCTGCGCCAAGCGGTCACCACCCTGCCCGCCTACGTGCCCGGAGCACGACCCAGCGGCGACGGCGTCGCCAAACTCTCCTCCAACGAAATGCCCTTCCCCGTGCAGAACAGCGTGCTGGCAGCCCTCACCCAAGCTGCCGCCGACGCCAGCCGTTACCCGGAAATGACCGCCGCGACCCTGGCCGCCCGAATCGCCACACGCCACGGCCTAGACCCCCAGCAAGTGGTGGTCGGCAACGGCTCTGTGGCCCTGATCCAACACCTGCTAGACACCGTCTGCGACGAAGGCGACGAGGTGGTCCTCCCCTGGCGTTCCTTCGAGGCCTACCCGATTTGCGTGGCCGTGGCCGGGGCGCACGCCATCAAAGTGCCACTCACCGCGCAAGCCCGCCACGACGTGCCCGCCATGCTCGCTGCCATCACCCCGAACACCCGCGTAATCATGGCCTGCTCACCCAATAACCCCACCGGCCCGGCCCTCACCGGCGCCGAACTGCGGGCACTGCTGGAAGGAGTGCCGGGCGACGTCGTCGTGCTGTTGGACGAGGCCTACCTGGACTTCGTCACCGACCCGCAGGTGGAGGACGGGCTGACCCATCTGGCCGCCTACCCCAACCTGGTGATCGCCCGGACTTTCTCCAAGGCCCATGCCCTGGCCGGGATGCGGGTGGGTTACCTGATATGCGCACCCACTCTGGCGTCGGCGATCCGTTCCGTGGCCACGCCCTTCGGGGTGAACTTGCCCGCGCAGGCGGCCGCAATCGCAGCCTTCGAGCCGGAGTCCCTGGCCGAGACTGGCCGCCGGGTGGACGTCGTCGTATCCGAGCGGGAGCGAGTAGTGGCGGCGGCGCGGGAGGCTGGCTGGGAGGTGCCCGACGCACAAGGCAACTTCTTCTGGCTGCCGGTGGGGGAACAGGCGACGGTGCTGGCAAAGCAGTTTGTTGCCGCCGGCATTCTGGCGCGGCCTTTTGCGGGTGAAGGTCTGCGCATCAGCATTGGCGCCGCTGCCGAGAACGACCGGGTTCTGGCTCTGCTCCGCAAGCTCGGGTCAGCTGGTCAGTGAGAGTGGACCAGCTGGCTCATTGAAACCGCTCAGCTTGTTGCGGAGTTTGGCGCTCAAGCTGGTGGGCTGAAGCGTGGCCAGGCTGGCTCACGCAATCTTGCCGCGCGACCTTGGGGTTGAGCATGCGGCTCAGGGCCCGTCCAGCCGGAGCTATCTGCCCGCCAAAATCGCAACAAAGCCATGCATCTGGGTGGCGCAGCTAGGCCTTTAGCGGGCCAAAGGTGCTGGACCGGTGCTGGAGCATCGACGCTTGAGGTCAGTGGTCGTCAGGCCTCAGGGCAGGGCGATTGTGACCAGGAATAGAACACAGATGACGATCTCAACCACTCCTATATGCCTCGGTCGTAGGGCGCGGCGGCGGGTCAGGTGCCACTGGAGCAGCGGTATGACCAGGGAGCGCGTCGCCAAAACCAGCCACAGCGCCGCGTGCGCCCACGGCAAGTACCCGCCAGTGGCCAGCCAGATCACCGTGGCCGCCACAGCGCAATGCGCGCTCACGGCACCTACGAGCAGCCGAGTATTGAAGCGCTCGCGGAGCATCACCTTTATGTAGGGCACCGTGCCGCAAAAGTAGGCCGCCACCAGCGCGGTGACCAGCCACACCCAGGGCCAGCCGCTGAGCTCACCGTTTGGGCTTGACCCGGGCAGCCCTGCGGAGTCGCCCAGGCCCAGGAAGCCTCCGCGACCATTAACCGCCGCCGAATAACAGACGGCAGTCATGAGGGAGGCGGCGGCGGTCGTTGCCAGACCAGAAAGCAATGAGCGCTCCCGCCCCCGCCATAACTCCCACCAGGCAATGGCGAATAGGGGTGCAAAAGCCAGCAGCCACTGCGCTAGGTACGGGGCCAAGATCAGGGTGAATAGGCCGAGCGATGTGGTTGCTGCCGTGTAGGCGCCCAGCGGAAGCACTAGGAGGTAGCGTCGGCGCGCCGAGCGGGTACGCAGCCACTGCGACCACGCCCAGTATGCGAAGTAAGCGGCCCACCAGGTGGGTAGCAGCACCAACACCAGCAGGGGAACTCCGCCAATTTGCAAACCCACCAGAGCCGGTAGCAGCAACATCGCCCAGGCGCCGTGCTGCTTGGGAATCCAGGCGCGGCGGCCAGGCTGGCGGCGGATCTGCTCCTGGGTAGGCGGCGGGGTGGCGGGTTTGCGGCCAGTTGACAGGAGAATGTCGTCCTCTGGGCCGGGCAGGGACTGATGTGAGGGCGCGCTGGCTGGGCGGTTGGCCGGGATGCTTGCACGCACATGTTCTGCTGGCAGGTCCGAGGGCGTGGAGGGGCGCTGCTGGGTCACGCCTTCAGCCTATGGCCGCAAGGTGGCACAGAATGCAGCACTTTGGCACGGTCCTGGCCGGGCCGGGGTGGCAAATCGTTGCAATTACGTGGGTGTTTCGTGGGTCGTCGCAGTAATCGAGTTCAAAGTACTGCAAACCGTGCCACCTGAGCGCCGAAGTCTCCGGAAAGGCCTACCAGTCCAGCCTATCTTGTGATGATGTTTGGCATTATTAGAGTATGGATCAACACTATAGATCATCGCAGCTCTTGGTGATGTTGAGGGCTGCTGGCTCTGCAGCTCGGCAAGCTGACCTTTGCCGCGGTCGTTCCGACCACCGCTCCGTGCAAAAGCTGGTCGCCGATGGTGTTTTACTGCGTCATCCGCAAGGTGTGCTCGCCTTTCCCGATGCGCCGCCCGCAGTGATAGCTGCTCGGCGGGTGCGCGGCCTGGTCACCTGCGCGCATGCACTGGACCGCCATGGCCTGCCTTTGCGCGAGGAGCCAGGGGTGATTCACCTGGCAGTGTCGCGCGGGCGAAGCCATTTGCCCCTGGGGATTGGCAAGGTTGTGGTGCATCACCTGGATGGCTTGGTGTTTCCAGGACCCTTGGAGCCGCCCTTTGCCGATCCCGAATCTGCCCTGGTGACCACTATGCGCTGTGCTTCTGAGTTGGATGCATTGATCGCGCTGGATGCGGCGCTGCGTATTGGGCTGGTCAGCCGAAGTGGTCTGCTGGCGCGCCTAACTGGCAATCGGAACGCGCCGATGCGGGCCCTGCTGGCGCGCGCTAACCCGGGTGCTCGCTCCCTGTTGGAGACCATTGCCCGCTATGACTTGCAGCAAGCTGGACAGAATCCGCAGGTGGCGGCAGATGTTGGCTACGAACTGGACCTACTGCTGGGCCACCTGGATGTGGAGACCGATGGTCACGCTTTCCATAGCGAGCGCAGAGACTGGGAGAAGGATCGGGTCCGTGACCAGTGGCTTCTAAGCCATGGTTACCAGCCGCTCCGGCTCACCAGTGCGCAGGTCCTGTCCCGCCAGACTGTGGAGCTGGTGCGCCCGGTTGCCGAGCGCATGGGGTGCTGGAGGTAACCACTGTGAAAGTGGCACAGAATGCAGCACTTTCATCCCCAGCAGCACAGGCAGGTGCCGCAGATCCTTGCAATTACGCGGGTGTGTGGCGCGCTGTAGAAGCCTTCAGGCTCAAAGTACTGCAAACCGCGCCACCTCCCGCTGCCAGCCTCAGCCCAGGGCTGCGGAAACGACCTGCTTGGCTTCCTCCTGCACCTGCGCTAAGTGCTCGGCGCCCTTGAAGGACTCGGCGTAGATCTTGTACACGTCTTCCGTGCCGGAGGGGCGCGCCGCGAACCAGGCGTTCTCTGTGGTGACCTTCAGACCGCCAATGGGCTCGTCATTTCCAGGTGCGCGCACCAGCCGCGCGGTAATCGGTTCCCCAGCGAGTTCGGTGGCAGTGACGTCCTCCGGGGCGAGCGCCGCCAGCCGGGCCTTCTCTTCCTTGGTAGCGGCTGCGTCAATGCGCGCGTAGGCGGAAGCCCCAAAACGCTCCACCTGCTCGACATGCAGCTGGGAGGGACTCTTCCCAGTCACCGCAATGATCTCGCTGGCGAGCAGCGCCAAGATGATGCCGTCCTTGTCCGTGGACCACACAGTGCCGTCCTTGCGCAGGAAGGAGGCCCCAGCGCTCTCCTCACCACCAAAGCCAATCGAGCCGTCCAGCAGCCCAGGCACAAAGTGTTTGAAGCCCACGGGCACCTCCACCAGCTTGCGCCCCATGGCTGCAACCACGCGGTCGATCAGGGAGGAAGAGACCAGCGTCTTGCCCACGCCGCAGTCTGTGGCCCAGCCGGGGCGGTGAGTGAATAGGTACTCGATGGCCACCGCTAGGTAGTGGTTGGGGTTCATCAGTCCGTCAGGGGTGACGATGCCGTGGCGGTCGGCGTCGGCGTCATTTCCAGTGGCGACGTCATAGGGGGTGCGGCCCTCAGCGTCGGGGGTCATGGCGCCGCGCAGGGAGGCCATGGCGTTGGGGGAGGAGCAGTCCATGCGGATTTTGCCGTCCCAGTCCAGGGTCATGAAGTGCCAGGCGGGGTCCACCTCCGGGTTAACCACCGTCAGATCCAAGCCGTAGCGCTCCCCGATGGCGCCCCAGTAGTCCACGCTCGCGCCGCCCAGTGGGTCAGCGCCGATGCGCACGCCAGCCTCCCGGATTGCGTCCATATCAATGACGTTCTCCAAGTCGGCGACGTAGGCCTCCAGGTAGTCGTATTTGATGACGTAGGGGCCATCTAGGGCGTCAGCGATCGGGACGCGCGGCACGTCCTGCCAACCGGAGGCGAGCAGTTCGTTGGCGCGGTTGGCGATCCAGCTGGTGGCCTCAGCGCCAGCGGGGCCGCCGGTGGGCGGGTTGTATTTGAAGCCGCCGTCGCGTGGTGGGTTGTGGGAGGGAGTGACGACGATGCCGTCCGCCAGGCCCGGGCCGTTGCTGCGCACGCCCCCGGGGGTGCCTGCGCCATTGGCCTTGAGGATGGCGTGGGAAACGGCGGGGGTGGGGGTGTAGGCGCCACGGGCGTCGACGGCGGTCATAACCCCGGCCCCGGAGAGCACCTCAATGGCGCTGCGCCACGCGGGCTCAGACAGGGCGTGCGTGTCTCGGCCTATGTAGAGCACGCCGTCGGTGCCTTGGGAACGGCGGTATTCGACGATGGCGGCGGTGGTGGCGACGATATGTGCCTCGTTGAAGGCAGTGTCCAGTGAAGAACCGCGGTGACCGGAGGTACCGAAGACCACTTTTTGGGCGGGGGTCGCGGGGTCTGGGACTAGTTCGTAGTAGGCATTGATGACCTCGTCAACGTTGATGAGGTCCTCGGGCAGGGCGGGTTTTCCGGCGCGTTCATGCATAGGAGCAGTGTTTCATGGGCCACTGACACAAAGCTGAGAATCCCGGTAAACAGACGCTCCACTTCCCCATCAGTGAGACAAGTCCGTGGCGCAGACGCCGTTGGTGGCGCAGCAGAGCTGGCTAGGGTAGTTCCGTCCACGTCAATGCCCACTGCGGGCGCGCTCTCGCGAGGAGTCCCCATGACCACTGCCATCGCCACCCAGGACGCCCCGGCCGCCGTCGGCCCTTACTCGCAGGCCGTGTCCACCGGCAATGCCAGCGGCGCCACCGTGTATCTCTCTGGTCAGATCCCGCTGGACCCCGCCACCGGCAAGCTGGTGGAGGGCGACGTGCAGGCGCAGGCGGATCGGGTGTTGCGCAACTTGGGGGCCGTGCTGAGTGCTGCGGGGCTGGGCTTCGCCCACGTCGTCAAGACCACGGTGCTCCTGGCGGATATCAATGACTTCAAGGCCGTGAACGAGGTTTACTCCCGCTACTTCCTGGGGCCGGTGCTGCCTGCTCGCGCCGCTTTTGCTGTCGCTGCCCTGCCTTTGGGGGCGCGGGTGGAGATTGAGGCGGTGGCGCTGCGGCCCTGAGTCGCTGACCGGGCGCTAATCCCCAGATTCGTGTCACAGCTTGGCCGTATGGTTGCCCCATGAGCGAGTCCAAGATTGTGGGCGCTGGGGGATTCCAGGCGCTGCTGTCCCTGGCTGTCAGGCTGGTCGCAGTGGCGGTGCTGGTGCTGCTCGTACCGCTGTTGGCCTTCTGGCCCTTTGGGGTTAGGTACCAGCCGGTGGTGGAGATCCATGACCAGGCCCATATTCTGGATGACCAGTCAACCGCTTCCACCTTGGAGGAGCTGCGTTTCCGGAAGGACGTGCGCCTAGCGGTGGTCACCTTGGACGTCGGCTACGACGCGAATTTCAATGCTGCAGTATTGGACTATGCGCGCCAGCATGAGCCCAGTTGGCTAGCTGGCGGCAAATGGGCCGATGGCATGGTGATCCTGGGAGTCTCGCCGACTGGTCGCTGGGTGGGCTGCTACTTTGGCGAGGACGTCAAGGTGAACACCAGCACTCAGAAATGGATTCAAGACGCCGGCAAGGATGATTTCCGCTCCAGCGAGTGGGAGCAAGGCGTAGAGAAAATTGCGCTCCGTGCGGCCAAGATTGTTGGCCACCCGTTGGGCGATAACCTGCTCTCTTTTGTGTTATCCGGTCTGAGTGCTGTCTTTGGGCTGGGCTGGTTGGGATGGATGCTCCTGAGCCAGCGTTTCGCTCGACGCGCCTTCCGGGAGGCTAAGCGCCACTACACCCAAGTTACGGCGGACTATGAATCCACGCAGATCCGGGCAGGGCTCATTCCCGGCGATGAAGCCCATGGTGCACAGGTACTAGCGCGCTTCGGTTGGTTTGAGGAGCAGTATGCCAGCCTCACCAATGATTTCAACCGTTTTGGGGAGCCACGTGGGGCAGCCTGGTTTGAGCGAGGACGCTGGAGCAAGGCCAAGCACCTGCAGCAGACGGCCTCTAACCTTGACTCACTGGATGACGCCATCTCCAATGCTGCGGCCCTGCTGAGTCTGTCTCAGGGCTGGGAGCAGGCCTGGCTCAATGAGCAGGGGCCCGTGCAGGAGGATCTGGCCGCACTGGAGGAGTTGTGCAGTAAGGTGGCTGCTGAAGGGGGTTTGAATCCGGCGGTGGAACGCGACTGGGTGCGTGCCAGCAGGCATCAGCTCGCACAGGTTCAGGGGCAGCTCGCCTATAAGCAGATCACTCCGAGCGCCGCGTTGGACCTGTTGGATGTCATCTCACGCGATGTGCGGAACAAGGCTGATGCCCTGGCCAAATCGGCTCTCAAAAACAGCTCTGCCTACCAGAACGAGCGAATGAAGCAGTACCAGAAATCGCGTCGTGACGGCGGCGGGACCTACTCGGGCTCTTGGAGCTCTGGCTCCAATGACTTCTCTTACGACCCGTCTTCCACGATCCGCATAAACCCGGGCTCACCGGGGGCCTCGGCAGCTGGGGAGCGTTGGAGCCACGGCGGCGCCGCTAACCAGTTCTCGACGCCGATCGCGGGCTTGGTGACGGGTTACGCCAGTGCCGCGTCCTGGTCGCCTTCCTCCAGCGGTGGCTCCAGCTCGTCTTCTTCCTACTCTGGTAGTGACTTCTCCGGCTCCGGCTCTAGTTCTCACTTCTGAGCGCGGCTGGCCGGTCGCCGGTCTGGCTGGTTGCTGGTCTGGGTGGGCTGGGTGCGCTAGGGGTGCCAGCCGCTTAGGTTGCCCGGTTTGCTGGCCGGGTGCGGCCCAGGGCACGCCCCGACTGCCAAAGGCCGGGGACAGTGGCCGCCTGTGGCGGGGCGGCCCACCGCGCGCTCGCCCCGTGTTCCCTAAGGCGCCGAGCCATGCCACCGCGGACCCGGCGTCGTCGTCAATACCGGGCCGGTAGGCTGCCGCCATGTCTAAGAAAAAGCGCCAGCAGCGTCGCGACGCCGCGCCCGCCACCCCCAAGAAGCAAAAGATCGAGTTCGTCGCCCGCCCCTTTGAGGGGCTGCCTGGTGAAGAGGACCTAGTGGCGATGATGCAGATCATCCCCGCCGCCACCGCCAGAGTTCGCCTGACCAAGGAGCACGGCGGCAAGGAGGTGCAGATCGTCAGCCTCCTGCCAGACCTGACGCAGGCCATGCACCGGGCCGACGGCGAGGTGCTGGTGGCGCTTCAGACCACCGTCCACTCCGGGGACGCCTCCCGCGACGTGGCCGCTGCCCTGCTGGAAGCTCTAGAACTAGAGCCCGGCAAGGGCCTGGCCGCCAACGGTCTGCCTGAGCCGGGCCCGCGCCTGCAGGATGTGCTGGACTTGAGTGTGCCCCCGCAGGTGCGCGTATGTGAGAGCTTCGACTACTGGGTCACCCCAGATCAGCTGGGTGAGCAGGAAACCCAGCACGCCTTAGAGGAGGCCAAGTCGGAGCTGGCGCCGACCGTAGCGGTGCCCGGTGTGGAGCACGCCTACTGGTGCCGTATGAACGGCAAGGAGTTCGTGCGCTGGGTGCGGGGGGAGGACGAAGACACCTTTTTCAACGCCTTCGCCCGAGTACACGCCGCCCGCGAGTCCGACCTGGAGGAGGGGGCGCGGTTCATCGGCGCCTTCCGGGCCTGTGGTCTGGCCATCCCCGTATGGGAGTTGGCGCCGGGCACGGAAGCCAGTGAGTTGACCGCCCCAATGCAGGCCATGGCCAAGCGACTGGATGCGGCGCTCGCGCAGACTGGCCCGCTGGACGCCGAGGCCCGGCGCGCCAAGGCGGGCATCATCTCCCGCCAGGTGAACCTCTAAATCTGCCGATTAAAGGCTTGGCCCCCGGCGCGTTACTCAACGCCGGGGGCCAAGGCTTTACTAGGGAATCAGGCGTGCTGCCTAGGGTGTGGTTTGGCGGTGGCAAGCAGGATTTGGTGCGGGGCGGCACGGATTTGCTGGAATTGGCGGGACACAGCGCCGATTAACGCTGGACTTTGCGCGGATTTACAAGGGCAAGCCGGAGTTAGCTGTATCTGCTTGGCTTGGTGCGGCTTCAGGAAACTCTCCCCCCGGCCCACGAGGACGTCCTTGTCGCCGTAGACCAGAGGCCATTAGGGGTGCTCGGCGCCATTGACGAGCACATGACTCAGCCTTGCATGGACGCAGCAAGTCGCGCAGCGGATAGGAAGGTCAAAAAGCCACGCAAGCTTCAGGCGCAGCATGCAACGGCGAGACCTAATGAAGGGGTGTGTCCAGGGTTCGACGCTGCCGTTCCAGGCTTGGGGGCTTGCAAGGTCTTTGCTGTTTTATGAAAGGTTCCTTCTCAAGAAGTGCGAGTGACCCTAATCACAGTAATGCTCATTATTGGGACACTCGTCCCTAATCGCCTACCACCGGTATGTAAGAGACACACGCCGCCACCTAGAACCACCACCGCACAGCTCAGTTAATTAGCTAGTCTTTGGCTTGTGAGCGCGGAGAAGAGCAGCCAGGCCGTCGCCGTAATCATCCCTGCCAAGGATGAGGCCGAACGAATTGCCGCCACCGTCCGCGCCTGCCGCGCTATCCCCCGCGTAGACCTCGTGGTCGTGGTCGACGACGGCTCCACCGACGCCACAGGCGACCATGCCCGCGCTGCCGGCGCCGTCGTCGTTCGCCACTCAGTGACCCGTGGCAAGGCCTCCGCTATGGAAACTGGTGCTGGCGTGGTGGCCATGCGCGACCCCGAAGACGCCCCCAAACGCCTGCTGCTATTCATTGACGCGGACCTTGGCGACTCCGCCGCCGCCTGCGCCGACCTGGTGCCCCCGGTGCTCGACGGCGTCGCCGACCTATCCATTGCCGTGCTGCCCAAACAGGCTGGCGCCGGGGGGCGTGGCCGGGTGGTGCGCGCCGCCCGCGCGGCAATTGCTGCCGCCACCGGCTGGCTGCCCCTGGCCCCCCTATCCGGTCAGCGCTGCCTGAACCGCGAGGCTTATACAGCCGCCCAACCTTTCCCGGAGGGCTGGGGTGTGGAAGTCGGCATGACTATCGACCTGTTGGTCGCTAAGCGCACCGTCATCGAAGTGCCCTGCGACATTCAGCACCGCGCTACTGGCAATGACGCCGCTGGCCGCCTGCACCGCGCCAACCAGTACAAGGACGTCCTGCGCGCCGTCATTGCCCGCAAGATGGCGCGCCACCGCGTGCCCCGCAAGACTGCCTTGAAGTCGGCCCGCAGTCAGCAGCATTTCACCCCTTATAACGCCTGGGACCCCACGGTCGCGGAGACGGCCGCTCAGGCCCTGCGCACCCCCGCTAAAGGCATGCGGACCATAGAAATCCACGAGAACTGAGGACGACGGCGCCGCTGGTCGGCGGGGTGGCCCGTGTGTTCAGGTTTGCGGCTGGCGTATATGGCTGCTTTGGTGGCTTGTGCCGCTGGCTGCTAGCTGTTGGTGTCAGGGGCGAGGCCGCGGCGCGCGTTGGGCTGGCTGGCGTTACGCCGCCTGGGGGCCATCTGCGATTGCAGCACCTGTTGCGGCGCTGCCGCACCTGGCGCTGCCTCGGGTGGGGCTGGCGTTAAGCAGTTTGGAAGTGGCCCGTCGGGCGCTCGTTGCGGTGCTGCTTGGTGTTGCGTTATTTCTGGTGGCGTTGCTTTATGCCGTGCCGTCTCACCTGGAACTATTTGGAGTTGGGCCAGTTGCGATTGCAGTGCCTACCACGGTACTCAGCGTTGGGCCGCCTCACCTGGCGCTACTTGGGGCCACGCCGTCGTGATGCGGGGCAGGGTGCAGGACACTGGCGCATATGAGTGCCAACAGACCCGGAAGCAGAGTCACCGCAGAGAACCACAGCATCGCCACACCAGAATCGTTGAGCGCCACCTCCGCCACCACCAGCACCAGCGCGGTAATCAGTGCTGGTCGCAGCCAACCCCAAGTGGCAGCTATGGGCGCTGAGCCAGCATCGGTCTGGTACACCTTGGCGCCGTCCGCCATGACCTGCGCTGCCAACCAGGCATAAGGGCCCACACCGGCCCGCGCGCTGCGCAGAGCCTGCCGCAGCCACCACGCTGCCGCCGTCAACACCAACAGACCAAGCAACAAGGCGACGACCGGCAGCCAACTAGAGACGAAAGGCTCCACCAGCGCCCAAGCCTTGCGCGACAGCGCGCTCCCAGCCTTCCCCTGGCGCAAATCCACCAAAAAGCGTCCCAAGTGGCTCTTGGGCTGGCCGTTGTTAACCCACCAGTCCAAGGAAGCAAAGCCCAACACCACCACCGCAGCGACCAAAGCCATAACCACCGGATGCCACCAGCGCAGCCGCAAACCCGCCAAAGTCAATGCCAAGGTAGCCAGCACCGGCAACAGGGTCAGAGCGCCACCGACGTCAGCGCCTAAGGAAGCGGCGCCGTCGGCCACCAGCAGCGGCAGCCCCAAGACCGCCACCGCAGCAAAGGCCCCGGTGCGGCGACCACGGCTGCTGCCTGCTTCAACGTGTAAGCGACGGGGCAGCTGCGGCCCCAGCAAGGACCACAAGGCCAGCACTAGCACCAGGAAAGCCCCAGCTCCCAGAGCAAAGGAGATGTTGTTGACCCCGTAGTAGCGGCCCGCGACCACCGTGCTCATGCCCAAGGGGCTATTCAAGGCCAGGCGAGCCCCCAGAGCGCCGTCGCCAATTGTGGCTGCCAAAGAGCAGGCGGCGGCCAGCGCCGTTACGGCCCAGGCGGCCCAGGCCTGACCGCGCAGCAGGCGCCAAGCACCCAGCAGCAGCCCGGAAAGCACAGCAGTGATGGCGATGGTCCCCGTTAGAGCGGCAGCCACCGTCACTGTGCTCGGCAGCTCGCCGCGCGCGCCGACCCGCCACCAGGGCAGCAGGTTTGTGGCCAGGGCGCCCACCGGGCTCAACAGGGCGGGCACCGCTAGGGCCAGGGCAATACGTGGGCTGGGGGTGCGGGGGCTGTTGGTGCGGTTGGCCGCCACTGGGTTCTTGGCTCGGCTAGTGCTGCTGGGGATGCTGAGGGTACCGCCGGGGGTGAGGCTGGCGACGACGGGGGTGCCGCTGGTGCTGCCGGTGCCCTGGGTGCTATCAGGGGCTTCAGTACTGTGAGTGGCGCTGGCACTTTCAGAGTTGTTGGCGCCTTCAGGGTCGCTGGTGCTGCCGGGAGTGGGATGGGGTCCGTCAGTGCGTGCGGGACTGTGGGCGGCGCTGGAGTTGCTGGGGTCGCCAGGGTGATTGCTGCCTTCGGCTTCTCCGGGGCTGAAAACGCGGTCGGGTTGCTTGACGCCTTGTGATCTGCCGGGATTAACGGGTCCGTCCTTACTGGTAGTGCCCGCGCGCAGCAGCCAGGCGCCCGAGGCCGTCGCCAACAGGGAGACCGCGATCAGCAGCAGCGAGGTAGGGATCGTGGACCGGTGAGCGGCGCGGGCGTGCAGGGCATTGTCAGCCAAGGCCTGTGCGGCCACTCGCCCCTGGGCGGGGTCGGGCGCTGGCCTGGGCTCATTGCGGCCAGGCAACAGGAATGACGGGTAGGTGAAAGGCTCTGGGGCGGAAGCGGTGGCCCGCTGCAGGCAGGCCTCAATTAGGCTCTGGGTCAGTTCGGAAAGCTCTATCAGCCCTGGCTGGTGCGTGGCGGGTGAGCGGAGCAGTTTCACGGGGCCTGCCGGACCAGGCAGCTCGCCAGTGCTGGGCTCTCGGCTGGAGCGAAGCACCTGGGTGCCCGCAGGAAGTAGGCCGAGCTGGGGGCCGGGGGACGCGGCGTCCGCCACCGACACCACGACAGCCCGGGCGCCGGTCTGCTGCACCCGCTCCAGGGCCGTGACTAAAGAGATGAGGCGCTGGGCGTCGGTGCTCGGGGTGGCTGGCGTGCTGGTGCTTTGGGTGAGGCCAGGCTTGAGGGAGCTGGGCAGCAGTTCGGCCATTACGGCAGGGTCGGCGGTGTCCACAAGCAACAGCTGCGGGTACCGGGCGCCGTCTGCGAGGTCTTGGGCGGTGAGTTCGGTTGGGGGAGTGCCTGGGGAGTCGGTGAGGGCAAGCCTGGCGCCCCGGCCCACAGCGCCGGTGCTGGCGGCGGAGTGGTCCAGGGTTTCGCGCAGGATGCCAAGCGCCGAGCGGGAGGTGGGGGAGGGGGCGTTTGCAGCGACCTGCCGCCAGGAGTCGATCCAGCTGCAGTGCCCCTGACGGTCTTTAGTGCCAGCACTCAGGCGAGTGCCTGCACCGAGGCCAAGCCAGCCGTCTGCTGGGCAGGAGCCCTCCCCGACTGCGCGAGTGATCACATTGATGGGCTCATCTGCGCCTGCTCGGGCTAGCAGGGTGGTGGCAGCGTCGCGCACCTCCTGGGATTGGTCAGTGGCTGCCTCCAGCACGTCTGCCCAGGTGAGGTCATGTGTGCCCAGCAAAACTGTGGAGCCGGGGGTCGAGCTGGAGCTGGCTGGCGAGCCGCTGGTTGTAAGTGCGTGGGGATTAGTGGGGGCGGCCAGGGCTGGCGCGATCACCGCTAGCACCATGCCCAGCACGATTAGCAGCGCTAGGCCGCCTACGGTCCAGCGCACAAAACGGTCTCTCGGGCTGTGGCGTTGGTTCACGGTTCCAGCCTACGAACTGCTAGCTGCGCGCTGGGAAGTGGCACGAAATGCAGCACTTTGAAGTTCGGGCTCAAAGCCGCTTGTTGGAATCATGCGGTTTTTGCGTCGCCTTGCTCGGCTTTGCGTCCCAAAGTACTGCAAAACGTGCCACCTTCAGACGTACTGGCGGGCAATAGCGGTGGCTTGCTCGGCGTAGCCCCCAAAGAGGTGCACATGGATCATCACCAAGTGCAGTTGATGCAGTGCCACCCGCTCGCGCCAGCCTGCCGCCAGAGGCGAGACCTCGTTGTACGCCCCCACGATCCGCTCTAGGTGCCGCTGCCCAAAGACCCCCAAAGCGGCCAGGTCAGTTTCTGCATGTGCCCCTTGCGCCAGCGGGTCGATCAGCACCCCTACTACCTCGCCGCGCCGCCACACCCGCTCCCCAGTATCAGCCCCAGCACTGGCGCTGTCGGATGCGGCCGCTGCCCAGCTGGTTCGAGCTCCGGCGGTACCATCCCGGCCAGCCACCGCCCGGCCAACTCCCACCCAGCCAGGCGCCGCCTTAGTCCCGCCGGCAGGGACCATTACCTGTGGCCCTTGACCAGCCCGGCCCTGGGCCCACTCGGCGACCTCCGGTGCTGGTACCCACAGCACATTCCCGCACCACAGATCCCCGTGCGTGCGTGCCACCGCCACCTTGTCGCCACGGGTCTGCGCCCCCTCACGCACCAGCACAGGCTGCTCGCTGTCAAAGTCACCATTGGCTAACCGGGCACACACCCGCTCCAACAAACCAGCCTGAGCGGCGCTGAGCACACCTCGGTCCCGGCTGGGCCCGATGTACCGCCCCACCCGGTCCTCCGCATAGAAGACTCCCCAGCTGCGCGGCGCTCCTGCTTCAACCTCATTTGGCCGCAGGCGGATATCCGAGCGCCCCATCCTTGTATGCCCATCCCAACCTGGAGGCGCCGCCCCAAAAGCTGGCGCCCCGGCAGCATGTGTGACAGCGAGCGCCCGCCCAAAAGCCTCTGCGGCCTGCGCTGTCACTTCAGTGGTGGTCAGCCGTGGCTCCTCCAACCAGCCTTCCCCGGTGCGGGTTGGTACCACCAGGGCGCCGCCCTCGGGCATGGCTTGCGCTAGCCACTCCAGTCCTTGGGCTTCCAGCCGCGCTGAGCCAGGGAATTCGTCGTGCTTGCGGACCAGGTCACCATCCCAAAGGCTCATGCCAGCATCCTCCCATCCGAGTTGCGCTGCGCCGCGCCCACACTCCCGGGTGTCGGCACTTGGCGCATTTGCCAGGCTCACCCCGCCGTCCCGCTACGCTCAAGGCTATGAGCGACACCGCCAAATGGTCCTTCCTGGGTCCCACCGGCACTTTCTGTGAGATGGCTTTGCGTCAGGTTGCCCCCACCGCTGCCGACGGCGAGCTGGCCGTGGACCTGGACCCCTGTCAGGACGTGCCCACTGCGCTGGATCGTGTCCGTGAGCGCAGGGCTGAGGCTGCCGTTGTTCCTATTGAGAACTCCATCGAGGGTGGGGTCAATGCCACTTTGGACAACTTGGTGGCGGGTGCTCCTCTGGTGATCGCCGCTGAGGTGGCGGTGCCTATTGCTTTTGTGCTGGCGGGCCGCCCGGGTACGCAGCTGGATGAGGTCGCCGCGATCTCTACCCACCCGCATGCTTGGGCGCAGTGCCGCAATTGGGTGCACACCAATTTGCCGGAAGCCAGCTATGTGCCCGGCACTTCTACCTCCGCACCTGCGAAGGCTCTGGCCGCCAGCGCGTCACCGCTGCCTTTCCAAGCAGTCCTGTGCAATCCACTGGCCGCTAAGAGTTACGGGTTGGAGGTGATCGCTGCCGGAGTGGCGGATAACCCCGACGCCGTTACGCGCTTTGTGAAGGTCACTCGCCCTGGCCAGGTCTGCGCGCCAACGGGCGCCGACAAGACCACTCTGCTGGTGCAGGCTCCTTATGATCGCGCTGGCGCCTTGCTGGATATGTTGTCGCAGTTCGCTGCGCGCGGCGTGAATCTGACCCGCATTGAGTCGCGCCCGGTCGGAGATTCTTTGGGGCGCTATCGCTTCTCTATTGATGTGGAGGGGCATATTCGTGATGAGCGCGTGGCTGCGGCTTTTATTGGCTTGCACCGCACTTGCCCGCTGGTGCGTTTTTTGGGTTCCTATCCCCGCCTGGACGGTCGTCCGGTAGTGGTGCCTGCGGGCACTAGCGACAAGGATTTCACGGTGGCGCGGGCTTGGTTGGCCGAGGTGCTGGAGGGGCGGGGCCTCTAAGGGGTGCGGACTCGCCTGGGGTGCACCTAGGCCCGGTGTATCACTTTGTGGCGCGGCAGTCGGGAGGCGGCCAGCACGCCCAGCGCTAGGAATCCGGCACCCAAGAACATTGGCACGCGCGCTCCGGCCGCAAAGTCCTTGGCCAAGACTTGCGCGGCTATTTCACGGGCGGGGGCGGGAAGTTGTGCCGCTGTTCCACTGCCTTGCTCCAGGGCCGCAATTACGGAGCCAGCCGACGGCGCCAGCGAGTCCTCCAAAGCGGTGGACACCTGTGCGGGCACATGCTGTCCTGCCAGCGGTTGCGCCAAGGTGCCAGAGGCCGCCGAGTTGACTGAGGCCGCCATGACGGTGGCAATCACCGCCACGCCTAGCGCCGAGCCGAGCTGACGCACCGTGGATTGGGCGGCTGAGCCTTGACCGGACTGGGATGGGGGCACGTCGATCAGAATTGTGCTGGTCAGCTGTGCGGAGGCTAGGCCTAGGCCGGTCCCGTAGATCACCAGCGGCACTACTACCTGCCAGATTGGCGTGTCGGCGCGCAGCAGCAGCGCCAGCACACCCACGCCTAGGGTCTCAAGGATCAGGCCCGTGGTGGCGACCGTGGCCGCCGTCGTCGCCTGCGACAGTGGTGCGGCTACGGCGCCGGAGAGGAAGGCTCCGGCTGCCATTGCCGCCAGCACCCAGCCTGCGCCCACGGGGCTGAGTGAGCGCACGTTTTGCAGATATAGCGGCAGTACGAACAGCAGCCCGAACTCACCTATGGCTACTGTCATCGCCGCGAGGTTGCCCCAGGCGAAGGAGTGTAGGCGTAGCAGGTTGAGGTCCAGCATTACCTCGCGGTTTGCGGCGGCCCGCCGCAGCTCCACGACGACGAAGCCTGTCAGCAGTAGGATGCCCAGCCCCAGGCCTAGGGTGGCAGGGGATATGGGCCAGGCGGAGGACCAGTGTCCCGCTAGGGGTTTCCACCAGCCCAGGCTGCGTCCTTCGATTAGCCCAAAGACCACTCCGCCCATGCCCAGGGCGGAGAGCAGGAGGCCTGGTAGGTCGAAGCCGCTGTGGGTGGTGCGGTTGGAGTCTTCGCGTGTTTGGGGCACCCAGAGCCAGGCGCCCAGGCAGATCAGGGCGATTAGTGGCAGGTTGATGCCGAAGATCCAGCGCCAGGAGAAGGTGTCGGTTAGCCATCCGCCGGCTAGGGGGCCGACGGCGGCGGATCCGGCGATGGTCGCGCCCCAGATGCCGAAGGCGGCGGCGCGTTCGCGGCCCCGGAAGGTGGCGTTGACGGTGGACAGGGTGGAGGGCAGCACCATGGCTCCGCCTAGGCCCTGGGCTGCGCGGGCGGCTATGAGGGCGGCGGCGTTAGGGGCTACTCCGGCCAGCAGGGAGCCGAGGCCAAAGACTGCCAGGCCAGCGCCCAGGATGGTGCGGCGGACTACGCGGTCGCCTAGGCGGCCGGTGGTGATGAGTAGGGCCGCGAAGATCAGGTTGTAGACGGTGGTGACCCATTGGGCTTGGGTGAAGCTCAGGGGGAGGCGTTGCATCATGGAGGGCAGGGCCACGTTGACGATGGTGCCGTCGATGACGATTAGGGAGACTGAGGCGGCCAGGACGCCTAGTGCCCGTCAACGGTTGGGGTCGGGCTGGGGGTGTCTGGGGTGGACTGGGGGTGCTGC
>NZ_UAPQ01000004.1 GCF_900444995.1 Actinomyces bovis
GTAGATTCCGTCCGATTCTGACTATTGTCCGAAAACTCGGACGCAAGCGCTATCATCGTCCGTAACAGCGGACATGTCAAGCAGAGATTTGCCCGCGCGTCCGTTTCGTCGGACACTGTTGCGTGTGGGTATACGCAAGATTCCAATCGACGATGTCGAGCAGGCTGTCGTCTCGGCGCTGAAGACCCACGCCCAAGATCAGGGACTGTCATTACGGTCTCTGGCGGATGCAACCGGGCTAGGCAAGTCTCGCCTGGGCGATCTCTTCAACGGCCTCACTTCCTGCACGATGACCGATCTGGAAAGGCTGTGCTCGGCTCTCGGGCTGAGACCGTCTTCTGTGCTGTCTGAGGCTGAGGGTGTGGTGGCTGCTCGTGTTCGTGAGGAGGAGCGTGAGCGGCTGCTGGCTGGTCTGGCGGCTGGGGTGCCGGTGGAGTCCCTGGGTCTAGCGGCCAAGCGGGACCTGTCCTGGGCGCGTGAGGCCGCGGAGCGGTCCGGGTGGCGCGAGGACCTGGGCGAGGAGCCCCAGGCAGGCCCGGCAGAGGAGGGCTGAGGCGTGGGGCGTAAGGAAAGGGCTCACCAGCCTGCGGGGGCGATAGACGTGCAGACGATGGGGTACCTGCTCAGTGAGGACTCCAGGGCGCGGACGGTGGGTGGCCTGTCCTGGGCGTCCCGCAAGCACAGGGACGTACGCGGCTGCGTCGACGTATGTCACTGGGTGCGTACTGCTCCAGGACGGGCTGCTGATGATGCAGTACAACGCTCCGCGCCCGTGGCAGGTCAGCCTCGCCTACCTCGGTATCCGCGACGGGGTCAGGACGCCCCCGATACGCCGGGTCTGCGTCCACGGCAACGGGCACGGCCTCGGGCGCGCCACTCATGTGCACACCTACCAGCAGGACGGAAGAGAGCTTTGCGCGCCGGTCGATGACACCTTCCCGCAGTGCCCTATATCCCCTAGCGTGTCCAACGAGGAGCGGTGCATGATGTTCATGGCGTTTGCCCGGCTGTGCCACGTAGACACCAGCGGGCTGGCATGGGTAGACCCGCCAGAGGGAACGAGGTGAGCGAGATGGACCCAAAGACACTCTCCAGCCTCTACTTCAGCGCCATGGACGAGGGCTTTGAGGTGGTCGAGACCTCCGAGGGGTTCGCCGTGTGGATGCCGGCCTACTACTCCGACGGAGACGGTGTCATCCTCTCGGTACGCCCAGCCCCCGGAGGCTGGTACGTCACCGATGACGGGCAGACCTTCTCCCACCTGGCCGGCCTGGGCGCTGCTGTCAGCGGCCCCGCCTTCACTACGGCGTGGGACACTATCGCGCGCCCAGCGGGCGCGTTCGTGCCAGGAGACAAGGACCCCATGGGGAGCTGCCAGGACGCAGAGATCCTCGCCTGGGCCACCGACGAGACGATCGGCCAGGTGCTGCGCGACATCTCGCACGCGGCGCTGCGCGCCGAAGGGCTCGCCTACACCCGCGAGCCCCGCACGGGAGGGCGTCCGTTCTCCATGCTCGTGCGAGACCGCGCCCGACGCCTGCTGACAGACCGCGCCTTTTCCTCGCGCGGTCTGGAGGCTGGAGACGGCAGCCTCCGGCTCACCTCCGGACGCACCAAGAAGGTCACCGAGACCATCACCCGCCACGGCAGCGTCGTCGCCGCCGTACAGGCCATGGGCGGAAAGACCCGCGAGACCCGCGAGCAGGCTCACGAGCACTGCTACACGATCTTCAGCCAGTCCGACCTGCCCATCGGCAACAGGCTCGCAGTCGTCAACGACGCCTGCGCCTGGGACGCTGGCGTGCTGCGCGAGGCCGAGCAGGTAGCCAACCTCGTACGTATCAACGACCTGGACGACCTGGAGCCCGCGCTTCTTCACCTAGCAGACCAGTTCAACGTCGTCGCCTGACCCGCACGCCCCAGCCTCGCAATACGATTGCCAGGTGACCCGTCCCGGCCTGGAGGCCCTGCTGCTCGAGTGCGCCACCATGGGCGTGGCCGTGGACTGGGCGCGCCTGCCGCAGGGACTGGCGGGCTGCTACCACCACGGCGCGCGCACAATCGTCCTGGACCACCGGCTGGAGGAGTGGCAGGCCGTCCCCGTACTCATGCACGAGACGGCCCACGCCGCCGCCGGGCACGACGGGCACCAGGCCCGCTGGGTGGAGGCCCGCATAGACCGGGCCGTGGCCACCACCCTCATAGACACCGCGTCCTACCGGCGCGCCGAGGCCCTGGCCGGCCCCCACCTAGGCGCGCTCGCCATGGAGCTGGAGGTTCCCATCTGGGTGATCCAGGCCTACCGGACGACGCTACGCACGATGCGATAGTAGGGCCGCCAGTGGTGCGAATCCTCCTGGCAGACTAATGTGCAGACCAGCCGCAATCCCCAGCGGCCACACTCCCCAACACATAGCCAGACCACCCCTGCCCGCGAGCGCAAGGGCTGGCCTGCGCTAGGAAGGCACTGCGATGATGGAGCCACTCACACCACCACCAGGTAGCCGCTGGAAGGGGCGCCGCCGCAAGCTTTGGGGCTATGTCCTCGCGGCGCTCGGCACTATCAGCGTCGTCGGAGGTCTTTTCGACCGATCGGGAAACGATCCAATCCCCGGAGGCCTGATGTGTGCTGCTGTGGGGGTCGGACTCATCTGGTGGGGGCGGCATCTGGAGTCGCAGAGGATCCCTATTCCGAACAAGCCTCAGGCTCCCGCTAAGCCCGCCCACGCGGCCGTGAACACTGGGCCGACCGTCATATGGAACATCAGCGAGCTACTGATGCGCGGCGACATGGATTTCGTGAGCGGAGGCAAGGTCAAGCTCTACACCATGGAGCAACATGAGCAGGCGGTCTACGAGCTCATCTCAGGTGCCGGGATGATGGCCGCTAGCCCGCTCGGAGAGCAGGTCGGCGCATTGGCTACCCTCGCCGACGTCGTGCCTGAGTCGACCAACAGCTACGACGCAGACGCCGTCGCCATCAAGGTCGGCGGAGCGACTGTCGCCTATCTGTCGCTGGGATGGAAGGGTGAGGCACACAACATGCTGAGACGTACTCAGGGGCGCCTTGTCCTGCCTGTAGTGCTGAGGTGGTGGGGTCACCGTGGCGCACACACCTGGGCGCTAGCGACACTACAGGAAGCAGAGGACTATGCGGCCTGGCTGCGCAAGAAGGACCGAGGGGCCTAGGCGAACCGCACCAGTCAAGATAAACGCGACGCCTAACTCCCCGCGAGTGCGGTCTCGACGCTGGTCAGGGCTCGCTCCTGGAACGCCAAGGAAGGGCGTTGATAGTGGGAGGTGGTCGCGGCCTGGGTGTGGCCGAGGATCTCCATGATGAGGCGCTGAGGCGCTCCCTCCTCTAGGAGGCGGGTCGCGACTGAAGCGCGGGCCGAGTGTAGGCGCACGTGCGGCAGGCCAGCGGCCCGCAGGCCTGCGGTCCACTCACCCCAATCCACGCGAGGATCGATAGGTGCACCAGGTGCGGCCTCAAACACGAAGCGGACCGGGCGCGTCTGAGCCAGGTGGGTGCGCAGAGCGTCGGCGAGCGTGGCAGGCAGGGCCACGTGGCGCCACGAGCCCACGGTTTTAGGGCGCAGCAGCCACAGGCCACCGTGGACACGCTCTGCCTCCAAGTGCTCCGGGACCGGGGCGTGCCGCTCTGGGCAATCTGCGCCACGCACGCGGCCGCAAGCGTGCTGCCGCCCCGTGTCAGTGGCGCCGCAGCCGTGGGCCCAGGTGACGCGCTTAACCTCCCACGCCAGCTCCACCGACGGCGTGGGAGCGTCGAGGTGCAGATGATCCAGAGTGATGCCGAGCACCTCCCCTTGGCGGGCCCCCAGCGTGAACGCCACGAGGCGGCGCACATAGTCCGGCTGATCCAGGCGGGAGCGCAGGTAGGTGTGGACCTGCTCCGCAGACAGCATCGGGGCTGGAGCCTGACGCAGGGGCGGCGGGGACACGAAGCGAGCCGGATTGCGCAGGATCAGGCCCTCACGCTCAGCGGCCGCCAGGCACGCGGCCAGTGCCCGGTGGACCCGGGACACGGTCGCGGCCGAGCGGCCCGCGCCAGCCACCGCCCGATGGACCTGGCGCACGTCTGTAGTGTCGAGCTGGTCTAGGCGCCGCCGCCCGATCGTCGGGATCACGTAGAGCCGCATTGAGCCCTCATAGTCGCGGGTAGTGGCGGGCTTGCGGCGAGGCGCGACGTCGCGCTCAAGCCAGGTGCGTGCCCACTGAGACATCATCAAAGAAGAGGCCGCGTGGACTCCTGGGGTCGCGAGCGAGGCTTGGGCTTGGCGGAGTTTGCGGATGACGTCAGCGCGGGTGCGGGCGCGGATGTACTTCCGCTTGGTTTTGCCGGTGGTGGGGTCTGGGGGGAGTGTCAGGGCGGCGGTCCAGCGGCCCTGAGAGTCTTTGTAGATGCTGCCCTCGCCGTTGCCGCGTCTGGCCATGGTGTCCTCCTGTCGTGAGGTGAGGTGCAGCAGCAAGTGCAGCAGTCCGTGTCACGTAATGGAGGATATAGGGCGATTTAGGGTGTAGCCAAGGCTTGGGCGCGGGAGCGATTTTCGCTTGGCAGTGCGCCGGAATGGCACGATTCGCGTGGTGCCCCCACCCGGACTCGAACCGGGAACCTGCGGATTAGAAGGCCGATGTTCAAGAGGAAGCAAGATAGTTATAACTACTCAAATTGCAGGCAATACGCTCCTCATAGAGCATTTGAGTGCAGCAATAGGTGCAGCAATATGACATCAGTCGCCTCGCCGGGACGTGTCACGACCTGGAGGAAGCCCAGCCACAACTGGCGACGGGACTCGGACTGTAAGTGCTTGTTGGAGGCCGAAGCGCCTGATGGTGCGCTCATCGAGTTTTTTATCGACCCAGACGGCTTCGGGGGTATCTCCCCCAGCTTCCTGGTAACCCCGCCGGATGGCGAGTCCGTTTCAACGGACTCCACAGAGGAGTGGCCGGCGGTGGAACAGTATGTTCCACGCCAGGATTGGCCGGAGCCCATGTTCGCCGGCAAGAAGTGCCCAACTCGGTACCCGGATGTCGCCATTTTGGAAGCCATCGAGCAGTACAAGTTGGAGGACATAGCCAGCCTCGATGGGGACTGGACCTGGGGCGAAGATTATTTAGATGAACACGACATTGAGGCCACCGACAAGCAGCTCGACCTTATCGTGCGCGCTGGCGCCAAGATCGACGCGATCTTGGCGGCGGACAGCCAAGAGGCGCGCGAGCTGGCCTTAGATGGTGCGGTCGGCGTCATTCTAGGGACACGCACCCCAAAACAGGCCGGACGCGCTTACGCCGACGCTGTTGACGCCTGCGAAGATGCAAAGCTCGTCAACCAGGGAGCGATGATCGCCTCTGACCTACTGGGCACGCCATTAACAACCATCGCTGAACAGGGGCGGGTCACCCGCCCCACCGTATACCGCTACCTGGGCCGCCGCCCCTAGACCACCATCAACGCCTGGATAGACCGGGACTGGACACAAGTGAGGCCCCACCCTTTGCGGGTGGGGCCTCACTTGTGTCCAGGGGTACGCTTGATGTCAATAGTCCCCCCGCCGCCTCTCACCGCAGCTGCGGTGACGCGCCCTGCGGGGGTCCTCCATCTCCAGGGGCAGGCGGCCCCGGAGCAGGCAGAGTCACAGCAGGTCCCTGAGGGCCTTCCCCTGGGCCAAGAGGAAAATCAGACTGAGGCACACCGTGACGGCTCGCCAGGAGCCTGGTCTCCCAGCAAGTCGCCTCCCAAGCTGCCGCCAAGCGCCTGTACTTCTGAGCTGTCGTCTCAACGTCTCGGCGCTCCCGCCACGACGATCGGACCGCCTGAAAAAGCGCGACCACAAACGGGGAGCCGAACGCGGCCACGATGACCGACACTATCAGATCAACCCGCACCACCTCTGGTCACCCCCTCAGCCTGAGCCGCCAGCACATCGGCGCTGATCGCCCGCACCACCTGCAAGCGCCGCTCCGTGGCACGCAAAGACGTCTCCGGCTCCTGACCAGGCTGCCAGCGAATCCCCCAGATCCGGATCACCCGCTGAAGCAACCCCAGCACCACGCCGAGGATGAGCCAGATCCCCCATGACGGCCAATCATCACCATGAAGCAGCCCAGAAGCCGCGAGCGCTGACAGGCCCACGGTGACGATGGCGGCCGCGGGGGCTTCTACTCCCCACCAGCCGCGCCAGGCGGATGGTGCAGCAGCTAGGGCGCCGAAAGTGGCGACACCCGCGCCGATCTTTGAGGAGGGCTCGCTGACTACTGTCGGGGCGATGATCGCGGCCGTCATACCAATGGCGAGGCAGGCATACGCCGATGCGGCCAGGAGTGAGAGGATGCGTGGGGGGACGAGGGTGCCCCAGGCCCATCTGGCTGTGCGGGGCCAGGACCAGCGGCGCATCGTCTCAGGCCTCCGTGTCCTCAGACGCTAGAGCTCCGGCGACCGGGCCCTCATAAACGCCGCCGGTGTGCACCACTGCCACCAGTAGCGCGACGATACCCGCAAGCTGCTCGAGCACCCTCAGCCACACAGTCACCTGCTCCTGCGTCAGCCACCCTATGGCTGCGCCGAACGCTAGGATCGCAGCCGCCAGCGCGTAGGCGGCCTTGCGTCGCTGTGGAGTCAGCCAAGCGACAACCCCGGGCCGATCCCCCTGCAAAGCCACATGCTTGCCTGTCATAGCGGCCGCCCCTCGTTCAAGGCGCGCTGCAGCGCCATCACTGTGAGGGGGCCGAGGAAACCATCCTCGGGCACGCCCAGGCGGGCCTGCCAGGCCCTGATGGTCTGAGCCCCAAGGAAACCATCCGCGGGCACACCCAGGCGCCGCTGCAACTCACGGACCGCCTCAGAGCCGCCCTTTTCAGAGAAATTCCAAGCCGCTTCGCCGATGTTGATCAGATGGGCGCGATCCGCCGTGGACTGACCAGAAATAACACCATCGACGGTGGTACCCAGCACCTCCTGGAATCGGGTCACGGTGGCAGGCCCGAACCAGCCGTCCACCACCAGAGCCTTTCCTCCTGGCGCTGATGGCGCTGATGGCATGGTGGTCGCACCTGTGTAAGCGTTCCACGCGCTCCGGTCGCCGAAGAAAACATTGAGATCCAATCCGCCACTCCACCCATTGATGCGGCCATTGGAAGTGTACTGGTGCATCACCGCCTTGCCAGAGAAATTCCGCCATGGGCGGCTCTCCCAGCCTCGAGACTCATATCCGCATACTGCGCCACCCACGCGCCTAGGTCCAGTTCCGTGCATGTATTCCAGGGGAACACACTGGCTGAGGCGTAGATAATTGGTTTGATGCCAGTGCGCTCAATGGTCCGACGAGCCATGCGCCACAGCCAGTCCGCATTCCCCCAGGCGTAATTCTCGTGTTGCTCCCAATCCAGGGCCAGGACCACCCGACCACTCCAACCCTGGATTTGATCGATGAAGAAATCAGCCTCAACCTCGGGCGAGGTAATGCCGCTAATGTAGTGGTACACGCCCGTGGCTTTCCCAGCTGCAAGGCATTGCTCCACAGCCCGCACACAATCCGGATTGACATAACTCGTGCCCTGAGTGGCTTTCACTACCGCTCCGTCACAGTCAAGCGCAGACAGGTTGATTCCCTTCTGCCACGAGGACACATCCACAATCCTCAACATGTTGTTCTCCTTCTTCTGGTTGGTTCAGGCATGGAAAAGCCCCGGACCTGTGTGGGCCGGGGCCAGGAATATTGGTGAGCAGCGTTTAGGACTGCTGATTCTGCTGAGCTTGCTGCAGACGGGCTTCGGCCAGTGCCAGGCGCGTGGCTAGTGAGCTGATCTCCCTAGCCAGGCTCTCGATGACCAAATCGGCGTTAATCTGCTCCGCCTGCTCGGCCACAGTGTCATTCATGAGTGTTCTCCTTCTTTGTGTGGGGGTTGGGGCGGGGCCATAGACGTCGCCGCCGACGCTCATTGACGCCTCGGCGTCGCCCGGGTCTGTGGGGGCATGACCCACAGGTCCTGGCCGGTGCGGTCTTCCCAGCCGGTCTTGGTGTCGAGGATGCGGGCGCCCTTCACCAGGACGCTGACCATGACCCCGGGGCTGCCGTGCAGCTCAACGTGCCAGGGGGTGGCGTCTGGGCCCCACTGGTCCTGCACGAGCCGTGCGGCCACGGGGGAGCCGTCCTGTGTGGACGCCAGGGCGATCCAAGGGGCTTTGGGGGCGCCGATCGCGGGGACATAGGCAGGAAGCACCCACATGCCCCGCCCTTGGGAGTCGAGCGCGAGGGTCTGCCAGTATTCGACTCCGTCATAGGGGGATTCTGTGGAGGAGT
>NZ_UAPQ01000002.1 GCF_900444995.1 Actinomyces bovis
GGCCTGCCATTGGAAGGAGTGCGCCTGCGGATCGACTCCCCAGATGCGGAAGGTGTAGGCCGGGTTGCGTTGGCAGGCCCGGTCCTAGCCGAGGGCTACGCCGCTACCGGCGGCAGCACCGTCTTCCAAACGGGACCGGATGGGCGCTTGGAGGTGCTCACCAGCGACCTCGGACGCTTGGTCCCCGGTCCAGACGGGGAGCCGTGCCTGGAGGTGCTGGGACGGGTGGACGACCTGATCGTCACCGGCGGGGTCAAGGTACGCCCCCAGGAGGTGGAGGCAGTGCTGCTCACCCTGCCGGGGGTGGCGCAGGCCTGCGTAGTGGGCGTACCTCATGAGCGTTGGGGGAGTGCGGTAACCGCGGTGGTCGTGCCCCAGCCGGAAATAACGCCCAGTCAGGAGTGGTGCGAGGCGCTGCGGCAGTCTGCCCGCCGCCTGCTGCCCGGTCCGGGCGCTCCTAAGCGGGTGTTGGCGACTGTGGGGGCTGCCTACGCGCGGCCCGGGCAAAGTTGACCGGCTTGGCGTGGTCCAACTGGGCTGCACAAGGCAGTGAAAAACCGTGAGAGTGTCCGAAAATGCAGCACTTTGAACAGTGCGCTCTCAGAAGCCTGCGGAGAATCCGCAGAATTGCAACGTTCTTCAGCGTGCCCCAGACAGCCAAACTCTCAAAGTGCTGCAATTCGTGCCACTTTCGTCTGCGGTAGGCTCCCAGCGCCCCGCCCCGGGCAGAGAGGAAACCATGACCAGCCATTCCCAGCCCAGCACTCAGGCCGCCACCCCCCAGCCTGCGGCCACCAGCTGGGCCGAGGTGGTCCGCCTGCGCACGCTCCCCGCCGCCGTTGCCCCCGTGATCCTGGGAACCGGCGCAGCCGCCGCCCTGGGTGGCTTCTCGCTCCCGCGCAGCCTCCTAGCCGCAGCGGTGGCTCTGTCCTTGCAAATCGGCTCCAACCTGGCCAATGACTACTCCGACGGGCATTCGCGGCACCGACGATGACCGCACCGGCCCGCCCCGTCTGACCGCCTCCGGCCAGGTGGCGCCTAAAACCGTCAAATATGCGGCTTTTGGCTGCTTCGGTTTGGCCGGGTTATTTGGCTTGGCGCTGCTGGCACTGTCTGGTCAGTGGTGGATGCTGCTGCTGGGGGTAGCGGCGGTGGCTGCCGCCTGGTTCTACACGGGTGGTCCTCATCCATACGGATATGCAGGTCTGGGGGAGGTCTTCGTCTTCCTGTTCTTTGGGCTGATGGCCACCGTCGGCACCACCTATCTGCAAACCGGCACCGCCCCGGGCTGGGTTTGGCTGGCTGCCTGCGGCATTGGCCTGATCGCCTGCTCCCTGCTTATGGTCAACAACCTGCGTGATATCCACACCGACCCTGCCCACGGCAAACGCACCCTGGCTGTGCGTCTGGGTGAGACCCGGGCCCGTCAGGCCTTTACCGCCATGATTGGGGCACCGGTGCCCTTGGCGCTCGCGGCCTTGAGCTGGGCGCGCTGGGCAGATCGCGGCGATGGCAATGCTTTGGGCGGCAGCATTCAGCTGCTTGTGATGACAGCGGTTTTGGGCTGGCTGGCTCTGCGCACCACCCGCACGGTGCGCGCGGGGGCCAGCGGTCGCGCGCTAATTCCAGCATTGCGGGATGCGGGCTTGTTCGAGCTGGTCTACGGCGTGGTGGTCGGTCTAGCTTTCATCACTGTTACCGCTGCTTGAAGTAGAGCAGAGCCTGCTTGGTGGAGTTGTGGCGTCTCTATGCAGCCTTGCCTGCCAGCTGCTTGGGCACGACCGGGGCGAGCGGAGCTTTGCAAGGCACGAACGGAGGCGGGACGTAGGCCAGGAAGACACCGCCCGGAGCCAGGGCGCGAGCGCTCTGCGCCACGCAGTCCCAGGGCGCCAGCATGTCCAAGACGATGCGGTCCACACTGGCATCGAGCACGTGTTTGCCGACGACGTCGTTGAAATCTCCGGCGCGCAGTTCCCATGCGGGGTGGTGGCGTCCGAACCAACAGTCGACATTGCTTGCAGCAATCTGGGCAAAGTCGTGGCGCCGCTCAATGGAGAGCAGGTGGCCGCTCTCCCCGATGGCGGACAGCAGGTTCATGGTCAGGGCGCCCGAACCGACGCCCGCCTCAATTACGCGGGCACCCGGGTAAATATCACC
>NZ_UAPQ01000007.1 GCF_900444995.1 Actinomyces bovis
GGCGCATGATCTTGAGGGTTTGACTCCGACTGATGCGCTGGTGGTGCGGGAGTTGGCCAGGCTCGCTGATTGGAGAGGTGAGAGTATCTGTTCTGTCGCATGGCTGGTGAGGCAGACTGGGCGTCATCGAGCCTCGGTGCTGAGAAGTTTGAGCCATTTGGAGGCTATGGGGGCGCTGCTGCGCCAGCGCAGGTATGGCTGTGGTGGTTGGGGGCGGCAGGCTTCTAGGGTCATGTTGTTGGCGGCGGCGCGGCGTCCTGAGGTGGAGGAGGTGCTGGTGTGCAGCTTTCCCCCGATGCCTGAGGTGCCTAAGAAAGGGCCTGTGGTAGGTGACGGGGAGGAGTTGCGCCAGATGCTGAGAGAGGCGATTGAGCACGGCTGGGTGGGTAGGGCCACGGAGATCGTGGCACGCAGTTTGACGGCTGCGGTGCGTACCCGGATGTCAAAGATTGTGCGCAAGGGCATGGTCTATTCAGGCATGGGATGGCAAGAATCTTTGGCTGACACGGTGTCTTGGGCGTGGGAGACGCTCAGGCTCAACGAGTCGAAGATCGTTGGAGCTGATGACCCGTGGGGTATGTGGACCACGATCACTGACCGAGCTACGGGTGAGCGCGACGGCGCATCTGCTGACGCAGTGAGCCTTGAGCTCGTGGAGCCGTTGAAGATGCCTGTTTCAGAGCGGGGTCTTCCGGGCGAGCTGACGGTGAGTGCCGAGCGGGTAGGGATTGACGACTTTCAGGGGGTGCTGTCCGCGATGGTTGAGGCGCTCATTGAGGCTGGTATGCCGCAGGAGGTGGCTTGGGCGGGGACTCGTCGGATTGTGGAGCTTTCGCTTAAGGGCGGCTCGCGGCGCCATACGCTGGCCGGGGAGGACCCGCGGCTGACTGACCTTGGGGTTGATGGGGCCTGTGGGCGGGCGTGGATGACGATGTTCGTGGGGTCGCGCAGGGGTGCCAAGACCTCGGTCCTGGAGGCTTCCCCTGAGGAAGTGCGTGGCCGCGCTGAAGCGGTTGTCGAGGCGTTCAACCAGGCCTCGTTTGTGTGATATGGGACACGATGTAGTCTTGGTCGCGTTTTGCGACCTATGGATTATTTGGGTGGCTGGCTGGCAATGGAGGTCAGGAGATCTCTAACCAGGGTGTTGGGGTTTAGGTTGACGTCGTGGGGCATCCACGGGGTGGTGGCGGTCAGTTGGAGGGACTGCCAAAAGGAGATGTTGTCGGTGGGTAGTTCCATGCCTTGGACCCCTTGGAGCTGGTCAGCCATTGACAGGTAGGCGTCTTGGGCTGCTTTCAGGGTGGTTAGTCCATCGGAGTTAACCGAGTCTGACCATGTGCGAGGGTCGTTGGGGTTGGCTTGGGCGGTGGTGACGCACCAGGTGAGTTTGCAGGTGGTGATGATGTCTTGGGGTGGGGCAGGGATGATGGCCAGGTGGCGGCCGTGATGCTCGATTGGCGTGCGGGTCAGTTCACTTCGGGCTTGACTGAGCAGTCGGGCGGGGTCTGATTCTGGGGTCACCAGGCGCCAGGAGGACTCAGCGATAGCAAGGAGTCGGTACCAGAAGGTTGCGTCTTCCTCGTCGACTTCCGCATTGATTTGGGCGGCCATGGATGCCATTTGAGCTGCGAATCCAGTCGCTGGTTCGTGGATTAGGCGGTGGTAGCTGGTTTTGGCTGCTTCGAAGGTCTGGCAGATCAGGGGGCAGTAGTAGGGCTGTTCGTCGGGGTGGTTACCGCCCGTGACCACCCACTCGTGCTCGGTTGTTACGGGCATGAGTTTTTCCTCCCCAAGGTCTGTATGGGGTCACGGTACACGGGTGGTGCGCCCACAGCAGACGGTTTAGGCGTAGAGAGGAGGTCATCGATGGCCGTAAATCCTTGGTTGCCGCCACCGGCGCCGGAGCCCGGCGTGGTGCAGACGGTGCCTGTTAGGCCCAAGTGGGCGCCTGGGGCGGAGGTGCGGGTGGAAGACGGGCTGCCTGTTGCCCGGGTGCCTGGAGGAGGGCTGTGGGTGCTGGGGGCTCATGGTGGGGCGGGAGCTACGACTGTGGCCGGTCTGATGGGCGCCAATGACGCGCTTGGGGCTTGGCCACTACCAACCGGCGCCTCAAACCAGGTGGTGGTGGTAGCACGGACCTCGGCTTATGGGGCCTGGCGTGCCCAGCTCGCTGCTTTGCAGTGGGCATCAGGCGCCCTGCCTGGCATTGACCTAGTCGGGGTCGTGTGGGTCAGCGCCGCCCCTGGCCGCATCCCAAAGGACCTCAGACAACAGATCTCCCTGGTTTGTGGAGCCTTTCCGAGGTCAGCGGCCCTCCCATGGGTCAGGCCATGGCGCGTTGAACACCCGATATCAACCCTGCCACCAAAGCGTGTGCAGGCAGACCTTAAACAGTTTTTAGCTGAGATCTAAGTTAGGAAGACAAAATGCTGCTGACAGCCACCCCCACGCCGGACATCAAAGACCTGTCAAACAAGCCAGTGATCCCGCCGGGCATCATCACCCCTTTGAACCAACTCCTTGGCATGGCAACCTTCGGGGTTCTGATCTTGGCGATCCTGGCGTTCATCGTGACGGCAGGACTGCTTATTCTCTCAGCTCTGGGGAGGGGAGGGGATGGCCTGGAGAACCTGATCCGCAGGGTCTTGAAAGTCTTCATTGGTTGCTTCTTAGCCACTTCCGCGTTAGCGATCATGACTGCTATTACAGGCGGATTCTGATGCCACAGGAAGAACCAAACCTGTTCAATAAGTCGTTTGCACTATCGGCAGGCTTCATTTTTCTGCTAGTTATCGGCCTGGTTTGGTTATTGGTAGATGGTGGCGTTTCGCGTACTACGGTCCCGTCTGGGGCGGTTTCTGATTCTGGGGTGCAGGCACCCGAAGTGACACCAACTAACGGTGTAGATACCCCAGATTTGGGATGCAAGATGCCTCAAGGTGACCAGAAAGTGCCAACTGGCGCTTTGGGGGCGGAGGTTATCCAGGTTGGCTCTGATCTGGTGGTGCCTTTTGTGCCGGGAGCCGGGCCTGGAGTCAGAGAAGGAATCACTCGCTGCTTCACCCACTCACCTACCGGCGCTGTGGTAGCGGCAACTAATTTCCTTAAATGGCTTTCTTCTAACCGGAAACTGGATGAGGTCACCGCCAAACTGATCGCTCCAGGCCCTGACCGCGACAGGATGCTGAAGGACGTCAAAACTAACTGGGATGGATCGACCACCCCGGCACTGACAGTTTTGGGTTACAAGACTGAGATCAGGGGTCGGGACGAGGTATTGGTGACGCTAGCGACGGCACTACCCTCAGATCTGTCTCACATGGTGTCGTGGCAGCTGGTTATGACCTGGGCAGAAGACGACTGGAAAGTGCGCCCCAGCCCGACGGGTGACTGGGGTGGGCGGGTTATCAAGAGCCTGGCAGACGAAAGATTTGCCGCCTGGACTGTTTGAGGTGATGAAATGTCGAAGTGCGAGCATGCTTGGCAGATCACCTGTCACGCGAAGGATTTATTTAGTGGCTTCGTTGCAGCGGGCACGGACGCCATCGTTGACTCATGGGCTGGCGCTGTCCTTAAAGGCTTGGACAGGACGCTTATTTCTGTGGGAACATTCTGGGTGAATGTGCAAACCCCAGACGTAACGTCACAAGACTCTGTGACTAGTTGGGCGAAGGGCTTGACTGCTTGGATGGTGCTGGTAGCCGGAACACTATCCTTCATTATCGCTTGCGGTATCCTCGTGTGGCACCAGCGCGGCGAGACATTTAGAGGCATCGCCTCTGGAATGTTAACACTGCTTTTTGTTTCTACGGGAGCAACGATTATCGGTCATTCGATGATCACGATCTGCGATGAGACCGCGAGATGGATTCTTGAAAAAGCCACCGAAACTGCTGATGGATCATTCTCAACGAAGCTGTTAGCGATCACTGCCATAGATCCAGGATTCACGACCATGATAGTCGTGATCCTTCTGGGTTTGGCTGGCATAATAGCCAATCTAGTTCAAATGGGGCTTATGTATGTTCGAGCAGCAATGCTCATATTACTGTTGGCGACCATTCCTATAGCGGCCGCCGCCTCGATGCTGGACTGGGGTAAAACCTGGTTCAAGAAGACACTCACTTGGTTCTTCGCATTCGCTTTGGCTAAACCCGCAGCAGCACTGATCTATGGGATCGGAATTAAACTTGTCTCCACCAATTCAGGTGACGCCCTGCAGGCCTTCATCCTGGGAGTTATCGTGATGGTGTTGGCGCCCTGGGCACTGCCAGCACTCATCAAGTTGATCACACCGGCAGCAAACATCGGCGGTGGATCGGGTGTGGGCGCGGCTGGTGCGGCCGTGGGGGCGCTAGCAACAGGTGCAGTCGCCTCTTCAGAACTTTTCAGCTCCAGCAGCGTCTACAACCAAGGTGGAGCTCCGAATGCAGGAGCTCCAAGCACGCCTGATGCTGGCACTCCGAATGCAGGAGCTCCAAGCACGCCTGGTGGTGGAGCTCCAAGCACGCCTGGTGGTGGAGCTCCAAGCACGCCTGGTGGTGGAGCTCCAAGCACGCCTGGTGGTGGAGCTCCAAGCACGCCTGATGCTGGTGCTACGGGTGCTGGTGCTACGGGTGCTGGTGCTACGGGTGCTGGTGCTACGGGTGCTGGTGCTACGGGTGCTGGTGCTACGGGTGCTGGTGCTACGGGTGCTGCCTCGGGTGGGGCGGCAGCTTTAACAGGTGGAATGAGCATGATCGTTGAGGTTGGTAGTAAGGCGGCTGAGGCCGCTAACAATGCGGCCCAGGAGGCGGCTGACAGTGCTACTGGTTCGGGGCCGGAGGCTGAACTATGAGTGAACAGAGTCAAGAGTCGGTCGTGCGCACTTACGGTGGTTGGCGCCGCGAACAGTCGGTTGGGCTTGGGGCTTTTTCTTTGGGTCAGAGCTTGGCGGTGCTTGTCGTCGGCTTTTCGCTGGTGATGGTGAATCTCTGGGCAGGCTGGCGTTGGTCAGCCCTGTTCGCGCTTGGCGCGGTCGCGGTGGCGGCGGCGACCTTGTGGAAGGACCGTTACGGGATGAATTTCTTCAACAGAAAGAGTGAGCGCATGAGGTTCTTGAAAGCAAAGCGTAAGGGTCGCACCGGTGTGCGTGCGGGCGTGCTGTCCGCACAAAGGAAGTCAGATGGACGCTGCCGACTGCCTGGTGTGCTTGGGAAGGTGTCGTTGACTAGTCATGTTGATGCTTACCGGCGTCCGTTTGGCATGCTGAGGCACTCCGATGGACACGTAACCATCGTGCTGGGGATCGCCCCGGATGGGGAACGATTGAAAGACAAGTCCCAGATTGACGATCTGGTGAGCGCCTTTGGTTCTTGGTTGGCTTGTTTGTCCAATGAGGTTGGGCTAATTGCTGCATCCATCACGGTTGAGACCAGCCCTGAAAGCGGTCAAAGGTTGCGGGCTAAGGTTCGCTCGCAACGCGGCTGTGAGGTCCCTGATGTGGCGCAGGAAGTCATTGAGGGTGTTCTGGCTGCGACCGACTGTACCGGGGCGCGGATCTCATGCTGGGCGACTTTGTCGTTTGAACCAGCGAATTTAGGCAAGGGCAAGCAGGCCGTGGACGAAATCGCGACCAGGTTACCGACTTTGACGCAGACTCTGGTGGCTGGAGGTGCCGGAGCGGTTCATGTCATGGATCGCGCTGAGATCGCCCAAATGGCGCGAATTGCTTATGACCCTGGGGTTGAAGCACTGATTGAGTCGGCGGCCGCGAAAGGGCAGCAGGTGGAGATCGAGTGGGAGGATGCAGGCCCGGGGACAAAATTGGAGGGATGGGACGCTTTTAGGCACGACTCAGCAATTTCATGCACTTGGGTGCAGCGCGTCGCGCCGCGTGGCACGGTCCAACACCGGTCGCTGAGGCGGCTGTTGGAGGCAACGAACCAGGTGCCTCGAAAACGAGTGACGATGATTTATCGGCCCCTTGACCCGGCCCGAGCTCCAGATGTGGTCGAGCGCGCGGTAGACCGCGCCGATAGTCGTCTCAGGCTGCGCGGAAAGCGTGCCACGGCAAGACTAAAGCGTGATCTCGCCCAAGCAGTGCAAACGACCACCGAGGAAGCTAGCGGAGCTTCAATCCTCGACTTTGGCCTCATTATCACGGCGACAGCCAGCGGGCCGGATGCCGATGCGCGCATGGTTGATGCGATCGCTGCGGTCGAAAGCATGGCGTCAGCTTCCAGGTTCACCATGCGTCCCGCTTTCGGGTCGCAGGGGATCGCTTTCGCCATGGGGCTGCCCTTAGGCGTGTTGCCCCACCAGCAGTCTTGGTTGGCGGAGGCCTAAAGTGGGGGCACTAGATCTGCTTACAGACGCCCTTGTTGGGTGGGTGCGCCCTGGCTGCGACACTAAGAGTTTGGCTATGGCCTTCACCCGCGAGGTGCCCTTGCAGATGTTCAGAGGCACTTCGTATCAGGTGTGTGGGTTGTGGCCTTACGTCATCGGGGGTGCCACCCCTGAGGTGGGGGTTCCCCTGGGTCAAGTCTTGCAGGGCTCAGGAATGCTCTGTGCAGACCACATCAGTTGGTTTCGCAAGGGGCTCATCTCCGCGCCCTCAGGGATGGTCCTAGGCCTCAACGGCCTGGGTAAGTCCTCTCTTATCAGGCGCATCATTTTGGGGCTTGCCTATCAGGGCGTGCACTCCATGATCTTGGGTGACATCAAGCCGGACTATGTTGACTTGGTGCAGGCACTAGGTGGCCAGGTCATCACCGTCGGACACGGGCGAGCTGGTATCAATCCTCTTGATGCCGGAAACGTCGATGAGGCGTTGGCCTTGCTGGCAGGCCGCCCCCAAGAGCAGCAGGCTTTAGCGCGCAGCGCGCATCAGCGCAAGAAGACGCTGATGATCTCCCTAATTCACATTGTGCGGCGCAGGCCTCCTACCGAGAGGGAGGAGGTAGTGCTAGATCAAGCAATCAGCCTTTTGGAGCACCGCTCAGGCAAGCCAGGGCTTGCTGACTTGTTGGCAGTGATCCGCCAGGCCCCTGATGAGCTCAGGCGCGCCGCGATCGATCGCGGTGACATCAGGCGCTACCGGGCCCTGGTAGAGGATCTTGAGGTCTCTCTTGAGGCTCTTGCCTGCGGCAGGCTCGGAGAGATTTTCTCTGCACCCAGCACCACTGCGATGATGATGGACCGCTCGACGGTCTTTGATGTTTCTAGCCTGCTGCAAGAGGACCTTGACGTAGGTGCAGCTGTGTTGCTGGCCTGCTGGAGCTATGGGTTCGCGACCATTGAGATCGCCCAAACACTCGCTGACGCTGGGGTGGCTCCCAGACGCCATTACAACTTAGTGATGGACGAGCTTTGGCGGATTTTGGAGGCATCTTCTGGCATGGTTTCAAGGGTCAACGCGCTGACCCGGCTAAACCGGACCATCGGGGTTGGCCAGTTGATGTGCACGCACTCAATGGCCGACATGAACGCGTTGGCTTCCTTGGAGGATCGGACCAAAGCGCGAGGCTTTGTCGAACGCTCCAAGATGCTTTTCTTGGGTGGGTTGCCAAGCCAGGAAATCGACTTGTTGTCAGGAGTCATGCATTTCTCATGCGCTGAGCAGAAGCTCTTGTCGTCCTGGAATGCCCCGGGAACTTATAACCCTTACACCGACCAAGTCACTGGTCACTGTGGCGTCGGCAAGTTTCTGCTCAAAACATCTGATGCTCCCGGGGTGGCATTCCAAGTCAGGTTCGCTCCTGGAGAGAGGGCTCTAAACGACACCTCTGCCCGGTGGAGGGAGGAGATGGGCTGATGAGACTGAAAGATGAGATCAAAACCTGGGATGGCGCGACTGTGCTGGGGGTCGGGGTCATGGTGGCCACGACTGTGCTGGCGGCCGTCATAGTCCTGGGCTCTCAGTTATGGGCGTTGCTGGCAGGCACTTCACTGCCCTGGAACCCAGTGCGGCTGGCTTTGATGCTGTGGCGTGGAAACCTTGAGATGTCGTGGAGTTGGTGGGCGTGTTGTGCTCTTGTGGTTGTCTTGCCGTTGGTCCTGTGGCTGTGGGTGCGCCGTGCGCGACGGGGCAAAGGTCGGCGTCGTGTGCGCGGAGATCAGGCAGCCCACCGCACTGGTAAGCCTGGTGATACCCGCAGTTTGATGCCTGTGCAGGCCCGCGCCAAGGCTGAGCGTCTAGGAGTGACGTCAAAGGTCTGTGGTTTGCCGGTGGGGCGAGCTGTGCGCACCGGCAAACCGCTGGTGACGGATTTTGAGTCAGTGTGCACCGGGGTAGCTGGGCCAAGAACTGGCAAGACCACCTGTTGGGTGATACCTCGCATCCTGGTCGCACCAGGTGCGGTGGTTAGCACTTCTAACAAGCGTGATGTCGTGGACGCCACTCGTGAGGCACGACAAGAGCAGGGACGCTGTTGGGTGTTCGATCCTCAGGGCATTGCTGATGAGCCTCAGCGCTGGTGGTGGAACATCATGGATTATGTGACTGACGCGGTTTCAGCGCGGGCTCTAGCTGAGATCTTCCAAGACACCACCCGCCCACCCGAGGCACAGGTCAGTGCCTACTTCGACGCTGCTGCCAGGGACCTGGTCGCTTGTCTGCTGTTGGCGGCTGCCCGCTCAGGTCGGCCACTAACCGAGTTGCACACCTGGCTCAACGACCTAAACGATGACGAGCCGGTTGTTTTGCTCAAAGATGCCGGCGAGAACCTGAGCGCAGACACTTTACGCGGCATCATGGCGTTGGTGCCCGAAACCAGGTCTGGAGTTTATGGCTCGGCATCAACCATGATGAGTTTCTTGCTGAATGCGCAGGCCATCCGATGGGTAACCCCAAGTCCGTGGTTGGAGCAACTAGATCCGCGCGAGTTCGTGAAGTCAACGGACACCTTGTTCGCCCTGTCTCAGGAGGGCAGGGGGTCAGCGACTCCGATAGTTACGGCGCTGACTGTCGCTGTGACCGAAGCCGCCGTTGAGCACGCCAAGACGCAGCCAGCAGGTCGGCTCTCGGTCCCAATGCTCATTGAGCTCGACGAGGCAGCCAACGTGTGCAAATGGCGGGAATTGCCAGACATGTACTCACACTTCGGCAGTCGTGGGATCTGTGTGGACACAGTTCTTCAGTCCTGGTCGCAAGGTGTAACCGCATGGGGTGAGGCGGGGATGAAAAAACTTTGGTCTGCGTCGAATGTGAAGGTGTATGCAGGTGGTGTCTCGGAGCGTGCTTTTCTTTCAGATCTCTCAGAGCTCATCGGCAGCTGGTGGGCAGACTCAATCCAGGTCTCCCACTCTTCACAAGGCCAAAGCACTTCACGCTCACTGCAATCCCAGCAGCGCAATATCGCGACCGTGTCTGACTTGCAAGCTTTGCCTCCGGGCAGAGCTTGGGTGTTTGCCTCTGGAGCGACCCCGGTTCTAGCTGAGCTTGTGCCCTGGTGGCGCAACTGAAAGCCAACTCAACAACAACACCGACGGCAAGGAGGCCGAACATGGAAGAGGTCGTAGCACTAGCAGGTCAAGAAATCACTAAGCTTATGAGAGCAGCAGCCCAAATCGGCAGGTTTCTGGCAGAGCAACGCCGTAGACAGCTGTACCAGCAGGCCCAGCGTTCAGCTGGGCATGCTCGCAACCTTAGGGCGATCATGAACCAGGAACGTGTGCTGGCCGCGCCGGTATACCGGCGTGCCTTAGACCAACGCTTCTGGCAAACGGCCAACGCGCCGCAGGCCAGTTTCGTTTATGGGTTAGCGACCCGGTTCGCGACCTTGGACCCCGTGGCGGAGCAAGCCGCACGCATTTGCGAGGTGGAGGCCCACAATCGTTGGAATGTCCACCTAGGCGAACTCCAGCAGGCCTCCGAGGCCCCAGTGACTTCCAAAGACCTGGGACCCGGCCAGATCGAAGCGTTGGCTCCCAAGCTCCAAGGAGAGCCAGCCCAGCAGTGGGACCGTGTGCTTGACGAGGCGGCCAAACAAGAACGCAGTCAGGCAGCCAACCCCGATCCGGCTGCTCAAGAAGCCAAGAAACAAGAAAAGGCGGTCAATCATTTGCTGACTGTGCTGGGCGATCACCCCGAGATTGCCCGGGTCCGTTTTGGGACACTGCATAGTGGGCTGGCCGTTGAGGCACTCGACGAGCAGGGGGCTGGGCTGCCTGAAGCGTCCTTAGCCCTGAACCAGGTGATTACCAATGCCGCAGTGCCTGATCTGCTGGCCAGACAGTTAGGTGACCGCACATGGGAGCGTGAAGCGTTCGAGACCGAGATTTCACGCCCGCTGGTGGCCGCTGCTGTCACACAGCGCCAAAGCCCACACACACCCGGGAATCCGACGGACCTTACTACCGCTTCTTCCAGCGACGAGATTGATGTGGCCGGAGCAAGGGCGTGGTTTGACACGCACTACAGCACCCATAAAGTGCAGGGCGATAGGAATGAGTATGCGGTGATGCTGCAGGCTGCCCTAGCAGCCGAGGGCTATGACCTACAGGCCCCGCCTCAACTACGTGACCCTGGCTCTTTTAAGCTGAACGATGAGTTCATGAGTGCCGTGGGAGCTCGCAAAGAGTTGGCTGGCTGGCTGGCAATGGAGGCCAGGGGGATCGAGGAGCACATTGATGGACGCGCGATTCACTCCTTGCGTGCATGCTGGCAAATTGTCCAGGACGGGGACTACCCGGAGTTAATCAATTGGAAATGGAATGTCGGCACAAAGTCGATGGAAGCAGCAAAATGGGCCCCTAAAGAGATAGGAGAAGTACGCCTGGTGGGTGAAAACCCACAGCCAGGCGTTTATTTGCCTGCAATGCGCCAAGCCGCAGCCCAAGAAGCCGCTGAGGCAGGCCTGGATGTCCAGGCCTATCTCGACCACCTGCAACCAGTGCAACGGCGTGCTCTGATAACCGGGCTTGGCCCCGAAGACCCCAATGCCACAGATCACCATTACGGTCCGGGAATCTTACGCGCAGCTGCATACCGCGTGGCCTATGCCAAGGCCTCGGCCGCTGAGCGTCCCCAGTGGTCAACCCGACATGAGCTTGAAGTCTCCCAAGCCCAAGACCAACTCAACAATGACGAGCTCAAAACTGATCTGCTCCAAGATGCCACCAGCTTGGAACGGGTAGATCCTGTTGAGCAGGTCGGCCAGGAGACAGACAGCATGGCTTGGGAGAACAGGCAGGTATTGAGCCTGGATGCGACCGAGAGAGCGGCGCTGGCCGACGAGCTCCGCAAGTACGCCGCCTGGCGTGAAGGCGATCTGAACTTCGATATTCATGAACGGATCGCTGAGTTGGGTCAGGACCCAACCTACGCCTATGACCTGGCGCGCCAGGATCGGGAGCTGGAACTTGAACGGCAAAGAATTGACCAATTCTCCCAGGAACAGGCCCAGGCCGCTAACACCTACCGGCAGCTAGCACATCAGGTTGAGCAAAACGGACAGCTCGACCTGACTGATATGGCCGTGCGCCGAGAAGTGATTGAGATGATCGACAATCACGGCTGGCAGCTCGATAATCGCGCCCTAGAGTCGGTGCCCGCCCCCATGCGCCGTGTCGTGGAAGCCTGCCTCCAGGCGCCGTCTGTGCCACTGCGCCCCGAGCCTGACATGGCCAGTCAGGCCGTCTCTGTGGCTGACGCGCCGATGGCCCTACCCGAGGAGTACCTGGTAGCCGATCACGGCCCCAGGTGGGACTCACAAGAAGCGAGGGACGACTGGGCGGCAGAGCTGGTCTCGAAAGGTGTGGATCCTGCTGCAGTGCGCGCAGCACGCACCGGGGACTTGAGCAGGTCCAAGCCCACGAAAGCCACCACCGTCAAAGGCTCCACGAGCAAGTCTGGTCGGCGCCCACCTAAGACACCGCATGCGTCCAACTCTCACAAGCCTCGTTCAATCCCGTAAGGCTCACATGCGGGGAGTGAACAAGTCGTCAGGTGGCGGCTCACACGGCAGCATCGCTTCAGGGTGAGGACGTCTAGGTTGGTGGCCACGCTCAACAGAGCAGCCTTTGAATGTGCCCTCTGAGCTCAGCAGCTGTCCCATGATGGGATCGGCGTAATATACCAGCCACTTGGCCGTGGCCAGTGGCTGCTCGTTGACGTGCATCTCCTCCCACGCCTGCCACAACGCGGTCAACCGCAAAACGGCTTCGTCGTGCATCCACCACTTGGGGCACCAGGTCGTTGCCGTCGAGGTTGCCCGCTCGTAGATCAAGGCGATCAGCCCCGTAACAAAGTCATTTAGCGTGGGGAACTGGAAGGGGACCGCCTGTGGCTGACCACCATCATCTAGTGGCACAGAAGAACTCGCGGACCGGCCAGGATCTGAAACAAAAGGATTAGGTTCACTCATGCCCTAACCGTGTGGTGTGCGCGCTCAAAGACCGTTAGTTCTAGGGCGCACTCGAAGGGGAGGCGCCCCCACAGCCTCAGCAGGACGCTGAACTTCATCAGGCTTCGGCACCTGGGGGCGGCCGCCCTGGGTCAGTGAGGCCAGGCGCGCCACACGCTCGGCGTGCGCACGGCTCATGCCTGCCGCCTCCAGTGCAACGTCACTTGGGCCCACACGCTGGCGTCCACCAGGCCCAGGCAGGGTCTTAGCAGCGCTAGCCTGGCTAGCTGCCAAGGGCGGCTCACCCTGCGCCAACGCCCCAATTCGTTGTAAGCGCTGGCTCCTGTTGGCACTCAGCTCTGCGCCCTGGCCAACCAGCTCAACACTGCGTGGCTGATCCATTCGTGACGCAGGCAGCGCTACCTCGTGGGCGTGCACCAGCGCGAAGGCCTGGGCAGTGTCACGCAGCATCACCCGCGCACTTTCAGTCTGAGCCTGCTGCTCATACAACGCGGCCAAGGAGCGAACCAAAGCCATCATCTCGACCACCAGCAGCATCGAGTCGGCCGACTGATTAGTCAACGCCAGCGAGAGCGTCTGCGCAGCCAAAGCCAAGGCACTAGGCACATTTGCTTTAGGCGCGGGCCTGGTGTGCGTCTGGCAGTGACGTCCCACAGCCCGGCTAGCGTGCTCCAAGATGCTGCGCTCTTGGACATCACTCCGCTGAAAAGCGGCCGTCGCCAACAGCCCAGATATGTCCCTAGTGGCGTCAGCCAAAGCCACCGGATCGCCGGCATCGATCTGGCAAAGCACGTCCCTAAAGGCGCGCAGCCCCACAGCCCTAGCCTCCCACTGATCAGAGGTGACATGAGCGCTGGGAGACACGACCTTCGCGCCTTGCCAAACTTGTCTCCAGGCGCGTGCTGCTCGGCTAGCGTCCTGGGGGGTGTCAGCCCATCTGGCACGCAAGCGCGGCAACGCCAAGTCTCTGGCCAACCGGCCAGCGCCGTACCACTGTGCCCGCTTAGTGTGGTCATAAGAGTGCAACGCGACGCTGTAGCCCACGACCACGTCGGTGCGCCCAGCAGCAAAACGCGGCCGCGCCCGCACACCGAGCTCGGACAGGCGGTAGACGAAGTCAGACTCGCTGCGCGCCGAGACAGCAGCCGACCTTACACGAGTCTCTAAACGAGCTCTGTCAGTCACAACTTCTTCATCACGTGCGGCCCGCTTGGCGGCCACCAAGTCACCATAAGAGTCCGCGCGTGCGCCACGTTGATGCTCACGCGCCTCAATCACCCGCAACCCATACTTATGCTCGATGGCATTAGCTGCCTTCCCAGAGTTTCGCTCGTCCCTCCAGCGCGACCACCTCGTGCCATCTTCACGCACGACGTTAACCGCGATATGCACGTGGTCACCTCCGTTAACAGAAGTGCCGTGACGAAGAGCAACCCAACGGCACGGAGCCTTCCCATCAGCACCGGTAAACCCCATCGAGTCCATGAAGTCACCCACAACGTCGCGCCACATCTCATCACTGAGCGCACCCTCTTCAGCAGGCAAAGACAACGAACAATGCCACACGTGGTTAGCCGCGTTCTTAACCAACTCAGTCTTCCCCGTGCGACGGTTGTAGACCCGAGCTGCACCCACCGAGCGCACACCTGTCTCTGTCATGAACTGGTCCACGAACCGTGCGATCTCATAACCCTGCGCAGGAGTTAAAGAATCCCAGCCACCCCACCTGCGCGTGATCACATCAGAGCCCGCCACAACATGAGGACACTCGTGCTCATTGGCGTTACCAGGACCCACCAAGTAGTTCAACAACCCAGGAGTCGACCCACCGTCAGTGACCTTCACGATCATCTCCGCGTCACCGCCGAACACTGACGAGCATGTCATTGACCTCGTCAACAGTCGCCTCCACGCGACTAAGCACATCGGCAAAGTTTGACGGGATCTCGCACACAGTATTGGCGTGGTGAGCGATCTGGTTCAAGTTCGTGCAAGCCCCCTCCAGTTGACGCCGATAGCCGCGCAGCAAAGCTACCGCCTCAGCCAAGCTACCCACATCAACATGACCCCCAACCGGACGCAAAGCAGCATCAACCAAAATCTTTGCCATCGACTCACCGCTCGTCTCAGCACGCAGCTCCAACAACTCACGCTCCTGAGGAGTCAGATAAACAGTCAAACGCTCACGGCGCCCCACCCGCATCCGTTCACTACGCCGCAGATCATGACGGGGCCCGCCCCGTGAACTGCTCACACCAGCACCCGCCACCACAACCTCCCAACACATCCGCCCAGCGCAGCGACCCGCCAGGGACCACACCAACAGTGTGCCCCCGCTGGACGAAGGAAGTCCAGCGGCAAGATACCTAGCACAGGTGCTAGGTTCCATCTTGCTCCACTTGTGGCTATCTGTGCGCAGCAATAGCGCACCCAGCCTGGGAACACAGCACTCGCCGTCAGCTGCCACGTTAAGCAACTGAGCACCTATGCCCTTTTGAGCACGCACGATGCGCAACTACCAGCACAGACGCAACCCACTTCAATCAGACCTCTGATACGCGCCTAACTGCCCCTTTGCCCCAACTTCGGTCTGGTCCGGTCCGAGGCTCGCGCCCCGGCAGGGCACGAGCCTTAACGCCGTCGTGCGCGCACGCTCCACGTGATCAGCAAACGGGCAACACCAACGCCCAAGACACCGGAAGGAAGACAATGATCGATCCGCTCGAAGCGCTCTTGAGCTCAGACAACGCACGCGCCGCAGCCGCAAGAAATCTCGGCGCCGCACACAAAGAAATGATCGATGCGATAGCCGCCTACCGCGCGTGCTGGCGCACCGCGACAGGATGCGGCTGGTCAAAAACAGACCTAGTGCGCGCCGGATTCACCGACCCCACCAGACTGCCACGCAAGAGCACAACCCAGCCCGCTAAGACCAACACCGAGGAGTGAGCCACATGACCACCACCGCCCCCACAACCACACACACCGCCCACGTTGAGATTCACGAGACAGGCGCGGCCAGCGTCACCATCAACGACACGGTCTACCCGCTGCGCGCGGCCAACACCGAAGACGCAAGAAAAGAAGCCAAGGAACTCATAATCGACTACGCGCAATCCTTCAACTGCCTCATGCTCACCACAGCCACCGAACCCAGCGGAAGCTGGACCATCTGCATCCACCCAGACGGCTCCGTAACGACACCCCCACCACACCACCCCACCACAGCCGCGCCTCCAAGAAACAGCGGGCACCACGCCCGCATGAGCGCTCCAACCCCACCAGACCAACTCACAGACCCAGCACCGGCTCCCTCACAACCTGTGCACCCCACAACCATGGCGCCACCAGTTGCATCGCCACCCGCGAAGCGAGCAGCAACAACGCACGCTCCCACCACAGCGCAGCCCCTCCCCCAACAGGTGCAGGACATAGACGCGCGCCAGCACGCCCGATCCACCTCCATGCTCACCGAAGCAACCACCGAACTCCCTGCCAAAACCGGCTGGCGTGGGGCCCTCAACCTGCTGGGCCTACACCTGAGCCCAAGCCCAACCGAACGCGCCGAGAGGCAAGACATCGAAGCGGTCGCCCAGCACTGGGCTGGGCCAAGAACAATCGCCATCGTTAACGGAAAAGGCGGATCCGGCAAAACACCCGCAACAGTCCTTCTCTCCGCAACCTTCGCCCGCAACGGCGGCGCCGGAGTCATCGCCTGGGACAACAACCCCACGCGCGGAACCCTGGGGTGGCGCACCCTCCAAGGCTCACACAACTCTTCAGTGGAAGACCTGCTCCCACACGTGGAGCACCTCCTATCCCCCGCTGCTCAGGCCGCCGAACTCGCGGCCTTCGTCCACCACCAACCAGGCGACCGCTTCGACGTCCTACGCTCCCGACCAGAACTGCTAGCCGAGGCCCAATCGGTCGGCCCGCAAGCCTTCAACTCAGTGCACGACGTGCTCCGCAAGTACTACCGCCTGGTGCTCATCGACTCAGGCAACGACGAATCCGCCCCAGCGTGGCGAGCAATGATCAACAAGGCCGACGCCATCGTGGTGCCCACCACGACACGGCCCGAGCACGCCGAATCAGCTCGCCTACTCCTAGACGAGCTCGCCCACACCGACACCCACTGCACCCACCTGGCCGCCAACGCCCTGGTCATCGTCTCCCAAGCATCAAAAGCGGAGCCTGGTCCCAACGAACTCGTTGCCACGTTCAACAACATCGCGCGAGCAGCAATCGGGATCCCATACGACCCCATGATGTCCGGTCGCCCACTGCTGCTGGGCTCCCTTGCGCCCAGCACTCAACGGGCTTGGCTCCAAGCCGGAGCAGCCCTGGCCGCAGGCCTCCGCTAGCCGCAAGCTGAGCTTCGGGTGTGCCGATAGGTGCGCTCACGCTGCACGTTAGGGGTGAGCGGGCACCTCGCCCACCTGTAAGGAGACCTCAATGGAACAGGTCCAGGACAACAATCCGTGGCTGACCAATGAGCGGTCAGGCGCACTGTCGCAGATCACCATCTACACCAAACCCAACTGCCCAGCATGTCGCTTAACCCAGCGCGCACTAGACAAGGCCGGGGTGCAGTTCGCGGTAGTAGATCTGTCCCAGCGCCCCGACATTGTGGCTCAGCTGCGGGCTGAGGGGCTGCTGGCAGCCCCGGTGGTTGAGGGGCCTGACGGTCAGCGATCGTCAGGCTTCCGCCCTGAGCGCATCAAAGCGCTGGTGGAGCTGGCGGGGGCCGGGCCGGTGCTGGCTGGGGGCAGTGGGGATCACCAGCTGCTTCCGCCTGCGCACCGGCCCAATGCTGCCCGCAGGGGGTTGGTGCAGTGAAGGCAAGGAACTGGGTCACCACTGTTCTGGTGGGGCCGCTGATGGCCATGCTCGCGCTGATGATGGCCAGCGGAGGAGAAAGCCAAGATGAGGAGGCCAAGAAGATTGAGGTTCCCACGCTCCAAACCGGCACGGGCCTGAGTAGCAAGGTGCCCGAGGCCTACCGCGCGCTGATTGAACGCGCGGCCACCGTCTGCCCTGAGATCACCGCGCCGCTGCTGGCCTCCCAGCTGGCACAAGAAAGCGGTTTCAACCCCAATGCCACCTCACCGGTCGGGGCTCAAGGGATCGCCCAGTTCATGCCGGGCACCTGGGCCACCGCTGGCAGGGACGGGGACGGTGACGGGATCGCAGACGTGTGGAACCCCGCTGACGCTATCTGGTCCCAAGCCCACTACATGTGCAACAACGTTGCGTCTTTGAAAGGGCTTGCCGGTGCGGGCCGGGTTTCAGGAGACCTCATCGACCTGGCGCTAGCCGCCTACAACGCTGGCCTGGGGAACGTTATTGCGCACGGGGGCGTGCCTCCGTTTGCTGAAACCACCAACTACATCAGGGTCATCAAAGCGCGTATGGCTGAGTTCACCGCCCCTGCCCCATTGGTGGAGGAATACGAGCCAGGCCAAGGGGGAGAGTGGAAGGCGCCAGCATCCGGGCCGATCACCAGTCCGTTTGGCTATCGTCTGCACCCCATCCTGGGTTACCAGGCACTGCACGAGGGTACAGACCTCAATGGTGGAGGCTGTGGCGGGCCGATCTACGCAGCTGCTGGCGGGACCGTGAAATTCGCCGGCATGGACGATGACACCGGCACCGTCACTATCGCTCATGGCGGTGGCGTGAGCACTAGCTATCTGCATGTGCCAGAAAGCGGGATCTTCGTGAAAGTTGGTGACACCGTCACTGCGGGCCAGCGGATCGCTGTGGTCGGCTCAACAGGCAGGTCAACGGCCTGTCACCTGCACTTCGAAGTCAGGATCAACGGTCAACCCACGGACCCCGTGCCGTTCATGGCCCAACGCGGAGTCCCCTTGAGGTGAAGCCGTTGTGTGTGGTATGGTTTGTCTACTCCCCTTAACGGGAGCCGCGCTTCATTGAGGATATGTAGTGAGCTTGAATGGGGTCACAACAGATTCCGGCTTGCAGCCCTTCCGGGGGCTGCGCTTCATTTTGCGGCATCCTTCGGGGAGTGCTTCGGAGGGCGGGGGCGGTGAGACTTTTGGTTTCACCGCCCCCGTTCTGTGTTAGTTCAGGTGCTGGATGATGAATGCGTTGGCGCATTCACGGCGGGTGCGTCCTTGAGCGATGGCGTATGTTAGTCGGTCGTTTTGGTTGGCCATCGCGTCTGCGTGGCTAGGCGATTCGTAGGCGAACCAGCCTTCGCCGTGCCACTGAGAGAGGTAGTCGTCGTATCGTTCGAGGGTTGCTATGCGTTCTCCGTTGTCGAGGAGGCATGCCAGGCCTGGGCATATGGTGTGAATGCTGTAGGTGGTCATGGTTGGACCTTTCTTGCGGTGTGTCGGCTAAGGAGCCGATGTCCCCCGGGCTTGGGGGACACACCCCGGTCAAGCCGGGGGGTGGTGGCTGTCAAGGCCCTAGAGAGGTGACCCGCGCGGTGGTGCTGCGCACACGGAGCTTGCGGAGTGTGGACAGCACCAGGGCCAGCGGGTCACCTCGTGCCTTGACAGGCGGTGAACCACCCCCCGGCTACGCTGGGTGTCCCACGAGACGGGATTAACGGTGAGCACAAAAGGCCGCGCACCGGCCTAAACAGGGTCCGTGAGCTCGTCATGGGTCATTGGGCCGGTGCGCGGCCAGGCAGAATTTTCAGGCAGTCTGCCCGTAGGGCAGGCCGCTCCTGACCCCTGCTATGGCTGGGCGTGACGGTAGACGCTGGCGCGTGAGACCCCCAATGCGCGGGCGACGGCCGCGACGCTGGCCCCGCCGGCCAGCATGGCGCTTGCGGCCTCGGCCTTGTCCTGGCTCCACACGCTGGGGCGCCCGATAGGGACGCCGCGCCTGCGGGCGGCCGCCAGCCCCGCAGTGGTTCTCTCAGCGACCAGGTCACGCTCAAAGGCAGCCAGGGCCGCGAAAACGTTAAGCATGAGGCGGCCTGTGGCGGTAGTGGTGTCGATGGCCTCATGCAGGCTGCGCAGGGCCACTGCCCTGGCGTGGAGCTCCTCGACTGTGGCCACTAGGTGGGGCAGGGACCGCCCCAGGCGGTCCAGGCGCCACACCACTAGGGTGTCACCGGCATTGAGGTTGGCCAGGGCTGCTTCCAAGCCCGGGCGGGCGGCCAGGGCGCCCGAGGCAGTGTCGGTGTGCACGCGGGCGCACCCCGCCCCCGCCAGAGCGTCGAGCTGAAGATCTAGACACTGATCAGGGGTAGAGACACGCGCGTAGCCGATGGTGGTCACTACCCCATCATGACGCTTCCCCGTGCGATGTCGTCGCCACGGGAGGTGTTTTGGACGCGGGTTTTGGACGCGCTGTGCTCGGCGTGTCGCGGTGATTGGGTGGGGTGTCCTAAAGGGGTCGGTTTAGATACACAGCCCGCTCTACCCTCCACCGAGCACTCAGCCGATTAGGCATGGGAGTGCTGAGGTGTCAGATGCTGGAGAGGTTCAGGTCTGTGTAGTCGGTGGGGTCCTGGACGTGGAGGAAGTCCGTCTCGGTGAGGAAGTGGCACCAGGGGATCTGGGTGCCGTCGATGTGGAGGCGGCGGCCGCCGCTCCAGCAGGCGAGTTCGATATGGCAGGGGGTCTCGTTGTAGACGAGTTCGATGGCGGGGAGGATGTCTTTGTCGCTGGTGAATACGATGGCGGCGTCGATGGCGCCACGCATGGCGTACTTGGCGAGGTCGACGGCGAGGGCGACGTCAATGCCCTTCTCGGAGGCGGGGATGTCGGGCCACTGGGGTGGGTACTGGAGGTTGCGTCGGATGACGGTGACGCCGGTTGCCTCCCAGTCGACTGTCTGGCGGTCGTTGGCGCGGGCGGAGGCGGCCTGGCGAGTAGGGTTGGGGCGGCCGCGGTAGACGCGGGTGTCGATGAGCTGGCTGGGTCGGCGGCGGCGGCTGACGAGGAGCTCGGCTGTGGCCTTGGGCCAGATGTGGCCGTCGGCGGTGTTGAAACAGCGCTTCGCCCAGCCAGCGACGTTCTGGTAGTCGAAGAAGACGGCGACGCGATCCATGACGGGTACCTCACTTGGCAAAAAAACCCCGCCAATCCCTGAGGATGGCGGGGCGGAATGAGACAACCATACCGCGTCCGGGCGACAGCGGCAACAGGCAGCACGCGGGCGCGATGGCGTGATATCGGCTGTCACTGAGCTCGATGGAGGCTACCCAAGGTGGGGCGAGCTGGTAGGAGGTGGAGCGCCGCTCGTTGTTGGTCGGGGTCGATGCCGAGGTAGCGGCCGGTAGTGGCCAGTGAGGAGTGGCGCATGAGGGTCTGGACGACTCGGCTGTCGGCGCCAGCTCGCAGGAGCGCGGTGGCGAAGTAGTGGCGGAGCTGATGCGCGCTCCCCCGGACACCGGCACGGTCGAGGGCCCGTGAGATGACCGTGCCGACGGTCTGGGGCCTGACGGGTAAGCCTGGTCGGGCAGGTGAGGGGAACCAGTAACCGGTGCGTGGATACCCGCCTGCGAGGCCGAGGATGACGGGGTGGGCGGGTAGGAGGTCGTCGCGGCCACCTTTGCCGACGACATGGAGGCTGCCGGTGATGGGGTCGATGTCAGTGCCACGGATGCGGGCAATCTCGTGGATGCGCAGGCCAGCGTAGGCGGCCAGGAGGATCTTAGCTCGGGTGGAGCGGCGTAGCGGCAGGGCGAGGACGGCGTCGAACTGGGCGTCGGTGATGGGGCGTGGACGTCCTGCGGGCACACGGGGTCTGGGCACGCGGATGGTGGGGTCATCGTCACGGTGGCCGGCGAGCACGAGCCACCGGGTCCAGGCGCGGACGATGGAGTAGTAGGCCTCGCGGGTCGCGGGGGTTGAGAGGGTGGCAAGCCAGGCGGACAGTGTGGTCGAGGTCAGGGCTGCCGGGTCGGTGCCGGTGTCTCGTGCGAGCTGGGCGATTACGCGGGTGCGCTCAGTGATGGTGCGCTCGGACAGTCCCTGGCCGGCCATGGTGGTGGCCCAGGTGCCGATGAGGAGGATGCGGGCGTTGGCGGCGGTGACGAGTTTCAGGGATGCGCTCATGACGTCAGCGTCACCCGGCCCCCCTCTCCTCCGCTGTCGGGTGGGTTGGGGCCCGGGCGGCGATGATCGAGCGGGCTACCGTCGGGCAGCGTTTCCTGTAGGCAGGACGCCGGCCGGGGTAGGTGGGAAGGGCTGGCCGCCGTTGTGGTTGGCCTCGACGGCCTCGGTGGCCGCGATGAGGGCGCTGGCAGCCCACTGTCCGAAGGTCGGGTAGTCGCTGCCGGGTTGGGCGCAGGCGATGCGCCAGGCGGTGCGGGCACGTCCGAGGTCGTTGGCGTCCATACGGATCGTAAGCTTCGCCTGAGCCGGCGGGGACGGCTGGCTGCCAGCAGCTGTCTCGCTGAGAATCTGCACCGGACGGGTGGCGTGCCTGGGGTCAGCTGACCCACTGGGCGTGAACGCCGGGTGTGATCTCGATCCCTGTGGGGATGTGGAGGCTGGGGCTGTAGACGATAGTCTCGCTGCCGATGTGCTGGGTGGCGGCGGTATGGGCGATGGGGAAGCGTGCGCACCGCGCGTCGCCGTAGAGGTCGGCCCAGATGAGCTCCTTGTCGTCGTAGGTCAGCAGCCACGGGTAGGGGGCGGCCAGGAGCTGGTCAGCGAGACGGGTGTGGTCGTCGTCGTCGAAAGCGTGCAGGTAGAGGTTGCCGCCCTGCTCGACGTAGGGCGGGTCGGCGTAGACGAGCAGGTCGTCGCCCAGTGGCCTGAGGGTGGCGAGGAAGCTGAGCCCGTCCTGCTGGGTGACGTGGATTCGTTCGCTGAGCGTGGCCACGGCGTTGAGTCGCTGGATGAGGGCGGGCTTGTTGAATCGGGCGTCGATCTTCCAGCGGCCGGTCTGCTCCAGTCCGCCGATGGGACGGGCGTCGAGGATGCCGGAGCGGTTGGTGCGGTTGAGGAAGAAGGTCGCGAAGGCGAGCGTGAGGTCGTCGCTGTCGCAGGCCTGGTAGACGGCGCGCTGGTGGTGCCACTGTTCGATGGTCACGGGCGCGTCCTGGATCAGGTTGATGAGCGCGCGTGATCTGTCCGGGCAGGTGGCGGTGCGCCAGAAGGCGGCGACGCCGGCGTTGAGGTCGTTGAGGTGGATGTGCTCGACGACGCCGTCGGTCAGCAGGCGTAGTGCGGCGCCGGCGCCGCCGGCGTAGGGCTCGGCGTAGTGGGTTGGGACCGGGTCCTGGGCGTTGATGACGCGTGCGAAGAAGGGGGCCAGGCGGGCCTTGCCGCCGGGGTATCGCAGGGGGGACAGGTACCTCACGGGTCAAGCCTGCCTGTTTTCCTTGTCCGTGGCCACCGCTGGGGCATCCGGCTTGCCCAGGTCGTCGTTGATGGCGTTGAGCAGCGGGGGGAAGAGCCTGTTGGCTCTCTCGGCGATCTCGGTCGCTGCGGTGAACCGGTAGGAGTGGACGCAGTCGTTGAGGTCTCGCAGGAGGTGCCCGTCAGCTTGGTCGGTGCGTACGGCTGCCCACGTTCCGCTCAACTCTGGCCGTTCGGGGGTCTTGGCGTCGAGCTTGGGATCGAGGTGGCGCAGCACGGCAGCGATCTTGTCGTAGAGCCTTGTCCCGTTCTTCGGCTGGAGGTCACGGTGGTGGATGAGGGCGTCAACGGCGAGCTCGACGACGACGCGAGCCATGACCGAGGCGGTCTCCGGGTGGGTCTTGATCTCGATGGAGGCGCACTCCCTGAGCAGGTCCCTGACCCTGTCTGGCATGTTCTTGGATGGCACGCCGTGGTAGAGGTGGGTCTCGCTCTTGCGTGGCTTGTTCGATGGCGTTGACGACTTGCCGCTGCCTGGACGCTGGCCACCGTTGCTGTCAGCCGGGGTCGGTTGCGTCTTTTCAACGTCGTCGTCGGTGTCGGGCGTGCCTGACGGAACGGGGCCCGGGCCTGATGGCGGTGCCGGGGGCTTGAAGACGTCGTTGTCGCCGATAGTGCGCTCCCACAGGTCGGTGAGCAGGCTCTCGGCGGAGGCCTGAGTGTTGAGCGTGCGCGAGGAGAACACGTCCTTCTTGTCGGGCTCTTGGGACGATTTCGATGGCTTCCTCAGCATGCCTTCAACGAGCGCCTCGATGAACGGCCTGATCCTGCTGGGGTCGACGTCGGTACGGATCCTGCCGTCAGGGCCGAGGGTCGCTTTCAGGTGCTGCTTGAGACCCCAGTTGTAGACGCGCCCCATGAGCGTGTACTGCTCACGTCGAGCCCGGTCAATGAGGGTGGCCAGGGACGGGGCGCCGTCGTACGCCTCCTCCAGCCAGTACCAGAACTCGTTCCACTCGACCCGGGCACCGCCATTGTTGACCTGGTCGAGGTAGACCATCTCGGGCCCCCACGAGGCGGTGCCCTCGCCGTCTCCGGCGCCGTGGTGCCTGAGCTGGATCCAGTAGCGCGCGTCAGCTCGGCGCTCAAGCTCGACGCAGCTCGGCTTGATAGCGTCGACGTCGATGCTGGCTGCGTCTCTGATGCTCTTGAAGCGCCCAGCCAGGCTCGCCGGCGCCTTGTCCGGGTGCTGCAGCAGGTAGCAGGCGACGAGGCGCCGGTTACCCTCCAGGACCACGTACCTGCCACCCTCCTTGACGACGATCCATGACTCGGCCGGGCTGAGTCCGTGCTCTGCGACGCTCTTGGCGAGGACAACGATCTTGTCCCCGAACATGTCGAGGAGGCGGGCTCTGGCCTGCTCCTCCGTTTCGGCGTCGTGGCGGCCGAGTCGTGGGTTGCGCAGGTCGAGGTGGAGCCGGCTGATCGCGCGGGGTCTGGGTGGTTTGTGGTCCACCGGGCGGGCCTTTCGGTAAGGGATGGGGCGGGGTGCGAGGGCGTTCAGGCTGCGGGGGTGGCGTGCCTGGTGAGGTAGGCCTCCAGCGCCTCGCGCATGACAGCGCTGGGGGTGGTTCCGTGAGCGGCGGCGTAGGCGTCCAGGGCGTCGCTGGTGGCCTCTGGCAGGCGCACCTGACGGCGCGGGGAGCGCCCCTTGCCGGTGGCGCGAGCCGCACCGAGGTTGGGGCGGCCTCCGAGGATCACGTCGAGCTCCTCGTCGCTGATGCGGGAACCGTCGCGGTGATGGACGTGACCGAGTCGCTGGACCCGGCCAGCGGTGACATCCTCGTCGAGCTGGTCGTAGTAGGCCTGCTCGGCGTCGGTGAAGACATTGCTGGTGGTCATGGGCGTACCTTTCTCAGGTGTCCTAGTCGGTGGGTGGGATGAGGTCGCGGTAGAGGTCGGTGACCTCCATAGCGTGGAAGATAGTGCGGCCGCCGCGTCCGTCAACGGCCACACCGACCTCTAGGTAGCGCAGGGCCTGCGGGTGGGGCAGGCCGACGAACATGAAGGATCGAGTACCGCGGTGGCGTGAGGTTATCTCGGTGTAACCGACGTTGTGGACGACGGCGTGCTCGGCGTCGGGGTGGGGGACGCCGTGCTTGTCGGCGCTGGCCGTGAACTCGAATCCCATACATGTATGGTACTACCAAAGAGGGGGTGGTGTCCACCCTTTTTCCTGGCTCTTAGAGCCGGTCGAGTGCGGTGCGGTGCGCTGCTGGTCCTGGTCCACGGCCAGGTAGCGGGCTGTGGTGGACAGGGATGCGTGGCGCATGAGGGTCTGCACGACGCGGCTGTCGGTGCCGGTGCGCAGGAGCTCGGTGGCGAAGTGATGGCGGAGCTGGTGGGCGGTAGCGGGGGTGCCCGCCCTGGTGAAGGCGCTGACTATGACGTCTCCGACCGCTTTCGGGGTCACGTGCCGGCCAGAGCGGGTGGGTGAGGGGAACCAGTAGCCTGAGCGGGGGTAGGCACGCGCCAGCTCCATCACTCTTGGGTGTGCAGGCAGGGTCGCAGTGGTTCCGCCCTTCCCGGTGATGGTGATCGTGGCGGCGACGTGGTCGATGTCCTGGCCTCTTATCTTGGCGATCTCGTGGACGCGCATACCTGCATAGGCGCCGAGGATGATCTTGGCTTCTGTGTCCCGGCGCAGGGGCAGGGCCAGGACGGCGGCGAGTTGCTCACTGGTCACGGGGCGGGGCAGCCAGGTGGGCGTACGGGGGTGGGGCACCAGGAGGGTGGGGTCGTCAGTTCGTCTGCCTGAGCGGACCAGCCACCTGCTCCAGGCCCTGACCACGGCGTGGTAAGCGCCCTTGGTGGCAGGACTGGGAAGCCCGGCCAGCCAGGCGGTTAGCACCCCTGGGGTGAGGGCCTGCAGGTCGGCTCCGGTGGTGGCCGCCAGCTGCGCGACGACTCGGCGGCGCTCGGTGATGGTGCGACCGGCTAGTCCCTGTGCCTGCATGTCTAGGGTCCAGACGTCTAGGAGGGCGGTAGGTGTTTCAGGGATGTGGTGTCTCATGGCCCAGCCTCCGCCTCCTGGGCCATGAGACACCAACGGCCTATTGGGCCAGGCGGCCCCTGGGGATCACGCCTGCTGGGGTCGGGGCGAACGGGCGGCCGCCGTTTAGGCGGGCCTCGGCCTCGGTCGTGGCCGCCTCAACGGCAGCCACGAGCCAGTCGTTGAAGGTCGTGGCCTCCCCCAGGGCCAGGCTGTTGGCCCAGGCGGTCCTGGCCCGCCCGAGCACGTCCTCATCCAGGCGGAGGGTCACCTTCCGCCTAGCGTCGCCAGCATTGCTGGCTTTTCTGCTACTGCCAGCAATACTGTCATTGACAGCACGGCTGGCTCTGCCAGCATTGACAGCAGTGCTGGCTGTGCTGGCAATGGCGGGCAGCTCGGCGGGGTCGGGGCCGGTGGCCTTGGGGACCGTGACTGCCTTGCGGGGTTTGGGCGCTGGCTTCATCGGCTGACCTCCTTGGTGAGCAGCTCGACGATCGAGTCAATGGCGTTGGCGTAGTCGTGTGCCTCGCGACGCGGTACGGGGACCTGGTTGGTTGCGGCCGTGGCCACCACTTCCCGCTCGGGCAGGTGGTCGGGCAGCATGAGGTCATCATGGCCCAGACGCAGCTGCTCCATCCAGGCCACTCGGTCCTGCCTGTCGGCACGCCACTTGTTCACGACGATGCCCAGGACCTCCAGGCCGGGGTTGTAGTACCGCCTCACGGTGTCGACGGTGGACAAGAGCTCGTCCACGCCGTCGACCGAGGAGGCCCTGGGCTCGGTCACCACCAGGACGTGCGTGGCTGCCGCCAGGCAGGCCAGGGTCAGGCTCCCCAGGGACGGTGGGCAGTCGATGAGCACGACGTCATAGTCGTGCTCCACCCCCTCCAGAGCGGTCCTGAGCGTGAACTCCCGGCCCGGCCGGTTGTCGGCCTCCCGGCTGGCGAGCGCCCGCTCGGAGGGCACAACGTCGATACGGCCCCATGCCTCACCGGCGGGGGTGATGGCGGCCGCGATAGCGCCGGCACCAGCCTGGCCGCTCGCAACGGCCACCAGGACGTCGTTGAGCGTGCGGCTCTCGGCGTCTAGCTGGGCATCCATGATGGTGGTGGCGTTGGCCTGTGGATCGGCGTCGATCACTAGGACTCGCTTCCCGGCCACGGCCAGGCGGTGGGCAAGGTTGATGGCGGTGGAGGTCTTGCCGACCCCGCCCTTCTGATTGGCTACGGCGATGATGTCAGCCATCGTGGCTCTCCAGTTCCTTCATACGGTCGATTTCTTCCAGGAGGTAGTCGATGTATGTCTCTGCCCGGTCTCTGAGGTCTTGTTGGGCCTGCCATCTCTCGTACCTGTTGCCTTGAGTGCAGGCGGCCAAGGCGGCTCGGGCCTCGCTTATAACCTGTGCTGTGGTCGTTGGTGGATCGGTGATCATGGTGTTATCCCCAGCCCTGCGAGTCGTCTCCTACAGCTGGACCTGAGGCCCACGGGTCCACCCACTCCTCTGGAGGCTGGTAGCCCCCCCCTGGTAGCCGCCAGAGCCCTGGCCGCCGCCGTTGTAGCCGCCGCCCTGACCTCCGGGACCGCCTGCACGTGGGGTGCGGGTGACCTCGGCCTTGGCGTAGCGCAGCGAGGGGCCGACCTCATCCACCAGCAGCTCGTAGACCGTGCGGCTGGCGCCCTCACGGGTGGTGTAGGAGCGCTGGGTCAGACGGCCCTGCACGATCACGCGCATGCCCTTCTTCAGCGAGGAGGCCACGTTGTCGGCCGTGTCCCGCCACACCGAGCAGGACAGGAACAGCGCCTCGCCGTCCTCCCACTGGTTCGTCTGGCGGTTGAAGGACCTGGGCGTGGAGGCCACACGGAAGGAAGCGACCGCCGCACCGCTAGGGGTGAAGCGCATCTCCGGGTCCGCCACCAGGTTACCGACGACGGTGATTACAGGCTCTCCGGTCATGATGATCTCTCTTTTCTTTGGTGTCGGGTGTTCAGGGCAGCCAGCACTGACAGCATTGCTGGCAGTAGCAGACCGGCCAGCAATGCTGGCGTCGACGGCAAGGCCAGCCGTTTGCGTTTATGGGCCACCGAGCTCTTCGGGCCAGCCCTCGCCTGGGACGTCTGCGAGGTGGACGGCGTCGATGAGGCGTTCCTGGAGCAGCGCGACCTCGGCCTGGATTGCCCCGAGCTGGTCAAGGCGATAGGGGGCTGCGGCGGCAGCAAGGGACACGTCGTCACTGTCGCAAAGCTCAACGAGCCCGCTCTCCCGCTGCTCAAGCTCACGGAGGAGGGTCGTCAGGCCCGAGACGACGAGCTGCGCCTCGCGAACGCTCAGCTCTACGGGATAAGACCTCATTCACCATCACCGCCCTGCGCGACTTGCTGGCAGATCTGATCCTGACGGCTCTGCTGGCAGTGCTGGCGACTACGGGTCGGCCAGCAGATGTGGATCGGCTGGCACAAGTCGATGGAGAGCCAGGCCATGCGTCGAACACCCCTGCGCAGCAGCAGGTGGCGTAGGACTTTTAATCCGAAGGTCGTGGGTTCGAGTCCCACAGGGGGTACTCATCTTTAGGGGGCTGCTTAACACGAAGCTAAGAGGCGGCCCACCCGATCTACTGTTTCCAGCATCCGCGTTCCCCTCTGAAGCGCCTGCCCGCACCATCTATTGCTCGATATGTAGGACCTAGAGCCGATGGAATGTACTTGCGATGAGCCGGTTACCGGAGCATCGTCAGCACGGCCACCTCTCGGGGTAGCCGTTTTTCACGGCCTCCAAACGCGGCTGACGATGGTGAGGGGCTCAAGGTCAGGGCAGGCACCCGCCAACCAGGCTGCATCCCTCTGGCATGGTTGGCGGGTGTTGTTCTTGCTTGCTGTGGGATCAACGGGTGGCGTCGCGATACACGGCTCTGAGCCGCTTTACACACATAAGCAGGACAAGGAGGTAGTGCAGGCCGACAGTAGTGATGAGTCCAGTTCCTGCACGGGCCAACAGTCCACCAATCGTCAAACTTGAGGCGAGGACTAGGAGAATAGTCCAGGCTATGCCGACGATGACGGAATACAAGACGTTGGCGAAGAACTCGTCGAGCAGCCGCAACCGTCGACTGCCCTTGGTGCTGGTTTTGTCTACGGTGCGCGTCTGAAAGGCGAAGATGGCGAGACCGAAAGAGAACGCCGTGAGGATCGCGGCGCCTCCCAGGAGCGTTCCCGGAGCCTTCAGCGTGAAAGAGCTGAGCGCAACGGCCACACCCACAAGGACGGGGATCATGTACTGCAGCAGCAGGTCATTGATGCTCCTCCGAGGAGCTCCACCATCACCTCGCTGGTCGACAAGCGTGTCAAGGTGATCTGTGACGATGGGCCATACGTCCATCTTCATGGTCATGCCGCACCCCCGTTCGAATGGGTTTCAGTCCTTCTCCCACCGAGAGTTCCATTTGACACCCTCACGTTGTAGGAGTCCAGAGATCTCTTCCAAGCTTCGACTGCGGTGCTCATCGTCATTCAGTGCGGGTACACCCCAGTCACTGAAAACCCAACGAGCGAGCGGAGTGCGTTCCTGGTCGATAGCGAATGTCTTCTCCTTGCCGTCTTCCCCACGCATTCGCACAGTGATGGAGTCAGGCCGCTCGGACTCGTCCCTGCCCACGAGCCGTCCGGCGATCTCAGGGTGTTTCTTAACGCAGTCAAGAGTCCTGCGAGGGAGGAGTTTTCCCTTCGGGGGCTTTAAGACGAAGTGCACGTTCCCTGCTACGGTCCCTTGTCCGTAGTCGGACAGGTCTCGGCTTTGATCTAGGTAGGTCACCGTCATCTCCGCCATGGATGCGGTCTCAAGCCAGCCCTCAGCCTCGCTGACATTCTTGATAACGAGAGTGAACTTGGGGTACCGCACATTCCACAGCTCCTTGAGTGCGTCCAAATACGGCTTTTTCAGCGTTCCCTCTGGGATTTCCTCCACCACCATATATGCACTGATGCAGGGAGTCTCTCCAGGCACAGCGATGACGAGCCGGACCTCTGGCTCATTCGCGATGTTGCCGTCATGGGTCAGTAGGACCTGCCCTGAAGCCACGTCGCGCACCTGTGCGGGCGCCCCGTAGTGCCCCACCCTCCCCTTGAGCAATGCGACTCGCCCTGTGACAATGGCAGGAGACGTTACGAAGGAGCGCTGCCGGTCCTCGTCACGATCAGCCACGCGATTCCATGCCTCAAGAGCGAAGGCGAGGAAGTTGTCGCCGTCAGGCAAGCGACCGAGATCAAGTGACTGCGCGTTGCGTTTGTACTTCTCGTGATACGAGAACCGCACGGCATGAGCCGTGAAGCGAGGCATGAGTTTAGGACACCAGATCAGGCCGCAGCACGTCGGCGCGGAGCAGGCGAGCTAGCTCGGCCCCTTCGACGTTCAGCCCCGTCCGCCGTTTGAGTTCCTTTCGAGCCTCGTCCACCACCTTCTCCGACAACATGACCTCAGCCAGGTGCTTAGGAGCCGTCGCTGCTCGTTCTTTCCAAAGTTCCTCTATCTGCCCGCGCCCGAAAGACTCCTTGGACAGAGGGAACAAAGCGGCGGCAGCCTTAGCGGCAGTCATGCCATCCGCCAAGAGATCCAGTTCGAGAACCAAGTCAATGGTCACTGGTAGGCCTGCGATAAGCTTGTACACCTGCCACTGCGGACCGTTAGTAAGCACCAACCATTCAACGCCCTCGTTTACGGCGTACATCTCAACCTGCCGCAAGTGCCGCTGGTTAAGTCTCGTAGTGCAACGTTTGACTTCCACAAAAGCCGCCAACTGCTGGTCTACCCGGATGCCGTAGTCCGCAAACTCTCCCTTTACCCGGTATTCCGTTGTCAGGTCCGAGTACTTGTCGTACCCCAGAGCGTCACAAAGGATGTCGGTAACAAACAGGCGAGTATCCCCCTCATTCGCGTCCCGGGCCACGAGTTCTGCGGCTGGCTTGAGCATGTTGCGTGCGACCTTACGCAGGCGCTCACGAGTCTCGGTTCCCATTTCGGGGTCTTAGACCTAGGGGTATCAGCCATTGGAGTATCTCCTAATTTCAAGGGGAGGGGAATCACTAAAGGTATCAGCGATCAATGTTTGGGGCGGATTGGGGCTCCTCCCCTAGATCCTTGCGCCAACCGACGCATTCCGCAAGTTACCGCATAGCGTTTGGTCAGCATAGCCGCCAGTCGTAAAGGCTCGCAGGCACACCGACAACCAAAACAGCAAGCCACCGCTCCCCCGCGCCTACCCTGGGTGGATGAGCACAACGACGTCGCATCCCCGCCAGCCGCGCGTCCTAGTAGTCGCCGGACATCCTGACGAACAGTCCTACTCCCACGCCCTGGCACGCGCCTACGCCGTGGGCGCCAAGCGGGCAGGGGCGCAGGTGACGCTCCTAGACCTAGCCGCCGCCGACTTTGACCCGGTCCTGCGCTACGGCTACCGCGAGCGCATGGCCGACGATCCCTTCATCACCCACTCTCAGGCGGAACTGCGGGCCTGCAACCACCTGGCCTTGGTCTTCCCCACCTGGTGGTCGGCCGAACCCTCACTGCTGAAAGGCTGGTTCGACCGCGTCCTCACCCCCGGCGTCGCCTACCGCTATCGCATTGGGAAGCTCCGGCCAGAACAACTACTCGCAGGCCGCACGGCCACGATTATCACCACCTCCCACGGCCCGGCAGCCTGGACCCGACTGGCGCCAGTCAACTCTGTGTCCCGGGTGGGGCGAGCCGTGCTGGGCTACTGCGGCATGCGGGTCACTCAGCGCCTCGTACTAGGCGGAATGGAGGGCAAAGCTGACACCCCGCAGCGGCGTCGAGCCTTCCTAGCGCGGGTCGCACGAGCAGGCGCCCGGCAGGTGGAGCGGCTCCAAACTGCCGGAAACTAACTCTACTCCACGGCTCCGCGCCGCGGGTCAGGGCCGGTTCAGTGCGCGTAGGTCAGGTGGTCGGCTTGCGCAGATCTGTGCGTGCACCGCGCCCGGGGCGGCTGGCAAGCCACTGGTCGACGGTGCTCGGCAGCCAACCGCGCACCTCGCGGGCACCCTCGATAATGAGCGCGTCCGGGGGCGGTAGGTAGCCGCCCGCAGCGTAGCTGCTGGCGGTGTTTCGGCTGATTCCGGCCCGCTCAGCTAGAGCTGATAGCCCGAGGTAGCGGGCTGGCTCAGCCACGGTGGCACTCCTGGTGGCGGCGCTCGTAGCGCAGGGCGGCGAGGACGGCGCAGCCTAGAAGCGTCCACGAGGTGATGGCGATTGCTGGGGTGGCCTTGGGGTTGCCCAGGCGAGCGGGAGCGCGATGGCGGCTAGTGCTGCGGCGCTAACCTTGGCGCTCTTGGTGGCCATCATGATGTGTTCCTCTCCGAAAGGGCTGCGTAGTAAGTATTCTGGCAGGAGTGTGGTCTCGGAGGTACTTCGATTACTTCCAAGCCCCAATCTCACTCATATCCCGTGCTTGCCGTTGCTGCTGCGTGGTCAGTCTCAGAAGATCGTGAACGCGAGCGGATTTAGCAGGGGCCTTGGGCTTGATCGGGATCGGGATTCTCCGCCCCACGCCGTGGGTCAGGGCCGCTTCAATGCGTGTGGCGATAGCTTGTGCCACCGCGTCGGGTTCCAGCCGGACGAGTTCCCCGCGCCTTCCCGCCGGTAGCCTTCGGCGCGGCGGATCTTGAACCATGCGCCCCGGCTGAGCTGTGACCGGCCTTAGCAGTCCGCCCGCCGGTGGCCTTTGCAGCGCTGGGCTTAGCTCCGCCCCGCTTAGCTGAGCGCCCACCCCGACCTGCAGCACTCCGGCCAGCCGGCCTCCGGCCAGTTCCCGCCTTCGCAGACACCACCGGCCCGCCCTTAATCGCCACGCCCTCGGGCATCTCCTCTAGCGCGACGGGTTCAGCCACCTGGCCCACCAGCGCGGCTACGGCGTCGGCATCAGGACGGATGCGTTCAATCTGCGCCTTAATCTTGGCTTTCTTAAGCAGCACCTCCACGTCCTTGCGCTGCTCGGGCAGCACCAGCGTGACCACCACGCCCGCAGCACCAGCGCGGGCGGTGCGGCCAGAGCGGTGCAGGTAGGCCTTGTGCTCGGCGGGAGGGTCAACATGCACCACCAGCTCCACACCTGAAACGTCAATGCCGCGGGCGGCAATATCGGTGGCCACCATGACGTGCACCTGCCCGCTGGAGAAGGCCCGCATAGCGCGTTCGCGGGCATTTTGGCTCATATTGCCTTGCAGTTCGACGGCGGGAATGCCGTGAGCCACCAACTTGCGCGCAATGCGGCGGGCCAGATGCTTGGTGCGCGTGAACAGGATGCGCTGCCCGGTGCCGGAGGCCAGGCGCGTCATCACACCGTCTTTGGCAGTTTTGTCGGCCAGCAGCCAGACGCGGTGCTCCATGCTGGCCACCGGGGAAGCGTCCGAGTCGACAGCGTGCTGCACAGGCCGGTGCAGGAACTCGTCTACAAGCTTGTCCACGCCGTTGTCCAAGGTGGCGGAAAACAGCATCCGCTGGCCGCGGGCAGGGGTAGCGCGCAAGATGCGACGCACGGAGGGCAGGAAGCCCAGGTCGGCCATGTGGTCAGCTTCGTCAATGACGGTCACACCGACCTCGTCCAGGGCCACCACCCCCTGGTTCATGAGGTCCAGCAAGCGACCTGGGCAGGCGACAATCACGTCCACGCCCTGCGCCAGGGCCTTCTCTTGGGGTTTCTGGGAGACGCCACCAAAGAGCGTGGTGACAGTCATGTCCACGGCGGCAGCCAGGGGCTCAATCACCTCTGCGATCTGGCTGGCGAGTTCGCGGGTGGGGGCTAGGACCAAGCCGATGGGGTGGCCGGGGCGGGCGCAGTCCTCAGCGGCTAGGCGCTGCACCAAGGGCAGGGAAAAGGCAAGGGTTTTGCCACTGCCGGTGCGACCGCGCCCTAGGACATCGCTGCCAGCCAGGGTGTCTGGGAGTGTGGCGGACTGGATGGGGAAGGGGGCGGTAAAGCCGCGCCGCTTGAGGTCGGCGACGAGGTCTGGGTCAACGCCTAGGGCGGCGAAGGTGGGGGCCTTAGTGGCGGGCGCCTTAGCGGTTGAGGAGGCAGTGGCTACCCGGGTCTTGCCTGCTGTCTTAGGCGCAGATGTGGGCGGTTTGGCGGAGTGATTGGGCACGGGGGTCCTGTCGGTTGAGCCGGGCGCCCAGGCACCGATCCTGGGCGCGACGGTGCGAAGGCGCCGGTATCAAGCTCAACTGCGGCAAAGCCGCTGGGGTTGCCCCCGACGCTGGGGCACCTGGCCACAGCAGGTTGCCGGGCCGAGTGGTAATTGTGCCGCCTCTTGGCGGTTTCCGCCATGACCTGGGTCTCCTCCGGTTCGCGGGTGGCACGTTTTGCAGTACTTTGCGGCGCGGCGGCTTTAGCCCGCCTCAAAGATCCGCATGATTCTGCGGATCTGTTCCGGAGAGCGCGCGAGCCTGGATTCAAAGTGCTGCATTTCGGGACACTTTTCGGCGAAGCCAGCTGCCTGCTGGGATCAGCGGAAGAAGGGGACCCCGTAGAAAGGCATGGTCTTGCCCTTGGATGCGCGCACGCCACCAACCACGGCCAGGATTAGGTGCACCAGCGTGAGCAGACCGAAGATCGTGATCGGGATTCCCAAGGGGAAGAACTCCTTGACGGGCTTGTCCCGAGTCATGGTGAAGAGGAGGTATAAGTGGGCACTCAACAGGAGCACCGCCAAGATGGAGTAGGTCAGCCCCCAACTCGCTGCTTGCCTGGCCTGGGTCCGCGCGGGCTCAGGGGCTTGGTTTCCCATAGCCAAGCCGACCCCAGCCTGGAGGAACCCAGTTAGGACTCCCAAGATAGGAGCCACGCCCAGCAGCCCCAACAGCCAAGGGGCAGCGCAGGTGCTCGGAACCTGGTTGGAGTACGGGTTTGACAGGCCCGCAGCCGCGTAACCGGGGGTTCCCGGGTACATCGCGCCGGGAACCCCACCGCCAGCCTGCGGGGGCTGTGGGGAATCGTTCTGCGGCGTCTGGCCGGGGTAAGCAGAGTCTTGCATTTTTCCTCCAACGGTCAGGGATTCCTTGCTGGCTCAAAGACCCTATACCAGCAAGCTCGTTATGGCCTGGCAGCGGGCGCGGGCTACTCCACAGCGCGCTAGCGCCCCCACGTCCCCTCAGCCACCGGCCAGCCCGAACAATCCAGACCTGGGTCAATCGAGCCGCACACCCCCGCCTGCCCAGCTTCAGCAGATCGAGGTGTGCGTCAGCAGTGGCAGCCGCACTCCCCGGCCCCGCCCCAGCTTCAGCGAGCCAGGGCCACCGCCACAGAAACCAACAGCAACCCCAGCAGTTCCCAGGCATTAGGCACCTGCCCGAGCATGAGCACGCCCACGGCCAGGCTGGTGGCGGGCAACAGGGCGGAGAGCAGGGAGAAAGTGGAGGCCTGTAGGCGCTTGAGGGTCACTTGGTCCAGCACAAATGGGATCACGGTGGAGGCCAGCCCCACCCCGAGCACCGTCAGCAGCGTGCCCACGGAGTTAAAAGCCCGCCCCGCCGTCGTGGCCGCTAGCGGCAGGTAGAACAGGAAGCCCGCCACCGAAGCGAGCGCCAGCGAGTCCAGGCCGCTTCCGGCGGAGGCAACTTTGCGCCCCAGCAAGATGTAACCGGCCCAGGCAGTCCCAGCCGCGAGCGCCAGCAGCACGCCCAAGCGCTGGCGGGAATCGCTCAGGTCGAGGCCCAGCCCAGAAATTGAGGCCACCCCGGCCAGGGCCAGGAAAGCGGCTACGCGGGGTCGCCAGCCCCTGCCGGTGGCCAGGGCGACAGCCACGGGCCCCACGAACTCTAGGGAGACGGCGGTGCCTAGCGGCAGGTATTTGATGGCGGCGTAGAAGATGACGTTCATGGTGGCGGTGGCGAGGCCGAACATGGCGGCGGTGGCCAACTCCCGCCGGGTCCAGTGGAGTCGCCAGGGCCGGCGCCAAGCCATGAGCACGATGGCGCCGATGGTGATGCGCCACCAGGCCGCGGTGGTGGGTGGCATGAGGGCGAAGAGGGTGACGGCAAAGCCTGCCCCGATATATGCCGAACCCCCGGCAGCGCAGAACAAAAGGGGCGCGGGCACGCGGTCGAGGATGCCGCGCACGCGGCCGGTGAGGGTTGAGGTGGGGACTGGCACGGGCCAATTGTGCGCTGTTGACCGCGCTGCCCCTCAATTCGCTGGAATCAAGTGGGTATCCTCCGCTGTCGGCTCGCTGCAGTGGTCTTGGTGCTGCTGGTCCGCCTGGTGGGACGACGACGCCGGTGTGCCCGCCCAACCGCGCACTCACGGCCAAGCGCGGGGACGGTCCCAGCGAAGCTCAAGCCCAGAGGCACGCTATGGCGCGGACCGGCGCGCAGCTGCGTCAGCTGCTTAGTTCCAGGTCCACCCAGGTGCCTGCGTGGTCGGAGATGACGAAGCTGCGTGTCCCCCATCCCACTGCCCGCAAAACACCTTGGCCGGTGGGGTCGGGCAGGCCATTGGGGCCTGCGGGCCAGGGGTCGGTGAGGAAGTGGTCGATGCGATGGTCGGGAATGCCTGCCGGATAGGTGTCACCCGTGCCGACGGGCCGTGCCACGCCAAGCGCAGCCACCTCCTCTTCCCAGAGGTTCATATCTCCGCCCAGCATATGCGGGCCGGGCAGGGTGGATAGGCCGCGCCAGGCGTCGGCGAGTTGGCGACGGGCGGTGGCCGTGTTGGTGGCTAGGTGGGTGACGCCTACGGCTAGATGCTCGGGCAGTCGGGGCCTGCTTGCTGAGTTTTGGGGCTTTGGGGATTGGGGCTCCGGTGCCCGAAGGTCCGCATCGGCCCAGGTGCGCATATCGGCCTGGCCGCTCGTAGCTGTGAGGGCGCTGGCAGCGCGCTGCGCCGTAGCCCCCAACGCCCCGACCTCCCCTGACGCCGGGGAAGCCGACGCCGTCGCCTCGCGCAAATCAATGCTGGCGGTCAGCATTAGGCGGGAGGAAGCGGTCCACAGGCGGTAGCCGCGCGGGTCCCACACGGGGCCGCTGCGGGTCCAGGAGGGGGCGCCGCGCCCGAGGCGCTGCACCCGCCAGGTGGTCACGGGAAAGCGGCTGAGAAGCGCGTTGCCGAAGCCCTGCGGGGGGAGCCCGACCAGGGCTCGCAGGGGCCCGAGCAGCTCATCGCCGGCCTCAGCTAGGGCACTGCGCAGCGGGCGACGGCGCAGCCCCGCCACGGGCCCGGCCCAAGCGGCCGCAAAACGGTGGTGCGGCATGCCCAGCAGCTTGGCCAGGATGCTGGTCTGGTCCAGGTTGGCGGAGCGTTTTTGGTGGTGGTCTACCTCTTGTAGGAGCACGACGTCGGGGGCAAGCTCTGCGATCTGCTCGGCTAGAGCCTGCAGGGCGGCGTGGGCTGTGCGGGGCTCAGCGATGTCTTTCCCGGCCAGGGCGCGGTGGGTGGGGTCGGTGGCCTGTGCGGCCCCGGCACCGATGGCGCCGTGCTGCAGGTTGAGGCTGAGAAGGCGGAGCATCAGGCCTCCGGGTTGGGGGCCTCAGCGCGGGAGGTGGTAGCGCCCGGGCCTTTAGGGCTGTCCTCCGCAGCGGCAGCAGAGCCTGCTCCTGCACCAGTGCCTGTCTCACCGGCAGGCTCGGCCTCCGCGTCGGAGTCAAAGCTGAGGCTGACAGAGTTCATGCAGTAGCGCTGCCCGGTGGGGGTGTGGGGGGCGTCGTCGAAGACGTGGCCTAGGTGGCTGTCGCAGCGGGCGCAGCGGACTTCGGTGCGCACCATGCCATGGCTGGTGTCGCGCAGCAGGGTGACGGCCTCAGAATTAGTGGGATCGTAGAAGGAGGGCCAGCCGCAGTGGGAGTCGAATTTGGTGGTGGAGCGGAATAGTTCGGCCCCGCAGGCTCGGCAGCGGTAGCTGCCTTCGCGTTTCTCGTTTAGGAGTTTGCCGGTGAAGGCACGTTCGGTGCCGGCTTCGCGCAGCACGTGGAACTCCATGGGGCTCAGGCGCTCCCGCCACTGCGCATCACTGAGGGTGGTGGGGTCAGTGCCTTCTCCGGCTGCGCCGCCGGGGCGGCTGGTAGGAACCTCATCGTCAGCGGCGGGGCTGGTCAGGGCGCTTAGGAAGGACCGGATACCGGTGAGAGCAGAGTAGGAGGATTTCTTTGTCATGGGGCCAGTTTGGCATTAGGCCCCACCCGTGCCGGAACCCCTTCCCGTCTCCTCGAATCTCACATTTTCGCCAGAGCGACGGCGTCGCCCCTGCCTGCCGCGAGCTAGAGGCGGGCGGTCTAGCGTCCTCGGCTGGGCGGCGCCGTATGCTCTTGCGCCCGCGACAGCCCGCCAGCAGTGGCTCCGCTCGCCTCTGTAATCACCCGCAGCTGAGGCAAGGCCTCCGGCGCCTCGGTCTGCAGCCAGGCCAGCAGTTGCTCGCGCACCTGGCATTGCAGCCCAAAGACATTGGCTGTATCCCGACCGCTGAGCACAATCCGCAGGGTCACCGCGCCTTTGGTGGCGTCGGTGACTTGCAGACTGGCCTCGCGCCCGTCCCAGTCGGCCTGGGCTGCCACGATCCGCTCCAGCTCAGCGCGCACTCGCGCCACCGGCACCCGGAAGTCGAGCTCCAAGTTCATGGTGCCGGTGACCTGGGTGCCCCGCCGGGACAGGTTCGAGAAGGGGTGTTGGGTGAACTGGCTGGAGGGGAAGATCATGCGGCGGTCATCCCAGGGGCGCACCACCACGTAGGTGAGGGTGATTTCCTCCACCGTGCCCTGTTGTTCTTCCACCTTGACGACGTCGCCTACGCGAATCGCGTCAGTGGCGGCCAGCTGCAGCCCGGCAAAGACATTCCCTAGGGTGGACTGGGCCGCCAGCCCTGCGATCACGGAGACTAGGCCCGCTGAAGCCAGCAGGGAGCCCATGGCCAGGCGCGCGCTGGGGAAGACCATGGCGGCCCCGACCACGCCGCAGACCATAATCACGGTCTCAATGACGCGGCGCAGCACCTGGGTTTGGGTACGTACTCGGTTGCGACGCCCGGAGTCACTGTCTTTGAAGGCGGAGAGGATGCCGGCTTCAGCTGCCTTTGCCAATCCGACCACGAACCAGGTTCCAGACAGCACCACCCCGACCAGCAGCAGCCTGCTAGCCAGCAGCCCCCAGGCGGGCATCTCCACGTACAGAAAAGTGGTGAATGTGCCGAGCCAGGCACCGAGCAGCGCACCCCCCAGGTAAAGGGGACGGCGGCCGTACTTATGGACTTCACGCCACAGAGGTTGGCGGCGAGCCATCAGGGACAGCACTCCAACTAAGGCTGCAGCAGCTACCAGCCCCAGGACTATCCCGATTCCGCCTCGCAGCAGAAAAGAGAGCAGCGTGGCGCTGGCCTTCACCACGGCCTGGGCGGCCTCTTCTACAACGCCGGGGCTAGGCGACGGCGTCGCCGCAGCCAAGAAGGTCTGGGCGGGCGTGAGAGTAGATGCAGCGGGTCCAGGCATCCCCAGCGCCACCGGCACGGGCGCAGCGATTCCCGCCAGGGCCGGGACGGCAGCGTAGGTAGAGGTCAAAGGCATGCGCCCAGCGTAGAGCCGGTTACTGCTCCCAGCCTTCCGCCAGGCGCTGCACCTGGGCGATGACCTCCGCGGTGGGCCTGCCGGTGCTTGCCGCCACGTAGCCCACCACAAAGGCGGTCATGGGAGCACCGGGCCGCGAAGGTCCGTGCGCCACAGTGGAGATGAGCTTTAGCAGAGGGGTCTCTGGGTCTTGCACCACTGTGGGGTCCAACTGCAACTCAGTACACAGTGCGTCCAGCCAGTGGCGCATCTGCTCCATCTTGGCGGTCTCGTCAGCCTCAGTGCGTCCCATACTCGCTCCTTTAATCTGTCTATCCCGTGAACTCTGCTAGCAGCGCCTGTTTAACACGTTCTGGCCTCGCCCGTCTCCGAATCACCGCGAGTCCGGGTTGCTAAATCCTTCCGGCTGTGTCCTGTCAGCTGTTTCTCGTAGGTGCTGCCGGGGTCGCGGTGCCGGGGAGTGTCCCCTGTCCCTGGGCGGCGAGAGTCTCCAGTAGATGGCGACGCCCCAGGCTGGCCACGCCGGTGGGCGAGAGTCGCACCAGCTGCCAGGGCGGCGCCAGGAGAATAAAGGTGTCTACGACGTCGCCCGGTTCCTCCCGCATACCTGTGCGCAACCAGGACTCAATAATCACCACGGTGTTGGAAACGTGCTGGGACACGGCCATGTTGACCCACAGCTCGGATACGGGCTCCTCTAGATGCGTGATGAAGCTCTGTACGAATTCCTCGGCGGTCTGCCGGAAGCGCTGGCGCAAACGCCCGACGACGGCGGGTGAGCCGTGGTCGCCGAAGACGTGCTGGTAGATCTCCTGGTCCTCGCGGATGGTGTGCAGCACCTCCACATACAGGCCCCTCCAGGCGGTCACAAAATTGTCCGGCTCTTCCTCCAACAGGTTGCCCAGACGGTCCAGGTATGGGGTCAGCTTTTCCAGGAGGTAGCTGGCGAGCAGGTCAGCTGGTGAGGTGGCGTGGGCATAGAAGGCGGAGCGTGAGACTCCTGCTAGAGCGGTGAGTTCAGAGATGGCGACGGCGTCGACCGTGCGTTCCCGCCCCAGCCGGGCGGCAGCCTGAACCAGACTGCCGCGCACTCGCTGATAGCGCGGGTCATCCTGCGCGGTGCGTGGCACTGGCGCCTCCTCCACTGGTTCCACCGGTAGGCCTGGACCTGCTTCCAGCAGGCCGTCACCAGAATACGCAAGCCGCCCGTACCTCAAAACACGGAACTAAGCCACTGACACCCCAGATCGACGTGGCGCCTTTTCCTTGCAATACCAACAAACATCAAAACCTAAAGTACACCCGTCGTTTAGTTCTTTAGTCTTTACATGCATCTTTCCCATTGCCTCCAGAGGAGACCGCTATGGCAGAGCCCGCAGCGTCCACTACCCCCAGCCAGACCGGACCCCGGCTGCGGCCACGGCGTCGTTCCTTCCTGGCCTGGTCCGGCGTAGCGGCCGGCACCACCGCACTTGTGGCCACCACCGATTTAGGCATGCCTGGCAGCGGCCCAGCCGCCGCAGCCGAGGTGGAAGGCATGGCGGAAGCAGATAAGACCGTCTGGTCCGCCTGCACCGTGAACTGCGGCTCCCGCTGCCCCTTGCGCCTGCAGGTCAAGGACGGCACCGTGGTGCGTGTTCTGCCGGACAACACCGGAGACAACAACCTGGGCACGCAGACCGTGCGCGCCTGTGTGCGTGGCCGCTCCATTCGCCACCGCATCTACAACCCTGACCGCCTCAAGAAGCCGCTGCGCCGCAAAGCCGGCACCAAGCGCGGCGCTGGCGAATGGGAGGAGATCAGCTGGGAGGAAGCCCTCACAGAGATCGCCGAGAAAATGAAGGCGATCAAGCAGAAGCACGGCAACGAGGCCTTCTACATCAACTACGGCACCGGCACCCTGGGCGCCACCATGGCCTGCTCCTGGCCGCCGGACCAGACTCCCTTCTCCCGCATGATGAACTGCTGGGGCGGCTACCTGGACCACTACTCCGACTACTCCACCACGGAGATCACCGCCGCCTACCCGTACTTCTACGGCGACTGGGTCTCCTCCAACTCCCTAGATGACGCCAAGAACTCCAAACTTCAGGTCTTTTTCGGCAACAACCCGCTGGAGACGCGCATGTCCGGCGGCGGACTGACTTTCGTCTCGCAGCAGACCCGCAAGGACTCCGGGGTACGCACGATCGTCGTAGACCCGCGTTACTCGGAGACGGCTGCGCTGCTGGCCGACGAGTGGGTGGCGGTGCGCCCGGGCACGGATGCGGCGCTGATCGCCGGGATGATCCACGTGATGCTCAAGGAAAACCTGCACGACCAGGACTTCTTGGACCGCTACTGCCTGGGCTTCGATGAGCAGCACATGCCTGCTGGCGCCCCTGCCAATGCCTCTTACCGCTCCTATATTGAAGGCAAGGGCCCCGACGGCGTCGAGAAAACCCCCCAGTGGGCCGCGGATATCTGTGGCGTCCCAGCCGACCAAATCACCCGCCTGGCCCGGGAAATCGCCGGCGCCAAGCCCTGCGCCATCAACCAGGGCTGGGGGCCGCAGCGCCACGCCAACGGGGAGAACGAGGCCCGCGCGATCTTCCTGCTGGCCTGCGTAACCGGCAATATCGGTATTCCTGGCGGCGGCACCGGCGGACGCGAGGCCGCGCCTGGACTGTCGATTAAGAAGGTCTTCAACGCGGGCACCACTAACCCGCAGCCCCACATCATTTCCGTGTTCTCCTGGCTGGATGCCATCGACCACGGGGAGAAGATGACCACCTTCAACGCGGGGGTCTGCGAGAAGCCCAAGCCCGGGGTGCGCGCCGCCAAGGTGCCTATCGACGACGCCGGCAACCCCACGGATACCGCCCTGACTACCCCCATCAAGATGGTGTGGCAGTACGCGGGCAACTCGATCGTCAATCAGACCGGCGGGAACAACCAAAGTGTCGAGATCCTGCAGGATGACACCAAGTGCGAGCTGATCGTGGTCTGCGATATCCAGATGACGGTCTCCGCCCGCTACGCCGACTACGTTCTGCCCGGCACCTCTGCCGCGGAGGAGTTTGACCTCCACCCCGGCGAAAACGCCAGCCCCATGGCTTACGGGATCATGTCCACTCAGGCGATCGAGCCGCTCTACGAGTGCCGCACTGTCTTTGACATTTGTGGCCAGCTCGCGGAGAAGCTCGGCACAGATGTTAAAGATGCCTACTACGAGGGCAAGGACCGTGAGGCTTGGCTGCGCGCCACCGTCGATGCTTCCCGCGAGAAGGACCCGGAGCTGCCCACTTATGACGAATGGGTGAAGATGGGCCTATACCGCCGCAATGTCGGCGCCGTGATTCCCTTGGAGGAGTTCCGCCAAGACCCGGAGGCCAACAAACTGGAGACGCCTTCGGGCAAGATCGAGATCTACTCCGAGCGCCTAGCCAAGATGGCGCAGAAGTGGACCTGGGACGAGTTCCGCACCCCGCTGGCCGGCGACCAACTCACCCCCCTACCTGAGTTCACTCCCACTTGGGAAGGCGCGCTGGAAGCACGCGAGTCGGATAAATACCCGCTACAGATCATTGGCCACCACTACCGCCAGCGCACGCACTCCACCTACGGGAACGTGGACTGGATGCAAGAGGCGCACCACCAGTACTTGGCAATCAACCCGGTGGACGCAGCGCCACGTGGCATCAAGAACGGTGACCTGGTGTTTGCCTACAACGACCGCGGCACTATCCGTATTGAAGCGCGGGTGACTGAGCGCATCGTCCCGGGTGTGGTGGACCTACCCCAGGGGGCCTGGTTCAACCCGCAGCCCACCTCTGAGGTGGCGCCACCCAAGGGAGCCAATCCCAAGTACCCGGTGGACATTAACGGCAGTGTGAACACGCTGACCTCCCTGCACCCGTCACCGCTAGCCAAGGGCAATGCGGTGCACACGACCACTGTCCAGGTAGTGAAGGCCTGAGGAGCGAAGAAATATGAGTGAGAGCTTCATCAGCAGCGGCGCCGATTACGGCTTCTACTTTGACCAGTCCCTGTGCACCGGCTGTAAGGCCTGCCAGGTTGCCTGCAAGGACAAACATGACCTGCCAGTAGGAGTGACCTGGCGGCGCGTCGTGGAGTACACGGGTGGCTCCTGGAAGATGGACGGCAACACCTTCACACCCAATGTCTTCAGCTACTACACCTCGGTTGCTTGCAACCACTGTGAGAACGCCGTGTGCATGGAGGTCTGCCCCACCACCGCCATGTCCAAGCGAGAAGATGGCACGGTGTATGTGGACCAGTCCAAGTGTGTGGGCTGCCGTTACTGCCAGTGGGCCTGTCCCTATGGCGCCCCCCAGTTGGACCCGCGCACGGGCCATATGACCAAGTGCGACTTGTGCTACGACTACCGCTCCACCGGGCAGGCCCCGGCCTGTGTGTCTGCTTGTCCTTCCCGCGCCCTGGACTGGGGCCCGATTGACGAGCTGCGCAAGAAGTACGGGGAGCAGGCGGGGATCGCCCCCTTGCCTGATCCTTCTCTTACCAAGCCCCATCTGGTCATCAAGCCGCACCGCGACGCCCAGAGCTGGGACAACGGCACCGGCACTATCGCGAACCCGGAGGAGATCTGATGAACACCGCCGAACTGCCCATGATCCTGTTCACGGTGCTCGCCCAGATGTCGGTGGGAGCCTTCCTGACCCTGGGGGCTCTGCAGGTTGTGGGGCATCTACGCCATGACAAAACTTGGACCACTGACCGGGTGACCCGGGCCGCACTTTTCGCCGTCTGGCCCCTGCTGGTGCTGGGCTTCGCGGCGGCCTTCTTCCATCTGGGAGACCCCTTCCACGCCCTCAATACCTTTAGGAACTTCGGTTCTTCCTGGCTGAGCCGGGAGATTGTATTTGGGGTGCTTTACGGCGCCCTAGGTTTCGCCTGCACAGGCTTTGAATGGTTTGGTTGGGGCTCGCGCGGCACTCGCCAAGTCCTAGCCATCCTGACGGCGACGGCGGGCGTAGGCCTGCTGGTATCCATGATCCAGGTCTATTACTCGGTGCGCACAGTCCCGGCTTGGCATAACTCCAGCACCTGGCTGCTGTTCCTGGGCTCAGCGCTGCTGACTGGTCCACTGGCAGTGGCGGTGGCGCTGTTGTTCTCTTGGACTTCACAGCTCAAGCGCGATGAGCACGGCACCAACTCCGGCTGGCGGCGTTTCTTGGACCTGCTGCGGGTGACTGAGGCTCGCCCTATGGACGCCCCCACCTCCAAACTCACCACGGTGGCCATCCAGCTGTGCGCTTTGCTCAGCCTGGTAGCGGCACTGGTCCTGCTGGTTACCTACCCGCTGCTCACGCAGCACCTAGCGCAGGGGAAGAACCCCGCCTCCGCGCATGTGCTGGGCTTGCTGACTGAGGGCAGTGCCCTCACCTGGCGCCTGCTCCTGTTGGCGCTGGTAGTGGTTTTGGTCAGCGGTGTCGCTTATGTGCGCGCCAAGAACGCTGAACGTCCTTCTCACACACTCGTGTGGGTGCTGACGGCCGCCTTCGTGCTGGCGGTGGGAGGCGAGCTGCTAGGACGCGCGCTGCACTACGAGGGCTTATTCCACGTGGGCCTGAATACGCTGCAGGCGGGCCTGGGCGGCTGAATCAGCCAGGAGAGCCATGACCACCGATGACCAACTTGAGCGCTTTGCTGCCGCCTTATCCACCTTGGGCAGGTTGCAGCTGACGCCAGCTGATGACCAAAGCCGCACCGACGTCGTCGAGTTAGCTCCGCAGTGGCCGCTTACGGCTTGTCTGGAGGCTGACTCTGCCGCCGCGGAGTACTCGACGGCGGGGTGGGCGGAGCTGCAGGCCAGCGTCACTAGTGGTGAAGCGGGCTCCGTGGTTCATGCCGACCAGGATCGGGTCTACGGCATCAGTGCGAGCGCGGTGGTGCCCCCCTTTGAGTCGGTGCACCGTGACGAGGAGGGGCTGGTCTTTGACCGCCGCACTTTGGAGGTACGGCAGGCCTACCGGCGGCTGGGGCTGCACGCCCCCAAGCTGAACCGGGAGCCGGACGACCATCTGGGTCTGGAGTTGGACTTCCTGGCCCAGTGCTGCGAGCGGGCCCTGGACTGCGCTGACCGAGGTGACGCCAGATTGCGCGAGGAGTACCTGAGCCTGGCGCGGGACTTCAGTTCTGTGCATCTCCTGGCCTGGGCGCCAGCGATACTGCAGCAGGCGGCGCAGGCAGCCCAGACTCACTGGCTGCGCGGGCTGGAGTTGCTGACCTTAGGCAGCGTGCTGGCCTGGGGGCAGGCACTGGGGCTGCCAAGTCCCGTGCAGAACGAGCAGGGCGAGTACCAGGTTATTCGGGGCCAACAGGAGTTCTGAGAGGCCATGGCAGCTAGGGACAAGCCTGACTCTGGGCGGGTACCTGGGGCTGGGCTTGGGTGCGGGTCGGAGACTGCAGGCGGACCTGGCTCTGCCTCTGGGCCCGCCTCTAAGTCTGCCCCAGACTCTAGGCCTGGGGAGATTGCTGCGCTGGTGCGGTGGTTCAGCGGGACCGATTTCCACGGCCCGGTGCTCTTGTGCTGTGCTGCGTGTGGCGAGCCGCCCGCGCCTGCTGAGGGCTTGCTCCTGCGCTGGAGCGCTTGTCTGGCACAGGCGCCACTGGCCCTGGCCCCGGCGCTGTTGGCAGCGGGCGCTACTGAAGTGCTGGTAGCCCACTGCCTCGCAGGTGGCGCATCTGCGGTGACGGAGCTATGCGAGCGTTGGGAGCAGTTGGCTCCTGGGTTGGTGCGCCGGCTCCCGGTGAGTGCTCCACGCGCACGCAGCTCAGCTCTGCGGCCTCTGTGGCGGCGCAGTAGCCCCATACTTAACGCCGCCGCGGTGCCGATCCCTCGGCGAATGCTGCTGGGGGGCCGAGTGGAGTTGCCCTTTGACGTCGACGGCGACGCGCAGGCGCTGCTGCTGGCGGCCCTGCGCGCGCTGGTGCGGGCGGGGCGCGTGTCTGATCCGGCTAGCGCCCTACAGGGCTTGCCTGCCGCAGGTAGGCATCTGGAGGCCACCGGCTGCAATCTGTGCGGGGTCTGCACACATGCCTGCCCAGAGGGCGCTTTGCAGTTCGCCTTGGTGGGTCACAGCGCGGGGGCCACCCAGGGCTTGGTGCACGACCTGTCCGCTTGCCGCAGTTGCGGGCTTTGTCTACGCCAGTGCCCCACACAGGTGCTACGCGCTGCGGGCCCGGCTGAGCTGAGGGCGCTTTGGCAGGAGCCGCAGGAGGTGCTGGCGGCTGACAGCTCAGTCCTTTGTGAACGCTGCGGCAACCGCTTCGGCAGCGCTGCCGCGAGTGGGCCTGAGTCCCGGCGTCTGTGCCCTTTATGCACTACCCGTTTGCATTCGCCTTTTGGGGCCTTGCCACCGCAGGCGGAGGCCTTTCTGCCTGCCGACGTCGTCGCCAAGATCCGGCGCGCGCAGAACGGTGACGCCAACAACCAGTTGTAGTACTACGGCAGCCGTAGTATGCTTGTCGTACAACAGACATGCGAGAAAGAGACACCGTGATCAGCGCTGACGCCATCCGCGGTTACGTCGACCTGATGGTCCTCTCCTTGCTCCAACAACGCCCTTCTTACGCCTACGAGCTAGCCAAGACCATCACCGAGGTCTCCGCTGGCGAGTACACCATCAAACAGACCACCCTCTACACCGCCCTGAAACGACTAGAGGCCTCCGGACTCACCGTGTCCTACGCGGACGTCTCCGAGTCCGGCAAACCCCGCACCTACTACCGCCTCACCGCCCAGGGAACCACCTACCTGAGCCAGAAGCTCACCGAGTGGGAGGACACCAAGAACCTGGTGGACCGCTTTGCTAAGCCCCAGAAAGGAACCCCCTGATGGACGCCATCGACACCTTCCTAGAGGCCATGTTCGCGCCCTACCCGGCGACGCCTCGTATGACGGAAGCCAAGGCGGAACTGCGAGCCATGATGGAGGACGCCTACGCGGATGCCGTCACCTCCGGCAAGACCCACAATGAGGCGGTCGGCCAGGTCATCACGGATTTCGGCAATTTGGAGGAGCTCGCGCCCGTGCTCGGAATCCTCCCGGAGATTAGAGATGCACAAGCCGAGCAGCCACCAGCACCTCCCTCTAATGCGCCGGCCAGCCCCTCCTACGACGCTGGTGCCTGGCCGGTGGTCACGCTGCCTGAAGCTCAACAACTCGCGAAAGCCAAGCGCCAAACCGGCCCCCTCCTGGCAGCGGGTGTGTCCCTATGCGTGCTCGCGGCTATCCCGGTTACCCTAATCAGCGTGCTCGGCCCGATGGGCCTAGGCTGGTTTAGCAGCGACTCCAAAGCCTTTGCCTTAATGGTCCCGATGACGCTGATGATTGTCGCCTTTGCTGTCATGCTGCTGCTGCGCCGTCGTCAAGCTTTCGCTGGCATTGAGCACCTGGCAGAGGGGCGTTTTGTGCAGGACCCCATCGTCTCCTCCTGGGCTTCGCGGCTGCGCGTGGAACACGAAGGGACGCGCTCACGGGCACTGATGATTGCCGTCGGCCTGTGGATAATCTCAGCTATCCCCGTGATGACCTTCGCCGCTTTGAAAGAGCCAAACAGCACCCAGGACTTCACCGGCCTGGGGGTGGCCGGCACCCTCCTCCTAGTGGCGACTGGTTTGTACATCTTCCTGCCCGCCAATTGGGCGGCTTCCACCCACGAGTTGCTAAGCAAGCAGGGGCGTTCCCGCGTTGACGTGCCGGACTCGGAGGCCGACCGCGACCGGATTGTCGGCGTGATTGCAGCCATCTACTGGCCGGTGCCGGTGGTCGCGTATCTGATCTGGTCTTTCGGCTGGGATGCCTGGGAGCGCTCCTGGTTGATCTGGCCTATCGCAGGCATACTCTTTGGGGCGATCGCCGCGGGCATAGGCGCTTGGTCCTCCGGACGCCGCGCCAACTAAGGCACCCCACCCCACCCTTTTGCGAGCGCAGCCAACAGATAAGCCCGCACAGGCTTGGCTGACCGCCGGGTATTGGGGGTGGCAAAGGCCCGGGTTCCAGGGACATCCTGGCAATCCGGGCCTTTCTTGGTGGCTCCGACCGGCGTCGATCCGGTGACCTTTCGATTTTCAGTCGAACGCTCTACCAACTGAGCTACAGAGCCTGGATTTCCCCAATCTTGCCGCACTAGGGCGGCTTCGCAGGGAATCCGCGACCTTGACGGGACTTGAACCCGCGACCTCCGCCGTGACAGGGCGGCGCGCTAACCAACTGCGCCACAAGGCCATATTCAGCAAGGGCTGACTCTACCGGACCCCCGCCACAAGTCAATCCGGGCCATCCCACACGGCCCGCGCCGCGGCGATTGCTGCGCTCGGCGCAAAGACCCCTGAAATATGACGAGGACCCGCACCTTGTGGGTGACGGGTCCTACGTCGTGGCTCCGACCGGCGTCGATCCGGTGACCTTTCGATTTTCAGTCGAACGCTCTACCAACTGAGCTACAGAGCCTGGGACTATCCGGCCCGGCCAGCTACTGGAACTGACCGGGCCAAAGTCCGCGACCTTGACGGGACTTGAACCCGCGACCTCCGCCGTGACAGGGCGGCGCGCTAACCAACTGCGCCACAAGGCCATATTGTATTGTTCGGCAAATTGCCAGAATCACTGCACGATCCGTACCCCCAACGGGATTCGAACCCGTGCTACCGCCGTGAAAGGGCGGGGTCCTGGGCCGCTAGACGATGGGGGCCCACTAGGCCTCGGCGTCGTTGTGCCTCGAACCGGAAGGAACACTATTGGCCATCATGCAAAGCGCGCAAATCGCTCGCACGTGAGCCTGCTCACCAGGCTAGCACGGGCTTTGAGTGCCTGCCTCAAAACCCAAGCGGCACAGCACTTAACAACGCTTATCCCACAGGGCAGCCCACCCGTGGCAGGCTGGCCCCATGACTCCTCCAGTGCAGCTCACAGACGCCGAGTTCGACGCCGCCGTCGACGACGCCCTAGCCCTCATCCCCGAAGAACTGGCTCAGGCGATGGACAACGTGGTCTTCCTGATCCAGGACGAGCCCGACCCGGAGCTACTCACCGCCGCTGATTACGACGAAGACGGCCTGCCCACCCTCTTGGGCCTATACGAAGGCACGCCCCTAACTGAACGGGACGAGTCCTGGAACCTAGTCCTGCCCGACCGGGTGTTGATCTTCTCGGGTCCACTGTCCCGCTGGTGTCTAAGCCGCGAAGAGCTGGTCCGCGAGATTGCGATAACAGTCATTCACGAGGTGGCGCACCACTTTGGCATCGACGACGACCGCCTGTGCGAACTCGGCTGGGAGTAGCGGAGGCACAGTTATCGGGTCACCCACACCTCGTTCTATCTAAGGGTCTCCCCTGATTCCTCGCGCCCTTAACGGGCTACCCACGGACTCCCCCAAGTAGCTATGGGGTCTTTCCGGATACCGCCGTCAGTCCCTCGGAGCGAGGGCCGGCGACTGCTGTTTTACCGCAATCATGGGCCCCTCCGGCTCCGGCAAATCCACCCTCATGCACTGCCTAGCAGGTCTGGAAACCGTTACCTCCGGCACCATTGACCTGGATGGGGAGGTGATCTCCTCCATGAGTCAGCGCCGCCTGACCAAGCTGCACCGCGAGCGCATTGGCTTCGTATTCCAGGCATTCAATCTGGTGCCTTCGCTGACTGCGGAGGAGAACATCACCCTGCCGCTGGATATTGCCCGCCACAAGGTGGATCGCGCCCACTTTGACCGGGTGGTCGACGCCGTCGGCCTGCGTGACCGCCTGGGGCACCGGCCCGCTGAGCTCTCCGGCGGCCTGCTACGCAAGCCCGTGGATAGCGCCCTAGCGGAGCAGCTGAAAACCATTGCGGGGGTATCCATTGCCCGCCCCGTCTCCTCCCTGCAACTGACCCTGGTGGGCGCGGACCAAGCCCCCGTCTCCACCACCGGAGCTCCCTCCATAGCCATGCCCTTGTATGGCGACGAACGTGGCCTCACCCTGGTTTCCGGCGTCTATCCCAAGGGGGAGAGTCAGATCATCCTGGAGTCTGACGCTCTGCGTCGCTCGGGTCTGAAGGTTGGGGACCGCACGCATATCGTGGCCCTGGGCACACCTCGCGAGGTGGAGTTGGTGGGGGAGTTCAGCTTTGGCACCTCCATGGCGGGTGCGGTGCTGGTGGGCATGGACCCCGATTGGGTAATGCCCATGGCGGCCCCGGACGGCAAGGTCAGTTCGGTGGAAATCCAGGTGGCATCTGGCTCCGACGTCACCAAGGTGAAGGAGGCCGTAGCTGCCTCCTTGCCCGCAGACGCGCAAGTGCGCACCCGGGAAGAGGAAATTGCCGAGCAGAACCAGTTCGTCGAGAAGATCCTCGGCTACGTGCAGACCTTCCTGTTGGTCTTCGTGGTGCTGGCCATGTTTGTGGGTTCCTTCATCATCATGAACACCTTTGCGATGAGTGTGCGGCAGCGGCAGAAGGAGTTCGCGCTGCTGCGGGCGGTGGGGGCTTCCACCTTCTCGGTGTTCCTGACTGTGCTGCTGCAAGCGGTGGTGATCGGGCTGCTCGGCTCGGCATTGGGGGTGCTGGGTGGCCTAGGCCTGACCCGGCTGCTGGTGGCGGGCCTGGAGGCGTATGGCATGCCACTGCCCGGCGGGGTGCCGATGACCAGCACCATCATCGCGACGTCGATCGCAGTGGGTCTGCTGGTCACCATTGTGGGGGCGCTGCTGCCTGCCCGCGACGCCGCCCTAACCGCCCCGGTGGAGGCGATGCGGCAGGTTTCAGGCTCCCGCGAGAAGTCCCTGGTGTTGCGCAGCATTTTGGGGCTGCTGTTCACCGCTGCTGGGCTTGCAGGGGTACTGACCGCCTGGAAGGTGACTGGCCTAGGCCACCGTGGGCTGGTGCTCGGCGTCGGTGCCGGAGTGCTGCTGCTGGGGCTCTTGGTCTCCTCCCCCATTCTGTCGCGCCCGGTGACGAGCTTGCTGGGGCTGCCGCTGCGGCTGCTGCGCCCCTCTGGGCGGCTGGGCACTCGAAATGTGGTGGCTGCTCCTCGGCGCACTGCCGCCACCTCTGCGGCCTTGCTAATCGGTGTGGCCCTGGTGAGTGCGGGCGCCACCATCACCGCCTCCATGAAGGAGTCGGTGCGGGAGATCGTCAACGATTCCATGCACGCGGACCTGCTGGTGCAGCCCGACGCCACGAACAGACTCCAGCCGATGGCGCCGGAATACAAGACGAAGATCAGCCAACTCCCGGGCGTGGCCGAGACCACCTCCCTGCGCATGAGCATGGTGTCGCTCACCGGGCAGGGCAAAGAGCCCGGCACCTCCGTTATCGCCGCCGTGGACGCCCCCTCTTATGTGCGCGCCTTCGACCCGATCATGGTTTCCGGTTCCTTGGAGTGCCTTGACGACTCACATGTGGTGGCTTCGAAGAGCTCCGGCTTCCAGGAAGGCAAGCCGGTAACCGTCACTGGCCCCGCCGGCTCAGTGGAGGCCACCGTCTGCGGCATTTCGGACGCCAAAGGCTCAGGCAATGCCCTTTTCACCAATGCGGCTTTGGCCGCTCAGGTGGGCGACCTGCTGGGTTCCCCGCCGCTGAGCGCCCAAGAACTGCTGGATAACCCCCACGCCATGATGGTGACCTTGGCCCCCGGTGCGGACCTGGCTCAGGTACGGGAGCAGATCAAGGACCTAGTGGCGCCGTCCTATGTGTTCCAGGTGCTGGATCAGAAGCAAATTTCGGATCAGGTGGGACAGCAGGCCAACCAGGCCCTGTCTGTGCTCTACGCCCTGCTGGGGCTGTCCATTGCTATTGCCATCCTGGGGATCGTCAACACGCTGGTGCTGAGCGTGTCTGAACGCACCCGGGAGATCGGGCTGATGCGGGCGGTGGGCTTGGGCCGCTCCCAGTTGGCTGGGATCATCATGACTGAGTCGGTGCTCACAGCCGTGTATGGCACGGTGTTGGGGGCCGGTACTGGGCTCTTGCTGGCTGCAGCGTTACGCTCGTTCTTGGCCGATCGGGGTTTGAGCGTGCTCGTAATCCCCTGGGGCCAGCTAGCTGGCATGGTCATCACTGCCGTGGTGGTGGGAGTGCTAGCCGCCTTGTGGCCCGCCCTGAGGGCCACGCGCCTGCCTGTGCTGGAAGCGATCGCCACTGAGTGAATCGTGTTTGAGTCCGGCTGGCCGTCCCTGATGCCAAGCGATTCCTGAGGTCATCATGCGCCCACCCCACCAAGCTGCCCAACTGTCCCGCCGCAAACTCCTGGCGGTCTCGCTGAGCGCCACCACCCTGGCCGCCTGTGGCCGCGCTGCAAATTCGGCTGATTCGGTGGGGGCGGGCGCCACCTCAGCCTCCGCAGTTACGACGGCACCTGCCACAGCAGCCCCCAGCCCCACGCTGGCCTCTCCCTCCGCCGGCCCGACGCCGTCGCCCACCCCAACACCTAGCCCAACTCCAACGGCCCTGGCAGGTTGGAGCCTGGAGCAGAAGGTGGGGCAGTTGCTGATGGTGGGCACCGACGCCACGGCAGCCTCCGGGACCGCCAGTTCAGCGATCACTGATCTGCACGTGGGCGGGGTGTTCCTTTCGGGGCGCTCGGGGGCGGGGGTGGCGGCGACGCGCCGCGTCGTGGATTCTTTGCGGGCCCTAGTGGGAGCGGATTCCACTCACTCGACGCCGTTGCTGGTCTCCACGGACCAGGAGGGTGGGCAGGTGCAGGTGCTGCGCGGGCAGGGCTTCTCCCGCATGCCTGACGCCCTAGCGCAGGGCGGCCAGGGGGCCGGCTTAGCGGCCACGGCGGCGGGCTGGGCGCAGGAGTTAGCGGGGGCCGGGGTGAATATGAACCTGGCGCCCGTAGCTGACCTGGTGGACCTGGCTAACCCGGGTGCAAACGCGCCAATTGGTGCTTTTGGGCGTGAATATGGGCATGACCTCGCTACGGTGCGGGCTGGGGTGGAGGCTTTTGCCGCCGGCATGGAGCAGGGCGGGATCATCCCCACGCTTAAGCACTTCCCTGGCCTGGGGCGTGTGGCTAAGAACACTGATGTTTCCTCCGGGGTGACGGATTCGCTGACCGGCCCGGATGACCCGGCGGTGGCTTTATTCGCGGAGCTGGCTAAGGCCAGCAGCAAGCGCGTGGTGATGGTCTCCTCCGCCTACTACACGCTGCTAGATGGCTCCGCACCGGCGGTTTTCTCCAAGGCGGTGGTCACGGACCTGCTGCGCAGCAAGCTGGGCTTTGGTGGTGTGGTCATCACCGACGACGTCTCGGCAGCGGCGCAGCTGGCCGCCTGGACGCCCGGCCAGCGCGCCGTCTGGACGCCCGGCCAGCGCGCCGTGTCTGCGGTGCGGGCGGGCTGTGACATTGTGCTGGCCTCCGGGGCACCGTGGCTGATCGGCGAGATGGCTGCTGCCCTGGTGTCTGCTGCACAAGCAGATGCGGCTTTTGCTGCGCAGGTGGATGCAGCGGTGGAGCGGGTGCTAGCCCTCAAGGCTCAGCTGCCTGGCTGAAGCCCGGAGCGCTCCCGCCACGGTTTGCGCGCAGCGGGAGATCGTCCGCACAGGTAGTCTGGTGGCGCTGCCGAAGCGGCCGAGCGTATGAGATTCTGATGCTAGGCCTACTCCGCACCGCCTACGCGTCTCCCAAGAAAGCCGAGATCGTGTCACGTAACACCACTCCCCCCAGTCCCCAGCCGACACTTGGCGAGCTGGTTGCCCGGATTTCAGAGAATATTTCCGGCCTGATCCACGGCGAGTTTGACCTGGCCAAAGCCAAGGCCAAGAACATGGGCCTCCAGATGGGTCTGGGCACAGGCCTGCTGGTGGGCGCCGCCGCCGTCGCCCTGTACGGCCTCGGGTTCCTATTCGACGCCGCCGCCCGCGGCATCGGCGTATTTTTGCCCTTGTGGGCGGGCAAGCTCATCGTGGCCGTAGTGCTGCTGCTGATCGCAGCGATCCTGGGCCTGATCGGAGCTAAGAAACTCAAGGAAGGCAAGGCCTCCATGCCTGCCCCCCAGGAGGGCCTGAAGACCAGCGCCAAGACCCTCAAGTCCTCTATCGTCTCCGGTTTCCAGAAGGCACAGAACCATGACTGACTCTGCCAAGGCTCCTGCCCCCACAATTGCCGAGTTGGAGGCCCGCCTGGCCCGCCAGCGCGAGTCACTAGCCTTCGACCTGGAGTCCCTGGGCTCACGGCTCGCCCCGGTATCGCTAAAGACTCAGGCTCGCGAACAAGTCAACAGCACTTTGGCTTCTCTGCGCGACCGCGCGGCCGCGCTGCGGGACGGCGGCAGTGCCGACGGCGTCGGGGAGGCTGCGGAGAGCCTGTCTGGCAAGCTCGGCAAGCTGCGTGAGCGCGCCGCCGATCTCTTGGAGACCAAGGGTGAGGATGACATCGCCGCTCCCGGCTCCCCCCTAGCAAATATCCGCACTCGGGCCGCCAAAGTCATGCGCGGCGATGCTGGGGCCTGCTGTGGCGGCTCAGCCTGCGGTTGCCCGGGGCGCAAACGCGCCACTGAAGCGCTGGGCAAGCTGTGCTCACGAGCCAAGGGGCTGGTGAGTCACCAGGAGGAACAGCCAGCGGTCTACGGCATCTATGCGGAGGCCACTGAGGCTGCCAGCAGCACAGCCAGCCCTGCTGGGTCCGCCGTGGAGGACCTGCCTACGCGCCTGCGCCACCTGCTAGACGATGCGCGCGACGGCGATCCGACTGCCCTAGCCGTAGCCACCGGTGTTGCCCTGTGCCTGACCGGAGTCGCCACGGTGGCTGTGGTGCGGGCGGTTCGCCGGTGAGTTCGCCGGAGCGCACGCGGGACGTGGCTGAGATTGAGGCGCAGCTGCGGGCCTCACGGGAGGCCTTGGCGGCCGACGTCGACGCCCTGGCGGCGCGTTTCAGTCCCAAGGAGCAGGCCAAGCAGGCTGGGAAGCGGCTTGGTTACCGCCTCCGCTCCGCCCTTACCTCCCGCCGCAAGTGACGCCTCTGCGCTGGGGTTGCAGTGCTGCCGGGCCCTGGATGCATAAGCTCGCTTTGGAGAGGTGGGGTGCACCACCCCGGCAGCTCAGTTCAGGAATGGCCTAGTTGCACTGAAACGATGTACGGTAGCGCCACGACACATTTGCCCATGAGATGCGCGCCCAGCGCGCCCAGAGACGTTGGAGGGGGTCGAGCCTATGGGGCGCGGCCGTCAGAAGGCCAAGGCGACCAAGGTCGCACGGAAGCTCAAGTACTTCACCCCGGACACGGATTACGCGGCGTTGGAGCGTGAGCTCTCTGCGTCGTCCTCCGCCTCCGGTGACGAGATGGACTATGAGGCGCTGGCCTCTAAGTACGCCATTGCCGACGACGATGAGGACTGGGTTGAGGACGATGCGGCCCAGGTCTGAGCGTCGCTTTTGACAACGGCTGAAGGGCCGTGGGTTCGTCAGAGCCCACGGCCCTTTCGCATGCCTGCCCGCCGCACGCGTATGAGTGCGATCGTCTAGCCCACCCGGGCACTGGCCGCCACATGAACGCGCCGCTCGACGCGTACTGCGGCTCCTGCCCGGAGGTGAACCGCGACGCGCGCACCTCTTGGCATTCGCCCGTTCACAGGGCTCAGCGAGAACCGGCGTACTTGTGTGCTGGACCTCGGTGAGTCATACTTAAACCACTAGACCGACGGTCGGTCGGACACACTGAGGCGGAACCTCACTCCTGACCGCCACCACCCCCACTCGGAGCAACCATGCCGCCCACCCGCCTAAACGCCTCGGCCCGCCGTGAGCAGATCCTGGACGCGGCGCAGGACCTGTTCCTGGCCAAGGGCTACGAGACCGCCACCATCGAGGACGTCCTGACCGCCGTCGGCATCGCAAAGGGCACCCTCTACCATCACTTCCGCTCCAAGGAGGCGATCCTGGAGGCGATCGTCGCCCGCACCTGCGAGGAGGTCTCCCAGCGCTCCGCGCAAGCTGCAGAAGCCACCGCTGCCGCCCAGCTCCCCGCCCCTCAGCGCCTCCTGGCAGTGCTCGCCGCCGCCCGCGCCGACGACGAGGACATCGCCCTGTCCCAGCAGCTGCAGGCTGCGGGCAATATGCGCTTCCACCTCATGTCCCTGACCCACGCCTACCGCCACCTGCACCCCCTCCTGACTCAGGTGGTGGCCGACGGCGTCGCCACGGGTGAGCTGCACTCCACCGACCCGGCCGGCGACGTGGAGATCATCCTGGCCGCCGGCATGACACTGCTGGAGGGCGGGATCTTCTCCCCTGCAGATCTCACGGAGGCAGCGGAATCCGACGCCGACTCAAGGGCCCAGTCCGGGGAGGGGGCCGATGCGCCCGGGGGCGGGGCCAATGCACCCGCCTCTGCCGCCGCCTCGCACACAAGCATCAGGACCGCTAACGGCACCGGTATCAGCACCGGTGCCTCCTGCACCCCCGGAGCCATCGCAGCCCGGCGTCGCACAGCCCTCATCCGCGCAGCGGCAGCCCTGCTCGGCGCAGATCTGACCTGGCCGCCCTCCCCGGCCGCAGCTGCCGCACCCTCTGACCCGGCCTCCCCCGCCCCGCCCCCAGGCAGCCCACAATGAACCGCCTCCTGATCCTGGTCCTGGGCTCCTTCACCACCTCGCTCGGCTCCGGTATGACCGCCTTCGCCCTGGCCACCTGGGCCTACCGCACGCAAGGCAGCGCTTCCGCCGTCGCCCTGGTGCAGCTGTGCGCCTTCACCCCCATAGTCCTACTGGGCCCGCTGGCTGGCGTGCTGGCCGATCGCCACGACCGGCGCACCATGATGCTGCTGGGCGACGGCGGCTCCGCACTCGGCCTGCTGCTGGTCCTGGCGGCCCTATCCCGTCCCAGCACACCCCTGCCCATGGTGCTGGCGGGCGTGACCGCCTCCTCCTGCCTGGCGGCCCTGACCGAGCCGGCCCTGCGCGCCTCCGTCAACGAGCTGGTCCCCGCCGAGCAGTACGCCAAAGCCTCCAGCCTGCTGCAACTGGCCTCCGCCTCCAAGTTCTTGCTGGCCCCCGTGCTGGCCGGGGCGGTGCTGGTGCGCGCGGGCGTCTCCGCCGTCCTGTGGCTGGATATCGCCAGCGTGGGAGTGACCTTGGCGTGCACGCTGTACGTGCGTCATCGCACCGCCTCCCACACCGACGCCCAGACCGCCCGCCTGCTGGAGCAACTGCGCACGGCTGCCGCCACCCTGGCCCACACCCCGGAGGTGCGCCGGGCCATCACCCTGGCCGGTCTGCTCACGGTGGTGCTCGGCAGCCTGCAGGTGCTGCTGCCGGTGGTGCTGCTGGCCCGCTACGACGTCGAGGCCGTGGGCACCGCCCAGTCCCTGGCCGCGACCGGCCTGCTGGTGGGCGCCCTGGTGGTGGGGGCACTGCGCCGCCCAGTGCCCTGGCGGCTGCTGACCACCGGGATCACGCTCCTCGCGGCGGGCCTGGTCATGGTGCCGCTAGCCCACTCCCTGCCCCGCCTGAGCCTTTGCTGTTTCACAGTATTCGGGGCCCTGGCAGCCTGCCAGACCGGCGCAGATCTGGTGGTGCGCACGCGCGTACCTGACCAGCAGCAGGGGCGGGCCTGGGGAATGATCGGCATGATCTCCCAGCTGGGGTACCTGGTGGCCTACGCCCTCGCCGGTCCCCTGGCGGATCACGGCTTCGAGCCGCTGCTGCGCGAGGGCGGCCCCCTGGTGCCGACTCTGGGCGCTGTGGTGGGGGCGGGCGCGGGGCGGGGCACCGCCTTGCTTATCGCGACGGCGGGCCTAAGCTGCCTGGCACTGCTACCGCTGGCCGCGTCCCGAGGGCTGCGCGCCGTCGTCGTCCGCAAGGCGCCACCGGACCAAGCTCTGGCGCCTGTAGCCGAGGGCAGCTGAGCTCAGGCGGTGCGGTAACTGCCAAAGATGTCCACAGCCCCGCCGTCTACGCCCTTGGTTCCGGCCACCACCCGGCCACGCGCCCGATAGTCCGCGCCAGCGTGCACCCGCCCCAACAGCCAGGCGGGAACGCCCGCCCCCTGCGCCACGCGCACCACGGTCTCCACAGCCTCCGGGGCCACCACCGCCACCATGCCCACCCCCAGGTTGAGCGTGCCCTCCAGGTCCTCCCAAGGCACAGATCCGAGACGACGCACCAGGTCGAAGACGGTTGGCACCTGCCAGGTGGAGCGGTCCACGTCAGCTACTAGTCCGGCAGGCAGCACGCGCGCTAGGTTCGCGGCTAGGCCACCGCCGGTGATGTGGGAGAAGGCGTGCAGGCGCAAGGCGGTCGGGTCGGCGTCGGTGGGGTCGACGGCGTCCACCAGTTCCAGGCACAGGGCAGAGTACAGGCGAGTGGGCTCCAGCAACTCCTCCCCCAGGGTCCGTCCGAACTCGGGCACCTCCCGCTCCAAGCCCCAGCCGGCGTGCTCCACCACGCGCCGCACCAGGGAGTAGCCGTTGGAGTGCAGGCCGGAAGCGGCCAGGGCCACCAGCACATCCCCGGGGCGGACGCGCTCGGCGCCGAGCAGGCGGTCGGCTTCCACCACGCCGGTGGCGGCGCCTGCAACGTCGTACTCATGCGGTGCCATAAGGCCAGGGTGCTCGGCGGTCTCCCCGCCCAGCAGGGGGGTATGCACGGCGGCGCAAGCCTGGGCAACACCGCGCACAATGTCAGCGATTCGCTCAGGTACTACGTGCCCGCAGGCAATGTAGTCGGTCATGAGGAGAGGGCGGGCGCCGGTCACGGCGATGTCATCCACCACCATGCCCACCAGGTCCTGGCCAATGGTGTGGTGCACGTCGAGGGCCTGAGCGATCGCCACCTTGGTGCCGACGCCGTCGGTGGAGGTGGCCAGGAGCGGACGCCGGTAAGCGCGCAGCTCGGAGACATCTACCATCCCGGCGAAGCCCCCCACTCCCCCAACCACGGCCGGGGTCATGGTGGCGGCCACGGAGGCTTTCATGAGCTCGACGGCGCGGTCCCCGGCGGCGGTGTCTACTCCAGCGGAGGCGTAGGTGATGGCCTGGGGGGATGCGGTGGCGGTGGGGTTTTCAGTGCTCACTGGTGGGCTCCTTAGGGGTGGGTTCGCCTGCGGTCAGCTTGGGGTGGGCTAGGTCCAGGCGCCTTGGCTTAGGGCGGGCCAGCTCGGGTGCGGGAGCGCTTGCGCCCGAGTCAGGGCGGGCCAGTTCGGGGCGGGTGACGGCAAGCTGCGCGGGGGTCTGGCTGAGCTGCGGCGCTTGACTGCACTGCTCGGAGCGTCTGCGATACACGGAGGGCACGCGGGAGACCGGCAGAGTGCCAAGCGACACTCCGTCGTCGGGCGGGGCAATCGGGTAGTCGCCGGTGAAGCAGGCCATGCACAGCTCCTCGCGGGGCTGCCCGGAAGCCGCCACCATGCCCTCCACTGAGAGGTACCCCAGCGTATCCGCCCCAATGGACTCGCGAATCTCCGCAATGCTCATGCCGCTGGCAATCAGCTCGGCCCGGGTCGCGAAGTCAATTCCGTAAAAGCAGGGCCAAAGCACCGGAGGCGAGGAGATGCGAATATGCACCTGGATGGCCCCGGCCTCACGCAGCATGCGCACCAGGGCCCGCTGGGTGTTGCCGCGCACGATGGAATCGTCCACCACCACCAGGCGTTTACCGGAGATGACCTCGCGCAGGGGATTGAGTTTGAGCCGGATGCCGAGCTGGCGCAATGTCTGGGTGGGTTGGATGAAGGTGCGGCCCACATAGGCATTCTTGACTAGGCCCTGACCGTAGGGGATGCCGGAGGCCTGGGCGTAGCCGATGGCGGCGGGGGTGCCCGACTCGGGGGTGGCGATCACCAGATCTGCCTCCACCGGGTATTCACGGGCTAGGGCAGCCCCCATGGCGTTGCGGGCGGTGTTGACGGAGCGCCCGGCAATGCGCGTATCCGGGCGGGCAAGGTAGACGTATTCGAAGACGCAGCCAGCGCGCTTGGCTTGCGCGAAGTGGCTAGAACGCAGACCGTCGGCGTCGATCTGCAAGAGTTCACCGGGCTCCACCTCCCGCATGAAGGTGGCGCCGACGATGTCCAGGGCGGCGGTCTCAGAGGCCACCACCCAGCCGCGTTCCAGGCGTCCGAGTACCAGGGGGCGCACGCCGTGGGGGTCGCGGGCGGCGTAGAGGGTGTGCTCATCCATGAACACCAAGGAGAAGGCGCCGCGCAGCAGGGGTAGCACACGGTGGGCGGCCTGGGAGAGAGGCAACGGCGCCTTGGTGGCGGAGGCGACGGCGGAGGTGGGCTCGGCGCCGTCTACGACGGGCTGGACGGGGGCAGCGTCGGGCTCGGCGTCCCCGTCCCAACCGTCCAGGTGGCCGCGTTCGCATACGAGACCGAACAGAGCGGCCATAACGGCGGTGTCAGTGGAGGAGCCGCGTCCCAGCTCACCGGTGAGGTCCTCACCACTGGTGCTTCGGATGGCCTCCATGAGCTTGCGGGTGTTGGTCAGGTTGCCGTTGTGAGCCAGGGCCAAGGTGGAGCCAGCCACCGGCCCGAGCATGGGCTGGGCGTTCTCCCAGGTGGTGGCACCGGTGGTGGAGTAGCGCACGTGGGCCACGGCCATATGGCCCGTCAGAGTCCCCAGCGTGCGGTCGTCAAAGACCTGGGACACCAGCCCCAGATCCTTGTAGACCAGAATCTTCTGGCCGTCGGAAGTGGCGATGCCGGCGGCCTCCTGGCCCCGGTGCTGCAAGGCGTAAAGACCGAAGTAGCTCAGGCGGGAGACATCCTCACCGGGAGCCCACACTCCAAAGACGCCGCATTCCTCACGGGGGGCTGGTTCCAGGTCTGCTGTGGTTTCAAGCTCCGAATCCTTGCCGGACTCCACGGCCATAACCGCGCCGGAGGCCAAGTTTGCGGAGCTGGCAACGGTGACAGAACTACCTGTCTGCTGCGGCATATCTACGGCGTCGAGATACTGCTGCTGAGGGCTGCGGGCTGGAGCGGTGCTGGCGAGGCCTGATCTCACCCCAACAGTGTGTCACTCCAGCCGACACATGCCAGTTACACCGGCCCACCGTGCCCTGCCACAGGCAGGAGCCAGCTCAGCTGGAGACCAGCCCGAACCTGGAGACCCCTTGGGCCGGGTCAGCCTGCTCTAAGCGCACCTTTACGGCGTCGCCCACCGGCAGGCGCTGTTTCTCTGCCGCCACCACGGTGGAGACGACGGCGGGCTCAGCCAGCACCACCTCACCGCGGGGCCCGCGCACGGAGGTGATGACGGCGTCGAAGATCTCCCCCACGCTCCCGCGCAACACCAGGGCCTCCAAGGTATCCAGGGCACCGCGCTCCACACTGCTCGCGCGCCGCCCACAGCTAGCCATGGTCTCCGGCAAGGCTGGCAGCGCGTCCAGCACCCACGGGGGCACAGGCTGCCCGGCACAAACCGCCAAACAGACCTCCTCGCCGTAGCGGTCCACCAGGCGGCGCAGCGGCGCGGTGACATGCGCATAGGGGCAGCCGAGCGCCGCATGTGTGGCGCCGTCACCCTCCGGCACGGGCAGCTCTGCTACGCCAAAGGCCTTATAGCCTGCGCCCCGGAACAGCCCGGCGGCCTGATCCATGAAGGCGGCGTGGGCGGGTTGAGCTGAGTCAAGGGAACGGATCAGCTCGGGATAAGGCTGCGCAGCGGGCCAATCTACCTTTAGGCCGCGGGCGACGCGGCGCAGGCGCTTGAGGGATTCCTCTGGGGCGGGCGGCATGGTGCGCAGCACGCCCACACCAGCTTTGAGCATTATCTGGGCGGCGCAGATGCCGGTGAGCAGGGAGATTTGGGCGTTGTACTCCTCCGCGGGGAGGGTGGCGCGGAAGACCAGTCGGTAGCCGGTGGGGGCGCCCTCGGGGCTGTGGCCGGGAAGTTCCTGCACTTCTTGTTCAGGGGTGCGCAGGGAGATGCCGCCGCGGCTGACCTCCTGGGCCTGCCGGAGCCTGCCGACCGCCGCCAACAGGGTGGGCAGGTCTGTGGGAGCTTCAGGGGGCAGCGGGGCGAGGCCGTCGATGGCGTCCTGGACCTGCTGGTAGTGCAGGCGGGCGCGGGAACGGACCAAGGCGCGCTCCACGTGAGCGGCTAGGACAGTGCCTGCGGCGTCGAGGTCTATGGTCCACAGGCAGGCAGGGGTGTCCTGGTCCGGGAGGAGGGAGGCGACGGCGTGAGAGAGGGCCTCGGGGTGTAGGGCGGTGGGGCGGTCGGGGATGTAGATAGTTTCACCACGGCTGTGGAGCTCGGTGTCTAGGGCGCCGCCGGGCTGCACGAAGGTGCCTAGGGAGGCGATGGCGTAGCTGACGCGGTAGACCGTGCCGGTGGGCAGGGGGCGAGCGCCGGTGTGGCCGGGCACCGTGGAGGCTGCGGGGGCGCTGGCGGAGGCTGCGGAGCCAGGTTCGCCGGGAGTGCCAGGAGCGCCTGAGAACCCGGAGGTGCCGGGGCTTTCTATCAGCAGGGCCTGGTCCAGGTCTTTGGAGCCTGGTGGGTCGATGGTGACCAGTTGCAGGTCGCGAGCGTCGCGGGCGCCGCTTTGTAGGAAGCGAACGACGCCGTCGGCCTGCCAGTCGCGGGCGGCCTGCTCAGCCTCAACCTGGGCGGCGGCGGAGAAAGCGCTGGGGATTTCAAAGCGCTGGCGCAAGGAGTCCAGGGCAGCGGAGACCTCAGCGGGCGGGGCCGTGAATCGGGAGATGCGCGAACGGGTCATGCGCTGAACCTACCCAGTCTCCCCACCGCTAATGCTGCATTTTCGCGCGAGGGTGACGGTGGTGCCGCGTCACCCGTGCGGAAATGTCACTTTGGCTGCCTATGGAGGCGCAGCCTCACTTAGGCGGGTAGCAGCGGCAGGTAGGCAGACAGGTCGCAGCGCTCCCCGGAGGCCTCTAATGCCCCGGAGTCTCGGGCTTCGGCCCAGGTGAGGCGGCCGGTAGCCAGGGCTAGCCAGGTTTCGGCGTCGGTTTCCACCACCGACGGCGGGGTGCCGCGCCGGTGCACGGTCCCGGAAACCGCCTGGGTGACGCCGTAGGGAGGTACGCGCACCTCCACGCTGCGGCCGGGCGCGCAGGCGGCAAGCTCTTCCAGGGTGAAGCGGACGGCGGTGGCGATGGTGGCTCGGTTTGGGGCTGCAGCCGGGGCGGGCGTGGGGCCGACGGCGTCGTCGCCTGAGGTCAGGGCAGGGGTGGTGGCGGGGTTGGCGCCGGAGCCGGGGGCGGCGCCAGAGTTCGTAGCGGCGGCCCAGGCGCGCACGGCCTGCGCCCCCTCAGCAAGATCAATACGACGTCGTGCGGCCATAGCTGGACCTTAGCCGAGCAGTGAACCGGCCTAAAACCGACGACTTCGCCCGTTTGTGACGAGAACGCCTGCACTGCGGGCGTTTAGGTCACAAACGGGCGTTTTGGCGGGGCTGAGCCCTGATTTAAACCTCAGACGACGCCGTGGGTCATCATCACGTCGGCTACGCGGGTGAAGCCGGCGGCGTTGGCGCCCAGGACGTAGTCCCCGGGCTTGCCGTACTCCTCGGCAGCAGCCACGCAGGCTTCGTGAATGCCTGCCATGATGCCGGTCAGCTTGGCTTCGGCGGTCTCGAAGCTCCACTGGGTGCGGCTCGCGTTCTGCTCCATCTCCAGGGCGGAGGTGGCCACCCCACCGGCGTTGGAGGCCTTGCCGGGGGCGTAGAGGATGCCGGCGGCCTGGAGGGCCTCAATGGCTTCCGGGGTGGAGGGCATATTGGCGCCTTCAGCCACGACGCCGCAGCCATTGCGCAGCAGGGCGGCGGCATTGTCACCGTTGAGCTCATTCTGGGTGGCGCAGGGCAGGGCGACGTCCACGGGCACATCCCAGACCGAGCCTTCGGTCACCAGGCGGGCGCTGGGACGGCGGGAGACGTAGTCGGCCACGCGCCCACGCTCGACCTCCTTGACCTGCTTGAGGAGCTCTAGGTCAACGCCGGCCTCGTCCACCACGTAGCCGGAAGAGTCAGAGAAGGTGATGGGCTTGGCGCCCAGCTGCTGGGCCTTCTCGATGGCGTAGATGGCCACGTTTCCGGCGCCGGAGACCGCGATCTTCTTGCCTTCCAGGGACTCGCCCTTGGTGGCCAGCATGGACTGGGCAAAGAGCACTGTGCCGTAGCCCGTGGCTTCGGTGCGCACCAGGGAGCCGCCCCATTCCAGGCCCTTGCCGGTAAGGACCCCGGCGTCGTAAGAGTTCTGGAGGCGCTTGTACTGGCCAAAGAGGTAGCCGATCTCGCGGCCGCCAACGCCGATGTCTCCGGCGGGGACGTCAGTGTTCGGGCCGATGTGGCGGAAGAGTTCGGTCATGAAGGACTGGCAGAAGCGCATGACCTCGGCGTCAGACTTGCCGTGCGGGTCGAAGTCAGAGCCGCCCTTGCCGCCGCCGATGCGCTGGTGGGTGAGGGCGTTCTTGAAGATCTGCTCGAAGCCCAGGAATTTGATAATTCCGGCATTTACCGAGGGGTGGAAACGCAGACCGCCCTTGTAGGGGCCCAGCACCGAGTTGAATTGGATGCGGAAACCACGCTGGACGTGGACCTGACCGGCGTCGTCGGTCCACGGGACGCGGAACATGATCTGACGCTCGGGCTCAACGATGCGCTCCAGCAGAGCTGCCTCTAGGTATTCAGGGTGTTTGGTGACTACGGGCTCCAGCGAGTCGAGGACCTCTCGGACCGCTTGGTGAAACTCAGCTTCGCCACGGTTGCGCTCGACAACCTGCTGATAGACCTTCTCAATGCTCTCCTGCACGCTGGACTCCTAACTACCAGAGGGATAGTGGCGGCAGAGCTGTGGCAGAACGCAGTCGATGCACACAGTTTCTGCGCCGAATTGAAGTCTTGCACCCGGTCGGAAACTGAGACGAAACATCTCGCTAAGCGGCTGAATGCTGGGGAGTGCCAGATATAACCGCAGCCCAGGGTAAAAGCTGCGACGGTTCTAGATCTGCAAAAGCTGCCCCCTGACTCGGCCCGCCTCTCGCCACAAACCCCGCCTGCGCAGCCGCCTCCTGGCGCTGCGCTCGTCCAGGTCACCGCCACCCCGTGCAATCATTGACGACATGCCCATCCCTGAGGACCCTGAGTCATTCAAGCCCCTGGACCTTAGCGCCCTGCATTCCCTGTCCCCGAACTACGACCGCAGCCGTGACCAAACCGTCTACCGCCCTGCTCGTTCAAATCCCCACCTGGTGACCGCAGCCAAGTGCTGGGCCTTTGCCACTGCGCTCTCGATTTTCGCCCGCCTGACGGCGGCAGGCGTACTCCTGCGTGACAACGTGAGCTGGTTCGAGCTCATACACAAGGCAGTGGCGAATCTCAGCTACCTGCCGATCTTGGTCTTGCTCCTAAGTGGGCTGCTGGTCAGTTTCGCCGCATCCCGACCTTCAGCAGGCCAGCGCCGGCGCTACCTGGGCATTGTTCTGGCTGGTGTCTACATGGCGCAGGCCCTCTCGAACCTGCAACTGCTCGGCGGTCTCACCCAGACCGCGATCTGGCTGTACATCAGTGAAGCGGTCTCCTTGGCCTTAATCACGTCCGCGCTCGTCGCCTCGGTGAACTCGCTGCCTGACTGAGCAGCTAAGCCCAGGCGCCGCACGGCAGGCGAATCAGCCCAGGAAACGCGAATGGGCAGGCGGGCCTCCCTTGGAATTCGTGCCCGCTCAAGGCCCTCGATATGCAGGAGGGCGCCCGCGGCGCAGCACTGCAGTGTGCCAGCGCTAGGCACTCTGGAGGCACCGTGAGGTCGGACACGCCGTCAACTTCCTGGGGAGCCGAGGAGACAGAACGGCTCCGCTTCTGAAAAGCTGCCGCCATGACTCAGCCTGCCTCTCGCCGCAAACCCGGCCTGCTGAGCCGCCTTCTAGCGCTGCGCTCCATGCTTTCAGTCCCGCTGGTGCAGCGCACGGTCCTGGATCCACAGGCACTCCTAAGGGCGAGCGGCGCCGGGCGCATCGGTGACTTGCGGGCCGCTAGCGACGTCGTCGAGCGGCCACTGCTGGCCGAGTTGGCCGACGCCGACCCCACCACCCTGCTCCAGCCTGACAGCCTTGGCTGGCAGCTGGGCAATGCCCTGGACCACGCGGTAGAGCAACGCACGCGCCTGTGGCTGGTCCAGTTGCCCAGCGCCGCCCTGGAGCGCCTGCGCCAAGTCCTGGGCGTGGATCTAGTCCATCAGGTGGGCCCTGCCGACGCCGAGGGCCGCGTGGTGGCGGGAGTGCACCCAGCTGACGTCGTCGTCGCCCTATCTGACCGGGGTGAAGCCGGGCGCAGCTTCCTACGCCAATGCCTAGAGGGCACAGACACCATGCGCTGCTCCCGACGCACCTTGGCAGCCATGCGCCGCGCTGAGGTGGCCTTCACTGAACGCACGCTGGTGCGCCGCGCCATGTCCAACCCGGTGTTCCTGGCCTACGCGGCAGTGTTTATCTACTCCTCGCTGCGGGCCCTGCCGGTGGCTTTTGTACCGGGCTTCACGGGGCATCTGGGGGTGCTGTGGGCTATCGATGTGCTCACCGCGATCCCCTACACCTGGGGCATCGTGGCGATGTTCTCCGGCCGCCGCCTGCGCATCCGCGCGCTGGGCCTGCTGACCACACTTGTGACCTTCACTTCGCCCTATATCTACTTCTGGACGCAGGGCAGGGACTACCCGCATGGGGTGGTGGCGGCCGTGGTGGCCATGATTCTGGGGGCGGCAGCCTTGGAGGTCCTGCGCTGGTTGCGTGACGTCGTCGTAAGCAAAGGCCTGCGCGAGCACCGTTAACGGACGCGCCCTAGGCAGCCCTGAATCGCTGGGCGGGCCCCGGTCCTCCGCGCAGCGCTGAACTCAGCTGTCCAGTGCGCCCTCGACCTCGTCGGGACGCCCCTGGAGGGTGCGCAGCACGCCAATCACCAGGAACCAGCCCCCACAGACCACCGACAGCAACATGGCGGGCAGGGGCCGACTCGGGTAGACGACCACCAGCCAGATGGTGCCTACCATCCAGGCGAGCACCAGTGCGATCAGCAAGGAGCGCCGCTTCACCACACGCATGGGGTGGGCGTAGTGGGTGGGTACCAGGGTCAAAATGGCCAGCGCCACCAAGCAGACGACGTTGAAAAGGGCGGGAGTGTGCAGCACCCACATCATCACGGCCACCACATTCCAAGCAGCGGGGAAGCCCACAAAGTAGTTGTCGGCAGACTTCTCCCCCTCGTTCGCGTAGCAGAATAGGGAGGAGATCAGTGCCACTAGCACCAGCACTCCGGCCAGGGATTTTGGACCGAGCGGCAGGTGCAGGTACATGAAGACGCCGGGGATGAAGGTCCAGGTCAGGTAGTCGATGATGATGTCGGTAACCGAGCCGTCAAACCACGGCACCGCCTCTTTGATGCGCACGCGCCGGGCCAGGGTGCCGTCCACGCCGTCGACCACCAGTGCCACCACCAGCCACAGCCACATCAGCTTCAGGGAGCCCTCGTACAAGGCGAGCAGCGCCAGGCTGGCCCATACGATCCCGGACATGGTGAAGGCGTGCACGGCCCAACCAGCTAGGACCTGATTGCGCTTGGGTGGCGTAGTCCCGGACCCACCCGGCAGAGCAGGGCTGCCAGTAGGGGCGACGGCGGGCTGGGGAGGAGGGGCGGTGGCCACAATGAACCTTCGTTTGGGGAGGACGGTCTGCTGCATCCTATGGCAGGTTCACCGCTAGTCCACCTCCCACAAGTCCCACTCAGGCAGTGTGGGATGTGGCGCAGTTTCACGTCAAAGCAGTAACGCAGGGGCGCCGGGCAGCTAATTCAAGCCACCCAGCGCCCCAGCTGTGCTTTGCGGGTGTTGGTGTGGGTTGGCTGGTAGTGTGCAGTCAGTGGTTACTGGGCTGGTTGTGTGTCTGGTGGTTGCTGGGTTTGGTTGTTCTGGGTGAGTTTTTGGGAGGCGTGCGATGAGTCGCGATAGTGTTCCGTTGATCCCTGATCCTTGGGACATCATCCCGGTGCCTGAGCCGCAGAGTTTGGCTGAGATGGATGCTGAGACTGACAGGCTGATCGACCGGGACCTGTTTGACCCTGAAGGGGCGAATTTGCGGCCTATGGGGGTGGGGGAGGCGGTTAGTGGTGAGCATATTGAGCGGTTTGCTCCGGTGTTGCCGCGCTCGATTATTCACACTTGGCAGCGCTTTGGGTTTGAGGGTTTTAGCGGTGGGGCATTTTGGATCACTGATCCTTTGAAGTGGGCTCCGGTGGTCCAGGACTGGTTAGATCCGGTCATGGAGCGTTTGCCGTTCACAGACACTTGGCATTGCCTGGCCCGCAACGCTATGGGCACCATGTTCCTATGGGGAGAAAACAGTGGCCACAGCTTGGAGATCGACCCTGTCTACCATGAGGTGATTGTTGACCAACTCGCGCGACGCACCTTCGCTGACCCTGGGCGTCGCGAGCAGCAAGGACGTGTTACCTTCATAAGTCCGGCAGACTCCTACCTGACCAGCGCTTTGGATGCGGATAGTCGCCCACTTATGCCTCAGGCTTTGGAGCGTTTAGGGCCTTTGGGGGTTGATGAGGTTTATGGTTTTGTTCTGCCTGTGGTGTTGGGTGGGTCTTTGAGTGTAGACAATCTGCGTATCGTGAATGCTTTTACCTATCTGAGTCTGCAAGCTCAGCAAGACGAGATCGCTATCAGTGACCCTGTTGGAGGTGCTTGGGAGCAAATCGCCCCTATTATCGGTGCTGAGCCCACTACCGGCCCATGAACCCAAATCCGGTGTCCCTGCCCGAGGACTACGGTTTTACTCACAGTATCAGGGGTGAAGACCCCGGGGCGGTCGCCAAACAGTACACCGCAGCTCAAACACTAACTGGGCTCACCCAGGTGGTGCGCAGCGTGTACTTCAACGGTCACTCAGCGCAGCTGCAAACCATGGGTCAGGAGTTTGAGTTCCAGCTCGATGGTCAATACAGCGTCTTAGCCCAGATACCGGCGGACAAGTACGTCCAAGCCCGTGAAGTGTTCAAACACCAAGGCAGGCAAGGCGCTGCTGCCACCCAACGAGCCCGCACTAAACTCGAGAACAGACTCACCGACTACCGCGTGGATCTTGAGGACAAGCCTTCAGAGGCTGAGGCTAGGCGGTGGGCGCGTGAGGTTATGAAGCAAGTTGAAGCGCCCCAGGTTTTGTTCCGCTTCTTTTAGTGGGTGGTCACCGGTGTTGGTGTCCGGCGTTGATTGTAGGTGTGGATGACCTCTTCGGGCGTCTGGTAGCCCAGTGCCTGATGGAGGCGAGCGGTGTTCCACCAGTGCACCCACGACAAGGTCGCAAATTCCACCTCGGCCAGGGATTCCCACTGCCCGGTGTAGATGAGCTCGGTCTTGTACAAGCCGTTGACGGTCTCGGCGAGCGCATTGTCGTAGGAATCCCCCACGGTCCCCGTCGACGCCTTGATCCCCAGGCCCGTGAGCGTGTCGTTGTAGACAATCGAGACGTACTGGGAGCCGTGGTCACTGTGATGCACGAGCCCTTCCAGGTTGCCCCGAGCCTGCGCGATCGCTTGATCGAGAGCTTCGAGCGGTAACGCTTCGGTCTTCATGGACGAGCGTGTCGACCAGCCGACGATCTTGCGGGAGAACACGTCGGTGACGAAGGCCGTGTACACGAACCCGACCTTCGTTCGAACGTAGGTCATGTCGGCGACCCACAGTTGGTTGGGCCGATCAGCCGTGAACTGGCGTTCGACCAGATCTGGGCGCGTGTCTGCCTGCCTGCCCTTGCGGGTGGTGATGGGGGTCCGGCCTCTGCGAACACCACAAATCCCCGCCGTCCGCATGAGCCGGGCGACCTGCTCGCGTCCGACACTCCAACCGGAGCGTTTGAGGGCATGCCACATCTTGCGCACCCCATACACCCTGTAGTTCGCCTCGAAAATCGTGGCGATCTCCCCGATGAGGACGGCATCATTGAGCGAGCGTACCGACGGGGGCCGAGTTTTCGCCGCCCGGTAGCCCCGCGAGGACACGAACCCGCCGGCGCGTTCACGGTTCAACGTCTGACAGATGAACTCGACAGAAAAACGATCACGATAAGCGTCGATGAAGGCGATCATTTCCGACGTTGGGGGTCGAGTTCCGATGCGAAAAAAGCCGACGCCAACTTCAAGATCTCATTCGTGCGCCGCAGCTGCGCGTTCTCCTTGCGCAGCCGGCGAATCTCTTCACTCTCCGACGTTGACACTCCCGGGCGCGTTCCAGAATCCACTCGGGATTGGACCACCCAGCGCCGAAGAGATTCCCTCGATGTCCCCAGCTTCATCGCGGTATCAGCGATCACGCTCGTCTCAGACGCTCCAGGATCATCCCGAAGACGATCCTCCACAAGGCGCACAGCCCGATCCTGAAACTCTCTCGGATAGTTCCTTGGCATGCGAAATCCTCTCACAACAACCGCGGAACAAAACCTGGGGCGCTTCAGTTGGTGTGGGTTGGCTGGTAGTGTGCAGTCAGTGGTTGCTGGGCTGGTTGTGTGTCTGGTGGTTGCTGGGTTTGGTTGTTCTGGGTGAGTTTTTGGGAGGCGTGTGATGAGTCGCGATAGTGTTCCGTTGATCCCTGATCCTTGGGACATCATCCCGGTGCCTGAGCCGCAGAGTTTGGCTGAGATGGATGCTGAGACTGACAGGCTGATCGACCGGGACCTGTTGGGGCCTGAGGGGGCGAATTTGCAGCCTATGGGGGTGGGGGAGGCGGTTAGTGGTGAGCATATTGAGCGGTTTGCTCCGGTGTTGCCGCGCTCGATTATTCACACTTGGCAGCGCTTTGGGTTTGAGGGTTTTAGCGGTGGGGCATTTTGGATCACTGATCCTTTGAAGTGGGCTCCGGTGGTCCAGGACTGGTTAGATCCGGTCATGGAGCGTTTGCCGTTCACAGACACTTGGCATTGCCTGGCCCGCAACGCTATGGGCACCATGTTCCTATGGGGAGAAAACACCGGTGACACTCTAGAGATCGACCCTGTCTACCATGAGGTGATTGTTGACCAACTCGCGCGACGCACTTTCACCCAACCCGGTGCGCCTCAACGAGCAGGAGACATGTTCTTTGGAAGCATGGCATATCTCCCAGACGACGAGGGTGGGCGCCCTTTGCCGTCTCAGGCTTTGGAGCGTTTAGGGCCTTTGGGGGTTGATGAGGTTTATGGTTTTGTTCTGCCTGTGGTGTTGGGTGGGTCTTTGAGTGTAGACAATCTGCGTATCGTGAATGCTTTTACCTATCTGAGTCTGCAAGCTCAGCAAGACGAGATCGCTATCAGTGACCCTGTTGGAGGTGCTTGGGAGCAAATCGCCCCTATTATCGGTGCTGAGCCCACTACCGGCCCATGAACCCAAATCCGGTGTCACTGCCCGAGGACTACGGTTTTACTCACAGTATCAGGGGTGAAGACCCCGGGGCGGTCGCCAAACAGTACACCGCAGCTCAAACACTAACTGGGCTCACCCAGGTGGTGCGCAGCGTGTACTTCAACGGTCGCTCAGCGCAGCTGCAAACCATGGGTCAGGAGTTTGAGTTCCAGCTCGATGGTCAATACAGCGTCTTAGCCCAGATACCGGCGGACAAGTACGTCCAAGCCCGTGAAGTGTTCAAACACCAAGGCAGGCAAGGCGCTGCTGCCACCCAACGAGCCCGCACCGACCTCGAGAACAGACTCACTCGCTACCGCAAGAAGCTCGAAGACAAGCCTTCAGAGGCTGAGGCTAGGCGGTGGGCGCGTGAGGTTATGAAGCAAGTAGCGATCTTGCATAACCCTGATCAGATTCTTGGCGGCGAGCCTTCCCCCGCTCTGGATCGTGGGGGTGCGCCTATTCCTGGTGATCGTGCGGTTAACTCCTCACTGGGTGCACAAAACCGCTCCAATGCGGCCCTTATTGATGCAGCTGCCCACAAGCAGATCGCTTCTGGTTACGGGCACCTACCCATGCACTTCCAAGTAGTGCTAACTAATCGACGCCAAAACGTTGAACGCCTACGCGCAAAACAGCCACCCCCACCCCTGAAACACCCAACCCAACCCACTCACAACACACCACCCCAACCACCCACACTCACCACTGCCGCCAAGATCCGCCACACCCTAAGCATCCAAACCCCCAAACCACCACCCACCCACACACAACACAACCCCCACACCAAACAAGAAATCCTCAAAGCCCTCACCCACACAACCCACAAACACACCCACCCCACCCACACCACACACCACAAAAAACCCAAACTCTAAACAATCAACACACCAGAAATTATCAAACGGAGAGACTATCTGAGAAACTGCGGTGCGAAAAATTGAGTTACGTAATATCAATGGGCTACAAACCACTTCAGTGGTGCTCAAAAATTCGAACACCTCAACCGTTTATGATCCAGTTCACCAGTGAGCACAGGGACCTCAGCCTTGGTTTTCTTGCGAGGGAGTGCAGCCTGCCCAGCACAAACGCACACTTGGTCCATTGTGCTCACAGACATACAGACAGCTACCTCGACCAAAACCAGACGATGGACAATCTGGTGAGCATCACAACTCCTGTACCGCTCAGCTTTGAAGGGCTGAGCAGACTATAGGGACTCGATCGCCGCACGCAGCGTGCCTACTCAATCAGCTGCCCGTCAATATCGTCGGCAATGATCAAAATGAAGTCCTCACGGACTACCGGTTATCACAGCATCGTTACGGGTGAAAACGCAGGGGTGCCGGGCAGCTAATTCAAGCCACCCAGCGCCCCTGAATCTGCGTCCTTTACCGGCCTCAGCCAGCCACCGGCTCCTCGTGCCAAACCACGATGGACCACGGCTCCACCGGGGTGCCTGCGGTGACCACAGCACCCTCACCGACGGGCCAGAAGTTACCTTCAGCCTCCGCCGGGATGGAGGTATCCACTAGGCGGCGCCACTGGCGGCCGCTGCGCGCCTCTGGCACGCGGAAACCAATCTGCTCACCAGTCATATTGAGCATGAGCCAGAAGGACTCGCTCGGCGCGTCAATATTGACGGCCAGGGCGCGGTCGCCCTCCTGGGGGTAGCCCTCGGTGGTGGGCGTGTGGAACAGGTAGGAGACGTCCTCGTTGGCGGCAATCATGTCCCCCCAGGCGGCCTGGTGCAGGGCGGCGTGCTCGCGGCGCAGGTGCATCAGGAAGCTGGCGAAGCGCAGCAGGGGGTTGACTTTGGGGTCTGCGGAGGGGAACTCGCCCAGGTTGTCGTGGTAGGCGGCGTCCAGGCCCTCGGCCACCGGCACCCGCTGCGGGGCGTTGGTGGCGGCCATGGCGTAGTTGTTGCGCATGGCCACGGTGTCCAGGGCCCAGGGGTTGTTGTTGCCGTTCTGGGTGCGGCCCAGCTCGTCTCCGGCCACGATCATGGGGACGCCGCGCGAGAGCATGAGGATGGTCCACAGGTTGCGCAGGCGCACGCGGCGCAAGGATTGGTCGCCGCCACTGTCCCATGACAGGTTGTTGTCGTTGCCGCCATCGGAGGGGCCAAAGGGGTCGGGCTGGTCGTTGGACTTGTTCTGGTAGGAGACCAGGTCGGCCAGGTTGAAGCCGTCATGGGCCACAATGAAGTTCACGGACTTCTGCGGTCCGCCGTTGTCGGCGAAGTGGTGGTAGTCGCCGTTCACCATGTCCAGGAAATCGATGGTGTTGCCGTCACCCTTGGTGAAGCGGCGCACGGCGTCGCGGTAGCGGCCGTTCCACTCGCCCCAGCCGCGCGGGAAGTTGCCGACCTCGTAACCCCACAGGTCCCAGGCCTCAGCGATGACCTCGATGTTCTCCTGCTCGGCCAGGTCGGCGATGGCGGTGAGCAGCGGATGGTCGGTGAAGAAGCGCTTCTGGGCGCCCCAGTCCTCGGCGGCGGCGGCGCCGGGCTTGCGGCCCAGCACGGTGGCCAGGTCGAAGCGGAAGCCGTCCACGCCCATGTCGCGGCACCAGTAGCCCAGGGAGTCCAGGACGAGTTGGCGGGCCACCGGGGAGGAGTAGTTCAGCTGGTTGGAGGTGCCGGTGGCGCCATCCACGAGCATCTTGGAGTCGGTCATCTGGTAGTACTCGGCGGTGGCGAATCCGCCCAGGCTGGTGAAGCCGGTGGTGTTGACGTCCCCACCCCAGTTGCCGCCCTCAGCAGTGTGGTTGTAGACGACGTCCAGGTACACCTCCAGGCCGGCGGTGTGGAAGGCGGATATCATCTGTTTGAATTCGCGGGTGGGTCCGCCCCAGGACTTGTCGGAGGAGTACTGGCGGTTGGGGGCGAAGAAGGACAGGGTCATGTAGCCCCAGGCGTTGGTCTTGCCCGGTCGGCAGGACTCGGAGTTGTTGGTCTCGTGGACGGGCAGCAACTCAATGGTGGTGACGCCGATGGATTTGAGGTACGGCGCCAGCATTCCGGCGCCTTTGTAGGTGCCCAGGTACTCGGCGGGAATATTCGCTAGGCCCGCAAAACCGGCCTGTCCATGCAGGAGGTCGGCTAGGTGAGCGGCGGAGGGGTGGCCGGTGAGTTGCCTGATGGAGGCCTCGTAGATGATGGCCCGCTCCTGCGGTAGCTCGGGCTTGGGCGCCATGGGGGTGGCATCGGCGACGACGACGCCCTTGGGCGCGTAGGGGGCGGTGTCGATCTGGCGGCGGGGCACGCCGTCCACCAGTTCCCCGCCGGTGCCCAGCACGCCGTCGTTGACGCCTAGTTCCGCTAGAGCGTCGGTGTAGACGTTGTGGGTGACTTCGCGGGCGTAGGGGTCGAAGAGGACCTTGTTGGGGTTGAAGCGGTTGCCCTGTTCGTCTAGGTCGGCGTTGAAGCCGGTGGTGGAGCCGGGGGTCCAGGACTCCTCGTAGGACCAGTTGGGGCCCCAGGCGCGGTAGCCGAAGAGGGTGCCGGCGGGGGCGTCGGAGAGGCGGGCGCGCCAGACGCCGTCGCTGCCCTTGGCGGGCAGGAAGGTGGCGGAGGCGGTGGCACCCAGGGCCTGGGGGTAGATCTCCAGCTGGAGGCGGGTGGCGGCGGGCGCGTAGACGGCGAAGGTGGTGGCGCCGTCAGTGTCAGGGTGGGCGCCCAGGGGCCAGGTCGCGGTGGCCCAGGTGGATTCTGCAATTGCGGAGGGTGTTGCCATGCCGCCATCATCGCATTGCGACGGCGAGAGCGCTGTGGCGAAGCTGGCTCCTACGCCCGCCGCGAGATCGGGGCATCGGTGCCGCAAGATCGGGACATATGGCTCGCGAAACCGGTAGGGCGACCCTTAGTTCCGGTGGATAACTGCCCCGCGCCCCCGCAGCAGCACCGACCTCATCCACCAGGCCTGACTACCCCTGGATGGGCGGATCCATTGGAATCACAGTGCCCGTCTGCCGCCATTGACTCTGGTACTTGCAGGCCCTCAGCCTCCTCCGCTCAGCAGCGACGGCGCAGCATGACCAGCGAGGCCGTAAACCCCGCCACCGCCCAGCAGGCCACCACGGCCCACGGCCGCGAATCGACCGGAAACTCCTGCGGGGACATCCCGCCACGCACCAGGTGCCCCATAGATTCGAAGGGCAACCACTCGTGCAGGCTCCGCCCCCAGGCGGGCAGCCGTTCAGCCGGGTAGGCGATGGGGGTGAACAGCATCGTGCCCATGATGAACACCTGGGTACACATAAGCGTGCCGACCTTGCCGAAGGTGACGGCAGGGACGTAACCGATAGCGGTAGCGCAAAATGCCACCAGCAGTACGGCTGGCACCACGGACCAGCTGGGTGAGAACTCCAGCCCGTACCGCCAGCCGGCCACCAGCACGCAGGAGATCAGTCCCGGCAGGGCCAGGGCCATCCACACCAACATGTCCCCCAGAACGAAAGCAGCCCGGGGAACGGGCAGGGTGAGCATCCACTCGTACCCGCCCTCGGCACGGGTGTCGGCCACGGTCTGCGGGGCTACCACCAGCCCGAGCATCAGCAGGCAGACGGTCATGGAGGCGGTGCTCAGGAACAGGCTAGTGCGGTGGTCCACGTCCCCGACGATCAGGCCGTAGCCAAGGGTGATAGCGGCAGCGATGATGACCTGCAGGGCTAGGTAGACGGGCAGGGCCATGCCCTGGCGGCGCAACTGCCACTGCATGAACAAGCCGAACTGCCTAAGGGTTCTCATTGGGACTCCTCGGCTTGCTGGGTTAGCTGGAGGTATAGGTCTTCCAGGCTGGGCGGCGCGTCGGGCCCACTAAACAGCTCCGCGCGGGAGCCTTCTGCGATAACCCGTCCGTGGTCGAGGAGGGTCAGGCGGTCGACGGCGGTCTCGGCTTCGCGCACGTTGTGGGTCACGAGCAGGATGGCAGCCCCGGCGTCCGCCACCTCCCTGACCTGCCGCCACAGCAGTTGGCGACGCACCGGGTCGACGTCATTAGTGGGCTCGTCGAGGGCCACTAGCTTGCCGGGGGCAACCACGGCCATGGCGAAGGCGGTCAGGCGCGCCACCCCGCCGGAGAGGGTCTGGCTGACGCGGTCAGCCCACTCGCCAATGTCGAGGGCCTCGATCAGCACGGCGGCCCGGCGCTTGCTCTCGGCTCGCGATAGGCCACGCAGGCGGCCAACGAGTTCGATCGCCTTGCGGGGAGCTAACCCGGAGACAGGAACTGTCCCTTGCGCCTGGACGCTCACCAGGCTTCGGGCAACCTCCGGGCGTGCGACGAGGTCGTGACCGTCTAGGTAGATGTTCCCCGAGGTGGGGCGCAGCAGGCCGACGATCTGGCGGATGAGGGTGGTCTTGCCAGCACCGTTGTGGCCGAGCAGGCAGTGGACATGCCCGGCAGGCACTTCAAGACTCAGGTCGATATTGGCCTGCACGGGACCGTGCCGGGTGGGAAAGGTGCGGCACAGGTGTGTCACATTGAGACTCATGACTCTCCTCTTGCAGATACCATACCGTTCGGTATATCCCGTAAGGTATCACTAGAGGCGAGGGCAGGCAAGACCTTTCTCAACCCAATCCACTTACACCAACCCGCATACCGTTCGGTATCATGTGGGAATGAGCGACTCGGAACAGTCACCCGGGGTAACCGACGCCCTGCACGACCTGACGCAAGCTGTCGGCAGCCTCGCCCGCGCACTCACCCGCGATGCGCTCGACACCAGCACCACCGCCCAAGCCCGAGCCTTCAACCAGGTCTCGCGCCAGCTTCAGGAGGCCGCCGATACCCTGACGAAGAAAGCTGACGCCGCCTCAGGTCGGCTGAAGCGGGACCGTACTTCCACCCAGGAGGAGATCCTCGCAGCCACGAAGCGGGTGGTGGCCGCCAAGGGCTTCGCGGGCGCCTCGATGGCCGATATCGCAGCCGAGGCAAGGTTCACCAAGGGGGCGATCTACGGTTCCTTCTCCTCCAAGGAGGAGCTCCTCCTAGCGGCTGCCGACCGCCACTACGAGCTTCAGCAGGAGCAGCTGTCCGAGCACTACGTCAACGGCACCACACCCCAGACGTGGGAGGAGATGTGCCGCGAAGGGGGCACCGTCGACATCACCTTCGCCCTGGAGATCATCCTGTTCGCCATCCGTAACCCGGTGGGCCGCGCCCACACCGCCAGGCACATCAGCGAACTGCTGCAGGCCGCCGCTCGGCTCTGTGTCAAGACCGATGGGCAGGAGCCTGGGCCAGAGCACCAGGTCTTCGCATTCATCATGAGCTCGGTCTTCTCCATGGCCGGGCTCTACTCGGCGATCCTGGGGCCGGAGAACGCCAAGGACATATTCACTCACGCCGCCCGCCTCCTCGAGAGCCTGGGGGACTCCCTGACCCGCCTCGAGTAGCACCGAGGGGCATCGACTGTCTTGGCCAAGGCCTCGGCCAGGAGGCCAAGGCACGCCGTCAGAACAACGCGGGCAGGGTGGCCTCGACGGCGTCGCGCAGCTCGGAAAGCTCCAGAACCAACGGCGCTTCAGCCAGCAGGTCGGTGCCGGTGACTACCAGCAGGTCGCCGCCGGTGGTGCCGATCCGCGCCCAAGCCACACCCTCTGCCTCAGCGGCGGCGGCCACCACCCGCAGGGCCACCTCCGGCACGGCCACCAGGGCCCGGGCACCGGACTCGGAGAACAGGGCGGTGAAGTCGTCCACCTGGTCACGCCCCTGGATTTGGCCCAAATCAATGCTGGCGCCCACGCCACTGCGCAGTACAGCGTCTACCAAGGACTGGATTAGGCCGCCGTTGGACAGGTCGTGGGCAGCCCGCAGCACCCGGCCGCCGTCGTCGGGCAGATCCGCCGCGGAGAGGGCCAGCAGCACTCGCCCTAAAGCCATTTCTGCGGCCAGGTCCACGTGCGGCGGCAGGCCGCCCAGGTGGTCGTGAATGATGCGGGACCAAGCGGAGCCGTCAAGCTCCGCGGCGGTGACCCCCAGGGCCACCACCGCCAGGCCCTCTTCGTGCCAGCCGGAGGGGTTGGCGCGACGCACGTCGTCCATGACGCCCAGCACGCCCACCACGGGGGTGGGGTTGATGGAGGAGTCAATCAGACCCTTGACCTTGCCGTGAGAGTTGTACAGGGAGACGTTACCGCCGGTGACGGGCACGCCCATCTCTTGGCAGGCGTCGGCCAAACCGGTGATGGCCTGCACAAGCTGCCACATGGCGTCAGGGTCCTCGGGGGAGCCGAAGTTGAGGCAGTCGGTGACGGCTAGGGGCCGAGCGCCCACCGTGCAGACATTGCGGTAGGACTCGGCTAGGGCTTGGGCGGCGCCGGTGGCGGGGTCGAGTTTGGTGTACCGGCCGTTGGCGTCAGTGGAGATGGCGACGCCGCGTCCGGTGGCCTCGTCCACGCGGATGACGCCGGCGTCGTCGGGTTGGGCGAGAGCCGTGCCACCGCGTACGAAGCGGTCGTACTGGCTGGTTACCCAGGATACGGAGGCCTGGTTGGGGTCGGTGACGACGGCGTGAACTTGTGCAGCCAGCTCAGCGGCGGTGGTGGGCCGGGGCAGGCGGCTGGTGGTGTCGGCGTTGAGGGCGTCCTGCCAGGCGGGGCGAGCGTAGGGGCGCTTGTAGGTGGGACCTTCGTGGGCGACGGTGCGCGGGTCCACGTCCACGATGCGCTCACCAAAGTGGTCGATGGTCAAGCGGCCAGAGCCATTGACCTCTCCGATAACGGCGGCTTCCACGTCCCATTTGTGGATGACCTCCATGAAGGCCTCCAGTTTATCCGGGGCGACGATGGCCATCATGCGTTCCTGGGACTCGCTCATGAGGATCTCTCCGGCGGTCAGGGTGGGGTCGCGCAGGAGGACTTTTTCTAGGTCTACGTGCATGCCGCCGTCTCCGTTAGAGGCGAGCTCACTGGTGGCGCAGGAGATACCGGCAGCGCCAAGGTCTTGAATGCCGAGGACTAGCCCCGCCTGGAATAGGTCCAGGCAGCATTCGATCAGAACCTTCTCCATGAAGGGGTCGCCCACCTGCACACTGGGGCGCTTGGCTGGCATGCCGTCCTCAAAGGACTCAGAAGCCAGGATGGAGGCCCCGCCGATGCCGTCGCCGCCGGTGCGCGCCCCAAAGAGCACCACCTGATTGCCTGCCCCGGAGGCGTTGGCTAGGTGGATGTCCTCGTGGCGCAGCACGCCGACGCACAGGGCGTTGACCAGGGGGTTCTCCTGGTAGGAGGAGTCGAACTCGGTCTCACCGCCGATATTGGGCAGGCCCAGGCAGTTGCCGTAGCCGCCCACACCCGCCACGACGCCGTGGACGACGCGGGCAGTATCAGGGTGGTCTACGGCGCCGAAGCGCAGTTGATCCATGACGGCTACGGGGCGCGCGCCCATGGAGATGATGTCGCGGACAATGCCGCCCACGCCGGTGGCGGCGCCCTGGTAGGGCTCCACGAAGCTGGGGTGGTTGTGGGATTCAACCTTGTAGGTGACGGCCCAGCCGTCGCCAATATCTACCACGCCCGCGTTTTCCCCCATCCCGACAAGCAGGTGCTCGCGCATCTGCGGGGTGACCTTCTGACCGAATTGCTTGAGGTGAAGCTTGGAGGATTTGTAGGAGCAGTGTTCAGACCACATGACGGAGTACATGGACAACTCGGCGTTGGTGGGGCGGCGGCCCAGCAACTCCTTGATGGAAGCGTATTCCTCGGCCTTGAGGCCCAGCTCCGCGTAGGGCATCACCTGGTCTGGGGTGGCGGCGGCGTCTTGGACGGTATCGGGGTGCTCCACCGGCTGAGGAAGGCCGGGGCTGGTGGGGGTGCTTGGCTCAAGCGACTCGGGGGCCATGCGGCTGCTCCTGTGACTCGAAGAGGGGAGGGTGCCAGAGCTGAGAATACCTGGACCAAAAGATCCGGCCGACGCCACCGTGAGGTGACGTCGGCCGGAGTGATCTATACGCGCTGGGTCAGCGCAGGGAACCATCCTTGGAGACCAGAATCAGGATGAACTCAACGAAGGCCCAGATGCTGTTGCCGATGAGCATGAGGTACCCGATCGCAAAGCCGGCAAAACCGCCAGCAGCTGCACCGTCCGGGATGCTGCCACCAGGGGTGATCTGACTTGCAGCAGAGAACGCGCCAACTAACACGATGATGATGCCCAGAGCGGCTAGAACAATATGCCCGATGCCGCGACTCGTCTGACCACGGTAGAAGTTGTGCACACCGAATCCACCCAAGAAGAAGGCCAGCAGCGCTGCAGTGGTCTTGGACTTGGGCTGCATGCCGGGAGCGTAGGGGCTGGCGGCGTAGGGGCCCTGCTGGTACGGGGCAGGCTGCTGGGTGGGCTGGCCGTAAGGGTCGTAGCTCATGTGGGGTTGCCTCCTGTGGAAACTGGTTGAGCGGAATGCGGCCTGAGGTAGCGGCCATATCCTTGCACCATCATCCCTGAAACAGTGGACGCTGACAAAGGGGTGAACTCCCCATGGCTGCCTGGGCAGCGGATCGGGCGGGTTCGCAAGCAACAGTTACGAAACGCGCAGGCTGAAAGTGCCGCGCATCACAGGGTTTGGGGGCAGGATCGTTACATGAGAACCATCGACGTCGCCCCCTTGCCCCTATCGGACCTGGAGAGCCACTTGGACGAAGTGGCCACCCGCCGTCTGCGCGGCGGCGCTCGCAAAGCCCATGGCTTGCTGGACGGGCGCACCATCTGGGTGGTCACCCCTTCGGCCTCCGCCAGCTCTGGTGTAGCTGAGACTGTGGCCCCACTGGTGGGCTACGCCCGCGGCCTGAGCCTGGACGCGCGTTGGCTGACGCTGGATGCTCCCGCAGAGTTCCGGGAGATCGCGGAGCGGCTGCATGCCAATATCCACGGCCAGGATGGCGACGGCGGCAAGCTCGCCGAGAAGCAGCGGGATATCTACGAACATGTTCTAGCTTCCAACGCAGACAACGTCATTGAGGACGTGCGCGAGGGCGATGTGGTGATTCTGGAGGATCCGCCCACCGCTGGTTTGGCGCGCGCTTTCAAGCGGGCCGGAGCCAAGGTGGTGTGGCGCTGCCACCTGGGCACCGACTCCCCCACGGAGGCTGCCCAGATCGCTTGGGCTTTCCTGGACCGTTACTTGGAGGACGTGGACCTGGTGATCGTGTCCCGCCCCAACTACCTACCTGCCTTTGTGGAGCCCGATCAGGCCGCAGTTATTCCGCCGTCGATTAACCCGGAGAGTCCCAAGAACCGGGTGCTGGACCTGGACGAATCCTGGACGGTGGCACGTCTAGCGGGCCTATTTGCGGGCAAACCGCCTTTCGACGCCGTACCGCTGCTGCGCGAGGACGGCCGCACGGATGCCTTCCGCGGCTTGGAAGAGCAGGAGCTCGTGGTGGTGGGCGGCAAAGTACCGGAGGGGGCGCGCACCATCACGCAGGTGCAGCGTTGGGACCGCCTTAAGGGCGGCTTGGAGTTGGTAGAGGCTTTTGCGGCGCAGACGGAGCAGTTGCCTGCCAACGCCCACCTGCTGCTGGTTGGGCCTAAGCCTGACCCTGTCAAGGAGCCTGCTGCCCAGGCGGTTTTGGATCAGATCATTGAGCGGGTCTCCACCTTGCCGCCTCACGCAACCTCGCGCATTCACGTCATGGGGGTTTCCGCACGCGACCGCGAGGTCAACGCCACGGTGGTCAATGCTGTGCAGCGCGTGAGCGACGTCGTAACGCAGCGCTCTCTGGTGGAAGCTTTTGGGCTTACGGTGGCTGAAGCCATGTGGAAGAAGCTGCCAGTGGTGGCCTCTGCGGTTGGCGGCATCCAGGATCAGATTGAAGACGGCGTCACCGGGGTGCTGGTGCAGCCGAGCGATGCAGCCGAATGGGGCAGCGCGGTGGCAGATGTGTTGAATCTGCCGGAGCGAGCCAGCGAGCTGGGCTTGGCGGCCCATGAGGCCGTGCGTCGGGAGTTCCTGCCGGACCGGCACCTGCTGGCGGTGCTGGAGGCCCTGGAGGGCCTGCTGGAATAGGTCCTGGGGAGGGCGGGAGTAGTGCAGAGCTCTGGAGTGTAGCTAGGCCTCAGCCTTGGCGCAGTCCTGCTGCTGCCCTACTGCTGTGCTGTTACTGGTCCCATAGCTGCCCCGGCTCCCGCTTAGGCGCTGCCCTATAGGGCGGCCCTGGATGCAAACTGATAACGGTGCAGCCCTGCGGGCTATTGGGCTCGTGGGGCGGCACTGTGCGTAGCGGTGTAGATCGGACCGCTACGCTCAGCTATTGACGGCAGTTATCCACAAGTTATATGCACACCCTTGTGCACAGGTGTGGACGCTTACGGGATGCCGCCAGTTGCTCTGTGGGCAGCGGCCCGGAGCTGCGCTCACCGACTTGAGTGGTCCACGGCAGGGCATTTCTTGCAGTCCGTGACATGCACTATCACAGTCATGCACGCCGCAGCTAAGCGTTGCAATTTCGCGGTTGGTTAGTTAGTTAACTGGGTCGCATTGGCTGCGTCAGGGCGCGTTAGCTCTCAGTCTGCACATCCGCTTACAGAAGTCACACAGGTTTCATGCAGGCCCGGAACCGCAACAAAAAGTAACGATATGGTCACGGCGCAAGTGAGTTCTCCACAAGCTCAAGCACCGCTTTCCGAATCCGCAAATGACCTTGTGGATAACTGCCGCGGCCCCGCCACCGAGACAGATGGCGGGGCCGCGAGTTAACGGTTCTGGGGTCACACAGCCAACAGCGAGTGCAGGGCTGAGGTGAAGATCTTGAGGCCATCCACGCCCAGGCGCGGACCGGCGGCAGAGTCCGGGCCGAAGCCGGGCTCCACGGCATGCTCCGGGTGCGGCATCAGGCCGACGACGTTGCCGCGCGCATTGCGCACGCCCGCTATATCCCGGGCGGAGCCGTTGGGGTTGCCGCCCAGATAGCGGAACACCACTAGCCCCTCCCCCTCTAGGCGGTCCAACTCGACCTCGGAGGCGATGAAATTACCCTCCCCGTTCTTCATGGGGACGGTGATCTCCTCCCCCACAGTGAAGTCTGCAGTCCAGGCCGTGGAGGTGGACTCCACGCGCAGCCGCTGCTCACGGCAGATGAACTTCTGGTGGTCATTGCGGATCAGGGCACCGGGTAGGAGATGGGCCTCGGTGAGCACTTGGAAGCCGTTGCAGATTCCCAGCACGGGCAGGCCCTTCGCGGCGGCCGCAATGACCTCAGTCATTACGGGGGCAAAGCGGGCGATGGCACCGCAGCGCAGGTAGTCGCCGTAGGAGAAGCCGCCGGGGACTACCACAGCGTCAACGCCTTTGAGGTCGGCGTCCTTATGCCATAGCGCTACGGGCTCACCGCCAGCCAGGCGAATGGCGCGCTGCGCGTCGACGTCGTCGAGAGTGCCGGGGAAGGTGATGACGCCAAGGCGGGCCACGTTCAGGCCTCCTCGTCTGCGGTGATGGAGACGACGTCCTCAATAATGGGGTTGGACAGGAGCTTCTCAGCGGCCTGGGCAGCGGCGTCTAGGTGCTCCTGGGTTACAGGGCCGTCCACGGTGAGCTCGAAGCGGCGGCCTTGGCGCACAGCCGTGAATTGGTCAAAGCCAAGCCGTGGCAAGCTTCCAACCACGGCCTTGCCCTGGGGGTCGAGGATCTCTGGCTTGGGCATTACCTCAACGATGATGCGTCCCATTGGAACTCCTGGATTGGTGAGGGGTGCTGAGCTGTGGCCAGCCTACTAGGTGCCACTAGCCGCGTTGGACGCCGCTGGGCTGGGGGCGTTAAGGAGCGCTGGGCTGAGAGGTGAGGTACCGGCGCCCCGGCCAGTTCCCTCACAAGTCCAGCGGCTCGCCGGTGAGGCGCTCGTAGGCCTCCAGGTAGCGCTGTCGCGTGCGCTCCACCACCTCCGGGGGCAGGGCTGGAGGCTGAGCACCGGAGGCCCGCTGCCAGCCCGAGGCCGGGGAAGTCAGCCAGTCACGCAGGTATTGCTTGTCGAAGGAGGGGGTGATTTGGCCGGGATGCCAGGCGTCGGCGGGCCAGAAGCGCGAAGAGTCAGGGGTGAGCACCTCGTCGCCAAGCACTAGGCGGCCTGCGCCGTCAGTGCCGAGTTCAAACTTGGTATCCGCCAAGATGATGCCGCGCGCCTGGGCGATCTGGGCGGCCCGGGTGTAGAGCGCCAGGGTGGTGCTGCGCAGAGCTGAGGCAGCTGCCTCCCCCACTAGCTGAGCCACACGCCCATAGGAGACGTTCTCATCATGTGCGCCCAACTCGGCCTTAGCGGCGGGGGTGAAAACCGGCTCAGGCAGGCGGGAGGCCTCGGTGAGGCCCTCGGGCAGGGCCAGGCCGCAAACGGTGCCGGCTTGCCGATATTCAGCCAGGCCAGAGCCGGTGAGGTAACCACGGGCCACGCATTCCACGGGGTACATCTTCAAGCGCTGGCAGATCATGGCGCGCCCGGCCACCTGCGCGGGCACCTCCAGGCTTATCAGGTGGTTGGGGACGACGTCGGACAGTTGCTCCAGCCACCAGGCGGTCAGGGCGGTGAGCACCTTGCCTTTGTCTGGGATAGGGGTGGACAGGATGTAGTCGTAGGCGCTGATGCGGTCAGAGGCCACCACCAGCAGCACGTCCTGGCCAGCCCAGGGCCCGTCGGCGGCGGGGGCGTAGACGTCACGGACTTTGCCGGAGGACTGGTGCCGCCAGCCGGGGATAGAGACGGCGGTGGGAGGCAGTAACTCGACGGCGTCGCTCATGCGCTCATCCTGCCATTGGTAGCCAAGAGGCGCTGACGCCCCGACCGTCTCAGTGGCCCGCAGCAATGTCAGTGCGGAACTGGCCGCCCTCCAGACCAATACGGGAGATAGCCGTGTAAGCGCGCTCGCGAGCCTGCTCCACCGTGTCCCCCAGGGCAACGACTGACAGCACGCGACCGCCGGTAGCCACTAGGCGACCGTCCTCATCCTGACCCGTGCCGGCGTGCAGCACATGCACACCCTCCACCGCCTCTGCCCGCTCAATGCCGGTGATGAGGTCTCCGGTGACGGCGGTGCCGGGGTAGCCGGGTGCGGCCAGCACGACGTCGACGGCGGCCTGCTCTGACCAGGTGGGCGCAGCAGTGTCAGCCAGGCCTCCGGTAGCGGCGGCGTAGAGCAGTTCTGGCAGGGAGGAGGTGAGCCGGGCTAGAACCGCTTGGGTCTCGGGGTCGCCGAAGCGCACATTGAACTCCACCACCCGCATGCCGCGGCTGGTGAGGGCCAGACCGCAGTAAAGCAGTCCGCTAAACGGGGTGCCGCGGCGGGCCATCTCGTCTAGGACTGGTTGGGCCACCTCCCGGACTACCTGCTCGCCGAGGTCCTGGGGCGCCCAGTTCAGGGGGCTGTAGGCGCCCATGCCGCCGGTGTTAGGGCCGGTGTCGCCGTCGCCAATGCGTTTGAAATCCTGCGCGGGGGCCAGTGGGCGCACAGTGGCGCCGTCGCAAATGCAGAAGAGGGAGACCTCCGGGCCATCCAGGAAGTCCTCTACGACGACGCGCCCGCCCTCCTTGGCCAGGCAGGCCAGGCCGTGGGCCAGTGCAGCATCCCGATCTGCAGTCACCACCACGCCCTTGCCTGCGGCCAGGCCGTCTTCCTTAACGACGTGGGGGGCGCCAAAGCGGTCTAGGGCGGCCTCTAGCTCCTCGCGGGTGGCGCAAACGGCGGCCTCGGCGGTGGGCACTCCGGCGGCCGCCATCACCTCCTTGGCGAAGGCTTTGGAACCTTCCAGGCGAGCGGCTTCGGCACCGGGGCCAAAAACCGGCACACCAGCGTCGCGTACGGCGTCGGCCACGCCGGCCACGAGGGGCGCCTCAGGCCCGACGACGACCAGGTCGGCGTGCATCTGTTTGACGAGTTCAAGCACCTCGGCGGGCGAGTTGGAGTCGATGTGGAGGTTCGTGGCGATCTGGGCAGTGCCGGGGTTACCGGGGGCCACAAGGAGTTCGGTGGTGGCGGGGTCGGCAAGGAGAGCGCGGGCGAGGGCGTGCTCACGCGCGCCAGAGCCCAAGAGCAAGATCTTCACGTCCCCAGCGTAGTAGCCCTGCCCGCACTTATCCCCCAAAGCTCCGGCTGAAGTGGACAAATTGCGCCAGAGCGCCCTTGGCCTCGCAGCTTCAGCGCAGTCTGGCCGCAATGATGGGGCGTGGAAAGCAAAGCATTCATTGGAAGACAGGTGGCCCCCGGCCGGTTTCCTGGTCGGGGGCCACGCGAAAGGCGTCTAAGCGCCTTCAGTTGTTAAGGCTCAGGCCTTGGCGGCGGCGATGCGCTCGCGGAACTTGGCCAGCTCCTCAAGGATCGCGGCGGGAACCTTGTCACCGAACTGCTGGTAGTACTCCTCGGTGCTGTCCATCTCGGCGGCCCAGGCGTCGGGGTCGATGTCGTACATCTTGGCCCAGTCCTCCTCGGAGACGCCCGCGCCCTCGAGGTTGAAGTCCTCGCGCTTGGGGTACAGGCCCGTCACGCCCTCGATGGCCTCAACCTCGCCGGAGGCACGGCGCACGATCCAGTCCAGGACGCGGCTGTTGTCGCCGTAGCCCGGCCAGAGGAACTTGCCGTCCTCGTCCTTGCGGAACCAGTTGACCTGGTAGACCTTGGGGAAGTTCTCGCCGAGCTTCTCCTGCATCTCCAGCCAGTGGCCCCAGTAGTCGGCCATGTGGTAGCCGCAGAAGGGCAGCATAGCGAAGGGGTCGTGGCGCAGCGAGCCAGCCTTGACGTCGGTGGCAGCCGCGGTGACCTCGGAGGCCACGGAGGAGCCAATGAAGACGCCGTGGGCGGGGCTGTACTGCTCGGCAACCAGCGGCACGTTGGTGGCGCGGCGGCCACCGAAGAGGATCGCGTCGATGGCCACGCCCTCAGGAGCCTCCCAGTCGGGGCAGATGATCGGGCACTGCGCAGCCGGAGTGGTGAAGCGCGAGTTCGGGTGGGCGGCCTTCTTGCCCTCGGCGGCATCCGCCGGGGTGTAGTCGTTGCCCTGCCAGTCGATCAGGTGCTCGGGCAGCTCGGCGTCGATGCCCTCCCACCAGACGTCGCCGTCGTCGGTCAGCGCGACGTTGGTGAAGATGGTGTTGGCCTTCATGGTGTCCATGGCCATCGGGTTGGTCTTGTAGGACGTGCCGGGGGCGACGCCGAAGAAGCCGGCCTCGGGGTTGATGGCGCGCAGGCGGCCGTCCTCGCCGGGGCGCATCCAGGCGATGTCGTCGCCAACGGTCTCGACCTTGTAGCCGGGGATCGTGGGCTGGAGCATGGCCAGGTTGGTCTTGCCGCAGGCGCTCGGGAAGGCGGCGGTGACGTGGTACTGCTTGCCGGACTTCTCCTCGGTCAGGCGCAGGATTAGCATGTGCTCGGCCATCCAGCCGTCGCGGCGGGCCATGGTGGAGGCGATGCGCAGGGCGTAGCACTTCTTGCCCAGGAGGGCGTTGCCGCCGTAGCCGGAGCCGTAGGACCAGATCTCGTTGGTCTCGGGGAAGTGAGTGATGTACTTCTCGTCGTTGCAGGGCCATGCAGTGTCGGCCTGGCCCGGGGCCAGGGGGGCACCCACGGAGTGGGAGCAAGGCACCCAGGGGCGGCCCTCGTTGATGAGGTCCATGGCCTTGGCGCCCATGCGCGTCATGATGCGCATGTTGACCACCACGTAGGGGGAGTCGGTGATCTCGATGCCCAGCTGGGAGATGGGGCCGCCCAGGGGCCCCATGGAGAAGGGGATCACGTACATGGTGCGGCCGGCGTAGGTGCCGTCGAACTTCTCGTTGAGGATCTTCTTCATCTCGGCCGGGTCGTACCAGTGGTTGGTGGGGCCGGCGTCCTCCTCCTTCTCGGAGCAGATGAAGGTACGGGACTCCACACGGGCAACATCGCTCGGCAGGGAGCGAGCCAGGAAGGAGTTGGGGCGCTTCTCGGGGTTGAGGCGGGTGAACATGCCCGACTCGACCATCTCGGAGGTCAGGCGGTCCCACTCAGCGTCGGAGCCGTCGCAGAAGTAGACGTTCTCGGGCTTGCCGAGCTCAGCCATGCGGATAGCGAAGGCGATAACGTCCTCAGGAGCGTTAGCCGGCGCGGCAGCGCGGACGTCCTTCTCGGTCACGGTCATGTGAGTCCCTTTCTTGGGTCTTCGGTGACGAACTTGTTCGGTCGTCCTATATCCTCCCCCATTCCCGCCCCAGATGCACTCTCCTTTAGTCCCAGCCGACGGTTGTTGCCCTACTCACACTTACGCCCTTTCCGTTCCCGCATGCTGATCCCTAACAGCGCCATGTACGGTGCCCCCTATGAGTCCCTTATTGGCACCGGCAGCAAGGACGGCGGCCCGCCGTCGGCGTCTGCTGCCCGCCTGGATCTCCCTGGGCGACGGCGTAGCTTGCCGCGCCCGCACCGTGGGCGCCGTGCTAGGGGCCGCGGCCCTATTGGCTGGCTGCACTGCCAAGCTGGACTTAGAAGTCAAAGCCTCCGGCACTTTCAACGCGGTGATCGAGATGCGGGATACCACGGGCACGGTCTTCCAGGCCGACCCGGACTGCTCCTCCCTGACCAATCCGCAGGCCCTGGGCCTCACCCCACAAGACAGCACGAAGGTCACGGCGGAAAAGCTGACCGGCTCCGATGGCTCCGGCTGCTTGGTGCGCATCAGTGAGGCACCCGTGGCCGAAGGCCCCATGCCCCAGGCGGAGGGCACCAGCCACCCCTTGGTGGTGCGCGACGGAGACAAGTTCACCGTGAAACTGCCGCCCTTTACAGCCCCAGAACCCAGCGCTACCGCTACTGCGCAGGTGGATACTCCCGCAGATCCGGCTGTACCCACCGCAGCCCCGCCGTCGCCAGTGTCTCTGGCCGGTTTGGTGAAGGCGCATCTGCAGCTCACCTTTCCTGGTGCCGTGGTAGATGGCGGTGGCGGGCAGGTGGATGGCCGCACGGTCACCTGGACCGACCCGGACCTGATTGCCGACGGCGTGCAGGCGACCGGCCTAGCCCAGGAGAATGCTGGGCTAAGCACTTGGGACCGCTTCAAACACTGGATTACCGCGGGGGTAGTTCTAACCGTGATTGTGCTGACTGCACTACTGATCCGACGCAACCGGCGGCGCAGCGCAAGGCGCACCGATGGGGACCAATAGCCCCAACCGCCCCTTACAGGAGTGCTGCTGCCAGTTAGACTCGGGGCATGAGGAAAACATCACCATCACGCCCGCTGCTTCGCCGTTTGGCCACAGCCGCCCTACTCCCTGCCTTGGCTCTCGGCCTCGCCGTTGGGTCGGGCTCCACTGCCGCTGCTGATGGCCTAGGCACAGGCTCAGCTGATATCGAGATCGTCATTCATAAGAACGACACACTCGACCTGTCGGCCAAAATCAAGGTCGGTGGGATTGACCCTTCGGTCTACTGCAATAAAGACAAAGGCGATGACGATCTAGAGACCACCATTGAGGTCGTTGATGACGCCTGTGTCAGAAAGGCTAGAGGCGTCAGCCTTAGCAAGATTCCTAACGGCTCCAAGACGAAGATCCGTCACGAGGACGGCAAGTTCTACTTCAAGATGCAGGGTTCTAATGTCAGCCCTGGCAGTGGAGTCGGCTCTGGCGGATTCTCCTCCAAACTGACCGTGGTCTTCCCCGGCAAAGTCAGCACCGCGTCTGCTGGCGGCACGATCGATGGCAATACGGTCACCTGGACCAACCCTGATTCCTCGGAGGAGCTGACTGCCGAAGCCTCGGACAGCTCCTCCAACTTCCTGCTTTGGCTAATTCTTGGGCTGGTATTGCTGCTGTTGATCGGCGGCGGCATTATCACTGCTGTGCTGCTTTCGAGCCGCAAGAAGAAGCAGGCTGCCATGGCTGGGGGCTACCCAATGCCCGGCTCCCAAGTCCCGGCACAGGGTGGCTACGCCCCTGTGCAGCCGCAGCCCTACCAGCAGCCCGGTATGGCCCCACAGGTCCCGCAGCAGGCCCCACAGCCTGGTCAGCCTTTCCCGCAGCCTGGTTACGCGGCGCAACCTCCGGCCGCTAGCCAAGATCCCGCCGCCGGCCAACCTTTCCCGCAGCCTGGTTATGGTCAGCCTGGGGGTCAGCCGCCGCAGAACCCCAACGCGGGCTACTGAGCCTGCCCAGCTCGGCTAACTCCTAGCTACGGGCCTTTCCAAACCTGCATTTCTGCACTTAAGTGACGGTAACCCCGTCACCCGGGTGCGGAAATGCAGGTTTGGATTTTGTTGGAGGCTGCTGCGGCTCAGCCCAGGAGCCGGTGGCGGGTAATACTGGCTTCCCTGCCCGCCCCTACACCAATGGCGCTGATCCGCGTGCGAGCCAGTTCTTCTATGCGCAAGACGTAGTCCTGTGCCGCCTGGGGCAGGTCCTCAAAGCGCCGCACGCCGGTGATGTCTTCGCTCCAGCCGGGCAACTCTTCATAGACCGGCTTAGCGTGATGGAAGCCGGTTTGAGTTAGAGGCATTTCCTCGGTGCGTTCGCCGTCCACGTCATAGGCCACGCAAACCGGGATGGTCTCGTGGCCGGTGAGCACGTCCAATTTGGTCATCACCAGGTCAGTCAGGCCGTTGACGCGGCAGGCGTAGCGGGTAACTACGGCGTCGTGCCAACCGCAGCGGCGCGGGCGTCCGGTGGTGACGCCGTATTCGCCGCCTTCCTCGCGCAGGCGCTCTCCAGCGGCGTCGGTCAGCTCGGTGGGGAAGGGCCCCTCCCCTACGCGGGTGGTGTAGGCCTTAACCACGCCGACTACGGCGTCGATGCGGGTGGGGCCCACGCCAGTGCCGGTGCAGGCGCCGCCGGCGGTGGGGTTGGAGGAGGTGACAAAGGGGTAGGTGCCGTGGTCGATGTCCAGCATGGTGGCTTGGCCGGCTTCAAAGAGCACGGTTTTGCCTGCATCCAGGGCGTCGTTGAGGACCAGCGAGCAGTCGATCACCATGGGTTTGACGCGCTCGGCATAGGCCAGCAGGTCGTCGGCCACTTGGTCGGGGTCGACGGCGGGACGGTTGAAGATCTTGAGGAACAGGCCGTTCTTCTGCCCCAGTGCGGCGTGGACTTTCTGCCGCAGGATGGACTCGTCGAAGAGGTCTTGCATGCGGATGCCTACGCGGTTCATCTTGTCTGCGTAGGTGGGGCCGATGCCGCGTCCGGTGGTGCCGATCTGGCGGGCGCCGAGGAAACGCTCGGTGGTGCGGTCTAAGACGCGGTTGTAAGAGGGGATGAGGTGGGCATTAGCGCTGATACGCAGGGAGGATGCGTCTTTGCCGCGCGCCTCGATTTCTGCGATCTCTTGGAAGAGGACTTCTAGGTCCACCACGACGCCGTTGCCAATGACCGGCACGACGCCGGGGGTGAGCACGCCCGCGGGTAGGAGGTGGAAGGCGAATTTTTCGCCGTCGATGACGACGGTGTGGCCGGCGTTGTTGCCGCCGTTGAATTTGACGACGTAGTCGACGTCTTGGCCGAGTTGGTCTACGGCCTTTCCCTTGCCTTCGTCACCCCATTGGGTTCCAACTACCACGACCGATGGCATGGCTGCTCCCTGTCTTTGATGGTGGCGCGACGGCGGTCACGCCCTGAAGGAGCCTACCGGAGTGCTGCCCGCTGGCGCTGCCGAGCCCAAAGCTTGGGCTGAGCTTGACGCCGGCAGGGTGACGTACGCACCATGACAAAGGATTGCCAGCCTAACTGATTCTCATTATCGTTTTCAGTATGAGAACACATGCGTACTCCCGTTCCCTGGCCCTGTCATCGGCCATCGCCCTGACACTGTCCCTGGCCGCCTGCGGCAGCAATGGCAAGACCACTTCCAGCAGCGCTACAGCCACTGCGGCAGCCTCCGCCGCAGCCACCCAGGCCGCCTCCGAGGCTCCCACCGAGGTTAAGGACCTGGACCCGCGCGCAGCAATTGCTTACGACGGCGGCATCTTGGTGATTGACACTGCCAGCGGCAAGACCGTGGCGGACATCAAGAAGGAAGGCTTCCTGCGCCTGAACCCCGCCGGGGACAACCGCCATGCGATCGTTACCTCCTCCGCCGGTTTTGAGGTGCTGGACCTAGGCCTGATCCTCCAGCCTCACGGGGACCACTTCCACTACTACACCTCCACCCCCAAGCTCACCGGCTCCGTCGTCGCCGCAGACAAGGCCGGGCACGTCGTCACCAATGCCGGACGCACTGCACTATTCGCGGACGGCACCGGCACCGTGACCAGCTTTGACCTCAAGGCCCTGGAGGACGGCCAGCTCAGCAAAGAGGAACTGACCGAGTTCAAGACGGCCACGCCGCATCACGGCGTCGCTGTGCCGCTTAGCAACGGCAACACCTTGGTAACCGAGGGCACTGCGGAAGAGCGCCACACCGTTCACGAGCGCAAGCCTGATGGCAGCTTCGCCGCTGAAACCACCGACTGCCCCGGCGTTCACGGTGAGGCCACTGCTAAAGGCGAGGATGTGGCCAGCTTCGGCTGCACCAACGGCTCAGTGGTATTCAGCGGCGGCCAGTTCCACAAGGTTTCTGTGCCTGAGGAGTACCAGCGTTCCGGCAACCAGTTCGGTCACCACGACTCCCCCTACGTGCTGACGGACTACAAGACCGTCAAACCGGTTGAGGGAGCCGACCCGGAGCACCCCACCAAAGTGGGCATTATCAACACCACTGACGCCACCACCACGACTGTTGAGCTGGGCTCGGCGTACTGGTTCCGTTCCTTCGGGCGAGGGGCCGCCGGTGAGGGCGTGGTGCTCACCAATGACGGCAAGCTCAACATTATCGATATGGCTAGCGCCACGGTAACCAAGCAGGTTGATGTGGTGACCCCTTGGACGGAGAACGCCAAGTGGCAGGAGCCGGGGCCGAATGTGAAGACCGTCGGGGACTTTGCCTATGTCACGGATCCGGCCACCAAGAAGCTGCACATTGTGCAGATCTCCGAGGGCAGGCTGCTTACTAGCCTGGACTTGGGCGTGGTGCCCAACGAGATGGTGGTGATCGACGCCGAGGTCAGCCAGGCCGCAGGCCACGAGCACAAGCACGAGGGCGAGGCGGATCATAAGCACGAGGGCGAAGCAGGCCACGACCACGACCACAAAGGCTGAGGCTGCCCGCAGTTTCTCCTCCAGCGCTTAGTGCCAACAGGCAGGTGCCCCGCTCTTCTCTCCGGGCGGGGCACCTGCCTGTTTCCGCATATTGCCGCCAACTATGCCGCTGCCCCCGCTTATTCTCTTTGTCCTCCGGGCCGCCAGGAGCGCACGAGCCCTGCGGCCACTCGCGCTGCCAGCAACCCCGCCAGCAGCGCAGTGGCTGCTGTTATGAGCAGGCCACCACGGATGAAAGCCGGACGCGCCTGCCACATATATGCATCCGCCGCCCCGTAGGCAAGCTCCATCCCCAGGGAGGCGGCCCGGTAGACGAGCACCCCTAGTACCCCGGCTGTCAGCAGAGGTACTGCTGTGGCCCAGGCGGCGGCACCGGCAGACAGGGAGCGACTGCTGGTGACCGAGCCGATGGGTGCCAGGGTGGTGCTAAGTGCTCGGTGATCGGCTACGACTGTCAGGGCCAGTGCGATAAACAGTCCACCGAGCCCGATAGCTCCCAGCAGCATCACCCAGGAGGCGTCCAGCTGGACATCCGCACCGGATTCCGCCCAGGAAGAGTGTTCGGAAACCACGGCTCCTGGAAGCTTTTGCGTGAAGATCTCTTGGAGTGCATCTACATCCAGGTTCTGGCGGCTGCGGGAGACCAGGAGGATCTTGACAGTGCCTTCTGGCTGCGCCCCTGGTTCCTGCGCGAACGCCGGGGCGCTAAGCAGCGAGGATGCCGTCACCGTCGCCGCGCTAGCGCCGTCACTGAGGTAGCGGTGGAAGGGACTGGTGATCTGCACCGTTGCCGGGTCTACCTCAGTGCCACAGGGCAGTTCCAAGCTCTCCAGCACCGGGCATGCCGCCGTGAGGAAGACCTTTGGTTCCCCACCTTGACGTTCGTCCACCAGATTGGTTTTGACTACCCCGACGTCGTCGGGCAACTGATGTAGCAAGACGCTCAGGTCTCGGCGCTCGCCATCTCGAATGTCCAGGACCGTGGTGCCATAGGCCTGCCGGTTCTCCAGGGAGAGCATCTGGATACTGCCCATGGCTCCCGCCCACAGTTGCACCACACCGGCGATGATGAGCGCACAACATCACTACCCACTTGGGAGCTGCGCAAGGACTGATGCTGCAGCACCCTGCCGCCCACGATCATGCTGGGGGCAGGTAGTCGCTGACCAATTTGTGCCAGTGCCTGTCCGCACAAGGCACAGACGCTAGATACCGGCGCCCAGGACAGAAGTGCGAGCGCCAAGGTGCACAGGGTCACAACATGCGGTTTGAATGGGCTGGCAGCCATCCAACTGGGAAGACATATTGCAGCCAGGAGAAGAAGCACCCAAACGGTTAGGACTGTTCCCCTGAGGCCCCATCGGCGTCGGCGCCCCAAGCTTCTGACCACGAGCCGCGCACAAACCGCCACCCCCACTGACAGCAGCAGCCCCAGTTAGGCAGGCAGGTAAGTGTTCGCCCAGATCGGTCCAGGCCAGTTGGCGCCGCTGCAGGCCCATGGTGGCGAGCATGGCCCCAAGCCCGCGCAGATGCTCCGCACCGATGGCCGCGCCCACCGCCACCGTCAGCAGCCCTGGCAGCACGACCCCAATTAGGAGGACTGCCGCAGAACGCGACAACGGTGCGCCGTACAAGTAGCCGACGCCGTGTAGCAGCACGGCGTCAGCTGAACCGAATCCGGTCACAGGCATCATCATCTGGGCCTGGAACGTTCCGGGGACAGGCCGGAAGTAGACGCGACGCTCCGTAGGCGTCTCCAAAGCCACCCGGTCAATGGTGCCTACCACTTGGCCGAAACTGTTGGCCCGAGGCCCGCGCAGCTCCTCTGCCAGCTGCGGTGATACCAGCGCTCCTCCAGGCTCAGGCCAATGGCTGATCCCCGGGGGCAGAGGGGCATCAGCGGTCAGGGGCTCGATCACCGCCAGGAATACCGGGTGGTCGTCGATGCTTGCGTAGGCGTGCTGATAGAGGAGCTTGGCTGCGGTGGGATCAGTAGCGATCACAGGCGCCGCAGCAGCAGATCTGTTCTCCCGCAGCGTCACGGAGGAACTCAGGACGCATAAGGCGATCAGTCCGAGGCAGGTGAGTAATGTGCCGATGGCTGCCACGTACAAAGCCCCTTTGAAGCCTGCACGGCGGTGCTGCACACGGAGAGCTCGCGCCAGGCGGGCCAGGCCGGTGAGCTGGTCCGAGCTCATGAGGCTTCTCCGTTCAGGTGGCTTCCCTCCAAGGTCAGGACCCGGTCCGTAGTGTCGGCAACAGCTTGGTCGTGGCTGACCACTAGCAGGCCGCAACCGCGACGGCGTACCTGGTCTAGCAGGAGGTCCATGACCACCTGCCGGTTGCCGGAGTCCAAGGAGGCGGTGGGCTCGTCTGCCAGTAGAAGACTCGGGGAGTTGATAAGCGCGCGGGCGATAGCCACGCGTTGCTGCTCACCTCCTGACATTGCGTCGACGGGCCGCTCCAGGCTTCCCACGCCAAGCTCATCAAGCAAAGTGGTGGCACGCTCGCGGGCCTGGGGTCCAGGGGTTCCAGCCACAAGCGCCGGCAGGATGGTGTTCTCCAAGGGGCTAAGTGCTGCCAGGAGGTGACTGTCCTGAAAGACCACGCCGATTTCTTGACGCCGCAGGCGCGTGATTTCTCGGCCTAGGCCGCCCCGTACCGTCGCACCTTTGACGCGCACTGTTCCCGCCGTGGGCTTGAGCAGCCCAAGGATGATGGACAGGAGTGTGGACTTGCCGCTGCCAGATACTCCCATCACCGTGACTGCTTCTCCGGCCCGTACGGTGAGATTTACAGCATCCAACACGGTCTTGCCGGGGTAGGTGAAAGAGAGCCCCTCCACCTCCAGAAGCGCCGTCCTTGCGGGAGGCGGAGGGATCTCGACCATAGACACCTTCCTTGGTGTGTTGCCAATGAAACTCAGCCCCAGTGCGAGCACCGGTCAGGACCGTATTGGATATTGACGCAGGCACGCACGGCACATCGCAAGCAGGTATCTACAGTATCGCGCGTTGTCAGACTATTTCGCTGCCACCCCGCAGGCGGTCCATCACCCCGCGCTGCAGCAGCGCTATCAGGTAGGCGCCAAAGGCCACGCCCAGGAAGACCGTGAACCAGGCCAAGGGCGCCCAGGCGTCTGGAGCCAACCAGGCCAGCGTCACGGGGGCCGCCAGCACAAGCAGGCAGGCCACGGTCAGGTCCAGCCGCCCCACCGCCAAGCGCAGGGCATTGCTCAGGTGTGCGGGCAAGGTGTTGTCAAAGACGGCGCTCAGCGGGACCAGCCACACCAGCACCCCCAGCAGCACTACCAGCCCAGCCAGCAGCAGACCGCTCAGCCCGCCACCTACAGTGGCCGACGTCGTCGACCCCAACAGTCGGGCCTCCCACAGCCCCAGCGCCAGCAATCCCAGCAAAGGCAGCCACCAGCCCAAGGACTGACGCAGCGCCCCGCTAAAAGCCCGCCACCAGGTGCGCAGCACGTAGCCCTCCTCTTCACGCACCATATCTGCCACCACGCGAGCACAAGCTGTCAGGGAAGCACCTGCCGTCACCACCGGGAGGCAGCCCAGGAGCGTCAGCACATTGACTATCACCAGGTCGGCGGCGGCACTATAGGCGCGATAGAAGGGTGAATCCAGGTTCAGTAGGCGGGACACAGGACGATTCTCCAGTCCTTCGGAGGCCACCGCAAAAGGGGGCCGCGGCGGAAAACAACTGCCCGCCGTGAGCACGAGGAGAGTCGCGTGCTCACGGCGGGCAGGATCGGGCAGGGACGAGGTTCAGCCCTTGACGGCGCCAGCAGCAACGCCCTCAATGATGTGCTTCTGCCCGAACAGGTAGAAGATCACGATCGGGACGATCGCCAGCACCAGCATGGCCATCTGCGCACCCAGGTCCTTGTTGCCGTTGGAGCCGGTCAGGGCCTGGATGACGATCGGAATGGTCTTGTAGCGCTCGTCGTGGCCAATGACCAGATACGGCAGCAGGTAGTCGTTCCACACCCACATGGTGTTCAGGATTGCCACCGTCACAGCCGTGGGCTTGAGCAGCGGCATAACCACCTTGAAGTAGCTCTGCAGAGGGGAGCAGCCGTCCATATAGGCGGCTTCTTCAATTTCCATCGGAATGGACTTGATGAAGCCCGCGAACAGGAACACGGACAGTGCTCCACCGAATCCTAGGTAGAGCGCAATCATGCCCCACGGCGTCGCCAACCCAAGCGTGTCAGCCACCTTAGAGGTGGGGAACATGACCAGCTGGAAGGGAGCGATCATGGAGAAGGCAAAGACGTAGTAGATCAGCGAGGTCCACCAGGTCTTCACTCGCGTGATGTAGTAGGCGGTCATTGCCGTCAGGAACACAATCACGGCCACTGAGCCGACGGTGATGAACAAAGACCAACCAATGGCGCGGGCGAAGCCTTGGAGCTTCAGACCGTTGGCGTAGTTAGTGACGCCCGCAAAAGTCTCTCCCATGGGGATCGAGAAGGGGCTGTTAGAGATGAAGAAACGTCCCTTGAAGGAGTTGAACAGGATGAATAACAGCGGCACCATCCAGATCAGGGACAGCACCGACAGCAAAGCTGTCAGCAGGTTCTTGCCCACCTTCTTCTCCGCCGGAGCAACCACCTGTGCGGAATTGCTCGCGGCGACGGCGTCGGTCTTGGTGGCAGTTACGGCGGCGCTCATGCGTCGACCTCCTTCGCACGAGTGGCGCGCAGCTGGATAAGCGCGATAGCAGAGACAATCAGGAAGAAGATGACGGCCTCCGCCTGGGCCACACCCATGCGGCCCCGTAGGTTGTACATGGTCTTGTAGATGTTCAGCGCAGCCATCGAGGTCTTCTCCAGGGGTGCGCCGTTAGTCAAGGCCAGGTTCTGGTCAAACATCTTGAAGGTGTTGGCCAGGGTCAAGAACAGGCAGATGGTAATCGAAGGCATAACCATTGGAATGGTCACGTTGCGCAGGGTCAGCCAGCCATCAGCACCATCGATCTGTGCAGCCTCAATGAGTTCCGGCGGCACGTTCTGCAAGCCCGCGATGTAGATAATCATCATGTAGCCCATCAGCTGCCAGTTAACCAGCATGATCAGGCCCGCCAAGCCCAGTCGCCAGTCGTTGACAATGGTCTGACCCCAGTACTTCAGGACGGCGTTAAGCATGACCTGCCAGGTGAAGCCCAGGACGATGCCGCCAATCAGGTTGGGCATGAAGAACACTGAGCGGAAAAAGTTAGTGCCCCTGAGCTTGCGAGTGAGCAGGTAAGCCAGGGTGAAGGCCCCTAGGTTCACGGTGATGATGGAGATCACCGAGACGATCACGGTGAAACCCAAGGCAGATAGGAAGCCAGAATCCGAGTCCAGGGCAGCAATGTAGTTGTCTATACCTACCCACTTGGCGTTATCGAGCGTCTTGAACTTGGTGAAGGACAGGTACAGGCCCATAAAGAACGGGACTATGAAGGCGATGAGGAAGGCCAGCAGGGTTGGCCCTACAAATATTGGGAAGTACTTCTTTAAAGCGCGGTTCATGATTCCTCTTGCCATGCCTGGCGTCATTGCCAGGATAGGAGTGGGTCTTGATTCGGTGGTGTGACGACGGCGCCCGACTAGGGCTTTGCCGGGCGCCGTCGTTTAGGGTAGCGCCGCGTGGGTCAGCGGATCACTTCTGAGACTTGCCCTTGGCCCAACCGGTAACGAAGTGGTCCTTCACCGCGTTCCAGTCTTCCTTGCCAGAGGCGTACTGCGCCAAGTGCTGGCCCAGCTGGTCCTTGAAGTCCTGGCTCGGGAAGGTCTGGAACACCCAGTTGATCGGGTACATGGTGTCCGCCTTCTTGATGTACCCAGCGAGCTCCTTGCCCAAGGGGTCGGCGGGGGTGAGGTCACCGAAGGACTTGTAGGGAGCCACGGAGACGACGGACTTGTCCACCAGCATCTTGGCCGCCTCAGCGTCGGTGAACAGCCAGTTGAGGAACTCCGTGCTGGCCTTCTTGGAGGCGTCCGAGGCCTTCGCGTTTACCGTCAGGTAGTTCTCTGTGCCCAGGGCAATGCCGGACTTGTCCTCACCCTCAACGCCCACGTAGATGGGCATGAAGTGGACGTCCTCCTCCTTGACGGTGTTGCCGGAAACCTCAGCGATCTGTGACCAGCCCCAGTTGCCGTTCTGCACGATGGCGGCCTTGCCGAGTGCGAACTCAGCCATGGAGTCGGTGACGGCCTTGCCGGAGGTGGCAGAAGGCTCAACGGTGGAGTTCTGCAGGTACAGGTCGAAGATCTGCTTGTAGTTGTCCGAGTAGGTGAGCTTGAGGTCCTTGGAGTCAGTGGCCTTGAGGTCCTTGAGCTCGTAGTAAACCGGGTAGTTGGCCAGGTGGGTCTGCCAACGCCAGTCCTCGCCGGGGGCCAGGGAAGTGCAGGCGAAGACGCCGTCGATGCCGAGCTCGGCCTTCTTGGCCTGCATGTCCTCGACGACCTCCTTGAGCTTGGCGAAGCCCTTGATCTCGTCAACGCTCTTGGCCTTGGCGCCCTCCATGGCAAAGTACTTGTCCAGGATCGCCTTGTTGTAGATCAGGCCGTAGCCCTCGGTGGCCAGCGGCACGCCGTAGATCTTGCCGTCATTGCCCTTGAGAGCCAGGGAGTCGTCAGTGAGGGCCTTAGCGGCCTCGGAGTCGGTGAGGTCAGAGGCGTAGTCTTCCCAGTTGGCCAGGCCGACGGGGCCGTTGACGTTGAAGATGGTCGGCGGGTCAGACTTGGCGACCTCAGCGGTGAGAGTCTCCTCGTACTTGCCGGATGCGGCGGTGACTACCTTGACCTCAACGCCCTTGGCCTTCTTGTAGGCCTCGGCCAGGGCCTTGAAGCCCTCCTCTGCCTCCGGCTTGAAGTTGAGCAGGTAGACGGAGCCGGTGCCGCCGTCGGAGCCACCGGAACCGCCTGAACCACCGGAGCTCTTGGAGCAGGCAGCCAGGGTTGTGGCGACTGCCATAGCAGCAGTTCCACCCAGCATCATTCGACGGGAGATGAGTTGCATGAGTGTCCTCCTTTGGACATCCGGGGCACGTGTTGGGGATCCGTGTGAGCGTCGGCTGAGAGCCGAGCGCCAGAGTGTGGTGCCGCCCCTATTCTTGCACATATACCTAAATCTTGCTGCAAGCTTTGCATGTCTGTGGTCCGCAGCACTCTATTGTGCCTCAGAACCCGCGGCTCCGCAGGCATATCAGACAGCTAGTCGCCACGGAAACAGCAGGGTCGGCCCCGGGGCCATCAGACCACCGGGACCGACCCTGCAGTTTTGAGCTCAGCAGCTCAGCTTCCCGACGCCGTCGGAGCGGCGCCGGGAAGCGGGCTCAGCGGCGGGCGGAGCCAACGGAGCCGAGGCGCTCACAGGCCTCGACGACGCGGGCAGCCATGCCCTCCTCAGCCAGCTTGCCCCAGGCGCGGGGGTCGTAGGCCTTCTTGTTGCCGACCTCGCCGTCGATCTTCAGCACGCCGTCGTAGTTCTTGAACATGTGGTCCACGATCGGGCGAGTGAAGGCGTACTGGGTGTCGGTGTCCACGTTCATCTTGATGACGCCGTTGCGCACCGCGGTAGCGATCTCCTCATCGGTGGAGCCGGAGCCACCGTGCATAACCAGGTCGAAGGGCATGTCCTTGCCCACCTGCGCACCGACCTTCTCCTGGATGTCACCGAGGATCTCGGGGCGCAGCTTCACGAAGCCAGGCTTGTAGGAGCCGTGCACGTTGCCGAAGGTCAGAGCGGTGATGTAGCGGCCGTTCTCGCCCAGGCCCAGGGCATCCACGGCAGCCTTAGCGGCCTCGGGGGTGGTGTAGAGGTTCTCGTTGATCTCACCGGTGATGCCGTCCTCTTCACCGCCGACCGCACCGATCTCAATCTCCAACACGGTGGTGGCAGCCTTGGAACGGGCCAGCATGTCCACGGCGATCTCGATGTTGTCCTCCAGGGACTCGGCAGAGCCGTCCCACATGTGGGAGTTGAACATCGGCTGCTCACCGCGCTTGGCCTGCTCGGCCTCGATCTCCAGCAGCGGGTGGATCCAGTCAGCCAGCAGCTTCTTGGGGCAGTGGTCGGTGTGCAGGCCGACGACACCGGGGTAGAGGTCACCGACGGCGCGCGCGTAGGTGGCAAAGGCGATGGAGCCCTTTACGCGGTCCAGGCGGGAGGAGCCGGACCAGTAGGCAGCACCACCGTTGGAGATCTGGATGATGCCGTCAGACTCAGCGTCGGCGAAGCCCTTGAGGGCAGCGGACAGGGTCTGGGACGAGGTGACGTTGATCGCGGGGACGGCGTACTTGCCGGCCTTAGCGCGGTCAAGCATGTCGTTGTAGGTCTCCTGGGTTGCGATGGCCACTGGGTGCCTCCTGGTAGTGAGTTCAGTTGCAGTGATGCGTGCCTGATTGTTTCACGTTTCGGCGTCGCGTGAGCACGGCTGTTGGTCCTGTATCAGGACGTGGGCTCTCCACCGTGCTGCAGAACCCAGCTGTGCATTGCGACGGCGGCCGCAGCGGCCACGTTGATTGAGCGGGTAGAGCCGTACTGCCCGATCCGCAGCAGGCGGCTGGCCCCAGCCAGCAGTTCTGCGCTTATGCCCTCTCCTTCGGAACCAAAGATCATGAGGCAACGCTGCGGCATCGCTGCCCGCTCAATGAGCTCCGCACCGGGACCGTTGTCTATAGCCACCACCTCGTAGTTGTGCTCCTGCGCCCAAGCCAGCAGGCTCGCGGGCTCGGCATGGTGGCGTACATCCAGGTAGCGGTTGGTGACCATGGCGCCACGCTTATTCCAACGGCGTCGCCCCACGATATGCACCCCGGCCACGTTGAAGGCGTTGGCGCTGCGCACGATCGAGCCAATATTGAGGTCCTGCGCGACGTTTTCTATCGCTACATGTAGCGGGTGGGCGCGGGCAGCCAGGTCAGCGCGGATCGCTTCCACGCTCCAATAGCGGTACTGGTCCACAACATTGCGGCGGTCGCCGTCGCGCAGCAGTTCGACGTCGTAGCGCGGGTCTGTGGGCCAGGCGGATACTCCGCCAGGCCAGGGACCGACGCCGACCTCGCGTATATCGGCAGGGGCGTCCACATCCGGTGGGAACTGGGCCCAGTAATCCGCCTGAGTCATGCAGAGCCTCCTGGCTTCTGCCTCATCTGCGCCGATTCCCGGAGCTTGGCGTAGAAGTCTCGCGGAACATCGAGTCTTATACCTACAGAGTAAGCAGAATATGCTCGCTCGCCCAATTTAAGAATAGAGGACCGATAAATATCCCCCTCCTCTAACCGACGTATTTTTGAATCGAAGGTGAAAGAATCCTTAAGGGTGTCGGCGAACCGCTCACTCGCCCAACCAAATTCAGAACCTTCAACGATCTGCCAGTGCGATAGTCTTGTCAGCAACCCGCACACCCAGTCCGCGAACTGAATACCAACATTGAGTCGACTATCAACATGGAGTGGCGCCTCAACAATACGTCGCATCTCCTCATGATCGCGCGAGGGCCTAGAGCGACTGTAGATATGTGCATACATTTGAGCTACTAGCTCCTGTCGACTCTTCTCCGTGATCGCATCCATCAGGACGAGAAGCTCTTCACTCTGATTCTCTGCATAAGTACACAGTCTATTGATAGTTTCCCGCAGGGCTTTTACCGTCCGCGTACCTGAATCCTCGCCAGTCTGTTTTAGGGTACCAATAGGTTTCTCGTCACCATAGAAAAAGAGTTTTCCTCCTTCTTTCTGCAGAGCACCCACAAGCGACCTAAAGACCCTTACCTGTTCTGGCCGTTTTTGAATGCTCCCCGTCGTAAAGTATTCAGACCCCTTCTTCTCCCATTGATGCGGAGAAGGCGCGGCAAGGATATCGGTCTTAAATAAGCGATCTCTCGCGACCTTGAACCGAGCACCAAAAGACCTGACGCTAGCGGCAGGAAGGACATATCCCGCATATCCGAACACCGGGTGCTGACCGTACTTCGGGTGCCCGGCACGAACAAATGGGCCAATATGGCCAAACTCATCAAGGTATGCGATCAGCACTGAGTTCCCCTTGTTCAACTGGCATACCAGTTCCGGTCATGCAGAAGCCCGCGCACATGGCGCGGGCTCCGAAGTGGCGCGCGCCCCGTATCTCAAGGGTCGCTACCGTTGTAAACTTTAACGCCTACTACCAGTCGGGTTCAAGTGTGCAGAAGCTCAGGCTAGGCCTAGGTCCGCTAGGCCCAGAGCGGCGTAGTACGGCAGTCCAGCAACCTCAATACGCTCCTGGGCGCCAGTCGCCCGGTCCACGATCACGGCCACAGCCAACACTTCCGCACCGGCCTCACGCAGGGCTTCCACCGCTTCCAGCGGGGAGCCACCGGTGGTGGAAGTGTCCTCCAGCACCACCACCTTGCGTCCTGCCACCTCCGGACCTTCGATACGGCGCTTCATGCCATGGTCTTTAGCGGCTTTACGCACCACAAAGGCATCCAAGTCCAAGCCGCGCGACGCCGCCGCGTGCAGCATGGCGGTGGCCACCGGGTCCGCCCCCATGGTCAGACCACCAACCGCACAGACCTCATCCGGCCATAGCCCAGCCTCTTCCAGCAGGTCCAGCATCACGTGACCAATCAGCGGCGCCGCCTCATGGTGGAGGGTGGCGCGGCGCATATCCACGTAGAAGTCGGACTCCAGGCCCGATGCCAAGGTCACTTTGCCGCGCACCACCGCCAGCTCGTTGACCAGTTCAGCTAAGCGGGCGCGGGGAGAATCATTGCTGCTCACGCAACCAGGCTAGCGGCTGCCGGCGGCGTCGAGCACCAACTACCAGCAGCCGCTGCCCCCTAGGCTTTACCCCTCACGCCAAAGCGGCGATTGCAGCCTCATAGTCGGGCTCGTTGGCGGTCTCCCCCACCTGCTCCTGGTGCAGCACGGTGCCGTCAACGTCCAGCACCACCACAGAGCGCGAAAGCAGGCCCTCCAGCGGACCATCACTCATGGTTACGCCGTAGTCCTTACCGAAGGTGGAGCGGAAAGCGGAGGCGGTAACCACCTGGTCAATGCCCTCAGCACCGCAGAACCGGGCCGCTGCGAAGGGCAGGTCCATGGAGATGCACAGGACGGTGGTGTTCTCTAGCGCGGCAGCGCTTTCGTTGAATTTGCGCACGCTCATGGCGCAGACGCCGGTGTCAATGGAGGGGAAGATATTCAGCACTACGCGGCGGCCTGCCAGATCCTGGCTGCTGACCGGCGCCAGGTCCGCCCCTACCAGTTCAAAGTCCGGCGCTTTGCTTCCGGTGGCAGGAAGAGTGCCGACGGTGTGAACAGGGGTACCACGTACAAGAATCTCAGCCATGGGCACATCATGGCCGTTGCTGCCACAACACACCAGGGGGCAATTTAGTGGAGATATCCCACTTGCTTCAGCGCTTCAGTACTGCAGGTCTGGCGAACTGTGCCCCGCCACTCGGCGCACAAACCAGCGCGGCGCCAGGCGCAGGGCGGCATTGGCACTGCGGTAACGCAGGCTGGGGGTGCAGAGCACCTGACCGCGGCGCACCGCCCTCAGAGCCTCTGCAACTACCTGCTCCGCCTCCAGCCAGACGGCGTCGGGCCAGTTCTCCTCCGGCATTCCAGCCCGCTCATGGAACTCGGTGCGGGTCAGGCCGGGGTGCACGGAGGTGGCGGTAACTCCCGTGCCGTGCAGCTCCGAGGCTAGGCCCTCAGTGAAGGTGCGCACCCAGGACTTGTGGGCGGCGTAGGTGCCCATGGCGGTCAGTGCCACCATGGAGGAGACGTTCACAATGGCGCCGTGCCCGCGCTCCACCATGCCCGGCACGGCTGCGTGGCTTAGTACCAGCACGGCACGCACCATGACATCTAGGGCGCGCAGTTCTTGGTCCAGCTTTCCCCCCACAAAAGCCTGGCCGACGGCGAAGCCCGCGTTGTTCACCAGCAGGTCCACGCAGCGCCCCTCCACATCCGCTGCCGTGTGGGGCACCGTCTCACAGGGCGCGCCACCAGAAACGAGCTGCGGGCGCTGCCCTAACGGCGCCCCGGCACGCAGGCGTGCGGACACCCGCTCTAGGTCTTCTGGGATGGAGAGATCGGCGGGCAGCACCTGCACCCCAACGCCAGCGGCTTGGCTAATCTCCGCTGCCAAGGTGTTCAGACGCTGCTCATTGCGCGCCACCAGCACCAGGTCATGCCCGGCGGTTGCTAACTGCCAGGCAAACTCTTCGCCAATGCCAGCGCTTGCCCCGGTGATTAAAGCGGTTCCCATGCCCCAAGATTAATGGTCGCCGCAGGCCCTCTGGTCATTAAGGCGCTTAGACGCCGGGACGCCGTCGGCGCTCATGCATCACCGACGGCGTCCCGGAGTCATTGCACCAGACTCAGCCCTTGACTGCACCCGCAGCTAGACCGGCCTGCCAGAAACGCTGCAGCACCAGGAAGAGCACCACCAGCGGCAGCACGCCAAAGAGCGCCCCCTGGAGCACGGCACCGTATACCGGGTCGAAGTAGGACATCATGCCGTACAGGCCCAGGGTGACGGGTTTGAGTTCCACATTGTTGGTCACCATCATCAGCGGCAGCAAGAAGTTGTTCCAGGTGGCCACAAAGATGAACAGGAAGATGGTCACCATTGCCGGAGCTAGCAGGCGCAGCACCATGGTGAAGAAGATGCGGAACTCGCCGGCGCCGTCGATCCGGGCGGCCTCCAGCAACTCATCAGGCACCGAAGCCTCCGCATACATGCGCCCCAGGAACACCCCAAAGGGGCTCACGCAAGAGGGAATGATGATGGACCAGATGGTGTCTGTCAGCCCTAGAGAGTGCATCACGATGTACAGCGGGATGGTTAGCAGAGAGATAGGCAGCAGCAGCCCCACCATCACGGTTCCCTGGAGCATATTGGAGCCCCGGAACTTGAACTTGCTCATGCCGTAGCCAGCCATGACGGAAATGAGCGTGCCCACCATGCCGGCCGCCGTCGAGTAGAAGACAGAGTTGGCCACCCAACGCCAGAACTGGCCGCCGGTCCACTCCATCAAAGCCTTGTAGTTGGCGGCAATGGAGTTATCGGCAAACCAGAAGCCGTTGGAGTTGAGCAGGTCGCCGTTGGACTTGGTGGAGGAAACCACCACCCAGTAGATCGGCACGATGAAGTACAACAGCACCAGGATCAGCACCACGCGGGTGATCACCTTGGTCATGGTGGAGGGTTCCAGCGACTGGGCGTGATCCGCTTTGGAGGGGTAGTACTCGCGGCCATCTGGCAGCTTGGCCACCTTGCGGCCACGCCGGGCTTTGGCAACAGTTGCAGTGCTCATTTTTGCTTCCCCCTCACTTCTTGTTGAGCTTGAGCTGGACTACGGCGTAGATCGCAGCCAGCAGGCCCGCGATCAAGGCCATAACAATTGAGATGGCGGAGGCCATGTGCTGATCCCCTGGCGAACTCATCATGGTGTTGTAAGCCATCATCATGGGCGTGTAGGAATTACCCATCCAGGCTTGGCCGGAGGCCATAACCGTGGGCTCATTAAAGAGCTGAATCGTGCCGATGATGGACAGCAGCACAGTCAGTAGGGCGGCGCCAGAGACCATCGGGATCTTGATCTTGGTGGCTACCTGTAGGCCGGAGGCGCCGTCGAGCCGGGCGGCCTCGTAGAGCTCTTGGGGGATCGCCTGCAGGGCGGCCAGGAAGACCAGCATGTTGTAGCCGGTGAAGGTCCAGGTGGTCATATTGGCCATCGACGCCAGGATCGTGTTCTTAGAGAAGAAGTTAATGCCCAGCAGGTCTGACAGGGGGAATAGCTGGGGACTGTAGATATACAGCCAGACCATGGCAGCCACGACGCCGGGGATGGCGTAAGGCAGGAAGAATCCCAGGCGGAAGACGGTGACCCGTTTAATCAGGTAAGAGTCCAGAATCAGGGCAAGGATGAGCGCCGCGCCAATCATCACTGGAATCTGGAAGGCTGCGTACAGGACCACTCGGCCGACGCCCGTCCAGAAGGTGGAGCTGGTGATCACATTGGCATAGTTCTCTAGGCCCACAAAGCTGGTGACGCGCTCACCGCCGCCGTAGGGACCGCCCCCGGAGACCTTCGACTGGTAGAAGGACTGCTGAATGGACACGATGATCGGCACCACGAAGGTTGCAGCGAAGAACAGCGTGAAGGGGGCTGCAAAAGTCCAGCCGAAGAGGCTGTTGCGGCGGCTGCGGGCGCGCATTGCGCGCAGATTGGCTGCGGTGGGTTCGTAATGCTCCGTGAGGTTATCGGCCTCTGGTGTTTGCGCCGTTTTAATGGTCATACGTCGGGTCCTTGCTCAAAGGAGTGGTGCCAGGGAAGGGCGCCGCGGGGGATGCGGCCAAGGTAGCCGCGCCTTATGGCGGCCATGAAAATGAGTGTCCGGTGGGTGGTGCGGCGGACGCACCACCCACCGGACGAATCAGTGGCTCACTGTGTGAGGTTCAGGCAGAGGGTCACTCCGCGACCTTGAGGCCAGCCTTCTTGAGCGAGTCGACAGCCTCGGTCTGGCCAGCGGTGAAGACCTCGGCCACCTTGCTCTCGCCGGTGGTGACCTTGCCGCCAATCTCCTTCATCTTGTCCGAGGTGGAGGCCCAGGTCGGGGAGAAGGGGAAGTTGGGGTTCATGGTGGCGTTGGCTTCGGCAAGGAAGCCGTATACATCCTGGCCGCCCCAGAGCTTCTTCATGGCGTCGGGGGTGGTGGGCTTGCCGGTGGTGGTGGCCACAACGAGGCCCTGGCTGACGAGGTCCGCCACCTGGGTGTTGAACCAGTCCAGGAACTTGACGGCCTCAGCCTTGTGCTTGCAGCCCTTGATGACGCAGACGGCGGAGCCGCCGTCGGGGCCGGTCATGTCCTTGTCACCGAACTTGGGGAGCTTGGCAACCTGCCACTGGGTCTCTTCCTTCTTGAGGTCACCCAGCATGAAGGCGGGCTCCCAACCGGCAGCAACGGTGCCGATGATGGTGCCGTCGATGAGCTTGGTGCCCCACTCCTTGCCCCAGCGGCCGTCGGAGAGCAGCAGGCACAGGCCCTCGTCGATCAGGCCCTGCAGGACGGTGGAGACCTTGGCGGTCTCCGGAGAGTCGATAGCGACCTTCCAGGAGTCGCCGTTCTCCACACTGAACCAGGTGGCGCCAGCGGCGGCGGCCAGGCCGGGCAGCATATTGCCAGCCTCGTCACCCTGCCAGGTCATGATGTACTTGCCCTGTGCCTTGGCGGTGGTGGCAGCGGTCTTGAGTTCGTCCCAGGTGGTGGGCACGGTGATGCCCAGGGCGTCAAAGGCGGCCTTGTCGTACACGTAGACGAGTGGGCCGGAGTCCTGCGGGAGGCCGACGACGACGTCGCCCAGCATGCACTGGCTCATCAGACCAGCGGCGAAGTGCTCGGCGTAGCCGCCTTCCTTTACCTCCTTGGCGACGTCCTCCAGGTTGCCGGCAATGTACTGCGAGGCGACGTGACCGAGGTTGACCTGCGCGAGGTCAGGGGCGTCGCCAGCCTTCACGGCCTGGGCGATCTTGGCGTAGGACTCGTCAGGCTTGCCGTCGAACTTGGTGGCCTCAACCTGAATCTTGGGGTTTTCCTTGTTCCACTTAGCCACGATGTCGGCGACCTTGGTCATGCCTTCAGCATCGGGCAGGCGGTGCCAGTAACGCAGCTTGACAACCTCGCCGCCGGCAGCAGGGGCACCGGACATCGCGTTAGAAGCGCCAGCGGTGGGCTTGGCGTCTTTGGAACCACCACAAGCTGCGAGTGTGGCAACGCTCGCGGTGGCGGCGCCTCCAGCGATTACCTGACGACGGGTGACAGAAAGCTTGGTCTTCATTAGAGCATCTCCTGATGAGTCTTTGAACCGAGCCTCTCTGCTCGGTCCTGATCGATTGCTGGGGAAAGCAATTGACTCTACGCAGAGTCTAGGCGCTGTTTCAGATCTACGTCAACCAGTTTCGATCTTCAATTCGCTCAACTTCGCGCAGCCTGAGCCTAGTACCGGGCACCGGGTTGCGCGATCGCCCAGCCGGTACGCTGCCCTCATGCGCCTGGCCACCTGGAACGTCAACTCCATCCGCACCCGCATTGACCGGGTCACAGCCTTTCTGGAGCGTGAAGACATCGATGTCCTCGCCATGCAAGAAATCAAGTGCAAGCCCGAACAGTTCCCGCGAGCCGCGCTTGAGGAGGCTGGCTACGAGCTATCCGTCCATGGTTTGAACCAGTGGAACGGCGTAGCAATCGCCTCCCGCGTGGGCCTAGAGGACGTCGCCACTAGCTTCCTAGGGCAGCCCGCCTGGGCGAGCTCACCAGAGGCCGACGCCGTCGTGGAGGCTCGGGCGCTAGGCGCCACCGTGGGCACCACCGGCCCCGGCGCGCCCGTGCGACTGTGGAGCCTGTACGTGCCCAATGGCCGCGAACTCCAGCACCCGCATTACACCTACAAGCTGGCTTGGCTGGAGGCCCTGCGTCAGGCCACTGACCAGTGGCTTGCGGCCCAGCCCGACCTGCCGCTGGCACTGGTGGGCGACTGGAACGTGGCCCCGCTGGACACAGATGTGTGGGATATGGCGGCCTTTGCGGGAGCCACACACGTTTCTGCTCCTGAACGGGAGGCCTTCGCGGCCTTCACGCAGATCGGACTGCGGGAGGTCACCCGCGAGCTGGTGGATGGCTACACCTACTGGGACTACCAAAAGCTACGGTTCCCCCGCAATGAGGGCATGCGGATCGACTTTGTGCAGGCTTCTCCGGCCCTGGCAGCGCGGGTAAGCGCCGCCGCCATCGACCGCTTTGAACGCAAAGGCAAAGGCGCCTCTGATCACGCGCCCGTAATCGTCACCATCGACTGAGCGCGCAGCGCCTAGCAATCCAATGCCAGCACCTCGTCGTTGAGCGCAGGCCACAGGCGGCGGTGCACCTCCCCGAAAGGCTCAGCCCCCAGAAACACCGCCTGCTTGCTCGCCACTGGGTCCACCCACAGGAAGGACCCGGACTGCCCAAAGTGCCCGCAGGTCTGCGGGCTGTTGCCCTTCCCGGTCCAGTGCGGCTGCTTATTGCCACGCAACTCCATGCCCAGCCCAAAGTCATTGGGCTTCTGCATGCCGTAGCCGGGCAACACACCACCCAGCCCCGGGAAAACCACCGTGCAGGCCTCGCGCGCCAGCGCCGCAGACACCAGCGTGGGCGCAGCTAGTTCTTGAGCAAAAAGCGCCAGATCCGCCGCACTGCCTTCGCCCGAGTAGGCCGGGGAGCCCGGAATCAGCACACTGGCCATACCCAGGGGCACCAGCACGCTTTGCTCCACCCAGGCCTCTAGGGGCGTCGCCGTCGCCTCCTCCAACCGCTCCCCCAGCACCTCGATACCGCGATTGGAGTAAATCCGCCGCTCCCCTGGTGCCGCCCGCCGCAGCTCGCTGCCGTCTGGTGCGCGCCCCGCAAAGGCCAGCCCCGAGGCGTGAGCCAACAGGTGGCGGATGGTGGCACCTGCCAGGGCTGGCGACGACGGCGCCGCCGGGTCTTCTAGGCGCAGCAGCCCGCGCTCCACCGCCACCAGTGCCGACCAGGCCACCAGGGGCTTGGTCACTGAGGCGAAGGGGAAAACCTCCGTGGTCTGACCGGCCCGCAGGATGGTGCGGCCCCGGGCGGTAACCACTAGGGCCACTGGGAAATCAAACTGTGCCAGGGTGGGAACCTGCTCAGCCCCCAGCGCGGCGACGGCGTCGCTCATGAACACCGCCTCAGCGCAAGCAGAGCCGCTGCTCGTGCAGGACGTCCAACATTGGGGACTGCGCGGCCCGGCCCTGGCCTAAGGCGGTGGCGATCTGGTGACTGAAGGAGTCGATGCGCTGGTTGGAGTCACGCAGGTCGTAGTACTGCTGCACCACCTGGTCGTAGGCGGCGATTTCCTCTGCATGCGCTGCCGGGTCCGGGTAGGCGTCCACGCCGGTAGTGACGGCCAAGGGCAGGCGCGGCTTGTACTGCGGCTCCTGCGCGCTGTGCCCCACCAGCAAACCCAGCACCGGGAAGGTGCGCTGCGGCAGACCCAGGGCGGAGATCACCAGGCGTGGATCCCCTTGAATTGAGCCGAGGTAGCAGGTGCCCAGCCCTAGGGATTCTGCGGCAAGCACCATATTCTGGGCGGCCAGGAGTACGTCCTCCACCGCTGCCATGAAGAGGTTGGTGGTTTCCAACGGGGCCAGGTCTGCGCCAGCGCTTTCGCGTAGCCAGGCGTTGCGGTGCAGATCTGCCACCAGAATGAAGAGTTCTCCGGCGGTGCCGCCCACATAGGGCTGGCCGGAGGCGGAGTGGATCTGCGCGCGGATGTTGGGGTCCTGCACGCGGATCACCGTTAGCTGTTGCTGGAAGGAGGCCGTGGCGGTGTGGCGGGCCACTTCCAGGAGGGTGGTGACGACGTCGTCGCTCAGCGGCTCCTGGGTGAAGGCGCGGATGGTGCGGTGGGCCAGCTGGGTGCGGATGGTGGAGTTGTCTAAGGGGGCGCGGTCCGGGGTATTGAGGGCGGTGGTGGTCATGCCCTGACCCTAGCGGTTCAGTTGTCTGGTAGAGCTTGTCTCCAGTTCGCCTGTTCATGACCAAAACGCCCGCAGTGCAGGCGAACTCGCCACAAACGGGCGAACTCGCCACAAACATGCCCCCCCTAAGACCCAGCTGGGCCTGGTGTCTCCCCGTATGGGGAGGTCACCAGGCCCAACCAATACCAAGCAGCCAACAGGCCCTCAGCTCAAGTGGTCAATTCACTTGACCACCACAATCACATCCGCCTTACCCGACTCCTTGTGCACAGAGAGCTTCGAGCCAGCAGTGATCCCCTCAACCATCACCTTGGTAGTGGCACTGCTAGTCAAACGAGTCTGGGCCAACACCGTGGTGCCACGACGCAAAGCCAAAGTGTCCTTACCGTCATTGTCCCAGTCACCCACCAACAACTCGTCAGCGGCCCGCCCCAAAGAAACCGAAGCATAAACCGGGGCGTCAGTGCGGTTCTCGTTGTAGAACACCACCCGGGTGCCCACACGCACCGCATAAGTCACCGTGCCATCACCATCCCAATCACCCTTGAGCACCGTGCCAAGAGCACCACTGTCCACCTTAGACACATAAGCCGGCTTCGAGCCCTCCGGCTCCGGCTGCGTCGTCGGGGCCGTAGTGGGCTCCGTGGTCGGGGCCGTGGTGGGCTCCACCGACGGCGAAGTAGTCGGCGTCGGCGAAGGCTCCGGCGTGCCGTCACTGCATACGGCGCCCACGCGGATTTCAGCGGCGCCACCGAAGGCGTCACCGTTGTGAGAGTTCTTCTGAAGCATCTTCACGAACTTCGCCGTCTGGTGTTTGTCAGCGGGGAAGTTCACCGCCTGCGGCACATCGCTGTTCTTGAGTGCACCACTGTTGACAAGCGTCCACTCCTGGCCGTCCATAGAGACGAGCAGCTCATAGTCCTTGACCCGGGTGTTGGCGTTGCCCGCGCGTCCCTGGTACTCAAAGCCCGTGACCTTGCAGGTCTTGTCCTGCGGCAGGCCCAGCGTGATGTAGTGCGGGAAGGGGTCACTGCCACCTTGCCACTTGGTGTGCCAGAAGGTGGTCGGGTTGCCGTCAATGGCGGCGGTAGCCAGGCCGTTCGGCGGAGTCTCGCCCGCGGTCTCCTGGGAGTCGTATGCCACCAGGGTCAGGCTCGTGCTGGGCAGGCGATTCTCCAGCGGCACTAGGCCACCGGTCACATTGACCTTCTTGGTGACCACGCGGTCACCGGCGGTGAAAGTCAGGTCCTGGTCCTGCCCGGAATACACCGAGCCGGGGATATTCACGTACTGGCCGGTGCGCTCGCCCTTAGCGTCAGTGCGGAAGGTACCCAGCAGGGTGTCACCGATTTTGATGGTGACGTAGGTGTTCGGGGGGAAGCCGGTGATGTTCATGGGCACGCGGTCACCGACGGCGAAGTCAGTGTCCGGCACCTCAGCGGCTGCCTGAACCGAGGAGTCCCAGGGGGTGGGCAGCGGGGTGCTGGTAGCTCCGTCAGCCACATGCGCCTGAGTAGTCACGGTCTTGCCTGCGAAGCTAAGAGTGACCTTAAAGTCGCCTGCGGTGGCATAACGGTGCGTGCCCGCCAGGGTGTAGAGACCAGCAGCGTTGTAGGCGTCGCGCGGCGTTTTGGCGCTGATGGTGGCCTCAGTGGTGGCACTGCCGTCGCCCCAGTCGATGGTTACCTTGGAGCCAGCGGGTACTGCGGAAGCCGAGGTGCCGTCGGCGTCGTTAACGGAGTCCACCGAGATGGTGCTGCCGTCCGTTTTGGTGCCGGGGGCCGCGAGCGCCCCCACGGGCACGGTGGCTTCGGCGCCGGTGGCCAGGGTCAGGCCGGCGGTTCCTGCCAGCTCCGCACCCCAGGTGACCTGCGGGGAGTCGTAGAAGTTGGTGTTCTCGAAGTTCCAGCGAGCCCCCTGGGCGGATAGGCGCCCCACGAAGTCCTCCACATCCCGGTCGGCCTGCTCAGACCAGCCGATTTCAGCGTGGCTGGCCAGGCGGCCCCACATGAGGAACTCGGTCTCGTCGCCGCCACGCTGGGTCTCGGACCACAGCGGGCCCTCCGGGCCGAGGATGCTGGCATCAGTGACATCTGGGATCACCTTGGCCGGGTCCCAGTCGTAGTAGTGCCGCACATCGCAGTCACCTTTACAGGCCCAGTCCAGGGCGATTGGCGTCTTGGGGCTGTACTTCTGGTCCAGGTAGGCGGCATTGCCCTTGGACATGAGTACTTTGGCGCCTTCCTGGGTGACGGCACGTCGGACGTTATTAGTGTCGCCGTGCCAGTATTGGACGCCGTCTCCCTTTTCCAGGGTGCCGGAAGCGATCTCGTTCCAACCAATGCGGTTCTTGCCGGTCTCCTTAACGTAGCCGCCGATCTTGGCGACGAATTGGTTGAAGGCAGTATGACCGTAACGTTCCACGAATTTATGCGACTCATCCCCGCCCACGTGGAGGTACGGACCGGTGGTCATGCTGGCCAGCTGCTTAAGCACATGCTTGATGAAGGCGTCCGTGGCTGGTGAATTTGGGTCCAGGTAGGAGTAGCCGACATCACCGGTGCCGTTGGCGGGTGCTGTGGGCTCTTCAGCTGTGCCCGCGTGGGAGGAGCCGGTGGTGTTCAGCTCGGGGATCGCGTGCAGGGCGGCGTTGGTGTGGCCGGGCAGGTCAATCTCCGGAATTACGGTGATGTGCTTGGTGGCGGCGTAGGCCACCAGGTCCCGGTACTGTGCCTGCGTGTAGTAGCCGGTGCGGCCGAGCTCGTTGGCGGGAGCACGGTCGTGCATATTCATGGCCGTCTTGCCGGAGATCTCAGTGAGCTTGGTGTAGTCGATGCTGTCACCGGCCTCGCGGCCTTCGTTGGTGATCTCAATGCGCCATCCCTGGTCGTCTGCTAGGTGCATGTGCAGGGAGCTCAGCTTGAGGTCGGAGATCTCATCGATGATTTTCTTGACCTCGTCTACTTCCAGGAAGGAGCGGGTGGGGTCGATCATCAGGGAGCGGTACTCGAAGCGCGGCGCGTCGGTGATGGCGACGGCGGGCGCGGTCCAGTTCTGGCTCAGCGCGGTGGGTGACTCAATGGCTGCGGGGAAGAGCTGCTTGAGGGTGCGCGTGCCGTAGAACATGCCTTTTTCAGTGTTGGCGGTGATGACGGCGCCGGTGCTGCTGGTGGTCAGCGAGTAGGCCTCCTCGGTGCGGCCAGTGCTGATGTCCACAGCCCCGGTGGCTAGCACGACGTCGTCGGCTGTGGGGGTGGCACCGTTTACCACCTGGATGCTGTAACCGGTGGCAGCGCTGAGTTCAGCGGCCAGAATCTTGGCTGCTGGGCCGCCCTGGGCACCGGTAACTACTACGCGGGAGTTGGGCTTGAGGGTGAAGGGCTGCTGGGTGGTGGAGTTATCCGTCAGGTTGGCGGGGAGCGGCACCAGCTTGATACTGCTGGTGGTCGGCACCGGAGCGGGGCCGTTCCATACCTCTAGCTCGTATAGGGAGACGCCGTAGTAATTGCCATCAATGAGGGTGCGGCCTTCGGCCTGCATTTTGACGTGCTTCCACTGCTGGGCGGCCACCTCAGCTTTGAGGGTCTGGGTGTCTTTGGTGCCGCAGGTGGGGGTGATGGTGTCCGTGGCGCGGGTCCAGCTCTGGCCGTCCTGGGAGACCTCCAGGTGGTATTTGGCGGCGCAGGCTGCTTCCCAGCGGATAGTCACGTGGTCGATGGTGGTGGGCTGGGCCAGCTGGACGGCGATCCAGGCCTGGTCGCTGTAGTTGGAGGACCAGCGGGAGTCACCGGAGCTGCCTCCGTCAATGACGGCGCTGGGTTGCCATTTGTTGGGGACTTCGGAACCGGAGGCGGTAACCGTGGCGCCTGCGGAGGCCAGGGCCACGTTGGCGGCGACGGCGGCGACGGCTTGTGGGACTAGGCCCGGGACGGTTGCGCTCACCCCCAGTCCGCTCATGGCTAGGGCAGCCGTGACTGCGCAAAGGCGCGCCAGGCGGCTAGTGGGTCGGATCGTCATTGTTCCTTCCTCATTTCCTGGAGTTGGGGCGGGGATTATCGGTGGGTGCTTGCAGAGAAACAGCGGGTGGGCTGCCCTGTGCTGGGGAGTGCGCAGGGCAGCCCACCCGCTTGGGTGCTCACTGGGGGGTGAGCACGTCCTTGCCACCGGACTTGGTGACCTTCAGGGTGGCGCCTGCGGGCACAGTGCCCTTGGTGGTCGCCGTGCTGGTCAGCTGGGTCTGGTAGTACACGGTGGTGCCGCGTTGCAGGGCCAGCGTGTCCCGCTTGTCTCCGTCCCAGTCGCCCACGTAGACCTTGTCAGTGGCGCGGCCGATGGAGATGGAGGCGTAGACGGGGGCGTCGGTGCGGTTTTCGTTGTAGAACACCACCCGGGTGCCCACGCGCACGGCGTAGCTCTGCGTGCCGTCGCCGTCCCAGTCGCCCTTCAGCACCGACTCTGGTGCGTCCGCGAAGATCTTGGACACGTAGGCGGGCATGGTGGCGTTCGGCTCCGGCTGCGTCGTCGGGGAGGCAGTCGGCTCCACGGTCGGGGCGGTGGTGGGCTCTGCCGACGGCGAGGTAGTCGGCGTCGGTGAAGGCTCGGGCGCAGTCTTGGCCTCCGGCATGGTGGTGGAGTGGATGGCGCTCAGCGTCACTGAGTCCGGCCCAGCTCCAGCTTCCTTGGAGGCCACCGCGATAGCGATGGTGTTCTCGCCCTTGAGGTTCAAGAAGCCCTGCGGCACGGTGAAGGAGTTCTGCGGACCCATATCACCGATGTACACGCCGGTGTTCCAACCGTTGACGAAGATCGTGGCCTGCGAACGGTCCGCCCGAGATTTGAAGCGTGCCGAGTTCAGGTTTAGGCGGAAGGCCGTGTCCTGGCCTGCAGGCACATCTAGGTTGACCTTGGCGCGGTACCAGGTGACGCCGGGGGTGGTGGCGTGCAGATCCGTGGCCGCCGCCCAGGCGGAGTCATCGAAGGTCTTGCCGTACCAGCCGGCCTTCTCCCCCTGGAGACCACCGTTGTTATAGATGGTGCCCGAAGGGTTGGCGGCGTCCTTGGCGGAGGTGGTGGGGGCACCCATGATCTTCCAGGTAACCGGGCCGGCGGCCTTGAGGTCGGCGTCGTAGAGCCCTCGGTTCTCCTTGGACTGGGATGCGCCACCTCCGGAGCCGTTGCTCCAGTCCAGGCTGAGGCCCAGGTTGTTGACCAAAATGGCCACCACCACGGGCTGTCCGGCCTGCACCGAGCCGGTCGGAGACTTGATGTCCTGCCAGCCTCCCTCGGCAGAGACGGCACCCGCGTACTGGCCGTTTACCCAGACCTGCGCGAAGCCGGGGTTCCTGCCCTGGCGGGGGGCGCCCTTGGAGGCCGTGGCCTTGATGCGCAGGGTCGGGTCATTGGAGCTGGCGGTGTAGTGGGCGCGGTACCAGACCGAGCCATTGTGGAAGCCGTAGTGGTTAGAGTCCAGCACCACGCCTGCGCGACCAGGGCCCTGCTGGTTGCCGTCCCGGTTGCTGTAGCGGATTATGCCTGGGTAGTTCTGGGACTGCTTGGAGGTGGTGTCCGCGGCGGTGGTCCAGGCAGAGTCGTCGTAGTCAACAGCGGCGTAGGCATTGTCCTCCTGCTTGACAAAGGACAGGCTCTGCTCGGAAACCTGGCTCGGGCCACTCAGGCTGGCGGTGGCCGCGCCCTGGCTGAGCGCGCCTAGGTCCTGGCCATTCCAGCTGGCGGCAGTGGTGCCAGCTGGAGCCAGAACTCGCAGGCTGGAGTCCTGGGAAACCGAGCCGGTCAGCTCCAGCTTGGTGCCTGCAAAGGTGGCGGTGCGAGCCAGCTCCACACCCTCCACGGCTACCGGCGTCGCCTGGCCGTCCTTCATGGCGGTGAGCACCCAGGTGGTCTGAGCGGTAGTGCGGTTGATCAGCCGCAGGGTCAGCGGGCTTTGGCCTGCAGCGGTGATGGTGACATCCTGCGGCTGGGCGCCGTGGGTGTAGTTCAGGCGCAGTTCACCACGCGCAGCGTCCCAAGTCTTCTCAACGCCCTCAGGGGCCTTGACGGTGGGCTCAGCGGCGTAGTGCAGCACGGTTTCACCGGCGTCGCCGTCGGCGCCCACCAGGTACTGAACGGTGGCGGCGTCCATGGCGATGGGCTCAGCGAAGAGCTGGGAGGTCGTGTAGTACAGCTCGTGTCCGGCGATCTTGGTGTCGGCAGTGAGCAGGAGGGCGTCGCGGCCATGCAGCTTGAGGCTGGTGTCTGCTTTCTGCGGGATGCGGCTCCAGCCGATGGTCCCGGCGGGCACGGTGCCTGTGTCGCTTGGCAGAGCGGTGGCATCCGGGTAGTAGCGCACGGCGTCTAGAGAGACAAAGGCGTCTTGGGAGCCGGGGAAGGGCTCGCCGTCCACAGTCACCTTCACGGTGTGGCTGGCGGGGGCACTGGTGTCAGTGGCACGCCAGGAGAAGACGGTCTTCTGGGCTGCGGCGTCTCCGGTCACCTCCTCCTTGGTCTTGCCAACCTCCTGGCCATCCACGGTGACGGTGGCAGAGCCGTGGTTGACGGAGTAAGGCGCCACCAGGTCAAAGCCCACACCGGTGAAGGTGAAGGAGTAGGAGTCACCTTTGGTCTTGGAGAAGCTTTCGTCCCGGTTGATGTCCCCGGCGGTCCAGTTCTTCCCCGAGGCGTGCTCCCAGCTGCCCGCGTAGGTGATCTTGGAGGTGTCGGAGTTGTTGACTACGACGGCCTCAGCGGCAGCCGGAGCGGTGACGTCGAAGGCATCCACATCTAGGACATTGCCCTTGGCACCGCCCAGGTTCTTCACAGTGATGGTGTGCGGGCCAGCCTTGAGACCAGTGGCCTCAAAGGCCTTGTGCTGGGTGGGCTTGTTCTGCTCGGTGTCCACGGTGGCGGTGTTGACGGTGGTGGGGTCGCCGTCGTCGACCTTTACCTCAAAGGCGCCGTGATCCGTGCCGGTGGCCACAATCAGTTTCACGCCGGTGCCGTTGAACTTGAAGCTGGCGGTGTCACCCACTGTGGTGGAGCGGCTGACAGTGCCCTTGGCGGCGGTGCCGTCTGCCACCTGGCTCCAGGTGCCGGTGTAGGTGATGGCGGCATCGCGGTCGTCATGGCTGAAGCCAGTTTCAGCGGCGGCCTGCGACTTGCCCAGGTTCAGCGGGATGGTGAAGGAGGTGTCCGTCTCGCTGTTGGAGCTGTCTAGGCGCAGAGCGATGGTGCGTGCGCCGTTGCCGGTGGCGGAGTTGGTCTTATCCGTGGCCTGCCGCTGGTAGACCTTGACAGTGCTGCCGCTGCTGACATTGGCGCGCGGGGCAGCGACGGCGTCCATGGAGGCGACCTGGGGCACGGCCCGCTGGTAGTAGCCCATCTCCTTTTGCACGGAGGCCTTGGGGGTGAGCTTGCGGTCCTCGGTGATGCCGGCGCCGTAGTCATAGGAGGTGAAGCCGGAGGCCGGGGAACCGGTCCAACCCCAGTTGGTGCCACCGAAGCCCATGTAAAAGTTGAAGGCGGTGACGCCGTTGCCGATATTGTTCACGCCCCACTGACGGGTGAATTTCTCATCGGTGTACTTGTAGCAGTCGGAGGCTTGGTACCTGGCACCCCAGGGAGTAAAAGCACCGCCCTGAGACTCGGTGATGAAATTGGGGGAGTTCGGTGAGAAACCATGGAAGGCATCCTCCGAGTCCCCAATCTGGTTTCTTCCTGCGGAGCAGTTGAAGCCCACGGGGTAGGCGTCGTAGGCGTAGAAGTCCAGGCCGGTGCGGGAGGTATCGCGCAAACGGCCAGATAGGTTCCAGTCATTGTGGAACAGGGGCACGGTGATGCCGGTGCTCTTGACATGCTTGGTGAGCTCAGTGAGAAACTCGTAGTCTGGGTTATTGCCTTCTACGAGCTCGTTTTCCACCTGGTAGACCAGCACGGAGCCGCCACCATTGGTGATCTGGTGCTTGGAGATGATCTGGTTGGCTGCTGTCAGCCAGGACTTGGAGGCAGCCAGGGCCTTAGCGTCATTGGAGCGCAGACCACCGCCGTAGTTGCTCATATAGGCGGGCAGACCACCCATGGAGATTTCCGCATTGACGTACGGGCCAGGGCGAGCAATGACGTACAGGCCCTCCTCCTCAGCCAGGGTGAGCAGGAGGTCCAGGTCCTTGATGGTGCCGGGGCTGAAGTCAAAGTCCCCGTTCTCCTCGGCCTGGTGCAAGCCCCAGAACATGTACAGGGAGACGGCGTTGTAGCCGTTGGCGCGCATCTTCTGGAAGATGTCCCGCCAGCCGTTGACGTCCGGCAGGCGCCAGTAGTGGATCTCCCCGGACCAGATGGACAGGCGCTGCCCGTCGATCATGAAGGAGTTCTTGTCATAGGTGACGGTGTGGGACTTGCCGTCGTTGCCGGGGAAGGTGATGTTGGCGGGTGTGTAGCGGTTGACGGCGGCCAGGCCTGGGTGGGCGGTAGCGTCGCTGGCAGCTACTGCCGAGGCGGCGGGGAAGCCGGTGCCGGTGAGCGCAAGGGCGCTGGTGAGTGCCAAGGTGATTCCCGCCGATCGGCGCGGCTTGCGCCTGCGGCGCGACCGGCTTGAGGCGGTGGGATTGGGGGACGGCATTGTCACACCTCCGGGTCCTGGAAACGGAGTTATTAATCGTCAGTTACCGTCATTTAGGCACAACAACCCAAACCTGGCGAAAACCGGCGAAATTACGGGGAAAGCAGGCGATCAGACGCACCATCGCGTGTGATCGATTCTGCTCGCATCCCGAATCTACCACCAGCTACGCTCAGACCACAGGGTGATAGCCAGATCTTGCGGGCTTTCATCAACTTGACCAGCTAATGACCTACGATCCTGGCGATGTCCACAGTCTCCACCCCGGTTCCAGGCAACCCTCCACCGGCCACCGGCGCCAGAAAGCGCGGCTACGCCGTCGTTGATGTGGAGACTACTGGCCTGTCCCCACAGCACAACCAGGTGATTGAGGTGGGGGTGGTGTTGCTGGACCGCCAGGGGCGGGAGGAGTACGCCTGGAGCACATTGATAGGCGTAGCTGATTTGGAGGATGTGGGTCCTAAGCACATCCACGGAATCGAGCTGGCCTATCTGCGCGGCGCGCCCACCCTGGCGGCCATCTGCGACCTATTGGCAGGCAGCCTGGCGGGGCGGGTGCTGGTGGCGCATAACGTGCGCTTTGACTTGGGGTTCTTGGTGCCAGTGTTGGTAACTGGCGGGTGGCTTGAGGGTGGGGTGGAGCTGGCGCAGCTTTGCACAATGCGCAGCGCGCGGAGCTTCATCTCGACGCCGTCGCGTTCCTTGGTGAGTTGTTGCCAGGCGGCAGGCGTGCCCTTAGCGCAGCACCACACTGCGCTCGACGACGCCCGCGCCAGCGCTGGACTGCTGCGTCATTACTTGAATGTGGCCGCCCAGCGGGGGAATGCGGAGCCTTGGGCGCTGGAGCTGGAGGCAGCGGCGGAGGGATTGGCGCACTGGGCTTGGGATGCGGTGGCCGCGCAGGCGCAGGCTGGGCTGCTGCGGCTGCGTCCGGTTTAGTTGTCTGGTAGTGCTTGTCTCCAGTTCGCCTGTTCATGACCAAAACGCCCGCAGTGCAGGCGAACTCGCCACAAACATGCCCCCCTAAGACCCAGCTGGGCCTGGTGTCTCCCGTGTGGGGAGGTCACCAGGCCCAGCCAATACCAAGCAGCCAGAAGGCCCTCAGCTCAAGTGGTCAATTCACTTGACCACCACAATCACATCCGCCTTACCCGACTCCTTGTGCACAGTGAGCTTCGAGCTAGCAGTGATCCCTTCAACGTTCACCTTGGTGGTGGCGCTGCTGGTCAAACGAGTCTGGGTCAACACCGTGGTGCCACGACGCAAAGCCAAAGTGTCCTTGCCGTCATTGTCCCAGTCACCCACCAGCAACTCATCGGCGGCCCGGCCCAAAGAAACCGAAGCATAAACTGGGGCATCAGTGCGGTTCTCGTTATAGAACACCACCCGCGTACCCACACGCACCGCATAAGTCACCGTGCCATCACCATCCCAATCACCCTTCAGCACCGACGCTGGCGAGTCCGCGAAGATCTTGGACACGTAGGCGGGCATAGTGGCGTTGGGCTCCGGCTCCGGGGCGCTTAGCTTGAGGGTCAGGCTGAGCTCACCGGCCACCAGGAACCGGGCGTTTTTGCCGGTGGAGTAGTTGTTCATGGCCATGAAGCGCACGTAGCGGGACTTCACATCCAGCGGGATGCGCTGCAGTTCCTTGGTGTTCTGCAGGGTGCCAGTGGTTACGGGCTGCTCAGACCAGGTCTTCCCGTCTGCGGAGGTGAAGATCTTGTAGTCCTTGGCCCGGCCCATGTCAGAGTTCTGGCGCGCCGTGTAGTTCAGTCCCACGATGTGTGGGGTCTGGTCTGCCGGAACGTCAGATTCCTTGACCTTCAGGTCGATCCAATGGCCGGTGACCGGGTCAAAGCCGGGCGCAGCATTCTTCCACTCGGTGTGCCAGAAGGTGTTGGGGTCGCCATCCACCGCAGCGGAGATCGGGCCGTTTGGCGCGGTCTCTCCCACCAGCTCCTGGGAGTCCGCAGCAATTGCCTCGGGACTGACATCCGGGCCAGCGGTGGCCACCAGCTTGACGCTGGCCTCAAGCGGCCCGCCCGCAAAGGCGACCGGGAAGGTCAGTGCGGCCTCGCCCAGGCCTGTGGCCTTGGCAGTGAAGGTGAAGACGGCCTGGCCCTTGGCAGGAACTGTGGTCGGCACCTCGCCGGTGGGAGTGAGGGCAACGACCTCGGAGGACGGCGCGGTGACGGTCACGCCCGTCAGATCCTTGCCGGTCGGGTTCTTGACCGTCACGGTAACGGTGGCGTCCTTGCCCGGGTACACCGTGGCAGCGGAGGCCGTGGCGGAAGCATTGGGCTGGGTGCAGTGCGAGCCAGCCCAGGCCAGGGTGAAGTTGCGGTAGTAGATGCCGCTGTAGCTGTCGTCCTCAGAGAGGAGGCCGATGGTGCCGTCCTGCTGCACCGCAATGGTGGAGTAGCCGGTGAAAGGCTGGTAGAAGGTCTTGCGCGCCGCCCAGCTGGTGCCGTTGTCGCAGGACAGGGAGATGGTGCCCTGGGTGCGACCGCTGCCGGCAGTGTTGGTGAAGAGCAGCATCGAAGCCTTGGGGTCATCCGCTGGGGCGTTGGGGTACAGGCGGATGATCTGGGCGTTGTTGGTGGGGTCAGGCAGGCTGCGGTCCAGGGTGACTTCACCCCAGGTGGCCCCGCCGTCGGTGGACTTGGCAACCTTGCGGTAGCCGGAGTTCGCCGAGTCGCGCGAGTTCATCATGAGCGTGCCGTCGGAAAGCTCCACGACCTTGTTCTCATCCATACGGGTACCTACCGGGGTGCCCACAGTCCAGGTCTCGCCGTGGTTGTCGGAGAACAGGGAGACTGCCTGGTAGTCATCGTTAGCGCGCTTGACCGTGAACTGCTGCACCAGGCGCCCCTTGTGCTTGGGGTGATTGCGCATCTGGATGCCCTGGCCGGAGGCCGCAAAGCGGGACTTAGCATTGATCCCGGCATCAACCTCAGTGGTGATCTCCCGGTGGGTCCAGGTGTGGCCATTGTCGGTGGAGGTAGAGACCTCTGCGTGCAAGACATTGCGGGCCGCCGGGTCGGTACCGGCCACCGAGTCCTGGAAACGCACGTCATAGGACTTCACGTGGAAGTTGAAGATCTTGCCAGTCTCATAGTCCACCACGTAGGAAGGATCGGAGTACCCCTCCTTCTTGAAGCCAGTCTCAATGCCCTGGTGGATGTAGGTAGGCACGCCCCAGTTCTTGCCATTGTCCGTGGAACGGCGCTGCACGATGTGGTTAGGGTTCGGAGAGTCCCCACCCTTGTTTCCATTGTCCTTGGGACGCTCGTCGTAGGAAGCCAGCAGGTCTCCGTTAGGAGCCACGGCGATCGCCGGGATCCGGTAATTGTCCGTTGAAGTGGTGGTGGCCAGTGCCTGACGCTCAGACATGGCGGCTGCCAGGTTCTCGTCTGCGCTGGGAGAGATTCCCGGCTGCGCCTGAGGCCAAGAGCCCGTCACCTTGATCGGATCGCCCGCGAAGGTGAGGGTGTGCAGCTCAGACTTGTCCGAGGTCAGGGCCGACTTCACAGTGATAGAGGGTGTCCAAGAGCCAGCTTCAGCGTCCGCCTGCTTGATGGTGTAGGTGATCGGCTGGCAGTTATAAACATCGTTTGCTGGCAGTTTCTGCCAGTTGCACTCATTAGTCACCCCAAAATTGGAAGCAGGCACCGAGACATCCGTCGTTGCGCCCCACACGGAGCGAATCCGCGGGGTCAGCGTGATGGTGTCACCTACGGCGTAGGAGTCCTTAGCAGGAGAAACCGTGATCCGCTCAACTTCCACGGCCGGCCGTTTGATCGGGGTAGGTTCACCCTTAATGGTCTGCGGAGTGTTGAGGATTTTTCCAGTGTGGCTGCCGGGCGCCCGCATAGTGAAGGAGGCCTCGGGGGTGAAGCTGCCCCGAGTCAAGTCATCGGCAGTCACCCTGTGCTGGGCGTGGTTGTTGCAGTCGGACTTGGTCTCATCCTTCTGGATGGTCCGCCACTTACAAGCAGCGACATTGCCCTCCAGGTTCGACTTTTCGAGCTGGAAAGAATGGGCGGAGCCGCTGGTGTTCTTCAGCTGGATGGTGTAGGTCAGGACGTCACCGACCTGGTAGCGGTGGTCCGGGTTCGGGTTGTTCAGAGTGATGGTCACGTCCATCGCACCGTCTTCGGTGGGGATAGCCGAGGCCGGGGCCGCGGGGAAGGTGAGCACGGCACCTGCCAAGGCCAGGGCACCTAGGGTGCCCAGGGGCCGACGCAGGTGGTGGCCGTGCCGCGAGGACTTCTGTGTTCTCATGCGGAGCTCCAATGGGATTGGGGAACTGCCGACGTCGTCGTGGGCAGCCTGCCAGAGATGAGATGTCTGACAACACCCGCACTGTAGCCGAGAGTCTTATCCGAATCGAAATCAAATTCCCGCAAGATTCTGGCGAGCACCCCACAGCCCGCTCAGCTCAGCCAAGCGGCCAACCAGCACCCCAGGGCGGCTGGTAGGCCGTTGCCTCAGCCCTCCAGGGAGACCAGGAAACCGCAATCGTCCACAGCTACGCCGCCCACAGCGCCCAGCACCGCCCCGGTCACCTGCTCGATGAGCGCACGCACGGCACGCCGCTCCTCCGCCCGCGCAGGCGGCAAATACTCAGCAAAGGCATCCCGGGGCTCATGCGGCTGCCAGGTGACGACGTAGCGCAGCGCCCCCTCCCCCATAGCCCAGGGCTCACCCAGCACAGACAGGGGCAACTCTGTGACGCCTCGAGCCCGCAACTCCACACGACCCCAGTCTGAACGCCCCGAATCAATAGGCATCACTAAGCTATAACCGTCCAGTTCATCATCTTCGTTGCTGGCAGCGCGGCGTTCATCTTCCTGCTTAGCCAAACGCCAGGCAGTCTCCATCGCCTCCGCGCCTACAGTCTGCGCCACCTGTCGCGTGCCGGTGCGCACGGACTCGTCATCCACCTGCACCTCCGCCGCCAGCTGGAAGCCCATAGCCACCCCGGGAGAAAAGCGCGCCAGCAGCACCTCCGCCGCCTCCGGCATCAACCACACAGGCGAGTAGACCACCAACATCGTGGAGCGCTCCGGATCCGGCACAACCACCTGACCCAGCGGCGCCACCCGAATGCCGCCCGCCAGCCGCCGCGCAATATCGCGCAGTCGGTGCAGCGCCAGCAACTCAGTGCCGGTGGGCTGCCCCTCTGGGAAACAGTCCATCAGCGCATCCTTGCCCACCATGAACTGCGGCAGCGGGCCAGAGCGCTCGGGCGGACAGTCAAGCACCATCACCTGGCTCACCCATTCGGGCAGACCAATGGCTTTGTGGGTGCCATCGGGAATCTGCCACGGCCCCAGCAGGCAGGCCCCCGGGGCCAACTGCAAGCGCCCCGCCCCCACCCAACCGGAGTGCAGATCCATGGAGAGAGCCAGGGCCTCCACCTCGTCGGCGGCGACGTCGTCAGCCAGCAGCAGGAGGTGATGATCCGCCATCATTCCGGCGGGAAAGCCATCGCTCATCGACGGCGCCCCCAGGTCCATAGGCAGGGCCAGGGAGGGATCTGTGGGGAAAGAGCCAGTGCTCATGCCGAAGTCTCCTGCGCGCCAGTCTCCTGGGCGGAGCCATCCTCAATGCGCACGCGGTGGAAGGACAGGTGCGAGCGAGACTCCGTAGGACCGCGCTGCCCCTGATAGCGGGAGCCCGAAGCACCCTGACCATAGGGCCGTTCGGCTGGGCTGGACAGGCGGAAGAAGCACAGCTGCCCCACCTTCATGCCGGGCCACAATTTGATTGGCATGGTGGCCGTATTTGACAGCTCCAAGGTGACGTGCCCAATGAAGCCCGGGTCAATGAATCCCGCGGTGGAGTGGGTCAGCAAGCCCAAGCGCCCCAGGCTCGACTTGCCCTCCAGGCGGGCGGCGACGTCGTCGGGAAGCGTGATGCGCTCATAGGTGGCGCCCAACACGAATTCACCGGGGTGCAGCACGAAAGGCTCGTCTGGGCCCACGTCTACCAGGTGAGTCAGGCCGTCCTGGGCGGCAGCCGGGTCAATTACCGGGTAGCGGTGGTTGTCGAATAGCCGGAAGCAGCGGTCTAGGCGCACGTCGATGGAGGCCGGCTGGACCATGTTCAAGTCCAGCGGGTCCAGGACCACGCGACCAGCCTCCAACTCGGCACGGATGTCACGGTCAGATAGCAGCACGGGGCGATTGTGGCACGACCCAGGCGATCACGTCTCGCGCCTGCGCCAGCACTGCGGAGCTAGTAGGGGCGCAGCGGCGGCACTGTGGGCGCGGAGCTGGGCGCAACGGCGTCTCGTCCGGTGCGCCGAGTGGCTCAGGATGCCAGCGGGTAGCCCTCGGCATCGACGCCCCAGGGGGTGGAGCCGGGTTCAGCGACGAGGATCATGATGCCCTCGACAATTGCCCAGGGAGCGGTCACGAGAGTCAGCAAGCCACAGGAGAGCACCGTGAGCAGCAGCTGTGCCAGCCCTCGTCCAGTGCGCCCCAGGTAGAAGTTGTGGATGCCCAGGGTGCCAATGAACAAGGCGATTACCCCGGCAGCAACCTTGGACTTCGGGGAACGCCCCATGGCTGCGGCCTGCGCGTAGGCTGCCGCATTCGGATCCGGATATCCCGCCTGGAAGGCGCCGGGCTGCTGATAAGGCTGCTGGTAGCCGGCGGCGTAGGGCTGCCCGGCACCGTAAGGCTGCTGGTTGCCAGCGGCGTAGGGCTGCTCAGCACCGTAGGGCTGCTGGTAGCCAGCGTTGTTGCCTGGGTATCCGCCTGCCTGCGCGGCGTCGGCCGAAGGGCTGGAGTAAGCCGAGTTGTTGTCATAGGGGTTGGATGTCGACATTTCGGGCCTCACGGTTGATGGGTAGCTGACGGAGCTGCCAGCAGCGCTTGAAACACACCGCCTACTCCAGGCTATCCCAGAGTGCCTAGTCGCTCCGCCATATCTCTCCTTCACGGCTCCTGGGGCACGGTTCACAGGCTCGCTTTGCGGGTATTGGGCACTGGTGGGGTATGCTGCTCCAGCACCTCCCAGGTGAGCGCGGGTGTAGTTCAATGGTAGAACTTCAGCTTCCCAAGCTGACAGCGCGGGTTCGATTCCCGTCACCCGCTCGGAGAGAGCCCCACACCGGTTTACGGTGCGGGGTTTTTCCTTTCGGGCAGCTGATCTGCGCTCGTTGCTCACCACAGGACGCCGGCGCCGGCACGCACCACCGCCCAGGTGCAGGCCGCGCAGGCCACCACCCAGGTGCCTAACCAAAACCACGCTGGCAGGAAGGTGATCCGGGCGAGCGTACGGTGATCTTGGCCCGCGTCACGGGAGCGGGCGACGTCGAGCAGTGCATCCCAAGCCCCCAGCAGCAGCACAAGCCCCAGCCCAGCGACCACCCCGTCACGCAGCGGCACGACGGCGTCGCCCCACCACCACAAGGCAGCAGTAAGCAGCGCCACCAGAGCGACCAAACCCACCGTCCGCAGGGAACGGGACATAAGGAGCAGGAACAGCAGGCCAAGCGCCATGCCAGCCAAGGTGGTGCCAGCCCAGCCGCGCAGGGCGCTGGCCGTAAGCACCGCCCCGAGGAGTGCGGGGGCCGGATAGCCGGACCAGCTGGTCAGAGTCCGCCCTAATCCGCGTTCGGGTCCACTGGTGACGGCTGCGCCCGACAGGTCATGGGCAACGGTGAAGCCATGGAAGCGGCGCCCCACCGCCATGCCGACGACGGCGTGCCCGGCCTCGTGGACGATCGTGCCGAGCGCCCGCCCCCAACGCCGGGCCTGCGGAACAGCAATAACCAGCACCACTAGGACGATCACAGGCCAGAGAGTGGCGGGCTCAGGCGGAGTAGTGCGGGCGGAATGATCCACCACGGTCTGCCAGAGCTGCTGCCAAAGGCCGGGTTCAGTGCTGTGCATAAGGGCAGTCTGCCAGCACCCCCACGAGAGTGGTGTTTTCTCGCTCAGGGCAAGGCGCCACCGCAGCCCCAGCACGAAAACGCCAGTTATGGCAGGAAAACGGCGGCAGCAGGGCGCTGGAGCGGGAGGTGACGGATGTTCGTGGGCCGTCACTTCGTGGGTTAGGGTTACCTACATGCCGAAGATTATGGGAGCCAACCTAGCTGAACACCGCGAGCGCACCCGCACAGCCCTTTTCGACGCCTTGTCCGCCCTGCTCTCCCAACGCACCTTCGACAAGATCACGCTTTCCGACGTCGCCAACCGCGCCGGAGTGGGACGCACCGCCGTCTACAACCACTTCACTGACAAAGAAGACCTGCTGCTGGCCTTCATGGACTATGAGACGCAGCAGCACGCCGCCGAGCTGGCCCGCGCCCTCGCCCAGACCCCCGACCCTATCGACCGCCTGCGCCTATACGTCCGCCAACAGGCCCTGGTGAAGCGCCACTATCACTTCCCCACCACCGGCCCGCTGGCCTCCTCCGTGTCCCGCCCCACCGCCTCCCGGCTGCGCGCGCATGCCGGCATGTTGCTGCAGATGCTGGCCCAGATCCTCACCGATGCCATGGAACAGGGGCTAATCCCCCGCCAGGACCCACGCCAAGTCATCCCGCTGATTCACGCCACCGTAATGGGCGGGCGGCCCACCCCCACTGAACCGGAGGAACGCCAGGCCTTCCTGGCGGCCTTGGACGCCTATGTGCTGCGCGCTGTCGGCTCGGCGCCCGCAACCCACGAGGTGCCTTCACTCAAGCTGCTTCCCGACGCCGAAAGGCACGCCAGCCAGCGGGCCCACGCCCTGCGCGTGATGGCCTGAGCTCGCGCAAATTATCCAGCTGGCACTGAAGCCCACGCAGCCCACCGGCATCAGGTGACAGTCAGGCCGACACCTGACTCAGTTCAGCCGAGCAACTCACCAGGGCTGGTTGGGGCGCTTCCCGCTCCTGTCCTTGCCACGGTCATTAGCCTCCGCATTCCGGCTAGCCAGGGAGGTGGCCTGCGGGTCTGGTGAAGGCTCCGGGCTGGGGCTGGGGGAAGCCGAAGCGGTGGCGCTTGGCTCCGCGGAAGCACTGGGTGTGGCCGAAGGGTCCTGCGAAGGGCTAGGGCTGGAACTCGGCGTAGCTGAAGGGTCCTGACTGGGCTCAGCAGTGGGTGTCTCAGACGGTTCGGCGGAAGACGTCGGCGTGGAGGTAGAGGTCGGCGTCGCCGTGGGCGTAGCTGAGGGCGGTGCGGTCGGCTGCTGGTTGCTCTGCGGGGGTGGCTCACAACTGCTAAGGGCCTGCTCGGCGCGCGCCTTGACGTCGTCGGGGTTCATCGGCTGGGACGAGTACTGCCCCATGATGAAGTAGGCGGCGTACAGATTGCGGCGCACTTTGCACTCGTCACTGCGCGGATCCAAGACCGGCTGGCCGTCAGCGTTAGTGGTCTGCTTGGCCTTGGGTACCCGCTCCACCGCCTGGGTCAGATGCGCTACGGCATCCTCACCGCGGTGGGCTAGAGCCTCGGCTGTGCCCAGGTTGTAAAGCACGCGCCAGCGCCCCAGCCACGGGTCAAGCCATTCCACTGTGGCAAAGCGAGAGACCGCCAGGTCGTAGTTTTCCTTCTGGGCTGCGTGGCTGCCAGAAAGGGTCAGGCCCGCGATAGCCACCAGCCAGATAGACACCAAGGTGGTCAAGGCCGCAGGCACCGCGCCAATAGCCAATAGGCGCCGACGGCGTCGCAAGCGGGCAGCTTTGGTGGCGGGCTCCTCCGGGGGCAACTCTGGCTTGGCCTCGCCCACCGTGACGGTCTGCGTGTAGGCCTCGGTGGCTTGCTCGCTCATATGCCCACGGGCAAAGCGCTCGTCGCCAGCCGGGTCTGGGATGACCGGGCCGGTAACCACCGCTCCCGGGGCGGCGGGAACCTCAGGTACCTCAGGACTGCTCATGGGTGGGTACTCCTGGTGCTCGGGGCCAGGCGGCTCAGCCGCCCCTCGGCCTGGGCCAGTGCGGCCAGTTCCCAAATAATCAGGCCCGCAGCCAGGAGGCCTAAAGGCCACACCAGATAGCCGTGGTGTGAGCGGCGGCCGCGCCCGTCCTTGAGGATCGTCGGCACGTCCAGTTTGGTGAAGCTCTCCACCCCGCCCGGTGCGGTGCGATGTACATAGGGCAGGCCTAATCCGGTGGCGGCGGCGTTCAGCGCATTCTCGTCAATCTTTGAGATGCCGTCCTGACCGGTGGACTTGTCCTTAAGGTATGGGGCGTCGGAGCCCGCCCCAGAATCTGCTTTGCCATTGAACTCCCGCATCTTGCCGCCCTCAGCGGTGCCGTAGCCCAGAACTGCCCCACCGTCTACCAGCGGCTTGATCTTCTCCCAGCTCAGCCCAGCCGCAGCGGCATCATTGGCTGCGGCGCCGCCGTCAGTGGGCTCGCCGTCGGAAAGAATAAAGACGAGGCGCACATCCCCGGGCTCATTCTCGTAAGCCCGTACCAAGGAGCGGGCCAGCAGCGGCATACCCCGCTCCAGGGAGGAACCGGTGGACTTAGCGCTGATCTCCTGCTTAAGGGAATCTGCCCAAGCGCCGACGGCGTCCAGGTCACTGGTCAGCGGCAATTCGCGGGCGGCAGTCGAGTCCAAGGCCAGGATCGAAAAACGCGCCTGCGGAATGGCTTGGCGAATATCCAAAATGTCCTGGCGTACCCCCTTGAGCCTAGGTTCGCTGCCATTCCAATCCTCAGCGGCCATCGAACCGGTACGGTCCACCAGCAGGTAGACCTCCACATTGCTGGTGGTCTGGCCCCGGTACACGGGCACGGAGGGGCCCGCCACCATTAGCACCACCACTGCGGCCAGGGCGCCCCGGCGCAGCAGGGTGAGCCGGGCGCCGCGGTCGGCGTCGGCACGCAGGAGCCAACGGCTGGACCAAAACAGCAGGCCGCCAAGCGCCAGCACCAGCAATAGCAGCAGCCACCACGGCACCATGGGATTGAAACTCATGCGCGCCTCCAAGCGGCCAGCCCCAGGAGAATCAGCAGGAAGACCACCAGGGTCAGCACTGCCCGCTCTGGGATATCCGTGAAGATAGTGCGGATATCACCTTCGAGAATCTGCGCCTGGTCTTGTTGCAGGCGGTTCACGATCCCCTCTGTTGCTTTGGGGTCGGTGACGTCGTAGAACAGGCCGCCGTGAATCTCCGTGACATTCTTCAGTTCCTGGCGGAAGGGAGCAGGATCAAGCTTGTGACCCCCACCGCCGCCCTGGAACTCGTCAAAACCAAATAGGGAGAACAGCTGGATGTTGCGGGAAGCAGCCAAGTCGCCGGCCTGAGGCAGGCTGTAAATCTGATCATGACCGCGGTCCAGCACCACATTGTCGGTGGCCAGCACGATTGAGCGCGAACGGTCCTTGGCTTCCGTTTGGTCAAACACCAGGCTGCAAGAAGCCAGGCCATCCCCAGCCAGGGAGGAGGAAGTGACCGATTCTGACAGCGTGCCGCCGAAGACCTCTAGGAAGCGCTCGTCATCCGCAGTGGAGGTAAGTGAAGGCGTGTAGTCCAGGGCGTCGCGGGCCACGTTGAATTGCTCGCGCAGCAGGTCATAGTCGTCGGTCAACGGCACCATGGTCTGCGCAGTCCGGTTCCAGGCCACCAGGGCCACGCGCTCCCCCTGGAAGCTATCCAGCAGCTTGTCGAAAGCCTTGAGGACCTCCATATCCACCTGCCACATGGAGGAGGACACATCCAGGCACAGCACAATGTCCCGGCTGGCTAGCTTCTCCGAGCGGGTAGAAACATTCGCGGGGCGGCCAGCGATAATACCGGCGGCAATTAGCCCCGCCACCGCCAGCACCGCCAGCCCAGCATTGAGGAATCGACGCCGGGCGATCCGCTCCCGCACCGCCGGTGAACGCAAAAACGGCGCAGAGTTCGCGATTCGGCGCAGGTTGCCTCCCTGCAGCTTGCCGGTGGCGTGCCGTTTGCCAGCCAGCAGGGCCGCCACCACCACCACGATGGCCACCAGGGCGATCAGCCAAGGCATCCAGGGCATTACCATCGCGTGACCACCTCTCGCGCTGAGACCAGGGAACGCTCAGCCGCAGCCCGCGGTTCCCGGTCAAAGGAGGGCTGCTCCCAGATAGCCAGGAGCTCAGCCACGTACCCCAGTGGGTTGCTGTCCAAGGGACGGCCTGCGGCGCGTACCCGGCGCAGGCGAGCCAGGGGCGAGCGTGGGCCTGCAGTGTCGGCAATATCCAGGATCTCCAGCACCGTGGAGGACTCAATATCCACCCCGGAGCGGGCTCCCGCGAAACCACGCAGGATGGCGGCCAGTTCCAGGTGCAGGGCGCGCAGGTCGAGTTCACCGCTGCGGAAGCGGGCTTCGGCGTCGTCAATCTTGGTGACCCACTGGTCGCGAACGGTGGGGGCCATGGGGATATCGCCGTAGCCCAGGGAGCGGTCGCGGCGCGTGGATAGGAAGGTGCCGATCAGCCAGGCTGCAACCACCAGCAGCGCGATAATCGGGATTATCACCATCCACAGGGGCATGCCGACGGGCGGGTCAAAGGCAATGGTCATGCTTAGCGCCTCCCGCGTCCGACTGCAGCTAGGCGGCGCTGACGCTCCAGCAGATCTGCCAGAGAGTCGATGAGCGTCTCCTCTGATTCCACGCTCACGTGCTCAATATGGCGGCGGTCCAGCAGCTGGGCCACGGCCTGGCGGCGCCCAGCGACCTCCTGCTCCAAGGTCCTAGCTAAGGCAGCATCTTCCCGCAGGAAGGCGGGTAGCTCGGCGGTCATCTCCACGTCGCGGGCCCGACCGGCGCCAGGGCGCACAGCGACGTCGTCGGCCACCTGTACCACCACCAGCTCGTGCTGGGCCGATAGGCGGCGCAGCTGGTCCACGGCGGTTTCATCCGGATGGGAAGTGTCTGTCAGCAGGACCACCAGGGAGCGGTGCGGGTGCCAGGTGATAACGCGCCCCAGGATTTGGCGCACGTCTGACAGTGGGGCGTCCGGGCGCAGGTCCGGCAGGCGGTTGGCGTCCGTCGCGGGCTCCTCCAGTTCGGCCCAGGCGCGAGCCAGGACGGATAGGAGCATCTCGGCATGCTCGGCGCCTGCACGGGGCGGGCGCGTAATCATGCGCTTGGAGTCCCCAGCAACCAGGGCCACCGTGTCCCCGCGCATGCGGGCCAGGTAGGAGAAGATCTCCGCCACGGCCAAGGCCAAGGTGCGCTTGTCCTCCCCCGTGGGGGTTTGGGCGGCCATGGTGCGGCCGGTATCCACCGCCAGCACCAGCGGCAGGTTGGATTCCCGCTGGTAGCGCTTGATGACGAGTTGCCCGCAGCGAGCTGAGGCTTTCCAGTCGATATCCGTGACGTCATCCCCGGGGCGGTACTGGGACAGATCGTCAAAGTCCTGGCCATGGCCCACAAACACTGATTTGTGGCGCCCGTCCAGCAAGCCGGTGGCGCGGCGCACCGTCGGCAGGGTCAGGCGGCCACGCACCCGGGACAGCCGGGAGCCGCGCGAGGCGGGCTCACCCGGCAGGGGCGGCGTCTCGCGTGGCGGTGGCAGCGGGGGCACTTCGGGGCTCATGGGGCTGGGGCTGCTCAGGTTCAGGGGGTGGGCACGGCGGCGAAGATCGCGTCGATAATGGACTCGGGGGCGACCTCGTCCGCCAAGGCGTCGTAGGTGCGGACCAGGCGGTGGCGCAGCACTGAGTGACGCAGCAGGCCGACGTCGTCGGGCGTGACGTAGGTGCGGCCAGCCTGCAAGGCGATGGCCTGGGCGACCTTCATCAAGGCGATGCCACCACGCGGGGAGGCGCCGACGCGCACATGCCGGTCAATGCCTGGCACGGGGCGGGGGCCGCCGCCACGCGAGGTGTTCACAATGGCCACGATGTACTGCTTGATAACGGGGTCCACCCACACGCGGTCCACTGTGGCCTGCAGCCAGAGCACGTCCGCGGTGGTGATGGGGCTGGTTTTGATGGGGGTGTTGAAGGTGCCCTTGGAGATGCGATCCAGCACATCTGCTTCCTCCGCGGGCCGCGGGTAGGTCAGGACCTCTTTCATCAAGAAACGGTCCATCTGGGCTTCGGGCAGGACGTAAGTGCCTTCCTCCTCAATGGGGTTCTGGGTGGCTAGAACCATGAAGGGATTGGGCAGGGGGTAGACGACGCCGCCAATGGAGGTCTGGCGCTCCTGCATTGCCTCCAGCATGGCGGACTGGGTTTTGGCGGAGGACCGGTTGATTTCATCTAGGAGGACCAGGTTGGCGTGGACCGGGCCCAGCTGGGTGGTCATCTCACCGGAGGCGTAGTTGAGGATCTGGGTGCCGATGATGTCGTTAGGCATCAGGTCCGGGGTGCATTGGATGCGGTGGAAGGAGCCAGAGACGGCGGAGGCGAGGGTCTGGGCGGCGGTGGTTTTGGCCAGGCCCGGCACGGATTCCAGGAGGATGTGGCCGCCGGCAATCAGTGTGGAGACCAGAGCGATGCGCAGCTGGTCCTGGCCCACAACGCGCTCTGCGAAGGTCTTGGTGACGCGCCCTAGGAGCTCTTCGGCCCGCGCTAGGTCTGCTTTGCTGGGGGCGTCGTCGCCGCCTTTGTGGGCGCGGCGGCCACTGTGGGAGTGCCCAGAGCTCGGCTTGCTGGTCTCGGGTGCAGCGGAGGGAGCAGCGGGGCTCGGCTGGCTGGTGGGGCTCGGCTGGGCTGGCGCGGAGAGGGCAGAAGCCTGCACCGGGACAACCGGAGCGGCTGGCGCGGAGGGCTGCGCCGGAGCGGCTGGCGCAGCTGGAGCGGAGCCCGGACGCAAGGGTTGGGCTGGGGCGGAGGGAGCTGAGGCGGCGTGCACTCCACGGTTAGGCACCGCCGGGGCGGAGGCAGCAGAGACACTCGGCGCCGAGTAGCCGGAGGCGGCGCCTGAGCGCGTGGGCAGGATCGTCGTCGGTGTCTGGGAGGGGGCTGGGGGTACGCCAGGGGCGGGCTGCGGGACCAGGGGGGCGGCGTGGCCCGCTGGTTTCAGAGCTGGCGACGGCGGGGCCACGGGCTGATTAGGCTGCGCGGGCTGACCGCTGGCGGGCGGGTGTGGCGGGATGGTCATCGGTGCTCCTCTAAGACGGGGCCAGGACTTCGCCCCGAAGGCAGGATAGACGACCCAGCCCAGGCTGAGAGCGGCGAGCACCGGGGAGAGTGCCCCATCGCCTAGCTGCCAGCCCCCTCAACGCAGCCCGGCATAGGCCCAAGCGCGGCGGCGTGCCAGGCCCGGCGTGCGCAGCGCCCCGGGCGATCAGGCTTGTAAAGCAAGGCCGGGTGGATCAGTGCAAGGAGTCCAGGGCGAGGTTCTGCCCCTCCAGCACCACCGTGGCGCCATCGGTTTCGGAGGTCACGGAGCTCAGCTTCAGGCCAGCAGGCAGGTCTGCAGCGCGCAGGACCGTCATGGTGGTGGGCACACCCACCCAATCCAGCACATTGATGCCGTCTTCCAAGCCCCAGCTAAAGCCCAGCGAACTGGTCTCAACTTTGGACAAGGTCACCTCCAGGTCGCCTTCCTGGGTGATGGTGGGTTCAACATTGGCGCTCACAGTGCTTCCCGCCAGATTCATGCTGGCGCGCACGGTCCCATCCTGCCCTTGGCTCAGGGTCACTGAGGGCACGATGCCCAGGGGGAAGGAGTCGCTTTTCTTGGCCAGGTTGGCGGCCAGCCGAGCGCTTAGCTGATCCCAGGTGATGGTGCCGCTGACGTAGAAACTCTGCGTCGTGTGCGGGCTGTCGGTCTGCAGCGAGCCGAGCTTTAGCTTGAGCTTATTCAGCTGCAAGGCGGTGGGCGCTTGGCCCTGCCCGGCGCTGGTGTTTACCTCCAAAGTTGAGGCGGTCACCTCCAGGTGTTTGAGTGTGCCGTCCCAGACCTGCGGCAGGACGCTCTCCTCGCCTAGATCAATTACAGCGTCCTTGGATAAGCCTGGCAGGGCCTTCTTCACCTGGCTAATGACGTTCTGCCGGGCGATTGACTCCAAGATCCGCATCCCCACCGGGACCGCGAGCGCCAGCACCAGCAGCACCACCGCCAATGCGATCAGGCGGCGACGGCGTCTCTGGGCCCAGCTAAGCCAACGGTCCCAGCGTGCCTGGCCCACCGCCGGTGCCGCAGGTTGCGCTTTGGTCTGAGTCGGATGCGCTCCGGTTGTGGCAAGGGCTGGGCTCACGCTTGGCTCTACAGCCAGCTGAGGGGTGCTAGCGCTCGGTTCTGCGCGGGTGGGTAGCTCAGGGCTGGTGGGCAGCGCAGCACCGACTGACAGCTTGGCGGTGTCATTCAGGTCTGCGGTTGCGCGCAGCTCTGCGCCGTCGTCGCTGGCCGCTGCCTGGGCCCCTGGGCTACTCAAACCGGAATCAGGCACCGGCTGCTCCGCCCGTGGCCGCCTCCTTCGCAGCGGCAGCCTCCTTGGCCGCAGCTGCCTGGTTAATGGCCAGTTCCTCATCAAGTTTGGGCAGGTCCTCCGCCGTCACCATAAGCGTGGCCACAGCGTGTTCCACCAGGGCGGTGCGCCGGTTGGAGGCGGCGCCGCCCACCCGTCCGCCGCGCAGACCGCGCACCCCCACCCGGTCCAGCTTCTCGCAAACATTGTCCAGCTTGCGGTTGAACTTGGTGATCGGCCAGCCCAGACGTGCAGCCGCGGCATTCGAGGAAGGGATTTCCGCGGCACCGGTGCCCGCACGGCGCAGCACCGGCTCAGCCAGGGCCAGTATTAGCAGCAGTTGCGAGCGGGTCATGGGGGTGACGCCGATCGTGGCGGTCCCGGTGCCGCCCTGCCTGCCTTCCACCACAGTGAAGTGATCCTCGCCAGATGAGATCAGGTCAATCTCGTAAGTGGTGGGGCCAGCCGAGAAGGTCAAGATAATGCGGGGAAAAACCAGCGGGATGCGGGCCCCGGGGGCGATGCGCGACTGCACCAGGCCATCGCCGTCGGTAAGGGTAGCGGAAAGGCGCGTGCCCTCATTGGCCGCCCACCACAGTCCCTCAGAGCGGGCCAGCACCAGGAAGCGACGGTGCAGGTAGGGATTGTCATCAATATCCAGATCCCCACCTCGGCCAATCACGAAGGTTTCCTCAGGGCCAATCCGGTGAATCTCGCCGGAGAAGTCCAGCACCAACTCGTCCGGGCGGCCAGGGTCCACCTCAGGGAGCTGGGTCCAGGTCATCTCACTCATCGGCTCTCCTTCATTCCAGATGCCTGCAACGCACCCCAGGTCACTCCGGGGCGTTCACACGCAGCGTTATTCCGTCACCAATATCCAATAAATCTCCCACGACTAAGGGCGTGGGCAAGGCAGTTGCTATCAATACGGGTGCTTCACCGGCGCGGACCAGCACCGTGCCATTTGAGGACCCCAGGTCGCAGGCGAGCACCGTCCAGCCCAGGGTGGTGATCAGCAGATGCGAGCGGGAGATCAGATGGGTGGGGCTGGGCACGGTCACCAGCTGGGCGGGCCCGTTCTGCTCTTTGGGGGCGCGGCCCACCACCACGGAGCCGTTAACACTTATGTCCTCCCCGGTGGAGACGTACAGGCGAGCCAGGGGCGGGCGTGAGCCGCGCACCGTCGTCTGGGTGACCGGGGCGGCGCAGCGCAAGCAGGCGATGGAGCCAGGCGGGTTGAGGTGCCCGGCCACGCAGTGCGAGCCCATGACATAGGGCGCAGTGGGAGGTGCGGTTTCAGCGGTGTTGGCTGCCTGCCGCTCGGGCAAGTCCACCGCGGCAGAATCACCAATGGCAGCGCCCGCAGATCGCGCGGAGCGGGCCGAACGCGCCGAGCGGGCGGAGGGCACAGAGGCGGCGGAACTGCTTGGCGCCCCCGGGTTGGCCGACACTGGTGAGGCGACGGCGCCAGCCCCTGCGGCAGCAGGGCTCGGTGCGACATGCCGTCCACCGGCGGTGGCGGAAGCTTCAGGTGACGGCGCGCTGGTGTTATCGGTGGTGGTGCTAGCTGTGCCGAATCCGGTCGAATTGCTCACGGATTCTTGGTAGGCGACGTCGTCGGGATCGATCCACACGCCGGTCTCGGCGACCACCGGATCGGTTTCCTCCTGGGGAGAGGAAGCGGAAGCAGCGGAGCGGATCGACGGCGGCAGGAAGATGGTGGTTGCGGCCGCGAAGGCAGCGGCCTGAAGCTCAGGTGTCAGCTCGGCCTCAGGGTCGGCGGACGGGTTCATGACCTGCTCCGCGGCGGTTTCAGCAACTGGGTTGGTGGCCGGGTCGGTGGCAGGGGCGGCAGGGCTGGCGTCTGCCTCGGCAGCCACCTCCACTTGCGCCCCGGGCGGTGCCTCCTGCGCCGACGCGGCACTGTGCGGTGTTACAGCGGCACGGTCAGACTCAGATTGCATACCGTCGGATTCCGGTTGCATCACAGCTGCTGCCGCCTCGGAACCGTCCCAGGGGTCGAGTTCAAGCCCGGCAGAGAGCTCACGCAGCAGGGCCTGCACCCGAGCAGCATCTGCCGGGGAGATCCGCGGGTCCAGGACGGCACTGCCACAGGGAGCATGCAGCACCCACTCCTGGCTGGATTCTGTTTGAGATTCTGGGGATTCACTGGCGTTTAAGGCAGTCAGGTCCAGGGGTGCGGTGTCACGTGGCACGCGCACCCCGCCGCAGTCAGGCAAGAACTGGGTTTCTGCACCCTCGCTCATCAGGGTTCCTGTCGTCAGCTAGACCCGCTGGTCGCAAGGTCCCCTTGAGACTACCGGTTTAGCCGCGAACAGGTAGGCTCGTCGCGCCCCACTACCGGTCAGTTGGGGCGGCGCTCCCGGGAAAACCGAAAGGACCCCACCATATGTCCCAGGCTCAGGACGACCTTGTCGCACGCGCACAGGACCCTCGCACGCCCCTGACCACGCTTCACTCCCTGGCGCAGAACTATCCGGGCCTGCGGCCCGCCATCGCTCTGAACCCCAGCACTTACCCGGCCTTGCTGGAGTGGCTGGGCGCCTTAGGAGACCCCGCCGTCGACGCCGCCCTTAAAGCCCGCCGGGACACCAGCGCCGCGGGCTCCAAGCGCACGGTCATGCTGCCGCCGGTAATCATCCCTTCCCGCCAAACCAAACGAGAGACCGGCACCCAACCTGCCGTAGTGCCTAGCGAAGCGGCGCCAGCACAGGCTGAGGGCACCACCGTGCTGCCCACTGAAGCTGCCAGCGCCGCCGCAGAGATGGGCACCGGTGACCAGACCTCGGTGCTGGCCCCCGCCACCCCAGCGGCCCCGGTCACTGACGCAGTGGTAACCCAGGTGGACCCAGAGTTAGCCGCCGCTCCGCTCACCCCCGGCACCCTCACCTTCCCCAACGCGGAGCCTGAGCCGGCCTCCACCGGCCTTGATTCTCTGCGACAGATCGGCACTGATGAGCCCGAGCCCCACGGCCTGGGAGACTCCAAACTGCCCTGGATCGCCCTGGCCGCAGCCGCCGTGGTACTCGCGGCGGTGCTGCTCGTGGTCTTCACCGGTGGCGAGGACCCTCAACCTGTCGCAGCAAGCAAACCAAGCGCCACCGCTGCGCCGACCGTCCCCACCGCCGCACCGACGCCGTCGGCCACCCCCAGCCCAAGCCCTACCCCCACACCAAGCCCCACGCCTACGCCCACGCCCTCAGCCACTCCCAGCGCAGAGCCCACCAAGCAGCTGGTAGCACCCGCGCCTGCCGACGCCATCGCCCTGACCACCTTCACGGACCCAAGCGGGAATATCTCCTGTGAACTCAGCGGCGAACAGGCCACCTGCAGCATCAAAGACCGCACCTTCGCTGCTGACACCTGCGAGGCAGAAAAGGCTTACAGCGCCACCGTCACCTCCGGCAAAGCGCCCTTTGGCCTGTGTGCAGGTTCCTTCGAGGCCAATGGCACCCCGCTGAACGCCGGCCAGTCCGCCATCCAAGGCGACTACGTTTGCACCGCTTACGACGGCGCCGTCGAGTGCTGGAGTCAGTCCTCCGGGCAGGGCTTCAGCATGTCCCGCGCAGGTGCGGACGCAATCGAGCGCTCAGGCAACTAAGCCCGCCGACAAGTAGCGCAAATATCGGCGCCCGTGCCACCGCATACACCGCCAAGCAAAGCGGCCCCGCAGCCTCAAGACGGAGCCAAGTGGCCGTATTCCAATGCATCTCACACCTGCCAGCCACCTGCTCAAGGACTAGCATCTGAGCAATGGCCTCAACCTACGCGCGTCTTCTCAGCAAACCCGGAGCTTTAAGCTTCTCCGCCGCCGGGATGATCGCCAGGTTCCCCATGTCCATGGTGGGGATCTCCACCATCCTGGCCGTACAGGCCAGCTACGGGAGTTACCAAGCTGCCGGACTCGTCTCCGCCGCGGGCGTGGTGGCCGCCGCCGTCGGCTCCCCACTGTTGGCCCGCCAAGTTGACGCCCACGGGCAAAGGCGCGTCATGTTGCCCGCCACCTTGGCCTCGGCGGCGAGCTTGGCCGGCTTGGCCTTAACCAATTACCTGCAGGCGCCCCTCTGGCTGCTGACGGTGTTAGCCGCTTTGGCTGGTGGCCTTTCCGGATCCATTGGGGCGCTGGCACGCGCCCGGTGGAGCCACCTGCTGTCCAACCCGGAAGAGATTCACACCGCTTTCTCCTTTGAAGCCGCCCTAGACGAGGTGGCCTTTGTGATTGGCCCGGTGGTGGCCACCGTGCTTTGCACCACCGCTCCCCTGCCCGCAGAGAGCGGCTGGATAGCCTCCCTGCTGCTGCAGTTGGTAGGTGTCATCTGGTTCCTGTCCCAGACCGCCACGGAGCCGCCGGTTGCTCCGCGCCGCGCCGCGAGCAAGAGCATGAGCCCCGTCAATGACCCGGGCGGCGCTCCCGCCGCTGACCGGGCAGGTGCAGAGCCGGGCGCCAACGCGCAGAAGCACGCCAGCTCTGCAAACCACACCTCCCCACTAGCCCACAAGCCAGTGCTGCGCCACGGCGCGGTGCTGGTGGTGCTGGGCGTGTTCCTCTTCGATGGGGCGCTATTTGGCGCCAACGACGTCGCCGTGGTTGCCCGTGCCACCGAGCTCGGCGCCAAGTCCTTTGCGGGCCTGGTGTTGGCCAGCTTTGCCGCCGGTTCCCTGGTGTCGGCCCTGGTTTACGGCGCCCGCTCTTGGTCTTGGCCGCTGTGGAAACAACTCTTGGTGGGCTCGGTGGCTTTAGCCCTGGGCTGCACCAGTTTCATGGTGGCCAACCAACTGTATTTCCTGGCGGCGCTCATGATGCTGACGGGTGTGGCAATCGCGCCTACCATCACCACCGGTAACAACATTGTGCAGGTGTCGGTGCCCGCAGGTTCCCTCACTGAGGGCCTAGCCTGGGTGGGCACCGCCTTAAACGTGGGAGTCTCCCTGGGCTCCTATGTGGGTGGGGTGCTGCTCGACGCGCACGGCTCCACCGGCGGCTATATATTCGTGGCGGCTATGGCCTGGACCGCTGTAGCTACTGCTCTGGTGGGGCTGCCGGTTCTGCGCCGCGCCCAACCCGCCCGCACCCTCCGGCATAAAGACTGACGGCATCAACAAGGAGAGGCATGGCCCTGCATACCGGCTCCACCAACGGCACCCCCGGAGGAGCGGCTCCCCCAGCGTCAAAGGCTGGCGCGAGCGGCAACACTCGGCGTGACACTGACGCGCTGCTGAATGCTGACGGAGCGACGCCGTCGCCACGCGTAAGCCACCGGGCCGCTCAGCTGCCCCGCGGTGAGCGACGCCGTCGCCGCAAACCAGCTGCCGCGCAAGCCTTGAGCCATCACCTGCCAGCCGACGACCTAGCTGATCTAGCCGGCCCCGTCTCCATGGTGCTGGGATGGATCCTGCTGGCGCTTTCCTGCTTCCCCATGCTGATCGCCAAGGACGGCACACAACGCTTCAAATTTGATGCCTGGGTGTACTACCACGCCATCGACAACTGGCACAGTGGCGGGGACCTATACCAGTGGTGGGCCTTCCCCAATGAGCAGCTCTACCCCTTCACCTACCCGCCCTTTGCCGCCTGGCTGATGACGCCACTGACCTGGCTCGATGACCGTAGTGCCCAAGTGCTGCTGACCGTGGCCACCCCACTCTGCGCTGCCGCAATGGTGCTGCTGCTTGCCCGCGTGCTCCAGACACCGACAGGCCACACAGGCCTGCTGGTGCCCTGGGCTGCACTAGCAACTTGCACCTTGCTGGAGCCCTTCGTGAAGTCGATCGAATACGGGCAGATCAACGCGATCCTCCTGCTGCTGGTGTCCGTGGACCTGCTGGCGGTGCGCCCGGGCGGGCCGCTGGCGCGGCTGGCGCCTGCACGCGGGGCGCTCTGCGGGATTGCCGCTGCGATCAAGCTGACCCCGGCGATGGCCTTGCTGGTGCTGCTGCTGCGCCGGGAGTGGCGGGCAGCCGGGGTGATGGTGGGAACTGGCCTGGGGGCCACCCTCCTAGGAGCTGTGTTCTCTCCCCAAGAGACCTGGGAGTTCTTCACCAAAGCCATGCTGGATCCCACGCGCGCAGGCGATGCCGAGTACAGCGGCAACCAGAATCTGCGGGGATTCCTGGTGCGCTTCCTGCCTGAGGCTGCCGAAAAACCCATCTGGGCCCTGGGTGTGGTGGGGGTGATCGCGGCGGCCTGGATGCTGGTACAGCGGCTGCAAGTGCTGCGGGAGTGCGATTGCCCGGAGACGCTGGTGCTGCTGCTTCAGACCAGCGTGGTGATGACCTTGGGACTGTTGATCTCCCCTATCTCCTGGTCGCACCACTGGGTTTGGTTCCTGCCCGCCCTAGTGGGGCTTGGCGTATTGGCCTGCCGGGAACGATCGCGGGCGCTGCTGCTGGTGTGCGTCACGGGAGTAGCGGTGATGGTGATGGCCATGCACTGGTGGCTGCCTGAGCACGATCATGTGGAATTGTCCTGGCCAGTGTGGGCCAAGGTGACGGGCTCCTCCTACACCCTGTGGGCCCTAGGTGCCGGGGCGGTGTTGTGGTGGCAGACCGGGAAGCTCAGGGAGGCGCGGAAAAGCGGCCCGGAGGGCGCTGCGCAGGCGAGCTGAGGGCCCGACGGCGACCCGCATGCTTGCGGCCAGCCAAGTACCCCGCTGCACCGATCCCCTAGGATCAGAGAGTGCCTCTGTCTGACCTAGCCCGTGCCGTGGAGGACCGCTTCCACAAAAACACGATCCCCATGTTCAAACGCTGGGGTTGGCGGCCGCGCGTAATCGCCTACGACGGCTACGGCTCCACCGTCATCGCCCGCGTCATGGCGCGCATGGTGCTGCGCCCAGAAGGCGTCCCCGCAGACGGGCCCCTGTTCCGCTCCCTGCCCGAGGAACTACCCACCTCCATGCACCAGGCGGCGGATATTGCCGCCCAAGGAATCGCTGAGGCCCAGCGCGGCTGGCGCAACTTCGTGGACGCTCCCGTGCCTTACCTGCCGGTCACCGTGAAAGTCGGCCAAGCCCGCATGCGCACGCGCGCCGACCGGGCCGGATACATCGACCTGGTGGTCCGCGGGCACGGCCTAGAGCCAGGCCTGCACCAGGTGGAGTTGCAGGCCGCCGGGTCGGAGCCGGTCACCAGCACGGTACAGATCGTCCCACCAGGCCCGCAGCTGGGAATCGTCTCTGATATTGACGACACCGTCGTCGTCTCCCATGTGCCACGCATCCTCGTGGCCGCCTACAACCAGTTGGTGAAGTACTCCTCCGCGCGCGAGCCCGTGCCCGGCATGGCTGAACTGCTCACGCATGTGCGCTCGCGGCAAGACGGTGCCCCCATGATCTACCTGTCCACGGGGGCTTGGAACGTGGTGCCCACCATGCGTTCCTTCCTGCAACGCCACGGTTACCCCGCGGGCCCCATGCTCATGACCGACTGGGGGCCCACGAACACCGGCTGGTTCCGCTCGGGCATTGAGCACAAGCGCACCCAGCTGCGGCGACTCATGCTGGACCTGCCGGAGGTGCGCTGGCTGTTGGTGGGCGACGACGGCCAGCACGATCCGCTGATCTACGGCGAGGTGGCGCGCGACCACGCAGAAAAGATCGCCGCCATCGCAATCCGTCGCCTAACCACAGGGCAAAAGCTCTTGGCCGGGTCGATGGGTTTGGAGCCAGAGGCTCGCACCCTCGGGCAGTGTCCGGTGCCGGTGGTTTTTGGGCAAGACGGCTACGAGTTGGCTCGCCAGCTGCCGCGCGAGATCACGGCGAGAGCCTAAGGGCGCCGCCGCGCACAGGGGCTTGCCGCCGCGCTCCGGGGCGCGCTGACGGCTCAGCGCATTGCAGGCCCAAGTAACTCCGGGCAGAGCGGCCTGGCGCTACGGCGTCGATCAGACCGTGACGCCAATGAGGTGGCCGATACCCCAGGTGACGCCCATGGCTAGAGCACCACCAACCACAACCCGCAAGATGGCCGGTCGCGCGGGGGCGTCACCAAGTTTGGCGGAGACGCCGCCGGTCAGGGCTAGGCCCACCAGGACAGCCACGAAGGTCAAGGGGATGGCGATGCTAGCGGGCGGCAGGAGGATGGCCAGCAAAGGCAGCATGGAGCCAGCGACAAAGGCCACAGCGCTAGACATGGCCGCATGCCAGGGGTTGGTGTACTCGTCCTCGCGCATTCCTAGTTCAGCTTCCAGGTGCGCGGCCACCGCGTTGTGAGCGGTGAGTTCAAGGGCCACCTGGCGGGCAGTGTTGGGGGCTAGGCCCTTGTTGCGGTAGTGGGAGGCGAGCTCGTCGACGCCGCCGTCGGGGTCCTCGGAGAGGGTCCGCCGGTAGCGGGCGACGACGGCGCGCTCCGTGTCCGACTGGGTGGAGACGGAGACGTACTCGCCAGCGGCCATGGAGACGGCGCCCGCCAGGATGCCTGCGATGCCCGCAGTAAGGATCACGCCGGTGGCGTTGGGGTTGGCGGCAGCCACACCGATAACCAGGCCAGCGACGGAGACAATGCCGTCGTTAGCGCCGAGCACACCGGCGCGCAGCCAGTTGAGGCGGGAGGCCAGGTCCGAGGAGTCTGTCTTGGTCTCCAGCGCGGCAGACAGGCCTGCGACGGAGTTCAGGCGGCGGCCAGTGGGGCAGTTGGCGGCGGAGTCGGAGGCCTTGAGGCCCGCCTTGGTGAGGGCTGGGGTAGGCGGAAGCGGGGCATAGTTGCGTGCATCGACGACAGGGATTGCCGGGCTGGCAACTGGGCGCTCAGTAGAGGTCATGCCACAACGGTAAAGGCAATTAATGACGCTGTATAGCAAAGTCAGTCTTACCTCAGGCAGGTACGGCTGACCTATATTGCCGCTGTAGCGATGAGGCGCTAGCGCGGTGGGTTGGTGCGGCGGTTAAGCGCTGGTCCTTGAGTGGCTGTGGCTGGAGGTGGCCTGTGGCGGGTCGCCGCGGGCAGGCCGAGCGTGGGCGGGGCGCGGCGGGCAGGCCAAGCGTGGGCGTGCCCGGCGCTGACCTGTCAGGTTCGCCCGGCGCGGAGACAAGCTCCCTGGGGAGGCTGCCGCCATAACCAGCCCGTAGGCTGTCACCGCACCCCCAACCTCCCACCATGTAGGAGAGCTCTCATGGCCAGCAAGATTCCCTTCATCATCGGGCTTGGCGCCGGTTATGTCCTGGGCACCCGCGCCGGACGCGCTCAGTACGAGCGCATCAAATCCGCCGCAGCCCACGTCGCCGAGAGCCCCGCCGTCCGCAACCGCATGGACGCCGCCCAGGCCAAGGTCTCAGAGGCCGTCCGGCGGCAGGGGGAAGCCGTCACTGACAAGGTAGCCGACGCCGTCAAGGAGCGCCTCTTCGGCCCCCGCAACGAACCCACCCCGGCACCCAGCAAGAGCGGCGCCGTAGACGCGGGCGAAGGCACCCTGCGTCCCCTGCGCTGACCAGGGGCCAGTAGCCGGTCGGTGATCCTGGGCCGTTACCTGGCGCTTTGGCTAGCCTACTGCCCTAGAGCTGGCTTGCGTTGACTGAGCCCCTCACGCAAAAACGCCACTGCCGCATCCGGCTCGCCACAGCCCGCCCCAGCGAAATAACCGGCCTCGGTCGGAGCTTTTAGCCCTCGCTTACCTGGCCTTCAGCGTCACCAGCGTCGCGGCCCAGCCCAGTTCTCTCCGCTCCCATTCCGTCCAGCTCAGAGCCCTCCAGCACCGTGCGCTCCACGGCACCCCGGCGTCGGCGTCGCAATACCCCCAGGCGCGCGGGCCCCACGGCTTCTGCCACCTGCCGCTCCATGCGCCGCCGCTCCCGATCCGAGACCACCGGCAGCTTCCAGGAGCGCCAGTAGGCCAGCAGGCATAGGCCGGCCCCCACACAGGTGGCGGCCAGCAGAGCGAGGTCAGAGTTGCCACCCGAGCGCACCAGAATCACCTGGACCAGGGCCGCACAAAAGGCCGGAATGGCGTAAAGCTTATTGCCGCCGAACACCGCCGGGGTCTCCCCCACCGCTACATCGCGGATCATTGAGCCACCCACCGCGGTAATGCAGCCCAGCAACAGTGCGGGCATCACTCCCAGCCCAGCATTCAAGGCCTTGTAGGCACCGGTGGCCGCCCAGGTGCCCAGCACGATGGCGTCGGCTACTACCAACAGGCGGCGGGCGGGCCGCGATTCAAAGCGTGCATACCAGGCCACTAGCGCACCCACGCAGGCGGTGTACAGGTAGTACGGGTCGGTCAGGGCGAAGGGCGGACCGGCCTGGATCATGACGTCGCGCAGGATGCCGCCGGCGGTGGCGGTAAGGATCGCCAGCACCACGAAGCCCACCACATCAAAGTTCTTACGGCGGGCGATCAGGCCCCCCAAAATCCCATTGAGTAACACCCCGGACAGGTCAACAACGCGAAAGACCTCCGGCAGTGTCTCGGGGAGCGTCACAGTCGGTCTCCTCTGTGGGGTGGGCGGGGCATGCCTGGCACAAATTGCAGCACTTTGAAGTTTACGCAAACCCAGCCCGCCAACGAATCCCCGTAATTCCAACGATCGTTTTCTGACGGCAGGCGCCACTCGCCTCAAAGTGCTGCATTTCGGGACACTTTGCATGAGAATCGCCCGGTGACTTCGCCCCGCTACGCACCCCCAAAGGACCTATCCGCCTATGCGTGGCTGTCCATCGGGGCGGCGGTGGCCACAATCAGCCTCAAGGGCGTGGCTGCCTGGATGACCGGCTCAGTCGGACTGCTCTCGGATGCCGCCGAGTCCCTGGTGAACCTGGTTGCAGCGGTGGTGGCCCTAGTAGTGCTGCGCATTTCGATCCGCCCAGCAGATGAGGACCACCAGTTCGGCCATTCCAAGGCCGAGTACTTCTCGGCTGTCACCGAGGGCGTAATGATCTTCGTGGCGGCAGCCTTCATTGTCTTGGCCGCCGTGCAGCGGATCATCACCCCGTCCATGCCGGAGCAGTTGGGCGTTGGTCTGCTGATCTCGGTGGTGGCCTCAGTGATCAACGCTTGGGTGGCTTGGGTGCTGTACCGCAAGGGCTCACAGGAAGGCTCAACCACCCTGGTGGCGGATGCTAAGCACCTGGCCACCGACGTTTTGACTTCTATTGCGGTGCTGGCGGGGGTGGCACTGGTGGCGGTGTTCCGCTCACCAGTGTTGGATGCGGTGGTAGCCCTAGCAGCTGGCCTGAACATTATGTGGGTGGGTTTCACTCTGATCCGCGACTCGGTGGGTGGCCTCATGGATATCGCGCCCTCACATGAGGCGCTGGCGCGCATCCGCTCGGTGCTCTCCCGCCACCAAGAGGAGGGGGTCACAGATTTCCACGCAGTGCGAGTGCGGGAGGCGGGCAACCGCCGTTTCGCGGAGCTACATGTGTTGGTGCCGGGCCACTGGAGCGTTAAGCGTGGCCATGACTACACCGAGGCACTCATCGATGAATTAGTGGCGGTAGACCCCGACCTGCGGGTTTCCGCGCATCTGGAGCCTATTGAGGACCCCAAGAGTTACGAAGACCAGGTGGACGTCTAGCGTCCCCGATAGCGCTCATCAGCACCGCTGCTCACCGCTGCTGCTTGTTTCAGACCCCCGGCGCCAGGCCCTCGCGAAGGGCCAGGCGTTGCAGTGGCCCTTCGATTGCCAGCAGGGCGGCAGGATCACCGTCTTGCACCACGGTTCCACCGTCTAGGACCACTACGTGGTCGGCACTTTCGATCCACTGCAGCCGATGAGTGATTTCAACGACGGTGGCGCCGCGCGCGGCAGCCCAGGTACGCAGGTTTTCGCGTAACCGTGCCTCCAGGTGTGGGTCCAGGTGAGAGGTGAACTCATCTAGGACTAGGGCGCTAGGCTCGGCGAGCAGGGCGCGAGCCAGGGCTAGGCGCTGGCGTTGACCGCCTGATAGTGACCGTCCGTGCTCGCCCACGGCGGTGGCGTATCCAGAAGGCATGGCTGTGATGTCCTCATGGATGCAGGCGATACGGCAGGCCTCCTGGATCTCAGCGTCGCTGGCTCCGGGCGCTGCCAGACGAAGATTCCCCGTGATGCTGGCGCGGAAAAGGTGAGCGCGTTGGGGCACCATTTGGACCTCTCGACGCAGGGAGTCACCGGTGAGCTGGCGCAGGTCATACCCATCAACACAGATAGTGCCAGTGGTGGGGTCATCGAAGCGCAGAGCCAACTGAGCCAGGGTGGTTTTGCCGGAGCCGGAGACCCCCACCAGGCTGGTCCACTGCCCGGCACCGGCAGTCAGGCTGACGCCACGTAGCACCGGCTTTATGCTGCCGGGATAGGTGTAGGTAATTTCCTGCCAGTTGAGTTCCGGTCCTAGTGGGCGCGCGGAAGCGTCACCTGTATCGCGCGGCCGCAGCTCCACATTGCCGTCCGCTACTTCCACCGGCCCATGCACGACGGCGTAGACTCGCTCGGCTGCAGCGAAGGAGTGGTTTAGGTAGGAGGAGAACTCCTCCACGCCGCGTACACACTCAGTCAGTCGCACCACTGCTGCAATCGCAGCAGCTAGCGAGGCTAATTCCACATTTCCGGTCGCCACCTGTGGCCCGCCGACGGCGAGCATGGCTACTGGACCGGCCAAAACCATGAGAGCGGTGACCCCGCGGCGTAGGGAAGCGGAAATAGTGGCGGGGCGGAGGGCGATGGCGATGTTGCGGTCCAGCCCAGCGGTTTCAGCCAGGCGCTCAGCGGTGCGGCCGTAGCCGACCACCTCGTTCATGCCCTGGATCGTGTCGGTGACGTGGCTGGTCAGGGCTGCTCGCGCAAGGGTTGTGCCACGCGAGGAGGCCAGAGCATTGCGCCAACCAAGCAAAGGTGCCATGAGCAACGCCGCGAGCAGGAAGGGCAGGGCCACGCCTGCTACGGCCCAAGACGTCGCCCAGCCGATCACAGCGAGCACGGTGGTGGGTACCACCAGGGCGGATACTAGGGGGGCGAAAGTGTGGGCAAAGACCACTTCAATGCGGTCCACATCCTTAGTGGCACAGGTCAGCAGGTCACCGGAGCGGGAGGTTGCCATCACCTTGGGGGCACGCGGAATGAGGGCGCGGAAGATCTCCCCGCGCAGCAGTTCCAAGGCTTTGAAGGCCACTAGATGGCCGAGGAAATGTTCGCCGTAGCGCAGGATCGCTTTAAGCAGGCTCAGGCCCGCCATCACTGCCACCACGCGCCAGGGTGAAGGCGTTGGGCTACCTGCAGCCACTCCCGTGGCGGTGGCAACGACGGCGTAGGCCCCCAAGGCGTACAGGACTACTCCGGTCAATAGGTCGCCTATGCGGCAGATAGTCGAGGCGGCCAGGGGTGCGAGCACTGGGCGGCTGGTGCGCAGCAGCCAGGTGAGGAGTTCCCGGCGGGGCGGCGGTGCATCCGGTGCAGCAGGGACAGCCGGGGCAGCAGCCTCAGCTGAAGGCTGCGGATTAAGTGCAGAGGCGTGGTTCTGCTGGTTCATCTCAGGCCACCTCCTGCACATGCCCGTCCGCAACCTGCAGCACTCGATCAGCGGCGTCGACCGCACCCTGCCGGTGGGAAACCGTGAGCACCGTGCGTCCCACAGCGAGCCGCTCGATAGCTTGGAGGATCAGCGCTTCCCCGGCGAGGTCCACTTGGCTCGTGGGCTCGTCCAGCAGCAGTAGGGGGCGGTTGGCTAGGAAGGCGCGAGCCAGAGAGACGCGCTGCGCCTGCCCACCGGATAGTCCCAGGCCTTGCTCCCCTACCAGAGTGTCTAAGCCGTCAGGCATTTGCCGGACCTCCTGGGCCAGGTTGGCTTCCTGGAGGGCCTGCCACATTTGCGCGGTGGTGGCTTGCGGGTCGGCCAGGCGTAGGTTGTCGGCGATCGTGCCGCAGAACAGCCAGGTGCTCTGGGAGACGACGGCGCTAGCGGCGCGTATGGCATCTTGATTGGCCGCATTCAGGGTGACCCCGCCTACCTGCACGGTTCCGGCAGCAGGGAGCAGATCTCCTGTAGCCAAGGACAGAAGGGTGGACTTTCCTGCGCCGGAGGGGCCGGTCAAAGCAATCCTTTCGCCTTGAGTCACTTGTAGGTTCACGCCCGTCAGCACGGGGCGCTCCGGTTCCCAAGCGGCGGTGACGCCAGACATGCTGAAGGCAGGAGCGGCGGGCGCAGCAGCAGGGCGTGGGGCCGTGGACTCGTCTACACCGGCGGCACCAGAGTCGGCGGAATAATCGATCACCTGCTCATTGGCGTTAGCAGTGGAGGAACTGTTCTCCCGGTTACCTACGGCGTCGTCAACAGGGGCGGCAGCTCCCGGACGCCGAGTGGCCAGGATGCGGCAGATAGCGCGCTGATTGGCCACTCCACCCATGCCGACGTAGAAAAAAGCGCCCAGCCGGTCCAGGGGTTCGAGCAGCACGAAAGAGCTTAGGGAGAGAGCCAGTGCCCCGCCCAGATCAATCGCTCCGGAACTCAGGCGGACCAAGGCCAAGACGGCGGTGGCAGCGATGAAGAACAGGGAGAACAAGGAGTCGGTCAGGAAAATGATGCGCTGGTTTCCGGCCAGCATCCGCATGATTGCCTGGCGGTTGGCTTCCCCGGCGTGGCGTAAGTCAGTGGCGGCACGCTCGGCGGCGCGTATGAGGGTCAAGGTAGTTAGGCCTTGGATGGCGTCCAGGTAGGCCCCGGCCAGACGCATTCGCTCGCGTCGAGAGCCCGCTGAGGAACGGCGCGAGTGTTTGAGGAAAAAGCCGATGGCGGCTGGCACCGTCACGATCCCAGCAAACAGGATCAGGGCGGAGAGCAGATCTACGGTGACAGCAAGCAGCAGCAGTACCAAGACTGGGGTGAGCACGGAGGCGACGGCGGGTGCCAGGAAAGTCTGGCGGTAAGTGCTTACACGCTCGGCACCGTCGGTGAGCAGGGAGGTGGTGGAGCCTGTGCGTAGGTGGGCGGCGCGGGCTGGGCCCAGTTCTAGCAGGTGGGCTAAGGCGCGACGGCGTAGCTGGCCTTCTTCACGGATGGCGGAGCTGCGGGAAACAAGCTCCACAGCTACTTGGCAGGCAGCAGCCAGCAGGGCAGCGAAGGCGGCCTGCAGGAGGTAGGAGTTGAAGGTTGCGGGTAATGGCAAGCTGGCCAGGACAGATGTGGGAGCTGAGGAGAGCGTGGGCGCTAGGGATCCCAGGCCGCGCCCCAGGCTGACGAGGGTCCAGACCTGAGCCAGTGAACTAAGTGCCCCCAGGGTGAAGGAGAGGATATTGGCAATTCGTCCCGCAGGGGTGTCCACCTGGATCTTGGGTTGGGGTTGCACAGGCGCAGCAGGTCCGGACTGAGGGGAGGCAGGAGTGTGCTCACTGTGTTCTGTGGCGAGGGCCTGTGGGGTCATCTTGTCCCAGTCTGTGTCGTCCAGTGTCGTCAGTGGCGACCGTGGTTCAGCCACACAGCCAAACAACTTAGGTGCACCTTAGTTTACGGTCTCGACACTAGCGAACTGACACTGATTCGCAAAACTCGGTTATGCACCGCAGGCTACTTACTGACTACCGGACACTTACGTGATTCACTAAGCCCATGTCTGCCATGCGAATGGCTGGGGCAACGTCGCCCGGCCGGGACCACTCTCACCCCCGCCAGTACCAGCCTGCCAAGGGCACGCATGTGCGCGTTGAGATCTGTGTGGAGTCATTGGCGGGGGTGCGTTCCGCTGCCCGCGCTGGCGCCGACCGCGCTGAGCTCTGCGACAACCTGGCGGTAGGCGGCACGACGCCGTCGATTGGTGCGGTTGAGGCTGCTGTGCTGGCTGCCGCCGAGCAGGTGGAGGCGCGACGGCTGGCCCTGGGCCCAGCCTGGTCTGCTCTCCCTGAGGCGGCGCCTTTTGGCGTGCAGGTGATGATTCGTCCGCGCGGTGGCGACTTTGTCTTTGACCAGGACGAGCGCCACGCCATGATGGCGGATGTGCGTCGCATCGCGCGCCTGTCTGACGAGCTGGCTGACTACACCCGCCCGGTGCCCACCTCCGCTGCCGGACGGGACCTGCCGCCCGCGGTGGAGCTCGGCTTCGTAATTGGGGCGCTAACTCCTGAGGGCAAGGTGGATCGGGGCTTGGTGCGGCTGCTGGCTGACACTGCCGACGGCGCTCCCGTCACTTTCCACAAGGCCATTGACTGTGTCCCTGATATTGAGGCCGCCTACCGGAGCCTGCTGGGCTTGGGGGTGCACCGGGTGCTGACCTCCGGAGGCATTGCCGCTAAGGAAAATGCTTTAAGGGGTGCCAAGTCCTTGGCGCGTCTGGTGGAGCTCTCGCGCAGCGACGCCGGACCGGGCGTGATCGTGGCTGGCGGTGTGCGCACGGAGAACGCTGCTGAGCTCATTGCCACCACTGGCACGGATGAGATTCACCTGCGCTGTCCCCTGCCAAACCTGCCTCATGACGTGCCACAGGCAACTGACGAGGACGAGGTTCACCGCATCGCCAAACTGGTGCAAGCCATCAAGCGCTGACGACGACGCCCCGCGCTTGGCGGAGCAGGTGTGGGTGGGGGCGCCCGCAGGCGTGGCGGGCTTGGCGGGAGCGCCGCGAGCAACGAGCGGTGCGGATGGTAGCCAAGGGCGCCCCCACCCGCCCGTGCTCATTCCCCGCGCTCACACCCCGTGCGCTGCACGCACCACGCGCGTCGCCGCCACCAGGTTGCGCAGGCTCGCCTCGGTTTCCGCATAGGCGCGTGTCTTCAGGCCACAGTCCGGGTTAGCCCACAGCTGCCCCATCCCCAGGGCTCGGGCGGCGCGCTCCAGCAGCTCAGTGCACTCCTCCACAGAGGGCACGCGCGGAGAGTGAATATCCCACACTCCCGGACCCAACTGGCGCTCAAAGCCGTGTTCAGCCACCGCGGGGAGAATGTCCATGCGGGACCGGGAGGCCTCAACGGAGGTGACGTCAGCGTCCAGGTGGTCTACGGCGTCGATCACCACATCGAACTCGGAGTAGCACAGATGCGTGTGAATCTGGGTGGCGGGCTTCGCCGAGCCGGTGGCCAGGCGGAAAGAGCCAACGGACCACTTTAGATATTCGGGCCGGTCTGCCAGGCGCAGCGGCAGGGTTTCGCGGATGGCGGGCTCATCCACTTGGATCACGGGAATCCCGGCCTGTTCCAGGTCTGCCACTTCTGCGCGCAGGGCTAGGCCAAGCTCGTCAGCTACCAGAGCGCGGGGCACGTCGTCGCGCACATAGGACCAGGCCATGATGGTGACCGGCCCGGTGAGCATGCCTTTCATGGGTTTGTCGGTGAGCGACTGCGCGTAGGCGCTCCATTCCACGGTCATGGGGGCGGGGCGGGTGATGTCTCCCCACAGGATGGAGGGGCGGGTGCAGCGTGAGCCGTAGGACTGCACCCAGCCGTGTTCGGTGGTGGCGCAGCCGTCGAGCAGTTCGGCGAAGTACTGCACCATGTCGTTGCGCTCGGCCTCACCGTGGACTAGCACGTCTAGGCCGATTTCTTCTTGGAGGCGCACCACACCGGCGATTTCCTCGCGCATGGCCTGTTTGTATCCGGCGTCGTCTAGTTCGCCTTGGCGGTGGGCGGCGCGGGCTTTGCGGATTTCAGCGGTTTGGGGGAAGGAGCCGATGGTGGTGGTGGGCAGGATGGGCAGGCTTAGGCGCGCATCCTGGGCGGCTTTGCGCTCGGCGTAGGGGGCACGGCTGCGGTCGGCGTCGGTGATGGCGGCGACGGCGGCCCGTATCTCGGGGCGGTTCACGCCGGGGTGGGTGGCGCGCTCGGCGCGCAGGCGGGCGTCTAGTTCCAGCTCAGCGGCGACGGCGTCGCGCCCTTGCTGTAGGGCGGTGGCGAGTATGCGCACTTCAGCGACCTTCTGGTCGGCGAAGGCCAGCCAGGAGCGGATGTCTTCCGGAATGCTGGTTTCGCGGGCGGCGTCGTGGGGGACGTGCTGCAGGGAGGTGGAGGTGGCGACCACGAGTTTGGCCTCTGAGGGCAGGGCACTGCGCAGCGCCTCCAGGGTGTCCAGGGCGGCGGCCAGGTCGCAGCGCCAGATATTGCGGCCGGAGACGACCCCGGCCACGAGGGTGCGGCCTCCTAGGAGCGCTAGGTCGTCGGTGTGGGGTATTGCCCCGGCCACTAGGTCAATGCCGATGGCTTCCACCTCGGTGTGAGCTAGGACGGGCAGAGCGTCGCCGAGGCTGCCGTATCCGGAGGCCACGAGCACTTGGGGGCGTTCGGCGATGGCGGCGATCCAGGTGTAGGCGCGGCGCACGGCGGCCAACACCTCGTGGCGGGGCACGTCCCAGGCGTCTGAGACCAGGGCGGGCTCGTCGAGTTGGACCCAGGGGGCGTCGGCGGCCCATAGGTCGGCCAGGAGGTGCCCGTAGGCGTGGAGGATGTCGTCTAGGCGGTCTAGGGGGTGGAAGTTCGCGGGGGCGCCGTCGGCGGCTTTGGCCAACAGCAGGTAGCTGACGGGGCCGACGACGACGGGCCGTGGCGCTTCTTCACCGTTGTTGGTGGCCTCAAGGTACTGGGCGGTGGGGCCGTCGGTGGGGTCTACGGCGCCGAAGCCAGGTACGTAGTCAAAGTTGGTGTCCTCGCTGACTTCGGGGACCAGGTAGTGGTAGTTGGAGTCGAGCCATTTGGTCATTTCCATGGCGGCTTTGTCTGCTTCGCCGCGGGCGGCAGTGAAGAAGCCGGGCAGGTTAGTGCCGGGGTGGCCGGTGGCGGCAGTGCCGCGCAGTTCGGTGAAGCGTTCAGGTAGGGCGCCGAAGGCGCTGGTGACCTGGAGGACTTGGTCGTAGTAGGTGAAGTCGGCGGGGACGGCAGCGGCGCCGGTTAGGCCGAGTTCGCGCAGGTGCGCGCGGGTGCTTTGGCGCAGTTGGGCGGCGGTGGCGCGCAGGCTGGTCTCGTCCAGAGTGCCTTTCCAGTAGGCCTCGACGGCGCGTTTGAGTTCGCGGTCGGCGCCGATGCGCGGGTAGCCGAGGATGGTGGCTGCGGGCAGCGGCTGGTTGGGGATGGTGGGCGCGCCGGTCGGGGCGGTCGGTGCGCTGGGGTCGGTGGTGGTCGGGGTGGAACCGGTCATGGTGTTGCTCTCTTAGTTGCGGGTTGGAGTCTGTGGCTTGGGGCGGCGGCCCACCGTGGTGGGGGCCGCCTACCGCATTCGGCGGTCTCCGCCGGGGGTGGCGTTGAGGTAGGCGTGGACGACTTCGCGGCGGGTGCGCGGGTCGGGTGGGTTACCGCCCAAGATGCCTCCCACCCGCAGTTGGCTGATGAGGTCGATCGTGGGGCGGGCTCGGTTGAAGGTGTACAGGTGCAGGCCGGGGGCGCCGCCGGCAATGAGGTCGGTGGCTAGCTGGAGGGTGGCGTCGATGCCGCGGGAGAACTGGGCGGCGCTGCGCCCACCGGCTAGGGCTTGGTGTAGGTGGTTGGGCACGTTTACGCCGGTGAGGGACTCTAGGCGGGTCAGGCGTCCCAGGTCGGTCAGGGGCATGAGGCCGGGCAGGATCGGCAGGGTGACGCCGGAGTAGGTGCAGGCGCGGGTGAGGGCCAGGTAGTCGTCGGCTTCGTAGAAGACTTGGGTGATGGCTAGGTCTGCTCCGGCGGCTTGTTTGGCGCTCAGGACTTCTACTTCTTGGCCGTGGTCTACGGCGGCGGGGTAGGTGGCGACGGCGATCTGCACGTGCTGGGCGCCGTCGTCAAAGTATTCGGCCTCGACTTCTCGGATGACGGCAACTAGCTCGTGGGCGTAGCGGAGTTCACCGGAGAGTTCATCCACGCAGTGGCCGGGAGGTGGGTCGCCGCGCAGGGCCAGGAAGCGGCGCACCCCCAGGTCCAGGAAGCAGTTCACAATGCCGACCACGTCCCGTTTGGTGTATCCGATGCAGGTCAGGTGTGCCATCAGGGGCACTCGGGTGGTGGCGATGACGTGCGCAATGACGTCTTCAGATGGGTTGCGTTGGGGGAGCACACTGATTGGACCGGCTGGCTGGGTGGGGGTGGGCTCACCGATGGCGAATGTGGGGCGGTAGGTGACGGAGACGAAGTCCGGGACCATACCCAGTAGGCGGTCTAGGGCGCCCCAGGTTTGAGAGGCGAGGCGTCCGGGGCGTGGTGGGAACAGCTCCATGGACAGGGTGGGGGTGGAGCCGGATGGATTTACGGTTTGGGTAGCCTCAGTCATTTGCTCTCCATCGGTCCTGGCTGAAGCACCCGCCTTGAAGGGGTTGCTGCGGCGTCGTGGAGCCAGGTCTCTCAGCCGCTCTGGATGGACTGGTTGGGACGATAACGGCACTTTTGGTCCCCGTGCAAGCCTTGTCCACAAGGTGGCGCCGGGGTGCTGCCGGTTGTCACGCTGCCAGCGCAACGGGTCGCACCGGCGGCTGGGGCTGGTCTGCCTTACTTTGGAGGCATGCCTGAAGTCCGTATCGACACCCCCCGCGGCATTACCCTTGCCGCCACATTGGAGCTGCCGGAAGGCGCTGAGCCGCTCTCCCCTGAGGCCTTGGAGGGGAACGCTGTGCTGGTGCGGGAGGCCGGGCAGGATGCTGCCCGGGACTTGGGCGTGGTGATTTTGGCGCATGACTTTTTGGCGGACCGGCACGGTTTGGCTGGGCGTTTGGACCATGTGGGGGCGGCCTACCGGGAGGCGGGTTTGGCCACTTTGGCTTTTGATTTCTCTGGCCTGGGAGCTTCTGAGGATGATGTGATCACTTTGGCCGGTGAGGTGGAGGACTTGCGGGCCGTGTCTGGTTGGTTGGCGGAGCGGGGCTTTACGCGCCAGGGTGTGCACGCGAATGGTTTTGGGGCGACGGCGGCGCTGCTGGCCCGCCCTGAGTTGGTGCGCACGGCGGTGGCGGTGGGCATGATTATTGGGCCGCAGTCGATTTTGTGGGAGGAGGTCTTCTCCCCTGAGCAGCTTGATGAGTTGGATCAGCATGGGCTGACGCGCGTGCCGGATGACAATGCCAATGGGCGCCAGTGGGATGTGCTGAGCAAGGAGACTCTGGTGGATGTGTCGATGCAGGATCCGCAGAAGGTGTTGGCGGAGGTGGCGTGGCCGGTGCTGCTGTTGCATGGGGCTTTGGCTAATGAGTTTCCGGGCACGGCGGAGGCGGCGGCGCAGGGTTTCCAGCTGTTGCCGCAGGGTTCTCGGCTGGCGCAGGTGCAGGCTGATGATTGTGAGCAGACCTTGGCGGAGGTGGCGCGGCTCGGGGTGGATTGGATGCGCCAGTATTTGGGTTGAGTGTGGCTGCGGGCTGACCGTTGTGTCGGTTTAGGTCTGGGCTTTGGTGCGGGCGCTGCTTCAACTGGTGGGTTCTAGGTCCACCATGACGGCGCGGTGGTCGGAGCCTGGTAGGTCCATGATGCTTCCGGCGCGGGCCCGCCAGCTGGCCTGGTCTATCAGTACGTGGTCGATGCTCGCGCCCAGCAGTTGGGTGTGCGATGACGTCGGCCAGGTGGCTAGGCCACCGATTCCGGCCTGCACTCCGGCGTCGGCACATGCACCCAGTTGGCGCAGGGGGCCGTTGTCCAGGGTGGCGTTTAGGTCTCCGGCCATGATCAGTCCGGCTGGCATGGTGCCTGCCTGGCATTGGGCGGCGACTTTGGTGAGTTGGTCTCTCCAGGGTGCCATGTAGTTGCCTACTGGTGGGAGGGTGTGCACGCCTAGGATGGTGGGGCGGAGTTTGCCGGTGACTGAGTCGCCGGTGGGGCTCAGCATGACGGCGCCGAAGCCTAGGTTGGCGGGGGCGGGCTTTTGTTCGTAGTTGCCGAGCGCTGCGGAGACTAGGACTGTGGTTTCTTCCGCGGTGCCGTGGTGCTTTTTCTTCTTGGCGCCTGCTTTGCTGGGGGTGGGTGTGGCGGTGGCTTCGGGGGTGGGTGTGGTTGTTGCCTCGGCGTCGGTGGGCTGCGCGGTGGTGGCGGTGAAGACGCTGAAGGCGTGGCCGTCTTCTTGGAGTAGCTCAGCGAGTTGCTGCCCGTATTCAGGGCCCGTTTCTAGCAGAACGATTACTTCTGGGGAGAGGTCGCGGATGGTTTGGGCCAGGGTGACGACTGAGGTGCCTTCGTAGAGGGTGTTGAAGCTCAGGACGGTGACGGTGCCGTCCCAGGCGGTGGGGTCGGCGACGGCGGAGGCTTTGGTTGGTTGTGAGCCGCTTAGGCCGCGTTGCGCTAGGACGACGCCGTGGCTGACAGCTACTAGCGCCAGCACGATTGCGAGGGTGAGGGTGCGGTGTCCGCCTTCTTTGCGGTAGAAGCGCACGGCGGCGGAGGTCAGGAGGATCAGGGCGATTACGCCGATGCCCACCAGTAAGCCGGATCGCAGTGCCAGCATTTGCGCGAATGGGTAGCTGGTGGAGAGGCGCAGGGATGGTGAAATTGGGGTTAGGAGGTCTGGCCACAGGCTTAGTACTCCAAGCGCGCTAAAGACGCCGACGATTGCCCATCCCAGGGCCCGGCGGATGCGCTTTATGGCTATGGGGCGGTGGGCTGGGTGGCTCACCGGCAGGCCGCTCGGGGAGGGTGGAAGACATAGGGCCAGTGTCACTGATTTACCGGGTGCGCGTGCGGAAACGGTGCAGGTGTAGTCAGGTGGCTGTGCCTGCGCGGCTAGAGGAGGTGATCGGTGCTCTGGGTTCTTGTGGTCATGTGGCGCCTGGGGTAGCGAGCGCGCTGGGCTGCCTCCTGCCCCACAGAGCTTGGATCTCCAACTGGTTCCACGCATTGCCGAGCCCTGCGTTTGTTTAGTGTTTAGGGCTTGGGCTTGGTGTGGGCTGATCAGGAATGTACTTGGTGGCATGAGCCAGAATGAGGGTGCGTAACTGGTTAATCACGTTATCTCTTTGATCAGTCGAATCCTCGTTAGTTAGGTCAGCGCAGGCCCGTACGGCATGAGTCTGATTAACCCAGTGCACACAAGGAACGCGGGTTGCAATATATAAGAAAGCCTCCGGGTGTCCCGGTATATCAGACTCGAACAAAATGCCACTGTCATTCGCGGCAATTTCCTTCAGCTTTTCGGTAGGCAGGTATAAGGCATCCATGTCATCACGTTCACGGAATTCCCACTCAATGCTAGTGGCCGGTGCGGACAAGTCATGAATTTGCCTGACGATCGTGCATGAGTACCAGCTTCCATGTATAAATGGCGGCCTGTGTTGTCTGGGTTGGTAGCCGACTATAGGAACCAGTTGGGTGGTGGGTAGGTGTCCGCAAAGGAACTCGGGCTCGGGGCGGGTGAGTTGGTACACCCGCCAACCCAAGAACGACGAAGTCGCAGTCAGAGCGATTACCAGCAGCACCAGCGCCCGCTGCCTGCCACTGCGAGCCCGCCACCAACCCCCCACAGCCACAACCCTACCCCCGGAAGCTTTCACAGGATTCCTCACAAGACCACCTCCCTAGTCACGTAATCCAATGCCAAGCCTTAGGCCTATTTAGGGCTTGGTGTGGGCTGGCTGGGAATGTACTTGGTGGCATGGGCCAGAATGAGGGTGCGTAACTGGTTAATCACGTTATCTCTTTGATCAGTCGAATCCTCGTTAGTTAGGTCAGCGCAGGCGCGCACAGAATGAGTCTGGTTAACCCAATACACACAGGGCACCCAATAGTCAGTGAATAAGAAAGCCTCCGGGTGTCCAGGTATCTCAGACTCAAACAAAACCCCACTGTCTTTATCGGCAATCTCCTTCAGCTTTTCAGTAGGCAGATATACGGCGGTCATGTCAGCGCGTTCACGGGATTGCCATAGCATGCTAGTGGCTGGTGCAGGCAAGTCAGGGTGTTGGCTGATGGCGTCACAGGAGTACCAGGTTCCCCTTTCAAAGGCCGGTCCGTCTTGCCTGGGTTGGTAGCCGACTATAGGAACCAGTTGGGTGGCGGGTAGGTGTCCGCAAAGGAACTCGGGCTCGGGGCGGGTGAGTTGGTATACCTGCCAACCCAAGAACGAGGAAGTAGCAGTCAAGGCGATTACCAGCAAGATCACGGCCCGCTGCCTACCACTGCGAGCCCGCCACCAACCACCCACAGCCATAACCCTGCTCCCAAATGACTTAACAGGAATCCACATAAAACCACCCCTAATCGCGTAATCCAATGCCGAGCCTTGGGCTTGTTTAGCGTTTAGGGCTTGGGCTTGGTGTGGGCTGATCAGGAATGTACTTGGTGGCATGAGCCAGAATGAGGGTACGTAACTGGTTAATCAAGTTCACCCTTTGGTCGGATGGAATCCCACTAGTCAAGCTGGCACAGGCCCGTACAGCATGAGTCTCATTAACCCAATACACACAAGGAACGAGAGTTTCGGCATACAAAAAAGCCTCAGGATGACCAGGAATTTCAGGCTCAAACAAAACATCGCGAGTCTCTGCGGCGATCTCCTTCAGCTTTTCGGTAGGCAGATATACGGCATCCATGTCATCACGCTCACGGAATTCCCATAGTATTCTGGTGGCCGGTGCAGGCAAGTCAGGGTTTTGCCTGGTAATCGCGCAAGTGTACCAAGTTCCATGTATAGAGGGAGGTCTATTTTGTCTGGGTTGGTAGCCGACTATAGGAACCAGTTGGGTGGTGGGTAGGTGTCCGCAAAGGAACTCGGGCTCGGGGCGGGTGAGTTGGTACACCCGCCAACCCAAGAACGACGAAGTAGCAGTCAGAGCGATTACCAGCAGAACCACCGCCCGCTGCCTATCAGTACAACCCCGCCACCAACCACCCAAAGCCATGATCCTACCTCTAAACACCTTCAGAGAAATCTGCATAAAACCACCCCTCCCGAGCAATACGCATGAGGCTCTGTGACCTCACTCCAATCCTTTTCCAATATCGTGGCCACGCTCGAACGCAGAAGAAAAATCAATCTCGTCGCGAGCCCATTCGGGCATGTTATTATCCTCAAGAAAGTCGTTGAGGTCATGTAAGTTTTCATAAAAAACTTCTTTGGAAGCCTTGGTTTTGCCTACCTTGAATTGGGAAGGATCTATTTGGCGCCCATTAAGCCAGGTAAATTTGTAAGAATGTCCATCCTCATCTTCGAAGGCGTTTTTTCCGAACATGTTCGGCTGCTGCGCTAAAGCATTGAAGGCGGTGATCTTGTTCTGGGCCCTTAGCGCCTCTCCCATATCGTCCAGACTTGTGTCGGTAGTGCGGGAAGTTGCCCAATCCTCACCGGCTTCAAGGAGGTGATCCTTCAAAATGGAATATACTTGTCCAGCTACCCTGCCTTGAGGTGAGGGGACAAACTTTAGTCCATCACTGAGCGCGTCGAAGAAAAGGCCGACAGAGGCATCATGTTCGTCAGATTCCAGATCTCGGGCCTTCTGAGCTGCGCCCATAATAAAACCCGCCAGTTGATTGTTCTGCTTAACGGCAGTGAGTACGTGGTCAATAGACGCCTTCTCAGTTGCAATCGTCTGGTCAGCAGATGATTTATCAGCTGCCACCGCTTCTGCGCGCAGTCTAGAGAAATCGCCCGCTGCAGCACCAAGAGCAGCTAATGCTGAGTCATCTTTGCTCACTTCCTGAAGCAGCTTGCGTACCTCAGCGTCATGAGTATCGCGCCATGAGGCTGGAAGGCTGGCATCAAAAGGGCCGCTCTTATTACCAGTCCGGTTCACCCGGGCACAATTATCCACATCGCCCATCGAGTTTCCGAACATAACAGATAGGTTACGTCTAGAGGCGCTATCCCAGTCTAGGTCCTCAAGCGGATGCTTTCCGGTGCCCGCCAGGGACTCAACAGCCAACTCGGTAAGTTGAGCGGCGCGCTCGTCAAGAGTGGTTCGAGGCTGAGTCGCACGCTTGACGGGATCGGCGCTAGTTGGAGTGCGGAAAGTGGAGACCCCGGCGATAGCAGCTGTCAAACCCTCCAAGCTGGCCTGATCCCAATGTCGCGACATAAGCCAATTATAACGGGATTCATCTATTTTGATGTCATTCTCGGTAGCATAGATACTAGTTGGTGAGGCCAGCAGATCGAGGGCGGCATGGGGATTTCGACCCATGGCAGTCAGTATACCGGTATAGGGGTCGAAGTCTCCGTAAGAAGTCCCAGGCGTATGACTGAGACTCGCCGTAAGCTGTTCCTTCCAGTGCGGATCACCTTTTTGTTCATCCAACCAAATACTGGACTCGATCGTGCCCAGAAAGTCCTTATGAAACACCCCACCAGCGCGAAGAGGCGTATCGCCCAGCCTAGCCGAGTTCTCAACCGAGTGGTTAGTTCCAGAAAGCAGCAGATTTAAGGCTAGCGAGCCATATACAGGCGCTTTTTCACTTACCGCCAAGGAGGCTAGATCCTTGGCGTACTGCTTGCTGTGAGAGGCATTCCATAACCCTGAGGTCGTTGCTGTACCTAATGTCACTGAGAGTGCAGACTGGGCTAGGGTGTACAGCCGGAACTGCTGCGCCTGCATTTCTTTTCTGTCTTGCGGTTCTATTCCCGCTCGAGCAGAAGGGCTTTGCGAATCTTGCCAAGCTTGCCTAATGATATAGGCGTATGTGGCCATGCCCTGGGGCCCTAGGGTGTCAGAGAAAACAGTGGCATAGACTGGGTTGTCTTTGTTTTTATGAACCGACCCGCTAGCCAGTTCTAGGGCCTCCTGGCCTTGGCTGTTGCGGGCCGACTCTGCGTCAGCCTTAGCTTGAGCTATAGCACCGCTGTTATAAGCCTTGACGTTGGCCAGGGTATCTGTGTTCTGCCAGTAAGTATCAATGTCCTGTGTGCCTTCGGGCGGGTCTGGTAGATAGTACCCCACGGTGCCATCACCAAACTTCCCCCCTGAGGTGCTGTAGTTGATAGCTTCTTGGCGACGCGTTGCCAGATCAGTGGCCAGACTGGTGATGGCCTGACTGCAGGCGTGCAGATTAGTCAGGTTGCTGGCGCTGAAACCCGTAGTTGCATAACTACTCAGCTCAGTAGCCTCACTGACCTCTGGCACTGGATCGTGATTGAGGTAGCTTGAGTTGTTGATGTTACGCCGGGCCGTTTCAAGGTCGGCAGCCCGATCATTCAGATTGTTAACTACCGTCTGCATCTTGTCAGTGTCGATCTTTATCAGCATCGCATACCAATCATAGGCTAAATAAATACGTACAGGTCAAAAACTAGAGACGGTCAACTCTCTTGGCAGTTGGGCCACTTTGCCTCACTGCTATCTGAGGGCACCTTTTCTTCGAGGTTATTAGCGGCATTAGTAAGCGTGGTGTGCATAGCACTGATGGCATTATCCGCATTCGTTAACGCAGTGCTTATCTGCGTGCGGTAGGTATCAGCCTTTGGGGAAGCCCAGACCTCCTGGGTCAACCCCTCGCTCATCTTGTCGCTATAAGAGCCATTATACCTCGATGCCGCCAAGTTGGTCTGACTGGTGGTTACTGTGCTGTCCACCGCCAAAATCGCAGTTCGCTTAGGGTTGTCCACCATGGTCTGAGCATCATCTTCTTGGTCAGCCATAGACTCCTCCATTCTCCAAGTTCTTGAATTAATTCATTATCTGAAAACAAGGTCTAGCAGGCAGCCGCGCCACCGACATCGCCCTTGATAGCCAAGCAAGTCCATAGCAAGAGGCGCGTCGACCATAGGTGTCTCCAGCTAAAAGGGCGGCATTGCCGAGTACAGGCTACCAAGAACATCGGGCTTTTGGGAGTCTTTGGCTACGCCTATAGCGACTCTAGGCAATCCGCTTGTATAGGCAACGATGGCTTCCGATCTAGCTATTCACGGAGCTGAGCTAGGGTCTTGCCAGTCTTTACGAGTTGTCGGCGGCACATATGCCCGCCTAGGGTGGTAGTGCACTCCCGCAGACAGGCGACTCTCGGCAGCCAGGCGATGCGCCTGCGCCTGTAATGACTTCCGCGCTTGAGAAGGCCCCGAGGTGCACCGTAGGTTCTCCGCGATATGGCATGAATCTTTCGGTGGAGGCTTGGCTTTGGGGCCTGCCGGTTGTGGCCGCGGTGTTTCTCGTAGTTGATCGTGCTCGTCATACCCGCCGAGCTGTGTCAGCGCTGGCGACTATAGCCCCCACAGCATCAGTCCAGGACGACCGCCTGAGCCTAGTGGCGTTGGCGAACTCGTTTATGAGAGGGAGCCTCTCACTCCAGGCTGTTGAAGAACGCCTCAGCGGCTGCATTGTCGAAGCACGACCCGACCCGGTCCATAGCCATGAACAGGCCACTGGATGCGACCGACGCGGGTGACCGGCTCCGGCCCTCGGGACCGCCAACAAGATAATAGTAACCTCGCTCTACTATACCTATAGCTTTCCACGGAATTCCCGGATCCTGCTGTTTCAGGCGCTCATAAACTCAGGATAGGCCTATTAGTTTGTTGGGATGTTGATGGTTTGGATTTCGGCTACGGGTAGGTTCATGGTGTTGGTGGTCTCGATGTTGTCCAGTTCGCCGCTGGAGCCGTCGTTGCTGGACCAGGACACTTTGTAGGAGATCCCGATCTTCAAAGGGGTGGTGCCGCCTAGGTGCGCGCTGGAGCGAGTGAAACGCACCGTGCAATCAGAGCCGCCCTCCACGCTGACTCCAGGCACCCAGGGGCTGCCCCACCCAGTGCAGGAGGAGGCTGCGTCTGGAGCGGACAGATGCAGGCCGCTGGCTGTTACTTGCACGCTGACGCTGGTTGAGCCCACTGAGGCGTTAACTGAAGCTGACCGCACGGTGGCTTCAGTGGCCCACACCCAGGTATCCAGGCCCACCACCGTGGCGCCGTTAGCGCCCAGCTTCGGGCTGGTGCTGACCTGCGGGGAGGGCATGTGCATGGCCCGGCGCACCGCCTGAGCCACCACCTTGCCGGGTAGTGGCGCTACTGGGGGAGTTTGACCTTCGGGCAAGAAACGATGAGTGCCACCAGCCTCAAAAGAACGCACATACGCCTGATACTCCTGCTCAGTGCCAGTGAAATACGTCTGCGAGCACATCGCGTGCCACCAATACCCGCCGGTGTCATCACGATGAGAGGCCCACCCCGCAAACACCTCATCAGTATCCGAACGAGTGGTGCCATCAGCATTCAAAGCGTCCAAAGCTCCAGACTCAATCCACTGAGCCATTTGCGCCCCATCAAAACCACGGTACCACCAACACACCGGATGCACATCCACCTCCTGAGAGCTAACACCCACCTGCCCCACCACCCCAGGAGACCCATCAACCACCACACCACCAACCGCAACCGCTACCGCGTCCTGCCCCCTGACAAACCCACCAGAAGAAGCCGTATCACCTTCTTCGTAGACTGCATGGGCGGGGGTTGACAGTCCGGGGAGTAATAAGGCGCCGGCTAAAATCATCCGTGCGGTCCACGGCCTGCTCAGTCCACGCAATCGTCTTTCCCCGCAATCTGGCCTTCAATGACCTGCCAGCCCGTCGCTGATCTCTTCAGCACATACACCTTGTGGAAGGCATGACGAGCGCTATCCTTCGTTACATCGGCCCCACCAGCATCCAGTAAGGATATTTGCCGCTGATCCTCACATACCTCCACGGTTGCCGTAATACCGTTAGAGCTATAAACCGACATGACCTTCGTAGAATCATGTCCATGGAGATGCCAGCCGTTGCTATCCAACCTGCTCTGGAACTCATCCGCCTTTTTAAGCATCTCGCCGCTGGTGCTGGCTAGGTACGGGCCACGGTCCTTAGACCTCCCCGAATTCAGCATCCAGGTCGCCTTCTGGTGTGTTATGTAGCTGCGTGCTACTTGTTGTGAGGTGGCATCCAGGCCCTGGGGCACAGCCGTTACTTGGAAGCCATTGTCCAAGTCCGACAAACCCTCAGCCGTAAAAGGCGCCTCACCAGCCGAGGCGGAGGCTGCAGGTGAGGCACTAGCCGAAGCCGAGGCTGTAGCCGATGCGCTGGGCTGGGCAGTGTAGGGCGGCACACTGGAGCCGGCCGCAGGCTCCTTGGCCCCACACCCCGCAGCCGAAACAGCACAGGCGCACAAACCCACCAACCCACAAACCACACCACGCACACGAGAAGAACGCATCAAAGCAAACCCCAACGCAAAACAACCAGGAACTCACCCAGGCTAACAACCCACCCGCCCCGACACCACCCCCCTGCCTGCGCCCGCAGACCCTAAGCCCGCAAGAATCCATGCGGCCGGCACTGCGGCCCACCCAACAGCCGCGGGGCTGTCCGATTGACGTTGTAATTGGTGTTTTCTGCTGGTGGGTGCTGGCCACGGGTATGCGGTTGACGAAGGGGGTGGGTTGAGGCGCGTCCAGGGCAGGCTTCCACCGCATACCCCATCTGGTCTGGCCGATGCCCCTGAGGGCCAACGACCTCACGACCAGATACAAGGCCTTCAATGCGGCCTGCTCGTTAGGGAAGTGACCGCGGGCCTTCACCTCTGGGCGGAACCCGGCGCTGAGTGACTCGATTCGGGCGCGTCGAGCACAACGCCTCGCGGATCACGGGCGTCGTATTCCAAGAACAGTGACGTTCTAGGTACAGGCGCCCAGCCACAGCCGGATCATCACCGGATACGACCAGCCCTACTTCTGTGCGAGCTCCTCGAACGCTCGTCCCACATCAGCTGGTGTGGGTGCTGGGGTGGGTGGGTTTAGGGCCGTTGGGTCCAGGGCGGCTTTGGCTTTGTTCAGGGCTTTGTCCAGTAGCTCCAGTGGGGCAGGATTGCCGGGCTGGGTGCCGGGGGCGCGGGTGGTCAGCACGATCATCCCCGGCAGCCTGCCTTCGGTGGTGACTGCGGCGTAGATACGCTCAATGGTCTGAGTGCCCCCTTGGTCATCGACTACTTGGGAGCGGAAACCAATGGTCCCAGCAGGCAGTGAGGCCCGTGGAAGCACCGTCAAAGTCTCCTTGCCCTCAACGTAATGGGGCAGCACTTGGATCCTAGCGGGGAAGGTCTGCCCATCACATTCGAGCATGAGATCGTTCAGGTCCCGAATATCCTCACCATGATCGAATTCACTAATATTGAAACTAGCGGTCTGGGTGACCGTAACCTCACCCACAGTGAAACGAGCCGTAGTCGTAACGGGGCGTGCCTCATCCCGCGACGGCAAACTTAACCTAGCTTCCAGGCCCGGGCAACCGGTGACAGGAAAAGTAGCTGTGGCAAAGTCCCAAGTCACTGCGGTCGCTCCAGGCACATCCTGAACCCCAAGCATAGAGGCTTCCATCGCCGGCCTAGGAGTATAGGCGTGTTTCTCCGGCACTTCAGGGCTCTGACATCCAGCCAGCAGGCAGCAGGCCGCCAACGCCAGAGCTCCCAGGCGGTGCCGCCCCTTGACTATCAACATCGGCTCCCCTTACTTGAAATACTCAATGAACGGGTCATTGAACGCGTCGCGCACAGTACGGTCATGATCAAAGCCCTGCACACTGCTCGCCAGGCTCTCCAGCGCCCGTCCAGCGGAATCCCGCTCCTCCGGAGGCAAACGGTTGTACTCCTCCCGATTGATAAAACGATAGCCCTCAGGGCTCTGAGTGGCCACGCCCGCGTTATACATGGCTTGCCAGTTGATCGGCGGCAGGCCGGAACCGGCCTGCTGGTAACCGTTGAGGCCCAGCTGGTCTGCTTGGAAGAACATACGCAAAGTGAAATCGTTGGCTGCCTGGGAGGCCATTCTCGTCTGATCCACCCGGGCCGCATCCGCATTGCTGGCCCAGGTGGATTTGGCTTCATCAGCCAGGTGCTCCACCAGGGCCTCAGCGCCCCAGCCAGCCACCTTACCCACCGCAGATGGGGCGAATTTGGTGACGAGACCTGTCAGTTCCCCAGCCCCTTTGCGGCCGAGCTCGATCCAGGCCAGGGCGTAGTCGTCATCGCGCTGAGCTTGGTCAATAGCACCATTTCCGATTGCCTTGGCAATAGCCCCCTCTGCTGTGCCCCAACTGTCAGCGCTCGCCTTTAGCTGAGCCATGCTGCTACCAGGAGGCATGCCATCCGCCTCGGCCCGGTTCACGGCCTCGCGGAACTTAAGCAAAGCCCGCCCATCCCGACCAACCACACCCAAAGCCTTATCCAAAGCCGTCACGGTGAACACAGGATTATTCTCCGTGATGTACCCAGCAGAATTGGTTATAGTTTGAGGCTCACCAGTATCTATGTTCTTAAACTTGTAGGCATCAACCATCGATTCCATATAGGTTTCCAGGATGTGTTCCAGGCTTCCCGCACCCTCCACCCCGTATTGGCCTGCCCCGTAACCGAAGTCCTCACGAGAGGTCAGAGCCTCCAAGCCTTTAGAAGCGATAGCTGCCGCTTCCTTCGGGTGCCGGCGCATATTGCCTGGATCAGTTGAGGCCGCATCCAAGGCTGCACTCACGCCACTCAGGTCACCGCCGCTGTGGCCAACGCCGTACACGTGGTTGTGCGCCCACCGGGTGACCCGATCCTGGTCATCACTGAAGAACCGGTAAGCGGACTTGGGATGATCAGCTAAAGCATGCATCAGGACTGAAGAAGTGCTAGCTATCCATGGCGCCCGAGCCTCATCTGTCATTGAGAATATGAAATGAGGCGGAGAATAAACCTGCCAAGGTTGCGGATGAGGGTTGGCCTTCTCCAACTCGTCCATCTTCTCACTAGAGCCCAGAACCAGACCGTCGCCAGCACCTTTAGTGTCATAAAACAGCCAATTCAATGCTTCCACGGGCACAGGGTAGCAGTTATAAGGGGAGCCTTCGTCATACCCAGTATAAGCCTGCTCAACCAGCTTGGAACCAAACACCTTGGCATGGCCCTCACTCCAAGACTTTGAGGCCCGATGCAAACCGGTGCGCAACTGCTCCAACAGTTCCGCGGCTAGCTTGGAATCACTGGAGGCCCCGACGTCACCATCATCAACGTGATTACCTACCTTAGTAGCAAGCGTCAGCGTCCCGTCGGGTCCCAGATGGTCGTAGAACACGGCCATAACGTCCCGGTGCTGGTCCGTGTTCCAACGCTTAAGATAGTCACGCAGTTTAGCTGCGCGAGGGTCGCCATCCTCATAGCCTTCCCTGGCCAGCTTCTGAGCCAAGTGACCCATCGCACGCCCCACCTGGGCCTTAGCCTGCGCCAGCGTGGTGGCCTCAGATCCATTGAAGTCAAAACTGACCTCACCAGAGGCAGGAACCTTCCTCCCATCGGTGGAATTGATGATCTCTATAAAGTCGGCCTTCGCAGACGCAAAGAGCGACTCATCTCGCAGACTCTGCACATAGCCAGGTACATGGACCAGCGAGGAAGTGGAGATCTGAAGACTCGCAGCCTGGGAGGTCAAGGTATTGTACTTAATCTCCACCGAGTTGGCCAGGATCGCCAGATCGTTGGCCACAGCCCGCAACGTCGTCACATTCGCTTTTACATGAGTCATACCGCTCAACTCCCCCGGCTTTACGGCACCCAACCCTCAGCCAGATCACCACAAGGAGAGCTGTCGGCGACCGCCACCCAGCTAGCCTTCCAGGACTCCGGCCCAGGCACCATCACGTTCTCATCCTCAGCACTAATGTCCTGATCAACATCAGCCTTGTAATTCGTAAACGCCGTCTTTATTGACCTTCCGAGCGCCTCAAGCCCCGTAGTCCAAGTAGTAGCCGCAGGAGAGACCCAACCTCCATCATCAATCTTCTTGCAAACCGCTGAGCATGGGCCACCGAACCCGCTTGATGGCGTCAACTCCATGCTCACATAAGTCCGGACGGCCCCAGCATGCTTGACCAGATCCTTCTTGTAAAGACTTGGCTTGGACTCAGACGAGCCCCCATCCGCATCCGTGCCACTGGCCTGAGCGCACGCAGGATAGCTATCTGACACTCGCAGACCCCCAGAGCAGTCAACTAAACACACAAAGACGGGCAGAACATAACACCGCCGCCACATCGCGGCTGTTGGGTGGGCCGCAGTGCCGACCGCATGGATCCTTGCGGGCTTAGGGGCTGCGGGCGCAGGCAGGGGGGTGGTGTCGGGGCGGGTGGGTTGTTAGGCTGGGTGGGTTCCTGGTTGTTTTGTGTTGGGGTTTGTTTTGATGCGTTCTTCTCGTGTACGTGGGCTGGTTTGCGGGCTGTCTGGTCTGTGCTTGTGCTGTTTTGCTTGCGGGGTGTGGGACTAAGCAGCCTGTGGCTGGCTCTAGTGTGCCGCCTTATACCGCCCAGCCCAGCACCTCGGCCTCGGCCGTGGCCTCGGCTAGTGCTTCACCTACAGCCTCAGCTTCGGCTTCGGGTGGTGAGGTGCCTTTTAGGGCTGAAGACTTGTCAGACTTGGCCAATGGCTTCCAAGTCACGGCTGTACCCCAGGGCTTGGACGCCACCTCGCAACAGGTAGTCCGCAGCTACCTGACGTACCAGCGGGAAGCCTGGAAACTAGTTTCTGGAAAGTCTCAAGACCGAAGCACGTACCGCGCTAACACCAGCGGCAAGGAACTTAAGAAGGCAGAAGACTTCCAGGCTAAGCTGGACAGCAACGGCTGGCATCTTGGTGGACGCTATTCCACGAAGGTTATGTCGGTTTATAGTTCTAGCGGTATTACAGCAACCGTAGAAGCATGTGAGGATCAGCGGCAAATATCCTTCCTGGATGCTAGTGGGGCTGATGTAACAAAGGATTCTACGCGCCATGCTTTCCATAAGGTTTATGTGTTAGAGAGGTCTGAGACGGGGTGGCAGGTAACTGAAGGTCAGATTGCGGGGACAGACGATTGCACAGACTAAGCAAGTCATGGGCTAGGTGGTGATCACGTCCAAGACGGCGTCGTGCTCCAGTCGGGAGCTCAGGACCTTTCTCTATGACCGGGTGGTGAACTACCCTGAGTTTTGTTCCATGGTCAGGACGCAACGGGTGTTAAGTCCTGGTTGTTTTGTGTTGGGGTTTGTTTTGATGCGTTCTTCTCGTGTACGTGGGCTGATGGGTTTGTGTGCTTGTGCTGTTTTGCTTGCGGGGTGTGGGGCTAAGCAGCCTGTGGCTGGCTCTAGTGTGCCGCCTTATACCGCCCAGCCCAGCACCTCGGCCTCGGCTGTGGCCTCGGCTAGTGTTTCACCTACAGCCTCCGCTTCAGCTTCGGGTGGTGAGGTGCCTTTTAGGGCTGAAGACTTGTCAGACCTGGCCAATGACTTCCAAGTCACGGCTGTACCCCAGGGCCTGGACGCCACCTCACAACAGGTAGTCCGCAGCTACATAACCTTCCAACGGGAGGGGTGGAAACTATCCTCTGGAAAATCTAAGGACCGAAGCTCATATCTAGCCAACACCAGCGGCAAGGAACTTCAAAAGGGAGATGCATTCCGAGCTAGGTTGGATAGCAAAGGCTGGCATCTTGGCGGACGCTATTCCACGAAGGTTATGTCGGTTTATAGTTCTAGCGGTATTACAGCAACCGTAGAAGCATGCCAAGACCAGCGGCAAATATCTAACCTGGATGCTGGCGGAGCCGATGTAACAGAGCAGGGTCTTCGCCATGCTTATCACAAGGTTTATGTGTTAGAGAGGTCTGAGACGGGGTGGCAAGTAACTGAAGGTCAGATTGCGGGGAAAGACGATTGCACAGACTAAACAGGCCATGGGCCACACCAATAATTTTAGCTGGCGCATTATTACTCCCCGGCATATCAACCCCCGCCCACGCACATGGTAATGGCGAGGTGGTTCCGCCGGTTTCTTCGGGTGGGTTTGTTAGTGGGCAAGAAGTGGTAGCGGTTGCGGTTGATAGTGTGGCGGTTGATGGGGCTCCTGGGGTTGTGGGGCAGGTGGGTGTTAGCTCTCAGGGGGTGGATGTGCATCCGGTGTGTTGGTGGCAGCGTGGTCGCAATGGGGCGCAAATGGCTCAGTGGATTGAGTCTGGAGCTTTGGACGCTTTGAATGCTGATGGCACCACTCGCTCGGACACCGACAAAGCGTTTGTGGGGTGGGATTCTCATCGTGATGACACGGGTGGGTATTGGTGGCACACAACGTGTTCAAGAACGTATTTCACCGGCACGCAGCAGGAGTATCAAGACTATGTGCGTGCTTTTGAAGCTGGTGGCACTAACCGGTTCTTACCCCAAGGCCAAACTCCCCCACTCGCACCACTACCAGGCAAAGCAATAGCCCAGGCAGTACGACGGGCTATGCACCTGCCTTCCCCACAGATCAACACCAGCCCAAAACTAGGAGCCAACGGCGCCACAGTAGTGGGCTTAGACACCTGGGTGTGGGCCACTGAAGCCACCGTGCGGTCAGCTTCAGTTAACGCCTCAGTGGGCTCAACCAGCGTCAGCGTGCAAGCAACAGCCAGCGGGCTGCATCTGTCCGCTCCAGACGCAGCCTCCTCCTGCACCGGATGGGGCAGCCCCTGGATACCTGGAGTCAGCAAAGAAGGCACCACTGACTGCATAACCCGCTTTACTCGCTCCAGCGCACACCTAGGCGGCACCACCCCACTAAAGATCGCAGTCTCCTACAAAGTCTCATGGACCAGCAACGACGGCACCAACGGCCAACTAGACAACATCGAAACCACCAACACCACAAACCTACCCGTAGCCGAAATCCAAACCATCAACATCCCAACAAACTAAAACAACCCCAAACCACAAGCTCGCGAATGTGTTTGCAACCATGGCAGGTTAAGCATGCATATGAAGACCCCCAACTCATAGACTTAAGAGGAACCGCAGCCGCTCCAACGCACAAAGAAACTGGTGGCGGGATAGGAAAGACCCACCCCGCCACCAGATCGGCGCCACACTAATCAGATGACGTCATAAGAACTGATCTTAGGCAGTTCGCGCGCATCGGTCACACCGTTGGCCGCAACGAGATCACTGTGGTTCTTAGCCACGTCGTTGGCGGCATCAGCAGTAGCCATCTCCATCTTGATCAGCTTGGGGCGGAAGTCGGTCCAAGAATCACGGAAGGCCTGCGCGTTCGGGCTCTGCCAGACCGCGTTCTTGAGCGCAGTGTCTGTGTTAGAGACGACGCTGTGCATGGAGTCCACGTCTCCCTTCAGAGCATCATAGAGAGTCTCAAGCGTAGAGAGGTCTGCGTTGACGTTCGCCACGTTACTTTCCTTCGGTACAGGGACGCCTGCGGACTAACCGCAGACGCTGGTTCTAGATGTCAAGACGAACCAGCGAGCACCACAATGTCACCTCACGCCGTCGTAAGCAAGAGAAAGCTAAAGTCGCACCCCCTCCTGGCGCCGCAACCAATCTTGCGGGGGCCGCACACTCCACCGGACGCACCGCCAGAGACTCCTCTCACGCATTGCGCCAACCAGCGATCTATGGCAGGAATGTGCAAGTCCCTGAGTTCCAACACCCGAAGCGAATATGTCAAGTCCTGCAGACTCCCGCACCGCACGCCGTCGCGCCCGTGACGCACGGGGAACCAAAAGCGCACGAAGCCAGCCGGTTGATCGCGCACCCAGTCGGCTCCCTGGACCACCTCGCGAGCGCCGCCCTTTGCTGGCAGTCCTCGCGGTACTGCTGATCGTCGGCGGTGCCCTGGTTGCCGGACTGCTCGCCACCCGCCTAGACCAGCGCAAGGAGATGCTGGTAGCTGCCAACACGATCAAGGCTGGGCATGTAATCGAGCTTTCTGACCTCGCATCAGCGTCGGTGTCAGCCAATGTCAACTCCCTGATCCCTGCAGAGAAAGTCAACGAAATCGTAGGGCAGACAGCCCGGGTAGAGGTCACCCAGGGGGAGTTCCTGGCAAGCACCCAGATTCTCGCCTCACCTGCTGTTAAAGACGGTACGACCCTCACCGGCCTGTCATTAGCTGTCGGCCGCTTCCCGGCAGGTGGACTCAGGCCGGGCGATGTGGTCACCCTCGTGAACGTCAAAGACGGCAGCACCGCCGTTACTTCGGCACAGATCCTTGAGGCGGTGCCCACATCCGGTAATGCGAACGAGTGGACCTCCGGCTCAGTGATCTCACTATTGGTGCACAAGGATGACTCTGCCAAGGTGGCGCGCCTAGGAGCGGAAGAGTCTATTGCTATCGCTGTAACCGCCACCGGTCACGCCATCGGGGACTTCTGATGCTTCTGTCCATAGCCTCAGCCAAAGGCTCACCAGGCGCCAGCACCACCTGCCAGGTGCTTGCTGCCGTCTGGCCCAAAGCCTCTATTTTGGCGGACCTAGATCCAACCGGCTCAGACCTGCTTTATCGGCTTCGCTCAGCAACTGGCGCTCCCCTGGAACCCGAGCATGGCCTACTATCGCTCGCAACTGCCATCAGACGCCGCTCCCAGACCCACCTCCTAGAGCACACCACCCGGGTGGAAGGCGGCTTAGACGTGCTAATTGGTCTGCCCCGCCCGGAGCAGACTGCTGCGATAGGCCCTGGCTGGGGCGCACTGGCTGACTATCTGCGTACCGACAGGGACGTTCTGTGCGACGTCGGCCGCCTAACTCCGGGAACCCCGAGCCTGCCGGTGGCGCTGAACTCTGAGGCCCTGCTTCTAGTGGTCAGACCCGGAGTTGACGCTTACGGGCACCTACGTGACCGCATCCGGTGGATCGAGGAAGAAACGGCCCTCCGGGAGCAAAGACCTTTCCTAGGCGTGGTGCTGATCGCCCCCTGGAAAGCCCGCCATGAGAAGGAGGACCTGGAGAGGCTGCTGCGCTCCACCGGCCTAGACGTGCCGGTGCTCGGCCCCCTGGTGTATGACCTCCGAGCAGCCGACGCTCTGGCCGGACGCCAGGCCAACTCCCTCAGACGCAGCCTCTTAGTGCGCTCAGCCACCGCTCTGGCAGACGAACTCTATTCACGCATGGCCACGCTAAAACTGGGGGCAGTCTGATGAGCGCCGATCAGAACCTGGTGCGGCAACTGCGCGAACAGGTCGCAGACCTTCTAGCCCGACAGCGTCAAGAAGACACGGCCAACGGCATCAGGCCAATGAGTGGCGAAGACGAACGGCAGTTCGCTCGCGCCCTAATCAGCCGCGTGCTGGACCAGCACGCCCGTGAAGAAATCTCTGCCGGACGCAGCCCCATGTCCGCCGTGGAGGAGGAAGATATCGCCCAGGGCATCCACGCAGCCCTGTTCGGCGTAGGTCGCTTGCAGCCCCTGCTGGAGAACCCAGACGTTGAGAACATCGACATCAACGGCTACGACAACGTCTTCATCCAATATGCCGACGGCCGCGAGGAACGCGGTGCCCCCGTGGCAGACTCCGACGACGAGCTAATCGAGCTGGTCCAAGTACTTGGCTCCTACTCAGGTCTGGTGTCTCGTCCTTTTGACTCGGCAAACCCACAACTAGACCTGCGGCTGCCTGACGGCTCGCGCCTATCGGCGATCATGGACGTTTGCGCCCGCCCCGCCTTGTCCCTACGCCGGGCCAGACTGGACAAAGTTGGGCTCGATGATCTGGTCCGCTTGGACACCCTCAGTCCCAGACTGGCGGCGTTCTGCTCTGCCGCGGTGCGGGCGCGCAAGAACATCATGATTGCGGGCGCCACCAACGCCGGAAAGACCACCTTCCTGCGCGCCCTAGCCAACGAGATCCCACCCTCAGAGCGGCTCATTACGGTTGAGCGTGCCCTGGAACTGGGCCTCGGCGAGTTCACCGACCTGCACCCCAACGTCGTCGCCTTTGAAGAGCGCCTAGCAAACTCCGAAGGGGCGGGCGCCATCACCATGGCGGACCTAGTCCGTCGCTCCTTGCGTATGAACCCCTCCCGGGTGATTGTGGGTGAAGTGCTCGGTGACGAGATCGTCACCATGCTCAACGCGATGAGCCAGGGCAACGACGGCTCGCTGTCCACCATCCACGCGAACTCTTCCGCTGAGGTGTTCAACCGCATCGCCACCTACGCGATCCAGTCCCACGAGCGGCTGCCCCAGGAAGCCACCCACCTGTTGATCGCTGGCGCCGTAGACTTTGTCATCTTCCTAACGCGTGAAAACCGGTTCCAGCAGGGCGGCACCATGCGCCGCTACGTCGCCTCCGTGCGTGAGGTTAACGGCGTGGATGGGCGCGTGCTTTCCTCCGAGGTCTTTGCTGATGACGGCTCCGGGCGCGCTGAGCCCGCCGCACCAATCTCCTGCATGGACGACCTGTTGAAGGCTGGCTACGATCCGGTAGCCTCCTACAGCCTGCAAGGACCTATATCGTGAGCGCCAGCGGCACCGTAGCTATCGCCCTGCTGGCTGGAGCCATGGTGGGTGGCGGGATCTTCCTGCTGGCGGCCTTCGCCATGCGCGTGGATGTCCTACCTGAGGTGCGGCTTAAGCCTAATGACGGCGGAAAAGCGATTTCTCGCCGCATGCTGGCCGCCGCAGGGACAGGCCTGCTGGTGATGGTGCTGACCCGCTGGGTAGTGCTGGCGGTCGCAGGCCTTCTCCTAGTGCTGCTGTGGCCGCTGCTATTCGGCGGCACCCGTCAAGAGAAGGAGGCCGCCTCCCGCATCGATGCCCTAGCGACTTGGACCGAGTCCCTACGAGACACGATCGCTGGTGCAGTTGGCTTGGAGCAGGCGATTCCGGCAACGGTCTACGCGGCACCGCCCATAATTCGCAGCCAGTTGTCCCTGCTAGCAGACCGAATGCGCGTTCGGGTTCCCCTGCCACAGGCGCTACGGCAGTTTGCAGATGACCTCAATGATCCAACTGCAGACCTGGTGGTATCTGCACTGGTCATGAACTCCCGACTACGCGGCCCTGGGCTGCGCCAGCTCTTAGGTTCGCTTGCGGCAACTGCCCGGGCTGAGCTCGATATGCGCCAGCGCGTCTCTGCAGCCAGAGCGGGCACCCGCCGTTCAGCGCAGATCGTGGTGGTCTTCTCAGTGCTGGTCATCCTTGGACTGGCAGTTTTCAACCGCAAATTTGTGGCCCCCTACAACACGGCATTAGGCCAGCTAGTACTCCTGGTGGTGCTTATCTTTTTCGCTGCTGGGCTTATGTGGATGCGACGCCTGGCTGGTGTCCGGCTGCCGCGCCGTTTTCTGACCACCAACCCTGACATGGTTGCAGGAGGTGCCCGATGATCACCTGGATTCTCCTGGCTGGGGCCGTGAGCGGCGCAGGACTACTACTCCTGGTCGTGCTGCTGGTGCCACCTGCAGTACAACCAGCGGCAATGCTGTCTGCCCTGGACTCTCAGCGCACTGAGATGCGCCTTAGGTCAGAATCCCGTCGCCTGAATCCGGATGAGAAAGAGCTACCTGAGTGGCTTGATTCCCTGGGCTACCGGGCTGCTGGGCTGCTACGACGCACCAGCCTGGATCTAAGTGGTCTGCTTAGCGACCTCTCCGTCCTCAGCCGTTCCTTAGAACGACACCTGGTGACATCCATCCTCCTAGGTCTAGCTGGTCTTGTTGGCCCCCTAGGGCTAGTGGAAGTAGCCAAAACCATCGGTCTGGTACATGACACCTCCATGCCGGTGCTCTTAGGACTACTGCTGGCCGTAATACTCGCCCTGCTCCCCACCTTGCGCCTGCGCTCAGCTGCGCAGGCGGCGCGTCGGGACTTCCGGCACGTCGTCGGCTCATTCCTAGACCTGGTCTCAATGTCGCTTTCCGCAGGGCGGGGTGTTCCTGAAGCCCTAGATGCAGCCTCTTCCCTCTCAGATGACCCCGCAATGCTGCGGATCCGGGACTCACTGGCTACCGCCCGATTGCGTGGCGAGACACCTTGGAATGCACTTGGGCGTCTGGGTGAGGACCTGCGGATCGACGAGTTGCGTGACCTGGCCTCTGCACTGGCTCTTGTGGCGGAGGATGGTGCCAAAATCCGAGAGTCCCTTAGTGCGCGGGCGGCTTCCATGCGACGCCGCGAGCTTGCCCTGGCGGAAGGGGAAGCCGGAGAAAACTCTGAGTCCATGCTCGTGGCGCAGCTTGTCATCGCCATCGGCTTCATCATCTTCTTGGTCTTCCCAGCTATCGCCGGCATAACGGGTCGGGTCTAAGATCGTCTCACCGGCAGGTTGAGGAATGAAAGGAACTCTCATGCTGTCCCTGATGTGCACCCTGAAGGTCTTTGTTGAGCAGCTCGCGGAGCGGGCAAGTAACCGCCTCCGCGCGGAAGAAGGAGCCTCCACGGTTGAGTGGGTGGTGATCACCGGCTTCGTCATCGTCCTAGCAGCTTTGGTTGGCAGGGCTATCTACGGTCTGGTCGAAGGTGCTAGCTCTAATCTGAAGGTACCGAACCTCAAATGAGCCCTAGCCCAGTCTCGCTATGAAAAAGGTGACTGCTCGCTCTAAGGAATCCGAAGATGAGCTGGGAGCGTCATCCGTAGAGCTACTGGTCTTCTTCCCCCTTTTACTAGCGATCATCCTTTTGACCGTACAAGTCTCACTCACCTGGTACGGCAATGAGGTGGCGCTAAGCACGGCACGAGAAACCGCCCGCACCCTGCGCACCAATGCCAATGCACCCGGTGTGCAGGCCGCCGCCGTGGAGCACGCCAAGGAGTACGCCGCGCGCACTGCACACGGTGGGCTTGAAGACCTTGACGTCCAAGTCCAAGTTGGACCAGACCAGGTCACGGTAACGGTCAGTGGCAGGTCAATGGATGTGTTCTGGGGCCTGTCACCGCGTGTAAGCGCAACCGTGTCCGGTCCGGTCGAACGGTTTAAGGGGGACCTGTGACGGCCCCAATTTGCCGTCTGCTCACCCGCAGCCGTGGTCTTCTACGGCGCGAAGAAGGCAACAACACGGTCGAGATGATCGTGATAGCACCAATGCTCATCGTCATCATCATGCTGGCCGTGGCTGGCGGACGCTACGTTTCCGCAGAAGGGGCTGCCCAAGCCGCAGCTCGTGACGCCGCGCGAGCCGCCTCCCTGCAGCGCAATGAGGTAGCCGCACGGTCTGCCGCAAACGCCAGCCTGGCTGCTTCTCAGTCAGCTGCGCTCAGGTGTACCGGCTTGACTTCTACCGGTGGATTCCGTCCTGGTGGGACGGTAAGAGTTTCTGTCACTTGCCGGGTGGAACTGGCTGATCTGGGTATTGGTTTCCTGCCGGGCACGGCGGAGATCTCCTCGAATGCCACCGCATTGATCGACCCATTGAGAGGTACCGGGGGATGAGAATACGTAGACCACTGCATTTGGAGGAGGGCTCAAGCTCAGTTTTCGCGATCTGTGTGGTGAGCGTAATGATGCTGCTGGTGGGCCTATGTATCGACGGCGGACGCGTACTGAACGCGCGGGCTAGTCTGGCTGACGCGGCTGAACAGGCGGCTCGCGCAGGTGCTCAAAAGGTGCAGGCTGACACGCTGCGCAGCACAGACGCCCTGGCGCTCGATGCCCCTGCCGCCGCCTCGGCAGCACGGTCCTATATGAGCTCCTCAGACGCCGGTAAGGGCAGCGTTGTCACGGTTTCAACCACCGGGAGCCAGGTAACTGTAAGCGCCCGGAATCAGGTCTCTACTGGCTTGCTGGCATTAGTTGGTATGAGCACGATCAACATTGAGGTGTCAGCCAGGGCGAAGGCTGTTGGTGGCGTGAGTAAAGGAGAGTTCTAGAATCATGACGCATCGTTCACTCACCGGTCCTGAGCGGTTCTTGGTCCCTGAGCCGCAGGAGCAGCCGGCGATGCTCAAATCTCTTGCGGCCGCGTTCCTGCTACTGCTGGTTGTGGTGGGCCTGCCCGTACTGATGCTGTTCGTATTAGGCGCCCCTCCACTGCCATCCAGCCTGTCGCTTTCGACATTCACTGGCTCACTCTCAGTAAAGGCGCTGTTGGGCGTGCTGGAGTGGGTTATATGGCTAGCTTGGCTGCAGTTCACAGCCTGCACAGTTACAGAACTCGCCTCCGCATTTAAAGCCAACGGTGCGCCACGCCACCTTCCTTTGTCTGGTGCCGTCCAGGGATTAGTCCGGCGTCTGGTAATTACCGCTTTGCTCGTGACTTCCGTGTCAGCTCCAGCTGTGGCCGTACCAGCGCCGCAGTTGGCACACGCAGGTTCCGGAACGGTATCCAGCGCTCAGGTGCTCTCTGAGGACGCGAGCACGATGGCTAGTACTGAAACCGCTGCCAGCGTGGAGGTCGCCACCACGGCTCAGGGTTCGGACGGCAGTAGCACCGGCATGGCGGTCAGATACATGTTGGGTGACCAGGTCCTGGACCCGACGCTTGGGGCGCAACTAGTCGGAAAGCGGGTGTATGTGGTCCAGCCTCCGGAGGGCCACTACCACGACAACCTTTGGGACATCGCCGAACGCACCATGGGGGATGGCCGTGCTTACCGGGAGATATATGAGCTAAATGCGGGTCGGGAACAGCCCGATGGGTTGCGACTGGAACTTGCCCGCCTGATTCAGCCCAACTGGCACCTGATCATGCCTGAGTCCGCAGTAAACCTGCCGCGTGTGATGGCAGTCCCGGTGCAAGCACCCGAGCCAGCTGTACCTGGTGCCGAACAGCAGGGCACACCAGAGCAACAGGGGCAGGAGGCGCCCCTGTCTGCGCCCCAACAGATCGACGACGTAATGCCGGCGAACCTCCCCGCCGTCGGAGCGTTAACGGCAGCGAGCTTGGTGGCACTGCTGGTGCGCCGCCGCCGCCTGGGTGTCTGGGGCTGGCCGAACGCTGAGGCCGGAGAGCTGGAGCGACTGCTCAGGGTCGGGGCTGACCCCAAACGCGCAAGTCGCCTTGAGGAGGCCTTGCGTTACCTCTCTCAGTTGCCTACTCCGCCCGCCTTTTATGCTGCAGGGGTAAACGACCAATCCATAACCCTTTTCCTCAGCGTCCCAATGGAAACCGCCCCTGAGCCGTGGCATGCGGAGCACAATGGCAATATCTGGGTCCTGGATGCCGCGGCAGACCTCGGGGGTGCCTCCGGAGCGGTGCATGTTGGTGCGGGGCTAGTCACCCTGGGACGTGATGAGATGGGCACTGACGTGCTCGTAAACCTGTGCGAGGCTGACGGCGAGGTGGTCGTTGCTGGCGGTGCGCTGCAAGCCGTTGAGGTGATCTGTGCGCTGGCGCTGGAGCTTTGCGTGAATCCCTGGTCTGAGAAGGTCAAGGTCACTGGCCTCCTGCTTCCCTGGACCTTGTTCCAAGTATGTGGCCCTAGGCTCAACATCGTTGAAAGCATGGAGGCGGTTCTAAGCAAGCAGCAGGCTGAGCCTATTTCCGGGCAGCACCGGGATATTGAGCACCACATCGTATTAACGGCGCATCCGCAGGCAGATCAGATCAAGAGCCCGGCACCTGGCATGACGATCGTGAGGACCGGCAGCCTGGAGCGGGCCCGCTGGCGCATTGTGGTTGACGACTCGGGCACGGCCAAGGTTGAGCCACTGGGTGTAGCTGTGCGAGTCACCAGGGCATCGGAGTCAGACCTGGCTTCCTTGGCGGGACTTATGGAGGACAGCGCAGACCCCCTGCCTCCTGCTCCCATCAGCCCGCCACCCGTGACTACCGCGGCCCTAGCCTCCGCTCCTTTGCGGATCCTGCTGTTAGGGAAGCCCAACGTGGTAGCGCCCGGAGCCGTAGACCCGGAGCGCTTGCCTGTACTAACTGAGGCTGTCGCCTGCCTAGCGCTGCACCCCGACGGCCTACACCCGCATGTGCTCGGCTCCTTGCTTTGGCCGCACGGCGTAACTGGAGACGTGGTCCAAGCTACGATCGACCGCCTGCGTGGCTGGCTCGGACAAGACTTGTCCGGGGCAGAGCGACTGCTTGAAGACGAGCAGGGGCGCCTCAAACTAGGCTCTGACGCGGTGCTCGACGTCGATGTGCTCCGCAACCTTCTGGAGGTGGCTGCAGTGCCAGGAGCACCGAACGAGCGAGACGTACTCGCACAGGCTTTGCGATTGGTGCGCGGCCCCTTGTGTCAGGACACTCCAGAAGGCCACTACACCTGGCTCGCACGTTCACGAACCAGCAGAGACGTAACCAAGCTAGTCACCAAAGCCTCACTGCGACTAGCTGAGCTACTTCACGACACCGACCCTGATGGTGCCGCTGCTGCCATCGACGTCGGCCTGAGCGTAGTAGAGCTTGACCAGGGCCTATGGCGAGGTTTGTTCCGACTCGCCGCCAAACAGGGGCCTGACCATCTCGCAGGGAAGGTAGCTGCGCTACTGGACCTGACCGGCGCCGACGATCTCAGCCTGGTGGACCCACAGACAGCGGCGCTGGTGGAGGACCTGGCACCCGGCCGCAGTCTAGGTGTGCGAAGGAAGACCGCCTGAGGACGACATGGAACTGCTACTAAAGGTCCGCCTCAACGGGGCTGCAGGCCAAGAGGTCCGAGAGGTCCTAGCAAATATCTCAGAGGGAACGCGGGTGGCAGACCTCGCCACCGTTCTACAGGAGTCCCTGGGGCACAATCCCTCGCCAGAGCAGCTGCAGTCGCAGCAGCCTGCACCCCTTGAGGCCCCTGGGGTACTTAGGCTGGTGAGAGACGCTGACACAGTAGCTGCGCAAGTCCCTCCCCTCTGGTTAGGAGGGCAGCAGCTTGACCCGGAAGCCCCACTCGAGGCGGGACCAATCCACGACGGTGCCACTCTCAGCCTGGTCGGAGCTGATCCTGTGGCTGGAGAGCCGACCGGCCTAGTTGAGTTGCGCGTGGTCGGGGGACCCGGTGCCGGATTGGTACGTCGGATGGGGCTTGGCGACTACACCGTCGGAGGCGAGACAGCAGATATCAGCCTGCCGGGCCTGGAAGAGCCCCTTGTACGGGTAAGAGTAAAGACTGGCCCAGAAGTCTCGGTGGAGCCAATAGAGCAGGCTCAGAAGGCCGAGGCGCCTATCCGGCCCGTGCGCAACCGGAAGCTTCCCGGACCGCTGGTCCTGCGTATCCGTGCCGGAGAAACAGCTAAATCCACCTCCCAGCAGGAAACGCGCCAACAACGACGACGTCGAAAGAAGCTAGACCGGCACCGTCGTAAAGAGAACAAGCGGCGCCTTAAGCGCGGTGAGCAGCCATTTAAGCAAGCGCAGCCACATGTCGAGCAAGATCCGGATGCCCGTCGCAGGCTTATTGAGCTTGATAGGCGCCCTATTGAGGGGAGTCTTCCTTGGGAGGCAGAAGTCATCCTCGGAGTGGGGCAATCTCAGTTAACAGTTGGCCCGGTACCAGCAGCTGATGCAGTGGTAGTGCAGGGTTCCGAGACCTTTACTTTGGATTTCAACAGGCCTCCACGCCTGGCTCGTCCCCAAAGGCACGCCAAGTTCACTCTGCCACGCCAACCTCAGCCGGCCCGCAAGCCACCTTTTTCCCTGATCATGCTGGTAGGTCCCCTGGTAATGGGCGTCGGTATGTACCTGCTAACTCAGCGCCTGGCATCCCTCATGTTCACAGCACTGTCGCCACTGATGATGCTTGGGAACTTCTTTACCATGCGCTCCCAGTCAAACAGAACCCACCGTGATGAGGTGATTAAGTACGAAGAGATGAAGCAGGATGTGGAGGCGAAGGCCTTCGAGGCTTTATTGGAGGAGCACCAACTGCGGCGAGGGGATTATCCCGACCCTGCAGAGGTAATGCTGCGGGCTACCGGACCACGTGCGGCACTGTGGGAACGCCGTTATGAGAACCCGGACTGGCTGGTCCTGCGGGTAGGTACGGCCGACCAGCGCAGTGAAGTCGAGTTGACACTGCCAGACCGGGCTGCCCATGAGGAGCCTTATCGGTGGACCGCGCCTGACGTGCCTGTGACGCTTTCGATGCAACAGCTTGGGGTTGTTGGTGTCTATGGCCCGCTGCGCAGGCAGATTGCGGCTTGGATGGTCAGCCAATGCGCGGTCTTGCACTCACCTGCAGAGCTGGAGCTGTCGATCTTGCTGGATCCCAAGTGCTCCGGGGCAGCAGAGAGTGATTGGTCATGGAGTTGCTGGCTGCCTCATATCCGTATGCCTGAAGGCAAAGGGGCCCGGCTGCGGGTAGCCACAGAGGACACCACCGTCTCCAAGCAGGTAAATGCACTGTTGACCATCATCGAAGAGCGGCAGGAAAAGAAGTCTCGCAGACCAAAGACGCCAACGATTTTCGTGGTATTGGAGGGCGCTCGGGCGCTTAGGCACGCGCCCGGCATGATCCAAGCGCTGCGGGAAGGTCCTGGAGCGGGGGTGGTGTTCTTGTGTCTAGACGACGATCGCGTCGCCCTCCCCGAAGAATGCCGCGCAGTGCTCCAAGCCGAGGAGCCCCTGGCCAACCTGTCCATAACTGACGAGGACAGTATTGAGCAGGTAACTCTCGACGTGCCCATCGACGGCTGGTTCGAGCAGGTAGCAAGAAGCCTGGCCCCCTACCGGGACGCTGCCACAAAAGGCGCAGAAGGAACCATTCCGCGGTCATCTCGTTTCCTAGACATAATCAATATGCCCGAACCGTCTGCCGAAGAAGTCCTGAAACGATGGACAACTGGCACACAGACCACGGTTGCCGTGATCGGTGAGGACAGCGAGGGCTTGTTCCAAGTCGATGTGCGGGCCGACGGACCTCACGCGCTGGTTGCTGGTACCACCGGTTCCGGTAAATCAGAGCTGTTGCAAACCCTAATCGCCTCTCTTTGCATAGAGAACACTCCGGAACACATGACTTTTGTCTTAGTTGACTACAAGGGCGGGGCGGCTTTCAAAGACTGTGCATTACTACCGCACACCGTTGGCATGGTTACGGACCTCGATGGGCACCTGACTTCCAGGGCCTTGGATTCGCTCGGTGCCGAGCTGCGGAGGCGTGAGCACATGCTCGCTAACGCTGACGCTAAGGATATCGAGGACTATACGGCTGCCATGCAACCAGGTGACGAGCCGATGCCCCGCCTCATGCTGGTCATCGACGAATTTGCTGCCCTAGTCTCGGAGCTTCCCGACTTCGTGACAGGTTTGGTTGACATTGCCCGGCGCGGTCGTTCCTTGGGTGTGCACCTAGTGCTGGCCACGCAGCGTCCTGCGGGGGTGGTATCGGCTGAAATCAAGTCAAACACCAACCTGCGTATTGCTTTGCGCGTTACCGACGAGAGTGATTCACAGGATGTGGTTGAGTCAAACGCTTCAGCCTATATTCCTCCGTCCATACCAGGAAGGGCGCACGCCCGGCTGGGACACGGGCGCCTACTGCAATTCCAGGCTGCACGAGTTGGGGGACGTCCACACGGCGCCGTACGCACATCGGAGCCGCAAATCGAGGATCTCAATTTGCGGGATCTTTCTTGGCCTGCCCCGGTGGGACCTGTGATTGAGGAGGACATTTCGATTCCGACGGACTTGTCAGCCTTGGTCAACGCGATGTTGGAAGCTAGGAGCGAGCAAGGCTTGCCTGCACCGCATCGCCCTTGGCTAGAACCACTGCCAGGGACGCTCGTGCTGGACGATCTACAGATCGCCTACGGCGAGCCATCACCTGCCGCTGAGCAAAAGGACCAGACCAGCTTCTCGGAAGGGTTCTTGCCCCCAGTCGTGATCGGTTTGGAAGACCTTCCTGCATTGCAGGAGCAGCGGTTAATGACCTGGGATTACACTCACACAGCGCACCTAGGCGTGGCCGGAGCGCCGAGAAGTGGACGTTCTACGGTGCTGCGGCTAATTGCCGTAGAGATTGCCAGATCAGCCTCTCCTGCAGATGTGCACCTATATGGCATCGATGGCGGCTCAGGGGCGCTGCTACCGTTAGTAGCTTTCCCACATTTTGGCGCAGTAATACTCAGAGACCAGACTGATCGCCTTAGGCGTCTGATAACGAAACTGGGCACGGAGATTGCCAGACGCCAGCAGCTCCTGGCATTAGAGGGCTATTCCTCCATATCTGAGCAGCGCGCGGCAGTCGCGCCGGGGGAGAAATTGCCTTATATAGTAATCTTGCTTGACCAGTGGGATGGAATCGTTGCGGTATATCAACAGGTCGACGGCGGTGACCTGCTTGAAAAACTTGAGAACTTGATGAGAGAAGGCTCCGCTGTGGGCCTCAGGTTTGTGCTCACCGGCGACCGACTAGTATTCCGGGGCCGCATGGGCACCTTACTGGAAGACAGGCTGCTGCTGCGTATGCCAACGCCAGAGGACTTCGATTTGGTCGGACTGCGCAGCCGAGATGTACCACTTGAAATGGTACCTGGACGCGGATTCCGTACCGGGGTGAAGCCACGAGAGGTACAGATTGCGCTACTCGATCAGGATCATGCAGGAACTGCACAAGTTGCGGCTATACAAAAAGAATCCCAGTCCGCCCAACAACGATGGGGGACGATCCCTAAGGAACTGCAGCCTCCACGAGTAGACGAGTTGCCACTGGTGATAGATGCAGACAAGGCCATGAAGATGGTCTCGACACCAATTGTAGGTATGGTTCCTCTCGGGGTTGGCGGCGACAGTCTAGACCTGCTTTCTGTGTCAATGGAAGAGATCGGTAATGGCCTGCTAGTAACCGGACCTCGACGCTCCGGTAAGTCCAACTCTCTAACCTTTATATTGAACTATTTACTGCAGGCTGGGGTGCGAACACTCTTGGTGCTTCCAAGACGCTCACCTCTACATGCCTGGACTGGAAAGCCCGGAGTGTTGGGCGTGCTTGACAGCTCCGGAACAAAAGCTGATGTTGAGCAGATACTTGGACCAGAAGACTCTGACGTAGTCGTAATAATCGATGATTTCGAGGTTCTAGGAAATGACCATGTGCTTGCGGATGCCCTGTGGGGCCATCTCAAGGCTTGCCGGGACAATACCGGCGGCGTCCTGATGGCTTGCGGAATTGATGATCTGCAGGCAGGGTATCGGGGTCTCCTGGCCGATATTCGTAAGACCCGCACGGGCCTGATTCTGGCGCCTCGCAGTGCGGGCGACGGAGATTCCTTCTCCGCACGGCTGCCGCGTTCTGTAGGAGCTCCAGTACCGCTTGGTCGAGGCCTGATGATCACCAGTCAAGGGTGGAGCTGGGTGCAGGTGCCCCGCCAAGAGCATCCGTAGTTCGCTGGTACCTAGCCGAGCTTCTCCTTGACTAGGAGCTTTGCTCATGCAGCAGCTGTCCGTCCAAGCAGAGGTCTCGGCGCAAGCAGGCACTTTGGGTGCTTCCGAGTGTGAGGAACAATAGGCGGCCTATGGACCGCCCCCACCGTCGCCACCGCACCTGGCCCGGGTACACCCCCGAGCAGCTGGCAGCGCGCGCCGCCGTCGTCCCCACCATCAGCTACCCCACCGAATTGCCGGTGAGCGCCCGCCGCGAAGAGATCGCCGCCGCCATCCGTGACCACCAAGTAGTGATCGTGGCCGGGGAAACCGGCTCCGGCAAAACCACCCAGCTGCCCAAGATCTGCCTGGAACTAGGCCGCGGCATCAGCGGCATGATCGGGCACACCCAGCCGCGCCGGATCGCCGCCCGCTCCGTAGCGGAACGCATCGCCCAGGAACTAGCCACCCCCATCGGCCGCGACGGCGTGGTGGGCTACCAGGTGCGCTTCACTGAAGAGGTCGGCGCCAACACCCTGGTCAAGCTCATGACTGACGGCATCCTGCTCGCCGAAATCCAGTCCGACCCCGAGCTGCGCCGCTACGACACGATCATTGTGGACGAGGCCCACGAACGCAGCCTCAACATCGACTTCATCCTGGGTTACCTGGCGCGCCTGCTGCCCAAACGCCCCGACCTGAAAGTCATCATCACTTCCGCCACCATCGACTCGGCGCGCTTCGCCGAACATTTTGGGCACGACGCCGTAGACGACCGGGGCCAGTCGGCCCGCGTACCCGCCCCGGTCATTGAAGTTTCAGGCCGCACCTACCCGGTGGAAATCCGCTATCGGCCTCTCGCACCCGAGGCGGAGGCGGAGCCTAATGCCACCTCCCGGGAAGAGGAACGCGACCAGATCACCGGCATCCTCGACGCCGTCGATGAGCTTATGGACACCGGCCCCGGCGACATTCTGGTCTTTCTAGCCGGAGAGCGGGATATTCGTGACACCGAGTCCGCTCTCATGGACCACCTAGGCCCCCGCTACACCCCCGACGGCCGCAGCCGCACCCCCGCAGCGGTGGAAGTCGTTCCCCTGTTCTCCCGGCTGAGCGCCGCCGAGCAGCACCGCGTCTTTGCGGCCCACTCCTGCCGCCGCATAGTGCTAGCCACCAACGTGGCCGAAACCTCCCTGACCGTGCCCGGCATCCGGTACGTGGTAGACCCTGGCTTGGCACGCATCTCCCGCTACTCCAACCGCACCAAGGTCCAACGCCTACCCATTGAGCCCATCAGTCAGGCCAGTGCCTCCCAACGCTCAGGCCGCTGCGGGCGCGTGGCCGACGGCGTCGCCATCCGCCTGTATTCGGAGACGGACTTTGTGGCCCGCCCCGAGTACACCGAGCCGGAAATCCTGCGCACCTCCCTGGCCTCGGTGATCCTGCAGATGGCGGCCCTAGGTCTAGGAGCGGTGGAGGACTTCCCCTTCATTGACCCGCCCGAGGCCCGCTCCATCCGCGATGGCCTGCAACTACTCACGGAAATTGGGGCGATTGAGGTACCGGGGGCCCGCCGGAGCCCGGCCTCTTCCCGGGCCAGCCGCCGGGGGCCTCGCCTCACCCAGATCGGCCGCCGCCTAGCCCGGCTCCCCATCGACCCACGCCTAGGCCGCATGCTGCTGGAGGCTGGGGAACTGGGCTGCGCCGGGGAAGTCATGGTGATCGTCTCAGCCCTGTCTATCCAAGACGTCCGCGAGCGCCCAACCGACCGCCAAGAGGCCTCCGACGCCCTGCACCGGCGCTTCGCAGACACCAGCAGTGACTTCCTGACCTACCTGAACCTGTGGCGCTACCTGCGCACCCAGCAGCGTGAACTCTCCGGCTCGGCCTTCCGCCGCATGTGCCGCGCTGAGTTCCTGCACTACCTGCGGGTGCGCGAGTGGCAGGACGTGCATGCCCAATTGCGTCAGCTCGCCCGCCCCCTGGGGCTCAATGCCGCCCCGGTGGAGCTGCCTACCGCCCGGGCAATCCGCACTGCCGGAGCCGCTCTGGAGCCGGGGACGCAGGCCGCGCAGATTGCGAACGGAGATGTGGCGGCCGCCGTCGTCGCCCTGGGGCGCAGTGCGGATACCCCCGATGCGGACGCCATCCACCGCTCCTTGCTGGTGGGCCTGCTCTCGAACGTCGGCAACTGGGATGAGCGACGGCGTGAGTATGCGGGGGCGCGTGGCACCCGCTTTACGATCTGGCCGGGCTCAGGCCTGCGCCGCAAGACCTATGACTGGGTAATGACGGCGGAGCTGGTGGAAACCAGTCGGCTCTTTGCTCGCACCGTTGCCAAGGTGGATTCCCGTTGGGTGGAGGCGGCAGCGGAGCGGGCCGGTTTGCTTAAGCGCGTGCACGGCGAGCCTTACTGGTCCACGCGGCACGGGGCCGCGATGGTGCACGAGAAGGCGCTGCTGTACGGGATGACTCTGGTGGCGGATCGGGCTGTGCCCCTGGCGAGTGTGGGTTCGGCGTCGGCCCGTGAGGTGGCGCGGGAGATGTTCATCCGCTCCGCTTTGGTGGAGGGTGACTGGCATTCGCGGCATGGCTTTGTGCAGCGCAACCGGGAGCTGGTGGAGGAGCTGGGGGATGTGGAGCGGCGCCGCCGCGAGCACGGCCTGCTGGCGGATGACTCGGCGCTGTTTGCTTTCTACGACGATCGTCTGCCGGAGTCGGTTTATGGCGCGAATGACTTTGATGCCTGGTGGAAGCGGGAGAAGGGGCGGCACCCGCAGCTGCTGGACTACACGCGCGAGCTGCTGCTGCCGGGTGGTGACGACGCCGCCGGGCACCCTGACACCTGGGTGCAGGGGGATCTGACGCTCGGCCTGGAGTATGTCTTTGAGCCCGGTCAGGCGAACGACGGCCTAAGCGTGCTGGTGCCTGTGGAGGTGCTGGGGCGGCTACAGCCTGCGGGCTTTGACTGGTTGGTGCCGGGGCTGCGGGCCGAATTGGTGGTGGCTACGATTCGGGCCCTGCCCAAGCGGGTGCGCCGTCAGCTGGTGCCCGCCCCTGATGTGGGCGAGCAGCTTTGGGCGGTGTTGCGCGAAGAGTACGGCGCCGGGGGCGGCAGTCCTGCCGCCGGAGGTTCTGACGACGGCGGCGCGGGCACGGCGGCGTCTGAGCTGGGAACTGGGCAGACGAGTGCCCCGGAGTTGTCCTTCCGGGAGGCTTTCAGCGCGGTGGTCTCACGCCTGCGGGACGTGGAGGTGAGCGCCGCCGACTGGGCGGAGGCGCAGGAGCGATTGCCGGAGCACCTGCGCATGTCCTTTGTGGCCTTGGATGCGGCTGGCCGGGAGATTGGGCGCAGCAAGGACTTGGTGGACTTGCAGAAGCGGCTGGCTGGTCGCTCAGAGCAGGCGGTGCGCTCAGCCGTGCGCGGCGCCCTGGCGCAGGCCCTGGCGGAGGCGCAGCAGCGTGAGGACCGCAAGCGTGGGCGCGGCAAGGGCAAGGGGCGTGAGCGCACTGGCGCCGCAGTCGGTGACGGCAGCACGGCGACGCCCTCGGGTGGTGGCGCAGGCGGTGCAGCGGGCGGGGTTGCGCGTGCTCGCGCCGGCGGCAAAGCCATCGCTGGGCCCGCCGGGGCGCAGCTGCCTAGCAAGGTGGGCCTGGCGGAGAAAGCGGGTCTGTGTGACTGGCCGGTGGGCGTCGTCGGGTTGGAGGGGCCGGAGCGATCCACTATCCCGCAGGCGGTGGAGTCCACGGGTCGGGCGGGGCTGGTGGTGCGTGGCTATCCGGCGCTGGTGGCCACGGGCCCGCTGAGCGCGGACCTGCGGATCTTGGGCGATGGGGCTGCGCAGGCGCGGGCGCATGGGGCAGGCGTCCTTGCCTTGGCGCTGGCGCGCACCGTGCTGCCCACTGCCCGGGTTACCAGCCGTTGGACCGCCAAGGAGACGCTGACGCTGGCGGCCTCCCCTTATCAGAGCACGGAGGAGTTGGTGACGGAGCTGCAGCTGGCAGCCGCCCGGGTAGTGGCCAAGCGCTGGGCCCAGAGTGCTGGGTTGGGGGAGTCCGGGCTTGGCAAGTCCGGGCTGGCGGGCCTGCGCGAGCGCGCGGTTTTCGAGCAGCTAGTGACGGTGATGCGTCAGGAGTTGGAGGATGAGGTTTACCGCGTGGCGCAGCAGGTGGCGGCAGCTCTGACGAATCTGCGGGAGCTAGAGCGGGTGGTGACGGCGTCGACCTCCTTGGCGCTGCTGGGCACGCTACAGCAGGTGCGTGAGCACGCCGCCACCCTGGTATTTGCGGGCTTTGTGGCGGCGACGCCCGCCGAGCAGTTGGCGCATTTGCCCCGATTCCTGCGGGCCTTGGCCTTGCGGGTGGAGAAGGCGCAGGCCTCCCCACATCAGGATGCGGCTTTGGCCTATCAGGTGCGCCAGGCAGAAGAGGTGGTGGCGGCGGCCCGGGCCCGGGTGGCAGCCCTGCCTGCCGACGCCGAGCGTGAGGCGGTGCTGGAGGAGGCGCGCTGGATGCTGGAGGAGCTGCGGGTGAGCCTATTTGCGCAGACCCTTGGGACTAGCCGCAAGGTCAGCCCTCAGCGCATCAACAAGCTCGTCGCCAGCCTCTAAACGCTGGCGCCCTTAGCACGCAGCTCACGCGCCCACGCCAATCCCTGCGGCGGCATTCGCCAGAGTCACCACCCCGGGGCATAAGCCCGGCGGACACTGCTCACGGGCTTGCTAACCAGGCACCGCTCCCCATTCAACCCCCTCCAAAAATCGCTGTGATTACGCCACAATCTCTATATGGCTTCCTCCGACCTCGGTTGCGAAACTCGGCCTCTCGCAACCACTCCATCTAGCTTGCAACTGAGCACTGCCCCGCACTCCCCTGCGCTCAGCCGCCGCTCAGCCCTAGCTCTGGCCGCATTGGCCAGCGGCGTCGCCTCCGGTCTGCTGAGCGGCTGCAAACTGCCGTTCATGCGCAAGCAATTGGGTGGAACCGAACTCAGCAGCTCACTGACTCGCCTCACCCCCAGCCTGCAGGAAGCACCGGAGCTCACCTCCGCCGTCGCCGCTTGCGATCAACTTGGTGCGCAGCTTCTAGCCAGCCAGCTGGCCGACGGCGCCCACGCCAACGCCCTAGCCAGCCCCGCCTCCCTAGCCCTGAACCTGGCCACCGCCGCCGTCGGCGCCACCGACCCCGCCACCCAGGGTCTCAACACCTTGTTGGGCTGCACTGACGAGGCCGCACGCAACACCACCTGGGCGGCAGCCACCGCCGCGCTGAACCAAGCCAAGGCAGCACAAGCCACCCCAACCGTGAATCTCTCCCTGCCACGCCTGGACCTGCAGACAGGCGCCAAGGGGGTGGACCTCCTCCCGGTGCTGGAGGCTTTGGGCGCAGATATCAAGCCCATGGGGCGGATCAACCCGCAGTATCAGACCCTCGAATATCGCCAACAGGTGCGGCTAATTGTGCAAGAGGATGGCACCAAAGCTGCCGCCGTCACCGAGCACCGCAGCGGAAAGACCGCAGTGAATATTGGCGACGTCGTGGATTTCGTGGTGGACCACCCTTATGTGTTGCGGCTGCGCGATCTAGCCACCGGCCTGTGCCTGTTTGAGGCGGTCATAAACTCGCCAAACTGAGCTGGCCTGGCGGCGCGGCCCCTGGCTGTCAGTCGCCACGGCGGGCACAGCCACCGCTGCCCTCGCCAAGGCGGGCACAGCCACCGCTTACAAGACTGCGGACACGAGTCGGCAGACATTGTCCACATAGCGACGGCGCCACGGCTCGCGCGCCCACTGTTCAGCAGTCAGCTCAGTGGAGCGTTCCCGATAGATAGCGTCATTGGCGCGCAGCAGGTCATCCAGGTCCCCACCAAAGGCCAACAGCATGACCTCGTAGTTCAGGGCGAAGGAGCGGAAGTCCATATTGGAGGAGCCGATCACCGCCACTTCGTCGTCCACTGTCATGTATTTGGAGTGCAGCACGGTGGGGGCGGGGTAACGGAAGATGCGCACCCCGGCGGACAGCAGCGCCCCGTAATAGGAGCGTTGTGCGTGGTTGACGATGAACTGGTCGGATTCCAAGCCCACGAAGAGTTCCACCTCAACCCCCCGGTAGGAGGCGGTTGTCAGGGCGGATAGCAGTGCCTCGTCAGGGATGAAGTAGGGGCTGGTGATGGAGACCTTGCGCGTGGCGTTTGAGATGAGCGTGAGGAACATGCGCAGGTTGGGCTCAGTGGGGTAGCCCGGGCCGGAGGGCACCAGTTGCATGGCATTGACGACGGCGTCGGGCCGCCCGGGCTGGGGGGCTGGTGCCCCCACCGGTTCACTGGCTTGGGCTTGCGCCACTAGCGGCAGGACCTGTTGGGTGGAGAGGTCTTCATCGGATTCGAAGAACCAGTCCATGGCGAAGATGGCCTCGGCCTCCAGCACAATCTCTCCGGTGACTTCCACGCTCAGGTCCTGCCATTTGCGGCCTGAGTTGAGGTTGCGGCGCGAGAGATAGTGCGGATCGATGATGTTGTGGGAGCCGATGAAGGCCCGCTCGGAGTCGATGGTCAGGAGCTTGCGGTGGTTGCGCAGGTCGGGGCGGCGGAAGCGGCGTTTATGTGGCAGCAGCGGCATGGTGAGTCGCCAGGTCACGCCGATGGCGTCCAGCCGCGCTCCAAAGCGCCGCCAGCCGGGGTATTTGCGGGAACCCAGATGGTCCACCAGCAGTCGCACTTTGACGCCGCGCTCCACTGCCCGGGCAAGCGCTTGGTAGAAGATGTCGGTGGTGTCATCCCAAGCCTGGATGTAGAACTCCACATGCACGTGGTGGCGGGCTTTATCCACTGCGCGGGCCATCTCTAGGTACATGGCGCGGCTATCCACATGCACGGCCACCACCTCCCCCGTGACGCAGGGCAGGCCGGTGAGGTTGTGGTTCATGCGGAGAATGCCGGTGAGCTGCGGGGTGGCGCTGGCCCCGGCAGGTAGGAGGGAGCGTCCGGCGGTGAACTGGTGGGCCAAGCTGGTGACCTCCTCCTGCTGCTGGCGCCGGCGGCCGTGGACCCAGGGGCTGCCCAGGAAGATGTAGAGCGGCAGGCCGATTAGGGGTAGCAGGAAGATGGTCAGCAGCCAGGCGGTGGAGGAGGAGGGACGCCGGTTCTCAGGCACGATGCCCAGCGCGACGAATTTGATGAGGTAATCCCCCGCCACCAATGCCGTCGTGAGAACAGGCTGCGTGTCCCAGTTCATGGGGTAATCCTCGCATGCGGTTACCTGGAGAGGTGGCGCCGCCGGTACTGACGCACCCCACCCCCGAGACATGGCGAAGGCCCGCACCCGGTTGGATCACCCGGGGCGGGCCCTTCGCAATGAGGTCCTCCATCCGGTTCCCAGCCGGAAGTGGATCCCTCCTTCACCGAGTGGACCTTCATGTTCCCTTGACCATGAACTTGTCCCGTTGATGACCTTTCATCGGCGCTCCCCAGCACCTCCGGGCCGCCACCGTTCGGCGGTGAGATAACTATGCACAGCTCACCTGGAAGCTCACCCACATTAACCCTGGGAACTCCCTGGCAAAACGTCCTGTCATTTCATTGCCTAGCATGCCGGTTTTCAGCGACATATCGGGCTCAGGTTGACGGCGTCGGGTCCCCAAACCAGGTGCGGAAGTAGCCATAGAAGTTCCAATTACCCCAGCTAGTGCAGTCATCCCCACCCGAAGCCGCCGCCGGATTCGGCTGGAATGGCGTGTAGGCATATAACCCCGCCGTCGCCTGATTAACCACCTGCAGCGGCGCGTGACCACAAGTCGCCTGCGGCGAGTAAGCCAGCTCCACCGGTCTGCCCGCCACCACCTGGTAGTTGCCGGGGTTCAGGCGGTAGCGCTGGAACTGGGAGGCAGCCCCATACAACTGACGGAACAGCCCCACAAAACTCGGGTCACAGCTCCCGCCGTCTGGGCAGGCGTAGCCGGTAGCCGAGGCATAGTCGGTGGCAGTCAGGGCGCGCCCGGAGGCCGTGAGCAGCCCCTGTTCCTTTTGCAGCAGCACCAGCAGCACCTGTGGGTTGATGTCACAGGCGGCAGCCACCTTGTGGATGATCGTGGCCGCCGACTCCCCCTGAGCACCCGCATAACCACCCGGACAGGTAATGCTGGGCTCACGGTCCTCCGTGTCCACCATGACCTGCGCCAAGCAGGGGGTGCCGTCGCGGCCCGGCACGCAGCCTGCGTTGACCTGCGTGATGAAAGCGGAGACCTCCTGCTCGCTCATGGTCTGCGAGTTATAGAAGACCTCATCGTCAATGATGTGGGCGGCGTCAAAACCCGTCATATCCAGGGACACCGGGGCCGGAGCGGAGACCTCATCAGTTGTACCCGGCAGGGAGACCAGGGTTGGATGCGCCGCGCCAGCCCGATTCCAAGTGTCAAACCAGCTCCGCAGACTCTGAGCCGCCAGCAGCAAGCAGACGATTAGACCCAAGCCGATCGCCAGCATGACAATGCTCCCCAAGCTAGGGAGAAAGCGACGGCGTCGGTTGCGGCGGGCAGAGCCGTTGCGGGGCCGGGCGCTGCGCGGGGTAGGGATGCTCATTGCGGTCATATTCGCATACCGGCCAGGACCAACCCGCACAGCTAGCCGCCTTAGGATGCCGTCATGCAGCTGCCCGAGGTCCTGAGTCTGGCCCGTCAGCTCCTGACCCAGCACGGTTTGCAGGACTGGGAGGTGCGCCTGGATCGGGCTCTACGCCGCGCTGGGCAATGTGATGAACGCCGCCGCCGCATCACCGTCTCCCGGCACCTAATGGAGCTCTACACCGAGGCGGAGGTCCGCGAGACGATCCTGCACGAGGTGGCGCACGCTCTGGTCGGCAACCGGCACGCACACGACGCCGTCTGGGTGGCGCAGGCCCGGCAGATCGGTGCCAGCGGCGCCCGCCTGGTGCCCCACAGCGCCCCACGAATCAAGGGCCGCTGGGTGGGGCACTGCCCGGCTGGGCATGAGGTGGACCGCACCCGCCGCCCCACCACACCTTTAGCTTGCGCGCGTTGCTCACGCCGCTTCAGCCTGGAAAACCTCATCTCCTGGTGCCACGACGGCGTGCCCGTAGCGCACGAGGCCTTAGGCCCGGGCTACAACCGCGCCCTCAAGCACGCCCTGCGGCAGGCCCGCAAGCGCCCTCGCCGCCCCCGAGGGTGAGCTGCGCTGAGCTGAGCCGCGCCCAAAGTTGAGCTGCCCCCCAGAGCTAATGCTGCGCCCCCGCAAATCACGCCCAGAGCAGGCCCGGCCTTCACGCCCAGGCAGCCGGTGCCACACCCAAGGCACAAGCACACCAGCCCAAAGCACAGCCCGCGTTAAGAGACCAGCTCATGAGCGGCCAAGAGCACCAGGGCACAGGTCCAAGCCAACGGGGCAGGGCCAGCCGGACTGCCATCAGCCAGCACCTTCTCCGGCAAAGCGCCTGCTGCCGTGCGGTGCGCCTCCAACCAAGCCAACAGCTCCTCCGCCTCCTGGCGCCAGCCGAGCCCAGCCGCCGACCAAGCCAACAGCGCCGTCTCCGGGGTCCAGGAGACGCCGTCGCGCCGCCACCCCTCCCCTGGCGCCACCCCACCGGCAGGTCGCGCCATGCGAGCCAAGGCCGTCGTCCGCACCGCCTCTGCTCCAGGCAGGGCGGTGGTGAAGGGCGGCAGCACTAAGGCGAGGGCAGCGTCGATCTGCCCCGGTGAACCGACCGCAGCCCCCACCCGCTCGGGGTACCTACCCCAGGTGGGGGCGTAAGCACGGCACATGGCTTCCCGCAATCTGGCGGCGCTGGCGGCAGCACGCGCGCTGAGCCCCTCCGGCAAGCCGGGCCGCGTAGCCACAGCTTCCAGGCCCAAAAGCGTGGCGGCGGCAGTGCCCAGAGTAGTGAAGCGTTCACGCACCTCCCAGTAGTCAGGACTGGCTGGGGGCAGGCCGGTAGGCCCGGCAGTAAGCCGCACAAGCCGCTCGCCGCTGCGGCACAAAGCCGCCTCCAAGGTGGCCAGGTCATCTGGGCGACTGCCCGTTGGCAGGACCTTAAGCACCCCCACGCTGGCCCAGGTGAACCAGCCGACGCCGTCGGTCTGTGGTGGGCGGGCGTCTGGCAGCCCACCGGCGGCGGTGTAGCGGGCTGCGTAGCTGCCGTCGGGGCCCTGCAAACTGGCCAGATGGGTCAGCACAGCCAAGGCCTCGTGGTGCAAGCCGCAGCGGGCCAGAGCTAAGGCGGCAAAGGAAGCGTCGCGTGGCCAGGTGTAGCGCCACCAGCTCACTGGCCCAGCGACGACGGCGCCGCGCGGGTAGGCGGTGTTAGCCAGCACTGGGCCGGTCAGGGCCAGCAGATCATCCAGGGCCGCAGAGCACAGCGCCTCCCAGCGTCCCGCAGGCAGTTGCGCCCCAGCCCGGCGGTCCCGCGCCGCCTGGGCCAAGCGCTCCCGCTGCACGGGATCCAAGCCCCGGGAGGTGACGGAGTCATCTGCGGGCACGCGACTGCCGGGCAGGTAGGTGGGAGCCACCCCGGGGGGCAAGGGCCACAGCACGCCGTCGGCACCTACGGCAAGACCACCGCTGAGCAGGGTGGGGGTGGGGCGCTGCAGCAAAGCGCGCACGCCAAGGCCGCCAAGGAGCGCGGCAGCAGGCAGGGAGGCGGCGCCGAGCAGGAAGTTACGGCGTCGCAATCCCAGTTCTCACTCCTGGAAGTCTGCGCGCAGCACAACCACCAACGGGTTGGAACCGGTGGCCTCAGTGGACTTCTGCACGTTCTTGATCTTGAGGGTGTCAGCCAGTGCGCGGGCCGTGGGCTGGTGCTTATCGTCCCCGTAGAAGACCGTGGAGGTGGCCGGGTCGTTACCCGAGTAGATGCCCTGAGAAACCGTCACCGAGGTGTAGCCGGCGTTGCGGAGGCGGTCACCGGTGCGGCCCGCCAGGCCGGAAACGGTGGTGCCGTTGTGCACCGTCACCCCCAGGGTGAAGTCAGTAGAGGACGGGGCCCCACTAGCCGTGGCACCGCCGCCAGCTGATCCCGTCTCCGGTACCACGTTGCCGACGGAAGCAGTGGGCGAGACCCCGGGCTGTTCAGCCTGTGGGGCGGCGGTGGCCTTGGCCGTCGGCTTGCTCTCAGGGCTGCCCGCAGAGCTACCCAGCATGGCGACGGCCCCCCAGGCGAGAAGCGGTGCAATAACAATGACCAGCAGCAGCGGCAGCCAGCTGCGCCAAGCAGGAAGCTGGGCGCGGTGCACGCCGACGGGGGAGATGCCGTCGGTTTCAGCGTCAAACTCGTCGGGTGAATAGCTGTACGGGCTCACGGGTTCAGGCTACCGGCTTTCCACCCCATGGCACGCCAGGACACAGGTGCGCTGCGGGGCTTGTGGCCGACCTGTGGCATAACTCGTCTACGCTCCTGGACGTGAGCAACGCCAAGCCCCTCTCTCAGATCATTGACCCTTCCTGGGCGCGCGCCCTGGCACCGGTGGAGCCACTGGTGCATGAAATTGGTGAGCGATTGCGCCAGGAAACGACGGCGGGACGCGGCTATCTGCCAGCTGGAACTGACGTGCTGCGTGCCTTCACTTACCCGCTGGAGAGCGTGCGCGTGCTGGTTGTGGGCCAGGACCCTTACCCGACGCCGGGGCACCCGATGGGTTTGAGCTTCTCGGTGGCGCCGGGGGTGCGGCCACCGCGCAGTTTGGAGAACATTTTTACGGAGTTGGTAGCGGATCTAGGGGTGGAGCGGCCTACCTCGGGTGACCTGACGCCGTGGGCGCAGGCGGGAGTGATGCTGCTGAACCGAGTGCTGACGGTGCGTCCAGGTGCTCCGGCCTCCCACCAGGGTTGGGGTTGGGAGCAGGTGACCCAGCGGGCTATTGAGGCACTGGTTGAGCGCGGCGGGCCTCTGGTGGCGATCTTGTGGGGGCGTCAGGCGCAGTCATTGCAGCCTTTGTTGGGGTCGACGCCGGTGGTGGCCTCGCCGCACCCCTCACCATTGAGCGCCTCGCGGGGTTTCTTTGGGTCCCGGCCCTTCTCCAGGGCTAATGAACTGCTGGTAGCGCAGGGCGCCGAGCCGGTGGACTGGCGCTTGCCTTAAGGTCGACCTGCGTTTGGCCCCACTCCCTGTTCGGACAACCATTAGCCATTCGGACAACCATGCGCGCGGTCGTAGGTTGTCCAAAGGGCGTTTGGTTGTCCGAAAGGGAGGGGAGGGGAGGGAGGAGAGGCGGGCGGCAGGCTCTAGGGAACTTGCCCAGGGGACTACCAACTCTCGTGCCAAGAAGCCAAGAGCCCCACCTGAATGGAGCCGCGTATCGGACTCGAACCGATGACCTGCTGTTTACAAGACAGCTGCTCTACCAACTGAGCTAACACGGCGTGCGGTGAAGCCTACCTGCTTAAGCCCGCTTCACCGAATGGCGCGGGTGCGCGACCGAATCTCACTGCTCCGGTTCGTGCCCACGCGCCACCGAATCACTGGCCCGGGGTGGACTCCGGAGTCGCCTCTGAGGTCGCTTCCGACGTCGCCTCCGGGCTGGCCTCCGGGGTGACCGCCTCGGCGGCGCTGGGCGTCGCTGCGGGGGTGCTATCCGCGCCTCCGGCAGCCTTAATCGCGTCGGTCAGGCCGGTTGGGGAGGCGATCTTCCCTAGCTCCAGCACCGTCCCGTCATAGGTGACCACTGGGGTGCCCTTGAAACCCTTGTCAAAGAAAGCCTTGGTGCCCGCTGAGGTCCAAGCCGCGTACTGGTTCTTGGTGACGGCGTTGTCGAACTTCTTGGTGACGCTGGCGCTCACGCCCAGCGCTTCGGCGGCAGACTTCAACCCCTGCGTCTTGAGCAGGGACTGGTCCTGGGCCTTAACCGCTTTAAGGAACAGGTTGAGGATTGCGTTGTGGAAGTCGTAGGCGTGCTCAGGGGACTCGTCCAGCACCACACCCATAGTGTTGATAGCCACATCAGTCCACCCGGAGCCAAGGATCTTGCAGGGGTGCAGCATGAAGTTGACGGTGCCGTCTTCCACGAGCTTCTTGATCTCTTCGCCGTGCAGGGCCTCAAATTCGGCACAGTGGCTGCAGGAGTAGTCAAAGTAAAGGTCTAGGACCTTGGCTCCACTGTTGCTCGTGCCCACCTTCATGCCTTTGCCGAAGCTCAGCGCCCCGGCCGCGTCCGCTTGGGAAGGCACCGACTTGCCGGTGGTCGACCGGTCCCAGTAGACCAGCCCGCCCACGCCACCAACGACCGCCACGGCAGCGCCACCAATCAGGCTGCGTCGCGTGATCTTGCGACGGCGCTCGGCGCGTTCCTGTTGCTCCCGCAAGGCCTGAGCCTGCGCTCGCGCCTGCTCACGCAGCTGGGTCTTGGAGTTACGGGATGATGCAGCTGCCACAGGCGCTCCTAAAACAGGCATAGTTGACGGTCTTTGACCAAGCGTTTTCAGGAGTCGAAACTAGCGAGGCTTACTGGATTTTGCCAGGGAGGCAGGTCACGTTCTCGCAGCGCCTAGCGGAACTCCGGCCCAGCGCCACTTCCAACTGCTGCCAGGCGACGCCGTCCAGAGTGCTCAAACCACCGGGGAAAGCGACATCCGGAGCAGGTAGCCGCGCCACAGCAAAAAGATTGCGAGACCCACCAGCAGGAGCACCAGCAGGCCGGTCAACAGACGTGGCCGCCCCTTGGGCACCACCTGTCCCAGGATGATCGCAGAGCCACGACGAGTCGCTTTACCCCAAGGCACAAACCAGGTGACCAAGAGATAGCAGGCAGTAACGCCAACCATCATCGCCACCAACTGGAAGTAAATCTGCCTCGACGGCGCTCCAGTGGCCTCAGGTGTGTCGAGTCCAATCGCGTTGTAAGCGGAAAGCATGGTCACCACTACCACGAGCACACCAATGAGCTGAGTGAAGAACCCGGACAGGAGTGAGCGCAAAAAGTACCAGGGGGAGCGCAGGATCTGCCCGGCCAGGGCATCGTCCGCGCGGCCTTGTTGCAGGCGCCGCCAGCGCAGGGCGTCGTCGGCGCGGCCCACAGTTCCGGCGATAACTTCCCAAATTGCCACCGCGATCATCACCCAGAAGGGGCGAATCATCGCCGGCACCAGCAACAGGACAGCAAAAGCTGCGGTGAGGCCTGGGCACTGCTCCGGCTCACGCGCCCATTCCGGCAGAGCTCCAGCTGGCGCCCCATCGCCAAAGGCAGGATTGCCGACGCCGTACCCACCGGCAGCGCTGTACCCGCCACCAGCTCCATACCCACCGGTCGCGCCATAGCCACCGGTGCTGCCCGTACCCCAACGCTCATACTGCGCATAGCCAGCCGACTGCGCACTGGGCACTGCAACCGCTTCTGCCCCGGTGAAGGCCGAAGGCGCACCGGCCACTCCCGGCCCGTAGTAGCCCGCGACTGCTGGCGCTGGCTGCACCTGGGGGGCTACCCCGTAATTGGCTGAAGGCACTGCGGTTTGGGCGCTCTGCGCTGGCATCGGCTGGTCCCAACCGCCACTGTTACCGCCTGCCGACGCCGGAACTTGCGGAGTTGGGTTAGCGACGTGGCCGTATTGACTTCCCGGCATGATCGCGGGCGGGAGCGCCTCACTGTTGCCGTAAGCGCCGTAGCCACTGGATTGGGCGGAGGCGGCTGATGGTGCTGCCGACGACGCCGACGCCACAGCGGAAGCAGCGGAGGCGCTGGCTCCGATGCCGTAACCCATAGAGCCGTAGGCAGGGCCTGCAGGCTCCGCAGCGGGGGCTTCTGGGCTGGCGCCCGCGTAATGCAAGACGGGGAAAGAGCCGGTGTCCGTCTCCTCCTCGTCAACGCCAAGCGCGTCGGCCCCCAGAATCTCTTTGACGGCCCATTCGCCGGTGCCGCCGTCGGCAATCTCATCTAAGACCGTGAGCAGGTCATCCACCCGCATGCGCCGGTCGACGCGCGGATGCAGGGCCTGGGTGAAGGCCACCGCGAGCGCAGGCCACTTCTCCGGCAGGTCTCCTAGCTCCGGGGTGCCGTCGTAGACCCGGCGGAAGACTGTCTGCCAGGGGCCGGAGCCGAAGGGTGCCTGCCCGGTGATCGCAAAGAGGATGACGCCAACGCAGGCGTAGCGGTCCACCTCCGCGTCCGGCTGGCCGCCGTCGAGCATTTCCGGGGGAATGAAGCCGGGGGTGCCGGTGACCTGACCGGTGCGGGTCAGGCGCGTGTCGTCCTCACTTTGGGCGATGCCGAAGTCGATCAGCACCGGGCCTTTGGCGCCAAGCATCACGTTGGAGGGTTTGAGGTCGCGGTGGATGACACCGGCGTCGTGGACGGCAGCTAGGGCGCCGACCAGCCCGTGGGCTAGGTCTGCTAGCTCGACGGCGTCCTGGGCGGGGTCGTAGGGGCCTTCTTGATCCACCTCATGCTGCAGGGTGGGGCCGTCAACCAGCTCGGTGACCACAAATGCGGGGGTGTCACCAACAGGTGTGGACTCAATGTCCAGGATGCGGGCCACGCGCTCGTCCTTGACGCGGCTGAGTACCGCTGCTTCACGCTCTAGGCGGCTGCGGGACACCGGGTCGGTAGCTGCCTGGGGGTGCAGCACTTTGATGGCGACGTGTCTGCCGCCGTCGTCGGTAGCATCCCAGACGACGCCCATGCCGCCGGCGCCCATGCGGCGTACTAGGCGGTAACCGCCAACAACTGAGCCCTCACGCAAGCCGCGCAGGGCGTGCGGCAGTTGCGCCGCACCGCCTGTGGGATCTGGGAGGCTCGTCATGGAAATCAGACTACCGGCCCACGGCCAAGGTCCTGGTATGAAGTGAATGCAGTGAGTTCCCCATTGACTTTGATGCTGACTCACATGCTCATATGACTGTCACATGTCGCGGGAGTGTGCAAAGATGAGCACGCCGTCGATGGCCGACGGTAAACAGTGTCAATGCGGACACAACGCATCGGCACCTTTCACGAAGGATCGTTCGGCACGTACCTGCCGGTGAAGGGAAGCGAATATGGCAACGGTGACTTTTGATCACGCCACCCGCATCTACCCGGGCAATGACCGCCCGTCTGTTGACCAGTTGAACCTTGAGATCGCGGACGGTGAGTTCCTCGTCCTAGTTGGTCCCTCTGGTTGCGGTAAGTCCACCTCCCTGCGCATGCTCGCGGGCCTAGAGGACGTCAACTCCGGTCGCATCCTGATTGGTGACCGTGACGTGACCGACGTCCAGCCCAAGGACCGTGACATCGCCATGGTCTTCCAGAACTACGCCCTGTACCCCCACATGACGGTGCACGACAATATGGGCTTCGCCCTGAAGATTGCGGGCACCCCCAAGGAGGAGATCGACAAGCGCGTCCGTGAGGCCGCCAAGATCTTGGGCCTGACCGAGTACCTGGACCGCAAGCCGAAGGCCCTCTCTGGTGGTCAGCGTCAGCGTGTGGCCATGGGCCGCGCGATTGTGCGCAAGCCCAAGGTCTTCCTGATGGACGAGCCGCTGTCCAACCTGGACGCCAAGCTGCGTGTGCAGACCCGCACGCAGATCGCCTCCCTGCAGCGCTCCCTGGGGGTAACCACCGTTTACGTGACCCACGACCAGACGGAGGCCCTGACCATGGGTGACCGCATCGCGGTCCTCAAGGACGGCATCCTGCAGCAGGTCGGCACCCCCCGCGAGATGTACGACACCCCCGCCAATGAGTTCGTGGCCGGCTTCATCGGCTCTCCCGCCATGAACCTGGGTCTGTTCGACGTCCAGGGTGACGTGGCCACCATCGGCAAGGCGCGGGTCCGCCTGTCTCGCGCCACGCTGGACGCCATGACCGAAGAGGACAACAACAAGGTCACCATCGGCTTCCGCCCGGAGGCCCTGGATGTGGTCTCTGCTTCGGATGAGGACTCCATCCCGGTGCGCCTGTCCTTCGTGGAGGAGCTCGGCTCCGACGCTTATGTCTACGGCGAGTTGGAGGGCGCGGAGGGCGCGGAGAACAAGCTCGGCTCTGGTGAGGACTCCAGCCAGATCATCGTCCGCGTGCCTCCGCGTACGGCTCCGGCTCCCGGCGAGATCGTCCACGTGCGGATTCGCCCCGGCCAGGAGCACATCTTCTCCGCTTCCACTGGCAAGCGCCTGCCGGCCTGATTCCCTAGCCGCCAACGGCATCTGTCACGCGCCCGACGATTCCGGGAGCCGCTGACTCCCTGAGCCTCGCCGTCGTCCCCTGTGGTCGACGGCGAGGCTCTGCTTCAATCAGATTGCTATGGGCAGTGAGGCTCACCACTGGCCCATCTAGGAACAACTACCTGAGAGAATGCGCCCATGCCTCCGGCTTTAAAGATCACCGCCGCCACGGTCGACCCCGCCCTACTTGACCTGCCTTGGGACATTCCGCTGGAGGATTGGCCCGCAGAGGTGTTGGCTGCCCTGCCGCGGGGCTTGTCCCGGCACGTGGTTCGTTTTGCCAAGCTCTCCGGGCGGGTGATCGCCGTCAAGGAGATTGGCGAGCACGTGGCTTACCGCGAATACGAGATGCTGCGGGACCTGGGGCGGGTGGGTGCGCCCTGCGTCACCCCCACCGCCGTCATCACTGGGAGGTGTGATAGCCACGGCGAGGAGCTCAACTCTGTGCTGGTCACTGAGCATCTGGCCTACTCCCTGCCGTACCGGGCCCTGTTCAGCCAGTACATGCGCCCGGAGACCGCCACCCGTCTGATTGATGCTTTGGCTGTGCTGCTGGTGCGTCTGCATTTGCTGGGCTTTTACTGGGGGGACGTGTCCCTATCCAATACTTTGTTTCGCCGCGACGCCGGGGCGTTTGCCGCCTATCTGGTGGATGCGGAGACTGGCGAGCTTTATCCGGAGGGCCTGACTGAGGGCAAGCGCCTGTACGACATTGACGTGGCCCGCACCAATATCATCGGCGAGCTCATGGACCTGCAGGCTGGGGCGCTGCTCGAGCAGAGTGTGGACACGATTGAGATTGGGGACCGGATTGTCCACCGCTACACCGAGCTGTGGGAGGTGCTCACCGCCAAGGAATCCTTCTCCATGGGTGAGCGCTGGCGGGTGGCTTCCCGCATTGAGAAGCTAAATGAGCTGGGTTATGACGTCGGTGAGCTGGACATGTCCACCACTACCGCAGACGGGGAGACTCGTATCTCAATTCAGCCCAAGGTGGTGGATGCCGGGCACTACCACCGCCAGGTCATGCGGCTAACCGGCTTGGACGTGCAGGAGCGTCAGGGGCAGCGGATGCTGAATGATCTGAAGTCGTACCGTGCGCTGACCGGCCGTAACCAGGATCCGTTGGAACTTGTGGCGCACGCCTGGATGGCGGATGTCTTTGAGCCGACTATCGCGGCTGTGCCGGCGGAGCTGCGCCGCAAGTTGGAGCCGGCGGAGATTTTCCACGAGGTGCTGGAGCACCGCTGGTATATGTCGGAGCGGGCGGGGCGTGATGTGAGCACACAGGAGGCGGTGGAGGATTACACCCATTGGGTGCTGCCCCAGCACTGGGATGAGCAATCCTACCTGTCCCTGGGCGACTCGCAGGAGATGGAGCAGATCTTTGCGGAGCAGCCTGAGGAGGAAGAGCTAATGGACGACGCCGAATTCGCGGCGCGGGACGAGGAGTCCCTTTCCGAGTACGACCAGAACCCCATGGGCTTTACCGCCGGGATGCGCTTCAAGGGCGAGTAGCCCACAAGGCATACCTGCATCTCAGGGACACAGGGCGACCGCCTGCCTCTAAACAGCCAAAAGTTGGTGTGGGGTAGGAACCATAGCTCCTACCCCACACCAACTTTGACAGTTCAGTCCTGTCTACTCAGGTTAGTTAGTCCTGCGCAATCAAACGGCGACGATACCTCAGCGCTAGAGTGCCTCCCGCTGCGAGCAGCAGCACCAGACCGGCTGCTGACAGAACCGGAACCGAGACACCAGTGCGAGCCAAGCTAGGGGCCTTTGGGGCTGGCTTAGCAGCGGTATACCCAGCTGTGTCAGCTATCTTTCCCGGGGATTGGGCGCCCTTGTCTCCAGGAACTGCTGGAGCAGTCGGCCCGGACTTCCCACCGGGTTTGGGCGTCTCAGGCTCAGGCGTGGGTTTGGGCGTCTCAGGCTCAGGCGTGGGTTTGGGCGTCTCAGGCTCAGGCGTGGGTTTGGGCGTCTCAGGCTCAGGCGTGGGTTTGGGCGTCTCAGGCTCACCCTTACGGGTTTTAACAATTGTGAAGGTGGCGCTAACACCAGGGCGCTTGAAAGTTACGGTGTACACACCGGTTGGCTGATCTTCAAATGTAGGCAAAGTCGTGCGCAGATCATAGGTGCCCATGGGCGGCTGGAACCTTCCCAGATGCACCTGACTGATGAAGTCCTGCGGACCTGTTATCTCAAGATCCACTTCCTGGTTATAGTCAAGACCGCTAATGACCACGTTGACGGGGTTGCCAGCCTTGACAACCTCCGGGGTTAGCTTGATTGCGATGCCATGCCTGACTCCATCAGTGGGTAGGTCAGACTGCTTGGACTGAGTTGTTGCCTCATCTGCTACTCCCGGCGCGGTCTGCTCAACGCTGCTAGACCGCCCAGTTTCCGGTTCAGCTGCAGTGGCAGTACTTCCCACTAACAAGGACATAGGAACAGCGAGTGCTACTGATGCAATTAATAGGTTTCTCTTCTTCATCATCTCCCTTTCAAAGAGCGACCAGCAGGGAAGATAGCGCCACCGTCACACCTGCGCAACCGACGTCATAAGCATCTGTAATCACACGTAGGTCAGTACGCACAGCGCACCCTTGCAAGTTCAGCAACTATGTGCTAGTGGACAGTCAGGCCGATGCTTCACGCTATCGCGATGTGCTACAGCGCTGTGTATGGTCTGGGCGCCGCTCATGACCACTATCAACCGCTGTGGCAACGGGCCCTCAGGCCTAACTCCCTGTAGCACCATGCAAGGCGCCCCAGGATCATCCGCAGGCGAGGGTGAAGCCCGTCAGGCCCCCAGCTCCTCGGCTACCAGGGCCATCTCCTCATCGGCACGGCGCCGCAACTCCAGGTGCCGCACCCACGACGACGTCGAGGCCTCCAACACCGAGTCGAGCAGCAACAGCACGCCACCAGCTAGTAGCCAGCGCGGCGTCACCCCCGTGCGGCCCCGGCGTCGCAGCGCAGTGCCTAGCAGCGCACCCCCCAGCCCTGCTTCCAAAGCCAAGCCAGCACGCACAATCCACGCCTTATCCGTAACCGTATGCACATAGGAGCGCCAGAAACCTGCCCCCGGCGTCGCGGGGTCCTGCAACATCAGGCCCACCGAGCGGGACACGGCATTGGACAGGCCACGCGGCTCATGCACCACCGCGCCGGGCACCTCCGCCGGAGCCAGCCGCCCCGTCAGCACCGAGCCCACAAAGTCCGGCAGTCCCAAGGCCGCCACCAGCGCCAGCAGCCCCTCAATCCCCGGGATCTGGATCGCCTTAGCCACCTCAGTCGGATCGGCTCCGGGCACGGCAGCCGCAATCACCGAGGCGTCAGTGCTGTCCTCCAACAGTTCCTTGACAAAAGCCAGCAGGGAGGGACCAGCATCCGCCACCCCACCCAGCACATAGCGCGAGCTCATGCCCCAGGAGTAGACGGCGTCGTCTTCCCCCTCAGCGGAGGTGATGGCACGCACCGCCATATCGTGCTCATCCACGGTCAGCACCAAGACCGGCAGGGAATCGTCATCCCAACCGAAGGTGCCCAGCGCCTGCCCCTCGCCCGCATACATAACCAGGCGGCGGTCCAGGCCCGGGGCGGAGGCCACAGCCAGGGAACGCTCCAGCAGGGTGGCCTGCAGAGGCACCGTGTAAGCGCTGAGCGGGGAAACCACCACGGTCCGTGAACTTGGGCTACTGCCGACGCTGATGGTGGGGAGTTCAACACCCTCCGGCAGGCCGTTAAAGGAGGCGGGGCCAATAGTTACATCGGCATGGAACTCCTGGGCCAAGGCCTCAGTGAGCTCGCTGATGCCAAGCCCGGCCACCACGCCGCCGCGGCTAGGGGGTGTAACTGCCACCCGACCCTGCACATCACAGGCCAGGGTCAGGGACAGCAAGTGTGGGCTGCTGGGGTACCACTCCAGGCGCCCCACCACGCTGCGCGCAGCCAGGAACTGAGCCACCGACTCCGGGGCCGTGCCAGGTGCAACAAGCACACCCTCAGTGCGGTTCCAAGTCGCGTTAGCGTCCGTAGTCATGTGGGCCTCCTCGGTCCGGCGGTGGTCCGGTCTAGGAGCCATTGTGCCATTGGGGGGCCCAGAGTGAAGGCTTGGCTCAGTTGCCAGGCGAAAGTCGGCTCAGGCTTGCGCAGCTGCCCGACGCCGCAGCCGGTCCACCTCATACAGGCTGATCCCCGTGGCCACAGCCGCATTCAGTGACTCAACGCGCCCATTGATGGGGATGGAAGCGATGGCGTCACAGGTCTCACGCACCAGGCGGGACAGCCCCGTCCCCTCCGCCCCGGTAACCAGCACCAGGGGGGCGTCCGCGAAGCTCAGCTCTTCCACCAGCGTCTCGCCACCGCCATCCAGGCCCACCACAAAGCAGCCCTCCTTCTTCAGGGCCTGCAGGGCGCGCACCAGATTGGTCTCACGGGCCACAGGCACACGCGCAGCGGCCCCAGCAGAAACCTTCCAGACGGTGGCGTTCACGCCCACGCTGCGCCGCTCCGGGATGATGACGCCGTCGGCCCCAAAAGCCCCAGCGCTGCGCAGCACGGCCCCCAGATTGTGGGGGTCAGTGACCTGGTCTAGGGCAATGAACAGGGGCGTGTGGCCGACGGCGCGGGCGCGGTCCAACAGGTCAGCGGCCGCACTGTACTCGTATGCGGGAACCTCAATGGCTACACCCTGGTGGACTGCGCCGTCGGTGAGGGCTTCCAAATCCAGCTTGGTGGTCTCCAGGATGGGGGCGCCCAGCAAAGCGGCGCGGCGCACCACGGCACCCAGGCGCTCGTCGTTTTCAGCGGAAACCGCCATGAATACGCGGGCGATGGGCACGCCAGAGCGGGCGGCTTCCGCTACGGCATTGCGCCCACAGACGATCTCGTGCCCCTCAGGCACACCAAAGCGCCGTTTTAGCTTCTCTAGCTGTTTGGCGCGGGTGGGTTGGGCTTCGCGGGCCTCTGCCCGTGCCTTGGCGCGGGCCTTGGGGTGGCCGACGCGGTTTTCTGCCCTGGGGGTGGGACCCTTGCCTTCTAGGGCGTGCTTCTTCTGCCCGCCGGAGCCTTTGAGGGGGCCCTTCTTCTTTCCGGGTCGGCGCAGGGCGCCGTGCACCTTGTCATTGCCTGGCATGTGGTCCTCCGTGTTCGGGGGTGGTCTGTGGTTGGAGTCGGGCACCCAGGGGCTATGGCTGGGCGGTGGTTTACTTGGTGGTCTAGTGCTTTGGGATGGCGATCAGGCTAGGTGCCAGCGGGCACCAGCAGCGGAGTCTTCTACGACGACGCCCGCCACCGTCAGCTGGTCGCGCAGCGCATCGGCGCGCGCCCAGTCCTTAGCGGCGCGGGCCTGCGCCCGCTCAGCGATCATGGCGGTAACCAGGTGGTCCAAGGCATTCATGGCACTGTCGGCCCCGGGTGCTCCCCCGGCCCCGAGGACGCGACTGCGCCAGGGCTCGGCCAGGGGGTCCAGTCCCAGCACATCCAGTTGGGCACGCAGGTCTAGAGCAGCCTCCAGGGCGACGCCGTCAGCCACCTCCTCCTGTGGGGTGGCGTCAGCGGCGCGGCCCGCCGCCTCCAAGGCCGTGTTTAGGCGTTTGAGGGTCGCGTGCACCACGGCCATGGCACCGGCCAGGTTGAGGTCCTCGTTCATGGCGGCAGTGAAGGACTCAGGTAGTTCGCGGGTGCGCAGGGTGGCAGGCTCCGCGTCTACTCCTTGCCCCGCGAGCTCGTGAGCGCGGGTGATCGCTCCGGTGAGGCGCTCCCACAGGGCAGCGGCGTCGGCCAGGGAATCCTCCGAGAACTCCACGGTGGAGCGGTGGTGAACGGTTCCCAGGGCTAGGCGCAGCACAGCGGCGTCGTGCTGTTTGAGGAGCTCCGCCACCACCAGCGAGTTGCCGAGCGATTTGCTCATCTTCTCGCCTTTGATGGTGACCCAGGCGTTGTGCACCCAGTGCTTGGCAAAGCCCCAGCCAGCGCCATGGGATTGGGCTTGTTCATTCTCATGGTGAGGGAAACGCAGGTCTATGCCGCCGCCGTGGATATCAAAAGCTTCTCCCAGGTAGCGGCGGCTCATGGCCGAGCATTCCAGGTGCCAGCCGGGCCGGCCCCGACCCCAGGGGGTGTCCCAGGCGGCGTCGGCGGGCTCACCGGGCTTGGCGGCCTTCCATAGGGCAAAGTCGCGGGGGTCGCGTTTATCTGCCTCTACGACGGCGTCAATCTGGGCCTCATCCTCCGTGCAAGTTAGATCCTCCGGGCGCTGGTTGGTCAGGGCGCCGTAATCCGGCAGGGAGGCCACCGAGAAGTAGACGTTGCCGGGGCTGGCGGCGTAGGCGTGTCCGCGCTCGATCAGGCGGGAGATCAGGTCGATCATCTCTGGGATATGGCCGGTGGCGCGCGGCTCATAAGTGGGGGGTTGCACGCCTAGGGCACGGTAAGCGGCGTCAAACTCGCGCTCGTGGCGCTGCGCCCAGGCCCACCAGCGCACTGGTGGCTCAGCGGCGGCAGACTTGGCGAGAATCTTGTCATCAATATCCGTGACATTGCGCACCAGGACGACTTCTTGGCCGCAGCGCTCCAGCCAGCGGCGCAACACGTCAAAGGCGATGGCGGAGCGCATATGGCCGATATGGGGCGCGCCTTGGACGGTGGCGCCACATAGGTAGATCGTGACCACGCCGGGGGTGACGGTGGGCGCCAAGGGGACGACGGCGTGTGCGGCCGAGTCGTAGAGGCGCAGGGCGGGGCTCACTGCTGGCTGGATGCTCACCGGCTTAGCCTAACTGCTGCGCGATTTTCGACCGCTTGGCGGCGAGCTCGGGCCGGTCGGCTCGCAGCGCAGGCCGGGATCAGTTTGGCTGAGCGGACCGAGTGATCCGGCCAGGGTTGGGTGGTCAGGCCGGGGCGGACGGTCAGAGCACGGTTAAGGCTGCGCGTTTCGGGCCGGGGCGGGGTCTTCAGCCCACTGGGTAGACCAGGGCGGTGGCGATTGCCAGCAGGCCCTCCTCGCGGCCCAGGAAGCCCAGGTGGTCGGTCGTCGTCGCCGAGAAAGCAACCTCCGCACCCGCCGCCTTTGACAGTGCCGCCTGCGCCTCCCCCATGCGCGCGGCCACACGCGGGCGCGCCCCTACCAGTTGCACCGCCACATTGCCGATTTCGTAGCCGGCCGCACGCACGCGCCGGGCGGCTTCTGCCAGCAGCACCGCTCCGGCGGCCCCCCGCCACTGCGGCTCAGCGGTGCCGAAGTTAGACCCCAGGTCGCCCAAGCCAGTGGCTGAGAACAGGGCGTCGCAGCAGGCGTGGGCCACGACGTCGCCGTCAGAGTGCCCTTCCAGGCCGGTCTCCCCTGGCCACTCCAGGCAGGCCAGGTGCAGCGGGGTGGCGGGGTCGGTGGAGAAGGCGTGCACATCGGTGCCGATGCCGGTGCGGGGCAGTTTCTGGCGCATGACGTCAGTGTGCCCTACACCAGACCTAAAGGGCCCCGAGTGCCCTGGATGGAGCACAATCTGGGCATGACCAGGACCCACTCGGCGCAGCAGTCGCCTTCCGGCGGCCAGTTGAGCTGTGAGCAACATGCTGCTGGGCAGTGCCGGTCTTGCCCGCATCTGGACTTGCCGGTGGCCGAGCAACTGCATGCCAAACAGGCGCGGGTGGCTGCACTGCTGGCCGCTGGGGTTAACCCGGTTCCGGCCCAGGCTTGGGCACCGCCCGTCGCGAGTGCCCCGGAAGGCTTCCGCAATAAGGCCAAGTTGGTGGTCTCCGGGGCTGCTGGCTCCCCCGTCCTGGGGATTCTCGACGGCGTAGGCGCGGGGGTGGATCTGCGCGGCTGCCCGCTACACACACCGGTGCTGCGTGAAGCGCTGGGAGTGCTGGCAGGCTTTGTGGCCCGCCTGGGCCTGGAGCCTTATGACGTGCCCAACCGGTGCGGTGAATTAAAACATCTGCTGGTGACGGCCTCCCCAGATGGCGACCTGATGGTGCGCTTCGTGCTGCGCTCGCAGCGGCATGTGCCACAGCTGCAGGCCTCGCTGCCGCAGTTGCAGGAGGAGTTGCCAAACCTGGCGGTGGTCAGCGCCAATATTCAGCCGGTGCACCAGGCGGTGATTGAAGGCCCGCAGGAGCTAGTGCTGACGCCGGGGCCTGGTGGGGACCGCCTGCTTATGCGCCTGCGCCTGTCGGCCAGTGGTGCGGAGTTGCCTCTGTGGTTGCCGACCCGCTCTTTCTTCCAGACCAATACGGCGGTGGCTGAGGCGCTTTACGAACAGGCCCGCCAGTGGGCACTGCAACCGCTAAGCGGCGACGGCGTCGCTCTGGTTGCGAAGGATTCTGCGCCGCTGCGGGTGTGGGACTTGTTTTGTGGCGTCGGGGGTTTCGCGCTGGCTTTAGCCGGGCCAGGCCGGGAGGTGTTGGGGGTGGAGCTGTCCGCCAACGCAATCGACGGTGCCCGTGACTCTGCTCGTCTCATGGGTCTGAGCCCACAGCAGGCGCACTTTGAGGCGGGTGATGCCCAGGTGCTCGACCCTGGTGCGGCGCAGGCACTGGGTGGAACGCCGGACCTGCTGGTAGTCAATCCGCCGCGGCGCGGCATCGGTGAGCTTGCGGCGGCGATTGAGGCGTCGGAGGTGGAGCGGGTGCTTTATTCCTCTTGCAATCCGGTCAGTTTGGCCGCCGACCTAGAGGCAATTCCTTCCCTGCGAGTGATGCGGGCACGGCTATTCGATATGTTCCCGCACACTGACCATGCCGAGGTGCTGGTAGAGCTCCGGCGCCTGCCTGCAGCGCACAACTCAGGCGCCTAGGCCTCGGGATTCTGCTCGCTAGTGCTGACCCGCGCCTAGCTGACCGTGCTGCTCATGGCGCTAGTCCCTGAGAACCCGATCCGCGGCTGGGCCTATACGTGCCTTAATGCCGGGGATCAAGGTCTGCCGGACCACCTATGCGCGGCTGAGTGATAGCACGAAACACCGGCACAAGTGAGTCGGGCACAGGCTCATAGCGTCCCAGATCAGGCCCTGACAGCTTGCTGGCCTGGTTCCATAACTCCGGGCTTACTTGACTGAAGTCGAAGGTAAAACCCGACTGCTCAGAGATGTGTTCCAGGAATACTTTGGAGGCACGGCCGTTGCCCTCCCGGAACGGGTGTGCCTGGTTAAGGGAGGCGAATACCTCCGCACTGGTACGTGCGAAGCTGTCATGGTCCAGGTTCGCCCAACTGGTGCCCGCAACTAGACGATGTACATCGGTCAGGTATCTATCGACGTCGCCGTTGTGAACGTCAGCGAATGAGGATAAACCCTTGGACATATTCACGCCCCGGTACTGCCCAGCCCATTCATAGACATCCTGGAACAGATAACTGTGAATCGCACACACATGCGCAGCGTCATAGGTGCGAGGCAGATGAACTCGCCCGTTCGTAAGGTCTAGAGCACGGACAGTAGTGTCTACGTACTCCATCCGAGCCAGTACCTTGGCATTACGCTCGTCGTAGAGGTTTCGCAGCGTTCCCTGGCCTGTACTGGGGTCGTAGGTTTCAGGGTAGAAGTATGACTCCCAGATCTCGTAAGGCATAGGCGGGCTTAAGACTCAGATGTGAACGGGTTGGCTGACGCGCCTGGCCGCAGCATGCGCGCGGCGGCGGTATTCATTCAGATCGATCGTGCCCCGCGCATAGTCGGTCAGGTTCTCGACATCCTCGCGGGTAGGCTCAAAACCTTCGTGCCAGGCGGCAGCGAGCGATTGCATCACGGCATGACGCTGAGTCTCGTCGAGCTGTGTGAACAGCTCGGGCCAGCGCTCTTCGATGTCAAACTTTGTAGTCACGGCCTAACTCCCCTCTTACCTGGCAATGAGCTTATTCTAGCCGCTTTACTGAAAATGGCCTATGGGTGATTTTGAGTAGCTGTCGCGTAGTTTCAGTGACAAGCTGCGAGGAGCTCAGGCTCAGCGCTGGGATTGTGTGAGCCACGATAACTACGCGCCGGAATTTCCGGATTCTCCACGCAGGCGTGCAGCCCATTGTGTGCAGCGTTCCTTAACTCCTTCAAGCTGCTCAGCACTGACGCCGTAGCGCTCAACATCGCGCAGCGTTACTCGGCGCACTGACTCTAGCTGATGAGCAAACATGATTAGCTCGAAGCCGGGGTCACGCTCAGCCGCAGCACTCACCAACTCCTCGTCTGTGAACCTGCCCCACCTGCGGATGGCATCGACGTCCAGGTAGTCGCGTGGCTCACAGCGTGAGTAGAGCGCGGCAACCTTGTTGCCGACCGCGTCCTCCACACTCAGCACTGGACCGATATCGAGCCTGACTGGGTCATTCTCACGCCAGTCCACACCCATATCTACGTCGAGCCGCAGACCATCGGCAGCACGGACTTGCAACCGCGCGAACTGGGCGGTGCGGCAAATCTCCTCAACCTCGTAACCACCTTCCCGCAGATCCGATACGACGCGAGCGACAGCCTGCGCAAACACGTCGTGGTCCTGCAGCATGGTGAACAGGTCAACATCTTCGGTCGGCCGGTTAATCACGCCATGCGCACGGATCGCACCAGAACCCGCCAATACGAAACCGGCTTCGGCAATCCCGGCCAGGGCAATGCGGGTAACCTCGCGCTGAGCTTCGAATCCGCCACTCATGCACTTACACGGCGCGCAGGCTAGGGAAACGTGCCTCCCACAGTGCGCGGACCCTTCTCGGAAGCAATAACTCTGGCCAGGCAGCCAGCAGCAGATCGCGATTCAGAATCGCCACCTGATCGGCCACGGTCCCTTCAGCTATCACCGCCCGATAAGCCAAACCAACGCCCCCCTCTTCATCAAGGTCAACACGCCCATCTCCTGGCGCCCATAAGACCGCATGAGGTAACTCGACCACGCCGCCCACCGGTCCTTTCAGGTCCTCCAAGCTCTCAGGAACCGCATAGGGCCTAACATCGCGAAAGAATACCCGGCGCTCAGGCCAGCGCTTCTCAATATCAATATTTGTAGCCACAGTGCGCCTCCCTTCTCGCATGGCCGTAAGCCCATTCTAGTCAATTTGCCGAAAGGCCCTAGGGATAGTCGCAGGCAGCCTTGGGGAAAACCCTCGAACTCCCAGCATTTCCTGCCCCCGCAGCACCCGCCCCTCCGTCACTCAACCTCAGCCAAGGCAGCGCGCAGCTGCCCCAGATGCGCCTCGATCTCCGCAGCCTTGTACGGCACCTCCAGGTCGCGCACCGCCCCCGCCAAATCGGCCAGGTCGCGAGCCTCCGGGAAACCATCGCGCACCAAGGACCGGGCGGCACGGGCAGAAGCCTCATCTGCGGCCCCAGCGTCGGCGGCAGCTCCCAGCAGGTCCATCAGCGGCTGATGCGTCTGCGTCAGGTCCTTAGCGACCACATCCAACTCCCCGCCCACCAGCTCAGCGCGTGCCCGGAACAGTTCCAGGCGGTCCGCCAGCGAATGTGCACCCTCACTGAGCGCCGCCACCAACTCCTCCAGCGAGCCGACGGCGTCGTTCTCCTCCAGGGCGTCCTGCCCCGCCAAGAGCTGCACCGCAAAGAAGCCCGCCGCCAGGTTGTGCAGACGCAGCAGCGCGATACCAAAACGCACCGAGTCCACGTCCCCACGCAGCTCAGCGACCTGTCCCGCCAGCGGATGCAGTTGCTCAAAGCACTCCAATACCAAAGTATCCACCTCCTGGTACCGGCTGGCGACGACGTCGGCCGCAGCTGAGTCACCCAGGCGGCCAGCATCAGCCACCAAGGTGCGCAGAGCCTCGCGCAGGGACCCCAAACGCTTTGACAGCGCCCCAATCTCCGCGGCGCGCGTGCCCAGCAGCGACACCAGTCGGCTGCACTCATCGATCTGAGACACCAGCCCCGAGGTGGAATCCTCAATGGCGTTCATTTCCGCCAAAATCCGCGCCACCGGCCCGTCGCCCTCACGCTCGGGGATATCCACACCAGAGGCCACCAGCGCGGAAATCTCCTCCGGCAGAGCCTGGCGAGTGAAGTCAATCGAATCGCGGTACCCCAAAGCCTCCAGCTCAGCTTTGAGGGCCGCCTGACCAGCTGCCGCTACCTCGCGGCGAGTGGAGCCAGCGGCAGTGGAGGCCGCCTCCACCTCAAGCACGCGCGAGTAAGCCGCCTCCACCTGGTCCCGCAGTTCCGTGCGCATAGGCAGGGTGCGCACGGATAGATACCCGTCCTTGGAGGGCACAATCGTGGCAAAGACGCGGTAAGAGCCGCCGTCGGCAGAGCGGTTAGTGATGTAGGCGCTGGCGGCCTTGCCCGCCTCAATGTCCTGCCAGACGCTGTGGAACAGTCCGGCAGGCATATCCGGGTGGCGCACCACATTGTGTGCGCGGCCCACCAGGGCGCCCCGGGGGAAGCCAGACAGGCGCATAAAAGTGGAGTTGGCGCGGCGGATGCGACCCCTGGCGTCGGTGGTGGAGAAGAACAGCTCGTCGGCAGCGTAGGTGTGCTCGGTGGCGTGGGCGGGTGCATCTGGTGCATCTGGTGCAGCTGGCGCATCGGGGGTGGCTGAAGCGGTTGTGGTCGGGGCGGTGGGCCCAGCCGCAGCATCGGGCACAGACGGGGTGGTAGGCGTGGCCGGGGTGCCGGTCTCGGGCTGAAGCGTCATTGGCAGCCTTCCTGTTGGGTCCCGGGCCAGTCGGCGGCGGGAGTGTCTGGGACGTTGGACCTGCATTGAGGTTACCCGTCAGCTCCGCACCTGGACTCTGTTTCACAGCAACAGGCCGCAAGAAGACACTCCCAAGGCCCTCTCCACTAGGCACTCGGAGGCACAGCACAGCAAACTAGGGCCATGAGCACTCCTGACCCTGCCGCTCCGACCCGCCGCACACTCATGGTCGGCGTCCCTGCGCTGGCAGCTGCGGCACTGACCGGGCTGGCAGGATGCTCCATTTTGGAGGGTGTCGCCCCGGGTTCCCCTGCACGCGCACTGCGCGCCATTGACTCCCTGCCCACCAAGGCCAAGCCCACCACCCCACCGGCGGATATCGCCTCCTCGACGGCGGCTGCGCTGGCCGCCAGTAACCTGGGCCGCCGTCTGCTTACCCAGCGCCTGACCGCCTCCCCAAGGTCCAACGCCCTGGTCTGCCCGGTGGGCATCACGCTGACGCTCGCAATCCTCTACGCCCAGGCCTCCACCCTCGGCAAGGGTGTAGCTGAACTCCTAGCGGACCCAAGCACTGGGACTGACGCTGACGCCACGCAGCGCGACACCCGCTGGCGGCGCGCGCAACTGGCCCTGCAGCGCTTCGATGTGGCCTCCTTGCGCCAGCTACAGGACTTTGACGCCAAGAAACTGCCGGAGAAACCCCTGGTGCATGTGGCCAACAACCTGCTGCTGGTGGGCACTGCCAAGGACTCCATCAACCAGAGCTATGTGGATGCCGCCCGCACCTGGTACGACGCAGACGTCAACTACGTCGCCCTAGACCGAGCCGGTGAAGCCCTGGATGCCTGGACCACCCTCCACACTGGCGGGATGATCCGTAAATCCGGGCTCACCTTGGGCGCTGACACCCGCCTGGTAATCCAAAATGCGGTGCTGCTGGCAGCCCGCTGGTCCCTGCCCTTCCGCGCCACCAACACCCTCAAGGACCAGCCTTTCAAGCAGCCGGGCAACTCTGAAACCCGCGCGGATCTGCTGGTTGCCAACGGACATTTCACGCTGGTGGAAGAACCCGACTGGCAGGCCCTGCGCCTGCCCTACGGCGTCGTGGACCCCTCACAGAGCACCGGGCGGGGCTTGGCCCTGGACGTGGTGCTGCCTCGGCAGACCATCTCCCCCACCGAACTAGGCGAGGGAGTCTGGGCGGAGGCCACCACAGCGCTAACTGCCGCAGAGGACAAGGGCAAGCAGGGACCAGAGGTACATCTACGCCTCCCCCGCCTAGACCTGAGCACCGAGGCCACCGACCTACTGGCCGAGCTGAAAACCATGGGCGTGGAACTAGGGAATCTGGAACACCTTGGTGTGGGGCTCGCCGTGGATCAAACGGTGCAGCAGGCGCGGCTGATGGTGGATGAAGAAGGCACCGTGGCGGCAGCACTGACCGAGGCAAATGTGGGTGTTAGGGCGCCTCTACAGGAAGATGAGCCGGTGGAGTTCTTCGCGGATCATCCCTTTGTGGCCAGAATCGTGGACACAGCCACCGGCATGCCCGTATTTGAAGTCGTGGTGATGGACCCGGCTTCACATTCGGCGCTGTGAGTCGGTGCCCCCTAAAACCTAAGCATGCTGACCAACACCAGGATCTAAGGAGCATCCATGTCCGTTGAGCTCATCACCAAATCCACCCCTGAGCTGGTTGAGGCGATGGAACGCCTGATTCCTCAGCTCTCCCGCTCCGCCCCGGCCCTCACTGCCGCTCAGTGTGAGGAGTTGGTGGCACAGGAGGGCGTTTTCCTCTTCCTATTCCGTCCCGACGACGTCGACGCGCAGGGCCAGCAGCCGATCCTGGGCATGCTGACCCTGGCTACTTTCAAGATTCCCACGGGTTTGCGCGCCTGGGTTGAGGACGTCGTCGTCGACTCTAAGGCGCGTGGGCAGGGCGCGGGTGCGGCGCTGGTGGAAGCCGCGGTAGCGCATGCGGCCCAGATGGGGGCGCGCACCGTGGACCTGACCTCCCGGCCTTCGCGTGAGGCCGCCAACCGCCTGTATCAGCGCTGTGGTTTCCAGCTGCGCGAAACCAATGTCTACCGCTACGCCGCCGAATAAGGCCAGCGCACCCGTTTTGTACGAGTTCGCCCATTCTTGACGAATTCGCCTGCACTGCGGGCGTACTCGTCACATTTGGGCGATTTCGTCAGCCTTCGTCAGCCTTCAACCTCAGCCCTCGGCCCCAAGAATGCGCTCCACCAGCTCGGCCAGGCTGTCGGTGCGCATCTCACAGGCCTGCACCACCTCCGGTGGGGAGCTGGGCATAGCGCAGGAGTGGTCGGCGGCGGTGTGCATGGGAATGTCATTCCAGGAGTCGCCAATGGACCAAGTCTCTAGGCTCTCTCCCGCGCAGACGCCGTCCGGCCCAGTGAGCAGGCCAAGCAACTCACGCAGGCCAGTGCCTTTGGTGTGCCCGGCGGGAACCAGGTCAATGAAATCCTGATTGCGGACCGCACTGACCTGCTTGCTCCAAGGACCGGTGGCCAGTTGCATGATCCGCTCATGCAGGGCCTCGTCGCGGATATGGAAAGGTATGCCAATCAAGGTGCGCCCCTGCAAATCGGCCAGCGTGCCCGGGGAGAAGAGCGTAAGCAGTCCGGTGGCCGTGCCGTAGCTGTTGGTGAGGATGAAGTCGCCGTTCAGGGTGGTGGCAAAAATCTTCAGCCCGTCTTCCTGCCCCAGCTCAGCTAGGACCTCTTCCACGACGCCGTCGGGCATGGGCGAGACGCGCAGCGGTTGGGCGGCCTGGTCCACCAGCACCGCCCCGGTGTACAGGACGGCGTAGTCGTACTCCAATCCGCTGCCGGCCAATGCGGAGCCAAGGGCAGCGATGGAGCGCCCCGTGTTAACTACAAAGAGGTTTCCGGCGGCACGCCAGCGGCGCACGGCGGCGACGTCGGCCGGCGAGATCTTGGCGTCAAAGACAATCGTGCCGTCCAGGTCGGCGGATAGGAGACGCCTAGGAGTAGCCGGAACGGGGTTGGTGGCAGCCACGGGGTTTCCGGGGGTAAACATCGCCTCAGGCCTCCGGGACATTGCGTTCAAGCTCCGCGATCCAGGCGGTGGCCGCGGCATCTGAAGGCATGCGCCAATCACCGCGTGGGGACAGGGAGCCACCCGCCACCACCTTGGGGCCGTTCGGCAGGGTAGAGCGCTTGAACTGGCTGGAGAAGAAGCGTTTGAGGAAGACCAGCTCCCACTTGCGGATGGTGGCCAGATCGTAGGCCACCTTCTCCGCCTCAGGCAGTCCGGCGGGCCAGGTGCCCACGGTGGCGTCTGCCCAGGCCTTTTCCGCCAGGAAAGCTACGCGGCTGGGGCGCGAACCGCGGCGCAGCAAGTGCCACAGGTGGAAGTCCTGCAGGGCGTAGGGGCCGATTTTGGCTTGGGTGGATTGGATGGGCTCACCATCGGTGGCGGGGACCAGCTCGGGGCTGATCTCCGTGTCCAGCACCGCCAGCAGCACCTCACCGGCCTCTTGAGAGAAGAGCCCCTCGGCCACCACCCAGCGGATGAGGTGCTGGATCAGGGTCTTGGGGATGCCAGCATTGACGCCGTAGTGGGCCATCTGGTCGCCCACACCAAAAGTGCACCAGCCCAAGGCCAGCTCAGAGAGGTCCCCGGTGCCCAGCACGATGCCGCCCCGGTGGTTGGCGATGCGGAATAGGAAGTCTGTGCGCAGGCCTGCCTGCACGTTCTCAAAGGTGACGTCGTAAACCTCGCGACCGCGTTCACCCTTGCCGTAAGGGTGGTCCATGGCGGCCAGCATCTGTTGGGCGGCGGGCCTGATATCCAACTCCTCCACATGGCAGCCCAGGGCCTGCGCCAGCGCCAGCGCGTTCTGCTTGGTTTCAGCGCTGGTGGCAAAGCCGGGCATGGTGATGGCGTGAATATGCTCGCGGCCTAGGCCCAGGCGGTCCACGGCGCGAGCGGCCACGATCAGCGCATGGGTGGAGTCCAGGCCGCCGGAAACACCGATGACGATCTTGGGCAGGCCGATGGCGCGCAGGCGCTGCACTAGGGCAGCCACCTGAATGTTGTAGGCCTCGTAGCAGTCCTGAGCTAGGCGAGCAGGGTCATCGGGGACAAAGGGGAAGCGGTCCACGGTGCGTTTGAGGCCAATGTCTGTGCGCGGCACGCGCAGGGCCTCACGGCTGACAGTCAGGTGGCGGAACTGGGCGGGATTGGTGAAGGTGGAGGTGCGTTCGGTGGCGCTGGTGCGGGCGAAGGTCTCCCGGTTGTCATCAAAGCTGCCTTGGCGCAGGCGCTCAGCTACCAGGCCTTCAATATCGACGTCGACGACGGTGGCGCGCGGCCCGTCCGGGAAGCGCTCGGTTTCCCCCAGGAGGGCGCCGTTCTCATAGACGAAGGTCTGGCCATCCCAGGTCAAGTCTGTGGAGGATTCGCCCTGACCGGCGGCGGCAAAGACATAGGCGGCCAGGTTGCGGGATGAGGAGGCGCGGGCCAGAAGCTTGCGGTCCTCAGCTTTGCCAACGGTGATTGGCGAACCGGAGAGGTTTAGCAGCACATTGGCGCCGGCGATCGCAGCGATGGAGGAGGGGGGCACGGGCACCCACATGTCTTCACAGACCTCCACGTGGAAGACCAGGCCGGGCACGTCCTCCACCTCAAACAGCAGGTCCGGACCAAAGGGCACCACGGCGACGTCGTCGCTGTGCCGGCACGGCTGGGTGACTGCCAGAGAGCCGCTGATGCCAGTGCCGCGCGCGGCGCTGGGATCGCAGACGCCGTCCAGGGCGATCCAGCCCTCCCCCTCGATCGTGTCCCCGTTGGCGAAGTGCCGCTTTTCGTAGAACTCGCGGTAGTTGGGCAGGTAGGACTTGGGGGCCACGCCTAGCACCTCGCCACCTGAGATGACGACGGCGCAGTTGTACAGGCGGGTGCTTACGCGCAGGGGCGCGCCCACCACTAGGGCGGTAGACAGCTCTGTGGAGGCGGCACGGAGGGTTTCCAGGGCGGTGAGGACCTCTTGGAGGAGGACTTCGTTTAGGAGCAGGTCGTCAATGGAGTAGCCGGTCAGGGACAGTTCGGGGAAGACCGTCAGGCAGACGCCCTGCGCCCCCAAGCTGCGCGCTTGCTCGATGATGGCGGCGGCGTTGGCAGCTGGGTCAGCCAGGACCACCGGCAGGGTCACGGCGGCCACCCGCGCGAAGCCCTGGTCATAGGCGGAGTGGAAGGCGATAGTGGGACGGGAGGCGCGGTCCTGACTCATAGGCCTGAGTCTTTCACGTTCTGGCCCGCCCGCCACGGCAAACCCTTGGTCTTGGTGGCCGGGTGCGTGGCAGCATCGAACCTATGAGTGCACCAATCAGCCAGGCCTACCCGGCCATCCCTTGCCCGAACCCGGTTCCTGCTGGGCGCCGCACCATTTTTGCGCATCGTGGCGCGCGGGCCCTGGCGCCCGAGAACACGGTGGCAGCTTTTGAGCTGGCGGGGCGCCATGGCGCCCAGTGGGTGGAGTTGGATGTGGATGTGATCAGTGACGGCACGGTGATCGTCATTCACGACTCTCGGCTGGATCGCACCACCGACCGGCAGGGGACCTACTATGACCTGTCGGCTGCAGATTTGGCGCATATTGACGCGGGTTCCAGCTATGTGGCGGAGGACGGATCGCGGCCTTTCGCGGGTGAGCCGCTGCCGACTTTGACGACTTGCCTGGAGGTGGTGCGCCGCTACGGCATGCATGTGAATGTGGAATTGAAGTCCTGTGAGGCGGGAGCTGCAGCTTGTCGGCGGCTGGTCGACGGCGTCGCGGCGCTTTTAGATGAGCACGCTGAGCTGGGCGGCGCGCAGGTGTTGGTCTCTTCCTTCAACCCGGTGCTGCTGGATCGTTTTGGGCAGCGTCGTCCGGGCACGCGCTTGGCGGTGCTCACGGAGACGGGACTGCTGCTGGATGATTGGCGTTCTTATGTGGAGCAGCTGGGGGCGGAGGCGGTTAACCCTGCGGATAGGGGTTTGGCGCGGGAGCGGGTTGAGGAGATTCGCGCGCTGGGCTACGGCGTCAATGTTTGGACCGTGAACTCCCGAGAGCGTGCCGAGGAGCTGTTTAGCTGGGGCGTTACGGGAATCTTCACCGACCGTGTGCACGAGCTAGGCCACCTAGCGAACTAAATAGGCTGTTGTTAGGATGTGCGGGCGGGTTCGCTATCTCGGCAGACATCCAGGCCCCCATTAGCACCAGAATCCTACTTCTGGCAATTTTCTAGCCGCGTTAGCCCGGGCGTTACGAGACCCCACTGCCTTGTGATGTAACTGTAATGCCGAGTTTCTGTGAAACGGCGATATTCCGCCAAATCCAGAGATGCATTTAGGGCCGGTAGGGCCTTATGCTTTGGGGGTCGGAACACAATACGGTACGAGGAGATCAGGGACTCCGTTGACCTACCGCAGTGCTCGGGGATGACGCGAATCAGGGACCGCGCCCCCGTATCCGACAACGAGGCCTCGCACTCCGGTGCGAGGCCTCGGCCTTTGTTGGGGAGGCTGCCTGGTGGCCGACGCGCCCACACTTTCCAAGGATGCTAAAAGGCGCGAGCAGCACCGGTTTTCCGCGCCGCTCGCGCCGTCAAGCGCCAGTTAGTCAGCTGGCCAGTCAGAGTGCCCAGCGGGCCTTAATCATGTCTACGTAGAGCTTGAGTTCGGAGAGCACATCCGTACCTTTGCTCGCCTGGGCCTCAACTCCGCCGTGGGTGGCGCAGAACCACTGCACTAGCAGCCCATCGGTGAGCGCCACGATCGTGCGAGCCAGTTCCAGCGACGGCGCCTCCTGGCGCAAGAAGCCTGCGCGTTTGCCGCGCTCCAGGCGGTCAGCCAGGTCGGCCACCTCGGCCTCAAGCCGCTGGGTCTTCCATTCGCGGGCGGCAGGCCCCATCTGCAGGACCTCACCGCTCATGGCCACATTGACGGCAGCCAGCTCGCGATGGGAGAGGCTGTTGCGCAGCCGCTCGATCCAGGCGGTCAGCGCCATCCAAGGGTTGTCACCCTTGGGCAGTGGCGCAGCTTTGTCCTCGGCCTCCTCGCGGGCACGCAGCACCTCCACGAAGAGCTCCTCCTTGGAGCGGAAGTGGTGCAGCAGACCCGCCTTGGAAATATCCGCAGCGGCAGCGATATCGGCTAATGAGGTGGCAGCGTATCCGGCGGTGCCGAAAAGCTTGACCGCTTCCTCTAGGACGCGGGCGTGCTTGTCCTCTGAACCAGCCGGTGGGCGGCCCGGACCGCGGCGCACCTGCGTGGCCACCGCAACCGCCTGACCTTCAGTAAGTGTTGGCATAGCCGCATTGTCACACGGTTGTTTGGGCGCCTCTAAAAAGTATAAACCTCCAGTTTCTGGCTCAATTACAAGGCTTTACGCCCCTCTAGTGCGCTTGCAAATCCACCGTCAGTTATCAAAGCGGCATGGGATCGCCACAAAAGGACGACCCCATACCGTTTTAATACCACCAATCAGGCCTAGAGCAGGCCCCAAAGGCAGTAGAGCTCACTCCGCGCTGGCTGCAGAGCGCCCGGAACGGGATACCGGCACCCCCTGGGCTCGCAGCACCAAGCCCGCCATCACCCCTTCAGGGCTAAGGTCGGCCACCACCTCCTGACCATCAGCCACCTCCCCAGACAGGATCAGCTTGGCTAGGCGGTCGCCAATCTCGCGCTGCACTAGGCGGCGCAGCGGCCGGGCGCCGTAAGCCGGGTCGTAACCCTCATCCGCCAGCCACTCGCGGGCAGCCGGGGTGACCGTAAGCGTCAGGCGGCGGTCAGCCAGACGAGCCGCCATGCGCTCCAGCTGCAGGTCCACGATCCGCCCCAATTCCTCCTTGCTGAGTGGATCAAAGACCAGAGTCTCATCCAAGCGGTTGAGGAACTCCGGTTTGAAGGCAGAACGCACCAGGGTCATCACTGCCTCACGCTTCTCGTCCGGGCTCATCACCGGGTCGATCAGGAACTGGCTCCCCAGGTTGGAGGTGAGCACCAGGAGCACGTTGCGGAAGTCCACGGTGCGGCCTTGGCCATCGGTGAGGCGGCCGTCGTCGAGAACCTGCAGGAGGATGTCGAATACCTCCGGGTGCGCCTTCTCCACCTCGTCCAGCAGCACCACCGAATAGGGGCGACGCCGTACAGCCTCCGTGAGTTGGCCGCCTTCCTCATAGCCAACGTAGCCGGGAGGGGCACCCACCAGACGGGCCACGGAGTGCTTCTCCGAGTACTCGGACATGTCGATGCGCACGATGGCGCGCTCATCGTCAAAGAGGAAGTCCGCCAGAGCCTTAGCCAGCTCCGTTTTGCCCACCCCGGTGGGGCCGAGGAACAGGAAGGAGCCGGTGGGCCGATCCGGATCGGAGACTCCGGCGCGCGAACGGCGCACGGCATCGGATACAGCCACGACGGCGGCCCGCTGGCCGATCAGACGCTGCCCAATGACCTCCTCCATGTGGAGCAACTTCTCGGTCTCCCCCTGCAGTAAGCGTCCCACGGGGATACCGGTCCAGGAGGCAATGACCTCTGCGATCTGAGAGGGGCCAACTTTTTCCGCAATCATGGGCTCGGCACTGACCTTCCGGGATGCTGGCGCCCCGGATGCATCCGGCCCGACGGCGTCCTCGGCGCTGCTGGCGCTTTCACTGGCCTCAGCCTGCTGAATCTGCCGTTCCAGCGCAGGCATCTCCCCGTAGCGCAGGCGACCGGCCTCCTCAAAGCGCCCCTCGCGCTCAGCTAGGTCCGCTTTAGTGCGCAGCTCATCGAGGCTGGCGCGCAGTTCACCGACCAGGTTGTGCCCGGCCTTCTCCTTCTCCCAGCGGGCGTTCAGGGCCGTGAGTTCCTCCGTGGCGTCGGCCAGTTCGGCGCGCAGACGCTCTAGGCGCTCGGCGGCCGCCTCATCCTCGCCGTCACCCTGGGCGGAGTCAGCCAGGTAGGACTCTTCCATGCGCATCCGGTCCACGCGGCGGCGCAGCGCGTCGATTTCCACGGGGCTGGAGTCCAGTTCCATGCGCAGGCGGGAAGCGGCCTCGTCGATCAGGTCGATGGCTTTGTCTGGCAGCTGACGGCCGGTGATGTATCGGTCAGATAGCTGAGCGGCAGCTACCAGGGCACCATCGGAGATAGTCACCTGGTGGTGGGCCTCGTATTTGGGGGCGATGCCGCGCAGGATCGCCACGGTGTCAGCCACAGAGGGCTCTCCGACGAAGACCTGCTGGAAGCGGCGCTCCAGGGCCGGGTCCTTCTCCACGTTCTGGCGGTACTCGTCCAAAGTGGTGGCGCCCACTAGGCGCAGCTCACCGCGGGCCAGCATGGGCTTGAGCATATTGCCCGCGTCCATGGCGCCCTCAGAGCCGCCGCCTGCTCCCACTACGGTGTGGAGCTCGTCAATGAAGGTGACGACCTCGCCGTCGGAATCCTTGATTTCCTTGAGGACGGCTTTGAGTCGCTCCTCAAACTCGCCGCGATACTTGGCTCCGGCCACCATTCCGGCCAGGTCCAGGGCGATCAGGCGCTTGCCGCGCAGGGACTCGGGCACGTCTCCGGCCACAATGCGCTGGGCCAGCCCCTCGACGACGGCGGTCTTGCCGACGCCGGGCTCACCGATCAGCACGGGGTTGTTTTTAGTGCGGCGGGAGAGGACCTGGATGACCCGGCGGATCTCCGCGTCTCGGCCGATCACCGGGTCCAGTTTGCCTTCGCGGGCGGCCTCGGTGAGGTCCGTGCCGTATTTCTCCAGGGTCTTGTAGGTGCCCTCGGGGTTGGCCGTGGTAACGCGGCTGTTGCCGCGCACTTGGGGCAGAGCGGCGCGCAGCGCGTCGGGGCCTGCGCCTGCCTCCGCTAGAGCTTGGGCCATGGGATCGGTTGTGGGGGCGGCAGCTAGGCCAATGAGCAGATGCTCGGTGGAGATGTATTCGTCGCCTAGCTTCTCTGCTTCCTTGGCGGCGGCGTCAAGGGCCGCCAGGAGAGCGCGGGAGGGCTGGGGGCGGGTGACGGTGCTGCCGGCATTGGCGGGCAGTGAACTCAGGGTGCGGCGGGCGACGGCGCCGACGGTGGTGCGGGCTTGGGGGTCCGGAGCGGCTGCCGCAAGCAGGGCCGTGGCGACGCCGTCGTCTTGGCCGAGGAGTTCGGCCAGCAGGTGGGCGGTCTCTACTTGAGGATTGCCTGCAGCGGCGGCTGCCTGCATGGCGCCGCCAATCGCCTCCTGCGAGCGGGTGGTGTAGTTCGTGTCCATGGGCGGTCTCCTTGAGAAGTGCTTTGACGCGGGATGTGGGTCCGGCGTCTCCGCTGGGTCCAACCACTTGCAGGTTGAGTCTATTCCACTCAACTTTTGGTATCCATGGCATAAATCTGAGCCGTCGAGGACGTGCGGGCCTCGAGCAGGATCTGCAACCGGGCCACGTCAAACCCGCTTGAGTTCCGCACGTGAGCAGCGCGCTCCTACGCAAGCCGTTGAATCAAAGCTCTTGCCGGACTAGCATGGCGGCATCCCTGACCGGTTTCTGATCGGCCGCACTTGACCTGCTCTGACTACTGCGGCCCCCTAGCTGAGGAGGCGCCCGATGAACCGCCGCCATTCCGTCGCCATACTGTCAACAGTTGCTTGTCTGAGCTTGGCGCTCAGCGGCTGTGGCTTCGGCACCACTAACAGCTCACCGGCCACCACCCCCGCTACACCCTCCGTTGCTGCCAAGCCAACCGAGGGAAACAGCGCCGTTCCATCGCCAAGCTCCCTGCAAACGCCAGCAGCCTCCACAAGCTCGGCAGCCCCCACATCCAACGGCGCTCCTCCAGCACCCGCTCCGGCACCAGCTGGATCCCAGTCAGTAAGCTGCCCTGCTGGAGGTATCTCCTATGCGCTACCTCAGAGCTGGACTATCTTCACCAAGTTCGACGAGGCTGAGCTCGCTAGAATTGCTGAACGAACCGGAGTAAGCATCGCTGAGGTAAGCCTATCAAACAGTGCAGTAGATGTGGCGGGACTCGCCAGTTCCCGCGATTCCTCTGGTGTACTGGAACAGGCCATGTGCGCTAAGAAGATACTGTCCCTAGACGAGGCTGCCGTAACACAAGCAATTACGGAAACTGCCCAGCGACACGGGGAAACCTTGCAGAAGACCGCCTCATTAGACTCCGTGAACGGAAAGATCCAGTATGGAGTCACTTACAGTCCCAGCAAGGGCATGTACGGAAGTGTCGCTTACCTGCCCAACTCAAAGGGCGAGATGGTCACCACTCGCATCTTTGCTGGTAGTGCTTTGCGAATCGAAGAGATTCTGGGAGTAATTGCTACCACTCTGCGCTGAGCAGCCTACTTAGGCAGTCTGGACTGTTTTCTTCCTGGAACTTCGCACTACCTGGGCTTGTCTACCCATTTGACCAAGCTCCGCCTTGGCCTATGGTCTAGTCCCAGCGGACTGGCTCCGCATTGGAACCAGCACCTAGGAGGCTCCATGAAAACCGTGACCCGATCTACTCGCACTGTGGCCGTAATCTGCGCAGCCACCTTGGCCTTTCTAGCTTCAGGTTGCTCATTGCTGTCAGGCAAGAACACACCCGTGACCGTAACCTCCGGAAGTCCCACTGCAGCCGCCACACAGGACCCGGCGGCGCCTACCACCTCTGCACCTGACAAGAAATCTGCTCCTGCCGCGAACACCAAGACGGTAACCGCCCCCACCACGGGACTAGTTTTTGCTATCCCAGAGGACTGGTCATCTTTCACCACGAATGACCTCAACTCCGATCAGCTCGCTGGGGCAGCAAAGGCCCTAGGCCTTACCGAAGATGCGCTGCGCAGCCAAATGCAACTGCTGGACCTATATGCGATCGCACCGCTAACTGATGGACAGGCGCTAGCCAATATCACCGTGGCCAAGCAGGCCGCACCCAAGGGCAGCCCGATCTCTGAAGCCACCTTGAAGCTGGCGCTCAGCGCCAATGGTGGTGAGCCCGGTGAATACAGTAAGGAGAGCGTCGCCAATGGGGAGGCACATCTGCTGTCTTACACGGTTACGGTCAACGGCGAGGTCTTGCAGGGTCAACTGATCTCGGCACCGACGCCGTCGGGAGACTATGCCCAGCTGGCCATTACCAGCACGGATGCGGACACGCGGGACAAGCTCAAGGAAATTATCATTTCCTCCCTGCGCTGACAGAAGCCACAGTTGCCCCGCAGAAGCTTGGCAGATTCCTACATGTCTTGAGAGGATTTGCCTGAGACGGGCAGCCATCCGGCGCTCCGTCATCCGACGAAAGGGGAACACCATGGGACTTGATGACCTGAAGAAGAAGGCTTCCGAGCTGGTTGACGCTGAGAAGATCGAGGCCGCCTCCGACAAGGCCCTCGATGCCGCTCAGGGCATTGCCAAGAAGGTCACCGGCGGTAAGTTCGACGACAAGATCGACGCCGCCCGCGACGCCGCTGACAAGGCGATCGGCGAGTGACTTCGCGCGGCCTAGGCCGCCAGCAGCTCGAAGCCTGAGCTGTCAGGGGAAGGTCCCCGCACCTTGGAGGTGCGGGGACCTTCTGCGTTCTTGGGTTCAGGATTCCTGCGCCGCGCGAACTGGCGGACCGGGTCGAGGCTGGCACCACACCGGCGCACACCACGGCAGCACTTTGGCTCAGCGGAGGCTCAAGCGCTAGGCCGTCTGCGGACCACCCGCACCAGACCTGCAATGGTCAGCCCCAAACCCACTAGCCCAATGAAGCCCCCCACCAGGATCCCGGCCGCACCCACCCAAATGCGAGATTCCACCAGCGCCGGACCAACCAGCACCATGGCCGATGGGGAGACCCCCGGGCAAGTGACGGTGTGCAGGCCAGATTTGGACACCTTGAAAGTGGAGGCTGAGCTCTGGCCGGTTACCGTCGTCACGATGGCGACGCCGTCGGGCCCCTTCACGGAACAGTCACTGGTTTTGTAACCAAACTGGGTGGTGTAGACACCAGCCTGAGTGCCCTGCTGCAGGTAGACAGCACCGGACTCGGGTACTACGGCGGCAGAAGCGGCGTTGCCGCCGGTTACATAGTTAACTGCGCCGACCATCACGGCCATGGGCAGCACCAGCAGGGTGACTAATCCAATTAGGAATAGGCCCCAGCGGCCTTTGGGTTTGGCGGTGCCACCAGCCGCTTGGGAGCGTGCTGACTGCTGATTTGGGGTGCGCACATTGGCACGCCCAAAACCAGCAGCGACGTCGCCGCCCTTGCCAGCGGGAGCTTGGATGCCCTGCTCCCGCATGATCTGGGCCAACTCCTCAGCGCTGACGCGCTTGCCGTAGGCCGGCTCGTCAGCGATCTGCTTGTCCTCTGTCATGCTCATTGCGCTACGGCTATGCCGATGCGCTCAGGGCCGGGCCAGGCTTATTCCTTGCCCTTGCCTAGGTTCGCGGCGATCTCCACCACTAGACGCAGCATGAACAAGTGCACGCCTGCGGCCACTAGGCCTACCAGCAGCTGCTCAATGAAGGCGATGACGGCGGTGCTACCGGCGTAGCTGTCTCCCAGGCGCATGCCGTCGCGGATAAGGCCGAATAGCCAAGCACCGAAGTAAGCCACAGCGCCCAGCATGATGACGATCTTGCCGTACTTCTGCGCGAAGGTGCGGGTGGTGTCAAAGAGGTTGGTGAACAGGGAGTCCTGCGCAGGGCCTGCCGGAGCAGCGGGGACACCGGGCGCACCGGTCATGCCAGGGGCTGAGGGGGCCGAGGGGTAACCGGGTGCGGAGTAGGTGGTCTGCGGCGCCTGGCCACCCTGGTAGGAGGCATATACCGGGGCGGAGCCAGCGGAGGGAACAGAGGCGCCAGCCTGCGGGTTGTAGGGCTGTCCGGGGGTGACGGGGTTAGACATAGTACCTTCCTTCAAAGATGCTTCCCGCACAGGGTACATGGATACGAGCCGGATGCCAGTGGCTTTTTCTCCCCATGGCGGGCCAGCTGCGCGGCAGCAACTGCCAGGGCAGCGTTCAAGCGCGGGCACTCTTGTCTGGGCGGGCAGCTCTAGGTGAGCGCGTAACCAGCTGCACTTCGCCGTCGGCAGCGGCAGCAAAGACGCGCGCCACGGCAGCCTGACGCAGCCGCAGGGCACGATTCTCCCGTTCTAGGCGCTCCACCTGGCGTTCCAGTTCCAGAATGCGGCGGATGCCCTCCAGGTTGATGCCCTCCTGACTGAAGGCCTGCACGCGGCGCAGCCGCTCGACGTCGCGATGTGAGTAGCGGCGGCCCCGGCCCGAGGTGCGGGCGGGACGGACCAAGCCTAAGCGGTCGTATTGACGCAAAGTTTGGGGGTGCATGCCAGCCAGGTCGGCGGCTACGGAAATCACGTAAACCGCCCGCTCTGCCGCGTCAGCAGCCGGGAAGCCGAGGTCCTGGCCGGCGCGCCTCATTTAGTGGCTGCCTCACGTACCGCCGCCCGGAGGTCGCACTCCCCCATTGCGGCATCAAAAGCCTCCAGGGCCTGCTTAGCCTCCTTGGACAGGCGCTTAGGTACCGCCACTTCCAGGATCACCAGCACATCGCAGGGCTTGCCACCCTTGGACTTAGGACCTTTGCCGCGCAGGCGCATGGTGGTGCCAGAAGCCGTGCCGGCTTTGATGCGCATGCGGGCGGTGGCGCCGTCGGGAAGTGGCACCTCGACGTCGCCGCCCAGGGCAGCTTCAGAGAGGGTGACCGGCAGCTTCATGGTCAGGTTGGTGCCGTCAAAGCCGTAGACGGGATGCTCCGCCACCTTAATGGTGACGATCATGTCCCCGGCCTCGCCGCCACCACTGCCGGGACGGCCTTTGCCGCGCAGGCGGATCTTCTTGCCGTCGGTTACGCCCGCGGGGATGCGCACGCGGGTGGTGCGACCATCGGCGGTCAGCTCAGCATCTGTGCCGGAGACGGCGTCGCGCAGGGGCAGGGTGACGGTGGTGGTTACATCCGCGCCGCGCTGGGAGCGCCCCCGGGATCCAAAGCCGCCAAAGCCCCCAAAGTCGAAGGCGCCGGGGCGGCCGTGTTTGCGGGTGGGGCTGGCCTGTCCACCGAACATGCGCAGGAGTTCGTCAATATCTGGCTCGGCGCCGGGGCGACCGGTGGAAGCGCCGCCAAACATGGAGGAAAAGATGTCCTCGAAGCCTGCACTCCCCGCGCCGGAGGCACCGGAGGTGAAGCGAGCACCGCCGCCAGCCATAGAGCGGATGGCGTCGTATTGCTTGCGTTCACCCTCATCGGACAGGACAGCGTAGGCCTCACCAATGTTCTTGAAGCGCTCGGCGGCAGCTTCATCCCCGGGGTTGCGGTCCGGGTGGTACTTCTTGGCGAGCGTGCGATAGGCCTTTTTGATGGCGGCCGCGTCGGCGCCCTTGGAGATACCGAGGACCGCGTAGAAGTCCTTGGTCATCCAGTCCTGGCTGGCCATGGGCCACCGCCTCCTATCTGCTGGCGAATTGGTGTTGCTTTGCTTGCCGTTTGTGCGGCGCGGTAGCTGTGCCGGGGCTGGCCGCAGGGGGTACTGGTCTGCTGCGGGTGGCACCGGTGGTGCGGGTGCCTCGGGCGGAGGCGCCCGCACCACCGGCTGTGTGCAGTTTGAGCCACCTTCGGTAGCTCAGGTGACCGGGGGTTCGACTTAGGTGGGGTTAGCCACCTGGACGCGAGCTGCCCGGATCACCTTTTCCCCCAGCCGGTAACCCGGCTGTAGGACTAGTTTGATGGTTGGCTCCGCGACCTCGGCGTCCTCCACGGCCATAAGGGCCTCGTGTAGGGCCGGATCGAAGAGCTCCCCCACCTCACCAAAGCGTAGTAGACCGTACTTCTCCCCCAAGATGGACTCGAGTTTGACGGCCATGGCCTCAAAGGGGCCAGTAAGGTCCCCGTGCTCGCGAGCTAAAGCCACCTCATCTAGCACTGGGATCAGTGACTCGACGACGGCGGCCTGCCCGGCCTCACGGTGGCCTTGGGCCCCCTCGCGGGAGCGGCGCACGAAGCCTTGGTACTCCTGCTGGAGGTTATACAGGTCCGCCCGGGCTCGCGCTAGGTCTTCAGTCGCTTGAGCTGCGGCAGCCTGGGCCACCTCGACTTCACTGGGTTCTGCCGGGGCCGCCGCGTCCTCGCCGCCCGCGACCGGGTTGGCTGCGGCGGCGTCTAGGTCGACGCCGTCGAAGGCTGATTCCACTGCCTCCGCGAGGTCCGGATCGACCTCGCCCTCGTTGGGCTCTTTGGCGTGCTGGCTCACTTGGTGCCCTCGTCCTCGATGATCTCGGCGTCGACGATGTCATCGTCCGCAGCGGCCTTGGGGGCCTCCTCGGTGGCGCCCGTGTCCTGGGTAGACTGGGCGGCCTGCTCGGAAGCGTACAGGGCCTGGCCGATCTTCTGAGCGACGTCGTTGAGTTTGGTCTGGGCGGCCTTGATGGGCTCGATGTCGGAGCCCTCCAGGGCCTGCTTCAGCTCGTCGACGGCGCCGGAGACCTCCGTGTGGACGTCCTCGGGCAGCTTGTCCTTGTTGTCCTTGAGAAGTTTCTCGATGGAGTAGGCCTGCTGCTCAGCGGAGTTGCGGGTCTCTGCGTCCTCGCGGCGCTTCTTGTCTTCCTCGGCGTGGGCCTCGGCCTCCTTGACCATGCGGTCAATGTCCTCCTTGGGCAGGGCCGAGCCGCCGGAGATAGTCATGGACTGCTCCTTGCCGGTGCCGCGGTCCTTGGCGGAGACGTGGACGATGCCGTTAGCGTCGATGTCGAAGGAGACCTCGATCTGCGGGATGCCGCGCGGGGCGGGGGCGATGCCGGTGAGTTCGAAGGTGCCCAGGGGCTTGTTGTCGCGGGCGAACTCGCGCTCACCCTGGTAGACCTGGATCAGCACGGAGGGCTGGTTGTCCTCGGCGGTGGAGAAGACCTCGGAGCGCTTGGTCGGGATGGCCGTGTTGCGCTCAATGAGGCGGGTCATCACGCCGCCCTTGGTCTCAATGCCCAGGGACAGCGGGGTCACGTCAATCAGCAGGACGTCCTTGCGGTCACCCTGGATGACTCCGGCCTGCAGGGAGGCGCCTACGGCCACGACCTCATCCGGGTTGACTCCCTTGTTGGGCTCCTTGCCACCAGTGAGTTCACGCACGACGTCGGAGACGGCGGGCATGCGGGTGGAGCCACCGACTAGGACCACGTGGTCGATCTCAGAGAGCTGGACGCTGGCGTCCTTGATGACGTTGTGGAAGGGCAGCTTGGTGCGCTCCAGCAGATCGGCGGTCATCTCCTCGAACTGGGCGCGGGTGAGCTTCTCGTCCAGGTGGACGGGCCCGGCCTCGCTCATGGAGAGGTACTGCAGGTTGATATTGGTGCTCATCGCGCTGGAGAGCTCCTTCTTGGCCTGCTCGGCAGCGTCCTTAAGGCGCTGCATGGCGATCTTGTCCTTGGCCAGGTCGACGCCGTTCTTGTCCTTGACCTGCTTGACCAGCCAGTCGACGATGCGGGCGTCCCAGTCGTCGCCGCCTAGGCGGTTGTCACCGTTGGTGGCGCGCACCTGGATGGTGGAGAAGCCGTCCTCGTCTTTGCCAACCTCCAGCAGGGAGACGTCGAAGGTGCCGCCACCCAGGTCGAAGACCAGGATGAGCTCGTCTTCCTTGCCCTTGTCTAGGCCGTAGGCCAGGGCTGCGGCGGTGGGCTCGTTGACGATGCGGTCCACGGTCAGACCGGCGATGGTGCCGGCCTCTTTGGTGGCCTGACGCTCAGCGTCGTTGAAGTAGGCGGGCACGGTGATGACGGCGTTGGTGACGGTCTCACCCAGGTAGGCCTCGGCGTCGGCCTTGAGCTTGGCCAGGATGCGGGCGCTGATCTCCTGGGCGGTGTACTTCTTGTCGTCGATGTCCACCGACCAGTCGGTGCCCATGTGGCGCTTGACGGAGGAGATGGTGCGGTCAACGTTGGTGACCGCCTGGCGCTTGGCGACCTCGCCGACCAGGACCTCACCGGACTTGGAGAAGGCGACGACGGAGGGGGTGGTACGGCCGCCTTCGGCGTTGGGGATGATGGTGGGCTCGCCACCTTCAAGGACGGCGATGGCGGAGTTGGTGGTTCCGAGGTCAATACCGACGGCGCGTGCCATGTGAGGCTCCTAATTGGTGGTTGGACGGTTGAGTCTGATGCACTCAGGATTGTGATTGAGTGAGGTCTTGTCAACTTCATTCGCGACAATCTTGAGTCTGATGCACTCAACCTCCTAGGTGGCGCCGGTATTCCCACGCTAAAGCGAGCTGCGACACACCCTTAGGCGTCATTGGCGTCATCAGTCCTGCCAGAGCCTGCAGCAGCTTGAGCAGCCCCTCAGCTGCCTGCCACCAACAACCGGCCCGCAGCACCTCCTGTCCTGCCTAGCCCTCAGCCGCCCGGCACCACCAGGCCCGCCTCATAGGCAGCGACCACCAACTGAGCACGGTCCCGCGCACCCAGGCGAGACAGCAAAGCCGTGATATGCGTGCGGCAGGTAGCCCGAGTTATCGCCAACTCCGCCTCTATCTGCTGGTTGGACAAGCCCCGGGCGATCAGCACCAGCACCTCTCGCTGGCGAGGCGTCAACCTAGCCACCTGCTCCACCATCCCCTCAGCCATCCCGCCGTCGCAGCCACGCACCCCACGGGCCAACAACCGAGCCATCACCTGTGGACTGAGCAAGGACTGCCCCGCATGAACCGTGCGCACAGCATCCACCACCGCCTGCGGCGCGGCGTCTTTAAGCAAGAAACCGCTAGCCCCGGCGCGCAGCGCCCCCAGCACGTACTCCTCCACCTCAAACATGGTCAACACCAGCACGCGCGTGCCCGCAAGCGCCGGATCCGCACAAATACGCCTGGTGGCCTCCACGCCGTCTAGGCGCGGCATCTGCACATCCATCACGACGACGTCGGGCCGTAGGCTGCCCGCAAGTTCCACTGCTTCCAGGCCATCGGCTGCCTGGGCCGCCACCTCCAGGTCGGGTTCTGCGCCTATAAGGGCGGCCAGCGAGGAGCGCAGGAGGGCCTGGTCCTCCGCGATGAGGACACGGATAGGCGCTGTGCGGTTGGGATGGGAGCTGGTCTTGGCTGCTGGCCTGCCGACCGGTGGCTGGCTCATGCGGCCTCCTTCGCAAGTCGCCAGCGGGCAAGCAGGGCAAAACCGCTGCCGGCAGGCCCGTACTCCAACTGCCCTCCCAGGGCCTCGACCCGCTCTGCCAGGCCTCGCAGCCCCAGCCCGGCGCCGGGCTGGTCTACCCAGGTCGGCGAGGGACCTTCGTCGACGATGCTGATCTGCAGGATTTCACCCTCCTGGCGCACGTTTACTTCAGCTCGGGTGGGACCGGCGTGACGAGCTACATTGGACAGGCCTTCCCGGACTACCGCAAGCACAAGTGGCTCTAGGGGAGAAGGAACCGACCCTTGGACTGTGCAGTCCACCTTTAGACCGGCGGTCTCCAGACAGGTCAGCTCGGCTTGCAGGGCGGCGCTAAAGCTGGGGCCTGCGCCTGCTGCTGCCACGGCAGCTGGCCTGATTGGTGTGCCTGAGGCTGCCGCTGCCCCGGCGTCGCCCGCTCCAATAGCCTCTCCTCGTAGGACCGCGAGCATCCGCCGCAGTGCGTCCGTGGACTGGCGTGAGGCAGATTCGATGTCGGCCAGGGCTGCACGCAGGCCTGCGGCGTCGCCCTCCAGGCGTTGGGCAACCGCGGCGCGCACGGTTATGGCACCCAGGCCGCCGGAGACTAGGTCGTGCAGGTCCCGGGCGATGGCCAGGCGTTCTTCGGCGACGGCGGTACGGGCAGCAGCGCGGGCCAGCTCGGCCTCGTGCGCGCGGCGTTCGCCGCGCCAGGCCCACTGCCCCCAGACGAGCACGGCGGCCAGCAGCAGCCAGGCAATAGTCCGCGTCACCGGACCGGGGGCATGCGGCCAGCCGACCACGCTGAGCAGCAGCATCAGCCCGGCAGCGACGGCGGGGCCGAGCAGGCGGCGCAAGGTCCGATTGGGCATATATGCAGGCTAGCGGGACCGGGTGGCGCCGGCCTCAGACCAGGGTCTGACAGACCCGAGTCCTAAGGTGCCGCAGCACTTCGCCCGCAGGGCCGAGGCGCAGGCCTAACTGCCCGAAGCACGCTGGATTCATGATCCAGATAGCACAGCTCACCAAGCGTTATCGCGGCCAAACCATACTCGATGGGGTCAGCCTGGAGGCGCGGCCGGGCCGCGTCACTGGCTTTGTTGGACCCAACGGCGCCGGCAAGTCCTCCACCCTGCGCTGCTTGCTGGGATTAGACCCGGCTGATGGCGGGATCGCGCTCATCAATGGTCGTCGCTACCGGGATCTGAGTGATCCGTGGCAACACCTTGGTGCGGTGCTAGACGGCTCGGGTGCACATCCTTCGCGCACGGCCCGGGCTCACCTGCGCTGGGTGGCAGCCGGGGCGGGGGTAGGCCGGCAGCGGGTTGCGGAGGTCTTGGAGGAGGTGGGGCTGGCTCAGGCGGCGCGCCAGCGGGTGCGTACTTTTTCTCTGGGGATGAGCCAACGCCTAGGTCTGGCGGCGGCGCTCCTGGGTGAACCTGAGGTGCTGGTGCTTGACGAGCCCATCAACGGCATGGACCCGGAGGGCATGGTTTGGATCCGTTCGCTCCTACGGGAGCGCGCGGCAGCCGGAGGCACCGTGTTGGTTTCCAGCCATATGCTCTCCGAGCTCAGCGAGGTGGCTGACGACGTCGTCGTAATCGCGCAGGGGAGCGTACGGGCGGCGGGAACCTTGGCGGAGGTTGCCGCCGGATACGCCAACTTGGAGGAAGCCTTCTTCGCGCTGACCAGTGGGCACGGTCTGGCGGCAGGCAAGGCCCCTGGCTTGCGTGCTACCGACGAGCCCAGCGGAGCCGCCAGGCCTGGCGCCACCTCGGTTAAAGGAGGGCGGTGATGGGCAAGGCGCTGCGGGCTGAGCTGTTGAAAGCTCTAACCTTGCCGACGACTTGGATTGCGGCACTGATCGCCATCGTGTTGCCGCTGGGATTAGAGATTTACCAGACTCGTGGTCTGGTGGCGCTGTTGGAAGCGAGCGATGCCTATTCGCTGGGCTTTGTGCCAGATGCAGGCTTCATCAGCCTGGTGTTTGGGGCGTCTGCGGCGATCATGCTGGGCACAGGGGTGATGGCCAGCGAGTATCGGGCTAATGCCCCGTCAGTGGGTTCTTCCCGACAGGCGAGCACCACCTTGCTGGTCATGCCTCGTCGGGTTCTGGGGATGACGGCGCGGCTGCTGGTAGTGCTGGGGCTAGTGGCTGTGCTGGCAGCGGCAGCCAGTGGACTGACTTTTGCGTGGACCCATCACGCGCTGGGCAGCTGGTCACAGGTTTTTCCTTTCCCCTGGGGGCGTTGGCTGGCGCTGTTGGGGTGGTGGGAGCTCAATGCCGTGTGGGCGGTGGCCTTGGCGGCGGTGTCGCGGGGCTCGCTGCTGCCTTTGGCCTGGTTAATTCCGACGGCCACGCTGGTCTCTCCCAGCCTGTTGTTCTACCGGATGGGCTCGGCGGTGGTGCAACTGTTGCCGGACTATACGTCATTGCGGCTGATTGCCCACAGCTGGCCGCCTGCGGGAGGGCCGGGCACCGGGCCGGCTCCGTTCATCTCTTCGGCTCTGGCCTTTGGGGTGCAGGGAGTATGGCTGGTGGTTGGGGCACTGGTGGCCTACGCGGCTTGGGTGTGGAGGCGGGCATGAACCCGGCACGGACGAGTCAGCCAGTAGGGGCAGGCCTGGCTGCTGCCGGGCAGTGGCGAGCGGACCGTGTGCCTGGGGCGCCGGTTGGGGGCCGTGGCTGGTCCGGCCCCGCTGCTCCCTGGAAAGTGACGGCTTATCGGGCGCTGGCTGCGCAGTGGTGCCAGGTGGTGACGCTGCCAGCGTCGTGGGGGTGTGGTCTGGCGGCGGTGCTGCTGTCGGTTTTGGCGTCTTTAAGCGTGCGCCAACAGGTGCCTGTGGGGGTCGACTTTGGCTTTAGCCAGGCGGCCTGGGCTTGGGTGATGTTCCCGCAGGTGGCCTTTCTAGCACTGGGACTGGTGCTTTCTGGGGCTGAGCACAGCTGCGCTCAGGGGCGCATGAGTCTGTTGGTTTTGCCGGTGAGGGGAGCCGTGTGGGCGGCACGGGTATTGGTCACTGGTGCGCTCGCGCTGGTGGTGGCCTTGGTGCTGGGGTTACTTGCGGCCTGGGCCTGTCCGGCTGGCCTTACGGGGCAGGTGGTAGTGCTGGCACGGGTGGTGCTGTGGCTAGGGTTGGCTGCTTTGCTGGGGCTGGGGGCTGGCGAGGTGTTGCGTTCACCCACCGCGGCCGGTGTGACAGCGCTGTGCCTGGTGGTGGTGGCTCCGGCAGCCAAGCAAGTTCTGGGCTACGCCGTGGTCTGGCTCCCCGGGGCGGCGGCCAGTGAATGGGTCAGCGGCGTGCACACCAGCCGTGCGGCTGTAGTGCTCGCGGCTTGGGCAGTGGCTGCAGTGCTTGGGGGTGGTGTGCGGCTGATGCGCACGGAGGCTTGAACTCCGCTGCTTCCTCGCACCCTGCGTTTTCACGCACTTAGACCGTGCACCCAGCAAACAGTCCTTCCTTGAGCGAGCCGAAAGTGCGCAGACTTCCAGAGCCTTCACAAGCGTGCGCTTACAGCATGACTGCCATACCGGCCACCACCGCGCGCGCCAACCGGTGAAGCTTCAGGGAAGCCGCGGCCAGCTACTAGTCAGGTAGGCCTCGATTGCCCGGTTGCGGAACCGGTAGGGCTTGCCGCGCTCAATGATGCCGCGCTGTATGTCTAGGCGCCGAGAGGTCGGCCCAGCCGATTCTGGACGACTCAAGCCCATTGCGCGGGAAATATTCGTCAGCATTCTTTCTGAAGCCTCAAGGGAAGACATCGTTTCAAGGAAGTCCCGCTCTCGTTCAGGCAGTCGCTCCAGCAATCTGACCACATGTGCCTCCGCCTCCCCGGCAGCGCTCGCCCACCCAGCTCGCACTTCAGCTGCAGTAATAACCGGCCCTGAGCCTGCGAACCAGGCTCGCTCGCCTGCCAGCTGAAATAGGAAGGGTTCCCCGTGAGCTAGCTCGACAATGGCCCGTTGAGCCTCGGGTTCCATGAAGACTCTTCCGTGAGAGTTATCTTCAGCAACCACCTCCCAGCCTTGGGTGACGAATTCCTGGAGCGCGACTATGAGGGCGTCGTCGTCAATGGCCTGGAGAGTGTTGGTCTGAAAGCGCCGCGCGAAAGTGGCTCCAGTGCGAGTACCGGCCATTTCTGAGAACTCCGGCAATCCCGTTAGGTAGACGGCGATTGGTAAGGCGCGCTGAAAGCTGACGCCGCCGGGGGCCTGAGCTGACTCCTCATGGGTTAGGGCGTCCCCAAGCGCAATGAGCAGCTGAGAACGAACCACTTCATCCTTAATGTTTTGCACCTCATCCAAGTGCACTAACACCATGCGTCCAGGTTCTCGCATGGCCTGGCAACCAATCTCAACCAGCAGGTCAGTCAGCGAGCGATAGGCCTCAGGCCCTTCCTGCTGACGGACTTTCAGGGACACCCCAGAGACTGCCACGGACTCCACTCGACTTAGCATCTGGCCGATACGTCGCTCCGAGGACGCCGCCAGGCCTGCGGCCTCAGCTATGTCAAGCAGCTGCGCAGCCACAAGTTTGATCGGATCGGCACCTAGCGGAACCCTGATCTGCTGCGTGACCCAGGAACCGGCCTCTGCGGCTTCAGCCGCGATCCGACGCACCAGCACGGACTTGCCCGTGCCAGCTTCCCCAAGGATCGTGCGTCCTCGCTCCGCAACTCCCGCTGTGCGCCTTGGCTGGAGGACCGTGCGCCAGTCATTCAATTGAGCGTTCCTGCCAGCCCACACCTGCGGCACGGCGTCAGAGCCTGGGCTGAATGGGGAGTTCACCGGTGAGCGCATGCTGATAAGTTTATCAAGCACATGGCCTGTTGATAAACTTATCAAGGCGCCTCTTAGGGTTGGCGTCAGAGCACTCCCAGCACTCGGAGCTTGCAGTTGGCGCCCCCACCAGTCCACGACGCCCAGCAAGTTTGCCCCTAGTACAGGCCGACAACCGTCCGATGGTAAAAACCGCATGCCGCGCAAGCCAGCCGAATGACTGACCCCAGAAAGCCCATCAACTGATTGCCTCCATGGATGAGTCTCCGTATGGTCGGTGACAGCCGTCACACGCCTTGTGCGTGTAGCGCGGTCCCTGCACAACCGCATAACCCTGAATGTCACCATGGCCCTGAGAGAAACAGTCCGTACCACCACCAGAACCAGAGACAACACCATCCTCATCCGGCGGCCCACCGCGCCGCAGCCCCAGCGCCAGCCGCGCCGTCACGAGCTGGATGTGCTGCGTATCTTCGCGGTCGTCATGGTGGTCATGGCTAACACCAATGCGGGACTCTTCAAAGGCGCGGCTACGCATGACCATGCCTTCGTTGTGGCTGACGTCTGGGCAGCGCTGCAGTGCGCAGGCATCCCCCTGTTCTTCATGATCTCCGGCGCCACGCTTCTGCGCGGCCCAGACCTCGACCGACGTCGTCTGCTGTGGCAAACCATTGGGCGGTTGCTGTTCCTGTACCTGTTCTGGTCGGCCTTCTACGCCGCCTACAAGGTGCACGCTCAGGGCGACTACTCGAAGTACAACATTGCCCTGCAGCTAGCCAAGGGCTATGAACACCTGTGGCTGCTGCTGGCGATGATCATGGCTTACCTGTTGGTTCCGCCAATCCACGCGGCCTTGCACCGAGGACACCTTGAAGTGCGCTGGCTGGTCGCGGCCTTCGTCGTTGTGGTGCTGATCTGGCACGCCTTGAACCTGGTGCCATTGCAATCTGCGTTATGGCACGAGCTCGTCGCGAAGTTCGCCCCCGCGCAGGCCCAGTATGTGGGTTACATGCTGCTGGGCTACTGGTTGGACCATTGGCGCTTCGGCTCTTCCACGCGCTTCCTGGCGCCGATCGTGTTCCTGGCAGCCTCCGCCGCCAGCGCCTACGGCACCTACTGGTACTGCCTGCACCAAAGCAGCTACAAGGTGGAGTGGCTTTTTGGTCCCTTCTCCCCGACGACGGTCCTGCAGGCCGTCTCCTTGTTCTGCTTGGCCTTGAGTTGGCGCAGTTGGAAGCCCGACGCGATCGCCTCACGGGCGGTGCGGGAGGTCTCCGGCGCCGCGCTTGGCGTGTACCTACTCCACCCCTACATCCTGGAGGTGCTCAAGAATCGCGGCATCCAGGCGCAGCAGCTTGGGGTGATATTTGGGGTGCCGCGCCTGGCCTTGATTGTGGCCTTCGGCTGCCTGGTGGTGACCTTCACGGCCAGGCACCTACCCCTGGTGCGTAGAACGGTGTGAGGTACCGCCGCGCGTCGACGTCGTGATTAGGCGGCGGGGCCGCCCACCACATCAGGCCTGCTGTTCAGCAGCCTTGGCCTTGACCTCATCCATGTTGAGTTCGCGAACCTGGGTGATCAGCGCATCCAGGGCCTTGGCAGGCAGGGCGCCGGCCTCGCGGTAGACCAGTACGTCATCACGGAAAACCATGACCATTGGAATGGAGGAGACGCCCAGGGCCATGGCTAGGCCTTGTTCAGCCTCCGTGTCCACCTTGGCGAAAGTGATGTCCGGGTTGGCCTCCGAGGCCTTCTCAAAGACGGGGCTGAAGCGCTGGCACGGACCGCACCAGGTGGCCCAGAAGTCGACGATGGTGATGCCCTCGCCGCGAACGGTCTCGTTGAACTTCTCCTCAGTGAGGTTGACGGTAGCCATGGGTTGTCCTTTCAGAACGATTGCGTGACAGCCACCCCAACCGGCCAAGCCCGCTCCGTATTCCAGCCGAGCCAGCCAAGTTTGTCAGCTGCGCCGGTGCAGGCAACGGAGCGCCCCTGAGATCGCTCTGACGATATGAGCCAATCTGCGAGACCGGCTTATGTTGTTAATTGGGGCCGCACACCGGGAGTACTCACACCACCTGCACAAGATGGAGAAACTATCCAGAGAATGCACGCGTCCCTAAAGGAGGTTCCAACCAGCCCAAATCCTGTCCAGCCTCCCGTTAAGGGTTACCCCTCATTACAGGCACGCGGGCCGTCTCAATGTTGCGCTGGCCACAATGAACGGCCGCAGACTGATTGGTCTGCGGCCGTTCGTTTGCTCAGACACTGGGTCTGGTGAAGTGAGAAAAGACGTCGACCTCAGTTCTCACTTACCCTGGGTACAGACTGCTCCCTCCTCTGGGAGCTTACCTTCATTTAGGTAAGCCGTTGCAGCTGCGTCAACGCAGGTGGACAGTTGGCTAAAGGAGGCTCCGTGACCGATTCCCTTCAGAGTAAGAAAACTGGCGTTTCCAAGCTGTCTCGCGAGCTCCTTGCCGTGCTGGAAAGGGGTAGCGTGGTCGCCAGTGATACCGATGACAAGGAGAGGATTCTTCGTCTTTGAGGCATCGAAATCCGTAAGTTCAGTACCTGTTCCTGGAAGAGGTGCACAATCGAAAGAGGTAAACTCAGAAAGAAGGTCATCAGTAAGTTCAGGGCCACCAAGGTACTCGGGGACACCGACCTTCTTGATGTGTGCGATGAGCCCATTAAGGTCGGGGGTCTTCGGCGCGGAGGGGCAGAAAACAAGCTGTCCGGCTGTATCGATTTCGGCTCCTCCGCCCTTAATTTGAGTGGCCATCTCATCAATGGCTTGCTGATCACCGGACTTGGCGCGACCGAGGAGGTCGAAGGCGTCACCAGGTATTGAATAGAGGGCAGCCTGGAGGAAGTCACGAAGGGCCTTCTCATTGATCTCGGTACCGTCGCTCGCCTTCATGGGATTGTCATTCAGCGACTTCTTGTAGTCGAGCATCTCACGTTCAGTGGCGAATGGGCAGCTGACCGACCCGCCCGTGCTGGTGGTCAACGAGGAGCAGTTCTCCACCAGCTCACCAACTGTCCGGGCGATTGCGACCTGTTGATCATAGCTGTGTTCGAGCGTTGCCCACTTTGAGTTCTCAGCTGAATCAAGGATCATGCGTCCCGCATTCTCGGGGAAGAGGGTCGCGTAGGTAGCACCAAGCATCGTGCCGTAGGAGTAGCCGATATAGTCGAGACGGGGAGCACCTGAAAGGTTGCGGAGCAGTTCGAGGTCACGGGCGACTTGGGAACTACCCATATAATGCCCAACCGGATGGGAGTTGGCGCATTCGGCAACCTGGACTGAGCTGATATTTGACTTGGACTCACAGGTGACTGGGGTGGAGCGACCGATGCCACGCGGGTCAAATCCCCAGAGCTCATGGGTTTTCATGACTTCTCCAAAGGAAGCATTGGTCGTCATGAGAATCGCATCCTTAATACCGCTGACTCCTGGTCCGCCAGGGTTCGTGAAGATCGGGACCGCTTTGGCGGTATCACCGGTAGATGGGACCCTCATCACGCCTAGGTCAATGGTTCTGGTGTCAGAGGGGTCTGCCCAATTCAGAGGCGCTTTTACCGTTCCGCACTTGAACGCGGAGGAGTCGCCCCCTGTTTGCTTGAGGGCCTCGGAGACTTCTTCGTCCAACCCGTCTTCTGATGTGCAGGCGCGCCATTCGATCTTCTGCTTATAGAAATCAGCATAGGAGGCCTGTTGCCATGCTGCATCGAGCGCTATACTGGATGCGAGTTGTTTGCCAGTTTCTTTGGGTTTTGCTATTTCAGTGGTCGAAATTGAACATGCTGACAATACCAGGGATATGAGTGTAGCGCTAATTACGGCGAAGGGTCGGCGCCAAGCGACACGGCCAGTCATCATTGCGGGCACGAGGTCATTCTCCTTATCGAGGTTGTTGGTTTTAAAATGGAGGAGGAACGTTCAGATGATGTCTTATTAGACTTACATTTAATTGCTCCATCTATGACGGCGACGCCCTCCTCGGGCAAGTAGCCTTTAGGAGATAGTCAGCGACCGTTGCATCTAGGGGCGGGAAAAGGTACAGCGAAGGAGAGACAGTGTCCGTGCGCATCGAAGGTTAAGAGACGATCTTTACCAAACTGACCGACGAGGCATTGTAGGTACTCGGTAGTGTGGTCACTCTTAGTACTGATGACGAGGATTGGCGTTGTCGTGTTGAGGACATGGAGGGAATCGGTAATGCTTGAAGGTACCTCAGGCGGGATGGTACAACACAAGTCAATATAGTCACCGAGAGTTTTGTTGTCGATTTTAGGTCAACCGAAGAACTCAGGCATGCCCTTCTCTTTGATGCATGCAATGACATTCGCAATGTCAGTGTTCTTGGGGAAGGAGTTGCACTTGACAATCTCTCCGCTCGGGTCGATCTTGGGAGCCCCACCCTCATTACCGGATTTTCTAGAACCGGGCTGAGCTGCATCTGTCGGAGCTATCTTATCTACGGAAGTCACCAGGCCAGCGAGAACGAGAAGCACGTCAATATCTTTCTGATCACCTCTCTTAGCCTTTCCGGTTGCCCCAAGGCGTTCATTGCGCTCCGTTGGGGCTTTGTAGAGGGAGCCAACGAGAAACTGGGTTAGAATTTCGCTTGACAAGCCAATGTCTTCCACCGCCTTCCCGGGAGTGACATCCAGACAGCCGGGTAGTGTGATGAGCTTAGAAGTCGACACGAAGGGGTAGTCCGAACCCATGCCTGACGTTATCATCTTTTTGATCTCAGTGGCCAGTGCCACCTGCTGATCGAAGCCTACAGTGAAGGATGCCCGGTCGGCCACGAGGGTTGAATCGAAGACCATACCTCCAGCCTTGGCAGGGAACAGGGTTGCATAGGTGTCATCCAGGATCGTTGCGTAGGAGAAACCAAGGTAGTCAAAATGCTCAGCTCCACTGAGAGAACGCATCATTTCCATTTCCCACACAACCTGGGAGTTGGCCACGAAGTGCGTTCGAACGTTCTCCGCATGGACGCCTTCTTCCTTCACCTTCTTTTGTTTGCAGAAACCAGCGTAGGAGGCCTGCTGCTAGGACACATCTAGGGAAGTGTCGTAGGCGAGAGTAGATGTAGCTGTTTTTTGCCAACTTATTTGACACTGTCGCGACTGGGGTGCGAGCGCCGAGCGCAAGCACTGTTACCGTGAAGATAGCGGTGAGGAAAGAGCCGGTGCGACGGTTGACGATGTCGCCGATCGTCGTTTTGGAAAAAGGGAAGGGCTCCTTGTATGGTCGCGACATTGCTTTCCAAGCAAGCCAGGCATAACGATTACGGTAGCCGGGCCTAAGGCAGCTTACTCAGGCCTGCCGGGCAACAACTGTTACAGTTTTTCCTGAGAATTTCCTGAATAAACGTAGGGTGGTGGTCGCGTTTGTTGCGCATCACACTTGCTTACAAGACCATTCTGCGGGCTACTCATAGTTGAGTATGTCTGAAGCATTCTTGCTTAGGCGCGCAGTTCGTCGGCCAGTAGCTCCGCGATCTGCACAGCGTTAAGGGCCGCGCCCTTGCGCAGGTTGTCCCCCACCGCAAACAGCGCAATCCCGTGCCCCGGCTCATAAGCCTGGTCAGCGCGCACCCGGCCCACAAAGGTGCCATCACGGCCAGCAGCCCGCAGTGGGCTAGGCACCTGTTCAAAGGTCACCCCCGGCGCCGCACGCAGCAGCTCAATGGCCCGCTCGGCACTAATCTCCCGCTCAAACTCCCCAGAAACGCTCACACCATGCCCGGAGAACACCGGGATGCGCACGCAGGTGCCAGAGACCAACAGTCCTGGAATACCAAGGATCTTGCGGGACTCATAGCGCAGCTTCTGCTCCTCATCCGTCTCCCCCGAGCCATCACCGGCATCTCCCCCCGCCCAGGCCACCGCGTTGAACGCAATCGTGTCCACATAGACCTGCTTCTCGGGGAAAGTCACCGCGCGGCCATCCAGCGCTAGGACCTCAAAATCCTGATCGACGGCGGCACGCACCTGGCTAGCCAACTCAGCCACACCCGCACGCCCAGAACCGGATACTGCCTGGTAGGTAGAGGCCACCAGGCGCTTAAGCCCGGCTTCCTCGTGCAGCACCTTCAGCGCCGGCATGATCGCCATGGTGGTGCAGTTAGGGTTAGCGATTATGCCCTTGGGGCGGTGGGCCAACGCATCCGGATTGACCTCAGCAACCACCAGGGGTACCTCTGGGTCTTTGCGCCAAGCCGAAGAGTTGTCCACCACCACGGCTCCGGCCACAGCAAACTTGGGTGCGTACTCCTTGGAGGCGGCGCCCCCGGCGGAGAAGATGGCGACGTCGATGCCAGCAAAGTCAGCGGTGGCCACGTCCTCCACCTCAACCTTGGCGCCCCGGAACTCCACAAGCTGCCCGGCAGAGCGGGCGGAAGAGAAGAAACGCACGGCGCGGGCGGGGAAGTCGCGCTCCTCCAACATGGTGCGCATGACGCGGCCAACCTGGCCGGTAGCGCCTACAACTGCGACGACGACGCCGTCGGTAGGTCCGTGGTACTCGTTAACGGGGCTGTGGCTCATGATGGCTCCTGAGGTTTGAAAATCTGGGGTGGGCGCTGGCAATAACTGGCATTAGGCGGTGCCCACAAGCGGGACCGCGGCGTCCTTTAACGCCCGGTGCCGCCGTAGACGACGGCTTCAGCGGTGTCGGCGTCCAGGCCAAAGGCAGTGTGAACCGCGCGCACAGCCTCGTCCAGGACGGCGTCGTCAACCACCACAGAGATGCGAATCTCAGAGGTGGAAATCATGTGAATGTTGACGCCAGCGTCACTTAGGGCCGAGAAAAGGCGGGCAGAAACGCCCGGGTGGGAACGCATACCGGCACCCACCAGGGAGAGCTTGCCGATATTCGGGTTGAAGTGCAGGGACTTGAAGCCAAGCTCACCCTGGGCCGTCACCAGGGCCTCGCGGGCGGCGGCAGAATCGCCGTCGGGGCAAGTGAAAGAGATATTGGTAAGGCCTGTGCCCTCCGCGGAGACGTCCTGCACGATCATGTCGATATTGGCGTCGGTACCGGCCACGATCGCAAAGATGCGGGCGGCGGTGCCAGGCACGTCAGGCACGCCCACCAGAGTGATCTTGTTCTGGCTGCGGTCGTGGGCGATTCCGGAGATGACTGGGGCTTCCACGTTGGTCTCCTTGGCGGATTTGCGGGCGCGGGCGCCCGCACGGGTGGCGATTGCGGTCTGGTGGGCGGCGTCAACGTTAATGAGATTGGGCTGCTCAGCGCCCTCGGGGGCCACGACAGCGCCGGTCACAGCGTCCATGGAGGCGACGCCAAGGGCAGACAGGTGGCGGGGGCGGGGGCGGGCTCCACCGGGGCGGGGCAGGGAGTCAGCGGGATGCGCCTCAGGGTCGGCGTCAACCACCTCATCCAGGCGCTGGGCGACGGCCGGGAGGGTGAAGCCTTCCCCGCGGGAGCCGTCGTAGATCCACGTGCCGGTCTTATCGGAGAAGGAGGAGCGCACGTGAATCGGCACCCCAAAGCGCCGCGCATACTCCACGGCCCGCAGGTGCAGGATCTTGGCGCCATTGGCGGCCAACTCCAGGGTCTCCTCGCTGGAGAGCGCCGCAATGCGGTGGGCGGTGGGGACGATGCGCGGGTCAGCGGAAAACAGGCCATCGACGTCGGTGTAGATCTCACAGACATCCGCGTTTAGGGCGGCGGCCAGGGCCACGGCGGTGGTGTCTGAGCCACCGCGCCCCAGGGTGGTGACGTCCTCCACCTCGTTGAGGCCTTGGAACCCGGCGACGACAGCTACGGCTCCCATCTGGATGGCGCGGGCCACGCGCTCAGGCAGCACGCCCACGATGGAAGCACGCCCGTAGTGGGAGTCTGTCAGGACGCCAGCCTGGGCGCCGGTATAAGCGCGGGCAGGCACGCCCAGCTCGTTGATAGCCATGGCCAGTAGCGCCATGGAGATGCGCTCACCGGCGGACAGGAGGATGTCCATTTCCCGGCCCGGGGCGTCAGTGGTGAGGGCGTCGGCCATGTCTAGAAGCTCATCGGTGGTGTCACCCATGGCGGAGACCACCACGACGACGGTGTTGCCAGCGTTGCGGGTGGCCACCACACGTTTCGCGATGCGCCGCATCGCCTCAATGTCGCTCACAGACGAGCCGCCGTACTTCTGCACCACCAGTGCCATTGGTTGCGCTCCTCTGGGTCAGGGCCGCAGCAGCGCCCATTGCGTGGGCAGGCACGCGCTTGGGGTTTGCGCGTTGGGCACGACGGCGGCCGGTTGGCGTCGCGCTGCCGTGGGTGGTCAGGCCCGCCGTAGCGGACTGATTCCACGACGGCGTGACATCACGCCCAGCATACGGCTAGACCGGTCAGCGAGCGTGTTGAGTCTCCCATAGCGATACGGCCGGAGGCTGCTTATCCACCACCGGTATGCATTCCCGCACAATTCCCTCCTCTACCAAAGCAGCGGGGTTTGAGAGATGAACAAAAGGCCGCAGTTTCGTAACATGGCCGAATGAGCATTGAGGTCAGCGGAGTCACCAGGTTCTTTGGCTCCACCCGCGCCGTCTGGCAGCTGGACATGTCTGTGCCTGCAGGCACCATCACTGGCCTAGTTGGGCCCAATGGGGCCGGAAAGACCACCCTGCTGCTGATGTTGGCCGCCTTGCTGGCCCCTGACACCGGTGAGATCAGAGTGGCGGGACTGGACCCGGTCACCCAGCCCCGCGACGTGCACCGCACGGTCGGCTGGATGCCTGACACCTTTGGCACCTGGGACACCCTGACCTGCAGCGAGATCCTGCAGACCTTTGCGGCCGCACAGGGACTGGACCGCACTGCTGGCAAGGCCCGCGCCGAGGAGATGCTTTCCGCCGTCCACCTGGACGAGCTGGCCCGTACCACCGCCCGGGTTCTGTCCCGCGGGCAGAAACAACGCCTGGGCTTGGCTCGCGCCCTGATCCACAACCCCAAAGTGCTGCTGCTAGACGAGCCTGCCGCCGGCATGGACCCCCGCTCACGCGCCGACCTGCGCAATCTGCTGCGGGACCTAGCCGACGACGGCGTCACCGTCTTGATCTCCAGCCACATCCTGTCCGAACTGGAGCAGATGGTGGACGGCGTGGTCTTCATGGCTGAAGGCAAGTCAGTCAGACCGCAACCCGCCAAAGAGAAACCTGAGGTTCAGGAGGCTGATAACGGCACGGATTCCGACGCCGTAGCCGTAGTCCCACCGAATAAGTCAGTCCACAATCAGCACGATCTGGCCACCTTGGTGCATCCCCAGTGGGGTATGAAGGCGCTGAACGCCCAGCGGCTGAACTCCTGGGCAGCCACACTCGACATTGAGACCAGCACCGGGCCGGATGGCTCCCTGCGCCTGGACGTCCCGGAGCATGTGACGGCCTCCCGTCTGCTGCGTGAGGCCGTGGAGGCGGGGGTTCACGTAGTGTCCTTTGGCCCAGTGGGCGGCAGCCTGGAAGAGATCTACCTGTCAATTGAGGGGGAGCGCCGATGAGCCTGTCAGCGATTCGCACGGTGGCGGTGCTGGAACTCCGCCAACGCGTCAGGTCCACCCGTTGGCGGGTAATGCTGGTGGTGTGGGCGATTGTCCTGATCTTGGTGACCGGGGGCTTGAGCTACGTGGCTTGGGCTTATAACGACGGCGCAGCCAACTTCGCCCCGCCCCTGTATGACCTGATCGTGTGCTTTGTGCTGGGCATTGGCCTGGTGGTGGCACCGACCCTGTCCGCCTCCTCCATCAACGGTGACCGGGCTGACGCCACCCTGGCCCTCCTACAAGCCACAGCGCTGCGTTCCCGCGAGATCGTGGTGGGCAAGTTGGTGGCTGCGTGGCTGGCGGTGCTGGCATTCCTGGCGATAGCGATGCCCTTCCTGGTGACCCTGATGGCCTACGGAGGCACGTCCAAGCGAGCCTTACTCGGGCATGTGCTGGTTCTGGTGGTAACCCTGGGGGCAGTATGCGCCGTGGGCCTGGGCTGCTCGGCGGCGACGGCGCGGCCTTCGGCGTCGACAGTGCTGACCTACCTGGTGGTGGCGGTGCTGGTGGTAGGCACGCCCTTGACGATGGCGGTATCCTCCCCGCTGGTGCGCAGTGAGCAGGAGCGGGTGACCTACAAGCTGGATTACGCGAACTCCACAAGCCAGCGGCAGGTGTGTTTGCCCGATCCTGAGGTGACTACTTCACAGATCATGCACGAGGACCGCATCTGGTGGGTGTTGACAGCCAACCCCTTTGTGGCGCTTGGTGATATCTCCCTGCGAGCGCCGGGGCCAGCCGCTGGTTCTACTTGGTTGAACTGGTCACCGCTGACGGTAACTGGCGTGACGGTCAACGATCTGCGCCGTCATGATCCGGAGCAGGTGGTGGTGAATCCTTGTGATCCGGAGAATGTGCAGGCTATTGCGGCGGCTACGGTAGCTGAAGCAGAACCGCATCTGCGGTTTTGGCCTGTGACGCTGGGAATCTTGCTGCTTTTGGGCTTGTGGGCGACGGTGGGTGCTTCGCGGGCGCTGCGCACGCCAGTGCGCAAGCTGCACCGTGGGACTCGCGTGGCCTAAGTGCTTGTGGGGCGCCTCGCGTCTGTGGGCTTTGCTTAGGCGTCGACGCGACGGCGGCCTTCAAAGGCGCGGCCGAGAGTGACCTCGTCGGCGTACTCCAGGTCGCTGCCCATGGGCAGGCCGGAGGCCAGGCGGGTTACGGGCACTTCCATGGTGGAGAGCATGCGGGTCAGGTAAGCGGCGGTTGCCTCCCCTTCGACGTCAGGGTCGGTGGCCAGAATGACCTCCTGTACTTCCGCACCTAGGCGGGCGAAGAGCTGGCGCATGCGCAAGTCGTCCGGGCCGATGCCTGCCAGCGGGTTAATCGCCCCGCCGAGCACGTGGTACAGGCCGCGGTACTCGCGGGTGCGTTCCACCGCGACGACGTCTTTGGGCTCTTCCACCACGCAGATAACTGACTGGTCGCGGCGGGGATCCCGGCAGATGGGGCACTGGCTGGCCTCCGCGATATTGCCGCAGGTTTCGCAGAAGCGGACCTTGGCTTTAACGGCGTGCAGGGCGGCCACGAGTCGCTCGACGTCGGCAGAGTCCATGGACAGAATATGGAAAGCGAGGCGCTGAGCCGATTTAGGGCCGATGCTGGGGAGGTTGCCGAGCTCGTCGATGAGGTCTTGGACGGCGCCTTCGTAGACGGCGGGCATGCGTTATTTGCCTTCCTGGGTCACGATGACCTCTTCAATCACGGTGGCACCCAGCACCCGCTTGACCACCTCAATGCCGACGACGCCCGCTTCCTCCGCGTCCTCATCGTCCTCACTGGGGATGTCCTCTTCCAGGGGGACGGCAGCTTGGCTGGCAGCCAGGGCGCTGACCCGGGAGGCGGCGCTGCGGGCAGCGGCCACACGAGAGCCAGGACTGTGCTGGGGGCTGGCTGACTGCGGGCTGCTGGCACTCTGCTTGGCGACGCCGCTGGCCTGGCTGGCAGGGGCGTCGGTGGGAACCTTGGTGGTGGCCTCAGCCTTGGGGGCGCCGGGAGATTGGGGGGCGACTCCGGGCAGGTCCGCGGGGTCAGACCAGGAGACAGGGGCAAGCGGTGCGAAGCGCGGCGTGGGCTCTGGTGCGGCCTCAGCTTGAGCGAGGGCGCTAGCCATCTGCTTGTCTCCAGCATTTGGTTTGGCGGGGGGCAAGTCTGGCAGGGCGTGGAGGCGGTGCACGCTGGCGAGCTTCGGCTCAGCGGCAACAGCGGGGCTGCTGGTGGCCTGGGCCGGGCGGGACTGTTGCACTGCAACGGGCGCAGCCGCTTGGCTCGTGACGGGTGCAGCCGCCTTATTGGCAGTGAATGCTGAGCTTGGTCGAGATTGCTCGCCTGCGGCAGGGCTTGCCGCTTGGTCATCGGCGGGGGCTGGGAATGGTGCCGAGGGGTGCCATTCGTCAGGCGGGGGTGGGGCGTCCCAGTCCGACTCGTACTCATAAAAGGGGTTGAAGCCGGGGTCCCCACTGGGGGTTTCCGGCTGCCTCTGCGGCTGGATGCTTGCGGTGGATTCGGGCGGGGCAGGCGGTGCCGTGGGGCGGCTCGGCTTGGGTGCTGGTGCAGCATTCCCCTGCTCCGCAGGAGGCTGGGAACGCATGGCGGTGTTACCGCCGCGCGCCTGCGCGGAGGCCGGAACTTCAGCACTGGTCTCGGTGGTGCTTCGAGAACTTGTCTCGGTGCCCGGTGAAGAAGCCGACCTGGCAGCGGTATTTTTCTCAGCCCTTGCTGGGGCCTCGGACGCAGCTGCGGCGAAAGGGTTCATGGGCCCGGTGGCGGGGCTACGAGTAGCAGTGGGCGGGTTCTGCTTTGCAGCTGGCTTAGGTGCCGGTGAGCCGCTGGGCTGGTTGGGGCCGCCTTGGTTGCCGCCGCCTCCGCCGTCACCCCCTGAAAGCACGGCGCGCACTTGGGCCTGCACGCCAAGGGCCTGATGCAGAGCAGTGGCAACCACGGGCGCGTGACCGCCACCCTCAAAGGTGCTGATGAGCCCTTGGGAGGGCAGTAAGAGCGAGAAGACACCGTTTTCCAAAGTGCCTGGCTGGCCGTAAGGGCTGACTAGGGCCCAACTCATGCGGCGTTCCCGCTTGATGATCTCCAGCACCTCACCCCAGCGCTGGCGGATCATCTCCGCCTCAGCCGCGCCACCGGCCGGATTTGCGGGTGTACCACCGGCAGGACCAGCAGGTGTATGCCCAGCTAGGCTAGTGTGAGCAGCCGGAATGCCGGGGCCATCTGCCTCAGAGTGCGCGGCAGGGGCAGGTCGCGAATTGTGGGAGGGGGCATCCGTGGGTCCCTTGGATGCTGGGTCTGCTGCCTGACTGCGGGCAGCGCCCGTTTCCGGGGCCTCCGGGGGCTCCTCACGCAGGAAGGGATTGGGACCGGCGGGCACAGTCACTGCTGCCTGCGCGCCACGCTGAGCCGTGGTCTCTTGGCCGCCGCCCGCCCTAGTGCCTTGCTTCTGTGGGCTCGCGCTTGGGGTCCTGGGACTCTGTTCGCTGCGCATGGCAGCGCTCCGGCCTGGCTGGCCTTGGGACTCACTCACCCCACCTGGCTGCGCCACAGCAGCGCCAGGCCGCCCCGCTGCAGGCCCGCCAACTACCGGTGCGGAGCCGCCAACAGCAGTGCCTACGGCGCTGCCCGCCGTCGTCGGCACTAGGAGCCGGGCCATGAGCAACTCCAACTGCAGGCGGGGGGAGGTGGCGCCAACCATCTGCCCTAGGGCCTTGGAAGTTGCGTCGGCGGCGCGAGACAGTACCACCCCACCGAGGGCGCGTGCCTGAACCTCCATGCGGCCCAGCTCATCGGTGGGCAGGGAGCCGAGCGCAGGCCCAGCCTCCTCCCCCGCCAGGGAGATGACCAGTAGGTCGCGCAGACGCTGCAGCAGGTCCTCCACAAAACGGCGCGGGTCATGACCGGAAGAGACCACGCGGTCCACCACTCGGAAAACGCCAGCGCCGTCGGCCGCCGCGATAGCGTCCACACACTGGTCCAGGAGTGTGGTGTCCGTGTAACCGAGCAGCGCGACGGCCCGCTGGTAATCCACAGAGCCGTCAACCGCGCCACCGATCAGCTGATCCATGACGGAGAGGGTGTCTCGCACTGAGCCACCGCCCGCGCGCGTAACCAGGGGGAAGACGCCGGGACCAACCTCCACCTGCTCAGCCTGGCAAAGGTGCGCCAAATACCCCTCCAGGACATCTGGCGGGACTAGGCGGAAGGGGTAGTGGTGGGTGCGGGAGCGGATGGTGCCGATGACTTTCTCAGGCTCCGTGGTGGCAAAGATGAACTTCACATGTGCTGGCGGCTCCTCCACCAGCTTCAGCAGGGCGTTAAAGCCCTGCGGGGTGACCATATGAGCCTCATCCAGGATGAAGATCTTGTAGCGGTCACGGGCGGGGGCGAAGGCCGCGCGTTCACGCAGGTCGCGAGCGTCGTCCACGCCATTGTGGCTGGCGGCGTCGATCTCCACCACGTCCAGGCTGCCCGGGCCACCGGTGGCTAGGTCTCGGCAGGAGGGACAGCTGCCGCAGGGGGAGTCTGTGGGGGCTTGCTCGCAGTTGAGGCAGCGAGCCAGGATGCGAGCAGAGGTGGTTTTGCCGCAGCCGCGCGGGCCGGAGAAGAGATAAGCGTGGGTGACCCGGTCACCGCGCAGGGCCGCCATAAGCGGGACGGTCACGTGGTCCTGCCCGATCACATCCTGGAAGGTGTCGGGGCGGTAGCGACGGTAGAGCGCAGTGGTCACAGTCCGACTCTAAACGGGAGCACTGACACTAACCACTGCCTGGCGGCAGGACGTCGTCAGCAGGTAGGAACCGGGGTGGGTAGATGAGGACCCCCCGTGCACCCGCCAGAGCCCGCTTACCCTTGCTACCTTCCGGTCCTGGGGGATTCACTGGATGACGCCGCACGAGGGGCCGGGGGTGAGTGTACCTGACCTAGGGCACGGTGGTCACCGTCGTCGGCTTGCACGGGGAACTGGGCTGGGTTGTGGTCTCCGACTGTCCCGTGGGTTGCTTGGCTAGGTCTTGCTGGGCTGCGTGACCGATGCCACCTGGGCAAAGTGGCCGCAGCAGGGGCCCTTCAGATATATTCGCGTTTCGTTGCACGTGCCCGTTTGCGGGAGCGTGGAGCGCCTGGAGGATTCGCCTAGTGGCCTATGGCGCACGCTTGGAAAGCGTGTTGGGTGCAAGCCCTCGGGGGTTCGAATCCCCCATCCTCCGCCACAAACACCCCGGAGCCCCAGCGGCTTTCCGGGGTTTTGTTTTGCCTAGCCTGGACTACCACCCGATGGCGCATTGCGGACCTAGGTACCTAAAGAGCCTGCTGTTGAGTTAGCATCGTTAGCGTCATAGCGTCGTATGGAAAGAGCGCGATCATGGCAAACATCGATACGAAGGATTGGTCGAACACAGATCTGAACGTCTTGTACGACATTTTCTTTGAGACCGGCACGCGGCTCGGTGGCGAGTTCGTCGCCTTGGGATATGCCGCCGAAAGCGCAGGCGACGAGGAACAGGCGCAGTTCTGGAGGGACGAGGACATGCGCATGATGCGTGAGCGCAGCGCGGTAGACTCTAGCGACCGTGAGGCGATCATCGCCCAGATGAAGGCATTCGATCGCGAGTGGCGCTACCTGCGCTATGCCCAGGGCGAGAGAGCTATTGCATGATCGACGAGGCTATCCGCGCCCGCGCATGGCGTGACACGCGCGAGAAGCTGTTCAGTTCGGCTGCCCCGTCACCTTCCCAGGTCCTGTTGTCGATTGGTGCACAACCCGGCGCAGGCAAAACCCGAGCTTTGGACTCCTCCCTGCGGCGCTTCTACCCGGGCCAGAGCTTCGTGCAGGTAATCGGCGATGATCTACGTCGACAACACCCCGCTTACGCACAGCTGTGCGCCTCCCCAGACCCAGAGTTAATGCCGCGCCAGACGGCGGAGCTTTCCGCGTGGTTGGTTGGCCAAGCACTGGAATACGCCGCCGCGCACAGCTACTCGACTGTAGTCGAGGGCACTTTACGCAGACCTGAGACGACACTGGGCACAATTCACCAATTTGCCACAGCCGGTGCGTCAACACATCTGGTCGTGCTAGGTGTGAGCCCAGCCGACTCGTGGACCGGATGTATAGACCGTTATCTAAGCGCTCTGGAGGTCGGACAGGCGGCCCGCTGGACCACACTAGAGGCGCACGACGCTGGCCTTGAGGGAACACCAGGAACTCTAAGGGCTGCCGAAAGCGACCCTGCGGTACACCACATAAGCGTTGTCGACCGGTCAGGGACCGTCCACTATGACAACACCCGCAGCCCAGACGGAGCGTGGCGGAACCCTGCGCGCGCCGTCGAGATGCTCGAAAAGCTGCGGCAGCACCCCACTGATCCGCAGGAACTAGCCGCCCGCATCGAGGCACTCGCAGAGCGTGCCGCCCGTCTAGGTGCCCCTACGTCCGTCCGTGCCGGAATCGAGCGCGCCCGTGAACTCGCACAGCACAAACCGACCGCAGTAGTGGGCACAAAAGCAGAGGTCCTGGAAGCCCTTCACAGCAAAGCACGCGCTCACACCATGGAGCCTCGCGCGAACAGCGTAGCCCGGAATAACGCCCACAGGCTCTAGAGCAGCCCCCAAGGAACCGTGGGTATCGCTGCAATGCTCCCATTGTCTTGCGATGAACAGTGGTCAGGACTGAGCCCGCCAGCACCCCATCAACGGGCAAAGCTCAGGCGTCGCACCGGCACCGCCCCAGCGGCCAGCGCCGCCCCATAAGAGCAGCCTCCTAAGCCACGAGACTCCAGTCCCGACAGCACTTCTTCCAGCAGCCGCGGCTTATCCACCCCGGTCACCGGCAAGTCCACCGCCCCGTCACTAGCGTCAGCTGCGCCGTCGTGTGCCAGCAGAATCGCCCCCGGCACAGCATCACGCATAGCCTTAGCCACCCGCTGCTCGTGACTGACATCCTTCCAATCCCACGTGGTCCCCGACCACAGCACCGGCGCCAGCCCCAAGCGCCCCGCCGCAATCCGGTTAGCTACGCTCTGCGCGCCATGCGGCGGGCGGAACCAACGCACTGGCTGCCCCAGGATTTCCTGCAGCTCATTGTGCCCCCGCTTCAGCCACTCGGTGGCCTCGGCGGCAGGCAGAGTGGTCATGCGCCGGTGGTCCAGGCCGTGCAGCGCCACCTCATGGCCCGCAGCCGCTACCTCCCGCACCAAGGACGGCGCTTTGCGGGCCCGGGTCAGCAGCATGAAGAAGGTGGCGGTCATCTGGTGCGCCGTCAACACCTCCACCAGCTGCTCGGTAACCCCAGGCAGAGGTCCGTCGTCGAAAGTCACCACTACGCGGCGCCCTCCACCGCGCACCCGCACCACCGACCCCAGGCTGGGGCCCAGGGCAGCATCCAGAGGCCTGCGCACCGCACGCTTCACCGCGGAAACAGCGCTCATTCGCTTTGCTCCTGACTTGCGGCAGCATCCTGGTTGGCAGCCTCATCTCCGACGCCGTCGGCAGGCTCGGCAGGCTCATGCCGTTTAGGCGGCTCAAGCTGCTTTTGCACGCGCGCAGGCTCCACCTTGATCCGGGGGGCGCGCACCAGGCGCTTGCCTTCGCGGGAGTACTCGTTCCAAGACAGGCCCAGCCCTGCCAGCGCCATCCCGGCACCGCGTGAGGCCGTCCGCCAACCCTTTGCATCCTTAGCTAGATCATGGGTTACGGCGCCAATCCCAGCCTTAGCCACTCCCGCAACCATGCGGGCAGCACCACCGACCACCACTTTGGCGCGTGCCCCTACCCCGGAGCGCAGATACAGGTCCATCAGCCCGGCGCTGTTGCCTTGGCTGAGCTGGCGTTGCAACACCCAGCGGCGAGTCACTCGGTTGACCGCCACCTGGTCCACCACTACGGCATTGGGTGCGAATACGATCTTGCCGCCTCGCGCCACAAGCATGCGGGTGAAAAGCGTGTCTTCACCACCGCTGAGCCCCAGGCTGCGCGCAAAACGCAGGTTACCCACCTGTTCCAGGTCCAGCAGCAGGTTGCCGCAAGCCGCCGCCGGCCGCTCCACGCCGTCTTCAAAACGACGCCGTTCAAAAAAGCCCCCAGCCAGAATCCAAGGACTGGGCTCCCCTAAGTAACGGGTGTCCACCCAGCCAGCCACCGCCGCAGGCTTAGTTTTGCGCCAACGCTTAATCATGGAGACCACCCAGCCTGAGCCGGGGCGGCCGTCGTCGTCCATGAACAGCAGGACATCGCGGCCAGCAGACTGGCACTCGTCCAGCGCACGGTTGCGGCCAGCGGAAATACCGGGAGTGGGCTCGACGACGCAGCGCACGCCGCCACGCCCCAGGGCCTCCACGGCACGGCGGCCAGAGCCTGCAGGGTCATTGTCAACCACCAGAACGTCTACCTCGCACCAGCGGGGTGCGGCGAGGGCCTGCGCCAAAAGCTGGCGCACGGTCTCGCGGATTTGCTCGGGCCGGTGGAAAGTGAGGACCGCAACGGTGGCCTTGATGCGCGGCGGCGGTTGGGTGGCCTCATCGAATTGTTCCCGGCGGTTCATAACGCAAGGCTAGCGGAGCGATGCCTCCTTGCGGTTGAGGATCGCACTCGTGACAGTTGCGGACTTGAAGCAAAGCGGATACAGCGGTTACCGGCTTGTGGCACCAGTGACGGCTTAGAGACTGCCGGTGGGGTGGCAGCTGGGCGCTAGCCTCAGGGCATGAGTGAGGCGGAAGCAGCAGTAAACAGGCCGCCGGGTCTAACAGGAGTGGAACTGGCATTGCAGGTGGGTGAGCGTTACCCCGTCAAGGAACGCCAGCACCAGCTCACCCCGCGCCTGGCCGCAGCAACTGCCGCAGCGCGCGAGGTGCTGGTGGATGTGGCCAAGCATCGAGAGACCATCACCTATGGCGAACTCAGTGAAGCGATTGGCGGAGCGGTGCTGCCCCGCCACCTGGGACCGTTGCTGTGGATGCTTGGCCACGACTGTGCTGCCCGCGATGAACCGAATCTGCCAGCGCTTGTGGTCTCTGCAGCCACCGGTGAGGTGGGCACCTCGGATACCCGTTGGGCTACCCCCGCGCGGCAAGCCTGCTGGGAATACTGGGCCAAGTAGCATCCATTCGCCAGAACGCCCGTTTGTGACCAAAACGCCCGCACTGCAGGCGAACTCGTCACAAACGGGCGTTTTCAGCACAAAGGGGCGCCCCAGTGAGCAAGGTTCCAAGTGCGTTAAGCGCCACATCCACTAACCTGTCTATGTGACCTCTGATCCCCGCACCGCTTACCGTCGTCGCCTCCAGCACCGGCAGACCACTGTCATTGGAGCCGTGCTAGTGGCTATGGCCGCGATAGCCGTCGGTGGCCTGACGGTATGGACCGGCATGGTGCCGCCACCTTATGAGCCCGGCTTCTCCACCCCGTCGCCTAAGAACGACAAGCTTGTGCGCACCTGCCCTGCCGACGGCGCCGTCACCAGCACCGTCGCCCAGATCCAGATCAACGTCTACAACGGCACGGCTCAGGCTGGCCTAGCTGGCGGTGTGGCGGACCGTTTCCGGGACGCTGGTCTAAGCGTGGCCAACACGGCTGACTGGCCCCACGGCACCTTCAACGGCGACGTGCTGATTACCGCCGGAGTTGATGGCCTAACCAACGCTTACACGATTGCCAGGGCCTTCGACACAGATGTCTATGTGGGGATTGACCCCACCATCGCTGCCGGTGAGGCAACCGTCAATGTGGTGCTGGGCAAGAACTACTCGCAGACCGTCAAGGTCAAGGAAGCCATCGCCGCGATCCCGGCCGGTGAGGCAATTCAGGCCCCGGCTGACTGCAAGCCCGCAGTCGCCACCGCCGCACCCAGTGCCTAAGGCAGAGCCCGCCCGCAGGCCAAGCACAATCGCACGAACCTAGGCGATCTGTGCGATACGTCCAGGGGTCAGGCCGACGGCGCCAGCGACGTCACGCACGGACCAACCGGCACCAAGCAGATCGTGAACTGTGGCGAGAGTGTCATCACGCAAGGCATTTTCAGCAGCGCGCAGGTCTGCACGACGATTGCCAAGCTCGATGGCACGTGCCACGGCGTCGTTGACGCCGTCACCTGCGGTCAGGCGGACGGTAACACTGACGTCGTCCGGCAGATCGGCAGCCAGGATGATGGCGTCGGCAATCTCTCGACGCAGGGCGGTTAACGTAGTGGCCCAAGTGTGAGCAGTGGGCTCCTGATCGCATTCAGCAAGCCAGGCCTCACCCTCACGGGTCACGGTCGCGGTGTAGGTGCTCATTTCAGCCATCCCTTCCCCAATGCTGGTGCCAGGTCGCGGGCGATCGCCGCAAGAGTCCCGAACCTGCGGAACAACGAGCGCCTCAGACCGTCGTGGAGCAACACCGATAAGGAACACCTTTATTTTGCGTCAGCTGGCCCCGGTCGGGACAGGCCTGCGTAACGATCAGGCTGTCAGGACCGGGGCCAGGCCGCGAAACGAGGGCTCAGGCCTCCGGCTCGACCGTCACTTTGCGATGGCGCTCGCGGTAGGAGGGGCTGTCCAGGTCAGCGCCCGCCGGGGCAGAAGCCGGGGAGACCTCTTCTAGGTTGGTGCCGCGCAGGTTAGAAATCCAGCGCATCAGGTGGTAGACGGCGATCGCCGCCACAGAGCCCAGGGCGATACCGGTGAAGGTCATCTCGCCCCAAACCAGCGTGTAGTTCGCGATGGCTACCACCATCGAGACGGCGGCGGTGTTCAGGTTCACCGGGTCAGAGAAGTCCACGCGGTTCTGCACCCAGATGCGCACCCCCAGCATGCCGATCATGCCGTACAGGATGGTGGCGGCCCCGCCCAGCACCCCGGCCGGAATAGTGGCGATAATCTGCCCGAACTTAGGCAGCATGGACAGGCCTAGAGCAGTCAGCGCGGCGATGACGTAGGCAACCGTGGAGTACACGCGGGTGGCAGCCATAACGCCGATATTCTCCGCGTAGGTGGTGGTACCAGAGCCACCGCCAGCACCAGCCAGCACCGTGGACAGGCCATCCGCGAAGAGCGCGCGGCCAGTTACGTCGTCGAGATTCTGGCCGGTCATGGCAGACACGGACTTCACGTGGCCGATATTCTCCGCCACCAACACCAGCACCACCGGCACGAACAGGCCCAGCAGCGTTACATCAAAGCTAGGGGCACGGAAGCTTGGAGCCCCCACCCAACCCGCTGAAGCAATCGCGGAGAAGTCCACCTCACCGCGCACACAAGCGGTGGCGTAACCGATCAGCACACCGATGAGAATGGCTAGGCGCCCAACGATCCCCTTGAACAGCACGGTGATCAGCAGGATGGAGATAATCGTGACTACCGCTGTGATGGGCGCGGACTTGACGTTGTTCCAGGCGGCAGGCGCCAGGTTGAAGCCGATCAGGGAGACGATCGCGCCGGTGACCACCGGGGGCATCAGCATGTCGATCCAGTGCGTGCCTGCAAAGTGCACCAAGACGCCCACCAGGGCCAAGGAAGCACCCGCAGCGATGATGCCGCCCTGCGCCAAAGAGGCTTTGGCGGCGTCGATGGGGCCTCCACCATCAGCTATATAACCGGTAACGGCGCCAATGGGGGCGATCAGGGCAAAGGAAGAGCCCAGGTAGGAGGGCAGGCGCCCCGCGGTGACCAGCAGGAAGAGGAGCGTGCCGAAGCCGGTGAAGAACAGCGTGGTGGCGGGGTCAAATCCGGTGAGAAGGGGCACCAGGAAAGTGGCGCCAAACATAGCGACCACGTGCTGCACACCAATGCCGATGGTGCGCGGCCAGGTCAAGCGCTCGTCAGGGTTAACGACCTCACCGGGGGCGATGGAGCGGCCGTCGCCGTGCAGGGTCCAGCCTTTCCAGCTGGGGCGCTCGGGGGTGGAGGAGGTTGACACAAGGTCTCCTGTCGCGGTGGGGATGGGGGTACCGCCGGGTCCCGGCTGGCTGGTAGCCAACTCCAAAACGCCGACGTCTCGCGGCAGGACCTTGAGGAGAACCTGGCAGAACCTGCCAGGCCACCAGTGTAGGCCGACTGACTTCACCGTCCGGCAACATTTGGGTCGGTGGGTCTGTGGGCAGGCGTCGCGGCCGGGAGGGGCGGGGTGGCAGGCAGGCGGGTGGCAGGCGTCCGGGCGGGGCAGCGGGAGGCGGCCAGGGGCGGCAGCAGGCGTCCGGACGGCGCCACTTCATCCGCCGGGAGGATGAGCCCAGCCTGCATCTCAAGGCATCATGAGGCTATGACGACGTCGCCCAGCGCCCCGGCCCCACAGGCTATGCCTGCGGTTGAGCCATTTCCGGGCACAGAGGACCTAGACCCGGCAGTCGTCTTCTCCGGCCCCGGTTACACTCCGCCGCCATTGCGCACAGACCCCGTATGCCTTATCGCGCTAGTGGTGACGCTCTTTTCAGCGGTGCCCTTTGTGGGGCTGCTTGCGGCGGGGCTCGGCTGGTGGGGGCTACGGCGTCTGCGCGACACTTGGGCCACCGGTGAGACTATGGCTTGGGCTGGGGTGGTTGTGGGCCTGGTTTCCTCCGTGATTTGGGCCTGGGGCTTAGCGCTTGTAAAGCTCTAGGGCCCGCGAGCACCTAGCCGCCCCCCCCCCGCATCCCAAGCCCTGAAGCTCTTAGGTAGTTGTCAGCCCTATTCCGTAAGGTCAGTGATATGAAGCCTTTCATCATGGTGTCCACCCGCCCCGAGCAGGAGGCGGCGGAGGCGGAGTTTGAGTCCTTCTTAAGCCAAGGCGGACTGGCTCGTGAGGAACTCCAGCATGTGCAGATCGCCGAGTTGGACATCCTGGCCTCTTTGCACCCTGAGGATGTCTCCGGCGTCATTATTGGCGGCAGTCCCTATGACGCTTCCACCCCGAATGGCTCTAAAACCCGCACCCAGCTGCGCGTGGAGGAGGAGGTCCGCGAGATCTTGGCGCAGGGGCTGAAGGACAGTGTTCCGGTGCTGGCCACGGGTTTTGGTCTGGAGGTGCTGGCCACCTACTTGGGTACCTCTATGAGTCCGCTATTTGGTGAGCATTTCGGCACAACTGAGCTTTTCCTGACCGAGGCGGGCCGGGAGGACCCGCTGCTGGCGGGCCTGCCCCAGACTTTTACGGTGCTGGTGGGCCACCACGAGGGCGCCGTCGATGTTCCTGCGCACGCCACCTTATTGGCTTCCTCCCCGGACTGCCCTGTGCAGATGATCCGGGTGGGCCGCGGAGTCTATGGCACTCAGTTCAATCCTGAATTGGATGGCCAGCTTTTTGCACAGCGCGCCTCCGTGTACACCGACGCTGGCTACGGCACCCCTGATTTGGTCGACGATGTGCTTGAGCTGGCCCGTTCCAGCACTGAGCACCTGTCCGGGCGCATTATCCGCAACTTCGTTGAGCATTTCGCCCGCGACTAAGGCTGCCCGCTGTGAACGAGGCCCCGAGGGAGACGACGCCGTCGCCTAGCACCCAGGAATCTGAGGTGACTGCGGCCGCCCAAGCTTTGGCGGCGCTTATGGCTGGCGCTCGCACTCTGGCGGTCACGGGTGCAGGCATCTCTACCGACGCCGGTATCCCCGATTATCGGGGCCTTGGGACCACCCCGGTTTCCCCGGTGGATTACAGCCAATTCGTTTCTGACCCCCTGTGGTACCGGTGGGTTTGGGCGCGCAATCACGCCACTTGGCGCCTGTTGGAGTCGCTCAGCCCGACGCCGGGACATGCGGCCTTGGCTCGTCTGGAAGAGGCGGGCTTGGTGACGGGTGTGGCCACGCAGAACGTGGACCGCTTGCACTCGCGCGCGGGTCAGGCAACAGTCTGGGAGCTGCACGGCGCTTACGACCGGGTGGTCTGCCTGGAGTGTGCGGCCGTAACCAGCCGCTCCGCCTTAGATAAGCGTCTGTACGCTGCCAACCCGCATTACCCGCGTGAAAGCGACCCTCGCCGCGTGGAGATCACCCCGGAGGCGAACCGCACTGCCGCCACCGCCTGCGACTTCCAAGTGGTCTACTGTCAGGACTGCGGCGGTCCCCTTAAGCCTGACATTGTGTTTTTTGGGGAGGGCTTGCCTCCGGCCATGGATCTGGCGATGGAGGCTGCGGGGAACTGCGATGTGGTGCTGGTGGCGGGCACTAGCCTGACGGTGCTCACGGGTTTGTGGATTGTGCGCCAGGCGGTGGCCAAGGGAGCGCGGCTCGCCGTCGTGAATCGTGGCGCCACGGCAGTGGATGGGGCGGCTGACCTGCGCGTGGAGGGCGGTACCAGCCAGGTGTTGGCGGCGACGGCGGAGCTACTTCTGGGCTGAGGCCTGCGGTTCTTTGAGGCAGGCCATCATGGCCTCAATGGCAGCTAAAACCAGAACGGTCGGTTCGGCGACGGCGTCGGAGCGCTCGGGGCGGGTATTGGCCCGCTTACCACGGGAGGCGCCACTGCTGCTAACTTGCGAGTCCACAATTGCGAGCCCAGCCACCCGCGCTCCGCGGGAGCACAAGAGCATGGCCTCGGCTACGGAGTCGGTTACGGCGGCATCTGCCCCCAGGCTGGAGAGCATGCGCGCTTCCAGGGGAGTGGGCAGAGTGGGGCCCGGCACCAGGGCCACACCGGTGGGCGCACCCATGCCCTTGATTCCCGAGATGGCTTTGAGGCAGCCCTCGTCCCAGCCGGTGCGCACGCGCCCCTTGGAGGTGAAGAAGGGGGAACCGGTGAGGTTTACATGGTCGGCCACGGGCAGCACTTCACCGATGCGCGGGTCTCCTAGGGAGGTGGCGCGGCCGACCAGCAGGGCACCGCGCACGCGTGCGGAGGCGGCCAGTCGGGCTAGGGCGAGGATGCGGTGGGAGGACTTGCCTTCAAAGATGGCGCTGCGGCCGCGGGCCACCAGGATGCCCATGCCGTCGCGCTCGTAGCTGCGCAGGTCGTCAGCCTGGCCGCGTACTCCGGGCACAGCCACACCCGGTAGGAAGGAGAGGCGGGCGCGGGTTAGGGGCCGACCCCATTCGGCGTCGAGCTCGGTGAGGAAGGCGGGCTCAGCCACCACCAGCAGGTCGTGGCTGGCGCGTCCGGTGGCCAGAAGGATCGAGGCCCCGTCGGGGTCATCCTCCCAGACGGTCCGGGGCTGCGCCGTCATCTCTGCTCACCTTTCAGATCAGTCCATCCGCCGGTGTTTGGGCGACTCCAGCGGTCAGGCACTTGGGTGCGGCGTGGTGCACCCGGGCTTGGGACATATTTGTCTGATCTGAGCCTAACGCCTACTTGCCGTTGTTATGGTAACGCGCCCATGAGGTAACAATCTTGTTTGGCTGCTGTCTGTCGATCAGCACCAGAGCTACGGCCTTGAAGTTGCGTCGACGGCGGTTCTGGTGCGCAGAGGTGGGCATTGTGCGCGAGGCTGATTCAGGCCTGGAAGATCTCCTCTACTGTCCGATCGAAGTAACGGGCGATAGCGATGGCTAGAGGTAGGGAGGGGTCATACCGGCCCTTCTCGATGGAGTTAATGGACTGGCGCGACACCCCCAGGGCCTCACCCAGCTGAGCTTGGGTGAGGCCTCTGGCTTCGCGAAGCTCACGAACGGAGTTGTCCATCAGACCGCCTTCAAATGGTTGAGATAACCGAGATCAGGATTCCCTGCTATGTCTAGTGTGCTTGACATAGGCCGCCATGTCAAGCTTCCTTACCAATCTGGCTCTCGCACTCAGGGAGCAGCCCAGCACTTAGGCTCGGATCATGCCGACGCTAACCGCCTACCTCGCGCACGCCCCTATCGACGTCGTCCTACCTCTGGTGCAGGGCGTCTTCACTGACGCCGGCTGGCGCCTCAGCACCACCTCCACCCCCGACGCCACCCAACTCACCGCGGAGCGCGGTAGCCGCACCAAAACCTTTCTGCTGGCGGGCGCCGCAGGCGAAGACTTCCATCTGCGCCAAGAGCTGACCCTCACCTCCCAGGCCGAGGCCACCTCAGACCTGTCCCTGCTCGGCTCGGCCGCGTCAAGCAGCACCGCCACCCGCATCGACTACCCCACCGCTGGCGCCCGCGCCATCAACTGCGGCGGCGTCTACGGCGCAGACCAGGAGATGCGTGCCCACGACGACCTCGCCGAACAGATCGTCACCGCCCTGCGGCAGGCTGGGATCGACGTCGGGCACCTGTAAGCGCCGAAACTGCCGGAGCACCATGGCGGCAGGCGGTGCGGCAGGCAAGATGAGCTGGTGAGCCATCCCGACGCCGTCGCCCGCCTGCTTGCCGCTCCCCCAGACCTCCCGGTCGTGGCCGCCCTGCCACGACTGCGCGCGTTGCTGTCGGCACACGCGGACGATCCAGGAGCCGCGAGCGCCCCTCCTCCAGGGGCTGGCGCCGCCGTAGTGGTGACGGCACCACCGGGTACCGGCAAGACCACGCTGGTCCCGCCCTTGGTGGCAGACGTGCTGCGGGAGCGGACGGCACCGGCCTTGCCCGCGGCTTCAACCCCGCCAGCTGTACCAATAACTCGGCCCGATACACCCGCAGTGGCCCTGCCGCCCGCAACCACGCCACCGCTTGGAGGGAAGGTGCTGGTCACCCAGCCACGGCGGATCGCCGCCCGCGCTGCCGCTAGACGCCTGGCGGCACTGCTAGGTGAGCCGGTCGGCCAGACGGTTGGTTATGCCGTGCGCGGTGAGCGGCGGGCGGGCCCGGCCACGCGCATTGAGGTGGTGACGGCGGGTTTGCTGCTGCGGCGTCTGCAGGCTGATCCGGCCCTGGAGGGCGTAGGGGCGGTGGTGTTGGATGAGGTCCACGAACGTTCTCTGGATTCGGACCTGCTGCTGGCCTTGCTGCTAGATGCCCGCGCCGCCCTGCGCGAGGACCTGCTGCTGGTGGCTATGTCCGCCACCTTAGACGCCGAAAAGCTGTGCATCCTGTTGAGCGACGGCACTGCCCCGGCGCCCTTAGTGGAGGCATCGGCGCGGGCATATCCGGTGGCTGAGCACTGGTGTCCACCCCCGGCTAGGGTGCCCCGGCTGGGGCCGCGCGGGGTACCGCGTGAGTTCCTGGCCCATGTGACGGCCATGGTGCTGCGGGCACTGGCGGAGTCCGGGTCCGCTGTGGGCGGTGGCGACGTGTTGGTGTTCCTGCCTGGTGTACGGGAGGTGGAGGCGGTAGTCGCCGCCCTGCGCGCGGCGCTGCCGGAGCGCCCGGGCGCAGACCTGGTGGAGGTGCTGCCTTTGCACGGGCGCCTGAACTCCAAGCAGCAGGACGCCGCCCTGGCAGCAAGTAGCCCGGGGCGGCGGCGCGTCGTCGTCGCCACCAATGTGGCTGAGTCTTCGCTGACCGTGCCGGGGGTGCGAGTGGTGGTGGATTCGACGCTGGCGCGCGAACCACGCCTGGATGTGGCGCGCGACATCAGCGGTCTAGTGACAGTGGGGGTGTCACGGGCGGCGGGCATGCAGCGTGCCGGGCGGGCGGGGCGCGAGAGGCCGGGCATAGTGTTCCGCTGCTGCTCGCAGGTGGACTGGGCGCAGGCTGCGCTAGCGCCTACGCCGGAGATTCTGTCCGCAGATCTGACGCGCACGGCCTTGGAATTGGCCGCCTGGGGTACGCCCAGCGCTGCGGGCCTGGCGTGGCTTGACGCGCCCCCGGCGGCGGCATTCGCAGCAGCCCAGGAGACGCTGCGGAGCCTGGGGCTTTGTGGCGACGACGGCGCTGTGACGCCACTGGGCCGGGCGGTCGCGGCGGTCCCGGCCCCGGTGCGTGAGGCGCGGGCTTTGCTGGCTGCTTGGCCAAGGTTGGGGGTGCGGCGCGCAGCCGAGGCGACGGCGCTGCTGACCGGTGATCTGCGTGCCCCCGGCGGTAACCTGACCGCTTTGGCGCGGCAGGTACATGCTGGCGGGCCTGCTTCGGGCACTTGGCGGGCGGAGGTCGAACGCTTGCAGCAGGCCGTGCGTGCGGCGGACTACGGCGTCGATCAATTGGCGACTGCGGCAGATGACGCGGGGGCAGGCTGTGCAGAAGAAGCTGGAGTGGCAGCAAACGGTCTTGCGGCCAGCAGCACAGATGCACTGCCTGGCGCAGCCTCGGGGACGCTGGCGGAGGCCGTCGCACTGGTGGCCGGGCTGGCGCACCCGGAATGGGTGGCGTGGCGGCGTGGGGAAGCGCCGCGCGCGGGCGAGGAGGCGCACTACCTGACGGTGGCGGGCGTGGGCGTGCGGCTGCCTGCGGGGGCGCCTTTGTCGGGGTCGCGCTGGTTAGCGGTGGCTGAATTGGAGCGGGCGCCGGGTGGGGCTGGCCGGAGTGCGGATGCGCTGGTGCGGGCGGCGGCGCCTTTGGGGGAGGCTGAGGCCTTGCATTTGGCGGCGCCGTGGCTGGTTACGGAGGAGCGGGCGCTGTGGGAGGAGGGGCGGCTGCGCGCTGAGCGGGTGCGGCGGCTCGGCGCGATCACGCTGGACTCGGCGCCGTCGGGAGCATTGGAGCCTGCGGTGGTGGCGGCTGCCGTGGTGAGTGCTTGCGAGGCGGAGGCGGCAGCTGGGCGGGAGGCTTTGGGGCTGCTGCCTTGGGACCAGGAGGCGCGTAACTTGCGGGCGCGCTTGGCTCTGCTGCACCGGACGCTGGGGGAACCCTGGCCTGAGGTTGACGATGCCGCCCTTTTGACGCGGGCCAACGAGTGGCTGATACCTGCGGTGACTGCGCTGGCGGAAGCTAGGGGTGGGAGGCGCTTTGACTTGAGGCGGCTAGAGGTGGCGGCAGCGCTGCAGGCTTTACTGCCGTGGCCTGCGGCGGCGAACTTGGAGCAGCTGGCGCCCGAGCGGCTGGAGGTGCCTTCAGGTTCAGCGGTACGGCTGGATTATGTGGGCGAGCAGGGCGAAGTGTTGGAGCGGCCGGTGCTGGCGGTGCGGGTGCAGGAGTGTTTTGGTTGGGCGGCGACGCCGTCGGTGGTGGATGGGCGCGTGCCGGTGCTGTTGCACTTGTTGTCCCCGGCGCGGCGGCCTGTGGCGGTGACCGATGACCTGCGGTCCTTCTGGGAAGGGCCCTACCGGCAGGTACGCGCAGAACTACGGGGCCGCTACCCCAAGCACTCTTGGCCGGAAGATCCCTGGACAGCCCCGGCCCTGCGCGGCACCAAAAAGCGAGGTTGAACCTTGAAAGCTGCGAACCGCAAAACAGCGATTGCTAAGCGGTTCTGGTGCCAGTAATTACGAGCTTCTGGTACTGCGAGCCTGAGGGTAGCAGGACTTGCTGGCAGTCATAGACCGTTGCCGTCGGAGCTTTCATCCGCGATAGTCGTGGCGGTCTCTAAAGGGCCGTGTAAGCGCCAGGCATGATGCTACGAGTATGGCCGCCTAACGGCATGCCGTGGACGAGGCTTCTCTGTGAGTTACGGGTTAAGCAGTGGCGGGATTGCCTTGATCTATCACCCGCGAGCGCGTGATACTGGATAGGCCCCGCATCAAGGTGCGGTGCGGAAGTAAACGCCGGAGTACCTGTGAGGTCATAGGGCCCGGCGTTCGCGCTACCTAGAGCAGATTCACGCGCCCACCCGCCTGCAGGCCTCCAAGCGCTCCTAGGCTCGGAGGTCACCGACCTCTACCGCGACCTCATTCCTCCCGCCGACCAGGGCCTCTGAGATGAGAAAGGCATACATATGACTATCCACCGCACCACCTTCAGTGACGCTGACCAGGCCTACTACGACCAGCTCGACGAGGATGTCACCGCAGGGCTGATCCCCACCATCGCCCGAGGCGCTCCCCGTGACGGCTCCCGCATCAGCGACGAAGAGCTCGACGCGATCCTTGGAGGCCGCCCTAACCTCGGCGAAGCTCGTGCCACCGGAAAGGGACGCTCTCCACGCCGCCAGGTGCGTCTACCCGAGGCCACCAGCGACGCCCTGGATGCCTACGCCGCCGCTAACGGCACCACCCCCAGCGCCGTCATGCGCGAAGCGCTGGAAGCATATTTACAGGGCAAGGTGCCCGCCTGACCCAAGAAGCTGGACGCTGAGCAGGTGAGGCCAATTCCCTTAACCCGCCTGCAGGCCTCCAGGTGCTACACGCGAAAACCCCGCCTTTCCGACTTTTCGCTGGAATGGCGGGGTTTTCTGTGGCGGTAGCGCTGGGATTCGAACCCAGGGTGGCTATGAACCACACAGACTTTCGAGATCTGCACCTTCGGCCGCTCGGACACGCTACCTCGGGCATTGAGGTTACACGGCGCCACGTACGCCGCCCAATCGCAGGCTGGTGCGAGGTCGCTCACGCGCACAACAAACACCCTCAAGCCACGCCCGCCGCATACCCCAGCACTTCACCGCCGCTGCTCGAAGAACTCCCGCAGCAACCCCTCACACTGCGCTGCACGCAGGCCCGCCAACACCTCCACCTGATGGTTGGCGCGCGGGTCACGCAGCACGTCGCGCACACTGCCGCAAGCCCCCGTGCGCGGCTCCCAGGCCCCAAAAACCACTCGCGTCACACGCGCCAGCACCACCGCCCCCGCACACATCGTGCAGGGCTCCAAAGTCACCACCAGCGTGCAACCCTCCAGGTGAGAGTCACCCAGGGCCGCCCCGGCAGCCCGCAGCGCCCGCAACTCGGCGTGCGCCGTCGGATCGTGCTCGGCCTCGCGGGCATTGGCTGCCTCCGCGATAACGACGCCGTCGGGCCCCAAAACCACTGCCCCCACCGGCACCTCGCCCGCGTCCCCAGCCCTAGCCGCGAGCGCCAGCGCCCGCTGCATCGCAGCGTCGTAGCGCGCCACCACCAGCCCGGCGCCTGCCTGCTTTTCACTCACACACCCAGCCTGCCCACATCACCGCAGCGGCCACAAGCCACCCCCTGGTGCACTGCTCGCCTTGCGAAGCCATCGAGTTCCTGAAAGGCTCAAGCAGGCTATCTATGAACAATGGAGGAGACTCATGACAGAAAAACCTATTGAAGTGCTCCCTCCCCAAAGCTCCGCAAGCACCACCTCCCACGCGGCAACCCCCACCCCTATCTCCCCCAAAACCACCCCGGAGGGCCTAAATCTCCCGGTTTTCCTGGTCTCTGCCGCCGTCATCCTGGTGGTGGCAATTGGCGCAATCCTGGCCCCGGAGACCATCCAAATGGTCTTTGACCATGCGGTAGCTTGGACCGGCCGCTGGTTCGGCTCCTTCTACATCCTGCTGGTCACGGCGGTGCTGGTATTCGTGGTCATCCTGGCCATGTCCCGCTTCGGCCGGATCCGGCTAGGCCCAGACAACTCCACCCCAGACTTCTCCACCTTCTCCTGGGCCGCCATGCTCTTCGCCGCAGGTGTGGGCACCGCCATAATGTTCTATGCCGTGGCGGAGCCCGTCTCCCAGTACCTGAGCCCACCAACCGGCACGGGTGAGACCACCCAAGCCGCCCGCCAAGCCGTCGTCCTGACTCTCTTCCACTACGGCATCTCCGGCTGGGGCCTGTACTCCCTGGTGGGCATGGCCCTGGGGTATATGGCTTACCGGCATCACCAGCCGCTGGCGGTCCGTTCCACCCTGCGCCCGCTGCTCGGGGACCGGGTGGATGGTCTGCTGGGCGACGCCGTCGATGCGGCGGCACTCATCGGTGGGGTCTTCGGCATCGCCGCCTCACTGGGGGTGGGTGTGGTGCAGCTAAATGTGGCCCTGGGTATCCTTTTCCATATCCCCCAAGGCACCCCCGCCCAGATCGGCCTGATCCTGTTGAGCGTCCTGATGGCTACTGTCTCTGCCATTTCTGGCGTGGACCGCGGCGTGCGTGCGCTATCTAATATCAACGTGCTGCTGGCGATTGGTCTGGCCCTGTGGGTGCTGCTTACCGGCAACACGGCCTTCCTGCTGGATGCGCTGGTGGCCAATATTGGGGACTTCGCTACCCAGTTCCCCATGCTGACCTTGGAGACCTACCCTTACAACCAGCCCACCGAGTGGCTGGCCTCCTGGACTCTGTTCTTCTGGGCCTGGTGGATCACCTGGGCGGCTTTCGTGGGCATGTTCCTGGCGCGGATTTCGCGGGGCCGGACCATCCGCGAATTCGTGCTGGGCTCCCTAGTACTGCCTTTCAGCTACGTGCTCATGTGGGTGTCCGTGTTCGGCAACTCGGCCCTGGACCTGATCCGCGCGGGGAAGGCCCCAGGCTTTGCGGAAGCCACCACCAAAGCCCCCGAGCAGGGACTATATGAGTTGCTGGGGCGGCTGCCGGGCGGGCCGGGCCTGATCGCCATGGCGCTATTTGTGGGCATTTTGTTCTATGTGACCAGTGCCGACTCCGGCGCCCTGGTCATGGCTAATCTCTCCAGTCGTGTTCGTCTGGAACGCAAGGACGCGGCCGCCTGGCTGCGGGTCTTTTGGGCGGCGCTTACCGGCATGCTGACCATCGCAATGCTGGTGGCTGGGGGAATCCCGATCCTGCAGCAAGCCACCATCGTCATGGCCTTGCCCTTCTCTTTGGTTGTAATTGCAGTGATGGCAGGCCTGTGGAAGGCCCTGCGCGCCGAATTGCGGCATGAAGATGCGCGTCATATCGCCCACCGCAACCGCCTGCTGGCAGCCTCCGGCTCTGCAGCTGGGGCCTCGCGCTCCTCCTGGCGGGACCGCCTGTCGCACACCTTCGACCTGGTCAGCCCGGCCCGTGCTCAGCGGGCCCTGGAACAGCGCGTGGTCCCAGCCCTGGAGGCGGTGGCGGTGGAGCTACGCAAGGAGAACCTCACCGCAGAGGTGCTGGTGGAGGGCCCCGAGGCACAGGATCCCGACGACGAACGGCAGTTCTTGGGGCGCGCCTCCTTGGTGGTTACCAGTCCCGAGGTGGTCGAGTACGCGGCACAGGAGGGCCGTGCGGTCACCGAACACGTGGAGCGAGCCAGTGGGACGCGCGTGTTCCGCTATGTGGTGCGATTGGTTGAGGTCCCGGCCCCCGCCTACGGTGCCGTCGTCCATGAGGCCGACGACGTATCCGTGCGTCTGGAGGTGCGGCCGCGCGGTGGCGGGCAGGGCTACGACGTCATGGATTGGTCTGCGGACCAGGTGGCGCACGATGTGCTGGACCACTATGAACGCTGGCTGGAGTTCCTGGCCAGCACCAATGCGGTCAGCAGCTAATACTGAGGCAACAGCGGCATTTCGAGCCTGTGGGCGGGTGAGACGACCCGCACCCTGAGCTGGCGCCGGGACCTCGGACGGTACCGGGCGCGGCGGCGACGCCGTAGGCTGGGCGCATGCGTCTGCACGTTGCTTCCCACCCGCTGATCGACCACAAGCTTTCTGTCCTGCGTGACGAGAAGACTCCTTCGGCGGTCTTCCGTCAGCTCGTTGACGAGCTTGTCACCCTATTGGCTTACGAGGCCACACGGGAGGTGAGCACTGAAGAGGTGGACATTAAGACGCCGGTGGCGGTGGCGCACTGCCGTCGTCTTGCGGACCCGCGTCCCATCCTGGTGCCGATCCTGCGCGCTGGCTTAGGAATGCTGGAGGGCATGACTCGCCTGCTGCCCACTGCGGAGGTCGGTTTCCTGGGTATGAAGCGTGATGAGGACACCCTGGAGGTGGAGACCTACGCTAACCGTCTACCCGACGATCTTTCGGGCCGCCAGTGCTTCATCGTGGACCCCATGCTGGCCACCGGCCACACCCTGGTGGCAGCCATTGAGTACCTGCTGCAGCGCGGTGCCCGCGACGTCACCGCCCTGTGCTTGATTGCGGCACCTGAGGGTCTAAAGACTTTGGAGCAGGCCATTGGTGAGCGCGCGAATGTCACTATCGTGACGGCGCATGTGGACGAGTGCCTCAATGAGCACGCCTATATCGTTCCCGGTCTGGGTGACGCCGGAGACCGCCTCTACGGCATCGTCGACTGACACCTGCACCCAGCCTCCCGCGCTAAACCGGGCGCCCTGTCTCAGCGTTCGAAGAACACTGCCGCCGTGCGGGCGGGCACGTAGAAAGTGCCCGTCTGGGCGTTGAACCAGCTCTCTCGCACGCGCTCATCAGCCCCCTGCGCCTGCACGGGGCTGAGTTGGAAGCTCCGCCCCACCAGCACGTCCACTCGCCGTTCCACCGGATTGGGGGTGGCATTAATGACCACCAGCACTCCGTCCAGGGCTAGGTCCACGTCCCCGTCGCCAGCGCCGTCGTCAATCACCATCACCACCACCCCAGGCGTGGCGCCTGGCCCCGCGCAGGGGAAGGAGACGCGCTCGTGAATCAGGGCGGCTGAGCCGAGGGTCAGCAGCGGGGTGGAGCGGCGCAGACGCAGCAGGTCCAGCGCGCCCTCCCGGGAGGCAGTGATATCTGCCGGGGCAGGGCGCAGTCCAGGGGTGGTCAGCAGCTCGGCCTGCACCAGCCAGCGGTCAAAATTGCGCCAAGCGGCAGGCAGTCCGCGCCCCCAACCGTTGTCTGTGCCGGTCCAGTCGATCGCATTGAACCAGTCCCCCGAGTCGTAGGAGTCGCGGTCCAGGGATTTGGAACGCAGCAGTTCGCAGCCTGCCGCCCACAGCACCGGCGACTGGGAGAGAGTCACGCAAGCTAAAGCCACGGTGTTCATCCGCACCCGCTCGCTCATGGGCGTGTCCACGGGCAGTTTGTAGGTCAGCAGGTCAAAGAGGGTGGTGTCGTCGTGGGAGGAAACATAGGCCAAGGAGTCAAGTGGCTCTGCCCCGTAGGCGGCCTGACCGCCGCCGTAGCCCAGTTCGGCTGCTCGCCGCCAGTGGCCATCAGCGTCAGTCAGGCAGTAGTCAGCTAGGTTCCCGGCCAGGCCGGCGCGCAGCAGGTCAGAGCGCCAGCCCAAATCACGGCGGGCCACCACGGCTGGACGCTCGTCATGCCCATTGGGGTCAGTCAGCTCGCCGGTGCCAAAGCCCTGGTGGGTGCGCGGGTCAGCGTCGGAGATGAATCCGCCGTGGATGGCGTCGCGCAGACGGTCGTTAAAGGTGGCTAGCCGCAAGCCATTAACTTGCCTTTGGGTGGCTTGGGTGAAACGGGCGTTGTCCGCCACCTCCCCCATATTCCAACCCTCCCCGTACAGGAAAACCTCATGACCGACAGCGTCCTGCACCTCGGCTAAGGCCTCGCGCAGGCGGCGCATAGTGTCCACGGAGTGGTAGCCCATGAGGTCGAAGCGCAGCCCGTCCACGCGGTAGTCCCGCACCCAGGCGACGGCGGCGTCGATCATGAGGCGCTCCGCCATGAGATGCTCGGTGGCCACGTTGGCCCCCGCAGCGGAGGTGCAGACGGCGCCGTCAGTGTCTAGGCGGTGGTAGTAGCCGGGCACGATCCGGTCCAGGACGCTGTGTGGGTCCTGCCCGGAGGCGGCGGTGTGGTTGTATACCTGGTCCAGCACCACCTGCATGCCCAGCTCGTGGATTGCGCCAATAGCCTCCCGCAGCTCGGCCACCCGCACGCCGCCATCTTGATGTCCGGGGGTGGCGTAAGAACCTTCAGGAACCAGCCAGTGCCAGGGGTCGTAGCCCCAGTTGTAGGAGTCGCGGCGACGGATCCGGCCGATCTCCGCCTGGGGGCGGTGCGTGGCGGGGGAAGTGAAGTCGGGGATATGGGCGGTCAGCTGCTCGGAGCGGTCCTCGGGCACGGTGGTGAAGTCGAAGACGGGCAGCAGGTGGAGCGTGTCCACGCCCGCTTCCGCTAGGCGCCGCAGGTGGCGGGTGCCGGCAGAGTCCAGATTGAAGGCCCGGTAGGTGCCGCGCAGCTCGGCTGGGACGGTGGGGTCGGCGGCGGAGAAGTCCCGCACATGCAATTCGTAGATGACGCGGGCGGAGTCATTGGCGACGACGGGCGCGGGCGTGCTGGCCCAGTTGTCAGGAGCCAGTTGGGAGGCGGCCCCGGCGGCTGGCGCCTCAGTTTCGGCGTCAGCGGCGACGGCGTCAGCGCCACTGCTGCTGAGGTCCACGGCCACAGAACGGCGCGAGTCGGTGGTCAGGGCACGCGAGTAGGGGTCGGTGACGCAGTTGACGCCAGTGCGGCCAGTTGCGGGAATGTGCAGCTCCAGCTCCCACAGGTATTGGCAGCCGGCACCCGCTGCCCCGGCATCCACGGTCCAAACGCCGTCCGCGCCCCAGGTGGCAGGGGTGCGGGTGGGCTCGCCCGGGACCAGTGGCGTAGAGCCGGTGGGGTCGCCGGTCTCCCAGCTCAGGAGGGTGGCGTTGCGGGCGGTTGGGGCCCACAGGTGGAAGGCAGGGAGGCCTTCGTGGAAGGTGACGCCTAGAGGGCGGGAGCGTTCGGCGGCGGCGCCGTAGAAGTGGTCGAGCAGGGCCCAGATCTGCACGCCGGTGAGCAGGCTCTGGGCGCCGCCGGGCAGGGGCTGGTGACTGCGTAGGACGACGGCGACTTGCCCGGTCAGGATGCTGCGCACGTCTTCGGTGTCAAAGCGGGGCGTGCCGTCGGCGTCGGTGAGGCTGAGGGCTAGGTAGTCCTGCAGGTGGGGGTGGCGGGCGAGCTGCGCGGCGGGGAGGTCGCCGATGATGCGCAGGGGGATCTCCGCCTCCTGGTAGGACAGCTCGGAAACGCCAGCACTCAGGCGCAGGCCGCCGTCGGGAGAGGTCAACAGGGAGAGGGTGAGGTCCGCAGCGGCGGCGATCTGCTCGGCGGGGGCCTTGCTGAGCCGGGCGGGTAGGTGCTTGCGAGGCCAGGCGATGAGGTCGGGCTCTAGCCAGATGGCCCGCGCATGCCGCAGGGGTCGGGGCAGGGGTGCGGGGCCGCGCGCGCTGCCGTTACGCCGGGTGGGGCGCGGGGGTTCGGCGCGGTTTGGGGAAATTGATCGGGTCAGGGCTCCGGGCATGGGCCGCCTCTCTGCTTTACGCCCCAACTCTGGCATGTTGAAGTGACGGAAGCCATAGATGAAAGGTCCTAGGCGGCAGCCAATCCTGCTGTTGTCCCGCCGCTGCCCCTCCTCCACACCCGTCCGATAGCGCATTTCGGCTCTACTGGTGCCGGAAAAGCGCACCAGTAGAGCCGAAATGTCTTGCTCGTGGCAGGTTAGGCCCTAAGGCCTCACTCCGCCAGCACTATTTGGTCTGGACGACCGTCCTTGACCGCCAGCTTCGCCGTCGCGGTGATACCAGGCACCTTGACCGGCTCAGTGGCTGCGGAGGTTAACCGCAACTGCTTGAGCACCGTGGTGCTCCGGCGCAGTGCAAGCGTGTCCTTGCCATTGCCGTCCCAGTCACCCACCAGCACCTCGTCAGTGGCGCGGCCAATGGAGATTGAGGCGTAGACCGGCGCATCCACGCGGTTCTCCGTGTAGAACACCACGCGGGTGCCCACGCGCACGGCCCAGTTGACGTCGCCGTCGCCATCCCAGTCACCCACCAGCAGCGTACCGGTCTTGCCGGTCTCGACGGCGGAGACGTAGGCGGGCTTAGCGCCGTCAGGCTGGATCTGCTCCGGCGCCTGCTTCTCCACGAAGACAGCGGCGGTGCGGGCAGGCACCGTGAAGGCACCGCTGGCAGCCTCGAAGCCGGAGCCCTTGACCACCTCGTCCGCGCCCCCGGCCTGCACGGCGTGCAAGGCGAAGGCCCCACCCTCAGTGCCCGCCACCTTCTGGGTGACCTGCTGGTCGTTGAGGTTCAGGACCACGACGACGCGCTTGGTGGCCTTGTCCACGTCCGCGCCCTTGGTGTCATCCACCAGCATCGTGATGACGCCGGGGCTGGCCTGGGACTGGCCGGGGTTCACAAAGCTGACCTTCTCCTTGACCAGTTCCGCCGTCCCGAGGGTCAGCAGCGGCGTGGAGGAGCGGACCTTGAGCAGGTCTAGCGCCTGAGCGTGAGCCTGCTTGATCTGCTCGCTGTTGGGCTTGAGCGCGGGGTTGGCCAGCAGGGTCCGCTGGGCGTCCCAGTGGTCCTTCTGGTTCTTGCCCGCCACTGGCAGGCCCTTGCCAAAGCCGTTGTCCTGCAGGGACCAGTCAATGGAGTTGAACCAGTCCCCAGAGTTGTAGGAGTCCACGTCCAGCGACTTGGAGCGCAGGATGTCCGTGCCCGCGTGCCAGAAGGACGGGGACTGGCCTAGGGCTGTGGTCGCTAGAGACAGGGTGTTGAGGCGGATGCGCTGGTCCATCGGGGTGTCCACCGGCAGGTGGCGCACCGCCATGTCGAACAGCGTCTCCTTGTCGTGGGCGTCCACATAGTTGACGCTCTCCTGGGGCTGACTGGCGTAGCCGGCCTTGCCGGAGCCATAGCTGACATCGCCACCAGTCCAGTGGTGGGCGCCGTCAGTGAACTGGTAGTCCTTGAGGTTGCCGGTCAGGCCCACCTCAATGAGTTCCTTGGAGTTGACGTCCTGCGGCTTGCCAGCAAGCAGGCCCTTGTGGACGCCGTCGCGCAGGCGGTCGTTGAAGGAACCGATGCCGGTGCCGTCCAGCTGCCCCTGGGTGGCCTGGGTGAACAGGGCGTTGTCCTTCACTTCGCCGAAGTTCCAGCCCTCCCCGTATAGGTAGATGGCTTTGCCGTCCACGCCGTCCTGCTCCGGGGTGAGCCCGTCCAAAGCCGTGCGCAGGCGCTTCATGGTGTCCGCCGAGTGGTGACCCATGAGGTCAAAGCGGAAACCGTCGATCTTGTACTGCTTGGCCCACCAGAGCACGGAGTCGATCATGAGCTGTTCGGTCATGGCGTTCTCGGTGGCGGTGTTGGAGCAGCAGGTGGAGGTCTCCACGCCGCCGTTGGCGTTCAGCCGCTGGTAGTAGCTGGGCACCACCCGGTCCAGGACGCTCTTGTCGTCCTGCCCGGCGGCGAAGGTGTGGTTGTAGACCTGGTCCAGGACCACCTGGTAGCCGGTGGCGTGCAGCGCCCCGACCATCTCACGCATCTCGTAGCTGCGCTTGCCGCCCTCTTGGTTGGCTGCGGTGGCGTAGGAGCCCTCGGGGGCCATCCAGTGGTAGGGGTCGTAGCCCCAGTTGAAGCCGTCCTTGGTGTCGACGGCGGTGACGGCGGCCTGCTGCGCCTCGTCGGCGGGACCGGCCTGGGGCACCTGGGGATTCTGCTGGTCGGCACGGTTCTCCGGGATGGAGGCGATGTCGTTGACCGGCAGCAGGTGGATGGTGTTCATACCCGCCTCAGCGAGCTGGCGCAGGTGCTTCATTCCAGCGGAGTCCGCGTGGGTGAAGGCCTTGTAGGTGCCGCGCTCCGCCTCGGGGACGGTCTGGTCCGCGATGGAGAAGTCACGCACGTGCAGCTCGTAGATGCTGCGGGCAGAGTCGTTGCGGATGGCGGGGCCACGCGCGCTCTTCCACTGCTGGGGAGCGAGTTCGGCGCTGCTCAGGTCCACGGCCACAGAGCGCTTGGAGTCCAGGGTGAGGGCCACCGAGTAGGGGTCGGTGACGTCGTTGCTCTCGATTTTGCCGGTGGTGGGGGCGTAGACCTTGACGCGCCACTGGTACTGCGAACCAGCAGCAATGGCGCCATCGGTGTTGGCGACGGTCCAGCGGCCATCCGCCTGGCGGGCTGCCGTCTGGACGGTGGGCTCACCGGCGCCGTCGGGTCCCCAGCTCAACAGGGAGACTGCCTGGGCGGTGGGGGCCCACAGGGCGAAGGCGGGCGAGCCGCCAGTGAAACTGACGCCCTTGGGGGCCTTGGCGGCCTCCTTGGCGTAGAGGGCGTCTAGGACGGGGGCTACCTGCACGCCGGTGGCGGCAGTGACCTTGCTGTCCTTGACCTGGGCGACGGTGAGCTGGCTGGCTAGAGCCTTCTCCACGGCAGCCCGCTCCAGGGCGCTGCCGGTGCTCAGGGCGATGTAGCCCCGGAGGTTCGGGCGGGCGTTGGTGGTCTCTGCGGGCAGGTCCCCGGTGACGGTTAGGTCAATGCGGGTGAACTGGCCGGCGGCTTGTCCAGCGGCCAGGGTGGTGCTGGCGTCAGCGGAGCTGAGCAGCTGGTAGCTCAGGCCAGCGTTGCCTGCGGCCACGGCTTGGTCGCGGGTGATGCCCTGGGGCAGGAGGGAGACGGGCCAGGCTAGGGTGTGCTCGTCCACCCAGTAGGCACGCAGTTCACCGGTGCCGGGGGCCACGCCCTCCACACTGATGTCCAGCAGGTGGGTGGAGCGGTGGTAGGTGAAGGTGACGGTCTTACCTGCGGGCACGCTAAAGGTGTAGTTGGAGCCCTTTGGCTGGCCGCCGACGCCGTAGTTCTCGTCCCAGCTGCCGCCGTGGGTGACCTTCGCTTCGTAGGTGCCCTGGGTGAGGGCGGGCGAGGTGTAGGTCCAGGTGTCGGGGTCTCCGGGCACCTGGGTCATGCGGGTGGCGGCACAGCCGGGCTCCCAGTTGCCGCCATGGTTTTCCGTGTCAGGGCAGGAGGCCTGCGCCTGGAAGGTGCCCGCCAGGGTGATGATTTCCGTGGCCGGAGGCTCTGGGGTTGGCGACTGGGGCTCGTCTGGCAGATCAGCAGCACAAGGGCTGGTGGTGGAAGCGGTGGCGACGCCGTTCTTGACGCTTATGTAGCGGGCGGTGGCGGGCCAGGTGAAGTTACCGCCACCGCTGGCGTGGTACCAGTCAGCGTTCTCGCGGTTGAACAGGCCGGTGACCACTTTGCCGTCGTTCTTAACGTCGGCGTAGAAGGAGCCGGTGCAGGCGGAGGCCGTCATGGCCTGACCCGGAGGGTTGGTCCAGGTGCCATCCACGGCGTAGTGGATATTGGCAGAACTCCAGTCGGTGCCTTCCAGGTAGACGCGCATGCTGCTGACGGGGGTGGGGTCCGCCGCCTTGAGCAGGGAGTTGGAGGCGACGTCAATGGCCACAGCGCCCTGCTTCGGGATGCTGAGCTTGGCTTTGCCGCCCTGGACCTCCACGGTGGTGCCCACACAGGCGTTGCCGCTGACCCCGCCGCTGACGACGTCGCAATAAGTGCCGTCGGGCAGGCCGGTGGACAGCTCCAGGTTGCGAGCCTGATCGTAGTTGTTCAGGGCGATGAAGCCGCGGTCACCACGGTTGAAGGCAACTAGGCGGTTGCCATCGTCGTACCAGTTGCGCAGGGGCGCACCGGCGACGGCGTTGCGGAAGCCGACCATGCCGGTGATCGGCCGCCAGGAGTGGACGCAGGTGAAGACGCCGTCGTTGTAGCCGACGCCGTCCTCAGTCTGGCAGCGAGGCGTAATGACCAGGCCCTGAGCGTCCTGGGGGGCACCCTTGTCCCGCTCAGCCTCCACGTCCTTGTTGAAGCGGTAGCCGGAGTAAACATTCACGTCCCCGTAGGGGTGGGCCAACATGAAGATATTGCCCAGGGTGTAGACGTCATTCCAGTGGTAGGTCATGGTTGAGTTGTTGCGCTCAGTGTCCCAGTTGTCCACAAAGACGTGGGCTTGCTCAGAAGGCAACAGGTCTGACCGGGTGGGCAGGTCTTTAAGGCTGGCTAGCTTGTCCGAGAAGGCCTGCTTTAAGTGACGCCCGTAGTCGAACTCGTCTACCTTGCCGATGCCGGTGTATTCCTTGTCGCTAACTGCTTCACCAGCGGAGCCAATGACCTCTTGCTGGATATACACGTCCTGCTTCTTGAGCTTGGCTTTGATGGCGGCCATGTCCTCAACGGAGATGTGCTTGACGGCGTCGATGCGCAGGGCGTCTACGCCCAGGTCCGTCAGTCCGTTCAGGTAGTCGGCAATGCGCTGCCGCACCTTCTCCTTGCCGGTGTTCAGGTCTGCCAACCCGACTAGGTCGCACTCCTGGACCTTGGTCCGGTCGTGGTAGGCGTCGCCGATGTTCTGCTGGCAGCTGTGGAAGTCGTCAGCTTCCTCGTAGATGCCCGGGTAGCGGTGCCACTCATAGGGGGTGCCGAGGATGCCTTTGCCGCCACGGTTCTTATCCATGTCACGGCCGGTCATGTGGTTAATGACGGCGTCGGCCATGACCTTGACCCCGGCCTGGTGGCAGGTGTTGACCATGTCCTTGAACTCGGCCTCCGTGCCGAGCTTATTGCCGATCTTGTAGGAGACGGTCTGATAGCTGGTCCACCATTCAGAGCCGGTGATGTTCTCCTGGGGTGGGGAGACCTGCACGTAGGTGTAGCCAGCGGGGCCAAGCACCTTGGTGCACTGGGAAGCGACGTCCTTCCAGGGCCACTGGAAGAGGGTGGCGGTCACTTCTCCAGCGCGGGAAGTGACCGGAGTTGCCGGTGCCGCTGGAGCAGCTTGAGCCGCCAGTGCGGGGGCTGCGGCGGTGGCCTCCTGGGCCTGCGCTGCGGGGGCGACCGGGAGGGCCGCAGCACCCAGCAGGCCGAGCGAAAGGCTTAGGGCGCCAGTTAGGACGCGCCTGTACCTCCGGCCTCGGGATAAGGGAATGGGGGCAGGTAAGGGCATAACTCCTCCTAGGAACTTCTTTGTTCGATCCCGTCCAAGTAACGGACTTGCTACGAATGTAATCCTTTGCAGGCATTTCTGCAAGATTTTGCAAGGCGGGCACTAGCCCCCGAGGAGCTCAGGCACGACGTCGCCTAGCCAGCAGCATTCCAGCGACCACCAGGCCGCCAGCCACCGTCAGCAGGCCGACGACGTTGGCGCCGGTAACCGACAAGCCCTGCGGACGCTGCGGCTTCTGCCCCGGCGTCGCCAAGGCAGTGGCTGGCGCCAGCGGCGTCGCAGTTGCCTCCGCAGTCGCCTCGGAGCTAGGCGTCGGCTTCAGCTCCGGGGACTGACTGGGCTTTGGCTCCAGCGGCGTTTCCTGCGGGCTGGGCTCGGCGGTAGCCGCCGTCGCGCTGGGCTGCGGCTCCGGCTGATCCCCAGCAGCCTCAATCCAGACCAGGTGCGTACGGGCGTCGTAGACAAAGGTGATCTTCCCGCCCTTGGACTCGTAGCGGATATTGTCTCCGCCAGCGACGCCGTTAGCGCCGTAGTTCTCATCCCAGGAGCCGCCAATCGCCACCTTGTAGTCCCACTCGCCAGCGGGGATTTCAAAGGTGCCGCGGTACAGCTTGGTCTGCGGGTCCTGGGTGAGGCGAGCCTGCTTGCAGTCGGGGGCCCAGTCGGTGGGGCAACCCATCTCCGTGTTGTGAGTACCCGGGAGGGTTACCTCCAGGCCGTCGATCGGACCAGCGGGCGGCGGTGGCGGAACCTCACCGGTTAAATCCGCCCCAACGACGGCGGTCGTGGAGACGGCGGCCTTATTGCCCGCCGCATCAGTGGTGACGGCGCGCAGCTCAAGCACCGTGCCCGCGGGGAGGGCGGAGACATCCGCAAAGACGCGCGGGGTGTCATCCTCAGCAGTGCCCACCGTGGTCCATTCGGTGGTGCCCACGGGCCGGTAGGAGAAGGTCGTCTCCGCCCAGCGGTGAGCGGTGGTGGTGGCAGTGATCTCTGCGGTGGGGCCGAAGAGGTTGGCTCCCGCCTGGGTAGTGAAGGCAACCTCGGGGCTGCCGGAGGCCACTTGGCGGTCGGCTTTCAAGACCACGGCGGACAGGGCCGGGACCGTGAGGGTCACCGAGCCGGCGGCGTCGGCGGTCACGGTCTTGGGCGTGCCGTACAGGGCGGTGTAGGTGGCACCTGGAGTGAGCGTGTTGAAGGTGGCGGTGGCATCCGCAGTGGCGTTGTTCAGTGCCACCAGGTGCTCAATCTTCTCGGTGCGGTCCACGCGAGCGAAGGCGTATAGGCCAGCGTCGTCGTGAGCGTAAAGCTCCACCTGGCTGCCGGAGGCCAGAGCCTTGTGTTCAGCGCGAAGCTTGGCCAAGCCAGCGATGTGCTGGTACAGCGGGGTGGTGGTGGAGTAGTGCTCCCCCGCCCCAGCGGTGCCGCCGTCAACCAGGGGCTGGTTGGCGTAGGCGCCCACCTGGGTGGGGAACATGTCTTGGCGGGCGGCCTTGTCACCGCCGGTGCCCGCAAAGCCCTGCTCGTCGCCGTAGTAGACCACCGGCTGTCCGCGGGTGAGGTACATAAGCGAGTGCGCCAGCTGATCGCGCTGGAGAGTCTCGGCTGAACCGGTGCCGCCCGCCAGCAGGTAGCCGATGCGGCCCATGTCGTGGTTGCCCAGGAAGGTGGGCTGGCCGTGCACGGAGGAGTGCGTGGTGGTGTAGTAGTCGTCCGAGTTGAAGAGCTTGCTCAGGTTGTTGGTGGCGCGACCCTTCGCGAAGCCCAGGGCGCTGGCTTGGAAAGCGAAGTCCAAGGTGGCGTCCATGCCGGTGCGGCGCGGGTAGGGGCTGGTCTTGGTGGCGTCAGCGTCGTAAACCTCACCGAAGGTGAAGAAATTCGGGTTGGTGCTGGCGGCGTGGGCGTCGATGGCGGCGGTCCACTTCTGCCAGAACTCAAAGTTCACGTGCTTAGCGGTGTCGATGCGGAAGCCGTCCACCCCAAAGTCCATCCAGGTCTTGTAAACCTCTTCAAAAGTCTTCTCCACCTTGGGGTTTTCGGTCATGAGGTCATCCAGGCCCACAAAGTCACCCATGGTCACAGACTCGCCGGCCCAGGTGGAGTCGCCACGGTTGTGGTACAGGGTGACGTCGTTGAGTGCCTCAGGAATGACCTTGCCCCGACGCACCGGGGTGTAGGGGAAGGAGGTGGCGGCGTCCAGGGTGGGGAAAGCGTCGGTGTTGGCCACCGCAGAGATGTCCACCGGCTTGCCGGCGGCGTCCTTATAGGGCTTGGTGGCGGTGTCTACGTAGGTGTAGGTCTTCTCCTGGTAGTCGATCAGATCTGCCGTGTGGTTGGTGACAATGTCCAGGTAGAGCCGCATGCCGCGAGCGTGCAGGGCGTCGCGCAGCTCAGCCAGGGCGGCATTACCGCCCAGGTGCGGGTCAATGCTGGTGAAGTCCGTGATCCAGTAGCCGTGGTAGCCAGCGGACTGGTTGGCGCCCTCGCCTTGCACGGGCTGGTTGGTGAAGGAGGGGGTGAGCCAGACGGCGGTGGTGCCCAAGGACTGGATGTAGTCCAGTTTGCTTAGCAGGCCGCGCAGGTCACCGCCGTGGTAGTAGCCCTCGTTGCTGGGGTCGAATCCGGTCACAGAGGCGTCGCCCGTGAGCCCACCCTTGTCATTGGAGGGGTCACCGTTGGCAAAGCGGTCTGTGAGCACGAAGTAGAAGTGCTCCCCCATGCCCTGGCGGATGGGGGCGGCGGCCAGGGCAGCGTCGGCGGCGGTGTAGGCGCCGGTGAGTTCAGCGGCGCGCACACCTAGGCGGTGGTTGGTTTTGTTCCAGGTGAAGGTGAGCTTGGCTGGGCCTGCCAGGGTCAGGGGGATATTGTCCCCGCCAGCAGCACCGTTCTTGCCGTAGGACAGGTCCCAGGTGCCATTGAGGGCCACCTTGATTTCGTAGGAGCCAGCGGGGATGGTGGCGGTGTAGCTGTAGACGCCGTCGCCGTCAGGATCGGTCATGGCGGTGCTGGTGCAGGCGGGGGCCCAATCAGCCTCGCAGCCCAGCTCGTTTTGCAGGCTGCCGACCAGCGCCACGGAGGTGGGAGTTTCCTCAGCGACGGCGGTGGTAGCGGCCGCACCGGTGAGTGCCAGGGCGGCGGTGCCCAGCAGGGCGCTGAAGCGGGTCAGGCGGCTGTGGCGCCTCTCCCGGCGCCAGACCGCAGGTGCTTGCATGTGTTTCATATGCCTTATGACTCCTTTGTCATTGCGTGGAAACTCCACAGGACGCGCATCCACTTAAGGGAAATGGCAGGGCGGCCAGCAGTGTGGGTTTGCTTGAGGCTACGGCGGCACGGTAGATATTGCAAGGGTTTGCAGCTCTTGCACGCTGGGGCTGGTGAACTTCCGGGTGCAGACAGAAGCAGGCAAGCTGGCCGCTGCGCAAAATGGAAAACGCCCCGCTTCCGACTGTTACAGCCGATAGCGAGGCGTTGGTGCGCCAGAAGGGACTCGAACCCCCAACCTTCTGATCCGTAGTCAGATGCTCTATCCATTGAGCTACTGGCGCATGTCGTTTCCGACGGATGGAACTTTACCCGCGCACCTGATGACAGCCAAACCGCCGAGCCGTGAAGCGCGGCACACCAGAAGCAGCATACATCTGCAAAAGCTAATGAGCTTGGGCCCTAGGAACCAGGTTCCTAGGGCCCAAGCTCATAGCAGCGGCTCAGACGCCGCATATATCTCCGGGATCAGGCCTCGGCGTGACGACGGCGGTACATCACGACTGCTCCCGTAGCCAGCAGGCCACCGGCCAGAAGCACCAAGGTGAAGGAGACACCGGTGACGGACAGGGACTTCCGGTTGTTCTTACCGGGGGTGTTCTTGCCCTCTTCAGCGCTCTTTGAGTCCCCCGGCGCAGGAGTCAGCGGCGTCGGCGAAGCCTCCGGTGCCGGCGAGGTCTCCGGTGCCGGAGAAGCCTCCGGCGTCGGAGCGACGCTGCCGCTACCGGCGGCCACGCGGATCTCCCCCACGACCGTATTCGCGGAGTCCTTCTGCGTGTTCGACGCGGTCACTCGCACGTAGCGTGCGTTGACACCCGCCGGGGCTTTCAAAATGGCCTGCTCGTGGTTCTCGGGCTTGTCCCAGGCCAGCTCAGCGAACTGAGTCCAGTTCTGCCCATCAACAGACCACTCGCCAAGGACCTTGGTGAAGACCTTGCTGTCCACCACCTGCTCCGGCGTGACTGCCACCTGCTTCAGCTCGCGGGTCTGACCCAAGTCCACAACCCAGCTGTTCTGGCCCTTAGCGGCCTCGGCAGCGGTAAAGGCGTCGTCGTCTAGGACGGCCTTATCTGCGTCGGTGCCACCAACCAGGCTGAGCTCACTCTGGGGCAGGTAGCCGTCAGTTGCCCAGTCGACAGAGAGTGCAGGGCTGGTCCAGGCCTGCCAGTCGGCGACCTCCTTGCCGTCCTCCCCCACGGGGAGCATGTGCAAAACCACTTTGTACTTGCCGTTGGGCACCTGGTGACGTCGGTAGTCGGTCCCTACGTAGGAGCCGTCCCAGCGGAAAGCAGAAGGCGTAGAGCGCGGGTAGATGCTCAGATCGAATTTGCCCAAAGTGGGGCGCAGCGGGTCTGAAATGATCTGTCCCTTGTTGATCTGGTCGGCAATCTTCTGCAAACCGTCGTCAGCCAGCACCTGTGCCAGCGACATGCCCAGCGGCTGGTCTTGCCCCTCGGGGATGACATCCGCCACCACCTTCGTCACCGGAATGTCCAGCATGAAGAGCATATAAGCGGAGTCGTTGTACATGCCGTTAGGCGCCGCAGGGCTCTTGCCAAAGATGTAGCTCCCCGGCTCGACCGGCTCCTTAGTGGTGTTGAGAATCTTGGGCTCGTTGCCGTTGAGCAAGTCCGTCTTGGCCATGTCCCCACCAACCCCGGAGAAGGGCAGGTGGATGCTGGTGCCATCAGACTTGGTGAAGACAATGAAGCCACCGTAGAAGTCGCCGTCCTTGATCTTGCTCGGGGGCGTGATCTTGATTTCCAGGGTCGTGGACTGGCCGGCGCCGATAGTGACGGATTTGCCGTCAGTAGAGACGCCGATCTCCCCAGCCGCAGCTACCTGCGGGCTGCCGGAGGGGCCGGTAATGGTCTGGGAGTCCCGGTGTCCCAGGGTGTAGGTGACCGACGCAGAGCCGTGGTTGGTCAGCTTCACCTGCTGGGTTAGACCTGCGACGTCCGCAGACTGCCCCAGGTTCAGCACGGAGGGTGCAATCTCCACAGTGGCGTCAATGGCGGCCTTCGCGTCAATCAGACCAGCGCCCTGCAGCGCCATGGCCTCCAGGCTGTCTGAGCCGTCGCGCGCCTTAACTGGCTTAGCGGTGGACTGCAGACGCCAGGTCACCTGCCTGGTCCGCTCCAGGCCAGAAGCCTGAAGGATCTCCGGGTGCGACTCCAGCAGCATGGCGATGACACCAGCGGTGTAAGGCGCAGACATCGAGGTACCGGAGTTGTTCTTGTATCCGCTGTCCTCCAGGGGCCAGGTGGACCAGATGCCACCACCGGGGGCGGCGATCTCCGGCTTGAGTTCCAGCTCGGAGTTCAGACCCCAAGAGGAGAACTCCGAGAGCTTTCCTGCAGCCTTCCACTTGAAGTCCGCGTGGTCCCGCGGGAAGGAGATCGTGGTTGCCGCGTCTGCCTTCAGCGCCTTACGCAGATCGTCGCCGCCTTCGCGAGTAATGCTCACGAGCGGAATCGAGACCGGAGCCTTGGTGTCCGGGTTCGCGGCGTTCAGCAGTTCGAGGCCATCAGTCGAGTTGTCAACGACTAGGAGAGTGGCGCCGCCAGCTTCAGCGTTCGTAGCCTTCTTGTGGACGTCACAGCCGCCACGCCTGGCCAGCACCGCCTTGCCCTTGAAGGTATCCTTAGCCGGCGCGGAGCAGAGCAGAGCCGGGTCGGAGTCAGCGAGCTTGTCCTGGTCTGCGCCTGCGGGGAGCGGGCCAGCCTCGGCTACCTGCCAGGTCTCGCCCTTACCGCGGAGGATTACGCCGGTGGTGCCAACACCTAGGGCATAAGCCAGGCGTGCGTCAGCCTTGGTGGAGATAGCGAGGTAGAAATCCGTGAAGGCGCTGTTGTTGACGCTGCCGGAAGAGATCACCGGAGAGCCGGAAGAAGGGCCGCCCATGGTCCAACGACCGCCACTGCCCGGAATATCCGGGTCGCCAGCACCGAAGTTGCCCTGCGCGGCGGAGACGATTACGCCTCGCTCCGCCAGCGTGGTGGCAGCCACCGCTGTGGGGTAGCCGGTGAAGACGATGTAGTCCGTGCCGAGCGAGAGGTTGACGACGTCGACCTTGTCCTCGTAGGCCCGCTGCATTGCCTCAGCGATGATCTCCGAGGAGGTTCCGCTCTGGCAGCCGAAGACTCGGTAGGCCCGGATGGTGGCATCCGGGGCAGCGCCCGTGATGCCGTCAGTCGCATTGGCAGGCTTCTTACCGGCCGCGATGCCGGCCACGTGGGTGCCGTGGCCGCCACAGTCGTCGGGTAGGGCGTCAGCTTTCGGCATGGTGTCCGAGTCACTGGTGTAGTCGTCACCCACCAGGTCGTAACCGCCCACCACCTTGCTGTTGGGGAAGCGCGGGGAGCCACCAGCCTTGCGCTCAGCCTCAGTGGTGGCCTAGCCGGTGCCGCCCAGGTCCGGGTGGTCGTAGTCGACACCGCTGTCGATAATGCCGATCGTGATGCCCTTGCCGGTGTAGTCGGCGGCGTGCGCCTCAGCAGCGCCACCGAGGTCGGCGGCGCTGAAGGTGCTCATATCCGCGACACCCTCCGACTTTTCGGCGTCGGTGCGCTGGTCCGTGGTTCCGGGAAGGGGCTGGGGACGCGGGATGGCGACAACAGGCATTACGGATACGACGGAGTCAAGGCTGGCCAGCTCTTCCAACTGCTCGTCGTCAACCTTCAGGGCGACGCCGTTCCACAGGTCGCCGTACTGCGTGGTGATCTCGGCGGGGATGTCAGCGTCGGCCAGCTCCTGTGTGAGCTGAGCGCGGTCCTGTGAAATCGCCTACTCGGATCCGCCCTTCGCCTTGGCGGGGGACTTTAGTTCTACAAACCAACGACCAGGAATGTTGTTGGCTCTGGCACCGCTCTTGAGTTCAAGGCTGCGGGTGATCTTCTGCGAGGAGTCTGCCTGTGAGTCCTTGGACTCTGCTGCGGTGGCCGGCAAGGACACCGCAGAGACGATTGCCATGATTGATATTGCCGTGAGTGCACGACGGCTGCCCCGCTTTAGGGATGGGCGCACGTTTTCTTCCTCCATTCGTTGGGGAATGCACCGACCGTTGGTGGGTTGGACCGGGCGCCTCGGGCCGCGATGACCTGAGGCGCCGAAGATCTCATACTCTGGATGGCTACTTTGACGCTCAGGCCTGCTTCTGTGGCTATCTCCACACCCGGACTGGCTTCTTGTGGATCTCGGCGAGCGCATGCGCCTGCAGGGTGTGCTTCTGCTGCCGCATGAGACCTGCAAAACCGCATGAGCCAGGCGATGGCACCGCGGCGCGTGCGCGAAAACGCGGTGTTCAAAATGTGGCGGAGACGGGGAGATTCGAACTCCCGAGGGGTTTTATCCCCAACCTTCTTAGCAGGAAGGCGCACTAGGCCACTATGCGACGTCTCCATAGCGCTGCTGTGAGCACGAGCAGCGTACCGGCCTACTTGCTCCAGGGCAAAACCCGGCGCACTGCGGCCCCGGACACACTCGCACCCCAGGCCCTATACCCGACGGCGACGGCGTCGCAGCCCCAGAGCCACACCCGCCGTCGCCGTCGTTGTTATTCCTAGAGTTGGATCCCCAGAACCGGCACCCCCAGCAGCATCACGGTGACGGTGATGAGCACAACGCCAATCACGTTGAGCCATAGGCCTGCCTTCACCATGGAGCCCATCTGTACGTAACCGGAGCCGTAGGCGATAGCATTGGGCGGCGTGGCCACCGGCAACATGAAGGCGCAGGTGGCGGCCAGGGCCACCGGTACCACCAACAGCAGCGGGTCGGCCCCAATGCCGACGGCCACTCCCCCCATGATCGGTAGGAAGGCTGCGGCGGTGGCGGTGTTGGAGGTGAGTTCAGTCAGGAAAATCACCAGCATGGTTACGGCGGCCACCACCAGCACCACCGGCAAGGTGGACAGGGATTTGGCGCCCTCACCGATCCACAGGCTCAGTCCCTGCTTGGAGAACTCGGCGGACAGTGCCAGACCACCGCCGAAGAGCAGCAGTACGTCCCAGGGCAGTTCTTTGGCGCTTTCCCAGTCCAGCAGGCGCACACCGTGGTGACCGGGGGCGGGCAGGATGAACAGGACCAGGGCCACCACCATGGCAATCACCTCGTCGTTGAGGCCGGATTTGGGCAGCAGCGCGGGCAGTAAGGACCAGGACAGGGCGGCGGCCACAAAGACGAGGCCCACCAGAATCTCGCCGCTGGACCAGCGGCCCATCTGGCGTAGCTCATCTTTGATGACGTCCTTGCCTCCGGGAATCTCCTCCAGCTCGGGCTTGAACAGGACGTAGGTGAGCAGCCACCAAGCCACCAGCAGGAAGACCACGGCAAGCGGCACCCCCATGAGCATCCACTGGCCAAAGCCGATGATCACGCCGTGGCTCTCCTTGAGGTGAGCGATTAGCAGCGTATTTGGTGGGGTGCCAATGATCGTGCCCAGCGAGCCGATGGAGGCGGCGTAGGCGATGCCCAGCATGAGCCCGGTGGCGAATTTGTTTTGTTTCTTCTCCCCGGCGGCCAGCTGGCCCGTGAGCATGAGGATGGAAGTGCCGATGGGCAGCATCATGACGGCGGTAGCGGTGTTGGACACCCACATGGAGATAAAGCCGGTGGCCAACATGAAGCCGAGGACTAGGCGCCTGGGTTTGACGCCGACGGCGAGCACCGTGAGCAGGGCGATGCGGCGGTGCAGGTTCCAGCGCTGCATGGCTAGGGCCAGCATGAAGCCGCCCATGAACAGGAAGATGGTGCCGGAGGCGTAGGGGGCGGCGGTGGCTTTGAAATTGTCGGCTTTCAGCAGGGGGAAGAGCACCAAGGGCACTAGGGCGGTGGCGGCTAGGGGGATGGCTTCGGTCATCCACCAGGCGCCCATAAGTACGGCGGCTGCGGCGGTGAGGCGCAGGCCGTGCTCGGTCATGCCTTTGGCCTTTTCGGGGCCAGCGGCGGCAATGACTTTCTCGATGGCGTCGGCGGGCATCAGGTAGTAGGCGATGATGGCCAGGACGACGCCGCCGACCAGTCCGATCATCTGGCGGCGGCGCTCACCGGTGTTGGGAGGTGGGGCTTCGTTGCCGATGGAGTGGCTGGTTGACTCGTGTGTGATGGGCGTGCTCATCCATGAACCTTGCGACGTCGTTGGCGGTTGGTTGGCGAGGTCCCGCTCAGTGGCCAGCACCCGAGCAAGGACCTAAGTCCGTGGGACTTAGGTCATAGTATGCGGGAGAGGTGTGGATCACGCCACTATTTGCCACTCGGATCAGCAAAGGGATACGCGTTGACGCGCGGCTGAGGGCATGCGCGTGTATTCAATGGCGGAGAGAGGGGGATTCGAACCCCCGGTGCGCCAGGCGCACAACGGTTTTCAAGACCGTCACATTCGGCCGCTCTGTCATCTCTCCAGGGCCGTCGGGTCACCCCGACGGCGAACAGTCCCGCACGATACCAGCACCCGGGCCGCGACGCCGCGCGCGCCCAGGCACCTGGATCAGCGGTTGAAGATGCCCCGACGTCGAGACTGCGCCTCCTGCCTGCTGGCCACGCTAGAGCCCGGCGCAGGGGCGTCCAGCTGCCGCTCAGCAATAGCCTGCGGAATTGCCGGCCACACTGGCAGGCGCGGCAACAAGGTCATCTGCAGGGCGTGGTAGATATCCGGGTGGCCCTTCCAGGTGCGGGTGGAGGGTCGGTTGTCTTGCCCTAGCTCGTGCCACCAGCGGCCTGGCGCAGCAATCAGGTACTCCTCGGCGTAGTCCAGCCAGGCCCGGTAACAGTGCTCGAAGTGCTCCAGTTCAATCTCCCCCCGGCCATCGGACAGCGCCGCCCAGCGCAGGGCCGCCGCAGCGGACACACCCTCGCAGGCCACCCAGTGCATGCGCTCGTGCACCACCGGTTTGCCTGCGAAATCCGTGGTGTAGACGAAGCCTGGTCCGCCGTCGATGCGCCAGCCGTCGCTGCGCGCACGGTCAAACATGGCTTCAGCGGCGTCAAGCATCCAGTCGGGTGCCTCCATTCCACGCCCGCGCAGCGCCATCATGGCCTGGGCGGTGAGGCGGGCCCATTCCAGACCGTGACCGGGGGTGACCCCATAGGGTCGGAAGGGGTCGGCGGGCTTGTCCCGGTTGTAGTCCAGGTCTGGTTCCCACTGGGAGTTGTAGTGCTCAGGCAGACGCCAGTTATGGGCGCGCGCCTGCTGGTTGACGGCAAAATCAATGATCCGCAGGGCCCGCTTGAGCCAAAGGACCTCCCCGGTGACGTCGGCGGTGGCTAGGAAGGCCTCCACCGTGTGCATTGCGGCGTTAATGCCGCGGTAGTCCTCCGCCTGGGAGAAGTCGTAGTTGTAGGACTCCACCGGCAGGCCACGGTCCTCGTCCCAGAAGTAGCGTTCAAAGACCTCCTTGGCCTCCACCAGCAGGTCGTAACCGCCGGGGCGCCCGGCCGCCGTCGCCGTCGCTGCCGCCAACAACACGAAGGCATGCTGGTAGCACTCCTTGCGGGCCTTCTCCGTAGCGGGCACGCCAGCGCCCTCAGGCCCCGGCTCCAGTTGCACCGCCGAGTGCCAGCCACCGTTGACCCGGTCCCGCAGCACATTGCGCAGGCTGCGCACGCCGTGGTCCGAGTAGCGCCGAGCCCCGGGTATGCCTAGGAGTGTGCCCAGGCTGTAGGCGTAGGTCATGCGGCTGGTAATCCAGGCTTCTACCGGGTGGGTGGGGTCAAGTTGCCCGTCCTCCCCGATCCAGCCGAAGCCAGCCGGAACCGTGGAGGCGCGAGCAAAGCGCAGCAGCGCATGCGTCTCCTCCCCCAGCCAGCGGTTGTGCTCGGGGGCACCGAACCATCCCAATCCCATGAGTCCTCCTTGACCCGGAAATGACTTGCCCGGGGGGTGGCTCCCCGGCAGTGCGAACTTAGCAAATCTAGGGGGCGCTCCGGGGCACAAAGCTGGCCTTAATCAGCGCCAATCCTGAGCGCCCTGAAGCCGACGCCGCCCGGGGTCTCTTGCTGCCCCGTAGGCGCAGAAGCAGGCCTGAGCCTGCCGACCCCAAAATCGAGGCCGGCAGGCTCATACCTATCTCAGGGGGCTGGCGTCAGGACGTCCTTGCCGTCCACGCGTTTGACCACCAGCTTGGCCTGGGCGTCCACTTGGTCCACGGTGGTGGCGGTGGAGGTCAGGGTCTTTTGGTACATGACCCGGCTGCCACGGCGCAGAGCCAGAGTGGCGCGCCCGTCACCATCCCAGTCACCCACATAGACCTCGTCACTGGCGCGCCCCAAGCTGATTGAGCTGTACACGGGGGCGTCCAAACTATTGCGGGCGTAGAAGACCACGCGGCTGCCAACCCGCACGGCCCAGTTGACTTGGCCGTCGCCGTCCCAGTCACCTACCAGCACCTTGCCGGAGCCGGTCTGTGACACGTGGGCCACGTAGGCGGGCATGGTGCCCTGCGTCTGACCGGGGCCGGGGGCTGGGTCAGGCGAGGGGGTTGGAGACGGCGCTGCGGTCTCAGTCGGGCTCGGGCTGGGCTGTGGGTCCTGCGGGTCCTCAATCGCCCCGGGCACGCAGCTTTGCTCAGGAACCTCCGTTGGCGCCTTGACGCTGACGGAGTTACCGCCCTGCACGGTGACGACCGTCGGCTCGGAGGTGTTTCCGGTGTAGTCGGTCAGGCGCAGCTCGAAGGTGCCGGCGCCGTCGGTGAGGTGTGCAGAGATGTCGAAGGGGACCTGCAGTCGCTCGTTGGTGGCGACCACTCCCTGCCCACCTTCACCACGGGTAGCGGAGAAAACCTCCTTGCCGGCTCCTGAGGTGACCGTGATCTTGTGCCAATCCGCCGGAGTGGGTGAGCTCAGGCGCATCTGGGAGCCTTCCACTCGCACATCGGCGGCTGGCAGCGGTCGGGCCCAGGTGTCGGGGAGTTTGTCGCGCAGCGCCAGAACCTGCCCGCCGGGCAGAGGCGCGCCGCCCTTGAGCGGCGTAATGCTCAGGTCGTAGTCGCGGCCTTCCCGGAAGGGCACGGTTAGGGCGGCATGCACCCGGCCGTCGGCGTCGGTGCTGAGTTCTGAGCCGCTTAGCGTCCTGGTCCAAGACAGGGCGCCCTTTTCGCAGCCGGTGTGGACCAATTCCAGCGTGGCCCGGTAGCCGTCGGCGCCGGGCACAGGCGTGAAGGACAGGTCCAGGCCCTGGCTGCCCGCCTCCGAACTCTGAGCTGGGGTGACCTTGATGGCTCCGGCCCCGGTGGACGGGTTGATAACCGCCTCGGCTGGCTGGGAGCGCTGCCCGTCCTTGCCTACCGCCACGAGGCGCAGGGTCACTGGGCCGCCAGACAGGTCCAGCTTCTTGATGTAGGCCCGGGAGGCGTAGGTGGCGCCCAGGGCAGTGACGCTGCCGTCCGCCTTGGCGGCGGAGAGCTCGTAGTAGTTGACGTCCTTGAAGGGGGCCGCGTCCCAGGTGATGCTGGCCTGCCCGTCGGCGTAGGCATGCTCGACGGCAAGGCTGGCTGGGGCGGCGGGGGCGGCGCCGCCGTCAGTGAGGGCTAGGCGGCCTAGGTTCACCTGCACGTCCCCGTTGCCCTCAAGCAAAAGGGCCAGGGTGGAGATGGTGCTTCCGGCCCGCCCGGAGAGGTCGGCGGCGTAGGTAGTCCAACCGTTGGCGTCGGTGCCAGTGGCCGCGAGGTCCACAGGCACGACCTTGCCGGGATCAGCCTTGTCGACGACGCCGAGGCGCAGCGCGGGGCTGCCGGTGACGTTCCGGGCTACCAGCTCGACGCGGCTAGCGGCCCCGACAGTCAAGTCGGTGCGGAACAGGCGCATGGTGGCGGCGCCCTCTAGTTTGCCGTGAATGGCCAGGGAGGAGCCGCCGTCGTAGGCGCCGACCTGTTTGAAGGGGGCCTGGGTGGTGGCGCCCTGCGTGTCGCGGCGCACCTCCTGGCTGCCGTAGTCGAAGTCGGCGGTCAGATCAGGCTGGGCGGTGGTGCCGTCAGCTTTGGTGATCCACCACTGCCAGGAGGGCAAGATGGACTGTTCGTTGATATTGCCCCACTGCTCATTGGAACTGGGAACGCCGCCGGTCCAGCGGGCCATTCCGTGGCCGGTGTTGAAGGTGGAGTGGAATTGGCTGCCGCCGATTACGGAGCGAGCGGGGGCGAAGTCCGCTACGCCAACCCAGCCACTGGCATCGCGCACTCCGACGTCGGGGCGTTTGAAGCCCTGCTTGGTGCCGGTGTCGGTGACGTCCTTAGTGACGCCGGTGAAGTACATGCGCTCGCGCTCGTGGATCATCCACTGGAAGTCGGGGGTTTGCATAAGCGGACGCTGGTAGCCGGGGACCTTCACGTCGTCGTCCAGGGCACGCTGGTAGAAATCGGAGGGAGTGAACAGTGCCAGGGAGGCGCGGGGACTCTTGGTGCCGGGAGCGTAGAGCCGCGGGACGGATCTGGCTGAGCTGTCACTGCCAGAGAACTTGGCCTTATTGGCCTCCACCCCAAAGAAGACCTCCTGGTAGGGATCCACTCCGTGGCTCTGGGCATAGGACAGGGAGGAGTCCACCGACCAGCCCCACTGATAGTTGACGAAGACCGAGTTGTGAATCTGCCCGTGCTTCTGGTCTTTGAGCCAAGCGGCCTTGGAAGCGTCAAAATAGGAGTTGACGTCGTACCACTGGGTCCACAGGCCCTTGCTGGTCAGATAGGACATGAAGGGCTTGAACTCAGAGGCGTCCGCGCGTTCCTCCTGGTTGAGGAAGTAACCGTCGAAGCCGTAGTACTTGGCCATCTCGATCAGCTTTTCGGCGATCACGTAGCCCTGGGACTGGGGGTCTTTATCGAACATCTCCTTGAAGGTCAGTCCGGGCCTGAAGGCGGGGTCAAAGTAGATGGTGGCGATGGATTTGACGCCGTTGCGGTGGGCGGCGTTGGTGTAGGCGGGGTTAGGGATATTGACGATGCCGAACTCGAAGCCGCGGTTGCGCCAGTCGGAGTTGGCCGGGTCGTACAGGGAGTCCGGGGTGGAGGCGGTGGCGGCCCCGTGCCAGGGTGAGTAGTAGTCCGTGTACTGCCAGAAGCCCAGGGTGTTCTCAGTGAAGTCGTTGTTGGCGGTGGAGGTGTTGAAGAAGGCGTTGCCGTAGTCACCCTGCATGAGCATGACCTGGGCTTTGCCGTCCAGGGTGGGGTTGGCCTGAGTTTGGGCGGGGGCCTGAATCCGAGGCTGGAGGGGAACTTCAGCGCGCAGATCGGCGGCAAAGGGGTCCGACTGTGGTGACCAGTCGCGAATGTCCTGGACGCGGTAGCCCGCGAAGCGGGGCTGGGCTGAGCCTAGGGCCTGCTCACCGGTGGGCGGGTAGGAGTCAGCCGCTAATGCGGTTGAGGTAATGCCTGCGGCGCCGAGCGCGACCACTAGGGCCGCGCCAGCACATCTATTCCAGAGTTTTCTCTTCATCTCAGCTCCATTGCTGACGGGGATGGGGAGCGCATCACTGAAAGGGTTTAGCGCAGGCTTATATACTGGCAGGCCATTGCTTGCTTGTCCATGCCTTGCTGCTCTATATCTAGACGCTGGCTGCTGCCAGGTGCTGCAGGCGGGAATACCAGAGCTCGTAGGGACTCTGGTCCCCAGGGTTCCAAACCCGACTAGCCAGGGCCGCCAGCAGGGGCCTAATCCCAGCGGCCACCTCCGCCTCAGTCTCCGCTTCCGGCACGTCGCACCACACCGATAGCACCGCCCCTTGATCCCAGGATTCTTCAGGACCCCAGGTCTGGGGGCGGCCTCCCGGCAGCTCCGGGAAGCATCCCGGCTGCCAGGCGTAGGCGGCCTCAACCGTGGGCTTGTTCCAGTAGGCACGCCCCGGCGTGGTGAGCACGTAGTAGAACCGCGCATCGTTGAAATTGATTACTTGGTGGCCAGCGTCAACGAAGTCCTGCACCGGGGCGAAGCCCTGATGCCAGGCCGTCCAGTAGGTGATGACGACGTCGGCATCCAGACGTCGGCTGGTGCCCGGCACGCCCAGGGCGTCATTCCAGGCCCGCACCTGGACCACCCCCAGGTGCCGCAGATGGGCGACCACGGTGCCCAGGTAGTGGACATAGCCGTCTAGCACGGTGGCCTGTGGCCCTACCTGCTCGCGAGCATAAGCCGCTAGGCGGGGGTAGTCCTGGGCCAGGGTCTCGTGCAGCCCCGGCTCCCAGGCCGGGCCACCCATAGGGAAGACTTCATCTCCGCCCAGATGCCAAGCCTGCGCACCAAACAACGGCACCAACTCGTCCAAAAGTTCGGTCACTAGGGACCGAGCATCGGGTCGCGAGTAATCCAGCAGCAGCTGCCCGGCTTCGGAGTCACTCGCGCGCAATTCGGGGTGAGCATTGAGCACTTGGCGCATATGCCCCGGCACATCCAGCGCCGGCACCACCTGCACGTGGTAGCGCGCTGCGGTTGCCAGCACCTCCCCCAATTCAGCCTGGGTGAGATGCTGCTCGCTAACTACCTCGGGGTGGCTACGGGACTCCAGACGGAAGCCCTCATTTTCTGAGAAGTGCAATTGGAGTTCGTTGAGCTTGAGCCAGGCCATCTCCCGCAGGCGCTCCTGGAGCCACTGCGCGCTGAAGTATTTGCGGCCCGCGTCCACGTGCAGGCCGCGGACCGGTTTGGCGGGCTCGTCCAGCACAGTGCAGGCCTGCACGCCGCCGGACAGGGCCAGGCACTGCAGGAGGGTGCGGGTGCCGTAGAAAATACCTGTGGTGGTGGCGGCGGTGATGGTGAACTGCTGCGCCGTCGCCTCCAGGTAGTAGGCCTCTGGGGAGGAGGTGCCAACGACGGCGTCCACCAGCTGCAGCACCACATCCCCGGGCTGCGGCTGTGCCCCGACAGCCACCTGCCGTGGCATGGGAGCACTCGCACCGCAGACCTCCTGCACCTGAGGCTTATCCGCCTGGGTAGCACAGGGAGGCAGTTCAGCCAGCTCGGCGGCCAGCAGCTCAGCCTCGGCTCGCAGAGCCTGCTCCTGCGCGGCTACCGCGATCACCACCCGGGTGCCCACAGTGGGATAGAAAGGGGTGCCCGCCACCTCGGTGATCTGCCGGACCGGGGGCAGCACCCCATAGATCCCTTCCCCCTGCAGGGGGGTGTTCTGCTCGCCGACGCTCATGACCTGTGCTGACCTTTCTGCTTGTTGGGAAGGCGGTGCTGCTGTTGGAGCCAGTCGCTAGCACAGCCAGCACCACGCATACCGCCGGAGTTAGGCTCCTCAGCCCTTGACGCCGCCTTCCTGGACGCCTTTGAAGAACTGCTTTTGAGCTAGGGCAAAGAGAATGATGATGGGCACGAGGGCAATAACCGTGCCGGCTGCCACCACTCTGGGGTTGGAGCCGAAGTTCGAGTGCAGGTACTGCATGCCCACGGTCAGGGTGTACTTCTCCGGGTCGGAAAGCACCACCAGGGGCCACAGGAAGTCGTCCCAGGCGCCAATGAAGGAGAATAGGGCTACCACGGATACCATGCCGCGAATATTGGGCCACACGATATGGCGGATGCGCTGCCAGGTGGAGGCGCCGTCGATCTCAGCGGCCTCAATAATGTCCCGCGGAATCATGGAGCAGGCGGTTGCCACCAGCAGCACGTTGATCGCGCCAATCGCCCCGGGTAAGAACACTCCGAATAAGGTGTTGGCGAATCCTAGGGACTTCACGGTCAAGTACTGGCTGGTGAGTGTGACCTCACCGGGCAGCAGCATGGTGGACAGCAACACCGCCATCACCAACTTCTTGCCTTTGAAACGCAGCACTCCCAGGGCGTAGCCGCCACAGATAGAGAAGAACACCTGGCTGGCCACCGTGCCCAAACCCAGCAGCAATGAGTGCCAGGCGTATTTAAGGATCGGAATGGTGTTGGAGACCGTCTCATAGTGTGCGGTGGTGGGCTCGGAGGGCACCAGTTGGGGCGGGAAGGCATAGATATCCTCGGCGGCACCTTTGAAAGAGGTGGACAGCTCCCACAGGAAAGGAAACACGGCAATAACGGCCAGCAGCGCCAACAGTAGGTAGCGCGCCACGGCACCTGCTGGGGTGGGCTTAAGGAAGTCGGACTCGCCCTTGCGCCGCCAGAAGCGGTCCCGGTAGGGCTTGGTCATGGGGGCCGACGCCGTCGGCTGGCTAGTGGTGACGCTCATCAGCGCTGCTCCTTCTTAGCGACGGCGTTGCGTAGCGCCTCACGGTGAGCACGGCGTTTGCGCAAGGCTGTGCGGATAGCGTTCAGGTCTGTGCCCGAGTTGAGCATGGCTGTGACCAGCAATGGCCCCACCGTCAAGAAGAACAGCATGACGCTCAGTGCGGAGGCGTAACCCAATTGCCCGTTGAGCCCGGAACCTTTTTGCTTGATTAGCATCACCAGGCTCATGGCCTGCCCGCCGGGGCCTCCAGAGCCATTGGTAAGCACGTAGATCTCCGAGAAGATGCGCATCGCTGAGGTGGTGATCAGGGCGGAAACCAGCAGCATGGCACCGCGCACCCCCGGCACAGTGATGGACCAGAAGCGGCGCACCGCCCCGGCGCCGTCGATCGCAGCGGCCTCATGCAGGTCCCGCCCCACATTTCCCAACGCCGCCAGGTAGACCACCATGTAGTAGCCGAGTCCCTTCCAGGTGGTCAACAAAATGGCGCATACCAGAATCCACCAGCGGTTGGTCAGGAAGTCGATACCAGTGCCCCCCATGAATTCAATGGCCTGGTTGACCACGCCCTTTGAGTCGAACATCCACGACCAGATAATGCCGACCACCACTACTGAAGCAATCACGGGGAAGTAGTAGAGCGTGCGGAACAGCTCAATACCCGGCAAGTACTTGGACACCAGCATGGCAATCAGCAGCGGGATGAGGGTCAACAAAGGCACACAAGCCAGCACGTAGATAGCGCAGGTAACCAGGGCATAGCCAACCTGCGGGTCGGACAGGATCTCCTGGTAATTGTCTAAGCCCACAAAGGTGGGGGTGCGCAGGGGGCGAGCGTTGGTGAATGACAGGGTAATGGTGTTCAGGAAGGGCCACAGGGAGAACACCAGGACCCAGATGGTCGCGGGCAGAACAAGCAGGTACGGGGTGAGCCGGTTCGGTCGGCGCATGGCAGGCTCCAGGATCAGGTTGGGAGGAAGCCGGGAGGGGCGGCACCAGGCGTGCTGGCGCCACCCCTCCGGCTATGGCGTTCAGGCTTTGAGTGCCTTGTTGCAGTACTCCACTGCGGCATCCAGAGCAGCCTTGGCGGTGGTCTCGCCCTTGATCGCCAGGGCGATCTGCTGCTGCACATAGGTCTTCATGTCGTTGGAGTACTGGATGGGGGCGGACATCTCCGCCTTGGGCATGGCGGCGGCAGCCAGGCCGACTGCCTTCTTCATGAGCTCGTTGTTCAGGTCACCGGAGAAGGACTCAGGGTGGGCGTTGCCCTCAGCGGTGCCGGGCATGAAACCGCGGGCAATCTTGACGAAGGCCACCTGGTTTTCATTGTTGGTGACGAACTGGGCGAAGGCGAGCGCCAGCTCCATGTTCTTGGAGCCCTTGGCCACGGAGATGCCCTGGGTGAACAGGGGGGCCGTCTCAAAACGGGCGGAGCAGTCCACATGCTTGAGGACGTTGGGGGCGTCGTTCTCTAGTTGGGAGACGAAGGAGCTGGTGGCGGTGGTGTAGCCCGCCTTCTCCTGGGTGAACATCTTGGCGTTGTCAGCCGTGTCATCGTTCAGGGCCTCTGCTGGCATGGCCCCGTTCTTGTAGAAGGCAGCGAATTTGTCCACGATGGCGGCGGCGGCATCAGTGTTAAAGACGAACTTGCCGTCCTTGAAGATCGGAACGCCACTGTTCTTGAAGTCCGTGACGCCAGGCATGTAGGAGACCAGCTTGACGCCCTTGGCAGCGGCGGTCTCTACCCAGGAGTAGTACTCATCTAGGGTCTTGGGGGCGTTGGCCACATCCAGACCCGCCTGGGTGAGCAGGTCTGTATTCCACCAGCACACATCGGTGCCCAGGTACCAGGGGTAGCCGAAGATGCCCTCAATGCCGTCGAAGGTGTAGGAGGCCAAGCCGCCGGGAACATAGGTGGACATGACCTCGGGGGTGGTGGCCTTGAGGTCCACCAGCTGGGAGACCTGGGCCAGCTGGTAGGCGAAGTCGTTGGGCAGGTTGACGACGTCGGGCAGCTCACCGGAGTTGGCCTGCTGGAGGATCTTCTCCTCATAGCCGTCACCGGGCTGGTCGATCCACTTGATAGTGGTGCCGGGGTTCTTCTCCTGGAAGGTCTTGACCAGAGCCTCGAAGTAGGGGGTGAACTTCTCGTTCTTGAGCGACCAGGTCTGGAAGGTGATCTCGCCGGAGAGCTTGCCTGAGCCGCTGCCAGCGGCCTTGCTCGCGTCACCTCCGCTCTTTCCGGAGGAGCCGGTGCAGGCGGCAAGCGTGGCGGCGGTTGCGGCAGAAGCGCCCAGCAGGAGGGCGCGGCGGGTGAGGTTCATGAGAGGTCCCTTCGTCATTGGAGGAAACAGGTGGGTTGACCACTACCAAAATACTACAACGGTTTAGTGATGATGGGATAGGAAACTTGTGCAACAGAACCGAACGATCGTTCATACCTCCCTAGTAGATCAAGACCCCAGGCTCTCCCGGCCCGGTCAGCGCAACATAAGGGGCTAAACCGATTTCAGAGCCGGCAGCGCCAATGCAGGCGGCTCTCCCGCCGTCGCGCGGCGCAACCACTGGTCAAATAACTCCCCCGTGGGCGCCGTCAAGGAGCGCTTGGAAGCCTGCGCACTGGGCAGCCGCAAGCACTCCCGCTCCACGCCCCCACCGCAGGCCGGTCCGGCGGCGCCAGCCACCGCCTCACGCAGAGCTTCGCCCGTCGGCTTAAGCGAACCGTCAGCAGCAAAGAGCCCCAGCGTGTGCTCCAGCTCCGGGAAATCCACCAGCTCCCGATCGACGTCGTGAGAGCACCACCAAGTGATGGCCTCCAACTCAGGCACCGGCCCCTGGGCGGCTTCCACCAGGGAGGCAACCGTCTGCTGCACAAACTCTGGGGCCTCCACCGGGGGCACCCAGTTGTTGGGCGCCCCCACCTCTTGCAGCCAGATGCCCCTGCCCGCGCCGCCCCAGGCCCGCGCCAGCTCCACCAGGTAGCGGGCAAACAGGTGCAGCGCCGGGTGTCCCGCGCCATAACGCGGCCCCACCTGCATAAACACCCAGGAGTGCACGGTGGTCAGGTCCCCTAGGCCCACGGCATGCGCGGGCTCAAAGGGGTGGGTGTCGTCAAACCAGAGGTCGTCGTCATAGGAGTGCGTCAGCACCCCCTGGGGCCAAGCGTCCCGGGCCTCCCTTAGAAGCGTCTCCAGCCAGGCCCTCGCCTGGGTGGGGCTCAAGGCCGAGCGGCAGGGGTGGCGCTCGGCGGCGAACTGGATGAACTCGTTGCCTAGGCTCAAGCCCTCCGCGCCCGGGTGCTGAGCCAGCTCAGCGGCCAGAGTCCGCACCAGCGCACGCTGCCCAGATAGGACCTCAGGATCGGTGAAGAGGTTGCGTTGATGCCAGGTGGTCACCCAAGAGGGCAGGAAGTCAAAAGAAGACAGATGCCCCTGGAGTGCGTCCACAGTCACCCGCAGGCCCGCAGCGGCGGCGACATCCACCACCACGAGCACGTCTTCCACCGCGCGGGGGCGGATAAGTGCACGGTTGGGTTGCAGCAGTGGCCACAGCGGGAAGATCCGCACATGGTCCAGGCCGAGATCGGCAATCGCGGCCATGTCCTCCGCCACCAGCCCCAAATCCAGGTCCAGCCAGGAGTGGAACCAGCCCACTCGGGGCGTGTAGTTGACCCCAAAACGCATTTCAGTTCTCCTGGCTTGTACGGCGGCGCAGACGGATGGTGGCTACCCCAAAGGGATGCAGTTCAAAGGCCCACTCGCCCGGGCTGCCCGCCTGCTCCACCTGCACCCCCAAGGTGGTGCTGGGTCGACCATGCAGATCCGCGCCGACGGCGTCGGTCAGCTCGTGGGCCCGCAGGGTGACGCGGCGGCGGGCGCCCTCAGGCTCATAGAGGCGCACCAGCACCGCTGGCTCTTCCCCGTCCTGCGGGTCGGCAAGGTGCAGGGACTCCAGCACCGCGCCTTCCACTTGCACCAGTGGCGCCAAAGCTGCCTCCAGGCGGGCCCCGGTGTTGGCCCCAGCAGGCAGGCTTAGCTGCCGGGATGGCAGGTCTAGGCGGTAGGCGGCGGCCCGCACGGTCGCCACCGACTCGCCACCGGTCAGGGCGAAGCGGAACTCGTGCTCACCCCGGTCCGCCTGCGGGTCCGGGTAGCGCGGGGCGCGCAGCAGGGTGGCTCGCACCAGGGTCCAGGTGCCGCCGCCCTGCCGTAGATGGCGAGTCAGGTCCCAACCGTAGGTGGCATCATTGGCCACCCCGACGCCGTATCCAGGCTCCCCCACGTGCAGCCACTTGTGGGCGCAGACCTCAAAGCGGTAAGCGTCCCAGGAGGTGTTCTCATGGGTGGGGCGGCGCAGGTGCCCGAACTGGGAGCCGTAGGCGGCGTCATTGGCATGCACATCCACCGGCAGGGCTAGCTTGAGCACTTTCTCGCTCTCCTGCCAGGAAACCTTTACTTGCAGGTCGAGCTGCTCGGCGCCCGGCGCCAGACTCCAGGTCAGTTGGGCGCGGGATTGGCCGAAGGCCACCTCTACCTCAGCCAGCGCCCCGGAGGCATCTGCACGTACCTCTTGCAGGCTCCCCTCCAGGTCCTGCAAGGAAGAGCGGTAGAAGGGGTCCAGGTCCCAGGCGTCCCACTCGTTGGGGAAGTCGTTGGCCAGCTGCAAGATGCCTAGGCGTGCACCGGGCGGCACCACCTCCCGCCCCTGAAGCCGCAGGGATACGACGGCGCCGGAGGCAGCAATCTGCGCCCGCACCAGACCGTTGTCCAGCACTGCGCCCGCCTCCTCGCGGTAGGCCTGGCAGGTCGTGGATTCGCCGTCGCGAGCCGGAAGCAACGCACCACCCAAGGCAGGGACCTCAACGCCAGCTAGGACGCAGGGCACCGGTGCCGGGTTGAGTGCCACCCGGGCGGCCCCTAGAGCCGGGGCCTGGCTGGTCCCGGACGAAGTGGCGGAGAGAGAAACCACCCCGTCCGGGACCGGCGTCGACCCCACGACCTCTTGCAGGCAGGGCGCGGGCTCCCCCGTCACCAGCGCCTGCTGCGCTGCGGCCGTGAGACCCTCACAGGTAGCAATAACTTCACCCAGCTGCGCTTCCGCGTCCTCATATGCCCAGGCGATGGAGGAGCCGGGCAGGATGTCATGGAACTGACACAGCAAGGTAGTGCGCCACAGGCGATGCAGCAGCGCCGCCGGATAGGCGTCATCGGCCAGCAGACCCCGCGCCCAGGCGGTGGTACACCAGGTCTCCGCCTCCCGCAAGGCTGCCTCCGCGCGCCGATTTGCCCGCTTGGTGGCTGCCTGAGTGGTGAGGGTGCCGCGATGCTTCTCCAGGTACAGCTCCCCCACCCAGACCGGAGCCTCGGGATACTCGGCGCGAGCGCGGGCAAAGAACTCCTGGGGACTCAGATGCTGAGTGCGGGGCATCCCCGCCAGGTCCGACACCCGCTCCACGCGCTCCACCATCTCCCGAGTGGGGCCGCCACCGCCGTCGCCGTAGCCGTAGAGGAACAGCTCAGTTGATGCGCGACCCTTGTCCTTGAAGTTGGTTTCCGCGTGCCGCAGCTGCTCGGCACTGACCTCCGCGCCGTAAGTGTCAGCGGGCGGGAAGTGGGTGAAAATCCGGGTGCCGTCAATGCCTTCCCACCACAGGGTGTGGTGTGGGAATACGTCCACCTGGTTCCAGGAGATCTTCTGCGTCAGGAAATTGTCGTAGCCCGCCAGGTGGGCGATCTGCGGCAGGGAGCCGGTGTAGCCAAAGGAGTCCGGCAGCCAGATTTCGTGGCACTCCACGCCTAGTTCCTCCCGGAAGAAGGCGGTTCCTTCAGTCAGCTGGCGCACCAGTGATTCACCCGAGGGCAGCACGGCGTCGGGCTCCACCCAGGAACCGCCCACCGGGACGATCCGCCCGGCCGCCACCTGTGCCTTCACGCGGGAGAATAGCTCCGGTTCGTCCTCCTGGAGCCAGGCCAGGTGTTGGGCGGCGGGCAGCGCAAAGATCATTGGGGAGCCGTCTTCTAGCAGCCGCAGCACATTGGCCATGGTGCGCACCACTTTGCGCCGCGTCTCTCGGACGGGCCAGAGCCAGGCGGAGTCAATATGCGCATGCCCCACAGCCCCCAGGGTGATGGCATCTGGGGCGGCGGGCACTGCCAGCAAAGGCGCCAGCAGGGCACGGACTTGAGCGGCAGATCCGGGCACATCTGCCAGGTCCAGCTGGTCTAGGGCCGCGCTGGTGCTCAGCAGCACCTTCCAACCGCGGGGGGAGTCTTCCGGGAGGGTGCGGGCCAGGCCTAAGAGCACATCGACGTCGGCGGCTAGGGCGCGCACCTCGTCGTGGATTTGCACCAGATTCGCGGTGGCGAAGGTGTAGCTAGGGGCGTGGCTCTGGGTGGCGCGGGAGCCCTCGTCGGTGGGCAGGAAGGGGTGGACGTCTAGGAGCAGTGGATTGGAGGCGGCCTCCAGGTAGAGCTCCAGTTGGCCCTCGGCGTCGAGTAGTTCATCGGTCACCGGCACCCAACGGTTGCGGGGGTTGACGGCTTTGAGGATTTCACCGTGGGGGGTCCGCACTAGTCCTTCGCACTGGAAGCCAGCCGAGTGGTCTGCCCAGCCCAGGTCCAGGTCCAACTCCAGGTGGCGGTGACGCAACGCCTCCGGGATGACCACGCGCAGCCGGAACCAGGTGGTGCCCCAGGGCGGCCCCCAGCGCAGAGGCAGGGAGCAGGGGCGGTACTGGGCTTGGAGGGCCTGGCTGAAGGGCACGGGCTCGCCCGCGCCTGGCACCCCGGCTACAGGCCCGTCCGCCTGGGTAACCTCCCAGCACTCTAGGTTGAGGGGCAAAATGGTGCTGACAGCTGCGGGTTGGAGGCGCTCCACCAAAATCCGGTCAATGTGTTTGAGCAGCATGGGGCGGTTGTCATGCACAGCGTGCCTCCTGAGTCTCCAATCGGCACGGGTTACAGAAAGAAGCCGTCGCGCCGGAACTGGGGCGCACCCTCGCGCCACCCGAGGAGACTAAACCGCATTAGGGTAGTGGTCAAGCCGATATGTAGGATCTACGTAATCGTTTCAGTGATGCATAATTGGCGCATGGATCGCCCTACCATCCGGGACATCGCCAAAGTTGCCGGTGTCTCCCCTTCGGCTGTCTCCTTCGCGCTGAACAACCGCCCCGGCGTCTCAGAAAACACCCGCCAACGCATCCTCGCCGTCGCCAATGAGATCGGGTGGACCCCCAACGCTGCCGCCCGCGCCCTCTCCGTCTCCCGCGCCGGCACTGTAGGTCTGGTGCTGGCGCGCCCCAGTCAGTCCGTGGCCGCCGAGCGCTTCTTCTTTGAACTCATCATCGGCATGCAGGCCACCCTGGCCAGCGCCGACCTAGCCCTGGTATTCCAGATTGTTGACGACGTCGACCAGGAGGTAAGCGCCTACCGCTCGCTGTGGCGCCAGCACCGGGTAGACGGGGCCATCGTGGTGGACCCACGCCAGGAGGACCCCCGCCTGCAAGTGCTTGCCGAACTGGGGATGCCCTATGTGCTGGTGGGCGAGGAAGACCCCAATGGAATGCCCTCGGTAATCGGTGACGAGGAAGGGATGATGGAGCTGGTGGTCAACCACCTGGCAGCCAACCAGGCCAAGCGGCTGGCCTACGTCTCCGCCCGCACTTCCCTGCTGCACACCGAGCGGCGCGGTCGGGCCCTGACCCGCATGGGCCGCGAACACAACCTGGAAGTCATGCTCTCCAGCGCCGTGGACTACACCGAACGTTCTGGTGCCCAAGCCACCGCCGAACTGTTGTCTTCTAAGCGCCGCCCCGACTCGATCATCTACGACAACGAGGTCCTGGCCTTAGGCGGTGCCACCATGGCCCGGGAGCTGGGCGCGCACCTGGGTGAGGACTTGGCGGTGGTCTCTATGGAGGATTCCCCCCTATGCCGCCTAATCACCCCTGCACTCAGCGCGGTGCACCGTGAGCCGGGGACCATGGGGAACTTGGCAGCCCAGCTGCTGGTAGAGCGCCTGGGGGGTGCCCCAGTGCGCAGCCTCCAGGCCCCCACACCCGAGCTGGTGGCCCGCGACTCCTCCACGCTCAGCTCAAGCGCCGGCAGTTAGCGAGGTCCGGGCGCGCCTGCCCGTTACCTCGCTGGTGGTCTCGGGTGGTTGGTAGTCCCGGGTGGTCCGGGGCCCTGCTTAGCGCTTAGGCCAGCTCTCCTCAGCTTCTTTTAGTGCTGCCTCAGCTGTTTTGCTGCCCCCGGCCCAGGCAACTAGGGCCTCCCACAAGGTCGCCGTGCCTACCTTGGAGGGCATGGAGTCAGAGGCATCAAAGCGGATGGCCACTTGCCGCGACTGCAGCTTTGCCGTGGCGCGGCGCCCCACCGCTGAGGTCATGTCCTCCGGCTGCACCGCCCGGCTCCCGGTGGTCACGCCACCTAAGGCCACGCGACGGCGTACCCAGTCGGCGCTGGTCAGGTACCTCATAACGGTGGTCACGGCCTCGGCGTGCCCGGATCCGGTTGGCTCCTGGAGAGCACCCGAAGGGTCCTGCGTGTCATAGGAGGTGGCTACACGCACCAGATAGTCGCCACCAACGAGCACCGGGTCATCCGGGCCGGTCACGGGGAAGGGGAAGGCGTCCAGGGTCTTGGGATCCGCTGGGGTGCCAGCCTCCGCCTCCTGTGCTGACAGCACGGTGGTCCCCTCCGGCAGGAGAGTCTCGTAAGCACTGGAGGCGTGCAGCATGAGGCAGGAGCCCTGCGCCAACTGCTGCCCGGCGAACTCCACGGTGGTGCTGAGTGCCCCTTGCCGGTTGCCGGTCACGTGACCTTCGGTGAGCACCAGAGACTCCACTTGCTTCAGGGCTTCGACGGCGTTGGAGTCGTCCAAGGGCACTTGATGGCGGGCCCACTGGTCGTAGGCGGTGGAGCCTTTGGTGGTCAGCAGCACCTCCTCCAGCCAGTCACTCAGGGGCCAACCGCTAGCTCCGCCGTCGCTAATGCCCAAGCACCAAGGTTGCACGTCCCCAGATGGATGATCGGCCACGACCTTGGCAGTCAAGGCCTTCAGCCCCGCCCAGGAGGAGGGCACCTGATAGCCAGCTTTAGCGAAGGCGTGCGGCGAATACCAGACAAAGGACTTAACAGAGGCCAGGAGCGGCGCGGCGTGGGCGACGTCGTCAACCTTGGCGACATCGGCCCAGGTGCGGTCCCAGCCCAGCTCCACATTGCCTTGGACGGAGCGGGGCAAAGGCGCGGTGACTCCCAACTCGGCCAGGTCGCGAGCTAGGCCGGGCTGAGGAACCACGGCCAGGTCGGTGCGCCAGCCCGGGGAGACGGTCCCTGGGTCAATCGCCCGCAGCTTGGACTCGAGTTCATTGGTGGCCTCCTGCACGATGTCGATGCCGGTGCACTCCTCAAAAGCCTTAACGGACTCGTCGAAGCGCGCGGCCTCTTGCTTGGAGAAAGCGGTGGCCACCTTGACGCTGTGGTGTGACTTCAAGCTCCGGGCCGGGAAACCTTGCTCGCTGATCGCCTTGCAGGCGGCGGCACCGGTGGGCAGTGGGCCGCGGGCGGCGGGGCTCAGGGCCGCGCAGCTAGCCAGGATGGTGGCGGCCAGTCCCACTACCGCTCCTACACGCAGGCCTCGGCGCAGGCGCCCTAGCAGGATTGCGTCCGGCCGCCGGTCTTTGGGCAGGAGCCTGCGCAGCCGCTTGGCAGGCAGCATCAGGGAGGGTGAGCTCAGGGTGCTCAGGAAGTTCAATTCAGGGTCCTTTCCCGGGTGCGCTCCACGACGGCGTCGAGCAAGGCGGCGCAGCCTTCACGCCAGACGACCTCGGTCACCAGGTCGCCTTTGTCTTTGACCCATTGGGGGGCGGAACCCATGACGGCTCCCACACCTGCCCACTGGATCATCTCCACGTCATTTGAGCCGTCACCCACGGCCACAGTGTGCGCCGCATCCGTGCCCAGGCGCGCGGCGAGTTTGGCTAGGGCGGAGGCTTTGGTAACGCCTTCGGGGGCGACGTCGAGCCAGGCGGTCCAGCCGATGGCGTACTCCACGGAGTGCAGGCCGCAGCCCGCCACTAGGGCGCTGAACTCTTCCAGAGGCATGCCGGGGGCACGCAACACCACGCGGGTAACCGGCTGGGAGCGCAGTTCCTCCAGGCTCATAACGGTCTGGGTCTCGATTAATTCGCCTTCTGGGAAGGGCTTAGAGACGCGGAAGCCTCGCCCTAGGCCTTCCACGGCGATGATCCCGTCGGGCACGGCGGCGTGGAGCACGTCTATGGCGTGGGCGGGGTCAAAGCTGACGGCGTCCACCACCTCGTAGCCGCCGGCGGCTTCTGGCTCCATGCGCAGGGTGATGGCGCCGTTGGCGCAGACCATCCAGCCGTCTGTAAGCCCTACGTGCCGGGCTACGGGCAGGGCGGCCTCAATTCCGCGGCCGGTGGCGATTACTACCTGTGCGCCGTGGTGTCGCATCCGGGCGATGGCGGCCATCATGCGTTCCGAGACATGCCCGTCCAGATCCAGGATGGTGCCATCCACATCAAGGGCCACCACTAGGCGCTTATCGGCCACGATTTTGCCCGCCAGGCGGCCTTGCTGGTCTAGGAGTGGGTCTAGGCGGTCTAGGTCTGCGATGCGTGCGCGCACCAGGGCGTGGTAGTCGTCGTGCCCCAGGGCTTTGCGGCGTCCGCGACCGCGGCGCTGCCCTTCAGCGGCGCCGGGCGCACTGGCCAGCTCAGCTCCGACTGCGGGACCGACCAGGGGCTCGTGGTCAGGGTTGGGAGCCTTGGGGATCATGGCTGCTTCCGGGGTTTTGGTTCAGGCGGTGGGCTCGATGACCTCTAGGCCGCCGAGGTAGGGGCGCAGGCCTGCTGGGACGACGACGGCGCCGTCGGCACGCTGCTGGTTTTCCAGGATGGCGACGATCCAGCGGGTGGTGGCCAGGGTGCCGTTGAGGGTGGCCACGGGCGCAGTTTTGCCGTCGCGCTTCTCACGGACCTGTAGGCGGCGGGCCTGGTAGGTGGTGCAGTTGGAGGTGGAGGTGACTTCCATCCAACGCTGCTGGGTGGGCAGCCAGGCTTCGCAGTCGAATTTGCGGGCGGCGGAGGAGCCTAGGTCGCCGGCGGCGGTGTCAATGACGCGGTAGGGCAGGCCCACGAGTGCCAGCATCTCCTCTTCCAGGGCTAGGAGCCGCTGGTGCTCGGCCTCGGCGTCTTCGGGGCGGCAGTAGGAGAACATCTCAGCTTTGTTGAACTGGTGGACACGGATGATGCCGCGGGTGTCTTTGCCGGCGGCACCGGCCTCGCGGCGGTAGCAGGTGGACCAGCCCAGGTAGCGCTTAGGGCCTTTGCTGAGGTCCAGGATTTCGTCAGTGTGGTAGCCAGCTAGGGCTACCTCGGAGGTGCCGGTTAGGTAGAGGTCGTCGGCGGGCAGGTAATAGATCTCGTCGGAGTGCAGGCCCAGGAAACCGGTGCCGCCCATGACTTGGGGGGTGACCAGGGTGGGGGTGGTCATGGGTACGAAGCCGTGCGCGCTGGCTTTGTCCAGGGCGGCGGTCATGAGGGCCAGTTCTAGGCGCATGCCCCAGCCCTTGAGGTAGTAGAAGCGGGCGCCGGAGACCTTGGCGCCCCGCTTGGTGTCGATGATGTCTAGGCCTTCGCCTAGGGCTAGGTGGTCGGCGGGTTCGAAGCCTTCGGCGGTAAAGTCGCGGGGCTGGGGGCCCTCGTGGCGCAGGACGACGTAGTCCTCCTCGCCGCCGGAGGGAGCGCCGACGATCAGGTTCTGGAACTGGCGGGCCAGGTCTTCTAGTTCGGTGGCAGCTTGGTTGGAGGCGGCCTCGGCGGCCTTGACCTGTTCAGCGAGGGTCTTGGCCTGGGCTAGGACGGCGGGGCGCTCTTCAGGGCTGGCCTTGCCGACGGATTTGGAGACGGTTTTCTGCTCGGCGCGCAGGGATTCGAAGTCCTGCAGGGCTGCGCGGCGGGCTTCGTCGGCGGCGATGATCCGGTCTACTAAGCCGACGTCGGCGCCGCGGGCTCGCTGGCTCTGGCGGTAGGGCTCGGGGTTCTCGCGCAGTGCTCGCAGGTCGATCATGGCTGGGATTCTAGTGGGCGGCGTCAGGAGTGTGCTGCGGGGCTGGTTTTGGCGCCTGTCTGGCACCCAACAGACAGTCTTTTGTGGGCCTGGTCACAATTTTACCGATTGGATTCGTAGCGGCTGAGATCTCGGGAAAATGGCGTCGCTACCACTTCGGTTTCCAGGAAGACAGTTTATTGATTCGCCTTTATCATTACACATGTCCCATAGCGTCACGGACAGGTAACGTCCTGATGCGCTAGGCCCGAGTTCTGCTGCAGCGCCGCTACCAGGAGCTGCGCCTGACTCACAACCGCACCCAGGAAAGCGCCATGCCGACCTCCTCCCTCCCCTCTTTTTCCCAACTTCGCGCCTTTGTGGCTCTTTGCGACCACCAGCACTTCGGTGAGGCCGCCGTCGCCCTGGGGGTTAGCCAGCCCAGCTTGTCCCAGGCGATCACTGCCCTGGAGCGGCGTGTAAACGGCGAGCTCGTAGAACGCACCACCCGTCGCGTCCTAGTAACCCCTTTGGGAGAAACCCTGCTCCCTTATGCTCGCGAGGCAGTGCTAGCCGCGGACGCCTTCAATGAGGCCGTGGAGAACCGTGGCGCTGCCCTGTCTGGTGCGCTGCGCCTAGGCATCATCCCCACGATCGCTCCCTATCTGACCCCGGTGCTTTTGGATGGCTTGGGCACCACTCTGCCCACCCTTAAGCCTGAACTGCGCGAGCTGGTCACGGGCGACGTGATCGAGATGCTCACTCAGGGCCAGCTCGACGCCGCCATTATCTCCATAGACAGTGAGCAGCCGCGCACCACGGCCATTCCCATGTTTGACGAGCCACTGGTGCTGGTTGTTCCTGCTCAGCATGAGTGGGCCGGGCGGGAGGATGTTGACCCCCGCGAGCTGGGCGGCCAGAAGTTGCTGCTGCTTGACGAGGCCAATTGCCTGCGCGATCAGGCTCTGCAGTTGTGTCACCGTTTCTCTGAGCGCCCGCCTGCCGCCGTGGCCACCACGCTGGTGACGGTGGTGCGTATGGTGACTCACGGTGTGGGCCTGACGGTGGTGCCTGAAGGGGCGCTGTCGCTAATGGGTGCAGAGGCTGGCTACGCCGTGGCGCGTTTTAGGTCGCCGAGTCCTTCACGCCGTCTGGGCCTGGTTTACCGCTCTTCCTCGTCACGCACCGCAGACTTTGCCCAGTTGGCCGAGGTCATCACCCACTTGGCGCAGGACGCCGGTCTGCCGGTTCTGCCCGTCCGCGCCTGAAAGCTCCTTAGACTGTCTTTGCTGTTAATACCGAGCCATTGAGGGGTGGGCGTGTTGGAGCAGGAAAGCCTTAGACCGGGACGTAGGTTTGCGAGATGGACTGTTGATGCTAAGGACGGAGTGACTGGTTGGTTCTCTTTACCGCAGACTCCTGAGAAGACACTAGAGAAGGTTGCCCGTGGCTTGACCGTGCCGACCGCTATGACTGAGGGGGTGCGTTTTGCTATGGGTTTGTGGGCTCTGCCCGAGGGTGCGTTCTTCCCTGATGATGTGGGCAAGCACGATCCGGCTCGTAACACCTATATGCAATTCATCGGCACACATGAAGCCATGGTCATCGAAGCCCGCATCGAGCACCCAGACGGGACCTTCGAGCACTACACCATCGCCCGCGAACCCATCCAAGACCCACAAGAGTGGGTCACCATCACCTACGTAGACAACGCACCCCCACGCGTTCCAACTACTACCACCGCACAGCTCAAAGTCCACCCCGAAGAAATCTTCACCGGCCAACAAGCCCTAGAAATCGCCAGCCAATACATCCTAGAAGGCACCCTCCCACCCAACAATCGCCTACGCCCCATAAACCCACATAGACCCCTAAATCAGGGTTACATACCCGAAGATGTACCTTCAAAGGGGCTGGTCGCTAATAGACGGCCTTTCCAGCCTAACCCCCCGGTAACCTGGTCACCCACCCCAGCCTTAAGCCGCACCGAACTACGCACCACCCCAGGCCCAAGATTCATGATCTGGGCCGTAGACGCCGAACACGGACACCACAACGTTCTACCCGCAGCTATGCCAGCCACCCAAACAGCCCAATGCCTAGAACAAATACTCACCGACCCAAAGGCCATGACCGGCCAACAATGCTTCTCCATGGGAGTGTGGACCCTACCAGAAGGACAAACCGCAGTCAGTAAAGTACGCAAATCTGACCCCGCCCGGTCCAACTACATGCAATGCGCCGGCTCCTGGCAAGCCATGACCCTAGAACTGCGCATCCAACAAGCCGACGACACCTTCGAGCACTACACCATCGCCCGCGAACCCATCCAAGACCCACAAAAATGGACCACCATCACCTACGCCTACGACATCCTCTTTGACGGCTCCACCCAAACCCACGACATCCGGCTACATCCAGAAGAAGTTTTCACCGGCCAACAAGCCACAACAATCTTCACCAACTACGTCCTACACGCCACCCTCCCACCCAAACACCTCCTACGAAAACTCGACCTCTAAACCCCAAAACAACCACCACCCCCACCTAGACCAAGCTCCTCTTACCACCCCAGGTCAAGGCCAGCCGATCGGGCGATCAGCCCCAAACCACCCGGGACCACCAACAAGGTAAAGAAGTAAAGATCATAGACACTAAGGTCATACTGAAGAGGAGCTGAAGAATGCCATCGCAGAAGCACAGCAAGCAGAGTCGTAGGTTTGCGACCTGGACTGTTGACGCTAAGGACGGAGTGACTGGTTGGTTCTCCTCCTACCAGTTCCCTGAGAAGACGCTTGAGGAATTTTCTCCGTGCCTGAAGATACCGACAACTATGGCCGATGGCGGATACTTTGCCGTGGGTTTGTGGGCTCTGCCCGAGGGTGCGTTCTTCCCTGATGATGTGGGCAAGCACGATCCGGCTCGTAACACCTATATGCAATTCATCGGCACACATGAAGCCATGGTCATCGAAGCCCGCATCGAGCACCCAGACGGGACCTTCGAGCACTACACCATCGCCCGCGAACCCATCCAAGACCCACAAGAGTGGGTCACCATCACCTACGTAGACAACGCACCCCCACGCGTTCCAACTACTACCACCGCACAGCTCAAAGTCCACCCCGAAGAAATCTTCACCGGCCAACAAGCCCTAGAAATCGCCAGCCAATACATCCTAGAAGGCACCCTCCCACCCAACAATCGCCTACGCCCCATAAACCCACATAGACCCCTAAATCAGGGTTACATACCCGAAGATGTACCTTCAAAGGGGCTGGTCGCTAATAGACGGCCTTTCCAGCCTAACCCCCCGGTAACCTGGTCACCCACCCCAGCCTTAAGCCGCACCGAACTACGCACCACCCCAGGCCCAAGATTCATGATCTGGGCCGTAGACGCCGAACACGGACACCACAACGTTCTACCCGCAGCTATGCCAGCCACCCAAACAGCCCAATGCCTAGAACAAATACTCACCGACCCAAAGGCCATGACCGGCCAACAATGCTTCTCCATGGGAGTGTGGACCCTACCAGAAGGACAAACCGCAGTCAGTAAAGTACGCAAATCTGACCCCGCCCGGTCCAACTACATGCAATGCGCCGGCTCCTGGCAAGCCATGACCCTAGAACTGCGCATCCAACAAGCCGACGACACCTTCGAGCACTACACCATCGCCCGCGAACCCATCCAAGACCCACAAAAATGGACCACCATCACCTACGCCTACGACATCCTCTTTGACGGCTCCACCCAAACCCACGACATCCGGCTACATCCAGAAGAAGTTTTCACCGGCCAACAAGCCACAACAATCTTCACCAACTACGTCCTACACGCCACCCTCCCACCCAAACACCTCCTACGAAAACTCGACCTCTAAACCCCAAAACAACCACCACCCCCACCTAGACCAAGCTCCTCTTACCACCCCAGGTCAAGGCCAGCCGATCGGGCGATCAGCCCCAAACCACCCGGGACCACCAACAAGGTAAAGAAGTAAAGATCATAGACACTAAGGTCATACTGAAGAGGAGCTGAAGAATGCCATCGCAGAAGCACAGCAAGCAGAGTCGTAGGTTTGCGACCTGGACTGTTGACGCTAAGGACGGAGTGACTGGTTGGTTCTCCTCCTACCAGTTCCCTGAGAAGACGCTTGAGGAATTTTCTCCGTGCCTGAAGATACCGACAACTATGGCCGATGGCGGATACTTTGCCGTGGGTTTGTGGGCTCTGCCCGAGGGTGCGTTCTTCCCTGATGATGTGGGCAAGCACGATCCGGCTCGTAACACCTATATGCAATTCATCGGCACACATGAAGCCATGGTCATCGAAGCCCGCATCGAGCACCCAGACGGGACCTTCGAGCACTACACCATCGCCCGCGAACCCATCCAAGACCCACAAGAGTGGGTCACCATCACCTACGTAGACAACGCACCCCCACGCGTTCCAACTACTACCACCGCACAGCTCAAAGTCCACCCCGAAGAAATCTTCACCGGCCAACAAGCCCTAGAAATCGCCAGCCAATACATCCTAGAAGGCACCCTCCCACCCAACAATCGCCTACGCCCCATAAACCCACATAGACCCCTAAATCAGGGTTACATACCCGAAGATGTACCTTCAAAGGGGCTGGTCGCTAATAGACGGCCTTTCCAGCCTAACCCCCCGGTAACCTGGTCACCCACCCCAGCCTTAAGCCGCACCGAACTACGCACCACCCCAGGCCCAAGATTCATGATCTGGGCCGTAGACGCCGAACACGGACACCACAACGTTCTACCCGCAGCTATGCCAGCCACCCAAACAGCCCAATGCCTAGAACAAATACTCACCGACCCAAAGGCCATGACCGGCCAACAATGCTTCTCCATGGGAGTGTGGACCCTACCAGAAGGACAAACCGCAGTCAGTAAAGTACGCAAATCTGACCCCGCCCGGTCCAACTACATGCAATGCGCCGGCTCCTGGCAAGCCATGACCCTAGAACTGCGCATCCAACAAGCCGACGACACCTTCGAGCACTACACCATCGCCCGCGAACCCATCCAAGACCCACAAAAATGGACCACCATCACCTACGCCTACGACATCCTCTTTGACGGCTCCACCCAAACCCACGACATCCGGCTACATCCAGAAGAAGTTTTCACCGGCCAACAAGCCACAACAATCTTCACCAACTACGTCCTACACGCCACCCTCCCACCCAAACACCTCCTACGAAAACTCGACCTCTAAACCCCAAAACAACCACCACCCCCACCTAGACCAAGCTCCTCTTACCACCCCAGGTCAGGGCCAGCCGATCGGGCGATCAGCCCAAACCACCCGGGACCACCAACAACTAGCGTGTTGGAGCGGGCAATACCGGGGACCAAAAAGACATGCCGTGACGGCGATATTGTTGGTCCTGTGGTTATTATCTTACCGGCGGGATACCGATCGGCGATCCTGTTTTAGCTACATTCACGTGTGACAAGCCCTAACAACAGGGTTTGTCACCGAGGTTCGGGGGTGTCCTCGTGCGACTTAGGGTTAACCTTGTTGAGCGACTGTGTTGGCAAGCTTTGACTTATCGAGGCCAAACTAGGGCAGGCAGGCTGCCGCAGTGAGTGCGTGGAATATTGCGCCTGAATCTGTTAGCACTGTGCTTAGTGGCGTCAAGAAAGAGGTTGACGATAACCTGAGCCCCGCAATGGCTGGCGTTGTCACAGCCCTGACCAATGTCTATAACGCCACCCATGCGGAGGATAAGGCGCCACTTGTTGCCGCTGCAGTGTCTGGTTGGTATGACAACCACGAGACTAACTTCTCCGATATCGGAGACTGGATCAGTAACACTGTCTCTAACACTAAGAATGCAGTGAGCGCGTATCTTAAACATGACGAAGATACTGCTTTACAGTACCAGCGTAACGCCAAGTAGTCCCACATACTGTTACGCCTAGTACTCTTATTCTCTGGAGTCCCCTGTGAGTATTGACACCAGCAAGCTTCCTGCCCTTAATCTTGATGTGGCCACGATCCGATCTAATGCCTCGGATTTGAAGACTAAAGCCGGGGACCTACGCACCTCTGGCTCCTCAGTGAAGACCACCTGGGGTGGATTATCTTCTTGCTACAAGGCCCCAGAACAAGATACTTTGTATGGGGCAATGAACAAGGTGGAGCGGGGCAGTGACCATCTAGCTGACAAGCTTGAGAAGATTGCGAGCGCCCTTTCCACATTCGCTGATTCCGCAGCAAGCATTAAGACTGATTCACAGAACCTAAAAACTCGCGCTGACGCGTTCTTGGCTTCTGTGGCCTCTGATCCTGACTGGCAATATGATCAGAATAAGATCGACAAGCATGATGGATTCTTAAGCGAGGCTAACGCCTTACAGGTTCGTTTGTGGGACGCTGAACGTGACTGCGCCAACAAGATACGTTCACTGGACATGTTGGCCCCTTACCACGCAGATAAGCAAAGCGATAAAGATAATCTAGCTTACGGGGCCTCGAGTCTCCCGAAGCAGAGTACTGGCATGCCTTGGGGAGACCCGGTTGCGCGCAAGGATCGTTGCCCTAAGAAGGCAGCAGTGTCCGTATATCGCGCCGGCTGGGAAGACTTGATTATGGGGACCTTTAATGGCTTGATAGGTTTGGTGGGATTTCAGGTCAGTAATGTACGCATGGTCAGCTCGAATGACCCCAATAGTATTGGTAACCTTCCTCTTGCTGCCGACGCAGATCATGATTGGAATATTGCATTCCAGACCTGGCAGCCAATTCTAGGGTTGGCTGGCTTTAAGTGGGACCAGTATGGAAACTTCCTGGGATACAAGGAAGAGCATAAGCATGAGACCGAAAAGGAAATAGGGAAAAGTTTGGCTCACCTGGACCAGTGGGACGACGATCCGCTACGTGCAGGCCTCGGTTCAGCTATTGATATAGGCTCCTTTTTTATTCCCGGTTTAGGGGTGTTAGCAGGGGCCGCAAAGGCAGGAAAAGCCGGATCTGCTGCAGCAAAAGTGGGCGGAAAGCTAGGTGCGGCTAGAAAGCTTCCCCGGGTAGCCTGGGCTGGTGGTAAATCTGCTACTAGGATGCCTGGTGCGCGCACCGGCACCCGTTTGCACCAGCCGCACACCGGGATTACTCCCAAGATTGACCTCGGTGAGCAGACCGGAAAATGGGCTAAAGCCGGGCAGTTGGACGCCCCTCACCTGCCAGAGGCTCGTACCAACCCTGCTGACGCGGCCCCTGCGCGCAGTCCACACAGTCGGCCCGCTGACGCAACCACGCCGGACACCATTGCACCCGACAGCCCTCGCAACCCGGCGCAGGCATCAGAGACTAGCCCCAGGGCGTCCACTGCTGAGCCGGGTGTCAGTTCTTCTCCGGAGTCCAGCTCCCCGGTCCGGGACGCTAACGCGCAAGCAGGCGATCACCATCCCAAAGGCGCACAGGCCGCAGACAGCGCCACTCCACGCGACATTCCGGACACCACCAAAGGCCCCAAGTCCGACAAGGCTCCAGACCACGACCCTCACGCCAAGCAAGAGGACGCACACACCACCAAGGATGGCCACCCCGACCACAAACCCGACGGCGACGGGAAAGCAGACCATCACGACGCCCACAAACCCGATGGCGAAGACCACCACAGCAACAAGGACAAGAACGGCCACCCCGACCACGAGCCCCAGGGCGACGGGCACGCAGACGCCCCTGACCAGGACCCCAAAGATCCTAACCACCCTGACGCTTCACCAAGCCAGGCACATAAGCCAAAAGTTGCTGAACCTGAGCCCATGCCTGAGATTGATCCGCGAGACGGCATAGACCGAGGCGATCGACGCGATCACAGGGGGCGTTACACCCTTGGCAACAAAGGTTCTCACTCCCAAGACCTCTCCGAATGGTGCGGCAGGGAAATGTACCGCCAAGAAATGGAGCACGAAAAACATACGCCTTTGCGTCAAATGCTCAACGACAAGCTTGCGGCCCGCATTGACGGGGTGAAGCAGGTGCGTTACTACGACGGCATCGCCCAGCAGCAAGATGGCAGTTGGGTAGGCATTGAGGTAAAATACGAGTCAGCTCGCCCCACCGCACAGCAGGCGAGTTTCGACAAGCAGGTGTCTCCGAAAACGCCTGCTCGAGTCACCTTACCCAACGGCGACGAGATAAAGATCACGCGCACTAAAGTTGTCAAAGTTACTGAAGAGGATCTGAAGAATGCCATCGCAGAAGCACAGCAAGCAGAGTCGTAGGTTTGCGACCTGGACTGTTAACGCCCGGAGGGGGGCGACTGGCTGGTTCTCCTCACCACAGACTCCCGAGGAGACACTTGAGGAATTTTCTCCGTACCTGAAGATACCGACAACTATGGCCGATGGCGGACACTTTGCCGTGGGTTTGTGGGCTCTGCCCGAGGGTGCGTTCTTCCCTGATGATGTGGGCAAGCACGATCCGGCTCGTAACACCTATATGCAATTCATCGGCACACATGAAGCCATGGTCATCGAAGCCCGCATCGAGCACCCAGACGGGACCTTCGAGCACTACACCATCGCCCGCGAACCAGTCACCGATCCCCACAAGTGGGTCACCGTCACCTACGTAGACAACGCACCCCCACGCGTTCCAACTACTACCACCGCACAGCTCAAAGTCCACCCCGAAGAAATCTTCACCGGCCAACAAGCCCTAGAAATCGCCAGCCAATACATCCTAGAAGGCACCCTCCCACCCAACAATCGCCTACGCCCCATAAACCCACATAGACCCCAAGACCCACGCTATATACCCGCAGATGTACCCACTAAAGGTGTGGTGCTAAGAAATCGGCCTTTCCAGCCTAACCCCCCGGTAACCTGGTCACCCACCCCAGCCTTAAGCCGCACCGAACTACGCACCACCCCAGGCCCAAGATTCATGATCTGGGCCGTAGACGCCGAACACGGACACCACAACGTTCTACCCGCAGCTATGCCAGCCACCCAAACAGCCCAATGCCTAGAACAAATACTCACCGACCCAAAGGCCATGACCGGCCAACAATGCTTCTCCATGGGAGTGTGGACCCTACCAGAAGGACAAACCGCAGTCAGTAAAGTACGCAAATCTGACCCCGCCCGGTCCAACTACATGCAATGCGCCGGCTCCTGGCAAGCCATGACCCTAGAACTGCGCATCCAACAAGCCGACGACACCTTCGAGCACTACACCATCGCCCGCGAACCCATCCAAGACCCACAAAAATGGACCACCATCACCTACGCCTACGACATCCTCTTTGACGGCTCCACCCAAACCCACGACATCCGGCTACATCCAGAAGAAGTTTTCACCGGCCAACAAGCCACAACAATCTTCACCAACTACGTCCTACACGCCACCCTCCCACCCAAACACCTCCTACGAAAACTCGACCTCTAAACCCCAAAACAACCACCACCCCCACCTAGACCAAGCTCCCCTTACCACCCCAGGTCAAGGCCAGCCGATCGGGCGATCAGCCCCAAACCACCCGGGACCACCAACAAGGTAAAGAAGTAAAGATCATAGACACTAAGGTCATACTGAAGAGGAGCTGAAGAATGCCATCGCAGAAGCACAGCAAGCAAAGTCGTAGGTTTGCGACCTGGACTGTTGACGCTCGGAGGGGGGCGACTGGCTGGTTCTCCTCACCACAGACTCCCGAGGAGACACTAGAGGAGGCTACCCGTCGCTTGACCGTGCCGACCGCTATGACTGAGGGGGTGCGTTTTGCTATGGGTTTGTGGGCTCTGCCCGAGGGTGCGTTCTTCCCCGATGATGTGGGCAAGCACGATCCGGCTCGTAACACCTATATGCAATTCATCGGCACACATGAAGCCATGGTCATCGAAGCCCGCATCGAGCACCCAGACGGGACCTTCGAGCACTACACCATCGCCCGCGAACCCATCCAAGACCCACAAAAATGGACCACCATCACCTACGTAGACAACGCACCCCCACGCGTTCCAACTACTACCACCGCACAGCTCAAAGTCCACCCCGAAGAAATCTTCACCGGCCAACAAGCCCTAGAAATCGCCAGCCAATACATCCTAGAAGGCACCCTCCCACCCAACAATCGCCTACGCCCCATAAACCCACATAGACCCCTAAATCAGGGTTACATACCCGAAGATGTACCTTCAAAGGGGCTGGTCGCTAATAGACGGCCTTTCCAGCCTAACCCCCCGGTAACCTGGTCACCCACCCCAGCCTTAAGCCGCACCGAACTACGCACCACCCCAGGCCCAAGATTCATGATCTGGGCCGTAGACGCCGAACACGGACACCACAACGTTCTACCCGCAGCTATGCCAGCCACCCAAACAGCCCAATGCCTAGAACAAATACTCACCGACCCAAAGGCCATGACCGGCCAACAATGCTTCTCCATGGGAGTGTGGACCCTACCAGAAGGACAAACCGCAGTCAGTAAAGTACGCAAATCTGACCCCGCCCGGTCCAACTACATGCAATGCGCCGGCTCCTGGCAAGCCATGACCCTAGAACTGCGCATCCAACAAGCCGACGACACCTTCGAGCACTACACCATCGCCCGCGAACCCATCCAAGACCCACAAAAATGGACCACCATCACCTACGCCTACGACATCCTCTTTGACGGCTCCACCCAAACCCACGACATCCGGCTACATCCAGAAGAAGTTTTCACCGGCCAACAAGCCACAACAATCTTCACCAACTACGTCCTACACGCCACCCTCCCACCCAAACACCTCCTACGAAAACTCGACCTCTAAACCCCAAAACAACCACCACAACACCACAACCTATTCTTCTCCCAACCCAAACTAGACCTAACCACACCCTCACCTAAACCACACCACCGCGCTCACCTAAGCTCAGCTGCATGAGCAGCCCCCTGGCCTACGTGGTGGCCAACCCCTCCAAACCCGCCGCCACCGGCACCCTACGGCGTCGGCTCGACGCCGCACTCCAAACCGCCGGATACCAGGTCAGACACCTGCTCACCACCCCGCAATCCCCCGGAAAACTGCAAGCCCGCCAAGCGCTCGACGCCGGAGCAGGCCTGGTGGTCGTCGCAGGCGGGGACGGCACGCTGCGCTGTGTGGCCGGAGAACTCGCCAACACCACCGTGCCAATGGGCATCCTGCCGCTAGGGACCGCAAACCTGGCAGCCCGCTCACTAGGGATTCCGGTGGGAGGACGCCGCGCCCAAATCGAAGCAATCAAACTCCTTTGCGGGAAAGGCCGCACCCAACCGGTCGACCTCGGCTGGGTGCGCACCGACCTAGCCGCAGGCACCTGGCATCCCTGCCTCACGGTATCCGGAATGGGTTTCGACGCCGACCTCGTGGCCTCCACCCGCAGCCGCCTGAAAGGCCATGCAGGCTGGCTGGCCTACGCCGTCGCCGCCCTAGGCAACCTGCACGGCCCCCGCCTGGACTTTGAACTGAGCCTAAGCGGCAGCCCCGGCACCAGCACCAGCACCAGCACCAGCACCAGCCTGCCCCCTGAACGGCTGCGCGCCCGCACCGTGCTGGTGGCCAATGGTGGCCGCCTACCAGCCAAAATCGACCTACTACCCCAAGCCCGCATGGACGACGGCGTGCTGGATGTGGCGGCCATTGACGTACGCGGCTCCCTAGCTGGTTGGTCCAACCTGGCGGCACAAGTACTGCTACCCCAGGCGGGCTGGCGGGAAAGACCTAGACTATCAAGTATCCGCACGCGGCGCGGCTCCGCGGTGGTGCTGCACTGCGAGCGGCCAGTAGCTGTGCAAGTAGACGGCGACCTCCTACCTCCCACCGAGTGCCTGCAAATGCGCATCGACCCAGCCGCCCTTCAGGTCCTTCTGCCAAACTCCGGCGCGAGCACCCGCAGCACACTGTGACCCGCTGAGCAAAAGGACTAGATGACTTTCGCGACGTCCTGCCATATTCTTTCTGACACCACGTCAGCAACTGGTGTGACCCAGAAGGAGACGCCATGACAGCTAGGCCCTGCACCGGCAAACCCGCACCCAAAC
>NZ_UAPQ01000006.1 GCF_900444995.1 Actinomyces bovis
CCCGAGCCTTGAAGCCCCACGCGGGCTAGGGGTGAGGGCCGCAGAGACCAGGGAGAAGCGACTGTTTACTAAAAACACAGGTCCGTGCGAAGCCGCAAGGCGATGTATACGGACTGACGCCTGCCCGGTGCTGGAAGGTTAAGAGGAGCTGTCAACCCCCATTGGGGTGAAGCGGTGAATTTAAGCCCCAGTAAACGGCGGTGGTAACTATAACCATCCTAAGGTAGCGAAATTCCTTGTCGGGTAAGTTCCGACCTGCACGAATGGCGTAACGACTTCTCTACTGTCTCCACCATGAACTCGGCGAAATTGCATTACGAGTAAAGATGCTCGTTACGCGCAGAAGGACGGAAAGACCCCGGGACCTTTACTATAGCTTGGTATTGGCGCCCGCTGTGGCTTGTGCAGGATAGGTGGGAGACCGTGAAGCAGTCACGCCAGTGATTGTGGAGTCATCGTTGAAATACCACTCTGGCCATAGCGTGCGCCTGAACCTCGGCCCGTGATCCGGGTTAGGGACAGTGCCTGGTGGGTAGTTTAACTGGGGCGGTTGCCTCCTAAAAAGTAACGGAGGCGCTCAAAGGTTCCCTCAGCCTGGTCGGCAACCAGGTGTTGAGTGCAAGTGCACAAGGGAGCTTGACTGCGAGACCGACAGGTCAAGCAGGTGCGAAAGCAGGAACTAGTGATCCGGCGATCCCGAGTGGGTGGGTCGTCGCTCAACGGATAAAAGGTACCCCGGGGATAACAGGCTGATCCTGCCCAAGAGTCCATATCGACGGCATGGTTTGGCACCTCGATGTCGGCTCGTCGCATCCTGGGGCTGGAGCAGGTCCCAAGGGTTGGGCTGTTCGCCCATTAAAGCGGTACGCGAGCTGGGTTTAGAACGTCGTGAGACAGTTCGGTCCCTATCCTCTGCGCGCGCAGGATACTTGAGAAGACCTGTCCCTAGTACGAGAGGACCGGGACGGACGAACCTCTGGTGTGCCAGTTGTCCCGCCCGGGGCACGGCTGGTTAGCTACGTTCGGCAAGGATAACCGCTGAAAGCATCTAAGCGGGAAACCAGCTTCAAGATAAGGTATCCACACCCCCTCGTGGGGTGGAAGGCCCCCAGCAGACCACTGGGTAGATAGGCCGGAAGTACAAAACCCGTAAGGGTTGAAGCTGACCGGTACTAATAGGCCAAACACAAACAACACCCCCCACCACATAGGTGGGGAACAAGAACCAAACACGCAAGCGTCCACTATACGGTCCACCACCAACCCACACACCAAACACACAACACAAACACAACACACAATACGGCCCAACACACGCACTGGGCCCCACATAAACGTCTCGGTGGTCACAGCGGGAAGGCAACGCCCGGACCCATTCCGAACCCGGAAGCTAAGACTCCCAGCGCCAATGGTACTGCACCCGCCAGGGTGTGGGAGAGTAGGACACCGCCGAGCACACACCCAGGGTCGAGGCCCCCAACCACAGGTTGGGGGCCTCCCCACATATTCGCCACCCTCATACGCTAAGGCGCCGCAGCATGCCTGGAGCATCCTGCTCCCATACCGCTCACCAATCACACAGCGCATGCGGGAATCGGAAACGGAGCCAAAGCGGACTGAGCCCTTCATGCACTTAGCTAGGGGCAGCGCGAAACGAGCCAAAGCCCGGACTCACGTCACCTATCCAGCGCTCAGAGTGCTCACTGAACCCAGTACGCACTCGCATTTACGCCCGGCTCCGCCGTCGTAATTGCTAGAGAACGCGGCTGCCGGTTAGATCCAAGTTGGGAACCACATGTGCCAACGCCAGAAGTCCATAGAGATGGTCCGGCCCGTCCACAGCGGCCACCAGAGCACCGCAAAGACCAGCGCTGCCAACACCACTACCACCAGCAGCAGCAAGCCAAGCACATGTACCTGCGGCTCAGGGACGTCATCAGCCCCGACCTGCGAGGCCACTGCGCCTACCGTCTGTCCAGAGCGAGCCGGCGGCACAATCACCGTGCCATCGCCACTGGTCTCATCAAAGCGCGGCCGATTGATACCAGCAGGAGCACCAGAACGGTTCAAAATCGGCATCCTCGCCGGTGTTACCGGATACCAGCTGGGCCTACGCGAACCAAAAGCCACGTACTTACTTCCCGGCAAGAAGGGCATCAGTCCTGAGGCCAGGCCGAGAGCCAGCACCAAGACCAACACCACTACAGGCACAAAAGCCACCGTATAGAAAGTGAAAATAGTCCGCTCCCGGTAGAGGAACCACGGCGCATACAAGCCCAGATAACCAGCCAACGGCACCCAGGCCCGCCAGTCGCGCCGCGCGACAACAAGCAGGCCAATCACTACCACCAAAGCGATGATCGCAGACCACCAAATCGGAATATTGCCCACCGAAGTGATCGCCTGCACGCACTTGTTGCTACCGCAAGCATTAGCTTGTCCCAGCTCCCTCAGCCCATCTTCACCAGGCCAGTAGAAGGAAGTCGGACGCTCCTGAATCAGCCAGAACTCCGGCTTTGACTTATAGGGATGATCCGAATTGAGGTTCACATGGAAGTTCCACATGACCAAGTGGTACTCAATCCAGTCGTTGAGCCCATCCGGCAGCCAATCGCGCGCCACAAAACCCTGCGCAGCACGCTTCCCAGCCGCCCAACCGTGGTTATAAGCCCCCGGGTGGGTGAACCACGACCACCAGCCAGCCACGTACACCAGCACCGCGACCACTACCAGGTGCACAAAGTCCACCACTGCGCCCCCCAGCCACCCGGGCCAGGCTCGGGCTGCCCCCACATTCCGCAAAGCAGTGAAGTCCCAAATAACCACCAGGATCCCCACAACAGCCAGCAGGTAAATCCCCGACCACTTGATCGAACAAGTCAGTCCCAAGCTGATGCCGCAGGCCAATAGCCACGGCCGGAACCAAGCCAAGCGCGGACGCTGACCTGGCTCAGTGCCCGCAAGCTGCTGGGCGATCCGGGCTCGCATCCACTCCCGGTCCCGCACCAGGAAATAGAGGCTCAACAGTGCAAACAGGCCAATAAACACATCCAACAAGCCAATACGCGACTCAGTCAGGCCAACGCCGTCGATCGCCAAGAGAAAGCCCGCAACCCCAGCCAGCGTGACCGACCGCGTAAGCCGCAGGGTCAGGCGGATCAGCAGCAGCACGGTCAAGGTTCCAGCAATGGCCGTAGCAAAACGCCAACCAACCGGACCCGTCCCCATCAACTGCATGCCCAGAGCTATCAGCCACTTGCCTAACTGCGGGTGGACGATAAAGGCAGGCTTTTCCGTCAGCGCAGAGAAATTACCTGTGGCGAAGAGCTTGTCAGCACCATCGAGCCACTGAGACTCATAACCGTTATGCCACAGGGCATAGGCGTCCTTGACGTAATAGATCTCGTCGAACATGAGGCCCTTGGGGTGATTCAAGCCAACTAGGCGCAACACCGCGGCAAAAAGCGTCACCAAAGCCGTAACCACCCAGCCTGCACGCCAGGCCAGCAACGACGGCGCCGTATTCACAGGCAACAGATGCAGTGCCTTACGCAAGCCGTTCTCGCTGCGTGCCGCCGCCAGTTGCTCGCTCGCCAACTGTTCACCAGACGCCGCGCCTGCTGCAACAGAGTCTTCCGCCACCAAGGCATCCGCCAGTTGCGCATCCGCCCCTGAACTGTCCACCGGATGCGCCGCCTGCGCCGCGACACCGTAGCCCGCCTCCTCATGGGGAACCGCGCTCATTGCCGGATCATCAGCACTAGGTAACCTCCATGGTGCTCCTGCATCTGCAGTGGAATCGTCGATTGCGGCAGGGCCAGCAGGGTCTGGGCTCGTCGTAGTCACCCTTCGAGTCTAGGCCGCAGGCCATACTGGCGCTCATGACGAGCACCGATCGTTCTCCCCATAGTGCAACTCCACAGCCAATTGACCCAGCGGCCAGGCCTCACAAAGGCGCTATCACCCTAGCCGCCACCCCGATCGGCAACACTTTCGACGCCTCACCGCGCTTGCTGGCCGCCTTGCAGCACGCCGACGTCGTCGCCGCCGAGGACACCAGAAGGGTGCTGGCGCTTGCAGGCCGCCTGGGCGTGCGGGTGGGCGGTCGGCTATTGGCCGTGCATGAGCACAATGAGCGGCAGCGCGCCCCAGAGCTCATCGCCGCCGCCCAGGCTGGGCAGGCCGTCGTGCTGGTAACTGACGCGGGAATGCCGTCCGTCTCCGACCCCGGCTACCGGGTCGTTGAAGCCGCTATGACAGCGGGTGTGCCCGTAACCGCTGCCCCTGGTCCCTCCGCAGTACTTACGGCGCTGGCGCTATCCGGACTGGCCTCGGACCGCTTCTGCTTTGAAGGCTTCCTGCCCCGTCGCGCGGGGGAACAAGAACGCCGCTTAGCCGCCCTGGCAGACGAGCCGCGCACGATGGTGTTCTTTGAATCCCCGCGCAGGGTGCACCAGACTTTGCTGCGTATGGCCGGTGCCCTGGGGGAGGAACGGCCGGCAGCCATATGCCGTGAGCTCACTAAGACCTATGAGGAAGTCCGCCGTGGCACCCTGGCGGAACTGGTGGCCAGCACCCAGGCCGAGGTGCTCGGAGAAGTGGTGTTAGTCGTTGCCGGAGCCACCGGCAGCGCCGTCGACCCAGAAACAGCGGCCCAGGAAGCCCTAGCCCTGGCCGACAGCGGCATACGCCTCAAGGAAGCAGCCGCACAAATTGCGCAACAGCGCGGGCTGCGCACCAATGACGTCTACCGGGCGGCAATCGCAGTTCGAAACTAGGTACAGCGCCCTTAAAGCCCACACTAAAGCAGAAACCTGCGGGCGGCAGCCCCGCGCGCCGCGCCCCTCAAGGCCTACGGAGCGTCATCTTGAGTTGGCACCGCCCGGTAAATGACCTGCTTCGGGGCAATGCCGTAAGGGCCGGACTGGGCGCTCTCAGCCTGGCCTCCGCCCGGCTGGCTCCAGCCCAGCTGCCCCCCTGAACCATTAGGGAGCTGCAGGCCAGTTGCGGTTGGCGCGGAAGCTGCTGGACCCGCTGAGGCCAGCTCGCCATAACCCGCTACGAAAGGCTGCGCTGCGGGGACGCCACCCAAGGGAGGCATCGCTGCTGGGGCCGCCCCGCCACTCCAGATGAAGGCCGCCGGGTCTCCGCCATGAGAGAGAAAAGCAGTGCGCGCTGCCCGGTACAGTCTGCGGTCCCGCCTCGCCCGGAACAGCCAGACACAGCCAGGAACCAGGAAAGCCAGGCCGATAATCATGGTTGGCGGCAAGAGCTGAAACATCGTGTAACTGCGCTGGTAGTCGTCATCAAGGGCAGATAGGTTCAGCTCTGCAGGCAGTGAAGCGGTACAAGCGACCTGATATTCCCCCTCAGTCACAATCTCAAAGGAGAGAAACTGCTCCGGTTTAGAGTAGGTGCGCTTAGTAGCTTCCTTGAGGCTAATCGCTGACCCGTCTGCGGCCGTGACGGTACAACTCGTATTGGGATCGTCGCTGTAGATCCCCCACTCATCCACCGTGAGCTTGACCGACTGGGGAGTTGAGTTCAGAACGGTGCGTGTGCCAGGTCTGGGGCCAGTGGCCATATTCAACGTCACCAGAAACACCACCAGGTAGACGACGGTCAGCAGCAGACCGAAGCTAGTGAGCAGCAACGGCTTCACGAGGCTCGGCGGAGTTTGAGTTGAAGACTTCGGTTTCATAGGGCCAATCACAAACTGAACTGGGGTCAGAAGGTTTCAGGGGCAGGCAGGGGACCAGACGGACCGCCAGCCACAGCCTGGCGAGCGGGCAAGCGGTCAACCATCTACGGCACAAGCCAAGCGTACGTTGAGATAAGTCCCCGGCCTGGGCCTGAGGACGGATAGCGGTCCCCTACCGCCCCTGGTAATTGACGGTGTGTTTCGGGTATTAGCGTCTTGCGACCCGCCAGACGATCCCTGCGATCAGCAGCGGAAGGCCCACTATGCCCCCCAAGATCATCATGCCCATCAGCCCCACCATGCCGAAGACAGCACCGGCTCCATGAGCATCGCCGTAGTAGACAAAATCATCGGCATCACAGGAGATCTGGTGTTGGCCAGAGTTCTTGGGCGTGAAGGTTGCCAGCAGCACCTTGTTATTGACCGTGAAGCTGGAAGTGGGAGGTGCCAGCTCAAGCTGCTCGCCCTGGGGGCCCTGGACTAAGCAGCGAGCCCTGCCCTGCATGTTGTACAGGCCGTAACTCTTACTGGAGTCCAAGGAGGCTGTAGCCACCCCATTGTTCAAAGGGGTGAGCTTCGTGGTGTTGGAAGCGAAAACCACCAACATCACTAGCGAGATGATGGCGCCCACCAACAGCAGTGCCCCAATGCTCATCAGCACGGCTGGGCCCCGGCCCCGCTTGGCTTGCGGACCATTCGGAGCTTGCGGGTTGAACGGGGCACCGACGGGCGCTGGCCCCGGGGCGTAGTACTGCTGACCTTGCCAGGCTCCCGGGCCTGGATTAGTTGGGAACTGTGCGTTTGACATGATGCTCCTTCGCAGGTGTCGGCCCAGCGGGAGACCACCGGGAGGTTGGGCTCCTAACAAGATGATGCCCCAGTCAGTATCTACGCTAAGACCACATTGCTGAAACGGATAGGGTTACCCCATGACCCACATCCTCTCCGCGGTCGCCTGGCCCTATGCCAACGGCCCCCGCCACATCGGACACGTCGCAGGCTTTGGCGTCCCCTCGGACGTTTTCTCCCGCTACATGCGAATGGCGGGCCACGACGTCCTCATGGTCTCGGGCACCGACGAGCACGGCACCCCGATCCTGGTGGCTGCCGACGAGGAAGGCATCAGCGCCCGCGAGCTCGCAGATCGCAACAACCGCCTCATCGTCGAGGACCTGGTAGCTCTGGGACTGTCCTACGACCTATTCACCCGCACCACCGCAGGCAACCACTACCACGTGGTGCAGGACATGTTCTCTGCGGTACGGGACAACGGTTACATGGTCGAGCAAATCACCCGCTCCGCCATCAGCCCCTCCACCGGCCGCACCCTGCCGGACCGCTACATCGAGGGCACCTGCCCCATCTGCGGCACCGAGGGCGCCCGCGGCGACCAGTGTGACGCCTGCGGCAACCAACTGGACCCCACCGAACTGATCAACCCGCGCTCACGCATCAACGGTGAAACCCCCGAGTTTGTGGAGTCCGCCCACTGGTTCCTGGACCTGCCTGCCCTGGCTGAGGCCCTGTCCGCCTGGCTGGATGAGCGCGAGGAGTCCGGTTCCTGGCGCCCCAACGTCATCCGCTTCTCCCAAAACATCCTCAAGGAAATCCGCCCCCGCGCCATGACGCGCGACATTGACTGGGGCATCCCGGTGCCCGGCTGGGAGGACCAGCCCACCAAACGCCTCTACGTCTGGTTCGACGCCGTCATCGGCTACCTCTCGGCCTCAATCGAGTGGGCCCGGCGCAGCGGCGACCCCGAAGCCTGGCGCAAATGGTGGAACGACCCTGAGGCCCTTTCCTACTACTTCATGGGCAAGGACAATATTGTCTTCCACTCCCAGATCTGGCCCGCCGAACTCCTGGGTTACAACGGCCAAGGCGCCAAGGGCGGCAACACCGGCAAACTGGGGCTACTCAACCTGCCCACAGAGGTCGTCTCCAGCGAGTTCCTGACCATGGAGGGCAAGAAGTTCTCCTCCAGCCACGGCATCGTCATCTACGTGCGCGACTTCCTGACCCGCTATCAGGCTGACGCCCTGCGCTACTTCATCTCCGCTGCCGGCCCAGAGAATGCCGACGCCGATTTCACCTGGGCGGAGTTCGTGCGCCGCACCAACGGTGAGCTGGTGGCCGGATGGGGCAACCTGGTCAACCGCACCGCCAATATGATCCACAAACGCTTCGGTCAGATCCCCGCACCCAGTGAGTTAGAGGAGATTGACCGCGCACTCCTGGACGCCGTCGCCAAGGGATTTGAGACCGTTGGTGAGCAGATCCGTCACCACCACCAGAAGGCTGCTCTGGCTGAGGCCATGCGCCTAGTGGGTGAGGCCAACAAATATGTGGCCGAGACCGAGCCCTTCAAGCTCAAGAGTGAGGAGCAGCTGCCGCGCCTGGGCACCGTGCTACACACTCTGGCGCAGGTGGTAGCGGACCTCAACCTCCTGCTCTCCCCCTTCCTGCCGCACGCCGCCAACGACGTGGACCGCGTCATGGGGGGCACCGGGGATATCGCCCCCATGCCGCACATTGAAGAGGTCACCGAGCTGGACCCGCAAGTGCTGCCCGCTGCCTTTGACGGACGTGAGGGTTACCCGATCATCACCGGCGACTACACCTCCGCCCCCACCTGGGGCCGTCACAAGATCAAGGTAGGCACGCCGATTGCCAAGCCGGCACCGGTATTCGTCAAGCTTGACGAGGCCATCGTGGAGGAGGAACTGGCCCGCTACGCCAGCTCCCGCCCCGACGACGTCACCGGCGCCTGAGCGCCAAAGCTGCAAGGGTCGGCGCCACTTCCTGCGGGAGGCGGCGCCGGCACCATTTTGAGGAGGACTAATGGGCCGCAAGCATCGCGACCGTTCCTGGCCGCCCGCCGACGCCGTCGCCCCACTGGCGGGCACGGTGGTGGACAACCACACCCACCTGCCGGTGCCAGGGGTGGAAGAGAGCGGACCCGGCTGCGAAGCGCCCCTGGACGCCGCTGAGTTAGTGGCGCGTGCCGCCGCCGTCGGGGTGGCGGGCATCATCACCTCCGCCTGTGAGGTGCCCACCTGGGAAGGCAGCATCGGTCTAGCCCAGACGCTGCCGGGAGTGCGGGTGGCCCTAGCCGTGCACCCCAATGAGGCGGTGCTGCACGCAAAAGTGCGGGAGGTCGGACCCGACGGCTTGGAGCCGAAGCCACAGCCGCACCACGCCGTGCCCCTGGACGAGGCCATGGCGCAGCTGGAGGCCTTGATACGAGCCAATCGGAACGCAGTGGTGGCTGTGGGGGAAAGCGGGCTGGACTACTTCCGCACCGGCGAGCGTGGTCAGGAGGTGCAACGGCAGGCTTTCCGGGCGCATATCGCCCTGGCCAAGGAGCTAGACCTGCCCCTGCAGATTCACGACCGTGACGCGCACGCGGACTGCGTGCAGGTGCTGCTGGCGGACGGCGCTCCCGCGCGCACGATCTTCCACTGTTTTAGTGGCGACGCTGAGTTGGCGCGCGTGTGCCGGGAGCATGGCTGGTACGCCTCAATTGCTGGACCTATCACCTATCCGGCTAACGCTGATCTGCGTGAAGCCGTGCGGGAGCTGCCGGACGAGGCTCTGTTGGTAGAGACTGACGCCCCCTACTTGCCGCCGGTGCCCTGGCGGGGGCGGCCCAATGCTTCCTACCTCATGCCTGGAACGGTGCGGTTCCTGGCCGAAGCTAGGGGACTAGCAGAACATGATGCGTGCGCGCTTCTGAACAGCAACACAACTGCTGTATACGGCTCCTGGCGAACGGCATAAGGGGTTGTCTGGGTCACTTTTGCTTGCGATTTGAGTCAAAAATGGGTGCCCGCAGGTGATCTGAATGACCCCGCAGAGTGTGATGGACTCCATTGTCTCGGCAGGGAATTGTCGGTTAGCGTGCATGGCAACTACCGACCGTTAGGAAGTCTCACAGTGGGTCGTCACTCCCAGAGCAGCGCAGGCCTAGGCTCTACCCTGAGCGATCTCGGCGCAGCCGTAGCATCGAGCCTCCACCGCGCTCCCGCCACCGGGCGTCGTGTCGCAGCACCAGCCAAAGTAGTAGTCCCTCAGTCTGTTTACCGTGCCGGTGGGGTGGCCGCAGCCGTCTCCCTGGCCATCTCCTCGGTGGCCTACGCGGCAGTCCAGAATGAAGGTGGGCAGCAGGCACTCAACAACCGCGCCCGCGCCGCGCTAGACCTCAACGGCCTCGACGCCGCCACCACCGAGCAGGGCGGTCAGGGAAAGACCGTCAGCTTCACGCTGGTGGTCGACGGCGTCACCACGCAAGCTAAGACCAGCGCCGCTAGCTGGGGTGAAGCCTTGGTGGGTGCAGGTGTAAGCGTTGACGGAAATATTGGGGACACCGTCTCCGTGCCTCTCACTGACGCTCCCACTGAAGGCGCCACCGTAACTGTCGCGCACGTAGGCACCAGCACTCAGACCGCTGACACCACCGATGCCCACGGCACCGTGGAAAAGCAGACCGACACCCTGGCTAAAGGCGAGAAGAAGGTCGAAACCGCTGGGGTCGACGGCGTCACCCGCACCACCTACCAGGTCAAGACCGTTGGCGGTCAAGAGGTTGGCCGCGAGGCCGTTTCCTCCACCCAGGTAAGCAACAAGGTTGACGAGGTGGTGCTGGTGGGGACCGGCAGCCCGCAGGACGTGGCTGTCGCCCAGGCTGGCGACGGCACCTCTCCGAACTCAGCCAAGGCCATCGCCAAGGCCATGCTGAGCTCCTACGGTTGGGGTGAGAGTGAATACTCCTGCCTGGTGAGCCTGTGGCACCGCGAGTCCACCTGGAACTACAAAGCCATCAACCCCTCCTCTGGCGCCTACGGCATTCCGCAGTCGCTGCCAGCTTCCAAGATGGCTTCCGCCGGTGCAGACTGGCAGACCAACCCGGCCACTCAGATCAAGTGGGGCTTGGGCTACATCAAGGGTCGTTACGGTTCCCCCTGCGGGGCCTGGGCTCACTCCGAGGCGACCGGCTGGTACTGAGCCGCGGCGCCAATCCTCTGGCTATGGACCTGTTCTTGGGTGCGGTAGACCTGGAGGATTTACAAGCACTGAAACCAACCGGCGGCCGTTGGCTGTTGGATAGATGAGCACGCCCCGAAACGAAGGACGGTCATATGACGTACGAGCGGGAAACGGACAAGTTGGACCACGACTATGAGGACCCAAGCGGCACCCCTGCGCGCACGGGTGCAGGTACTCGCTCCTTCGCTTCTACCGCCCTGCGGGCAGGCGCAGTAGCTGCCGCTATCTCCATGGCAGTCTCCGGCGTCGCCTACGCGGCAGCCATTAAGTCAGCTCCGGAGACCCAGGTGGCCTCCTCCGCCGAGGCGGCCCTCAGGCTTCCTGCCATTGGTGAGTCCACTAGCGCGCCGCAGGCCAAGACCGTCACCTTCACCGTGGTGGTGGACGGACAGAGCCAGGAGGTCTCCTCTGAGGCTGCCACCTGGGGTGGTGCCCTGCTGGAAGCGGGTGTCAGCGTCAACACCGCCGCAGGTGACCAGGTCGACGTCGAGCTTGATGCCGCCCCCAGCGCAGGCCAGACCGTTACGGTCAACCACGTCACCGTGACCACCGACGTCAAGGAGGAGAAGGATCCTCACGGCACGGTGGAAGAGGAGACCGCTGAACTCGACAAGGGCGAGAAGAAGGTCAAAACCGAAGGCAAAGACGGCGTCGTCCGCACCACCTACACCGTGCGCACTGTAGGTGGCCAGGAGTTGGGCCGCGAGATTGCCTCCCAGGTGGTCGCTTCCACCAAGACCGACGAGGTGGTGCTCGTAGGCACCCGCGAGAAGAAGGCTGAGAGCAGCAGTTCTAAGTCCCAGTCCAGCAGCGAGCAGAGCGGCTCTGGTTCCTCTGGTAGCTCCAGTTCCTCGGGCGGCTCTGGCTCATCCGGCGGTTCCGGCTCCGGGAACTCCTCTGCCCCGACGCCCAACTACGCCGCCTCGGGCACCAGCGCGGGCGAAGCTCAGGCCACAGCCAAGGCCATGCTGTCCTCCTACGGTTGGGGCGAGAGCGAATTCTCCTGCCTGGTGGCGCTGTGGAACCGAGAGTCCGGCTGGAACTACCGGGCCGCCAACCCGTACTCCGGCGCCTATGGCATTCCACAGTCACTGCCCGGTTCCAAGATGGCCTCCGCTGGCTCTGACTGGCGGACGAACCCGGCCACCCAGATCAAGTGGGGACTGGGTTATATCAAGGGTCGTTACGGTTCTCCCTGCGGGGCTTGGTCCCACTCCCAGTCAACCGGCTGGTACTGATACCTCAGTCCTATAAGCAGGCGCGCGGCTTATCTAAGCTGCGCGCCTGCTCGTGATTTGCGCCCCATGGTGGCGCCAAGGTGACGGCATCCGAGTATCGTCCTGTGTGAATGCTTTACAGGAAGGGCCTGGAATGACTGACTCCCGCCAGCACAACCAGTCGGCTGCTGAGGCAAGGCATGCCAGCAACGGGCTGCTGCGCGGCAGCATGCTGCGCGCTGGCGCGGTCGCCGTCGCCGTTGCCATGGCAGTGTCTGGTGCCGCCTACGCGGCCACGCTGCAGGCCCAGTCCCCGGCTCCCGCTGAAGGCACAGCTGTGGCTGAGCGAGCCGCCCTGCTAGGGATTGGCGAGTCCCCTGCCGGTGCCAACGCTGTGGAGTACACCCTGGTGGTGGATGGTCAAATCCGTTCCGAGAGCACCACCGCCACCACCTGGGGTGCTGCCCTGCTGGCCGCTGGGGTGGGCGTAAGCACTGCCGACGGCGATACCGTCTCTGAGCCTCTCGACGCTGCCCCCGCCGCAGGCCAGACCATCACGGTCAACCATGTCACCGTGAGCACCGAGGCCAAGGAGGAGAAGGATCCTCATGGCACGGTGGAGCAGGAAAGCAACCAACTCGACAAGGGCGAGAAGAAGGTCAAAACCGAAGGCAAAGACGGCCTTGTCCGCACCACCTACACCGTGCGCACTGTAGGTGGCCAGGAGTTGGGCCGCGAGATTGCCTCTCAGGTGGTTGCTTCCGCCAAGGTGGATGAGGTGGTGCTCGTAGGCACCCGCGAGAAGAAGGCAGGCTCCACCAGCAGTTCCGGTGCTTCGGCCGCCGCGGCGCAGGCACCCGCGAACGACGACGGCAGCCTGGATGACGACTTTGCGCGACTCGCCCAATGCGAGTCCGGGGGCAACCCCCGCGCGGTGAACCCAGCTGGCTACTACGGCCTCTACCAGTTTTCGCTAGCTACCTGGGCCTCCGTGGGCGGTACCGGCAATCCCATCGACGCCAGCCCCGAGGAGCAGCTCAAGCGGGCCAAGATCCTCCAGGCCCGCTCCGGCTGGGGGCAGTGGGGCTGCAGCCACTGAGTTGGCCTTAGCTGAGCCTGCCACTGCTACCTAGGGCTTGCGCCTGTGGTGCCAGGTTCTTGTCAGCACCTCCCGTTACGCTTTCACCATGCCCGACAGTCAGACCTGCGCCAGCTTGGACGCCACTCCCTCCGGCCTGCTGGGGCCCGCAGACGTCCGGGCGCTGTCCACCGCCTTGGGTATTCGCCCCACCAAGACCCTCGGGCAGAACTTTGTGCATGACGCGGGAACGGTGCGCCGCATTGTGCGCAGCGCGGGGGTTACCGCGCAGGACACAGTCCTGGAGATCGGCCCGGGCTTGGGCTCCTTGACCCTCGCCCTGCTAGAGACCGGCGCCCGAGTGGTCGCCGTCGAGATTGACCCACCGCTGGCCCGGGCACTGCCGGTGACCGTGGCGGAGCGCATGCCCCCGGCGGCTGATCGCCTGCGCGTGCTCCCGGCTGACGCCATGACCATCACCAGTCTTGCCGCCCTGGAACTTCCCGCAGACTGGGAGGCCCCTACCCGGCTGGTGGCTAACCTGCCATACAACGTGGCGGTGCCCGTGCTGCTGACCTTGCTGGCGGCGCTGCCTAGCCTGCGCACGGTAACCGTGATGGTTCAGGCTGAGGTCGCTGACCGCTTGGCCGCTGGGCCGGGCAGTCGCACCTACGGCGTGCCCTCTGTCAAAGCTGCCTGGTATGCCGCAGCCCGACGCACTATCACCATTGGCCGTACGGTCTTTTGGCCCGTGCCAAATGTGGATTCTGCCCTGGTGGAGTTAGTACGCCGTGAGCCCCCAAACACCAGTGCTAGCCGGGAGCAGGTTTTCGCCGTCGTGGACGCCGCCTTTGCGCAACGCCGCAAGACCCTGCGCAAAGCCCTGGCGACCTTGGCTGGAAGCGCCGATCAAGCTGAGGCCGCTCTGCGTGCTGCCAGGGTGGATCCCAGTGCTCGCGGGGAGACCTTGGAGGTGGGGGCGTTCGCGGCTATTGCTGAGGCCCTGGTAGCCGCCGGGGCCCTGTCGGCGTCGCCGCCTGCTGCCGAGTCTGCCCGCCCCGATCAGGAGGAAACTCAGCTATGAGCCACCTGTGTGTCGTCCCTGCCGACTCTGGTTCCCCGGAGCGCCGCGGCTCACTGACTTCAGTGCGAGTTGAGGCGCCGGGCAAGGTCAACCTATACCTGTCCTGTGGTGCTCCCGCCCCCGACGGCTACCACCCCCTAATCACCGTCTTCCAAGCCGTGCGCTTGATTGAGCGCGTCACCGCCCGGAGGCAGAGCGCCGACGCCGTCGGTCAGATCACCCTGAGCCTGGAAGAGCCAGATCCTCGCGTCCCCCTGGACGCTAGCAATCTGGCAGTGCGCGCCGCCGCCCTGCTAGCCAAGCATGCGGGCGTCTCGGAAGGCGTGGATCTGCTGCTGCGCAAGCGCGTCCCAGTGGCCGGGGGCATGGCGGGTGGTTCTGCGGATGCTGCCGCCACCCTGCTGGCCTGTAACGCCTTGTGGGGCACCGGCTTGGACTCGGAGGAGCTGATTGGTTTGGCGGCCCGGCTGGGAGCCGATGTGCCCTTCCCCCTGGCTGGTTTTACCGCCCTGGGGCATGGGCGGGGGGATCAACTCAGCCCCCTCATGGCTAAAGGCCGCTTCACCTGGGTTTTCGCCCTGGCTAAGTGGGGCCTGTCCACCCCGGACGTTTTCAAGCGCTTCGACAAGCTGTTGGCGGCAGGCGAGCTCCCCGGCCGCACCGGCGCTAGCGAGCCCGCTCCCGTGCCCGAGTCTTTGACCGCTGCACTGCGCACGGGGGACGTGGAGGCGCTGGCCGCCGGTCTGCACAACGACCTGCAGCCCGCCGCCCTCTCCCTGCGCCCCGAGCTGGAGAGCATCATCGCCACAGCGGAAGCTGCCGGGGCCCTGCGGGCCATCGTCTCCGGCTCCGGCCCCACCATCGCGGCCCTAGTACCAGACTCCGGCGCGGCCACCGTGGCTCGGGCTCTGGAAACCCTGCCCATGGTTGCTGGCACCGTGCGGGCAGACGCGCCGGTGGCCGGTGCCCGGGTGGTGCGCTGATGGCACATCTCCTAGGCGTGGAGAACCTGCGCCTGATGGTCGGTTCCAGGATTCTCCTAGATGACGTCACCCTGGGGATCGAGGACGGCACCCGCGTGGGTGTGCTGGGCCCAAATGGTGCCGGAAAATCCACCTTCCTGTGCACCCTGGCGGGCCTGCGTGAGGCCGAGGGGGGTCGGGTTACCCGGGCGCGCGGCACTCAGGTAGTCATGTTGACCCAAGCTGATGACTTCAACCCCGGCGACACCGTGCTGCAGACCGTGCATCCAGACCTCCCCGAACACGTCTGGGCCTCTGACCCGGCCGTGCGGGATATTCACGCTGGCCTGCTAGCCGACGTGCCCCTAGACGCCGACGTCGTCACCCTGTCTGGCGGGCAACGGCGCCGCGTGGCCTTAGCGGCTGTGCTCACCTCCAGCGCAGCCGTGGTGGTGCTAGATGAGCCCACCAACCATCTGGACGTTGAGGGCGTTGACTGGTTGGCCCGGCACCTACGCCGTCGTTTCCTGGGGGCTGGAGGTCGCGACCAAGGGGCGCTGGTGGTGGTCACCCACGATCGCTGGTTCCTGGACGCCATCTGCACCAATATTTGGGAGCTTGTGCCCGGGGTTGACCCGGGCGGTGGTCGCCCGCAGGTGCCCGGCAGGATCGAAACCTACGACGGCGGCTACGCGGCCTATGTGCTGGCGCGGGCTGAGCGTGCGCGCCAGGCCGCAGTAGAGGCCCAAAAGCGAGAGAATCTGCTGCGCAAGGAACTGGCCTGGCTGCGGCGCGGTGCTCCCGCCCGGACCTCCAAGCCCCGCTTCCGCATAGACGCTGCCGAGGCCCTCATCGCCGATGTGCCGCCGCCGCGTGACTCGGTGGAACTGACGGCCATGGCTACTGCCCGGCTGGGTAAGAAGGTCATTGACTTGGAGGAGGTCTCAGTCGCCTACCCCCTGCCGGGGCTAGGTGCGGAGGCTGCGCGGCGGGAGGTGCTGCGTCAGGTCACTTGGCGACTGGCTCCCGGTGAGCGCGTTGGCATCGTGGGGGTGAACGGTGCCGGCAAGACCACCTTGCTGCGTCTGCTGGAGGGCACTCAGGAGCCCACCGGTGGCCGCGTGGTGCGCGGCAAAACCGTCAAGGTGGCCGCCCTGTCCCAGTCCACCCATGAGTTGGATGCGCTGTCTCAAGAACGGGTGGTTGACGCCGTCGCAATGGTGGGGGAGCACGTCACCGTGGGCGGCAAGGAACTCAGCGCCTCCCAGCTGGTGGAGCGCCTGGGCTTTACCCGCCAGCGCGCCTGGACCCGGGTGGGGGAGGTCTCTGGAGGGGAACGGCGTCGCCTACAGCTATTGCGTCTGCTTATGACTGAGCCCAATGTGCTGCTGCTGGATGAACCTACTAACGACCTGGACACCGACACTCTGGCGGCGATGGAGGATATTTTGGACTCTTTCCCCGGCACGCTCGTGGTGGTCTCCCACGACCGCTACCTGTTGGAGCGAGTTACCGATCATCAGGTAGCGCTGCTGGGTGATGGCACGGTGCGTAACCTGCCCGGTGGGGTAGAGCAGTACCTGGAGTTGCGCCGCGCGGCGCTTGACGAGGCTACGGCGGAAGCCTCCGGCAAAGCGGAACAGAGCGCCGGGGGAGCTGTGGTTGAGGGAGATGGCGCCGCGGCTGGGCTGAGCGGCGCACAGCGGCGTGAGGCGACCAAGAACGTGGCCCGGATCGAGCGAAAACTAGAGCGGGCGGACGCGCGGATTGAACAGATCCACGCGCGTATGGAAGCGGTCTCAGCTGACCCCCACAAGGTCAGTGAGCTGGTTGAACTCGGCCGGGAACTGGCGGCAGCGCAATCGGAGCGAGACGCACTTGAAGACGAATGGTTGTCGGCAGCGGAGCTACTCGACGCCTAGACTTATACGGCGCTAAATAACACCCATGTGTGATTGCGGCTGGCGTGTGGGTTCCCACGGGTGCCGCACGCTTCCGCAGGGCTTGACCAGTCTCCGCATGAGTCCCGCACGGGCCCTAAATAGGGCTTGGTTAGTGGGGTACGTTTCAATCGCTTCATCTTCCGACTCCCGCGTTATCGCGGGGAATCCAAGGAGTATTTGGATGTCTGAACGTCTTACTGCTGGCACCGCTGTCCAGTGGGCTGAGGGCAGCTGGACCGCTGTCGTCACCCCCAACGGTCTCATGCTCCTTCCCCCAGAGGTCTCTGACGAGCTTGTCAACCGGGTTTGGAGGCTCCTCCGTTCCGGTAGCGCCACCATGACCGATGTGCTCGACGAGCTGCTCGTGGCTCAGGGTGGCCGCATCGCCTCCATCCCGGACTTCGCTCTGCTGCTGCTGAGCGACAACGGCGATGTGCACCTGGCTCTGCGTGGCGTGCCGGCCCTTGAGGTCGACGGCGAGATCGTTGACGCTCGCGCCGTGTCCACCTGGTGCGAGACCGTGCTCCCCGCTCCCTCTTCAGTGCAGGTGCGCGTCCACGAGGCCCCCGGCGCCCGCATGCGCCCGGTGGTCGACGGTGTCGTCGCCGCCTCGGTTGTGCGCCTGGGCGACCAGCGCACCGCCGCTGTGGCCGTGGACGAGGTCTGAGAGCAATACGTTAAAACCCGCAGGACCGGTCGGTCACGCGGAGGCTAGCCTGGGCAGAATCGCACAAGAAATCATGGCGATTACGAGCCCAATCCGACGCTAGTTCTCAATGTGTTGGCCGACTGGTTCTGCGGTAGTGTGGTCAGGATTCATTAGGACTGACCGGATGTTGTCCAGTTGTTGAAGGAGTACCGGATGTCTACAGGTCTGACCTCTGCTGGCGCCGTCCAGTGGGTCGGTGGTAGCTGGGTGGCTGTGGTCACCCCCCGTGGTGTGATGCTGCTGCCACCAACCGCAGACGATGCCGTAGTCACCGACCTGTGGGAGCTGCTGCGGGCTGAGGGCACCTCAATGGTGGACCTGATGGACGCCCTGCTCAGCAGCTCAGGTGGTCACATTGGTTCCCTGCCCGAGTTTGCAGCCGTCTTGTCGGGCGAGGCTGAGGTCATGCACGTCATGGTGCGTGGCCGCCCGGTGATCTTTGTTGACGGCACGAAGCTGAACTGCGACGGCGTCGAGACCTGGTACGAGACCACCCTTGAATCGGGCCAGGACATCCGGGTGATCGCTCCTGAGGAGCTGCACGGACGCACCCGCCCCGTCGTCGACGCGATCGTCTCCGCCGCTGCCCTGTTGCTGGGTGGTGGGAAGATCGACGACGGCATCATCCCCAAGGCACCAGAGCCAGTGGCGTTGGCCGCTGAGGCTAAGGAGTCTGCCGAGGCGGAACACGTCGAGGTGGCTGACAAGGCTGGCGCTGCGGAGCCGCTGGCGAAGGACGAGTTCCTTGACGCTCCGGTGCCCGCCCCGGCACTGGTGGAGGAGCACGTGCCGGTCGCTGATGAGACCATCATGGCGCCCCAGATCAGCCTCGACGAAGAACCTGAGGCCACCGAGGTGGCCGAGGAGACCAGCGCAGTCTCCGCTCACAGCGCTGCCGACGTTGAGCCCGTCGAGGCTGCCCTCTCCGGTGAGCAGATTGACGAGGTTGACGAGCTGAGCGCGCGGGCCGCTGATGCTGAGCAGAGCGCAGCTGAGGCCGAGGCTTCCGCCGAGTCCAGCCCCTCCGCCGAGTCCCCCAAGTCCGCTGCCTCTGCCGATGAGGCAGCGGTGTCCGCCCACTCCGCTGACGAAGCTGAGGACAAGGCGGAGGAGACTGACGAGGCTGACAAGCCTGAGGTGGCTTCCCCCGCCGACGCTCAGGCTCCTGCAGCGGACGAGCCGGAGGACCAGGTAGAAGCCCCCAAGGCTGATGCTGACGAGGCCGACCGGGCTGAAGACCTTGCTGCAGTTGAGACCCCTGAGGTTGACGCCGTTGTTGCAGAGGCAGTTGAGACTGACAAGCCCACCCGTGGCCGGGGTCGCTTTGGCAAGCGCGTGAAGGCTGCCGCCGCTGCAGCCGCCGCCCTCGTCGCGCATGAGTCCGCAGAGGCCGAGGCAGCAGAGGAGGCTGAGGACCTCGCCGAGTTTGCCGCGGGCAAGGATGAGGCGGAGGCTCCCGCCGCCAAAGCGGAAGAGACCCAGGCTGACGCCGAGCATGACGCTGAGGAGTCCGACGCCGTCGAGGCCGCTGAGCCCACGGAGGCAGAGGCATCTGCGGAGGCCGTCGAGGACGAGCCTGCCGCCGAGCTGGCCGAGGAGGCTGCTGCCTTCTCCAAGGACCAGACCCCCAACGCGCAGTTCCCCGACGAAGAGATCGAGTACGAGTTCGAACTCGAACCCGGCATGAACGTCGTGGACGACTTTGATGAGGGTGAGGTGCGCGTCGTCACCCCCACCGCCCCGGCAGCCCAAGCTGAGGAACCTCAGGACGAGGAATCCGAGGAGCCCCAGGCAGCTGACGAGGACAGCGAGGCCGTCTCCTCCACAATCATTTCCCACACGGTGGACCAGGACCTCCCGCAGGCCCTGCTCGCGGAGCTCGACGCCGAGTTCGGCGTTGACCTGGGTGCCCCCAGCACTGACGAGCTCTACGAAGACCGCTACGTGCTGGCTTGCCCCTGCCCCAAGGGCCACGCCAACCCCACAAGCCGCAGCAAGTGCCGCGTCTGTGGTGAGGACCTAGTCCTACCCGCACAGCGCATGGTCTGCCCCGCCCTGGGCACCGTCACCATGTCCTCCGGTGAGGTCATCTCCCTGGACCGTGACCTGGTGGTCGGCCGCCAGCCTGACGTGACCTCCTTCGCGATGGGCGACGTGCCGCCGCTCGCCGTCGTGGTGCCCAGCCCGGAGCGCCTCATCTCCCGCAACCACGTGCACATCATGCTCGAGGAGTGGGCGGTGCTGGTCGAGGACCTGGCCACCCGCAACGGCACCATCCTGTGTCGCGACGGCGAAGACCCGGTGCGCATGGCTCCTGGCACCTCAGTGCTGATCCGCAACGGTGACGAGCTTGTGCTTGGCGACGGTCAATCCTTGGTCTTCGAGGATCTTCCGTGACCAAGCCTAAGGCAGAAGCCAGCGTTCCCCCGGGGATTGCTGGCTTCACCTACCTCCGGGAGATCGGAACCGGAGGGTCTGCGCACGTATACTTATACGAGCAGCAGATGCCTAGGCGGCAGGTCGCCGTCAAAGTCCTAGATGCTGGCGGCAACAGCGGTGCAAAAGCCCGCATTGAGTCCGAGGCCAACCTTATGGCCCGCGTCTCCACCCACCCCGCGATTCTGACAATCAACGAGGTGGGGGAGACCTCCGATGGCCGCCCCTTCCTGGTGATGGAGTACTGCCCCCCACCAGCTCTTAGCGCCATCATCGAAAAGGATCCACTTAGCGTCGCTGAGGCCCTGAATATCACCATTCAGATCGCTGGCGCCGTCGAGACCGCGCACCGCGCAGGCATCGTCCACCGCGACATCAAGCCCGCGAATATCCTCTTCACGAGCTATGGCCGCCCGGTGCTCTCAGACTTCGGCATCTCTGCGCTCTCAGACCCCGATGGCGACTCTGAGCTGCGCGGTATGAGCGTGCCCTGGGCGCCACCCGAGCAGCTGCTCGGCTCCCGTGTACCGGTGCCCGCCAGTGACATCTACTCTCTGGGTGCCACCGCCTACGCCATGCTCACCTGCCGCAGCCCCTACGAGGTGGTCGGTGGTGACAACGGCGTCTACGAGTTGTCACGACGCATCGTGAAGGCCCCACTGCCACAGATCGTGCGGGAAGACGTCCCGCCGTCGCTACAGCGCGTACTGGCAACGGCTATGGCCAAGAAGCCAGACAACCGTTACCCCAATGCCTTGGCCTTCGCGCGCGCCTTGCAGCAGGTGGAGAGCGAACTCAGCCTGCCGATCACCACGATCGACGTGCTACGCGCCTCCACTTCCGCTGAGGCCCAGGCGGCCAAGGAAGATGACACTGCGGATGACACCGACGGCGGCACCACCCGCTTTGGCGTCTACGACGTAATCGACGTCGATTCCAACAGCAAACCACGTACAGACACTCACCGGGATGCCCCGGAGGATTCCACCCGCCACGAGGGCTACGAGATCGTAGAGCACGATTCACCTGGCGATTTGCGTCTTCCTGGTCTCCGCCGCCTAGGCGTCATATTGGGAGTTTCTGCCGCAGTGGTGGCTTTGGGTGCCGGAGTGTTCTTGCTCAACGAGCGGGGTGCCTCCAAGACAGGGCGCACCAACTCCAACCTGTCCACCATTGCCCCCGGACCGGGCGGTGCGGTGGGCAATAACGTGCCCTCACCGCGCTCGCTCAAAGGCAGCCTGGGAGCAGACGGACGGGTGACATTCACTTGGAGCCCACCAACTGACTCCTGGGAGGGCAGCTACCTTTACGGCGTTGATCGGCCCGGTGAGCAGCCTGGACTGCTGCAGGCTAACCAGACCCAGGCAGTGGTGGATGCTGAGCCTGTACGCACCTGCCTGGAGGTCCGGGCGGTCCAGCCCAATGGCAAAGCCTCCCAGCCGGTTACGGCCTGCGTGGACACTGCGGCGCAGGGGACTGCCCCCAGTTCTGACAAGCAGCGAAACGGCAGTAGCTTCTAGAGACACTAACAACACGCGAAAGCGCCCGGTTCCTTGGCCTGAAGCCAATAAACCGGGCGCTTTTGTCGCAGTGGCTGCTTGCGGTAGCCGCTTTCAGCGCTGGACGCGGTAGGCGGTCTGACCGAGCAACACCACGCCACCCTCGTGCACCATCACAGCGACGTCGGTAGGAATACGGCGAGCTTTGCCCGCACGCACCACCCGAGTGCCGTTGCTAGAGCCCAGGTCAGTAACCAAGATGCCGTGTTCGGTGGGCATCATGGCCGCGTGGGTCTTGGATACGGAAGGTGCAGAGTCGCCCAGGGCGACCAGCTTGGCCTCCGGGTAGCGGGAGGTGTTCAGCGGGGCCCGGCCAATAATCGTAGGTCCGGAAATGTGGATCGCCTTGCTTGCGTTGGTGAAGGGCATCAGGCGCATGACGGGTTCCGAGCGGTCGTCAACGAAGGCCGGGGCGGGGCCTTCGGTGCCAGCGGGGAAACCATCCTCTGTGGAATCCGTCGAGGTGGACTCCTCGGAGATGGCGTCGTCGTCATTGAGCAGGGCTTCCGCGAAGTAGCTGTCCAGCGACTCTCCTTCGGGCACCTCAATCATCGGCTCATCCGTGGTCTGACCATCCACCAGGTTGGCGTCAATCAAGGTGTCATCGACGACCTCTGAAGCCGAGGCCGGGCTCGTGGACTCCTTAGGCTGAGGCTCCGGGCTAACCGGGTCTTCGGCATCAAAGGTGGCAATGCTCGGGCCGGAGGAGGCACTGGCGGCGGCCTTGGCGGCGCGAGCGGCTGCCCGGCGAGCGAAGACCTCCTGGACCAGTTCGTAGTGGTCATCGTGCTCCGACGGCGAAGGCGCCGATCGGGGAGCCCCGATCAGTTCCTTGACTGGCGGAACGACGCCGAAGGAAGAGGATTCGTCGGCGTCCAACTCCTCCTGCGCACTCACAGCCACGAAACCGTTCTCAGCGGCAGCGTCACTCACAGTGTTGAAGGGCTTGAACTCGTTCAACTTGGCTGAGCCCTTGGAAACTGGGGGCACGACCGCCTGGGCCTGGGAGGCGGCATCGCTCTGCTCAGATGCGGCCTCGGCAGCCTCGGCTTCAGCCTCAGTGGGTTCGGTCGGCTCTGCTGTGGCCAGAATGCTCTGGGCCACCTGCTCGAACTCAGCCTCCGCGTCTGCGCGCCTTGGAACACTTGCGAGTTCGGGCTTTGGCGAGGACGAGTCCTCCTCCGCTGCTTCCTGGGCGGCATCAGCGTCGATAGCGGGTGTTTCGGGGCTGGGGGCACTCTCTGGCTCGTCGGCGGTGTGCTCAGCCCGCTCCGCGACTGGCTTCTTCGGGCTGGTGGCCGGAGCCTCAGGCGCAGATTTCACCTTGGCTGCAGTTTTGTGCTGCGGCTCCGGGGAGGAGACGTTTTCAGGCTCAGGCACCGGTGCGGTCTCAACCGCGTCCTGCGGCTCGGCAGCAGGCTCCAGTGCGGCCTTCGGCTCCTCCACTGGCTCTGGCGCCAGCTCGGCTGCAGCCTCCACCACAGGCGCAGGCTCAGAAACCGCCGCAGACTCGCCTACAGGTTCGGGGGCCGCTACTGGTTTTGGCGCAGTAACGGGCAAGACCTCAGTGGCATCATCTGCCTCTGCCTCAGGTGCCGCCTGCGTCATGGGCTCTGGGTCAACCTCCGGCTTCGCCTCGACCTCCGGCGCTACTGCCGCAACTGGCTCAAAGGCAGGAGCCGATACCGACTCCAGCCCCGGCTTGAGTTCAGCAGCCGTCTCCGGCTCGGTGACGGGCAGAATCTCGGTGGCAGCCTCAGCCTCCGGCGTCGTCTCAGGTGTCGGCTTCGCCTGGGCTGCAGGCGCCAGTTCCAGCTCAGGCGCCACTTCGGCTACCGGCTCCGGTCGGGGCGCCGTCGTCAACGACTCCAGCACCGTCCCCGATGCGGCAGCAACAGAAGCAAAAACCGGTGCCTCGCTCTCGACCTTAGCCTGCTCTGCGCTGCTCACCTGAGCGCTGCGGCTCGACTCATACACCGAGCGGCTCACCGGCGTCTCACTTACGCCCACCTGCTCCAGGTCCTCCGCGTCAGCTCGGTAAAGCTCCTCCGGCACCTCCTCCAGAGTGCCCCTAGACAGCAGGGAGGTCTCGTCGAAGTCCTCCAGCTCGTCAGCTAGCGGGTCCTTGGTGCTCACGGCGATCAGACCAGAAATACGGTCATGCCAACCGCGCAGGTTCTTGTCCTTGGACGCAGAGCTCAAAAGCAGCAGGGAACCGAAACCAAGCGTAGGGACGATCGTAATAAGCACCAGGTCAGCGTGGAAGAACATGCCGATCCCGGGCCGGTTGTCAGTGCGGGCGTCAACCCAACGCACACCGGCGATGCGTCCACCCACGCTGTAGCCGGTGAGAGTCAGATCTGCTTCCCGGAGCAGCAAAATTACCGCCAGGATTGCGCCCAGCAGTGCCAGGTTGGGACGATCCATCACTAGAATTGACACGCCCATCAGTGCCACGGCCAGGATGCTTATAAGGACGGCGTCGATGATGACAGCCCGGGCGCGCGCACCTGTGGTGGCAGGTATCCGCAAGGGGTTGACCATGGTCTCGTCTGTTACGCTCAAGAGCGTCATCGTGGGTATCTCCTGGAAGTACGGCGACCACGAGAAACGCGGCCAGCCGGATGGACTAGGGACGCCAACGAGACCCGTGCCAGGGCACGTTGGAACCGGCTTCTACAGAAGCCCATCGCAGGAATACTAGCCTCCACAGCGCGCCAAACGCCGGTAGCATCGTCATCTGCGGGGTCAGCCTCACTGAATACGGACTTGTCTACATCCCGCGAGAGCTTGAGCAGACCCGCATCGGGGAAGCTGGAATCCAGATCAGTGGCCGTCTCGTGCCGCGTACGGCCACCCACACTCTGCACGCCCAGGTCTCGGGCGCGGTCCAAAACCTCGTCCCAGGCGCCCTCCACCCGGTCAATTGCGGAGCGCAGCCGCTGCCGTCGCCGTCGCCGCCAGGCCTTAAGGCAGACGATCAGCGCGAAAGGCAACAGCAGGGCCAGCACACCGCCCGCAATGCCTAGCGCCAGGTAAGAGCGAGGCTGTTCAGGCTCGTCGTCATCGTTGGGCTTCTGCTCGTCTTGATAGTTAGGCGGCAGCTCGGCTGGATCCTGCGGAGCCAAAGGCGGCTGCAGCGCCTGTGGCAGCGGATTGGAAACTCTTTCCTCAGTCTGCTGCTGCGGCAGATTGTCGCGATCGGGGGTGACGTCAAAAGGTACCCACCCCACGCCCTTAAAGGGGATCTCCACCCAGGCGGTCACATCGGTGCCGGTGACCTGTGTGGCATCGCCGTCGATTGCGGGATCAAAGCCCATGATCACGCGCGCCGGGATGCCCAGAGAGCGGCACATCAGCATCATGAGCACGGAGTACTGTTCCGCGTCACCGATCAGGGCGCCGTTTTCCACCATGGTGCTCAGCCGGGCTGCTCCGTGACCAGGGGTGGATGGGCTCTTGGTGCCGTCCGAGTAGTAGCCGGTTCGCAGCGCCTGCTGCAGAGCCCTGATCTTGCCCAGGTCCGTGGCCTCAGAACCGATCAGCGTGGCCGCACGCGTAGCGATGACCACCGGGACGTCGGCCACCTTGCCGGGGGCGTCCTTGTCCAATTCCAAGGTGCTGAGCGTGGCGTCGCTAGGCACCTGGTTAGGAACCACCTCTTCGGTAAACACATCGCCAGTGGCGGTGCTGGCAGTGGTCAGCAGGGTTCCTGAAAGTGCGTCGAAGTACAGCGTCCCACGCAAGTCATGCTGACGCGGTCCGGTGACCCAGGTGGAACGCACATCGCGGACGGTGGGAACCCAGGCGAAGTTGTAACCAGTTACCTCCAGAGACACGGTCCGCACAGCATCCCGGTCAAGGTCGTTGAGCAGGGTGCCATCGCCCACCGGCCTGAAACGGGCCACGCCCGTGGCGTCCTCACCGATGGAGGCCACAGTCCCATCGTAGGAATCCAAGGCCGCGATCCGCAGCCGCACCCCTGCAGGCGCTTCCCTGAGCTTGAGCAGCTCGGTATCCACCATCTCTGTTTCCAGCAGCCGCACCAGAGACAAAGGCGTCGCATACTGCGCCAGATCGAGCGGCGGGGTGAAGCGGTCACGCAGCAGCATGCGCGCTCCAGGAACTGCCGGGTTCACGGCCATCGCAATGGCCATCGCTGCGGCCACCACCGCGACCCCCATGAGGCCAGAGCGACGGTCCGTGCGCGCTGCGCCGTCGTCGCCAATCTCCATGGCCTCCGCAATTGAGCCACGGCTACGGCGTCGGGCGTGCATCGCCCAAAGCAGCAGCAGCGCCGCAGCCAAGGGCGGGCAGGTCAAAGCCGGCAGGAAAGGCGCGCGCGTGCCCCACAGCAGAGCCACAAAGGGCATCACTAGGCAGGCCAAGCCGCCCAAGTGCGCGTAGCCAGACAGCACCAGCCGGGTGGCAAGTACCCCGGTCAGCAGGCCGGTCAGCCAAGGCAACACGGTCATCCCCGTGAAGGCCGTGAGCGGAGGCGACAGCGTCAGCGCGTCACGCCACACGCTCAAGGAAGAGGTAGCCACCGCGGTGATCGCGCTTAGGCCCTCCCCGACGTCAGGCAGGATCCACGGAGCCAGACCCAGGTGCACCGCCACCACTGCAAGCAAGGTGGCCAGTGGACCCCAACGTCTGGCGCTGCTGATCCAGCCGATAGCCAAGCCGATAACGGCCCCCACCCCAGCTGCGACAGGACCGATCACGCCACCCCACGCAGGAGCAAAGTGGACCGTGCCCAGGAGCAGTGCCAGCAGCACCATTCCAAGGTCCAGGAAGGTCATGAAGGAGAGCGCTGAAGGGATGCGCTCGCGGGTTTGAGTGGTCATGCGGGCACCATCGCTCGTATCGCGCGCGGCAATTCCTGGAGCTCGTGCACATCCACCACCGGCAGCTGCCCAATATGGGAGCGGCTGAGGGATTTGGCGCCACACTGCACAGCAAAGGAGGTAATTGCTAGCGGCATAGTGCGGTGGGCCTTGCCCAGCACCGCGGCTTCAGTGGCTTGCCCGGTGACGATTGCCAGCACGGACAGGGCGGGGAAAGCACGGATTGCTTGGCCTGCTAGGTCATCCAGACCGATCTCACTGGTGGCCTCTACCAGGCAGGAGGCGTCTAGCAGCCGCTGGGGGGTGGCCGTTGGCAGCGGGCCGTTTTGGGTCAGCACGTGAACCTCTCGGTTGGAGGCCAGGGCATCCAAAGCCAAGGAGCAGGCGGAGGAAACCGCAGTCTCAAAGTCATCTTCCGTGGCGTAGTCCTCTGAGCGGGTGGACAGCAGCACTACCAGACTGGCGCGACGCGTTTCTTCAAACTGACGCACCATGAGGCGGCCGGTGCGGGCGGTGGAGCGCCAGTGGACGTTGCGGCGGTCATCGCCGGGAATGTAGTCGCGCAGGGCGTGGAAGGAGACGTCAGAGGAGGACAGTTCTTGGGTGACGGCGCCCTCTACGTCTCGCATGGTGCCGTTGAGTTGGATGCCCAGGTGGACTGTGCGCGGATAAATATGAACGCTCTGTGGCCGGGTGCGCAGTCGCTCGTGGCGCATCAAACCCAGGGGGTCCTGGTCAGCCGTGAGCACGGGGCCGACGTCGACGACGCCACGTCTCTTGGTGGGCAGGATGAAGCCGCGCTGATTGGTGGCCTCAGGTACCAGCGCTGGCACCACGAATACGGCCTGACCCTTGCCTACCCGCATCTCCATCCGGGTGGGCATAAGCAGCCGGTGGGTGGGGTTCTTGACTGTCACATGGATGACTGCCCGGTCTCCCACCTGCATGCGAGGCTCCAGCAGCTCGTGCTCCACCTGGTGCCCTCCCTGTGGGATCAGCCAGACCAGGCAGGTCGCAAAGACGATGCCCGGGACCATGGCGAGCACTGCGGCTTCTCTCCAGCCCAGGAAGAACGTACCTATAAGCGCCAAGGCCAACAGCGCCAACACGGTCCAACCAGCCGGCATGATGACCTTGGCAACCTTCAGCACCTGCAACAGGAAGGCACGCAGACGCTCAGACCAGGTGGGCACGGCAACCGCCAGCGGCAGCGTGCTGCGCGTCGTGCTGGTGGTTGAGAGCGTGGTGTGCGGATTAGTGGAAGTCGTCATCTGGTTCCGTGTTGAACAGGTGGGTGGTAATCCTTGGCGGCGGTTAGGAGCTGTGGTTTAGGAGCGTGACGTTGGTGCGGCCACGGCGGCGAGCGCCTGGTTGACCACTTCCTGGGCGGTGGCACCACTGAATTCGGCGTCGGGGTCCATAACCAGGCGGTGCGCCCAAACCACCACAGCCAGGTCCTTGACGTCGTCGGGTAGCACGTAGGAGCGTCCCTGCGCAGCGGCCCAAACCTTGACGGCCCGAGTCATGGCGATTGCACCACGGGTGGAGACTCCCAGACGGGTGGACTCCGAGTCTCGGGTGGATTCAGCTAGGGCGCCGATGTAGTCCAGCACGGCGGTACCTACGTGGTTCTCCGCTGCCAGGTCACACATGGTGGTGACCTGCGCGCTGGAGACCACCGGGGAGAGGGTCTTAGAACGGTCCGGGGCGGCTGAACCCGCCAGGATTTCCGTTAGGGCGCTGCGCTCGGGGTAGCCGATGGAGGTTTTCATTAAGAAGCGGTCCAACTGGGCTTCGGGGAGCTTGTAAGTACCGGCCTGCTCCACCGGGTTCTGCGTAGCGATCACCATGAACGGCCGGCCCGCCTCATGGCGCACCCCATCGACGGTCACCTTGGACTCCTCCATGACCTCCAGCAGCGCTGACTGGGTCTTAGGCGAAGCCCGGTTAATCTCATCAGCCAACACAATGGAGGCAAACACCGGACCGGGGTGGAAGTCCCAAGAGCCGGTCTTTTGGTCATAAATGGTCACACCCGTGATGTCGGAGGGCAGCAGGTCGGGGGTGAACTGGATACGCGAATGGGTGCCTTGCACGGTGGCTGCTAAAGCGCGGGCCAGGGCGGTTTTACCGGTGCCGGGGGCGTCTTCCAACAGCAGGTGGCCTTCAGCCAGCATGGTGGTCAGCGCCAAGCGGATAATGTCCGTCTTGCCCAGCAACGCCAAACCAACATTGTCAACAATACGGGAGAAGCTGGACGCGAATTCAGTCGCGTTCTCCTGGGTCATTGCCATATGGGGCGGTTCTCCTTGAATGGGTTATGCCTTGGTTCTCAAAGGAACCAGGACGCTTACAGGTCAGTCTTGGCGGGCGGTGGCCCAGAGGCCTTTCCGGCTGGAAGGTCTAGGCGGGTATGCCAGCGTGTGGGCTCCTGCGTGCAGGAGTGAGCGAAGGCCTCATGGTCATTCCTATGGCAGCCTGACGTAACTGCACGGCCGCCCGTAGGGCACCGAGCGGATTGCACAGATACCGAAGGTTGGGTGCTGCCGGGTCAAGGTCCTTTGCAATGTTCCTGTGGGGGTGGAGGCGATTTGGACGCCAGTGTCGTAGTCGAGGACTTCGTAGACGACGCCGTGGGTGTGAGGCCAGGTAACGTCCCATTTGCAAGTGGCGGTGTTGCCGTCCAGAGTGCACTTGGCCCAAGGGGTGTCGTTCTGCGGAGGCGGAGCCGCAATCTGGCCGATGCCGCAGGACTGGTTAGTACCCAGCTGGTTGGCGGTGCGTACGCAGACCTCTAAGCTGCCAGACTCTTTCAAGAATTCCTTCTTGGTGCTGCCGGTGGCGTTGGAGCTGATGGCTTCTCCGTTGGCGGTCACGCTGTAAGTGGTGGGCAAGCCGGTATCCGTATCGGCGCTCCAGGTGCAGACGATGCTGCGATCCTGGGTGCTGCAGCTGACTTGTCCCTTGCGGGGCGTGGTAACCGGTATGGCGGGGGAGGACCAGCTGGAGGGCTGTGACCGGGTGCCGTCAACTCCCACTGCGCGCGCCCGCAACACATAGCTTCTGCCGTTGGTCAGGCCAGTAAAGACCCCACCACCTGCGGGCACCGGCCAGGGGTTGCCCGTGGCACCAACCTGCGCCATCTCGTACTCGATGGAGAGCTCAGCTGCACTCCAACCCTTGCCAGAGACCGGGGTGGAGGCGGTTGCCAGCTGGAGCTGGCCGCTTACCTGATTCGAGTTGAGCGCCGGCACGGTGGGAGCCATCGGCACGGTGGAGTGGGCCACAGACCAAGGCTCGGAACTGACGGAACCGGCGGCGTTGGTGGCCGTCACCGTGAAGGTGTAGGTACCCCGGTCGGAGGCGTTAACGCGCAGGGAGGTACGGGAGCTGGTGTCGTAGGTGGCGGGGCCACCTGGCCCAGAGACGGCAACCGAGTAGGTGACCGGTGAGCCGTTGGGAGCTGCCGCAGCCCACTGGAGATCAATCTGATCATTGGAGTTGAAGGCCCCATAAGGGGTGCCCGGCTTACCGGGGGCGGAATAGGCGGTGGCGGAAGCCGACGACGCAGAAACTGCGGATTTCTGGCCGTTGGGATCGTTCGGGATCGCCATGACGGTGGCGTGGTAAGGCACACCAACCTTGATCTGATCGGAGGAGAAGGTGGCCGAGGTGGAGGCGGTCGGCACCGATACGGGGTTCGCTCCGGTCACCTCCGGGCTCAAGGTGACCTGGTAGGTCACGCCGCCGGGGATGGCGGGCACCGCCGTCCAGGACACCGTGAGGGTGCCATTGCCACCAACCAGACTGGGGGCAGCGGGCGTCTGCGGCCGCAAGGTTAGGTTTATCGCAGCGGAGGGCGCAGAGGGGGCCGAGTCGCCGGCTGCGCTGTGCGCCACCACTCGGAAGGAGTAGCTGCCGCCCGCACGCAGACCACTGGCCAAGCAGGGTGAACTGTTGCAGTTCCAGGAGCCAGCCCCACCGACCTCGGTGACCGTGTAACCGGTCACCGCGCTGCCGTTGTCACCGGCAGCAGCCCAAGACACCAGCGCGGAGGAACTCGAATTGGCCGAGGCCTGTACTCCTGTGGGGGCGGAGGGTACGCCAGTTACCGCCACCACAATGGTGCCGGAGGCTGTGCGGTTGGGCTTCTGCGGGTCATCGGTAACTCGGAAAGACACCACGATGCGGCCGTGGAAGCCGGCGTCGGGGCTGATGGTCACAGAGTTGCCGGAGGCCGAGGCACTGCCCTGACCGGAGGTAACTGCCGGGGAACCTACCAAGGCGATCTGCGGGTTGGGCAGGGTGGTGGAGACCAAACTGCTGACATCCACGGACACCGGGCGGCCATTAGATTCCAGGGAAGTGGACAGGGCCGTGGGCAGGGGCTGGTTGTCTTCCTCCGTTACCGCCCGCAGTGGCAGTGAGCCCGTGACCGGATTGGACTTGCCGTCAGAGACAGTCACGGACAGGGTGCCCTGAGTGTCATTGGCAGTGCCCTGGGGGGAGGAGATCGTTACCTGTGAGCCCGCCTGGGATACGGTGAAGCCGGTCGGGGCAGCACCAATGGTGTAGGTCATGGCGGCCAGGTCACCAGCGTCATTGTCGCGAGTCATGGCGGCCAGGTCAGCGCTTACAGATGGTCCGCCCGCAGTTACTGTCACTTGCGTGGGGGTGAAGACCGGTGGCGTGTTGGTGGAAGAGTCCACCACCACAGGGATCGTCAAGGTGGAGTGCAAAGGGTTGGCGGCGGCGCCGTCGGTAACCTCAAAGGTCACTGAGGTGGTGCCGGAGAAGCCAGCCTCCGGCACCAAATGCAGGGCCGTGTTGCCGTCCTGCGCGGTTGCGGAAGACAGGCCCGGGGTCACCCGGGGGCTGGTGCCTTCAACCAGGGTGGGGCTGGTGCCGGAACGGGTAATCACATGCCCGGCCAGCTGTACATCACTGGGTTGGTCCTGGGTGATATGCACCGGCACGGTGGCTGGGTCGATGCGCGGTGGGGTGGAGGACTTGCCTGGCACCTGGATAACTGCATTGCCAGACAGGCCATCTTGGTCCGTGATCGTGTAGAGCACCAGATGCGGCTGGTCCTGCATGGTCACCCGCACATCAGTGCCTACTACGGCGGCGGTCGGGTCATTAGTGGAGACGCTCAGAGCCCACGGACTGCCGTCGTCATCTCGGTCATTGTCCAGCACCGGGACCATGATGGTGCCATTGGCTTCCGCCTTATCGACCTGGGCATAGTCGTCGACGCCGATGGGCGCGAGCAGCGGGGCGGCGTTAAGCGCCTGGAAAGTGACGGTGCCGGTGTCCGAGCCACCACGGGAGTCGGTGACGGTGTACCGCAGCGTGTGGACGCCTTCCTGATCCGGCAGGGTGACTACCACGCGCCCAGCCCGCACCCCTACCTTGAGGGCGGGGTCGTCACTGACGGGGTCTTCTGCCAGGGTCAGGGCGTCGCCGTCGCCGTCAATGTCATTGGAGATCACGTCCACGGCTATGGTGCGGCCCGGTTTGGCGGTGACGACGTCGTCAACGGCCACCGGAGCGGAGTTGGTGGTGGCGGCGGGAGCAATGCCCACGCGCACCGTGCCGGTGGCTTTGGCACCGTAGCGATCCTCCACCGTGTAGGTGAAGGTGTCCGTGCCAGTGACGCTGGCGGCGGGCGTGTAGGTGATCCAGGTGGACTCCACTTGGGCGGCCCCCAGTTTGGGGGTCTGGTCTAGGCCCTTGAGGGTTACCGAGTCGCCGTCGGGATCGATGCCGTCTAGGGTCACCGGAATGCGGAGCTCTTGGCCAGCCACGGTCTGGGCCTCAATGGATTCCGCATGCGGGGGCGCGTTAGTTTCCGCTGTGGTGGCGCGCACTTCCAGGTTTACTGTGCCGGTGGCGCGCTGGCCGTGGTCGTCGGTGACGGTGTAGGTCAGGGTGGTGGGGCCGGGGGTGGCACCAGCCTTAAAGCGCAGGGTCTTGTCACTGATCCAGGCGGTGCCCAGGGACTCCCCGACGGTGTTGACCTCAGAGGCCAGTTTGATGGGCAGGCGGGAGGGCGAGTAGTCGTTCTTCAGCACCGGAATGGTGATGATGTCCCCGGCGCCAACAATTGCGGTATCGCCCTGGGCTACGGGTGGCTGCGTGTCGTCCTGGGCAGCGCGGACCACAGCCACAGTGCCGGTGGCGGTGGAGGTGCCGTTGGAAACGTTGTAAGTAATCGTCAGGTTGTCTGGCACCTGGTCCGTAGAGTTCACCTGCAGATAGGCGTGGTCCACGACCGTCGCGGTGATCCCAGGGGTGGCGGGCAGGGAAATATCCTGCAGCACTAGCACGCCTCCGGCTGGATCGAAGTCGTTGGCCAGGGGCGCCACGGTCACGGAGCCGCCATTGCGCAGCAGAGCGGTGTCGTTCTCCACCACCGGCGGCACGCTCGGGTCAGACTTCTCCACCACGTCAATGCGGATCACTGAGGTGGCTAGAGCAGCGCCACCGATAGCCCCATAGTCCAGGTAGTAGGTCTGAGGGACATCAGAGGAGAAGGTGAAGGTGCCGGCGCGGCGGTCCAAGTCGATCTTGGTGCCAGCTGGGGCTTCCTGCAGCTGCGCCAGCTTGAGCGGCTCACCCGTGGGGGAGATGTCATTGGCCAGCGGGGAGACGGTGATGGTGGAGCCTGCCACCACGCGCACGTGGTCGGCATTGACAATGGGGCTGACCTGGTCGGTGGGGATTACCTCCACGAAAACCGTGCCCGCAGTGGTCTCGCGGCCGTCAGAAACCAGCAGTTCAATGCGGCGGGTGCCGGGGCCTGCGCCGGTGTCCCGCACGGTGATGGTGCCCTCCTGAGTGGTTTGCACCTCGACGTCGGTGCCGGAGGCTGAGGCTAGGAAGACGGGGTCACCGTCGGGGTCCTGCCAATCACCCAGCACATAAGCGGAAATCGTGCCCCCCTGCGCCATGGACAGGCTCTGCTGTTCCTTGCCGGGGGTGGGGGCACTGTTGACGTTCCAGTCGTGGACGGTCACGGTGGCGACGGCGGAGTCTGCCTGCCCGCGCCCGTCTGAGGCCGTGTAGGGGATGGCCGTGGAACCGGTGGCGTTGGCTGGGACGTTGATCTGCAGGGTGCGGCCCGACTGGCCGGCGGTGACAGTGCCCAGGTTGCCGGTGTATCCGGAGGTGGCGGTGAGGATGTCACCGTCAGTGTCGACGTCGTTGGCCAGGACGTTTAGCACGGTGGAGCGTCCTGGGCGCACCCCGAAGTTGTCGTCGTAGGCCGTGGGGGCGTGGTTCTCCTGGGTGCGGTCCGGCTTGGTCTTCTTGGACTGGGTGGTTTTGGCGGATTTGTCTTGCCGGTCTGCGTTGTCATCTGCCTGGGCGGTGGCGTCCACCCACTTGTCCACTAGGACTAGGTTGTCCTCGGGCAGCCAGACATTGCCTTTGATGGTGTCGTTCAGGACGATTGCGTCCCGGTTGACGCGGAAGACCGGATTCTGGGCAGAGGCCAGATTGGAATCAGTTTTGACTTCCGGGGCTTCACCGGCGCACTGGCGGATGAACTGCCCGGAGGAGCTCCAGGCACCGTAGGTGCAGCCACGCAGGAGGACTGGCTGGGCGGCAACGCCTTGGGCGCCGGAGAGCTGGTCTTGGGGGACGACGTCGCTGGGTGCACCACCCTCCAAGGGGACGGTGAGCAGGCCGGTGCGGCTGGCTACTAGCACGGTAGAAGACGCTGGACCAGGCTGCTGCAGCACAAAGCCACCGCTACCTAGCTCGGTCTTGGCACCGCCGGGTAGGTGGAGCACGCCGGTGCCGGTTTCCAGCACTACCGGCTGGTCACCGACGACGGTGATAGCCAGGTCCCCGCCCGCGGGCAGCTCCAACTGCTGGCGTTTGGGTTCTTTCCAACCCTGGCTGGCAACCGCCACGGTGGCTAGTTCCCCGGAGCTGGAGACGGCGTAAACCGAACCATCCTGGCCGATCGTGGCCGCTACGTTGGGGAGTTTCTCCAGCAGTGGGCGCATAGAGGGCAGGGCGCCCAGCTCGCTGGTGCGTGTGCCGCGAACCGTGCCTTCCTCCGGGTCGTAGGCGATTACGCGGTTGCCGCCCTGGGCGACCTTGGCGGTGGGGGAGAGGTTGGTGGGGGAGGTGAACTCCACCAAGGCTGGGTCTACGGAGGCTACGGAGGCGGCGTCGGCATCGTGTACTAGGACTTCGGAGGCCACCTGGGTGACGTCAAAGTGTGAGGAGGCGGTGCGCACCGAGGAGTCGATCTGCCGGGAGGGGTAGTTGACTCGTCCCACCAGGTGCTGTGCGGCGGAGGTGACCCAGACCCCGCCGTCGTTGAGTTCAAGATCGGTTTGGGAGACGCCTGGGTAAGCCCAGGCCGCTCCGGCAAAAGCCAGGGTGACTGCGGTGGCGGTCAGGGCTGAGACCCTACGACGCGCGCGGTTGCTGATACGCGCAAATGGGTTCGACGGCACGGATTTCCCCCCAAGATCCTGACAAACGAGACTCGCACGGCGCTGGGTGATTCAGGGAGCGCCCAGGCCTTCACTGTGCTATGGAGAGTACCTGGCCTTACTGTTGATAGGGATTTCAGGTCTGTCTCAAAACGCTTGCAGGCTGGGGCCTGTGGGTCTTAGGGGTGGGCAGGGGCGCTGGGGTCTTCGCGAAGGCTGGGTTTTGCTTCTAGGGCCCGCAATCCGTTCCAGGCCAGGTTAACCATGTGGGAGGCGACGTCCTCCTTGCTCATCGCCGGGTTCTCGATCCACCATTGCGAGGGCATTACTACGATTCCGACTAGCATCTGCGCATACAGCGGGGCGGTCCGCGGGTCCAAACCATGGGATTGAAACTGGGAGGCGAGGATCCCGGAGACCTGGATCGCCACGTCCGCCAACAAGGTCGAATACGTGCCGTTGCCCCGATCGTTGCCAGAGGACAAGATCCGGAAGCCATCGGGAGAGTCCTCGATATATCCCAGCAGTGCCAGGGCTGCGCGCTCCACAATCAAGGAGGCGGAGGTGGAGGAGGACAGGGCCGCCGTGATCGTCGAGTAAATCGTGGTCAGCTCGCGGTCCACGATGACGGCGTACAGCCCCTCCTTGCCACCAAAGTGCTCGTATACAACCGGCTTAGATACCTTGGCGCGTTGCGCGATCTCCTCAATGGCAGCCGCCTCAAAACCCTTCTCCGCGAAAAGCGTGCGGGCCACATCGATTAACTGCTCACGCCGCTCGCTGGCACTCATGCGGGTGCGTTTACTTGGCTGTTTGGCCCGCTGGGAAGGCTTGGAACGCATGCTCTCTATCATGCCGCCTGACCCTGGCGAGGGCAGCAGGCTCCGCGCGCGAGATAGGCGCAAACGACGGCCGCCGTCGGAAGCGCCAAGGCTCCGACGGCGGCCGCAGGGCTGTGTTAGGCCTCAGGAGACCACGAAGGGCGCCTGCGCTGCAGGCACCACCGGCACGTTGTCTACGACGCCGAAGCCCGGCAGCATCAGGGTCACGGTGCTGGTTGAGGCGACCATCGGGAAGACCAGGTAGGTCTCTTTTGCCGTCGCCTGCGCGGAAGTCGCCCGGACATAAGGCGGAGAGGCCACCGGAGCCTCCGCTTGGCCCTGCTCCACCCCCAGCAGGCGCGCATCCTTGCTTAGGGAGCCGTTGGTGCCGAGCATGCCCACGGCCTCCAACTCAGAGGCAGCGGTCTTGCCTGAAGTCACCCGCACCACGGTCTGCTGCCCGAAGACAGCCGCCGGGCCCACAACCACCAGCTTTGGGTTCTGGGCGACGCTCTGGTAGGTGGTGGCCGCTGCGGCCGACGGCGTCGGGCCGACCACCATGAGGGTCGCGGCACCACCAGCTAGCAGTCCAAAACTGCGCCGACTCACGCCTGAGCTTGGGGCTTCCATCGCCTTGTCAAGAGCCTTGCTCATCTCAGCACCATCCCATCGATCTTGGCGCACATGACTCCCACTGCGCCCATCTCAAAGCTGCGGTCAATGGCCTTCTGATCCGGGCAGATGTGACCAACCAGAGGTTTGCCGTAGCTCCGGGCGATCTCCCACACCTTCTTGTCGGCGTACCACGGCACACCGACCAAGTCCCAGTAAGGCGCCCAGGTGGCGCCACGGCCATCAAGAATCTCCTCGGGGTACATGAAGCCCCAGCACTTGAAGCCAGCATTGCGCCAAATCGTGGCCAGCCAGGTGGCATCGCCGTAGTACTTCATGATCGTGCGCTTGGGGTCCAGCAAAGGCAGGTACAGCTGGTGGCGCGTGGGGGAGTACTTCGGGTCCACAAATAAGACCTTGTCATTGCCGAAGGCCGTGAGCAGGGTCTGCAACTTGATTAGGGGCTGCCCGAAAGTGCGGTACTTCTGGGCCTCCGCCGCAGTCATCTGCGTGATCGGCGTGTCCGGGGCGGAGGAGTCCACCCGCTTGAGGGTCTGATCGTGCAGGCCCAGCATCACGTCGTCCTTGGTGATGGAGAAGCTGAACTCCAGGGCGGAGACCTTCCGGCGGGCGGACTCGGTGTAAGCCCGCAAGCTCATCTCCGGCCAGTCTGCAGAACCGCCGCGGTGCGCAATCATCCAGCGTTTGCGGGCCAGCAGGGACTCCACCGTCTCCGGCGTGGTGCTGCGCAGTGGTGAGGCGGTGGGGGTTATGGCCGTGCCGTCAGGATTAGCTACAGCCACATCGACGTTTGGACCCGCGGGCTCCAAGCCAATCGTGGCCCAGATGACGGTGGCTCCAGCCTTCCCCTGCTTAACGGTGCCGCTTGTGTTATTGAGCACAGCGCGCAGGGAGGACCAGGCGAGTTCCTTGGAAGCCTCGCCAGCCCAGATCACTTGGCCATTGCTGACGGTGAACTCGTCGAGTGGGTTCCAACGCGAGGCGTGCTGCTGGGTGATGACCAGACCTGGACCGACCTGGGTGGGCGGGTTCTTGACCCAGCCCTCGGTGATCGGCTCCGCACCCTCAGCTACCCCGCTGATAGCCAGTAGTAGGCCGTTCTGGCGTGCTGCATAGGTGTCAACCTCGCCCCACCAGTGGTCTAGGCGCACCTTGGTGGTCTGGGTGGCTCGGGTCCAGGCGATGAAGCCCGAACGACCTGCGGTTGCAGGGCCATCTGCATAGACGTGCTGCCAGCCAGCGGGCACGGTCTTCCTGCCGACTGTGCCCCACTGTGAGGAGAGCACGAACAGCAGGACATCGCCCTTCTGCGCGGTTACTTCTAGAGAGGTCCCTTTGCCGGATCTTGCGGTGGCATGGGACTGTTCGCGGACCTTTATCATGTGGGCGCCTTCCTGGGAGCGCTTGGATGCGTGGGTCGTCCCATCCCTGGCTGAGATGGGCTTTAACCATATTTGCGGTCGTAACAGACGTCGGTCATTTAAACATATATGCGTATTAGAAACCTAGAGGCGTACTCGACTTGCAACTCATGAGACACTTGCCCGGTGCTTCAGCCCCGCCGGGCTGAAATGCGATCCGCCCTGGTGTAGTGGCAGCACGCAGGCCTTTGGAGCCTTGAGGCCCGGGTTCGAATCCTGGGGGCGGAGCGGATGTGTGGATGGGGGGGCTACAGCCTCCCTGGGGCGTCGTAGGATTGCCCCGTCCGGATTCCCAAACGCTGAGAAGAGGACCCGTGGCCCCCACCACCAAACCGACCGCTGTAATCGTCATGGCCGCAGGCAAGGGCACCCGCATGCGCTCTGCCACACCCAAGGTTCTGCATCGAATTGGCGGCCGCAGCCTCCTGGACCATGCCGTAACCGCAGCCCGTGGACTTTCCCCTGAACGCCTGGTGGTCGTTGTTCGCCATGAGCGTGACGCTGTTGTGTCTCATCTGGCACAGGTGGCGCCTGACGCCGTGCCCGCCGACCAAGATGAAGTTCCCGGCACTGGCCGTGCCGTCGCCTGTGGCCTGGCCGCCCTCCCCGCGGCAGCCACCGGCGCCGTGGTTGTCACCTCCGGGGATGTGCCCCTGCTGGACACCGCCACCCTTGAGACCCTGCTGGCCCAGCATGCGGAGCGCGGTGACGCCGTCACCCTGCTCACCACCGTTTTGGACGATCCCACCGGCTATGGGCGGGTGCTCCGCACCGCTGAGGGTGCCGTCTCCGGCGTCGTGGAACACCGTGATGCCAGCCCGGAGCAGCTGGCCATTAAGGAAGTCAACGCTGGGGTCTACGTCTTTGATGCCGCTCACCTGCGCCAGGCCCTGGCCACCCTGGGGACCAATAACGACCAGGGTGAGGTGTATCTCACCGACGTCGTCGCCCATGCCTACCACGCTGGCCTATCCACCTCCGCGCTCGCGGTAACGGACCACTGGCTTGTAGAGGGCTGCAATGACCGCGCCCAACTCGCCTCCTTGGGTGCCGAGCTCAACCGCCGCATCCTGGCCCGCTGGATGGAACAGGGTGTTGGTGTGACCGACCCTGCAAGCACCTGGGTAGATGTCACCGTCACTCTGGCGCAGGACGTCCAGCTTGAGCCCGGCGCGATCCTGCACGGCACCACCCGTGTGGGCCAGGGGGCGGTGATCGGCGCCCACAGCGTCCTAGACGACGCCCAGATCCCAGCCGGAGCGGTGGTTAAGCCACTTAGCCACGTGACCGCAAGCAACTGAACCCGAGCCTTCCGGCCGGGCAGGGGCCGGAACTACTAAAGCTCCAAGCACTGACCAGTCGGACACCAGGCCAACAGGCCAAAGGAAGGGAAACTACGCATGTCGGGCATCATCACCAGCGGCGAAAAGCGTCTCGTCTTAGTCGCCGGTCGCGCGCACCCCGCGCTCGCCGAGGACGTCGCCAAGGAGCTGGGCATCGAGGTGCTCTCCTCCACGGCCTACGACTTCTCCAACGGCGAGACCTATGTGCGCTTTAACGAGTCTGTGCGTGGTAGCGACGTCTTTGTCCTGCAATCCCATGGTGACCGTGTAAACGACTGGCTCATGGAGCAGCTGATCATGGTGGACGCCCTGAAGCGCGCCTCCGCCAAGCGCATCACGGTGGTCTCCCCATTCTTCCCCTACGCCCGCCAGGACAAGAAGCACCTGGGGCGTGAGCCCATCTCCGCGCGCCTGGTGGCTGACCTGTACAAGGCTGCCGGGGCCGATCGCATCATGAGCGTGGACCTGCACTCTTCCCAGGAACAGGGCTTCTTTGACGGTCCCTGGGACCACCTGTGGGCCCAGCCCGTACTAGTGGACTACGTGCGCACTCGCGTGGACCCTGCCACCACCACCGTCGTCTCCCCGGACGCCGGCCGCATTCGCGTGGCCGAGCGCTGGGCAAACCAGCTTGGCGGCACCCCATTGGCCTTTGTGCACAAGACCCGCGACGTCACCCGCCCCAACGAGTCCGTGGCCAACCGCGTGGTTGGTGATGTGGTGGGCCGCTCCTGCGTGCTGGTGGACGACATGATCGACACCGGTGGCACCATCGCCAAGGCGGTCAAGGTGCTGTTGGATAACGGTGCCAAGGACGTCATCATCGTTGCCACCCACGGGGTGCTCTCCGGGCCGGCCGTAGAGCGTCTGTCCACCTGCGGTGCGCGTGAGGTGGTGGTCACAGATACACTGCCTATTCCCGAGGCTAAGCGTTTCGAGCAGCTAACAGTGCTGCGCATCGCGCCCTTACTTGCCCGTGCCATCAAGGCTGTTTTTGATGATGGTTCAGTGACCTCGCTTTTCGAAGAGGGCACGGTCTGAGCTCACAGGAACCTCGCCGCCTCTCCCGGTGCGATAAATAAGTATTTCCGTTGAACTGGCCTGCATCATGCGGGTTATCAAAAACCGCAGGCGAGCGCAAAAACTCTGCTAGTGTGACCGTGCAGAACCGCATGCGGATGCCCCGTGGTCCGATCCCTTTCGGTTCCTTGGGCGCATTCGCACTGCTTGCGCACACGCTCGCAGAGACGGACCGCGATATCGCGCATGGGAGGACCGGTGTACGCGCTGTACCAGCGACGCCTCTTCACCCGAGAGATTGCGGAGCGACTCCGCAACGGCAGGGGCTCGGTTGTTCTCGTGTCAGCCCCAGTAGCTGCGGGATCATGGTCCCTTGGCCCCAGGCTGGCCGTGGAATGCGCCGAGCGGGTCCGCGACGCCCGCATCCTTGAGATTGACGGCACTGACACCACCGGTAGCTCCTATGGGGACGACCACAGCATCTCCGATGCCCTGCTCGTCTCCGGCGTGACTCAGATCTTTGAGCACCTGCGCTTCGAGCCCAGCCTGGATGCTTTGCGCGATGAGTTGCGGCTTCAGCGCGATGCGGTGGATTCGGCCACCTCCCTGTCCGGCAGGGCCGTGGCCGCAGCCCGCTTCTGTGCCACTGCGGCCGCGGCTGGACCGCTGGTACTCGTAGTGGTGGGCGTCTCCCAGGTGGACGAGCGCACATTGGCCGAGATGCGCCGCATGGCGTCTTATGTCTCCGGTTTCCCCCTGGCACTGCTGATCATGCTGCCTCCCGGAACCGCCGCGGGCGCCACCGTCCCACCGCTGTACACCTCCTCCATCAGCCGCCTTGGGCTGGAAGACACCCGCGACCTGATCCGCACCGAGACCCGCGGCTATGTGGAGCCAGTCGTAGCGAGCTGGCTGGCCCGGGCCTTCGGGGGGCGCATTGCGGATATCGCTGTGGCGGCTTCCAGCCTCAGCGCTGGTGCTCTAGCCGGGCGCGAGCTACTCCCATACGACCTGCCCTTCTCCGCGGATACCCAGCGGATGGTTTCCGACAAGCTCTCCCAGCTCAAGCCGCAAGAGGCGGAGGCGCTGATCGCCTCCCAGTTGCAGCTAGTGCAGGACGACGTCGTAGTGGAGCGCGTGGTGGGGTGCCGGCCGGTGCGGGTGGTGGAGAACCTCTCACCCTCTCCTGAAGTCTTCGCCCACCCCGCGCCACGCGCGGTAACCCGCCTGGCGGTGCTCGCACATGGCGACAGCCCCCGGGACCTAGCCCTGCGCCTAGCTGAGGCCACCGCGCAGGGATCGCGCGAGCGTGCCTGGTACCAATTGCTGGCCGGTGAAGCCACCTCTGCTGACGTCGCCACCTTGGTGGAGGCTGCCCGGCATGAGCTCTCCCGGGGCAGTTTGGACCTGACTTGGCGGATCCTCTCTGAGTTGGAGCCCCGGGACCTGGAAGAGGGGCACCGCATTCAGGTCACCTTCCTGACTGCCGTGCTGGCCCTCCACCTGGGCTGTGCGCTATCTGCCTCTACTCGTTTCCTGCAGCTGATCGAATCCCAGTCCCTTAAACCTGCGGACGAGTTGCTGGCCATCACCGGCTTCATCTCGGTGCGTGACGGCGAGGACATCAACGCCCACTCTGACCGGCGTATAGCCGCCCGCTTGCGTGCCCTGGCCGGAAAGGCTCCCTTGGAGACGGCCCGCTGCTTCCTTTACATGGCAGCTCAGGAGATCCTGGTCGGTGAAACCAACAGCCCCCTGGCACATCTGGATGCAGCGGAGGAACTGCTCGCCGGGGTAGACGCCGCCCAGGACACAGAGCCCGTCAAAATCGTGCTGCGTGAGCTGCGTCGTCGCCTTGATGGGGCCTCCGAGGGGGCCGCCCGCGTGAACGACTTCCTCCTAGGCGTCCCGCCGGACATGGGGCGTCTGGACCTGCTCGACTGGGGCGAACTGGTAATCCGCGCCTACCTAACCGTCACTAACGGTGGGCAGCAATCCTCCGCGGTGGCAGAGTCATTCCTCTCCCGCCTCTCAGATGTTTCCCCCTACCTGGAAGCCCAGGCGGTGGCTCTGCGGGCCGTGCTTGACGAGCGCCGCGGCTGGACCGCGCAGATGCGTGAGCGGCTGGAGTCCGAGCAGGCGCAGGTGCCGGTGCGTTCGGCACTGGCAGGTCGCGGCTCCGTGCTGGCGGCCCAGGCTGCCCTCCTCTTTGGTGACACGGTTGCCTTCAGCCGTTGGTACAACGCCATGACCATCGACGCCGCCGGTGGTTGGACCGCCCCCCAGCAGTTGTGGGCTTCAATCCTGGAAGCTTCCTCCCGCCTGGTTTCCGGGGACTCCACCCTGGCGTCGCTGGTGCTGGGGCCCGCCGTTTCCGCGCCGGTGCCCCGCAAGTACCTGGATGCCGTGTGGTCCTCAGTGGTAGATATGCTCATCATCGCGCCGGAGATGCTGGACCGCGTGCCCGGGCTGCGCTCTTGGGTGCAGGTGGGCCTAGACGAGTCCACCGCGGAACACCGTGATGACCGGGTGCTGGGCTTAGATGACCGCATCCTGGAAGTGCTCCTAGCCGACGATATTGAGGCGACCGGCCTGATCTCTCGCCTAGTGCTCGATGCGGTGGTCTCGGGTGCCGCCATCTGGCAGATCCGCGCGAATATGGCTTGTGCAGCCCGCCTGTTTATGTCCCCGACGCTCTCCATGGCCGGGCTGGGCATTGGTGAAGACGCGGTCTCCAGCTCCCAGGTGCTGCGCGCCCGCGCCCATGAGTTGGCAGTCACCAATGAGATGGCCTACTGGATCACGGCCATAGATTTGTTGCGCAAAGACACCGGCGCCATGGTGGAGAGTGATCCTGTTGGTCCAGTGGAAGCCCCCCAGCTCACGGAGATGGAGTTGCAGGTGGCCCGCTTGGCCGCGCAGGGCTGGCGCAACAAGGATATTGCCGGTGAGCTGTACATGGCGGTGCGCACCGTCGAGTTGCGCCTTACCGGCGTCTACCGGGCCTTGAATATCTCCTCGCGCAAGGATCTGGCTCCGCGCCTAATCGAGTGTGGCCTCCTGGAGAAGTAGGCCCGGTCCTGGCTCTGGCTACATAGAGTCACCGCCTGCGCGGCAACCACCGCCTGCGCGGCCACCTCTCTGGGTGCCCGCCGCCCTCCGAGGTGAGAACTCATTTGGGGTGAGCCCCTAATGGCGAGCGCCTACAGCAAGCGCCCCGCAACCAGCAGGTTGCGGGGCGCGGCGCACAATTTGGGCTAACCGAGTTCAGGCGGTGGCGGCAACCACTTCGTGCACGGCTTTGCGGATCATGGTGGAAGAGGTGGAGAGGGTGTAAGGCAGGTAGACAACTTCTGCGCCGACCTCTGCCATCTCCGCTTCCAGGCGCTCCCCCTTGGCGGTGCCCTGCCAATCCGTGCCCTTGAACAGGATGTCAAAGTGGTTGTCCTGCCAGGCGCGGCGCTTGTCCTGACTGTGGTCCGCTACGGCCAGGTCCACGATTCCCAGGGCCTCGACGATCTGACGGCGCTCCGCGAAGGCGATCATGGGGGCGCGGCCCTTCATCTCAATGAGGGACTCATCCGTGGCCACTCCCACGATTAAGCGGTCGCAGCGCTTGGCGGCCTCCTTGAGAATGTTGAGGTGACCAATGTGGAACATGTCGAAGCCGCCGGGCACGTAGCCCGTAACCAGCTGGTCCTGTGTGTTTGCGCCCTGCATCAGTAGGCACCCTTTCCGCCAAGGACAGCCCCAAAGGTGGCTGCCGTGATGTGTACATCAAGCAGGGACGAGGAGTTGTCCACGTAGTGCTGGTCGATAGCGACCGAGCGCTCCCAGGACAGGTCAGAGCGGCCGGAGACCTGCCACAGGCCGGTCATGCCAGGACGGACCAGGAGACGACGACGAGCTTCGGCGTCGTAGGTGGCAACCTCTTCCGGCAGGGCCGGACGGGGGCCGATCAGGGACATATCGCCCAGGAGGACGTTGAAAATCTGCGGCAGCTCGTCAATGGACAGACGCCGGATGATCTTGCCGACCGGGGTGATGCGCGGGTCGTTGGCGCTCTTGAAGAGCACCTCGTTGCCCTGGCCAGCGTTCGCGCGCTCGGCGATCACGGCGGCACGGCGGGCGTCGGCATCCACATACATGGAGCGCAGCTTGAACATCTTGAAGGTCTGCCCATCCTTGCCCACGCGGGTCTGCGTGTAGAACATGGGGCCGCCGTCGGTGACCTTAACGGCAATGCCCGCGATGCCGATGATCGGCAGGGCGATCAGGGTGAGCAGGCTGCCGACCAGCAGGTCGCAGACTCGCTTGCCCAGGCGGCGCTCGCGGCGCTTGTCCACCTCGACGGCGCCAGTCCAACCGGCGGCAGAGGGCAGCACGTGGATGCGGGGGGCGGCCACGGAGGCCAGGCCGGACATCATGACGAAGCGGGCGTCCGTGCCTTCGATGCCGCGCAGGGCCTTGATCTGGTCATCCGGATGCACAGCACCCACGGACAGCACGACGTCAACCTTGTGGTCCACGACGATCTGGTGCAGCTCGTCAATGGAGCCCAGAACACGCGGCATCCGGGTGTCAGCGTCAGGGGTGCAGGTGGAAGCAATGGAGCCAACCAGCAGGAAGCCGTCTCCGGGGTGCTGGCGCAGGCCACGCAGGATTGGGTTAGCCCCCTCGCCCACGACGACGAGTGCGCGGCGCAGGCCGTGGCCGTCCATCCGGGTGCGGCGCAGGCGAGCCTTAACGGCTGCGCGGCCGAGGATCATGGCGACGGTGCCCAGGGGGGCGGCCAGCAAGGTGGCGCCCAGCGGTACGTGCAGGCGCATGACCTGCGCCACGAGCAGCGTAATGAGCACAGTGGTGGGCAGGGCAGACAACACTCGGCGCCAGCCAGAGGCAGCCTCAGCAAGGACCTGCTCGCTCAGTGAGCCGGAGAAGATGGCGATGCCGACTAGAAGCACATTGGTGCTAAGCAGCCACAGGGCCTGAGGCGCGTCCATAAAGGCGGCTACTACCGCGGCAGTGGAGGCGGCGAGGACTAGGTCCTGGCCCACGAGCCAGGTGCGCAGGATTCGGCGGTAGCTGTTCCAAGGGCGGCGCGCGTGAACATTGGCCCGGTCGGCGGCAGTGCGCGAGTACTCATAGGTGCTCGAGCTAACCGTCTTGACGGGGAGGGGGGCCAGGAGGAGAGACATACGCGGCTTTCGTAGAAATCTTCAAGACCTTGCTTCCAGGGTGGGAAGCGAGGTGGACCGGTAGGGCGGTTGTGTTGACCGCGGCTCGGTGTGATTCGAGTGTGCCGTCTTTGGTTCTGATCAGCCGTGGCTGGAGGCACAGCCTTCGGGTGCCTGCGGTGGGCATGCGGTGGGGTTGCGAGGAAACCGCAAAGCTTGCGTGGATCCGCGTGCGCTACCGGCGGTCGGTAATTTGTGGGGCGATTGCGCGATAATTCCAGGGTTGTTAGCTCTTGCTTGAGGGTGTCGAAAGGTTTGCTTAGACCAGGGCCGCAAGGTCCGCATAATAGTACTGCGGTCTTTTTGGAATCCGCAAGCGGGGTGCGTGGCGGCTAGAGTGGCCCGGGCGTAGCGCCAGCTGTGCCATACGCAAGGCCGAGGCGGTAACTCGGCGCTAGACAGGCCGAAAGGCAGATCGGGAGGCGGCCCTGATGAGCAGCAAAGCCAAGGGGGTCCTCCGTGGTTCGGGTATGTGGCAGGTCGTCGGACGCACCGCCTTCGCGAAGATCGCAGTCATGGGCGTGGCGGGCGTATTCGGCCTAATCAACACCCGGCTCATAATCGGGCACTTTGGTGCAGACGCCTATGCCCAGTACGGATTGCTAGCCACCTTTCCCAACCTGATCCCCTTCGCCGACCTGGGCATCGGGGCGGTGGTCATCAACGCCGTCTCCAGCTCCGACGAGCTCTCCAGTGACTCGCAGTTGCGTCGCACACTCACCACCGCCATGCGCGTCCTGCTGGGATCGGCGCTGGTTATCGCCAGCATCGGCATAGTCATCGGCTTGTTAGGGCTCTGGCCAACTTTGCTGGGTGCCAAAGTCATGCCGGGCGGTGGGATCACGGCAACCCTGTGTTTGCTGGTGTATGCGGCGGCGCTTCCGCTCACGATCGGCCAACGCGTCGTCGTCGGCATGGGACGCGCCGCAACCCAGGTGCTAAGTCAGGGGATCGTCTCACCCGCCTTCTCCACCATGCTCGTTCTGGCCATCGTGCTGCGGCTAGACGCAGGCAATGAGCTGTCGATCATGTCCTATCTGGCCAACTCTTTGGTGGCCATCATCTGCGTGATCGTGGCCTGGCGCGCCACCCGCCCACTGCTGCGTGAAGCTGCCCAGGATGTGCTGCGCTTCCGCACGGTTCCAGGCGTACCCATTGCGGGCACGGCTGCTCCCCAGTTCATCCAGACCTTGGCTATCCCGCTCGCATTCCAGACCGATCGCCTTCTGCTATCCCACTTTGGTGGCAGTCAGGACCTAGCCCAGTACACCCTGGCCGCCAGCCTGTTCCAACTTCTCACGCAGACGCTTTTCACCACCGCCAACGCCATGTGGCCGCAGTTCGCCAAAGCCCGCGCCCAAGGCCGCGTCGTTTCACCTTTTAAGCCCACCCTGGTCTTTGCCATCGGTGGCTTGCTGGCTGCCTTGGCCATGGCCGCTCTAACTCCCTGGGCGGCAAACAAACTCTCCAAAGGGCTCATAGCTATTCCAGCCGTGCTGATTGCGTCCTGGGTGCTCAACGTAGTGGTAGAGGCCGCCAAGCAGCCCATCACTATGTACATGACCTCACCGCAGGGCCTGCAATTCCAGATGTGGCCCGTGTTCGTGTTGATACCGGCCAACCTGGCGCTGTCCTACCTGCTAATCGCGCCGCTGGGGGCAGCTGGCCCTCTGTTGGGCTCCGCCCTAACCATCCTGTTCTGTCAACTGCTTCCCTACGGCTGGTGGGTGCGGCGTGACCTACGGCGTCGGCGCGCACAGGCAGCGGCCTAGGCGCGCAGCAGAGACTCCACCTCGCGGGCTAGATCCTGGCGGTAACGCGCCACAGTGAAGCGTTCCGCGGCATCCTGTTGCCCCGCAGCCGCGAGCTCACGAGCCCGTTGCGGATCCGCAGCCAAGCTCGCCAGCGCCTGAGCCAGCGCCTGAGCCGAATCAGGCGCAACCAGCAGACCTGTCAGACCGTCCTGCACCACTTCCTGCAGACCCTGGACCCGGGAAGCCACCAGCGGTCGACCAGCGTGCATCGCCTCCACCGCAGTGTTGCCAAAAGGCTCAGCCCGAGACGGCACAATCACGACGTCGGCAGCATCCAACTCCGGCCAGGTGGGGTGCACATAGCCGAGCAACTCCACCTGGCCAGCCAGGTCCGCTTGGGCCGCGCGCTCGCGCAACTGCTCCTCGTACCACTCGTAGCCCGGGAAGATTGAGCCGCAAACACGCAGGGAAGCATCCACCCCCTGCTGCCGCAACAGGCCGACGGCGTCGAGCGCCACGTCCACCCCCTTGCGGGGAGACAGGCGTCCCACCATGACCACGCGCAAGGGGGCCTTTGCGGTTCGCGCGCGCAGCGGCGTGGGTGCCTGCGCTGGTCCCGGCACGCCGTTGTGCACCACCGTCACCCGGCGCGCCAGCAGTGGCTGGGCCTGCAACAGCGCATCTCGGGCAGCACCTGAATTGGCCACAATTCGATTGGCAGACAGCAGCGGGGCATTGAGGCCCGCCCGCAGCAGCAGCGGCTGGGAATCCTCGGCCTCATGCACATGCGCCAACACCGGCACCCGGGCAGCGCGAGCCGCAGGGCCCCACCACGGCAAGGTAACCGTGTTAACCAGCACTAGGTCCGCCGCTGCGGCCCGGATCACCTGGCGCAGCCGCAGCAGTTCTCCAGGCGTGCGGGCTGCCAGCCCTACCAGGCCCCGAGGACTCAGCAGAGCCTTGCGCAGCACCGTAAAAGGCAGCACTGCCACCTTCGCTCCTAATGCCTCCATCTCCGGCTCCAGCGGGCCGTGTTCCGGCAGGGCGATCAGGACTCGGTGCCCTGCCTCTCGCAGGCCCGCAACGGTTTCCAGCAGCTGGCGGTCAGAGCCGTAGAGGTCAGGGGAGGGGTGGGCCACCAGGATCGTGCTCATGAACAGGCTCCGGTGCGGCGGCCAGAGGGGCGGTTCTGGCGGGGGCCTTCGGCAGCCAGGGTGCGGCACAACTGCTCGTAGCGGTCGGTGACCTCATCCCAGTCGTAAAGGGCTGCGCGTTGGCGGGAAAGTTCGCCGCGGGCCGTGTGGGCGGCCGGGTCTGCTTCTGCGGACTCCACCAGCGCGGCGACCTCCTCAGCGTTTTGCCAGTAGCGGCCAGCTTCTTCCAACACCTCCCGATTGAAGGAGACGTCAAAGGCATCCACGGCACTGCCTGCGCCAATTGCGCGCAGCAGAGAGGGGTTGGTGCCGCCCACGGAGTGGCCGTGGTAGTAGACCAGGGCATTGCCGTAGAGCTGGTCGAGCTGGTCTTGATCCCACAAGCCGCCCAGTTGCATTACCCGCTGGTCCGCAAGGGACTGGATCTTGGCAGTGTATTCATTGGCATAGGGGGCAGAACCCACCACTACCAGCGGCAGCTTGGCCTGGGAGCGGACGTAGCCGTCAACGATCACATCTACGTGGTTTTCCACCTCAAAGCGCGCCACTACTAGGTGGAAGCGCTTGGGTTCCAGGCCGAGTTCCGCCAAGCGGTCCGCGCCAGTGACTAGGTGTGGGGCGCCGTAGGCGATCAGCCAGGTAGGAGCTTGGAACTCCTGGGTGTAGTAGTCAGCAATGCCTTGCGCGTCCGCAATCAAGGCGTCTGACCAGCGGACGGCGGCGGCCTCAGCTGCCCGGTAGTACTTCTGCCCGGTGGGGCCCCACTTGCCTCGGCGCCACTCCAAGCCATCTACATGCGTGGCCACCGGGATGCCCGCCGAGCGAAGCGCTGGCAGGAAGGGGGAGTTGGCGGCGTTGAACAGCAGGGCGACGTCGGGGTGCACCCGGCGGAGCAGGTGTGCCACGGACAGGCCGGTGTGGGAGAGAGTCTCCAATGAGCGCTTGCGCATCGCAGGCAACTCCACCACCCGCATGCCTAGATGCAGCTTGGGCAGCGGGGTATTTGGGTCAGGGTTGCGGGAGTAGACGAGCACTTGGTGCCCGCGTGCGGCCAAACGCTGGCCGACCTCTTCAATTGCGGTCTCAAAGCCGCCGTAGCGGGCAGGTACCCCGCGGGTACCGATCATCGCGATTCTCAGACGGCTCGGATCGCTTGGGCGCATCCCATTTCCTCCATATGTCCAGCCACCTCACGTGGTCCCGCAAGGTTACATGCGTAATAGGAGCCTGGCTTCATCGGAACGAGACCGTTTCAAGGGTGTCGCCTTATCGCGTCCTAGCACCGCTATATGCTGCACGTTGTGAAGTCCATGCGAACCACCACCACTGCCCTCATCGTCCTGCCGCTTAGCGCCGCTCTTCTGCTGGGAGGCTGCGCCAAGGGGGACAAGCCTGCGGGGCAGTCCTCCGCCAGTGCTACCGCCACCGCTGCTGCTAGCGCGGCGACGGAGAGTCCGGCTCCTTCCTCCACGCCCCTGGAGCAGGCCACAGATGGTGCCACCCCGGAGCCGCAAGCGGGGCAGGATTCAGCTGCGCCCGCGGACCCCGGATCCGCCGGTGCAGGAGATTCCGAGGAGAGCCGCCGTATGCCCGCCGGCCCGATCGAGCAGCCTGCTGTCCTGGAGTCAGGCGTCACCGTTTCCCTAGGCGCGCTTACCTCCACTAGCTTGAGCTCCAAGCTCCCTGGCGAAGTGGCGGGACCTGGCGTGCTAGTGCCGGTTACGGTGACCAACCCTGGCGCGGAAGCGATCTCTTTGGAGTCCCTGGTGGTCAACTGCTACTACGGGGAGAGTAATCAGATCGCCTCACCGAATCATTCGGCGTCGGAGCAGGGAGCGACCAGCTTGGAGGCGGGCGGCTCTACTACCGTCACCTTCGCCTTCCGGGTTCCTGCTGAGGAGCGCGGCCACATGCGGGTGGTTGTAGACCTGAGCGCCTCCCAGAAAACCGCTGTGTTTGAGGGTGCTGGGCCCGCTGCCTGAATCTTGGTGACGTTTGGGGTTATTAGCCGACCGTTAGTTGGGGGTTGCTAGCGGACCTGCAACTCAGCTTGCGGGGTCCGCAGACGGCCCGTAAGGGGCACGCAGAATGCCCGTGCGCGAACTATCGCAGGCCTGTTGCGTGCACATACTGAGTCCATCCAATCAGTTGTTTTCCCAGCTGACCCCGATGATTCCCGGAGGACTCGTGAAGATCACCCGCCTGCGCCGCGTTGGGGCGGTGGCAATTGCCGCCGTCTCAGTTGCACTGGCGCCCGTCGTCCTGCCAGCCATCACCCTCTCTTCAGGTGCTGGTGCTGCTGAGCAGGACCTCGGTGTTGACGACCCCTATGAGACCGTTTCCGCTGACCCGCTCCCGGCACCATCTGTCAATGGTGTTGTTTGGGACCAGGAGGTTGTGGGTAACACTGTTTACGCTGTTGGTGAGTTCACCACTGCCACCACCCCCGGCGGTAACCCAGTAACCCGCAACAACGCTCTGGCCTACGACATCACCACCGGTGCTCTGCTGGATTGGGCCCCCTCCGCCAACGCCGTGGTGCGCACCGTCAGCGCTACGCCTGACGGCGCCTCCGTTTTCATCGGTGGCGTATTCGAATATGTCAACGGGCAGCGAGTTGACCACATCGCTTCCGTGGACCCGCGCAGCGGTGCGGTACGTCCGATCAACCTGCACCTGAACTCCGGTGTTAACGACATTGCGATCTCCTCCGACGGCTCCAAGCTCTACGCAGGTGGGTACTTCACTGCGGCCAATAACCAGGAGCGTCAGCGGATCCTCGAGTTCGACCTCAACCGCGGTTCGCTGACCTCCTTCCGCGCCAGTGTTCCCAACTACTACGTGCACGCCGTGGCAACTGAGCCGGGCGGCTCCGGTGTGGTCATTGGTGGCGCTTTCACCAAGGTCAACGGCTCCACCAATCCCGGCAAGGGCATCGCGATTCTGGAGGCCGGCAGCGGGCAGCTGCGCAACAACCGAGTGGCCTCGGTGATCGGCGCCTCCGGTAGCCGGGCTGCTGTTTGGGGTCTTAGCGCCGACTCGCGCGGTATCTACCCCGCCATGTACTCACAGTCCGGCACCTTCGAGGGCGTGGCGCGTCTCAACTGGCGCTCCGGTGAGCTTGAGTGGATGCTCGACTGCCACGGTGACTCCTACGACACCTTCCCCTCCGGTGACGTCGTCTACATCTCTTCCCACGAGCACGACTGCTCCAACGTGGGCCAGTTCCCCAACGACTGGCACATCTACCACAACGGCACCGCAGTCCAGAACCAGGCGGTCGGCACCGTCGGACGCAATACCTACAGGGGCTACACCGACTTCCAGGGCCAGCCTGCCACCAAGCTGCTGAGCTTCTTCCCCCGCTTCACCGCCGGTACCTACACCGGCGCCCACCAGGCCACCTGGACGGTTGAAGGCAACCAGGACTACGTCGTCTACGGCGGCGAGTTCACCGCCATCAATGGCATGCAGCAGCAGGGTTTGGTGCGCTTCGCCAAGCGCAGCATCGCGCCAAACCAGGTCAGCGCTGAGAACAAGGGCGGCGCCTACAAGTTCAGCGCCACTTCGCCGAGCGCCGGTGTGATCTCCTTCAACTGGACAGCGAACTGGGACCGCGACGACCGGATGCTCACCTACGAGATCTTCCGCGACAACATGAACGGCAAGCCGGTGTGGACCCGCAAGGTGGCCTCCACCTTCTGGGACCTGCCCCAGCTCACCGCCACGGACTTCGTGGACCCGGGCACCGAGCACCGCTACCGCATCCGCGTGTCGGACAAGCACGGCGCCAAGACCCAGACTGACTGGTTAACCGTCACCGCTAAGAACGGCGTGGGCTTCAACGCCCAGGCGCGGGCCGCTGCCGTCGACGGCGCCAGCAACGTCTGGAGCATGGACGAGACCGATGGCTCCACTGTCAAAGACAGCCTCGGCAACGCCGACGGGCGCCTGTCCGGCTGGACTTGGCAGCGCGGTGGCAAGCCCGCCGTCAAGGAAGGCCGCTCTGTGAGCCTGGGCGGTAGCTCCTACATGGTCGCCCAGCGGCGCGTTAGCGCTCCGAAGACCTTCTCTGAGGAACTGTGGTTCCGCACCACTACCCGTTCCGGTGGCACGCTTATGGGCTTTGGTTCCTCCACTGGCGCCAGCTCCTCTAACCAGGACCTCATGCTGTACATGCGCGACAACGGGACGCTGGTTTACAGCATCTACGACCGCGACTTCCGCACGATCACTAGCAGTCAGCCGGTGAACGACGGCAAGTGGCACCACGTTGTGGCCACCACCTCCGACTCCGGGTCCGTGCTCTACGTTGACGGCCAGGTTGCCGCGCAGGACGCCAGCATGACCAAGGCCCAGAACTTCAAGGGCTACTGGCACGTTGGTGGTGAGACCCTGAGGGGTTGGCCCGGCCGCCCCAGCTCGAAGTACTTCGACGGCGACATCGACGAGGCTGCCGTCTACTCCACCGCACTTAGCGCCGACCAGGTCGTCAACCACTACTCCCTGGGGGCAGATGTTGCTCCGGCCAACCGCGCTCCGGTAGCCGCCCTGACCGTGACCCCGGCTGACCTAGCGGTCACCGCCGACGCTTCTGCGGCCAAGGACGAGGACGGCAAGATCGCCTCCTACAAGTGGAACTGGGGCGACAAGACTGCGGAGGAAACCACCACCGCAGCCACCGCCACGCACACCTACGCCGCTGCTGGCACCTACACCGTCCGCGTGACCGTCACTGACAACGCCGGGGCAACCGCCTCTGCGGAGCAGGCTGTCACCGTCAAGGCGGCCGCCAAGCCCGCCCAGCCGGAGAACCAGGCGCAGCCGGCTCAGCCTGGTGATGTCGCCTTCCTGGCTTCCTTCAACAAAGATGTCGCCTCTGGCTGGGGCAGCGCGGACAAGGGCGGCGATTGGAAGGCCTCCTGGGGCGGCTCAGCCCTGTCCGTCTCCGGCGGCGCTGGCAACATGACCTTGGCACGCGGCGGCTACGGCTCCCGCGTGGTCAGCTCCCCGCTGGCCAAGGCTGACGCTGACCTGACCAGCAGCTTCAAGATTGACGCCCTCCCGGATGCTGGCAAGCTGTACCTCGATCAGGATGTGCGTGTCTCTGACGCCGGCGCCTACCGCGTCAAGCTGCAGGTCCGCTCCGATGGCACCGGCAAGCTTGAATTGCTCAAGCTCATTGGCGGCACCGAGTACTGGCTCAAGGAGACTCAGCTGCCTAAGGTCAATGCAGGCGAGACCATCCACCTGCGCCTGTCCGCCATCGGCACCAGCACCACTAAGGTCAACGCCCGTATCTGGACCGGCGACGCCGAGCCCAAGGAGTGGAACGTTTCCTACGAGGACAGCGTCAACCCGATGACTGCTCCCGGTGGTGTAGCTGTCACTGGTTACCTCGGCAGCTCGACCATCCCCGTGACCATCGCGGTGGATGAGATGGCCGTCAAGTGATCGCTTGATCAACCTCAGCGGTGGGCCGTTGACCTTCGGGTCAGCGGCCCACCGCTTTTGTACTCGCCAAGCGACGCTGCCGGTATGCTCGCCAGCGCAAGCGCCAGCCAGGCGAGCCTAGACACCCAGGGACGTGCACCATGCAGCCAATCAGGCTGACCATCGCTATGCTCACCTACCGCCGCAACACCTACCTCACGGAGGTGCTGCCCCTGCTGGTGCGGGAGGCTGCCAGCGTGAGGGCCGCTGGCGAAGGCCATCCAGCCGTAGAGGCGCGCGTACTAATCATCGACAACGATCCTGAAGGCGGGGCTGCAGACACGGTCGCTCAGGCGGCCAGCCAAGCGCAGGAGGCGGACACCCCAGTTGACGTCGTCTATGTGCACGAGCCGGAGCCGGGCATTGTGGCCGCGCGCAACCGAGCTCTCAAGGAGTCAGAGGCTTCCGACCTCCTAGCCTTCATTGACGACGACGAACTACCTGAACCAGGCTGGTTGGCGGCGCTGCTGGCCACCCGCGAAAGCACTGGCGCCGACGCCGTCACCGGCCCCACCCCGCCGCGTTATGAACGCAAGCCGGACGCCTGGGTCGCTGCGAGTGGCATCTTTGATTCCTGGGACCACCCTGACGGCCAGGTGGTTGGATCAGCCGATACCGGCAACCTCTTGCTGGACCTGCACACGGTGCGTCGCCTGGGCCTTGCCTTTGATCCCCGTTACGGGCTCTCAGGCGGGGAAGACTCGCTGTTCACCCGCCAACTCACCCTGGGCGGCGGCAAACTCTGCTTTGCGGCCAAAGCCGTGGTGACTAAGCGCGTCCCGCCTTCACGGGCCAACCGCAGCTGGTCGCTGCAGCGAGCTTTCCGGGCCGGCTCCTCCTGGTCACGGGTCCGGGTGGACACCAAGACCGGTGCTCGCCTGCCCCTGCGCCTCAAATTTGCCGTCAAAGGCTTGGCCAAGGCGGGCGTAGGGGGGACGCTGGCAGGGCTTAGCCTGCTGCGTCGGGACCTGCCAGCAAGAGCCCGTCACGAGGTCAATGGCGCGGGTGGCCTGGGCATGGTCCTAGGTGCCTTTGGGGCTGACGTGCGGGAGTACTCCCGTAAGAAGTCCAAGCCGCACGGCCACTGAAGCGCTGGCCAGTTTCAGGAACGGCGGCGGATCCGGCTGAACTTGATGTCGTCGCGCAGCGGGCCGGTGCCGCGAACTAGGTCGGCCTGCTGGGAAAGTGGGCGCATAGCCAATAATGCGCCGATAGTTACGGCAATGCCTGGCGCAGAAGTAATCAGCGGGCTGAAGAAGGTATCCCAGAGGGCGCCGATTGCCACAAAGAACAGCCAGGGTGATAGGTGGAAAGACCCGAGGTTGCGCACTAAGGCCGCAATCACCAGGCAGAAGCAGAACAGTGCCAGCGCGATGCCGGGTATGCCGGTCGCCGCCCACAGGTCTGAGGTGGAGGAGTGCAGTTCCACACCATGACCAAAGATGTAGTTGTAGACGTAGCCGTTCTCGGGGTCGTACTCGATGCCATGCATTTCGTACATGGCGGCACGCTCGTCGTCGTAGCCAGGTTTGATGCCTAGGCCAAAGCCCTCCGGGCGGTGTTTGAGTAAGCCCCAGGTGGCTGCGGCCTCAGGCCGGGCTGAGAGCACCACATTTGTCGACGACGAGGCCTGGGCCTGGGTGCGCGCTTTCGCGGAGTCACCCAACAAGCCGCTGGCGGCCGCCGTCACGATTGCAATCATTACCACGGTCATTAAGGCGCCCAGCACGCTCACCTGGAAGGCCGCCAGGAAACGGGGAGTGCGCGCTTTGATGACGAATTTCTCCGCCAGGAACTGCCAAATTAGCAAGGCGATGATCATCGCCATATAACCCAAAATAGAGCGCGAGTCGTTGATTGCCCACAGTCCCGCCAGACCGACCAGGGCCAGCAGCTGCACCCAGCGAGGGCTACGGTCCACCAACGCCAGCACTAGCACCGTCGTCGGATACCCCAATACGTACTTCCACGGATTAGGGGTGGTGGGGATGTTGCGCACCCCGATGAAAGTCAGCCCAGCTGAATAGGCGGCCACAGCCATCGGCAAGGTCAGGCGCTCAGCCCCCCAGGCAATCGCTGCCGCCACCGCGGGAAACAGCGTCACCAGGAAAATCGAGGTGATCATCTCGGAACGCACGAAGGTCGCCCAATGCAGGTGCAACATGAGCAGTACGAAACCGGACAGCAGAGCGATGATGGTCAGCGTGGACAGGATGGTAAACAGCTTGGAGCGGCGCACTGTCTGCCAAGTGATCGGCAGGGCCAGGACGGCTAGAACATTGCCGAAGTTAACCCCGCCAGGCAGTTTCAGGCGCAGGCCAATCAGCACCAACAGGATGACGGCAAACCACCACTCGCTGGCTGACACATCCGGGCGGTTCCAACGGCGAAAAGTCTGCCGCACCCGTCTGTAGGGAGAGTCCACTCCCGCCATCGCCGAGGTTTGAAAACTGGTCATCGCGTGGAGCTGCGGCGTCCGCCCAGACGGGAGTCCAGAGCCAGCGCGATCAACACACCCAGGGTGGAGCCAAGCACAGCGCCAACAATGCCGTAACGCAGCTTGGATGGGCCAATGGGGGCGGTAGGCAGGTTGGCGGCGTCAACATCAGACAGAGAGAGCTGTGCTGGCTTGCCGGAAAGAGACACCGACATGCCCGTGATCTGCTTGCGCATGGCCTTGACCTCGGCGTCGGCAAGCTGCTGCGCCTGTGCGGCGGTGGCTCCCTCAGCGGTGATCTCCACCATGAAAGTCGTGGTGGGGTTGGCCACAGAGATGCGCCCCTCAACCTGTGACAGCGGCAGGCCAGTGTCCTGTGCCACCTGTGCTTGCAGGCTGTGGGAAGATCCCAGCTGAACGATCGTGGGCATGATGGAGGCCACGATTAGCTGCGAGCCCGAGACGTTGTTGCTGGAGCCATCTGATTCCGCCACCACGATTGCCGTGGCCGAAGAGGAGAACACCGGCGTGCCAAAGACTGCCAGGGCGACACCTGCAGCAATGCCCACTACGACGTGTGCGACGATAAGGATGAAGCGTCGCCGCAGCGCCTCGATGATGAGTTCCGGTTCCAAGGGAGACCTCCGGGGGAGTGTTATTAGCACAACGCTAACCTGGGAACAGCCCCGCATGCGGCGGGCTGCGGCGCTACTGCGGGAGACATTCGCCACCGGATTGCCCGGCCCATACACTCCCGCATGTGCGTCTGACCGCCCTACTTCCCCTGCTGCTAGAAGACCCAGAGGTCTCCTCTCTGCTCGCTGCCTCCGCCCGCCCAGCCCGCACAGACCGGGCCGTGGTGGTTGCGCCGGGGGCCCGGCCGGCTGTCTTGGCGGCTATGGCCCTTGGCAGCGACGGCGTCGCCCAGCTCGCCAGTGAGGCGGGCAGCGGTCAGCAGACAACCGCCGATGGCACTCCCTTGCTCGTGGTCACTGCCACCGGCCGGGAGGCGGAGGAACTCGCCGCCGCCCTGAGCTGCTACCTGCCGCAGCGTGACATCGCTGTCTTTCCCGCCTGGGAGACCCTGCCCCACGAGCGCCTCTCTCCCCGTGCCGACACCGTGGCCACCCGCCTGGCCGTGCTGCGGCGCCTAGCTCACCCGGAGGAAGCCCCACAGCCCGCAGACAACGCCACTGCCCCTTCCACTGCTGACTGCGGCCCCATCCGTGTGCTAGTGGTCCCCGTGCGCGCCCTGCTGGCCCCCATCATCGCGGGCCTGGGAGAGCTCGAACCCATCTACTTGGCCCCCGGGGTGGCCACCAGCCTGGAAGAAACCACCCGCCGCCTAGCCGAAGCTGCCTACACCCGCGTGGACATGGTGGAAAGTCGCGGCGAGTTCGCGGTGCGCGGTGGCATCCTGGACCTCTTCCCACCCACCAGTCGCCGCCCAGTCCGAGTGGACTTCTTTGGTGATGAAATCGAGGAGGTCTCCTCCTTCTCCGTCACCGACCAGCGCAGCATCGAGCCGCTGCCCTCCGTCACCGCCACCGCCTGCCGCGAACTGCGCCTTAGCGACGCCGTGCGCCAGCGTGCCGCCAAGCTAGCCAAGCAGGTGCCCGGCGCCGCCGATATGCTGGAGAAAATTGCCCAAGGGCAGAGCGTGGAGGGCATGGAATCTCTGGCCCCAGTGCTCGTGGACCAAATGGTGCCGCTGCTAGACCTGGTGGGGGAGCGGCTCGTGGTACTCAGCGAGCCTGAGCGCGTGCGCAAACGCGCAGAAGACCTTGTAGCCACCACCAAGGAGTTTCTGGCCGCCGCCTGGACCAGTGCCGCCAGCGGCGGCCAAGCCCCCGTGGATCTCTCCGCCGCCGCCTTTGCCCACCTGGCAGAAGCCCGCGCCCTCGCCCTGTCCACCAACCGTGGCTGGTGGGCCTTCACCGCCCTAAAAGCCTCCCCGGAGATGACCGAACTGCCCCTGCGCGACCCCACCTCCTACCGGGGTCGCTTAGAGGAGGCCGTGCAGGACCTAGGCAGACTCGCCCGCGAAGGCTGGAGTGTGGTGGTGGCCACCGACGGCCCCGGCCCAGGCCGCCGCATGGCGCAGCTGCTTGGCGAAGGCGAGGTGCCTGCCCGCATCGTCACTGAGCTGACCGAACCCGCCCAGCTGCGCGGAACCAGCAGTCTTGACGGCCACCGCGGCGACGCCGCCCCAAATGCTTCCGACGGCGTCGTCCGTGTCACCCAAGCCACCGCCGGGCACGGCTTCATAGCCCCCGGCGCCCACCTGGCCCTCTTAGCTGAGTCAGACCTGACCGGCCGAGCCGCCACCAGTCCCCGCGAACGCAAATCCATGCCTGCGCGTCGCTCCCGCAAGAGCGTGGATCCCCTGTCCCTGCGCCCTGGCGACCTAGTGGTCCACGCCCAGCACGGCGTCGGCCGCTTCCTGGAACTAATGCGCCGCTCCGTGGGCTCCGCCAACTCCACCGCCAGCCGCGAATACCTGGTCATTGAATACGCCCCCTCCAAACGCGGTCAGCCCGGCGATCGACTGCTGGTCCCAACCGACTCCCTAGAGCAGGTCAGCAAATACGTGGGTGGGGAAGCTCCCGCCCTGAACAAAATGGGGGGCGCGGACTGGCAGAAAACCAAGTCCAAAGCCCGCAAGGCCGTTAGGGAGATTGCCGCTGAGCTGGTGCGCCTCTATGCGGCTCGCTCCGCTGCCACCGGCCATGCCTTCAGCCCTGACACTCCCTGGCAAGCCGAATTGGAGGAGGCCTTCCCCTACACGGAGACCCCCGACCAGCTGGCCACCATTGAAGACGTCAAACAGGACATGGAATCCACCAAGCCGATGGACCGCCTTATCTGCGGAGACGTCGGCTACGGCAAGACTGAGATTGCTGTGCGCGCCGCCTTTAAAGCAGTGCAGGACGGCAAGCAGGTGGCCGTGCTGGTGCCCACCACCCTGCTGGTGAGTCAGCATGCGGAGACCTTCTCGGAACGCTACGCCGGGTTCCCTGTGCGCGTGGCCCAGCTCTCTCGCTTCCAGACTGCCAAGGAATCCCAGGAGGTGCTGGAAGGCTTAGTCAAAGGCAGCATCGACGTGGTCGTTGGCACACACCGCCTTATCACCGGGCAGGTGCGCTTCAAAGACCTGGGCCTGGTGGTCATCGATGAGGAGCAACGCTTCGGCGTGGAGCACAAGGAAACTCTCAAAGCCCTGCGCACTGACGTGGATGTGCTCTCCATGTCCGCCACCCCCATCCCCCGCACCCTGGAGATGGCGGTGACCGGCCTGCGCGAGATGTCTACCCTGGCCACCCCGCCGGAGGACCGCCACCCCATCCTCACCTACGTGGGCGCCTACGAAGCCAAACAGGTGGGCGCCGCCATCCGCCGCGAACTGCTGCGTGACGGCCAGGTGTTCTTCGTCCACAACAAGGTGGAGGATATCGACGCCGTCGCCGCGCGCTTGGCTGAGCAGGTCCCCGAGGCGCGCATCGCCACCGCCCACGGGCAGATGAATGAGGGACAGCTGGAACGCGTAATCGACGACTTCTGGCACAAAGAGATCGACGTGCTGGTCTGCACCACCATTGTGGAGACCGGCCTGGATGTCTCCAACGCCAACACCCTGATTGTGGATCGCGCCGACCGCATGGGCCTGAGTCAGCTTCACCAGTTGCGCGGCCGGGTGGGGCGAGGCCGCGAGCGCGCCTACGCCTACTTCCTCTTCCCCGCTGACCGGCCCCTCACAGAGACCGCTTTGGAGCGCCTGCGCACCATTGCCACCAACACGGACCTGGGCGCCGGAATGCAGGTGGCGATGAAGGACTTGGAGATTCGGGGCGCTGGCAGCCTCCTGGGTGGGGAACAGTCCGGGCATATCGCTGGGGTGGGCTTTGACCTGTACGTCCGCATGGTGGCGGAGGCGGTGACTGCCTACAAGCAGGCCCTGCGCGTGGGTGCCAATTCTGAGGGGGATGACGACGCCGCCTTGGCGGTCGGGCGTGCTGAGGCAGGGATTGATGAGGAACTGCGCGTTGAACTGCCGGTGGATGCCACCATCCCCGAGGACTATGTGCCCCACGAGCGCCTGCGTCTGGAGGCCTACACCAAGTTCGCTGCCGCTCGCAGCGAGGCCGATGTGGCCGATGTGCTTGAGGAACTCACTGACCGCTACGGGCCGGTGCCGGAGGCGGTTTCCCGACTGGCTGCCCTGGCGCGCCTGCGGGCGCTTGCGGCCAGCTTGGGGGTTCGCGAGATTGTCGCCCAGGGGCGCTCCGTGCGCTTCGCGCCAGTGACGCTGGCTGAGTCTGCTCGCATGCGTGCCACCCGCCTGTACCCGGGGACCGTGCTCAAGCCCGCTACTCGGACCATTGTGGTGCCGGCCCCGGGTTCGGCCCGGATGGGTGGGGGAGCCGTGGAGGGGGAGGAGTTGCTGCGATGGGCTGAGGTGCTGCTGCGGGCAGTTGTGGCTGGGGAAGCGGACTATGAGTTGGAGGCCACCAAATACCGCAAGCGGCGCTGAGGGCAGTGGCAGGCTCGCTGGGGGTTGTGCTGGCGTGAATTGGCCTGAGGTGGCCTGAACTAGCCATAGCTTGGGTGCCCTGACTGGCAGGGCTTGCGTGCCGCGATAGCATATCTGGCAGCCAATGTCGCCCGTGGGTGGCAGAAAACCACCGAGCCTGACACGCCGCCCAAAGGCGGAGCCCAGAGGAGAAAAAGTGATCTCTCGATCCGCCCAAACCTCGCTTTCGCGGGTGATCCGACCCGCCGGGGCCATTCTGACAGCCCTGGCCCTCCTGGGAGGCTGCGGCATTCACCCTGGCGTGGCAGCTGTTGAGTCTTTTACGGACTCCAGTGGTCAGCCGATCTCTCTGGCAGTGGGTGAGCAAGATATTTCCGACGCCGTCACGGAGCTCTCGGCACTGCAGATGGACCGGAACGTGGTGCTCAGCTTCCTGCTTGACCGTCCGGTGCTGGAGGACGTGATGAAGTCTGAGGGCGTGACCATCTCCGAGGAGGAGGCCACGACTTTCACTAAGAACCTCTTTGATTCTGTGGGACAGCACGTTCCTAAGCTCTCCGTGTCCGCAAAGCAGGTGATGCAGCAGTTGGCCCTGGCAGATAGGTTCAAGACGCTGGAGCCTGAGCAGATGCAGCGGGTTAGGGCCAAGTTCCAGGAGGTGCGGCTGCATTCCAAGCACGAGATCTCGCCGCGTTACACCGAGCGTCCTTGGATTGTGATGACTCCGCAGGGGGCTGGCCAGCAGCTGCCACAGCGCGGGAACTGAGGCTGATTTGGTGGCAGAAACGTCCCGGCTTGTCCTCGCTCGCCCGTGGTGAACACTGCCCAGGGACCATGGCCCTCGTGGCATTGGCGCAGTGCCGGTAGGCTTGGACCGCAATAGGTCCGACCCAGCAAGGAGCACCAAGTGGCCCTCATTGAAGACGTTCACGCACGCGAAATCCTCGATTCCCGCGGCAACCCCACCCTTGAGGTGGAGATCCTGCTTGAGGACGGTGCCTCCGCCCGCGCCGCTGTCCCCTCCGGCGCCTCCACCGGCGCTTTCGAGGCCGTGGAGCTGCGCGACGGCGATGAGCAGCGTTACCTCGGCAAGGGTGTTGAAAAGGCTGTTGCCAACGTCAACGAGGTCATCGCCCCCGAGATCATTGGCTTCGACGCCGCTGACCAGCGCGGCCTGGACCAGCTCATGCTTGACCTGGACGGCACCCCGAACAAGGGCAAGCTCGGCGCCAATGCCATCCTCGGCGTCTCCCTGGCTGCCGCCTCCGCCTCCGCCGAGTCCGCCGGTTTGGACCTGTTCCAGTACATCGGTGGCCCCAACGCCCACGTCCTGCCCGTCCCCATGATGAACATCATGAACGGTGGCTCCCACGCTGACTCCAACGTGGACATTCAGGAGTTCATGATTGCCCCCATCGGCGCCAAGACCTTCCGCGAGGCCCTGCGCATGGGTGCTGAGGTCTACCACTCCCTCAAGGCCGTCGTGAAGGGCCGCGGCCTGTCCACCGGTCTTGGTGACGAGGGTGGCTTCGCCCCCAACCTCGACTCCAACCGTGAGGCCCTTGAGTTGATTGTCGAGGCCATCGAGAAGGCTGGCTACAAGCCCGGCGCTGACGTGGCCCTGGCCATGGACGTGGCCTCCACCGAGTTCTTCGACGAGAAGACCAAGACCTACAACTTCGAGGGTGAGGCCCGCGACAACGCCTTCATGGTGGACTACTACGAGAAGCTCATCACCGACTTCCCGATCGTCTCCATTGAGGACCCGCTGTCTGAGGACGAGTGGGAGGACTGGAAGGCCCTGACTGACAAGGTCGGCGACCGCGTGCAGCTCGTTGGTGACGACTTCTTCGTCACCAACCCCGAGCGTCTTGCCAGGGGCATTGAGATGGGCGCCGCCAACGCCCTCCTGGTCAAGGTCAACCAGATCGGCTCCCTGACCGAGACCCTTGAGGCCGTGGAGATGGCCCACCGCGCGGGCTACAAGTCAATGACCTCTCACCGTTCCGGCGAGACCGAGGACGTCACCATCGCGGACCTGGCCGTTGCCACCAACTCCGGCCAGATCAAGACCGGTGCCCCTGCCCGCGGCGAGCGCATCAACAAGTACAACCAGCTCCTGCGCATTGAGGAGACCCTGGGTGAGGCCGCTGTCTACGCCGGCGCCTCCGCCTTCCCCCGCTTCAAGGCCTGAGCCCAAAAGCAACTGTGAAGCCGTAGCGTTGAGCTGCTGATTCACAGCCTGGACCGGCCGGTCCCCGCCAAGTGCGAGGACCGGCCGGTTTCTTATGCGCCCCCTCGCGTCACCAGCCCCACAAGACGACGCGCCCAAGCAGCTGATGCAGGCAACCTTGAGGTGAGGCAGTATCGACCCATGAGCCCCCGCCGCCCAGCACCAGCCCGCCCCGGCAACCGCCCGGGAGCAGGCCGTCGTGCCTCCGGCGCCAAGGCCACTCCCACAGTCAAACCGGCCCGCCGTGAAACCGCCTCCCGGCTGAACAGCACCGCGCCCAAGCAAGAGACCACGCCCCCTGCCATCAAGACCACCAAGGACCCCGGGCGGTCATCGCGCTGGCAAATCGGCGGAGATAAGGGCTTCTCCATCTCATACGGTTTATTGGCCATAGTGGCCGTTTTGACCTTTGCCATCGTGTTCGCGGGGCCCGCCGCGCGTCAGTTCTTGGTCCATCGCGCTGAGTTAGCCGACGCCAAGCGACAGCTCGCTCAGGCTCAGGCCACCCAGGCGGCCCTGCAGCAGGAACTCGCCAGGTGGGACGACGACGCCTACGCCCGCTCCCAAGCTCGGGAGCGGCTGGGCTACGTGATGCCAGGGGAAACCAGCTACGTCGTCGTGGGGGCAGAAGAACTGGAGACCAAGCAGAAGCCTGGCGCTGCCACCGTCCCTAGCCAGATGGCTAGCCCCTGGTACCAGACCCTCACTGAATCTGTGCGCTTGGCCGCCCGTCCCCAACCCACAGCCAGCCCAAGGACCACCCCCAGCTCAGGCCCCAGCGGCACGCCCACGACGCCCACCGCACCAAGCACCACTGCTACAGAGGCCCCCACACCAGCCCCAAACCCTCAGGAGACGCCGTGACCGCCACCCCGGGCCCCGACACCAGCGCTACAGTCCGGGCTGCAAACCATGCCGAGGTCTCGGCCGCGGACCTGCAGGCGCTCCAGGAGCAGCTGGGGCGAGTGCCACGCGGCGTCGTCGGCATTGCGGCGCGTTGTGTATGCGGTCGCCCGACGGTAGTGCGCACCGCCCCCCGGCTGCCTGACGGCTCCCCCTTCCCCACCACCTACTACCTGACGCACCCCGCCGCCGTGAAAGGCTGCTCCACCCTGGAAGCAGAGCACCTCATGGACCAGTTCAACACCGCGCTGGCGGAGGAAGCCGAACTCGCCGCCGCCTACGCCCGCGCCCACCAGCACTATCTGGGCCAGCGCGCCGAGCTCGGCAGTCCCGCAGAGATTGCAGGCGTCAGCGCCGGGGGCATGCCCACCCGCGTCAAATGCCTACACGCCCTACTTGGGCACGCTCTGGCCGCTGGGCCGGGCATTAACCCAATCGGGGACCGCACCCTGGAAGTCCTGAAAGACCGCGGCATCTGGGACCCCACCCGCTGCACCTGCTGAATCCCCTGCACCCCAAGGAGTCCCATGACCCGGGTAGCTGCAATCGACTGTGGCACCAACACCATTCGTCTGCTGATCGCTGAGGCCACCAGAACCGCTGAAGGCCAGGTCCTGCTTGAGCCCATAGACCGGCGCAACCAGATTGTCCGCCTAGGGCAGGGCGTGGACCGCACCGGCCAATTCGACCCCGACGCCCTGGAGCGCACCCTGCAGGCCGTCGCTGGCTTTGCTCGCAGATGCGAGGAGCTTGGCGCACAACACCGCCGTTTTGTGGCAACCTCCGCCACCCGCGATGCCCGCAACCGCCAAGAGTTCATCGCAGGTGTGCGCGAGCAGCTGGGGGTAGAACCTGAGGTAATCAGTGGCCAGGAGGAAGCGCGCCTCTCCTTCTCCGGCTCGCTGCTGGGGGCCGCTCCCGCTGACGGCCCCCGCCTGGTGGTGGACCTAGGTGGCGGCTCCACCGAGTTGGTGCTCGGTCTGGAAGCACCGCAAGCCGCGATTAGCCTGGACACCGGTTCCGTGCGCATCACCGAACGCTTCCTAACCAGCGGCGTCTCCGTGGCGGCTGAGGCGGCGGCGCGCGCCGAGGTGCGCGGGCTACTCGATGAGGCTGCTCAGGTGGTGGACCTGTCAGCTGCACACAGTCTGGTGGGATTGGCTGGCACCATTACCACCGTCACCTCCCACGCCCTGGGCTGTGAGGGCTGGCAACCAGAGCGAGTTTCTGGTGCAGTGCTGCCGGTCAACCAGGTGCTGGCTTCCTGTGAGGCCCTGTTGCACTCCACCCCTGGGCAGCGCGAGGCCATGACTTTCCTATCCGTGGGGCGGCGCGATGTCATCGCCGCAGGTGCCCTCATCTGGAGTGAGGTGGTCCAGCGGGTAGTGGAGGCCACCGCCGCCACCAGCCACCCGGTGACTGAAACCGTCACCTCCACGCATGACATCCTGGATGGCATTGCCCTGGACTTGGCGCAGCGGATTGTCTGATATGAAACAGGGGAGTGCTTGCGGGCAGCTGGGAGTTCCGGGTGTGCCCGGGCCGGGCTCGCCCGCCTGCCCACGTCCCAGCTCTTGGGGCGGCTTGCTTCTAGGCGGCCCCAAGCCGGTGATTGCGGTGGCCACTACTGCTGCCGACGCCGTCGCCTGCGCGGCGCAAGCCCAGGCGGCGCAGGCCGCTGGGGCAGACCTAGTGGAGTTGCGGGCTGACCTGTTGACAGCCTGTGCTCACGTGAGCGCGCCCGAGGTGCTGGTCCAAGAGACGCTGCAGGCAGCCCAGGCGGTAACTGCTGCCACCAATGGCACGCTGCCGGTGCTGCTCACCTTCCGCACCCGTGCCGAGGGCGGCGGCCTACAGATCGCCGACGCCGCCTATGCGGCGCTGCTTGCCGCAGTGCTGGACGAGCTGGCGGGCGCCGACACCGCCGTTGCCGCCATCGACCTTGAACTAGCGCGCGGCTGTCTGCCTGAGCTGGCTCGGCTGGCTGCGGCCCATGGCCTGGCAACGCTCGGCTCCAGCCACGATTTCCAAACTGTGCCCGCCGATGCCGTGCTGTTAGAACGGATGCGGCAGATGCAGGCCGCAGGTGCCCAGGCGGCAAAGGTCGCTGTTATGCCCCAGGAGCCGCAAGAGGTGGCGCGCCTAATGGCCCTTACAGCTAAGGCTCGTGCTGCCCTGGAAGTTCCGGTGGTGGTTATCGGCATGGGGGAGGTAGGGGCCCTAACCCGGCTCCAGGGTTGGCGCATGGGCTCAGCCCTGACTTTTGCCACCGCTGGTGCCGGGGCTTCCGCGCCGGGGCAGCTACCCGTCGCCGTCGTGCGGGCTGCTTTTGAAACCGACTCCGCAGATGGCGGCGAGTGCGGGAAGCGCGGGGCTAGCGGGGATGCCAGCGGCACCTTGGCGTGAGCAGGCTCGCGTTTAGGAGCTGGGCCGCATCCGCTAGACTCTAACCGTTGCCCCGGCGAGGGACACGTGCCTAGCGCGTGCATCCGTTATCGACGTGGTGGTGCCTGCAAGGTGCTGCGCGTTGACGCGCCCCGGGCCCACCAACCACCGCGGGGCCAACTCCCCGCCAAACCGAGGAGAACCGCATGGCTCACGAAGCCCTCAAACTCACTGCCCAGAACCGCACCGACTTCGGCAAGGGCGCCTCCCGCCAGGCCCGCCGCGCTGGCCTCGTGCCCGCCGTCGTCTACGGCCACGGCTCTGAGCCCCGCCACCTCCTGCTGCCCGGCCACGCCACCTCCCTGGCTCTGCGCGGCAACGAGAACGCCCTGATCGAACTGGACATCGACGGCGAGAAGCTGCTGACCCTGGCCAAGGCCGTGCAGCGCCACCCCATCCGTCCCGGCGTGCAGCACGTTGACTTCCTGCTGGTGAACCGCAACGAGCGCGTTGACGTTGAGGTCCCCGTGACCGTCATCGGTGAGGCTGCGCCCGGCACCATCCACATGATTGAGTCCGCCCACCTGTCCGTCTCCGCCCCCGCCATCGCCATCCCCGAGGCCATCGAGGTGGATGTCACTGGCGTGGCCGGTGGCACCATGATCACCGTTGCTGACCTCAAGCTGCCCAAGGGCGTTGAGGCTCTGGCCGAGGCCGAGACCGGCGTGGTCAACGTGGCTGACGAGAACGCCGTCACCGAGGAGGTGCCTGAGGCCGCCGCGGCCGAGGCCCCCGCAGCTGAGGCTGCTGACGCCGAGTCCAAGTGACGCCGCTGCGGCGCCCAAATAAGGAGACTCCATGAGCGCACCCTGGCTCGTCATTGGGCTGGGGAACTCAGAGGCCCGGTACGCCAAGAACCGCCACAATGTCGGCCAAATGGTCATTGACGTGTTGGCGGGGCGTGCCGGGTCTCGGCTTAGCCGCCACAAGGCTCGTGCACAGGTCGCTGAGGTCCGCTTGGGCCTGCTTCCCGGGGGAGTCCCCGGTCCCCGTGCGGTGCTGGCTAAGCCAGCCACCTTCATGAACCTGTCCGGTGGGCCGGTGAAGGCCCTGGCACAGTTCTATGGCGTGGACCCGGCCAGGCAGCTGCTGGTCATCCATGATGAGCTTGACTTGCCCGCCCACCAGTTACGGCTCAAGCGTGGGGGCGGCGAAGGCGGGCACAACGGCCTGCGTTCCATCTCTTCAGCGTGCGGCACGCGCGACTATGCGCGGCTACGGGTGGGGATCGGACGGCCTCCGGGTCGCCAGGACCCCGCCGACTTTGTGCTCTCCGACTTCCCGGCGCGGGAGCGTGACGAGCTAGGCGTGACCCTGGAGCGGGCGGCCGACGCCGTCAAAGCAGTGCTCACCCTGGGCTTCGAGGCCGCCCAAGCCAGAGGCCTTTAGGACATTAGGCCGCTCTCATAGGCAACTACCACTGCCTGTACGCGATCGCGCACATTGAACTTAGCGAGCACATTGCCGACGTGAGTCTTGACCGTGGTGGCTGAGACCACCAAATGCGCAGCGATCTCCGCATTGGATAGACCCTGCGCCATCAGCACCAGAATCTCCCGCTCCCTGGGGGTCAGCGCCGCCAGCCGCGGGTCCTCCACCTGGACGGTGCTGCCAGAGTCCGGCAGACGAGCGGCGAACATCTCCAGCATTCGCCGCGTGATGCGCGGCGAGACCACCGACTCCCCGTTGGCGACGGTGCGGATCGCTTCTGCGAGGTCTGCCGGGCGGGTGTCCTTAAGCAGGAAGCCAGCCGCCCCGGCCTTCAGGCCTGAAAAGGCGTATTCATCCAGGTCGAAGGTAGTCAGGATGAGGACCCTGGTGGCGGGGTACTGCGAGGTGATTTCCTTGGTGGCCTCGATGCCGTTCATGCCGGGCATGCGCACGTCCATCAAGATGACATCTGGGCGCAGGGCACGGGCCTGTGCCAGCGCGGAGCTGCCATCGGAGGCCTCGCCGACTACCTCAATGCCTTCCTCGGCTTCCAACACCATGCGGAAGCCCATGCGCATCAGGGCCTGGTCGTCAGCCAACACCACCCTGATTGGGTTTGGTGCTGCGGTGGGAGCCGGGTCTGGCGCTTCCGCCTGGCCTGGCTGGCTTATGAAGGCATCTGCCACGAGCTGCTCCTCTCATCGGTCTCTTCCCAGCGCAAGACCGCTTTAACCTGCCAACCTTGCGGCGTCGGTCCGGCCTGCACTTGACCACCATAGACGGCGGCGCGCTCGCGCATGCCAATCAGCCCCTTCCCGGAGCCGTGCATGGCGGTTGAGCCGGGGGCGGCGTCGTTGCGCACCACTAAAACCACGGTGCCGGTGTAGCGGTCCACCTGGACCTGCACATCGCGGGTGGTGGGGGCGTAGCGCAGCACATTGGTCAGGGACTCCTGGGCGATTCGGAAGAGCGTCAGTTGCAGACTCTTGTCATCTGGCAACGGGCTCCCATTCCAGGTGTAGGTAATGGGGACTCCAGCGGTTTTGAAGCGCTGCACCAGCACCTCTAGATCCCCTGACTCGGGGGCGGGGGCGGTGGGAGTGGCATCGGCGGAGGCATCTTTGGCAGCAGTGGCGGCGGCGCGCAGGTCGGCGATACGGGCAGAAGGTTCCACGGGCACGACGGTGCCAGGCGGGGCGAACTCAGGCACTGGCAGATCACGCACCTTGGGGCCTTCATCCCGTGCTTCACGGCCAGAGGTGCCGCTGCGTTTCCGGCCTGGGGTGCTTGCCGGGCTGCCAGAGAGAGCCGCCGCGGTGAAGCCTGCCAGGCGGGGTGCGGCGTCAGCGGCGTCTGCGGTTGGGGTGTCGACGGCGGAGGTGCTCGGGTCCTCGCGTAGCACCCCAACTAGACGACGGGTGTCAGCTAGGGCAGAGCGGCCTGTCTCCGCTAGGACCTTGAGCGCCTCTTTGGTCATCTGGGGGTTGCGGTCGATTGTGGCGGTGGCGCCGTCGGCCATAGTGATCATCACCGTCAGGGAGTGGGCGATGACGTCGTGCATTTCCCGGGCTATGCGGCTGCGTTCGCTGGCGGCGGCTAGCAGTGCCCGCTGCTCGCTAGCCAGGACCGACCTGGCGGCGCTGGCCCGTACCTCAGCCAAGTTCTGGCGTTGCACGCGCAGCAGGGTGCCTACCAGCAATCCCAGCAGGTTGATCACCGCAAAGGGCAGGGCTGCCAGGAGCCTGGCCCGCAGGTTATGCAGTGGGTATACGGCAGTCTCGGTAGCCACCGCTAGCATGGTTGATACGAGGTAGGCGCCCACGCATAGGCGCATATCTCGGCGTGCCGCCAGGGCGCCGATTGTCAGGGGAACGGCCAGCAAGGTCAGACCGGTGAGCAGGCTGAACATGTACCTGGCTTGCTCGCTGTTGAGCTCTAACTGCCGGGCCGTCACGAGCACTGCCGCTGGCATGGTCAGGGTCACCACCGCCCATACGGAGACGGGGGAACGGTGGCGGAATACCAGTGCGAGGCCGACCGTGCAGGCCGCTAGTGCAACTCCAACCCACAGGGCTGGGTTAGAGGGGAGATCGGCTGGAAACAGGATCAGGCCCAGCGGGCAGCCCAGGAGCATGGCCCCTAGGGAAACGCTGACATCAGCCACTGTCGGGTGGGCGTCTCGCCAAGCGAGCGCCCGCATGATCCCCACCGGGACACTCACGGTCGTCCTCGCATGGTCAATGTGCTCCTCAGGCATGCTCACACCGGCTATTGAACCGGAAACTGGGGCGAATGTACGACGGTGGGGCCTGGCAGTATGTGCCAGGCCCCACCGTTGCTGCCGAGTTCTACTCAGCTGTCAGGCGTCGCGGCGGCGGAATACCACCCAGCTGATCAGGAGCGGCACCACTGCCCAGGCGACGCATACGAGTACGGCCTGCGTGTGGGTTAGGAACGACATCCCATCGCCACCCCAGGTGTGGCTGAGGCTGAAGGGGTCGGCAACCGCCTGGGCGACCTTTGAAGGCAGGAGACCCGGGAGGTTCGAGGCCCATTTCCACTTCTCTGCCATGATCGCGAGCGGAATGATCACCACGAACATGAGGACCATGACCACGGTGATGGAGCCAGCGGTGCTGCGCATGAGGAAGCCGAGACCGAGTGCCATAAGCGTGATGGTGACGAAGCTCAGGCCGGTGCCCCAGACGTAGCCCAGGTACTCAAGGTCCGCCAGCGAGCCAGCATTGTCTTTTATGAAGGGCGCGGAGACCGCCCAGGACAGCAAGGCGGACAGGGCTCCCACCACAAAGGCCAGGAAGCTGGCCACAAGTGTCTTGGCAGCTAGCAGACGTCCGCGGGAGGGCACTGCAGCTAGGGAGGAGCGGATCTGTCCGGAGGAGTACTCACCAGTAATAATCAGGGCTCCCAGGACGGCCGAGACGATCTGCCCAAAGGCAGACCCCGCCACGATCATGTGCTTTGCGGCGCGCATGAGCTCAGGCTCCGACGAGGTGCCATAGCCGATAGCCGCACCGGCACCAAAGAGCACCGTGATGGCCACCGCGATGACAGCGGTGATCCAGGTGGAGGGCAGGGTGCGGAGCTTCACCCACTCGGCGTGCACGGCGCGCAGGAAGGTCTGGTGGCCTTCGATGCGCAGGCGGCCCTTTGACCCCTTGGTGGAAGGGACTGGTACGGGAGATGCAGTGGAAGTAGTCATGGCTCTGTCTTCTTTCTGGCTAAAGGTCAATAGTGGCGAGGGTCAGGCGCGGTTAGCGGGCGTGGGCTCGCCCACCCTTCCGGTGGTGTACTCCACCTCGCCAGCGGTCAACTCCAGGTAGGCCTCTTCCAGGGAAGACTTGACGGTGGTCAGTTCGTGCAGCACCACTCCGGCGGCAGCGGCGGCTTCGCCAACCTGCGCAGCGCTCGCCGCCGTCGTTTCCATGACGCCGGGGCCGGTTACGGTGGCCTGAATATTGCGCGCAGCCAGGGCGGAGGCCAGGTCGGTTGCATTGGGGGAAGCAACGCGCACCCGGTCGGTGGTGGCCGACGAGATCACGTCCGCCACCGGTCCCTGCGTGAGAATGCGCCCGCGGCCAATCACCAGCAAGTGGTCTGCGGTGAGGGCCATCTCGCTCATCAGGTGGGAGGAGATGAACACCGTGCGGCCCTGGGCGGCCAGGTCGCGGCAGGTCTCGCGGACCCACTTCACACCCTCCGGGTCTAGGCCGTTGACGGGCTCGTCAAAGATCAATACCTGTGGGTCCCCCAGCATGGCGGCAGCCATACCTAGACGCTGCCCCATGCCCAGGGAGAAGTCCTTGACCCGCTTCTTGGCCACGCTGGTCAGGCCAGTGATCTCCAAAACCTCACCTACGCGCCGGGTGGGGATGCCGTTGGAAACTGCCAGCTGAGTCAGGTGGGCGCGGGCGGAACGGGATCCGTGCAGGCCCTTGGCGTCCAGCAGAGCGCCAACTTCACACAGAGGTGCTTTGAGGGCGCGGTAGGGGCGACCATTGACCTTGACAGAGCCGGAAGTAGGCGTGTCTAGGTCCATGATCATACGCATGGTGGTGGATTTGCCGGCGCCGTTGGGGCCCAGGAAGCCGGTGACGGTGCCCGGCTGCACGGTGAAGGAGATGTGGTCTACGGCGACTTTGCTGCCGTAGTGCTTTGTGAGGTCAACTGCTTCGATCACGGTCGGGCCTTTCAAGATTTAGGCGATATCCGCCTGGGTTACGCAGAAATAGTAGGTAGCTGGCTATGCGGGGAGGATCGGCCTTGCAGATGAGATCGGCGCGGCCCCGGCAGGACCCGTCAGGTGGAGGGAGGCTCATCCTCTGGGAGGAGGGAGCCGCGGTTATCTGCTGATAAGCTTTGGCTCAGGTCCGGAAGCCTCCAGGGGCTCGACTCCGCGTCGGGAATGCCTGGCACAATGGGCTTGTTCCACTGGTGCCCCTGGCCGAACACGGAATTGGAGAGCAGATGTCCAACCCCTTCTTCAGCAAGAACCCGGCTTTTAATGGCCGCGCTGCAGCGCCCACCACGCCTGCTGGCTACCCGACCATGCCCGGTTATCAGGTAGGGCAGTACGGGCAGGCCGCCCCGATGAACCAATATCCGCAGTACGGGGCCTACGGCACGCAGACTATGCAGGCACCCTCCCAGGGCTATGCCGAGGTGGGCTCCGAGCAGCTCAGCGCCCTGGAGCAGCAGTACGCCGCCCCGTCGGCCGCCAACGTAGACCGGGGGCGGATGACCATAGACGACGTCGTTATGCGCACCGCAGGTATCTTCGCCGTGATCTTGGCGGTTGGTGCCGTGACCTGGTCGCTGGTCTCCACCACTGACACCAGGCTGGCTGGCCTGGGTGCAGGAGCCGTGGCAATTGGCGCAATCGGCGCGCTGATTCTGGGACTGGTGAACACCTTCAAGCGTGAGCCCAGCCCGGTGCTCATCATGATCTACGCCGTCTTTGAAGGAGCCATGCTGGGAGGTTTCTCCGCCATTATGGAGCGGGCCTACCCCGGCATTGTTTTGCAGGCTGTGCTGGCCACTGCCGCCACCTTTGGGGTGATGCTCCTAGCCTACTCCCGGGCCGGATTCCGCCTCTCCGCCAAGGCCAGCAAGATTCTGCTGATCGCCATGGGCGGTTACTTGGTGTTCTCCCTGGTTAACTTTGGGCTGATGCTCACGGGTGTAGTCACCGATCCGTGGGGGCTGCGCGGCATCACCATTGCCGGCATTCCGCTGGGACTGGTAATCGGCCTGCTGGCCGTGGTGATGGCGGCCCTGAGCCTGGTGCTGGACTTTGACGCCATCCAGTGTGGGGTGGAGCAGGGCTTGCCCACCCGCTACGCCTGGGCGGGTGCTTTCGGCCTGGTGCTGACCATCGTGTGGATGTACGTGGAGTTCCTGCGCATCCTGGCCATTTTCCGAGAGGACTGAGGCTGCCGGGACTTAGCTCCGGGCACTGATATCCCAAGCTTCGCCTGCCACCACTGACGCGCCACACGGCGTCACAGTGGTGGCAGGCGCTTTCACTCCCGTAGCCTGGGGGCATGATTAACGCGAATATGCCGACCGTTGCAGGCGCCAAGGGCACCAAGCCCGTACTGACTTTCCCTGCCGATGAGGCTCCTGAGGGCCTGCAGGTCCAGGTGCTTGACGCCGGGACCGGTCAGGAGGTTGAGGCCGGTGACACGATTGTGTGCCACTACCTGGGGCAGACCTGGAACGGCAATGTCTTTGACAATTCCTATGACCGTGGCCAGCCCTTGAACTTCCAGGTTGGTGTGGGCATGGTGATCCGCGGCTGGGATGACGGGCTGGTGGGGCAGCGGGTAGGCAGTCGTGTGCTGCTGTCCATTCCCGCTGAGTTGGGTTACGGGGACCGTGGCGTCCCGCAGGCCGGTATCAAGGGCGGGGACACGCTTGTCTTCGTCACGGAGATCCTCGGCGTTATGTGAGCACCGAAAACCCGCGGCTACATCGGCCGCGGGTTTTCTGCGCTCATTGGGCGCAAGTTGTCCAGAAATGCAGCACTTTCAGCAATGACACTGGTGGGGCGATCGTAAGGACGCGGTCGAAGTGTTGCAATATCAAGGTTTCGCTCAGGTAGGGAAGTGGCTGGTAGGGCAGCTGGGCTTGAAATTGCTGCATTTTGTGCCACCGCCCAGTGTGCAGCGCCGCGGAGATGACGTGCTGCCCGCTAACCTGAGGCATGAACCGTCTCGGCAGATGCCGTCACGCATTCCCAAGGAGCCCAGATGCCGCAGTACCGCAGTGCCACTTCCACCACTGGCCGCAATATGGCGGGTGCCCGTGCCCTGTGGCGCGCCACCGGTGTTAAAGACGAGGACTTCGGTAAACCCATCATTGCAGTCGCCAACTCCTTCACCCAGTTCGTCCCCGGGCACGTAGGCCTGCGCGACGTTGGCCGCCTAGTGGCTGAACAGATTGAGGCTGCAGGTGGTATCGCCAAAGAGTTCAACACCATTGCCGTGGATGATGGCATCGCCATGGGGCATGACGGCATGCTCTACTCCCTGCCCAGCCGCGACCTGATTGCCGATTCGGTGGAGTACATGGCCTCCGCGCACTGCGCTGACGCCCTGGTCTGCATTTCCAACTGCGACAAGATCACCCCCGGCATGCTCATGGCCTCCCTGCGCCTGAACATCCCCACGATCTTCATCTCTGGCGGCCCCATGGAATCCGGCAAGCTCACCGCCGCCGACGGCACCAGCCGCAAACTGGACCTCATCGACGCCATGATGGACGCCGCAGACCCCACCGTCACTGAGGAGACCATTAGCGCCATTGAGCGCCTAGCCTGCCCCACCTGCGGCTCCTGCTCCGGCATGTTCACGGCTAACTCCATGAACTGCCTGACTGAAGCCCTCGGTCTGGCTCTGCCCATGAACGGCACGCTCCTGGCCACTCATTCCGATCGTGGCGAACTGTTCCGAGAGGCCGGTCGCCAGATCGTCGCCATTACTAAGGCCTACTACGAGCAGGACGATCCGAGTGTCCTGCCACGTGCCATCGCCACCAAGGCGGCCTTCGAGAACGCCATGAGCCTGGATATCGCCATGGGCGGCTCCACCAACACCGTTCTGCACCTGCTGGCCGCCGCCCAGGAGGCCGGCGTGGACTTCCATATGGCTGACATTGATCGCCTCTCCCGCCTGGTCCCACAGCTGTGCAAAGTGGCTCCCTCCACCAATCTCGTCCACGTGGAGGACGTGCATCGCGCCGGCGGCATTATGGGGATCCTCGGTGAGTTGGACCGCTGCGGCCTACTGGACACCAGCACTCGCAATGTCCTGCGCGGCACTCTCGCGCAAGCCTTGTCCGCCTATGACATTGCCCGCCCCGGTGCCGACGGTGCGCCTGGCTCCGAGGTCACCGAGGCCATCCGCACCCGCTACTTGGCCGCCCCCGCCGGAGTGCGCACCACTGAGATGTTCTCTCAGTCCTCCCGCTGGGAGTCACTCGATACTGACCGGGCCACCGGCGCTATCCGCGACCGTGCCCACGCTTTTTCCGCCGACGGCGGCCTGGCCGTGCTCTTCGGCAATATCGCTGAGAAAGGCTGCATCGTAAAAACCGCAGGGGTGGACGCCTCCATCCTCACCTTCGCTGGGTCTGCCGTGGTCTTTGAGTCGCAGGAGGACGCGGTGGAAGGAATCCTAGGCGGGAAGGTGCAGGCGGGTGACGTCGTCGTCATTAACCATGAGGGGCCGCGCGGCGGGCCGGGCATGCAGGAGATGCTGTACCCCACCACCTACATCAAGTCGATGCACCTGGGTAAGGAGTGTGCCCTGCTCACGGATGGGCGTTTCTCCGGCGGGACCTCCGGGCTATCCATCGGGCATGTCTCCCCGGAGGCTGCCGCCGGTGGCCTGATCGGGCTAGTGCGCACTGGCGACCGGATCGAGATAGATATTCCCGCACGGCGCATTGAACTCATGGTGGATGAGGCGGAGATCGCCCGGCGACGAGCCGCCGAGGAAGCCCGCGGTGACGCAGCCTGGTCGCCGCATGTGGAGCGGCCCCGCAAGGTCAGTGCCGCGCTACGCGCCTACGCCATGCTCGCCACCAGTGCGGACCTAGGCGCGGTGCGGGACACCAGCCTGCTGCCCCGCTACTGAAGTGCTTGGCCCACAGGCGGCGTCGGCTCCTCTAGGCTGACCGCGTGAATCAGCCTGCCACCGACGGTCAGTCAACTAAGCCCGCCGAAACCCGCTCGCCCAGCGATGGCCCCGCGGCTCCGGTCAACGGCGCCACAGGCCCAGCTGGGGATAGCACCTGGGACAACGCCACCTATCTGCGGGCCATCCTGCGCGCCCCCGTCTACGAGGCCGCCGAGCACACGCCGTTGGAGGTCATGCCCACGCTTTCTGCCCGGCTGGGGAATACAGTCGAGGTTAAGCGCGAGGATCTACAAGCCGTCCACTCCTTCAAGATTCGCGGCGCCTACAACGCCATGCGCAACCTGCCGCAGGAGGCGCGCGCTCGCGGCGTCGTCACCGCCTCTGCAGGCAATCACGCCCAGGGAGTAGCTCGCTCCGCCGCCATCTCGGGGGTGCGTTCAGTGATCGTCATGCCCACCGTCACCCCCCAGATTAAGGTCGACGCCGTGCGCGCGCTCGGTGGGGAAGTGCTGCTACACGGGGAGAACTTTGACGCCGCCAAGGCTGAAGCCCTCCGCCTAGCTGAAGAACTCGCTCTTACTTACATCGCGCCCTTTGACGATCCGCGCGTCATTGCGGGGCAAGGCACCATCGGCATGGAGATTATCCAGCAGGACGCGGAGTTGGATCGCATTTTTGTGCCCGTAGGCGGTGGTGGCCTGGTAGCCGGGATTGCTGTGCTCAGCAAACAACTCATGCCGCAGGTGCAGGTCATTGGCGTGGAACATGAGGAATCCGCCTGCCTTACTGCTGCGATTGCGGCTGGCCAACCCGTAACCCTGGACCGCGTGGGGCTCTTCGCAGAAGGTGTGGCCGTGCGGCGCATCGGGGATGAGACCTTCCGGCTGTGTGCCGAGCTGCTTGACGACGTCGTCACCGTCTCTTCGGATGAGACCAGTGCCGCTGTGCGCGACCTCTTTGAGGACCTGCGGGCGGTGCCCGAGCCCAGCGGAGCCATCGCGCTGGCGGGGCTGAAACAGTATGTTGCGGCCCATGGGCTGAGCGGGGAGCGGCTCGCCTGTGTGCTGAGCGGGGCGAACCTCAATTTCCACCAGCTGCGCTACATCTCTGAGCGCTCAGAGCTGGGTGAACAGCGTGAGGCGATCTTGGGGGTAACGATCCCGGAGGAACAGGGGGCCTTCCTGCGCTTTGCGCGCGTGCTGGGTGGGCGTGCAGTCACCGAATTCAACTACCGGGTGTCTGCCTCGGCTGCGCCGGAAGCTCCCGCCCGGATCTTCGTGGGGGTGCGGCTCACCGGTGGTCGGGAGGAACGCTGCGAGATCGTGGCGGACCTGGAGGCGGCTGGTTACGACGTCGTGGACTTGACGGAGGATGAGCTGGCCAAGGTGCATGTGCGTTCAATGATTGGTGGGCGTGCGCCGGAAAACTTGACCGAGCGGCTGTTTAGTCTGGAGTTCCCGGAGGCGCCGGGCGCGCTGACCCGCTTCCTGGAGGTGCTGGGGACGCGCTGGAATATCACCCTGTTCCACTACCGCACTGACGGCGCCGACTATGGCCGCATCCTGACGGCCTTTGAGATGCGCGCGGGGGAACCGGAGGGAGAGCTGACGGCGCATATGGATCGCCTGGGCTATGCCTACCGCGAGGAGACGGATGACCCCTCTGCCCGGTTCTTCTTGGCTCGCTGAGCCTCTCTGGAGGCTGGTGTTCCTGGCTCGCTGAGGCGGGGTGTGAGGGGCGGCATGTGGGCTGATGCTGGCGAGTTTGGGGCTTTTGCCCTAAAGTAGTTAACGAATCAAGTAAGTTCGTTTTCGACCCACACAGGAGAACACATGACCAAGATCGCCGTCGTCCTCGGCTCTGTCCGCCCCAACCGCGCTGGCGCGGGAGTAGCCGAGTGGGTGGCCGCTAAGGCCAACACCGTGGAGGGCGTGGAGGCCAGCATCCTGGACATCGCCAGCTTCAACCTGCCGTTCTTCGCAGAGGAGATGGCCCCGGCTTTTGCCCCCGCCAAGGACCCGGCCGCCGTCGCCTGGAACCAGGCCCTGGCCGGTTTTGACGCCTTCATCTTTGTCAGCCCGGAGTACAACTTCTCCGTCTCCGGCGCCTTGAAGAACGCCATCGACTTCATCACCCCCTCCGTCCTGGCTAACCGCGCTATCGGCCTGGTGGGCTACTCCTTCTCCTCTGGCCACCGCCAGATTGCGCATATGCGTGACATCTTCGCCAACTTCACCACCGGCGTGGTGCGCCCGGAGATCAACCTGCACCTGGCCAGCGACTTCGAGAACATGAGCGTCTTCAAGCCCGCAGCCTTCCACGAGGACGAGGTCCCCGCCATGGTCCAGGCGATCCTGGCCCAGGACCGCGCCCTGGCCACTATGCGCTGAGGTCCCGCGCCTCACGGCTCCGCCAGGCCATTTGGCCACAGCATTTGCCTGGCGACGACGTCGCAGGCCCGCCACCCACCACCGTGGGCTGGCGGGTCTGCCGTCGTTTCTGGGGCCTTAGCGGCGGTGCGGGCTGTGGGCCTGACGGCGTCGGCAGGGCGAGGGGCTGGCAGTGCAGGGCGCTGCTTAGCGGGCGTCGTGGACTGCCGCCAGTGCCGCGAAGTTAAGCCAGAGCCAGGGAGCGGTAGCGATTTACCGCCGCCGCAACATCCACCATCCGGGGCCGCACCAAGAAGGCTGGGCGGCGCCCATCTAGGGCGTCTAGGCCCTCCTCATCCAGCAGCTCTTCCAGGTCAGCCAGGCATTCAGGCAGCGGGGAGACGCCGTCGAAGCGCTGCTCCAACAAGGCCCTCAGGGCATGCGCAAGCGCCTCGGCTTGCCCGGGGTCCACCACCCCAGACACGTCACTGACGTCGACTTCCTCGCGGTCAATCACCAGGGCGACGGTGCCGCGCGAGCGCGTGCGCACTGGGCCGCGCCGGCTTCGCTCTGCCAGCGGCAAAGGTATCCGCGCCTCCGCCTGCGGGAAATCCGGCAGGGCAGTGGTCTCGCGGGGGTGCTCGGCAGCGACCTGCGCGGCCCGGTCGGTGACATCCAGCAGGTGGTAGGCATCCATGAGCAGGACTCGGTCAGCCACGTCCAGGTAGTCCCCGGAGCCACCCATGACCAGCAGTGTGGACACACCCTGCTCCCGTGCCAACGCCCCAATTCGGTCCACCAGAGGGGTGATGGGTTCACGTTCGGCGGCCACCAGGGCGCGCATGCGCGAGTCACGGATCAGCAGGTTGGTGGCGCAGGTGTCCTCGTCGAGCAGTAAGGCGGAGGCCCCGGCCTCCACGGCCTCCACGATGCTGGCGGCCTGAGAGGTGGAGCCGGAGGCATTGCCTGTGGAAAAGGCGCGGGTGTCCCGCCCGCCAGGCAGGTGCGAGATGAAGGGGCTTAGGTCCACGCCGGTGACTGCGCGGCCGTCGGCTGCGCGCACTTTGACGGCGTCGGGGACGGTCGCTACCAGCTCGCGGCCATCTCCGGGCACATGCGGGTAGACGCCCCGGGTGATGGCGCTGAGCAAGGTGGATTTGCCGTGGTAACCGCCGCCAACGATCAGCGTCACGCCTGGCCCGATGGCGGTACCACGTACCTGACCCGCGTGGGGGAGGGTGACGGTGGCGGCCAGGGAGTCTGGGGATTTAAGGGCGACGGCGCCCGCGCGCATGGGCTCGTCGGAGACGCCGGAGCGGCGCGGCAGCAAAGATCCGTCAGCCAGGAACGCCACCCACTGCTGGGCCTTTAGCGCGGCGGTTAAGGCCCGGTGGTCCTCCAGGGCGGCGACGTGGGCGCGCAGGCGTTCTAGCCGCTCGCCGCGCAGGTCCAGGGCTGTGCCGAGTTCACGCACTAGGTCGCGGCCGATGATCCGTGCGGCCTCGTGCCCCTGGATGGAGCGGCCCTGTGCTGGCAAGCTGATGCGCAGGCGCAGCTCAATGGTCCAGTTGGTGGGCTGGTTGGAGGTGCCCGGCGAATCTGGGGACCAGGCGGCGCTGGGGCGCAGAACTACGGCGGAGCGCTCCAAAATTTCCTGCCCGGGTGCGGCAATGGAGAGGGCTGTGCCCTTGAAACCTGCGTGCAGCTCACGGACCAGGAAGTCACTGACCGCCAGACGCCGATCCGCTGTCTCCAGGAGCGCTTCATCCAGCAGTGCCTTCAGTTCCGGCAGGAGGGTCGGGTCTACAGGCGCGTCCACGTGCGCTGCGGTGGGTGGGGCATAGGGGTCAGGCTGGACCCGATCAATGTGCAGGACCCAGCCCTCTGGCGCCTCGTAGCGGCCCACGATGGCGCGATAGGCGGCGTAGGAGCGGTTGTCCAGGGCATGCAGGTGACCGATTAGATCGGCCAGGGCACCGTGGCGCGGCTCGTCGTTATAGTCCCGGTGCGGGCGCCCCGGCCCCCGATAGCTGCTGCGGCCACCCGACCGCGATTCACGCTGATTCATGGGCTGATCCTGACACAGACGAGTCTGCCGATTAACAGGACGAGCCAAGTGCGCTCTTGGGCCGCTGGCTTGCCTCGGTAGGTGTGGCACTAGGTGAGTGTGGGCTGCGGGGGCATGGCTGCGTGGCTTGGGGGCTGGGTGTGGCGGATTGTGTAGGTGTTGGTGGTGGTGGGAAGGTCTTGGGATAGACGCTGGAGACGTAGCGCATCATACCTACCACAACTTTCCTCACCTCTGTTTCAGTGAGATTGGGGACGTCGTTACTGATGAGTTCAACTTGTAGGGTGGAGTTGTTGGGAGCAAACCAGGCCGCGTCGGCTAGTAAGGAACCGTAGGAGTGGTAGTAGGCTACGCCTTCTAGACCTAGGTCGAGTTCCTCGAAAGTCTTGTCTTTAGACCATTTCTCGCGAGCTTCGGTAGCATCCAGAAAACCTGACCAAGAATTATAAAAGGTAGGCTCCGGGTTGTAGGAGATTCGGATATTGCCAAACTCTTTTAAGTCAATAAAGCAGCCGTAAACTTGATCAAAGTGTGGCGGTGGTGAGACTTCCTCATTTGCAACTAAAAATATGAGATGTCCGGTGACGGTCTCTACAGTGGTTTTGTCAAGACCATGACAGAAAGTCTGCGGTACAGAATCCTCTTCATCAGAGCCCCATAGCCCGCACCCAGATAGACTGAATAGCACAGCTGGCGCCAACACCAGACTCAGCGACCTGCGCCAGCTAGGCCTCACCAGTCCTCACCCCCATAGTAATTCTTGAAATCCTCCGCCGAAGAGAAAGCGGCGTTGACCGGGAACGAGCCACGCTCACTCCCGGGCTGGTTTTCTCTCTTAATGCGCGTTGAGGTCATGGCTGCGTGGCTTGGGGGCTGGGTGTAGTTGATTGTGGAGGTGAGGGTGGTGGAAAATCCTTGGGGTAGATGCTGGAGATGTAGCGCATTATGCCTACCACAGCTTTCCTTACCTCTGCTTCGGTAAGGTTGGGGACGTCGTAGTCGGAGAGCTCAACTTGTAGGGTGGAGTTGTTGGGAGCAAACCAGGCCGCGTCGGCTAGTAAGGAACCATAGGAGTGGTAGTAGGCTACGCCTTCTAGGCCTAGGTCGAGTTCCTCGAAAGTTTTATCTTTAGACCATTGTTCGCGAATCTTGGCCTTGTCAAGAAAGCCTTTATAGAAATCGTAGAACTTTGGGTAGGGGTGATAAGAAATCTTAATGAAACCAAACTCTTTGAAGTAAATGCCACAACCGTAATCTTGGGTGAAGTCGGGAGGTGGATAGACCTCTTCGTTCGAGACTACAGATACGGGATGTCCAGCGATGGTCTCTACAGTGGTTTTGTCAAGACCATGACAGAAAGTCTGCGGAACAGAATCCTCTTCATCAGAGCCCCATAGCCCGCACCCAGACAGACCAAATAGCACAGCTGGCACCAACACCAGACTCGGCGACCTGTGCCAACCCAGCCTCACCAGTTCTCACCCCCATAGGCTTTCTTAAAATCTTCCGTCCAAGAGAAACCGGAGTCTATCGGGAACGAGCCGCGCTCACTCCCGATCTGGTTTGCTCTCTTAATGCGTATTGAGGTCATGGTTGTAGGGTGGGTGTGGCTGATTGTGTAGGTGTTGGTGGTGGTGGGAAGGTCTTGGGATAGATGCTGGAGACGTAGCGCATTATGCCTACCACGACTTTCCTTACCTCTGTTTCCGTGAGGTTGGGGACGTCATTACTTATGAGCTCAACTTGTAGGGTGGAGTTGTTAGGCGCAAACCAAGCCGCATCGGCCAGTATTGAATCGTATGAGTGATAGTAGGCTACGCCTTCTAAACCTAGGTCTAGTTCCTCGAAAGTTTTATCCTTAGACCATTTCTCGCGAGCTTCTCTCGCGTCCAGAAAATCTGACCAAGAATTATAAAAGGTTGGCTCTGGGTTGTAGGAGATTCGGATATTGCCAAATTCTTTTAAGGCAATAATGCAGCCATAAACTTGGTCAAAGTGCGGTGGTGGAGATAATTTTGTGTTCGTGACTACGAATACGTGATATCCGGTGATGGTCTCTACAGTGGTTTTGTCAAGGTCGTAACAGAAAGTCTGCGGTACAGAATCCTCTTCACCAGAGCCCCATAGTCCACAACCAGATAGACTGAATAGCACAGCTGGCACCAACACCAGACTCAGCGACCTGCGCCAACTAGGCCTCACCAGTCCTCACCCCCATAGTAATTCTTGAAAGTATTTGCGGAAGTATACTTATTTACAGTTGGGCTTGAGCCGAGTTTGCTCATAGTTTGAGCGACATCGTCCGGCACCCGACTCCCACCCACGGTGTATATGCCGCTCGCCCAGGTTCTGAATGCTTCCAATTTATCCTTATTCTCTATAGAGATAACCTGTGAGTCTGGATGGTAGAACGGTTCCCCCTCTGGAGGGTCTACCAGGTTGGCGTGAATCATGTTGGTCATGAATGCCGCGATGAGACCTTCGGGTCCATTAGGGAAGTCGTTTAGGTTTATTGCAGAATCGGGCTGCGGTTCACCGCTAAGGGTCAATCCTGCATTCAGCAGCGCGAAAGCAGTCCCAGCTACTGGAACTGTTGATAATGCCTGTGTGGCGGCAAGTGCCCCGTTATAGCGCTGCCGTAAGGCTGTATTGTCTTTGTCGATGTCATCCATTAGCTTCAAGACGTCAGCCGCTCTGTCATACCTTCGGGCTATCTTTTTCAGTCGATCATTAGGCTCAGGATCGGAGATGTTGGTGGCACTGCTTACAGTGTAGGTAGTGACGCCCTGAACGACCTTTGGTGCAGCATCTGGTGAATCCGAGGCTTTATAAAATAACTCGGCCAACGAATATCTTACTTCCGCGTAATCTTCGCCATTAGGGACTAATGGAACTGGGCTTGCCGGATTGCTCTCATCTGTCATAAGCTTTTCGCCGGCTACAAGTGCGATTATTTCTTGGCCGCAGTTGCCTAACAAGACTCCTATGTTCCCGGCGGCATCCTTGTTTGTGGGAAAGTCCTGCTTCGCTATAATCTTTAGGCCCTGTCCGGTGGCCCAGGAGGCCCGCTCGTCTCTGTCATTGCCCAGCGCCCGCACGGTGCCGCTGGCTGGATCGGGCACAGCCCGCTGAGAGGAGGCAGCAGCGAATACGGCAGTCAAGCCGTTCATAGCAACTGGCCCCCAGGCTCGGGATCTAAGCATCTCCAAGCGCTTCAGAGCCTTATTGCTAGGAGCCCACTGATCGTCGCGTTCCTGGCTGCCGTCCATGGTCAAGGTTTCCGGATCCGGTGGAGCCAGGTAGTCAAGGGCGGCCTCAGGATTATAGCCCATCGCGTGTAATACGGCAGCTAAAGGATCCTTGGTGTAACCTGCCAATACACCCGGGTTAATCCTGATTTGATTGCCTTCACCGGTATAAGGATCAAATGAGGTTTCTAAACCCGGTTCAATGTCCTCAACTTTTTCCGCCAAGTCAATCAGGAAGTCCTTGCCGAACACCGTATGTGCACCATCGGCAGGATTAGATGCAGTGAGGATCGCATCCATAACCGTCGCGCGCGGACCTGAAGAGCTGGCGCGAACCGCTTGATCGATATCAGTGCTCAAAGAGTATGCGGCAGATTCAGAAGCGTCCTTCCATATTCGGGAAAAACGCCACAGCATCTTCCTTCGAGATGCTGCATCCGAATCACTATCGGCGGGAGTTTCCAGCATATTGGCTACCCCGTAGGCTTTACAGAACGCAGCCGCATACACCGGGTCGCCCTCATGGGCGGCCATGGCCTGATACACCTGATCAGCGGATCGTGAAGAACTACCGTTCTTTAGATCTGCCGCATCCTGACGAGCCTTATTGACTTTATCAACCTGATTATACTTGGTGGCATTATCTACAGTGTCATTCTCCCCGTCCGGGATATAATACTGAATCCAACCATCGGGTGTCTTAGAAGTAATTCCGCCCTCGTTAGCGGCTTTAGCTGCCGCTAAACGTTTCTTCAATTCTTCAATACGCGAATCCAACACGCTAAGGGCATTGGTTACTGTCGCAGGAACGTACAACAAGGACACCGACCAGCCTTGCCGATCTCGACAAGAGACTATAGACTTGCGCTCACTCTCAGCACGGTCCCTATAACTATTTAAGCCGTTAATCAACTTCTGAACCGCATCTGGGTCCAATGCAACTAGAGTCACTACCAGCTCACCCTCTCGACTTGGCACGCGGGTCAGTGAACTCTACCTTCTCAGGCTCCTTGTCAATGAGACTGTCCAACCAAACTCCCTCGCTCTTAAAACCGTCATCAACTGACTTGATGGACGTCTGCAGGCTCGTGGCCAAATCCTTAGCCAGGGGTGAACGCCACACAGACCCGTCACCACCAAGGCCACTAGTCAACTTTGCGGCGTTCGTCTGAGTGCCGGCATCAGCGGCTCCCGTACCGAGAGCAAGCTCGGCCCAAGAAACCTGCCTACGAACCTCCCGCAAATCCTCTAGCTTGCAGTTATCAACCTTCGACGCACTGGGAGAATAGTCCGAGCAACCATGACCCACAAAAAGGTGGCGCGGAAGCCCCTTTGAGCCACCGCCATCTGATAAGCAGAAACGAAAACGACGTCGAGACAAAACTCAACCTCCAGGGACATCAGGCTTGACGCCGCGACCCAAGGTGGTCGCAAGCTAGATCACACACAAGAACGATACACGAAAGTAGCCGCCAAAGAGCCAAAGCGCATGGATCTTGGGTTGTAGTTTGGGTGGTTTGGGGTTGTTTTAGTTTGTTGGGATGTTGATGGTTTGGATTTCGGCTACGGGTAGGTTTGTGGTGTTGGTGGTTTCGATGTTGTCTAGTTGGCCGTTGGTGCCGTCGTTGCTGGTCCATGAGACTTTGTAGGAGACTGCGATCTTTAGTGGGGTGGTGCCGCCTAGGTGTGCGCTGGAGCGAGTAAAGCGAGTCATGCAGTCAGTGGCGCCTTCTTTGCTGACTCCAGGTATCCAGGGGCTGCCCCATCCGGTGCAGGAGGAGGCTGCGTCTGGAGCGGACAGATGCAGCCCGCTGGCTGTTACTTGCACGCTGACGCTGGTTGAGCCCACTGAGGCGTTAACTGAAGCTGAACGCACGGTGGCTTCAGTGGCCCACACCCAGGTGTCTAAGCCCACTACTGTGGCGCCGTTGGCTCCTAGTTTTGGGCTGGTGTTGATCTGTGGGGAAGGCAGGTGCATAGCCCGTCGTACTGCCTGGGCTATTACTTTGCCTGGTAGTGGTGCGAGTGGGGGAGTTTGGCCTTGGGGTAAGAACCGGTTAGTGCCACCAGCTTCAAAAGCACGCACATAGTCTTGATACTCCTGCTGCGTGCCGGTGAAATACGTTCTTGAACACGTCGTGTGCCACCAATATCCACCCGTGTCATCACGATGAGAATCCCACCCCACAAACGCTTTGTCGGTGTCCGAACGAGTGGTGCCATCAGCATTCAAAGCGTCCAAAGCTCCAGACTCAATCCACTGAGCCATTTGCGCCCCATTGCGACCACGCTGCCACCAACACACCGGATGCACATCCACCCCCTGAGAGCTAACACCCACCTGCCCCACAACCCCAGGAGCCCCATCAACCGCCACACTATCAACCGCAACCGCTACCACTTCTTGCCCACTAACAAACCCACCAGAAGAAACCGGCGGAACCACCTCGTCGTGAGTGCCATGTGCGTGGGCGGGGGTTGATATGCCGGGGAGTAATAATGCGCCAGCTAAAATTATCGGTGTGGCCCATGGCCTGTTTAGTCTGTGCAATCGTCTGTCCCCGAAATCTGACCTTCAGTTACCTGCCACCCCGTCTCAGACCTCTCCAGCACATAAACCTTATGGAAAGCATGGCGAGAGCCATCCTCCGTCACATCAGTCCCGCCAGCATCCAGGTAGGATATTTGCCGCTGGTCTTGGCATGCTTCTACGGTTGCTGTAATACCGCTAGAACTATAAACCGACATAACCTTCGTGGAATAGCGTCCGCCAAGATGCCAGCCTTTGCTATCCAACCTAGCTCGGAATGCATCTCCCTTTTGAAGTTCCTTGCCGCTGGTGTTGGCTAGATATGAGCTTCGGTCCTTAGATTTTCCAGAGGATAGTTTCCACCCCTCCCGTTGGAAGGTTATGTAGCTGCGGACTACCTGTTGTGAGGTGGCGTCCAGGCCCTGGGGTACAGCCGTGACTTGGAAGTCATTGGCCAGGTCTGACAAGTCTTCAGCCGTAAACGGCACCTCACCAGTCGAAGCCGAAGCTGAGGCAGAGGCTGTAGGTGAAGCACTAGCCGAGGCCGAGGTGCTGGGCTGGGCGGTATAAGGCGGCACACTAGAGCCAGCCACAGGCTGCTTAGTCCCACACCCCGCAAGCAAAACAGCACAAGCACACAAACCCATCAGCCCACGTACACGAGAAGAACGCATCAAAACAAACCCCAACACAAAACAACCAGGAACCCACCCAGACTAACAACCCACCCACCCCCAACACCACCCCCACCCCGCGAGTCACTCAGGCGCCCGGGACGGCCTTAGGTGGCAGCACCTCCACCTGGGGCGGCAGGTTTACGATCCCCACCGGGCAGGTCACCCCGTTGGGGCCGTGGTTGCAGTAACCGCGTGGGTGCTTGTGTAGATAAGCCTGGTGGTAGTCCTCCGCCAGGTAGAACGGGCCCCCAAACTCCGCGTAGGCCGCACTCGCCTCGTCAATGGTGGTCACGCAGGTGCCCCGCCCCAAGCGCGTCAGCTCACCCTGGAAGGCCTCCCGGATGGCGTGGGCCGCAGCGGCCTGCTCCGGCGTCGTCGTCCACACCGCGGAGCGATACTGCGTGCCGACGTCGTTGCCATGCCGATTCAGCTGTGTGGAATCGTGGTTCTCCCAAAACACCCGCAGCAGTGCCTCCCCGCCAGCGCCAACCACCGCCGGGTCAAAGACCACCCGCACCGCCTCAGCATGACCGGTAGCTCCCGTGCACACCTCTTCATAGGAAGGATTAGGAGTGTTGCCACCCATGTAGCCCACCGCCGTGGACAGCACCCCTTCTTGCCGCCAGAAGATCCGCTCCACACCCCAGAAGCAGCCCGCCGCCAGGTAGATAATCTGGGCGCCCTGTGGCCACGGACCATCAATCGCTGTGCCCAACACCGGGTGGATGCCCGGGTTAGGCAGGCGGCTAAAAGTGATGCCCGGCAGGGCGGTGCTGCGCAGAGGTTGGCTGGAAGCGGGGGATACGTGGTTGCTGCTGCTGGTATTCATGCGCGCAGACGCTACCGGCTGAGCAGGCGCCAAACAGCCCACTCAGCCGGCAGCGTGAAGGGAATAAAACCGCGCCGCGCCCAGCTCAGATCGGCTTGACCTGGATGATCTCCGCCGTGAGCCGCTTGCCGTTTGGGGCCTCGTAGCTGACCTTCTTCCCAGCCTTGTGGCCCATGAGCGCGCGGCCCAGGGGAGCATCAGGAGAGAAGACCTTCACCCCTTCAGGCACATCCGCGGTGATCTCCTGACCACCCAGCGCGAAAGTCTGCTCCTTGCCATTGACCTTGGCGGTCACGATCGTCCCGGCAGATACAGAGCCATCCGCAGCTGCCGTGCCGATCTGCGCCGTCTCCAGCAGGGCCTCCAGCTGGTTGATGCGTGCCTCGTTGAGCCCCGCTTCCTCACGGGCGGCGTGGTAGCCAGCATTCTCGCGCAGGTCGCCCTCCTGCCGTGCTGCCTCCACCCGCTGGGCGAGCTCCTTGCGGTCAGTGGTCTTACGGCGCTCCAGTTCGGCGGTCAGGCGGTCGAAGGCCTCCTGGGTGAGCCAAGTTCCCTGCTCAGTGACCTCAGGGTTCTCCGTAGCCATTTGTCCTCCTTGGGCTGTGCCGGCGGCGCCGACGTCGGGGCCTGCTTAGCAGGCTAAAACAGTGCCGCCGCAGGCCACCATCATTGGCGGCCAGCGGCCATATGAAGCGGGAGTCTACCGGCGGGGCTGCTTTGGCCAAGCAGGTTCACGCGCGATCCGCTGCTAGTGGAAGCGCAGGGATGCCCATTGCCTAAGGCCCATAGCCTGACGGCGCCGGCACCGCAGCCTCAGCGACCCTCCTCCACCGTGGCCGGAGTCGGGGCTAGGAGCGGGTCGGCCAGACGCTGGTCTTCAGCCGTCTGTTCCGCCGTCTCCTCGGCTGCGCGATCGGCGCTGTCTGCAGAAGAAAGCGCCTGGGTGGTGGCATCGTGCTCAGCCTCGTGGCGCGCCACCCGGCGCAGCTTGTCACCGATCTTCTGGTCGTATTCGGCCAGAGCCTCAGCGCTCACAGTGGCGCGGACGCGCTCGCGCTCAGTGGCGACGTCGAATTTGGCGGCAGGCCAGTCAATATCCATCTCCGCGAGCTCCCGCAGCAGCATCTCCGTGACGGACAAGCGCGCATACCACTTGTTGTCTGCGGGCACGACGTACCAGGGAGCCTCCGGGAAGGAAGTAGCGGTGAGCATCCGCTGGTAAATGCCCTGGAAGTCAAACCACTTGGCGCGCGTATCCATGTCTCCGGGGGAGTACTTCCAGCGCTTGTCCGGGCGGTCCACGCGCTCCAGCAGCCGCAGGCCCTGCTCCTCGTAGGAGACCATGAGTGCCACCTTGATGATGGCAGTGCCCTGCTCGATCAACTGCTTCTCAAAATCGTGAATCTGGGACACGCGCTCGTCAAAGGCGGCGTCGTCCAGCTGACCGTTTACGCCGGGCACCAGGATGTCCTCATAGTGAGAGCGGTCAAAGAGTCCGATCTTTCCGGCGGTGGGCATCGCCTTCCAGATGCGCCACAGGAAGTCGTGGCTCTTCTCCTCCTCGGTGGGTGCCTTGAAGGCCATCAGGCTCACACCCTGGGGGTCCACCAGCGCCATCACGTGCCGAGCAATCCCACCCTTGCCAGCCGTGTCTAGGCCCTGAGCCACCACCAGCACGCGGCGGGTGGAACCTTCCTTGGAGGCGGCGTAGAGGCGCTCCTGGAGTTCGGAAAGCAAGGGGGTAATGGCCTCGGTGTAGGCGAGTGCTTCCTCCTCACCACCGTCCCAGCCGGGAGCGTCAGCGCGGTTGAGGGAGGCCAACTGGAAGCCCTCACCGACTCGCAGCAGCTCGCGAGGGTCAGCAGTCCAGCAGCTGGGGCTAAGTGCAGCCTTGGCCGCTTTGGCGGCCTGCTTAGCAGCCTTCTTGGCGGCTTTAGCGGCCTTGCGCTCAGCCTTGCTGAGCTTGTCGGCCTGCTTGGACTTCTTGCTTTGCTTGGACATGGGTGTTCATTCCTTGGCTCAAGTGGGGTGCGTGCACGCTTAGTTCAAGGGTAGCCGGGCATCCGCCTGACGCAGCAGCTTTAGCTCAAAACCGCCAGGTAGCAGGCCAGGCAGTGGCAAGCCCAGGCCACCACGGTGAAGGCATGGAAGATCTCGTGAAAGCCAAAGACCAGCGGGTTGGGGTCCGGCATCTGGCGCGCAAAGACCACCGCGCCGACCGTGTAAAGCACCCCTCCAGCCACCAGCAGCAGCACGATCGCGGGGCCGCCGGCGATCCAGAACTGCGGTAGGAAGGCCAGGGCCACCCAACCTAGGGCCACATAAATAACGGCGCCCAACCAGCGGGGGGTGCGTGGCCAGATAAACCGGGCAGCGATTCCCACAATGGCGCCGGCCCAAACCACCACCAGCAAGATCGTGGCCCATAGCGGGCTGAGCAGGGCTACCGCCAAGGGGGTGTAGGTGCCGCCAATCAGCAGATAGATATTAGCGTGGTCGATGTGCTGGAGCACGTCGGTGAAACGCTTGGGGGTGCGTCCCTTGCACAGGTGGTAGACGCCGGAGTTCACGAAGAGCAGGGCGGAGCAGCTCAGATAGATCGCGCAGGCCCAGGCTAGGAGACTGCCGCGCTGATGGTAGGCGAGGATCGTCAAGGCGATGCCAGCCGCAATGGCTAGCGGGGCAGTGATGGTGTGGATCCAGCCGCGCAGCTTAGGGCGGGTGAAGCCCGGAGGCTTGGGTGGAGTCTTGAGGAAATCGGGCGGGTTGCCGGAGAACAGGGTGCGGACGGTCATGGTGCTCCTCTGCAGCTCCTGAGTTTGAGCTCCTAAGCGCCTGCGTGGCCTCAGGGCATAACCTACGGTCGCGTAAGTTACGCTACCGTAGGTTGGGTGGTGTCGCCAATACCCAAGCTCGGTATTGGCAGTGCGCTCGGTCACCGTGCGCTTCGGCCCGCCGTTACCCCTACTGTCCTCACGGGCCACGCGCATCGCGCCCACCTCCCAGCACCCTGGCGACGCCGTCGGCAACAGCGCCCTAGCGGTCACCGCTTTTTGACTGCTTTTAAACTGCGCCGCCGCCCACCTGAGCGCTACCTTTGACACCTGGCGGACTTACCCCGGGTCGGCCACCCCAGCGGCACGCGAGCAGAACGGAGGCGAAATGGCCAGAGACAACCTCATCTATGAGATCTACGAACGCCGCCTAGCCGGACAGCTCGACCCCACTAGCGTGCCCCGGCACGTCGGCGTCATCCTGGACGGCAACCGCCGCTGGGCTCGCTCCGTTGGTATGGGCGCCTCCCAAGGCCACAAACGCGGCGCAGACAAAATCTCTGAGTTCCTCAGCTGGGCGGAAGACGTTGGCGTCCGCATCGTCACCCTCTGGCTGCTCAGCACCGACAACCTCGCCCGCGACCCCGCCGAACTAGCCCCCCTGCTCAAAATCATTGCCGACGCCATCGACGGCCTAGCCTCAAGTGGCCGTTGGAACCTGCGCATCGTTGGCGCCACCGAACTGCTTCCCGACGACGTCGCCACCCGCCTAGCCCAAGCCGCCGCCTCCACCGACCGGCCCACCACCCCGGGGCAAGACGACACCCGCGTCAAGGTCAATATCGCCGTCGGTTACGGCGGACGCCAAGAAATCGCCGACGCCGTGCGTGACCTCCTGCGCGAGCGCGCCGCCGCCGGGCAGAGCCTGGAAGAGGTCGCCGCCAGCCTGTCTGAGGAAGACATCACCGCCCACCTCTACACCAAGGGGCAGCCCGACCCCGACCTGGTCATCCGCACCTCCGGGGAGCAACGCCTCTCCGGATTTCTGCTCTGGCAGTCAGTGCACTCAGAGTTCTACTTCTGCGAAGTCAACTGGCCAGCCTTCCGCCGCATCGACTTCCTGCGCGCCCTGCGTGACTACGGGCAGCGTGACCGCCGCATGGGGCGCTGAGGCAGGTTAGCGGCGCAGCGCCTTCCCGCCCGATCCTCAGACTGGCCGCCGAGTCCGCCCGCGGTCAGCTCCATTGGTCGTAAAGTCGCTAGTACCAGGCGGACGCCGCCGGGGCGACCGCCACAGGCCCTCGGGGAGAAGCGGCGCCATGCGCACCTACGTCCTGGACACCTCCGTCCTCCTGTCTGACCCGCACGCCATCCGGCGCTTCGCTGAACACGCCGTCGTCCTGCCGGTGGTGGTCATCACGGAGCTGGAGGGCAAACGCCACCACCCTGAGCTTGGCTACTTCGCCCGCTCTGCGCTGCGCCTCCTGGACTCCCTGCGCGCCCAACACGGCCGCCTAGACCGGCCTATCCCCCTCAACGAGCAAGGCGGCACCCTGCGCGTAGAACTCAATGGCTCAGACGACCAGGTCCTGCCGGCAGGTATGCGCTTGGGGGACAACGACACTCGCATCCTGTCCGCCGCCGTCACCCTGGCCAACGGTGGCGCGGAGGTCATCGTCGTGTCCAAGGACCTGCCCATGCGTATCAAAGCGGCTTCCGTGGGTTTGGCCGCTGACGAGTATCGCCACGAGCTGGCCAGTGAGGAGGTCTATACCGGCATGGTTCAGGCCTCCCTAACCGAGGAGGAAATGTCTGCCCTGTGGGGTAAGGAGCGCCTGGGTATTGAGGGGCTGGTAACTCTCGAATCCGTCACCGCGCTCAGCGGCCAGCCCGCCCACACTGGCGCCACCCTCAGTTCCCCGCGCGGTTCCGCCCTGGCCACCATCGTCGACGGCGAGCTGCGACTCGTGGCTCAGGATCGGGAAATCTTTGGGGTGCGTGGGCGCAGCGCTGAGCAGCGCGTGGCCATCGACCACCTGCTCAACCCGGATATCGGCATCGTGTCCCTGGGTGGGCGCGCCGGAACCGGCAAATCCGCGCTGGCGCTTGCAGCTGGGCTGGAAGCGGTGGTGAGCCGGCGTGAGCAGCGCAAAGTAATGGTCTTCCGGCCTCTGTACGCCGTTGGTGGGCAGACCCTCGGCTTCCTGCCGGGGGACACTGAGGAGAAGATGCAGCCTTGGGGGGAGGCCGTTTTTGACACCCTGTGCTCGGTGGTGCCCAAGGAGCGGGTGGACCGGGTGGTGAGCCTGGGACAGCTGGAAGTGTTGCCGCTAACCCACATTCGGGGCCGCTCCTTGCACGACGCCTTTGTGATCGTGGATGAGGCGCAGTCCCTGGAGCGCGGCGTGCTGCTGACGGTGCTATCTCGCATCGGACACAACGCCAAAGTGGTGCTCACTCACGACGTCGCCCAGCGTGACAATTTGCGTGTGGGCCGCTGGGATGGCGTGGCCAGCGTGGTGGAGTCTCTTAAAGGCAAAGACCTGTTCGCCCATATTGACCTAGTGCGCACTGAGCGCTCCGAGATCGCTGAGCTGGTCACCAAAATGCTTGACGAAGTGCCGCAGTACTGACGGCTAGGGGCGGGGCTCAGCCCAGTTCGGCGCGGGTGGGCGGGTTGGCGCCCTTGCGGGAGACGGTGATGTCCGCGATTGCGGAGGCGTGCCGCACCACCCGTTCCAAAGTGGCGGAATCAATCTCCCGGAGGGCTGCGCGCTGCGCACCGCCCACCAGGCCCTCCGACCACAGGCCATCCTCCAGGCCCCCCATGAAGGAGTCCCCAGCGCCCACCGTGTCCGCTACAACGACGGCAGGGTCGGCGGGAACCTCCACGCGCGCCCCAGAGGACGCCAGAGCCAGCGCACCGCGCTTGCCACGGGTCACCACCACCACCGCTGGGCCGATCTGTAGCCAATTGCTCAGCACGGCCTCAATGGCGGCATCGTCATGCTGGTCTAGGCCGTAGAACCAGGCCAGGTCCTCATCGGAGCACTTCACCAAGTCAGAGAGGGCCACCAGGCGCTCCACCGTGAGGCGCGCCTGCTCGGGGCTGCCCATGAGCTGGGGGCGAGCATTGGGGTCATAGCAGGTGGTGGAGGTGGGCCGGTACTCGGCCAGTACTTGCGCCACAGTGGCGCAGCCCGGCTCCAGCACGGCGGCGATTGAACCAGTGTGCACCAGGAGCGGAGTAGCGCCAGGCGTGGGCTGGGGGAAGGGCGGGTTCCAGTCCAACTCAAAGTGATAGGTGGCGGCGCGGTCTGCACCAATCACAGCTCGCGCGGTGCTGGTGTGAGCGGCGCCGTCAGCACCAGAGGTAAGCCGGACGCCGTCCGCCTCCAGATGGCTGCGGATAGCTTGGCCGCGCGGATCCTGGCCGATCCAGCAGTCCAACTCCACCTCCCGGCCAAGCCGTGCCAGCCCCAAGGCCACATTGGCGGGGGAACCACCGGGGATCTCCACGGGCTCAGAGTCAGGGTTGACGACGATATCCACCAACGCCTCCCCGATGACGAGGGCGCGTCCTGCTGGGCCGGGTGCTGTGGGCATTTGGGGCTCCTTGGTGAAAAACGTGGCAGGGTGGGTGAGGCGTGGCGGCCAAGGGGGCGGGGGAAGCTGAGGTCCGGCGCTCAGACCCGGCATGGACTCTGAGGCTAGCTGCTCAGCCTTGTGATGGGGTCTGATTGTTGACGACGGCGTCGAGGCGGGCGCGGGCCTGGTCCAACCAGTCCTGGCAGCGGGCAGCTAGGGCTTCACCGCGCTCCCACAGGGCTAGCGACTCTTCCAAGGGAACCTGCCCGTTCTCCAGGCGCTGGACCACCCCCACCAACTCCTCACGGGCTTGCTCATAGCTAAGGGCGGCGACATCAGAGTTGTCTGCGGGTGTGGCTGAGCTAGGGCTGGGCATGGCTGAACTTGGGCTTGCGGGCCTGGTCATGGCGGGAATTGTCCCACGGACTCCGCCACTGCGTGAGCCTGGCAGTGAGTATTGCGTTTTCGTGCTGAGGCAGCGGGATGAGCACACCGCCCGCGCAATTCGGCAGCTCTGGAGGCCAAATACCCGGCAGAGGAGACAGGTCTAGGCCTAATTCTTGGGCTTGGTAGCTCCGACCACCTGCGCCACCATGCGGCCCGAGGCCAGCACACCCTCAATCAGGTCACCTTTCTTGAGGTCCTGCGCGCTTTTAATGACCTGCCCCCCGGGCAAGCGCAGGATCGCATAGCCTCGGTCCAGCACCCCCTGAGGCGACAGCGCCGTCAACCTAGCCCGCTCCGCCGCCAGCTGCGCCTCCGCCAAAGTGAGGCCGTTGGCCAGTGCCCGCCGCAAACGCTCACGCGCCTGCTCTAACTCCGCCAGCCGATCACGCACCATTACCGCCGGGTTGGTCATCACCGGGCGGGCACGCACCTCATCCAAGCCGCGCTGCTCAGCTTGCAGGCGCGTCGTCAGCACCAAACGCATGCGCTCGCGGGCCGAATCTAGGCGCTCCATCTCCTCCGCCAGATCCGGCACGATGCGGCGAGCCGCGTCCGTTGGTGTAGAAGCCCGATAGTCGGCCACTAAATCCAGCAGTGGACAGTCCGTCTCATGCCCGATCGCAGACACCAACGGGGTGCGGCAGCGTGCAGCCGCCCGCACTAAGCCCTCGTCGGAGAAAGGCAGCAGGTCCTCCACCGCACCGCCACCGCGGGTCACCACAATCACGTCGACGGCGGGATCGGCGTCGAGCTCAGCGATTGCGGCAGCCACTTCCCGCACCGCCGCCGCGCCCTGCACCGCCACCTCACGCACCGCAAAAGGCAGACCTGGCCAGCGCAGGCGCGCGTTGACCAGCACGTCGTCTTTGGCCTTGGCATTGCGCCCACAAATCAGGCCTACCGTGCGTGGCAGGAAAGGCAGGCGCTGTTTGCGGTTCGCGTCAAACAGTCCTTCAGCGGCCAGCACCCGCCGCAGCTGCTCAATGCGGGCCAGCAGATCGCCTACACCAACGGGGCGAATGTCATCCGCGCGCAGGTCCAGACTGCCCCGCCGCGTCCAGAAGCGGGGCTTGGCGTGCACCACCACGCGCGCCCCCTCCAGCAACTGCGTCCCGGTGCGGGCTTCAATGGCCGCCAGTTCGCGGGTGAACAGGGAAACGGACATGGACATGTCTTCGTCGGTGTCCCGCAGCGTCAGATACTGCATGCCTGAGCCGGGCCGCCGGTTGAATTGCACCACCTGTCCTTCAACCCAGACACCCGTCATCTTGTCCACGTACTCGCTGATCTTGGTGGACAGCAACCGCAGTGGCCAGGGCCGCTCCGGGGTGGTTTCCCGCGCCAGCTGAGGCAGTTCCGGGCCGGGTGCCGAGAGTGGTGGGGCAGCTGTTGTCACGGGGAACACTGTGCCATGCCGGTGGGGCAGGCGTGCGCCCTGTGGCACAGTTGGGGGCGTGACTGAGACGGTTCCCGCTGCCCGCGACGACTCCAGCCAGCCCCCTGGCTCCACCGGCAAGAAGCTGCTTCTGGCGGCGCCCCGCGGCTACTGCGCGGGCGTGGACCGGGCGGTTGACGCCGTCGAACAGGCCCTGGCTCACTATGGCGCGCCCATCTACGTGCGCAAGGAGATCGTGCACAACAAATACGTGGTGGAGGCCCTGTCCCAGCGGGGCGCCATCTTCGTTTCAGAGACCGATGAGGTGCCGGAGGGGGCCCGCGTGGTCTTTTCCGCCCACGGCGTCTCCCCGGCGGTGCATGCTCAGGCTGCGGTCCGCCACCTACAGACCATTGACGCCACCTGCCCGCTGGTCACCAAGGTGCACAAACAGGCGGTGCGTTTTGCCAAGGAGGACTACGACATCATCCTGGTGGGGCACACCGGCCATGAGGAGGTGGAGGGGACTCAGGGGGAAGCTCCCGAGCATATTCAGGTGGTTAATGGCCCCCATGAGGTGGCTCAGGTGACGGTGCGCGACCCGAAGAAGGTGGTGTGGATCAGCCAGACCACCCTCAGCGTGGACGAGACCCTGGAGACAGTGCGGCTGCTGCGTGAGCGCTTCCCGCATCTGAGCGACCCGCCGGGGGATGACATCTGCTATGCCACCCAGAACCGTCAGGGGGCGGTGAAGGCCATGGCTGCGCGCTGCGACGTGTTGATCGTGGTGGGCTCGGGTAACTCCTCCAATTCTGTGCGGCTCAAGGAGGTTGGGTTAGAGGCTGGCGCAGGGGCCTCCTATCGGGTGGATTACGCCAGTGAGATCGATCCGGCTTGGGTGGCGGACGCGAATACGGTGGGCCTGACCAGTGGTGCCTCTGTCCCAGAGATTTTGGTGCGTGAGGTGGTGGCGCGCCTGGGTGAACTGGGATTCGATGACGTAGAAGAGGTCGTCACGGCCACGGAGAAAATCGCCTTCTCCCTGCCTAAGAACCTGCGCGCTGACCTGATGGCTGCGGCTGGTGGGGTCGCCCCGGAGCACGGACGGCGTGAACCTGCCGCCGACCACACCTGCTGAGTGTCTGCCTGCGCTTGAGGTTCTTGCACCTTTGGTGTTGAGCGGCTGGGTTTGCGGTGCTTAGTTGCGTTCGTGGTTGTTTTGCGGCTCAGTGCTTAGTTAGTGCCTTGTAGATACGGCAGCGCCGTCGGCCATTTGAGGTCGACGGCGCTGCGTTGTTGGTGTGCTGATTACTTGTTGATCAGCGAGATGAGGCGGCGCGGGTCTGCGCAGACGCGTTCGAAGGGCACAACCCAGACCGGGCCCTCAGGGGAGTGAACCTGGATGACCAGGCCCTCAGCCTGCAGGCACTCCAGACGGGAGGCGGTGTCGTCCCCCTGGGTCTGCCAGGCCGGCTCGTGCTCGGGGATCACATAGCCGCCGAGCGCCGGGGTGGCCCAACGCAGCAGGAGGACGCGGGCGCCCTCACGGCCAGTGACGTCAGGGTTGGTGGCCAGGGAGGAGGCCACCCCCTTGGCGGAGCCGATGCCGACGGCGTCGGCCAGAGCACCGTAGGTGGTGCACATGGGCGGTTCGTGGGCCACTAGGCCAGCGACGGCCTGGGAGACACGCTCACGAGCGGAGGAGGCGGCTGCAGCGTCGGCGATGGCGCGCACGCGGGCTCCGGTCAGGTGAGAGGTGTTGGCGAGCTCGGATGAGCTGACGCCGAAGGACAGGCCCTTCAGGATCAAACGGTCACGCTCATTGCGCAGGACCTGGAGCGCGTCCTGGAGACGCTGCTGCTCAGTAGCCAGGGACCGAAGACGATCGAGCACGGAGCGGGTCTCCGTCGGGGCCTCAGGGGCGGAGCTTCCGAACAGGCCGCGAGGTACGCGGTCGAGGGTCGGTGCGCTGATGGACATTTGCCCTGAACCTCCTAATCAGTAGTTGTTGATTCGACCATCACACTAGTTCGGCCAAGTTGCGGTACCTACCGCTTATCGACCGCATTGCTGGAAAAGTGCGGTTCTAGTAACTCGTGAATCGTGGTGATTACTGAGATAACGAAGAAGTCTCGGTTTCCTGTGTGCGGGTGTCATTGCGGCGCAATGCGGTTATGTGGGTGGCGCTGGAAGCTTGCGGCAAAGCCGCATGCGCTTCACCGGGGGCGTGTGGGCTTGATCCGCTGAGTGCCGCGCAAATCTGCCGAGCTCAGCCTGGTGAAGGCCCTGACTCGGCTGGGCTATCCGGCCAGCCGATATTGACCGGCGGACGAAAGTAGGGTTGCGCAGGCTTCCGGGATGGTAGCGCTGACCCTGATCTGTATGGCACCGCTGTGGGCGGTGTGCTTGCTAGCGGGGTGAGTGTTTGATGGTTAAGCCTGAGGTGCTTGACTCTGACTCAGCTCCGGGGCAGAGAACTGGCGGAGCTGTGCGGCGTCAGGACTGACTTCGCGCAGCTCAGGTAGGTCTTGGGCCAGTGCAGTGAAGGATCTAGCGGTAACCAGTAAGCGGGACTCCATAGACCCAGCCATCCGGTTGTATGCCTGCACGCTGCGCTGAAGTGCCATGCCCAGCTGGTCCGCGTGGCGTGCCACCACAGCTAGGCGCTCGTAAAGTGTGCGACCTAGTTCCAGCAGCGCGGCGGCGTCGTCATTGACGGCGGTGCGGGCCCAGGCGGTGGCGCAGGTGCGCAGTAAGGCCAGCAGTGATGCTGGCGAGGTCAGGGCGACGCCGAGCCCCAGGGCGTGTTCCAGCAGCGTGGGGTCGGCCTCCAGGGCGGCAGCCAGTACAGGTTCAGCGGGGACGAAGAGCACCACCAGTTCGGGGGAGGAGGGGAGGGCGCGCTCGTAGTGGCGGGCTGCCAAGGCATCCACATGGGAACGCAAGGCTTTGGCATGCGCCTGCAGCAGCTGGAGGCGCTGCTCCTCAGCGGCTCCACCTTGGTCCGCCTGCGTGCAGGCCTTGAGGTAGGAGTCCAGCGGCACCTTTGCGTCGAGAGCCAGATGTGCGCCCCCAGGTAGGTGGATGATCGCGTCCGGCCGCGCCGCCTCCGCATCCTTGCGCAGCGCTCCGATGCGCTTTTGCTCCGAGAAGTCGATATGCGGGAGCATCCCGGAAGCCTCCAGGATCCGCGCCAATTCCACCTCACCCCACAGGCCGCGCGCAGAGCGGGAGCGCAAGGCACCTTCCAGATTGGCCGTGGTCCGGCTGAGCTCCTTCTCAGCCAGGGCGGCAGTCCGCAGCTGCTCAGTGAGCGTGGCGTGCTGCTTGGCGCGTGAGCGTTCCATTTGCTCAACTTTGGCCCCCACCTGTTCTAGCTGTGAGCGCACCGGGGCCAGTGCCCGCAGCACGGAGCCGTCCCGGTCATTGCGTTCTTCGGCTAGTTGCGCTCGCTCTTCCAACTCCTCTGCACGCGCCTGCCAGGCGGCGGCGTCGGAACGCAAGGAAGCCACCTCATCGCGCCAGGAGACGCGGGCTGAGGTGGTGCGTAAGACCGCCAGGGTGTAACCCAGGCCCAGCCCGGAAGCCAGGCCCAGGACGATACCTACGAGAAGCAGCACATAAGGCGAGACAGATGCCATGAAGCAACAGTGGCACAAGGGTCTGACATGAATCGCTGACACTCTCTGACTCGTGGCGCGCTCACCGGGATCGCTGGGGCACGCCATCTGCCGTCGTGGCGATGCTGTGCACCGGTGGGTGTCGGTGGCTGCGTCTAGACTCAGCGCGTGGCTCTTACTATCGGAATCGTCGGACTGCCTAACGTCGGCAAGTCCACCTTGTTCAACGCCCTTACTCGCGCAACCGTGCTCGCGGCGAATTACCCCTTCGCCACCATTGAGCCGAATATCGGAATCGTGCCGCTGCCTGACCCGCGGCTGGACCGCCTCGCGGAGGTGTTCCACTCGGTCAAGACGGTGCCCGCCACCGTGTCATTTGTGGACATTGCTGGGATTGTGCGTGGCGCCAGTGAAGGCGAGGGCCTGGGCAACCAGTTCCTGGCCAATATCCGTGAGGCCGATGCGATCTGCATGGTGACGCGCGCCTTCGATGACCCCGACGTCGTGCATGTGGACGGCAAGGTGGAGCCTGCCAGTGACATTGAGACCATCGCCACCGAGCTGGTGTTGGCCGATATTCAGACCCTGGAAAAGGCCATCCCGCGGCTGGAAAAGGAGGTGCGCGGCAAGAAGGTAGACGCTTCCGTGCTGGAGACGGCGAAGGCCGCGCTCGCGATCCTGGAGGAGGGCACGCTGCTGTCCGCCGTGGCGGAGAAGCAGGGCCTGGATGCGGAGGCACTGCGTTCCTTCCAGTTGATGACCACCAAGCCTTTCATCTACGTGTTCAATATGGATGACGCCGGGATGAACGACGACGCTAAGCAGGCGGAGTTGCGGAAGCTGGTGGCACCGGCGGAGGCGATCTTCCTGGATGCGCAGTTTGAGGCCGAGTTGGTGGAGCTTGAGCCTGAGGAGGCGGCAGAGATGCTGCACGAAAACGGGCAGGCAGAGGCTGGGCTAGACAAGCTGGCGCGGGTTGGCTTTGACACCCTGGGGTTGCAGACCTATCTGACGGCGGGGGAGAAGGAGTCGCGGGCCTGGACCATTCGCAAGGGCTGGACTGCGCCGCAGGCTGCCGGGGTCATTCACACGGACTTTGAGCGAGGCTTTATCAAAGCTGAGATCATCTCTTTTGATGAGCTGATGGCGCAGGGCAGCATCGCTGAGGCGCGCGCCCACGGCAAAATGCGCATGGAAGGCAAGGACTACGTCATGCAAGACGGCGACGTAGTCGAGTTCCGAACGGGGCTGACGTCTGGAAATAAGAAATAACCTGGGCGCACTGCGGATGAAGACGAAGGAGCACTGTCCGTGTCGAGACTGACGGAACTGCTGTGGCAAGCGCGCAAGGCGGACGCGAAACTTGGCGCTGACCAGGAAGCCGAGATCGCTTCGCCAATGACTTCCGCCGTGTCGAGTCCGTCGCCGAGACAGGCGATGCACTCCGCGTCCTCGACATCACGAAGCCACGCGTCCGAGAGGCTATCCGCGGCTCTGAAAATGCCAGGGCACTGTACGAGTCGGATCTGGCCAGTGACTACTGATCCGGTCGGCGCGCGCTCAATGTCAGTGGTCCCTTCTAATGTTCGGGGTGTCGACGTGGAGGAGAATCTATGGCGTTGAGGACATCTCTGGCTGGTCGAGTTCAGAACACCACTCTACCCAAGACCCACGCTCTGCTGCCTCTCCTAGAAGCGGTCGTCAACGGCATCCAGGCGATCGACGCCCGTTATGGAGACGATGTTGAGCGCGGTTTGGTGAGGGTGCGGATTGAGCGAGCGCCTCAAGAGGCGTTCGACCTCTCACCATCAGGACCGGGGCGTGTGCCGCTGAAGCCGATCGTCGGCTTCAGCGTCGAGGACAACGGCGTCGGCTTCACCCCGGAGAACATGGCATCCTTTGAGACTCTCGACAGCGACTTCAAGTCCGGGCTCGGGTGCCGCGGGGTCGGCAGGCTCCTGTGGCTCAAGGCGTTCGACCGTGTTGAGGTCCGGAGTGCGTATCGCGACGATACTGGCTCGCTCCAGGGACGACAGTTCAGGTTCTCAGTGGCGCGCGAGGTCGAACAGGACCCCGCCCCTGAGGGCATCGTCGACGCCGGCACGGTAGTGCGCCTGACCGGATTCAAGAAACCCTACCAGCAGAGCGCTGCGAAGACTGTGGAAGCCATCTCTCGTGAAGTTTTCGAGCACTGCATCTGGTACTTCCTCCGTCCTGGCGGAGCGCCGGATGTAATCGTCTCGGACGACGACGGCGAGCCGATCTCGCTAAGAGAGTTGCTCGACGACTCGGGATATTCGGAGACGACGCTGGCGACGCTGGAGATCAAGGGGGAGAAGTTTGACTTGCTTGGGCTTCGACTCAAGTCGTCAGCGCGCAACTCCAGCCCCCGGCTGCACTGGTGCGCGGCGAACCGCGTGGTCAAGGATGAGAGCATCGCTGGCAAGGTGCCAGGGCTGTATGGTCGGCTGAAGGACGAGACATCGGCTGAGTTCACATATGTGTGCTACTTGTCGTCGACGTTCCTAGACGATCATGTCCGCTCTGATCGCACGGACTTCGATCTTCCCGAGCGAGTTACCGGGGACACCCTGATCGACGAGCCGTCGCTCGACGACATCAAGAAGGGCGTGTTCGCGGAGATCGCCCGGAGCCTCGCGGAGCCACTGGCGTCCGCCCAGCAGGCGGGCCTCGAGCGGATGCAACGATACGTCAGCACCAAGGCCCCAAAGTATCGTCCGCTGATCAAACGGATCGAGTCGCTCGGCATCGCCATCGACCCGTCGATCAAGGATCAGGACTTGGAGATCGAGCTTCATCGCTGCAGCCAGAAGATCGAGGCGGACGTCCTTGCCGAGGGTCAGGCCGTCTTCACAGAGTCGTCTGGGGACAAGCCTGAGGAATACGACGAGCGTCTCGCCAGGTACTTGGAGACGGTGAAGGATCTCAACCAGTCGGACCTGGCGAACTATGTTTTCCGGCGACGGACAACGCTTGACATCCTTGACAAGCTGATCCAGGCCGACAGCGACGGGAAGTATGCCCGGGAGGAATCCATCCACAACCTGCTCTTCCCAATGCGGAAGGAGTCGACAGAGGTCGGCGATGACGCCTCCAACCTCTGGATTATCGACGAGCGGCTCGTGTTCCACGACTACCTCGCCTCCGATAAGGCGTTCAAAAGCATCGCCATCGCGGATGACGATTCGATGAAGAGGCCCGACGTGCTCGCGACACGCGTCATCGAGCCAGATTCTCCGGTGCTCACCGCCGAGGGCAAAAAGCTGCCCCTACAGTCGATCGTCATCGTCGAGCTTAAGCGGCCAATGCGTGACGACGCGACTGAGGGCAAGAACCCCATCGAGCAGTGCCTGGATTACGTCGCGAGAGTCCGAGCCGGAGACGCCAAGACGGCTACGGGGAGACTGATTCCTTCGGCAGATGACCCACCGGCCTTCTGCTATATCGTTGCGGACCTCACCCCGACGATGGTCAGCCGATGCAAGCTGTCTGGATTGACCATGACCCATGACGGAATGGGATACTTCGGCTTCATCGAACCATACAAGGCCTACGTCGAGGTCATGAGCTTCGATCGGCTCGTCAACGCCGCGACGGAGCGCAACCGTGCCTTCTTCGATAAGCTCGGCCTGCCGTCGAGCTAGATGAGATGACGCTCGATGACGAAGACCTCGAGGAGGGGTCTTGGCAGGTAGTCGGTGAGGAGACTCGCAGGTCGACAGTGTGGGGGGCTCCGAACCAGGACGCAGTCTCTCATCACCCACGGTCAACTTTCGGCTGCCGGAAGGGTTCGCGCAGTCCTTGTCGCCCAGCATGAACGTCGCCGTCTCGAAGATGCTGGCGCCCATCCGAGAACGTATGAAGGCGATGCTGCCGGACACCTCAGCGTACGCGTGGGACACCATGGAGCCGCTGAATCGACGCCTTCAGGAGCAGATGAAGTCGGTGCTGCCTGACTACGACGCGCTGATCAAGAATGCGCTCGAGCCGTACAATGAGCTGATCCAAGCGCAGGTGGCGTCGATCGTGGCGAGCCTGCCGACGTTCACGATTCCGGTGATCGACTTCCCGGCGTTTAAGAGCGTTGGAGACGCCTCAGCGATCAAGCAGATCGCGAGCCAGTATTCCGGCGATGCTTGATGGGCTACGCGTCTTTCTAAAGCCCCTCCTCAATTCGCAGATACTGCGCGGGTTCAACCGTGCGCTCCTCCCGCCTAATCTAAGGAGCTACGCAGACGAGATCAATGCCTATCAAGTGCACGAGTTCCTCGAACAGGAGGGTATCCCGCTCTACCTGGTGCCTCGTGGCCGCACAGCGCTCCGCCTGCTCCGGGCACAGGGCCGCTCGGGCCGTCGACGGGTGCTGGGTGACTGTTACGAGTCGATCACCGACGACTGCGCTACCGTACTTGAGCAGGCAGAACGCAACGTGATCGGCGACGAGCTGAAGTTCGTATTAGATGGGCTCGGCGCGATGCGTTCTGGACACTTCCGGTCGGCCCAGGCGATGTTCACTGTCACGCTCGATACGCTCATCTACCGCTTCTACCCCTACCAGGCCGTCCGACGACTCATTACGAATCGGAAGAAGGGCGCGGACGTGCCGGACGTCATCGACGAGATGGGCGTCCACGAGGCGATGGTCTGGCTGCCGATCTGGAACGCCCACGAGCAGTTCTGGAAGGACAGGGGCGACAAGGTGCCGAACTACTATTCGCGTCACGCGAGCGTGCACGGTGTCTCCGCGCGTCAGTTCAGTAAGCGCAACTGTGTCCAGGTGCTCATGCTGATCACCAGTCTCATCGGCTACGTCGATCGGCTCATGTCGCCGACGGGGCGTGGTCGACGGCAGCCCGATAGCCGCGACGTGAGAGACGTCTTGAACTAGCGGTCGGATGACTCGACAGATGAGTTCGACCCCGAAACAACCCCGATACTCGTCGAAGAACCGAAATAAAGCGGGTACGGGCGGTCGAGTTTCTTTATGAAATCACAGTCGCAGTCTGGGGGATTATGTTCGCTTTCCGTAGTTCGGCGATCTCGTTATACAGATAGACCTCGGCTGAGAACTGCCTGTCACATCGGCAACTCTCTGAACTCGCCTGACGGCATGCCTTTGCATGCGGCCCATGCGCGCACATATTCGAAGAGTTCCTCGGTTGCCCGGATCGAGGCGGCGTAGACCTCGTGCCACAGAGACTCTGGAATCACGTGGGGCTGTAGGGGCACGCTCATGAGGAGCGAGCGTTCCCCGGAGCTCTGCACTGTCGTGATCATGTGATTAAGGGAGAAGTGCACCCATCCTGAGGTCTTGTCGTAGACGTCTGGCGCCCAAGGATGGGCTGCTGCGGCCAGATCCTTCAGTCGTCCGTCGCTGAGCTTCTTGCCCTCGGAGTCCTTCAACTTGCGGAACTCCTCACCTCGTAGAAGCGCCTTGGATAGTTCATCGGCGTTAGCGCAGCGGGCGGCGTAGTGGGCGCGAAACAGCGTGTCAAGCTGCAACCGTAGCAGGGGAGCGGCGGCGTGGATGTTGTAGGAGTCGACGGCATCGATCAAGGCGTCCACGACGCCATAGCTGCGCTGGACCATCGACGTGACTAGGAAGTCCGTCTGGTACAGCCGTCCCTCGTCCACGGAGAATGTCAGTGCTGCGACATCGAGGTGCCGACGCCGGAGCTCGTCGAGTCGCTCGCGCGGTGGCATCAGGTCCGGGAGCCTCGTCGCTGAGCTGCCTGGCGGTATCGGCTTTGGCTGTCGAGGGAGCCGTCCGGCGGCTTCGAGTTGTCTGTCCATGGCTCCAGTATCTCCTCCTATGTCTCCTCCCACGTGGACGGGCAGTGACCTTTACGATGTGCGTAACAAGGCGAAAAGGTCTGTGGGTCAGTTTGAACTTGGTCCGTTATCGACGTCGTGGGGTTCAGGTTCAGCGTGTTGCTCTGACCGGCGGTTGCTCCGTACTGCGACATCCACTGGAACATTTACTGGAACATGTGTTGCAGTAGCTCAGAGGAGCCTCCAGGAGGCGCGAGGATCGTGGTCGGACTTGCCGTCCCAGCGCACCAGATCGGCCTCCAACAGCGACTCCAGGGCACGCTTCGCTGTCGGGCGCGCGATACCGGCAAGTTCTGCGACCTGCCCAGTTCCCAAGGGGCGGTTCTGAAGGCGTAGAACGTCGAGGACTACACGCGCGCTCTTGGTCAGCCCATCGAGCACTGCGGGGGCCACGGCGTCGGAGGCCTTCAATGTGAGTGTGACCGAGGAAGCGCTTTGCCGGTAGATGGGATTAGCCAGCCCTCGTCGGTGCATCTCATGGAAGATGCGCTTGATCCCCTCGCCGAGTTCTCGCGTAATACCCATGTCTGCGCACACCCGGGCGATGCGTGGATTTCGTGCATAGCGCGAGATGGTCAACGGTGAGGAGGTGTCGGCGAAGCCGGGGAACCGTCCGGGTGAGGTGATCTCGATGCGGTGCGGGAAGATCTCAACACGGATGTGATCGCCCATCATGCTGTAGGAGCGGTGGACGACGGCGTTTACGACGCCCTCCAGCCAGGCGTCGCGGGGGATGATGGGCACCCGTTCGAAGCGTCCGCTCTCCGTCAGTTGCTGCGGTGCAGGAGTGAGACGCTCGACGGCGGCAGCGGCTTCGACTATCTGCTGGGGGAGCGGGCCTTCGATGCGAACATCGTCGAGGAGGGTCATCTCCGACCCGACACCTCGCTCGTCATCGTCATACTTGAGGACTCGAATGTAGGCGCTGGGGAAGTCTCGCTGCGGGCGAGTATCGAAGAGCAGAGTAGCGGCGGCCGTCACCTGCCCGCGACGGTTGAGCAGATCGCGAGCATGCAGCATTTCGACATTGCTGGACGAGCCGATGGCAACTCGATAGGAGTTCATGAGCGTCTCGTCAAGATCGTTGACGGTGAGATCGGCAGGGGTTGCCTCGAACGTCTGGCTGCCCCTGTCATAGGCGAGTTCTTGCTGTTCCGCGAGGGACAGACGGCGTGATTCATCGCCGATACGCAAGTAGCAGTCCCCCGACTTGGTCGTGTGGATGGTGTCGCCCGGATCGACGTGGACGATCAGGACGGCCTTGTCATCGACGTCCAAGCGTGTGACCTGTGCTCGCACCGGTGGCACGGTGAAATCAATGGGGGCTTGTCGGATCTCGTTCTCCGCTTGCTGTGACACTCCATCGATCTGTCCGTTGCTGAGCCCGATCGCCAAGGTGCCGCCCTCGGCATTGGCGAAGGCCACCATAGGGCGTGCCAAGTCTTTGACCGCTGCGCGCCCAGACTTGCGTTCGAACCACTGGTCCTCGTCAAGAGACAGGAGTGCGGCGACAGCTTGGGCAGCAGGCTTGCCTAAGGCCGTGTTGACATCCTTTGAACTCATAGTTCTACTGTAACAGTGTTCCAGTAGTTGTCAGTGAGCGTGGGGTCATGACGCGTGAATAGGGATCGGACTGGTCGGGTGGAACCACCCCCAGGAAACAATTGGTCGTAGAACCCGGTCGAGTTCCGGTTTAACGTCTGAGGCCTGGAGGTAAGACATGAGCTCTATGAGTATTAAGAAGAGAATTAGGTGAGGTTCGACTAGCTGCAGGCCTGGCATTTATGTCAGAAGCTGCATGCGATAACTCTGAGTTGAACGAGGATCGCAATCTCTGCGCATGAGGTTGAGATAAGAGGGGGTTCCTGGCCTAGAGGGGTGACTACTTCCTTGGCAGATTCTTCTACGCTGCATGAGAGCGCATGAAAGAGGATATGGCAAAGCTCCTCTGAACGAGCGGTTCCCTACTCGCATGATCTCGATTACCCACGGGGGTGAGGTTCGGGTGACGCCTGGTACATCCTCTCAAGTGCTACCGCACATTCGCTTCAGGTAGCAACGGGCCGCCCTTTCAGCCACTATCCCCGCGCGTGAGCGCAGTCATCGAAGCCGCAAGAACCTGACTAAGAATGAGTCAAGTCAGGTTGGAGGGGGGCTGGAGGGGGTAGCTCTGTGACCTTGGTACGCGATTCCTCGTGGGTAGCACTCGTGCTGCGCTCATGTGCATGAGTCTTGTGAACCCGCCTATGGAGCACCTGTCACAAAGGGAATTGCGCAACGAATCTGGCCGTGTCCTGCGAGCGGTGAGTGAAGGTCACTCCTTTGTCCTCACGAACAAGGGGCAATCAGTTGGGCGCCTTGTTCCTTTGGAAGCTCCCCAACCTGGTCTTGTGATCGTGAGATCGGCGCGACGTCGCGGCGGTTGGCGCGAGCTTGGAATTACCAGGAAAGCGATACACGTACCTCTGCCGGAGACTCTCGAGGAGTTGCGGGAGGACCGTCTGTGATGGCTGATCGCCTTGTTTATGTTGACACCTCTGCACTTGGGGCCTTGCTGGTCGAACAGCCAGAAAGTGATGCTCTCCTTGAGTGGCTGGACGGGACCTCTGCAACGCTGGTGTCGTCGGATCTTCTCGAGGTTGAACTGCGCCGACTGGCAGTTCGTGAGGGTCTAGACCAAAGGGATGTGACAAGCCTCCTCGACGGGGTCTCCTTGGCTGCGTTGGATCGCGCCGTGTATCGCAGTGCTGGATTCCTTCCCATGACCTACCTGCGCACTCTCGATGCGCTGCACTTGGAAGCCGCCATCCGGCTCAATGTGGATGCGATCCTGACCTGCGATCGTCCACTCGCCGACGCGGCTCGATCCATTGGGCTCGACGTTATCGCCCCGAGTGTCATCGTTTGAGAGCGTTCCGAATGCGCGACCAAGGCGTTCCAGAATGCGCGTGCTGGGATACTGGCCGCATGTTATTCGCTGAGGATCTTTTTGACGCAGCTGTGCTCCGAAGGGGCGCAGGTTATGCCTGTTGATCCTGATTCTCCGACGCTTGTATGGGCTGGGCTGAGCATGTAATCCATTCTCGGTGTGGTTGCTGAGTGCACAGGGGATATGGTCCTTGCGGGTGGATGGGTACGCGTCTTCTGCTGGCATTCAACCCAGGCACTGGGGCTGCGCCGACGCCAACGCCCTGAGTCGGCTGCCCCTCCCTCGCGACGGCCGTAAGGCGACTGTAGACCTCAGTCAGCAGGGGGTGGGCGGTAGATCTGCTGGCGGCGTCCTCGTTCTGACGAGGGCGGGGCGTGAACGCTTGGTCGGCGCCTCGCAGCGCCTCCTTGAGCCTCGCAACGGTGGGCTCTGCAAGTTCTACAATATCCATTGCCCTTGCGTACGGGATAGCGTACGCTCAGTGTGGAGGTGAGAGCGATGGTTGCTGTCAGTGTCACATCTGCCCGTGCGAACCTGTATCGCTTGATCGACCAGGTCAACGAAGATGCACAACCTTTGACGATCACAGGTCAGAGGGGAAACGCAGTCCTGGTGGGTGAGGACGATTGGCGAGCGATTCAGGAGACCCTCTTCCTCGTGTCGATTCCGGGAATGACAGAGTCCATTCGAACTGCTCGCGCTGAAGGTGTGGATGCTGGTTCGGAGGTGCTCGACTGGTGAGTGGGTGGAAGATCGTCTACTCACGCCAGGCTCAGAAAGATGCAAAGAAGCTTGCTGGAGCAGGTTTGAAGGCCAAAGCGCAGATGCTCCTTGCCGTCATTGAGGAGGACCCCTTCCGTGCGCCGCCTCGGTTCGAGAAACTGGTCGGCGACTTGGCTGGCTGCTATTCGCGCCGCATCAACATCCAGCACAGGCTGGTCTATGAAGTTCTTGCTGACGAAAACGTCGTTCACGTCCTTCGTATGTGGACACACTACGAATGAGGGGATTGGAGCGAACTAGTTTGGTCATTCGATGGTCGTGCCATCGGGGGTGATGACCTCATACGGATCCCACTCGACTCTGGGGCCAGTTGCCCCGACTGCCTGTGCCACCAGGAATTCAGTAAACACACAAAGGAGCTCACTTACCGGCGCTCGGACGCCGTGGCAGTGATTCCACTGGCACTGGTTGGACCGTAGAGCAGCAACTGACAAGAGAGTCCCCTGCAACATCTCAAGAACGGCCCGTTTGTGTCGGATAGTCTTGAGCGATGAGTATTGCAACAGGATTGCCGGAGGTCATTCTCCGGGTTGCCGCAGAAGATGAGCTCGATGAGTTCAAGAGGCGTCTCCAAAGGTCCTTCTTGACGGCGGCCGTCGCGGAATTGGGATGGGATGAGTCCGAACCGATCCCGTCCGACGAGGACATCGAGGATTCTTTTCGGGCACCGCGCGCGCAGGTCCTCCAGGTCATGCACGAGGGTGTGTCGGTGGGAGGGATGGTCCTGTCCTTCGACGAGGGCGGGGAACGAGGCAGCCTTGACCTGTTCTTCCTCGATGAACCCTCGCAAGGCAAGGGGATCGGCCAGGCTGCTTGGTGTGCGGTCGAGAGACGTTACCCTTCCGTCCGCTTGTGGGAGACGGTTACCCTGTACTTCGAGAAGCGGAACATTCACTTCTATGTGAACAAGTGCGGCTTCCACATCGTTGAGTTCTTTCATCCGGGGCACCCCGAACCGCACAAATCTCGGGAGGCGGGCGAGGAACCTGACTACATGTTCCGCTTCGAGAAGGCTCTCTGAGCAAATGAGGGCGCCCTTCCCTTCGAGCTCTGTTCTACGCGCTTCGCATCCATGTGAGTTCTGGCTGAGGCGCCCTCGTCCTCGGCGCCTGCACAAACACAGGCACGGATCAGTCCGCTAGCACCGCTGCCTCCGGCAACACGGGCGACACCTACACGACAAGCGAAGCCACCTACGGCACCGCCACTTTCACCATCGTGGACAACCCCGGTGACGGCAAGACCCTGTCCCTTGCGGCAGGGGAGAACGCCTTCACACTCATCGACGTCGAAGCCGGCGGACGGACCCTTGCGTTCAAGGACATGAACGGCAACGGGCCCCTGGACACGTGGGAAGACTGGCGCCTGACCGACTCCACTGTTCGCAACCTGGCCTGGCTCATCCAGTCCGGCATGTATGAGAACCCCTACGTCGATCTTGAGGACTCCAAGGCCAGTGTCGGCGACGCCAAGAAGACCAATGCTTAGAAGAATGCGAACCTGAACTCCATCGTCATGACGAAGAACGACGGTGTCATTGTCGCCTCCGATGCTGCTGATTGGAAGGACAAGACCGTCTACGTGCCCAAGGTCGGCGAGTTCCGGTTTAACGTCTGACGGCATTGGCCTGCTGAGTCCTGCCCCGGTGGTGCGAGCGTCAGAACGTGTCGAAAAAACGACAAAATTTCGACATGTCCCGAGGATGTGTCGATGACGTCGACAGATGCTCAGGCGCCAAGGGGTGACAGCTTTCGGCTGGCCCACGCTCATACAGCTCCGCGTCGTCGACAAGGAGACTTGGTTCTAGGGCAGGTTTCCCGACGTTTTCATTGGAAAACCAGGGTTTTCTACTTGTGGGATCGGGTATGGCGGCTTCATGCCGCACCTGAAGCGACCTGTCCTTACAGCTCTGGCCGGGCAGCCGGGAGGCATGCAGCCAACCGGGCGCTCTGGCCCAAATCCTTTAATGCCGCCCCGCTCGGTGTCATACTGGTTTTAAGTCTGCCGACTACGAGAGGGGCTACTAATGCCGGGAAAGTTCGAGGTCTACGAAGACAGCAGCGGTAAGTTCCGCTTCCGCCTGAAAGCAGGCAATGGTGAGGTCGTGGCCACCGGCCAGGCCTACGAGAGCAAAGCCGCAGCAGTCAAAGGCACCAAGGCGGTGCAGCGGGCAGCCGCAGAGGCCACTCTCAAAGATCTCACGGAGAACCCAGCCTGAGAAACCCAGGCACACAAGCGAAGCATCGGGGGCACGGAATAAACCTTCCGTGCCCCCGATGCTTACCTCAGCCCGCCGCGCCCAGCAGCACCAGAACCCCTGCGCTCCCAGAACCCGACCGCCCCACAAGCTTCGGCGCCCCGCACCTAGCCCCCACTAGCCAGCGACCACGGCTCGCACCGCGCACCGACGCCGTCGACCACCGCTAAAGGCGCTCAAGCTCCGCGATCTCAATGCTCCGCATCCCGAGCAGCCGCTCGTAGGCGCCCTCGCGCTGCAACAACTCCGCCAGATTGGCAGGCAGCACCTGCCAACTCACCCCAAAGCGGTCCACCAACCAGCCGCAGCGCTCCGCCTCCGGTACCGCGCTCAAGGCCTGCCACACCCGGTCAATCTCCGCCTGGTCCGCACAGTGCACCACAAAGGACGAACCCGCAGTGAACTCAAAACTGTGCCCCGGACCAGAATCCATGACACTGAAATGCGTCCCACCTAGCAGCGCGTCTGCAAAAGCCACCGCTCCCTCTGGCGCACCCGGACCAGCCCAGGGCTGGCGATGTAACACCTGGCTCCCCGGGATCGCAGCCACCCACTCCTCTAAAGCCACCCCCGCTTGCCAAAGCACAGGCTCCGTGAAAAGCACATTGGGCACCACAAAGGGCGCGGGATCGCCGTCGGGATTGGTGAGCATCAGTTGCCAGCTCAGCCCAAAACGGTCCTGCAACCAACCGTAGTGCGGCGAGTGCGGGTACTCACCCAGATCCATGCGCACCGTCGCGCCCTCACTGAGCACCGCCCAAACCTGATCCAGATACTCACACGCGTCCGGGAACACCGCCGGATCGAAGTTCAGCAGTAAGGAGATGGCAGGGGAAGGGGCTACGTCCGTCCCAGCATTGGTCAGACCAATCCGCTGCCCATGCAGCTCTAACTCCACCTGCATGGTGGTGCCCGCAAAGCGTTCCAGGAAGTCGGGCAGACCGGAATTGGGGTAGTCCACGTGAGTGACCACCTCGGCCTGCCGGAAGGCCCGCAGGTACAATTCCGCGGCCTCGTCGACGTCACCTGTGCACCAAAAGTTTGTAGAGATCATGGTTGGCAGCGTAGCGGAGGCCACACTGCTCCTGCGGGTAGCCGCCTGCTCACTGCAAGCCTCTGCTTACCGGCCTCACTCACCGGCTCCTGCTTACAGACGTCGATGGGGGTGCGGAGCCTTCTGCTCCGCACCCCCACCAGCAAGCCCGCAGCGGGATTAGGGCCTTTCCGTGCGCTGTTAGTTCTGAGCGGCGCGATAGCCGGCGCGCTGCGCCTGGGCCCCGTCAGCGAAGCACTCCTCAGGCTTGGTCTGGTTGTAGGCCCGCTGACCTGGGGAGTGGTAGATCCACTCACCTCGGCCGTTCTGGTTGCCCTTTACCGGTGCCCAAGTGGGGCAGGCGCTGCCGCTGGGCTGCACTCCCGCCTGCTTACCGCCAACTGCCTTGGCCGCCATGACGCCAGAACTCTGCAGGTAGTAGTCACCAACCCAAGTGTTCGTAACCATCGCGCCGGAACCGTTGAAGTAGTACCAGTTAGCGCCGTCTTCAAACCAGCCGGTTACCATCGCGCCGTTAGCGGTCAGGTAGTACCACTTGCCGCCGTCGGCCAGCCAGCGGTTCTCCAACATGGCGCCATTGCCGCCCAGGTAGTACCAGGTGCCGCCGGAGCTCATCCAGCGGTCGGTCTGCATGACGCCGCGGCCATCAAAGTAGTACCAGGTGGCGCCATCTGCGGCCCATGCAGTAGCCATCGCGCCGTTGGCGGTCAGGTAGTACCACTTGCCTGCGTCAGCTTTCCACTCGTCTTGCAACATTGCGCCGTCGGCACCCAGGTAGTACCAAGTATTACCGGAATTGAGCCAACGACTGGTCTGCACGGCGCCATTGCCCTCGAAGTAGAACCAAACGCTGTCGATCTTGGTCCATCCCACCGTCATTGCGCCAGTAGCGCCGAGGTAATAGTGGTGGCCGCCATCCTCAATCCAAGTTGAGGTCTGCTTGACGCCATCGCGGTAATAGAACCATTGCCCGCCGGACAGCTTCCAGCCCTTAACGGACGTGGCTGGTGCTGCGGTTGCGGTCTCGCGCGGGATGGGCTGTGCCAAGGGGAAAGCGGATGCGCTTGCCTCGGCAGTCAGTTTGGGGCGGGGGTATTGTCTGCGGCTGCAGGAGCAGCGGTGACCCCCAGTAGCGCCACGCTAGCCAGGACACTGAATGCGGCCTTACGAAGATGTCTCAAGGTGTTTCTCCAGTCGAGCGGTGCTGCGATTTATGCAATCACAGGAGTTCTGTCAACTCTGGTGTACACAAGCACATTGTCATCGACGATGAACGCTCGCCACTCTATCCGGCAACAGGCCGGCTAGCTAGAGGGGAGGTTCTGCTTCACTATTCCCAAGGCCCAAGGCCCAAGGCCCAAGGCCCAAGGCCCAAGGCCCAAGGCCCAAGGCCCAAGGGCCAAAGTCCAAGCGCTAGTCCGCTCGCTGAGATGAGGGGCGCGCCAAGCACCATCTGGGCGGCAAGATAGGCAGATAAGCAGATAAGCGCGGAAGCACATCAACCCAGGAGGTCTCATGATCAGGGTCGCAATCAATGGCTACGGCAACCTTGGCCGCGGCGCCGAGCAGGCGGTCAGCAAGAACGAGGACATGGAACTCGTCGTCGTCTTTACTCGCCGCGACCCTGCCACCGTCACCACCAAGGGTGCTCCCGTGGCCCATATAGAAGATATGACCGCCTGGGTGGGCAAGGTTGACGTCTGCCTGAACTGTGGCGGCTCCGCCACCGACCTGGTGGAACAGGGCCCGCAAGCCGCCGCCTTCTTCAACACCGTGGACTCTTTTGACACCCACGCCAAGATCCCGGAGTACTTCGCCGCCGTTGATGCCGCTGCCCAGGCTGCTGGCCACGTCTGCCTAATCTCCACCGGCTGGGACCCGGGCCTGTTCTCCATGCTGCGTGTCCTGGGGGAGGCCGTCCTGCCGGATTCCACCGTCACCACCTTCTGGGGCCCCGGCGTCTCTCAAGGACACTCTGACGCCCTGCGCCGGATCGACGGCGTCGTAGATGCCAAACAGTTCACCTTGCCCGTGCCCGCCACCGTGGCCGCCGTAAAGCACGGCGACGACGTCGAGCTGAGCACCCGCTCCATGCACACTCGCGACTGCTACGTGGTGGCTGCTGAGGGGGCAGACCAGGCCCGCATTGAAGCCGAGATCAAGGCCATGCCTAACTACTTTGCCGACTACGACACCACCGTCAACTTCATCAGTGCCGAAGAAATGGCCGCCAAGTACGCGGGCATTCCCCACGGCGGCACGGTGATTCGCCGCGGACACACCTCTGGAGGGGTGGCTGAGACCATCAACTTTGAGCTGGCCCTGGACTCTAATCCGGAGTTCACCGGCTCCGTCGTCGCCGCGATGGGCCGCGCCGTGGCCCGCAAGGCCGCCAGCGGACAGAAAGGCGCCATTACCGTCTTTGACGTGACGCTGGCTGAGCTCTCCGCTAAGAGCCCTGAGGAACTGCGCGCCCACTACCTGTGAGTCACTAAGGCCTGCTGCACGTCGCGCCCCCGCCCTAGCTAATTGCTGGGACGGGGGCACGATGCATTCAGGAGCACGCGGGCGCGGCCTCAGGGGCAGGTGAACTTGAGCTCATAGGATTTGAGCTCGCTCTCGGCTCCTGCACCCTGCACGGGCGCTTCGCCTTTGACGGTGTAGTTCTTGCCGTCAACACTCAGCTCCGCACTGCCCGTGCCACCGCCTGCGATATAGCTGAGAACTAGGTCGCCATTGCGGAGGTGGACGAGTCCGGCCTTGCCATCGGCGTCAACGACGAGGCTGGCGGCGTTCAGCTGACTGAGGTCACTACTGGCTTGGGTGGCGGCGATGCTGGTTGCGCCGTCCTGCTCCAGGCAAGCGACGCTTGGTGCATCCATCTTTATCTCTTTGCCGTCGGCCTTCCCGCTGAAGGAACCGCCCACTTTGGTGTCCTTGAGGTTCGAGATATCCGAGGCTGAATCGGATGGGGCCTTATTGTCCTTCACCCCGCTGTCCTTCAAGCTGCCATCAGCTTGTACGGTCGTCTGATTATATGGGAGCCGAAGGCGTATCCGCCTTTTTGCTGTTACCGCAGGCACCCACGCCAACAGCCAGCAGGGCGATCAGGGGAAGTGCGACGGCAGTCTTGAAATTCTTGCGGGTCATGGTTCAGCTTCGCTTCCATTCAGATCATCAGGGACTCAGCATGATGCTAACGAGTGCGTCAGCTGATCGCTCGGATGACCTCTCCCCGTTGACAGACGCTGGCCCGACCGTTAAGCCTCCTGCTCAAGGCTGACGCTTGCTGCGCGCTGCCCTAGGGTGACGCTATGAGCAATGCCGCCACCCCGCTGGTATCCGCCGCCGCGCTCCAAGCAGAGCTGGCCCAGGAATCAGCCAGTTGCCCAGCCGTGCTGGACGTGCGCTACCCCGGCCCTGGCTCACCCATAGACGGCCAGGCCCAATACCTGGCGGGGCACATCCCCGGGGCGGCCTACCTCTCCATGGACGATGTGCTCGCTGCCCCGCATATTCCTGGCGTCACCGGACGCCACCCCCTGCCAGCGCAAGCGGTGTTGCAGGCGGGACTTCGCGCTGCGGGAGTGAGCGCCGGACGGCCCGTCGTCGTCTATGACGACTGGAAGTCAATCGCGGCGGCGCGCGCCTGGTGGCTGCTGCGTTGGGCCGGCCACCGCGATGTGCGGGTGCTCGACGGCGGCTGGCAGGCCTGGCTGGCTTCCGGCGGCCCGCAGGAAACGGGGGAGACCCGACCCCAGCCAGGGGAATTCACGGTTCACGGTGGAAGCTGCAAGGTGGTCGACGCCGTAGGAGCCGCGCACCTCGCCCAGGAGGGCGTGCTGTTGGACGCCCGCCCGGCTAACCGCTTCCGGGGTGAGGACGAGACTATCGACCCGGTGGCTGGTCATATCCCTGGCGCGAAGTCTCTGCCTGCCCTGAGTCTGGTGGATGAAGGCGGCTGTTTCCTGCCAGCAGTGGAACTCCAGCGCCGCTTCGACGCCGTCGGGGCGCGGCGGGGCGTTGCCGTCGGCCTTTACTGCGGCTCGGGAATCCAGGCCTGCCACGCGGCCTTGGCCGCCGCAGCCTGCGGGGGAGTGGACGATGTGGCGGTCTATGCGGGTTCCTGGAGCGAGTGGATTACCGATCCCTCCCGCCCGGTGGCAGTGGGGCTTAACTGATCTCAGTTGCTTGGAGGTCGGTATCCAGCCTTGCTGCCGGAGGAATTGGCGGCTTGCGTGGACCACTCCAGAGGCAACGGCTAAGGCAGTACGAATCCTAGAAACTGACACGCCAGGGAGGGGTTGGGGTGGCATGTCGTGACAGATCCGTTATTATCTATGTCGGACCACCACCCCAAAGGCTCCCTGTCTTACCGACTGCACCTACTGGTCCGAGAGGATTCCTGATGAAGAGCATCGCACGTATCCCGCTGGCGCTGTGCGCCGGTGTGGCGCTGGCTATGGCCGCGCCATCTGCGGTATGCGCGACTGCCTCCGCTCAGGAAGTTGCAGCTGTCAGCCCAGCAGCGGCCTCAAACCAGGCCTCCGACTACGCAAGCGTGATTCTTGCGAAGGTCAACGAGCTGCGCAGCTCCCTTGGGCTGGCGCCGGTGACTCGCTACGTTCAACTGGACGCCATCTCCCAGCAATGGTCTGAGCACATGGCTAACACTGGACAGTTTGCGCATCGCAACCTCAGCGGCGGCGGCTTCCCGAAGGGCTACCGCAAGCTCTCTGAGAACATTGCCTACCGTTCCGGTGCACCTGGTGAAGATGTGGGTGCTGAGCTCTTCGAGCAGTGGCGCCACTCCCCAGGCCACTACCAGAACATGGTGGACCCCGAGGTCAACTCGATCGGGATTGGTGTGGCATACCAGGCCAGCAATGGCCAGTGGTATGGCACACAGAACTTTGCTTATTACGCTGACCCGGCTGGAGCGGGCCTCACCCCCACCGGCTCGCCTTCCGTGCCAGCGCCAGACAAGCCGTCCCCAGCGCCGAGTGCTGCACCAAAGCCTGACCCCAAGTCCACGACTGAGCCGACGGCTGCCCCCAAGCCGGAGGGAACTCCCGGCGTGACGCCCGCACCTCAGCCCAGTTCTGAGGCGAGTGCAGAGCCTGCCCCGCACGCAAGTGCTGCCCCATCGGCGAAGCCGAGTGCCACGCCGACGCCTAAGGCCAAGGCTGGCGCTGGCGGCGCAAAGCAGGTGCCCGTGCCTGTGGCTACTCCTGATCGTCAGGTGATTGCGCTGCCGACTCGTGGTTCTACGGGCGGCGCAACGGCGTCTCAGACCCCCGAAGTGGTGGTGGCAGCTCCTGAGCGCTCTAAGTCCGCGCCTAGTGCAGATTCGCTCCCGATGACTGGTGTGTCTTTGGGTGTAGCCATGGTTGCCTTGGGTCTGACGGGCGCTGGCGTCGTCGCTTTTACGGTGCGCGTACGCCGTCGGGCCTGAGGCCTTAAGCACGGCTCCTCTGAGCTGCTTTGATGCCGCTGGCACCCTAGGTGCATTGGTCGTTTAAGGCGCATGGCTTGGATTCTTAATCGACCCTGGTTACCATATGTGATGGTTTTGTAATCAACCACAAGTCCCTGTGCGTCATGGCGCCGTCCAGGTAGCGCGCGTTCCTGAGCGTGTTGCCTGCAGCTCATTGGCGCTGCACCAAGCCATATGGAGCATCAATGCCTGTGTCAGCAGAAAGTCGGTCGCGTTCTACGCTTTACGTAGGTTTGGCGCTGCTGCTCGCAGTTCTGATGATCGTTGTTCCTAGCAAGGTCATGGCTGCTGATGGGCCACTTGACGATTCCAGCCGGTCCATCTCCGGCAAGATCATCCTGCCCACAGGCGCTTCCCCCGAGTCCCTCCGCGGTGTAACCGTGACCGCTAACCCGACTGCTGGCGATGCTGAGCATGTGAGCGTCGCGGTTGACCCGACTACCGGAGCCTTCACCATTGATGGGTTGAAGCGGACCGAGTACACCCTGAGTGCCCGCGCCTCTAGGCAGGCGCCCGATGGCACGTGGATTAAACAGGATTTGGTTGGCTGGACCTACTACTACGGCAGTGGATATGCGTCCTCTGGTGCCCTGGTGTTTGACCTGTGGCGCACCAGTCTGCAGGACCTAGATATGCCGCTTGAACTGGGGCACGCGATCTCTGGGACGGTCATTCTGCCTGTGGGGGCCAGCGCCGACTGGTGGCAGTACGTGCAGGTCAATGCGGACCTAATAGCCGGTGGTGAGATCCAGCCCTCAGTAGAGGTTGACCCGCAGAACGGCACCTACACAATCAGGCGCCTGCCCGCAGGCACCTACCTGGTGACCGCCTATGCCAGCGGCGAGCCCACCGGTCAGTTGGAGACCAAGCAGCCCTACTATTACGGCTGCTCCTACGGTTGTAAGTGGACCGAGGCGAAGCCCCTTGAGCTGACCGTTGGAAATATTGAAAAGGTTGACCTGGCCTTGGCTCGCAAGGGTGAACCGGTGCCAGTTGCACCGCGTCACGACGTGGTGGTCATTCCGACACCCGAGCCCGCTCCAACCGACCCACCTTCGGCCACGCCGTCTGCAACTCCGAGTGTCGAGCCAAGCTCGCTGCCTTCGGCTTCCGCTGAGCCGACTGCTGCTCCGTCTGCTTCTGCCGCTCCGAGCGCCACGCCGACAGCAGTTCCGAGTGTCGAGCCGACCACGGCTCCGACGACGCCCGCACCGGCGGTGCCTTCTGCCACGCCGTCTACAGCTCCTAGTGTCGAGCCGACCGCTGTCCCGTCTGCTTCTGCCGCTCCGAGCGCCACGCCGACAGCAGTTCCGAGTGTCGAGCCGACCACGGCTCCGACGACGCCCGCACCGGCGGTGCCCTCCGCGACTCCTTCTGCTGCGCCCACTGCGGAGCCCACCGCTGCGCCTGCGCCCGCACCCCAGGAGCAGCCAACTCCCCAGAAGCCTGGAGGCTCGTCCAACGGTCAGGCACCTGGTATGCCTGATGAGCCGCAAGTCGACGTACCAGCCCCGGGGCTGGAGCCTTCTGCTGCGCCTACTCCGCTGAAGCCGCGCGCGACCGACGCACCGCACAAGCAATCGGGGGACCAGCCTCAGGCTGGCCACAGCACGCCAACAGCCACAGCCTCGGCCGCTCCAGAGCCCCAGGTAGTCGCCCCGGCAAATGACTCCAAGCCCCCTGCTAAGAAGGGTGGCGTCATCGCTGCCATGTCCCAAACCGGCGTCAGCCTCAGCTACCTGCTGGTCGGTGCCGGCCTGCTGGGGGCGGGCCTGACTCTGCACCTCCTGCGACGCCGACGCGCCTAGCACCCTCCCGCCACCGGCCCTGCGGCATCATTGGCGCATGACCGGCATCGACAGTAACGCCACCCAGCAGGCAGCCACAGCCAACTCGGCCGCGGCCAAGCCCAGCCCGGTCAAGCCAGATCAGCAGCTGATCGTCCGCCCAGCTCGGGCAGACGACGTACACCGCGTCGCCCTGCTGCTAACCCTGCGCGGTCGCGAACTGGACCAAACCATTGTGGAAGCCCCCGCAATGATCGAGGCCTTCCCGGTCCTGCTCCTAGCTCGCCTGGTAGAACCTGCTGCGGTGCTTGAAGACGAGGACTCCCAGGCCCCACCCGTTGCCTTGGCTGGAGCCTTCGTGCTCCCTGCCGCCGAAGACCACGCCGAACAGTGGATGGTCACCGGCCCGATCGTAGATCCCGACTGCCCGCGAGGCGGCATTGGCCGTGAACTGCTGGGCGCCGTCGTGGAGGCCGTCGCAGCCCTGGACCCCGGAAGCGAATTGCACGCCGTAGTCCCAGCCGACGCCCATGCCACCATCGCCCTGCACCGCAGCCTCGGCTTCACCGAGCAGTCCCGCAGCCACAGCTTTGACGAACTGGACTTCGGTGAAGACACAGCCCTGCTGCTGGTCCGCCAAAGCACGCCGCCAGCGCAGGCCTAAGCTCTGACTGTGAATGATCCCGAAGTGCCCTGGGGCATGCAGATAGCCGTGCACTACAACAAAGTCCACCCGCCTCGGCAGGTCGACGTCGCAGAGGCTACCGCCCGCGCAGTTGTCATGCTGCTAGCCTCCCCACAGGCTGCGCCCGGCGGAGAATGGGCCGACGCTGTCGCCTACTGGCAAGACGGACGCATCCGCAAACTCGTGCGCCGCGCCCGCGGGGCCCGCTGGCAAGAAATCCAAGCACTGCCAGGCCTGAGTCTCAGTCAGGCCGGGCCTGAGGGATGGGCGCCAGCCGAAGTTCGCGCCTTTGTTCCCGGCCCGGTGCGGCCCTTGCCACCAGCTCTGGCTAAGACCCAGGTGGAAGGCACGCGCTTCCCCCTGGGGGACGAGCTGCCGCCAGCACCAGCCGCAATCACCGCAGCCGCCGCCAAAGACCCGCAGGCTGCCGAGCAGGTGATGCTTGGGGCCGAATCCGTGAGCGACGGCGCCGTCGTCACTATTGAAGTCACCCCGCTGCACGAGATGAGCAGCGGAAAACTGGCTGCCCAATGCGCCCACGCCGCCCAGCGTGCCTGGGAAAGCCCCCAGATGCCCCAGAACCTGCGTGCCACCTGGGCGCAGGACCATTACCGCGTGCGGGTGGTCTTTCCCAGTCAGGAAGAATGGGCCGCGGCGCGACGGCCCGTGTCAATCACCGACGCTGGCTACACCGAACTGGGCGGGCCCACACAGACCACTCGTGCCTACTGGTGAAGGCACCGCCCGGCTGCCCAAAGGCACTGGGACGCTGGACTGTGCAGTCGGAAGGCGCCCTTTCGCTCAAGCCTGCTTACTGGGCTCGGGCGTGCCCCGAAACACCCATAGGCGCATCAGCACATACAGGTACAGACCCTCACAGCAAGCCGAGATAAAACGCGCCAACTGGGCGTTCATGCCCAGCCAGTGCAGCAGGGAAGACAGCCCCAAAATGAAGATGACGTACTGCGAGACCAGCCCCACGAAGTAGCGGCCACCCTGCGCCGCAAAGTTCTCATGTGACTGGAAGTTCAGCCACCGGTTCAGCACCAGGGAGTAGAGGCCCGCGATGGCATAACCCACCGTCACCGCCATCGGGAACCACCAGTGCAACTGGTTGTGGAAGATGCTCAGGCAGAAGATATCCAGCAAAAAGGCCGAGCCATTGATGATCGCATAGCCGATAAAGGTGACCGGCACGCGACTGCGCAGTGGACCCGGCAGGAGGCGGTGGATTGCGGTGATAAGGCTCAGGAAAACCTGCGGGGCGCGGCGGCCCCGGGCGGTGCTGGCAGGCACCGCGCCGCTAGGGCTGTCAATAGCCTCGGCCTGAGCCAGCAACTGCATGGGCGACGGCGTCGTGGCCTGCTCCTGAGTGGTCATGGGATTCCTTCGGATTCCTTCTGCACGGGGCCCTTGCCCGTTTCCTGAGAGGAGTCTTACGGGCTGCCAGGCGAGGCACTAGGGCAGCCAGGATGATTCGGCTTGCACCAATCTCCTCCTGCGGTAGGAGCATATGCGAGGCGGGCTCCTGGCGGGAGGGGCAGCTTGGTGGGAACCGTCGCATGGCGGGCAGACGGCGCCCACAGCATCGCCGTCCTGCGCATTTGCCTGCCCCGGCGTGGCTGTCAGTCTTTGGGGGCTAGAGCTTCAAGCAGCTCGGTGCGCAGCACCGCGCCGCCGGCGTCAACCGGATGGTGAATCGTGCTGATACCCAGTGCCTGCGCAGCCGCGATATTTTCCGCATTGTCATCCACAAACAGGGCGGTGGCCGCCTCCTCAACGGGAATGCCGATGCGTCGCAGGACCCGCAGGAAGTACTCCGGATCCGGCTTGGCTGCACGCAGGTCGCAGGAGTATGCGTCCACATCACATAGGCCCTTGTAGCCTAGGCGCTCGCTCATCCAAGCGCGCCGCTCCCACTGCTGGTTGGTGGCCAGCACCGTCAGATAGCCAAGGGAACGCAGCTCGCGCACTAGCGCCCAGGCGACCGGATCCGGGGTGGCCCGCCACCATATGGCCATGAGTTCTTCGGTGCTGTGGGGAATGCGCAGCTTGTGGCGCAACCTGGTCAGCACACTGCTCAGGGACTCCTGCCCGCTAAGTGCGGCTTGTTCCCCGGCCAGGAGTTCTTTAGCGAAGCCCGGACCACCCCCCTGGTCCAAGGCCACGATCCACGGAGTGCCGATTAATTGCAGCACGCCGTCGGCGTCTAGCAGCACCGCCCGAATGGGGGAGGTATGGGCGGGCGGCAGGGGCGTGAGCGCCCCATCGGTTGCGGGGGCGTCAGAGGCACCAGGGTTTGCAGGAGTGGGGGAGGGCGACGGCGTTGGGCTACTCACGAGCCCATCCTGTCAGGCCAAGAGCGCTGCAGTGCCAAACTGGGCTCATGACCTTAGAACCGAGCGCAATCACCAAGGCCCTAACGGATGTGGACCAGTACTGCCAGTCCCTGAGCGAATTCGTGACCGCCAGCCCCTCTAGCTACCACGCTGCCGCCGAACTGGCCCGGCGCCTAGAAGGGCAGGGATTCCAGGAGGTGGATGAGAAGCGCACCTGGGGGCCGGAGTTGGCTCGGCGCGGCTACGTGCTGCGCGACGGCGCCGTCCTGGCCTGGATGCTGCCAGAGGTGCTGGACGCGGCGGCGGTCGGTGAGACCGGGACTGCAGCGGCAGCCGACCAGGCCGGGGCGGTGGCCGGTCACGAGTTTCCGCCAGAGGCAGGCTTCCGCATTATTGGCAGCCACACGGATTCCCCAGCCCTAAAGCTCAAGCCGACAGCCGCCCTAGTGCGCGACGGCGTCCAGCTGCTCAATATGGAGGTCTACGGCGGGCCACTGCTCAATTCCTTCCTGGACCGCGAGTTGGGCCTGGCCGGTCGGTTAGTGACTCTGGACGGCACGGTCCATCTAGTGCGCACGGGGCCAGTGGCGCGCGTGGCCCAGGTGGCCCCGCACTTGGACCGCTCCGTCAATGACTCCTTGCACTTGGACAAACAGGCCAACCTGTTGCCCCTGTGGACCCTGGTGGAAGACGGCGCCACACCCCAGCCTGACGATCCCGAGCGCTACCTGTGTGAACTGGCTGGAGTGGCCCTGGAGGATCTGGCCTTCCACGACGTCGTCACCTATCCCACCGAACCGCCTGCCCGCTTTGGACGCCACCAGGAGATGCTGGCTGCCTCCCGCCTGGACAACCTCTCCTCGGTGCATGCTTCCCTGGTGGCGCTAGAGGCGATCGCCGCGTCCGGGGAGCAGATACGCGAGCCGATCATTATGGTGGCCAACGATCATGAGGAGGTTGGTTCCCTGACTCGCTCCGGCGCTGGCGGGCCACTGCTGGCCACGGTGCTGCGGCGTTTAGCCCGGGTGCTGGGCCAGGAGGGGGACGCCTACGCGGCCATGCTGGCCCGCTCCATCTGCGTTTCCGCTGACGCCGGGCATGCCGCCCACCCCAACTACGGGGGCCTGCACGACCCGGCCGTCCGCCCGCACTTGAACGGGGGCCCGCTGTTGAAGATCAACGCTCAGCAGCGCTACGCCACCGACGCCGTCGGGGCTGCCGTTTGGAAGCGTGCCTGCAAGGTGGCGGGGGTGCCTAGCCAGGACTTTGTATCCAATAACGCCGTGCCCTGCGGGACCACCATCGGGCCGATCACTGCCGGGCAGCTAGGGGTCACCACCGTGGACGTGGGTCAGCCACTGCTGTCCATGCACTCCCAGCGGGAGTTGTGCGGAGTGCAGGACGGGGCGTGGATGGCGCAGGCCATGCGAGCCTTCTGGCTGGGGGCCTGAGCGTTTTTCAGCGATACCTGCAAATTGCGTCGAGGTGGCGGCCCCACCGCCGCCTGCGTGCAATTCGGCAGGCTGGGGGTGGGGCTGGAACGCCTGGGGTAGCTGTGCGGTCAGGGATGCCTGTGTAGCCTGGGTGGCCGTGAATGCCACTGTCAAACCTGTGCCATACGGCGAGCCCGGCCACGCCCCGGCCCCCATCACTCGTCGCGTGGCAGACACCGCCCTGGTCTTTGAAGGGGGCGGCATGCGCGGCACCTACACCGCCGCACTTGTCCAAGTCCTGCTTGAGGCCGGACTCTTCTTCCCCTGGGTTGGTGGCATCAGCGCAGGCACCACCAACACCGTCAACCTGGTTTCCCGCGACCTGTGGCGGGTGCGTGAAGCCTTCGTAGGACTGCCCACCGACCCGGAAGCTGGCGGCTGGGGCAGCTTCGCCCGCCGCCAGGGCTACTTCAACTCCGAGCACATCTACCTGCACACCGCTGCACCCGGGCAACTCTTCCCCTTCGACTGGCCGAGTTTCAAAGCTTCGGAAGCCACCGTCCGCCTGGGCGCCTTCCGCTGCGACACCGGTGAGGAGGTCTACTGGGGCCAAGAGGACATGCGGGAGCTTGCCGATCTGCTGTCTCGTTGCCAAGCCTCTTCCTCCATGCCGGGGCTCATGCCGGTGGTGGAAATCGACGGCGTGCCCTACCTAGATGGTGCGCTGGGGCCTACCGGGGGCTTCGCCACTGACGCTGCAACTGCCGACGGCCACCACAAGCTGCTGGTGGTTATGACCCGCGAGCCGGGCTACCGCAAGCCCAAGGCCCGCCTACCCCAGGCTTACCGGACCGTCTTCCGCCGCTATCCGGCTGTGGCGGAGGCAATTCTGGCTCGGCCCGGCAACTACAACCGCACCCTGGAGGACTTGGAGGAGGCACAGCGCGCAGGCCGCGTATACCTCTACCGGCCCGACCGCATGCCGATTGCCAACGGCGAGCTGCGCTACGACCGCGTGGTTACGGCTTATGAGGCTGGCCTGGTGCAAGCCCGTCGCGAGCTGCCAGCCATTTTGGAGTTCCTGGGGCTCTAGCCGTCACCGCAGCCAACCTCGCCGTCGAAGCCGAAAACCACCACCGGCGGCACGGGCGCGCCTCCAGCCAGCTGCGTACGCAGCCACCCCAGCACCGCTCGCTCATGCGGCGGCACCCGCATTGGCAACGAATCCAGCGCAAACCACTGCAGGTCCGCATTCTTGGTTTTCTCCTGCACGCGCGGTTCACCCTCCCAGTGCCGGGCGCTGAAAAAGAAGTCCACGCGCTGCTCCAAAGCTGCGCCGCCGACGTCGTTAGAGCGGTGCATAGCGGTCAGGGGAACCAAGGCTTCAGGGGCCACATGTAGGCCGAGTTCTTCCTCCGCCTCGCGCGAGGCAGTGACCAGCACTGATTCTCCCGGTTCCACATGCCCGGCCACCCCGCAGGCCCAGTAGCCGTCCATGTAGCCGGTGTTTTGCCGCAGCTGCAGTAGCACTTCTGTACGGTTGCCATGCTCGCGTAAAAGCAGCAGATAGGCGGCGGGCACAAGGCTGAAGCGGGGACTGGTCATGGGCACACGCTATGGCAATCAGCACATCTGCGCGTAGAAGAGCCGCCAAGCTCGCTGTTGGCAACCGCCATATTTGACCAGGTTCACCGTTTTAGTCTGGAGGAGTGGGGGAGTTTTATCCAAGCCCTAGCACGATCTCAGGTCATCGGTCTGACATGATGCTTTAATCAATTGTCTATGCTGTGGCAGGGAAACCACTGGGAACACGTTTGGAGCGGAGCACATGAAGGCACTTAGCGCCTCAATGGCCGCTGACGACGGCGTCTGCATCCACGTACGGTCCTGGCTCCCAGACGGAGTGCGGGCACTCGGTGACCCTGCCCGCCCAGGAGACCCACTGCCGCGCGCCGTCATTCAGATTGCTCATGGCCTGGCTGAACATAGTGCGCGCTACGAGCGCTTTGCTACCGCCGCCGTGGAGGCAGGCTTTGCCGTTCACGCCAACGATCACCGCGGGCACGGCAAGAGCGTGGTGCGTCCAGAGGACAAGGGCTTCTTCGCTGCCAAGAACGGCTGGGAAGCAGTGGTTGACGACCTGGACGCCATGCTGCGCCTGGAGCGCGCCGCCTACCCGGATGTGCCCGTCTTCCTGTTGGGACACTCCCTGGGTTCCTTCCTGGGGCGCGATTTGGCCGCTAAACACGGTGACGAGCTTGCGGGCCTGATCCTGACCGGCACTGGCACTGGTCCGGGGGCCGCTGGATATGCCGCCATGGCTTTTGTGCGTGGCCAGGAGCTCTTGAAGGGGCCCCGCCACCTGTCAGGCACGCTGGACCAACTGATGTTCGGCGGCTACAACTCCTACTTTGTGCCCTCGCGCACCAGCTTTGACTGGCTCAGCCGTGACGAGGCTGAGGTGGATGCCTACCTGATGGATCCCATGTGCGGTTTCATCTGCACGGCCTCGCTTTACGACGACGTCCTTAAAGGCACGATCGCGGTGGGCTCACCCAAGGTCATAGGCCGCACCCCAGTGGACCTGCCGATCTTGATCGCCTCGGGCGAGTTGGACCCCGTGGGTGGGCAGGGGCGTGGCGTGCGCGAGGTTGCTGCCGCATACCGCAAGGCCGGGGTCAAAGACGTGACCATGACGCTCTATCCGCAGGCGCGACACGAGATTCTCAATGAGATCAATCGCGATGAGGTCACCGCAGATCTCCTCGGCTGGGTAAACGCGCATCTGCCTGCAGCTCAGCCGTCCTGAGCCATAGCGGGCTGGCGCTGAGCCCTTCCGGTGCGGGCTGGGGCTGGAACTGGCCTGGGGTAGATTTCAACTGTTTGTGAGAAATGCACAAATGGCTTGGCTGGGCACAGTCTGGAACACGCTGACCTTGTGTTGCTCCTAGTGCCTACGCTATGTGGCATGACCACAAGCCCGCAGAATGCGTCCCCAAGCCTCACGCAAGCGCAGGCCAGCGCCGAGCCCCGCAGCCTGCCGCTGCGTGCCGCCCGTGAGGTCGCGCTGGTCCTGGCCGGCACTGCCGCCATCACCCTGATCGGCCAGCTGCGCGTCCCCTTGCCTTTCATTCCCGTGCCGGTCACGCTAGGCACCTTCGCGGTGCTTGGTGTGGGTGCCTTGCTCGGTTGGCGTCGCGCGCTGCCCGCCACACTGCTCTTTGCCTCTCTGGCAGCCCTGGGTGCGCCGGTGCTCGCAGGCTGGCAGGGAGGCGTGACCGTCACCTTCGGTTACGTGCTCGGCTACTGCCTGGCTGGCGTGGTGGCTGGATGGGCTGCGCGCAAGCACCAACCCTGGTTGCGTCTGCCCTTCATGGTGGCTGCTTCTGCTGCCGTTTATGTGCCGGGCGTGGCCTGGCTGATGGTGTCCACCGGCAAGCCTCTGGCGGCGGTGCTCGCGGTTGGGGTGCTGCCCTTCTTAATCGGTGACCTACTCAAGTCGGTGGTGGCGGCGCTTCTGCCGCGCCTGGACGTCTGAGGCTCCACAGGTTTTTACTGCCCCGCCGCGCGGGATTGATGGCGACGCCGTCGGTCCCGCGCGGCGCTGTGCTTGCAGAGGCTTGCGGGAGGCTGATCTTGCCAGCTGTATTTTCCGTCCTCGGGGAGGCTAGGGCGCGTAGGGTGCAGTTATGAGCACTGACATCGACGTCACGAGCCCTGACGCCAGCGCCACGCCTGCCTTAGGTAACGGACACAAAGGCCCGGTGCTCTCGGTGCTGGACCTGGTGCCTGTCAGCGCGGGCCGGAGTCGCGCGCAGGCTTTGACGGAGATGGTCGAGCTAGCCCGCACCGTGGAGGATGCCGGCTATGAGCGCTACTGGATAGCTGAGCACCACGGCTCATCCACCTTCTTGGCCGCCGCCACCACTGTGCTTATGGGGCGCGTCCTGGACTCCACCAAACGCATCCAGGTGGTCGCCGGCGGCGTCATGCTTCCCAATCATCCACCGCTGGTGGTCGCTGAGCAGATCGGCACCCTAGCCACCATGCATCCTGGCCGCGTGGGACTGGGGATGGGGCGCGCTCCCGGCACCGACCGCCTCACTGCTAAGGCTCTGCGCCGGCGCGCCGCCGACCCCGCCAGCTTCAGCGACGAGGTGCTGGAGACTCTCGGTTACCTTGACGCCCCCGCAACCGTCACCCATGTCCCCGGTTCCCTGTCCACGCAGATGGGACTGCTGTCCCGAGCAGGCCGGGATACCGCGGTCAACCCGCGACTGTCGGACCCGACCCGTCCGGTGGTGCGCGCCCTGGCGGGTGAAGGTATCAAGCCACCCGTTTGGATCTTGGGTTCCTCTGTAAACGGCGCTCGGGTGGCAGGGCGGCTGGGCCTGCCCTTCGTGGCTTCCGCGCATTTTGCGCCGCAACAAGCTGAGGCAGCCATCATGGCCTACCGCTCGGTTTTTGACGCCACGGCTACCTCCGCACAGGTCAGGCAGCCCAGCGCCGCCGTTGCGGTGCAGGTTGCCGTCGCGCCCACCCGGGCTGAAGCCCGCCGCTTATTTACGACGGCGCAGATGGCAGCGGCTCGCCTGGTGGCAGGTAACCCAGGTCCCTTAGATCCACCGAGTGCTGAGCTGTATGCCTGGAAGTCCCTAGTTCCCGGCAAGGAAGCCTTGGTGCAGGCCAGTCTGGCAGGTGCTTTGGTGGGGGAAGCTGCTGAAGTAGCCGATGGCTTGCGTGCGCTGGCACAGTCCTGGGATCTGAACGAACTGGTGTTGCTGAGCAATATTCACGACGCGCAAGCCCGCCGCGACTCCTACGCACTGCTGGCCGAGCAATGGTGAACTGAGCTGCAGCGCAGCGAGGTACTTGGCTCTACTGCGGGCGCAGGCAATGGCCAAGCCGCCTCCGGCAACGGCAAGCTCACCCTCGCCTACAACGCCGACGGCCCGCACAAGGCCTGGGTCGAGGCAGTCTGCAACTCCGTGACCAACACCCTGGGCATCACACTATGGAGCCCATGCCCTTCGCGCAGTTCTCCGAGCTACGCAAGCAGCTCACGGAGCACACCCTCAAAGGCGCCTTCCGCTCCGGCTGGCAGGCCGACTACCCGTCCATGGACAACTTCCTAGGCCCGATCTACCGCACTGGCGCAGGCGCTAACGACGTCCAGTACGCCAACAAGGACTTCGACGCCCTCCTGGACGAAGCCGCTGCCCAGAAGGACTCGGCTGCTGCCCTGGCCACCTACCTCAAGGCTCAGAGCACCCTCTTCGCCGACCTGCCCGCAATCCCGCTGTGGTACCAGAACGGCTTTGGTGGCCACTCCAAGAACGTCTCCGACGTGAAGTTCGACTGGCACTCCGTCCCCGTCTACTACGCCATCAAGACCACCGCCGCCGACGGCGTCGTCAAGGCTAACAACACTGAGCCCCAGAACCCCCTCATCCCCTCCAACACCAACGAGGTCGGGGGCGGCAGGGTAGTTGACCTGCTCTTCGCAGGCCTGGTCTCCTACAACGCCGACGGTTCCGTCACCAACGAGGTCGCCGAGTCCATCGAGACCACCGACAACCAGAACTTCACTGTCAAGATCAAGCCCGGTTGGACTTTCTCCGACGGCTCCCCGGTGACTGCCGACTCCTTCATCAAGGCCTGGAACTACGGCGCTCTGCTGTTCAATAAGCAGCTCTCCAGCTACTTCTACGAGGTCATTGAGGGCTTCTCCGCTGAGAAAGACTCCCCGCTAACCGGCCTGGTCAAGGTTGACGACTTGACCTTCACCATCAAGCTGACCGCCCCCGCCTCCGACTTTGCGCTGCGCCTGGGCTACTCCGCCTTCAACCCACTTCCCGAATCTGCCTTCGCGGACATGGAGGCCTTCGGGAAAGCTCCCATCGGCAACGGCCCCTACACCCTGACCAAGTGGGAGCACGACTCGCAGATCGTCCTGGCCAAGAACCCCACCTACAACGGTGTGCGCAAGCCCGCCAACGAAGGCATCACCTTGACCATCTACACCTCCTTCGACGCCGCCTACAACGACCTGCTGGCTGACGCCGTCGACGTCATTGATGCCATCCCGGACTCCGCCCTGTCCAAGTTCAAGGACGAGCTCGGCGAGCGCGCCATCAACCAGCCCGGCGCCGTGATCCAGTGCTTCGGCATTGACGTCAACGCTGAGCACTTCAAGATGGACGAGGAAGGCCGCCTGCGCCGCGCCGCCCTGTCCCGCGCCATCAACCGCAAAGAAATCTGCGACACCCTCTACTACGAGACCCGCACTCCCGCCTCCGACTTCACCTCTCCGGTGATCGCTGGCTGGTCCAAGGACGTCCCGGGCAACGAAGTTCTAAGCTTTGACGCCACCGAGGCCAAGGCCCTTTGGGACAAGGCTGAGGCCATCTCCAAGTTCTGAGAACCCAGGCGGCGCGCCACGGGGTACCCTCCCCGTGGCGGCACTCGGAGGCGACCGCGGCCTGTCCCCGGCGCTCGCGGCCCAGATCCGCTCCGAGTACAACCTGGACCAGCCCTTCATAGTCCAGTACCTGCTCTACCTAAAGGGCGTTTTCACCTTTGACCTAGGGCATACGATCCGCGGTCACCGCCCCATTGTGGAGCTACTAGCCACCGCCTACCCAGTGACCATCAAACTATCCCTGATGGCCCTAGCCTTCGAATCCATCGCTGGCATCGCCATCGGCCTGGTGGCAGGAATCCGCAAGGGTGGAATATTCGACGCCACCGTGCTGGTCCTGTCCCTGGTGGTAATCGCCGTGCCCACCTTCGTGATCGGCTTCCTCTTCCAGTTCATTGTTGGAGTCAAGCTTCAATGGCTGCCCGTCACCGCCGGAGCTAGCCCCGGCTTTAAAGAACTGCTCATGCCAGCCATAGTGCTGGGGGCAGTGTCCTTCGCCTACGTGCTGCGGCTGACCCGCACCGAGGTGGGGGGAGAATATCTCTGCCGACCACGGGCGCACTGCCCGCGCCAAAGGCCTGTCAAATACCCGCGTCATGCTGGTGCACGTCCTACGCAACTCCCTGGTGCCGGTGGTCACTTTCCTAGGGGCAGACCTGGGTGCCCTCATGGGAGGCGCCATCGTCACCGAGGGCATCTTCAATATCAACGGCGTCGGCGGGACCCTCTATAAGGCGATCTTGCAGGGAGAAGGACCCACGGTCGTCTCCTTCACCACGGTGCTGATCATCGTGTTCATCCTCTCCAACCTGCTGGTGGACCTGCTCTACGCCGCGCTCGACCCGAGGATTCGCTATGCCTGACAACCAGTTCCTCAGTGCCAAAGCCCGCCCTGGCCAAAAACGCTTCGTCGCGGAGACCGATGAGCAGGGTCTAGGCGCGGTCGACGCCGTCGCCGACGAGACCGCTCCCGCCTCCATGTGGGGCGAGGCCTGGAAGCAGCTACGCCGTCGCCCCATCTTCTGGATCTCCGCGATCCTGATCCTGGGAGCCCTCATCCTGGCCCTATTCCCGGGGCTAATCACCCAGGAAGACCCCACCTTCGGTGCCCTTAAACGCTCCTACGCCGCCCCCAGCCCGGGGCACCCCTTCGGCTTTGACCAGCAGGGCCATGACATCTTCGCCCGCACGGTCTACGGCGCCCGCGCCTCAGTAACCGTAGGTGTTTTGACCACCGCCATAGTGGTCTTGCTGGGGTCGACGATCGGCGCCCTGGCTGGTTTCTTTGGAGGCTGGGTCGACGCGCTGCTGGCGCGCTTCACGGACGTGTTCTTTGCCGTGCCCTTTGTGCTGGCAGCAATTGTGGTCATGCAGATGTTCAAGGGCCGCTCCTCGATTACCACGGTGGTGATGGTGCTCGCCCTGTTCGGCTGGCCCCAGATCGCCCGCATCACCCGCGGCGCCGTCATGAGCGTCAAGAACGAGGACTACGTAACCGCAGCCCGCTCCCTAGGCTCCGGGCGCCTGGCGATACTTTTGCGCCACGTGATGCCCAACGCCGCCGCCCCAATCATTGTCACGGCCACCGTGCAGCTGGGCACTTTCATCGTCTCCGAAGCCACCTTGAGCTTCCCGGGACTCGGCCTGCCACCCACGATGGTCTCCTGGGGCGCGGATATCGCCACCGCCCAGGTGGCGCTACGTGACCACGTCTCCGTGCTCCTCTACCCGGCCGGCGCCCTAGCTCTGACCGTGCTCGGATTCATCATGATGGGCGACGCCGTGCGTGACGCCCTAGACCCGAAGGCCCGCAAGTGACAGCAGAGACCAAGCCCACTGAGCAGCCCAGCAATATGACTGCTAACCAGTTCAGCACCAGCTTCAACGAGGCCCCCTGCTGGAGGTCAAGGACCTGGAGGTAGCCTTCCGCTCCTCCACCGGCATGGTGCCGGCTGTCCGCAAGGCTAACCTGACCCTCTATCCGGGGCAGTCCCTGGCAATCGTCGGCGAGTCCGGTTCCGGTAAATCCACCCTGGCGGCCGCCGTGATTGGCTTGCTACCCGGCACTGGCCGCGTCACCGGTGGCCAGATCTACTTTGATGGCAAGGACATCACCAACTCCAGTGCCAAGGAGTACCAGGCGCTGCGCGGCAGCAAGATCGGGCTAGTACCCCAAGACCCGATGAGCAACCTCAACCCCGTGTGGTCCATCGGCTACCAGGTCAAGGAGGCTCTTAAAGCCAACGGCCTAGCGGGGGTGGCCGATGATCGCCTCGCCAAGATCGCGGCCGTTGAAGCAAACCAGGAGGTCGCCGCCAGCGGGCGGATCGACGTCGATGAACAGGTGGCCCTGCTGCTGGAGGACGCGGGCCTGCCCGATGCTGCACGCCGCTCCCGGCAGTACCCGCACGAGTTCTCTGGCGGCATGCGCCAACGCGCACTGATCGCCATCGGCCTAGCTGCCCGCCCCCGCCTGCTGATCGCAGACGAGCCCACCAGCGCCCTGGACGTTACGGTGCAGCGGCGCATCCTGGACCACCTGGCTGAGCAGATCGAAGGCTTGCGCACCGCCATGCTCTTCATCACCCACGACCTAGGCCTGGCAGCTGAGCGCGCCGAGCACATCGTGGTGATGCACCGTGGCCGCGTCGTCGAATCCGGTCCCAGCCTGGAGGTGCTGCAGGACCCCCGCCACCCCTACACCAAGCGCCTAGTAAAGGCTGCCCCCTCCCTGGCGAGCCACCGCATCGAATCGGCCCACGCCGCTGGCGTGCAGGTGACCGAGGATGAGCTCGGTGTGCACGAGGGAGCTAAGGAAGCCAAGGAGATCCTGCGCGTAGCCAACCTGACCAAGGTCTTTGACGTGCGCGGGGCTAAGGGAGAGGCCAAGCATTTCAAGGCCGTTGACGACGTCTCCTTCACCGTGCGCCACGGCACCACCACCGCCCTGGTAGGCGAGTCCGGCTCCGGGAAGTCCACGGTTGCCAATATCATCCTCAACCTCCTGGACCCCACGGAAGGCAAGGTCTTCCACAAAGGGGTTGACCTGTCCACCCTGGGCCCCAAGGAACTGTTCGCGCTGCGCCGCATTATGCAGCCCGTCTTCCAGAACCCCTACGGCTCCCTGGACCCCATGTACTCCATCTTCCGGGTCATTGAAGAGCCACTGCGGGTGCATAAGATCGGCACCCGTAAAGAGCGTGAAGCCAAAGTAGCTGAGTTGCTGGACATGGTGGCCCTGCCTCGCTCCGTTATGCGCCGCTACCCCAACGAGCTCTCCGGTGGGCAACGTCAACGTGTGGCGGTGGCTCGGGCGCTAGCTCTGCAGCCAGAGATCGTGGTGCTGGATGAGGCCATATCCGCTCTAGACGTGCTGGTACAAGCCCAGATCTTGCGCCTGCTAGCGGATTTGCAGACCAGCATGGGCCTGACCTACCTGTTCATCACCCACGACCTAGCCGTCGTGCGGCAGATCGCCGACGACGTAGTGGTGATGGAGCACGGCAAGGTGGTGGAGTCAGGTCCTGCGGATGAGCTTTTTGCGGCGCCGCAGCAGGCCTATACCCAGGAGCTCATCAATGCGGTGCCCGGCGGCTCGATCCCACTGTTTGGCGCTATCTCCTGAGCGGAGCCACAGCGGCAGCACCTTTGTGACTCCCATCTCCTACAGGACCTTCCGTTGATGGTGTGACCGCCAAGAGCAGGTATCTTGTCCGGAAGCCGCCGACAGCCGACCCTCGAGTCCCGATCGAAGGAGGCCGCTAGGTGGCAGCACCCAGCGGTGCCTGGCATAGGCCAGTCCCACCTGGCCTAAGAGGAGAAGGACATGTTCCCGTATCTCGCGAGGCGGATCGCCAACTATGCGCTCCTGCTGTTCATCGCGACATCCTTTGCGTATCTGTTGGCCTCGTTCTCGCTGGACCCAGCGAATAACTGGAACCGTGAGGACCCTAAGCTCAACTGGGACGCTATCCGGTCCAGCTTGATCGCCTACAACATCAGCTCGGAGATCCCGGTGGGGGAGCGGTACTGGAACTGGCTGCAGTCCGTGCTCCTGCACTGGGATTGGGGCTCCACCCCCAAAGGGGAGTCCGTCAACACTTTGGTCTCCATCAAGATTTGGGCCTCCTTGCGCCTAGTCTTCCTGGGCGCAGCCATCGGCATGACTGGGGGCGTGGCCCTGGGCGCCTGGACCGCCACCCGCCAGTACCGCCTGTCAGACCGGGTCATCTCCCTGATCTCCATGGTCGTGATCTCCACCCCGGCAATGGTGCTCGCCATCCTGCTACAAGTGCTTGCCGTACAGCTAAACCGGCAAACCGGCTACCAGCTCTTCGAGTTCACCGGTGAAGGAGAAGGCATAGTAGGCCGCCTCCAGCACCTGCTGCTGCCCACGATTTCCATGTCCCTGGGCGGCATCGCCTCCTACTCCCGCTACCAGCGCAACCTCATGCTGGACACGCTGGGCGCTGACTACGTGCGCACCGCCCGCGCCAAGGGCTTGGTCAAGCGCAAGGCCGTCACCCGGCACGCCCTGCGCACCGCTCTAATCCCCATGGCTACCTACTTCGCTTTTGCCCTGGCAGCCTTGTTCACGGGCGCCGCCATCACTGAGCGCGTCTACGGTTGGCACGGCATGGGCGAGTACTCCGTGAACTCGATTGCGCAGTACGACATCAATGGGGTTACCGCCGTGGTGGCCTTTACCGGCCTGTGCACCCTGACCGGTGCGCTGCTGTCAGACTTCTTTGTGGCGGTCGTAGACCCCAGGGTCAGGGTGAGTTGAGCAAATGGCTAAGAACATCAACCCCAACGGCATGGACTCGATCGGCAAGCCTGCCTCCATCGGTGGCCAATCCACCGTCGAGCAGCCCGCCGATATCCCCATCACTGAAGCAGAGGCAGGCGACCCCCTCAAGCCTGCTCCGGCTGAGTCAAAGCGCCTCACCCGCGCACAGATCATCCGCCGTCGCTTCCTGCGCAACCGCACCGCGGTGGTGGGCACCATCGGCCTGCTGCTCATCGCGCTCATGGCCCTGCTGGGCAACCACCTGGGGCAGTGGTCCTACACGGACGTGGATAAAACCGCTTTCCTCAAGCCTCCCTCAGCGAGCCACTGGTTTGGCACCACCCAGGGCGGACGCGACGTCTTTGCCCTAGTGGTGGAGGGCACCCGCAAATCCATGCTGATTGGCGTCTGCGTGGCGCTGCTGCAGACCGGCATTGCTGCCGCCCTCGGCTCCTCCGCCGCCTACTTTGGGGGCTGGTGGGAACGGATCGCCCTGTGGATAACTGACCTGCTGCTGGTAGTCCCCTCCTTCCTCATCATCGCGATCCTGTCCCAGAAGGCAGGAGCCGCCAAAGGCTCCACACTCCTGTTCATCGTGCTGCTGGCAGGATTCGGCTGGATGCTCACCGCCCGTGTGGTCAGGTCCCTAACCTTGAGTGTCAAGGATCTGGACTACGTAAATGCCGCCCGCTTCATGAATGTGCCCAGTCCTGTAATCATCGCGCGGCACATCATCCCCAATATCGCCTCCCTGCTGATCGTGGACGCCACCGTCAACGTGGCCTACGCCGTGCTCAGCGAGACGACCCTGTCCTACTTTGGCTTCGGAGTGCAGCCACCGAATACCTCCCTGGGCACCTTGATCGCCGAGGGGCAGCGCGCCGCCACCACCTCCCCGTGGATTTTCCTGGCGCCCTCAGCAGTGCTGGTCCTCATGCTCGTCTGCGTGAACTTCATAGGTGACGGCCTGCGTGACGCGATCGACCCCTCTTCCAAGTCCGGAGGCAAAGCATGAGCCTGAGGCAGAAAACCCGTTCCGCACACACCTCTGCGGCCCTACCCGACCCTAAAGCGGACGCCCCCCTCCTGGAGGTAAAGGATCTGAAGGTCTCCTTCCCCTCAGAGGATGGCAAGGTCAACGCTGTGCGCGGAGTGAATCTCTCCGTGGCTCGCGGTGAGGTGCTGGCCCTGGTGGGGGAGTCCGGCTCTGGAAAGTCCGTCACCTCCACCGCTGTCATGGGGCTGCTGGACGACTCCGCTGAGGTCACCGGCTCGGTGAAGCTGCACGGCACAGAACTGCTGGGACGCGACGACGCCTATATGTCCCAAATCCGCGGCGTCCAGGTGTCCATGGTGTTCCAGGACCCGCTGTCCGCCCTCACCCCCGTTTACACCGTGGGTGACCAGATCATTGAGGCACTGCGGGTCCACCAGCCCGGCCTGTCTGACGCGGACTGCCACAAACGCGCCGTCGAGTTGTTGGACCTGGTGGGCATTCCCAATGCCGAAGTCCGGGTGAAGGCCTACCCACATGAGTTCTCCGGCGGCATGCGCCAGCGCGTCGTCATCGCCATTGCGATTGCCAATGATCCTGACCTGATCATTGCCGACGAGCCCACCACCGCCCTGGACGTCACCATCCAGGCGCAGATCCTGGAGGTGCTGCGCACCGCCCAGAAAGAAACCGGCGCAGGCGTCATCATGATCACCCACGACCTGGGTGTTGTGGCAGGTCTGGCGGATCGGGTGGCGGTTATGTACGCCGGGCGCATCGTGGAGACCGGCGACGTCGACGACATCTTCTACCGCTCCCGCATGCCTTACACCATCGGCCTGCTGGGGGCGCTGCCGCGCCTGGACGCCCGCAAGGACTCCGCCCTGGCCACCCTGGAAGGAAACCCGCCCTCACTGCTTGACCTTCCTCCCGGCTGTCCCTTTGCGCCGCGCTGCCCCCTGGCGGAAGACGCCTGCCGTCAGGCGGAACCGACGCTGGAGGCAGTGCGGGCCTGCGGGGTGCCAGACGCTGCCGGTCTGCCAGCTGCCGGAGAACAGCAATCCGCTTGCCGACGCCACCGCGAACTTGAAGGCCAGGGACTGAGCTACAAGGACATCTTCCCGGTCCCCACCCTCAAAACCCCCGAGACCATGGCCCTGCCACACGCAGAACGCCCTGAGGTCCTGCGCGTGACCGATATGGTCAAGGAGTTCCCGCTGATGAAGGGCTCCGTCTTTAAGCGGCGCGTTGGCACCGTGCACGCCGTAGACCAAGTGACCTTCGATCTACGCCAAGGTGAGACCCTGGCCATCGTTGGTGAGTCCGGCTGCGGCAAAACCACCACCTTGATGGAAGTCCTGGGCCTACGTGCCCCCCAGTCCGGCAAGATCGTCATCTTGGGCAAGGACACGGGTGAGCTGGGGCGGTCTGGTCGCAAGGAGGTCCGCCGTGACCTGCAGATCGTCTTCCAGGACCCCATGGCCTCCCTGGACCCCCGGCTGCCGATCTTCGACATCATTGCGGAGCCGCTGCGCGCCAACGGTTGGGACAAGGATAAGACGGGGCCGCGCGTGGAAGAGTTGATGAGGCTCGTCGGGCTGGAGCCCAGCCATGCCAACCGTTACCCCCGTAACTTCTCCGGCGGGCAGCGCCAGCGCATTGGCATCGCCCGGGCCCTGGCTCTCGAGCCCAAAGTGCTGGTGCTTGACGAGCCCGTGTCAGCCCTGGATGTCTCCATCCAGGCGGGGGTTATCAACCTGCTCGATGAACTGCGCGCCACCCTGTCACTTAGCTACCTCTTTGTGGCCCACGACCTATCCGTGGTGCGGCATATCGCTGATCGCGTGGCCGTCATGTACCTGGGCAAGATTGTGGAGATCGGGGACGTTGACGCGATCTTCGAGGCCCCCGCGCACCCCTACACGCAGGCCCTACTTTCGGCGATCCCAATCCCGGACCCGGTTAAGGAACGCTCCCGCTCCCGCATCCTGCTGCAAGGGGACCTGCCCTCACCGGCTAACCCGCCCAGCGGCTGCCGCTTCCGCACCCGCTGTCCATTGTTCAGCGGTCCCTTGGATGAGGCGCAGCGCCAGCGGTGCTTGGGGGAGATGCCTGGTTTCACTAGCCAAGGTGAGGACCACGACGTCGCCTGCTACTACCCCGAGCGCACGGCCGTCTTCTAAGGGATCCGGGGTGGATGCTGGCTGTACGAGTGGCCTTGCCGCCGCTCGGAGCCACGCTCACAAGCCATGGAATAGCTTTGGAACAGCCTTGGCTGACCAATTGGCGGGACAGCTACCTTGCATAAGTCCATAAGAACGTGCTTCCGTTGGGGCATAGGTGCTGCCCCGGCGCCACTAGCTCACAACCACAGAATGGAGCTTCCCTATGATGATGAATCGCCGCATGTTCCTTGGTGGCACCGCCTCAGTTGCCGTGCTTACCGCCCTAGCCGCTTGCGCAAAGACGAGTGACGGCAAGGGCTCCTCCGGCGGTGGAGGCAGTGCCAGCGCCTTGAACACCAAGAACCGCTCCGAATTGCAGGAGGGGGCACCCTCAAGTTCCCGCTTTCCGCCACCGTTCCCAACTGGAACTATAGCCATGTGGACGGCAACGGCGTAGACCTGCGTCTCATCATGGACTTCGTCTCCCCGCACCTCCTGGATTGGGCGGACGATGGCAGCCCCACCCCCAACCCGAACTTCCTGACCAAGTGCGAGGCCGAGGTGGTTGACGGCAAGACGGTTATCACCATGGCCCTCAATGAGAAGGCCGTCTGGGGCAATGGCCGGGCTATGGACTTTGAGGACATCCGCGAGTCGCTGATCCACGGCACTGACGAGGCCTACAAGTGGGCTTCCACCGACGGCTACGACCAGGTGGAAAACGTTGAAAAGATCGATGAGCGTTCCGCCAAGATCACTATGAAGGCGGTTTTCCCGGACTGGACCAACCTAGTCTCAGGCCTCCAGCCCAAGGAGCTTATGAGCACCGCCGAGGCCTTTAACGAAGCCATGGCTGGCAATGGCAGCTTCAACAATGACTACTATGCCGGTCCCTTCAAGGTGGACTCCTATGACGAGTCCCAGCAGGTGGTCAAGCTGGCGCGCAACGACAAGTGGTGGGGGGACAAACCGCTGCTGGAGTCAGTGACCTTCCGTGTACTGGACGACGCCGCCCAGGCCACCTCCTTCGCCAACAAGGCGATTGACGTGCTGGACTACATTGTCTCCTCCGACGTCTACAACCAGGCCAAGGGCCGCGACGACGCCGAAGTGCGCCAGAACTTCGGTCGCCAGTGGCGCCATTTCACCCTCAACGGCTCCAGCGGCGTGCTGGCGGACAAGACCGTGCGCCAGGCCGTGATGCGGGCCTGCGACCGCAAGTCCATTGCTGAGTCAGACCTGGCCGGGCTGCCCGTGGAGGTGGACAAGCTCCTGCTGGGCAACCGCTTCTTCATGCCCAGCCAGAAGGGCTACCAGGACAACTCCAAGGACTGGAGCCACGACGTCGAGGCTGCCAAGAAGCTGCTTGAGGACGCAGGCTGGAAGGCCGGCGCGGACGGGATCCGCGAAAAGGATGGGCAGCGGCTCGCCTTTGCCTTCACCCTGCCGACCGGGGCCCAGGCCACCCAGAACGAGGCTAATCTCCTGCAGTCCCAGCTCAAGGAGGTGGGCATCGAGATGACTCTGGACACGGTGGACGCCAACGCCTACTTCAAGGAGTACATCCACCCTGGCAACTACGCGATGACCGCCTTTACCTGGCAGGGGACCCAGTACCCGATGGCCAATATCGGCCAGATTTACGGCAAGGGCTCCCAGTCCAACTACTCCAAGATCGACGTGCCGCAGGTGGATGAATACATCCAGAAGGTTGCTTCCACCGCTGACGACGACGAGCGCCGCAAGCTGACCAATGAGTGCGACAAGATCATCTGGGAGAACGTCTTCAACTTCCCGATCTACGAGCGCCAGCAGCTCACCGCGGTGCCTAAGAAGCTGGCGAACTACGGGGCTGTGGGACTGGCCTCCTTCCGTCCGGAAAACATCGGCTTCGTGAAGTGACGCCGGGCTAGCAGTCCTGAGCCCAGGGGCAGCTGCCTCGAGAATGACCTTTTCGCACCATGGTGACGCTCCTAGCGCCGCCCTGGTGCGAAAAGGTCATTTTTATGGGTGGTGAGGGACAATGACGCGGTGCCCACCGTCATCATCCGTTCCGGACTAGCTCGTATTGGAGCCTGGTTGGCCCTCGCGCCCACCGTCTGGCTAGTTGGTGGCATCTGGGTGTCCCGTGGCCCACAAGCCGCCTTGGTGGCCGCTGGCTGCGGGCTGCTCCTGCTGGTAGCCGTATGGTGCCTGTGGTGGGCGCCAGTGCTGGTGCTGCGCGAATCCGCGCTGGAGGTTCGCAACGCCTGGCGGCACCACACGATCAGCTGGGACGCCTTTGAGCGCTGCGCCGCCAGCTGGACCCTCCAGCTCATCCTGCGTGACAGCACCGTGGTCACCGTCAATGCCGCCCAGCGCCCAGGTGGCTTGGCTGCCTCCTGGCGCAGGCACCAGGAGCTGCATAGAGGTGAGGCGGACAGTGATTCGGTGAGGCATCAGGAGGCCGTGCGACAGGATTTGCTAGTTCCAGGGCCACGCGATCGTCGCGCCAGCTTGGACGCGGCCAGTGCGGCCGCCTTGGTAACCGCCTACTCCGAGCGCCGCTTGCTGCGCAGACAGTTGGAGGCCGCAGCCGTAGACGGCCCCCAAGCTGAGTACTTGCGCAAGTGGAATCTGGGCCCGCTGCTGGCGGTGCTTGTGGGGGCGCTGCTCATCCTTGTTGGAGAGTTGACTTGAGCTGCGCCGCCGTCGGCGTGACCGGGCGCATAGCCCTGGTGTCGCGCCTCTCACGGCTGTCCCATAAGCGCTGCCGCTAGCATTGCGGGGTTGTGCGCCCACTGGAACCATCCTGTCAGGCGCCCCGTCTTAAAGAGGAAGAACCTGCCTATGACCGTGCGCCAGGACCTGCGTAACGTTGCCATCGTCGCCCACGTGGACCACGGCAAGACCACCCTGGTGGACGCCATGCTCTGGGAAGCCGGAGCCTTCGGCGCCCGCGCCACGCAGGAGAACACCGCCGAGCGAGTTATGGACTCCGGCGAACTTGAGCGGGAAAAAGGCATCACTATCCTCGCCAAGAACACTGCGGTGCACTACAGCGGCCCGGCAGCCGAGGCGACTGGAGTGTCCGCAGGCATCACCATCAACGTGATCGACACTCCCGGCCACGCAGACTTTGGTGGCGAAGTGGAGCGCGGCCTATCTATGGTCGACGGCGTCGTTCTGCTCGTTGACGCCTCTGAGGGGCCCCTGCCGCAAACCCGCTTCGTATTGCGCAAGGCCCTGGCCGCCAACCTGCCGGTAATCATCGTGGTCAACAAGGTGGACCGCCCCGACTCCCGCATCGGCGAGGTAGTGGAAGAGACCACCGACCTGCTGCTTTCCCTCGCCTCAGACCTGGCCGAAGAGCACCCAGACATCGACCTTGACGCCGTGCTAGACGTGCCCGTCGTCTACGCCTCCGCCAAGGCCCGCCGCGCGGACACCCAGCAGCCCGAGGACGGTGCCCTGCCCGCCAACCCAGACCTGGAACCTCTCTTCCGCACCATCATTGAGCGGATCCCCGGTCCCAGCTATGAGGAGGGCGCCCCCCTGCAGGCGCATGTCACCAACCTGGATGCCTCGCCCTTCCTAGGGCGCCTAGCTCTGCTGCGCATCCACAACGGCACCCTGCGCAAAGGGCAGCCAGTGGCCTGGGTCCGCCACGACGGCACCACCACCTCCGCCAGCGTCTCCGAACTGCTGGTCACTGACGGCCTAGAGCGCAAGCCTGCAGAGGAGGCCTACGCCGGTGACATTGTGGCGATCGCCGGAATCGAAGAGATCACCATTGGTGAGTCCCTGGTGGACCCCGAGGACCCGCGCCCCCTGCCGCTAATCACCGTGGACGATCCCGCCATCTCCATGACCATCGGCATTAACACCTCTCCCATGGCTGGCCGCACCAAGGGGGCCAAGGTCACCGCCCGCCAGGTTAAGGACCGCCTAGACCGTGAGCTGATCGGCAATGTGTCTCTGCGAGTCCTGCCCACTGGCCGCCCCGACGCCTGGGAGGTACAGGGGCGCGGAGAGTTGGCCCTGGCGATCCTGGTGGAGCAGATGCGCCGTGAGGGCTTTGAGCTGACCGTCGGCAAGCCCCAGGTGGTCACCAAGACCATTGACGGCAAGCGCCACGAGCCCATGGAGCGCATGACCGTGGACGTGCCCGAGGAGTACCTGGGCGCCGTCACCCAGCTCATGGCCGCCCGCAAGGGCCGCATGGAGACTATGACCAACCATGGCACCGGCTGGGTGCGCATGGAGTTCCTGGTGCCTGCCCGCGGCTTGATCGGCTTCCGCACCCAGTTCCTCACAGAGACCCGCGGCACCGGCATCGCCTCCTCCATTGCCGAGGGCTACGAGCCTTGGGCTGGGCAGATCGTCGCCCGCACCACCGGATCCCTGGTCTCAGACCGCTCCGGTGCCGTCACCGCCTATGCCCTGGTACGCCTGCAAGACCGCGGCACCTTCTTCGTCTCGCCCTCCGAGGAAACCTACGAGGGACAGGTCGTGGGCGAGAATCCGCGCAATGAGGACATGGACGTCAACGTGGTCCGTGAGAAGCAGCAGACCAATATGCGCTCCTCCACCGCTGACTCCTTTGAGGCCCTGGTGCCGCCCCGCAAGCTCACCCTGGAGGAGGCGCTGGAGTTTGCCGCCGAAGACGAATGCGTGGAGGTAACCCCAGAGGCTGTGCGCATTCGTAAGGTTATTCTTGACTCTCAGGAGCGGTTCAAGGACGCCGCCAGGCGCCGCCGCTCCGAGTCCTGAGGCCAAATTTCCCTGCTCCGAGCCTTGGAGAACTAGATGCTCGACGACGCGGACGCGCCCCAAGGACCCGAGCTAGGGTCCGTTGGAGGCGCTGTGCGCCCGCCGCGTCGGCCCCTGCGGCCCCGGCCGGGGCGTCTGGCAACTGGCTCAGCCGCGAGCGCAGGAGCAACACCTGCAGCCCCCCGAGGCCCAGCCGCGACGCCAGCGCAGACTCCGCCCAAGTCACAAGACAGCGAGGAGACCGTCGACCGCCCCATGTCCCGCATGGAGCGCCGGCGGGCCGCACGGGCGGCGGAAGCAGCCCGAGCCGCTAGACGAGAGGCAGCTGCCAAAGCTGAGCAGCAACGAGCAGCCCAAGACACCCGGGCACTACAAGAGGCCCGCGCCGCCGAACGGGCGCGGGCCGCCAAACAAGCGGAGCGACGTCGTGCTGCCGAGCGGGCCAAGCAGGCAGAACTCGCTAGGCAGGCTGAGCGGGCTCTAGCAGCGCAGGAGGCGGAGGAACGCCGCGCCGCGGAACGCGCCAGACTGGCTGAACTGGCCCGTCAGGCTGATCTTGCCGAGCAACGGCGCGCAGCGAAGGCCGCCAAAGAAGCTGCCGCCAAGGAGGCTGCGGCAGCTGCAGCTCGCGCCGCTGAGGCTGCCAGAAAAGCCCGCGCCACCAAGGCGGCCCAGGCCGCGCGGGAGGCGGAGGCTGCTCGCGCGGCGAGGTTTGAGCGCGAAGCTGAGGCAGCCAGAGCCGCAGCGGTGGTCTCCGAGTTGGCGCCAGCAACAGAGCCAATGGGGTTGCACGCCAGCGCCGTCGTAGCCAAAGCCGCCGCCCCAGAGCCCAGCGCGGCAACAGAGCCCAGCTCCGGCTCAGAGCCCACCACCACCCGGAATCCCTTTGCGGCGGAGGCTAAGCCGAGGCCCGCTTTCGAGACTGCGGATCAGCCCGTCATCTCTGAAACCCTGCCGCTAGTTAAAGTGCCCGGCCTGCAAGAATCCCTGGAACAAGATGAGCTTGCAGCCAAGCAGGCCGAAGCGTCACAGCGGCGCAGAAGCAGGTCGGCGCAGCGCACTGCCGTCAAAACACCTCAGGGGGCGCTGGCGCTGCCACGCCTGGGGCGCCGCGCCAAACTCTGGGCCAGCCTGGTCCTGTTGATCTTGGCAGTGGTTTGGTTACTGCTGGCGGTAATGACCTCCTCCACCGTCTCCGCCCAGACGCGCTGCTCCGGCGTAGAAATTGGTGGCATGAGCCGGACGGAAGCCATCGCTGCCCTAGAGCAGGCGTACGCAGAGAAACTCGCCGCTCCCCTCACCGTCAGTGCCGACGGCGCCACCGCCCAGCTCAGCGGTGCCGCCGTCAAAGCCAAGGTTGACGGTGAACGCAGCACCAGAGGCCTCACGGGCTTCACTCTCAGCCCCTTGACCATCGCTAAACGACTCATAGGTGGGCAACAAAGCACGGTGGTTATAACCGCTGATCCGGAGGCGGTGCGCGCGGAACTGTCCAACCATCTGGAAGAGCTCTCGCACGGGGCTGTTTCCGCTCAGGTAAGCCTGGTAGATGGCAAAGTACAGCAGACCCCCGCCGTCGCAGGCATCGGCGTCGACGTCGAGGCTGCCACCACCAAGCTGGCGGCTTTTTGGCCGGTGGACGCCACCAGCGCCGTCACCCTCCCTGAAGGCGTAACCGAGCCTGCCGTCACCGACGCTGAAGCCCAAGCCTTCACCAGCAACGTCCTGGAACCACTTCTGGCTGGGCCAGTCACCCTGACCGTCGCCGGAACTGAGGCAGAGGGGCGGGCCTCCACCCGAAACCACGAGCTGAGCGCCGCGGAGATCACCAACCTGGCCACCGTCAAGGAAAAAGCTGGCGCCCTGTGCGTGGAACTAGAGCCCACCAAGCTCCGCGAGGAAATCTTGCAGGCCTTCGGCTCTGCCATTGAGACGCAGGCCGCCGGCACCAAGTGGCAGATCGACGGTTCAGAAGCCGGTGCCCCCACCGCCAAGCCTGAACTGGTATCCGCCGCCCCAGGCAAGGTGGTGGACGGTGCAGAAGTCTCCAAGGCAATCGTCGACGGCGTCTCCAAGAGTGGCGCCAGCGCCGCCACCCGCACCATCACCCTGCAGTTGAAAGATGACGCCGCCTCAGCCACTGGCGACGCCAGCACCGGGGCCGCCCTGGGGATCAAAGAAATCGTCGGCTCCTCAGACACGCCATTTGAATCCGACCCGCAACGCGACCAGAACCTGCGCGTCGGTGCAGCCGCCGTCAACGGCACGCTGATCCTGCCGGGGCAGAGCTACTCCATGAGTCAGACCATTGGCGAGGTCACCACCGCAAAGGGATACACCGACGCCGGCGTCATTATTGGTGCCAAGCATGTGAACGACATTGGCGGCGGCCTGTCACAGGTCACCACCACAGTGTTCAATGCCGCCTTTGCTGCCGGCATGGAGGATGACGAGCACACTCCTCACAGCCAGTACATGTCTCGCTACCCTGCCGGCCTGGAGGCCACCTTGTGGACCGGGCAGATCGACATGCGTTTCACTAACTCCACCCCCTATGGTGTGCTGTTGCAGGCCTGGGTGGGGCAGGGGCAGGTGCATGTGCGGGCCTGGTCCACGCGCTACTACGACGTCGAGGTCTCTACCAGCGACAAATTCAATGTGGTCCGGCAGGGCTCAACCCATTCCAGCGGGCCTGACTGCGTGCCTAACCCTGAAGGCCAGCCGGGCTTCGACATCACCGTCACCCGCAAGCGCTCCCTCAACGGTTCCGCCTTGCCAACTGAGGTCCGCACCGTGCACTACGAGCCGAATAACTCGGTGAGCTGCGGCTAGCTGCCTAAATGGGCTAAGTGCCCTGGCTGACTTGGCGCCTTAGCAGTGGGGTTTGTGGCGGGTGCTGACGCCTGCTGCGTGCGCTGCGGCACTCCAAGGTGCTCAGGAGTACTCCGGCGCGGATTGGGTGCTGGGAGGTGGCGGGATAATACTTATTACGGCAAGCACCGGGGCCCCGCCCGGTTTCTGAAGCGGAGAGGAAACGCCTCCATGACTTACGTCATCGCCCAGCCCTGCGTGGACGTCAAAGATCGGGCCTGCGTGGATGAGTGCCCCGTCGACTGCATCTACGAGGGGGAGCGCAGCCTCTACATCAACGCCGACGAATGTGTGGACTGCGGCGCCTGCGAGCCCGTCTGCCCCACCGAGGCGATCTTCTATGAAGACGACGTGCCCGCTGAGTGGGCGGACTACACCCGCGCCAATATCGACTTCTTTGAGCTCAAGGGCCTGGGGTCGCCCGGCGGTGCCCAACAGGTCGGGGCGGTGGACTACGACGACCCGATGATCGCGGCCCTGCCGCCACAGAACCAGGACTACCTGGACGCCAATGGCTGAGCTGGGGGCGGCGCAGCAGCTGCCTGCGCAGACTCTGCCCCGGGCACTGACCCTCCCAGACTTCCCCTGGGACTCCCTGCGCCCCTACCGGGCTCGCGCCGCCCAGCATCCCGACGGCGTCGTCGACCTGGCGGTGGGCACCCCCGTGGACCCCAGCCCCGCCGTCGCCCAGACCGCCCTGCGGGCCGCCGCTAACGCCCCCGGATACCCCACGGCCCTGGGCAGCGCTGAACTGCGTGCCGCCATCAACGACTGGTGGGCCCGGCGCCGCGGCGTTACGGGCCTTAGCGAGGCTGAGGTCATCCCCACCATCGGTTCCAAGGAGTCCGTGGCTCTCCTAGCTCTCCAGTTGGGTGCCCGCCCCGGGGACCTGGTGCTTCACCCGCGCGCTGCCTACCCCACCTACGACGTCGGTGCTCGCTTAGCTGGGGCTACTCCTGTGCCCGTGGACACGGACGCTGACCCGGACAGTTGGCAATTGCCCTCCGGTCCCGACGGCGCGGCGGGCCGCCCCGTGATCGTTTGGTTAAACAGCCCCGGCAACCCCGACGGGCATGTGCTCGGCGTGGAGCAGTTGGCCCGGATTGTTGCCTGGGCACGGCAGCGTGGCGCCATTGTTATCTCTGACGAGTGCTATGCCGAGTTGGCTTGGGCTGAGCCTTGGGCCAGTCAGGGGGTGCCTAGTCTGCTGGACCCGCGCGTCACGGGCACGCGCCCTGACGGCAGTGCGGATCGGCGTGGCCTGATCGCCCTGTACTCCCTATCTAAGCAGTCCAATCTGGCTGGCTACCGGGCCGCTTTCCTGGCGGGCGACGCTGCGCTGGTGGGGGCCGTGACGGAGGTCCGCAAGCACTCTGGGTTGCTGGTGCCTGCTCCCGTGCAGGCCGCCATGACTGCTGTGTTGGCTGATCCGGCGCATGTGGCGGCGCAGGTGGAGGTTTATCGAGCTCGCCGCGAGGCCTTGTTGGCGGCTACGGCGTCTGCCGGGCTGGTCAATGACCCTGCATCCGTGGCTGGCCTGTACCTGTGGTTGCGGGGGCCGGCGTCTATGAGTGCCTTTGACCTGGTGGGGGCCTTTGCGGAGTTGGGGATTGTGGTTGCTCCTGGGGACTTCTACGGGGAGGCGGGAGCTGGGCGGGTGCGCGTCTCGCTGACTGATTCTGATGAGCGCGTCGCGGCTGCCTGTCGCCGTCTGCAGGGGACGGCGCTGTTCCGCCCCTGAGTTGTTTAAACAACTTTCTTGGTTCTGGGTGATCTCAGCGGCGGCGCCATGGTAAGAAAACGTTGCAATTGCAGGGTTTGCTTAGTTCTTGCAAGTTGTTTTGAAGTTCTTTGAAGTTGTTTTCCCGCCAATTAGGGGTTTGGGTAGGGGCTCCGGGGTGTTTAGGTTGCCACCCAACGCACCGCAGGTCCTCGCTCAGGCCCTTGGGGATCCTTCTTGATCGCTCCGGTATTTGCTAGATGACGCAGTATCTCGGTTACGACCTGTGACTTGGCGCCCGTAGCGGCTACCACCTGCCGGTTGGTAACTGTGCCGCTCTTGACCGCGTCGATGACCCAACCTTGAACATCCCCTGCAGGGGGTGTGACGACGCCTTGCTGTCGAAGGAGGTCAAGCACTTTAGGGGCCAGCGACCACAGGTTGCCTCCCTCGTGGACTGCCAGCAGTCCGATCTCCTGCAGCCACCGCAGGACCTCACGACATTCCTTCTTGCTCCGCTGCAACAACTCCGACGCTGATCCTTCTGTTAGGACATTGGCATGAGTTAGTTCGCGTAGGCACAGCAGTACGTCAACATTGGCTATGTGTTCGGTATTGATTGCGCTTGGAAGCAGAGAGAGGGTGCGGATGAAGGCTTTGTCTACAACTGAGGCAGCAAAGGTGACCTCGACATGAAACTCATCGGTTTCCACCAGTGGGGCGGACCTCCCCGAGGACAACATTGACACCCACATGCGCCCGAAGCCGCGAGCGGTCTGTTCTACCAGCCCAAGATGATGTAAGGCTGCCATAAGGGCTGGGTTGCGAGGGCTGGACTGGGTAGTGAGCAGACGGTTGGGAGAGACTCCAATTGGAAGGCTGCCAGGGGAGTGGACCTTGAGGATCTGAGGTGAGTGGTCCACGATGATTGACTGAGAGAGATCCCAGTCTCGGTGTGCGAAGGCGTTCAGCACTACCTCGTCCACTGCTCGGTCGGGAAAGTCCTGGATCTGGCGTTCCTGCCCGGTTGGGAGTTCGACGCGTTCCATCTCGCTGTTGGAGTGCCGGTGAATTCGCTCCAGCATCTGAGGAATGGCTAAGACCAAAGGGAGGTCCACATCGTTGCGCTCGGGTTCGGATCCAGGTGCTGGCCTCCACAGATGCTGAGATGCGGGCAAGCTTTGGGTGGGTTTTCCAAACAGCAGCTTGGCGGCAACAATCACGTCCCCGCCAGGAGAAATTAGCCGTAGGCGTCGCAGTAGTTCCTCGGGTGTGTGAAGTGGGTCGTCCGGGTGCTTGCTGTTGAAGTTGTGGATGCCGGTGCTAAGCGCTAAGGCGTCTAGGTCGCCTAGGTGTAGGCCCGATGGCTTGGCGGTGGGGTCAGGGTTCAGGCGGCTGTGCCGTATGTATCTGCGTTCATCCTCTGAAAGTGGTTTGCAGCTGGTGCCTTGCCGTTTTGTGGCAGCACCATCCTTGCGGCTGTACACGCTTAAGCCAGGTGGTACGCGTACAACCACAAGGCGTTGTCCATGGAACTGCTCCGCCGCGGCCTCTACTGTGAGGTTTGGGGTTGTCTTGTTAAAGATGGAGGTCATGATCTTGTCTGGTTGAGCATCTGTGCCAGTCAAGGCTGCGGCCCCGCTCTGCTTGTCACGGACTCCGAGCACGATAAAGGATTCGCCGTCGGCGTTGGCGAAGCAGATCGCTGCGTCTAGCAACATTTGGGTACGTGCGGCTTCTGGATTGGCGTTGGGCTTCAAAGTGCGCGCGGGGTCTTCTTTGAAGTCGAGGTGTTGGTGCTCTCGGCTGTCGGGGGTGGCTCCGGCGATGATTGCCTCGAGCGCTTCCCGAACGATGTCGTGCATGACCCAAGTATTGAGTTGTTTAAACAACTTTTCAAGGTTAACGGGAGTAGAAGGCGGGTGGGGGAGAGGTGGTTTTCGTTGAAATAGCGGCGGTTATGGGCGGTTGGTTGGGTGGGGTGGCTGCCTGGGTGCCCCTGAGTTGTTTAAACAACTTTTTTGGTTCTGGGCGGCTTCAGCGGCGGCGCCACGGCCAGAAAACGTTGCAATTGCAGGGTTTACCTAGTTCTTGCAAGTTGTTTTGAAGTTCTTTTGAAGTTGTTTTCCCGCCAGCGTGCCCTAGGCTCCCAGGAGAACTGAGCGTAAGAAGTCCGCCCCAACCCGGGACGGGAAAGGGTGACGCACCGTACAGTAAGACCCTAAGGGACCTAAGGCCCACCCGGCGAGCTCGCCGTATCAAAGGAGGCGCAATGACTGAACAGAACCCCGACCTGAGCAAGCTCGATTGCCCCGGCACCCTCACCGTCGCGGATACCAGCTTGGAGTTGCCGCGCATCCTAGCCACCGACGGCTCCGACGGGCTGGGAGTAGGCAAACTTCTGGGTTCAACCGGCCTGGTCACCCTGGACCCTGGCTTCACCAACACCGCCTCCTGCACCTCTGAAATCACCTATATCGACGGCGCCGCAGGCATTCTGCGTTACCGCGGCTACCCGATCGCTGAACTGGCTAAGTCCTCCACTTTCCTGGAGGTCGCCTACCTACTGATTCGCGGGGAGCTGCCCGATCAGGAGACCTTCGAGCAGTTCGACCGGCGCATCGCCCGCCACCGCCTCCTGCATGAGGACTTCCGCAGCTTCTTCACCTCCTTTCCCTCCTCCGGGCACCCCATGGCCATCCTTCAGGCTGGAATCGCAGGCCTAGCCACCTATTACGAGGACACTCTCAACCCCTACGACCCCTACGAGTGTGAGCTCGCCACGGTCCTGCTGCTCGCCAAAATGCCGACGATGATCTCCTACATCGCCCGGCGTGCCATTGGTTTGCCCCTGCTTTACCCAGACCCCAAGCGCGGCTACGTGGAGGACTTCCTCAATATGACCTTCGGGATGCCCTACCAGGCCCCGGAGATTGACCCCGTCGTCGTGCGCGCCCTAGACATGCTGCTAATCCTGCACGCCGACCACGAACAGAACTGCTCCACCTCCACCGTCCGCCTGGTAGGTTCGGCAGACGCCAATATGTACTCCTCCGTGTCCGCCGGGGTGGGGGCGCTATCTGGTCCACTGCACGGCGGAGCGAATGAGGCCGTGCTGCGCATGTTGGACCGCATCGAATCCGAGGGCATGAGCACCGCTGAGTTCGTCCGCAAGGTCAAGGACCGGGAAGACGGCGTACGCCTGATGGGCTTCGGTCATCGCGTCTACAAGAACTATGACCCGCGCGCCGCCCTGGTTAAGGATGCCGCTCACGACGTCCTAATGCGCTTGGGTTCCTCCGACGGCGACCGCAAGCTGGACATCGCCATGGAGCTGGAGGAGGTTGCTCTTTCGGACGACTACTTCGTCTCCCGCAAGCTGTACCCCAATGTGGACTTCTATACGGGTTTGATCTACCAGGCCATGGGTTTCCCCACCAAGATGTTCACTCCGCTGTTTGCGCTGGGGCGCCTGCCTGGATGGATCGCTCAGTACCGCGAAATGATCGCCGACCCGGCCAAGCGAATCGGTCGTCCCCGCCAGGTCTACACCGGCGAGAGTGAGCGGCACTACATTGCGATGCACCGCCGCAAGCACGCCGCCGATTACCCCGGCGTACGCCCCGGCTCCAGCATCGACCGCGTCACCCGAGTCTAAAGCGCCCGCGGCTCAGTTGTCTCGGTGGCGGCCCAACCAGCCTGCCCGCAGCACCTCCCGGTTCACGGCAGCCACTGCCGTCAGGGGGATACCTGCCGGGCAGGCGGGCACACACTCGCCGTACACCGAACAAGGCCCAAAAGCCTCATCCAACACCCTCGCCACGCCCCGCGCGCGCCGCGAGCGCTCCTGACGCCCCTGCGGCATCAAAGACAAATGCGCTAACTTGGCCCCCGCAAAAAGCATCGCCGCGCCATTAGGACAAGCCGCCACACAAGCCCCACAGCCAATACAGGCCGCAAAGTCCAACGCCGTCTCCGCCTGCCGGTAAGGCTGGGCGACGACGTCGGCATCCGGAGCAGTCCCAGCCGCCACATCCACCGTGCCCCCGGCTCGGATCAGCTCGTCCAGGGCACTGCGGTCCACCACCAGGTCTCGGATCACCGGGAAAGCTGCCGCCCGCCAAGGCTCCAAACGGAAACGAGTCACCCCGGGGAAAGCCCGCAGGTGTTGGCGGCACGCCGGGGTGTTGTCCACCGGGCCGTGCGGCTTGCCATTGACCAGGAAACCACACATGCCGCACACGCCCTCACGGCAGTCAGACTCAAAGACCACCGGCTCCCCACCACCAGAGATGAGCTGATCATTCAAACGGTCCAGCAACTCCAGCAGGCTCATCTCCGGCTCAGCATCTGCCACCGTGTAGGACACAAAACGTCCCCGCGCCCGAGGGCCCGGCTGCCGCCAAATCTCCAACTCAACTATCATCGATAGTCCCTAACCTGCATCGGCACCATTGAGAAGCTCAGCGGCTCACTGCGGCGCGTATGCCGGCCAGCGGCGTCAGTCAACCAGGCGGATACAGAACACCAGGCCTCGTCATTGCGCTGCGCTTCCCCAGCCTGCGTGGCATACTCCGCGCGGAAATGCGCCCCAGCAGACTCACGCCGATCCAAGGCATCCAGCACCATCACCTCGGCCAGCTCCAAGAAATCAACCACCCGCAGCGCCTTCTCCAACTCCTGGTTGAGGCGCTCACCGCCACCAACCACCAGCACATTCCGCCAGAACTGCTCCCGCAACTCCCGCAACTGCTCCAGGGCCTGGCGCAAGCCCGCCTGCGAGCGGCTTACCCCACAACCGGCGTAGAGAATCTCCCCCAGGCGACGGTGGAACCAGACCGGCCGGTGTGAGCCCTCCACCGCCAAAAGCTGCTGAATACGAGCGTGAGTTTGCGCCAGCGCCGTCGTCGCCTCCGGCGCCTGCGGGTCCAGCACTGGCTTACCAACCAGGGAAGCCAGATAGTTGGGCACTGCCAGCGGCAGCACAAACCAGCCATCCACGCTGGCACTCAGCAAGGAGTTTGCCCCCAGCCGGTTGGCGCCGTGGTAGTTGTTGGAAGCCTCCCCACCCACAAAAAGCCCCGGAATGGTGCTCATCTGGTCAAAGTCCACCCACAGCCCACCCATGGTGAAATGAGCGCCCGGGGCGATGCGCATAGGCACCTCATAGGGATCCTCACCCGTGGCGTCCAGGTACATGGAGAACAAGTTCCCGTAACGGGCGGCAATCACCTCCTTGCCCAGGCGGGCGATCGCATCCCGGAAATCCAAGTACACGGAGTTGTGCAGCGGGCCGACGCCGTGCCCCGACTCGATTTGCTCGCGCGCATTGCGGGAGGCGACGTCGCGCGGGGTGAGGTTGCCGAAAGCCGGATACTTGCGCTCCAGGTAGTAGTCCCGCTCCGCCTCCGGGATGTCATTGGCGGGGCGCGGGTCACCCGGCTGCACGGGCACCCAAATGCGCCCGTCATTGCGCAGCGACTCGCTCATAAGCGTGGTTTTAGACTGCCAACGGGAACTCACCGGCAGGGCCGTAGGGTGGAACTGCACCATGCAGGCGCTGGCAAAGGCCGCACCGCGCCGGTGCGCCCGCCAAGTGGCGGTGGCATTGGAGGCCATCGCCAGAGTGGAGTAGTGGTAGACGCTGCCGTAGCCGCCGGTCGCCAGGACGACGGCGTGGGCGGTCCAGGCACGCAACTGCCCAGTGAGCAGGTCGCGGGTGACGATGCCCTGAGCCCGCCCCTCGGCCACGATCAGGTCCAACATCTCCGTGCGCGTGTGTAGGTGGACATTGCCTGCCGCTACCTGCTCCTGCAGGGCTTGGGCTCCGGCAATCTCCAACTGTTGGCCGGTCTGCCCGCGCGTGTAGTAGGTGCGGGAAACCTGCACCCCACCGAAGGACCGCGTGGCCAACTGGCCCCCGTACTCGCGGGCAAAAGGCGCCCCGATAGCGAACATATGGTCGATGACCCGCCCGGACTCCTCGCCCAGGCGCACGACGTCGGCCTCCCGCCCCCGATAATCCCCGCCCTTAACAGTGTCCTTAACAAAGCGGGCCAGAGAATCGCCGTCTACCTTGCGGGCGCGAGCCGCGTTGATCCCACCCTGAGCGGCCACCGAATGCGCGCGGCGGGCGGCGTCGTGAATAGTGAAGCACTCCACCCGGTAACCCAGGCGCCCCAGCGCGGCGGCAGCCCCGGAACCCGCAAGGCCGGTGCCCACCACAATCACCGTGAGCTTGCGACGGTTGGCGGGATTAACCAGGCGGTACTCGTCGCGGCGACGCTGCCAGGCCTGCTCGGGTGGGCAATCCGGCAGGTGCGGGTCTAGGGCCGGGCCGACGTCGTAGAGCTCGTCCACCGGGCCGGGTGCGCTCGCGGGGGACTGGCTGTGGTCATGGGTTTGCGGGCTCATGCAATCACCCCGGTCAATACCAGCAGGGGCAGGGCCCCATTGATCAGCACCACCAGCAGCGCGGCCACATGCGCCACCACCAAGAAGACCTGTCGCAGCCGAAGGCCCGTGCCGCCCAGGTCAATCACCACATTCCACAGGCCTTGGGAGAGGTGCAGGGATAGGCCCAGCATGACGGCGGTGTAGAACATGGCCATGCCGGGGCGCGACAGGCTGGCCACCAGGTTCTGGTAGGCAGAGATTTGCAGGGTTCCGCCCGTGTGTGCCGGGGGCGTGTAAGCGGACGGTGCTACCAGCGCACCGATGGTCAAATCCAGCAGGTGCACCAGCACAAAGAAGCCGATTAGTGCCCCCGTGAGCAGCATGCTTCCGGTGGCTACGGCGTGCAGGCGCATGCCTTGGCGGCGGTGGGTGCCGCGGGCCGCGCGGCCCCGCAGCCACAGGGTGACGCCAGCCGCAACGTGTAGCAGCAGGCAAGTGCCCAACACCAAGCGCATGAGCCACAGCAGGCCTTCCACGGGCAGCAGTGGGTGCAGGGCCTCGCGTAGCCAGACGGCGTAGGCGTTATAGGCCTGCGGTCCGGCGAAGGCCTTGAGATTGCCGAACATATGCACGGCTACGAACAGCGCCAGGGCGGTGCCAGTGACGGCCATCGTCGTCTTGAGGACCGTGAAAGAGAAGCGGTGGCGACGGCGGGGCGGTGCGGCAGGCGCGTCCCCGATTGGTTCTATGGCGACGGCGCTGGGGGCGGGTTTTGTGGCGTGTGTGGTGGTGGAGCGGGCTGTTGGGTGGGGTGACGGAGCGCGTTTGGCGGCTGGGCTGCGTTTGGGGATTCGACTGCTTCCGGGGGCGGTATTGGAGGGCACGCTTGCACCTCCCTGCGCTAGACCTCGTGCTGCCTGTGTTTGACAGTAACCGGCGTCACTTGGGTGGGGGTGGCTTTGCCTAAGCGTCTCAAGCAACGGGCGCGAATGTCTCGCCCAGCTGCGTGAAAATCCGCTGGCCTGTCAGCTGCGGAAACCTGCGGGCGGCCGTAGCCGCACCCCACACTCAGCTGCTGCGCAGCGGCTCTTTCAGCTCAATCGGCTTGCCGCCGCGCGCCATAGCCTCCACAGCACCAGACTGCGAGTTGCGGCGGAAGAGCACATTGGAGGCGCCCGCCAGGTCCCGGGCTGGAACTACGCGCGGCTCCCGGAAGAGCCCGTGGCTGCCCGGTACCACCCCGCCCTCGGGGATCAGAGAGACCTTGGTGCCTGCCGTCAGGTACAGGCCGGCCTCCACCACGCAGTCATCCCCCAGCGGGATTCCCAAGCCAGAGTTGGCGCCCAGCAGGCAGCGCTCACCCAGTGCCACACGCTGGCGTCCACCGCCGGAGAGCATGCCCATGGTTGAAGCCCCGCCGCCCACATCAGAGCCGTCGCCAATCACCACGCCCTGAGAGATGCGCCCTTCCACCATGGAGCGGCCCAGCGTTCCGGCGTTGTAGTTAACAAAGCCCGTGTGCATGACGGTGGTGCCTTCAGCCAGATAAGCGCCCAGGCGCACGCTTGCCGCATTGCCGATGCGCACCCCGGACGGGGTTACGTAGTCGGTCATGCGGGGGAACTTATCCACGTAGAGCACTTGCACGGGACGCCCCAGGGAGGCGCGCAGGCGCATGCGCGTGGTCTCAAAGTCGTCGGTGGCGCAGGGACCCGCGGCAGTCCACACCACACTAGGTAGGCGGGAGAACACGCCGTCCAGGTTCACCGTGTTGGGTTGAGCTAAGCGGTGGGAGAGCACATGCAAGCGCAGGTAGGCGCCGGCCACGGTTTGCGGGGCGTCGTCTAGATCCGACCAGGTGCGCACCACCGTGGTGTGTACGCCGCGGGCCTCATCGCGTCGTTCCATGGCGGAGAGGGTGGCGCGCAGGTCAGCCTGTCCATCCTCGGGCTCGTCGCCCAGGACCGGGCGGGGGTACCAAACATCCAGGGTGTTGCCGTCATCGGTCACGGTGGCTAGGCCTAGGCCCCAAGCGCTGCGAGTCATAGCCCCACGATACGGGACGAAGGGCCCGGTGGGTGGGCTTTCTTATGATCTCGGCACTAGCTTCTGCGTCCGGTGCCGCCACCCACCCATGCCACAATCACCCCATGACGCGCACCACCATCCACCTCATGCGCCACGGCGAGGTCCACAACCCTGAAGGCATCCTCTACGGCCGCATACCCGGCTACCACCTCTCGGACCTGGGACGCCAGATGGCCGAGCAGGTGGCGGAAACCCTCTCCGGCTCCGGGCATGACATCACCGCCGTCGTCACCTCCCCCCTGGAACGCGCCCAGGAGTCCGGCGCCCCCACCGCTGCTGCCTTCGGCCTGCAGCCCACTACCGACCCCCGCCTAATTGAGGCTGGCAACCGCTTTGAAGGCGTAGCCGTCAACCGCAACCGCTGGGTCCTGGCCCGCCCCGAGTACTGGCCGCTATACCGCAACCCTTTTAGCCCCAGCTGGGGTGAGCCCTACACCCAGATGGTGGCCCGCATGCGCGACGCCGTCGCCGCCGCGATCCCGGTGGCGGAAGGACATGAAGCCCTTGTCGTCTCCCACCAGCTGCCAATCTGGGCGCTGCGCCTCTTCCTGGAAGGCCGCCCCCTAGCCCACGACCCCCGCCGTCGCCAGTGCTCCCTAGCTTCCTTGACTTCGCTGACCTTTGAAGACCGCACCCTAGTGGGCCTGGCCTACTGGGAGCCCGCCGGTGACCTACTGCGTCGCGCCGAGGACATGGTGCCTGGCACCTCCGCCGCAGCCGCCAAAATCGGGCAGCTTCAGTGACCCCCAGCTCCGAGTCAGGCGGGGAGATCATTCCGGCCACCAACCGGGAGCTGCGCGCCCCCAGCCAACGCCCCCTGCAAAGGCCCACCCCGCAAAGGCCCTGGACCGCCCAAGACTTCATCTGGTGGAACACCGCCGGGGTGCTCACCGCCGTGACCTTGGGCGTCCGCCCCAACCCCGTCTCCCCGGTGGTGGACCCAATGCGCCGCGCCTTCGCCGCCGACGAGGTCATGCTCGCCTCCTGCGATGCAGAACTACTCATGTTCCGGCGCGGTGACGCCACCTACAACCCCTCACGCGGCTTCTTCCTGGCCGGAGGCCCCGTGGGCATTGCCCTGACCGCCGCCTTCTTCGGGGGCCAGGCCTATATGAACTCCAAGCGCAAGCGGGCTGCCAAAGCCGACGCCGTCGCCCGCTGGCGCCACCTAGCCGACGCCCGCCTAACCGTCTCCACCCACGGCATTTACCTGGGCACCGCCGAGGGCGTCATGTCCATCTCTTACGCCGACGTGCGCGAATGCTCATTAACTGACACCGGCGAGATCATCATGGCGGCTGCTAACTCCCAGGGCACCGCCCGCTGGAAACTGCGCGCCCAGTGGGCCGAGCTAGTACTGATCTTGTGGGCTTTGCGCTACTTGCCCGAGCACCCCCAACTCACCGCCCGCTCCTGGATTCCGGGGGACTGGCTGGTGCACGCGGCGGCCCACGGCTACGACATTGATACCCGCAGCTGGCCGCGCTGAGGGGTTAGGGGCTGGCCGGTTTAGCCCTCAGTAGGTTCCTGGGGGTCGGCTGGTCCGTGCGGCCCCTCTGGGTCTCGGCGTTGCGACCCCTTACCCTCTTCCGGGTGGTACTTGCGACGGCGAATGTCCTGCTCCAGGTTGCGGAGAAAATCGGGGTCGTCGTCGGGCCCCAGAGTGCGCCGCTGCGCCTGCCGCCCACGCCGCTGGAAACTAATGCCCTCCTGCGAGGACCACACGGTTCGCTCCACCATGCCGCCCCGCTCCTCGGCCGCCTTCACCCGGGAAGTAATGATCCAAGCCACCGGCCCGACCACTGTGAACAGGATGATGACCAGCAGCCACACAGGCTTAGGCAGGGGCTGGGGCAGGGACTCGCTAGGCGTGCGCGCACAGTCCAAAACCGCATAGAGCGTCAGGGCTATCACCAGGACAATAAGGACCACACGCATGTCAATACCCTAGCGGCTTCTCGATGTGCCAACCTGTCCAGGTGACCAAACCCGCACCCCGCCCCTGCGCACTAGTCACCGGCGGTACCCGACCTGAGGCGGTATCCCGCCTCCGCGCACTGCTAGTGCAGCGCCTTGCGGCCCGGAACTTACTGGGTGGAGCCAATGGGGGAGTTGGCGTGGCGGCGTCGGCGCTGCCCTGGCTGGTTCCGGTGGCCCCAAATGAAGCGACTGAGGTGGGGCGCGAAGAGTTGGTGGCGCGCCTAACCGACGCCCCCGCCTTCCCCCAAGCTGACCTGCTACTGCGCACCTCTGGGTCCACCACGGGCAGCGGTTCCCTGGTGGCCATGAGCGCTGCTGCCTTGGTGGCCTCTGCTCGCGCGACACATAGGCGGCTGGGTGGCCCGGGCACCTGGGTGTTGACCCTGCCTGCGCATCATGTGGCTGGCCTGCAGATACTGGTGCGCTCCGTGGTGGCAGGGCGGGAACCGGTGATTGTTGATACCAGCGGTGGCTTTAGCGTGTCAGCGCTGGCTCAGGGGCTGGAGCAGGCACTGTCTCGGGCTGCAGGCCAGGCTGTTTACACCTCCTTAGTGCCTACTCAGCTGCACGATGCTTTAACTGAGGCCAGGTGCACCGCCCTCCTCTCCCGGCTGAGCGCAGTGCTGGTGGGCGGCGCTGCTATAAGTCCCAGCCTGCAGATTCGAGCGCGGGCAGCCGGGGTGCCCGTGGTGCGGAGCTATGGCATGTCAGAGACCGGTGGCGGCTGCGTCTATGACGGCCTGCCATTGGAAGGAGTGCGCCTGCGGATCGACTCCCCAGATGCGGAAGGTGTAGGCCGGGTTGCGTTGGCAGGCCCGGTCCTAGCCGAGGGCTACGCCGCTACCGGCGGCAGCACCGTCTTCCAAACGGGACCGGATGGGCGCTTGGAGGTGCTCACCAGCGACCTCGGACGCTTGGTCCCCGGTCCAGACGGGGAGCCGTGCCTGGAGGTGCTGGGACGGGTGGACGACCTGATCGTCACCGGCGGGGTCAAGGTACGCCCCCAGGAGGTGGAGGCAGTGCTGCTCACCCTGCCGGGGGTGGCGCAGGCCTGCGTAGTGGGCGTACCTCATGAGCGTTGGGGGAGTGCGGTAACCGCGGTGGTCGTGCCCCAGCCGGAAATAACGCCCAGTCAGGAGTGGTGCGAGGCGCTGCGGCAGTCTGCCCGCCGCCTGCTGCCCGGTCCGGGCGCTCCTAAGCGGGTGTTGGCGACTGTGGGGCTGCCTACGCGCGGCCCGGGCAAAGTTGACCGGCTTGGCGTGTCCAACTGGGCTGCACAAGGCAGTGAAAAACCGTGAGAGTGTCCGAAAATGCAGCACTTTGAACAGTGCGCTCTCAGAAGCCTGCGGAGAATCCGCAGAATTGCAACGTTCTTCAGCGTGCCCCAGACAGCCAAACTCTCAAAGTGCTGCAATTCGTGCCACTTTCGTCTGCGGTAGGCTCCCAGCGCCCCGCCCCGGGCAGAGAGGAAACCATGACCAGCCATTCCCAGCCCAGCACTCAGGCCGCCACCCCCCAGCCTGCGGCCACCAGCTGGGCCGAGGTGGTCCGCCTGCGCACGCTCCCCGCCGCCGTTGCCCCCGTGATCCTGGGAACCGGCGCAGCCGCCGCCCTGGGTGGCTTCTCGCTCCCGCGCAGCCTCCTAGCCGCAGCGGTGGCTCTGTCCTTGCAAATCGGCTCCAACCTGGCCAATGACTACTCCGACGGCATTCGCGGCACCGACGATGACCGCACCGGCCCGCCCCGTCTGACCGCCTCCGGCCAGGTGGCGCCTAAAACCGTCAAATATGCGGCTTTTGGCTGCTTCGGTTTGGCCGGGTTATTTGGCTTGGCGCTGCTGGCACTGTCTGGTCAGTGGTGGATGCTGCTGCTGGGGGTAGCGGCGGTGGCTGCCGCCTGGTTCTACACGGGTGGTCCTCATCCATACGGATATGCAGGTCTGGGGGAGGTCTTCGTCTTCCTGTTCTTTGGGCTGATGGCCACCGTCGGCACCACCTATCTGCAAACCGGCACCGCCCCGGGCTGGGTTTGGCTGGCTGCCTGCGGCATTGGCCTGATCGCCTGCTCCCTGCTTATGGTCAACAACCTGCGTGATATCCACACCGACCCTGCCCACGGCAAACGCACCCTGGCTGTGCGTCTGGGTGAGACCCGGGCCCGTCAGGCCTTTACCGCCATGATTGGGGCACCGGTGCCCTTGGCGCTCGCGGCCTTGAGCTGGGCGCGCTGGGCAGATCGCGGCGATGGCAATGCTTTGGGCGGCAGCATTCAGCTGCTTGTGATGACAGCGGTTTTGGGCTGGCTGGCTCTGCGCACCACCCGCACGGTGCGCGCGGGGGCCAGCGGTCGCGCGCTAATTCCAGCATTGCGGGATGCGGGCTTGTTCGAGCTGGTCTACGGCGTGGTGGTCGGTCTAGCTTTCATCACTGTTACCGCTGCTTGAAGTAGAGCAGAGCCTGCTTGGTGGAGTTGTGGCGTCTCTATGCAGCCTTGCCTGCCAGCTGCTTGGGCACGACCGGGGCGAGCGGAGCTTTGCAAGGCACGAACGGAGGCGGGACTAGCTCTGAGCAAAGGCGAGCAGAGCCGCCCAGGGTAGGAGTGGACTAGGGCGGCGAGCACAGTTCGGCAGAAACAGTGCGGGGCGCCTCCAGACTTCTAGTCCGAGGCGCCCCGCGTAGGGCAGACCAAGCTCCCTGAATACCTGGCCCGGGCTTATCTCACTTCTTGTCCTTGCCGTCGCTCATCTTGTCTTTCCCATCAGACTTCTTGTCCTTGCCGTCGCTCATCTTGTCTTTCCCATCAGACTTCTTGTCCTTGCCGTCGCTCATCTTGTTGGTCTGGCTGACAGATGGCTTCTCGGCGGGCTTCTTCTCAGAGCCGCAGGCGGCCAGGCCGAAGGCGGAGGCGGCAGCGAGGGCAGAAATGGCGATGGTGGTGGTCAGGCGGCGCATTGAGTGTTCCTCTCAGATTGAGCTGTTGAGCAACGGTTGTTCCGTGCTCTCGGGAAGTGATTCGGAGCCAGATGCCGCCCGGATTGGTAAAGCTGCTGTGACCATGGTCACTCTTTAGTGGGGGTTTAGGTCCAATCCAATCCCCCGCCTGCTCCGAACCTCGAGTGAATCCATCACCGATCAAGGAGGACTGCCTCATGACCAGCCTGGTGCTAATTGGCCTGTTAGGCGGCCTAATCACCGCCATATCACCATGCATCCTGCCGGTCCTGCCGGTCATACTCGTGTCCGGCGGGGTGGCCGACGGCGAAGGCAAGGACCGCAAACAGGCTGTCGCAGCCAAGAGCGCCACGGCGCAACCCGCCGTCGTCAACAACCTCGGCTTCACTGACGCCACCGGGCTTATCAACCTGTCAGGCTCCGGCAAAGCCGCTGGCAGCGCAGCAAGCACAGCTGCCCCCACTGCCGCGAGCGCCGCTAAGTCCGGCAAGAAACGCAATTCCCGCCCCTACCAGGTGGTGGCTGGACTGGTTATCTCCTTCACCTTCTTCACACTCCTGGGCTCCACGATCCTGAGCCTGCTCAACCTGCCCCAGGACTTCATCCGCTGGGCTGGCATCGTGCTGCTGGCGGTTATCGGCGTCGCCATGATTTTCCCCAAGCTCATGCACTTCTTGGAGCGGCCCTTCGAACGCTTCGGCCGTGTGGGCGGAGGCGGCCCCTCCAACGGTTTCCTGCTGGGCCTAGTGCTCGGCGCTGCCTATGTGCCCTGCGCCGGCCCGGTGCTGGCCGCCGTCTCCGTTGCAGGCTCCACCGGCAAGATCGGCCTAGACACCGTGATACTCGCAGTGTCATTCGGGCTAGGCACCGCCATCCCACTGCTGGGCTTCGCGCTGGCTGGCCGCGAGGTGGCTGCGCGAGTCAACGCATTCCGCACCCGCCAGCGCGCCATCCGCGTCACCGCAGGCGTTCTCATGATCGCCCTTTCCGGCGCTCTGGTCGCCGACCTGCCTGCCGTCCTGCAGCGCGCCCTGCCTGACTACACCAAGTCCGCTCAGGCCTCCACGGACCGCCTCCTGCACGGCACCTCCACCTGCAAGCCCGGCGCAGAGAACCTCGGTGACTGCGGCGAACTACCCAAGATCGTTGACCCCGTGGCCTGGCTCAACACCCCCAACGGCGGCGCCCTAGCAACGGCCAACCAGCCCGGAAAAGTCACGCTAGTGGACTTCTACGCCTACTCCTGCATCAACTGCCAGCGTTCCGTCCCCGGTATCCAGAAGCTCCACGAGACCTACAAGGACGCTGGCCTACAGATCATCGGCATCCACGCCCCTGAGTACGCCTTCGAAAAAGAGGTGGAGAATGTGCGGGCTGGCTCGGAAAAGCTCGGCATCACCTACCCGGTGGCGGTGGACTCAAACCTGACCACCTGGGAGAGCTTCAACAACCACTACTGGCCCGCCCACTACCTGGCTGACCACACAGGCAAGCTCCGCCAGCTCGGCTTCGGCGAAGGCGGTGAAGCCACGCTGGAGAAGCACGTGCGCACCCTCCTGCAGGAAGCCAACCCCGGCGTCGCCCTGCCCGCAGCAGTGTTCTCCGACGACGCCCCCACCGTCCAGGGAGACCGCACCGCTGAAACCTACCTGGGCTCAGACCGAGTAACCCGCGTGGCTGGTGCCCCGATCATCCCGGGCACCCAGGACTACAGCTTCCCTGAGTCCATGCCCACGGACACGGTTGCTCTAGATGGCAAGTGGCATGTGGAGGGGCAGCACATCAGCCCGGAGGGCGGACCCGCCAAGCTGCGCCTGAACTGGCACGGCAAGCAGGTCAACCTGGTGGCCTCTGGGCAGGGGGAGCTCAAATGGACCTTCAACGGCCAGTCCGGCTCCATGCAGGTACCGCCTGTGCCTAACGGTTTGGCCCTGATTGAGGGACAGGAGATGGTCTCCGGAGTGCTGGAGATCGAGGTTCCCCAGGGTGTTCAGCTCTACTCCTTCACCTTTGGCTGAGCCATGCAAACCTGCCGAGTAGCGCCTGCTGAAGGCGCAGTGTGGACCACCCCCCTGACTGCTGCCCCGTCCCACCCGGTGGGGCGGCGGGACAGGGCGGTCCGCCCGGCACCACAGACCCCGTGTGGGGTGCGCCGCCCCGGTTGCCTGACGGCGCGCCCCACACGGTCCATTCGCCAGGAGCCCGGTTCGGGACAGCTGGCGGCTGAGAGAAGGCCCATGCTCCAGGGGCATGAGCCTTCCCTCTACGATGGGGGAGTGCAGTCCCCCGAACAGCTGAATGACGACGCCGCCCTCATGGCTCGCGTGGTGCAACGCGACCAGCAGGCTTTTGCACAGCTGTACGACCGCTGGTCCGCGCGCCTGCTGGCCCTGACCGTGCAGGTGCTGGTGGACCGGGCGCAGAGTGAAGAGGTGCTGCAGGAGGTTTTCCTGGAGGCCTGGCGTCGCGCAGACACCTACGATCCGACTCTCGGCAGTGTGCGCGCCTGGCTGGTCACCCTTACTTGCCGCCGTGCCATCGACCGGGTGCGCGCCAGCCAGTCAGCTCGCGACCGTGAAAACCGCTGGCACGGCACCATGCCCGACGCTGACGTCACCGTGCAGCAAGTGGAAGACCGCCTAGAGGGCGAAGAAGTGCGCCAGGCCTTGGACGCCGTGGGGGAGCCGCACCGCTCCACCCTGCTACTCGCCTACTTCAGCGGCCTGACCCACACGGAGATCGCTACCCGCACCGGCGTGCCCTTGGGCACAGTTAAGACCCGTATCAGAGATGGAATAGCAAAGCTGCGCACACATATGGGGGTGGAGCTATGAGCCAGGACCAGAGCACCGGAATGCCCATGGGAGACTTAAGCGTGCCGTCTAAGGGCGACGACGCCGAACTGCTCGCGGCACTAGAGGCCGATGAGGCGCTCGCGGTGTTGGCTACCTCGCTGCCGCCGGTGGAGCCTTCACCGGGTCTGCGCGCCGCAGTGCTTGGGGCAATCGCCCGCGAGGTTGAGGCTGAGGCGGCGAGTAAGGCGGAGGGAGCCCAAGCAGAGGTGCTTCACCTGAAGACGGCCAGTCACTTGCTGCCCACAGCCAAGCAGGACGGGCGCGCTGAAGTGACTGCCCTCCCGCAACCGGCAGACCAGCCGGAATCCAGCACTGCGGCGACGTCGTCGGTTGGTGGGGCGCAGGTGCTTAGCTTGCCGTCTCGACGCCGTTGGCTGACGGGCGCGCTGCAGGTGGCTGCGAGTGTCGCTGTGTTGGCGGTGGGCGTTGGGATTGGCCGTTGGAGTGCCATGGATTCCATGGCCCCGACGCAGCATTTTGCGCAGCTCAACCAGGCGCAGGACGTCCAGCGGGTCACGGACACTATGCCTGATGGGCATATCGCCACCCTCACCTGGTCTAAGGACATGAGCATGACTGCCCTCGCTCTGCCCGACCAGATGATGAGCGATGCAGCCGGAGCCAGCCTGCAGGTTTGGCTGCTTAAGGAGGGACAGGTGCGATCCCTGGGGCTGTACGACCCCGCCAAAGGGGCGGGCTTTACCTTCCTAGATCCGATGTTGGAGCCCGGTGAGCGGGTGTTCATTACGCTTGAACCCAAAGGTGGCTCCAGCAGGCCCAGTGGCGAGCCGCTGGTGGTTTTTGACGTCTCCGCGAAGTCTGAGGGCACCACTCCGGGGCAGTCTCAGGTCCAGACTTCCGCGCCCACTGAAGCCTGAAATCAAGGACAGCTCGGTTTGCCGGTATTCCTCCGGAGATCCCTGATAGGCCTGGGGTTTTTGCGGTGTTCTTCCGGGCGGCATAGCTCCGGCCTAGGGCGCTCCTGAATGGCAGTGACGACGGCGACCAGCAGGCCCGGGCGCGCACCCTGTTCACCACGGCAGCCATAGCACCGGGGTTACTGCTGTTGGTGGCAGCCCTGTATCTGGCTGGAGTAAGGACGACGCCGCCGCGTCGCCGTCGGAGCGGTAGTTGTGCGCAGCACTCGGCCTGTGCAGCCAGCGTGAACCGCTACGGCGTCGCAGCCACCGGGGGAGCCGCCTGGGTATGTACCAGGAGCCAGGGTTAGAAGTAATAAGGAAACGGCGACCAATCCGGCTCGCGACGCTGCAAGAAGGCATCCCGCCCTTCCACCGCCTCATCCGTCATATAAGCCAGGCGAGTGGCCTCCCCAGCAAAGACCTGCTGCCCCGCTAAACCGTCATCAGCCAAGTTGAAAGCCAATTTGAGCATGCGGATCGCCTGCGGGGACTTGGAAGCCACCACTGCCGCCCACTCCAACGCTCGCTCCTCCAACTGCTCATGCGGCACCGCCTCATTCACCACGCCCCAACGCTCAGCAGTCACGGCGTCGTAAGTCCGCGCCAGGAAGAAAATCTCCCGCGCCCGCTTATCGCCCACCTGACGAGCCAACAAGGCTGAGCCATAGCCAGCGTCAAAGCTCCCCACATTCGCGTCCGTCTGCTTAAAACGTGCGTGCTCAATGCTCGCTAGTGACAGGTCACAAACCACGTTCAGCGAATGCCCACCGCCGGCCGCCCAACCGGATACCGCAGCGATCACCACCTTGGGCATGGTGCGGATCAGCCGCTGCACCTCCAAAATGTGCAAGCGACCAGCCCGGGCAGCGTCAATCCGCGCCTGACGAGCCGCCACCTCCGCGTCATGGTCCTCCGCCTGCGGCAAATCATCCACTGCCTGACCCGGAGCACCCTCATAGTGATAGCCGTCGCGACCACGAATACGCTGGTCCCCACCAGAGCAGAAGCCCCAGCCACCATCCTTAGGGGAAGGGCCATTGCCGGTAAGAATCACCGCGCCCACATCACCACTCATGCGTGCATGGTCCAACACCCGATACAGCTCATCCACCGTGTGCGGGCGGAAGGCATTACGCAACTCTGGGCGGTCCAGCGCCACCCGCACCACCGGCAAGTCCCGCAGCCAATTACCAGCAGCATCCCGCTCGCAGCCACGGTGATAAGTCACATCCGTCAGCGCGCCCGGCTGCGAGCAACGATTAGGGAAACCCTCCACTTCCCGCCAATGCTTGGGGTCAAAAATCGCCGAGACGCGGGCAGGCAAGGGGTAGGTCATGGCCCCAGAGTAGGGGAGCGGGGCAACTGCAACCGGCGCAAGTGTCACAAAATGCAGCACTTTGAAGCCGACGGGCCTCAGCTTCCCTCAGCCCGACCGGCAGAAACATTGCAATCAAGCCATTCTGCGATGCCGCAAAACGCCCGCCACCACCAGTGCCCGCTCAAAGTACTGCAAACCGTGCCAGTTTAAGGAGTCTCAGCCACCCCCTATCCTGGTAACCATGACTCAGGGGAAGACCGGCAAGCACGCCTACGTGCCCTCAGGCGCCGGAGCCCCCGGGGAGCTGGACCTGGATTTGCTGCGCGCCCAGGACCGCAGCGGCCTGCTGGAAGGCATCGACCGTGCCCTCGTCTACGACATCCCCCTGCGCACCCACTTCCGCGGCCTGACGCGCCGCGATGGCGTACTCCTGCACGGCCCCGCAGGCTGGGGTGAAGTAGCCCCCTTCTGGGACTACGGCGCCACCGCCTCCGCTCCCTGGCTCGCCTCCGCCCTAGAGCAGGCCACCGGCCGCTCCTGCCAGGACGCCAGCCCCCTGCCCGAAGCACTGCGCCACGCGATACTGGTCAACCTCACCGTGCCCGAAGTCAGCGCCGCCGCCGCCCACACCCTGGTCCAGAAAAGCGGCTGCACCACCGTGAAAGTAAAGATCGCGGGTACCCCTGAAAACCTGAAAGCGGACCTGGCTCGCCTGGAAGCCGTTCGCGCCGCACTCGGCCCTGGCGGCGCAGTGCGCATTGACGTCAACGGCGCTTGGGACCTGGAGTCTGCCCGCACCAGCCTGCCCCTGATGAATGACGCTGCCGGGGGGCTGGAGTACGTGGAGCAGCCCTGCCGCGCCACCGCGGACCTGGCCCGCCTGCGCCGTGAGACCAATGTGCCCATCGCCGCCGACGAGTCCATCCGCCTGGCCGCCGACCCCATGGAGGTGATCCGCCAAGAGGCGGCGGATATCGCCATTCTCAAGGTCGCGCCCCTGGGCGGGGTGCGCGCCGCCCTGCGCCTGGCCGAGCAGCTGGGTCTGCCCGTCGTCGTCTCCTCTGCGCTCGATACGAGCGTGGGCCTGTACGCCGGGCTGCGGCTCGCCACCGCTTTGCCCCGGCTGGAGCACGCCTGTGGTCTGGGTACCATCAGCCTTCTGCGTCAGGATGTGGCCGTGCCCGGCATGACGCCCAAGGACGGCATCCTGGCGTTGCGCCGCCTGCGCGTCTCACGCAACCTGCTGCCTGCGGTCATGGCCGATGTGGAGCTCACCGCTCGCTGGCAGACCCGCCTGGGGCACATGCTCGATGCCCTGCGCACCCGCCTGGCCGGTGCCGCATGAACAACGACGTCGTAGCCCCCGGTGCTCCCACCGCCGTCACCCCCCTCCAGGCCGCCTCCATACAGCCCCCATCCATTCAGGCGGCTCGCGCCCTGGTCCAAGCCCTGGTGCGCCTGGGCGTGCAGCATGTGGTCCTGGCGCCCGGATCCCGCTGCGCCCCGCTGGTGCCGGTGCTCTTGGCCGCTGAGTCCGCCGGGCATCTGAGTTTGCGCGTGGTCCTGGACGAGCGCAGTGCCGGCTTCGTGGCCCTGGGTCTGGCCCGCGCCGACCTGCAGGTGGATCGGCGCTGTCCCGCCGCCGTCGTCACCACCTCCGGTACGGCCGTCGCCAATCTGCACCCCGCCGTCGCCGAGGCCGATGCCGCAGGCATCCCCCTGCTGATCATCAGTGCCGACCGCCCTCATGAGCTGGTGGGCACCGGCGCCAACCAGACCACCGAGCAGACCCGCCTCTTCGGGGACGCTCCCCGCGCCGTCGTCGACTTGCCTGCCGACCTCATCACGGAGCTCGGCCCCAAGGCGGGGGAGCGCGCCATCGCTGGGCAGCTGCGCCGTGCCGTGGAGGCTGCCCGCGGTTGGCTCAGCAACGATCCCGGTCCCGCCCAGGTCAACATCCGTTTCCGGCCGCCCCTGGCCCCCATCGCTGGGGTCGACGGCGCAGTGCGCGCCGCCGAACTCTCCGTCACCGGGCCGGAGGCGGGTCCGGTGCCTCGGCTCGATACCGCCGCCCCTGCTGCGGGACACGATTACGCCTCCCGCATCCCACGCCACGATGGGCCGGTACGTGGCCTGGTGGTTGCCGGGGACAGTGTGGACTCCACTGGGCGGCGCGCCCGCGAGCTGGCCGAGCACCTGGGTTGGCCACTGCTGGCCGAACCCACCTCCGGGGCTCGCGGCGGCCCCAATGCGCTCATCCGCTACGCCGAGCTGTTGGGGACGCAGGCCGGGGCCGCACTGGCCCGGCAGGTCGAGCATATTGTGGTGTTCGGTCACCCCAGCCTCACCCGCTCCGTCAGTGCCCTGCTGGCTCGCACGGATATTCCAATCGACGTGGTCACCAGCACGGCCCGCTGGGTCGACGTTGCCGGGACCGCCACCTGCATCACCTCCACCCGGCTGGGAGCTGAGCCCCTGCGGCCCGGTGGGGGAGTACGGCTCGCCGCCGCCCTGGGGCTCAGCGGTGCGCCCGGGCGGTGGCAGGCGTGTTGGCGTGACGCCGTGGCCGCGCTCCCGCCGCCGACCGAGCAGGAGGGGCGGGGCTCCGTGGGGCCGAGTGCTGCGCGTCTGACTGCCGACGCCGTGGCCACCGCTGTGTGGGATGCCGCCTGTCACGACGCGGCTGGCGGCGACCCCAGGCCCAGTGCCGACGCCAACTCCAATGCCGCCGACAGGCCCAGTGCCGGCTGGGCCGACTGCGACCCCGGCGACCTTGAACGCGCTGGGAACCTGCCCCCACGCCTGGTCATCGGCTCCTCCATGACCATCAGGCGCTTGGACCGTTTAGCCGTCCCCCCCGTCGGGAATGCTCCGCATCCGCTCGCCAACCGTGGCTTGGCGGGCATCGACGGCACCCTGGCCACCGCCACCGGCGTCGCCCTGGCCCGGCGTGAACCTGTGCGCGTGGTCCTGGGCGACCTCGCCTTCCTGCACGACGCCATGAGCCTGAGCCGCGGCCGCCTGGAGCACCCGGTGGACCTGCAGGTGGTGGTGGTTGACGACGCCGGGGGGGCGATCTTCTCCAGCCTGGAGTACCCGGACGTCACCCCGGAGGCGGATTTCTCCCGCTGCTTCGCCACCCCGCAGGCCACCGACATCGCCGCCCTGGGGTGCGCGCTTGGTGCGACCGTCCACCGGCCCGGCACTGACGCCCAACTGCGGACCCTGCTGGCTGCGCCGGTGTATGGCCTGAGTCTGGTTCACGTCCGCCCTTAGAATCGAGCCGGTGTGTGTGACCACACAAATACTTCTATGCAGTTCTCAGGAAAGATTCAGACAGGCTTTGGTAGTGACTCAGATCGAGCATGTTGGCTGGCAGCGTCTTGAACCACGGGAAACCACCCGGAAGAAGGAAGAATGAGCACTTACGACGAGTTCCCCGGCACCCCGGACCGCAACGGCACCGACCCGCGCTCCGCCAGTGACGACCCCGAGCTCCGGTCGGCCACTCGCCAGCTCCCCGCAGCAGACAGTCTCACCGACTCCAGCCAGTCGGTTGGCGGCGAGCCCGCCCAGGCACCCGCACCATATGCGGAGTCAAGCGCCTTCAACGCCCCCGCCTACTCCGGTAGCCGCTACACCGCCGCGCCGCAGACCCCCGCGGGCTACAGCTTTGACCGCCCTGCCGCTTCCACTGCGGCCGGCTTCGGCGCCTCCGCCGTCGGCGCCTCCGACTCCGCAGCCGCAGGTTTCGACGCCGCCGACCCGCTGGGATACAGCGGCGCGAATTATGCGCCCCCGGCGGCGCCCGCCACCCGGGTCCGTGAGCGACGTCGTGGACCCGGCTGGGGCGCGCTCGTGGGCGCGACCGTGGCGGCGGCGCTGGTCGCCTCCGGTGGCACTGTCACCGCCACCCACTTCCTGAACGAGCCCAAGGCCGCTAGCTCCTCGGTGAGCGCCGGACCCAGCCCGGTCCAAGCCGGTACCACCAAGACTGTGAACGCCACCAATGGCGTCCCCGACTGGCAGGGCGTGGCTGCGACTGTTTCCAACACCGTCGTGGCGATTACGGTGGCGGGTAACAACGGCACTTCGCAGGGCTCCGGCGTCATTTACGACTCCGCCGGGCATATCATCACTAACAATCACGTGGTTCAGGGTGCTAAGCAAATTCAGGCTACGCTCGCTGACGGGAGAATCTATGAGGCCAAGCTCACCGGCACTGACCCGGCCACAGATCTGGCGGTCATTCAGCTCGTCAATCCTCCCAAGGACCTCGTAACCGCAAATGTCGGTGACTCTGATGCGCTGAAGATCGGCCAGGGCGTGATGGCTATCGGTAACCCGCTGGGCTTGTCCTCCACCGTCACCACCGGCATCGTTTCCGCCTTGAACCGTCCGGTTGTCACCAAGCAGGAGCAGGAATCCCAAGAGGATGAGGAGCAGCAGGATCCCGGGGGCGTGGGCGGTCTGCTGGGCGGCTTGCTGGGTGGCAAGCCGAAGGCCAGTAGCCAAGTGGTCACCAATGCTGTGCAGGTGGATGCCGCGATTAACCCGGGCAATTCTGGTGGGCCGCTTTTCGATGAGCACGGTCAGGTGGTTGGCATCAATTCCTCCATTGCCACGGCATCGCAGGGGTCCAATGGTTCAATTGGTATCGGCTTCGCGATTCCCTCCAAGTTGGCCAAGAAGATTGCCGATCAGATCATTGCCTCCGGTAAGGCCACGCATGCATATCTGGGAGTGACTCTGCGGGACGGGGCGGCTTCTGTGGGTGAAGTGACCCGGGCGGGAGCCAAGGTTGAGTCGGTGGAGAGTGGGTCTCCGGCCGCTAATGCGGGACTTAAGCCTGAAGACGTGATCACGGCGATTGATGGCAAGTCCACCAACCAGTCGGCGGCTTTGACCGGTTTTGTGCGGCAGTACTCCTCCGGTGCTGAGGTCACGCTGACCATTATTCGTGGCGGTCAGCAGCAGGAGGTCAAGGTCGCCCTCGCGGAGCGCGCCGATTCCTGACGGATGCTGGTGGGCGGCTGGTTGGCTGACGCTACTGCTCGGATATCGCGGTGCTGGACCGGCCTCGGTGATCAAGGCGCTCGCACCCGCTGCGGAACGACGGCGGGGCGGGCGCGCGGATCAGGGCTTAGGGTGACTCCTGGGCGCCGAGGGCGTCCAGCACCGGGCGCATCTTGGCCTTGGTCTCGGCCAGCTCGTCAGCCGGATCCGAGTCCGGCATGATCCCGCCGCCCCCGAAGGCTCGCAGTGGCAGGTCGGGGCTCAGGCCCCCACTGCCGTCCCCGGCCAGCTGGGCACTGCGCAGGGCGATGCACCACTCGCCTTCGCCGTGCCAATCCACCCAGCCCACCGGCCCCGCGTAACGGCCCCGGTCCATATGCTCAAGCTCCTCGATGAGGGCCGCCGCGGTTCGACGGGGTGTGCCGCAGACAGCGGCGGTGGGGTGCAGTGCCCCCACCAAGGACAGTGCGCCCGTGTCCCCCGCCACCACGCCGGTCACGTCGCTGGCCAGGTGCAGCACATTGGGCAAGGTCAGCACGAAGCGCTCCGGGCACTCCACCACCGAGCACAGAGGCCTGAGGGCAGCCAAGGCCGAGGCTCGCGCCAGGGCGTGCTCCCGGTTGTTCTTCGCGGACTCCTCCAGCCAACGGGCCAGGCGCTGCGCCTCCGCCTCCCGCTGCCCGGGGGTGGAGGCGTGACGGCGGGCCGTTCCCGCCAGGACTCTGCTGCTCAGACGCCGCTGCCGCAACCGCACCAGCAGCTCGGGGGAGGCCCCCACCATACCATCGACGGCGAAGGTCCAACAGGAGGGATAGTCCGCGCCCAGACGCCGCAGTAGGTCTCCGGTGTGGCCCGCCTGGGTGGGTACGACGGTGAGGTCTCGCGCCAGCACGACCTTCTCCAGGTCTCCCCGCTGCAAAGCCCTGCGGGCCTGTTCCACGGCGGCCATCCAGTCCGCGTCTCCCTGAGCGCCGGGTTGGAGCCCGGCCCCCACCGGGGCTGGCAGGCAGGCCGCCGCAGGTGCGGTAGCGCCCGCCGTCGGCCCGGGCGTAGCGCTGGCACCGGGCGACATCGACCCTAAAGCTCCGCCCACAACCGGATCTGCCGCTGCTAGCGGCGCCCATTCGGCGTCAGCCACAAAGCGCCGCAACAGCTCCGGCGCGGAAACTTCCGGCGCGGAACCCTCCGGGAGGGTCTCGCTGTCACCCGCAGCCAGCATCGCTTGGGTGATCCAGGCGCCCTGTTCGTCCAAGCCCAGCAGCAGCTCCGGCACCACCAGCACAGAGTTGGCCGCTGAGCTGGGGGAGAAAGCCACCGCCCCCAAGGCGACCGGCCCGGTGCCTGGCCGCACCAGCGGGTCAGACCACCATGAGTGATAGACGGTGGCCCGCCAGGCGGTGCGCAGGGCCTCGATTCGCTGGGGCCCATGCGCCCGCAGTTCCAGCACTCGCCCTATGCCCACCAGGCCGCGCCCTTCGCGCACCCAGGAGACGACGTCGTTGCGGCCCGCTAGCAGGGCCAGCAAATCTGGGGCTGTTGGCCCACCGGGCAGCAGGGCTGGGTCTAGTGCCTGGGTGCGCCAGAGCAGACGCGGCGGGGCGGCCTGCGCCGCGCTAGCCTCAAGTACGCGCAGCACGGCGTTTCAGTTGCGGGGGAAAGGCTTGGCGGCCCGGTGCACCGCCACAATGCCGCCAGATAGGTTCTTATAGCCCACCGAGCGCCAGCCGGCCTCCTGCAGCAGCGCCGCCAGCCCCTCCTGGTCTGGCCAAGCCAGGATGGATTCGCCTAGGTAGTCGTAGGCCTCCGTATTGGAGGAAACCAGGCGGCCCGCCGCAGGCAGGGCAGTGCCCAGATAGAAGGAATACAGGCGGCGGAAGAGGCGATTGACGGGCGTGGAAAACTCAGCGATCACTAGGCGGCCACCGGGTTTGGTTACGCGCAGCATCTCGCTTAGGGCCGTGACGGTGCCCTGCACATTGCGCAGTCCGTAGGAGATAGTCACCACGTCAAAGCTCTCGTCTGCGAAGGGCAGAGCGGTGGCGTCCCCAGCCACAAAGCCGATTTCTGGGTGGCGGCGCTTGCCTTCAGCGACCATGCCGGTGGAGAAGTCGCAGGCGACTACCTCGGCGCCGTCGGCAGCGTATTCCGCGCTGGCTGTGCCGGTGCCAGCGGCAAGGTCCAGCACGGTCATGCCGGGTTTGGCTGCCACGGTCCGACGGGTGATGGCGCGCCACATATGCACTTGGAACAGGCTCATGACGTCATTGGTGACGTCGTAGCGGCGGGCGACGGCGTCGAACATTCCCGCAACCTCGCGCGGGTCTTTGGCAAGGGTGGCACGGCTCATGGCCTCATCATCGCAGGTCTGTTGAGCTTGCCTGAACCGTCGGGCAGTTCAAGGGATGTTTGGGACTGAAGTCCCTGGCGCGGACCCCAGAAACCGCCTTCAGCAAGTAATTAAGTTACGCTAGATGTTCGTAAATATATGTGTGGGCGAGGGCTGCGTCACTCTGTGTCCGCCATAAAGCTGTTGTTACAGCGCCAAAATCCTAGTCCGTAGCCACTATGGTCAGGGCTTTGTTGAGGACTGGATAGAGTCGCCGGTGGCCCTCTGTGCAGAGGGACTTTCGGCCATGCGCAATAGCGTGCGGACCGGACTGAGCCGAGTGAAAGGGGCAGCATGCTGGTCACCCACATGCCGGGCCCCCGCAGCACCCAGCTCCATCTCCCTACCAGGACGGTGACGGCAGCATGAATCCGTATTTCTCCCTGCTAATCATGGCGGTGGCAGCCTTCGTTGTTGCCGCAGGCGGCCTAGTCCTGTCCGCCGTCCTCACACCGCGCCGCCCCAAACAGGCCAACAAGGTCATGGTCTCCAACTATGAGTGTGGCATCGACCCCACCCCCACCAATGTGGAGCACGGGCGTTTCCCCGTCTCCTTCTACCTGGTGGGCATGACCTTCATCATCTTCGACGTCGAGGTCGTCTTCCTCTACCCCTGGGCCACCGCCTTCCACACCCTGGGGCTCTTCGGACTGGTGGCCGCCCTAGTCTTCGTCGCCATCATCACGGTGCCCTACATCCTGGAATGGCGCCGCGGCGGGCTGGACTGGGACTGAGGCTCACCAAGACTGACACTGAAGCGAGGCAGATATGCGTAACCGCGAGTACGACGAGAAGATGCGCTCCATCCCGTCCAAGCAGGACGACCCCTGGGCGCAGGCCGTCGCCCAGGTAGAGGGCCCCGGCTTCCTCCTGGCCACCACCGAGAAGCTGGTCGGCCTAGCCCAAGCCCGCTCCATGTGGCCCGTAACCATGGGCCTGGCCTGCTGCGCCATCGAGATGATGGCCACCGCCGCGCCCCGCTTCGACCTGTCCCGCTTCGGCTGGGAAGTCTTCCGCGCCTCGCCCCGCCACGCCGACGTCATGCTCGTCTCCGGCCGCCTATCCCACAAGATGGCGCCCGTAGTGCGCAATGTCTACGACTCCATGCCCGAACCCAAGTGGGTTATCTCCATGGGCGCCTGCGCCTCCTCCGGCGGCATGTTTAACAACTACGCCGTGGTGCAGGGCTGCGACCACATCGTCCCTGTGGACATCTACCTGCCCGGCTGCCCGCCCCGCCCGGAGATGCTCATCAACGCGCTGCTGGAACTCACCCGCCAGATCGAAGCCCACAAGTCAGTCTTTGGGCACCGCGAGGAGATCGCCCGCGCCGTCGAGGCCGCAGCCCTGGCCGCCACCCCCACCTCCGAGATGAAGGGCCTGCTCGCATGAGCCAGAACACCCCCGACTCCGAGCCAAACGAGCTCCAGCCGCCCGCCGCTTCAGCTGTGCCCGAGATTGCGGGCACCCCCGTGCGGCCCGAGCTGCGCCTTGAAGTCGTCTCCCGCCACCGCGGCCAATTCGGTTCCTCCGACGCCGGGGACACCAGCGGTTACGGTGGCCAAACTTCGGTGGTCACCCTGGCGCCCGCCGCCTCCCGCCCCTACGGCTCCTGGTTCGACGAGGCCATCGACGCTCTCATCGAGGACCTGCAGGAGGAAGGGCTTAACCCTGCCGAGGTCATCGAGAAGGTCGTCATCGAGCATGACGAACTCACGATTTTCGTGACCCGCGAGCATCTGCTGTCGGTGATGCAGCACCTGCGTGACGACCAAGACCTGCGCTTCGAAATGTGCCTGGGCGTCAACGGCGTGCACTACCCGCAGATGACCGGCCGTGAACTACACGCCTGCTTCGCCCTGCTGAGCCTGACCCACGAGGCTCGCTTCCTGCGGGTGGAGGTCACCTGCCCCGAGTCTGACCCGCATATACCCTCCGTCGTCTCCATTTACCCCGGAGACGACTGGCACGAGCGTGAAACCTGGGACCTGATGGGCATCGTCTTTGACGGCCACCCCAATCTCACCCGCTCCGCCATGCCCGACGACTGGATCGGTCACCCTCAGCGCAAGGACTATCCGCTGGGAGGCGTGCCCGTGGACTACAAGGGCGTCACCACCCCGCCCGCCGACACCCGGAGGTCGTACCGCTGATGAGCGCCAACGCCACATCCTTCACGGCCGCTGGCCCCGCCACCGACGACTTCGCTGAGGGCGCCCCTGAGTTCACCACCCACGGTGGGGACTGGGACGACGTCGTCGCCTCTATCGCCGCCCGTGATGAGGCCGACCGCCTCCTACACGACCGCATCGTCGTCAACATGGGCCCGGTCCACCCCTCCACCCACGGCGTGCTGCGCCTAGTCCTAGAAATCGACGGCGAACGCATCACCGACGTGCGCGTCGGCACCGGCTTCCTCCACACGGGCATTGAAAAGAACATGGAGTACCGCACCTGGGTGCAGGGCGAAACCTTCATCACCCGCATGGACTACGTGGCCCCCTTCTTCCAGGAGGTCGGCTACGCCCTAGCCGTCGAGAAGCTCCTGGGCATCACCGAGGACATCCCGGAGAAAGCCTCCGTGGTGCGCGTACTGCTCATGGAACTCAACCGCATCTCCTCCCACCTGGTGGCCATTGGCTCCGGTGGTAACGAGCTCGGCGGCACCACCCTGCTGACCATCGCCCTGCGCGGGCGCGAGAACTGCCTGCGGGTCTTCGAAATGCTCTCCGGCCTGCGCATGAACCACGCCTACATCCGCCCCGGAGGCCTGGCCCAAGACCTCCCCGAAGGCGCGATCGAGTACACCCGCTCGGTGCTGCCCAAGATCAAACGCGATATCCGCGAACTTGAGGCCCTCCTCATGGAGAACCCCATCCTCAAAGCCCGTTTTATGGGCACCGGTGAGATCTCCCTGGCGGCCGCCATGTCCCTGGGCTTGAGCGGACCCTGCGTGCGCGCTGCTGGATACCCACTGGATATGCGCAAGATGCGCCCCTACTGCGGCTACGAGACCTACGACTTTGACGTCCCGGTCTACGACCACTCCGACTGCTACACCCGCCTGCAGGTCCGCTTTGACGAGTGCTACCAATCCCTCAAGATCGTCTCCCAGTGCCTGGAGCGCCTAGAGGAGATCGAGGCCCGCGGGGACCACCCCTCCAACCGGCATATGGTGGCCGACCCAACCATCGCCTGGCCTGCCCAGATGGCAATTGCCACCGACGGCCAAGGCCAGTCCGCAGAGCACGTGCGCGAGATCATGGGCAGCTCCATGGAATCCCTCATCAACCACTTCAAGCTGGTCACCCAGGGCTTCAAGGTACCTGCCGGGCAGGTCTCCCAGACCGTCGAGCACGCCAAGGGCATCGGCATGGTTCACGCCGTTTCTGACGGAGGTACCCGCCCCTACCGGGTCCACTTCCGTGACCCCTCCTACTCCAACCTGCAGTCCGTGGCCATCATGGGCATCGGCGGCATGATTGCCGACCTGGTGCCAGTGGTGGCCTCGATCGACCCCGTCCTGGGAGGCGTGGACCGCTGATGAGCACCCCCGACTACAGCCCCGAGACGCGCGAGCGTCTCCTCGCCGACATCGACGAGATCAAGAGCCGCTACCCGGCGGGCTACGAGCGCAGCGCCCTGCTGCCCATGCTGCACCTGGTGCAGTCCGTGGACGGCTACGTCTCTCCGGCTGGCATCGCCATCTGCGCTGAGCAGCTGGGCCTCACCCGCTCCGAGGTCAGCGCCGTCGCCACCTTCTACAGCCAGTTCCGCCGCCACCCCGTGGGTCGCTACCACGTGGGCGTATGCACCAATGCGCTGTGCTCTGTGATGGGCGGCGACGCCGTCTGGGAGGCCATCAGCGCGCACACCGGCCTGGGCGCTGAAGAGACCAGCGAGGACGGCGTGATCAGCTTGGAGCGCGTCGAGTGCAATGCCGCCTGCGACTACGCCCCCGTGGTGATGGTCAACTGGGAGTTCTTCGACAACCAGACTCCCGAGTCCGCCACCGCCATGATCGACGCTCTGCGCCGCGGCGAGCCGGTCAAACCCACCCGTGGCCCCGACGCCGTCCCTACTTTCCGTGAGAACGAGCGCCTGCTCGCCGGTTTTGAGGACGGGCATGTGGACGAGGGCACCACCGTCGGTGACCCCAGCCTGCTGGGCCTGCGCCTAGCCCGTGAACACGGCTGGACCGTCCCCCAGGAGGAGCAGAAGTGAGCGAGATCCACAAGACCTTCAGTGCCCCCGGGGTGCTCACTCCCGCCATCACGGAGCTGTGGGACCAGGAGCAGTCCTGGAAGCTCAAGACCTACCGCGTCCACGGTGGCTACGACGGCCTGCGCAAGGCCCGCGCCATGGCCCCCGCTGACGTCCTGGAACTCGTCAAAGCCTCCAACCTGCGTGGCCGCGGCGGCGCCGGATTCCCCACCGGCCTCAAATGGTCCTTCTTGCCCGCACCCGACGGCGGCCCCCGCTACCTGGTGGTCAACGCCGACGAGTCTGAGCCAGGCACCTGCAAAGACATCCCCACCATCCTGGCCAACCCCCATTCCCTGATTGAGGGCGTGGCCATCTGCTCACGCGCCATCGGCTGCGACCACGCCTTCATCTACCTGCGCGGCGAGGTGGCCCACGCCTACCGCCGCCTCCTCGGCGCCATCCGTGAGGCCAAGGCGGTCGGTGTCCTAGACGGCGGCTTCGGCCTAGACGGCACCAGCAACCTGACCATCACCGCGCATGCAGGTGCTGGAGCCTATATCTGCGGTGAGGAGACGGCGCTGCTGGACTCCCTAGAGGGCCGCCGTGGACACCCCCGCCTCAAGCCGCCCTTCCCGGCGGTCTCCGGCCTCTACGCCCGGCCCACAGTCATCAACAATGTGGAGACCATCGCCTCCCTGCCCGGCATCCTGCGCCGTGGCGCCGACTGGTACTGCGCCATGGGCACGGAGAAGTCCAAAGGACACGGCATCTTCTCCGTGTCCGGGCACGTGACCAACCCGGGCCAGTTTGAGGCACCTTTTGGCATCACCATGCGGGATCTGATCGACCTAGCTGGCGGCATCCGCAAGGGACACCGGCTCAAGTTCTGGGTCCCCGGAGGCTCCTCCACCCCGATCTTCGGCCCCGAAGAACTGGATGTCCCCTTGGACTACGAGGCAGTGGGTACAGCTGGCTCCATGCTGGGCACCCGCGCCCTCCAAGTTTTTGATGAGACCGTCTCCGTGGTGCGCGTGATCGCCCGCTGGACCGAGTTCTACCAGCACGAATCCTGTGGCAAATGCACCCCCTGCCGCGAGGGCACCTACTGGATGCGCCAGATCATGACCCGGCTGGAGGCCGGAAAGGGCCAGCCCGGCGACGTCGAGAAGCTGGAATCCATCGCCTCCAATATCTCTGGACGTTCCTTCTGTGCCTTGGGCGACGCCGCCGCCACCCCGATCCTGTCCGCCATCAAGCGGTTCCGCTCCGAGTTCGAGGCCGGTTACACCACCTCCGCCCGCGAACTCTTCCCCTACGCGGCCTCCTCTATCCTTGAAAGCGCACGGTGACACATGGCTGACATGGTCAAGATGACGGTTGACGGGATTCCCGTCGAGGTCGAGAAGGGGACCCTCCTGATCCGCGCCGCCGAGAAGGCTGGCGTGCGGATTCCTCGCTTCTGTGACCACCCGCTGCTTTCCCCCTCTGCCAACTGCCGCCAGTGCCTGGTGGAGGTAGCTATGCCGGACCGCGAAGGCGTCGTCCGGCCCATGCCCAAACCCCAGCCTTCCTGCGCCATGACCGCCATGGAAGGCATGGAGATCTCCACCCAGGCCACCAGCCCCGTAGCCGCCCAGGCGCAGGCCGGAACCATGGAGTTCCTCCTCATCAATCACCCCCTGGACTGCCCCGTCTGCGACAAAGGCGGAGAATGCCCCCTGCAGAACACCGCCATGGAACTCATGGCCTCTGGCGCCCAGTCCGCCACCCGCTTCACTGACGTCAAACGGGTCTTCCCCAAGCCACTGCGCCTAACCAGCAATGTGCTGCTGGACCGCGACCGCTGCATCCTGTGCCAGCGCTGCGTGCGCTTTGCCGACCAGATCCCCGGCGACCGCTTCATCACCCTGCAGGGCCGCGGCGCCGGGCACCCCGGCGGACACCTCACCGGTGGCCTGTACTCCGAGCAGATCGGCCGCTTTGACGCCGCCGTCCTGGACTACACCACCCAGCCTGCCGCCGACTCAATCGCTACGCGCGGCCAGGAGGGCCTTACGCCCGCCACAGACCTGTCTGGCCCCAGCGGTGAAGCAGGCGTGGCCGCCGGCACCAACTCCGGCCCAGCAGGGGAGGAGCTGGACCTTTCCGGACGCCCCTTCGCCTCCTACTTCTCCGGCAATATCATCCAGATCTGCCCCGTGGGTGCCCTCACCAGCGCCCGCTACCGCTTCCGCTCCCGCCCCATGGACCTGGTCTCCACTGACTCGGTCACCGAGCACGATGCCTCCGGCTCCGCCATCCGCGTGGATACCCGCCACGGCACCGTGCTGCGCCGCCTGGCCGGGAACGACCCAGAGGTCAACGAAGAGTGGATCACTGACAAGGACCGCTTCGCCTTCACTTGGGCTACCTGCCCGGACCGTCTGACCACTCCTCTGGTGCGCGACGAGCAGGGCGAACTGGTCCCCACCTCCTGGTCAGACGCCCTCGACGTCGCCGCCCAGGGCCTGGCCAAAGTCAAGGCGGAAAGTGGCGTCGGCCTGCTGCCAGGTGCCCGCCTCACCCTGGAGGACGGCTGGGCCTGGTCCCGCTTTGCCCGCACCGTCCTGGCCACTAACGACATTGACCAGCGCGTGCGCGACCACTCCACTGAGGAGGACTCCTTCCTGGCGGCCCGCGTGGCCGGCACCGGCCTGGGCGCTGTCACCTACTCCTCCCTGGAGCGGGCCGGTCAGGTCCTGCTGGTTGCCTTGGAGCCTGAGGACGAGTGCGGCTCCCTGTTCCTGCGTCTGCGCAAGGGTGTGCGCGCCGGGGGAGTGAAGGTAGCGACCATCGCTCCCACCGCCACCCGCGGCACCACCAAGCTAAACGCCCAGGTAGTCCTGGCTGCTCCGGGCCAGGAAGCCCGTGCCATCGCTACCCTGCGCCAAACCCATCCCGAGCTGGTGGAGGAACTGCGCCAGGAAGGCGCCACCATTTTGGTGGGTGAGCGCGCTGCCGCCATCCCCGGTCTGCTGAAGGTCGTGGACTCCCTGGCGGCTGTCACTGGCGCCGAGCTTGCCTGGATACCCCGCCGCGCCGGTGAGCGCGGTGGCATTGAAGCTGGTCTGCTGCCGCATCTGCTGCCTGGTGGACGGCCCGTCTCCGCCGCGCGCGCCCGCGCCGAGGTGGAGCAGGCCTGGGGCCTGGCTGTTGACGGGAAAGCCGACGGCGCTCGCCTGCCTGCCTCCATCGGCCGCGACACCACCGGCATCCTCAACGCCCTGCTGGACGGTGAACTTGGGGGCGCCCTGGTGGGCGGCATTGACCTGCGTGACTTCCCGGACCCGGGCTTGGCCCGAGCCGCAATGTCCGCCGCCGGATTCTTGGTGCAGTTGGAGGTCCGCCGCAGCGAGGTTAGTGAGCACGCCGACGTCGTCCTGCCCGTGGCTCCACCCGTGGAAAAGAACGGCACCTTTGTGAACTGGGAGGGCCGCGTGCGCCCCTTCGGTCAGGCCCACGTCTCTCACAGCCGCACCGACCGCCAAGTCCTGGGCATGCTGGCCGCAGAGCTGGGCACCAATCTGGGCGTCGACTCCCTGGAGACCCTCCACGCCGAACTCTCCGCCCTGGGCCTTTGGGACGGCGAGCGACCGGAGGTGGTCTTCGTCAAGCCTGCCTCCGGGGAAGGCGAGCAGCTACCCGCCGGACGCCCCGCCGTCCTAGCTATGCACAAGCCACAGTTGGACTCTGGGCGACTCCAGGACGGCGAGCCCTTCCTGGCCGCCACCGCCCTGGTCCCCACCGTCCGCTTGGGCGCTGAGCTGGCAGGCAAACTCGGGGTGCGCAATGGCGACGCCGTCGCCGTTTCCACCGCCACCGGTTCCATTACGCTGCCTGCCCGCGTGGGGACGGTGGCGGCAGGTTCCGTCTGGCTGCCCGAATGCTCCGCCGGATCCACCGTGCGCCAAACCCTCGGCGTTCGCTACGGCGACACAGTGTCGATCTCGACCCCCCAGGAGGTGGTCCGGTGAGCCCCGCGACTCTCATCCCCGGCCTGCTGACTGCCGTCCCCAACTCACGGCTGGACGGCGTGGTGGCTGACTTCAGCCAAGAGACCTGGTGGCTTTCAGTCCTCAAAGCCGTGTTCATCCTGCTGTTCCTGATCGTCAGCGTCATCGTGGCGATCTGGGCGGAAAGGCGTGTCCTGGCACGCGTTCAGACCCGGCCCGGCCCGAATGTGAACGGCCCCCTGGGCCTGCCCCAGCTGATCGCTGACGCCACCAAGCTGCTCCTCAAAGAGGACTTCTGGCTGGCTGGTGCGGAGAAGTTCTCCTACATGCTGGCCCCGATGATCGCCGCTTTCAGCGCCTTCATGGTCTTCGCGATTATCCCCTTCGGCCCGCAGGTGTCGATCTTCGGTCACAGCACCCCCTTGCAGCTGACCGACTTCCCGGTGGCTGTGCTCTACGTGCTGGCCGTCAGCTCCTTCGGGATCTACGGCATCATCCTCGGTGGTTGGTCAACGCACTCCACCTACCCACTGCTGGGTGCGGTCCGTTCCGCCGCCCAGGTGATCTCCTACGAGCTCTCCATGAGCCTGGCGATCCTCTCGGTCTTCGTGGTTTCCGGCACCATGTCCACCTCCGGCATCGTGGACTCTCAACAGACCCTGTGGTGGATTATCGGCATTGCCCCCAGCTTCATCATTTACGTGATCTCCATGGTCGCTGAGGTCAACCGCCTGCCCTTCGACCTGCCTGAGGCGGAGGGCGAGTTGGTGGCCGGACACATGGTGGAGTACTCCTCCATGAAATTCGCCTGGTACTTCCTGGGTGAGTACATCAATATGTTCAACGTCTCTGCCGTATGCACCACCCTGTTCCTGGGCGGTTGGCGCTCCTTCATCCTGGCTTCTTTCTGGCCGGGTGCCAATGAGGGCTGGTGGCCGATGCTGTGGTTCATCGGCAAGGTCTGGTGCCTGATGCTGTTCATGATCGTCACTCGCGGCACCCTGGTGCGCTTCCGCTACGACCACTTCATGGCTTTCGGCTGGAAATTCCTCATCCCCGTGGGCCTGGTGTGGTTCGCGATGGTGTCCGTGGTGCAGGGCAGCCGCTTCTTCACCGGCATTAGTTTCACCGGAATTATGGCGGTCATCGCCGGGATCCTGATCGTGGCGCTGATTCTGATGTTCGTGATCCCCGGCGGGGAGCCGGAGGATGCACGCGAACACATGCTCTCCGGCGATGGCACGCTGATTGTTCCCGGTGAGGAGATTGACGCCTTCGCAGGTGGCTTCCCCGTGCCGCCGCTTCCCGGCCAGACCCTGCCCACCTCACCGCGCCAGATGCGTCGCGAGGAGCAGCTGGTTAGCCACCGCCAGATCACCCCCGACGTCGACGTCCAGGAGGGAACCGATGACTGAGCCCAAGCCCAAACAGCAGGGCCACACGGACCATGACCAGTGGCTGCGAGACGAGCCGGGACTGCTGGGGCGCGTCTTTGCGCCGGTAGCTGGCTACGGGGTCACCATCTCCTCAATCTTCCGGCCCACCGTCACTGAGCAGTACCCCTTTGAGCCGGCCCAGCTAATGCCGCGCTACCACGGGCGCCACCAGCTCAACCGCTACGACGACGGCTTGGAGAAGTGCATTGGCTGCGAGCTATGTGCTTGGGCCTGCCCCGCCGACGCCATCTATGTGGAAGCTGCCGCCAACACCCCCGAGGAGCAGTACTCCCCGGGAGAGCGTTATGGCCGCGTCTACCAGATCAACTACCTGCGCTGCATCTTCTGCGGCCTGTGCATTGAAGCCTGCCCCACCCGTGCACTCACCATGACTCACGAGATTGAGGAGTTGGTCGGTCCCAACCGCACTGGCCTGATCTACGAGAAGCAGAATCTCCTTGCTTCCGTGCCTGAGGGGGCGCTAGCTGCCCCCCACCCCATGGTGGAAGGCACTGAAGACGGCGACTACTACCGGGGCGTCGTTAACGGCCCCACTCAGGCTCAGGTCGACTGGGTCCGCGCTAACCGCCCGGACGACCCCAGCCTTGACGGGGTCAAGCCCCTTCCCGCTCCGCAGGCTGAGAAGGAGGCCCACCTGTGAACGCCCAGCTTTCCTCCGCTCTGCTGCCCGCCGCTGTCGGCTCCACCGGGAACCTGACCCTCGGTGAGACCGTTCTCTTTGCAGCTATCGCCCTAGCCACCGTGGCCTGCGGCATCGGCGTGCTCACCGCCAAGCGCGCCGTGCACGCTGCCATCAACATGATCGCCATCATGGTCTGCCTGGCCATCCTCTATTTGGCCAACGAGGCGCCCTTCATGGGCATCACCCAGGTGGTGGTCTACACCGGTGCCGTGATGACCCTGGTTATGTTCGTCATCATGCTCGTGGGCCTGGGCGGTGACGAGCCCACTGCGGGAACTTCCTCACCACTGCAGACGCCCCTAGCCCTGCTCGGCGGCTTGGGACTGGCCGCCTCACTGGGGGCGGCCGTGCTAGCCACCGACCTGGGTGAGTTCCGGGGCCTCCAGCGCGGCGAACTCGCCACCCCCAAGAACCTGGGCCTGGCGCTCTTCGGGGATCACGTCGTCATCATGGAGATCACCGGCCTGCTGCTGGTGGTAGCCGCTGTCGGCGCCCTCACTCTCACTCACCGTGACCGCATCCGCCCCAAGACCACGCAGCGTGAGCTAATGGAAGAGCGGATGCGGGCTTACGCGCAGGACGGCATTCACCCCGGTCAGAAGCCCATGCCTGGCGTCTACGCCTCCACCAACACCGCCGCCGCGCCCGCCCTGGCCGCCAGCGGTGAAGCTCTGGTCGACTCTGTGCCCCGGCCCCTGGTGGCCCGGGGGCAGGAGCTGGAACTGGGCGACGTCGCCCCAGAACTGGCCGCTGCGCAGCGCGCCGGGCAGGCGGCGCTGGAAGCTCCGGTCAAGCAGTCCGGTATGGCCTCCATGCCAGGTGCCGCCGCCCCCGGAGTCATTCAGCCCGTGGCACCGCGCCGCGCTCGCGTGCAGGCCACCCCGGCTGACACCAACAAGGAGGACCCGAAGTGAGCGTCCCAGTAAGCGCGTACATCGTCCTGGCCGGGGTGCTCTTTGCCCTGGGCGCCCTCACCGTGCTCCTGCGGCGCAACGCGGTCATTGAGCTGATGGGCGTGGAGATGATGCTCAACGCCGTGAACCTGGTCTTGGTGACTTTCTCCCGCATCCACGGCAACCTGACCGGTCAGGTTTTTGCCTTCTTCGTGATGGTGGTGGCTGCGGCGGAGGTCGTCGTCGGCTTGTCGATCATCGTGTCCATCTTCCGTACCCGCAGGTCCACGTCGGTTGACGACGAGAACCTGCTCAAGAACTGAGAGGCCACGTGATGCTCCCATCCACCCTCGCAGCTCTCACGCACACCGCCGTGGGCGGTGCAGGCGTAACCGCTGCCCACGGGCCTGCCGCTTTGGCCTGGCTGCTGATCGCTGTCCCGGCACTCTCCGCCGCCATCCTGCTCCTGGCCGGACGCCGCAGCGACGCCTGGGGACACTGGCTTGGTCTGGCCGCCGCCGTCTTCTCCGCCGGGCTTGGCCTGGTCATCATCGGCCAAGCCCTGAGCCTGCCCGCAGACCAGCGGGTAATGGAACTCGGCCTATGGCGCTGGTTCTCCGCCGGTGACCTGAAGGTTGACCTCGGCCTACGCCTAGACCCGCTGTCACTGACCTTCGTGGGCCTGGTGACCTTCGTGGGCTCCTTGATCCACCTCTACTCCGTGGCCTACATGTCCCACGACCGGGACCGCCGTCGCTTCTTCGCCTACCTAAACCTCTTCGTAGCCGCGATGCTCACCTTGGTGCTGGGCTCCTCCTACATTGCAGTTTTTGTTGGCTGGGAGGGCGTGGGTCTGGCCTCCTACCTGCTCATTGGCTTCTGGAACACCGCCGACGCCGACGCCCCACAACGCGAGCAGGTAACCAGTCGGGAGAATGCGGCCGCCGCCAAGAAGGCCTTCCTAATGAACCGCGTGGGAGACCTGGGCCTGCTAGCCGCCATGATGGCCATGGTCTCCCAGGTACACTCGGTGGCCTTCACCAGCGTGCTGCCCTCCGCCACCACCGGTGTGCTCAGTCCCGCCTGGGCTACCGCCATCGGCTTCTGCCTGCTGCTGGCTGCCTGCGGTAAATCCGCCCAGTTCCCGCTGCAGGCCTGGCTGGGTGACGCCATGGCCGGTCCAACCCCCGTGTCCGCCCTGATTCACGCAGCCACCATGGTCACCGCCGGCGTCTACCTGATGGTCCGCTCCGGCGCGATTTTCCAAGCTGCGCCTTCCGCCCAGCTCGCCGTCGCCATCATTGGTGCCATCACCCTGCTGTTCGGGGCCATCATTGGTGCCGCCAAAGACGATATGAAGAAGGTCCTGGCGGCCTCCACCATGAGCCAGATCGGCTACATGATGCTAGGCGCCGGCCTAGGCCCCATCGGCTACGCCTTCGCGATCTTCCACCTGCTGACCCACGGTTTCTTCAAAGCCCAACTGTTCCTGGGTGCGGGCTCCGTCATGCACGCCATGAGCGACCAGGTGGATATGCGCCGCTTCGGTGGCCTGTCCAAGGTTATGAAAACCACCTGGATCACCATGGGCATTGGCTGGCTGGCGATCCTGGGCATCCCGCCCTTCTCCGGCTTCTGGTCCAAAGACAAGATCATTGAGGCGGCCTTCGTTGGTGAGGGCGCTAAGCCTTGGATCTTGGGTTCGATTGCCCTGTTTGGTGCGGGTCTGACTGCTTTCTACATGTCTCGCCTGTTCTTCATGATCTTCCATGGTGAGTCCCGCTGGACCACTAAGGACGACGTCGAAGGCGAGGTCCACCCCCACGAATCCGGTTGGATGATGACGGCGCCGCTAGTGGTCCTGTCCGTTTTCTCCGTGGCCCTGGGTGGCCTGCTGTCCATCGGCAATGGCTTTGCCCACTGGCTTGAACCGGTCACCGGGCACGCCGAGCACGGCGAGCCGGTTCTGCCGGTGCCGGTGCTGATGGCCGCCACTTTGGGGCTGGTCGTCGTCGGCGTGCTGGCGGCCTACGTCATGTACGTGCGCCGCCCAGTTCCCACCGTTCTTCAGCCCGCCAATGCCCTGGTCAAGGCGGCCCGTAAGGACCTCTACCAGGACACCATCAACGAGGGCCTGGTCATGCACCCGGGTGCCGGGATTGTTTGGGCCACCACGGCCGCTGACGAGCTGGGCATTGATACCACCGTCGAGGGATTGGGGTCCGGGACCGCCGCCCTGGGGCAGCTCGTGCGGCGCACTGAGTCCGGATACGTCCGCTCCTACGCTGGCTACATGCTCGGTGGCACTGTCCTGGCCCTTGTCGCCGTCCTGGCCACCAGGCTCTGAGAGGTATGCAGTCGATGAATGCACACATTCTGACCATCATGGCGGTTATCCCTCTGATCGGGGCCGCAGTGGTCCCGTGGTTGCGCAGCTTTGCGCGGGAAACCGGCCTGGCCTTCTCTCTGGTGATCCTGTCCCTGGGCATCTGGGCGCTGGTCGCCTTTGATATGAGCCAGGGAGGCAAGGTTCAGCTGCTGGAGTCCTACCAGTGGATCCCGCGCTTGGGCGTCACCTGGACCTTGGGCGTCAATGCGCTGGGCTTGGCCATGCTGCTGCTGGCCGTGTTCTTGGTGCCTCTAGTCCTGCTGGCTTCCTGGGGGGAGATTCCGGCTGAGCGCCAGGGCAGTTTCACGGCGCTCGTGCTCTCACTTGAGGCCTTTATGGTCGTCATCTTCACCGCCCGGGATATCTTCCTGTTCTACATCTGCTTTGAGGCGATGCTGATCCCGGTGTACTTCCTCATCGGGCACTTCGGGGGGCCGTTGCGCCAACGTGCCGCCTTGAAGTTCCTGCTGTACTCCCTGGCTGGCGGTCTGGTCATGCTGGTGGGTGTGGTGGCGCTGCCGGTGTTCGGCACCAACGGTTCCTTCACCTACGTGGTGGATGCCCTGGCTGGCAATGTGACCGCCTCCACGGGGGCGGCGCGCTGGATGTTCATCAGCTTCATGGTGGCCTTCGCCATCAAAGCTCCTATGTTCCCGGTGCATACCTGGCTGCCTGACACTGCTGAGCAGGCCACCCCCGGCACCTCCGTGCTGCTGATTGGGGTGCTGGATAAGATCGGCACCTACGGCATGATTACCCTGTGCCTGCCCCTGTTCCCGGAGGCTGCGCGCTGGGCGGCTCCGGTGGTGCTGCTGCTGGCGGCAATCTCGATTGTTTGGGGTGCGCTGCTGGCTATCGGCCAGGACGACCTGTATCGGATGATCTCTTTCACCTCGATCAGCCACTTTGGCTTCATCGTCATGGGGATCTTCATTGGTTCCCAGGTGGCTGCCACCGGCGCCATGCTCTACATGGTGGCCCACGGCCTATCTATCGCGGGCCTATACCTGGCGGTCGGCTTCCTGGGCCGCCGCACTGGCACCATTCGGATCAGCGAGCTTGGTGGCCTGGCGCGGGTGGCGCCTGTGCTTGCTGGCACTTTCTTGATCTCTGGTTTGGCCTCTATCGCCCTGCCGGGCCTGTCCGGCTTTGTGCCCGAGTGGATGGTCTTAACCGGCACCTTCTCCCGCTCCATCGCCCTGGGGGTGGCTGGACTGGCTGGTGTGGTGCTCGCCGCCGTCTACATCCTCCTGCCCTATCAACGGGTCTTCACCGGTGCCCCGGCAGCCGTACACGCAGGCCTGTCTGATCTGGATTTGCGCGAGAAAGTGGTGCTTACCCCGGTGATCGCCGCCATGTTCGTCCTTGGCCTGGCCCCCTTCCTGTTGACCGATGGCTTAACCCCCGTCTCTGAGCAGGTCTCTGAGCAGGTGACGGTTGCTACCACCGTGCCGACCCAGGCCGCAGCCGTTCCCGCCAGCCCGCTCACCGCCTCTGAAGGGAGCAACAAGTGAGCACCTTCACCGCTCCGTCAATCGCCTGGTCCGCGCTGATTCCAGTCCTGATCGTGGCTGGCGCCGCGCTGCTCGGCGTGCTCGTCGAGGCCCTGGCCCCGCGCTCAATCCGGCCTGTCACTCAGCTGGTGCTCTCCGTGCTGGCTGTGCTGGGGGCCGCCGTCGCCCTCGGCAGTCGCTGGGTCCAGGTCAACTCCGGCTCAGTCGGCACCATTACCGGTGGGCTGTCTGAGGACACCTTTGCGGTGGGCGCGCAGGCAATCATCCTGGTCATCGGCTTCCTGTCCCTGCTGGTGATGGGGGATCGCACCAGCGCCAACGACGGCGCTTTCGCCGCCCAGGCTGCAGACCGCCCAGGTTCTGCCGAGGAGACCGAGTCTCTGCACGCAGGCTGGACCACCTCCGAGGTCTACCCGCTGACCCTGTTCTCCCTGGCCGGCATGATGCTGTTCCCCATGGCGAACGACTTCATCTCCCTGTTCGTCACCCTGGAACTGGTGTCTTTGCCGCTGTATGTGCTGGCCGCTACCGCCCGCCACCGGCGGCTCCTGTCCCAGGAGGCTGCACTCAAGTACTTCGTGCTGGGGTCCTTCGCCTCCGCCTTCCTGCTCATGGGTGCCGCACTTCTGTACGGCTTCTCCGGACGGATCACCTATGCCGGTGTGGCCACCGCCATCAACTCCTCCCAGTCTGCTGGCGGCGACTGGCTGGTGCTGGCGGGGGTGGTTTTGGTGACCGTCGGCCTGCTGTTCAAGGTGGCGGCTGCCCCCTTCCACGCTTGGAGCCCAGACGTCTACCAGGGCGCTCCCACGCCCATCACCGGTTTCATGGCGGCAGGAGTTAAAGCTGCGGCCTTCTTGGCCCTGGTGCGCTTCTACTACCTGGTGGCCGGTAGTTTCGGCTGGGATCTGGCACCCTTCCTGTGGACCGTAATCCTGTTGACGATGGTTGTGGGCACGGTGGTCGGCATCGTGCAGATGGACATCAAGCGCATGCTGGCCTACTCCGCCATCGCCCACGCTGGCTTCATGCTGATTGGCCTGATTGGCTTCAACCGGCTGGGTGTGCTTTCCATTCTGTTTTACTCACTGGTCTACGGCGTAGCTACGGTCGGGGCTTTTGGCATTGTCTCCCTGGTGCGTGTAAGTCACGCGGGCACCCCCGGAGCAGAAGCGACCGAGCTGGCCGCCTGGCAGGGCCTGGGCCGCCGCAGCCCGCTGCTGGCCGCCGCGATGGGTGTGTTCCTGCTGTCCTTTGCTGGTATCCCGCTGACTGCCGGTTTCGTCGCCAAGTTCCAGGTCTTTGTGGCTGGCGCTCAGGGCGGTGCGATCCTCCTGGTGGTTGCCGCCGTGCTCTCCTCCGCCGCCACGGCCTTCTTCTACATCCGCCTGATGGTGCTGATGTTCTTCCGCGAGCCGCAGGAGGAGTCCGGCGTCGTCGTCACTTCTGATGGCACGGCTGCGGCAGCAATCCTGATTGCCGTGTGCGTCACCCTGGTGCTTGGTGTGCTGCCGGGGCCGCTGCTAGAGGTCCTCACCAGGGCCGCTATGCTCATCCCGTGATCGGATCATTACCGCTTGAAGTCCCTGATCTCGAGGGTCGGATCGCTCCGGCCCTCGAGGCCGTTGAGGCCCGGTTGATGGAGGTCGTCTCCCGTGCGGACGAGGTGATCAACGCCCCCACCTCCCACCTGGCCGCAGCCGGAGGTAAGCGTCTGCGTCCCGCCTTGGCGCTGCTCACAGCCCAGCTGGGCGACCCCGAGCTGGCAACCGGTGCGGCGGTGCGTGACGCGGGCGTCACGGTGGAGCTGACGCATATCGCCACCCTCTACCACGACGACGTGATGGACGATGCCCCACTGCGGCGCGGGGCGCCCAGCGCGCAGACCGTGTGGGGGAACTCCGCAGCGATTCTCACCGGGGACCTGCTGCTGTCCCGCGCCTCCCAGATGGTGGCCGCCCTGGGGCAGCAGGCCGTGCTGGCCCACGCCCGCACCTTTGAACGCCTGTGCACGGGCCAGCTCCACGAGACCCTGCCGCGACCCGCGGGCACCGACCCGGTGGAGCATTACCTCCAGGTGCTGGCTGACAAGACCGGTTCCCTGATCGCGGTAGCGGCCCGCTACGGCGCCATGCTGACCAATGCGGGCGCGCAGACCGAAGCGATTGTGGAGGAGTTCGGGGAGCGGATCGGCGTGGCCTTCCAACTGGCCGACGACGTAATCGACCTCACCTCGGATTCAGCCACCACCGGCAAGACCCCGGGCACGGACCTGCGCGAGGGCGTGGACACCATGCCGGTGCTGCTGCTGCGGCGAGCTCTGGCCGCTGGCACCCTGGACTCGGCAGGCCAGTCGATTCTCTCAACGATTTCTACTGAGGATCTTAGTGACGACGCCGTGCTGGCCACGGTGGTCTCGCGGCTCCGTGAGCACCCGGTGCTGGAGCGCACCCGAGAGATGGCCTTCGCTTGGGCGCGGGAGGCCGTGGATGCGCTGGAAGGGCTGGAGGAGGCGGTGGCCGCCGGGACCACAGAGCGTTTGGACGCTACCGGGGTGCTGGACGAGGCTTCGCGGCAGTCGGCGCTGGAGGACGCCGCAGCCCGCACCGCCGTCGTGAGGGAGGGGCTGGAGAAACTGGCCTGCCTGTTGGTGGACCGCACCGCCTAAAAGCTCAGCGGCGCCAGGGGGCAGCCGGTCAACAGCCGGGCGCTTTTCCTCCGTAGACTGGCGCCAGGCTGCCTAGCCTTACCCAACCGCACTTCGAGTCAGGAACTTTGAGAACAGTGAGCACGCGTCCGCTTTCCGTCGCCGTCATCGGAGCCGGGCCCGCCGGTATCTACGCCTCCGACATCCTGTCTAAGTCTGGGCTCGACGTGAGTATTGACTTGTTCGAGCAGCTGCCTGCCCCCTATGGGTTGGTGCGCTACGGCGTCGCCCCCGATCACCCGCGCATTAAGCAGATTATTGTGGCCCTCTACAAAATCCTGCAGCGCGGTGACATCCGCCTGATCGGCAACGTTGAGGTGGGCCGTGACGTGAGCATCGCTGAGCTGCGTGAGCACTACGACGCCATCGTGCTGTCCACCGGTGCGGACACGGACGCCCCCCTGGATATCCCCGGTGTGGAGGCTCCCGAATGCTACGGCGGTGCTGACTTTGTCTCCTGGTACGACGGTCACCCCGACCATCCGCGCACCTGGCCCCTGGAGGCCAAAGAGGTGGCGGTGATCGGTGTGGGCAATGTGGGCCTAGACATTGCCCGTGTGCTGGCTAAGCACGCCAAAGATCTCCTGGTCACCGAGGTGCCGCAGAACGTGGCGGAGCAGTTGGCCGCCTCCCCGGTCACTGACGTGCACGTCTTCGGTCGCCGTGGCCCCGCCCAGGTCAAGTTCACCCCTTTGGAGCTGCGTGAGCTCGGCAAGCAGCCTGACGTGGACGTGACGGTGGACGAGGAGGACTTCGAATACGACGAGGGCTCCCAGGCCGCCCTGGCCGCCTCCAACCAGCAGCGCCAAGTGGTTAAGGCCCTGGAGGGCTACGCCATGCAGGATCCGGAGGACCTCACCGCCTCCCACACCATCCACATTCACCTGTTCCAGGCGCCGGTAGAGGTCCTCACTGACGCGGCGGGGCACGTCACCGGCCTGCGCACCGAACGCACCTCCCTGAGCGGTGACGGCAGCGTGCATGGCACCGGCGTCTTCACCGACTGGCCCTGCCAGGCTGTCTACCGTGCGGTCGGCTATGCCTCCAGCCCCATTGAAGGACTGCCCTTTGACGCGGAGCGCCACGTGCTGCCCAATGAGGGGGGCCGGGTGCTGGGGGAGGACGGCACCCCTATCACCGGCGTCTACGCCACCGGTTGGGTGCGTCGTGGCCCCGTGGGCCTGATCGGCTCCACCAAGTCTGATGCCCAGGAGACCATCGGCAACCTGGTGGCTGATGCCCAAGCTGGCCTGCTGCACGCCAGCACCGACGATGCTGCCCAGGTGGGTCACGACGCCATGCTGGCGCTGCTGACCCAGCGGAAGGTCCCCTTCACCACTTGGGAGGGCTGGGAGCTGCTGGACGCCTACGAGCGCGAGCTCGGGGAGGAGTACGGGGAGGTTGAGGTGACCGGTGGGGCCATGAAGCCGCGCGAGCGCGTCAAGGTGGTTTCCCGCAGTGCCATGACTTCCATCTCTCGGGGGCTGGGTGCGCCTGCAGATTTGATTGGCCAGCCCGACGCCGATCGGGTCCCCGCGCGCGTCGCCCACCGCCTAGCTGACTGAGGATGTCTCCGGGCCGGGGCCTATGCGGGTTCCAGTCCTATTTTTCTTCCGATCAGTGCTGAAAGCGCCGTGGTAAAGTTATTCAGGCGGCTGTTCAGGGATAAATTCGGGGTGCGTTTAGGCATACGGACTAGGTCAACGATACTGGGAGGTGCTGTGCAGATGGCAGGAATGAGACTGGCACAGATTCAGTTGAATAGTTTCAAGTCCTTCCGTGACGCGATTCTTCCGCTTGGTCCGTTAACGATCCTGACCGGGAGAAACTCCAGCGGCAAGTCCAATGCTATAGATGCTATAGCTGTTCTGTCCTGCCTGGTTACTTCGGGTTCTTTGAGTGATGCTCTCGAGGGGACTGTTGGCCGTCTGGCTCCGGTTCGTGGAGGAGCTAAGGGCTGCGCCCCCTCTGGCGAGGACTCCTTTAGTCTCGGTTGCGTAATTGAGGATGAGGCGAAGGGTTTTTATCTGATCTATGAGGTTGAGGTGGCGGTTAATCCGGTGCTTCGCATTAAATCAGAGTCGCTTCATGAAGCTCCTGGGTCTGGTAGCAAAGGCAACGATAAGGTCTGGTTCAAAGTTTGCGGTGGCGAGGGCGGGAGCCTCGATGTTGAGTACAGAAATGGTGCTCAGGAAAAGAAACCCCACATTAAGGTTCGTGATGACCGGACTGTGCTAGGACAGCTGAAGAGTAGGCTCATTACCAGCAACGAGACGCTGCAAGAGCTTATCCTGCACACAGAGGCGGTTATAGGCGTCCTCTCGGCGTCATTCTACGTGGACCCCGTGCCCCAGCAGATGCGCCACTACGTTCCGAAGCGGGCGGAGCCGCTGAGGCGCAATGGGGACAATCTGTCTGCCGTGCTTTTCGGGTATCGGCAGGAGGATCCCCAGGGGTTCAAGGAACTGGAGAACCTGGTCAAGGAGATCGCTGGTTGCCCGGTGGACTCGTTGGGCTTCTCGATGACGGATAACGACGAGGTCATGATTGCCTTGGAAGGCGGTAAGAGAGGGCGGACTACGGCTTCGCTGATGAGCGACGGCTTGTTGCGTTTCATGACCGTGGCGACGGCCCTCAAGACGGCAGCTGGAGCGGCGGGGCAGCGCCCAGGACTTGACGAGGGGACCGTCTATTGTCGGCTCGTCACGATTGAGGAAATTGAAAATGGTCTACATCCTTCACACGCGGACAGGCTCCTTGGGCTGATTAGGCAGGCGGCTAAGCAACCTGATGTCTCGGTACTTATCACCACCCATAGTCCCGCACTCCTCGACGCACTGCGCGGAGAAGGTTTGCGAAGCGTATATGTGTGCCATGACAGCACCATCACCCCATTGGTCGAGATGCCTGACTATGCGGCTGCTATGGCCCAAGGCACGCTGGGGCGGGTTGTCACACAAGGTCGGCTGCTCTCCGATGAGGGCGAACAGGATCGCGATTTCTCGAAGTTTTATGCGCTTCTAGGAGTGGGTGCATGACGCGGGTCTGGTTCATTGATACCTCAGTACTGGACCATGTACTCCCGGTTCCAGGGAAGTCTAAAACCGATTCTGCAGCGCAGAAAAGCGTGAAGCTCGGGCTAAAAGAGCGTGTTGAGAACGGCAATGAGATGATTCTGCCGATCACCGCTGTCGTCGAGACCGGTAACCATATCTGTCAGCTAAGTGATGGTCGGTTGAGACGGCAAGCTGCTGAGCGTTTTGCTGAACTGCTGAATATGGTTATTCAGCAAGAATCTCCTTGGGTGCTGGACGAGGCGCAGTGGGATGAACGCTTCCTCAGACAGTTCCTCGAAGGCGGAAGCACTGGGACCACCTGGGTGGAGTTGGCCACTGCCGGAAAGAGCGGCCTAGGCGGAGGCGATCTCACTATAGTGGTGGAAAGAGACCAGTACTGCGAGCGCACCGCTCTTGCGGCGGAGGACGTGAAAATCTGGACCCTAGACCAAGGTTTTCAGGCGCGTATCGCTTGATGCGGGCGGCGCTTCCCGTACTCAACCTGCATCTTCTTGCCCGCGGATGGGCCTTCGGGCGGATGCGCCGCGAGCTCCAGGGGCCTATGTTCGAAGGATGCCAGCGTCCTCCCCTGAGGACGGAGACTTCGAGGAAAGCAGAACCATGCGTATTGGTGTACCCACAGAGGTAAAAGACAATGAGGCCCGAGTGGCGCTGACCCCCGCAGGGGCCTACGCCCTCAGTCAACGCGGCCACGAGGTCACCATCCAAAAGGGTGCAGGTCTGGGCGCAGGGATTTCAGACGCCGAGTATCAGTCCGCCGGCGCCACCACCACCGACGACGTCGCCGCGCTATGGGCCCAGGCCGAGCTGATCCTCAAGGTTAAAGAACCCGTTCCTAGCGAGTTTCCGCTGCTGCGGCCCGGCCTGGTCCTCTTCACTTATCTGCACCTGGCTGCGGACCGTGCCCTCACGGAGCGGCTCCTAGAGGCGCAAGTAACCTCCATCGCCTACGAGACTGTGTCCACCGACGCCGGTGTGCTGCCGCTGCTGGCCCCCATGTCGGAGATTGCGGGCCGCTTGGCCACCCAGATCGGCGCCGACTGCCTGCTGCGTCCGCACGGTGGTGCCGGTGTGCTGCTGGGCGGGGCTGCCGGGGTGCGGCGTGGGAACGTGATTGTGCTCGGAGGTGGGACCGCAGGCTTTAGTGCCGCCCGCGTCGCCGCTGGGATGGGTGCGGAAGTCACCGTCATGGACATCAATCCCGTGCGGATGCGCCAAATTGACGAGCTCAGCGGCGGGAGCATCCGCACCCGCTTCTCCACTGGTTTAGACGTAGCTGAGGCCTGCGCGCAGGCGGATTTGGTGGTCGGCGCAGTCCTGGTGCCCGGGGCCCGCACCCCCAAATTGGTCACCCACGAAATGCTTGAATCCATGCGGCCAGGCAGCGTCCTGGTGGATATTGCTATCGACCAGGGTGGCTGCTTTGAAGACTCGCATGTGACCACGCATTCCCAACCGACCTACGACGTCGACGGCAAGCTCTTCTACTGCGTCGGCAATATGCCAGGGGCGGTGCCCTATACCTCCACTTATGCCCTGACTAACGCCACCTTGCCCTACGCCGTCGAGATTGCGGAGCGTGGTTGGCGCAGGGCCTGTCAGCTGCGCGCCGACCTGGCCCGGGGACTGTCCACCCATGCCGGTGAGCTTTTTACTGCCGGTGTGGGGCAGGCCCTCGATTTGTCGGTCGCGGACCCTGCCGCCCTGTTGGCCTGAGCCCGCAAGTTAACTGGCTTTAGGTGGACCCGCCGCCGCGCCCTTCGCAACGCTGGGGTGGGCCCACCTCCGTCTGCTGCCCGCCCGCAGTGCTGCCCTGCGGGTGCGGTCACCAGGCGACGCTCTCTCAGCTCTCGCACAGCCCGAAGGCTTACCCTGGTGGCGTGACAAAGCACCACAACGGATTGAAGACAGCAGCCCTGCTGGGCGGCATGTGGGGCCTGCTCGTGCTCCTGGGGTACCTGCTGGCTCAAGGCACTGGATCGTCGATCTGGCTGTTTATTGCGCCAATTATCGGCCTGGCCCAGACCGCCTACTCTTACTGGAACTCCGACAAGCTGGCCGTGCGCTCCATGGGAGCGGTGGAGGTCACTGAGGAGGAAGAGCCAGTCATGTATGCGGTGGTGCGTGAGCTTTCCCAGACTGCCGGACAGCCCATGCCGCGCCTGTATGTGGCCCCCACCATTAGCCCTAATGCTTTTGCTACTGGCCGTGACCCGCAGCATGCTGCCGTGTGCTGTACCCAGGGCATCCTGCAGCTCCTCAACGACCGTGAGCTGCGCGGAGTGCTGGGTCATGAACTCTCCCACGTCTACAACCGAGACATCCTCACCGGCTCCATCGCCGCTGGGATTGCCGGGGTGATCTCCTCCGTATGTTCCATGGTGCTGTGGTTCGGGGGCGGGCGGGACCGCCGGGAGGCTGGCAACACAATCGTGCTGGTGTTGGTGGCCATGCTGGCGCCCTTGGCAGCCATGATCACCCAGATGGCAGTGTCTCGCACCCGTGAGTTCGACGCCGACCACGACGGCGCCGTGCTCACCAACGACCCCCTGGCCTTGGCTTCCGCTCTGCGCAAGCTAGATGGGGGAGTGGCGCGGGCGCCCTTGGCTCAAGACCCACGAGTGGAACCGTTGTCCGCCATGATGATTGCCAATCCCTTCGGGCGGGTGCGCAACCTTTTTGCCACGCACCCGCCTATGGATCAACGCATCGCTCGCCTGGAGGAGATGGCCGGGTACTGAGAGGCCGACGCTCAGGCGGGTGTGCTCAGGGCCGCGGCACCGAAGGACACACTGAAGTCCTCACACCACAGGACCACGGATTGCCACTGGCTCAAATCGGTGCCCGCCGGCAGGTTGTAGAGCTGGTTGCCTAGGTTGCCTTTGATTGGAGCTACGTCCAGGTGCGCGTGGTCTTTGGCGGTGAACCAGCCTGCGGTGCCCTCGATCACCGGCCCGGCGCTGAGCCATACGCGCACATCGGGGCCGTTGGAAGTGGACAGGTTGGCTAGGGCCAGCTGGAGGGTCCCGTCCGGCTGCCGGTAGATGCTGGCGGTGCCGGTGGTGGTGTGCTCGTGGGAGGTGAAGGTACCGCTGGACACCAGCTGCGGCCCGGCAGGAGTGGTTGGGGCGGTGGTGGCTGATTCCGTGCTGTTGGGGGCAGGCTCAGCTGAGGCACTCGCCTGGCTTTGTGGCGTGCTCGGCGCCGGGGCAACCGGAACGGGCAGAGCATCGTTGACCGTGGTGTCCACAAACAGCAGCCAGGGTTTGAACACAGCCATGGCAGCTACCAACACCACCAGGGTGACGGTAGCAACAGCGGCGGTGGCCTTGCGGTGGGCACGGATAAAACTACGTAATTTAGTCAGCATGGACTAAAGTTTAAGTGATTCTCATCCGTGTTAGTTATGGGATGTCGCACAGCTCCGCTGGATTATGAGCCGACGCCGGGGCTAGCTGTGTCCCTGCGTGGGTTTCCTGGCAGCCGACGCCCAACTACCTCAGTGCGGATTCGGAATTGTTCATCTCCCCGATAGTTTCGGCTTGCTTCAGGATCAGTTCGGTGGCCTCGGGTGCCTTGTCTGGCGGGTAGCCGTGCTTGAGCAGCAGGCGCTTGATGGTGGTCCGCAGTTTGGCGCGGACTTGCTCCTTGATATTCCAGTCGGTTTTGGCGTCACGGCGCACAATATCGGTGAGTTCGTGGGCGATCTGCTTCATCACGTCGTCCTGCATGGCTTCGCGGGCCGACTCATTGGTGCGCAGCGCGTCGTAGAAGGCGAGTTCGTTGTCGGTGAGGCCGGTCGCTTTGCCACGCTCATGTTCGGCCCGGAGGGCCTGGGCCAGTTGGACCAGTTCAGCTACCACGGCGGCGGTGTCGAGGCTGCGGTTTTGGTAGCGCAGTAGGGAGGCGTTGAGCATCTCGGAGAACTCTTTGCCCTTAACGAGGTTGCGCTTGGCGATGGCCTTGATCTCCGAGCTCAGCAGGCGTTTCAGGGCTTCCATCTGGATATTGGGCCGGTCGGATTCGGTGACCTGCCTGACGAAGGCCTCGTCGATGAGTGAGATGTCAGGGTTGGCGATTCCGGCTTCGGCGTAGATGTCGATCACGCCGGTGCCGGTCATGTTTTCTGAGACGATCTGGCGGATCGCGGTGTCCAGTTCGACTCCGGCATCGGTTGCGCCACGTCCGGCGTTCTCGGTTTTGGCGATGGCGGTGCGCACCGCGTCGAAGAAGGCGACGTCGTCTCTGATGGCGCTGGCAGCGTCGCTGGCTGGGACGAGCGAGAAGAAGGAGCGGAGCCGCTGAACGTGCGCGACGAAGCGCTGCTTGACGGTGAGTTCCTTGGGTTTTTCGGCCTCGGCGCGGTCTTCGACGCCATCGAAGGCGTCCGCTGTGTGGTCTTGTTCGAGCAGCCATTCGACGGTGGCCATGACGGCGTTGATATATGCCCTGGGGGTCTTCTCAGCGACGAGTGGCCGCCAGGGGAATGGGGCGAGGATCGAGCAGACGATGTCGTGCTCATTGCGCATCTCGGGGATCGCAGTTGCCTCAATATCGGCCCCGACCTGCGCGTTGTCGCGGTCGCGCTGGGTGTAGTCACCGAGTGCGGTCTTGAGGTCTTCGGCGATGCCGATGTAGTCCACGATCAGCCCGGCGGGCTTGTCCCGGAAAGTGCGGTTGACACGGGTGATCGCCTGCATGAGTGAGACCCCGCGCATGGGTTTGTCCACGTACATGGTGGTCATGGCTGGGGAGTCGAAGCCGGTTAGCCACATGTCGCGGACGATCACCAGGTCCAGCGGATCGTCAGGGTCTGAGGCGCGGGCCTTGAGCGCGCGCATTTGTGCTTTGTTGCGGATGTGCTCCTGCCAAGGCTCGGGGTCGGTGGCGGAGCCGGTCATGACGACTTTCATTCGTCCGCGCTCGTCGTCATCGGCGTGCCAGTCGGGGCGCAGGGCCTTGATCTTGTCGTATAGATCGACGGCGATCCGCCGCGACATGGCAACGATCATGCACTTGGCGTCGGGCATGACCTCTTTGCGTTTTTCCCAGTGCGCCACGATGTCGCGCGCTAACTCGTCTAGGCGCTCGTTTGCCCCGACGACGGCCTCCACCCGCGACCAGCGGGTCTTCAGCCGTTCTTGGGCGTCCTCCTCGCTCCCGGATACGGCGTCTGCGAAGGCGTCGTCAATGTCTTTGAGGGCGTCGTCGGGTAGTCGCACCTTCGCTAGGCGGGCTTCGTAGAGCACCTTGACGGTGGCGCCGTCCTCGACGGCCTGCGTGAGGTCGTAGGTGTCGATCACCTCGCCGAAGACCGCGGTGGTGGAGCGGTCTTTCGCTTCGATGGGGGTGCCGGTGAAGCCGATGAAGGTGGCGTTGGGGAGTCCGTCGCGCAGGTGGCGGGCGAAGCCGTCGATGAAGTCGTAGTTGGAGCGGTGGGCCTCGTCCACCATCACCACGATGTTGAGCCGTTCTGACAGGGTGGGGAAGCTGATTCCCGCTTCGCGTTCGTCTTTGGAGAGCCCGAACTTTTGGATAGTGGTGAAGATGATGCCGCCGGATTGCCGCCCGGTGAGCAGTTGCTTCAACTCTGCCCGTGATTCCGCCTGCATGGGCGCTTCGGGCAGTGGGGCCCCGATCTTGGTGGCGGCGAAGGTGTCCTCAAATAGTTGGTTGTCTAGGTCGTTGCGGTCGGTGAGCACTAGGAGCGTGGGATTGTCCATTGCCTGGTGTCGCATCAGTACCCCGGCGCACCAGGCCATCTCGAAGGACTTGCCTGAGCCTTGGGTGTGCCAGACGATCCCGGCGCGGCCATCGTTTTCCACCGCCTCAATGGTCTTGGTGACGGCTTTGCTTACCGCCCAGTATTGGTGGTACTTGGCGCCGATTTTGGCGGTCTTCTGGCCGTCCCCGGTGAAGGCGAGGAAGTTACGCGACCAGTCCAAGAACACCTCGGGCCGCAGGAAGCCTGCCACCATGACCTCGATCTCGGGGCGATACTTCGTCTCCAGGTTTCGACCGTCGACGGTTTTCCAAGCTTGGAAGTGGTTCGCCTGCGCGGTCAGGGTGCCCATTCGCGCCAGGAAGCCATCGGAGAGTACGACGCCCTGGTTCCAGGTGAACAGCTCAGGTATCTGCGCCTTGTAGGTTTGGATTTGCGCGTAGGCGCTGGCAATGGTGGCTTTCTCTGCCCCGGGCTTCTTCAACTCCAGCAGCCCTAAGGGCAGCCCGTTGACGAACAGAACCACGTCCGGGCGGCGTTCCTTCTTGGCGCCCTGGATGGTGAACTGGTTGACGGCCAGGAGGTCGTTGGCGTGTGGGTTGTCCCAGTCGATTAACCGCGCCCGGACGTTGCGCAGCCTGCCCGCAGCCTCGCGATACTCCACCGGCACGCCCTGGGTTAGCAGCTGGTAGGCCCGCCAATTCTCGGACTGCACGACGGCGGATTCGGGCCGCAGCGCAGTTTTGACGGCCTCGTCTATGGCCGCTGGAGGGAGTGTTGGGTTGAGCCGACTGATCGCCTCGCGGAGGCGGCCGACGAGCACGACCTCGCGGTAGTCCGCACGCTCCGCCACAGGCATGCCGGGGGCAATCTCTGGCCCGTGGACCGTCTGCCAGCCCTGCTCGGCCAGCAGCTCCAACACCCACTCCTCGAACTGTGCTTCCGCCACGTCCAGCATTACGACACCGCCTCTACATCACGCACCCGCACCTTGCCAGACATCAGCAGGGGGAGAAGCTCATCGCGCTGGCGGGTTAGGTGGGCCGCCTCGATCCTCAACTCCACCGCTCCTCGAACCAGGGATGCGACAGCATGTCGTACCGTGGCATCGAGCTCCCGTGGGTCGGGCACCTCAAAGTTGGGGATAGCAGCCTTGTCGACCCGCTGCCGACTGTTTGTTGTGCCGCTCACGGCTCCTCGCATTTGCTCCCAGAAAGATCTAGTGCTGGCCAGTGTCCAGATCATTTCGGAAGGGATGCCTTCAGATCCTTGAAGTACGACGAACTCAGGTGAGCAAACAGCAGGAGCGGATGAGCGCGTGTACGCCATCCACGTTCGCTCAGTTTTCGGGTTTAACCGGGATACCAACACCGAGTCAACTTCAAGTATCTGCTTCCCTGACAAGATAGTCGCGCCAGACTCCAATGATGGAAGGAGACTGCTGTCGAAAGCTGGGATCGAAAAATGGTCAACCGTTCCTTCCGGTTTACGCTGCCGGAGGTGGGGTGTCGCCGCAATCACATGCAGTGGCACGGTGGTCGTGATTCGTTTCGTCATGGTTCGCGCGGCATCTTCCATCCGCAGGGCCAAACGGCGACTCGTCTCGATAAGGTCATCGAAGGCGCCGAGCACACCCGCGATCCGCTCCTGCTCCTCCAGCGGTGGGAGCCAGATTGGCAGATTAGTTAACCGATCTGTCGCCAGTACTCCGGTCCCGTGGCCAGCCTGATGGACTTGTGCCAGTAGCGTGGGGCGAGCCGCGCGCAAGGCAAGGTTGAGGTACCTAGGGAGTATGTCGGAACGAGCGACTATTGCTTTCACATCCTGGTTGAAAGCCACAGGCCGAGCAGCAAACCCTATACGAATCTCTTGCAAGAGGCTCATGCCGCGAACCAGAATCAGCGATGCGCCGACTGGAGCGAGATTGCTGCCTGCGGTTAGACCTGTCTCGGTTATGCACAGGTTGGAGTCAGTTAGGTTGAGACTATGTAGAGTCTTAGCGCTGATCCAAGGAATCGAGCCGTTCCAGTAATCTCGCCGTGATTTCGGTGGAGTTCCGCCCGATTTCAGATCAGCGAGGTCTTTCAGACGAACAACCCTCCGCTTACTCATGATCTGACACCAAGGCACACAATGCATCGTCTATCTGTCCCTGAAGGCGTGCGCGTGCAGCAAACCCCTTCCGAATCTCGTTCGCGAGCCTGGCGATCTTCTGCTCAACGGGTTCGCCGTCGTCCTCCGCCTCCTGGGTGCCGACGTAGCGGCCGGGGCTCAGCGCATAACCCGCCTCAGCTACCTGCTGCGTGGTCACCGAGGCGCAGAAGCCGGGCACATCCGCATAGCCCGGCAGATCGGGGTCTCCGCGCCAGGCATTGTAGGTGTCCGCGATCCGGGCCACGTCCTCAGGGGAGAGATTGCGGTGCGTGCGGTTCTCCATATAGCCGCTCTCGCGGGCGTCAATAAACAACACCTCGCCCCGGCGCTCACGCTGAGGCCGCTCCGACCTAACCCTGCGCGCCGTCTTGTCCTTGGTGCAGAACCACAGTGACACCGGAATCTGCACCGAATAGAACAACTGAGACGGCAAGGCCACAACGCACTCCACCACGTCGTCGTCAACCATCCGCTGGCGGATATCACCCTGGCCCGACGAGTTCACCGTCAGCGACCCATTGGCCAACACCACCCCCATCGTCCCGGTGGGGGACAGGTGGTGAAGCATGTGCTGCAGCCAAGCGTAATTCGCGTTGCCCGGTGGCGGCGTCCCAAATTTCCAACGCGGATCATCAGCCAGACGCTCCCCGCCCCAATCCGAAATATTGAAGGGCGGATTGGCCATAATGAAGTCCGCCCGCAAATCCGGGTGCAGATCATTGTGGAAGGAATCGCCCCACTCCGGCCCGAGCTGCGCCTCAATACCCCGAATAGCAAGGTTCATCTTGGCTAGCCGCCAGGTGGTGGGGTTCCGCTCCTGCCCGAAAACAGACAGGTCATTGCGAGAACCGCCGCTCGCCTCCACAAAATGCTCAGCCTGCACAAACATTCCACCGGAACCACAACAGGGGTCAAAGACTCGACCGTTGTAGGGCCGCAGCATCTCCACCAGCAGCGAGACCACGGAGCGTGGGGTGTAAAACTCGCCACCGTTCTTACCCTCATTGGAGGCGAACTGCGCGAGGAAGTACTCATAAACCCGCCCCAGCACATCCATGCCCTCGTGTTCGGCTGCGGCAAGATCATCGCGCGAGAAGGTGTCGATCAGCCCGCCAAGCGTCGCCGGAGTCAGCTCCCGGCGGGCGTAATTCTTTGGCAACACCCCCTTCAGCGAGGGATTCTCACGCTCGATAGCCTCCATTGCCGCATCGATGCGCTGGCCAATATCGGCCTGTTTAGCCGCCTTGCGCAGGTCCGTCCAACGGTGGCCCGCCGGGACCCAGAACACGCCCTCAGAGGTGTACTCGTCGCGGTCCTCCAGCACCGCCTGCCGCGCCTCCTCGGTGGGCATGAAGTAGTCACTGCGCTCATCCCTGACCAGCTCGGACAGGTGAGCGTGCCGGGCCTCAAACTTGTCCGAGACGTACTTCAAGAACAGCAGGCCGAGCACCACATGCTTGTACTCGGCAGCGTCCATGGAGGACCGCAGCCTATTCGCGGCTTCCCAGAGAGCATCCTCCAGGCCAAGGGCCGTGGTCTTAGTGCCGCGTGCTGCCATCTGAACTTCTTCCTTGCCGGCCAAGACGATCACGCCTCCACCGGCAGGGGGACCGTCAAACTCCTAATCAGATGAACCTTAGCGACTGGGTCTACCCAAGTCATACCTTCCGGCGGGCACCAGCCAGCCCGGCTGGCCAGCCCCAGTTCTACCGGTAGTTCACGAACTGCAGCGCGGCGTCGACGTCAAGCCCCTTAAGTAAGGCAATAACAGCCTGCAGGTCATCGCGGGACTTAGAAGAAACGCGCACCTCATCGCCCTGAATCAGCGCCTTGACGCCCTTAGGTCCCTCATCGCGGATCGCCTTGGTGATCTTCTTGGCGACCTCCTGCGTCAGCCCCTCCTTGAGTGGGCAAGCCAGCTTGTAGATCTTGCCGGAGAGCTTGGGCTCCTTGTCACCCAGGTCCAGCGCCTTCAGAGACACACCCCGGCGGAAAAGCTTGGACTGCAGCACATCCAGAATCGCCAAGACGCGCTCCGCAGAGTTGGCTTCCATGGTGATGGTGTCTCCGGCCAGAGAAATGGCGGCATCCACGCCCCGGAAGTCGTAGCGCTGAGAGATCTCCTTGGCGGTCTGGTTGACGGCGTTGTCCACCTCCTGGCGGTCCAACTTGGAGACGACGTCGAAGGAGGAATCTGCAGCCATGATCTGCCTTTCTGTGTTAGCCACCCCCTTTAGAGGCGACCTGGTGTGAGTGCGCGGCGGGCCGTGTGAGCAGCGTCCCACGGACGCGATTGGCGCCCGCCTCCGTCCACTTGTTATTCTTCCACGGCACCGGACGCGGCCGATATGGTCGAGTGTGGAGCAAGGCGGGTTGCCCGAGCGGCCAATGGGAGCTGACTGTAAATCAGCCGCGCAAGCTACGGGGGTTCGAATCCCTCACCCGCCACCATGATCGCCTCGGTGATCAGGCCCTTTTCGGAGGGCAACCCCGCAGTGAGGGTTCTCACGGGGGCCGGAGTTGCGAGAGCAAAAACGGGCCCCTTAGAGTTCCGCTCGTTGCCCCGATAGCTCAGTCGGCAGAGCGTCTCCATGGTAAGGAGAAGGTCAAGGGTTCGATTCCCTTTCGGGGCTCTGACACTAAGGGGGCCAATTAGGCCCCCGTTGTGTTGATAAGGCGAGGTAGCTCAGCTGGTTAGAGCGCACGACTCATAATCGTGAGGTCGAGGGTTCGAGTCCCTCCCCCGCTACGCAATCTTGGGCACGGCCTAACCGCCCAGGGACCAACCATGAGGAGCACAACGTGGCCAGCAAGAGCGCTGATGTTCGCCCCAAGATCACTCTGGCCTGCGCGGAGTGCAAGGAGCGCAACTACATCACCAAGAAGAACCGTCGCAACACCCCTGACCGCCTAGCGGTCAGCAAGTTCTGCGCACGCTGCGGTAAGCACACCGAGCACCGCGAGACCCGCTGACGGCACGCCCGGTACCATCCGGGTGTGAGCAAGCAAGACCCCGTTGACCCCAGGTCGGCGGGGTCTTCTGGTGCCTGCACCACTGCTACCAAAGTGGGGGACGACGCCGTAGCCCCGGCTCCGGCCAGGGCGCAAGCAATAGCGCCGGCCACGCCGCAGGACATGGTCCAGGCCATGGCTCAGGTGCTGGAGGGGCTGCTGGACCGCAGCGGACTGGTGGTGCCGCCCGCCCAGATTCAGGTTGCCGTGCAGACTCTCACGCCAGCTGCCCTGAGCCTGCGGCAGCACCGCGAGCAACTCCCCGCAGGCCTCTGGGACGGCCTGGTACACCGCCGCTGCCAACTGCGTGAGGTTGCCGTCGACGCGGCTGCGCAGCCTGCGGGCAGCGCTGCAAACCCAGCTGAAGGTGCTGGGGAATCGGCGCAGGCCACTTTGGAGGTGCTGGCTCGGCGTGGGGCATGGGAGCTACTGCGCGCTACCTCTCAGCACAGGACGCCGAGCGGCGCGCCGTTGCTCGTCGAGCATGAGCTGGCCCGCCCACTCACAGACCAGCGCACACAGGAGACCCGCCCCGCCGTCGGCAGGGCAGCCGGTGCTGCTGCGGACGGCGCAGCCTTCTCGCCGCATGCGACCGGGGGCGCTGGGCGAGCTGGCAGGGCAGTGAGCAGTGCGACTGCCAGCGCTGCCTTGGCGGCCAATGCGGCCAATATGCTGCGAGTCACCGCCGCCGACGTCGCCGCCTGGGCTCAGGCCACCGCAGACTCCAACGCCATCCATCTGCAAGCGGGCCGGGCTCAAGCACTCGGGCTTGCGGCAGGGGAGGGGCAGGTGGTGGCCCATGGCCTCTTGCTAGCGGCCATCTCCCTGGCCTTCGCCCCAGCCCATTCGCCGAGCTTGCAGCTGCGCTTCACCCATGCGCTGGCGGTGGACCAGGGGGGTACGCCCGTGGAGCTGGGGCCTGGCGGTGAACTCCACAGTGGCGGCCTGATGCTGTTAAAGCGCCGCGAACTCTGAACCTCGCCGGGGGCGCTCCACTAGGACCTGTGGGTAAATATGGCGATGCCCCCATGCTTATACTTGATTGTTCAGTTAACGGGGAATCTGGGGGTGCCACATGGCCCAGCAAGCAGCGGGCTGCGGGCAAAGCGCAGAGCTTGCCTCTGAATGCGGCCAGAAGACCCCTCAGCGCTCCAAGGCCTGCGGCCAGGAACCGGAGCCACAGAGCTGCGGGCAGGTCGCCGAGCCAACGGGCTGTGGGCAGGCCGCCGCCCCTGACACCGCATCCACCTGCGGACTCAAGAAATCTGGGCACCAACCCCTGAACGCGCAGGAGATGGCCGCCTGGCGGGCCTTCCTCATGGCCTCCACCACCGTCACTGCCGCCTTGAACCATGAACTCGTGGACCGGGCCGGCATCTCCCTGCTCGAATACGAAATCCTGGTGCGCCTATCCGAGGCCCCGGAGCACACTCTGCGCATGAGCGCCCTAGCGCAAGACACCGCCCAGTCCCGCTCCCGCCTGACCCACACCGTCGTGCGCCTGGAGAAGACGGGGTACGTTGAGCGCAGCCTGTGCTCCTCAGACCGGCGTGGCGTCTACTGCCACCTCACCGAGGCGGGGACGCGGTTCCTGACTGAAACCGCCCCGCTGCATCTCGACGGCGTGCGCCGCCACGTAATCGACAAGCTCCCCGCCAGGAAGCTAATGGCGCTGGCCGAACTGCTCGCACCCCTGGCCGACTAAGAGCTGCGCTGTCCCAAGCGCACTGGGAGCGCGGCTGCGCAAGGGTTGGCGACGCCGTCGCTCAGATACTTGGCAGCAGTGCCGCCAGTTGCGGCCATACCGCCGCGAAGGTCGGCAGCAGTGACTCCGGGGTGCTGGCGCCTCCGGGGGCAGGCACCTCCCAGCTCACACCGACGCCGGGGTGCAGCCGCACCCAACGCAGCTCAGAAGACTCACCATCACCGGGCAACAGCCGGTCCAGGGCCGGATCAGGGGGTGCCTGCGCCGCGAAAGTCGTGTAACTCCAGTCAGTGTGCTGCTGCACCTGGCAGTTGCCCAAGCGCAGCCAGGTGGCAGGCACCCCAGCCTCCTCCTCCAGCTCCCGCAGCGCCGCCTGCGCCGCATCCTCGCCGTCGGCAATGGCCCCACCCGGCAGCCCCCAAGTACCGCCGTGGTGGGTCCAGGCAGCACGGCGCTGCAACAGCACCTCCAGACCTGCCGAGGAGCGCCGCCACAGCAGCACTCCAGCAGCCCCGTTTAGCCCCCAATGGCGGCCCCCGCAGGCACAATCCACCCAGCCGTCACCGGGGTGACCGAGGCCGTCGACTTGCGCCAAGCCCAGCTTCTCCACGGGAACACTCTGCCCAAGCTGGGAGCTACCTGCCGGGTTGCTGCCTGCCCGGCCCTTGGCCGTCTGGCAGCTGTCTGCTGGCTCAACACCTTCCGACTGCCTGCCCGACCAACTCCTGCCAGCCTGATCGGCACCTACCAGTGCCTGCGCGATCCGTGCTCGCGTCTCCACGGGCGCAATTACCTCATCGACCCAGCCAAGCTCCACTGCCCGCGCCGCCGCCTCACTGTCCTCCTGCTCAGCCAAGAGCTGCGCCCGCAGCCTGGCCTCCGCCTCAGGCCCAACCTGGGCGGCAGCGGCCAGCTGACGGCGATGCACCAGCGCTACGGCACTGCCCGCATCCATCACGCCTATACGCCCCTGGGGCCAGGCCAGGGTCAGGGCACCGCTCAAAGGCTTAGAACCCAAAGCCACATAGGCCCCACCGTAGGCGCGCCGCGTCACCAGAGTTACCAGGCGGCAACCCCGGGCACGCAAGCCCGCATAGGCGCGCACCAGCGCCGCCCCGTGCCGCACCACCCCGGCAGCCTCCTGGGCGGGACCCGGCAGAAAACCAGGAGTGTCCACCACAGTGAGCACCGGCAGCCCCAGATCCGCACACAACCCCAAGTGCTCCGTGACCTTCTGCGCCGCCTCAGGGGTCAGCGCCCCCGCCAACACCTGAGGCTGAGTGGCCACCAGCCCCACCGGCACGCCCTCCACCCGGGCCAGGGCAGTTACCACACTGGGCGCCCAATCCGGGCGCAACACCTCCAACTCACCGCGGTCCACCAGCGCTGCCAGCAGTCCCAGCACGTCATAAGGTTCGGCCTGGTCAGCAGGCACTAGCTGACAGATGTAACGGTCACCCGGGGTGGGTGCCAGACCAGCACCGCCGCGCCGCAGCGGCAAAGCCCGTTGGCCTTGACGCCGCAAGGATGCGAAAGACACGAGCCGCCGAGCCGCCTGGAAAGCCGCCGCTTCATCAGGCACCCGCAAATGCGCGCTGCCAGACCGGGTGGCGTGCAACTCGGCTCCGCCCAGGGCTTCGGCGTCGATCCGCTCTCCTGTGGAGGCCGCCAATACTGCCGGGCCGGTCAGGAACAGGCGAGCAGTGCCTGCAACCATCACCAGCAGATCGGACAGGGCCGGGGAGTAGGCGGCGCCCCCGGCAGCCGCCCCCAGCACCAAGCCGAGCTGTAACACCTGGCCGTGCGCACGCTGCTGCGCCGCAAGCAGCAGACCGACGCCCGCCAGAGCGTCCACGCCCTCCTGCACGCGGGCTCCGCCCCCATCCAACACCGAGACCACCGGCAAACCGTCAGCCACCGCCTGGTCAATTAACGCCGCCACCCGCCGCGCCCCAAGCAGACCAATAGTGCCGCCACACAGAGTCGGATCCTGCACCCACAAGGCCACGGCTCGGCCAGCCAGCCGGGCCCGCGCCGTCAGCACGGCGTCGGCCTCAGCCAAGACTTCCAGCGAGCCCGGGTCCGCCAGGGCCTGCGCGCGGGCCAGCGCACTGCGTGCCTTTCCCGCCGGAGACGGCTCCGGTGCCGCCGGGCTCTGCGGGACAGGCGCCTGCGGGCGCAGCACCGCCAACAGGCTGCCAGCGGGCACCGCCTGCCCCACCTGCACGAAGACCTCCGTGACCATTGCGGCGGCGCTCGCGGGAACCGGCAGGCGCATCTTCATGGCTTCCAGCACCACCACCTGCTCCCCAGCAGTCACCTGACTCGTCACCGGGCGCACAGCCACGCAGGTGCCTGCCAGTGGGGCGCGCAGCTCCAGCAGCTGCTCCGCTTCTGGGGGCGCTGGCTGGCTAGTCGCCGGTGCTGCGCTGGCCGTCGGTGCATTGGCCGGTGTGGGTGTGCTGACCGACGCCAGGGCCGACGCTGCTTTGCTGACCGACGCCGGGGCCGGCGCCAGTGCGCTATTGGCCGCTGTTTCGCTGGCCGAGGCCGCAGCTACGCAGTCTCCCAGCAGTTCCTCCTCCAGCCAGCGCGTGCTGAGCTGAGCCGCCTGCACAGCGGGCGCCGCCAGTACCTTCTGCAGCAGGGGTGCCAAGGTCTGCGTGCCACGAACCTCAACCTCCGCGAGCGCCTCCTGGGCCAGCTCCAGGGCCGCCTGACGGGTCGGCGCGGCAGCTGCCAGCAAGGCCAGTGGCTCAGAAAAAGCCGGCTGCAAGGCGTCCCCCGGGAAGGTGCCCCGCTGCACGCGCAAATGCGCACCGGGTACCTTCCCCGCAGCCACTTGGGCCCGCAGTGAGGCGGTAGACAAGGGCAGGTTGGCGTGCCGCAGCACCCCGGCCTGTGGCAGCAGGCGCTCCGGGTCTTCCGCATATAAGCGCAACTCGACGGCATGTCCGCGCACCGGCACCACCGGCTTCTGCGGCGCTAGCCCCCCATCAGTGGACCCCGCTGCAGCCAGCCAGGCGTTACCAAGCGACGCAGAATCGGCAACAAGCCTGCCGGACTTGCCCGCCTGCTCCGCATCGGCCTGCATCGCCGTCGCCATCTGCCCACCAACCGGTGCCTGCCAACCAGCCTGTGCCATAGCGCGCTGAGCACCCAAGACGGCCTCCTCCAAGGTGGCGCCCTCCGCCAATGCCAACTGCGCCGCCACTAGGTCCACCCCAGTGACCTCCTCAGTGACCGCATGCTCCACCTGCAGGCGAGCATTCACCTCCAGCAGCAATGGTTCGCCGCACGCAGGCAACAGGAACTCGCAGGTGGCGACGCCCCGCAGCGCTGCAGCGGCCAGCAGGCGGCGCGTGGCCTGCAGCATGACCGCCTCCACCTCAGCCGACAATCCTGGCGCCGGTGCCTCCTCCAACAGCTTCTGGGAGCGGCGCTGCACCGAACACTCCCGCGTACCCAGAGTCACCACGCGCCCCTGGCCGTCAGCTAGCGCCTGCACCTCAATATGCCGCGCTGGCACCACCGCTTCCTGCAACAGCAAGGACCCCAGCCCGGCGGCCCGCTCCCAAGCTTCCTGCGCCTGCACCACGCCGGATACAGGCACCACCCCGCGCCCGCCTCCACCGTGCACCGGTTTGAGCACTCCCGGGCCACCGAGCTCCGCCAGCGCGGCCTGCAGCGCCGCCAGATCAGGCAGCGGCGCCCACACTCGCGGGACTGGCAGGCCTAGGCGCAGCGCCAGCTCCGCCAGCAAAGTCTTATCTGTCAGTGCCGTCAGCACCTCCGGGGCAGGCCCCGCCCAGACCAACCCGGCCTCCATACAGCCCTGGGCCAACTCCGCGTTCTCCGCCGCAAAACCCACCCCCGGGTGCACCCCGGCGGCACCGAACTCCCGCGCCGCAGCCAGGAGCGCCGAAACATCCTCATAAGCCGGCACCAGCGCCGCATCGCCCAAGGCCCGAGTCCAGCCCGCATCCCGCTCAGCTGCCGTAAACACTCCCACCGGCTCCCAGCCGCAGCGCCGCGCGGAAGCTGCGACCCGCACCGCCGTCAGGCCCCGGCCAGCAATCAGCAGGCGCCTCACGCCGCCCCACCTGAGCGCGTCCACAGCTCCGTCCAAGTCACGCCCAACTGCGCCAGCAGACGCCGCAACAAAGGCAAGGACAAGCCCACCACCCCATGCGGGTCGCCTTCAATCGACTCAATAAAGGCCCCGCCCAGGCCATCAATCGTGAAGGCTCCCGCACACCACTGCGGTTCCCCGGAGGCCGCGTAGGCCTCAATCTCCGCCAGCGTCGGCTCCCCAAAGTGCACCACCCCGGAGCTCACGCCCGCCGCCGTCGCCCCATCGGCCACACGCACCAGAAAATGCCCGGAGTGCAACACCGCGGTGCGCCCCCGCATGGCCAACCAGCGCTCGCGGACCTTCTCCGGGCTGCCCGGCTTGCCCAGCACCTGCCCGTCTAGCTCCAACATGGAGTCACAGCCGACGACGACGCAGCCACCCGCCCCAGCGGCCTCTGCCACCTCCTGCGGCGTCAAATGAGCAGCTACATCTAGGGCCTTTGCCGCCGCAAGCGCTTGCACCTGCTCGGCCGGGGTGGGGGCGGGCCGGGCGGACTGTTGGTGCTGCGCTGCCAGCTCCGCCAGGACCGTCGGCTCATCCACCTGTGAGACCCGTACCAGCGGCTCCACCCCCGCCGCGCGCAGGGTGGACAGACGACCAGGGGACTGGGAGGCAAGCACAAGCACGCTCTGAGCCTAGCCACCTAGGCGGCGGCGTCGGTGCCCGCGTCCGGGTGCTATCCCTCCCGCCCGCTGCTGGCCAGTGGCAGCGAGGCTCACTGCGGGGCAGTAGCCGGGGCGGCGATAGGCTTAACCCATGACTTCCGTCCCTGCTCATATAGCATCCCCATGGTCGCGTCGCAGCGTGGTGGAGCGCACCGGCTCCACCAACGACGACCTGCGCGTCGCACTCAGCAGCCCAGACGGCACCCTCAACCCGGCCAGCCTGGCCCTATGGCCGCACCTATCCGTTCTGCGCGCCCAAGCGCAGACTGCCGGGCGGGGACGCGCCGACCACCAGTGGGTGACACCCCCACACGGTGCCCTGCTGGCCTCCATAGTGCTGCGACCTTTAGTGCCCGCAGCGCAGCTGGCCTGGCTGTCCTTGCTGACCGGACTGGCTCTGCGCGATGCCCTAGCGCCGCTGGTGAGCACCACCGCTTGGACCCTGCACACCAAATGGCCCAATGACCTGGTGGCCCTGCCTACGGACGGGCAAGAAGTAGCCCAGGTGGAGGGCTGGGGGAGCGCCCGCAAAGTTGCGGGAGTGCTCACCGAACTAGTGGCCCCAGCCGGCGGGCTAAGCAGCGAGGCACCTGCCCGCCGGGAGTTGGCGGGCGCCGTCGTCGTCGGAATTGGGGTCAACTTGGGCCAAAACGCCGCCGAATTGCCGGTGCCCTGGGCAGCCTCCCTAAGGACCCTAGGCGTCCAGCCGCCCGCGGGCACTTGGGATGCCGACGCCGTCCTGGACCGCATCGGGCAGGCGCTGACTGCGCGCCTGGACCAGTGGGAGGCGGCTGGGGGAGACCCAGGCCGCGGCGGCGCCAGCCTGGGGGCGCAGTTACGCGAGGCCTGCATCACCTTGGGACAGCAGGTGCGCGTAACAATTCCCGGCCTGCGTCAAGCGGTTGTCGGCCGTGTGACTGACTTGGAACCTGGGCTGGTGCTGACCGATTCCTCCGGGAATAGGCAAGTCATTGCGGCTGGTGACGTCCTGAGTGTGCCACACCAGGATGTGATCTGGGATACCCTAGCGCGGTGAGCATGGAGCGTAAGGAACCGAGCGAAGAGCTCGGGGGGATAGGAGCGGGCCCAGTCACCCCTGACGCTGCCTTCAGCCCTGCCGCTGCTCACGTCGCCCCTGAGCCCGAATCCACCGGTGGTAAACACAGTGCCGGAGCCGCTGAGCAAGCCGCCCCCAGAGGCGCTCACGCCGCCCCCGCGCAGAACTCAACTGCTTGTAGTCAGGAAGCCCTGCTCGGTGGGAAACCCATCTATGACCTGGAGGCCTTTGCCCAGCAGGCTGGCGTGGAACTCAGCAGTGCCGAACGCTTCTGGCGGGCCATGGGCTTTGCGGACACCAACCCCGGTGAAGTGCTCTTCACTGACCAGGACGTGCAGGCCCTCAAGGGCGTAACCCAGATGATTAACGACAGGCGGGTCTCCAGCGCCACTCTCAACGAGTTGCTGCGCGCCCAGTCCTACACCATGGACCGCCTGGTGCTGTGGCAGTTGGAGGCCTTCGTCTCCGAGGTCTCCCGGCGGCTCCAACTGGATGACTCAACTGCGCGCCTGCTGTGCCTGGAGCACGCTGAGGAAGCGATCGAGCCGCTGCTGCAACAAGTCACCTACGCCTGGAAACGCCACCTGGCGGCGCTGCTGTGTCGCACGGCAGATGAGGTGGCCCGCCGCAGTCAGGAGGAGGTCGGGCGGAACCTTTACCCACTGACCCGCTCCCTGGGCTTCGTGGATATCGTTTCCTTTACCAAACGGGCCCAGTCCATGAACGTCTCTGACCTGACCAATATGCTCAATGACTTTGAGTCGACGGCGCGGGATGTGGTCACTTCTCGCGGCGCCCGGGTGGTTAAGACCATTGGGGACGCCGTCATGTACATTGCCGACGACCTGCCTACCGCCGCCGACGTCGTAACCGCGCTGGTCGATGAACTGCAGGCCGGCCCGGACATGCTGTTAGTGCGCGCCAGCCTGGTCAATGGGCGCGTGGTCTCCCGCTCCGGGGACGTCTTTGGGCCCACGGTTAACTTGGCTTCCCGCCTGGTGGATACTGCGGCCCCCGGTGGCATCCGCATGGATGAGGCGACGGCGTTGGCGCTGGTGAACGGCCCGGCGGGCGCTCGCTACCGGGTGCGGCCCTGCCACGAGGTGGTGGTGCGCGGGCTGGGGCAGATCGTCCCGTGGGAGTTGGAACGGGCCTAAGCGAGCTGCTCAATTCCCCGGCTGGCACTGGGGTATACCTTTGGAAACCCTGGGAGATTACTGATCTCCTCCTCGGAAAGGATGACGGTCCTAGGAACGTCGCCTAGTATCAAAAGCGTGACTACTGTGCTTCTCGTTGAGGACGATCCCGCTATCTCGGAGCCCCTTGCTCGGGCTTTTGGCCGTGAGGGCTACGAGGTGCTCACCCATGGAACCGGCAACGGCGCTCTGGCGGAGGTTGCCCGGGCCGACATCATTGTGCTGGACCTCGGTCTGCCGGATATTGACGGCCTAGATGTGGCCCGGCAGGTGCGCTCCCAGGGGCTGACCACCCCCATCTTGATGCTCACCGCCCGCAGCGAGGAGACCGACCAGATCGTCGGTCTGGATGCTGGCGCGGATGACTACGTCACCAAGCCCTTCCGCCTGGCCGAGCTGCTAGCCCGCGTCCGCGCCCAGGTGCGCCGCGCCTCCGGAGAGACCATTGAGGAGACCCTCACTGCCGGTGAGATCAAGGTGGATGTTGCCGCCCGCCGCGCCTTCGTGGGTAGCCGCGAACTGCAGCTGACCACCCGCGAGTTTGAACTGTTGCGGGTGCTGGTGCGGGGCGCCGGCCAGGTCCTGGCTACTGAGGACGTGCTCAAAGAAGTCTGGGGTGAAGACCCGACCGGCAATGAGCAGGCCTTGGAGATGCATGTGACCTGGCTGCGCCGCAAGCTCGGTGACGACGCCGATGCCCCCACCATCCTCCTGACTGAAGAAGGTGGCTACCGCCTGGTAGCGGCCTGAGCCGTCTGCTCCGCCCGGCAGTTGCCCGCCTGTTAACTGCCGGGCCATGACCCTAAGGAGGGCGCATGCGGCGTCGCAGCATGGTCATGGCGATGACCTCCGTGGCCGTGGCCGTGGCAGTCCTCGGTGTGCCCCTGGGGAGCGTCTGGCTGGTGCTCGCCTGGCGGGCCGTGGAGAACTCCGACTACCGCTTGCAGGTGCTCGTCCGCGTCATTCTGACAATTCTGGGCTTGGCCCTGGTGGCTTTTGCAGCCGCCTACTTTGTGGCCGCCCACGGCTCCAGACGCATCTCCGCACCCCTGATCTATCTGGCCGCTGAAGCTGAACAACTCGGCTCCGGGCAGGTCCGCCCCCGCCTGCGTACCTCCGGCATCGAGGAGATCGACCTGGTACAGGCAGAACTGGTGCGTTCCGCCGAACGTGTGGCCGGGAGGATCGCCGCCGAGCGGCAATTCGCCTCAGACGCCTCCCACCAGCTGCGCACACCCCTGACTAGCCTCAGTCTGCGCCTGGAGGAAATTGAGCTAACGGCTCCGGATGAAGCCACCCGGGCGGAAGCGCACGCCTGTGTGGAGCAGGTAGAGCGCCTGACCGGGGTGGTGGAGGACCTGTTGAAGGCCTCCCGCCGCGCCGGTGGCGGCAGCACTGAGGCCCTGCGTCTAGAGGATGTCTTCGAGCAACAAGGCGAGGAGTGGGAGAACGCCTTCCGGCAGGCGGGCCGCAGCCTGAGCTTCAGTGATGAGGTGGGCATGCCGGTTCTGGCCAGCCCCGGTTCGCTCGCCCAAGTGCTAGCCACCGTTATCGAGAACTCCCTGCGCTACGGGGCCGGGCACACCAGCGTGAGCGTGCGCAGTGCCAACGGCGGGCACGGCGTCTTTATTGACATCACTGACGAAGGCGAAGGCGTCAGCGATGAACTGGCCCCCTACATTTTTGAACGGGCTGTGTCGGGGCACGGCTCCACCGGCGTGGGCTTGGCCCTGGCCCGGGATTTAGTGGAAGCCGACGGGGGCCGCATTGAGCTCAGTGGCCGCCGGCCCGCCGTCTTCTCCATCTTCCTGAATGCTGTGCCCCGGTCCCTGGACCCGCACAAGGTGCTGCCTCAGGGGGCGCTGGTCTCCGTGGGTCGCTGGCGCCGCTTCTGAACCGGGCGCAGCAGCCCAGGGGTGCTGCGATCCCTGCCCTTACTGGGCATCCACCTCAGCGGCGGCGACGTCCTTGGCAGCCGCAGGAGTCTTGCGGGCCAGCAGCCAGGAGCGCAGCCCAGAAATAATCATGGGCAGCACAGAGATCGCCACGATTGCCAGGATGATCACGTCAATGTTCTTCTGGATCCACTGGAAGTTGCCCAGCAGGTAGCCCAGCCAGGTGATGCCGAAGGCCCAGAAGGTGGCGCCCAAGGCGTTGAAAGCCAGGAAGTGCAGGTAGTGCATCCGCCCCACCCCCGCCATAACGGGGGTGAAGGTGCGCACGATCGGCACGAACTGTGCCAGGGTGATGGCCTTGCCGCCGTGCTTCTCAAAGAAGGTAGCGGTGCGCTCCACATGCTCTTGTTTGAAGAAGCGGGAGTCCGGCTTGTTGAAGATCGCGGGGCCGGCTTTGCGGCCAATCAGGTACCCGGACTGGTTACCCACTACGGCTGCCAGGAACATGAGTGGCGCAGCGATCCAAATGTGTACGGGCACGCCCCGGCTCGGGTCGGCCTCGCCAATGGCCACGAACATTCCCAGGGTGAATAGCAGCGAGTCGCCAGGCAGGAAGAATCCCACCAGCAGGCCGGTCTCGGCGAAGATCACCAGCATGACGCCCAAGATCGCCCAGGGGCCTACCCAACCCACGAAGGTGGTGATGATATTGGCGGCGTCGAGCCACTTGGGGCCTAGGGCTGGGAGCATCTGGCTCGGATAGGGGAGGGCGGTGGTCAGTCCTGCCGTTACGGCTGCGGTCATTAGGGTCACGGCCCAAGGCTAGGCAAGGCAAGGCTGTGGGGCCATGAGTGGCCCCTCAGTGAGCCTGTGGCTTTGGGCACTGCCCGGGTCCGGTGGGAGAACCTAAACGGTGGGCTTGGGCTGCTCAGCTTTACCGGTGAAGACGACGTAGTGGTAGAAGAGGAAACGGAAAGCCGTTCCCAGGGCAAAGCCGACGACGTAGGCCGCCACGTTATCTGCCAGCGCTCCGTTCAACCCCAAGACGTGGTGGGTAAACAGCAGACAGAACTGGGTGATTACCAGGCCACCCAGGTTTCCCAGCACGAAAAGGCAGGCTTCACGCACCGTACTGTCTTGTGTGCGGCCCCGGTAGGTCCACAGGCGGTTGGCGGTCCAAGAGAAGGCCGTGGCTATCGCAGCCGAGACCACATTTGCAGTGTTTGGGTGCCCGGACAGCACCCCAAGCGGGCCGTGCTGCAGCAGGTTGAACAGGCCGGCGTCAATGATGAAGGCTAGCCCGCCAACCATGCCGAACTGGAGGAACTCCTTGACCCAGGCCCGCAGCCGCGCAATCAGGGTGCCCTGGGACTTGGGCTTGGTGGCGGTGGTAGTCACGGCGGCATCCTATGGGGACGAAACCAATGGGCCGTGTGCGCTCAGCCCAGCGCGATCAACCTAGGGCACCCACTGGATGGAGACCGAGCCCAAGTTCCACACCCAGCTGACCCAGAACAACTGGCCTATAAAGGCTGCCAGCAGCAGGGCCACCCGGGCTGGCTTCTTCCTCAGCCAGGACATGGCCGCCCAGGCCAGTGGGGCCAGCGGCAGCAAGAGGCGCAGCAGCGAGGTCGTCGGGTCAAAAAAGGCCAGCAGGTACAGCGTGTATCCCAGGCACCAGAACCAGGCAGCTGGACCTAGGCAACGCAGTGGCCGGCAGCTAAGCGCCAGTGCCACCAGCCCTAGCAGCGCTAGCAGTAGCAGCGGCCCCAAGTGTGCCCCCACGAAGTACCCGGAGCGGTCCCACCACGGCATAAAGGGGACTAGGTGGGTGCCACGCCAGGCGGTCTCTGTGGCGGTGTAGGCATCCGGTCGGCCCGTTACTAAGGCTGCTATTGCGGGCCAGGACAGGGCCGCGCAGCCAGTCAGGATACTTAGGGCTAGCAGGCCGTGAGGCTTGCGGTGGCCGGGGTTAGCTGCCGGAGCGGTCACCTGGGTGGCGGTGGCTTTGGCAGCAGGGACCACGACGGCGTAGGCCTCAGCCGTGCCCGGCTGCTCGGCCTCAGGCTGCTTTGTGCTGGGCAGCCACGCGGCGGCAGGATCGCGCCACCGTGCCAGCCAGGCAGGCAAGGCGACGGAGTCGCTGCTAAGCAGGCTCCAAGCCCACCACAGGCCAAAGGCTGCGGACAGCGGCACCCCCACTGGCCGAGAGAAGGCCGCCAGTAGCGCCAGCGGTGCGGCCCACAGGAAGCGACCCCGCTCCGCGGCCAGCAGGGCGGCGCAGACCAGCAGCAGCGCCAAGGATTCGGCATAAGGCACCTGCAACACCGGCGCACAAGGGGAGAGCCACAGGAGCAGCACCGCCCACAAGGAGGTCCTGGTCCCGGTGCGTGGCGCCAGCCAGCGGTCCAGCACCACGGCGGCCCCGGCGGAGGCAGCCAGGGACAGCAGCGCCCCCGCCGCATAGAAGTTCAAGCCCAGGGCCATAAGTGGCAGGCACAGATAGGGCAGCAGCGGCATAAAAGCCCAGGTGTTGTTGGCCACCGCCCCGCCAGCCCCGGTGGGCAAGGTAGCGGGATAGCCCTCTTCCAACACCCGCTGGTACCAGCCCGCATCCCAGAAAGCCATATGTTCCAGCCAGGTGGGCGCAGCCTGCCCCCAGGGGGTGGCGGGGGTGTCCTGGGCCCCTAGCCGCAGCACCAGGAAGCTCAAGGCCGTGGCACCTACCCACACGGCTAGCACCTGCAGTGTGCGCCGCCAGCGCTCAGGTTGGTGCTCTGGGGTGCGCAGGGTCGCGGGGCTCGTCACGGGCTCAGCCTAAGGGCCGGTAGCCTTAGCACGTGAGCGCACCAACGGTGGCAGTGGTCGGAGGCGGGCAGCTGGCCCGCATGATGCAAGAGGAGGCCAGCGCCCTGGGGGTGCACCTGCGGGCCCTGGTTGAGGCTCCTGACGGTTCTGCCGCCGCCGTTATCCCGGACGCCCCCGTGGGAGCCGCGGGAGACGAGGCCGCCGTGCGCGCACTTCTGGCTGGCCGCCCCGGCAGCGCTGACCCCCTGTGGGCGGGGGCAGCGCAGGTTCTCACCTTTGAACACGAGCACCAGGACGCCGCCCTGCTGGAGCGCCTACAGGCCGAAGGCATCTCCGTGCAGCCCAGCGCGCAGGCCCTGGAGCTGGCGCGGGACAAGCTCGCTATGCGTCGGGCCATGAGCGCGGCAGGACTGCCTCAACCTGCTTGGGCGGAACTGTCAGGCAGCGCTGAGCAGATGCGCGCCGCGGTGCTGGCCTTTGCGCAAGACCACGGCTGGCCGGTGGTGCTCAAAACCCCGCGTGGCGGCTACGACGGCCACGGTGTCCTGCTGGTGCATGAGGCAGCCGAGCTAGAGGCAGGGGAGGCAGCCCAGTGGCTAAAGGCGACGGCGGCCGCCCGCGCCGGCCAGGCAAGCGGTGGGGCGGGAGCTGAGCAGCCAGCCGGCGGCGGTGGCAGCTTGGGTGGGGGAGCCGTTAGCAGTCTGTTGGTGGAGGAAGCTATTCCCTTCACTCGGGAGCTGGCGGTGCTGCTGGCCCGCAGCCCGAGCGGTGAACTGCGCGCCTGGCCAGTGGCCCAGACGAGGCAGGTGGACGGCATATGTGCGCAAGTCGTGGCCCCAGCCCCAGGCTTGGACGCGCAAGCCGTTGCGCGAGCACAAGCAGTGGGCCGCCAAGTAGCGGAAAGCTTTGGGGTTACCGGAGTGCTGGCCGTGGAGATCTTCGCGGTAGAGCGGGCGAGCGAGCCGGTGGCGCTGTATATCAATGAGCTAGCCATGCGGCCCCACAACTCCGGGCACTGGACCCAGGATGGAGCCGTCACCAGTCAGTTTGCCCAGCACCTGCGCGCCGTGCTCGATCTGCCCCTAGGGTCGACGGCGCCGGTCGCCCCCGCCACCGTCATGGTCAATCTGCTGGGCGGGGTGCAGGAGCCCGGGCCGCAGGCATTGAGGCAGGCCCTCGCCCTGGAGCCTGAGGCACAGGTACACCTGTACGGCAAAGGCTGGCGCACCGGTCGCAAACTCGGTCATGTGAACCTGAGGGTGCCGGGGCCTGCTGGCAGCGAGCCGACGCCGCAGGCAGTGCAGGAGACGCTGGAGCGTGCCTGCGCCGTCGTCGCTATCCTGCGTGGGGAGTCCCCAGAATTGGGCGAGAATGCCCCGAGGCCAGCCGCGTTTAGCATTGAGTCCGGTAAAAGTTGAGAGGAACCGCAATGAGCAAGCACCCCGTCGTCGGCATTGTGATGGGTTCCGACTCGGACTGGCCCACCATGGAGGCCGCCGCCACCGCGCTGGAGGAGCTGGGCATCAGCTATGAGGCCGACGTCGTCTCCGCCCACCGCATGCCCACCGAGATGATCGAGTACGGGCGCAGTGCCTCCGGGCGTGGACTGCGCGTCATTATCGCTGGCGCCGGTGGCGCAGCGCATCTGCCCGGTATGCTTGCCGCCGTAACCGAGCTGCCAGTGATCGGAGTGCCCGTGCCGCTCAAGCACCTGGACGGCATGGACTCCCTGCTGTCTATCGTGCAGATGCCCGCAGGGGTTCCCGTGGCCACGGTATCTATTGGTGGGGCCCGCAATGCTGGGCTGCTGGCGGCCCGCATCCTGGGGGCGGGTGAAGGCGCAGAAGCTGAACGGCTGCGTGCGGCCATGCGCGCCTTCCAGATGGAGCTGGGCCGGGTGGCGCAGGCTAAGGGGGCTGCTCTGCGGGAGCGGCGCGCTCAGGGCTGAACTATTCGCCCTGCAGGGCAAAGCCCAGGTTGGGGCAGAGGCGGTCAGTGCTAGAGTCAGGACGCCCACAAACCAGGAGTTTGTTCCTGATTGGAACTGGTGGACTTTGCGTAGACTGCGGGCATGAGCATTCTTGTTGCGGGAGGCGCCGGTTATATTGGCGCGCATGTGGTCCGACTGCTGCTTGAGCGTGGCGAGGACGTCATCGTTGTTGACGACCTGTCCTATGGCACCGAGGAGCGCGTAGAGGGCGCCACCGTGGTGGAACTGGATGTGGCTAGTGGGGATGCCATCCAGATTCTGACCGATGTGATGGAACGCCGTGAGGTCACGGCTGTGATCCACTTTGCTGCCCGCAAGCAGGTGGGGGAGTCGGTGGCCCGCCCCGCCTGGTACTACCAGCAGAATGTGGGCGGCCTAGCGAATATGTTGCTGGCCATGAAGGCCGCCGAGGTCAAGCAGATGATCTTCTCCTCCTCGGCTGCTGTCTATGGGATGCCGCCGGTGGAGGTGGTCCAAGAGGATATCGAGTGTCACCCCATCAACCCTTATGGTGAGACCAAGCTGATCGGCGAGTGGATGATGGCCGACTGTGAGCGGGCTTGGGGTCTGCGCTGGGCCGGTCTGCGCTACTTCAACGTGGCTGGTGCTGGCTGGGATGACCTGGGAGATATGGCCACCCTCAACCTGATTCCGATGGTTATGGAGCGCCTGGCCAAGGGGGATACTCCCAAGATTTTCGGCACGGATTACCCCACGCCGGATGGCACCTGTATCCGTGACTACATCCACGTGCGTGACCTGGCTACCGCCCATATTGCGGCCTTGGACTACCTGGCTGGTGGTCAGGAGATGGCTGAGCATGTGTTCAATGTGGGGACCGGCAAGGGCTCCTCTGTGCGTGAGGTGGTTTCCAAGGTCATTGCTGCCACCGGTTTGGAGGTGCAGCCGGAGGAACTGGAGCGGCGCGCCGGAGACCCGCCGCAGCTGATTGGTGACGCCACGCGCATCGGCAAGGTGCTGGGGTGGCGGGCCGAGTACAACTTGGATGACATCGTCGCCTCTTCCTTCTCCGCCTGGCAGGCTGACCCCCAACGCCAACACTTCGCCTAAGCCATAGCGACGATGACGGCGTCCGCACCTTCTCGGGGGTGCGGACGCCGTCATCGTGTGCGAAGTCCCTAGGGCTGCTGTTGGAAGTCGCTCTTGGTGAGGGTGCCGGCCCGCAGCTTGGCGAAGAAATCCGGTGCTGTGGTGTCCTGCAGCAGCACCGCCTGGCCGATGCCGCCGGGTTCATAGGCCACGTCCACAATTGGAGGCGCGCCAGAGAGGCTCTTGCTGGAGGAGGAGCGGAAAGCCAACAGCATCTGGGTCAAGGAGATGACACCGGCGTCCTCATCCACCGTCAGCGCACCCGTGCCGGCCTCAACTAGGGCGTCCTGCCGTTTGAAAGAGGCCAGGGCGGAGGGGGAGGCAGCTTTGCTCACCAGCTTGGAGATGACGTTGCGCTGCCGGGTCCCTCGGCCAATATCCCCGGTGGGGTCTGATTTGCGCATGCGGGAGTAGGCCAGCGCCTTGGTGCCATCCACTTGCTGGCACTCGCCCTTAGCGGTGTCCCACACCAGTCCGGAATCAGCGTCGTTGACGTCATAGTCCAGGCAGACCTCAACCCCGCCGACGGCATCTACCAGATTCTTCACGCCGCCCATGCCGACCTCCGTGTAGTGGTCGATGGTCAGCCCCGTCAGCTTCTCCACGGTCTTTACCAGCAGCTTGCCGCCACCGAAGGCATAAGAGGCATTGATCTTGTTGCCGCCGACGCCTTCGGGAATGTTCACATAGGTGTCACGTGGCAGGGTTACCAGCGCTGCGGTGCCGTTTTCAGCCTTGTGCAACACCATGATGGAGTCAGCGCGGGCACCTTCTGTGCCGTCGTTCAGGGAACCGTCAGCCCGCGAATCTGAGCCGACGATCAGCCAGGTATCCCCAGGGGTATTAGGGGCACCAGAGAGCACATCTACCCGGTGCAGCGAGCTATTGACCTTATTCCACAAGGCGGCCACCCGCACCCCAAGCAGCACCAGCAGCAGGGTGAGCAGCAGCGCTAGCAGACGCAGCGGGCGGCGCTTGCGACGGCGTCGTCCCCGCGCGGCAGTGCCACGTGGAGCAGCGGGGGGCTGAGCCGGGCCCTGGGGACCTGACCAGGCTGGCTGAGGGGCACGCGGCTGCGGTGGGGCGGGACGCGGCGGTGGCGGGACACTGCGAGCCTGCGGCCTCACCGGAGTGCGGGTAGGAAAGACGCCCACAGGAGCGGGGCCGGGTTGCTTGCCCGCAGCCGACATCCGGGTGGTTGGCAGCGGGCGAGGCTGTCCCGGCTGAGCTGGGGAGGCTGGCAGCACGGAGGTGCGTTGCGGATCGGCGCCAGACAGCTCCGCCTCCCAGTCGACGCTGCCCAATGCTTTGATACCGGATCCTTGGCGTAGTTCCGGTCCAGTAGCGGCGCTAGCTGGCAGCACCCGCGTACCAGGTTCCTGGGGGGTGCGCGCTGACGGCGCCGGGCGGCGTGGGGCGCCGCTGGTTGGGCGCTGAGCCGGGGGGAGCGGTGGGTTTACTGGCTCACGGCTGCCTGCTGTTGGTGTTGCCGGTTGCTGGGCCCGCAAGGGGCGGCGCACTGGCCTAGGGGCAGTAGGGCCGACTGGGCCCGGCGTCGGTGTCCGGGGCTGCCTGCGGGGCGGCTGGGACTCGGCGTCGTTAAATCCGCTCATATACGCGGTGCACTCACTTGCATTGGGCGGCCGGGTTACTGGCCGACTTGCTTGCTTCGGCGGTGGGAGCGGCAGGGGCTTCGGCAGCGGGCGGCTGGGCTGGTGCCTCTGGCGTGGGGCTCGCGGTTGCCTCCGGAGTGCCAGTGCCCTGTGGGTCTGGCGTGGTCGGGGTGTTGACCGTGCCGTCGCCCGAAACCGCCACTGTGGAGGCAGGCACCGCCTCGTCCTTCTTGAGGGCTTTCCACACGCGGGTGGCCTCAGAGGTGGGGACTAGCCGGTTCCGATCCCAAGCAGCCTCCGTAGTGGGCATAGCCACGAAGTTGATTTTGTCCATGCCCACGTCCGAGACACTCTTGGCCAGGCCCCCCAGCGTGCTGAGGGTGCCGATGCCCTTGGAGACTGTCAGGGTGCTCAGGCCTGCGGAGGCAAAGGAGTAGAGGTCATCGAGGTTGGTCAGCAGGTTCTTGGATAGAGCCGTGCGGATCATTGCGCTCATGAGGTTTTGTTGACGGCCAATGCGGCCGGTGTCAGAGCCATTGCCGACGCCGTGGCGCACTCGGGCGTACTGCAGGGCTTCAGCCCCAGAGAGGTGATGGCAGCCGACTTCAAGCTTGGTGCCCGTGTATTCGGGGTCGTCGATCGCCTCAGTCACGTACACGCCGACGCCGCCGAGAGCATCAACCATGCGCTCCAGGCCGGAGAAGTCCACCACCACGAACTCATTGATGAACAGGCCGGTCATGGCTTCCACAGTCTTGATGGAGCAAGCAGCGCCACGGGCGATCGCCGCCGTGTCCGATCCGGTGCCCGCGCCGATGGCGAAGGCCTGGTTGAACATGGTGTCGTCCAGCGGGGCTGAGGAGGTGCCATCAGGCAGCACGCAGCTGGGGATGGACACCAGGGTGTCACGGGGAATAGAGACGACGTCGACGCGGCTGCGATCTGCGGACAGGTGCATCACCATCGCAGTGTCGGAGCGGGCGACAGCAACTTCGTCAGAGCCCTGCGAGTTATCGACGTTGTTCTTACCGGAGCGCGTGTCAGAGCCCAACACCAGGATGTTTACGGCGCGGCCCTTGTAGGAGTCAGAGGCGTCGTTCTGCGGACGGTCAGAGCCCAACAGTGCGGCTAGGTCAACCGAGTGCACCTTGGACTGCAGGTCACGCAGTGCAAAGGCTGCGCCCGAGGTCAGGAACAGGGCGATAGCGAGCGCAACTAAGCCGACCCGCCGGGGAAGGGAAGTGCGGGGGTCACGGTCTGCGTGCCGGTAGATCCGGTTCCTGCTTGCTGGCACGTGCCCGATGATAGCCAGGACTTGTTGAATGCCGCGTGTGTGCTCCGCCTCGGCTAGGCTCGTGCGCGTGAGTCAAGCAGTGCGAGGGCAGGACGACACGCCAGCCGATGGGACGAATGGCACAACCGGTTCGGTCCGCGTGGTCACGGTTGCCTATAACCCCGGCCGGGAGCTGGCTGACTTCCTCAGCTCTTTAGACAACGCTACCAGCCGGACCCTGCGGATCGTGATCGCAGACAACGGCCAAGAACACGCGCTGGTGGACAAACTCGCGGAATTGCACGGCGCTGAGGTGATCCGGGACGGCGGCAACCACGGCTATGGCGGTGGGGCTAACCGTGGTGCAGCCGGGTTGCAGGAGGACTGGGTGGTCATCGCGAACCCGGACTTGGTGTGGCGGCCAGGCAGCCTGGACCTGCTCATCGACGCCGCTATCGCCCATCCGGAGGGGGGCTGCTTCGGGCCCCGCATCCTCAGCACCGATGGGTCGATCTACCCATCGGGCCGCGAGTTGCCCTCCCTGTTCAAAGGGGCGGGACACGCGGTTCTGGGGCGGGTCTGGCCCGCAAATCCTTTCTCCAAGGCCTACCACGGCGGCAATGCCGAGCAGACTCACGCCGTCGGCTGGCTCTCTGGCGCCTGCCTGCTGCTGCCAGCTGAGGTCTGGCGCGAACTCGGGGGCTTTGACGAGGGCTACTTCATGTTCTTTGAAGACACCGATCTGGGGGCGCGCATAACCGCCTCCGGGCGTCTAAACCTGCAGGTGCCCGAGGCCGTCGTCATCCATGAGCAGGGCGCCAGCTGGAAGGCGCGGCCGGAACGGATGATCCGGGCGCACCATGCCTCCGCCCGCCGCTACTTCTACCGCTCCCACCCGGCGGCCTGGCAGGCACCTGCCCGCTGGCTGGTAGGCGCGGGTTTGCATGTGCGGGAACGGGCTGAAGTCAAACGGGTCTCCAAGCGCTGATAGCGCCACCTGCTCATACACCGCTGGAAGCCCGAGGCACCCCTGAGAACTCTGTAAGGAGCTTGAAATCTATGAGCGCTAATCGCCTCTGGCCCACTGAGGCGATCAGTGCCTTGGGGCCACTGTTCTCCCGGGCAATCCTGGCTCCACTGGCCGGGGTCATGCTGCTGGCGGCAGTCCTGGGCAAAGGAGCTGCTGCGGAGGGCTCATGGTTCACAGCTACGCCAATCTTTATGGCCGCGGTGCTGGGGCTACTGGTTCCGGGCTGGTCCGTTGCCCAGGCTTGGGGCCTGCGAGGAATTACCGCAGTTGGGGCGGCTCCGGCGCTGACTGGCGCCTTGGTGGCCGTAGGGAGCCTGGTGGCGCCGTCATGGGGCTGGTCCTGGAACCGGGCGCAGCTGTTGCCGGGGCCCTTCGGATGGTGCTGGGGCCTGCTGGTCCTGCTGGGGATCGCCTCGCAGTTGCTGCCGGGGCGGGGGGATAGGGAAATAGCCCAAACGGTTAGCTTGACTTCGCTGGGCAGATGGCTGCTTGGCGGCGCGCTCGCGCTAGCCGGAGTATTAACCGCAATACCGGTGCTGTTGGCCACGCCTGCGCCGGAGTCACCGATGCAAGCTTCCGACGCGGTCTACCACCTATCTGTGACCGCTTTTGTGCGAGTCACGGGAGATGCCAGCCCCTTTGGGGCCTCAGCCCCGCTGTACGACGGCGCGCACTTCTACTATCCAAGCCTCTGGCACGCTATCGCATCCTTGCTGCCAGGCAGTGTGGTGGCTGGTGGGAATGTGTTGGTGCTGGTGCTAGCTGCAGTGATTTGGCCCCTGAGTATGGCCGCCCTGCTGCGGGAAGTGCTGGCCCGGCGTGAGGCGAGTGGCCAGAGCCAGGCAGCGGATGACGGTTACTGGCTGGCGCTGGGAGTGGGGCTGTCGGGCTCGGTGGTTTCCGTGCTGCTGCTGCTGACCAGCGTTTGGCCATACTCGCTGTCTATTTGCATGCTGCCGGGTTGCTTGGCGCTATTGGTACGTGCCTGCCTACCAGGGGCACTGGGGCTACGGGGGCGCTCGCGGGCCGTGCTGGTGGCTGGGATCGCCTGCATCGGTGTGGTGGGGGCACATGGCGCTTCCGTTTTCAACTTGGCAGTGCTGGGTGGCCCGCTAGTCCTGACTGCCTTGGTGGGCCCCATACGCTCATGGTGGCATGCTGGCGGGCTAGGCAGGCTGCTGCTCAGTGCTGCCGGTGTGCTGGGCCTAGGCCTTGTGGCTGCGGGAGCTTGGGCAATGCGTGACACCCTGGCCTCAGTTATTGGCTACGAGCGGCCCCGCGGCAATATCCCGGAGACCCTCTATGCAGTGGTGGCCGACCACCCCCTGCTGGCGACCTTTACGCCTTATATTCCCGGCAATGCCCTGGTCTTCTTGCTAGCCCTAGCGGCTGCGCTAGGGGCCTGGAAACGCAGTCACACCGTGCGGACCTGGGCAATCAGTACCGCGCTGGGGCTCACCCTGCTGCTGCTCTCCGCTGGCCCCCGTTGGCCTCTGCGGGCGCTGGCAGGACCTTGGTATACCCAACGGGCCCGGATTATGGTGCTGGTGACCATTGGGCTGCTGGTACTCGCTCCGCTAGGAGGTCGTGAACTGGCCCGGCGTTGGCAAGGCGCGCCTGGATGGCGCAGCACCCTGACCAGCCCGGCCTGGCGCCTGCCTGCGGCCCTGCTGGCAGTCTCACTGGTGGTAGCTCCGGCCTGGCGCTGGGGCCTGCGCACGGAGATCATGGCTGCCGTCCATGACCCGCAGCAGATCTCCTTTGGCACCATGCTCTCGGATGAGGAATTGGCGATGATCCGCCGGGCGCCCTCCAAACTGCCTGCCGACGCCGTCGTGGTGGGAAATCCTTCTAATGGCAGCGCCTACCTGTGGAGTGTGGCCGGGGTGCGGGTGGTTTATGCCACGCGCCTGGTGCCTTGGCCCGCGGACCTGGCCTGGTTAGGCGATCACCTCCACGAATTGGGCAGCAACCCCAAGGTCTGTGAGGTGCTGCGCCAGCGCGGCGTGACCTACTACTACTCCGACGACGCCCCTGCCGACGGCGCCACTGGCGGCGGCCGTCAAGCCTTGTGGGGGCCGCATTTGGAGGAAGTGCCCCGAGAGCACCTCGAATTGCTCGATTCGGCAGATTCTGGTGGGGGCACTGCCGCGCTGTGGCGCATCACTGCCTGCGGCTGAGGTACAAAGCTCAGATAGCGCTGAGGGGTTACCGGTATGAACCGGTCACCCCTCAGTTACAGCTGGACGGGCGGTGTGCCCGTTGCGGCAAGTGCCTGTAGGTCACTGCCCCTGGGCGGCGTATTTGGCCTCAACCTCGGCCTTTAGGGGGCGCCACCAGGTCTCGTTTTCGCGGTACCAGTCGATGGTGGCCTGTAGTCCGGAGCGGAAGTCGGTGAACTTGGGGGCCCAGCCGAGTTCCTGCACTAGCTTGGTGTTGTCGATGGCGTAGCGCATGTCGTGGCCCGGGCGGTCGTTGACGTGCTCGTAGTCGTCCTTGTCGAAGCCCATCAGCTCCAGGATGAGCTCGACGACCTCCTTGTTGTTCTTCTCGCCGTCGGCACCGATCAAATAGGTCTCGCCAATGGCACCCTTCTCGATGATGTCCCAGACGGCGTCGTTGTGGTCCAGCACGTGGATCCAGTCGCGCACGTTCTCCCCAGCGCCGTAGAGCTTGGGCTTCACGCCGTCGATCAGATTGGTGATCTGGCGAGGGATGAACTTCTCGATGTGCTGGTAGGGGCCGTAGTTGTTGGAACAGTTAGAGATGGTGGCCTCCACGCCGAAGGAGCGCACCCAGGCGCGCACCAGCAGGTCGCTGCCCGCCTTGGAAGCGGAGTAGGGGGAGGAGGGGTTGTAGGGGGTGGTGGGCATGAACTTGGCGGGGTCGTCCAGCTCCAGGTCGCCGTAGACCTCATCGGTGGAGATGTGGTGGAAGCGGACCTGGTGACGGCGCACTGCCTCCAGCAGGGTGAAGGTGCCCACCAGGTTGGTGCGGATGAAAGGCGAAGGGTCGCGCAGAGAGTTGTCATTGTGGGACTCCGCCGCGAAGTGGACCACGACGTCGGCGGCGGCCACCAGCGGGTCCACCGTGTCCGTGTCCGCGATGTCGCCTACTACCAGGTTCACGCGGTCGGCGACGTCGGCCAGGGAGCCCTGGTTGCCCGCGTAGGTGAGCTTGTCCAGAACCGTCACTTTGGCGTCCGGGTAGCGGTTGAGGGTCTGGTGGACAAAGTTGGCGCCGATGAAGCCGGCGCCACCCGTGATGAGGACGTGCATTAAGCGCTCCGAATCTGCTGACTGGGTGTACAAGCCGCTTTATCATGCCATAAAGGGGCTGGTCTTAAGGGGCTTGCGGGAGCGAAGGCCGTTGCCAGCGGGTAGAGTCTGGACTATCCCCAAGGTGGATCGCACTGGAGGTTTCCCATGTCCTGTGCTAGTTCCGCTTCCCTTGCTCGCCTGCTCTCCGGCAAGCTCCTGGTGCTGGCTCTGCTAGCTGGCGCCACGGTGCCCGCTGTGGCGGCTGAAGTACCTTCAGCGACTTCCACCCCCTCAGCCGCAGCTACTGCTACGCCGTCGCCCCAAACGACCGCCACAGCTGGCAGGCCACAGCCGAGCCCCGCACTAGCTTCTGAACCGGCCTCGCCTAGGCCAACTGCAGTCCGCAGTGCGACGCCGCCACCACCGGGCTCGCTTTCCACAGTCTCGGACTTGGGTGGTGGCATGCACGATCGGGCGGTTATCCCAACTGACCCCACCCCAACACCGACGCCGACAACTCCACGTCCTAGCCAGACCCCAAGCAGCAAAGCCACCCAGGCGGTTTCTCCCAATGGCACTTGGCTGCACGATGGGCAGGGTTGGCGTTGGATCGGCGCAGACGGCTCATTCGCCGCCGACGTCGTCGGGATGGTTAAAGGGGTGCTCTACGCCTTTGATCGCACGGGGCATGTGGCCCGCGGCTGGTATCAGGACGCCTCAGGGCGCTGGTACCAGTCCACTGACAATGGTGTGCGCAAAGGCTGGCAGGCCGTGGCAGGGTGCTGGTACTACCTGGATACTGACGGTGTCATGCGCACCGGTTGGATCGCTTCCGGCGGAAGGTGGTATCTGCTTGGCCCGACTGGCGCGATGGCCACCGGTTGGGCGCTTGACCGCGGCAATTGGTACTACCTAGACACAGCCACGGGGGCCATGCGCAGCGGCTGGATCGCTGACAAGGGCAAGTGGTACCACCTGGCTGCCTCCGGTGCTATGACCACTGGTTGGCGCCAAGAGGCCAGTGGCAGGTGGTACTACCTAAGACCCGGCGGCAGGCGGCTCCATGGTCACGGCTTGGAGAAACGTGGAGGGGCAGCGCAGCTACTTTGATCCCTGGGACGGATTCTGGGTGACCTCTCGGGCCAGTTCCCAACGCGATTGGGACCGCGCCGCCACACAGCACAGCTCCAGCAACTACCTGCTGACGGTGGACACTGCTGCACCTCACTGCATGGCTTTCTATTGGCGTGGGGGAGCGTGGCAGCCGCTCTATGACCATCCCTGCTCGGTTGGTGCTCCGGGCACGCCTACGGTCAAGGGGAACTTCCGCATTGGCAACCGGGGGTACTCCTTCGGTCGCGGTTACACCGCCTACTGGTGGACGCAGTTCTACGGGGACTACCTGTTCCACTCGGTCCTCTACAACCAGGGAACCTTGCAAGTTCAAGATGGACGCCTGGGGCGCCATCTTTCGCATGGCTGCGTGCGGATGCGATACCAGGATGCCAAGTGGATCTACGACAACGTGCCTCGGGGCACGACCGTGCTGGTCTATTAATTGTCGTGAACTATTGATTTGGACTTCAGGTCGTTTTCAGGTTGACCCATAAGGGTGGCCCACCAACGCAGGCTAAACCACCTCCGATTTGTTCGTAGGTGAGTTTATCTGCGCTCAGTGAGCAGCTTGATGCAGGCATCCGACAGGAAACGCTACTGAAATACCCCGTTGTAATTAGGTGAGATGCATCAAACGGGTTTCCATTAGCGATAGCAATAGGGTAGCGTGCGTGTCTGCTAACAACAGTCACATGTGTCACTTAAGGCTCATGTGTCACTTTGGTGACGTCTCACCCCGACTCTGAAGGACTCTCATGAACCTCAAGACGGCGGTTATCTCCTTTGCGACGCTGTCGCTGGCCTGTGCCGCCGGTTTGGCCCAGCCACCGGTCCTCGCACAAGCCGAGGTGCTCGCAACGCCAGACGCGGAGCAACCAGCGCCAGTGCAGCTGCTAGACCTCACAGACTCCAGCGGAACGACGACGGAAATAGCCAAAGCTGGACTTGAGGCGGAGCAGAAGGAAGCGGTCGAAGAGAGTGAGACGCAGGCGCCTGCCTCAAACAGCGGCGGAACAGCCATCTCCCCGACGATGCGCACCCGGCTGCTGCAGGCGCTCGCACCTAGCGGCAAGGCTGGCCCAGTAGATCCAGAAGCTGACGCCACTCTGCTGACCAAGCCTATGGAGGTCGATGAGTTCCTGGTTGCCGGCTTTGCGTGGAATGAAGGAGCTGAACTGCCCGAAGGCGCACAGGTCTTCCTGCGGGTGCGCGAGCACGGCACCTGGTCCAAGTGGTTCCGCAATGAGGTAGATGCCTCAGCTGGCCCAGATAGCGCTCCCACCCGCGGCACCGAAGAGATGGTGACGGCAGGAGCAGACGCCGTGCAGGCCTCTGTGGTGCTGCCGTCAGTGTCCGAGCTGCGCAACCTACCCAAGGGGCTGCATCTGGTGCTCGTTCCCTCCCGACCTGAGGGTGAGAAGGCCAAACAAAGCGCGGACTTGCCAACGGTTTGGGCAGAAAAAACTGCTGTCGCAGAAGAGCAGGATAATGACGCGCTCTCCCAGCCAGCAGATGCGGCCACCAAAGACGCCGAAGCGACGTCGTCGGATGGCAGCGCCCAGGATGGCCCCAGCAGTAGTGCGACTAGCGCCCCGCTGCCTGCGGGGACCAGTGGCGGCGCGGCGGTGGGCCTGACCACCAATACGCTGCAACGCGCAGTGGTGGGGGCTAGCGGCCTGCCCGTTGAGGTCAACACTCGTGCCGACTGGGGCGCCAACGAAAGCCTCATGGAGTGGGACCGGAACTATGCGCCCGCCAAGCACGTGGTGGTGCACCACACGGCAGGCTCAAACGCCTACACCGCCAGCCAGTCCGCCTCGATCGTCCGCGGGATTTACTACTACCACTCGCAGACTCTCGGCTGGGGCGACATCGGCTATAACTTCCTGGTTGACAAATTCGGGCAGGTCTTTGAAGGACGCTACGGCACCCTGGCTTCGGCGGCTGGTCAAATGGTGGCCGGGGCTCACGCTCGGGGAGTCAACACCGGCTCTATGGGTATCTCCATGATGGGGGACTATTCGAATATCGACCCCACCTCCACCCAACTGGACAAGGTAGGCAAGCTGGCGGGATGGTTCCTGGGCCGAGCTGGCGTGGAGGACGCCCGCGGCAACGCTCCGCTGGCAATTCAGATCACCGAGCGCTACCGGGCGGGACAGTCAGTGAACCTCCCGGTGATTCTGGCCCACCGCGACGTCGGCTACACCGCCTGCCCGGGGGAGCGCGGCTACTCCAAGATGGGGCAGATTCGGCAGATCGCCCAGAGGCAGATGAGCGGCTCGACCGGCTCCACGAACACCCGCTCCAACCACGTGCCCCCATCGGTGAACGAGTCGGTGCGCAGCGCCTTGGCGCGCTTCGCGGCCGCGCACTCGGCGATGGTCGGGGGGGCTGCCTCCGGGCCGGTCCCGTCAGGCAAGGGTGCCTACCAGCGTTTTGCCCATGGTGTGGCGTACTGGTCTGAGTCCACGGGCGTGCAGTTCGTGGGTGAGCCGGTCCTGAGCGCCTGGGGCGGGCACGGGTGGCAGGACGGTGAGATGGGCTACCCCGTCTCGGGCGGCGCCTACGGTCCTAACGGGACGCGTCACCAGGTCTTTGAGCACGGTATCGCCTACTGGCGTACGGGAGAGCCGGTGGTCTTCCTCTCCGGTGAGATCCTCAACGCCTGGGCGGAGCTGGGTTGGGAGTCGGCCTTCTGGGGCATGCCGGTGGACCGGAAGCGTGACTCTTCTGGTGGGGGCTTCTACCAGCGTTTTGCCCATGGTGTGGCGTACTGGTCTGAGTCCACGGGCGTGCAGTTCGTGGGTGAGCCGGTCCTGAGCGCCTGGGGCGGGCACGGGTGGCAGGACGGTGAGATGGGCTACCCCGTCTCGGGCGGCGCCTACGGTCCTAACGGGACGCGTCACCAGGTCTTTGAGCACGGTATCGCCTACTGGCGTACGGGAGAGCCGGTGGTCTTCCTCTCCGGTGAGATCCTCAACGCCTGGGCGGAGCTGGGTTGGGAGTCGGCCTTCTGGGGCATGCCGGTGGACCGGAAGCGTGACTCTTCTGGTGGGGGCTTCTACCAGCGTTTTGCCCATGGTGTGGCGTACTGGTCTGAGTCCACGGGCGTGCAGTTCGTGGGTGAGCCGGTCCTGAGCGCCTGGGGCGGGCACGGGTGGCAGGACGGTGAGATGGGCTACCCCGTCTCGGGCGGCGCCTACGGTCCTAACGGGACGCGTCACCAGGTCTTTGAGCACGGTATCGCCTACTGGCGTACGGGAGAGCCGGTGGTCTTCCTCTCCGGTGAGATCCTCAACGCCTGGGCGCGCAGCGGCTGGGAGCGCTCCCCCTGGGGCATGCCACAGGACAGGCAGAGGCCTTACCTGGACGGTGCCCAGCAGCGCTTCGCCAACGGCGTCGCCTACTGGACCCCCGCGTCAGGGGTGCGCTTCGGCCAGCCGCTGCCCGCGGGCCCTGATGCCTGGACCAGGTCCTTCCAGGCAGGCCACATCATCTCTGACGCAGAGTTCTTCCAGCCGGGCATACTGTCCGTGCAGACCCTGCGCAGCTTCCTGCACGCGAAGAACCCTCACTGCACCCCGGGGCCGGGTGGGGTCGCTTGCCTGAAGGACTACCGGGCCAGCACCGCACGGATGGACACCGCCTACTGTAAGCCCTACGAGGCTGGCACCAACGAGGACGTGGCCACCATCATCACCAAAGCCTCTGACGCCTGTGGGATCAACCCGAAGGTGCTGGTCGTCATGCTGCAGAAGGAGCAGGGCCTGGTTACGGCTTCCGGGGCGGCACTGACCACCACGCGCTACACCAAGGCCATGGGCTACGGCTGCCCGGACTTCGCGGAGTGCAACCCCAGCTACTCCGGCCTGGCCACGCAGCTGTACTACGGTGCCTCCGGGCTGGTCGAGTACGGGCAGCGTCCCTGGGCCTACAACTACCGGTCCGGGGGGACCTACCAGATCGCCTACCATCCGCGCCGTAGCTGTGGCTCCGCGCCCGTGACCATCCAGAACCGGGCCACCGCGGCGCTGTACAACTACACTCCCTACCAGCCCAACGCGGCGGCGCTGCGCAACATGGACGGTGAGGGCGACTCGTGCTCGGCCTACGGGAACCGGAACTTCTGGCGCACCTACAACTCCTGGTTCCGGCTGAGCCGGCGCTGAGAGACAAGCCACAGGCGGTACCTCGCTGAGACGTCCCGGCTGCTCGGGGCAGGGTGCAAGTGCTCACGTACGAGCCCGGCGCCGGTCCAGGGGAGGTGCCGCCTGTGGCATAGTGAAGGACTACAGGCCGGGTGCCTGGAGGTAAACCCTACTGACGTGCTGTAGGTGTCGGAAGCAGTGAAGGAGCAGTCCTAGTGACGTCGAAGACGATCAGTGTCGTCATCCCGAGCTTTAACGAGGAGAAGAGCGTTCAGGCCATGTACGACCGCCTGAACCAGGTCTTCCGTGAGCAGCTGCCTGTCTACGACTACGAGATAATCTTCGTGGACGACTTCTCCACTGACGGCACCCGGGAGCAGGTGCGTGCCCTGGCCGCGAAGGACAGCCGGGTCAAGGGCGTCTTCAACGCGCGCAACTTCGGTTTCCACCGCAATGTCTTCTCGGCCCTGACCTACGGCAGCGGCGACGCCACCTTCATGCTGTTCGGGGACCTGCAGGACCCGCCGGAGAACCTGCCAGAGTTCATCTCCCGCTGGGAGGCCGGGGCTCACGTGGTCGTGGGGCAGCGCCGCTCCTCCGACGAGGGCTGGATCATGACCGCCTGCAGGCACCTCTACTACAAGCTCATCGACTGGTTCTCCGACACCCCGCAGATCGCCCGCTTCACCGGCTACGGCCTCTACAGCCGGGAGTTCGTGGAGGTGCTCAAGGACATTGGGGACATACAGCCCTTCCTGAAGGCGGTCGTGGCCGAGTACGGCATCGGCCTGGAGATCGTGCAGTACGACCAGGCGCAGAGCTCGCGCGGTAAGTCCAACTTCAACTTCCTGCGGAACTATGACTTCGCTATGCAGGGGATCACCTCCTCCACCAAGCTGCTCATGCGCATGGCCACCTTCATTGCCGCGGCGGTGGGCCTGGTGTGCCTGGGCCTGGCCTTCTTCGTGCTGGTCAAGAAGCTGGTGGACTGGAACGCCTACCCGGTCGGCGAGGCCTCACGGACCGTCGGGCTGTTCTTCCTGGGGGCCGTACAGCTCTTCTTCATCGGCATCCTGGGTGAGTACATCCTGAACATCAACGGTCGTATCGTCCGTAAGCCGCGGGTTGTCGTCGGGGAGCGGGTCGGCTTCGGTCTCGCCCCCGCCCCCGCACCCGCGTTGGAGACGGCTGCAGAGGCTGGCGGCCCGGCCGTGGCGTCTCATCCCCGGGCGACGACGGCGCCGGCTGACGGCTCCGTGGACAGAGACTGAGCCGTGGACCGGCACCGCAAGCTCATAAACCAGTTCGCGCGCTTCCTGGTGGTGGGGGGACTGTCCTTCAGCGTCGACTACAGCCTGTTCGTGCTGCTGTACTGGCTCGGCGTGCCCTACCTGGTAGCCAGCGCCGTGTCCTTCACCATCTCGCTGGTGCTCAACTACGCCCTCTCACGCAGGTACGTCTTTGACACCAACGAGGGGGTGAACCTGGCCCGCGAGTTCACCGCCTACGTGAGCCTCAACATCGTCGCTCTGGGGCTCAACACCCTGGTGCTGTACCTCTGCACCAACTTGGGCGGGGCGAGCCCCTTCGTGGGCAAGGTCGTGGCTACCGCGATCGTGCTCGTCTACAACTTCATCTCCCGCAAGCTGCTCCTCGAGCGCCTGGGCCCCGGTCCGCGCTCACCGCAACCCTCCTGAAGAAGTACCCATGCCTCCTATGAAGTCCCCGAAGTCTGCTCGACCCCAGGCAACCGGCCGTGAGCCTGAAGCCGCAGCCCCCGCCAGCCCGGTGCAGGAGGGCCCGGAGACCGCTCAGGCGGGCCCGGCCGCAGGCTCCTCCCGCCTCGACCTGCTCTGTGACCGGCTGAGTGGCCACTGTGACCGGCTGGCCAGCACGGTCACCGCCTCCTCGCTGGGGCGGTGGTGGACCGCCACCGCGGCTCCGGGCCGGGTCGACTGGGCACTGCTGACCGTCCTGCTGGCAGTGGCCTACGTCGTCTTCCTGTACGGCGACGTGCGCGCGACCTTCGAGCACTCCTTCAACTTCCTGGACGCGGTGCTATCGGGCAGGCTGCGTGACTTCTACACAATCTCCATCCAGAACACCTCCACCGGGCACCCCGCCGTCTACGACATACCTCTGTACGCGGTATTCGCCCTGTGGAACCTGCCCACCTACGTGCTGTACAAGCTCACCGGCTATGAGTACCTGGTCTCCACCCCGGCCCAGCTGTGGCTCAAGACCATGATGGTGGTGGCCGCAGTCGCCTGCGCCAAGGTCCTGGCAGACCTGGCCCGTGACCTGGGGGTCGGTCGGGATCGGGCCAAGTGGGTGGCCTTCTATTTCCTGTCCTCCATGGCCGTGTTTATGCCGGTCTTCGTGGTGGTCCAGTACGACATCGTGCTGGTCCTGACTGTCCTGCTGGGTATGCGTGCCTATGTGCGCGGGGACCTGCGCCGCTTCCTGCTGTGGTTCATGCTGGCCAACACCCTCAAGCTCTTCGCGGTCTTCATCTTCATCCCCCTGCTGCTCCTGCGGGAGAAGCGCCTGCGGGTGGTGGTGGGGCAGCTCGTAGCCGGCATGGTGCCGCTGGCGCTGTGCCGCCTGCTGTACCGCGGGGACGCCGGTTACGCGGCTGCCACCAGCGGCTTCACCGACGGCATGATGGACCGCCTGGTCGCCACCCACATCGGCTGGATCGGTGGTGGGGCCCCTATCCCCCTGTTCGTCGTGTTCATGGTCTGCCTGACCGTGTTCGCCTACGCCAAGCGGCCTGTTGACGACCTCGAGCGCAACGCCGTGGCCATCTACCTGTGCCTGGCCGTCTACGCGGTCTTCATGGCGGTCGTACCACTCAACCCCTACTGGGTGGTGCTGATGTCCCCCTTCGCCGTGCTCATGGTCTTCCTGAACCCGCGGCACCTGGTGCTCAACACCCTCCTGGAGATGGTGGTGAGCGGCGGCGTGGTAATGCTGTACATGCGAATCGGTTACTCCATTTACAACCGAGCGATCTTCGAGCAGCTGCTGCTGCCGCACCTGACAGCGGGGGCGGAGTACCCCCGCTACCCAACGCCCAACGACGTCCTGATCGACATGGGTCTAGGCGGTGGGACCCCCTTCATCATCGGGGTACTCGTAGCCGCAGTGGCGTCATTCTTGGTGCTGAACTACCCGGGTAGGGGCTTCTTGGAGCAGATGGGTAACCTTGAGCGTCTGCCCCGCTCGGTGGCCTGGACCAGGCTGCTGGCCCCCCTCGGCTTCGCGGGGCTGCTGCTGGTCACCTACTTCGTGCCTGCCGTGCCGGTCGTCTACACCAGCGCCCACGCCGCCCCGACGGCGGGGGAGGGCAACCTGCTGGCCCCGGGGGCAGAGCTCAGCGAGACCTTCCAGCTGGAGCAGAGCACCGAGACCGAGTCGATCGGCGTGGGCTTCATGGCTTCCACGGTGCCGTGGATCGACTCCTCCACCATCACTGTCTCCCTGTCAGACAGCAGCGGGAGGCAGGTCTTCACGACGACCATGCCTGCCAACAGCCTGGGCGACAAGGTCACGCAGCTGCCCACCTCAGGGCTGCTCCTGGAGGCGGGCACCCCTTACACGCTGCGGATAACCAGTCAGAACACCGAGGGCGGGCTGGCCCGCGTCCAGATCAACCCTGACCTGGACCGTAACCGCACCACCTACAACGGGGCCGAGGTCCCCGGCGACCTGGTGCTTGTCGTCTCAGGCACAGTCAGGTGAACGCGTCTGGGGCGGCAGGAGCCCGCTGCCGCCCAAGGTCTGTGCCCAGCGCTGTTATGATCTGAGGTCATGGCAAAGTCTGTTCTCGTCACCGGGGCTGGTGGCTACATCGGTCGTCACGTCGTCACTGCGCTCCTGGGGCGCGGCCTGTCGGTAAAGGCCCTGGACCTGCGCCTGGACGGCGTAGACGAGCGGGCTGAGCGGCTCTCGGTGGACCTGTTCTCCGGGGACGCGGACATCTACGAGCAGATGGGGCGTCCCGACGTCGTCCTGCACATGGCATGGCGTGACGGCTTCAAGCACAACTCGCCCGCCCACATCGACGACCTGGCCAAGCACTACCACCTGATTGAGAACCTCTTGGCCGGAGGCCTCAAGCACCTGGCTGTCATGGGCACCATGCACGAGGTCGGCTACTGGGAGGGGGCTATCGACGAGCACTCTCCCTGTGCCCCCGCCTCCCTGTACGGCATCTCCAAGAACGCCCTGCGGGAGCTGACGCGCCTGGCCACCCAGGCCAACGGGGCGGCCTTCCAGTGGATCCGCGCCTACTACATCGTCGGGGACGACAAGTTCGGCAGCTCGATCTTCTCCAAGCTGCTCGCTGCCGCTGAGGAGGGGCGCAAGACCTTCCCCTTCACCACCGGCAGGAACCAGTACGACTTCATCTCGGTGGACGGCCTGGCTGCCCAGATCGCGGCGATCGTGGACCAGGACGATGTCTGCGGGGTCATCAACGCCTGTACCGGGGAACCTATTACCCTGGCCCAGCGCGTGGAGGACTACATCCAGGAGCACGGCCTGGACATCACCCTGGAGTACGGCGCCTTCCCGGACCGCCCCTACGACTCGCCCGGAGTGTGGGGGGACTCCACCAAGATCCGCGCCATCATGGCTGCGGACCAGCGCTGAGCGCTCCTGCTCCTCAGCTTCCCCAACCAGTACAGCCCTGAAGGGACCCCCATGATCCTCGGCGACTCCCCCAAACGTCTCGGCATCTTCTTCTTCTACGACGGAGACGGGGTGGTCGACTCCTACGTGGAGACCATGCTCGCCGACATGGTCAAGAACCTCACCGAGCTGACGGTCGTGGTCAACGGGCTGCTCACCGCCAACAGCTACCGCAAGCTGGCGGCCTTCACGGACAAGATCATCGTCCGGGAGAACGTGGGCCTGGACGTTTGGGCCTACAAGACCGCCATGGAGTCCTACGGCTGGGAGAGGCTCTCCGAGTTCGACGAGGTGGTGCTGTTCAACTTCACCATCATGGGGCCGGTGTACCCCTTCGCGGAGATGTACACGGAGATGGGGCGGAGGGATGTCGACTTCTGGGGCATCACCTGGTTCCACCAGGCTGACCTAGATCCCTTCGGCACCCTCCCCGAGGGCTACATCCCGCGCCACCTGCAGTCGCACTTCCACGCCTACCGCCGCTCCCTGGTCACCTCCCATGCCTTCCAGGAGTACTGGGACAACATGCCGATGATCAACGGCTACGAGTACTCGGTCGGTATGCACGAGGCCCCCTTCACCCAGCGCTTCGAGCGGCTGGGATTCGTCTCGGACGTCTACGTAAACACCGAGGACCTGGAGGGCTTCACCTACCAGCCCATACTCTTCGCCCCCCGAAAGCTCATTGAGGAGAAGCGCTGCCCGGTGTTCAAGCGTCGCTCCTTCTTCCACAGCTACGGTGACCTGGTGGCGCAGAGTGCGGGCAACGCCACCGTGGACCTGTACGAGTACCTGCGCGACCACACCAGCTTTGACACCAACCTGATCTGGGACAACGTGACCCGGTCTGTGAACATGGCAGACGCCGTCAAGAACCTGCAGCTCACCTACGTGCTGCCCACGGAGACCGTCTCCCGGCCCCCGCAGTCCCAGAAGGTCGCGCTGGTGGCGCATCTGTACTACATGGACCTGCTGGAATCCACCCTGGGGTACATCCGCTCCATGCCCGAGGGCTGTGACGTGTTCCTGACCGTCGGCTCCGCCGAGAAGGCCCGGCTGGTCAAGCAGGCCTGCGACGAGCTGCCCTACCACGTAGAAGTCCGGCTGATCGAGAACCGGGGCCGGGACGTCTCGGCGCTGCTGGTCGGCGTCAAGGACGTCATCATGGACTACGACCTGGTGTGCTTCGTCCACGACAAGAAAGTCACCCAGCTGGACATGCAGAGCAAAGGCGAGGGCTTCGCCCTCAAGTGCTTTGAGAACCTGCTGCCGACCCCGGCCTTTGTGGAGAACGTCATCGCCAAGTTCGACCAGGAGCCACGCCTGGGCATGCTCATGCCCACGCCCCCTAACCACGGCGACTACTTCCCTGTGTACACCGCCGCCTGGGGGCCGAACTTCAGCCTCACCGCCTCGCTGCTCAAGGAGCTGGGGGTGCAGGTTCCGCTGGACAGCAGCAAGGAGCCTATCGCCCCCCTAGGCACCATGTTCTGGTTCCGCCCCAAGGCCCTGGAGAAGCTCTTCGACTACGACTGGCAGTGGGACCACTTCCCGCCTGAGCCCAACAACAACGACGGCACCCTGCTGCACGCGATCGAGCGGGCCTACGGCTACGTGGCCCAAGGGGCAGGCTACTTCTGCGCCTGGCTCTTCTCGGACCGCTTCGCCCGCATCGAGCTGACCTCCCTGGCCTTCTACATGCGCGAGTACACCGGTGAGGTGCACCGCCGTCTGGAGTGGGCTGGCCCACAGCGTGACATGATCACCCGCATGGGTGAGCGCCTGGGCGAGGTCAGTGCCAAGCGGGAGCTGGTCAGGGGCCTTAAGCGGGTGGTCAAGCGCCGGGTGCCCGCCAGGCTGCACCCGCCCTTGCAGTCCCTGTACGGGACCGTCCGTAAGGCAGTCAGGTGAGCGACGGGTCCGCCGTGGCGAAGGCCCCGCCACGCGCCAGGATCTTCTACCTGGACCTGGTGCGGGCCCTGGCCACGCTCATAATCGTCCTGACCCACTTCAACAACCCCTACCTCACCCAGCAGGGCTACCTGCTGACCAACACCCCCTTCGGCATCTACGTGGGCGGGCTGGGGGTGTCCCTGTTCCTGATCATCTCCGGGGCGGCCCTGACCTACACCTACGGCGGCCGTGGGCGGCTGGACCTGCGCCGTTTCTACTGGAAGCGCTTCAAAGGTATCTACCCGATGTACTGGATCGCCTGGGTCGGTGCGGTCCTGTACTACTTCGTTGACACCAAGGGCTTCCCTCCGATCACGGCTCCGCTGCGTAACGTCGTCTTCACTGTGATCGGTATGGATGGCCTGCTGGCCAACTTCCAGGTACCTACCACCTACCTGCTGGGGGAGTGGTTCCTGGGCTTCATCGTCCTGTTCTACCTGGTCTTCCCGCTGCTCCTGTGGGGCGTGGAGCGCTTCCCGGTGGCCACCGCCGCCGTGGTCATAGGGGGGTACGCCTTGAGCCTGTGGTACTTCTACACGCACCCGGGCCTACCTTCAGCGGTGATCCTGCCCACCCGCTTGCCCGAGCTGGTCTTCGGCATGCTGTTCGTCAAGTACGTGCGGCGGGTCCACTGGGCGGTGGTGCTGCCAGCTATGGCCGTCATGGCGGTCTCTGCCCAGCTGCCCACCCAGGTCCCGGAGGACCTGGCCACGACCTTTGTGGGGATCAGCGCCTTCCTGTGCCTGGTAGTGGCAGGACGCTTCGTGGCGATCGCTCCGGTGCGTGAGGGCGTAGCCCTGGTGGCCAAGTACTCCTACCCCATCTTCCTGGTCCACCACGTGGTGATCATGGAGCTCTACGCCAAGATCGACACCACCGGCTTCCTCCTGACCCAGCGGGTGGTGATGCTCGCGGCCGTGTGCGCGCTGACCTTCCTGCTGGCCTTGGCCCTGGACCGGGTCAGTAACGCCGTGGTGGCCTTCTGCTCCCGGTGCTTCCAGGGCCGGTGGTGGGTGGCGCAGGTCGCTCCCACGGAGCGCTGAGGCAGACGACGGCGTTGTAGGCTGGCGGCTGCCCTGGCACAGGAAGACGAACGGGAAGAGAATCTGATGACACGCACCTGCCTGGTGACCGGCGGAGCCGGCTTCATTGGCTGCGCGATCTCCAAGGGCTTGGCAGAGACCTTCGACCAGGTTGTGGCCGTGGACAACCTGCACCCGCAGGTGCACGCCACCCAGGAGCGTCCCGCAGCACTGGATGCGCGCGTGCAGATGCAGGTGACCGACGTGACCCGCGCGGCCGACTGGGACCGGCTGCTTGCCGCCGTGCGCCCCGACGTCGTCATCCACCTGGCCGCCGAGACCGGCACCGGCCAGTCCCTGACGGAGGCCACCCGCCACGCGCAGGTCAACGTCGTCGGCACCACCCAGATGCTGGACGCCCTGGTACGTCACGAGGCCCTGCCGGAGCGGATCGTCCTGACCTCCTCCCGCGCCACCTACGGCGAGGGTATGTGGGTGGACGCCCAAGGGCGGACCAGCTACCCGGGCCAGCGCACGCACGCCATGCTGGAGGCGGGCCAGTGGGACTTCCCCGGCCTTACCCCCACCGCCCAGCAGTCCAGCCAGGTCCAGGCCAACCCTGCCAACGTCTACGCCGCCACCAAGTTCTGCCAGGAGAACCTAGTGGCCTCCTGGTGCGGCTCCTTCGGGGTCACCCCGGTGCTCTTCCGCCTGCAGAACGTCTACGGTCCTGGACAGTCGCTGATCAACCCCTACACCGGCATCGTCTCCCTGTTCGTGCGCCTGGCCAAGCAAGGCAAGTCCATTCCCGTGTACGAGGACGGCCAGATCATCCGGGACTTCGTGTTCATCGACGACGTCGCTGCCGCCGTCGTGGCAGGTGCGTTGCATCCTGGGCCGCAGACCGCCCCCTACGACATCGGCCTGGGGGAGCGCACCACCATCATGGACATCGCCCAGGTGATCGCCCAGCGCTACGGCGCCCCAGAGCCTCACGTGACTGGCCAGTTCCGTGACGGGGACGTGCGTGCGGCCTGGGCTGACACCACCGCCGCCCGCACCGGCCTAGGGTGGGAGCCGCAGGTCAGTGTCACTGAGGGCCTCAGCCGCCTGTGTGACTGGATCGACAAGGAGCTGGAGGACGGCTATGGCCAGTGACAAGGCTGCGGCTGAGGACCGCAAACGGGTCCTGGACCTGACCCTGAGGCTGACCCAGCGCTCTGTCTCCTCAGAGTTCAAGGGGACCACGCTGGGACGGGTCTGGTCCTTCATCAACCCCCTGGCCACGGTCGCCGTGTTCGCCCTGATCTTCGGGGTGGTGTTCCGGGGAGGTGTGCAGCCGGGACGGAACTCGGGAATTAACTCCTTCGCCCTGTGGATCGGCATCGGGGTGCTGTGCTGGAGCTTCTTGTCCGGCGCTATCATGAGCGGCATGAACGCCCTGGTCGGCAACGCCGGGCTGCTCATGAAGGTGTACTTTCCCCGGCAGGTGCTGGTCTACTCCGCTGTGCTGGCGCTGTTGGTGGACTTCGCCTTCGAGCTGCTCGTCCTGGTGGTCATCTGCGGCTTGGTGGGTGGGCCGCAGGTGCTGCTGATGGTACCGGTGCTGCTGGTCGTCACCGCCCTGGCGGCGCTGTTCTCCACCGGGATGGCGCTCATCCTGTCCATCGCTACGGTCTACTTCCGGGACATAAGCCACCTGTGGCAGATCTTCAACCAGGTCTGGATGTACGCCTCCGGGGTCGTCTTCTCCCTAGCCATGCTGGACAGCGTCCAGAACGACCTGGCGGAGAAGGGGTGGACCATTAACGGCCAGCCTATTCCGATCACCACGATATTCCGGCTCAACCCTGCTGAGACCTTCCTGGAAGCCTTCCGCTCCTGCCTGTACGACTTCGCTGTGCCCTCAGCAGGGGTCTGGGCGGCCTGCATCTGCTGGAGCCTAGGGGTGTTTGCGGCTGGGACGGTCTTCTTCCACCGCCACAGCGCCCGGATCGTTGAGGAGCTCTGAGGAACGTGCCAGCAACCGCCATCCAGGTGGATGAGGTCTCTAAGCGTTTCCGCATCTACAAGAACCGTAACCAGTCCCTCAAGGGCGCCTTCTTGCAGCGTGGGCGTGGCACCCATGAGGACTTCTGGGCCCTGCGGGACGTGTCGCTGGAGATCCCGGAGGGCAAGACCTTCGGGCTGCTCGGGCACAACGGCTCCGGCAAGTCCACGCTGCTGAAGTGCATCGCCAAGATCCTCACCCCAGACCGGGGCAGCATTACGGCCCACGGCCGCATGGCAGCCATGCTAGAGGTAGGCTCCGGCTTCCACCCGGAGCTGTCTGGCCGGGAGAACATCTATCTCAACGGCGCGATTCTTGGGATGTCCCGCAAGGAGATCGACTCCAAGTTCGATGACATCGTGGACTTCTCCGGTGTGGCCGAGTTCATCGACCAGCCCGTCAAGAACTATTCCTCAGGCATGTACGTGCGTCTGGGCTTCTCCGTGTCTATCCACGTGGAGCCGGAGATCCTGCTAGTCGACGAGGTCCTGGCGGTCGGGGACATGGAGTTCCAGGAGCGCTGCATGGGCAAGTTCGCGGACTTCCGGGAGCAGGGCCGCACCGTGGTGGTCGTGTCCCACGGGCTGGAGCAGATGCGCACCTTCTGTGACGAGGCCGCCTGGCTGGACCACGGGGTGCTGCAGGACGTAGGACCAGCGGCACCGCTTGTCGACAAGTACTCCGACGTGGCCCACGGGGCCCAGGAGCTCCGGGAGGGTGGTACCCGCTTCGGCTCTGGGGAGGCGCGTATCGAGCGCATTGAGATCCTCGGTCCTGACGGGCTGCCAGCCAAGCGCCTGTCCACCGGCGACCAGGCCACTATCCGCCTGCACTACCAGGCGGACCAGGTGGTCAAGCGCCCGGTGTTCGGCGCCTCTATCGACACCCGGGACGGGATGTTCGTCTGGGGCCTGCACGGGCTGGACGCTGGCTTCCAGCCGGAGGAGATCGGCCCGGGGAAGGGCTCGGTGGACGTGCGTATTCCCAGCCTCATGCTGCGGCCCAACACCTACGTCATATCCGGCTCTATCCAGCCGCCCCACTTGACCAGCGTTATCGACGCCTTGCAGCGTGCCACTGCTTTTGACATCGCTCCCGGGCCCCGCATGGAGTCCGGGGGGGTGCTGGCCCTGGACGCCCAGTTCGGCAACCTGGAACCGCCTCAGCAGATGGTGGCGGTGCCGGTGCGGGCCGCCAAGCCGGTCACCGTGGAAGACCTCTCCCTGTGAGCCATGCGCTGGCCCGGGCCAGCCAGCCGCTCAGCGCAGGCGGCGGTGCAGGCGGGCACGCAGCCCGGTAACGGTGTCCACCTTCCTGGCTACCTTGCGCACCTGGCCGCCAATCAGTGCCCCCGGCGTAGAGCGCAGCTGGTCGTGGATCTCCTGAGTGCTCTGCAGGTTCTGACCCAGGCCCTGGTGCACGGCCAGCAGGGACTCCAGCAGCTTCCCCAGGTAGTCGTGAAGGCTCCGGACTGATTCGCTCAGGCCCAAGGTGCCGTGCTCAATGGTCGCGATGCTCCGGGTGTGGGCCTCCAGGACCGGGTTCTGGGCGTGGACGGCGGCGTCCACGCTGTTGACCCGCTGCTCCAGGCGTCCCAGGTCCCCCGCCAGGTGCTGCAGCTCGTCGTGCAGGCGCTGGAAGTAGGCGGCTGAGACTAGCAGGTGGCCCACACCGCCCTCAGCTGCCTCCTGCCGGGCGTAGCGGTCCCGGATGGTCGTGTTGTCAACCAGGTGCTGCCGGGCGTCATCCACGACGGAGTTGCCCAAGGTCCCGCCCTGCGGGGGCCGCTGGTGCCAGAAGGCGAGCGGCTCCTCCGCCAGGAAGCCAGCTGCCGTGCGAGTGAGCAGCCGGATGTTGAAGTCCCAGTCGGCCTGCGTCTGCAGGGTCCCGTCCCAGTGTCCGATCTCATCAGCCAGGTCCCGGCGCACCAGCTGGGAGATCGGGGGGACGTAGTTGGCCACCAGCGTGTCCAGCAAGGACCAGCTGTGCGTGGTGGCCGCCAGCACCTCCCGGGAGTCTTCCACCAGGACGCCGTCCTCCAGGTGCTCGTGGACCACCACGCAGCGGGTGGCCACCGCCCCGTACTCCGGGTGGGCGTCCAGCGTGGCGACGCAACGCTCCAGGAAGGCCGGGGCCCAGGTGTCGTCGTCGTCGTGGATGGCGAAGAACTCGCCGTGGGAGACCGCCAGACCAGACTCCAGGGCGGCCTCCCTGCCTGCTGAGCGCAGGTTGTGGACCACCTTGATCCGGGCCCGGAAGACCTCCGGCTGCTCTGCCACCAGCCGCTCTACCACCTGCGGGTCCCCGGCGTCGTTCACGACGACCAGCTCATAGTCCGTCAGGCTCTGCTCCCGCACCGAAGCCAAGGAGCGGGCTAGTAGGACCTCACGGTCGCGGGTGCGGGTGACTATGGTTACGCGTGCGGTCATGCTGGGGCTCCTTCGCTCGGCGATGCGGCCGTCTACCGCACCTATTCTTGCAGTGATCGGTGCCCGTCCCGGGAAGCTGCCGCAGACTGGCGCAGCAGCTCCCGCACCGCCTGCCCCAGGCCCTGGGCCACCGGGCCGCGGCAGCCGTGGCGGGCCGCCCGCAGCACGGTGCGCGCCAGACCGCGCCAGAAGTGGCTGCGCGGGCCGTGGACCGCCGCGACCAGGAGCCGGTTGCGAGTGTTGACCCGCAGGAACATGGGGGACTGGGGGCCTGAGGAGGCTGCGTGCTCATGGTGCACCACAGCGGACTCCACGAACTCCACCCGCCAGCCTGCCTCCCGGATGCGCCAGGACAGCTCGGTGTCCTCGTAGTACATGAACAGGTCCTCCCGGAAGCCACCCAGCTTCTTCCAGACGGCGGCACGGATCGCACAGGCCCCACCGCACAGCCCGAACACCTCCCGGGGGGCGCTGAGCCGGTCGGCGCGGCTCAGCCAGTCCCGGTCATAACCGTTACCGGTGCCGTCCACCAGGTTCCCGGTGGAGTTGATCAGCACCAGCCCCTCCCCGCGGGACTCAGCAGCCTGCCCGACCCGGTGCCAACGGCGTCCGTCCAGGCCCGTCAAGGCGGACTCGTCGCCGTGGGCGGGACGCCACCGGCCAGCCAGCAGGATCAGGGCGGTTGTGGCCGCCAGGTCCGGGGCCCCCGCCGCCACCAGGGGAGAGGTCAGGGCGTCCAGGAAGCCAGGCGCGGCTACGGCGTCGTTGTTGAGCAGGACCAGCACCTCCTCCTCCAGCCCTGCCGCCCCGAGGTTCACCCCCGCTCCGAAACCCAGGTTCCGCCCGGACTGGACCACCTCCAGCCCAGCCTGCCGCAGGCGTTGTGCAGAGCCGTCCCCAGAGGCGTTGTCCACCACCAGCAGCCGATCGGTGGGGCGCAGCTGCGTCCGCAGGGACTCGCAGGCCCGGATGGTCAGCCCAGCCTGCCGCCAGTTCACGACCACCACCCGCACGGAGGGCCGATCAGGGGCCGTCCCGCCCGCTGCGGCCTCCACCTGTAAGGCGCTCACCGGCGCTCTCCCGCCGCCAAGGAGCGATACACCTCCAGGTGGGCGGCTGCCGAGGCCTGCCAGGTGAAGCCCTGCGCGCGCACCAGCCCGGCCTGGGCCAGCGCGTCATGCTCCGCCCCGGCGGCCCGATCCAGCTGGGTGGCCAGGGCGGCAGGGTCCTGCGGCGCAGCCAGCAGGCCTGCCTCCCCGCAGACCTCTTCCAGGCAGGTGCCTGCGCTCGTGACCACCGGGGTGCCGTAGGCCATGGCCTCCAGCACCGGCAGTCCGAAGCCCTCCCAGAGCGAGGGGAAGGCGAAGACGCGAGCTCCCCGGTACGCCGCGGCCAGCTCCTCCTGGGGTAGACGGCCCAGCACGTGCACCCGCCCGGGCAGCTCCCTGAGCAGCTCCTGCTCCTGCGCGTCGCTGCCCCAGCCCTGCGGTCCCACCAGCACCAGGTCCAGGTCAGGGTGCTGGGGGGACAGCAGAGAAAATGCCCGCAGCAGCGTCGGCAGGTTCTTGCGTGGCTCGCGGGTGCCGGTCCACAGGACGTACTCGCGCTGCAGGCCGTGGGCGGCGCGGAAGCGGGCTACTGCCGCCTCCTCGACGGGTAGGGTACGCACACCGTGGGGGATCACCTCGATGCGGCTGGCGGGGATGCCCTCCCGCACGCAGTCGTCAGCAGTGGCACGGGAGGGGGTGATAACCACCCGGGCCTCTTGGCGGGTCCGCTCCAGGGAACGCTTGAAGTAGGTGTTGCCGCGACGGGTGAAGTGCTCCGGGGAGCGCAGGAAGGCCAGGTCGTGCACGGTCACGGCCAGGGGCAGTCGGGTCCCCGGCACGGCCCAGGTGGTGGCGTGCACTACCTGGGCACCAGGTACCACCGACTCCGCCCTAGGCAGCCCGAGCCAGTTCCAGGACTCGTACAGGGCCGTGCGGGGCAGGAGCGAGTACCTGACCGGCAGCCGGGGCAGGCCCAGGTCGACGGTGGTGGGGGAGGGCTGGTGCCTGGCGGCCAGTCCCGCCAGCCGGGCACCTTGGGCGTGCAGCGCCTGCGCCAGCTCCACGATGTAGGTGCCGGAGCCACCCGGGACCGGCTGCCAGAGCTGCTCGATCACCAGGGCGACCTTTGGGGAGCGGTCAGGGAGTGGTGCGGTCTTGCTCATGGACCCAGGTTACGGTCTCAGCAGTCCGCTTATCGGCCCGGAGCGGGGGTCGGGAGGCTAGTCTGCGGGCATGAAGGTACTCCTTGACGCCACCGCCATCCCTGCGAACCTGGGCGGTGTGGGCCGCTACGTGGACGACCTGGTCCCTGAGCTCATTAAGGAGGGCGTGAACCTGGCGCTCGCGGTGCAGGAGCGGGACGTGGCCCACTTCTCGGCCAAGGTGCCGCGCGCGCATCTGTTCCCGGTCCCACCGGTCCTGGAGAACCGGGCTGCCCGCCTGGCCTGGGAGCAGGTCGGGCTACCGGCGTTGGTGCGGCGTCTGCAGCCGGACGTGCTGCACTGCCCGCACTACACCTTTCCTTCCCTGCACAAGGTGCCGGTGGTGGTGACCCTGCACGACGCTACCTTCTTCTCTCACCCGCAGGCTCATGGGCGTCTGAAACAGCGTTTCTTCACCACGGCGATCCGCCGGGCGGTGGCCGGGGCGGACGCCCTGGTGGTGCCTTCTGCCGCCACCCGGGACGAGACCATGAAGTACGTGGGGGGTGAGGCATCCAGGTTCCACGTCGCCTACCACGGGGTGGACCAGCAGGTCTTCCACCCGGTGGACGACGCCGAGCGCGAGCGGGTGCGCAGGGCGCTGGGACTGGCAGAACGTAGCTACATCGGTTTCCTGGGCACCCTGGAGCCACGCAAGAACGTGCCCAACCTGGTGCGGGCCTGGGTGCAGGCCTTCCATGACGACCCCCAGGCCCCGGCCCTGGTGCTGGCAGGCGGCAAGGGGTGGGACCAGGAGGCGGAGCCAGCACTCGCGGCCGTGCCCAAGCACATGACCGTTCTGCGTCCGGGCTACCTGCCGCTGGAGGACCTTCCGGGCTTCCTGTCCGGCTCCGAGGTGCTGGCCTACCCCTCTATCGCCGAGGGCTTCGGGCTGCCGGTGCTGGAGGCCATGGCCTGCGGCGCGGCAGTGCTGACCACGCGCGAGACCAGCCTGCCGGAGGTGGGAGGCCAGGCTGTGGCCTACTGCGGGCTGGACGCGGCCTCTATCAGCCGGGCACTGGTGGAGCTGCACGTGGACGCTGGCCGGAGGGCCGAGCTGAGGCGTGCCGCCCAGGAACGGGCCAGCTCCGAGCAGTTCAGCTGGCGTGCTTCAGCCCGGGCACACGTTGCCGCCTACCAGGAGGCACTGGCCCGGGGCTGAGGTGCCGCCCGGTGCAGTGGCTGGGCTGGCGGGCCGGGGATGCCAAGAATCTTCTCCTCGGGCCAGCCAGCAGGTCTTCAGACCTGCTACTCGCCCAGGTACCGCTCCAGGCCCTCGGTCCAGCTCTCGGGGGTGAAGCCCGTGGCCGTCAGCTTGCTCAGGTCCAGGGTGCTGTGGGCTGGGCGGGGGGAGATACCCTCATGGCCTGCGTAGTACTCCGCGGTGGTTACAGGGGAGACGTCCTGCGGGTTGTGCCCGGTGAGCTGGTAGACCAGCCTGGCAACCTCGTACCAGGAGGCGGCCGGGCCCGTGCCAGAGAGGTTGTAGGTGCCGTAGGGGGCCTGCGTGGACAGCAGGTGGATGATGCCTGCAGCCAGGTCCTTGGTGAAGGTCAGGCGCCCAACCTGGTCGCAGACTACCTGCGGCTTGGTGCCCCGCCGGGCCAGCTCGGCCATGGTCCGCACGAAGTTGCGGCCCTCGCCCACGACCCAGCTGGTACGCACCAGGTAGTGCGTGGGGCAGGCGGTGGCAGCGGCGTCGCCCCCGGCCTTCGACTGCCCGTAGACACCCAGCGGGCTGGGGGCCTCGTCCTCCAGATGGGTCTCGGCGCTGCCGTCAAAGACGTACTCGCTGGAGACGTGCACCAGGGTCAGGCCGTGCCTGCTGGCGGCGCGGGCCAGGTGGGCCGGGCCGGTGGCGTTGGCCTGCCATGCCTGGCTACGTCCGGCTGCGCTCTGCGCCCCGTCGACGTCGGTCCAGCCAGCCGCGTTGACCACGACGTCGTAGGCAGACCAGTCAACCGCCTGCACGGTGGCGGGGTCGGAGATGTCGAAGTCGGGCAGGTCCACGCCGGTGGCCGTGAACCCGGCGGCGGGCAGCTGGCGCATCAGCTCGCGGCCCAGCTGGCCCTTGGCCCCCGTGACCAGCACGCGGCGTCCCCGGGCGGGCAGGGCGGGGAAGGGCGTGACCTGCTCCAGGCGCGGGTGGGCCTTGTCCTTGTCAGAGAGGATCGCCTGCTCCAGGGGGATGGGCCAGGGCACGGCCACCGTCTCGTCAGCCAGGTTCAGGAAGGTATACCGGGCCTCGGGGGACCAGTGGTCGTTCACCAGGTAGGTGTAGGCAGTGTTGGGCTCCAGGGTCTGGTAGGCGTTGCCCACGCCCTTGGGCACGTACACGGCTACTGAGGGGTCGATCTCACAGGTGTAGACCGTACCGAAGGTAGGGCCCTCACGCAGGTCCACCCAGGCGCCGAACACACGGCCGGTGGCCACGGAGACGAACTTGTCCCAGGGCTCGGCGTGGATGCCGCGGGTCACGCCCACCTCGTCGTTGAAGGAGATGTTGTTCTGGACCGGCCCGAAGTCCGGCAGGCCGAGCGCCAGCATCTTCTCGCGCTGCCAGTTCTCCTTGAACCAGCCCCGGTTGTCCCCGTGGACAGTCAGGTCGATACGCAGGAAGCCAGGGATGGGCGTGGTCTCGATCCTCAGGGGCTTGGGGGTCATGGTCATTGGCTGGTCCTCAGGTGGTTGCTGCTAGCGCCCGTGCGCGGGCGCAGGGGAACGCCGTGATTCTAGCCGGGAGCGCTCCGCAGGGGTATGACCCACCTGGTGTTCATGGATGTTGGTTCATGGTCTATATTCGAACATGCTGATGACTCTGCCGCACCTGAACGTGAGGTTCTCCTTGCCCAATGACCTGAGCCAAGGCCAGTTCGACGTCCTGCACGCGCTCCACCGCACCCAGGCCGCCCTCACCCAGCGCCAGCTGGCCCAGTCCACCGGCATGAGCCTGGGAGCCGTCAACACCACGGTGCGGGCGCTGGAGGCCACCGGGCTCGTCAGGGACCGGCAGCTGACCCCGGCAGGCCGGGCCGCCCTGGAGCCCTACCGCGTGGAGAACGCCGTCATCATGGCCGCGGGTATGTCCAGCCGCTTCGCCCCCATATCCTACGAGCGCCCCAAAGGCACCCTCAAGGTGCGCGGCGAGGTCCTGATGGAGCGCCAGCTGCGCCAGCTCCAGGAGGCGGGCATAACCGACGTCACCATCGTCGTCGGCTACAAGAAGGAGTACTTCTTCCAGCTCGCCGAACGCTACGGGGCAAAGCTCGTGGTCAACCGGGAGTACGCCTCACGCAACAACAACGGCTCCCTGTGGCTGGTGCGCGAGCAGCTGGGCAACACCTACGTGTGCTCCTCAGACGACTACTTCACCGTCAACCCCTTCGAGTCGCACGTGTACAAGGCCTACTACTCGGCCCAGTACGCCTCCGGCCCCACCGAGGAGTGGTGCCTGACCACCGGCGCTGGCGGGCGGATCACCGGCGCCACCGTAGGCGGGGCAGACGCCTGGACCATGCTCGGCCACGTCTACTTCGACCACGCCTTCTCCACCAAGTTCCGCGAGATCCTGGAACGCGTCTATCACCAGCCGCAGACCGCTCCCAAACTGTGGGAAGCCATCTACCTGGACCACATCAAAGAACTCGACATGGTCATCCGCAAGTACCCTGACGGGGTCATAAACGAGTTTGACTCCCTAGATGAACTGCGAGCCTTCGACCCCCACTTCCTGGAGAACCTGGATTCTGAGGTCTTCGACAATATCTCCACGGCGCTGGGCTGCTCCCCGGAAGAGATCACCGCCTTCTACCCACTCAAGCAGGGCATCACCAACCTCTCCTGCCACTTCGCAGTGGGTGACCAGGAGTATGTCTACCGCCACCCGGGGGCTGGCACCGAACAGATTGTGGACCGCCAGGCCGAGTTTGAGGCCCTAGGGCTGGCCTCGGAACTGGGAGTGGACTCCACCTTCGTCGTCGGTGATCCCACCAAAGGCTGGAAGATCTCCCGCTTCATCCCCGAGGCCCGCAACCTGGACCCCAACAACGCCCAGGAACTGGAGGACGCCATGCGCATGTGCCGCCAGGTTCACCAATCTGGTAGGCAGTTGTCCCGGAGCTTCGACTTTGTGACTGAGGGACTGCGGTACGAATCCCTGCTTAAGGGGCACGGCCCCATCGACGTACCCGGCTATGAGGAGCTACGGACCAAGGTGCTGCGGCTCAAGGAACTAGCAGACGCAGACGGACTGGCGCTCGTACCCAGCCACAACGACTTTTTCCCACTTAATTTCCTGGTAGACCCCACCGGCAAGCTGGACCTGATCGACTGGGAATACGCTGGCATGTCTGATGAAGCCAGTGACTACGGCACCATGGTGGTCTGTGCCGAACTCAACGAGGAACTGTCCGAGCGAGCCCTGCGCGCCTACCTGGGACGCCCAGCCACTCCGGTGGAAGAACGCCACTACCGGGCCTACGTCATCTTTGCCGGCTGGTGCTGGTATGTGTGGTCTTTGCTCAAAGAGCGTGAGGGCGACGACGTCGGCGAATGGCTGCTGGTCTACTACCGGCACGCCACCGGTGGCCTAGACGAGCTACTTACCCGCTACGAGCGGGCGCAGGACTTGGCTGATAACGCTTCCAAGACGGAGGTCCAGGCATGAGGTACGGCATCCTTTCCGGCGCCACCTGGGGCCTTGACACCGTCATTTTGGCCATGGCCGTGGCCCTGGCCCCCTTCCTAGGAGCCTCTGAGGCACCGCTGGCCAGCGCCCTGGTGCACGACCTAGCTAGTGCCCTGATCCTCTTGGCCTATATGGGTCTGCGCGGGCGCCTCTCCCACAGCCTGGCTGCCCTGCGCACCCGCAGTGGCAAAGTGGTGGTCTTAGGGGCACTGCTGGGCGGGCCAGTGGGCATGAGTGGCTATCTGGTGGCCATCAACAATATTGGCCCGGCCTACACCGCCATCATCTCCACCTTCTACCCAGCCGTAGGCACCTTCCTGGCCTTTGTGTTCCTCAAGGAACGCCTGCGTCCTCACCAAGTGGTGGCGCTGCTGGTGGCCCTGGGCGCCATAATCGCCATTGGCTGGTCTTCCTCCAACGATGCCACCCACGGCAACGCCTGGCTGGGTATCGCGGGAGCACTGGCCTGCGTGGTGGGCTGGGGCTCTGAAGCCGTGGTGCTCACCTGGGGCATGCGGGATGACGCCGTGGACAATGAGACGGCCCTGCACATACGTCAGACCACCTCCGCGCTCGCTTATCTGGTGGTGGTGGCCCCCTTGACCGGGGTCCTAGGCTTCAGCTTCCAAGCAGCCCTAACCCCAGCCACCGGCGTCATAGTGTTGGCCGCCCTGGCAGGCTCAACCTCATACTTGTTCTACTACAAGGCTCTGGGCACAATTGGGGCCTCACGTGGCATGGCTTTGAATATCTCCTACTCGGCTTGGGCGGTGGTGTTCGCCTTCCTGCTTCAGGGCAGTGTTCCCACGATCTTGCAGGTGGGCGGCTGCGTGGTGCTCCTGGTGGGCACAGTGCTGGCAGCCACCCCCAATTGGCGTGATCTGGGCCTCGGCCGTCAGTTCCGCCAGGCCTGAGGTCGGCTGCACAGCCTGTGCCAGAATGACCCTTATTGGCGACGCCGTGCGACCTGCTGGGCCAGCGGCACCTTTGGTTCCCGTACCCAACCCATTTACCTCTAGGAGGGTGCCCTAATGGCGTCTGATGCTGTGCATGACCCAGAGCTGCTGGCGCAGATCCACAAGCTGCTACTCAAGATGCTGGGCGACTTTGATGCCGCCTGCCGCCAGCTGGGCATCCCCTACTCGGTTTACGGCGGCACCATGATTGGCGCTATTCGACATCAGGGATTCATTCCCTGGGACGACGACGTGGACGTGCTCATGACCCGGGAGGACTACGAGCGCTTCCTGCGGGAGGCGCCCGCGGTGATGGGAAGCTCCTACCGTTTTGACAACACCCGCTCCCTGCCTGAATACCCCTATATGTTCACCAAGCTCGGCCTGGTTGACACCCTCCTGATTCCGGAGTTTGCCCGCAACGCCAAGTACCGCATGCCGGTGAGCATGGACCTTCTGCCTTTGGATACGGTGCCTAAAGACCCGGCCGCCTTCCGTTCCCAGAGCCGAGCCACCTGGCTGTGGGGCCGCCTACTGTTCCTCACGGGCACCCCCACCCCGATGCTCATCAACACCCATGGCCCTAAGCGCTGGGCTATCTACACCGCCACGTCCTTGGCCTACTGGGGGATGCGGCTCGCCCGGGTCACTCCCCGGCGGCTTCAAAAGCTGTGGGAACGTGCGGCCACCCGGCACAACCAGGAGCCCACTGGGCGCTTCACCGACTTCTCCATGCGGGACCCGGAGAACTGGGCGGTGGATTTAGAGGAGATTCAGCCCCCGCTGGATATGCCTTTTGAGAACATCACCGTGCAGGTCGCTCCCGCTTACGACGCCATGATGCGCCGCACCTACGGGGACTACATGGAGCTACCGCCGCTGGAACAGCGCCGAAACCACAAGCCCGTAGAGGTTCAGCTCGGCCCCTACCTAGACCCACAGCCTGAGGCCTAGAGCAGATGGCTTCTGAGACGCGTAGGGCCTCCCTGAAACGCGACTACCTCTGGAATACGGCCTCCTCCCTGATGAACGCGGCAGCCACCGTCATCATGGGCATGGCGGTGGCCCGAATGGGCACCTTGGAAGCTGCCGGCGTGTTCTCCCTGGCTCTAGCCATGGGCCAGCAGTTCCAGACCCTAGGGGCCTACGAAGTACGCACTTACCAGGCTACTGACCTACGCGATGGACTGCCCTTCGGGGTGTACCTGTCCACCCGATACTTGACGGTCGCCCTCATGCTGTTGGGCATCTTCGGGGCGGTCCTGGCTTCACCCAGCGCCAGGGGTAGCGCCTTGGTGGTGGTGCTCATCGCCTCGCTTAAATGCTTTGAAGCATTTGAGGACGTTATCTACACAGAGTTCCAGCGGGTAGGGCTGCTGCATGTGGGGGCGCGCGCCTGCTTCTGGCGCATGCTGCTTACCACCGTTGCTTTCTGCGCTGGTCTCGCGCTAGGCCATTCCTTGTGGCTCGGGGCGGTTGCGGGTCTGCTCACTGCCGCTGTGACCACTCTGGCGCTTTACATCCCCGCTATGCGTGGAGTGCTGCCTTGGCGGCCGCAGTGGTCCCGGAGTCAAATGAAGCGGCTGTTAATCGACTGCCTGCCACTCTTCCTGGGCTCTTTTATTGCCACCTATTTGGCTAACGCCCCTAAGTACGCCATTGATCTGTACCTGGGTGAGGCCCAGCAAGGTTATTTCTTGATCTTGTTCATGCCAGCGATGGTGGTCAACCTGGTCTCCCTGATGGTTTTCCGGCCACTGCTCACCACGATGGCGCAGCGCTGGACCAGTGGCGACCTCACAGCTTTCAAGGCGATCATCCGGCGTGGGCTGTTGACGGTTGGGCTGGCCTCCGTGGTGGTGGCGGTGGTTACCTATTTGATTGGTGCCCCCCTGCTGGGGGCTGTCTTTGGCAAAGACGTGTCCGCCTTTGTGCCTGAACTCATGGTGCTGGTGGCAGGTGGTGCCCTGAATGCCGCCTCGGTGATCCTCTACTACGCCCTGACCACTATGCGCCTCCAGCGGCTGGTGTTCATCGGCTACGTCGTCTGCGCTTTAGTGTCTACTGGGGCTATGGCGCTCCTGGTGCCTGCTGGCGGGCTCATGGGTGCCTGCATGGGGTACGCCTTAACGATGGCTGCACTGGTGTTCGCTTTCCTGACTGGTATTTGGTATACGCGCAAAGGACGACGCTGACAGCGCGTTTACTTCGGGTCTTGTCTGGGGATGATCACGGTAAAGATATGGCGCTGCTAAGGCAGCCTCTGGCACGGGGAAGCAAGACTGCGGTTTAGTCGCTCAGACGGTCGGCAGCCATGATGGCGCGGATCTTAGTTGGATCTCCCCACACCCCAGGGGAGTCGTAAGGGCGGTCTGGGAAGGCCCCGTACTCGAGCCGGATGTCGAGATGATTATCTTTGATGTAGGTCTCTACGCGCTCTGCCAGGCTCATAGGCTCGCCCGTGCAGGCGTTGATCACACCGGTGACTGCGTCCTGGTCTACGATCGCGGCGATCTGGGCTGCCAGGCGGTCCACAGAAATGAAGTCGTATCGGTTCTTGCCTGAGGTGAAGGGGAAGGTCTGCTTGCCCTCCTGGGCCGCAGCCAGGAGCTTAGAAAAGACTGAGCTGCCGAACTTATCGTCGCCGACGATGTAATAAGCCCTGATCCACTGGAACACTGCGTCATTAGCCTGAGCGGCCAAACGAGTAATCTCCCGTAGAGCATTCTTGGAGATGCCGTACAGTGAGGCCGGGGCACAGGGTGAATGCTCATCTATGGCACCTTCCCAGTAGCCGACTTCGTGCATGGAGCCCATCACCGCCAGCTGCTTGAGACCGCCTGCGTAGAGGTTATTCACTAGGTGATAGTGCTTGGGGAGGTCGTCCAGATGTGCGGAAGAACTGTGCTTGAATCCGTCGCGCCAGGCCAGGTGGATGACAGCGTCAGGACGGCCCATCTGTGCGTAGATGTCTGGATCTCCGCTGAACAGGGCTAGATCCAGCCGCTCAGCGCGTTTGTCAACGCCTTCCAAGTGCACATCTAGGGCCTTGACCTCCAGCCCACGGCCCAAGAGGGCTGAGACAACGTGACGGCCGATATAGCCACCGGCTCCTGTAACGACAACGCTCTTGCCCATGGGACCTGATGCTACCAGGGCATTTGGCCGGCTGCCCTCCACACTGGGATGGCGTGGAAGCAAGGTTCCTAGTCAGTCACCTAGAGCGATCACATTGACCTGGTGTTTGGGCTGGCAGTCCTGCACCTCCTGAGAGACCTGGGCCAGATGTGCCTTTGAGGTGATGACCGTAGCCTCCTTCTGCCAGTCGGCAAGCAAAGGGCATAGCAGACGCTCGTAGTAGCGGGCGTCAATCTTGGCGTATGCGTGCTTACGCACATTGTGGCTGGTGGGTGCGGAGAATTGAATCAGGAAGCGGTTGCGGTCAGCGTCGGTCTCGAAGCTTTCAGACTGGCGGATAAAGACTTGAGTCCCGCCGGGATTGGCGTCATAGACCTCGATCAACTCTTGGTAGGCCAGGCGGTCCAGATTCTCTGGGGTGACATCCCAGCGCTCAATCTTGTGTAGCGGTGCCAGTGCAGGGCGCAAAGCGCCAGAGTTCGCCGGTTCCAGAACGACGCCCACAAGAACTGCGGCAGCCAAGGCTACGGTCAGGCCCTGACGCGCCCGAAACCAGCGGCTCTGCTTCGCCGCTAAACCGTGAGAACTTCGTGCGCCTGCGCTCAGAGCCTCGGAGGCAAGCAGTGCAGCGGTGGTAATAGAAGCAATGAACAGCATCTTGACTGGGTAGTAGCCCCATTGCTTGTCATTGGCGTCGCGTAGGAACAACAAGATCGCGATCGCGGCCCAGCCGCCAAAGGCAACTCCGCCCAAGCCCACCGCAACGAACCGGTTTGCGTGCGGAGCTAGGAGAGTAAATGCCAATAGCAGGAACAATACGACGATGCCAGCGAGGATGTTTCCGTCAACGAAGTTTCGGGTGAAGGCTGGTCCAGATGTCAGGTAGTCGCCGCTGGTCTGAATGGACGGCAGCACCACAAAGATGCAGTAGAGCAGCAGGAGTGCCCAAGATGCCCCGGTCAACAGGACTTCTCTGCTGGTTAGCGGTGCGTTAGGCAGGGCGCGCAGACGGCGCATGAGCTGTGCCAGCAGCAGCATCCCAGGAATAAGTGCAGCGACTGACCAGGTGGCCAGGCAGACCAGGATCATCAGAGACAACCAGGGCAGCGACTCCCCACACTCAAGGGTGCGGTACAGCACCCAGGTCGTCACCAGGACCAGGAATATCGCGGCGATATTCATATAGCCATTGCGTGCAGCGATACCTAGCAAAGCCCCGGAGTATGGAATCCAGCCGATGATTATCAGTCCTACTGCCCGGGCTGGTGTCTTGACTCCGCCCATAAGGGCGCTGGTGGTCCAGGTGAGTAGCCCGCTAGCGGTGGCGCAAATGACCCCTAATGCGACCACATTGCCCATGAGCATGGTGCGAAGTGAGGGGTTGCCGGTGCCGGGCCCATAAAAGATAGATTCGATCGCAGCGGTGAGGAAGACCGGTTTGATCTCGTCTCCGGTGCCTTGGCCTCCGTTGAGGTGAATAGTCAGCCCCTCAATGGTGTTCATGACCATGTCATTGCGCATAAAAGGTAAAGGCAGAACGCCATAGCTTTGTGTCACCAGAAACAGATCCGCGGTGCCCACGAGAATTGGTGCCAAGATGGCGCTGATGGTCAGCCAGGGCCAGCTTGCCACACGGTTCCACAGGTGCTTTTCGGCAGTGGCACCTCTAGCTGCTGCGTCAGAGCCAGCCGCTCCGTCTACCTTGCTAGCAGGTTGCAATCGGCGCCGGGCCAGCAGACCGCCCAGGACCAGTGGGGTCAGCACACCAGCCCAGAAGACCAGTCCTAGGCGCCCTAGTCCCAGCCTGGGAGCCAGAACTGTGGTGGCGACCAGAGCGAGCAGGGTGGACGCGATTACCTTCGCAGCATTGCGAAGACAAAGGAAGGTCAAGGCTGGAGACGCTTTCAGATCGGCCCTACGACTGAGTGCCGTTAGGAGTGGGCAGGGAAACAAGATAAGGCTCACCAGGCAACCAAAGCCGGTCGAGGTATGCGGCTCGCATGCTACCGCAGACAGCGCGGGCCGGAACAATGACCAGCTGCAAGGCCTGGCAGAGGTGGGGCATGACACTGATTCCGCCCAGCGACCACTGTTCAAGGGGCCGTGAGGCAGTGGCTATGCTCTGCCCTGTGCCGTCTCTAAGTATTTTCAAGCCGCGCGATCTGGGGTCGCGAGACAACGCGTTGAACCTGCTCCGGCTCGTGCTCGCATTGCTCGTGGTGTTCTCACACACCCACATCCTGGCTGGCGTGGGGAACGGAGTCGTCTGGGAGGGGCAACACATTGGCAGCTGGGCGGTCGTGGGCTTCTTCACGATCTCCGGATACCTGATCACCGGTGCCCGTGAGCGCTCAAGTGCAGGAAAGTACCTGATTAACCGCGTGGCCCGTATCTATCCGGGCTACCTGCTGGCATTGGTAGTGGTCGCTTTTGGCTTTGGCCCCGCAGCGCACTGGATTGAGACCGGGAGCCTCGACGGCTACCTGACCACCCCAGTGACCCCGCTCAACTACCTCTGGGGAAACAGTCTTCTACAGATCTCCAGCTACTCCATCGGCACCACCCTGTCAGGCACTCCTTACGGGCAGGCTTGGAACGGGTCCCTCTGGAGCCTCTACTACGAGTTCTGGTGCTACATCATCATCGGTGTATTCCTCTCCTGGGGCTACCTGCGGGCACGCATCTGGCCCACTGCCTTGCTGTTCCTAGCTAGTTTTGCTGCGCATGCGGGAATCGACTGGCTCAACCCATACATCCAGAGCAACTCGTCCCTGGGACTGCTGCTCTTCATGCTCCCCTACTTCATGGGTGGGGCCCTCATTTATCAGTGCCGGGAGTACCTGCCGATGCGGCTGTGGCTCTCTGTGCTTTGCGCAATCGGGAGCTTCCTGCTGATTCACACCTTCCCCGATTTCGGCAAGCAGCTTGCCTCGCCGCTGATGGCTTATATCTTCCTCTGGCTCGGGGCCGTGCTGCCGTCCCCTGGATTCACCAAGATCCACGACGTCTCATACGGCGTCTATATCTTCCACTTCCCCGTGGTGCAGTTCTTGATCCTGCTGGGACTGCATAAGCATGGTTTCTGGCTGTTGCTAGTGGTGGCCAGCTTCTGCACGCTCATCATGGCGACGGCGAGCTGGTTCGGGATCGAGCGCGCCGCCATGCGCTGGGTCAGGGGCCGCAAACCGTGGGGGGACCTGCGGCGCGGCGCAGCGCCCATTAGTCAGCGCTTAGCCCTGTCAGCACCGCTTGTTCGGCGCGGTGCCGAACTCAGGGTTTGAATGCGTGGCGGCTGAGCGTGCCCAAAGCCTGACGGTCACGCATACGCAGCGCCGTCGGCAGAAGCGTCAATGCGTGCAGACGCGAGGTGGAGTGCAGCTTGGCGGCCCGGGCCGCGCGTTTCCACCCGTTCTTGCGCACCAGCTTCTGCGCCAGCGCAAAATACTCCTGCTCACCGGAAAAGCGTCGGCCATCAAACAGAGCTACTGAAGACGCTGAACCTGAGTGGCGGCGGTAGCTGAAAGTGACTTCGGGATCCCGCAGCAAGGTGCCGCCGGCGATCACGATATCCAGCACCAGGGCCAGGTCCTGGATGATGGGGAAACCGGGCCTGAAAGGCGTGCGCTCCAAAACCTCACGGCGGAACACCAAGGACGGCCAATAAAGCCAGTCAGCGTGCAGCAACGAGACCGCCAAAGACTCGCCACCAAGCAACCTGGGGCTACGAGCGGACGGCGCCACCAGTTCCTTAACCACGTCGGCCAGGGGGCGCACCACCGAGCCATTCGAGTCAATGATCTGTACCCCTGGCTGGATGATGGTCGCCTGGGGAAAGTGCTCAAGCAACTTATGAACCCGCGCCACGTAGCCCGGGTGTGGAACATCGTCGCAGCCAAGGAAGACCAGGTGTTCCTCGCTCGCTAGAGAAAGGCATTTCTGATAGTTCTGCGTGATCCCTAGGTTGGACTCGTTGCGCACATAGGTGATCCGCTCGTCTTCGAGCGCCTCAAAATACTTAGCGACCTCTGGGTCCGGGTAACAGTCGTCCACCACGGTGAGGCGCCAGCGTGGGTCAGTTTGGCCCAGCACAGCTTGTACGGTCTCATAGAGATAGTGTGGCTCCCCCCAGAAGGGCAGCATGATGTCAAGCATGGTCGGGCTCCGAGGAAGTATTCGGTTCTTGCGGCACAGTTTTGGAAGCAGTCTGATCCTGAGTTGCAGTGCCAACGGTTGCATCTAGTTTATTGGCCACCACGATTGAGTTGAGAATAGCGACGTTTTCAGCCAACACCCGGGTCTCCTCCTCTAGGTGGCTGATCGCCAGGGAAAGATGCAGAGAAACCCCCAGCAGCAGCAGAATCGCCAGCAAGAACAGCAGGTTCGAGGGCACTTGTATGCCGACTAGCTGCGTCAGCATCTCCAGTAAATGCGGCACGAGCGCGAGAATCAGCACGGCGGTTCCAACCACGATCCACAAGGCTGCGTACTTTTCCCGCAATTTCCGGGAGCGTAGGAAGGACAGAATGAAAACCATCATCGCTAGGGCAATGACGACGAAGAACATTTGATTCAGCATGGAGAGGTCTCCTCACTGCTGAGCGTGGCGTGGCTAGGCCTGGAGGCAACGGGGCGACGAGTGAGGGAGATGAACAAGGCGAACATAGAACGCAGCAGGTAAACCGCTGCTTTCCAAGGGTTGTTTGAGGGCATGCCGGCCTGCCTGGGGCGCATGGAGACCCCCACCTGGCTCACCGTCAGGCCTGAGCGAACGGCAATAACCAGGGAGTCGATGGTGTCACCCAGGTACTCGGCGGGGTAGTACTCGCAGTACTGCTCGATAGCTCGTTGATCTGCAGCGCGAAACCCAGAGGTGATATCCGTCAATTTGGTGCGACTAATCCGGCCAACAATGGCGGCTAGCAGGACCATTGCCCAGCGACGTGGGCCGCGCACGCTGTAGCTGCCAGCCTCAGCAAAGCGCGCCCCGATGGAAATATTGGTGTGCTCCAGCCCGGCCAATACCTTGTCGATATCGCGGGGGTCATGCTGACCGTCAGCGTCAACTTGGATGGCGCGGTCGTAGCCGAAGCGACGCGCATATTTGTAGCCGGCGCGAATCGCGCCGCCCACACCAAGGTTGTATGGCAGATCCAGGACGAATGCCCCAGCAGCACGCGCTGCCGCGGCGGTGTCGTCGCGGGAACCGTCGTTGACTACCAGCAGGTCGTATGCAGGGACCACCTTGCGCAACTCGTGAATGGTGGAGCCGATAACCTCCTGCTCATTCCACGCTGGCATGATCACCAGGGTCCTAGGGGCAGCGTTCGGCATGGGTCTCCTTGGGGCGCATGGATGTCGCAGTCATCTTAAGTGGACGGCTAGATGAGATGCAGACCAGCTCCGGGCGCGGAGGCGGGCTGGCTGCACTTCACCTAGCTGCTTAGAAGCGCCTCAGCGCCGCTCACGGGCCAGCAGGTCTAGCAGATACTGACCGTAACCGGATTTGACCAGAGGCTCGGCGCGCTGACGCAAGCCGTCGTCGTCAATAAAGCCCATGCGCCAGGCGATCTCTTCGGGGCATCCGATGTTCAGACCTTGGCGGTGCTGGATGGTGCGCACAAAGCCGGTGGCGTCAGCTAGCGAGTCAAAGGTGCCGGTGTCTAGCCAGGCGGTGCCGCGCGGCAAGACCTCTACGGTCAGTCGGCCAGCCTCCAGGTAGGTGCGGTTGACATCGGTGATCTCGTATTCGCCGCGAGCGGAGGGCTTGAGGTCCCGGGCGATGGTTACGACGTCGTTGTCATAGAAGTACAGGCCCGGCACTGCGTAATCCGACTTGGGTTTTGCAGGCTTCTCTTCAATGGAGATGGCCTTAAAGTTCTGGTCAAACTCCACAACGCCGTAGGCGGTGGGGTCGGCAACCTGGTAGGCGAAGACCACGCCGCCGTCGGGGGTGGTGTGGCGACGCAACTGCGTGCCCATACCGGGGCCATAGAAGATATTGTCGCCCAGCACCAGAGCAGCGGACTCAGTGCCAATGAAGTCTGCGCCCAGCACGAAGGCCTGTGCCAGACCGTTGGGATGCTCCTGCACGGTGTAGGACAGATTCACCCCGAGCTGGGAGCCGTCACCCAGCAGACGGTGGAAGCTGGGGGCGTCGTGGGGGGTGGTGATGACCAGCACGTCCTGAATGCCCGCGAGCATAAGGGTGCTCAGCGGGTAGTAGATCATCGGCTTGTCATACACCGGCACCAACTGCTTGGAAGTGCCCAGGGTGATCGGGTTGAGTCGCGTGCCGGAGCCTCCGGCCAGGATGATGCCTCGCATAGGCACAGTCTGACCTATTCCGGCGCCTCATGGGGCGCGCAACGTGATTGTGCCTGTAACGTAAGACCATCACCTGGGTGCAGTCCCTCACCTAGGACCGAGGAGGACAGTCACCCGTGGAGCGCCTTGTAGCTGCCAGGCAGAGCTATGACTGGGGTTCGCGCTCCTCATTGCCAGAGTTGTTGCGCGTGGAGCCAGATGGGCAGCCCTGGGCTGAGCTCTGGTTTGGCACCCATCCGGCTGGACCCACGCAGCTCGCCGACGGGCGCACGCTGAGTGCACTTATTGAGAGTGGACCCGAGCGGTTTTTGGGAGCTGACGTGGTCCAGCGTTTCGGCCCGCATCTGCCCTTCCTGCTCAAGCTAATTGCCCCGGATCGATCACTGTCCCTGCAGGTCCACCCCAGCCTGGAGCAGGCTGCGGCAGGGTACGCCGCAGAGGACTCTGCCGGCGTTCCACTTGACTCGCCGCAGCGATGCTTCCGCGACACCAACCACAAGCCCGAGATGGTGCTGGCCCTCACCGAGTTTGAGGCTGTGGCGGGCTTCCGGGCACCCCGTCGTGCGGCTGAGGTGCTGGCAGGGCTGGAGGCTCCAGTAGCGCGGCGCATGCGGCGCACACTGCGACTCAACCCCACTCGCTATGGCATCCGCAGCGCTTTTACTGAGCTGGTCTCCGCTGAGACCCGTCCGTCTGCTGCGGAGCTTAAGGAACTCGTGCAGGAGATGGGTTGGCGCCTAGAGCAGGGCACAGCCACCTCGGCTCATGCTTACCGGACGGCTGTGGCCATGGCCCGTGACTTTCCTGGGGACCCGGGGGTGGCCGCCGCGCTGCTCCTCAACCCTGTCACCCTGCGGCCTGGGGAGGCGCTGTTCATTCCGGCTGGCTCAGTGCATGCTTATATCTCGGGCCTGGGCGCGGAGGTCATGGCTTCCTCGGACAATGTGCTGCGGGCGGGCCTCACCAGCAAGCATGTGGATGTGCCCACCATGCTCTCCTGTGTGGATTACGTGGCTGCGCCACCGGTACGGCCTGCCCCTGAGTACTTGTCCCGGGCAACTCGCGCCTATTACGCGCCGGTCGATGACTTTGAACTGCTGGTGACCCAGCTGCTTGCGGAGGATGGTGTTTTGCCGGTGCCCGGTGGTGGTGCTCGTCTGCTGCTGGTGGTCGAGGGCAGTATGACGGTGGCCACCTCCGCAGGGTCGCTGCGCTTAGAACGTGGCCAGGGTGCCTTCGCGGGTGCTGATGAGAAGGGCCTGCGGGTCGAGGGTGCGGGCACCTTGTTGCAGGTGGATGTGCCTTGAACACAGGTGGCGCGGGCCGATGGGCCTGCGCCGGAGCATCTGCTGCGGAGCTTCCCTAAGTCAGGGTGGCGCCTTCCTGTCTCCGGGCTACCTCCAGGATTGCCTCATCGGCATCGGGCGAGACCAGCACTGCGCGGCGTCCGCTTTCCCAGGCCCGCAGGCAACCCAACAGTGCTGCTTGCGACGTGGACTCATGTACCAGCAGGGGAGTGTGGGAGGCGGTGGGAAGAGCGGTTTGTACTGCCTCTAATAGTTCTTGCCAAGTCCAGGTGGCCGACTCCGGGCTGTTAGTGACCAGGGCGGAGGCCTGTGGGGGAGCGGTTACGGCAGGAAACTGATCGGGGTAGGTCATGAGGTCGGCGGCGCCATCTAGGACCAGCGGGGGAAGTTCTCCCGGCCAGCGCAGGGCCAGGGACGGCAAGGGGAGCAGCACCTGCGCTGCAGCGCTAGGTAAGAGGTGTTCAGGGGCGGAGGCCACTGAGAGTCCGACGGCGTCGCTGGCGGGAGTGCCTAGCTCCACTGTGCCGCCGGCTCGCCAGGTGCCGCAGGCCCACACGATCATTCGCCAGTGGACCGGGAGTGCAAGATGAACCACCGGCAGGCCGAAATCGTTACCGTTTCCCGCCTCAATGGTGACCATGGCAGCGACCTTCGAAAGCCATTTCCCCAGCACTGGCCCGCTCAGTTCGATTCTTTCCACCGGGTCATACCAAGTCAGCGCGGCTGCCTTCCTAGAATATGCAGATTCTAGGATCGCATTAAGATTGCGATTCCCTAACAATTCTCACCTTCCTCTTGAGGCTTAGCTGTAAGATGTGGATCGGTTGACGGCTTTAAGGTTTTGGCGATTTTGCAAGGCTGTTGCGGCGGAGTCTTGTGGAACCTCTCGTTAGGATGCTGCTAGCAAGCGGCTTGCCGGTCTGGTGTCTATGTAAGTTAGCTACCACTTTTGGGCTTGACTGGGCCGGACGACACACGTGTAATTTGCAGAGTCAGATATGAGTGATTCGCCAGGGAGGCGTCATGTGGAACATCTTCGGCGAAGGGCCGATCAACGGTCCTAGCACTGTCGATGACGACGCCGAGCTGTTGTCGATCTTCGGTGCCGAGGACGATGGCCCCCTGGCCTGGCAGGAGCGGGCGCTGTGCGCCCAGACCGACCCTGAAGCATTCTTCCCGGAGAAGGGTGGCTCCACCCGCGAAGCGAAGCAAGTCTGCCACAACTGCCCTGTCAGTCAGGACTGCCTCGAGTACGCCCTAGCCAATGACGAGCGCTTTGGTATCTGGGGTGGACTGTCCGAGCGCGAGCGCCGCAAGCTCAAGCGCCGGGCGGTATGAGTAGCTCCGTCGAGCAAGGATCGCTGCCGCGGACTGGGACTATCGCGGTCCTCGTCTGCGCCGGGGTAACGCCCTACCTGCCTAAATCTCTGCGTGCCCTAGCTGCACAGACCCTGGCGCCAGACGTCGTACTCCTAGTGGATATTGCTTCACGGGAGAACGGTCTAGGTGACGGCACCCCAGTAGAAGAAGTGGTCGAAGCCGCCGAACTCGACCAAGCCACACTCGTTCGCATCGTTCGCTGCCCCCAGGCACGCGGCTTCCGCGAAGCCGTCAGCCAAGGTCTGGAGGCCTATGCGACCTTGGTTGCCTCAGGCAACCGCTGGCGCAAACGTGCCGGAGCCTCCACCAGCATCGGCGTCCAAGGCACACTCAGCGGTCCCACCGGCGCCATGTCCCCAATCACCGAAGAAGAGCGCGTACAGGTAGCCCAAAGCGCCGTGCCCGCCGTCGGCGTGGATCACTCCCGCCTTTGGCTGCTCCACGACGACTGCGCCCCCGAGCCCAACTGCCTAGAGGAACTGGTAGAGGCCATCGTTACCTCCCGCTCTGTGGCCCTAGCTGGGCCCAAGCAGGTGGACTGGGATCACCCAGAGCAACTCCTAGAAGTCGGCCTGGTGACCACCGCATCGGCCCGGCGTGCCAATGACATTGCTGAAGGAGAGATTGACCAGGGGCAGCTGGACGACCGCTCGGACGTGCTCGCCGTCGGCAGCGCTGGCGCCCTGATCGACCGCGACGTCTGGGAGAAGCTCGGCGGCCCCAGCCCAATGTTCCCGATCTTCGGGGACGGCCTGGAACTCTCGCGGGCCGTCAGACTTGCCGGGCACCGCGTCGTCGTCGCCCCACAGGCGCGCCTGCGCCACCGCCGCGCCAGCTACCTGGGCCTGCGCCCACCAAGGACGCTAACAACTGAGGCCCCACAGGGAACCGCGACCCCCACAAGGCCCGCTGAGCCTAACGCCGATCGTTCCTTCCGCGCCCGCCGCACCGCACAGCTCAGCTCCTGGGCCTCCTTCTCCAGCAAGCCCCTAGGCCTGCTGCTGGCGTACTTCCTGGTGCTAGCGGGAGCGCGGGCCCTGTGGCGCCTGCTGGCTAAAGATCCTGGTCTGGCCATGGACGAACTCAAGGCCGCCCGCGCGGTGCTTGACCGTCGGGAAGCTATCGCCGCAGAACGCAGTCGGCTGGCAGGAATCGGCACCGCCAACGGCGCCCTCCTCTCCGAGCTCTACACCACCCCCTACCGCATCCAAGCGCAGCGCCGCGACCACAACCGCCAGCAGCGTGAACGCGCAGCCCGCGCCGCCGCCCCCAGCGAACTTGAGGTACGCGAGCTAGCGGCCATCAAGACCACCCGGCGGATTGTGCTTGGCCTGGTTCTGGTTCTGGCAGCAGTGGCCGGCGGCATTGCCCTGTCACGAGTGCTGGTCACCCGCAATCTGGCCGGAGGCGCACTGACCGCCTTAGGCCTGGACTGGCAGCAAGCTTGGTCTGCCGCCTGGAGCACCTGGGCCTTTACCGGCGACGGCGTGCCCACCGCCCCCAACCCGCTCCTAGCCGTCTTGGCAGTGGCGCTGGCCGGGCTCAGCCCCCTAGGGATTGAGGCGGAAACGCTTATCAGCCTGCTCCTACATCTGGCTGTCCCTCTGGCAGCGCTCGGTGCCTGGTATGCCGCCGGAGCGATCAGCCGTCGGCCCGCAGTACGTGCCTGGGCCGCGATTAGCTGGGCCGCTGCACCGGCACTGCTCCTGGGGGTGGGGCAGGGGCGCCTGCCCGCCGTCATCGTTCACCTGACCCTGCCGTGGGCCATGCTGGCTCTAGCCCGTGCGCTGGGTGCTGACCGCCGCGACGTGATCCTTTCCGGCATGGTTGGTGCGCAACGGCTCTCCAGCGCCGACCGCGGCAAGTCCAAGCCCTTCGAGGCGGAGCGCAGCGCTGAGCTAGCCAAGTTGGCTCGCTCCGGGGCACAATCCCGAGACGCTGAGCCCACCGGCAAAGCTGCCAGCCTCAAGACCGGCCAGCCGCGCGGCCCGGTAGACGACGACCCCGCTACACCGGTTATGGATGACGCCACCGGCGTCGTCGTTTCAGCCTCCACTAGGCGCGGTGCCCGCATCCGCGCTGCCGCCACCGAGCAATACGGCCCTGGGTCAACCACTGCGGCTGCCGCCGCCGGGCTGTTGTTAGCGGTGATCGCTTCCGCAGACGCCGGCGTGGGCTCCATGGTGGCGCTGTTGCTCTTGGGAGCAATTGTTTTTGGCTTCCTGCGCACTCGCCACCTAAACGCACGGCTCCTGTTCGCTGCCGTGCCCACCGTCGCCCTGCTGACGCCCACCTGGTGGGCCGCCTTCGAGGCCGCCCGAGGCACGGGCTCCCTGTTCTCGACTCGCGCCCTCGCACAGGCCGCGCACACGTTGGCAACCGTCACCGGCGCGCCGGTTGCCGTGACGGCACCCAGCTCGCTGGACCTGCTGCTAGGCATTCCGGCAGACCCCCACAGCCTGGGACTCGGAACTATTGCCACCTCCATCACGCGGGCCTGTCTGCTGTTCCTGCCCCTGCTGGTGGCACTGTCCCTGCCCTTGCTTGGGCGGCACGGCCGCCGTGCCCGCGTGGGCCTAGTCCTGGCGCTGGGCGGAGTGTGCTGCGCCATGCTCTCCCTGCGAGCTACCACCGGCATCGGCACTGATGCCACCGGTGCGGGCTCCGGCCAACTGGTGACCGTCCCCGGTTGGGCTGGCGCCGGGGTGAGCCTGATGCAGGCCGGGCTGCTGCTATCCGCAGTGGTGCTGCTTGACCGCTTCCACAGTCAACTGGTGCGACACACCTTTGACTGGAGGCACCTGGCGGTGGGCTTCTTCAACGGCCTAGCGTTGCTGCTCGCCGCCTGCCTGTTGGGCACCTGGTCTTGGAGCACCCATGCGGGCTCCGGCGGCCCCCTCATGATGCTGCACAGCGGTAGCCGCTCGGTGCCCGCCATCGCCGCCGAGACGCAGCGGACCACTGGTGGGCGGGTCCTGGCGATTGGGACTGATGCTCAAGGCCTGACTGCATCCCTATGGCGGGGCGACGGCGTGATGCTGGCGGATGTGCTTCCCGCCGCTACCTCCGCTGACGCAGCCCGACTCAAAGAGACTGGCACCACTGTGACCCAAACCAAGTCAAATACCGGGCTGCTGCGCGGAGCTCGCCAGGCTGGCCCCGCCGTCACCCTCAACTCGGACGCCGCCACCCAGGATCTAGCCCAACTCGTCGTCGGTCTGACCGCCGGCCAGCAAGACAATGCGGCCGCCGGTTTGGCGCGGCACGGCGTTGCCGTGGTGCTGCTAACTGATCTATCCTCCCGCACCACCGAAGCTGCCGCAGGCATCGCCGCCACCCCGGGCCTAGAGCAGTTGGCCAGTACCAAAGTGGGTAAAGCCTGGCGGGTTAGCCTGGGCAACGGTGCAGAGGTATCCGGCGCACTGATCCAGGGACGCGACCAAAGCGCTGCGCAATTCCTGCCCTGGAACTCTCAGCACCTGAGCGCGGAGCTACCCGCCGCTTCCGACGGGGCCAAGCGCACCCTCTATCTGGCGGAGCGCTCCGACCCCGGTTGGCGCGCCACCCTAGATGGCCAGCCACTCAAGCCCATCGCCGACCCTGCGGGCTGGCGCCAGGCCTTCGAACTCCCCGCCACCGGCGGACAGCTTGAACTCGGCCACACCAGCCTGGTCTCCCGCCTGCTCACCCTCTCGATCTGGGTGGTCTGCGGCATCACCGCCTTGGCTGCCCTGCCCCTGCGACGTCCCAGGAACGACTGATGGCAGAGCCCCGCAAATACCGCACCTCACGCACCCGCAGCGAACGCATCCGCACGGGCCGCTCTCGCCCAGGCTCACAGCGCCCCAGCATCGGCAAGATCTGGAAGGACACACGCGGCTCCTTGCGGCAGGCGGCACCCAAAACCCTCAAAGCAGCGCTAGGCCCCGTCACGGGCCTGGCCATGCTGGCCGGCCTGGGTGGGCTTGCTCTAATCAACCCAGCAGTTCCTGTGGATCCGGTCCGCCCGGTCCACTCCCAGCCCCTGGCTGCGCCCAAGCAAGACCACCAGTTGATCTGCCCACAGGCCGCCAGCAACGGCCTAGAGGTGGCTAACTACGACGCCGCCAAGCAGGCCACCGCAGTGGCGGTCGTCCCCGGAGCAAAAGCCAGCTACCGGGAAGAGGCGCTGGAAAGCGGCAGCTTTTACGAGCTAGACAGCGCCGAAGGCGGCCTGCTGAGCATTGCCCAGAGCGGCACCGCCCTAGCCGAAGGCACTGGCCACACCGCCACTCTCTTTGAATCCGGTGACCTAAGGGGCCTGGCTATAGCGCCCTGCACGGCACCCAGAACTGCCGCTTGGATCGTGGCTGGGGCTTCGCGTCCCGGCGCCTACACCGAACTGCGATTGACCAACCCGGGAACCACCACTGTGTCCGCCTCAGTTACCGCCTACGGCGCTACCGGGCTCGTGGACCTCCCCGGTGGGGGACAGGCGGTTATTGCTCCCGGAAAGACAGAATCCGTCTACCTGGGCACCTCTGACTCGGTGACTGCGGATGGCCGACTGGCCGTGCAGGTCGTCGCGGAAGGCGGGGCCGTGGGGGTGGACCTAGTTGAAGAGACCCTGGACGGTGAGACCCCTGCAGGCGTGGAGGTAATCGTGCCTGGGGCAGACCCAGCCACCGAGCAGGTGGTGCCCGGCGTGGTCCTCGTAGAGCCTGAGAAACAGGGGCAGGGCACTGGCTCAGCAGCATCCTCAGACCAGCCCCTGGTGCGTCTGGTGAACCCCTCAACCTCCTCCGCAACAGTGCAGGTCAGCCTGCTGGGGGCTACCGGTGAACAGGTTCTGGCCGGTGCGGAAGCCATCGTCGTGGACCCCGGTGCAGTCTTTGACGTGTCCCTGGCCGGGGTGGAACCCGGCACCTACACCCTGCACACCACCTCAGATATGCCGGTGGGTGCCGCCGTTCAACTGGTCCGGTCTGCCGGTGAGTTCCCCGAGCGTTCCGGCGCCCTCCTGCACGACCGCACCTGGCTCCAAGCCGCCAACGCAAACCTGGAGCTTGGCGGCAATCTGACCCTGCCAAAACACTGGGGTGCCGAATCGCAGCTGGTTATAGGTAACTCTGCGGAGGCGAGCCGCGTGGTCACCCTGCGCAGCCTCGACGGCACTTGGACCCAGGACGTCACCCTGGCTTCCGGCACCACCACCACTGTTACTGGCCTGCCGGAAGACCTCTCGGTCCTGCAGATCAGCGCCGACGGCGAAGGCTGCAGCGCGGCCGCCGTCGTGACCATGGAGGTGACCGGTGAGGAAGCAGGCACGCTAATCTCCGCAGTGCCAGCCGTCCCGGGCGCACAAGCCCAGGCGGCCCGAAACATACTGCTGCACTAGACGCCCAGGCACAGGGCCCTATAGTCGCAGGGCCCTGGCTGCAATACCCAGTTACAGCGGGTATTGCGGGTCGATCTCCTCCGGGCGCCGCCCCAGCATGGTGGCTACCTGTTCCACCACCACCCGATGCACCAGCTCCACCAGCTCCCCCCGATCAGCCGCACGCGAGGTGACCGGACGCCGGTAAATCACCACTCGCGCGGGCAAACCGGCCTTTGGCTCCGCAGCGAAACCACGCCCCAGCACAATCCCTCGCTCCCAGGGCGCCGGGTCTGAAGGCGGCACCTCTTCCACCGCAAACTGGATCGACTCCACCTGCGGCACTTGTCGGCTCAAGTCCTGTACCACGCGGATAACTAGCTCATCAAAACGCTCCGAAGGAGTGCGCCAGGCAGGCAGGGCCGCAGGCAACAGCGGACCGCGCAGACCCCGGCCATGGCGGTCACGACGGCGAGTCGGCTGGGGGACTGGTGAAGGCACAGAACTCACGTGCGGCAGCCTAGACGCCAAGACAGGCAGGCGGCCACGATGCGGTAGCCTCACCCCGTGAGAACAGTCCGCCACTGCCGCCGGTCCGGGTGCTTCCGCCCCGCCGTGGCTACCTTGACCTCGGTGTACGCGGACCAGACGATTGTTTTGGGACCTCTGGCGACAGAAGCCCAACCCGAAGCCTATGACCTGTGCGACGACCACGTCGCCTCCTTTACCGCCCCGCGCGGCTGGCAGGTGATTCGCCTGAACGTTGAGTTCGAGCCGGCAGCTCCCAGCGAGGACGATTTGCTTGCTTTGGCCGACGCCGTCCGGGAGGCTTCCCGCGCCCCCCGGCCCGCACCGGTGCCCGCGGAGCGCTTAAGCCGGGCTGGCAGCCTGCCACATCCGGCCTCCCTGCTGGCCGCACCCGGGGATGGAGAGATCACCCGTCGCGGTCACCTGCGCGTCTTGCGTGGGGAAAAGGACCTGAATCAGGAGCATGATGACCAGCCCTAACCTCGGCCAGAACGCTGAATCCGCAAGCTGTGAGTCCCGGCCTGCGGCGCTGCCCGCCTGGCTGCGCCAGCAGTTGCGGTGCCCCGTCACCGGTGAGGAACTGGCAGACGGCATCGACTCCGACGGCGCTCCAGTGCTGCTGTCTCCCAGTGCGGGCCTGAGCTACCCCGTGCGTGACGGCGTGCCCGTGCTCCTGCCGCATGAAGCGAAAGGTCTAAGCTACTGCCGTCCCGCCAAACTGCTCAGAGCAGTGAATAAGCGGGCGCTGACTCGCTAGCCCGCAGCCGCTCCTCGAACTGCAGGTCCCGTTGCGCCAGAGCCAGCTCCCGATTGCGCCGCTCCACCAGCACTGCCGCCAAGAAGCGCTCAGGGTGGGTGGAAGCAGGCGGAGGCGGTGCCACCAAAGGCAGCACCTGCTGCGCCAGCGAGGTGGCGATTCGCTGCCGCGCCACTGGGTCCAGGGTGGTGGTGCGCTGCAGGAAGCTACGGGTCACAAGTGCTAGGTGCCCCGGTAGCGCATGCAAGTCTGTGCCGTGCGCCCATTCGGCCAACTCAGGTGGCATCAGCAGGGGCGGGGCGCTTTTGGCCGTGGCCCGCTCGTGAATCACATAGGTGCCTGCCAGCAGATCGCCCAGGCGCTTGCCTCGGCGCGCCACAATACAGGCACAAATCGCCAGAACGCCGGAGGTTAAAGCCACCTCCACCACCGCGACCAGCGCCCGCACCAGGCTGTGGCGCAGGCGCACTGCCCCGCCGTCGTCCCTCACCACCCGGGTGCCGACCACCAGGCGGCCAGCGCTGCGGCCGCGGCTCAAGGTCTCTACCGTCACGGGCACGGCCACCGCCCAGAACACCATGATTAAGGCCGCGATGGTCGTGGCTGCGGCGACAGTAGTGTTCGCTGGCGCCAGCGATATAAATGTGGCCAGTGACAGCGCGGTACCAGCGCCCATAATGCCGTAGTCAATCGCCCCACTGAGCAGGCGTGAGCCGACAGTCGCAGGCACCACGTCCAAGACGACGGCCTCACCCGTCACCATTCGTTCCTGCTCGATCCTCCGCTCGGATGAGGTCTCCATGGTCACCGCCGTGTCAAAGTTGGGTTGTGGATATTGATGCCTTTGTTGCCGCCCACCAGCATCAGTGGGATCGGCTGCGGGAGTTGGCTGCCATCCGGCGCCTGACGGGGAAGCAAGCCGATGAACTGGTGTCCCTTTACCGCTTGACTGCCGGGCATTTGTCGCGAGTGCGCACCAGTGCCCCGGACCCACAAGTCGTGGCAGAGCTTTCCTCCCTGGTAGCCAGTGCCCGCAGTCGGGTCACTGGAACCAGCCGGTCTGGCTGGTCTGTGCTGCGCCGCTACGTCACTACGACTATGCCAGCTGCCCTGTACCGGGTGCGCTGGTGGAGCTGGTGGACCACTGTGGCCTGCTTGTTGGTGGCAGCTGTGGTGGCTTGGTGGACCCTGCGCACCCCTGCCGCGATGAGTGCCATGGGCACGCCCAAGGAGCTTGACTCCCACGCCAATGACGCTTTTGCCGCCTACTACACCACCTATGCGCCGCAGGAGTTCTCCGGCCAGGTGTGGACCAACAACGCCCGCATCGCTGCGATATGCGTGGCCAGCGGCATTACCGGAGTGATCCCCGCCTGGGTAATGCTCAGCAACTCTATGGTCTTGGGGCAGAGCGCCGCGGTGCTTATCGACCACGGCCTGACCTGGGAGTTCTTTGCGCTGATTCTGCCTCACGGCCTGCTGGAACTCACCAGTGTGTTTGTGGCTGGAGGGGCAGGCCTCAAACTCTTCTGGACCCTGCTGGTGCCCGGGCACCGGCGTCGTTCCGACGCTCTGGCGGAGGAGGGACGCACCGTTATCACGGTGGCCGTGGCACTGACTATCTCGTTGGGAGTTGCCGGACTGATCGAGGGCTTTGTAACCGGGGCCTCGATTCCCTGGGCCTTCAAGATCACGCTGGGGGTTTTGGCTCTGGCTCTGTTCCTGGCCTACACACTGGTGCTTGGCGCCCGCGCGCAGGACAGTGCCACCGGTGACGCTCTGGTTGGTGACCTGGAGGCGGAGGATGCCGGCGCTCGGGTAGCTGTGGCTGGCTGAGCCGCGCGCCTCCAGGGACCGACGGCGTCGGGCGGTCATAGCCGCCCCGCTGCCTTGAGGGCCAGATAGGCGTCGGCCACCGTGGGAGCCAGACGGTCTGGCTCAGACTCAGCGACCTCCACGCCACTGCGGCTCAGGCGGGCGCGCACGGTCTCATTTTGGGCCAGCGTGTGCTCGGCTGCCGCAGCCACATAGGTCTGGTCGCTTTGCCCATGCTCTTGGCGCAGCTGCCCCAGCATCGGATCGGTGGCTGAAGCCAACAGCACGGTGTGCTTCCGGGCCAATGAGGCTAGGTGCCGCAGCGCCTCAGAGTCAGTGGCGCCCGGATCCACGGCGGTCAGCACCACCACCAGTGCGCGCTGGGAGAGCATGGTCCCAACCGTCTGGGTGATGAGTTGCCAACTGGTCTCCACCAGCCGCGGCTCCACCGGGGCCAAGCTATCCGCCAGCTCTGCCATTAGCGCCGCGCCAGACTGCCCCCGCACCTGGGCGCGCAATTCCTCGTCCAGGGCGACGACGTCCACCCGGTCACCGGCGTGCGAGGCTAAGGCCGATAGGAGCAGAGCGGCCTCAATTTGTGCATCCATGCGGGTGGCGTCCCCCAGCCGCGCACAGGCCAGTCGCCCGGTGTCCAGGATGAGTAGCACGCGCCGGTCCCGTTCGGGACGCCAGGTGCGCACCACCACCCCGCCGCGACGGGCAGTGGAGCGCCAGTCGATGGAGCGCACGTCGTCGCCCACCACGTACTCGCGCAAGGAGTCAAACTCAGTGCCCGCCCCGCGCACCATGACGGCGCTGCGCCCATCCATCTCCCGCAGGCGGGCCAGGCGGCTGGGCAGGTGCTTGCGTGAAGTGAAGGCAGGCAGGACTCGCAGTCGGGCCGGAGCCTGCAGGGAGGCTTGGCGGCCTGCCAGCCCGAGAGGGCCCGCCAGACGCACGGTAACCAGGTCCGCGACGCGGTCTCCGCGGCGGGTGGGACGCAGCTGAGTGTGCAAGCGAGTGCGGCGTCCTGGCCCCAGGTTTAGCCGATGGCGGGTGTTGCTAGCGCCAGCAGAAGGCACCCACGCGTCACGCACCAGGCCTTTAGCCACCTTTTTTCCCTGGTTTGAGATCGTCAGGGTCGCCGTCGTGGTCTCATCTAAGCGCACAGCGCGATCCACTTTGCGCCCGGCCTGCAAGGAATAGGGGGAGGCTGCCAGCCCCACGTCCAATAAGGCCAGCAGCATAAGCGCCAGCAGCCAGAGCACCACCGTCAAAGGACGGGGCCAGATCAGCACTGGGACAACCCCGAGCAGCATGAACACGGCAGCACGTTCGGACAGATACACGGGGCCTCCTTCCGGAAACTAGGCGGCTCAGCGGGGGACCGGCACGGAGCGCAGCACGCCGGTAATAACCGACTCGGTGGTGACGCCCTCCATTTCCGACTCGGGGCGCAGTTGAATGCGGTGGCGCAGAGTCGGCAGCGCCAAAGCCTTGACGTCGTCCGGGGTAACGAAAGACCGGCCAGACAACCAAGCCCAGGCGCGGGAGGTTGCCAGCAGTGCGGTGGCGCCACGGGGCGACACCCCCAGGGCCACACTGGGCGCGCTACGGGTGGCGCGCACTAGGTCCACCACATAGGCCAGCAGCTCAGGGGAGGTGCCGACGGTGCGCACCTGCTCGCGCGCTTCCGCCAGGTCCTGGCCGCTAGCTACAGCTTGCAGACCTGCGCCGGGCAGATTGCGCGGATCAAAGCCGGAGGCGTGCCGGGAAAGCACTTCGACTTCCTCCGCGCGCTCTGGCAGCGGCAGCACCAGCTTGAGCAGGAAACGGTCCAGCTGGGCCTCTGGCAGAGGATAGGTGCCCTCATACTCCACCGGGTTCTGGGTGGCGATCACCATGAAGGGGTACGGCAAGGGGCGGGGCTGCCCGTCCACTGAGACCTGCCGCTCCTCCATGGCCTCTAGCAGGGCTGCCTGGGTCTTAGGAGGCGTGCGGTTGATCTCATCCGCTAGGAGCAGGTTGGTAAACACGGGGCCTTCGCGGAAGGAAAACTCGGCCGTGCGGGAGTCGTAGACCAAGGAACCGGTGACATCGCCGGGCATGAGGTCGGGCGTGAACTGGATGCGTTTGGTGTCTACGTCTAGAGCTGTGGCTAAGGAGCGCACCAGCAAGGTTTTGGCTACACCGGGCACGCCCTCCAGCAGGACGTGCCCGCCAGCCAGAGCTGCCAGGATCAGACCAGTGACGGCAGCGTCTTGGCCGACGACGGCCTTAGCGACCTCTGAGCGCACATCTACGAGGCGGGCACGGTGGTCTGGCGTGGGGGTGGTGGGGGTGCTCATCGGTGTTGAACCTCGCTCTCGAGTTGGTCGAGCTGATCGGCCAGGGCAGTGAGCTCCTGGTCGTTGCTTGGGGGTGGGCCGTAAAGGAGTAGGTCAGCGCGGGCCCGTAAGGCGGGCCCCTCCTGGGTACCGCAGCGGCGGGCTAGCTCGTCTAGCAGCACGGCGCCATCAGCCGAAGGTGCCAAGCCCAGACGGCGGCCTAGTCGCAGTGCGGCGCCGATGCGCAGGGCTCGCGCGGCATGCTCGCGGTCCTTAGCTTGCTGGTACATGCGGCCCAGGCCGATGGTCGTCTCTGCGGCAGGCACTTCCACCGGCAGGTCCTCGCGGACCAGGCGGCCCATGCGGCGTCCCTTGGCTAGGGCTAGCACCCCGGCGGCGGCGCACAACAGTGCCATCAGCACGGGTGCCCAGCGCGGCAGGAATACTGCGTCCCAGACTGAGCGAGTGCCGGGGTGCTCGGCGTCGAACCAGACCACGTGCTTGTGGTGCCCCAAGGCGCGCACCATTAGGGCGGCGTTGCCTGACTGGGCTAATTTGGCATTGGTGGCGATTGAGGCGTCACCAATCAGCCGCAAGGTGCCGCCCGCGGGCAGGTGCATGGAGGCGTAGGCAAAGCCAGTGCCCACTGGGAAGCAGGTCTGCAGCTGTGCTGGGGCTGTGGCGCCTTTGGGGAGGGTCACTGAACCACGGCTGCCATCGAGGGCCTGCGCGGCCTGCGCGTCGGCGTCGTCGCAACTGGGGGAGAGCGCTGTGCCGGCGGGGGCGGACTGGCCGGAAGCTTGCAGTGGCCCCATACCTGTTAGGTCCTGGTAGGTGGTGCCCACAACCGTGATGTCTGCACCCAGCAAGGTCAGCACCTCGCGGTCAGCGTCAGTTAGGGAGCCGACGCCGACCAATGCCAGGGTGGTGTTATGCGGGTCAGAGCTCACGGCCGTCATGGCTTGTTCAATGGTCTGCACGGAGTAGGGACGGATCCCGTAGCTGCGCAGTACCTCGCCTAAGCCGCGGGCGCCGTCGCCTTTGATGTTGTCTAGGGCCAGGGGCACTTTGGAACCAGTGCCAACGGAGCTGCTGGTCATCAGCGTTACCACCGCTAGGAGCAGCAGGGCGAGCACAACGGGACGGGCGCGTCGCAGCCGCTCGCGTATGGTCGGCTGGTTTGACTGCGAGGCAGCGGAGCCCGCAGGTGGGGCCGACGCCGTCGCCACCGTGTCTGTGGGGGGCCCAGCCAGCGCTTGGGTGCTTGCCTGGGGATTGCTCATTGGGGCACCACCAGATGGTAGGCAGCGGGCTGTGGCACCTGGCAGGACTCAACCTGCGCTGCCAGGTCACGCATCCACTGGTCCTGCTGTTTGGTGGGCGCACTCTCCCCGTATCGCACCGCGTCAAAAAGGTTGCCTGCCTCTTGGAGTTGGTGGTCCAACACTAGGCGGGCCCCATGCTTGGAGCGCGCGTTAGTGAGTGCCTCGCGGGCTAGCGTGGCTGCCTCATGGGCCGTCATGCCGGGGTAGTCCTCCAGTAAGCCGCGCTCGTCAAGGGAACGGATGATGGCACGGAAGCGCTCAACCACGGCGGTGGCGAAGTCGCTGGCCTGGGCCGCGGCATCTGCGTCCCGGGTCAGTGTGGCGGCGTCTCGCAGGTCTGCGTCAAATAAGGCCTCCGAGCGGCGTTTGCGGCGTACCCGCGTAAAACGGCTCAGCAGGATCACCAGAACGCCCAAGAGCAGCGTCGTCGCCGCGAGCACGATGAGCATGGACACCCAGGTGGGCAGGCTGTCGGGGAGCAGGTCGTAGTTCTCAATCTGCTTGCGGAACCACCGCCAGATCAGCTGGAGCAGGCTGGGACGGGGGTGATAAACGGGCTTGGCTAGCTCTTCCTGCGCCGCCTGACGGGCCGAGTCTGCATCCGGCGTGGCCGGCGCCCCGCTCAGGGGCAGCAGCAGGTGCGGGAGCATGGGTGGGAGCATTCTGCGAGCTCAGGCAGCGGACCGGCGCAGGTCCACGTCCAGACCCTCTTTGCGCATCCGCAGGTCAATGTAGATCAAGGCGTTGGCGGCAGCTTGGAAGGGCAAGACCAGGCCGGTTACCACGGAGGTCAGGAAGGTGGTCAGTGACAAGAACAGCGCGAATGCCTTGGGTGACAGGACTATCGAGAGGCCCCCGGCCATGCCGAAAATCCCTCCCAGGGTGCCGCTGACAATGGACACGAGGATGGAGATCACAAGGTTCATGCCCAGCACTCGCCAGAAGGAGCCCTTGGTGAGCTGCCAGGACCGCTTGATTGAATCGATGACGCCGACGTCCTCCAGGATCAGAGCTGCAGGTGCCACCAGCAGTCGGGTCTGGAAGAACAACGCAGCTGCGATCACAGCCACGACCAACACCATGATGGACAGGCCGATCGCGATGATTGTGGCAACCGAGGGATTATCAAAACCGCTGGTGGCACCGGCTCCTGCGGTGAGGATCGCCACTGCGAGCAGAGCGCAGACCAAGACCGTGGCGATGACGATTAGCTGAATTAGTAGGGTCTGGCCGATTAGCGCCCAGATACGCCGCTTGGTGCGCTGCCAAGTCTCGCCGAGATCTGCCACCCGCCCCAACACCGAGCGCGAGACTGCGACTATAAGGAGACCGGAAAGAATTGCTGTGGCAAATAGGTTCAGGAATGCTGTTAGCAGGGAGCCTGATTGCATGGCCAAAGAACTCATGAGGCTGTCTTCAGGCTTGATGGTTTCGGCGCGGCTCGGGTCGAACATCGCCGTTAGGTCAAAGTTCCGCAGGACCAAGGCATTGACTGCGGCGGCCAGCACGCCAATGGCGGCCATGACCAGCAGGGCTGGCACAAACATGGCCTTCGGATTCACGCGCAGCGCTTGAAACGAACCTTCTAGGATCTCGCCGAAGGTCAGTGGGCGCAGCGGAATGATGCCCGGCTTCGGGGCCACCGTGAAAGGCGCCCCAAAGCCTCCGGGATACTGCGGCTGAGCTTGCTGCCAAGGCTGGCTACCAGCGTCGACCGCTGGCTGCCCATAACTACCTGCCGGGGGAGCACCGTAGGCACCAAACTGTGGCTCTGGCGCGGATTGCGGCTGTGGCTGAGGGTTGGCTGTAGGCGGCTGCCAGCCACCGAAACTCTGCGGCGTGTCCCGAGGATCAAATGCCGAATTTGGGTCGGTGCTCATATCCCAATCATTGCAGGCAATTGTGGCAATCACCTCCGCCTTCAGGAGGAGTTATTTGCCTTCAAGTGTCGCCTGCCGTGGCAAGTAGGTGGCACGATGGTCCCATGGATACCCGCGTACTCGTCGTTGACGACGACACAGCCCTTGCTGACATGATCGGCATCATGCTCGAGTCTGAGGGCTACGTGCCTTCATTCTGCGCGGATGGAGCGCAGGCAATGAGCATGTTCCGCAAGGTTTCCCCAGACCTAGTACTTCTCGACCTCATGCTCCCCGGGGTCGACGGCGTGGAAATCTGTCGCCAGATTCGTATCGAGTCTGACGTGCCAATCATTATGTTGACCGCCCGTACGGAGACTGAGGACGTCGTCGCCGGTTTGGAAGCGGGCGCTGACGACTATGTCACCAAACCCTTCCGCTCCAAGGAGCTCCTGGCCCGCGTGCGCACTCGCCTGCGCCGAGTTCTGGACCCGGCGGCCGCCGGAGCTGAGCGCGTGGAGGTCGCCGACCTCATGATCGACGTGGCTGGCCACGAGGTGCGCCGTGGTGAGCAGATCATCTCCCTTACGCCGCTTGAGTTTGACCTGCTGGTCACCCTGGCCCGTTCTCCGTGGAAGGCCTTCAGCCGCGAAGAACTGCTCGCTGAGGTTTGGGGTTACCACCACACGGCGGACACCCGGCTGGTCAACGTCCATGTTCAGCGCCTGCGCGCCAAAATCGAGCACGACCCGGAGCACCCCGAGATTGTTATGACCGTGCGCGGTATTGGTTACCGTGCCGGTGGCTCGAGGTGACGGCGGTCAGCATCCAAAAATGACGCCTGAGGCACAACGGGGAGGTTGGCGGAACCTCTCGGTCGTCAAATCCCTGCGCCACTCCGTCACCATGCGCCTGACGGTTCTGGCGGTGGGAATCGGTGGCCTGATGATCGTGCTGCTGCTGGTCCTGGTCACCAGTCACATCAGCAGCGACATTTTTGACAACAAACGCGATGCCGTCCTGAAGGACGCACACACTCGCGCCCGGGTGGCGCAGGTGGATCTGGACTCCGCAACCATCTCCTCGGGCGAGGACGTCGCCGTCACCGTACAGAAGGAAATCTCCCGCATCAGGGACTCCTTCGCTGCAGCTGGCGGAATCGGCGTAGTCCTCAACCGAGCCGCTGATGAGGATTCCGGCACGGTCATCAACGATCTGGCCACTGATGTGAACCTCTCCGGGCTGGTAACGCCAGAGTTGGCGGCCCAAGTGGAGGCCTCCGGGCCAGGAGTCGAGCACTGGCAGTCGATTAGTGTGCCCTCAAGCAACAAGGCCAACCCAGGGAAGACCAACCCGGGGCTGATAGTAGGCACCCAGATCAACCTGCCCATGGCCGGGCAACACAATCTCTACCTCATCTACACCTTGGCCCCAGAGCAGCGGGTCCTTACCGTGACTGCGCGCGCTATGACCGTGGCCAGCATTGGCTTTGCCACGGTGCTGATTCTCATGGTCTCCACCATGGCTTGGCGCGTGCTGATGCCAGTGCGCCAGACCTCACTGGCAGCCCAGCGCCTAGCCCGCGGCTTGCTGACCGAACGCCTAGACGTGCACGGCGCCGATGAGCTAGCTGTCCTAGCTCGCTCCTTCAACACCATGGCAGACAATATTGAGGAGCAGATCAGCCGTTACGACGAACTCTCCCAACTCCAAAGGCGCTTTGTTTCCGACGTTTCCCACGAACTGCGCACCCCGTTGACCACCATCCGCCTGGCCGGCGAACAGATCTTCGCAGCCCGAGAGGACTTTGATGATCCGGTGCTCAAGCGCAGCGCCGTAATCCTCTTTGGGCAACTAGAGCGCTTCGCAACCATGTTGGAGGATCTGCTCACCATTTCGCGGATCGACGCCGGCGCCTCCGCCCTCCATCTCAAAGAAGTGGACATGGTTGAGGTGGTACGTGACGTGCTCGGCATGGCTGCACCCCTGGCTGCAGAGAAGAACACGGATGTGCGTCTGCACGTGCCAGACGGACCCGTGCGAGTGGCCCTGGACCGCACCCGCGTGGAGCGAATCGTTCGCAACCTGGTCATTAACGCCCTAGAGCATGGCGAAAGCAAACCCCTGGATGTCACCGTGGCCCAGAACGCTGGGGCAGTGGCAGTGCGCGTGCGCGACCACGGCATCGGCATGAGCGAGAAGGTGGTGGCTCACGTCTTTGACCGCTTCTTCCGCGCTGACCCCTCGCGCAAGCGCTCCACCGGCGGCACCGGTCTGGGCCTGTCCATCTCCCAGGAGGACGCCACCCTCCACGGTGGTGAGCTGACAGCCTGGGGCTGGCCGGGAGCAGGCTCTTCCTTCCTGCTCACTCTGCCGCGCGTTCCTGGGGAACCCATCGACAAGCGGCCCCTCGAACTCATCCCAGACGATGCTCCCGCTGAGGCTCTCGCGGAGGCGCGCACCAAACGGGCCTTCAAAGCAGTCAGCAGCACCCGGGATGGTGAGGCAGCCGCGAAACCGATTGTCGACCCGCGTCCAGAGATCGTGCCCCCGCCCCGCCAGCAGTCACGGGGCCCCGTAACCCGCTACGCCGATGCCACCGGAGTCAACCCACCCGTGGTGGTGACCGCCGAGCCCATCGACGACACAGATGAAACCCTGGCTGCCGTAGAAGGCTTGCTCAAAGCTGCTGGCCTAGAAGCCCGCTCGGCAGATCACCTGCGCGTGCCCGTGCGCAGCCACGGGGTAACTGCAGTGCCCGCATCCAACCAGGCGCCCCGTGAACTGCAGTATGCCCCCACCCCTGAAGACCCGGAGGTGCACCGTGACCGGCGCTGAGGCTCATAAGCGACGCCTGCCAGCAGGAGCGGCAGGGCCAAACCGGGCAGCGGAATACGGCCCGGCTCGCCGCAGCTTCCTGCTCGCCCTGGCAACGGCGGGGACTGCGGGGCTTAGCGGTTGCGTGACTCTGCCCAGCAGCGGCAAGGTGCAGCGCGCTGACGTTCGCGATCAGCGGCCAGACTCGCTGATCCAGACCGCAGACTTTCCTTTGGTGGGAGCTGAGCCCACGGAGATCGTGGCTGGTTTCCTGCGCGCCTGTGCCTCCGGCCCCAGTGACGACTTTGCTGCCGCTCGCCGCTACCTAGTGGGGCCCGTGGCCTCCTCCTGGTGGCCAGAGCGCACAGTCCGTGTTTACCCCCACCTCGACTCCACAAGCATCGTCCAAGACCAAAGCGGCGCGGTGCAGGTTAGCGTGCCGGTGCAGGCGCAGTTGGATGCGGAGGGCAACTATGAGGTGGTGGCTGAAGACAATCCGGTTCAGGTGTCTTACACCCTGACCCGCAACGCCAGAAATGAGTGGCGCATAGCCGCGGTGCCTGACGGCGTGATGCTGCCAGTCTCCTCATTCAGCTCTAACTTCCAGTGTTTACCAGTGTTTTTCCTAGGACCAGATGGCACTCACTGGGTGGCTGACTCCCGTTGGGTTCCCTCACGCAATGCCGTCAGCCGCGTGGTCAGCCGCATCCTGGGCGGACCCTCTGACAGGTTGAAGGGAGTAGCTACAGCGCTGGCTCTGGAAGGCATGGAGATGGAGGACCAGGCGGGCCTTACCGCCGTCAACGGGCTGGTAACCGTGGGGCTGCGTTCCCAAGACCGCCAGCCAGCGGGCTTGCTCTCCAGGCTCGCCTCCCAAATCACCTTGAGCCTGTCCGTGTTGGAAACCGTTACAGAGGTCCACGTGGTGGTCAATGGAGAGCGGGTGGCCGCTGACTCCAAGCTGCCAAATCCACTCAAGGGCTCCGGCCAGGTGGTATTGCTGACCCCAAGCGCAGTGGTGCGGGGTGTGGGTGGCACGCGCGTAGCCTTGGCCGACCTCGCCTCCTTGGGCGGCTCACAGCTGCGATCCCCCGCCGTCGGGCCTGACAACAGCGTCTACGCCCTCAACGGTGGCAGCCTCCTGCGGTTGGCCGCTGGCGCAAACTCCGCCTCGGTCATCTACTCAACGGCAAATCCCCAAGGCGGCAGCGACTCGCTCTTGCCCCCCGTAGTCGACGCCGACGGCTGGGTTTGGACCGGGCGTGATGGCCAGCTTTCCGTGGTAAACGCCAAGGGAGCGGCTCACAACCTCAAGACTGACTGGTTGGTAGGCAAGATCACTGCCTTTGACCTGTCTGCAGAAGGTGGGCGGGTGGCCGTGGTGGCCTCCACGAACCAGGGGGTGCGCGTGGCCGTGTGTGCCGTGAAGCGTGAAGGCGAGGACGCTCACCCCGCTGCGCTCGTACAGCCGCAGTACTTGGTGGCGCCTGGAGCCACCAAGGTGGCTTGGGCCGACTTGATGACCGTGGCCGTGCTGATGGCGGAGGAATCAGGTGGAGGCACGCTGCGTCTGCAGGTCGTCGGCGGTTCCTATGAGGATGTAGCCGCCGTCAAAGACACTACGGTGCTGGCTGGCGAGCGTACCAATGGCACGATCCTGGCCTGTGACGCGCGCTCAGTGCTGTGGCGTCGCAGCGGAGCTACTTGGCATGAGATCGACGCCGCTTGCTCCGATCCTTATTACCCGCTGCCGGGCGCCTAGCGGGGATGAGGAGAGTTAAAGCTCAGGTATGACGGTGCCGGTGGGGTCTATGAATCCCACCGGCACCGGTCTGTGTTAGCGAGTGCTCAGAGGACCTGAGCGTCTAGGCGGATCACACCGTAGGTCCAACCGTGGCGGTGGTAGACCGCGCAGGGCTGCTTGGTTTCCTTCTCAATGAACAGGTAGAAGGGGTGGCCTACCAACTCCATTTGGTACAGGGCCTCGTCCACGGTCATCGGCACGGCGTCGTGCAGCTTCTGGCGGACGATCACGGGGGAATCGCCTAGCTGGGACTCCACCGCCACCCCCTTGGTGGTGGGGACCGTTGGCTTGATTTCCTCCGGCTCTTCCTCCTCGGCTACGGGCGTGGTCTCAAGCGGTTCCTCTGGCACCACGACGGCGTAGCGGTGGTGGTCCTTCTTGCGGTCACGCACTCGGCGCAGGCGCTCAGTGAGCTTCCCCATGGCGATGTCGAAAGCAGCGAAGCGGTCAGAGGAGGAGGCCTCGGCCCGGATAGTCGGACCTTTGGAGATGACGGTGAGTTCTACCCGCTCGGCGGTGTCCGCTTGACGCGGGTTGCGCTCATGCGTCACCTCAATCTCCACGCGTTGCACACGCGGGTCGTACTGCTCGACCTTGGTGACTTTCTCCTCGACGTAGTCCCGGTAACGCGAACTGATCTCTGCGTTGCGACCAACGACGGTGATGTCCATGGTTCACCCTTTCTGGGCTCTGGAGTGCGCGCCCCAACTGGGGCGTTGATGACTGCACCCGTCGCACTACGCGGCGGGCTCTGGAAGGAACTGACCGCCTCCTTCATGCTCTTAGCTACCCGTCGTCCATGACAGGACACCACGCATCTGTGTGTTGTGCCACAGAAGATACACCATGTGCTCAGTCCTATGTGGGCAATTGTGCAGGCTGTCGCCCGCAACGGGGAGCACTGCCTGGAGCGAGGGCCGCCGCCACCGCGATTGCTCCTAGGACCTCAGCTCCAGCCAACTCCAAAGCCCGGCGGCAGGCAGTCAAAGTAGCTCCTGTGGTAACGACGTCGTCCACCAGTAGCACTTGCAGGCCTCTCACCTCCGCCAGTACCCGCGGCGGCAGGCTCCGGTTGTGCTTGCGTTGAGCGGCCCCCAGCCCCGCCTGGTGCTGGCTGCCGCCCCGGCGTCGCAGCAAATCCGCCGACCACACCGCCAATGCGCCCCCGGCTGCTTGCGCCACGCCCGCCGCCACCGCATCCGCCAAGGAGGCCGTCACCAGCCGTCCGCGCAGACGCCGCCCAAGTCCAGAAGGTGCCGGAACCACCAGCAGCGGAGCAGCTCTACTTGGGGCAGGAGGCCGCAGCACCCGCCTGGCCAGTGGCGATTGCCCTGCAGCTGCTCCCGCTGCCTCCGGCCCTTCGGCAGCCAGAGCTGCGGCTTCAGATCCCCAGGTCGCTGCTGTGGCCGCCTCCCACCACAGCGCCCCCAGCTCCCGACCCCGCTCAGCCAACACCGGCTGCAAATCCTCCCGCGCGCCGTTTTTCCACGCGAGCACCAGGTGTCGCACCGCCCCGGCGTAATCAGCTCCCGCCCATACCGAATCACCCATCCCGGGAATCCTTCGCAGCGGCTGGTGCAGCGCCAGGCGGCAGTTCTCACACAGGAGCGTGTCCCAGGCCCTGCAGCCGGCACAGCAGGCAGGCAAGGCCAGTCGAGTCAGCGTGGGTAACAAGCGGCGCATGCAGTTAGCTTGCCCGCCTGAGGAAGTGGTCTGTCACACACGGGCCAGGTCAGCTAAATGGACCAGCAGGTAACGGTCCTGTGGAGCGTGCGGTGCTATACGTCTCCGCCGGGCCGCACCGGGCCCTGATTCGTCTACGATTAACAAGGTCTAGGCCGTATGGGCCCATGCAGATGTCTAAGGGAGAAACAGCTTGTCGATCGTCGACCGGATCCTTCGCCTCGGTGAGGGGCGCACACTAAAGAAGCTCGATGCCCTGGCCACCCAGGTTGAAGCACTTGCGGACACCTACAAAGAGTTCACGGACGAGGAGCTGCGCGAGCTCACAGACGAACTCAAACAACGTCACGCCGACGGTGAGACTCTGGACGCGCTGCTCCCCGAAGCCTTCGCCGCCGTCGCGGAGGCCGCCGACCGCGTCTTAGGCATGCGCCCTTACCACGTGCAGATCATGGGCGGGGCCGCGCTGCACCTAGGCAATATCGCCGAGATGAAAACCGGTGAGGGCAAGACTCTGGTAGCCACCATGCCTTCCTACCTGCGGGCCCTGACCGGCCAGGGCGTGCACGTCGTTACCGTCAACGACTACCTGGCCGAGTACCAGTCTGACCTCATGGGGCGCGTACACCGCTTCCTGGGGCTGTCCACCGGCTGCATTCTGGTGGGCCAGACTCCTGCCGAGCGTCGCAAGCAGTACGGCTGCGATATCACTTACGGCACGAATAACGAGTTCGGCTTCGACTACCTGCGCGACAATATGGCCCAGCGCCCCGAGGACCTAGTGCAGCGTGGCCACGCCTTTGTGATCGTGGACGAGGTGGACTCCATCCTCATCGACGAGGCTCGTACCCCGCTGATCATCTCCGGCCCCGCCACCGGCGACGTCAATAAGTGGTACCAGGAGTTCTCCAAGATTGCTGAACGCTTGGAGGCGGGCACGGATTACGAGGTGGATGAGAAGAAACGCACCATCGGCATCCTGGCCTCTGGTATCGAGCGCGTTGAGGACTACCTGGGCATCGACAACCTCTACGAGTCCGCCAACACCCCCTTGATCGGCTTCCTAAACAACGCTATCCGCGCCAAAGAGCTCTTCCACTTGGACAAGGACTACATCGTGCGCGACGGCGAGGTGCTGATCGTGGACGAGCACACGGGCCGCGTACTGCCCGGCCGACGCTACAACGAAGGCATGCACCAGGCCATTGAGGCCAAGGAGGGCGTGGAGATCAAGGCTGAGAACCAGACCCTGGCCACCATCACCCTGCAGAACTACTTCCGGCTCTACCCAGAAGGCTCCCGCTCCGGCATGACCGGCACCGCGGAGACCGAAGCCGCTGAGTTCGCTGGCACTTACAAGATCGGCGTGGTCCCGATTCCCACCAACCGGCCCATGATCCGCGTGGATCAGCCAGACCTGGTCTACACCAACGCCAAATCCAAGCTGGCTGCGGTGGTTGATGACATCGCAGAGCGCTACGAGGCCGGCCAGCCGGTGCTCGTAGGCACCACCAGCGTGGAAAAGTCTGAACAGCTCTCCGAGATGCTCCGCAAACGCGACATCCCCCACGAGGTCCTTAACGCCAAGCAGCACGCCCGCGAAGCCGCCGTCGTCGCCATGGCGGGACGCAAGGGTGCGGTCACTGTAGCCACCAATATGGCTGGCCGTGGTACGGACATCATGCTTGGAGGCAACGCTGAGCATATTGCGGTCACCGCCCTCAAGGAGCAGGGGCTGGACCCGGAAGAAAACGCGGAAGAGTACGACGCCGCCTGGCCTGCTGCCCTCAAGGCTGCCAAGGAGGCCTGCAAAGCTGAGCACGACGAGGTGGTGGAGCTCGGGGGCCTGTACGTGCTGGGCACTGAGCGCCACGAGTCACGTCGCATCGACAACCAGCTGCGCGGCCGCTCCGGCCGTCAGGGAGACCCGGGCGAGTCCCGCTTCTACCTGTCTATGGAGGACGACTTGATGCGCATGTTCGCCTCTGGCGCCGCCCAGCGCATCATGGCCTCCGATGCCTACCCCGACGACGTCCCGCTGGAGTCCAAGATCGTCACCCGCGCCATCGCTTCCGCTCAGCGGCAGGTGGAGTCGCGCAACTACGAGATCCGCAAGAACGTCCTCAAATACGACGACGTTATGACTGAGCAGCGCGAGAAGGTCTACTCCGAGCGCCGCCGCGTGTTGGAAGGGGAGGACCTAGAACCCCAGATCGAGGCCTTCCGCGCCTCCGTGGTCAACACGGTGGTTTCCTCCCGCACCGCCGAAGGCCGCTCCGATGAGTGGGACCTGGAGGCCCTGTGGAACGACCTCGCCCACATTTACCCCGCCAGCCTGAGCAGCGAGGAGATTGTGGACGCCGTAGGTGGCCTGGACCGCCTCACGCCTGAGGCCCTCACGGCTGAACTCACCGGCGACGCCGAACTGGCCTACGAGAAGGCTGAGGAGCGCTTGAACGCCAACCCGCTGGCCCGGTCCCAGCTTGGTGAGGAGCCCATGCGCACTATGGAGCGGCGCATTCTGCTGGCCGTGGTGGACAAGCACTGGCGTGAACACCTCTACGAGATGGACTACCTCAAGGAGGGTATCGGCCTGCGTGCCATGGCTCAGAGAGACCCACTGGTGGAGTACGCCAACGAGGGCGCCCACATGTTCAAAGCCATGATGGAAGGCATCCGTGAGGAGACTATCGAGCAGATCTTCGCCAACGCTGCCCGCTTTGAGGAGGCGCAGGCCCGCTATGAGGAGCAGACGGCGGAGGTGACCGATGGGCGCGCCGCCGCCGGAATCGACCCCTCCCGGCCCACGGGCACCGTGCTGGGAGATACCGGTCAGGAGCAGATGAAAGCCAAAATGACCTACTCGGCTCCCGATGAGGACGGGCAGGCCACCTCCTCCAGCGGTTCGGCAGCTGCAAGTGAAGCCGAGGGCGGTAACCGCGCTGAGCGGCGGGCTGCCAAGCGCCGCAAACGCCGCTAAGTCCTAAGGACGCTGCCCGCGGGGGTGCGTGACTGGCTGCATTGGCTAGTTGCGCGCCCCCGTGGGGTTTTAGATGGTCTTTTGGGGCAGGGCCGCTTTCGCCTCAGGGCATTTTCTGGTGTCAGGCGATCTCTAGGCCCGCGAGAATCCACCGGCCCCGCCGTAGTAACAGACGGGCGGCTGCCGCTCGGACCCGGCCTGCCGTCTCCACCAGCACCACGGCCTCCGCCCGCCCTGGCACTGGTTGCTGAGCGCGGCTAGAGCGTATGGCAGGGGCAGTAGCGGGTGCTACCCGGCCCCGCAATCGCTGGGCCAGGCTGGAACGCCTTGCGATGGCCTCAAAGAGCTCTGGAGTGGTGTGCCGCACCAGCGCTTGCGCCGAACGTCGGCCTGAGAGCACTTCCAGGCTGGCGCGCACCAGCACCTCGGCGGCTTTCTCCGGAGCTTCAGTGGGGGCTGCGGATCTAGGGCAGGCTGCTAGCTCTACCAGGCTCATGGCTTCTGGTAGATCCACCCGGGCGCGAAAGCGCACCCGGTCCCAGTCTTGACGCGGCATAGTGCCAGGCGTCAGCACGGGGCCGCCGGTAAGTGAGGCGCGTTGCTCCGGCGTGGGAATGGTGGGGGTGCCTGGCAGAGCGCGGGACACTCGGCGGGCTTGGCGGGCACCAGCTGCCGGTGCCACGGTGACCCGAATCTCAGGCGCCTGGGGGCTAGCTGTGCGGTAAGCCGCCTGCTTGCGGACCTCTGCTGCGCTGAGCTGCCTGTGAGTGGGGTTCCGCTTGGCTGATTGGGCGGAAAGTCGCTTCTGACCGGGCTGCTGGGGTGCTCCGGGGCAGGCGGGGAGCAGCTTTGTAGGGCGGGCGGAGGTCAGGGAGGTCATGAGTCGTCCTTGGCTCGTTGCTGAAGATGTTGTGCGGTTAGTTCCCGGCCCAGGGCAGGCTCAGGGTGTTTCCCGGATGGATTAGCTCGGGGTCCGCGCCGATTGTGGCCCGATTGGTCTCGTAGAGCTGGGGCCAGAACTTGGCTACCTCCGGTGAGTCCTTGGCTAGGCCTAGGTGGGCGGCAGTGATCTCCCACAGGCTCTCTCCAGGCCTGACCGTGTGTTGCTTGCCCTGGCCGGGCCCAGCGGGAGTAGCGCCGCCTGCCTGCTGGGATGGAAGAGTGGGGGTGGGGGCTGGAGCGGCTGGTGCTGGCGTAGGAGCTGCTGCAGTATCGGTGACCGGTGGCTGTTCGGCTGCTTGGGGTTCTGGGCTGGGGGTCGGTTCGGGGGTGGCCGGGGCCTTCTCCGCCGCAGCTGCATCGGCTGGCCTCGGGCTTAAGGTCTGGCTGATCGTCGGCGTGGGCTGCCAACCGAAGTCGTCTGCCGTCGGCACCTCGGCTGCCAGCGCTGGGGCAGTACCGAGGCTCGCCACTAGTGCACCGGCGGCAATACGTCGCACCATAGGTGCGCCCCAGGTTTCCAGGAGTCCTTCGCAGAATTGGCGGCCCCAGGCGGCTTGCGACCGGGCCGGGTGGCGCGGACTGGCGGTGGCCACCAGGGCTAGGACGGTGGACAGGCAGTACCAGGTGGCGGCGACGGCGCCTAAACCGCACAGGCCTAGCAGTACGGCGTCGGATAGTTGGGCGCTGCCCCAAGCAGACGCGCTCAGGCCGCGCAGGGACTGCTGCTGCAGGTAGGAGATTCTTCCGAGTAGCAGGGCTGCTCCTGCAGATGCACAGCAGAGGAGTTTCAGGGTGATACGTGCCTGCATGGTGCTTTCCGTATCTGATGGTGTTGTTTGATGATGTTTAATCAAACTACGGCGCGGTTGCTTTGTCAAGGGTCACATAGGTCTTGAAGGTGGTGGGTACATATGGTGAAGTGCCGCCGTGGACCTCGATTCCCTGTTTGCGGACCTAGAGAGCGCCTTTGAGGCCGAGCGGCGCGCGGACCTCCTGGCTGCCAGTCATGAGCTAGCCGAGGCTGAGTCTGGGGAGGTGCGCTTGGCTGACCGCCTGCGCGGCACCCAGGGGCGGCGTCTGCAATTGGCTGTCAGAGGCGGGATAGTCCTGACGGGGAAGCTACTGTCCGTGCCAGGTCAGTTCGCGCTGCTAGGGGAGGATTCAGGGGCGCAGGCGTTGGTGCCGCTGACTTCGGTAACTGCAGCTTGGCCGCTCGGACTCAAAGCGGTTGCTCCGCAGCGGAGCGTCTCTGAGCGCAGTCTGCGTTCCCTTATGCGCGCACTCGTGCGCCGTGGCGCAGTTATTCGCATCGCAATGCACGGGGTGGAACTGACGGGGCGGCCTGTGCGGGTTGGAGCCGACCACGTCGACCTCATGGTTGAAGGTGGGGCTGCCCTAGGTGGTGGCGTAAGCGGGCGCATAAGTGTGGCGCTCGACGCCGTCGACGTCTTGCGCCTGCGCTGAGCGGACTGCCTTCGAGTCTGCCTCAGTCCTGCTCGTCTGGGTGGCCAGCAGCCACTAGCTTGCGAGTGGAGGCGTACTGGCGCTGGATGTACTCCTCCAGCGCGGCATCCTCAATCCGCCACAGCTTGCGTGCACCTACCTGAATGGCAGGCAGGTCTCCACTGTGGATCAGGGCGCGAACCGCCTGCGCGGAAAGCTGGAGCTGCTCAGCCACGTCAGAGATAGTCAGGAAGCGGATACTCATGGCACGATTGTTACATCATCGTGCGCTACGCGCCACCGTTAAAAATCCCTGGCGGCACTCAAAACCCTGAAATGAGCGCCAAAAGTGATCACGAGACACCAAAGGAGAGACTCGTGACGCCTCTACCCTCAGCCCTGCCCGAGGCCCGCTCAACGCAGGCAGGCAGCAGAACCCGTGCGGCCAGCAGCAACCGGATGAGACCTCGCAAGCCTTGGCGAGACCCGAGGTTCGCGTTGGGAATAGTGATGGTGGCAGGGTCAGCAGCGCTTGGGGCCTGGGCTGTGGATAGCGCCGCTGCTACCGAGGAACTGTACGCCGTCACCCAAGACATCGCACCCGGAACCGACCTCACCCAAGACGGCGTGCTCACCATCGTCTCCGCCCACCCCGGAACCGGTAACTACGTACACGCTGGAGCCCTGCCCGCTAACGCCGTCGCCACCCGCTCCATAAGCGCAGGGGAGCTGCTTGCCACCGCCTCGGTGGGCGCACAGACCCCAGAAGATCTCCGCTCGGTGGTCATTCCCGTAGCTACCGGGCTGCCCAGCTCTCTAGGAGTGGGCAGCCGCGCAGACCTCTGGCTGCTGCCCAAGGAACAAGCGGGCGCTAAGGCAGGGGAGAAGCTGCAGGCCAAAGCCGTGGTCAACGGCCTGATCGTCTCCACCGTGGGGCAGAAAGAACAGAACTTGGTGGGCACCAGTCAGGAACGCAATGTGGAGGTCCAGGTTCCGGCTGCCAGCCTGCCAGATGTGCTCGGCGCCTTGGCTGCAGGCGGCCAGCTGGTGCTGGTGCCGGTGGGGGCTGGCGCATGACGACCGCAGTGCTGCTGGCGCTGACAGGTGACGACTCAGAGCTACTGCGGCTCCTGATGGCCCACGGCTCTGGCCTCCAGGTAGAGCGGCGCTGCGGAGACGTGGCTGAGCTGCTAGCAGCTGCAGCAGCCGGGCTGGGCGAGGTGGCGGTGATTGACACCGAGCTCGACGGCGTCGATCTGACTGTTTTGGACCGCCTCCGGCGTGCCAGCGTGCAGTGTTTGTTGCTAGCGCCCAGCCAGGATGTGGCCCGGTGGACGGCGCTAGGGGTGCCGGTGGAATCACGCAGCGCCACACCACAGCGGCTAGTTGAGGTGCTGCAGTCATTCAAAGGCCTGGATAACCGGACGGGGGAGCCCGAGCCCAGTGAGGATATCTGGCCCTTCCTGGAGACCACCGCCGCACCCGGGACGGTGCCGGTGCCACCGCCTCCACCAGCACTGCAGGCAGATCCCACCGCCATCACGCCTGCGGAAGCCGTGGCGCTGGACCAAGTGAGAGATACCGCGGTCCTGCCTTGGATGCCTGCCATCTACGGCGAGTGGGGCTGGGGCCCGAGCGCAGCAAGCGGTGCCGAGACTCTGGGCGCTGCCGCTGGGGCAAGCGACGCCGCTGAAAGCGGGAGCGGAGCGGGGCATGGCAGCTTGGATACGCCGCGCAGTCAAGCTGCGCCGGACAGCGCGACCGGGGCGGCTGCTTTGACCGCTCCTGGCGGGCCGCTGACGCCTGGCGGGCCGCTGACGCCCAGTGGTCTACCAGTGCCCGGCGTCCCGCTGAGGTCTGGTGAGCTGCCTGCAGTCGGTGACCTACCGGCACCCGGTGCCGCTGCTGCACCCGCCTGGCGGCCCGCAGGCACCCAAGGGCGGATCGTGGCCGTCTGGGGCCCCACAGGCGCGCCCGGTCGCTCAACTATCGCCGCTTCCCTCGCGCTGGGACTACGCGGGGCGGGGGAGGTACTGCTGGTGGACGCGGACCTGGAGGCCCCCAGCCTGGTGCAGCTCTTGGGGATGCCCGAGGACTCCTCCGCCTTGGCCACCGCCGCCCGGCTGGCCACACATGGTGGCTTGGACCAACCGGCCCTGGCGGGCTTACTCACGGAGGTAAGCCCGGGAGTAAGGCTGCTCTCAGGTTTGGGACGTCCCGGCCGCTGGCGTGAACTGCCGCCAGTCTCCATGGACGTGGTCTGGAGCCGCTGCCGCGAAACCGCGGCCTGGACGGTGGTGGACCTGCCCGGTGGCCTGGCCGAGGACGAGGTCAACGAGTTGACCCTGGAGCCAGGCCGGGGCGCCGTGGTGGCTGAGTTACTGGCCCAGGCCGAGGTGGTGCTGGTAGTTGGTGGAGCCGACCCCATTGGAGTGCGGCGCCTGTTGCAGCTGCTTGCCGATATGCACACCCAGGGCTGGCGGGGGCGCCTGGAGGTGGTGGTCAATCGGGTGCGGGCCTCCGCAGCTGGACACTCCCCAAAGTGGGCGGTGCGGGAGGCGTTGGAGCGCTTCGGTGGGCTTGAAAAAGCCACCTTGTTGCCTGACGATCCAGCCTTGGCTGATCGGGCACTGTTGGAGGGACAGGCAGTGCTGGAACTGGCGCCAGCTTCCGCGCTGGGCCGGGCGCTCGCGGAGCTAGCAGCAACCGTAGATCCAGCGGTGGCATCGCAGCTTCAGGAGAAGGCTCGACGTCGTGGCAGGCGCCCGGGACCTTTCTCGAAGCGGAGCCCTAAGGCACGTCCGGTCAAGGGCAGTCGGGCTCGGGTCGCTAAACCTACTGCTAAGGCTGGCAGCAATCGGCCTGAGACGGCGGATGTAAACACGGCAGCTGCCAGGACTGCTGCTCCGGCGGCAGCGCCCGACACTGGCAGACCGGCAGCAGTGGGGGCGCCTGGGCCCGCCGTGACAGGCGTGAGCACTGTGGCCGGAGGCTACGGGATCATGCCCGCAGTGGCGCCCCCTAGCGCCCCACCCGAGGGCCGCTTGGCGGAAAGGACGGCGCCTAGTGGGGACACGCCTCGGCGTCGCGGGGGACGACACCGCCGCTGACGGGCACACTTGCCCTATGCGCATCTATCTTCCTGCCACCGCCGCCGACCTGCGTGCCGCTGCTCTTGCTCCCCGATCCGCCCACGCTGCGACGGCGTCGCTCGCTGCCGCCCTACCGGAGGAGGACGAGGAAGGCCTGGAGGTCTCCGCAAGCCTGTGTGCCGCCGATGCTTCTTTGTTGCTGCTGGCGGAGCCGGGGACTGAAGCATTGGCTCCGCGCCGCGTGGTGGTAGCTGCCGATGTGGATGCTGCCATGGTCGAGGAGCTTGCGCCCAGTGACGAGGTGCTGCCAGGCACGGTGCGCCTAAGGGCTGAGGTTTCTTGGGCCGATGTGGCGGCGTTACTGGTTGACGAGGCTGCGGCAGAGGCGGATGTAAATGCTGCCCGCCTGGGCGACGAGGAGGCTTTTGAGCGGGCCGCTGAGGCTGATCTGCTGTGGTTTGACGTCAGCGAGCGGGGGCACCTGGCCGCCGAGCTGGGTGCATGAGACTGGCCAGGTAGCCGGTGTTTCCGGTGTGGGAAGTAGGCGTGGATTTAGCTGCCGGTGACGCTGAGCCTTGAGCCGGTGGCGGCGCGCTTGACCTCGATCCGGTCGGGGATTTGCCGACGCAGTTCCTCCACGTGAGAGACGATGCCGACAGTGCGTCCCCCGGCCTGCAAGCGGGCCAGCTCCGCGAGCACCTTCTCCAGGGTTTCGGGGTCTAGCGTGCCAAAGCCTTCGTCAATGAAGAGGGTCTCCATGGTGATGCCGCCAGACTCGGTGGAGACCACATCCGCTAGCGCCAGGGCCAGGGACAAGGAGACGTAGAAGGTCTCTCCACCAGAAAGAGTTTTGGGGTCCCGGGGCGCTTCCCCAACCAGATGGTCGATCACGCCTAAGCCCAGGCCCCGGTCCTTGCGGCGCGCGGAGCCAGACTCATCGTCCACCCGCGTGAGTTCGTAGCGGCCCGAGGACATCTCAGCGAGCCTCTGGTTGGCAAAAACCAGCACTTCTTGGAAACGTTCTAGGAGCACCCAGGTGGCCAGCGGAGTGCTGGCATCGTTGTCACCGGAAACCAGAGCAGCTACGCGCAGTAAGGCCGCTTGGCTGGCATTTACCTCAGCTAGGGCCTGGGCGGCCTCCCTGACAGCGGCGCAGGCCTGACTGAGGTTCTGGTGCTCTGCGCGGTGGCGCTCTAGCAGGCGCACCGCCTCGGTGAGGGCGGCGTCGGCTTGCTCATAGGTGGCATTGGCCGTGAGCAGGTTTGCTTCCTCTTGACCGGTAAGGGCGGCGATTTCCGGTTCGGCTAGGGCTGTGGCAAGGCGGTGCTTTTCTGCGCGGGCAGTCTCTACCCGCTGGCGCAGGGCGCTTAGTTCTGGGCTGGGCAGGCGCAGAGCCTCAGCCTGCGCCAGGCTCTCCAAACCCTCAGCTTCTAACGCGGCCTGGAGCTCTGCTCGTGCTTGGGTGGTGGCGGCGACGGCGTGCAGGCAGTTTTGGATGGCCTGCGCGCTAGCTTCGGCAGCGGTCGCCTGGGAGATGAGCGAATCAACGAGCTCAGCCACACTGCTGGCACCCTGCCTGGCTACGGCGACTTGTTCGGCGTCTGCGGCTAGCGCCTCCTGCTCAGTCTGGAGTGCTTCAGCAGTGGCCTGGTTACGCGCTGCTGCGGCAGCAGCGCCTTCAGTCAGCGCGGTGGTCTGCTGACTGAAGGCTTGGACCTCAGCCTCAAGTTCAGCCAGGGGAGCGGCTTGGGTCTTTGCGGCGTCCAATGCTTCCTGTGCGGCGGTGAGTGCCGCCTTGCTGGTTTCCAGATCCTGCCCGCCAGATTGCTCGACGGCGTTGGCCTGCTTGGTGCGCAGGGCCTGTTGGTGCGCAGCAGCCTCATGGAGCACTGCGCGCAGGGCAGCGGCACTGGCCTCAGCGGCCTCCACCTCCTTGCGAGTAACCGTGCCCGCTTCAACTGGGGCTGGCTGGGGGTGACTGGTTGAGCCGCATAGCGGGCAAGGCTGCCCCTCTTCCAGCTCGGATACGAGAGCTCCAGCGGTGGAGGCAATCCAGGCGCGACGCCGGGCATGCACTTGATCCTCCGCTTGCTCTGCTTCCGCCTGGGCGGCGGCCACGGCCTTCTTGGCGGCCTCAAGCTGCGCATTTAGGCGGAGGGCCTCGGCGGCGGCCTCACGGCGGGCCTGGGCTTGGTCGCGGGTGAGCTGGAGCTGGGGTAGCGCATCCCGCGCCTGCCGGGCGGCTGCGATGCGTGCCTGCAGGGCCTGCAACTGGGTGGGACGCGCAGCTAACTCCGCTTGGACTGCTTGGACTTTGGTCTCGGCCTGCTCCAGCGCGCCCTGTTTGGCAGCGAGGTCTTCCTCCCGTTGCTGTAGACCTGCTTCGGTCCGGGCGAGGGTTTCCAGTTCTCCGGCTCGGTGGCGACTTTGCCGGGCGGCCTCAGTAAGCCGCTGGCTCGTCTCCTCCAGCGGGCGCAGCGCCGAGGCAGCAGGCTGCGGTGATGCGCCCAGAGAATCGAGCAGGGGCAGGGCAGCTGCACCCTCAGCCGGCACTTGCTGTGCGTCGCTTAGCAGGCTACGGGCCTGACTGACCGCCTGGGCCTGGGTAGCTTCGGCGCGCTTGAGCACCTGCGCCGGAGCGGTGATGCGTGCGGCGGCTTCCGCCCGCTCCAAGTCCTGGGCGGCGGCCTGGTTAGCAGGCTCCTGTGCCTCCAACTGCTTCTGCTCTTCCAGCAGTCGACTGCGTCGGGCCAGGTTTGCGCTGAGAGTCCGGGCCGCCTCCAGGGCCCTGGCCGCCTGGGTGCGGGCCTCGCGGGCGCGGTTGGTGCCTTCTTCCCACTCTTGCAACTGCGTGACCCCGGCACTTAGTGCTTCTGCCAGCACGGCTTCCACCTGGCTGGGGTCCGGCACCTGCTCCGCTGTCGCCGCCTGGAGGCACTGCCAGGGTTCAAGCGGGGCGCTGGTGGTGAGCGGTGCCTCGGGAGCGAGCGAAACACTGGGGTAAGCGCTGCCGTCCGGGCCTGCCGCCTCCGGCTCCTCAGCCCCGGCGCCAGGCGCCTCCGCGCGAAGCAGCGGCTCTAAAGCCCTGACAGCGGCGTCGAGGCTGGCGCGCCCTTCTTGGCTGCGGCGATTCGCGGCGCGGGAACGTTCGGCCACCTCCTTCTGAATGCTGTCGTAGATGCCGGTGCCAAACACATCGCGCAGCAGTTCATGCCTTTCTGCGGAGGTGGCGCGCAGGAACCGCGCGAATTTGCCTTGGGGCAGCACCACGGTCTGCGTGAATTGGCTGCGGCTTAGGCCCAGCAGCCGCTCTACCTCAGCGCCGACCTCGCGGGGACCAGTGAGGGGCTCCTCGGTGGGCTCGGCCTCTGGGCTGGCCAGAGGCCACAGGTGCGCGGTGGCGCTTTCCTTGGTGGTGCCGCCGCCACGCTTCTTGGGCCGCTGGTACTCGGGGCTGCGTCGCAGCCGATAGGTGCCTGCACTAGTGGAGAACACCAGTTCTACGACGGTGTGGGTGTGGGGCTCCGCATGGGTGGAGCGGATGCGTTCCTTGGAGGAGTCTTCGCCGTCGGCCACCTGCCCGTAGAGAGCAAAGACAATGGCGTCGATGATGGTGGTTTTGCCGGCGCCGGTGGGGCCGGTGAGCAGAAAGCGCCCGGAGGTGGTGAAACGGTCAAAGTCCACCACCTCGGTGCCCGCATAAGGGCCAACGGCGGTCAGGGTGAGCCGGTGAATACGCATCAGTGGACCCCCTCGGTGGCACGCACAGCCTCATAAGCCTCACGCAAGATGTTGCTTTCGGCAGCAGTAGGAGCTCTGCCACCGGTCGCAGCCAAAAACTCGTCACCCACCTGGCCGGGGTCGGCCTGCCGGGTGATGGTGATTGCCTGCCGCTGAGCCTGCTGAGGGGCCAGGCGGCTTAACGCCAGCAGGTTTGGGAAGCGACGCCGTAGGCGGGCAGTGGCGTCATGCACGCGCTCTCCGGTGAGCTCCACCCGCACCCAAGCCTCCTCCAAACCGTTGTAACGGCTGGACAGCAACTCCTCCAGGCTGCCGCGCAGTGTCTCCACCCGGTGGCTCTGCGGTGTAGGAATCAACTCACTGTGGCTGACTCCGAGCGCGCCCAGTTCCAGGAGGACCGAGGACTTGGGGAAGGGAGCTTCGGAGAAGGAGAAGGGCAGGGGGGAGCCGGAGTAGCGCAGCAGTGGTAGCGCCGAGCCCGCAGCTTCGGCCTGCTCACGCAGGGCGCTGGGGAGACGGATCTCTTGGGGACGGTGCAAATGGCCCAGGGCCACGTAATCCAAACCGCCACACTCCGCCGCATAGGGTGAGCCGCCCAGGGTGGCGAAGACCTGAGAAGGCACCAAATCCACCCCACCAACCTTGATATCCCGCTCGGATTCACTGGCTTGGGCAGCCTCCCCCTCATTGTTCCTGGCGCCGGTGGGGGAAACGAAGGCATGGGCCATAACGACGGCGGGCAGGCGGGTGCTGGCACCTTTCCGCTGCTGCGCCAGGTCGGCAGCTACCAGCCGCAGAGCGCCACTGATAACAGCCTCATGAGAGCGCGGCAGGCGGCTGGCCGGGCCCGGCGCGTCGGTGCAGGCTGCATCGTCCTGGTTGTGGGGTTCAGGTGCCTGCTCACCAAGGCGGGCGGCGAGCAGCGGGGGCAGACTCCAACGGGCAGCCTCAGGGTCCAGGTAGGGCAGGGCATAGACCAGGGCGGCGGGATGACCATGAGCGTCAGGCAGGGTGATGGCCCGATCCACGCCCTCAGTGCTGGTTTGAATCACCAGCCCTTCACGCAGGAGTCCTGCGGCAAAGCCGAGGCGGCGGGCGGAGTCGTGGTTGCCGGGAGTCAGGATCACGCGGGTGTGCTCAGTCAGGCGGCGCAGCGTCTCGTCTAGGAGCTGCACGGATTGGGCGGGCGGAACGGCACGGTCGTACACATCCCCGGACAGCAGCACGGCGTCCACTTGTTCGCTCCGCACCAGCTCCAGCAGATGCTCAGTAAAGGCCGCATGGGCGTCATCTAGGACGCGGCCATGAAAGGTGCGGCCCAGGTGCCAGTCGGAGGTGTGCAAAATCCGCATGGATGCAGCCTCTCACGGAGCACTGACATGAACTCCTGCACCCCGGTATGCGGTCTAGGTGCGGCCGGGGTGCTCTCCTGCCCATCGGCGGCAGGTCACTGCACCGGTACCGTGGAAGTGTCCTGCAAATACTTTGTGGAAAGGCGATCCATGCGCAACCCCACTCAGATGCTCCTGACTCGCCGCCGCGCCCTGTCTCTACCCCTTCTGACAGCGGTGGCTGGGACCTTGGCTGCCTGCGGGGACGAAGCTAGGGTGCCGGCTCCGTCAGCCTCACCCACCTCCGCACCTAAGCCGGCAGGCTCGGCCACCGCCGGTGTCCCGCCCACCACCGGGGCCGCCGCCACTACAGGCAGCCGCAGCTACCACCTGGAAGGCGTCCTAGACGGCCACACCCTGGACGTGCAGCTCGGCCCACTGGTACGGGTGGATGACAAGTTCTCCATCCTGCCTATCCATGTGGACCGACCCGCCAACGATCCCTCCACCCAAGCCCTGGCCGTGGAGCCGCGCTGGCTGGGCGGCCTCACGGACGACCTCCTGGGCATCCGCCCGATGCGTCTGGTGGACTCCACTTCCCGCAGCGTCTGGATCACTACTTTCCGCGGCAATTCCAGCACTACCAAGCTGGAAGCCGGGGCCTCTGCGGACTTCTTCGCCACCTTCGGCGTCATTGCCCCGGAAACTACTAAAGCCACCGTCATGCTTTCGCGCAGCGGCTGCTTGGAAGTCGAGGTCGTGGACCAGGCAGCTGCCCCCAATATCCAGGTGGAGCAGATACGCCAGCAGGCCAAGGCGGACACCGAGCACGCTCAAGCCATCAACCTGGAGTGCTACACCGAGTCCTACGACGGCAATATCTCAGACCGCCGCACGGAAGACGAGATCGTCCTGACCGCCGCCAACGACCTCACCTTTGCCACCGACTCCGCCGACCTATCCTCGGCCGCCGAGGCCGTCTTAAGCAACGCCTCCCAAACCATCAAGACCTACCCCGACGGCGGCACCATGACCATCACCGGTCATACCGACGACGTCGCCGACGAGGCCTACAACCAGACCCTTTCCGAGAAGCGCGCCCAGAGCGTGCATAAGCGCCTGGGCGAGTTCGCCGACCTGTCTAAATGGCAGGTCAGCGCCGTCGGCAAAGGCGAGACTGAGCCGAAAGTCAAAGACACCACTGATGAAGCTCGCGCCGCCAACCGGCGCGTAGAGATCTCCATCAAACCTACCGGTGGCACCAAGGGCGGCACCCGGCCCGTCAACCCTGGCGCGCCTATGCCTGCCCCAACCGGACCTTCTGCGCCCGGACCGCAGGGATTGGAGGTGCCAGACCCGGGCAAGGCGGGGGAATTCCTGCACATCAAGCTGGAAAAGGTGGTGCGGCGCGGCTCGCTGCTGTTTGGGGAGTTTATTGTCTCCGGCAGCGCCAATGCCGCCCTGGATCACTGGTTCACGGATTCGCGCGGCTGGGGCCTGGCCAATGCCCGCGGTGAGTTGGGCGGTCTGACTTCTATAGTGGCGGCCTCGGGCCCCACCCTGTTGGCTGGCGGCGGCTACGTGTTCCCCGTTGACTACCTGCCGCAGGGCGCTAGGGCGCACCGGCCTTTGGCGGACCTGGACCTGGTGGAGGAGTGGAAGGGCAAACAGGCCACGCGGGTATGCGTGGTCTGGCCGGATACAGGCGAGTCCACGGTCACGGTGGAGCGCCCTGATGACGCTAAACAGAAGGGCAGCCGACCGGTTTGGCGTTTGACGGATGTGCCCGTCGTTGAGGGCTAAGTGCCCTGCGCCTTTACCTGTTCCGCACTGCGCGGGATCTGCGGTGTCACCGTGGTCCCGCGCAGTTTCGCAGTTTTGGGCACTGGCGGCAGGCGGGGATTAGCTCTCCCCAACTACACGGGTAGTGCCTGGGTAGAGCGTAATTCTTGCCCATGGTTTCCGTGAACACCCGGTACTTATCGTTGAGGCAACGCGAAACGCTCCCAGAAAGGCACTCCAATGCGCGCTTCCTTGAACCCCATGCTCTCTCGCAGGCGCGCCCTGAGCGTGCCCCTGCTCGCAGTCCTCGCTGGCACTCTGGCTGCCTGCGGCGACGACTACGTCAACCCCACCCCCAGCCAGCCCGCCCCCAGCAACCCTGCAGCCCCTGGCACCGGCGGCCCGGGCACCACCCCTGGCGGCTCCAAAGCGAGGCCCGCCGGTGGCGTGACCCGCATTGAGAACCTCAGCGGCGGTCACACCATCGATGTGGAGGTCGGCCCGGTCATCCGCGTAGACGCCAACTCCTCCCTGCTCAAAATCAAGGCTTCCCGCCCCGCCGACGACCCGGGCAAGAAGGAGCAGATTTACCCGCCGATCTCCGAGACCTGGGTGGGCAATGGTTCAGATGAAAATAGGGGCACCCGTCCCCTCCGTCTGATTGACACCGCCAACCGACGCGTCTGGGTCACCACCCACACAGACCTGAAACCTGTGTACCTGGCCAAGGGCAAAACGGAGGAGATGTACTTCTCCTTTGGCGGCATCGACGCCGGGATCACCAAGCTCATCGCGATGCTCGTGGAGACCGGTTTCTTTGAGGTCGACGTGGTAGAGGCTTCCACGATTACTGGCATTGACGCTCCAGCCCTGTTGGCAGCGTGCAAGCCCGATGCCAACCGCGGCCCGTCCCTGCCGTTGGAGTTCTTCTCCAAGGCCTACGACGGTTCCTCTGGTGGCCTCACTACGGAAAAGGACATTCAGGTGACCGTCTCCAGTGACGTCACCTTCGCCACCGATTCCTCCGAACTGAGTTCCACTGCTGACGGTGCCCTGCGCAATGCCGCAGACACCATCAAGTCCTACGCCAATGGTGGTTCTATTACCATCACCGGTCACACCGACGACGTCGCTGACGAGGCCTACAACCAGACCCTTTCAGAGAAGCGCGCCCAGAGCGTGCAAAAGCGCCTGAGCGAGCTGGCAGACCTATCCAAGTGGTCGGTCACCACCACCGGCAAGGGCGAGACTGAGCCGCGTATTAAGGACACCACGGATGCCGCGCGGGCCATCAACCGTCGCGTGGACTTGGTGATCACTCCCACCGGCGGTACTCACACTGCGGTCAAGCCCTCTGACCCAAACGCGGCTTTGCCCGCAGCCAAGGGCGTGGTTGGTAGCGGAGCCGTCGGGGTGGTCAGTGAAAGCCCGATGGACCAAGCGAAGTTGAAGCTCACGCTCGATCAGGTGACCAGGCGGGGCCAGTTGCTCTTCGGGGAGTTGCTGCTGACCGTCGAGGCCACCGGCTCTATAGGATCTCCTGCCTTGACCAGATGGCTCCGTGACCAGAACGGTGGTGTCAAGAGCGTGCGTGGGGAGGAAGCTGGCGTTAGCAACTTCTCTACCGCTAACGGCGTCACCATCTTGTCCGGCGGCAGGTACGTGTACCCGGTGGACTATCTGCCGGTTGGTGCCTCCGCACACCTGCCGCTTACGGACTTGGACCTTAGCGAGATGCTGGGACAGGGGGAGACCATGCGGGTTCTGATGGTCTGGCCGGACACTGGTGACAGCACCATCACGATCGACCGCCATGACACATACGAGCAGATTTCCGTGGACTGGCGCCTGACGGATATCCCAGTCGTCGAGGGCTGAGGGTCCTCGAGCCTATGAACACACTGTGGCCCGGCGCTGGATACTCTCCGGAGCCGGGCCACAGTGTGCCGCTAGTCAGCGGACTTTGCTGCCCCCTCAGGCGGCGACGACATTGGTGGCCACGAGGCCAAAAATCACCAAGCCCAAGAGCACCCGGTAGACCAGGAAGCCCGTGAACTTATTGGAGGACACAAAGCGCAGCAGCCAAGCAATGGTCGCGTAGGCCACCAGGCCGGAAACCAGCGTGGCAATGCCGGTGGCGGTCCAGCCGATCTCGGGAGAGCTGATCTCATCAAAGGCGGTTACGGCCTCTAGGGCGCCGGCAGCCACCAGCGCCGGAATACCCATGAAGAAAGACAGACGGGTGGCCGTCACGCGGTCAAAACCCCGGAACAGTCCAGCGGAAATAGTGGCCCCGGAACGGGAAATGCCCGGCAGCACGGGGGCCAGAGCCTGGAAACCACCAATAATCAAGGCGTCCACAATGGAGACCTCGCGCATTCCCTTGCGCAGGTCGGTGCGCTGGTCCGCCAGCCACATGACGGCAGACCACACCACCAAGGCCCCAGCGATCACCCACAGGGAGCGAGAGGTCACCTCAATGAAGTCTTTGAACAGCAGGCCCACCACCGCAACCGGCACCGAGCCCAGAATGATGCCCCAGCCGAGGGTGTAGTCGGGGTCCTGCCGGGCCTCCTTGTTGGCCAAGCCTTTGAGCCAGGCGGTAGCGATCCGCACAATATCGCCCCAGAAGTAGACTACGGCTGCCAGGATGGCGCCTACCTGGATGACGGCGGTGAAGGCTGTCATCCCCACCGAGTCAATGTTGTAGCCGAGGAGTTTCTCGACGATATTGAGGTGGCCGGTGGATGACACCGGTAGGAACTCGGTGATGCCTTCGACGATGCCGAGGATGACGGCGTGCAGCCAGTTCATGAGGCTCCCAGATAGCGGGTTTAGATGGACGCCATGCAGGCTACTCGCGCTAGGCCGTCAGGCTCACACTGGCGGCTGTGGCAACGGCCTCAGTCGCTGTCTTGGCCCAGGATCTCTAAGGCGACGTCGTGCAGGTGGCGGTTAGTGGCCAGGGCGTCTCCACCCCAGGGGCCCGGCTCGCCTGCCAGGGAGGTGAAGCAGCCCCCGGCCTCGGTGACAATCGGCACCAGTGCGGCCATATCGTGCAGGCCCAGTTCGGGTTCAGCCGCCAGGTCCACGGCCCCCTCAGCCAGCAGCATGTAGGACCAGAAGTCGCCGTAGGCGCGGGTACGCCAGCACTGCTGCATTAGGTTCAGCATCGCGCGCAGGCGTCGTCGCTCAGCCCAGCCGGACAGGGAGGAGTAAGACAGGGAAGCATCCGCCAGCAGCGCCACCCCGGAGGTGCGGATCTGTTTGGCGGCGGAGAGGCTGCGCCCGGTCCAGGCGCCACCGCCCTTCACAGCCCACCAGCGCTTTCCTAGCGCAGGTGCGGATACGAGGCCGACGACGACCTCCTCATCCTCCACCAGGCCGATGAGGGTGGCCCATACGGGCACACCCCGCACATAGTTCTTGGTGCCATCGATTGGGTCCACCACCCATTTGCGGGAGGAATAGCCGGTCTCACCGAACTCCTCACCCACAATTGCGTCCCGACCGCGAGCCCGGGCCAGGTGTTCACGCACCAGGGTTTCAGTGGCACGGTCGGCGTCGGTGACGGGGGTGAGGTCAGGTTTGGTTTCCACCTCAAAGTCTTGGGCTTCAAAGCGGGAGGCTGTGAGTTTGTCTGCATGGTCTGCGATGAGATGTGCTAGGTGCAGGTCATCGCGCCAGCGGCGCTCGGGTGAGGTTGAGACCGGGGAAGTCATGCCTCCACAGTAAGCGGCTGCTGGTCCTTTGCGGCCCAGGCAGGCCGTGGGCCGCGTCCTCAAGCAAGAGTTTTGACGCTAAGCCAAGTCACGCGGGCACCCGGCTTGGAGTCGGGTGCCCGCGTGAGTTTAGGTGCTGAGAGCCTGGGCCTAGGCCTCCGCAAAGACGGGGGCGGGCAGGGTGACGGAGGGGTTAGCTTCCTTAAGCAGCTCACGCACTAGGCGCTCAAGGGTCTGCTTGCCACCTTCTCCGTAGCTGACATGGCGCAGCTGTCCATGGTTGTCGGCCAGGTAGTGCGCGGGCCAGTAGTGGTTGTCAAAGTTCTGCCAGGTGGCGAGCTCAGAGTCCACCGCAACCGGGAAAGTAATGCCTAGTCTCTTGGCGCCGCCACGGACGCCGTCTAGCTCCTTCTCATAAGCGAACTCGGGGGAGTGAACGCCGATCACCTGCAGGCCAGCCTCCTTGTAAGTCTCGTGGAGCTTCTGGATGCCGGGGATGGAGCGCTGGCAGTTGAGGCAGCCATAGGTCCAGAAGTCGACGAGCGTCACCTTGCCCGCCCGGTCGGCGCTGCTCAGAGGCTGCTCCCCAGAGGTATTCAGCCAGGCAACCGCCTCTTTGATTTCTGGCAGCGGACCGCACTGCGCTAGGTTCTCGGCCCCATCCACGCACTGATCCCGACTCTGGGTCTGGCTTGCTGGCTTAGAGCTGTCCTTGCGGGCCTGCTGGAGAGCACGGTCTGACTGTGCCTGGAAAGAGGCCGTGTAGTCAGGCACGGCGCGCTGCAGCACGGTGGGCAGGTCCAGAACCAGTCCCAGGGACAGAGCGAGCATTGAGACGCCAGCTGCCACCCGGATGCCCCGTTGACGGGAGCGGAGAGCGTTGAGACGCTCCACCAGGCCACGGCCAGCCAAGGAGAAAGCCAGCAGAGGGATGGCCGTGCCCAAGGCGAAGGAGATCGCCAGCACCAGCGTGTCCGGGCCGATCTTTCCGGTTGACCCGGCTACGGCTACAGCTGCCAGTACCGGGCCAGCGCAGGGGACAAAAGCAGTGCCCAAAACCAGGCCAAGCGCGAAGCCATTTGAGGGCTGCGCTTTGGGGGAACGTATGCGGGAGAAGGGACGCTCCAACAGCCCCATCACCTTGGAGGAGACCAGTCCGATGCCAACTAGAGCCAAGAGCACCACGCCGGTCCAACGGATCACGTCCTGGGGCAGGTTCAGGAGGCTAAGCAGAGTGGAGCCCAGCAAAGTGATAGCAGTGAAGCTGGTCACCAGACCTGCTACCACCAGGTAAGGCCGCCAGCGGGAAACAGCAGGGGCATCCGATTGAGCCCCTTGCTGGCGAGCTCCCTGGGCGCCGCCTGACAGGAGTATCACTGGTAGGACCGGCAAGATGCAGGGGGAGATTCCGGTAATTAAGCCCCCGAGTAAACCGATAAGCGCCAAACTTGTCATAAGTGCTCCTGTTCTTCTGGCTGTGCACTAATAGTTCGGAGCCAGAAGGCAAGCGGATTGGAGCAATTTGCTGCAGGGGTAGCCGCAAATGAGCCTGAGCTGGCTGCTGCCCACTCTGAAAGTCACAGCCAGCCAGGCCTAAAGCACAGCTGCGGGCCGGTCACCAGACCTAGGCCTTGAGTAAGGAAAAACTCAGGCCACCGGCCCCAGTGCCGCGATCTCCTGAAGCAGTACCTCTACGGCGTCGTCCTGGCTGCAGCGGGGATCCAGCAGGTCGATCTGCGAGTGGGGAGGAGTGTCCAAGCGCACATGCGCCCAGCTGACTGATAGGAACCTGCCGGTGCTTTCGCAGGCCGCTACAACGCGCCCCCGCAGACTGGCTCGGGTGTCGGAAGGGGGCTCTTGTACGGCCCGCTCCACCTGCTCCGGGCTCACCAGCGGCGCCATTAGCCCCGCCTGGGTGAGGGCTTGACGCAGTCCCGTACTCGCAGACAGGTCGTGGTAGGCCAGTTCAGCCCGTCGCACCCGCGGGTCCTGCCAGCCCAGCTGACTGCGCTGCGCCACCCGAGCCAGGACCCGATGTTTGATAGCCCAATCGAGCTCTGTGACCACCGGAGAGTAATCCCCGGTGTGCAGGGCCTGGCAGCCGCGACGGGCCAGAGCGAGCACCTGCCCGGTGAGTGCATCCGGCTGCTCATCGGGCAGCTCCGCCAGGGTCTCCAGGTGGTCCAAGGCTAGGTCCAGCAACTCTGGGCAGTTGACTGCCCCCAGGCCACCGGCCCGCTCACAGCGCCGCAATGGGTCCCGGTTCCACAATTGCGCCGCTCCTGCCGGGTCCACCAGCTCGCACTCAGCTAGGTTCCATGCGCCCCGCTCCACCAGCGTTAGGGCTGCGTCCACCAGCACCACCTTCAGCGCCGTCGTCCAGGGGCTGATGGCGGAGTCTCCAGCAATAACGTGCAGGCGCCGCCAGCGCTGCGCATCGGCGTGGGGCTCATCGCGCGTATTAATAAAGGCCCGCTCATGCGTGGGATCTGCTGAGGCGGCCCCCACAATGTGCTCAGCTCGCGCCGAATAACGCAGTGGCCCAAGTGGCGCTTTCCCGGTGGCTGCGGGACCACCAGCTGCCTGCGCCAGGGGCAGCGACCCCGCCCCGGTGAGGATCTGGCGGGCAGCTAGCAGGCCGATGAGCCCACCGAGCGGCAGCTCCACCTGGCGTTCAACTTGATAATTCTCGTGGCAGCCGAAGGTAGCTCCCCAGGCATCCGTATTCGACTTCAGAACGTGAATGCGGGCGCCACGGGATGCCAGGCGCGCATTGGCCGCTTGCGCCATGCGGGACAGCAGCAGATCTCCAGCCAGGTCTTGGGCGACGACGTCGCTGGTCCACAGGCACTCCGGCCCGGCGTACTCAGGGTGCAGCCCGATATCCACGTACAGGCGCGCCCCCGTTTGGGTGAAGCGGTGGGTGCCGCTGGCGGCGGGCACACCCCGAAACAGCTCGTCTACAGCCTCCTTGACGCTCAGTGGTGCTTCCACCACCTCCTGAGCCTCCGCTGCCCCGTGCTCTTCTGGGACTGCCTGAGCCTCCAAATAAGCACTGGTAACCCCGTATTCAGTCTCGATCCCGACGACGCGGTGCAATCGGCCCGCGCAGGCCGCGGTCACTGCCCACCCTGCTGTCGGAAGCTCTGCACAAAGGTCAAGGCGTTGATCTCTAAGACGTCGTCGATTCCATCCAGGACCTCATCCAAGCCCTGCACCTGGGCGGTGGGGGCGGCAGGCGGGGCAGCAGGTTCGGGCTCTGGCGTGTCTGTGTGGGTGGCCTGGGCGTGAATGCGGTCGGTCATGCTCTGTCTCCTGTGGGTTGAATTGGAACTGATGGGGCTGGTGGTCTCAAGCACTTGGGTTGGTGTCAGTGCCCGCATCTGTGGCTGCGCTGGAGGCCGGGGCCGTGGCGTAGAAGCCCTCGTCCCAGCCGAAAGTCTCCGGTTGGGCGGGCACGTCCAGGCCCAGGGCCTCCAGCGTGGCGAGCAGCCGGGTGACTGGGGGAGCGTCAGGGGCAGTACCGGCATAGGCCTGCTCAACTTCCTGGCCAGTGGGATGCAGCGGGTCAGGCAGGGTGACTCGCAGCAGTCGCGTCTCACCGGTGTCCAACACCAGGGAGGTCCAGCTAGCCGCCCACACTTGCTCAGGGAAAAGCCGTAGGAAGGCTGCCCGGCCCCCGGCCCGTGTGTTGTCTGGCGCCTGGGTAACCGCTGCGGCCACGGCGTCGTCCTCCAACAGACGCCGCACCTGGCCCGCCCGCTCTAGGCGGGCAGCCAGAGAACTTGCCGGGTCCACAACGGCGAACTGCAAATCCGCTGCACGCATACGAGGATCGTCCCAACCGCAGCCTGCCCGCTCCCGCAACCGCTCCAGCAGCGTGAGCTTGGCACACCACTCCACCAGCTGGGCCGCCTGCCCCGGGCCCCGGTCCAGAGCCTCCAAAGCCTCGCGCCACAAAGCCAGCACCAGGGCCGTCTCCTCGTCAACTGTGCCCTCGCCAAGACAGGACTCCACCTCCTCCAGAAAATCCCATTGGATTTCCAGAGCGCTGGCCTTTCCGCCGCAGACCAACGGGCAGCGGGCGCGCAGGGAAGTGTCATATGAGAAGACCTTGATAGCCTCCACCGGGTCCGCCAGGGCCAGGCGGTCGGCCAGTGCCCGCGCCCGCTGCGGGGCCTGCTCAACTAGGCTGAGTACGCAAGCAGTCAGGCCCAGGCGCAGCACGGCACTCACTTCTAAAGTGGAGGAATCAGCCGTGATGACGTGGAGGCGCCGCCACTGGCGGGCATCGGCGTGGGGCTCGTCGCGCGTGTTGACTATGGGGCGGTTGCGCGTGGTGTACAGGGACACCGGCTGCTCGACGTAGTCAGCTCGGGCCAGGATCTGGAAGCCAGGCTCCTCACCGGCTGCTCCCACACCCACTCGGCCCGAACCGCATACCACCAGGCGGCTAACCAACAGCGGCAGCAGGATATCCGTGAGCAACTCCCAGGAGCTTTCCCGTGCCACGGCGTAGGACTCGTGGGCACCCCAGGCGGAGCCACGGCCGTCGGTGTTGTTCTTGATGACCTGGACCCGAGTGCCGCGCTCAGCACTTAGTGCCTGCTCCGCTTCGTGCATGAGTCGGTCCCCGGCCCGGTCGTAGGTGGCGGCAGCCACCGGCCCCAGAACCTCAGGCGAGGCGTATTCAGGGTGGGTGTGGTCCACGTATAGGCGAGCCCCGTTGGCGGCCTGGGTGGAGGTGCCCCGGTAGTAGTGCTGGCCGAAGGCATCCACCCGGTGTATCCACCGCGCCGGGGAGCCGGTAAGGACCGCCCCGGCCTCCAAATCGGTGCGGGCCTCTGGGAGCAGGTCATGCTCTTGCCCATCGCGGGCATCGCGTTGAGGTAGCTCGCCGGAGTAGTCAAAACGGGTTCCTGCCCCGCGCGCCAAGCTGCGGTCCGTTTTGGACGGCACATGCCTGGTGGAGGGGGACCCCTGCGCGGCCGCGTGGGTGGCATAGGCGTAGAGCAGATCGGTGGCCAACTCCTGGGGATCGGCCTGCGGGCAATCGCGGTCAATGAGGGCGTACTCCGTCTCAATGCCCATGACGCGGCGAACAGTAATCATGGACGGTTCTCCTCTCCGGCTGGAATCAGCGCAGTAACCGGGTCGGTGCGCCGACTCCGACCGATGACGCGCGCCCATTCCTCCGGGTCTGAGGTGCCCGGCTGCTCGGCGGCGTCGGCAACCTCAGCGGCGACCGCAGCCAGCAGGTGGGCGGTGGTAAGGCCGCGACGGCCCGCCAAAGCATCCTTGAGCGCTGCCCCCTTGGCGCGCTCGACCACGGAGGCGATCATCGCGCCAGAGACCAGATCGGCCAGGTGCCAGGTTTCGCAGGCACCAGAGCGGCGGTAAACGTGCAGCACCTCGGTGGAGGCATCGCGGGTGAATAGGGCCTTTAAGACGGCCTCGCTCATGGCCTGTACTGCCGCCTGCGCTGAGCCTCGGGCCGCAATTTCACTGGCGGCTAGGGGCAGGTCGGTGGTCAGGTAGCGGGCCAGGATTTGGCCGGAGGCCTCCCGATCGGGGCGGTCAATGCGTACGCGCACATCCAGGCGCCCGGGCCGCAGGATCGCCGGGTCGATCATGTCCTCCCGGTTGGAGGCGCCGATGACCACCACATTGCGCATTTCTTCCACGCCGTCGATTTCCGCTAGCAGCTGGGGCACCACCGTGGTTTCCACATCCGAAGACACCCCGGTGCCGCGGGTGCGGAACAGGGACTCCATCTCATCGAAAAAGATAACCACCGGGACGCCGTCGGCAGCCTTATCGCGGGCGCGCGTGAAAATCAGGCGGATACGGCGCTCGGTCTCGCCAACGTATTTGTCCAGCAGCTGGGGGCCTTTAATGCTCAGGAAGTGGGTGCGCCGGCCAGTGGCTTGGGTCAGGGAGGTGGCCACAGCCCGGGCGACCAGGGTTTTGCCGACGCCGGGCGGACCATACAGGAGCAGACCGCGCGGTGGACGCAGATGATGCTCAGCAAAAAGTTCGGGATGTGTCATGGGCAGCTCGACGGCGTCGCGGATCTTCTCCAAGGTGGCGTCTAAGCCACCGATAGCCTCCCAAGGCGTGTCCGGGGCGGCCTCTAAGAGCAGATCCTCAACCTCCTGGCGGGGCACCACTGAGATAACCGTCCCTTCGCGCACATCTGCTAGGAGACTGTCGCCAGGGCGCAGGCGGGTTTCCACCAGCGCGGGGGCTAGGCGCAGTACCCGGGAGTCCTCACTGCGAACAGCTACCAGCACGTGATGCGCGTCTAGGCGTTGCTCTAAGGACACCAACTCGCCAGTATCCGCCAGGCTGCCCAGCTCCACCGCATGCAGGTCTGCGTTAAGCAGCAGGGGAGTGCCAGCCACCAGGCCCCCCAAAGGCAAGTGCTCGCAGGCCCGCACCCGCAATCTCCGACCTCCCTGGGCGACGTCCAGGAGACGCTCCAAAGGGTCCACCACCTCAATAAGCGTGGCGTGACTTAGCGCCGGGGAGGTGAGCCGAGTGATCTCCCGGTGAGCGGCCTCCAGCTCCGCGCGAGCCCGGCGCAGCGCCTGAGCTAGGGCCCGGTTCTTGCGCGCAGCCAACTGCTCCGCCTCAGTCAGCCCAGCGTCTTCCGGGGACTGGGCTTCAACGCCGTTGTCTACCACGAGCGGCTCCTTTGCAGGGTAGGGCGCTCTCAGGCTGGAGAGCCTAAAGATTACGTATCTTCAACCATGGTAAGACGCGGATTCCCTGGCGCGAAGGCCCGATTCGTTCAGGACACCGCCGGCACCGCATACCGGGCAGGCGGGGCTTTTGGCCACTGCCAGCTCATTTACCCGCGCGCCCCACAGATCCAACACCAGCATCCGGCCAATGAGGGGACTAGCCCCACCCACCACTAGCTTCAGAACCTCCATAGCCTGCAGGGAGCCGACCGTCCCAGCCAAAGCCCCCAACACTCCCGCTTGCGCTGCAGAGGGAACCATCTCCGGTTCCGGCGCCACCGGGTGCAGGCAGTGGAAACAGGGGCCCTGCCGGGCGTCAAAGACCCCCACCTGCCCATGCGTGCCCAGCACTGCCCCGTGGACCAGCGGAATCCCGAGCTGGGCAGTAGCCTCCCCCAACAAGTAACGGGTAGGGAGGCTGTCCGTACCATCTACCACTACATCCCAACCCGGCAGCAGGTCTGCGACATTGGCACTAGTAAGCCGTTCCGGGAAAACCACCAGTTCGATATCAGGGTTGAGGGCTGCCAGGGATGCCCGGGCGGAGCCGGTTTTGGGGCTGCCGATCTCAGTGGTCGTATGGAGGACCTGCCGCTGCAGGTTGGAGACCTCCACCCGGTCCGGGTCCACTAGGCCCAAAGTGCCCACCCCAGCCGCTGCCAGGTACAGAGCCGCAGGCGAGCCCAGACCTCCCAGACCTACCACCAGCACCCGCGCAGCTCGAATCCGCTGCTGCCCGAGCACCCCCACCTGGTGGACCAGCAGGTTGCGGGCGTAGCGGCGCTGTTCGGCCTCGCTCAGAGGCCGCAGCCGCGAGTCAGCCACCACCGACGCCGTCGGCTCTGTCATGCTCATATCTCCTGCTCCTGAGGCTGCCCCACCCCGGTATTCTCCCCGCGGGTGCCGGGACGCCGCCCCACCAAACGCACCTGCACCGCCTTAACCACACAGACCACCTCGCTGCCGGGCACGAGCCCCAGCTCAGCCACCGCCCCAGCCGTAACCGCCGCCCGCAGCATAGGCCCAGGAAGCGCGGTGCCAGCCAGGGCCACAGACACTGTCACCAGCCCACCTGTGCGCTCCAAAGCAGACACGGTCCCCGGCAGACAGTTGCGAGGGCTGCCGGCGCTGGCGCCGTCCGGATACAAGGCGACGGCGTCAGGCGGCACCAATGCCGCACCCGGGCCCGGCTCCGGCAAATCCGCCTGCCCCGGGCGGGAGGCCAACAGCATCCCCGTCTCCAGGCGCAGACGTGGCGCAGTGGCATCCCCCTCCACCACGCCAGGAAGCACCGACAGGCCAGTCAGACTGGCGCTGAAATGGCTGGAGGGGGCTGTCAAGACCTGGGCAGCAGGTCCGGACTCCACCACCCGCCCCGCATCCAGGACCATCACCGTATCCGCCAGGGCCGCCACATCCACCACGTCATGCGTCACCAGCAGCACGGTCAGCCCTGCCTGGGCCACGCGACGAGCCAACAGGCTGCGCAACTGCGTTCGCGCCCCCACGTCTAGCGCGGCCATGGGCTCGTCAAGCACCAGCAGGCGTGGGGAAGTGGCTAGAGCACGAGCCAGAGCCACCCGCGCTGCCTGACCGCCAGATAACTCCCCACCACGGCGTCCCGCCAGGTGACTGGCACCAACCGCCATTAGCTCGGTCTGAGCGCGCTCGCGGGCCTGGGAACGGCTGAACCCCTGGCAACGCGGCCCAAAAGCCACATTCTCCAGCACGCTCATATGCGTGAATACCCCCGGATCTTGGCGCAGCAGCGCCACACCACGCTTCCCAGCCGGCACAAAAACCCCCGGTCCGTCCAGCAGACGACCGCCCAAACTGAGCTGCCCGCCCGCGGCGTCCAGCAGCCCAGCCGCCACCTGGCAGACAGTGGACTTGCCTGAGCCGTTGGGGCCAACCAGCGCCAGCACATGCCCCGCAGGCAGCTGCAGTTCCACATCCACGTCGCGCTCTTGCAAAGCACAGCTCAGCTGCAGCTCCTGGCCGCGAGGCTGGCTGCCCGCCACCCCAATGGGTGACGCTGTTGGCTCCGCACTGCCGATCCGCTTAGGCAATGCGGTGGCTGCAAGCGGTACTTCAGCAAGCTCGGCCACTACACCCTTGTCATGCCGGATGCCACCAGCCAAATGCTGGCGCAGCTCGCCCCAGTTGACGCTGGTGGCGCCAACCACCAAGAAAGACAGTGCGATCAGCACCACTGCCAAGGCTAAGGAAGTACCAGAGTCGTTTTCCCGCTCCAAGTAGATCGCCAGCGGCATCGTGCGGGTGACGCCCTCTTTGGAACCAGCGAAGGCAATCGTCGCCCCAAACTCACCCAGACTGCGGCCCAGCGCCAGCGCCACCCCGCGCCCCAGGGCCGGAGCCACCAGCGGCAAAGTCACACGTCTAAGCACCATCCAGGGGCCCGCCCCCAGTACTCGGGCAGTCTGCTCCGCCTGCGTATCCCGGCTGCGCAGCGCCGCCTCCAAAGTGACCACCAGGAAGGGCATAGACACAAAGACCTGCGCCAGCACCACGGCCGCCGTCGTGAATGAGACCTGCAAGCCAGCGGCCTCCAGAACGCCCCCCAGCAGGCCCCGCCGCCCCAGGGTGGACAGCAGGGCGATGCCTGCCACCACCGGCGGCATGGTCATGGGCAGCACCGCCAACACTCGCGCCACCCGCACCCCCGGCCATTGCCGAGCCAGCAACAGCGCCAAGGGCATCCCCAACAGCACGCAGATGGCGGTGGACAGCAGGCTGGTGCGCAGAGATAAGCTCAAAGCCACCCGGGCGTGCTCAGAGGTGAGCAGCTCCGGCAAGCGCCCCCAGGGCACGCGCGTGCCCAAGCCCACCAGCGGCAATACCAGGGCGCAGGCCCCCAGCAGGGCCAAAGCGCTCACCACCACAGGCAAAGGTGAGCGCCGGGCCCGGGAAGACTGGTGGCTCACTTGGCCTCAGGGGCACCAAAGCCGTACTGCTCTTGCAATACCTTCTGCCCGGCAGGGGAGAGCAGGTGGTCCACGAAGGCCTGGGCGGCCTGCGGGTTGGTGGCTGTCTTGGTGACTGCCACCGGGTAATGGTTCTTGACCTGGTTGGCAGGCAGGGCAACCGCCTCCACTTTTTCTCCGGAGGATTTGGCATCTGTGGTGTACACCAGGCCGGCGTCGGCTTCACCGGACTCCACTTTGCCGCGCACATCAGTGACCTTTTGCTCTTCAGAGACCGGGTTTAAACTTATGCCCAGCTCCGCAGTGAGCTTCTGGGTAGCGGCCCCACAAGGCACCTGCGGGGCACAAACCACCAGCTTGGCCTGGTCCAGGGAGCCATCGTTGATGCCCGTGACGTGCGCTGGGTTGCCCTTGGGGACAATTAGGGTCAGGACATTGGTGGCGAACTCTTGACTCTTAGCGACCAGACCTTTGCCGGTGGCGTCCTGCATGGTTTTGTTGTTGGCGGTGGCCAAAATATCTGCGGCAGCACCCTCGGCTAGGGCAGTCACCAGGTCTTGGGAGCCCTGGAAGTCGAAGCTGTACTCCACCCCTGGGTGAGCCTGCTTGAAGTCGGTGGCCAGCTGTTCGAAAGCCTTTTGCAGGGAGGCGGCCGCGAAAACCGTTACCTTGCCGGACAGTGCTGCGGTGGCTGTGCCCGCGGTAGCAGAGCCGGAGGAACTGCCTGCTGAAGCTGGGCTGCTGCTGGCCCCAGACGCACTGTTAGAAGCACCTCCAGAGGAGCCACCGCAGGCACCTAGCGCACTGGCTGCAAACAGCGACAGGGCAGAAATGGTGGTGCGGCGGGTGACATCCATTGAGGGCTCCCTTCTAACGAGCGTGACTACAAGGCTGCTCTGCGAGTTTCCGCCCCGGCTGCAGGGCGATTGAGCTCGGGCATGAGCCATTTCCATGCCCAGCTCTACCAGAAATGCTATGGACGGGCCAGAAGGCCGGGCCTGCTGGCAACAGGAAGGCGGTAAAGTCCCAGCGTGTCTGCCACCCACTTTGACGAAGCTGAGAATCACCAACACCCGCTGCCCACCCCGATTCGGGGCGCCGTCATCACCGTTTCTGACCGCTGTGCTGCTGGTGCCCGCGAGGACGCCTCCGGCCCGCTGGCCGCTGAGTTGCTGCGCGTGCACGGCATCAACGTCGCGCAGGTGGCGGTGGTTCCTGACGGCGTTGAATCTGTGCGCCAGGCCATCCAAGCTGCGGTAGACGACGGCGCCCGCGTGGTGCTAACCACCGGCGGCACGGGTATCACTCCCCGCGACCTCACCCCGGAAGGCACGGCACCGCTGCTGGCTCTGCGTCTGGAAGGTATTGAGGCACAGATCCGCGCCTATGGCCTTAATCAAACACCTCGGGCCGCACTCTCAAGAGGGCTGGTGGGCGTCACTAACCGGGAGGCTGACGGCACCCTGGTAGTCAACGCCCCCGGCTCATGTGGCGGCGTTAAAGACACCGTGGCAGTCGTGGGGCCGCTGGTGGCGCATATTCTGGAACAGTTAGCTGGCGGCGACCACTGAGGTAAGGGGAGGCCGTAGCTGCTGCCGGCGCCGCAGCGGTAGCGCCAAGGCCTGGCCGAGAGAGCTCAAGGCGCTGTGGCCTAGGGGTGGCGATCCCATTGGTGGATCTCCGCCCAGGTATCCAAGTCCACGGCCGCAGCAGCTGACGCCTCATCAAGATCAATCTCATGTACCCGCAGGCTGGCAAAAGTGCTTTTGACTGGCACATCCCGCAGCGGCACCCCACCTGGGGCCACAGTGTCTTGCAGCGACGCCGTGCGGTAGATGCCCAAGAGATATTGCGGGCGGTCAGCAACAAGCGGGCAGACGCCGTCCCCAGCCTGCCTACCAGAGCCAACCGAGTCTGCCAGCCTTGGCAGCAGCCCAGGCAAGAGTCGCCAGGCTCCGGGAGCGTCACAGGTGAGCAGAGCCGTCCAAGGCGCCGCACCACCCACTTGCTTCCCCAGGGCCTGTAACCCGGCGGCAAGGCCGGCCACCGGGCCGCCCAGCGGCGGCTCCTCCAAGGCACGCAGCACGCCGTCAGGCAGGGCTACTGACTTCGGGGCCACTACACAGATGCGCCCAAGCAGGAAGTTAGTGCCTAGCCACCCCGGGGTTTTCAGGCTCTCCAGGCCCATCAGCAAATGGTCAAGCAGGCGGGCACCTCGCGCCACCACCTCTGGCTTAGACACCCCACCCAGGCGCCGGCCAGTTCCCCCACCCAGCACCACCACGTCAACTGCTAAGCCGTCAGTCAACGGGGCGCACCCAATCCCCTGAACGGCCCCCACTCTTGCGGGTCACCACCACCTCACGGATCGCCGCCGAACGGTCCACTCCTTTGACCATGTCCACCACCGCCAACGCAGCCACAGTTGCCGCCGTCAGCGCCTCCATCTCCACCCCAGTGCGGTCAGCAGTGCGCACGGTGGTCTCAATGCGCACCCCCGCATCGGTGATGGCCAGGTCCACGCTGCAGCCGTGCACTCCGATCACATGCGCCAAAGGCAGCAATTCAGGCACCTTCTTAGAAGCGGCGATCCCCGCCACCCGGGCCACCGCCAACACATCCCCTTTGGGCACAGTGCCGTCCCGCAGCGCCGCCACCACCTGCGGGGAGCAGGTCACCAAGGCCCGAGCACTGGCTGAGCGGACAGTGGGAGTCTTGGCAGTTACATCCACCATGTAGGCAGCACCAGCTGCGTCCAAATGGGTTAAGCGGATCTGGTTAGGGTCGGTCATCACTGCTCCTGCTGGGGCTCATCGCGGATCTGCAATTAGTTAGGAAGGCGGGGTCTCAGCCTGCCTGGCCAGGCGCCGACGGGGCCGACAGTGGCAATAAAGACACCACATCACCCACTTCTACGGTAGCCGTACCCGCCTCCACCACCGCCAAGGCCTGGGCCGCAGGCAAAGAAGCCACCAGATGCGAGCCAGAACCCAGGCGGTGCGTGGGACAGACCCACAGGCCAGCAGCGCTTGTAGCCCCCGCCGGGGCCGGAACCATGCGCACGGGAATATGCTGGCGGCGCGCACCTGCAGTTTTCCAGGCAACTGCAGCCCGCGCCTGCCGCGGCAATAGACTCGGCACGGCGGCGTCGCCGTCAAGATCCAGCCCAGTCAGGCGTGCCAACACCGGCACCACGATGGTGCGGAAGGAAACTAAAACGCTCACCGGATTGCCCGGCAGCATAAGGAGCGGAACGGCCCGGCCATCACTGGCACGCACCACCCCCCAGCCCTGGGGTTTTCCTGGCTGCATCGCTACCTTGATAAAGCTCAGGGTGATGCGCTCGCGGTGCTCGGGAACTGCGGCCAGCATGGTTAGTGGGTCAAAAGCCCCGGCAGACACCCCTCCAGAGCTTATGAGCAGATCCGCAGACTCCGCCGCCTCCAGCAGACAGGCCGCGACCTCCTGGGTGGTGTCACCGCTGCGAACAGTGGCGGTGACTGTGGCTCCGGCCTCTCGGGCCAGACCGGTGAGCAGCAGTGAGTTGGAGTCAGGGATGGCGCCAGGACTCAGGGGCTGGCCTGGCTCTGTGAGCTCAGCGCCAGTAGAAACCACCGCCACGCGCGGCTGCGGGTAAGCCAGGACCTCCCCGCGCCCCACCGAAGCTAAAGCGGACAGGGCAGTGGCTGACAGGATTGTGCCTGCGGGCAACACGGGGTCTGCGGGGGAGACATCCTCCCCAGCCATGCGCACGTTTTGGCCAGGGCTTACCGGCGCCCGCAGTTCCACCTGGGTGGGCAGGGGATGGTTGCCGGGCTGCTGATCCGTATCCTCCACGCGCACGACGGCGTCGGCCCCAGGCGGCAGCATGGCCCCGGTCATGATGCGCATCGCGGTGCCTTCAGGCAGCGCAGTCGGGGCGCTGCCGGCCGGGATATCCCCGGAGACCGGCAGGACGACGGCGGCACCGGGGCTGGTGGGCTGGACTGTGGCAGCCCGCACGGCGTAGCCATCCATGGCGGAATTGGTCCACGGCGGCACCGGTAACTCAGCGGTAACTGGCTCAGCTAGGACCAGACCATGCGCTTGTGACAACGGGACCCGGCGGGGTGGCAGGGGAGCGAGAGCGGTGAGCACCTGGCGCAGGTAGTCCTCCAGCGGGGTCAATGCAAGCACGGTCATCCTTCCAAAGCTGGGCGGCGAGGCGGCGAGGTAAGTGGGGTAAGCCCCATCATGCCTGGTGTCATGGTGGGGCTGGTAACTTCGCGGCCGGAATAGCTAACCCGCCTAGGAGAGTGCAATGACTGAGCCCACCCCACACCCCCACAGTGCGCCCGAGCCTGAGTGCCCTAAGGCTGCCGACCGTCCAGTGCCGGGCCGGGTGGTCTGTGCGACCGTGACTGAGACAGTGTTGGATCTAGTGGCCCTGTCCCGGCAGGTGGGCGACGAGGCCGCGGGCGCCGTCGTCACCTTTGAGGGCGTGGTGCGTAACCACGACGGCGGGCGGGGCGTGCAGGGCATCAGCTATTCCTGCCACCCCAGCGCAGGGGAGATTATCGGCCAGATCGCAGCTGAGGTGGCGGCGCGGCCAGGCGTGCGGGCGGTTGGCGCGGTGCACCGCGTGGGTGACCTCCGAGTGGGGGATACGGCGCTTGTGGTCGCTGTGGCTGCTGAGCATCGGGGACAGGGTTTTGGGGCGGCCTCTGACCTGGTGGACGAGATCAAGTTGCGCTTGCCGGTGTGGAAGCAGCAACTATTCGCCGACGGTTCCAGCGAGTGGAGCAATATGGGCTAAGCCCTCCTAACACCAGGCTGAGAGGAGGGGCTGGCTCAGCCGCCAGCAAAGGGCGGCAACAGATCCACGCGGTCGCCATCAGATAAAGGCGCGAGTGCATCTGCTGGCGTGGCGACGGCGTTGAGCAGGAAAGTGGACAGTCCCACCACCTTGGCCATCTGGGTGCCCCGACCGGCCAGCTCTGCGCGCAGCCCCGCCAGCGTGCTACCTGCTGGCAGTTCCACGAGTTCCTCCGGGCGCCCGGCAGCTTCAGCGGCGGCTGCAAAGTAGCGCAGAGTCACAACAATTCGTGCGCCACCTGCTGGGCTCTGGGCACCTTCGGTAAGGGCGGACTCAGTGTTTGGGGACTTAGGGGTCATAAAGTAGCTCCTGGGTTAGGGACCTGCGGGACTCTAGCGCAAGTCGATAGGACTGCTCTGGGATGCCCGTGGGGGCTGGGGAACGCAGGCGGTGGACTATTCAGCCGCCGATGGCGGACATGAGCCGGCCTGGCTGCGCAAAACCGACAGGCTCCTGGTCTGGCGCATTCGTGCCGTGGGCCAGGGGCTTAGCCCAGGTGGCCTGCGCCCAGAGTGCGATCAATTCTTCGTCACTGGCGCCCGCGCGCATCGGCCCGCGCAGGTCTGTTTCCGTGGGGGAGAACAAGCAGGTCATGACCCGCCCGTCCGCCGTTAAGCGCGTGCGGTCGCAGTCTGAGCAGAAGGGATCGCTTACAGAAGCAATCACCCCCACCGTCCCAGCCGGGTAAGGCAGGCCCTCGGCGTCGACTCCAGCCGCAACCTTCCACAGGGAAGCTGGACGGCGCTCGGGGCGCCCCGCATCATGGAGTTGGAAACCAGATTTGCGCAGCACTCCCAGCACCTCGGCAGCAGTAGTGACCTCCTCCGGACGCCACGAGCCGCGTGGGCCCAACGGCATATGTTCGATGAAGCGCAGCTGCCAACCATGCCGCAGGCATTCAGCCAGCAGACGCGGTGCTCGCCGTGAGAGGGACCCTGGCATGGCGACGGCGTTGACCTTCACCGGTGTGAGCCCAGCCTCTTGGGCGCCACGTACGCCACGCAGCACGGCGTCGAGTCGGTCGCGCCGCGTGATGCTTGCGTATTCCACGTCATCCAGCGAGTCGATGGAGATATTCACTCGGTCCAGGCCCGCCGCTCGCAGCGCAGCAGCCCGCCGTTCCAGGCCGAGACCGTTGGTAGTCAAGGCCAGGTCCGGTTTCACGCCTGCGCGGGTTCGCAGCTTGGAAAGCGCCTGTACGATCTCCTCCAGGTCTCGACGCAGCAGAGGTTCCCCGCCGGTGAGGCGGATGCGCTCCACTCCCAGGCGTTCCACGGCGATCCGAGCCAGCCTTGCGGTCTCAGCGGTGGTCAGCAGGTCTGCTGCGGGCAACCACTCCAGACCTTGTGCGGGCATACAGTAGGTGCAGCGCAGATTACAGCGATCCGTGAGGGACAGGCGCAGGTCGCGTACGGTGCGCTCGTAGCGGTCAACCAGTTGGTTAACCGCTAGGGGCTGTAGGAGGCTTGCTACGGCTGTCATGGGCTGATCGTAACGACAAACCCGGAGTACTAATTAATACGCAGCAATTGTTGCAGGTTAGGCAGCGCAAGCGCTGGCCCGGGGGTACCTATAAGCAGCTGCCGCCACCAGCCTGCTTGACAAGCGGGGAGAGACGGCGTCAAGCATTAGAGGGAAGCTGCTTCCGGGCCCGCCGACGCCAGCTGGCGACCGCCACAATAATTCCGATCGCGCCCAGCACCAGCAGGGTCCAGCCTGAGATACGTTCGGCAACTAGGCTCGGAGTGCTGTGGTCCACTACCTCTGGCCGGCTGCTCAGCCAGTGCCGCAAAAAGGGCTCCACGATCGCTCCAACCGGCACCAGCAGCCGCGCCACTAGTCCGCTCAGGCCCTGGCGTCGCCACAAAGCCCCCATGGCACCCAGCGGAACCCCTGCTATCACAGCAATCACAAACCAGTGTGCGTTCTCCTCCCATACCCCCACCGGCATAGTCCCAAGCAGCCGCCCCAAGGCATAGTGCAGCACCAGGGAAGCCTCCCCAGTTAGTACTGCTGCCAGAGCGCCACGCAGGGGCCGAGCCATAACGGCCCCTGCTAACAACTGGGCCCCCGCCCACAAGACTCCGGAGTTGAGCAGTTGGGAAAGCACCCAGCGGGCTACCGCAAGCTGGTCAGGGACGCTGCGGGAAAGCAACGCCTCGCTCTGAAGATCACTCAGCAAGGAGACGACGGCAAGTCCCGTGCTCAATAAGGCAATCGCTAGCCAGGGACGCCACTCGATACGGGTAGCCACTGGGGGCACGCTGGACTGCTGCATAACGGGCCCTAGGCCTGGTCTTTAGCGTTGGCAGGCCGGATTAAAGCCCAGTAGCGCGGCAGGGGGTCACACGGTCCCAGCTCTGCCACCTCCTGAAAGCCGTGGCGCTCGTAGAGGCGCTTGGAACTGGGGGTGGTGGACTCCAAGTGCACGGGCAAAGCGTCTGCAGCTGCGCGAGTTAGGCCGTGCCTGAGGAGTCGAGAACCTAGACCCAAGCCCTGTAAGCCGGGGGTGACCGCGAGCATCTGCAGGTGCCAGTGCGGGGCGAGTGGGCGGACCGTCTCACAAAGCCGTCCGTCCAACAGGCACAGGTCCCAGGCTGGGCCCATGATGGAGTGGTCAATGCCTTCTGGCACGCTGCCCGGCTCGCCGCCGATTCCCAATGGACCCGTGGGTTTAGCGCCAGCGTGGATGGGGTTATCCCACAGGGCAGCAGCCAGGATCCGGCCCGTGTGGTCAATGACGAGGTCCGTGGTGGTGGGGGCCTTGGGGCAGAGGTAGTGGCCGGTTAGCTCGAAGTCGAGCAGGTGCTGCAGGGCCGCCAGCGGGTCCGGGGCCGGGGCGGTGATGGCTTCCATAAGCGGGTCTGTGCTGAAAACTTCTGTCAGCAGGGCAGTCAGGGGAAGCCGGTCCGCAGAGCGAGCCAGTCGGATCGTCTCAGTCACGGGCAGACCATACGTCAAGCGCGTTGATCTCGCTCTCCGAGCCGGAGGGCTCAGGTGCCTAGGTGGCGGTGTGAGCTGGGCACCGGGTCTTCAGCCTCCAGGGATGGTGCCAGCAGGCGGCGGAAAGAATCGAGGCGGGCCCGGCGCGGGGCCAGCGGGCTGGCAGGGCGGTTTACCGGTTTGCTGGCGCTGGAACCGCCGTCGGCGTCGGCACCACTGGCCGCCCATGCGTCTAGAGCACAGTCGAGCACCCCGGTCTCGTGCGTACAGCCGCGGGGGCAGTCCTCAGCTACCTCCGCTAGATCTGGGAAACCGCGCAGCACATCCGTGCTGGAGACATGCGAGACGCCGAAGGAACGCACACCGGGGGTGTCGATCACCCAGCCGCCGCCGGGCAGTTCTAGGGCCTGTAGGTTGGTGGAGGTGTGGCGACCCCGGCCAGTGACCTCATTTACGTGCCCGGTGACGCGCTCTGCGCCCGGCACCAGCGCGTTGATAAGTGTGGACTTGCCGACTCCAGAGTGCCCCACGAATACGGAGGTATGCCCGGCAAGTAGCGCCCGCACTGCCTCCACGCCGCCTCCGCCAGCGCGGGTGGATTGGGCCTGGCTCGTCTCATCTAGGCGGGTGGGTACGGAGCGCACCCCCAGGGGTTCATATAGCGCCAGCAAGGGGGTGGCATCCGCCAAATCCGATTTGCTAAGGACCAGCAGGGGCTCCATGCCTGCGTCATAAGCGGCCACCAAGTAGCGGTCGATCATGCGGGGGCGCGGCTCGGGGTCCGCCACGGCCGTGACGATTACCAGCAGCTCAGCATTGGCAACAACCGGCCGCTCAGTGCCAGCGGCGTCGCCGTCTTCGGCGCTGCGGCGCAGCAGGGTGGTGCGCTCTTGCACGCGGACCAGGCGCGCCAGGGTGTCCTTGCGGCCACTGGTATCGCCGACGACGCCTACCCGGTCCCCAACCACTACCTTGCCTCGCCCCAGCTCACGGGCTTTCATAGCGGTTATGTCCCCGCTGCCGTTAGCGGTGAGCTGGGGATCGTCTAGGCGGATGCGGTAGTGGCCCCGATCGATGCGCGTAACCATGCCGGTTACCGCATCCTGGTGACTGGGGCGCTGTTTGGTGCGCGGGCGCGAGCCACGCCCGGGGCGAACGCGCACGCGCGGATCGTCGGTGCCAGTGTCGCGGCGGCCCATCAGCAGCAGTCCTCGGTGGTGGGCTTGGCTGTTGTGGGGGTGCTAGCGCCGGTGGCGAGCATTGCCGACCACATCGTGGGGAAGTCTGGGAGAGTCTTGGAGGTACAGGCGACGTCGTCCAAAGTGGTGCCGGGGACGGCCAGGGCGATGAGCGCCGCGAAGGTGGCCAGGCGGTGGTCGGCGTAGGTGTGCAGGCGAGTCGGGTGTAGCTGCGCCCCAGCAGGCAGCGCCTCGATATCTAGACCGTCGGTGGTTTCCCGCGCACTGGCGCCCAAGCGGTTGATCTCAGCCACTAAGGCGGCCAGGCGGTTGGTCTCGTGGCCACGCAGATGGGCAATGCCAGTCAGGCGGGAGGCATGTCCCTGCGCAGCGGCTAGAACGCATAGAGCGGCGACTGTGGGAGCCAGCTCGCCGACGGCGGAGAGGTCCGCGTCGATTCCGGTGAGCTGGCCCGTGCCGTGGGCGGTGAATCGCAGGGTGCCGTCAGGCTGGGCGGTGGTGGTGACGGTGCCGCCGAGCTGAGGCAGGAGTTTACGCCAGGCAGCCCCGGCTTGCGTGGTGTGTGCAGGCCAATGTGGCACGGTCACGCTGCCGCCGCAGATGAGGGCTGCGGCCAAGAAAGGCCCGGCATTGGACAGGTCTGGTTCGATTAGGACTTCGCCGCCGTGGGGGCGCCCCGGGTGAACCCGCCAGCTGCGGGCAGCCTCAGGGGCCTGTGGGTCCGGTTCATCGACGACGATCCCGCGTTCACGCAGGCTCTCCACCGTCATATGTATATGGGGGAGGGAAGGGACGGGCCCGGTGGAGGTGATCTCTAGACCACCAGGCAGCAAGGCCCCAACGAGCAGGAGGGCAGAAAGAAATTGGGAGGACTGGGAAGCATCGATGCTGACCCGATGCGGGGCGGTGGGGTTGGCGGGGTCGGCTGGACGCAGGAGCGCACCGCTGCCCGGGCCTACGCGCACCGGCAGGTGACCGGGCGCACCCAATTCACTGACGGCGGCCCCTAGGGCCGCCAAGGCATCCAGGACTGGGCCCAGGGGGCGTAGGCGAGCGGCTTCGTCGCCGTCGAACACCACGGGGCGCTGGGCTAAAGCAGCCAGAGGGGGCACGAAGCGCATAACGGTGCCCGCTAAGCCACAGTCAACCTGAGGCGGCTCCCCACCCTGGGCGGTGACCGGTAGCGGCTCGGTAGCGGGGAAGATCCGCAGTTTGCTGCCGGAATCATCCAAGACCTCAGAGCCGACGCCGAGCACATGCAGGGCATCCAGCATCAGGTCAGTGTCCCGTGAGCGCAGGGCGCCCAGCAGTGTGGACGGGGCGTCCGCCAAGGCAGCAAGCACTAGGGCCCGGGCGGTCAGCGACTTGGAGCCGGGCAGAGTGACAACGGCATCCAGCGGCCCAGAAGCGGCCGGGGCAGCCCAGGCGGTGAGGATGGTCGCGTCAGTCACCTGCGCATTGTCTCAGGTGAGAGCGGTTGTGCCTGCGCACGGATAGATGAATCTCAGGACACCTGTGCTCACTGGCGCATTGCGGTGCGAATGGTGCCAGAGCGATTACATAGCCCCTTGGCTTTTGTGCGCATAGCGCGGCAACTAGTCGCAGCATCCAGCCGGAGGGTGAGGATGTATTCGAGACCCGCAACAATGGGTCTAAAACAGCCCTGCCTCCAAGTGCCTCAGATCGTGTCGATGATCTGATTCAAGGTGGCACTTGGACGCATCACCTGCGCGGTGAGTGCAAAGTCTGGCCGGTAGTACCCGCCGATCTCCACCGCCTGGCCCTGGGCTTCCACCAACTCAGCCTGAATCTGCTCATTTGCAGCTTCCAGTGCCAGCGCCACCGGCTTGAAACGCTCCGCCAAGGCGCCGTCAACCACCTGCCCAGCCAAAGCCTGCGCCCAGTACAGGGCCAGCCAGGCATGTGAGCCCCGGTTATCTACTGAACCCAGGCGCCGCGCCGGGGAACGGTCCTCCTCCAGCAGTTGCGTCGTCGCCGCGTCCAGCGCATCCGCCAGCACCGCTGCCGCCGGCTTGTTATGCACCTCAGCCGCATGCCGCAGGGCTTCCGCCAAGGCTAGGAACTCACCCAAAGAGTCCCAGCGCAGGTAGTTCTCCTCCAGCAGCTGACGCACATGCTTGGGCGCCGATCCACCCGCACCAGTCTCATACAGGCCGCCACCGTTCATCAGCGGTACCACGGAAAGCATCTTGGCGCTGGTGCCCACCTCCAGGATCGGGAACAGATCTGTGTTGTAGTCACGCAGCACATTGCCGGTCACAGAGATCGTGTCCTCGCCGCGGCGCGCCCGCTCCAGGGACAGGCGCGTGGCCGCAACCGGGTCTAAGAGGTGAATATCCAGGCCCGCCGTGTCTTCCTCCGCCAGGTACTTCTCCACCAGGCTGGCGATGACGACGTCGTGTCCACGCTGCGGATCCAGCCAGAACACCGCCGGAGCACCCGTGGCTCGGGCGCGGGTGACAGCCAGATGCACCCAGTCGCGGATGGGCTCGTCCTGCGTCTGGCAGGCACGCCAAATGTCTCCGGCGGCTACCTCGTGGCTTAGCAGCACGGTTTGCGCAGCGGCACCGGCGCCGTCGAGAACCACCACCTCCACGGTGCCCGCGACCGGGATCAGGAAGGTCTTGTCATGACTGCCGTATTCCTCCGCCTTGCGCGCCATCAGGCCCACATTAGGCACTGTGCCCATGGTGCGTGGATCCAGGGCGCCATGCATCTTGCAATCCTCAATCACGGCTTCATACACGCCGGCATAGGAGGAGTCCGGGATGACCGCCAAAGTGTCTGCCTTAGCGCCCTGCGCGTCCCAGAGCTTGCCGCCGCCACGAATCATGGCGGGCATAGAAGCATCAATGATGACGTCGCTGGGCACATGCAGATTGGTGATGCCGCGATCCGAATCCACCATGGAGATACGCGGGCCAGCGGCCAGGTCTGCCGCAATGGCGGCACGGACCTCAGCGCCCTGCGGCAACTGGTCCAGGCCTGCCAGGATCACCGCCAAACCGTCCTCTGCACGCAAGCCCGCCTCTGCGAGCACCTGGCCGTAGCGCTCGAAAGTGCCTGGCAGGGCGGCGCGCACCGCGTGCCCAAAGATGAGCGGGTCGGAGACCTTCATCATGGTGGCCTTTAGATGCACGGATAGCAGCACGTCTTCCGCCTTGGCCGCAGCGACCTGCTCCGCCAGGAAGGTGTCCAGGGCGGCGGCGCTCATAAAGGTCGCATCCACCACTTCGCCGGCAGTAACCGCCAATTCCTGGCGCAGTACGACGACGTCGCCGCCGTCAGCCGGACGCAGGCGAATCTGCAGGGTGCCGGCGGCTGGGACGACCACAGAGCGCTCGTTGTGGCGGAAATCCCCGGCGGTCATGGTGGCTACGCGCGTCTTGGAGGTGGGGCTCCACTCACCCATGGAGTGCGGGTGAGAGCGGGCATAGGCCTTGACGGCGGCCGGGGCTCGCCGGTCGGAGTTGCCTTCCCGCAGCACAGGGTTCACCGCGCTGCCCTTAACGGCGTCGTAGCGGGCTCGGGCAGTGCGTTCCTCGGCAGTGCTGGGGGAGTCAGGGTAGGGCGGCAGGTCATAGCCGGCGGCTTGGAGTTCAGCGATTGCGGCTTTGAGCTGGGGCAGGGAGGCGGAGATATTGGGGAGCTTGATAATGGTGGCGTCCGGCTCCTTGGTCAGCGCACCTAGAAGGCTGAGCTCGTCAGGACCCAGGTTGAAAGCGGCCAGGATGCGGGCAGTCAGGGAGATATCAGCGGTGGTGACGTCCACGCCTGCGGCGCTGGTGAAGGACTGGACGATGGGGAGGAAGGAGTGGGTCGCCAGCATGGGCGCCTCATCGGTCCAGGTGTAGATGACGTCACTGCGTTCTGCCATGCTCGGCTCCTCGTGTGGTGGGCCCCGGTGTTCCGGGTGGCGTGGATGAACCCACCATAGCGTGACCTTGGTCGCATACCTTGGCAGTCTTAGGTAAGAGTCTGAAAGGCAGGCTCAAACCTCAACGTACCGCGAGGCCACCGCCTGTTCGACTGCGGCTGCAGTGGCCTCACGCACCGCAGCTAGCTCGGCCTTGTGCTCTCGCTGGTTAGCCAACCACCAAGACAGGGAGGGCTTTCCGCCGCGGTCTAGCGCTGCCATCACCAGTCCTGCCCCAACTGCAGCGCCGCGTGCCAGCCCCGAGAGCTGCTGCGAACGCGTCTTGGTGCTTGAACGCAACCAGGCCGGGTTGTTGACCAGGGTCAGGGGCACATTCAGTGCTGCCAGAACAGTCGCGCTGCTGCGTGGAGCCATGCCGGTCGCCAGGCCCAGGCCCGCCAGGACGCTAGCGGCACCGCTAACTCGGGTCATTAGTTTGGCGTCAGAGTTCATAACCGGCGGCAACCCCAGCTTCTCCAGGCCATTAGCCACCACCTGGAACTTTTCCACATGAGGTCCAGGACGCGTTACGGCGTCGATCCCATCAAGGATGAATGGGGCGGCGAGCAGGGGGCGGGCAACAAGGCGCAGCAGGTCCATGCCCCCATGGTCACCTATTCGACCGATCACTGCCAGGGTGAAATGCCAGAGTGGCTCGGCCTAATTGATTGATCTGGATGCCCCCGGGGCCATACCGGCGCGGGTCCACTGAAGTCACCCACAGTGCCCAGCAGCTGATCCTCAGGGAATACCCCACCGGCGCCTGCCGTTAAAGGGGCGTGACCACCGCCCTCCTGCGTAATCGCCCCCGGACCCGCCACGCCCTGCACCCCAGTGGTCCCGCGCACCGGCGCCCGGCGCTAGGCTCAGGGGTGATGACGGATACCAAACACCCCGGCCCCACCAGTGTGCTGGCGGAGGACGACGCCCAGACCGCCGTCGACCTCACGGACACTCTCACGCACAGCCCTGCCCTGGACCTCAGTGCGCAGCTAGACGATGAGGCTGAGTTCACCGACGCCACAGACTCCAGCGAGTACGGCACCGACCTGGAGCGTGCCCCCTCCGAGGAGACTGAAGAGCAACGGGCTGCCCGCTTTGAGGCCGAGGCCCTGCCCTACCTGGACCAGCTATACGGCGCCGCCTTGCGCATGACCCGCAACCGCGCCGACGCCGAGGACCTCATCCAGGACGTCTACGTGCGCGCCTTCTCCGCCTTCCACCAGTACCGCCCGGGCACGAATCTCAAGGCCTGGCTGTACCGCATCCTGACCAACACCTTCATCAATTCCTACCGCAAGAAACAGCGCGAGCCGCAGCAGTCGGATGCCGACGCCGTCGAGGACTGGCAGCTGCACCGGGCCGCCTCCCATGACTCCACCGGCCTGCCTAGTGCGGAAAACCTGGCCCTGGACGAACTCCCCAATGAAGAGATCAAGGCGGCCTTTGCGGCGCTTAGCGAAGACCGGCGCCTAGCCGTGTACCTGGCGGATGTGGAGGGTTTCTCCTACAAGGAGATCGCCGAGATTATGGACACACCGATTGGCACCGTTATGTCTCGCCTACACCGGGGGCGGGCACAACTGCGCAAACTCTTGGCCGAACACGCCCGCGAGCTGGGTTACAAGACGGAAGGAGGGAAGCGCTGATGGGTGGTGCTCCGTGCCCAGATGAGGCCTCCTGTGCGGAGGCCCGCGCCATGCTGGACCTTTTCCTGGACGACGAATGCGACTGTGACACCACCGCCCGCCTGGCTGCGCATGTCGCCCACTGTGACCACTGCTCCCGCCTAGCCGACGCCGAGCGTCACCTGCGCGCCATCCTGCGCTCCAGCTGCGTAGAGGAGGCCCCCATGGAGCTGCGGGCGCGCGTGTTATCGCGGTTGTCGGCGATGCGGGTCACCCACACCACGGTCACGCGCACCGTGGTGATTGAAGACGGTGCTGCCACAGTCACTTCAACCACCCTCCGCACCACCCACCTGGAACGCCGCTGAGCCCTTCTCGGTGGAGGCGGGCCCTAGAGGCAGCCTTGTGGCGGTACTCACCGGCCTGTGACGGACGCGAGTTAGCTCCTGGCTGTGGGCGTATGCGAGAATCGACGGCGTTCCGTGCCCCCTCGTGGGGCCAGTCCACACACGAGGAGATCAAGATGAGCAAGCGCGGTCGCAAGCGTCGGGCCCGTGCGAAGGGCGGCGCCAACCACGGCAAGCGCCCCAACGCCTGAGCCGGGGCGCCCGCCTAGCAGCGGAGTCCCAAAGCCTCATGACGGCCGGTCACCATCGCGGTGACCGGCCGTCGTCGACTGCAAGGGCCTGTTAGACGGGGCTTAGAGCGGGCGCTCAGGCGAAGCGATCAGGGCGGCACCGAACACGACCTGCCTCAAATATGACCCGCCTCGCGAATTGCTCAGCCAGCGCAGAGCTCCCGGCGGCGGAACAGCCACCAAGAGGCAGTCAGCAACAGCACCGCGGCCACTGCTTGCCCCACCAGGACAGTCCCATGCGGATGGTCCACCGGTAGCACACCCACCATATATGCGGGGGATAGGTCCCGGGCCCATTCGGGTAACCGCAGGACCTCGGCTAGGAACCCCACCACCGCTGTCCATGCCACCAGCAGCCATGCTGCGCCGGGCCACCTGGGCCCCAGTGAGGCCAGGAGGGCCGCAACCCCCGCAATCACCAAGGTCGGCAGCAGATAGTCCCGGCCTACCCGGAGGGCGACCCACAGGGTCTCCAGTTCGCCTGTGACCGCCCAGGTGGAAAGACCCAGCACCAAGGCCGAAAGCTCCAACACCACCACTGCGGAACCTAGGGTGCTCACCCACCAGCCCAGCCAGAACCGCTCCCGAGAGCAGCGCGTGGACACCAGTAGTCCCAGTCTTCCACTGGACTCTTCCGTACCCAGATGAGTGGCGCCCTGCACGGCGACTGCCCCGGCTCCGGCCACCATTACTACTGCAGCCATCAAAACCAGCAGGTCGCTGCCCCGCGTCACGCCTAGGGCTTCCAGCATGCTTGGGTTCGCGTCCACGACCTTGGTCATCTCTTTGCTGAAAAGCCCCACGAAGCTCACCCAGATGCACAGCAGCACGAGCCAGGTAATGGTCCCGGTTCGCTCCAACCGCAGGGCCATTCGCCAGGACCGGGCTGCTCGGACGGAGCCGTGTGCGGGGCCGGGGCGCGGGGCGATCAATCCGGCTCCGGCGTCGCGGTGCATCGCTGCTAAGGCACTTAACCCCAGCAGCAGCACACTGGCACCACCGAAGGCCCACAGCGGCCACGCCCGAGGCCCGGCAAAAGCGCGCACCTCCGGCAACCAACCCAGCGGGCTCAACCAAGTCAGCTCCCACTGCATCGCGTCCACCATGAAGCGCACCAGGAAGGCCGCTGTGACCACAGCGATCCCTAACTGCTGGGCGGTGCGGGTCTGCTGGCACAGTTCCGCCAGCAGCAGTCCAACTGCGCCGAAGCACAACAAACAAGCTGCCATCCCAGCGGAGTACCAGGCAGATCCCTCCACAGGGAGGTCTGCCGCCACCATCCCCGCCAGCATCCCGACGCCGGTGACCAGGCTGGCAGCTGCGATCAGGATCGTTGCCGCCGCCAAGGGCGAGAGCCGCCCCACCCGGGAAGCAGTCAGCAGCTCAATGCGCCCCGCCTCCTCTTCTCGGCGAGTTAGCCTCACCGCCACCAGCACCGCCAGTATTGGGAAGAGCACTTGGCCGGTGAAGCCCACCTCCACGCCGGTGATTCCGCCCAGGTTGGTCAGGCCATAGCCGCGCCCGTTGAAGGCGACAGACACCGTCATAGTGCCCGCCGTCAAGGAGTACTGAATCCGCTCCTCCAGGGTGGGATACAGGGCGGAAACACTGATGACCACCGCCAAAACCAGGCCCACATAAACCGCCACCACCAGAGCCAGCGAGCGCCAGGCGGTGCGCAACTCCAGCCCCACCATGCGCCAAGTGCCGGTCAGCTGCTGGGCATGCATCAGACCTCGCCTCCGTCCTGCGAATACCGTTCTAAGAAGAGCTGCTCCAGGCTCGGTGGGTGCACTGCCACCTCCAGGGGCTGTGCTGCGCTGACCGCCTTGAGCACCGTGGGCAGGGCGGTGGAGGTGACGAGCAAAGTGGTGCGGATGCCGCGTGGGTCCTCACGCAGTTCAAGGCGGCTGACTCCTGCCATAGCAGCTAGGGCTGTAACCGCTTCGGGGGTGACGACGTCGACGGCGGTGGTGGCGGAGGAACGCAGCTCTTCTAAGGTGCCGGAGAGGGCGAGCTGCCCCTCTCGCACCACGGTGACTGCGTCACACAAGGCCTCCACTTCGGCCAGGATATGGCTGGACAGCAGCACCGAGGTGCCTGCTTCCGCCAATTCGGCCACCACCTTCTGGAACACCGACTCCATGAGCGGGTCCAGGCCAGAGGTGGGCTCATCGAGCACCATCAACTCGACGTCGCAAGCTAGGGCTGCCACCAGCGCCACCTTTTGCCGGTTGCCTTTGGAGTAGGTGCGGAAGCGGCGGCTGGGGTCCAGTTCAAAGCGCTCCACTAGCTGGTCGCGGCGGCGCTGGTTCAGGCTGCCGTGGAAGCCGCCGAGCAGGTCGATGCATTGCCCGCCGGTCAGGCCTGGCCACAGCATTGTGTCCCCGGGCACGTAAGCCAAGCGTCTGTGGATGGAGACGGCGTCGGTCCAGGCGTCCTGGCCAAAGACTTTGATAAAGCCGCTGTCCAGACGAATCTGGCCGAGCAAGGCGCGGATGGTGGTGGACTTGCCAGAACCGTTGGGGCCTAAGAAGCCGTGGACCTGCCCCTGGGTGACGGTGAGGTCCAGTCCGTTGAGTGCATGGACCTTGCCGAAGTGCTTTTGGAGCCCGCGCGCCTCAACCACACAATCTGACAGTGACTTGCTCATGAGAGTGACAGTACTTGATATTGTGGTGCAGTCAAGAGTTGAAATCCCATCCAAAGCAGGAGCAAGTAGTGCCTGCACGCACCAAGGCCGCCGCCCCTAAGCCACTCGCTGCCAGTACCGTCTCGCACTCGTCTGCCGCCAGTCCGGCCGCCGCTAAGTTGAGTGTCCCCAAGCCCGGGCTGCGAGAGCGCAAAAAGGCCGCCACTATGCACAAGGTGCAGACCATCGCCATGGAGCTGTTCCAGGAGCAGGGCTTCGACGTCGTCAGTGTGGAGCAAGTGGCGGAGGCGGCGGAGGTATCGCCTTCCACGATCTACCGCTACTTCAAGACTAAGGAGGGGCTGGTCCTGCGGGACGAATACGACGACCGTCTGCTTGAGTCCCTGCGTCACTACTTGTCTCAGGGACTCGGCCTCGCGCAGAGCGTTGAACGGACGATGCATGATATCTCCGAAGAACACTTTGTCAGGGATGCCGCTTTGACGAAGGCGCGTATCCGCCTGTGCTTCGCGGTCCCCTCAATTGAGGGAGCAGTGGCACTGAGCGTCAACCGGCAGGTTGACGAGATCGCGCAGGTGGTGGCCGAGGCGAGCCCTTGGGACTTCCCCCAGGCTCGGGTTATGGCCTCCGCGCTGGTGTGGACCATTGTCGCCGTCTTGCGCAACTGGCACGACGACGGTTGCCGACTGGAGTTGCGGTCGGTGGTTGAGGAGAGCCAGGCGCTGTTGCCACTGCTAGAACAATTAGAGCCAGGCGAGTAAAACGCGCCGATTGCAGGGACCTCTGCCCAGCCCGGTAGCGTCTAAATCGCGCTGCACCCACCTGGCAGCAGAAGGCACCGAGTCCCAGTGCCGCAAGAGCTCCCGGCTCAGGTCTGCTGCGGGATGCCCAACCACTCATACCAGCCCCGGTGCAGCACCAACCACGTCAGTAGGCCATAACCTGCCTGACCGGGGCGCGTTCCACCGGTGGCCGCCAGATCCGCGTTCCACTGCTCGTGGCCCAACAGCGGATGGAAAGTGTCCACATAGGGCACCGCTCGGCGTGAGCACACCTCCGCCATCGCCTCAGATAGGCGCTCCACCGCAGCTTGGTCGTAGCGGGGCAGTGGCGGCGGGCCCACCACAAAACAGTCCAGGCGTTCGGTGCGTGCTCCATCGAGCACATTGGCCAGGTTCAGGCGAGAGCGGGAGGTGGAGGTCCCGGCCTCCAGGTCGGCTGCCCCGATCCCCACCACCAGACGGTTATCCACGCCTGCGATCAGGCGGCGCCCCACCTCGGAGGCCCAACGCTCGGCCAGCTGCGCCGTCGTCTCCCCGAAAGCTGGGAGGTTAGCCCACATGATCGGCGGGTATACCGGGTCCAGGCGGGTGTGGGCCATGACCCGTCCCACCCAGCCCAAGGCACGAGCATCTCCGTAAGCAGAGGTCAGCTCATCGCCGACGAAGATCAGGTTCAGTGGCCGCATGGGCTCATTATCAACCGCAGTGACCCATGTGGTGACCCAAAGCAGCCGCAGCCACCGCCGCTCCGTAAAACTCCAGCTTCACGGACCGACGGCGTCGCCACGGCAGGAAACCTCAGCCCCGCGCAAAGGCCGCCGCCATGAGCTCAGCCTGCTGCCGCTTGTAGGCCCCGGCGGTGCCCAGAGCGGGGGAGGCGGCCTCCGGCGGGGAGACCAGCCGCAGACGGCGCCTGCCGGTGAGCGACTCAGGCATATGCAATGCCAGCCAAGGCCAAATGCCTTGGTTGGCGGCCTCATCCTGCACCCAAACCAGCTCAGCCTCGCCATAGGGAGCCAGGGCTGCCGCCAGAGCCTCCTCATCCAGCGGGTAAAGCTGCTCCAGGCGGATAATTGCCGTGGAGCGATCGCCTAGTTTCTCCCGCTCGGCGGCTAGTGCGTAGTACACGCGGCCTGAGCACAGCAGCACGCGCGTCACCCCGCGCCCGGTAGCCAACTGCGCCTCTGCTTCACCCAGCACCGGCTTGAAAGTGCCGGAAGTAAAGTCCTCCACCGGACTGGAGGCCGCCTTCAACCGCAGCAGCTGTTTGGGAGTAAAGACGATCAGCGGGCGGCGCGGGCGAGAGTAAGCCTGCTGGCGCAGCAGGTGGAAGTGGTTGGCAGGCGTGGAGGGCATAGCCACGCGCATATTGTTTTGCGCGCACATCTGCAGGTAGCGCTCAATACGGGCTGAGGAGTGGTCCGGCCCCTGCCCCTCCTGCCCATGCGGCAGCAGCATGACCAGGCCCGAACGTTGCCCCCACTTCTGCCCGGCACTCGTGATGTACTCGTCGATCACCGACTGCGCACCGTTAGCAAAGTCGCCGAACTGCGCTTCCCAGCAGGTCAGTGCCTCGGGCCGCTCCACCGAATAGCCGTACTCAAATGCCAGGGCCGCGTACTCACTGAGCAGCGAGTCGTAAATCTCAAAGGCCGCCTGGTCGCGGGTGAGGAATGCCAACGGCGTCCACTCGGCGCCGGTGTCGTGGTCATGCAGGACGGCGTGCCGCTGCGCGAAAGTAGCTCGGCGCGCATCCTCACCCGCGACGCGCACGGGCACGCCCTCCATTAGCAGGGACCCAAAGGCAATCAATTCGCCCAAGCCCCAGTCGATGCCACCGGCGCGGGTGGCTTCCTGCCGCTTGGCCAGCATGGCGGCCAACTTGGGGTGGATAGTGAAGCCCTCCGGATAGGCGGTCTGGGAGTCCCCGATGCGTTCCACCACGCTGCGGCTCACGGCGCTGGTCCAGCCGAGCATCATGCCCTCACCGGCTAGCTGCGAGGTAGGCAGGTCCAGGGTGGTTAGCTGCTTGCCCACCTGGGTCGGGTCGGTGGCGTCGATGACCTGGGAGGGGGCGGGGGCGGACTCATTGGCGTGAGAGGCGCGGGTGTCCACCAGGATCCGTTCCAACTCGTCATGGAAGGAACGCTCAATCTCCTTGGCGTCTGCCTCCGTGATTTCGCCGCGCCCAACCAGGGCTTTGGTGTAGACCTCGCGGGTGGAGGGCAGGGAGTCGATGAGCCGGTACATGACGGGCTGGGTCATTGAGGGGTCATCGCCCTCGTTGTGGCCGCGGCGCCGGTAGCAGATCAGGTCAATGATGACGTCTTTGTGGAAGGCTGCCCGGTACTCGTAGGCGCGCTCAGCTACGCGGGCCACCGTGTCCGGGTCGTCAGCGTTGACGTGGAAAATCGGCACCTGCAGGCCCTTGGCTAGGTCGGTGGCGTAGGTAGTGGAGCGGGCGGAGGCGGCGCCGGTGGTGAAACCGATTTGGTTGTTGACGACGACGTGCACGGTGCCGCCGGTGCGGTAGGCGGGCAACTGACTCATATTGAGGGTCTCGTAGACCACGCCCTGTCCCGCGAAGGCGGCATCTCCGTGCACGAGCACGGGCATGACGGTGTAGCCCTTCTCGCCCAGGCCAATGCGGTCCTGCTTGGCGCGCACAATGCCTTCCACGACGCCGTCAACCGTCTCCAGATGGGAGGGGTTAGCAGCCAGGGAGACGCGGGTGCTGACGCCGTCGGTGCCGGTGAACACGCCCTCAGTACCCAGGTGGTATTTGACGTCACCGGTGCCTTGTCCAGCAGTGATGGCGTTGCCGTCGAACTCGTCAAAGACCTGCCCGTAGGACTTTCCGGCAATATTGGTGAGCACGTTTAGGCGTCCACGGTGAGCCATGCCAATGACCACCTCGTCCAGGCCGTCATGGGCGGCGGCGTCGAGTAGCCGGTCTAACAGGACGATAAGGGACTCACCGCCCTCCAGACTGAAGCGTTTCTGGCCCACGTATTTGGTTTGCAGGAAGGTCTCAAAGGCCTCAGCCTGCTCCAGTTTGGTGAGGATGCGGCGGCGTTTGGCGGAAGAAATCGGGCTCCACTCGCACTCCAGACGCTCCTGCCACCAGCGGCGCTGAGCCGGGTCCTGGATATGCATGTACTCGATGCCGACGGTGCGGCAGTAGGAGTCGCGCAGTCGGTCCAGGATCTGGCGCAGGGTAGCGCGCACGGTGCCGCCGATGCCGCCGGTAGGGAACTTCCGATCCAGGTCCCACAGGCTCAGACCGTAGTTGCTCAGGTCCAGGTCGGGGTGACGGCGCAGGCGGTAGGTCAGGGGGTCGGTGTCCGCGGCGAGGTGTCCGCGCTGGCGGAAGGCATGAATGAGTTCGGCTACGCGGGCGGGTTTGCCGGTTTCCAATTCGGCGTCGTAAGTGGTGTCCTGGGCCCAGCGGATGGGCTCCAAGGGGATGCGCAGGGACTCGAAGGACCGCTCCCAGAAGCCGTCCAAGCCCATGAGTTTGCGCTCGATCAGGCGCAGTAGCTCACCGGAGGCGGCACCTTGTATGACGCGGTGATCGTAGGTGGAGGTAAGAGTGATGGTTTTGCCGACGCCAGAGCGGGCCAAGGTCTCCTCACTAGCACCGGCGAAAGCGGCCGGGTAAGCCATGGAGCCGACGCCGACGATCAAACCTTGGCCCGGCATTAGGCGGGGCACAGAATGCAGGGTGCCGATCATGCCGGGGTTGGTGAGGGTCACGGTGGTGCCCTTGAAGTCGTCCACGGTCAGGGCCCCGGTGCGGGAGCGGGCCACCACGTCCTCGTAGGCGGCTATAAAACCGGCCAGGTCCAGCAGGTCGGCGCCTTTGATGGAGGGCACCATGAGCCGACGCTCGCCTTTGCCGGAGGGTACGTCTACGGCCAGGCCGAAGGCCACATGGGCGGGCTGGTGTAGAGCCGGTTTGCCTTGCGCGTCCAGCGTGTAGGAGAAGTTCATATCTGGTTTCTCCGTGAGGGCCTCCACCAGCGCCCAGCCGATCAGGTGGGTGAAGGAGACCTTGCCGCCGCGAGTGTGGGCCAGGTGAGAGTTGATGATGGCGCGGTTTTCAATCAGGACCTTGGCGGGTATGGCGCGCGCGGAGGTGGCTGTGGGGATGGACAGGGAGTCCTCCATGTTCTTGGCCGTGCGGGCGGCGGCGCCTTTGAGGCGCGTGTCCAGATCTGTGGCCGTGTCCTGGGTACGGGCGGTGCGCGAGGCACGGCGCTGGGCGTATGGAGAGGTGGGTGGGGTGACGTTTGACGGCGGAGCCGGGGGCAGGTCGGAGCGGGTCACGTCTTGCACCGCGACGGCGGGGTGGACCTCGGGCTCCGGGGCGGCAGGCACGGGCGTGGCAGGGAGGTCGGCTTGCTCTGCCGGGCTGGGAGCTGGGGCGGTGGCGCTTACGGGGCCTGTGGTGGAGGCGCCAGAAGTGCCGGTGCTGGCAGGGGAGGCGGCGGAGTGCGCGCTGGCGTCGTGTTCAAAGAACTCACGCCAGGCGGTGGACACCGAGCTTGGGTCTAAGCGCCAGGCCTCCCGCATCTCTTCAACCATCCACTCGTTGGCTCCGAAGTCCGCAGCGGAGTTGCTCTGGCTCGTCACGGTTTTTCTCCTAGAGAGTCCCGAACCGGCTCGGGCGCCGTGCCCGAGTTGTGTCCTGCGTCATCTTACGGAAGAAATGCCCGCTATGTGTCCAAATCCGGGACTAAAGACTCAGATCTGGTGTGGGTGTAGGCGATAAAGGCGAGAACTCACTGCGGTGCGATCTCAGGGACCGTAGCCGGCTCAGCAAGGCGATGCTGACCGCCGAGCCTGCAGCGCTGCATACGATCGCCGTCGCCCCTAGAGGTAGGCCGTGGAGCCCCAGCAGCCTGATGGTCAAGAAGATCACCCAGGGGTGGATGATGTAGATCAGGTCAGCGTTCTTGCGCAGCCTCCGCGAAAAGCGCTCAACCTTTCCGGCGCGCAGATAAAAGCTTGCAATGAACACGAAGACTGCCGGTGCGTAGTTCAGCAGCGTCACGTCATTTGTGATCCCCGCCCCGAGCGCCCAGTACAGGAACGTGCACTCTGCCAGGCCCAAGACCGCCGTCAGTGCACCTAGCAACAGATGGGTGCTTAGCGGCAACCGCAGCAGCGCCTCCTGGTGCTCCCCAATGAAGCGGCCCACCAGCAGCAGGGGAATCCCAAAGAGTAGGGCGTGGCGGGAGCCGCCCAGGAAGCCAACCAACTGGCTGATCTGGTTTAGCGCCGCCACGTCCACCAGCTTGTAGTACTCATCCAGCAGTGCCCCACTAAGCAGCAGCAGGATGGCGTAAACCGGGTAGCGCCGTCGCAGGTGCTGGCGCAGTGTTGGCATGGCCGCACACAAGAGCCAGACCGCCAGGCCCACAGTCAAAGCGCTGAGGTACCACAGGTGGTAGTAGCCCAGAATCAGGTTCCGCAGCAGCCAGGTGGTGCCGCCACTGGCATTCCGCAGTTCGATCAGCATCATCGGCAGGTACAAGAGCGTGGAGGCCGCGTAGATAGCTGTCACGCGCCGCAGGTAGCTCAGGCGTTGCGCCTGGTCCATCTGGGCAAAGAAGTAGCCGCTTGAGATCAGGAACAGAGGCACGCAGGCGCGCGCAAACCACTGGCCGTAGAAGACGTCCAGAGCTTCCACGCCGAACAGTGGCAGGGCGTGGAAGCTGACGATGATGATCGCTGCGGCGTATTTAGCTAGGTCGAGAGCAGGGTTCTTCTGTAGAAGCGAGACGGGCAAGGTTAGGGGCCTTTGCGAGTCAAGAGCGCCAGGGGGCGCCTCAGGGGACAGTGGTGCTTCTGTAGCGCGCAGAAATGTACTCTTCCGCGCTGCTGCTGTGGGGAGGGTGAGTGCAGTTCTGAGCTACCTGACAATCACCTCAGTGCTTTTTGACGAGTTCGCCAGTTTGTGACGAGTTCGCCTGCACTGTGGGCGTACACGTCACGAATGGGCGAATTGGGCAACAATGGGGGCGCGCCGACTGCCGCATGCTGGGCGACGTCGGGGCGACGTCGGGTGGTACCGTGCGAGCACTATGCGCCGACATGCCCGCCGGAACCGCCGTCGACCTGCCGCCTCCCGCCAGGAGGGAGACAGTCCCCGCCCTCCCGCGCCCACGCAACTGACCCCGCACCATCACTTGGTGCCAAGTCACTTGCCGACGCCGTCGGTTCGCTCCTGCGCTAGCACCTTGGCAGCGCAAGCGCCCCAAAGCACAAAGGCCCACAACTGATGGGCAGCCTCAGCGACTGGCTCATGATCGGCCTGGGCATCCTCCTGACCGCTGGAACTGCCATCTTTGTGGCCGGGGAGTTCTCCCTGGTGGCCCTAGACCCGGCCACGGTGGAGACCCGCGCCGCCGAAGGGGAGAAACGCGCCGCCGCCGTCCGCCAGGCGCTAACTCGCCTGTCCACCCTGCTTTCCGGTGCCCAAGTGGGCATCACTTTGACCACCATCTTGCTGGGCTACACCATGCAGTCCGCGCTGGCCAAGGTCTTAACCAAGCTCATGTCCCGCTGGCTGGCCGAATCCGTGGCCACCGGCGCCGCCGTCGCGATTGCGCTGGTCTTGGTCAATGCCTTCTCCATGGTGGTTGGTGAACTGATCCCCAAGAACGCCACCTTGGCTGACCCCATGCGCGCTGCCGGACTGGTGGCCCCTCTCCTCACCGGCTTCACCACCCTGCTCGGCCCCGTCATCTGGCTTCTTAACGGCGTCGCTAATCTGGTGCTGCGCCGCCTGGGCATCACCCCCACCGAGGAACTCTCCGGCACCCGCTCTGCCTCCGAGCTTGCCTCCCTGGTACGCCACAGCGCCGAGGAAGGCACCTTGGACGTCTCCACCGCGGCCCTGCTCACCCGCTCCATCGGCGTGGGCGCACTCACCGCTGTGGACGTTATGACCGACCGGGGCCGCCTGCACACCCTGGAGCAAGACGCCACTGCCGCTGACGTGGTTGAAGCTGCCCGCACCACTGGCCACTCGCGCTTCCCCGTAGTAGGCCAAGACGCCGACGACGTGCTGGGCATCGTTCACCTGCGCCGCGCCGTCGCCGTCCCCTACGAGCGCCGCGCCGAGGTCCCCGTGGCCTCCAGCTCCCTAATGACCCCTGCCCCGCGGGTCCCCGAGACCATGCCCCTGGCGAATTTGTTGATCGAATTGCGCAGCACCGGCAGTCAGATGGCCGTAGTTGTGGACGAGTACGGCGGCACCGCTGGGATGGTCACCCTGGAGGACGCGGTGGAGGAGATCGTCGGCGAGGTCTCCGACGAGCACGACCGCCGCCGCGCCGCCGCCCATGCGGAGGCTTCCGGTGATTGGCTCCTGCCCGGCTGGACCCGCCCCGATGAGCTGGCCACTAACGCCCACCTTCACGTCCCTGACGACGGCCCCTACGAGACCCTGGCTGGCTTGGTGATGAACGAGCTGGGTCGCATCCCACAGGTGGGGGATCAGGTCGACGTCGCCCATGTGCGCCTGCGCGTGGAGGCGATGGAGGGGCGGCGCGTTGTCAGCCTGCGCGTCAGCGCCCTGCCTGAGCCGGGGGAGTCGGGAATTGCAGAAGACGCCGACGACGCAGGAGCGCCAGGCCAGTCAGCGCATACAGCGGAGGGCGCGCAATGAGCACCCCCGTAGCCCTGGTCACCGCTTTGGTACTGCTGCTTGGCAACGCCTTCTTCGTAGGGGCGGAGTTCGCCGTCACTTCTGCCCGCCGGGCCCAGCTGGAGCCCCTTGCGGAAGCGGGCGACCGGCGGGCCAAAACTGCCCTGTGGGCCCTCCAACACGTTTCCAGCATGCTTGCCACGGCCCAGCTGGGGGTCACCGTCTGTTCCACCGGCCTGGGGGTGGTGGCTGAGCCTGCGGTGGCCCACCTGCTGCAGCCCGCCGTCGCTGTCCTGGGCCTGGGAGCGGCCAGCGCACACGGCGTTGCCGTGGTCTTTGCGCTGGTTCTAGTGATTTTCATGCATGTGGTGGCCGGAGAGATGGTGCCCAAGAACATCTCTATTGCCTCCCCAGAGACAGCGGTGCGCTGGCTCGCCCCACCTTTGGTGGCTCTCTCGCATCTGCTCAGACCGGTCATTGCCGGACTCAACGGCCTGGCCAACGGCACCCTGCGCCGATTTGGCCTGGAGCCACGTGAGGAGTTGCCCGCCGCCTTCAACGCCGCCGAGGTAGCTGCCATCGTGGAACGCTCCACAGCTGAGGGCGTGCTGGAGGACGAGACCGGCCTGCTGTCCACTGCGCTGGAGTTCTCTGAAGCGACCGCAGCCAGTGTCATGGTGCCTTTGGCTGAGTTGGTCACCCTCCCTGCTGCCGCTACCCCCGCCGACGTCGAGCACGCCGTCGCCACCACCGGTTTCTCCCGTTTCCCCACAGTTGACGAGGCCGGTGAAGTCATCGGTTACCTCCACCTTAAGGACGTCCTCTACGCCGACGCCGCCCAGCGCAATGAGCCCGTCCCCGCAGGTCTGTTACGCCAGTTGGTGCGGGTGCGCCCCGATGACGAGGTGGAGGATGCTCTCCTGGCTATGCAGCGCACTGGCGCCCACCTGGGGTGGGTAGAGGGCGACGCCGGCCAGTTGCTGGGTGTGGTGTTCCTGGAGGACATCATTGAGGAGCTGGTGGGGGAGGTGCATGATGAGATGCAGCGCGAGGAGCACCAGCGTCGCGATTTGCTCTAACTGGAAGCTAAATGTGTGGCGAATGTGAAAGATCGGTGCGTGTGGGGTTAATGTGACCGAAGTCCTGGCGTGTCCCAGCCGCGCTAACTAATCTCAGTCCCCAGTGGCTCGCCATGGCCGCATCGTTACAGTGACCCTGACCCGGAGAACCCGCAGCGTGTCCGACAAGCCAATGACCCGGCGCCAGCGCCGTGAAGCTGAGCGCGCCGCCGCCCAGGCTGCACTCCGCCAGGAGGCGGAAGCCGAGGCGCTAGCGGCTGCTGCACGGCGTCGGCAGGACCGCCGTAACTTGCGCGCTGACTTGGAGCGCAAGGCTCAGCAACGCCCGGGGGACTCCACCGTGGATGCCACCGCTGAGGACTCAACCGCCGACGCCACTACCGCCAACCGCTCTACTGCCGCCATTGCGCGTGCCGGTGCTGCCGCAGCCGCTAAGGAGTTGGAGCAGGAGGCCACGCGGCGCGACGCCGTCGCCAATGCAGAAACCGTCACCACCCCGCGAGTCACCGAGCCGAGCCGCTTTGTGGTGCCTGAGGCCGCCACCACGCCAGCCGGTTCCCGCAAGCCTGCGAGGCCAGCATCGACGCGGCGAGCCGCCAAACTGAGGCCTGCGAGCCCAGGGATGGCAGCGGGGTCGGCTTCCAAGGCTGCTCCCGTGGACCCGGTAGCTCCCACGCAGTCCGCGCCCGCGCAGGCTGCTCCTGTAACCAAAGCCGCTCCGGCCAAGCCAAAAGCACCGGCTGACGCCGCCCAGAAAGCTAAAACCGAGCCCTCCACTAAGCCCGCCCCTGAACGGCAATGGTCCGGGAGGCGTTTGGCCGCTGTACGCCGCTCCGTGCGCAAACCCAATGCGCTCAGCCCCGAAATTGCTTCCAGGATCGCCGCCAGGCTGCCCGAGGATGGCAACACGGACTCCACCATCACCATCATTAACTCGCGCGATCTGGTGGCGGCATCGCCCGCTCGCGCCGCTGCGAAGCCTGGGGCAGGCGCGGATTGGGCCCGTAGTGAGGCCAGCACTGAGGAGATCGACCTCTCTGGTGCCATGCAGGAGGCCACCAGCGAAGACGAGGACTCGCTGCCACGCAGCTACCGTCCGCGCCGTGGCGCTGACCAGGCCGCTCGCCGCAACACCGCCGCTAATGGCTCTCACCGCACCAGTATCGGCACGCTGGGGAGAGCTTCCGTGTTGGCCGTTCTGGCTGTGCTGACCATTGTGATTCCGCTGACCGGCAAGGTGCCGCAACTCACTAGCTTTGCGGCCCCACACCCAGCTAATTCAGCGGCGTTGCAAGCTTCCCAGCAGGCGACGGGTTCGTCTCTGGCCGCCCCGATCGTTGGCTCTGATGCGGATGTTGACACCAGCACTAACGGTGCTTTAAACAATGTGCCCGACGCCGCCACCCTGGCCCGCATTAAGCAGGCTTACGCCAATGCCTCACAGAGCTGTGCGGTCAAACTGGGGGCTTCCGGTGAGGCGGCGGCTTTCATTAAGCCCCCTGAGCTGTACATGCCGATGATTGCGGGCAGCTACGTGGTGTCTTCGCCCTTCGGGTATCGCCTGCACCCCACGCTTGGTTATGTCCGCCTGCACGCTGGGCAGGACTGGTCGGCTGGTGTTGGTACCCCGATTTATGCGGCCGCCGCTGGCACCGTGACGATGGCTGGCATGGATGGGGGCCTGGGTGTGGTGACTATCCGCCATGAGTTGGGCGGTCAGGTGTGGTTCACCCGCTACTTGCACATGTACCAGGACGGCATTTACGTCAAGACGGGTGACCAGGTGCAGGCGGGTCAGCTGATCGCGGGTGTGGGCTCTACGGGGCAGTCCACCGGACCACACCTGCACTTTGAGGTGCGCACGGCGGACAACTGGGAAGACTCTTCTGCGGTTGAGCCCGCGCAGTGGCTTAAGGACCACAGCGCCGTAGAGTTGTCTTCTGACTGTAAGTGACGCCAGGAGCCAGAGATGCTGCAGCAGGAGCGCCCACGGGGGCGCGAGTTCAGAGTGCCTGAGGTTGTTGCCCACCGGGGTGGCGGCAGGGAGGTGCCTGAGAACACTTGGGCAGCCGTGGAGCACACCGTTGGTTTGGGGCTGCGGTGGATGGAGACGGATCTGCATGTCACCGGCGACGGCGTCGTGATCCTGTGGCATGACCCGAGCTTCCAGCGTGTGGCCAACCAGACCGTGCCGATCAGTCAGCAGACTTGGCAGGAGATTTCTGGTCAGGACGTGGGTGATGGGCGACCGCCCGTGCGTCTGGACGATGTGCTGCACGCCTTCCCGGAACTGCACCTGAATATGGACCTGAAAGTCCCCGAGGTGGTGCAGCCAGCTCTGCAGGTGGCGCGGGCGGCAGATGCCCTGGAGCGGGTGCGTTTTGCTTCCTTCTCTGCGCGGCGCTTGGCGGTGCTGCGGCGTCAGGAGCCGCGGGCGACGACGTCGGTGGGTACTAGTGACGTTGCAGGTTTGCTGCTGCGTGCTGAGTCGGGGCTGCCGTTGCCGCGGACCCGTTGGAGTTGGGTGCAGGGCCGCTCCAAGGTGGACTGTGTGCAGGTGCCGACCGCCCATAAGGGCATTCCGGTGGTGACGGAGCGTTTTGTGGCTGCTGCGCACCGCTACGGGCTGGAGGTGCATGTGTGGACCGTGGATGACCCGGCGGAGATGGAGCGCTTGGCGGCCATGAACGTGGATGCGTTGATCACGGATGTGCCCACGGTGGCTCTGGAGGTTGTGGGGCGCCTAAAGCAAGCCTGAGCGAGCCCGCGACAGCCTACTCACGGCACAAGAAAGTCCCAGGGCGTCGATGCGCTCTGGGACCTGGTGCCCCGGACAGGATTCGAACCTGCGACCTTCTGCTCCGGAGGCAGACGCTCTATCCACTGAGCTACCGGGGCCCGAGGCAGGACTCTACCAGCGCTCAGCCTGCCACCGTGAACCAGCCGAAGCGGCCTAGCTCACGGTTAGGCACCAAGCCGCGCCGCACCCGCACTTTGCAGCCCGCCCATAGCGCCACCCTTGCCAAGTTTCAGGCGGCAGCGTCCCAGCCAGTGGAAAACCAGGCGCTCATAGCGCACGCAACACCCCCACCCCAACACCCAAGCAAAGCACTCAGATAAACTCCCAGCGTGACCCCAGAAGAGCTCGCTGAAGCGATCCGCAACGTCCTCACCGCCGCCGTCCAAGACGGCTCCCTGAACCTGCCGGTTGAGGAGGTGCCACTGCCCAAGGTCGAGCGTCCCCGCTCCCGCGAGCACGGCGACTGGGCCACCAACGTCGCCATGCAGCTGGCCAAGAAAGCCAGCACCAACCCCCGCGCCCTAGCAGAACTGCTAGCCGAGCGCGTCGCCCAGCTCGACGGCGTCGCCTCCGCTGAAGTGGCCGGCCCCGGCTTCCTGAACATCCGCCTAGACGCCGCCTCCGCCGGTGAACTAGCCCGCGCCATCCTGCAAGCCGGGCAGGAGTACGGACGCAACAACTCCCTGGCCGGGCAGCACATCAACCTGGAGTACGTCTCCGCCAACCCCACCGGCCCCGTGCACCTGGGTGGTGCCCGCTGGGCCGCCGTCGGCGACTCCCTCGCCCGCATCCTCACCGCCTGCGGCGCCAAAGTAACCCGCGAGTACTACTTCAACGACCACGGCACCCAGATCGACCGCTTCGCCCGCTCCCTGCTCGCCGCCGCCCGCGGCCAGGAGACCCCCGAGGACGGCTACGGCGGCGACTACATCGCCGAGATCGCCCAGACCGTCACCGACACGGAGACCGCCGCCGGCCGGCCCGCCCCCGCGACCCTCCCGGACGACGAGGCCACCGAGGTATTCCGGGCGCGCGGCGTAGACCTCATGTTCGCCTCCATCAAAGCGGAACTGCACGCCTTCCACTCCGACTTTGACGTGTTCTTCCACGAGGACTCCCTGCACGAATCCGGGGCCGTAACTCACGCCATCGGCAAGCTGCGGGCGCGCGGCGTCATTGAGGAAAAGGACGGCGCCACCTGGCTGCGCACCACCAACTTCGGGGATGACAAGGACCGCGTACTCATCAAATCCGACGGCGACGCCGCCTACTTCGCCGCCGATGTGGCCTACTACCTGGACAAGCGCTCCCGCGGCGCCGACTGCGCCATCTACCTACTAGGTGCCGACCACCACGGCTACATCGGCCGCATGATGGCCATGTGCCAAGCCTTCGGGGATGAACCCGGAGTAAATATGCAGATCCTTATCGGCCAGCTAGTCAACCTGGTTAAAGACGGAGCACCGATGCGCATGTCCAAGCGCGCCGGGACCATCGTGACCCTGGAAGACCTGGTCTCCGCCGTCGGTGTGGATGCTGCCCGCTACGCGCTAGCCCGCGCCTCCATGGACTCAATGATCGACATTGACCTGGATGTCCTGGCCTCTGCCAGCAACGAAAACCCCGTCTACTACGTGCAGTACGCCCATGCCCGCACCCGCAATGTGGCGCGCAACGCGGCAGAGCACGGCGTCTCCCGCGAGGCCGGATTCGACCCGGCGGCCCTAGACAACCCGGCGGACTCTGAGCTGCTGGGGGTGCTGGCGCGTTTCCCAGCGATCGTCGCGCAGGCCGCCAGCCTGCGCGAGCAGCACCGCGTGGCCCGCTACCTGGAGGAGCTCGCAGCGGCCTACCACACCTGGTATGCGGCCACTCGCGTCACCCCGCGTGGTGACGATGCCGTGAACTCCGGCCATGTGGCCCGACTATGGCTCAACGACGCCGTCAGCCAGGTGCTCGCCAACGGCCTGGGGCTGCTAGGAGTCTCCGCCCCCGAGCGCATGTGAGCCCGCAGCAAGCACAGGAGCAGATATGACCAACCCCGCCGCCCCCGCTGGAGAGGCACCCCTGGGCAGCCTGATCGCCCCCGAGCCCTCTGAGCGCCCCGACCTATGGCCCACCACCGTCCGCCGGGGGGAAGACGGCGCCCTCACTCTGGGAGGCCGCAGTCTCGCCCAGGTCTTAGCGCAAGCTCCTACGCCCGTCTTCGTCCTAGATGAGACGGACCTGCGCTCACGCGCCGCGGCATGGTCCGCCGCCATGCACGAGGAGTTCTGGCCCCAGTACGGCATGGCCGGTGGCGAGGCCTTCTACGCCGGCAAGGCCTTCCTCACCACGCGCGTCGCCCGCTGGGCCCTGGAGGAGGGCATGGGCATCGACACCGCCAGCCGCGTCGAGCTCGCCGTCTCCCTCGCCGCCCTGCAGGACGTCGACGGCGAGCAGGCCACCGAGCACGCCGCCCGACTGGGCCTGCACGGCAACGGCAAGACCGAGGCCGAGCTCGCCGTCGCCCTCGCCCACCGCGTCGGCCACGTCGTGCTCGACTCCCTCGAGGAGGTCGACCTCGCCGCCGCCGCCGTGCGCCGCCTGCGCGAGACCGGCACCTACGCCCCCGACGAGACCGGCAAGGTCATGGTGCGCCTGACCACCGGCGTGCACGCCGGCGGGCACGAGTTCATCGCCACCGCCCACGAGGACCAGAAGTTCGGCCTGTCCGTCCACACCGGCGCCGCCCGCCAGGCCGTCGACGCGATCACCGCCGCCCCCGAGCTCGAGCTGCACGGCCTGCACTCGCACATCGGCTCCCAGATCATGGACCTGGCCGGCTTCCGTGAGGCCGCCCGCGTCGTGCTCACCCTGCGCCACGAGGTCTCCCTCGCCACCGGCACCGCCTGCCCGGAGGTCGACCTCGGCGGCGGCTACGCCATCGCCTACACCGGTGCCGACGCCGTGCCCCCCAGCCCCGCCCAGGTCGCCCGTACCCTCGCCGACACGGTGCGCGAGCTGTGCGCCGAGCTCGGTGACCCCGTCCCGCACGTGTCCGTCGAGCCCGGCCGCAGCGTCGCCGGCCCCTCCACCGTCACCCTCTACACGGTCACCGGCCTCAAGCGCGTCGACCTCGACGGCGGCGCCAGCCGCCTGTACGTGAGCGTCGACGGCGGCATGAGCGACAACATCCGCCCCGCCCTGTACGGCGCCGCCTACACGGCGCTCCTCGCCAGCCGCCGCCCCGACCCCGCCGCCGGTCTCACCCGCGCGCGCGTCGTCGGCAAGCACTGCGAGAGCGGCGACGTCGTCGTGCGCGACGTCGACCTGCCCGCCGACCTCGCCGTCGGCGACGTCCTCGCCGTGCCCGCCACGGGTGCCTACGGACGCTCCATGGCCAGCAGCTACAACATGTTCACCCGTCCGGGCGTCGCCTGGGTGCGTGACGGCGAGCAGGGCTGGGTGCTGCGTCCGGAGACGGCGGAGGACCTCCTCGCCCTCGAGGGGGAGTAGGCCCTCCACCGTCCCTGCCGCAGGCCCGCCTCAGTCCTCCTGGCTCCCGGCCCCCACGAGCCTCCAGCGGTCCACAGCGCTCTGGTCCTCCCAGAAACGTCGGTACGTGCCGCCCGCGCTGTAGAGCTCGTCGTGCGCGCCAATGGCCTCGACGGCCCCGTCCACGAGCACGACGATCCGGTCCGCGCGCCGGATCGTCGACAGCCGGTGCGCGATGACGAGCACCGTGCGTCCCTCGCTCAGCTCCTCCATCGCCCGGGTCACCCCGGCCTCACTCACGCCGTCCAGTGCGCTCGTGACCTCGTCGAGCAGCAGCACGGGTGCGTCCTTGAGGAAGGCACGAGCGATGGCGACGCGCTGGCGCTCACCCCCGGACAGGGAGGAACCGCCCTCTCCGACCCGAGTCGCCCACCCGTGCGGCAGGCGCTCGACCACCTCGCTCAGGCCCGCCCGATCGGCCGCCTCCCGCACCTCCTCGTCGCTGGCGTCCGCGCGCCCGATGCGTACGTTCTCCTCAATGGTGGTGTCGAAGAGGTAGACGTCCTGGAAGACCATCGAGATCTGCGCCATGAGGTCCTGTGTGCGAAGGTCTCGCACGTCCGCGCCGCCCACGCGCACCGACCCGCGCTGGACGTCCCAGAAGCGGGCCACCAGCCGCGTGAGCGTGGACTTGCCGGAGCCGGAGGGCCCCACGAGAGCGGTGACGGAGCCGGCCGGGAAGGTGAGGGTGACGTCGTGGATGACGTCACGGCCCGGCACGTAGCCGGCGGGCCACCAGCCGCGTGAGCGTGGACTTGCCGGAGCCGGAGGGGCCGACGAGGGCGGTGACCGAGCGGGCGGGGAAGCGCAGGGTGACGTCGTGGATGACGTCACGGCCCGGCACGTAGCCGAAGGTGACGTGATCCAGGCTCACGTCCAGCCCGCCCCCGGCAGCCGGACGGGGTGAGTCCGTCCTCTCCTCCACAGGCTCCGGCAGGGCGGGTGCGCCCAGGATCGACTCGATCCGCTCCAGGGCGACGTCGGACTGGTGGAGGGGGTCGACGTAGAAGGCGAGCATGCCGACTGGCTCGGCGAAGCGGATGACCATGAGAGCCAGGGTGACGAAGACGACCGGGTCGAGGGATCCTCCCAGCAGGAGGTACAGGCCCACGGCCAGGCTGGCGATGACACCGGTCTCCACCCAGGTGTGGAAGGCCTGCCCTGCCGGGCCCTTGGCGTGCTGGGCGCGGTGCGCAGCCGCGTGGTCCTCCCTCAGAGCCTCCTCCAGCGGCGCCCAGACCGTGGGCCGCCCGTCGCGCGACCCGCTGGCCGCGCCCGTGGCGCGCAGGACCGCCTGGAGGCGGCTGAACTCCAGCAGGCGGGAACCCAGCTCCTCAGCGGCGTCCTGGGAGTGGCGGAACTCCGCTCGCACCGCCCGCCGCAGCCACCGCAGGCACAGGACGGTGCCGGGCAGGGCCAGCAGCAGCGCCAGGCCCATCCGCCACTCCAGCACGAGGGCGCTGAGCCCGACGACGACCGCCGTGCCGCTCATCGAGGCGATCTGCGGCAGGGCGACCGAGGGAATGTGGGCGAGGTCGGCGGTGTCGCGCGAGACGGCGGTGGCGACCTGCCCGGTGGTCGCGGAGGTGAACCAGCCCAGGGGCAGCTGCTGGACCCGGTGGCCCAGGGTGCGCACGAGGCTGCCGCACACGTCGTAGCAGGCGACCGCGTGGGTGCCGATGCCGGCGGCGCAGGCGACGACCACCGCGGCCAGGGCGCACAGGACGACGCCGGCCAGCCACCGCCCGGCCGGCTCGCCGGCCAGGAAGGACCTGAGGAAGGGCACGAGGAGCACCAGGGAGGCGCCCTGGAGGACCCCGGCCAGGGCGTGCGCCGCCACGAGGGGAACGAGGTTGCTGCTCGCGCCCAGGCAGCGCTGAAGACGACGGATCACTGCTGTGCCCTCCACATCTGTGCGTAGAGGCCGCCCTGTGCGAGCAGCCCGGTGTGCGTGCCTCGCTCGACGAGGCGGCCGTGGTCCATGACGAGGACCTGGTCGGCGTCCACGACGGTGGACAGGCGGTGCGCGATGACCAGGACGGTGCGGCCGGCGGCGAGCTGCGCCAGCGCCTGCTGGATCTCGCGCTCGGAGTGCGCGTCCGCCTGGGCGGTGGCCTCGTCCAGCAGGAGGACAGGGGCGCCGGTAAGGAACAGGCGGGCCAGGGCGACACGCTGACGCTCCCCGCCGGACAGGTGGGCGCCCTCGGAGCCGAGGACCGTGTCGTAGCCGTCAGGCAGCTCCAGGACCCGCTCGTGGATCCGGGCGGCGCGGGCGGCGGACTCCACCTCGGCCTCGGTGGCGCCGGGACGCCCCAGCAAGATGTTGGCGCGCACGGTGTCAGCGAGCGTCCCGCCCTCCTGGAGGACGAGTCCTAGGCGGGCGAGCAGGTCCGTGGTGGCGGCGTCGCGTACGTCGGTGCCTCCCACGCGCACGGACCCGGACTCGACGTCCCAGAAGCGGGCGACGAGCCTGACAAGGGTGCTCTTGCCCGAGCCGGAAGGGCCGACGACGGCGGTGACCATGCCTGGCTCTAGGCGCAGGCTCACGTCGTCCACCGCCAGCGGCAGCGGCTCGGCGCCCTCGCGCGAGGAGTAGCGGAAGGAGACTTGGTCGAGCTCGACGCCCACGCCCCCGGCCTCGTCGCGCCCCACCGGCACCGGGTGCTCGGGCTCGGCCAGGACCGGCTCTGACAGGAGGGCGCCGAGCCTGCCGGTGGCCTCGGCTCCGAGCGTGACCTGGTTGACGAGGGTCACAAGGCTGACGAGCCCGCTGGGCAGCCCGATGCCGACCAGGAGGAAGGGCAGCAGCTCTACCGGCCGTAGGACCCCGTGCCCGGCCATCCAGGCTCCGGCGAGAAGGACGGGCACGAGCATCCCGGCGGGGGAGATGAACGAGCCCAGCAGCGCCATGGGTCGACCGGGCCCCTTCATGTACCGGTAGGCGGCGTCGGTGTACTGGTCGAGGGCCTCGTCGAAGCGTCGGAAGACGGTCCCCGCCAGGCCGAAGGCCTTGACGGTGGCGATCCCGTCGACCATCTCCACCGTGGAGGACCCCACCTTCTTCATCCCCTCGAGGTAGTCCTCGTTGACGGTCCCCTGGGAGACTGCCATCGCAGTCGCCGTGAGGACGAGGAGCAGGACCAGCCAGCCCAGGAGGACGAGGGCGAGCTGCCAGGAGCGGGTGAACAGGTAGGCCAGGCCCAGGACGATCCCGCCCACGGAGGCCCCCAGGTCAGTGCCGAGGTGGGCGACGAGGGTGTGGATGGCGGTGGTGTCCTCGGTGATGAGGACCTTCGTGCGGCCCGAGGACTCGTTCGTGTGCCAGCCCAGGGGTAGGCGCGCCAGGTGCCGGACGATCCTGCCGCGCAGCGTGGTCCGGAAGGCGCTCTCGACGTCGTGCGCCCAGCCGGTGGCGGCCATCGCGATGGCGTGCCCCAGGGTGAGGCCGAGGACGACGGCGCCCAGCCACGTCCAGGCGGCGCGGGCGGTGAGGGTCCCGGCCACGGCCGCCTCAGCGACGGCTGTGACGCCGACGGCCGGCAGGAGGGTGAAGGCAGAGGCGAGGGTCTCCGCCAGCGCGGTGAGGGCAGTCGCCCCGCGGACGGGGGCCAGCACCTGGCCCAGGGTGAGGGGAGGGGCGGTGGCCCCGCTGCTGCGCGGGGCGACAGGTTCGGGCCGGGACGGGGGAGGAGAGGTGCTGGTCGGTGGGGGTGGTGGGCATGAGGGTCTCCGGGGGTGGGGGCTGGTGGGGGGGGGGAGGGGCGGGTCAGACGTCGTGGAGGACGAGCCCGCCCCCGGAGAAGGTGGCGGCGAGCCAGGCGGCCAGGGCCCAGCCGGCCAGGACGAGGACGGTGTCGCGCCGCCGCCAGCGCGGCCGGTGGCGCTCGGTGCGCGTGCTGTAGGCGCCGAAGCCGCGCGCGTCCATGGAGGCCGCTACCCGCTCGGCGTGCCGCACGGCCCCCGCGGTCAGGGCCGGCACGGCGGCCCACGCCCGCACGAGGGGGCGCAGCACCGGCAGGGGCGCGCGGGTGCCGCGCAGGGCGTGCGCCTCCTTGACCGACCGGTACTCGGCGGCCAGGCGCTGACGGAAGCTGATGGCGGCGACGCCCGCGTAGGCGACGCGGTAGGGCACGTGCAGATGGGTGGTGAGGGCGCGCAGCAGGTCCTCGGGGCGCGAGAGCAGGCCCGTGAGCACGCACAGGGACATGACCGAGCCGAGCTTGCCTCCCAGGCGCGCGCCGGCGAGCACCTGGTTGCGCTGCAGCTCGAGGCCGCCCAGGGCGAGGACGGTCTCGGAGGCGCCCACCCGCTCGACGGGAGCGCTGAGCGCCAGGGACGATCCGATGAGGAGCGCGACCGTCAGGACGGCCAGCGCGGCGAGGCCGCCGCGGCGCAGGTCGGCGACGAGGAGGAGGGACGTGCCCACCGCCAGGACGAGGAGGGGGGCCTGGGGTGTGGGCATGAGGGCGGTGACCACCATGAGGGGCAGGAGGGCGGTGAAGGGTGACAGCGGGTCGAAGACGGGGGAGCGCCTGGTCACGGCAGGTCCTCCCACCGGGTGAACGGGGGCACGGGCGCGCCCGTGGCGACGGCGAGCGCACGCATGCGCGCCAGCGGCGGGGGCGTGAGCCCGGCCCGCTCCAGCAGTGCCGTGTCGGTGAGGACCTGCGCAGGGCCGCCCTGGGTGAGGACCGCGCCGTCGGCCAGGACGAGGACGCGGTCGGCGTGACCGGCGACGAGCTCCATGTCGTGGGTGGTGAGCACGACGGCGGTGCCCTCGTCCGCGATGGAGCGCAGCAGCGCCATGAGGGCCTCGCAGCTGGACCGGTCCTGGCCGAAGGTCGGCTCGTCGAGGCAGATGAGGTCGCGGTGGCGTCCCAGGACGGAGGCGACCGACAGGCGGCGCTGCTGGCCCCCGGACAGGAGGAAGGGGCTGGAGCCCGCCTGCTCGACCAGCCCGAAGCGCTCCAGGCGCTCCGAGACGGACCGACGCACCTCCTGCTCGTCGGCACCGGCCAGTCGCAGGCCGTGGGCGAGCTCGTCGGCCACGGTGCGCTCGAGGAACTGGTTCTCGGGGTTCTGGGCGACGAGGGTGACCGCGTGGCCGGGACGGCCGGGACGGCGCTCGCGGCCGGCGACGCGGACGCTGCCGCCGGTCCAGGGCTCGAGCCCGGCGAGGGCGCGCAGAAGGGTCGTCTTGCCCGAGCCGTTGGCCCCGGTGACGGCGAGTACCTGGCCGGGGCCGAGGGTGAGGCTCACCCCGGTGAGGACGGGGCGACGGCGACTCCTGCGCCCGCGGGGAACGTCGAGGTCGCGCACCTCGAGCGCCGGGGGCGCGGTCGGGGCGGGCGGCCCGGCCTGCGGGGCGCCCGACGGTGCGCGGTCGTCCTCCGTGACGGCAACGGGCGGTGAGCCCTGGGGCAGACGGGCTGCGGCGAGCAGGCGGGCGCCGTCGGCCAGCGTGAGCGGGGCCTTCTCCGCGGTTTCGGGCCGGTCGTGGTCGACGTCGTCGGGCCCGGTGCAGCCGGCGTCGCGCAGGCGCAGCCCCAGCGCGGTCGCGGAGGGCAGTCGCACCCCGGCCCGGGCGAGCGCACGCGCGTGGCGGGCCATGACCCGGCGGACGGGGCCGGAGGCGAGGGTGGAGCCGTCGGGGCCGAGGGCGATGACGTGGCTGACGTGCTCGATGACGTCGTCGAGGTCGTGCTCGACGACGAGCACGGCCGCCCCGCGGGCGTGGACCCCCGGCAGCAGCCGGTAGAAGGCGCGGGTGGCGGACGGGTCGAGGTTGGCGGTGGGCTCGTCCAGGACCAGCAGAGCCGGTTCCTGCGCCAGGGCGCAGGCCAGGACCAGGCGCTGGCGCTGCCCGCCGGACAGCTCCCAGGGGCTCGTCGCCTCCCGGCCGGACAGGCCGACGTCGGCCAGCGCCCGACGTGCGCGCGCCTCGATGTCGGCGGCCGGCACGCACAGGTTCTCCAGGGCGTAGCAGACCTCGTCGAGGACACTGGTGGTGACGATCTGGGCGTCGGGGTCCTGCATGACGACGGCGACGGTGCTGGCCAGGTGGGAGACCTCGGCGTCGGCGACCTCCTGTCCGCCGACCCTCGCCGAGCCGCGGTAGGCGGAGGGCAGGCAGTGGGGCACGAGCCCTGGTAGGAGCCGGGTGAGAGTGGACTTGCCGCAGCCGGAGGGGCCCAGCAGGAGCGTCGTCGTACCCGGGCGCAGGGTGAGGGTGGCACCCTGCGGGACCCAGGTGCTGGTGCGGGCGTACTGGACGGCGGCGTCCTGGAGCGTGGCGACGGAGGGAGCCGTGCTCACCGGGAGACGGCCAGGCCCGTGCGCTCCAGGGCCCGGCGCAGCAGCAGGCACACGCCGACGGCGACCCAGCAGGACAGGACCGCCAGGATGACGCCGACGACGGTCTCCTGGGTGGTGAGGGCGATGCCGAAGCCCGCCGAGTAGAGCGAGGCGTTGATACCACCGAAGACGACACCGGAGAGCAGGTAGACCCACCAGGTCCAGCGCCGGTAGAGGAAGAGGGCGACGGGGGCGCCGACGAAGAGCGAGCCAATGAGGTTGCCCAGGACGGCGGAGGGGCCCTGCGGGGTGAGGAAGGCCGAGATGATGCCCATGACGAGTCCGGAGACGAGGAAGGCGCCGGGCTTGTTGACCAGGACGCCGGGAAGGAGGTAGGGCACCATCCAGGCGCCCATGAGGGCGCACATGATGAGGATGCCGCGAGGGCTGACGGCGACGAGGACGGACACGTAGGTCAGGGGCACGACCAGAAGGGAGCCGACGACGCCGAGGGCGGCTACCGTCATGAGGTTGCGGGTGCCCAGGACGGAGTCTCGCAGCCCGGACCGGGCGGAGGTGCGGATGGTGGTCGAGGCTTCGGGTGCGCTGCTCATGGTGACCTCGGGTAGGTGGGGCGCCGGTCGGGTGGACGCCATGACCACCAGGCACCCGTGAATCAGGATAGGCACACCTAAGATAGTAGTGGTTCTCAGTAGCGGTCAAGTGTCGTCCGCCCGGGGCCTGCGGCGCCGGGGCACGTGGAACCGCCGCGGTGGAGGGACGCGCGCGCGGTACGTCTGTGGCCCCGTCTATGCTGGCCCGAGCCCGCACGCCAGCACGAGAACAAGGTGGACCCATGACCCAGCAGGCCCCGCCCGCAGCCCCCGCCACCCCAGCGACGCGCCCCGTCCTCAAGGTCGGTGTCCTCGGCTCAGGCACCGTCGGCACCCAGGTGGTCCGCCTCCTGCTAGAGCAAGCCGACGACTTCGCAGCCCGCTCCGGCGCCCACCTGGAAATCACCGGCATCGCCGTGCGCAACCTTGACGCCTCCCGCGACCCCGCCGTCCCGCGCCACCTCCTAACCACCGATGCCACCGCCGTCGCCACTGGCAACGACATCGTCATCGAGCTCATCGGCGGCATTGAACCCGCCCGCACCCTCATCCTCGCGGCCTTCCACGCCGGCGCCTCCGTCATCACCGGCAACAAGGCCCTCATCGCCGCCCACGGCCCCGAGCTCTATGCCGCCGCCGCACAAGCCCACGTCGACTTCTACTACGAAGCCGCCGTCGCCGGGGCCATCCCCGTGGTCTACGCCCTGCGAGAATCCATGGCCGGAGACCGCGTCACCAGCGTGCTCGGCATCGTCAACGGCACCACCAACTACATCCTGGACGAGATGAGCACCAAAGGCCTGTCATTCGACGCCGCCCTGGCCACCGCCCAGAAACTTGGCTACGCCGAAGCCGACCCCACCGCCGACGTCGACGGCCTAGATGCCGCCGCCAAATGCGCCATCATCGCCTCCCTAGCCTTCCACACGCGCGTCGGCCTAGACGACGTCACCGTAGAAGGCATCCGGGACATCACCGCCGACGACATCCGTGAAGCCCACGCCTCCGGCTGCGAAATCAAGCTCCTAGCCATCGCCCAGCGCCGCGAAGACCAACACGCCAAAGGCATCTCCGTGCGCGTCCACCCGGCCCTCGTCCCCCAAAACCACCCCCTCGCTTCCGTACACGGCGCCTTCAACGCCGTTCTAGTGGAGGCTGAGGCCGCTGGTCGCCTCATGTTCTACGGGCAAGGCGCCGGTGGAGCCCCCACCGCCTCCGCAGTGCTCTCCGACGTCGTAGCCGCCGCCGCGCACCGCGTAAACGGCGGTGAGGCCCCCCGCGAGTCCTCCTACGCCGATCTGCCACTCCTTGGCCCGGAGGCCGCGCTGACCCGCTACCAGGTGCAACTGCGCTTGGAGGACACCCCCGGCTCCCTGGCCGCCATAGCCCAGGTCTTTGCGGACAACCAGGTCTCCATCGACTCCGTGCGCCAATCCTCCTACGTGGGCAGCCAAGACGCTATCGTCACCATCGTCACCCATGAGGCACCCGTCTCCGCCCTGGACGCCGCCGTCACCGGCCTGAGCCAAGAGGAGCGGGTGGAGTCCGTGGTCTCTATCCGCCGCGTCGAAGGGCTCTGAGCTATGTCAGCCAGGCTTTGCAAAGAACGCGCGGCGGTGCGCGTGCCTGCTACCACCGCCAATATGGGGCCGGGCTTCGACTCCTTCGGCATGGCCTTCCGCTTCTACGACGAAGTCACCGTGCGGCCAGTGATCGGCGCCACCCACGTCAAGGTCGTAGGGGTGGGTGAGGGCAAAGTCGCCACCAATGACGACAACCTGGTGGTCCGGGCCCTGCGTGCCGGACTCGACGCCGTAGGCGCCCCCCAGGCAGGCTTTGAAATGAGCTGCTTTAACCGCATCCCCCATGGCGGCGGCATGGGCTCCTCCGCCTCCGCCGCCGTCGCTGGCCTAATGCTGGCCCGAGGCCTGATCTCTGAGCCTGAAGCCCTAAGCGATGAGGTCATCTTCCGCCTAGCCACCGAGTTTGAAGGCCACCCGGACAATGTAGCCCCCGCCGTCTTTGGGGGCGCCACCGTAGCCTGGACGGACAAGGACGGCACCCCGCACGCCGCCCCCATGCCCGTGGACGCGAGCCTGCCCGTGAGCCTGCTGGTACCCCCGGAAACCACTCGCCTATCCACGGAAGCAGCCCGCAAAGTCCTGCCCTCCGCCGTACCGCGCGCCGACGCCCTCTTCAATACCTCCCGGGCCGCCGTGCTCATGCTGGCGCTGGCAGGGCGCCCCGACCTACTCATGGCGGGCACCGAGGACCGCCTGCACCAGGAGTACCGCCGTCGCGTCCTACCCGACTCCATGGCCGTGATGGATTCCTTACGCGGCCAGGACTACCCGGCAGTCATCTCCGGAGCTGGCCCCACCGTGCTGGTGCTCGCACACCTCAAACAGGGCACCCGAATGGCCCTGGAGCGGCACGGCTGGAGCGTGCTGCAACCCGCCATTGACCTAGACGGCGCCCGCCTCAGCTGAAAGCTGGCCCAACCGCCCCGCTGACCCGGCTGAACTGCGGCCTCAGGCAGCCTCAATTGCCGCGCAAACCTGCTCAACTAACGCCCGCAGATCAGCTTCCTGGCCGGCATCCTCGCCCACCGCCGCGCTAGTGCACTGCTCCACCAGCCCAGCCAGATCCATGAGGATCTGCTCTGAGCCGGAGACGGCGGCCGCAGCAGCCTTGGTCAGCGACTGAGCCGCTTCCGGTAGATTGGGGTCCTGGGACTTGGGGCTATTGGTCCAAAGCTCCAGGATTTGGTGGGGGATTGCCAGCAGGCGCTGCACCTGGGCGACGGCGTCGCCAGTCTGCGCGGCCAGCTCCTGGTAGCTGCGCGTCTGGGCGGCGAAGTCCTCCATGCCCTCGCGCAAAGCCTGACCCAAGTCATTAATCGCGCCGCGCGTCAGCTCAGAGTCCTCGCTGGCAGCAGTGCCAGCCCCCTCCGCGCCGCTAGCTTCGCCGTCGATCAACTCCGCCAGGAAGGTGGCCGTCATGGAGGCGTGCAGGCGTGCCAGGGCGATGCGGAAGCGGGTGCGCCCCACGGTCGCCTCCATCTGCGCCAAAGTTTGCTGCAGACTGGAGACCTGCGGGGTGATAAGCCCCTGCATCTGCAACCACAGATCAAGCAGCTGCCCCAAAGTGGACAGGCCTGCGTCGGAGCGGTCCAGGCTGGCCACCGACTCGGAGCTAATCGCGGGGTTGTTTACGGCGCGATTCAGGCGTTTGGAGGTGCGTTTAATCGCGTGATCCAGGTCCGCCAGCGCATCTAGGCGACTCATCCAAGCGTCTAAGTCAGCGCTGAGCGCATGCACCGCCTCAAGCGCGCGAGCCTGGGGGCCGACGGTACCTGGCCGCTGCGCAAGTCCCTGTCCGCTCTCCTCCCAGCTGGCTACTTCTGCGGGCAAAGCCACGTTCTGGAAGGCCTCGTAAGAGTCCAGGCCCGCCTCTGCTAACAGTTCCACGAGCTTCCCGGCCCCCTGAGCAGCAGTCTCCCGCCGATTGGCACCACCGGCGGCAGCCTCCTGCTCAAAACCGAGGGCCTGCTCGTACAGGGCGTAAGCGGTCTCCTCCAAGTCAGCGCGCATGGGCCGGGAACGCACGGAGAGGTAGTCACCGTTGCGCATGGGAGTGACGGTGGCAAAGACGCGATACTCGGAGCCATTGCCCGCCAGATTGCGCACATACGCGGCGAAGGGCCGGCCCGCTTTGAGGGTGTCCCACATGGCGTGGAAAGCCCCGGCTGGCATCGCCGGGTGGCGGATCAGATTGTGAGGGGCCTGACTGAGCTCGTCGGCCTCAAAATGGGACAGACGCACAAAGACATTGTTGGCGCGCTTGATAACTCCCCTGGCATCCGTAGTGGAGAAGAACAGCTCGTCCACGCCGACCTCGTGCCTGGCGCCGGAGGGTTGGTTGGGCATGGCGGCAATTCTCCTCAGGGTCGATAAGCCAAGGAGAAGGCTACCTAAACCCACCGGCCCCGGCTTCCGACGATCGGATGGCTTTTGAGCTCTCCTACAGCACAGCAACTGGGTGCTAAGGCGAAGTGCCGAGATAACCTGTCCGCCAGGCGCCGCACTTGCTCTCGCGGGCGCCCGCCAATGCCGCCCAGCGGCCCAGCCCAGCCGGAAGGACGCCATGAGCGAGCAGCAAGCCGCCTCGCCCACCGTGCCGACGGCGTCGTCCCTGCGCCGCAGTGCCCACCGGCAGATGGTGGCCGCCACGATCATGCTGGTCCTGGGCCTAGTGGCCCTAGTGCTGGTGCTCACCCGCAGGCTCAACTTCTACCTACAGCCCTATTTCCAACCTTTCATACTGCTGACAGCCTTAGTGCTCATCGTGCTAGCCATGTGGACGCTGGTGGACCTGGACCGACCCACAGTCCTCAAAGCCCACGCCCCCATGCGCCCCAGCTCCTGGCTAGTGCTGGTGCCTGTGATCCTGGCAGTGGTCTGCGCCCCCAGCCCCCTGGGGGCAGCACTGATGTCCTCGACGGCGGTGGCGGGCGGTGGCGGAGGCGCGGCCTACACCGCAGCCAAGCAGAGTTCACGGGTGCGCGCCGCCAAAGTCCTGGGCACCAACCCTGATGGAACCGTCGCCTTCCCAATCCTGCCCACCGGCACCGTCAACTCCCTTGGCCTGGATGAACTCTCCGACCGCTACTCGCTAGGGTCTAAACCCCAGCTAGCAGGCCGCACCGTAAAGCTGCTGGGCTTTGCTAGCCCGGGCCCTGACGGCGGCTGGCGGCTAGGCCGCTTCAAAATCTACTGCTGCGCCGCTGACGCCATCCCCTACCAGGCCGCCTTGATAGGACTGTCCCAGGAACTCCAAGCCGACCAGTGGTACGAGGTGACCGGACTCGTACAGACCAACCCGGAGTTTGAGGTGCCCATCTTGCAGGTCACCCACTTGACTGCCGTACCCCAGCCGGAGAGCCCCTACCTGTGAAAACTCCGCCAGCCATCGGGACAGCTACTAGGCCAGCCACTGAGCCAGCCACCGGCCCCAAAGCAGATGTTGACGCCGAGCAGCTTGCCGCCGCCAGGCGCGCCGCCTCTGGACGCTGGTACCTACCATCCGCCGCCCTAGCTCTGGTAACCCTCTGCATGGGGGCACTGCGCTGGCGCGGGCAGCTGCTAGACCTGCACGGCGCCGTCGAGTCCTGGGCTGCCATCACCATCGCCATCACCCTGCAAGCCCTGCCCTTCCTGCTGCTAGGCGTGCTGGTCTCCGCACTAATTTCCGCCCTGGTACCCCAGAGCCTCCTAAAACGCCTGACCCCCGCCAATGGCGCCCTGGCTGTGCCCACGGCTGCCACCTGCGGCCTGCTCCTGCCCGGCTGTGAATGCGCCTCCGTGCCCGTGGCCCAGTCCCTCATCCGCCGCGGACTGCCGCCAGCAGCCGCCTACGCCTTCCTATTGGCCAGCCCCGCCGTCAACCCCGTGGTGCTGGTGGCCACCGCCGTCGCCTACACCGGAAACCCCACCATGGTGTGGGCTCGCTTGGCCGCCTCACTATTATCTGCGATGGTGGTCGGTTGGGTGTGGCTGGCCCTTGGGCACGAGGCGCCAGCGGGGCAGGCTGAGGCGCATGAACACGGTGGAGTCAGCCGGGCCGAGGCTTTCCGGGCTAGCGCCGTCCATGACTTCATGAACGCCAGTGGCTACTTGGCTGCTGGCGCTATGGTCGCAGCTCTCATCAAGGTGGTGGTGCCGCGCAGCTGGTTCACGGTCCTGCAGCAGTATCCGGCGGTAGCCATTTTGGTTATGGCGGCGCTCGCGGTGCTCTTGAGCCTGTGCTCGGAGGCGGATGCCTTTGTGGCGGCCGCCTTCAACGGGGTTTCCCTGACGGCGCAGTTGGTGTTCCTGGTGGTTGGCCCCATGGTGGACCTAAAGCTGATTGCCATGCAGTACGGGGCCTGGGGGAGAGGCTTTGTGCTGCGCTTTGTGCCCTTGACCCTGGCTGTGGCAGTGCTCTGCGGCACGGTGGTGGGGGCGCTGCTGCTGGGTGGGATGTGATCCTGGTGGCAGAGCAGGCCGGCTCTGCAGCATATTTACCGCCCTATGGATGCGTTTAGCCCCGGTAAGATGCTAGAGTTACCGCGACGTCGGGTCCGCAGTGACTCGCGCCAGCATCAGCCTAGGAACGGTGGCATTGCCCCACAATCCCGCTGTGCAGGACCTTTCCCGTGAGCTTTCCGGACGGTCCCTCCCTATGCAACCGGACCTGCCGGACTAGAAGCACACTGTAAGGATCCTCGTGACCGAGACCTCTGCCAACACCGCCTCACTGACCACCATGCGCCTGGCTGACCTCCAAGCACTCGCCGCCAGCATGGGCCTTAAAGGCACCTCCCGCATGCGCAAGAGCGACCTAGTGGCCGCCATCAAGAACGCTCACGGTGGTGCCCCCAAGTCTGAGACTGCCCCGAGTGTTGAGGCCCCCACCCTGACTGAGCCCACGCCCATCGCTGAGCCTTCGGCTAATGCCGCGCCTGCCGTTGAGGCGCCCGCTGAAGCTGTTACCGCAGGGCGCGGACGGCGTCGCCGCGTGACCGCCGCTGCCGGTGCCCCCACGGCCGCCCCCCTCCTGGAATTGCCGGAGCCCCGCGCCGAGCGGGAGGTCAGTGAGGAGGATGCCTCCAGGGCCGAGCGCCGCCAGCGCGGTGAGCGCCCTGACCACTCCGAGCGCCTTGAGCGGAATGAATGGAATGAGCGCGGTGAGCGTCGCCAGCGGGGCGAGGACGGCCAGGGGAGTCGTCAGGAGGGTTCGCGCCGCTCCCGCCGCCGCGCCCAGATTGAGGCGGCTGAGGAGGGCGGCGTCGACCATCAGGATGCCAAGGCTGCGCTTATGCGTGACCTCGCTGACGTCACCGGCACCCCCGTCGTCGAGCACAGTGAGTCTCGCCAGAACCAGCAGCGGGACGACTGGGATGAGGATGGTCGCTCTGGGCGACGCCGTCGGGGTCGTCGTCGTGGCCGTGAGGACCGTCAAAACGGCCAGAACGGCCATAACAACAACCAAAATGGTGGCAACCAGAACAATCAGGACGGTGGCCAGCGTGCCCCCCGGGAGGACGAGGTTCTCCTACCTGTGGCCGGCATTTTGGACGCTTCCGACTCCAACCACGCTTACCTGCGCACCTCCGGCTACCTGCCCGGCCCCAAGGACGTGTACGTCAGCCAGCAGCAGATCAAGAACTACGGTCTGCGCCCTGGTGACGCCATCACCGGCTGGGTTCGTGAGGGTGGGGAGTCCGATCAGCCGCAGCGCAATGCCGGACGCCAGGGTCGCCGCAACCGCCCCTTCCAGCGCGTCAAGTACAACCCGCTGGCCTCGGTGGACACCGTCAACGGCATGGACCCTGAGCGCTCCAAGCGGCGCCCCGACTTCACCAAGCTCACGCCCCTGTACCCCCAGGAGCAGTTGCGCCTGGAGACCACCCCTAAGGCTTTGACCCCGCGCATCATTGACCTGGTCTCGCCCATTGGTAAGGGCCAGCGTGGTCTGATCGTCTCTCCGCCTAAGGCCGGTAAGACGATCGTGCTGCAGCAGATTGCCAACGCCATCGCCATTAACAACCCGGAGGTGCACCTCATGGTGGTGCTCGTGGATGAGCGCCCCGAGGAGGTCACGGATATGCAGCGCACGGTTAAGGGGGAGGTCATCGCCTCCACCTTTGACCGCCCTGCCTCCGATCACACCACCGTGGCCGAGTTGGCTATTGAACGGGCCAAGCGCCTGGTGGAATTGGGACAGGACGTGGTGGTGCTGCTGGACTCCATCACGCGCCTGGGGCGGGCCTACAACCTGGCCGCCCCAGTCAGCGGACGCATTCTTTCCGGTGGTGTGGACGCCGCCGCACTGTATCCGCCTAAGCGATTCTTTGGGGCGGCCCGCAATATTGAGAACGGCGGGAGCTTGACCATTTTGGCCACGGCGCTGGTGGAGACCGGCTCCAAGATGGACGAGGTGATCTTCGAGGAGTTCAAGGGCACCGGCAATATGGAGTTGCGCCTGTCCCGCCAGCTCGCTGAGAAGCGACTCTTCCCAGCTGTGGATGTGGCCGCCTCCTCCACCCGCCGCGAGGAGTTCCTCATTGACCCGGCTCAGCTCAAGATCATGTGGCGTCTACGCCGTTTGTTCACTGGGCTGGAGCAGCAGCAGGCCCTGGAACTGGTGCTTGGCAAACTCAAGGAAACTAACTCCAACGCGGAGTTCCTCATGGTCATCTCCAAGACGACGCCGCAAGGCACCTCCCTGGCTGACGCTGACGACTGAGCGTCCCTGGGCTGCACCGATCGCGCCCGCTTCCACCTGGAACTCAGGCGGAAGCGGGCGCGATCACTTGGTGCTACCGGTGTGGGCCGTGCAGCTCGGTTTCGGCAGGTTTGCGGGCCTGGCGATTAGTGGCCGTGACGTGCGTGGCGGCCACCGCGACCAGCGCCGGTGCCGTCGCAAACCCGGTTGCCGGTGCCATCCCCGCGGCCACAGCGGTTTCCGGTGCCATCACCCGGGCCGTAGCCTTTGCCGGTGCCATTGCAGGTGCCGTCGCAAGTTCCGTTGCCGGTCTGCACCGATACTGCAGGACTCGTGGTCTCTTGCGCCTTCGCATCGACGGTCGCAAGCAGCGGTACCGCTGCCACCGCAATGGCCACCGCTGCCGTCATTGCCCAGGTAGACCACCGAGGCAACCGGGAGACTCCCAGGGTGTGTTCCTTCGTCGTTGTCATGATGTGCTCCTCTCACGCGTCGTCTTCGTCGTCTTCCTTGTGTCCTTTGGGGACACGACTAGTACATCGCTGCCATATGAGGCCCCGGGCGGTGCTCCCGTGAAGACTGTGTGAAGCCAGCACCATGCGCGGTCGCTGCCGGACACACTAGGGCTGTAAGGGGCGGCTGGCAGGAGAAGGAACCGTGCCCTTAGTGCTGGTGGTCGATGATGAGTCCGGCATCCGTCGGGTCCTGCGGGCCTATCTTGAGCGCGATGGCTTCCAAGTCATCGAGTCCGCTGATGGAGCTGGGGCGCTCGCTGAGCTACACGCCAAATCCTTTGATGCCGTTTTGTTGGACATTGGCCTGCCCGATGTCGACGGCCTAGAGGTGATGCGTCGTGCCCGCCAAACGCGCGCCGATCTGCCGATTTTGCTCGTAACCGCTCGGGCTGAGGAGATCGACCTGTTGGTCGGGTTGGGCGCCGGAGCAGACGACCATGTGTCCAAACCTTTCAGCCCCCGAGAGGTGGTGGCTCGGCTGCGCGCCGTGCTGCGTCGCTGTGCGCCGGGTGTGGCGTCCACGCAGGCGCCGCTGCGATTCCCCCACGTCGTTATCGATACCGACCGGCGGGAGGTGCAGCGTGATGGCCTGAAGGTGTCTCTGACTGCGCTGGAATTTGATCTGCTGACCTATCTCTGCGCCAACCCGGGCCGGGTCCTGATGCGCCGCCAACTGCTCGACGCCGTCTGGGGGCCCGGTTGGGGACGAGCGAGTTGTGGACGTGCACATCCGGGCGTTGCGTCGGGCGCTGGATGATGACGCCGCGGCGCCAGAGCTCATTGGCACCAGCCGTGGGGTCGGTTACCGCTATCTGGAGGAGCCATGCTGAGGAGCCTGCGCTCTCGTCTGATTACTAGCCACGCCCTGGTAGCTGTGGTGGCTACTTGCGTGACTTTCGTGGCGGTGCGCCTAGTCGCTCCGGCTGTCCTGTCACGCCACGGGCACGGCACCGGCGCGGGCCGCCGTGGGCCGGGGGAGAAGGCTTCGGCGCGCCAGCAACTGTTGGATACCGTCACGACCTCACTGCTGTTGGGCACGGTGTTGGCCCTGGGGATCGCTGTGACCCTGGGGTGGTGGCTGGCTGTGCGCCTGTCCCGCTCCGTGGAGTCGAGTGCCGCCACCGCCCGGGCCATGGCCGACGGCGACTGGTCGGTGCGCCTGGTGCCACCTCGGGAGAAGGAGCTGGCTGATCTGGCCGCCGCGGTCAATGAGCTCGGGGAACGCCTGGGACGGACTGAGGCCGCGCGGGTGGAGTTGCTGCGCGACGTCGCCCATGAGATGCGTACTCCGATTTCCGTGGTCCGCGCAGACATTGAGGGCATGCTCGATGGGGTGCTTGAGCGCGATGACGCCGAGCTGACGGGAGTGCATTACCAGGTCATGCGCCTGCAGCGCCTGACCGAGGACCTCTCGGCCCTGTCTCGCTCGGATGAGGCGCCAGCGACGCTGCGTTTAGAGGAGGCCGACCTGTCTGAGGTGGGCCTGACGGTGGCGGAGACTTTTCGCTCCCGGGCCACTGAGAAGGGGATTGAGTTGGAGGTCGGCGCAGCCGTGGCGGCTCCGGTACAGCTTGATCCCGACCGGGTGGGCCAGGTGGTCGCCAACCTCATGTCTAATGCCTTGCGGGCCACTCCGCGCGGAGGGCGTGTGAGCGTGAGCGTCAGTGTGGAGGAGCGTTCAGGGCTCCTAACAGGAACCGGAAAGCAGGGAAATCGGGCATCCAGGCCCTCGAAGCCCGGTGGGATTGCGCGGGTAGCGGTGCTCAGGGTTGAGGACACGGGCCGGGGGTTGCGCTCTGAGGAACTGTCCCGGGCTTTTGAGAGGTTCTGGCGCGGACCGGCGGACCGGGCTCAGGAGGGATCGGGCACGGGGATCGGGCTATCCATCGCCCGCGGTATTGCCAGAGCGCACGGAGGCGACTTGATTCTTAGCTCGCCAGGTCCAGGGCGCGGATGCGTCGCTGAACTTATCCTGCCCCAAGGTGAAGTCGCGCAGGAACAGCCCTAAAACGACGCCGTAGGACAGTTCCCTGTGGCAGCGGGATTAGGGCTCGCTACCTACTGCCGTTACGGAACGACGTTGCGAGGGGTGGAGTGTACGAGCCTCTCTGGACCTCTGAGGCGGTAAGTCAGTAGTTAATTTTGAGGTAGTCCTTGATGTGTCCCATAACAATGTGGGTTCTAGTGTGATGCAATGAGAGCGTGATGTGACCGAGGTTACATGCTGGCTTTTGGGGTGCCTGAACTCACCTGCTGGGGCGGGCGGGGCCGTTGTCGGCCGAAGGTGGAGCCGATATCCTCTGCTGTTGGTATCCGGTTCACCTGCGCGGACCCGTGTGGGACCCGGGACCCTCTGAAGCTAGGAGACACCATGAAGCAGGGGATTCACCCCGATTACGTGGCCACCACGGTCACGTGCACCTGCGGCAACACTTTCGAGACCAACTCCACGGCCACCTCCGGTGAGATTCGCGTGGACGTCTGCTCCGAATGCCACCCCTTCTACACCGGCAAGCAGAAGATTCTTGACACCGGTGGTCGCGTGGCCCGCTTTGAGGCCCGCTACGGCAAGCGCGGTAAGTAAGCATCCTGCCCGACGCCGACGGATGGTCCCCGGACCGCCGTCGGCGTCGTCGCGTTCCCACCAACCAGCATCCACCGGTCACAGGAGACGAGCATGAGCGAGGACTTCGCCGCCGCCACCCCGATGCTCGCCGAGCACGCCCAAATCGAACGCGAGATGGCCGACCCCGCCGTCGCCTCCGACCCTGGTGCCCTGCGCCGCCTGGGACGCCGCTACGCCGAGCTAGGCCGCGTCGTAGCCGCGCACCGCAGCTGGGCTCAAGCCGCCGCCGACGCCGCTGACGCCCGTGAACTCGCCGCCGAGGACCCTGACTTTGCTGCCGAGCTGCCCGCCCTAGAGGCTGCTGAGGCTGCCGCCGCCGAGCACCTGCGTGAGGTCCTCATCCCCCGTGACCCCGACGATGCCCGCGACGTCATCATTGAAGTCAAAGCCGGCGAGGGAGGTGAGGAGTCCGCACTCTTTGCCGCCGACCTGGCCCGCATGTACACCCGCTACGCCGAGCGGCAGGGCTGGGCCGTGGAGGTCATGGACTCCACCGACTCCGACCTGGGCGGTTACAAAGACCTGCGCCTAGCCATCAAGTCCCGCACCGCGCCCGAGCCTCAGGACGGCGTGTGGGCGCATCTGAAATATGAGGGGGGCGTGCACCGCGTCCAGCGGGTTCCCGTCACCGAGAGTCAGGGCCGTATCCACACCTCCGCCGCCGGAGTGTTGGTAATGCCGGAGGTGGACGACCCCGGTGAGTTGGAAATCGACCCCAATGATCTGCGTATTGACGTCTTCCGCTCCTCCGGTCCGGGCGGCCAGTCCGTAAACACCACTGATTCCGCCGTGCGCATCACCCACCTGCCCACCGGCATCGTCGTGTCCATGCAAAACGAGAAATCCCAACTGCAGAACAAGGAGGCGGCACTGCGGGTCCTTCGCGCCCGCCTCTTGGCTGAGCGCGCCGCCGCCGCCGAGGCTGAGGCTAGCGCCGCCCGCCGCTCCCAGGTACGCACCGTGGACCGCTCCGAGCGCATCCGCACCTACAACTTCCCTGAGAACCGGATCGCCGACCACCGCACCGGCTACAAGGCCTACAACTTGGACGCTGTGCTTGACGGCGACCTTGGCCCAGTGATCGCCTCAGCCATTGCCATGGACGAGGCGGAGCGAATGGCCGCCGTCGGAGACCAGTAGTGGCGGATAAGCCAAGGAGCGGTTGGGCTAAAGAGCTGCAACTGGAGTTGGCACAGGCGCTCGCGCGGCTTTGGGACGGCCTGCGAGCCCAGCCGCTTGACCGCTACGCCTTCCGCCGCTTGGTCCGCGAGGCCAGCCAGATCTTGGGGGAGGCGGGAGTCAGCTCGCCAGGAAATGACGCGCGCGTATTGGCTGAGTTGGTTGTTGGCACTTCTCTGGTGAGGTGTGAGGGGGCTAGCGAGCAGCAGGCTGGCCGTTTCTTGGACCTAGTTGAGCGGCGGGCGGCTCGTGAGCCTTTGCAGCATCTGACGGGGCGTATGTGGTTCCGGGGGCTGGAATTGGAGGCCCGTCCGGGGGTGTTCATCGTTCGCCCGGAAACTGAGGTGGTGGCTGGGGTGGCCATTGACGCTGCTCGCCGCGCGCTAGCTGCCAGGGTGGGGCAGGTGCCGCTTGCCGTCGATCTATGCACTGGCTCTGGGGCGATTGCTGCCGCCTTGGCTACGGAGGTGCCTAGTGCCCGAGTGCTGGCGGTAGAGCTAGACGCCGTCGCCCTCGCACTGGCACGAACCAATTGCGAACACTTGGTGCCTGGCCGCGTGGAGTTCCTGCAGGCTGATGCCACCGCGCCTGGCACGTTGGCTCAGTTGGATGGCACGGCGGACGTCGTCGTGAGTAACCCGCCTTATGTGCCCGCCGGAGCTTTGGAAGACGTGGAGACGCAGCAGCACGACCCGGCGCTGGCGCTGTTCGGTGGGGGAGCTGATGGACTGAGCGTGCCGGTGGGGGTGGTGACCCGGGCAGCAAGCTTGTTGCGCCCCGGCGGGGTACTGGTCATGGAGCACGACGCCGGGCAGGGAGCAGCCCTGCGGCAGGCGGCTATGGACGCGGGGCTCACAGAAGCGCGGACCGGCCAGGATCTCACGGGCCGAGACCGCTACCTGCAGGCCTGGCGCTGAGGCCGGCGACCGCCTGCGTGCCATCGAGAACGCTGGGCTAGCCACCAGGGTGATTCTGGGGGCCGACGCGGGTCGCGGCCAACGCGGGCGGCGGTCTGCCTCCGGCTGCTTCCTTTGGCTGTGACAGCACCGCTAGCGTTGGCTCATGTCAGAGATGAATGCAGCAGTCACCTCCAGCGTTAGCGACGACGAGCGCGGCGCCTTTCTCGCGGAGCTGCGTGCTGCGCTCGCGGCGGCTGGTGACCCGCAGCGGGCTGTGCAGCAGCGCCAGTACCTCAAGTCGGAGATGCCGATGTACGGGGTGGGTGTGCCTGAGACTCGCAAGATCGCGCAGACCACCGCCAAGGCACACCCGGCGCTGTGGCAGGACGCCAGCAGCTGGGAGGGGACGCTGCGTGAGCTTTGGGATCAGGCTGGTTACCGTGAGGAGCGCTTCGCAGCCTTGGCGGTGATTCGCTCCAGGCTCTCGGCGGTGCAGGCCAGCCGGGTGGAGTCCTTGGGCCTGTATGAGCATCTGCTGCGCAGTGGCCAGTGGTGGGACCTGGTGGACGAGACCAGCCATGCGGTTGGCCTGGTGCTGTTGGAGCACCCGGAGCAAGCTTCAGCCATGCGCCTTTGGGCTCGCGACGCCGACTTGTGGGTGCGCCGCAGCTCGATCATTTGCCAGCTTCAGCATAAGGAACGCACGAACCTGGAGCTGTTGACCGAAGTCATTGAAGTCAACCAGGACGATGGTGAGTTCTTTATCCGCAAGGCCATTGGCTGGGCGCTGCGTGACTACGCCCGCACGGGCCCCAACTGGGTGCGCAATTTTGTGGAGACGCACCCAGGCCTGTCACCACTAAGCCGCCGCGAGGCCCTCAAGCATCTTTGAGAGCCTTGGAGAGGCAGGGAAACATATGGATTTCGCCAAGGACGCGGGATGCAACGGATCACTTCGCCAGCACCTCCTTCGTCAGCGGAGTCCTGTTGCCGAAGCGGTGGTTGGTGATAGAGACGGCCTGCTCGTGGACGAAGGGCAGGATCTCGATGCGGCCAGCATTCGTAACCGGGCCGTCCCAAACAGCCACATCAATCGAACCCTTGACGGCACGGCGCAGAGCATCACCGTCCTCCCCAATGACTCGCACGCGCTCATCCAAACCGCAGCCCTCCTTGACCAGACGCGCAGCAAACTCGGAGGCAGACTCAACCGTCGTTAGAACCCCATACTCATCCAACAAGGCCTGAACTGTCGCAGGCAGCGGCGTCGCCACAGAAAGGTCAAGCTCCTGCGGCACCCAACCGCCACCAGATAGCACGCGCGCCAAACCGCCGAACTCGCCAGAGTCGGATCCAGAACCTGAACCGACCCCCTCAAACTCGCCCACAGCCAAAGCCGCCGAAATCACGCGCAATACGTCTGCGAGCGTGGCATCCACTCCTGCCCGAATAGTGACCGGCGTAGGGATATAACGCAACAAGTTCCGTTCAACCGACACCCCACTCGGATCATGCAGAACATCAAACTCTGCAGCACAAGCTTTCTCATCTGAGGCAACCGCAGCAGTGAAAACACGCAAGTCATCCGGAGGCAACACCGAGGCGCCCGTCTTCAACAGTGCCCGGAGCTGTGGCTTAGACACCCCCGCATCGCCAAACTCATCAGGTAAGGGTGCGGGCGCAAATGAGCCAAAGCCAAACAGATAGTTCGGGCCGCCTGCCTTCGCACCCTCGCCAACCACCGAACGCTTCCACCCACCAAAAGGCTGACGACGCACAATAGCGCCAGTAATTCCACGGTTCACATACACATTGCCCGCCTGAACACTGTTCAGCCACAAGTTGATCTCATCGGCGTCCAAGGAATGCAAGCCAGCAGTTAGGCCATAAGCGGTCAAGTTCTGCGCCTGGATCGCCTCCTCCAAGGTATCCACCCGCATAATGCCCAGGATCGGCCCAAAGTACTCGACCAGGTGATACTCCGAACCCACCTGCACGCCCGCGCGAATACCCGGGCTCCACAACCGGCCACTGTCATCCAGGCGGCGCGGCTCCAAAGTCCAATGCTCACCCTGCGCCAAGCTCGTCAATCCCGCCAGCAGCTTTTCACCCGGCGGCGTCGACAAGGGCCCTACCTGCGCCGACAGGTCGTCGGCCCACGCCACATGCAAAGAACGCGTCGCATCCAACAACTGGTTATGCACGCGCTTCGACAAGCCCACCGACCCCACCAGGATCACATAGGAACAAGCCGAACACTTCTGCCCAGCGTGCCCAAAAGCAGACTGCACCACATCCTTGACCGCCAAGTCCAGGTCAGCTGAAGGCGTGATGATAATCGAGTTCTTCCCCGAGGTCTCCGCCATAATCCGCAGAGTCGGATCCCAAGACCTGAACAGTTCCGCCGTCTCCGCCCCACCCGTAAGCACCACGGTGCCCACCTTCGGATGCGTGATCAACTCCTTGCCAAGCTCCCGCTCACCGATCGACACCAAAGCCAATACCTCGCGCGGCACCCCCGCTGCCCACAAACACTCCGCCACCAGCGCACCACAACGCTTAGACGCCCCTGCAGGTTTAAAGACCACACCCGAACCTGCCGCCAAAGCGGCCAGCACGCCGCCAGCAGGAATGGCAATCGGGAAATTCCACGGTGGCGTCACCACCGTGACCCGCAAAGGCGTAAACACGGCTCCCTCCACAGCCTCCAAAGCCCGGGCCTGCTCCGCGTAATAGTGCGCAAAGTCAATCGCCTCAGAGACCTCAACATCCGCTTGATCCAGGCCCTTGCCCAACTCCGAGCCAGCCACCTCGATCAGTTCGGCGCGCCGCCGTCCCATCTCCACACCAGCCCGGTGCAAGATCTCCGCCCGCTGCGCAGCAGGCAAGGCCGCCCACTTAGCTGCAGCCGCATCCACCGCGTCCACAATCCCGGACAATTCAGATGCAGAATGCACAGCGGCTGCCTCAATCGTCTCCACACCCAAGGTGGATGAAGGCACCCGTGCCGCAATGGCGCGCGCCCACTCGCGGTTTGCTGGCAGTGCCGGGTCCGAATCTGGCGTGTTGTCGAACTTCCACGCACCCGCAGCAGATCGCACCGGCGCAGAAATCTCGGAAACCGATTCGGTGAGACGGTTTTGCTTACGGTTTGGCCCACACCGGCCCGTCCCTTCCGCCTGCATTTGCGCAATCGCAGCCAAGAACCGCGCCTTCTCCTTAGCGAAAGACTCCTCAGAAGACCCAATATCAAAGATCGAGGACATGAAGTTTTCATCCGCCGCGTTCTCTTCCAAACGGCGCACCAGATAAGCGATCGCGACGTCGTACTCCTCCGGGTTCACCACCGGCACGTACAGCAGCAGCCGGCCCACATCCTCACGGATCGCAGCGGCCTGCTGAGTGGCCATGCCTGACAGCATCTCGATTTCCACCCCGCCGGTCACTCCGCGCTCCTTAGCGAGCTCCCACGCAGCCGCCACTGTGAACAGGTTGTGACCCGCAACCCCCAGGCGCACATTCGCGATGCGCTCCGGCGTCATAGACCACTCCAACAGGCGCAGGTAGTTCGCATCCGTGGCCTGGCGCGATTCCCACGTCGTCAACTCCCAACCGTGCATTAGCGCATCCACCCGCTCCATGGCCAAGTTTGCTCCCTTGACCACACGGACCTTGATCCCCGCACCGCCCCGCGCCCGCCGGGCTGCCGACCACGCCTGCAGGTCTTTCATGGCGTCCAAAGTGTCTGGCAGGTAGGTCTGCAGGACTATCCCCGCCTCCAGGTTCAGCAACTCTGGGCGATCCAAGATCTGCTTAAAGACGTCGATCGTCAGGTTGAGGTCGCGGTACTCCTCCATATCCAAATTGATGAACTTGTCGCCCGAGCGCGCCGCATACTGGTACAGCGGCAGCAGTTGTGACACCGCGTGCTCAACCACCTGCTCATAGCCCCACGGGTTATGTGGGCCAGTCACCGCCGACACCTTCAGCGACACGTAGTCCACATCTGGGCGCTCCAACAGTTCGCGCGTGGCCGCCAGGCGTTTGCCCGCTTCAGCATCGCCCAGAACCGCCTCGCCCAGCAGGTTCATATTCAGGCGCGCGCCCTCGGACTTGAGTCGCTTGATCGCCGGCCCCAGCTTGGCATCAGTAACGTCTACCACTAGGTCGCCGACGATGCGCGCAAAGAACTTGCGCGCCACTGGCACGGAAAGCTTCGGCAGAACGCGGCTGACCTTGCCGCCCACCAGGGCGGGCGTGCGCAGGTACCACGGTAGGAAGGCCGGATTCTTGTCCCCGATCTCGCCTAAGTGCTGGGCTGCTACCTGTGAATCCTCTGGGCGGATCACCCCGTCAACAAAGGACACCGTGTAGTCCAGACCTGCCTCGTCTGCGAGAATCCTCGCCAGCAGTTTTGCCGCTGGATCAATCGGGTACTTGGTCGACGACGTCGCCCACCCTTGGGCTGTTTTCACTGCGCGCTCGACGATGGTCTCGAAGTCGGTCGGATTGGCTGATGCGGAGCTCATTGTATTTCCTCTGGTACGTCTCGTAACCGGGCTAGGTGAAGTCAATGACGAGGGTGGGGATAAACAGGGTAGCCCCGCCTCCATCAATAAAGAACTGGTTGGGTTGAGGATTGTGAAGAGCGCAGGCCTGACGCTTATAGGCCCTTGGGGCGGGCGGTCACAGGCCCTTAGTGTGGGCCACCGTCTGGTCGAATTCGTGCTCAATCTCGGGATTCACGGTGTGGGTCATATTAGACACAAACACCGCGGCGATCAGATTGAAAATGAAGCCGGGCAGAATCTCATACAAATCGAAGATGCCAGCAGGGCCACCCGAGATATTGCCCCACACGGCTACGGTGACCGCGCCCACCAACATCCCCGCAATTGCCCCCTGCGCCGTCAGCTTGCGCCAGAACAAGGCAAGAATGACGACAGGGCCGAAGGAAGCACCAAAGCCCGCCCAAGCGAAGGCCACCAGGCCCAAGATCGTGTCCGAACGCTGCCACGCCAGCGCTGCAGCCACCACGGACACCGAGGCCACCGCTACCCGACCGGCCAAGACGCCGTCGCGGTCCGCCAGGGTCTTCTTAGTGACCGCCCGGTAGATGTCCTCCACCAGAGCTGATGAAGTCACCAGCAATTGGCTGGAAATCGTTGACATGATGGCTGCTAGAATCGCCGCCAGCATGAAGCCCGCAATGAATGGGTGGAACAAGAGCTGACCCAGAGCGATGAACACGCCCTCCGGATCCGGCAATTGCTTGGTGTCGTGCTTGAAAATAGCCACGCCCGCAATGGCGGTCATGCCCGCGCCAACCACTGCCAGGATCATCCAGCCAATGCCGATCCGCCTGCCCGCCTTGGCTTCAGAGGCGCTGCGCAGAGCCATGAAACGCACAATGATGTGCGGCTGACCAAAGTAACCCAGGCCCCAAGCCAAGGCTGAGATAATGCTCAGGATTGCAGGCCAAGACAGGGTATTAGCGCCGCCTGTCATGGAGAAGATATTGGGGTTGATCTCGGTGATGATCTTCGTCATTTCCCCAATGCCACCAACGTGCACGATCGCGACGATCGGCACCATGATTAGCGCCGTGACCATCATCAAGCCCTGCACGACGTCGGTCCAAGACACCGCTAGGAAACCACCCACCAGCGTGTACAAGACCGTGATTGCAGCAACGATCGTCATGCCTAGCCTGTAGTCGACGCCGAAGGAAGACTCAAAAAACACGCCGCCAGCCACCATTCCGGAGGACACATAGAAGGTGAAGAACACCGTGATGACAATGCCCGCCGTGATGCGCACAAAATTTGAGGCGTCGCGCACCCGCGTGCCCAGGAACGAGGGCACCGTGATGGCATTGCCCGCGATCTGGGAGTAGGCGCGCAGCCGGGGGGCCGTGTACTTCCAGTTGAGCCAGGCGCCGACCGTCAGACCGATGGCAATCCACGACTCAATGAGCCCATTGAGATAGAGGGCGCCCGGTAAGCCCATGAGGAGCCAGCCGGACATATCCGAGGCGCCCGCCGACAGTGCGGCCACGCCCGGGCCCAGGCCGCGTCCACCGAGCATGTAGTCGTCTAGGTTGCTGGTGCGGTTGTAGGCAAAAAGCCCAATTGCAATCATCGCAACCAGATAGATGATCATTGCGATGGCTTGGTAAGTCACGTCTGACATGTGTTGCCCTTCTCTGTGGCACGGCATCAAGCGGTGGCAAGGAGACGACGTCGTGCTCAGCCAGCTGTGGCGATCAACGCATCGCCAACTAGGGGTGAGGCACCATTGCCGACAGTGACGAGCATAACATAAGTAGGACCTTGGGCTCAGGTGAGCTAGCGTCCACTGGCGGCTCTCGGCGCTCCGCTGGCCGGGCTAGTTAGGTTCTAGATCCGCCCAGCCACCGTAGCCGCGGCCAGTTCGCACACTAGAAGTGGTTTCCGAGGGGAAGGTCTAGGTCAAAAGCCAAGATCAGGGCCTGGGCGAGCACTTGCTCCTGGTCTGCCGTGAGGTAGCCAATGGTGCGTCCAAGGCACCTTGTGGGCAGCGTCGTGATGTTGTCCATCGAGGCGACGCAGTCCTGGTCCAATCCGTTGCGCAGCCCCAGTGGAAGTTCGCTGCTAAGGCCCTTGATCGTGGTGGTAATCGGGGCGACGGTCACCTTAGTCATGGCGCCACGTGCACGCTCACGAGTGAGAACCAGGACTGGGCGAGTCTTGTCCAAGTTGGCCAGCACTATCTCCCGCACAGCTCAATCCTCAAGGCTAGCGGTCCTAGCGGTCCATTCGACCAGAGCATCCAGATCGTCCTGCGGGCCGACACTTGCGAGGATATGCGCATCCTCGGCTGCAGTGCGCTCTCGTCGCTCACGTTCCAAAGCCCGATTGACTACTACGGCGCGGCTAGGGGCTTCACCGCGGGCCACAAGGTCATCCAGGAAGGAGACCAGGTCCTCCGGCAGGCGAACGGCGATCTGAGTGCTCATATTCGTGAGTCTACCCAATTGCATCCCACAATGGGATGCAACAGTGTGGCGGGCCTCAACCGTAAGTTTCGGTAGCTCATTTCGGTAGCTCACGCCTGCACTGCCCTCGAACTCGCCTCGCCTGCCAGGCAGCGTCGTGAAGCGCTGCGGACTGTCCTAGGGTTGGCTCCAGTATGAACGCGACTAACTCCCTCTTCGGCGCCCTGCCCATGCCCGGCCAACGCAGTTCCGAGCACACCCCTCCCGCCGCCCCAGACGCACCGCTCATCGCGGGCACATCCCTAGCCCGCTGGGGCCGCGAGGCAAATCTCAAGGTCTCCGACCCCGCCGAGCTAACCCACGGACTGAACCCCCAGCAGGCCGCCGCCGTCAATCACGCAGGCGCGCCCCTGCTGATCATCGCGGGAGCGGGTTCCGGCAAGACCCGCGTGCTGACTCATCGCATCGCCTACCTGCTGGCCACTGGTCGGGCTCGCGCAGGCGAGGTCCTAGCCATCACCTTCACCAACAAAGCCGCCGCAGAAATGCGCGAGCGGGTCACCGCCCTGGTGGGCCCGCCCGGACAGCACATGTGGGTCTCCACCTTCCACTCCGCCTGCGTGCGGATCCTGCGCCGCGAACACGAGGCCGCTAGCCTGCGCTCCACCTTCTCCATCTACGATGCCGCCGACTCCCAGCGCCTCATCACCCTGGTGGTTAAAGAACTAGGAATTGACCCTAAGCGCTTCACCCCCAAGGCCTTCGCCCACCGTATCTCCGACCTGAAGAATGAGCTGATCGCCCCAGGCAGCTTCGCGGAGCGGGCCATCACCTCCAACCCCTTTGAACGGCACCTGGTGGAGGTCTACCGCGCCTACCAGCAGCGGCTGGGGGCCGCCAATGCCCTGGACTTTGACGACATCATCATGCGCACAGTCCAGCTCCTCCAATCCCGCCCCGCCGTCGCCGAGCTGTACCGACGTCGCTTCCGCCACATCCTGGTGGACGAGTACCAGGACACCAACCACGCCCAGTACGTGTTGGTGCGTGAACTCGTCGGCGGGCCCGGTACCTCCGGCGCAGGCAGCGCCCTGCCCCCGGGGGAACTCACCGTAGTGGGCGACTCGGACCAGTCCATCTACGCCTTCCGGGGCGCCACCATCCGCAATATTGAGGAGTTCGAGCAGGACTACCCCAGTGTCCGCACCATCCTGTTGGAACAGAACTACCGCTCCACTCAGAACATTCTGGACGCCGCCAACTCCGTAATCGCCCGCAACACCGGGCGTCGTCCCAAGCGCCTGTTCACCGACTCCGGTGCAGGTGCCCCCATCACCGGTTACGTGGCCGACTCCGAATACGACGAGGCCCGCTGGATCTCCACGGAAATCGACCGCCTAGCTGACATGGAGGGCACTCGCCCGCGCGACGTCGCCGTCTTCTACCGCACCAACGCCCAATCCCGGGCCCTGGAGGAGGCCTTCCTGCGTTCCGGCCAGCCCTACAGGGTGGTGGGCGGCACGCGCTTCTACGAGCGCCGTGAGGTCAAGGACGCCATCGCTTACCTGCGCGCCGTGGACAACCCCGACGACGACGTCTCCCTGCGCCGCATTCTCAACGTCCCCAAGCGGGGCCTGGGTGACAAGGCCGAGTCCGCCTTGGCTGAGCACGCCGCCCGCTACGGCGTCTCCTTCGGGCAGGCGGTGGCTGACGCCGCCGGGGCTCCCCGCCCGATAGCTGCTGACAGTGGGACTGAGGCCGCTGGAGAGGCAGAACCTCCCGCAGTAGAAGGCCTAGCCACCCGCGCCCGCACCCAGGTAACCGCCTTCCATGAGCTGCTCACTTCCCTGCGCCACCAGATAGCAGCGGGCGACGGCGTAGCTGAAGTGCTGGACTCGGCCCTGGATGCCTCCGGCTACCTAGCTGAGCTGCGCGCTAGCGACGACCCACAGGACGCCACTCGCGTGGAAAACCTGGCTGAGCTGCACTCTGTGGCCAGTGACTTCCAGGCTGCCAACCCCGACGGCACCCTGGCTGACTTCCTGGAGCGCGTCAGCCTGGTGGCCGATTCCGACCAACTCCCGGATGCCGCCGATCTGGCTGCCATGAGTGAGGCGGAAGCGGCGGCGGCACAGCAAGCTGCCGACGCTGGGCAGGTCACCCTGATGACGGTCCACACCGCTAAGGGCCTGGAGTTCCCCGTGGTCTTTGTAACCGGCATGGAAGACGGCACCTTCCCACACTCCCGCTCCCTGGGGGAGGAGACCGAGCTGGCGGAAGAACGGCGCCTGGCCTACGTGGCCCTGACCCGCGCCCGCGAGCGCCTCTACGTTACGCGCGCGGCTGTGCGCTCCGCCTGGGGGGCGGCCAGCGCTATGCCCGCTTCACGCTTTCTGGACGACATTCCTGCTGAGACCATGGATTGGAAGCGCCTGGCCTCCTCCACTGATGCCCTGCGCGGCGACTCCACTGGTTGGGGCAGTTCCTGGGGCGACGGTGGCTTCGGTGCGGGCCGCAGCAGCTCTGGCCGACGTGCGGGCGGCTCTGGTTACAGTGAGGATGACGATTTTGCGCCGCCTATCGGCGGAGGCTCGCGCACCGGCAAACTCGGGCGCTTGGAGACCGCCAAGGATCGGGCTGAGGCGCGCCGTGCCAAGCGTCTGGAGGCCCGAGGCAAGGCGATGCGCTTGGATGGCTCTGCTGCCCCGGCCACCGCAACCAGCAGCTCCGCGACGCCGTCGGCAGGCGAGGGCCAGGCAGGCGCGCAGCAGTTCCGGGTAGGGGACCGCGTGCGGCACGAGACCTACGGTGAGGGCACAGTTACGGGCCTGGAGACGCGCGGGCGCGCCCCGGTGGTGCATGTCGAGTTCATTCTCGACGGCGTCGCCGCCACCAAGCGCCTCATGGTTGGCTTCGCGAAATTCGAGAAGCTCTGAGTCTGGGCTGGTGCGGGCCAGCCTCAAAGGCTGTGGCAGCCCGGTTGCTGGCGTCAGTCCCGCCTATGGCGTCAGTCCCGCTGGCGCGGCTGGACCAACTGCACGGGGCGCCGCTCAGCCCGGAAGTCATTAACCGGATCCTTGGAGGCATAACCCAGCGCGAAGCCGGTGATGAGCCGATAGGCGTGCGGAATGTCGAACTCCTCATTGAGCGGGCTGCGCCAAGCAGCCAGCACCCCTAGCGGACAAGAATCCACGCCCCTGGCTTTGGCGGACAGGAACAGGGTCTGCAGCATCAGCCCCGCGTCCAGGGCCGCGAAGGGCATGAGCCCCTTGTGTACCAGCACGAAGCCGATCACTGGCGCTCCGAATGCTTGGACGTTACGCCGGGCGGCCGCATCGCGCCCCTCAGTGTCGTCCTGGGTGATGCCCATATGGGCGTAGAGGCGTTTGCCGACGTCACGAGAATGGGGGAGCAGGTCCTTGGGATAGGCGCGCCATACGGGATAGTCGCCGTCGGGGCGGTCACCGCAGAGCGCTAGCCGCGCCTTCGCGAATCGCTCTTTGTGCTGCACTGCCAGGGTCTTGTCAAACTCCGCGGTGTAGGCGGCCCGGAGGCGGTCAGCCCGCTCGCCGGTGGCTAAGGCCAGCATGAAAGGTCGGGTATTGGACCAGCTCGGAGCTTGGCGGGCGTCGTCGAGGATCGCGTCCATTACCCACTGGGGCACCGGGTCAGGGCGGAAGTCACGCACTGAATGTCGTGAGGCCACCAAGGTGGACAAGAGTTCAGGAATCACCTGATAACTTTATGCGTAAAGAACTGGTAACTGTCTGATAACGGTGTAATTTTCCCCAGAGCGTTCGACTTTGTTAGCAAGCGACTAGCCGAAGTCGGTGTATTGGCGCAAAGACAGACCTGTTGTGGCGCAAAGGTGGAGCGGAAAATCTGCCAATGTGCCTGTGGTAATCGCTTAGATATGGGCCTCGGCAAGCCGCCGCCACAATCCGGCTAGCGCACGCCAGTGGGTTCCAAGGAAGTTCCCAGGCAGACCAGGGGTGTTCTTCCAGACGGATGGTCTTACATAGTTGTCACCACCGAACGGCAACGCTCTGGAGGGTTGGGGAACCCGTTGAAGGAACGTAGTCGAGTGACATCTGAGGTTTAAGGGAGCCTCGGGGCCACGCTTCGGTGAAGCAGGAGCCGCTCCTCGCGTGTCATGGGAATCGCGCGAGTCGTAGCCAAGGCTCCTGACGACGAAGGCCCGCGGGCCGGGAACACCACCCGGCCCGCGGGCCACAGTCATTTTTGGGAATCAGTTCACCGAGGGGCTGGCGGCAGCGTCCACCGTGGCCCGGAAGTCGGGCACCTGCTCCAGACTTAGCACTCCAGTGTTCTGGCTGACCAGGGGGATTGCTCCGCGCAAGCCCATCCACCACTGGTCCAGGGGCCGTCGGGCGTCCAGGTCTAGGTCGTCTTCCATCCGGTCCAGTGGGCGTGCGGAGACCTTGCCCTCCATAATGCCCACGTAGCTGGACTGCATGTTCCCGGCCTGCAGTCGCTCAGCTAGCAGATCCAGCGCGTGCGCCACCAGCTTGGTGGCCATAATCCGGTCAAAGGGCGTTGGGTCGCCACCCTGTTGCAGGTGGCCAATTACCGCCTGGCGCACGTCATACAGGCCCCGGCCTTCCTCCGCGAAGATATGCGCCAACACATCCGTGGTGTAGCCCTCGGAGGCGCGCTCATTGCGGATTGCCAAGTAGAGACGCCGCCCGGAGCGGAAGGCCTCCACCATCCGCTGGGAGTCAGTGGCCAGGGTTTGCAGGTCCAACGGGTCCTCGTTGAGGTAGACGCGCTCTGCCCCCGCGGCTATGCCTGCCACCAGGGCCAGATAACCGCAACGCCGCCCCATCATCTCGGCCACAAAACAGCGGCGGGACGCAGAGGCGGAAAGCTTGATGGCATCCAGCGCGTTGACCGCCTGGTTCAAAGCGGTGTCCGAACCAATGGCCAGCTCTGAGCCGGGCAGGTTGTTGTCAATGGAGGCGGGCACGCAAACCACCGGGATCTTGAAAGCGGGGTAGCGGTCCCGCTCGGTTACCAGCCGGTGCGCCGCCAGATAGGCGTTGTAACCGCCGATCACCAGCAGGGCATCGATATTGCTCTGCTCAATCTGGCGTCCCAGCGCGTAAAGCTGCTCGATGGAGGGTACATCTCGGTGCGTGCCCAGCTCGGCGCCGCCGTCGCCAACCCAGCCTTCGACGTCGTCCCAGCTGAGTTCGCGCACCCTGCCGTCAATAAGCCCCGGGAAGCCACCTTCCACACCGAGCATGGTGAAGCCATGGTCCAAGCCCAAGCGGACAGCGGCGCGGGCCGCCGTGTTCATGCCGGGGGCCAGGCCGCCTGCGTGAATAATGGCCACGCGCTTGGGGGCGGCAGCGGGGGAGACCGCCGGGTCCAGGGCCGGGGGAGTGGACAGGGTGTTAAAGATCGAGATCATCCGCTGGAAGGAACCGCCGCGCGCAGCCACTGCGGAGTCATAGTCCCCTTCCTTGACGAATTGGGCGACGGCGCGTGTGGCCCGTACCTGCTCCATCATGGGCAGGCGGCGAATGCGGTTATGCCGCTCCGCAATTATGACCGGCTCGGAGCCAGGAGTGGCGGTGAGGACTTCGCGAGCAGCGGCGGCCCCCAGCAGCGTGGACATCCAGCGGTCGTAGGCCGAGGGCTTACCGCCGCGCTGCACGTGGCCCAAGATGGTGACGCGCGCATCCTCCCCCAGGCGCTCGGAGAGCACCGCAGAGACATCAGCGGCGGTGATGCGGTTGCCATCGCAGTCGGTGGCCCCCTCGGCCACAACCACCATCGACTCGCGGCGCCCAGCGGCCCGGCCTTCCTGCAATTTCACGCACATGTCTTCAGCCCAGTCGGTGGTGGGCATCTCCGGCACCAGCACGTAGTCACAGCCGCCGGCGACAGCCGCCATCAGCGCCAGGTAGCCGCAGCGGCGCCCCATGACCTCGATGACGAAGGTTCGCTGATGGGAGGCCGCGGTGGAGGAAATCGCGTCAATGGCCTCCAGGATGCGGTGCAGCGCGGAGTCCGTGCCGATGGTCATATCCGCGCCCACCAGGTCGTTGTCAATCGAGCCAACGATGCCGGTGACCATCAGGGTGGGGTGCGCATCCGCCACTTCCTGCGTGAGCTCACCGCGCTCGACCAACTCGGCCAAAAGGCTGGGCCAATTGCTGCGGAACTCGTCAGTGCCGGTCAGGGAGCCATCCCCACCGATTACCACTAGGCGGTCGATGCCGTGCTCCAACAGGTGCTTGGCGGCCAGCCGTTGACCGTCCAGGTCACGGAACTCCGGGCAGCGGGCGGTGCCGATCACCGTGCCGCCGCGGTGCAGGATAGAGCCCACGGAGTCCCATTCCAGCGGGCGGATGCCGGCTCCACCGGCTACCGCACCCGCCCAGCCCTCCATAACGGCATAGGGCTGGGCGCCCATGCGCAGGGCGGTGCGAACGACTGCACGCACGGCCGCATTCATGCCCTGGGCGTCACCGCCGCTGGTCAGCACCCCGATGCGTATGCGCTCGCCTCCGGGGCCGGTGACAGGCTTGGTGAGTTCCGCAAGGGTGGTGGGCTCAGGGGCGGCGTTGGCGGGCATGAGGGTCCTTCCAGTTGGCGTGGACAAAGCGTGCTCCTGGCGTCGGTGGCACACGGCCCCATTGTGGCGGCACCGGCGCCTGGCGTCATGCTTCCGGTGCCGAGCGGCGCAGGTCTAGGGGGACCGAGGCGGGTGGCGCCACCCGCCCTCACAGCCGCTGGCGGACTTTAGTCCTGATTTCCCTCTCCGACTTGCCTCCTTTGTGGTCTAGATCGCGTTACGCTCGTCAACAACCACCACTCCTGACCGGGAAAGGGCCCTTGGCCCCCTGGTGAACCAGCCGCCTGCGGGCCGGACACCGAGAGGAAGCACTTAATGGACCTTTACGAGTACCAGGCAAAGGACCTCTTTGCCGCACACGGGGTGCCGGTGTTAACCGGCTCCATAGCCATCACCCCCCAAGAGGCGGCGGACGCGGCTAAGCGCATGCTGGCTGAAGGCTCCCAACTCCTGGTTATCAAAGCCCAGGTCAAGACCGGTGGCCGAGGTAAGGCCGGTGGCGTCAAGCTTGCCCGCACCGTGGAGGAAGCCCGCGCCCGCGCTGAGGAGATTCTCGGCATGGATATCAAAGGCCACACCGTGCGCACCATCCTGGTGGCCGACGGCGCCGACATCGCCTCCGAGTTCTACTTTTCTGTGCTGCTAGACCGCGCTGAGCGCCGCTACCTGGCCATGTGCTCGCGCGAAGGTGGCATGGATATCGAGACCCTGGCCAAAGAGCGGCCCGAGGAGTTGGCGCGCGTGGGCATCGACCCGCTGGTGGGCATCACCCCGGAGGTAGCCCAGCAGATCGTGGCGGCGGCCCGGATTGAGCCCGCGGCGGTTGCCAGCCAGGTGGCGCCGGTGATTGAGCGTCTCTGGGAGGTGTTCATTAAGGAGGACGCCACCTTGGTTGAGGTCAACCCGCTGGTGGTCACCCCTGATGGCCGCGTCCTCGCCCTGGACGGCAAAGTCAGCCTGGATGACAACTCCGCCTTCCGTCACCCAGAGCACGCCGCCCTCAAGGACACGCGCGACGCCGATCCACTGGAAACCCGTGCCAAGGAAGCTGGCTTGAACTACGTCCGCCTGGAGGGCCAGGTAGGGGTGCTCGGCAACGGTGCCGGACTGGTTATGTCCACCCTCGACGTCGTCGCTGGCGCTGGTGAAAAGCACGGCGGCATGCGCCCCGCCAACTTCCTAGACCTAGGGGGTGGCTCCTCCGCAAAGGTCATGGCCACCGGCCTGGAGGTGGTGGCCTCAGACCCACAGGTTCGGGCAATTCTCGTAAATGTCTTCGGGGGCATCACCGCCTGCGACACGGTGGCCGCTGGAATCATCACCGCCGTAGGCGAGTTGGAGGGCTTCGACAAGCCCATTGTCGTGCGCCTAGACGGCAACAACGCGGAGTTGGCCCGCCAAATGCTGGCCGAGGCGGCCCTGCCCGGCGTCACCGTTGTTGAGACCATGGACGGCGCTGCCGACGCCGTCACCGCTATCGCTGAGCAGCTGGGAGCCTGAAACATGAGCATCTTCCTTGACCGCAACGACCGCCTCATCATCCAGGGCATGACCGGCTCTGAGGGGCAGAAGCACACCCGCCGCATGCTGTGCGCAGGCAGCCAGGTTGTAGCTGGGGTCAATCCCCGCAAAGCCGGCACCAGTGTCGACTTTGAAGTAGAGCCCATAGGCCCGGGGGCTGGCAGTGTTAAAGCTGGCACCGTGTCCGTCCCCGTCTACGGCACCGTGGCGGAGGCCAAAGCTGCCACTGGCGCCACCGTGTCTGTGGTCTTTGTGCCCCCGGCCTTCTCTAAAGGCGCCGTCGTGGAGGCGGTGGAAGCCGGAATCCGCCTAGTCGTCGTCATCACCGAGGGCATCCCGGTAGCTGACGCCACCTACTTCCGCGCCTACGCCGCCTCCAAAGGTGTGCAAATCATCGGCCCCAACTGCCCCGGAATCATCTCCCCGGAGCAATCCAACGCCGGTATCACTCCCCCCGACATCACCGGCGCGGGACCCCTTGGACTGGTCTCCAAGTCCGGTACCCTCACCTACCAGCTCATGCACGAGCTGCGGGACCTGGGCTTCACCACCTGCATCGGCATTGGCGGCGACCCGGTGGTAGGCACCACCCACATCGACGCCTTGGCCGGATTCGAGGCGGACCCAGAGACCGAACTCGTCATCATGATCGGTGAGATCGGAGGCGACGCTGAAGAGCGTGCCGCCGCCTACATCAAGGAGAACATGACTAAGCCAGTCGTCGCCTACGTTGCGGGCTTCACAGCGCCCGAAGGCAAGACCATGGGACACGCCGGAGCGATCGTCTCCGGTTCCTCAGGCACAGCTGCCGCCAAGAAGACGGCGCTGGAGGCCGCGGGCGTGCGCGTGGGCCGCACCCCCTCGGAGACGGCGCGCCTGGCCCGCGAGACCCTGGCCGCCACGCGCGCGGCCGCTGGCACCCAAGCGTGACGGAATCTATGACCCAACACGAAACACGCCGCCCAGGACTGGTCCCCAAGGACTGGCCCTGGGCGCTGCGCGTTGGCCTGGAGACGGTATTCGTCAGCTGGTTCCTGGTCCTGCTGCCGGTGATGGCCATCTACCTCAGCGGTTCTGCCAAGGATGTTGCCGCCGCGCTCGCCCCCGACGGCGCGGTGCGCACCGCCACCCGATTGTGGAGCCTGGGGCTCGGCGGGGCCTTCGCACCACTGACGGGCACCGGTGAGGCTGATGACCAGCTGAGCCTGCCGCTGCTGGGACTCACGGTTCTGCAAGCCTGGTGGGCCTGGGGCGCGGCGGGGCGCGCCAAGTTGGTCGGGCCGCTCTCCGCGCTCTGGGTGGGACTGGCGGCCGCAGGCGGCAGCGCGCTGCTATGCCTGAACGGTGGTGGAGGCCAGATCTGGTGGGCCGTGCTGGGCGCAGCGGTGGTAATTGGTGCGGTGGCCTTGGCACGCCAGTGGCGGGACGCTGGCCGAACCGCAGCGGAAGGCACAGAGCGGGCTGCGCGAAACCGGTTGTTGGCCGCAGGGCCAGATTGGCTGGCTGAAGGGCTGCTGCTGGCCGCGCGCGCCAGCTTGGTGCTGCTGGTTGCGGCGGTGGTGACCGCCGGAGTCATGCTGGTCACCGGTTGGGGGCGCGTCCAGGCCCTGCATCACGCCCTGGCCGGTGGCGGGGTGACCGCCATCGTTGCACTGGTAATCCTCCAGCTGGGCTGGCTGCCCACCCTGGTGATCTGGGCGTTGTCCTGGCTTACGGGCGCGGGCTTCAGCGTGGGGGACGGCACCCGATTTACTCCGGGAAAGGTGGTGGCCGGGCCGGTCCCCAGCCTGCCGCTGCTGGGGGCGCTGCCTGACTCGGGCCTGGGGGCGGTGGCCGTCTGGGTGGCGCTGGTGCCGCTGGCGGTGGCGGCGCTGTGCGCGTGGTCCCGTAGACGGCGGCTGTGCCAGCTGAGCCTGCCGGGTGCGGTGGCGGCCTGCGCGGCGGCCACCGGGCTGCTGGTGGTGGGTGCGGGACTGGCCTTCTGGGCGGCCAGCGGCTCGGCGGGCCCCGGGCGTCTGACCCAGGTGGGGCCCTCCACCTTGGGCCTGGTGCTCCTGCTGGTGGAGTGCGGCACCGGCCTGTGCCTGACCACCGTGCTGCTGCACCCGCGCACGCGCGAGCACGTCACCAGGACCTTGTTCAACGCCGATAGCAAGGCGCCGTGACAGGTGTTGCTTACATGCAAGTTAGACTGTAGTGTGTGTCATACGTTCCGTGACGCCAATGATGTGTATCACATGATTTCAAGATGAGGTGAGGTATGAAGAATTCACGCCTGGTCTTGGTGTTCTCGACGGCTCTCATAGTTGTGAGTGGCTTTACTGGCGTTAGAGTCACTGCAGAGGCAGTCCCTGCTGCACCATCCAATTTCACTTGTTGGCCGTTCTCAACTGACTGTTCCTGGTCTCGTAACGTCTGCATCGGGGGCGGCCGAGGAGTGTACGCCTGTACATGGTGATCCGGCTCCGCCAGCGGGTGCTCCGCCGGGCCGGGGCCATGGGGCTGCTTGCTGTGGTCCTGGTGTGCTCCAGCCTGGTCGGTGCCCGTGCGGAGATAAGCGTCAACCAGGCCCTGCTGACTGCCCGCGACCAGCCCGTCGACCTGCTCATCACCGCTGGGCCTGACCTCGCCACGCCTCTGGACGGGCACCCGCACCTGGCCCCGGACGCCTGGATGACCCCCGGCCTGGTCTCTGAGGAGCAGATTCGCCAGGTGCAGGTCGTGCCGGGTGTGGAGGTGGTGGCCCCCGCCACCGTGCTGCCGACCTGGGCCAAGCCCGCAGGCGAGGCCGTCAGCGCCTGGCTGCCCTCTCAGCCGGGCGCTGACCTGGCCTGGACCGCTGAGCTGCAGGCCGCCACCAAGGACGGCACCGGCACCCGCCGCACTGACCTCCAGCAGGTGGGGGCCCTGCTGCAGGCAGACACCACCCTGGTCTCCCCCGGCATCAGCCGGGCGAGCCTGCTGGGCCCCACCGCCAGCCCCGTCGTGGTCCTGGGCCCGGAGGGCTACCGCTACGAGTCCCAGTACGCCCCGGCCACCGGCGCGGGACTGCTGGCCAACACCTACCTGACCGCAGCCCGCTCCTTCGCGGTGGCGGTGGACCCTGAGGCCGAGGCCCACCTGGCCCGCGCCGTCGGGGCGGAGGACCTGGCCTCCTCCCTGGACACGCTGGCACAGACCTCCACTGCTGCCGACGCCGGCACCCAAGAGGCAGCCATGGCCCGCTTGTCCCCGCCCCTGACCAACGGCCAGCCCGTCCCCGCCCTGGTCAGCACCGAGCCCCGGGGTGAGATCACGGTCGAAGCCACCATCACTGCCCGCACCCCCGCCGACCTGGGCCCACAGGCGCAGGCCCCGGACGGCGGCTGCCAGACCTCCCGCCTGCTGAAAGGCTGCCACTCGCTGAGCCCGGAAGGGCTCACCGCCCTCCACAGCCTGCCGGTCACCGAGATTCGCAGCTCATCCCTCTCCTCACCACTGAGTGCCTGGGCCGGACACGCCCACCCCTACACCACGGACGCGGCGAGCCCGGTACCAGTCATCAGCACCGGTCCGTTCTGGGCCCACCCGGACGCCGCCTCCGCCAAGGTACTCACCCCCCTTGACCGCACCTACAGCAGCGGCAGCAGCGGCCCCGGCGTCGTCCTCAGCCCGGTGGGTCCACCCAGCTCCCTGGGCAGCCAGTGGCACGACGAGACCTACCGCCCCCACACCCAGCGCCCCACACCGGTGCCCGCGCTGAGCCTGCTGGCCGGGGAGGCCGACACCTACACCCCCGTCACCAGTACCTTCCAGGCGGGTACTAGCCCGCTGAGCGCCTCCACCCTGCGCACCGCTGACGGGCCCGTCCGGCAGACCCTGGACGCCACCGGTGCTGCCACCTCCGCCGCCCCCGCCCTGGTCTCCCGCCAGCTGCTCCAGGCCCTCATGCCGGGCGGGGAGCTGGGGGCAGGGGTGCTGCGCGTGCGCCTGGAACGGCCCACCGGGCAGCCGCCCTCGGACACTGAGTTGGAACGGGTCGCCGCCCAGATCGCGCAGACCGGCCTGGACGTGACCGTGCTCACCGGCGCCTCCCCTGTGGAGGTGGGCGTCACGCTCGGGGGCCACGACCCGGTGGCCTGGCACGGCACAGCCACCGAGACCTGGACGGAGCTGGGCGCCGTGCTGCGGGTGGAGCAGGCCACCGGGCGGGCCCTGCGGCTGCTGCCCGTCCTGGCCGTGCTGGTGGTCGGTGCCCTGACCTTGCTGGTGGAGTCCAACGCCTCCGTGGCCCGCCGCCAGGAGGCCCGCACCCTGCTGCACACAGGCTGGACGGGCCAGCAGGTGCGCCGCCGCCTCCTGGCCGCCACCCTGCCCGGCAGCACGCTGGTAGGGGTGGCCTGCCTGCTCGTGGTCCTGCTGGCCCTAATCCGGCCGGTGGCCAGCGCCGGGCCGGGCACGGGCCCGCTGGTGGTCGTCGGGCTGGCGGCCTGCCTGGGAACGATCGCCCTGGCCTGGTGGGACGGGTGGCGGGCCGCGCAGCCCCGCCGGATCGCCCCTCCCACTCCGACCGGGGGGCGCGCCTCCTGGCGGCGACTCGGGCTCAGGCGTGCGCGTAGGCGGGGCGGCGGGGCCAGCGGCTCGCCCCTGGCTGTGGGCTGGCACGCCCACAACCCGGGCCGCTGGGCCGTCAGCGGCGCGGCCCTGGCCGCCGGGGCCCTGACAGTCCTGGGGCTGGAGGTGCTCAGCGCCACCAGCAGCCAGGCGGGGTTCTCGGAGCTCGCCGCCCAGGGCAGGGGTCTGGTCGGGGCGGCAGCCCGCCTTCTGCTACTGCTGGCCGCCTGCGCCACCGCCGCCGTCCTGCTCCTGGGACTGGGGGACCTACGGCGCGCCGCCCACCGTCGTCAGCGCCTCCTGGCCAGTCTGGGCTGGTCGCGGCGCTCGCGACTGGGGGCGGAGGCGGCCCTGTGGGCCCGCCAGCTCGCACCGGTTCTGCTGGTGCTCCTGCCGACGACGGTGCTGGGGCTCGGTGGCCCTACAGGCTGGTGGCAGGAGGGAGGCCCGGCCGGGGCGGCCCTGCTCTGGGGCTGCCTGGTGGTGGCCTGCGTGCTGCTAGTGGCGGTCGGCGTGACCGTGTGGACGGCGTTGCGGGCCTCCCAGCCGGTCAGCCTGCCCGCCTCCGCAGGCAGCGCCCCTGCCGGTAGCCCAGCCCGTGCCGCAGCCAGTGCTCCACCCGCATGAGTCCCGGAGGACGACCACGATGACGCAGACCGCCGCCAGCCCCCAGGACGCACCGGGCCCAGACACCCCTGGGCGTGGGTCGTCCCGCCATGACCCGGCCAGCCCGGACGCGAGCAGCAGCGACGCCTCGGGGCAGCAGGAACCCAGGCGCGACGCCTCGGGCCGGGACGCCCCCAGCCAGGCCCAGGCTGCGGCCCGGCAGGCCAGCCACCCCGGGGACGAGCTACTGCTGGAGGCGGAGGGGCTGTGCCTGGCCGTGCCCGGCCCCGCGGGCCCGCGCCAGGTCCTCCAGGACCTCTCACTGGGACTGCGGGCGGGGGAGCTGGTGGCTGTCACCGGCCGCACCGGAACCGGCAAGTCCACCCTGCTGCGCCTGCTCGCCGGGGTGCTCCGGCCTCAGACAGGTTCTGTGCGCTGGCAGGGTACTCCCCTGGAGGGGCTGGGCCCCGAACAGGTCACCCGGATGCGCGCGGGCTTCTTGGGCTACCTGGACCAGGGCGTGCCCGTCATCGAGGGGCTGACGGCGCTGGAGGCCGTCATGGTGGGGGCTGGCCCGCTGCGCCGCTCCCAGCGGGCCCAGACGCGCCAACGAGCCCGTCAGGCCGCCCACCGGCTGGGCCTGGACCTGGTCCTGGACCACGAGGTGCGTACCCTCTCCGGCGGGGAGCGGCAGCGGGTGGGGCTGGCCAGCCTCATCACCGCCCAGCCTCGCCTGCTCCTGCTGGACGAGCCGAGCTCCGCCCTGGACGAGGCCACCACCCGCCAGCTCATCGCCTACCTCCAGGAGCTGGTGGCCCAGGGCACCGGCGTGCTCGTGGCCACCCACGACCCGCTGGTGGTGGAGGCCGCGGACCAGGTACTTCCCCTGGACTGAGCCGGGCGCGCTATCCTGGCCCTGCCGCGACTGGCGAGGGTGGGCAACCACCGGGGAGCGGCAGGCCTGCACCTGACACCACCGCAGCACGGGGCGTCGTCCGCCTGGGCGTCCCGCCGACCAGAGCCCCAGGAGCGCCGCATGAGCCTGACCCCTGCCACCCACCCCGCCGAGCCCACAGAGCCCCTGGGGCAGGTCCCCGTCAAGCGGGCCCTGCTGTCCGTCTATGACAAGACCGGTCTGGTAGGGCTGGCCACCGCCCTGCACGCAGCAGGCGTGGAGCTGGTGGCCACCGGCTCCAGCGCCGCCACCCTCGTGCAGGCGGGCCTGCCGGTCACCGGCGTCGAGCAGGTCACCGGCTTCCCCGAGTGCCTGGACGGCCGGGTCAAGACCCTGCACCCGCGCCTGCACGCCGGGATCCTCGCCGACCGGCGCCGGCCCAGCCACCTTTCCCAGCTGGCTGGGCTGGAGGTCACCCCTATAGACCTGGTGGTGGTCAACCTCTACCCCTTCACCGAGACCGTCCGCTCCGGGGCTCCTTTTGACGCCTGCGTCGAGCAGATTGACATCGGTGGGCCCTCCCTGGTGCGGGCCGCCGCCAAGAACCACGCCGCCGTCGCCGTGGTCACCAAACCAGCCGCCTACGGTGAGGTCGCGCAGGCTCTCGCAGCCGGAGGCTTCACCCTGGCCCAGCGCCGCAGCCTGGCGGCCCAAGCCTTCGCCCACACAGCTGCCTACGACGCCGCCGTCGCCACCTGGTTCGCCCAGCAACTTGAGGCCGACGCCGTGGCCACTTCCGAGCCACCCACGGCCACCCCAACCCTGCCCGCATACCTTGGTGCCGGATACGAGCGCCTAGCCACCCTGCGCTACGGCGAAAACCCACACCAGGCAGCCGCCGTATACACCCGCCCGGGACAGACTGGGGGAGTGGCAGGCGCCCACCAACTCCACGGCAAAGCCATGAGCTACAACAACTACACGGACACTGACGCCGCCGTCCGCGCCGCCTACGACCATGGCGAGGCCGTCACCGTGGCCATCATCAAGCACGCTAACCCCTGCGGCATCGCCGTATCCGCTGCTGGCGACGTAGCTGAGGCCCACCGCAAGGCCCACGCCTGCGACCCCGTCTCCGCCTACGGCGGCGTGATCGCCACCAACGCCACCGTCACGGCAGAGATGGCCCGCCAGATCAAGCCGATCTTCACGGAGGTCCTAGCGGCCCCCACCTTCACGGACGAGGCCCTGGAAATCCTCACCACCAAAAAGAACCTGCGCCTGCTGGTGGTTGAACCGCCCAAGCGTGCGGCATGGGAGATTAAACAGATCTCGGGCGGTGCCGTGGCCCAGGAATGCGACTCCTACCAGGCCGGGGACGACGACCCCGCCAACTGGACTCTGGTAGCTGGCCAAGCCGCCGACGCGCCTACCCTCGCTGACCTGCGCTTCGCTTGGGAGTCCATCCGTTCAGTGCGCTCCAACGCGATCCTGCTGGCTAAGGACAGCGCGACGGTAGGCGTCGGCATGGGGCAGGTTAACCGCGTGGACTCCTGCAAACTGGCCGTGGAACGCGCCAACACCCTGGGCTCCCGCTCCACCGGTGACGCCGCCGCTGACTCCCTCGAGCAAGGGGCGGTAGGCGGAGCGGACGCCGCCGAGCTGCTATCTGCCCTGGCCCCTGAGCGGGCCCGCGGCGCGGTGGCTGCCTCCGACGCCTTCTTCCCCTTCGCTGACGGCCTGCAGGTCCTTATCGACGCCGGGATTACCGCGGTGGTCCAACCCGGTGGCTCCATCCGGGACGCGGAGGTCATTGCTGCCGCCCAGGCGGCTGGCGTGACCATGTACCTCACGGGAGTCCGCCACTTCGCCCACTGAGGCGGCCCGGGGCGCCAGTGCGCACTAGCATGGCCTGCGTGAAGCAGGAGGAGCAGGGGGCGCCGTCGTCCAAAAGGCCGATTGAGCCAGACAAGGCTGAGCGCCCTTGGCAGCGCTACCGGACTGCTGCGGTGGTGGCCGTGGGGGCGGCGCTGGCTTTGACGCCAACGCTGGCGGTGTTGGGGCGCGCTCGTTTGGCGGTGTTCTGGCTGGCAGCGGTGCTGGCGGTGGTCACCCTGGTCCGTTTGCAGCGGCCGGATGGTTCCTGGATTGCTTCTCGCAGTCGCCTTTTTGACGCCGTCTTTGGGGCGGGGCTGGTGTTGGTGTTGCTGGCTTTGGCCGGTTATGCGGCGCTGCGGCGCATCTGAACGCCTCCTTACCTAAGCGCACGTCCAGAAAACGGACGAAAGTGTCCGCAATTCGGTAATTCGGCGGGTGGTCGCATAGGTTTGCGCCTGTGCGGGCCTTCGTATGTCCGCGCCACGCAGTACCCGGCCGAAAGGCGTCATCATGACTTCCTCCCCTCAATCCTCAACCAAGTCCATGAACCAGCCCTCCCGGCTGCACGGACTGTTCCGGAGCATCTTGTTCTGGGTGATCCTGGCGATCGTCCTAGCCCTGCTCCTTGGTTCCGCGAAGATTGGGGGAGAACACCTGATTCCCCTGCAGGTGGGCCGGATCTTCGCTACCTTCTCGACTCTGTTCAGCCAGTTCCTCAGCTTCTCAATCCCGCTGATTATCATCGGCCTGGTTACCCCGGCTATTGCGGACCTGGGACGCGGCGCTGGCAAATGGCTCGGCATTACCACTGCCGTCGCCTACGGCTCCACCCTGTTCTCCGGCTTCATGACCTACCTGGTCTGCGCCAGCGTGTTCCCCAAGCTTCTCAACGGCGTCACCTTGGCGGACGTGAAAGAGCCCGGCAGTGCCCTGGAGCCCTACTTCACCATTGAGATGCCGGCCGCTGTACAGGTAATGACGGCACTGTTGCTGTCCTTTGTGGTGGGCATTGGCCTGTCTATGGTGCCGCGCGGTGTGCTCCGCAAGGGCTTCATCGAGTTCCGCGCCATCATCTCCAAGCTCATCGGGCGCATTATTGTGCCGCTGCTGCCGCTACATATCTTTGGCATCTTCTTGAACCTGACCTACACCGGCGAGGCCGGGGTGGTTATGCGGGCCCTTATCCGCGTGGTTGTGGTGGTGCTGCTGCTAGAGGCGGCCATCCTGCTGACGCAGTACGTCCTGGCTGGGCTAATCGCCGGGCGCAATCCCCTTAAGGCCATCGCGGTTATGCTGCCCGCCTATCTGACGGCTCTGGGCACCTCCTCCTCCGCGGCCACCATTCCAGTGACGCTGCGCCAAACCAAGAAGAACGGTGTATCCGACGCCGTAGCCTCCTTCACTGTTCCGCTGTGCGCCACCATCCACTTGGCTGGCTCCACCTCCAAGATCTTTGCCTTTGCTTTCGCAATCGTGATGACCCAGGGCCTGACCATCTCCACCACGCAGTGGGTGGGCTTCGTCTTCATGCTCGGTATCACCATGGTTGCGGCTCCCGGCGTGCCCGGCGGGGCCATCGTGGCAGCCACCGGTTTGCTGTCCTCGATGCTCGGCTTCTCCGAGGCACAGGTGGCGCTCATGATCGCCACCTATATCGCCATGGACTCCTTCGGCACGGCCACCAATGTGACCGGCGACGGCGCTATTGCCCTGGTAGTGGACAAGCTCGCCGGTGGCAGCTTCAAGAACGACGGCGATGTGGAAAACGCCCGAGAACTGTCCTTTGACGGCATGGCCTACCTGGACCGAGTCTCCGTAGAAGGAGTAGTCAGCCCCGAGGAGCTAGCTGCCTCAGCTGAGGCTGCAGGTCCTAACGCCGTGAGCTGAGCGGACTTCGCCGCGCTGCTGGAAGGCGGTGAGTTGGCAGGCCGGGGAATGTGACCTGGATGACGCCACGGGTGAACGCCCTCCAGCCCATTGTCCTGGGCCGGAGGCGTCCGCCACGGCATAGGCTGTGCCCTAGCGGCTGCAGGCACCTGCGGCCCCGACCTGACCATCTCTAAGGAGTCCTCTATGGCTAACGCCCCCGTCAACGTCACCATCACCGGTGCCGCAGGCAACATCGGCTACGCGCTGCTCTTCCGCATCGCCTCCGGCGCCCTCCTGGGCCCGGACCAGCGGGTGAACCTCCGCCTGCTGGAGATCCCGTCCGCCATCAAGGCCGCTGAGGGCACCGCCATGGAGCTGTTCGACTCGGCCTTCCCGACCCTGGGCTCCGTGGACATCTTCGACGACCCCAAGCAGGCCTTCGAGGGCGCCAACATCGCCTTCCTGGTGGGCTCAATGCCCCGCAAGGCTGGCATGGAACGCGCCGACCTGCTCTCCGCCAACGGTGGCATCTTCGGCCCTCAGGGCGAGGCCCTCAACGCCGGTGCGGCAGACGACATCAAGGTCCTGGTGGTCGGCAACCCCGCCAACACCAACGCCCTGATCGCCGCGTCCCACGCCAAGGACATCCCGGCCTCCCGCTTCACCGCCATGACCCGCCTGGACCACAACCGCGCCCTAGCCCAGCTGGCTACTAAGGCCGGTTGCCACGTGACCGACATCGACAAGCTGACGATCTGGGGCAACCACTCCTCCACCCAGTACCCAGACCTGAGCCACGCCACTGTCAAGGGCGAGCCCATCAAGGAGATCCTGGCCGACCGCGCCTGGGTGGAGCAGGACTTCATCCCCACCGTCGCCAAGCGTGGCGCCGCGATCATCGAGGCCCGGGGCGCCTCCTCGGCCGCCTCGGCCGCCTCCGCCGCCATCGACCACTTCCGCGACTGGTGCCTGGGCGTCAAGGGCTACTCCTGGACCTCCTCCTCCATCATGTCTGACGGCTCCTACGGTGTGCCCGAGGGCATCATCTCCTCCTTCCCCTGCACCGCTGAAAACGGGGAGTGGAAGATCGTCCAGGGCCTGGAGATCGACGAGTTCTCCCGCGCCAAGATCGACGCCTCCGCCGCCGAGCTGCTGGAGGAGAAGAACGCTGTCGCCGGAATGGGCCTGATCTGAGCCTGCGCTAGCTGCGCTGACCTGGTCAGCACCGGTCATCTGCTGCGCCCGACCCGCACTATGCGGGCCGGGCGCAGCTCTGCTTATGGCCGCATGAATGATGCGGAACTATGACGGTTTGTGATCGGCAGTGAGAAAAGTTGTGCGATTCGCTGGCGGATCGTCATATACTTCACGCGCCCAGCCGGGCACGTGGCGACGAAGCCACAGATGGATTGGTATCCCAACCAAACCGGACCCGGCTCTGACATGAAACAGAGACGTTTCAAGGAGAGAAAATGCGCAACCCCCTCATCTCCCGTCGTCAGGCCCTAGTGGGCCTGTCCGCGACCGCCGTCATGGCAACTCTTGCAGCCTGCGGCTCCAAGGGCACCTCCGGTTCTAGTGGTGGCAAGGCCGGTGAGGGTGACGCCACCCAGGTCGACGTCGTCACCTGGTGGTCCGCCGGATCTGAGAAGCAGGGCCTAGACGCCCTGACCAAGGTGTTCTCCACCCAGTTCCCCAACACCAAGTTCGAGAACAAGGCCGTCTCCGGTGGCGCTGGCTCGCAGGCTAAGCAGAAGCTGGCTGCCGACCTGGCCGCCAAGACCCCGCCGGACACCTACCAGGCCCACGCCGGTGCCGAGATCAAGGACGACATTGACGCCGGTTACCTGGTCGATGTCTCCAGCCTCTACGAAGAGTTCGGCCTGACCAAAGCCTTCCCCGAGACCCTCGTGGACCGACTCAAGGACGAGAAGGGCAAGATCTACTCCGTGCCCTCCAATATCCACCGCGCCAACGTCGTGTGGGCTTCCGTCTCCGTGCTCAAGGTCGCTGGTCTGGACCCGAAGGCACCCGCCAAGGACCTGGACGGCTGGCTGGCCGACATGGAGAAGGTCAAGGCGGCTGGCTTTACCCCCATCACCATGGGCATGGCCTGGACCCAGCTGCAGCTGCTGGAGACTGTCCTCCTAGCCGACCTAGGTGCTGAGAAGTACAACGGCCTATTCGACGGCAAGACCGACTGGGCCGGAGCCGACGTCACCAAGGCCCTGGAGCACTTCTCCAAGATCGTGGCTTACACGGACAAGTCCCTCTACACGGAGGACTGGGAGCCGGCCATGAAACCGATTATGGAGAACAAGGCTGCCTTCAACGTCATGGGTGACTGGGCCGTGGCGGCCTTCGACACCGCCAGCAAGAAGGCGGACGAGGACTACGTCTACTTCCCGGTCCCGGGCACCGACGGCGTCTTTGACTTCCTGGCGGATGGCTTCACTCTCGCCGAGGGTGCCAAGCACCCCGGTGGGGCGAAGAACTGGCTGAAGTGCATCTCTTCCAAGGAAGGCCAGATCGCCTTCAACACTGTCAAGGGTTCGATTCCGGCGCGCAAGGACCTCACCGACGAGGAGAAGGGCAAGTTCTCCGAGTACCAGAAGACCGCCATGGAGTCCTTCGGCAAGGACACGATCGTCTCCTCGATCGCCCACGGGGCCGCGCTGCCCGCCAAGGCCTCCAACGCCATGAGCGACGCCCTCACCAAGTTCGCGCAGGGCGCCTCCGACGTTGCAGCACTGCAGCAGGCGCTCGCCGAGGCTTACAAGTCAGTCGCCTGATTGCCTCCTGAGCTGTGGGGCGGGGCAGCACCGCCGTCGCCCCGCCCCACAGCCCTGGTAACCACTAGCGGCGGTTCGACTAGGACACACCTGTGACTAAAGCATCCACGCCGGTAGCCCGGCGCAAGAAGTCAGGATGGAGGACGTGGGGCCCTGGCCTGCTCCTAATCTCACCTTCACTGATCCTCGTAGGCATATTCGTCTACGGCATGATCGCCGTTAACGTGAGTACCTCCCTGCAGGACACCCACAAGGCCGCCCAGGTCTCCGGTAGGAAGCCCTCAAGCTTCGTGGGCTTGGAGAACTTCACCAATCTGTTCAAAAACGCGGACTTCCAGCACTCTTTCCTGAACCTGGTCCTGTTTACGGTGGCCTTCCTGGCTGGCACCTTGGTGATCGGCTTCCTATGGGCCTGGCTGCTGGACAAACCCATCAAGGGTGAGGGCATCTTCCGCTCCATCTTCCTGTTCCCCATGGCGGTGTCCTTTGTGGCCTCCGGTGTGGTGTGGCGCTGGCTGCTCAACTCCGCGCAAGGCACCGAAGCCTCTGGTTTGAACCGGCTCTTTGAGATGACCGGGCTGACCTTCCTGGAGAACAGCTGGACCCAGGACACCACCTTCGGCATCTTGGCGATTGCCCTGCCAGCAATCTGGCAGCTGGCCGGATACGTTATGGCCCTGTTCCTGGCGGGTTTCCGTGGCATCAGCGATGACCTGCGCGAAGCCGCCCGCGTCGACGGCGCTAACGAGTGGCAGCTTTACAAGTCGATTATCTTCCCGCAGCTCACCCCGATCGCGCTTAGCGCGGTCATCATTGTGGGCCACATGTCCCTCAAGTCCTTCGACCTGATCATGTCGATCACCGACCAACGCACCTACTCCACCAAGGTGCCAGCCATCGACATGTTCAACTTCATGACGGACAACGACTACTCCAACGCCGCCGCAGTCGGAACGGTGCTGCTCGTCGTCGTAGCCATTGCCGTCATCCCATACCTGATCCACGACGCGAAGGGGAGGAAGTGAGATGACCGCCATCACTGAAACCACCGTGACCTCGGCAGCCTCCTCTGTAGCCAGCAAACCATCCCGCCAGAGCAGCGGCCTCCAGTGGGGCATGGTCCTGCGCTACGCGCTCCTGCTGCTCTCCTTGATCCTCGTGCTGATCCCCGTGTACGTGCTGCTGGTAACCAGCTTCAAGAATGGGGCAGAGGCTGACCCATCCTCCACCTGGTTCCTGCCCAAGCACTGGGATGCCTCCAACTGGGGCAAAGCCTGGAGTGAACTCAGCGGTGGCCTAGTCCGCTCCCTGCTGCTGGTGATCCCCTCCTCGCTGATCTCCTCCATGCTGGGCAGCGCCAACGGCTTCGTGCTCTCCAAATGGCGCTTCCCAGGCGCAAATTTGGTGTTCACGCTGATCCTGTTCGGCATGTTCATTCCGTACCAGGCGGTGATGATCCCGCTGATGAAGCTGCTGACCAGCGCCGAGATGGGCATGGGTATTCCCACGTTGATCTTCATGCACGTGGTTTACGGCATCCCAATCTGCACCCTGATCTTCCGCAACTACTACGAGACGATCCCCGACGAGTTGGTTGAAGCCGCCCGCGTCGACGGCGCAGGGATGCTGCGCACCTACTTCTCCGTGGTGCTGCCGATCTCCATCCCCAGCTTTGTGGTGGTCATCATCTGGCAGTTCACCAGCGCCTGGAACGACTTCCTATTCGCGCTGTTCTTTGGCGGCGGTGCACAGTCCGGTCCGGTCACCCTGGCCCTGAACAACCTGGCACACGGCTCCATCATGGCTGACTACGGCGCCTCGATGTCCGGCGCCCTGATTGCCTCAGTGCCGACCCTGTTGGTTTATATCTTCCTGGGCAAGTACTTCGTGGGCGGTCTGATGGCCGGTTCCGTGAAGGGCTGAGGCAGGCAGTTACACAAGGCCGGGCCGGGCACCCCGCGTGGGTGCCCGGCCTTGTGCTGCGCCAACTAGAGTCGGGGTATGGCACGCCGCAGCAGCAAGCGCCCCTATGGGCAGGGGCACGTCCCCTTGAACTTGGGGCGTTTAGCTTCTATGCCGCGCAGCCAGACTGGCCCAGGCGGCGCCGAGTTCACAGTTCGTCATCTGCGCGGTGGGGATAAGCCTTATACCTGCCCTGGCTGCCACCGGCAGATTCCCCCGGGTACGGCGCATGTAGTGGCATGGTCTAACGAGTCCCTGTTCGGTCCTGACCGGGGACTGGAGGAACGCCGCCACTGGCACACTCCCTGCTGGGAGCGTCAGCTTTGGTAAGCCCCCTGGCGTGGTGGCTTTGCCGGGCTGGTGATGCGCCGTCGCCCAGCAGCGCAGGTGCTTTTAGCCCAGCGGCTGCTCAGACTAGCGGCTCTTCGCAACGGTCCCGCCAGCCTGGCAGCAAGCGCTCCAAAGCATCCAGCAGAGGAACGACGTCGCCGTCGCGCCCGCCTTCACCAACCGTCAGCGGCACGCGTGCAGGAGTTGGCTTTACGCCCGCGATGCGTTCACGCCACCCCAGCGGCATGGTGAGCACGTAGAAGGCCCCATCTGCGCCCAAAGCCACCGTCTGATCCGAGCGCAGGTACCAACCACGCAGACCGGTGCCTGCGGTGCCGCCCTTGTATCCCCGTGCCAGCAGGGGAGCGGGGGGCAGGCCTTCACGCAAGGCCACAGTGATAAAAGCGCGCGCAATCCGCTCTGCCCGGGCATGCTCAGCATCCTGGCGGGCCCGCAGCATCCGGGCTCGCTCTACCGCCGCCTCGCGCCGCTGCGCAGCCCACTGGTCCTCTTGGTGCTCCTGGGCCATCGCGATGCTCCTGACGCGAAAAGAACTGGTCCCCTTCCCACGAGTGTGGGAAGGGGACCAGGCAAGTTCAGCGTTGCCGCTGCCAAGCGGCTAACTGGGGAGATGAGGAACTTACTTGGCGGCAGCGGGCTCGCTCTTGGAGGAGTTGCCAGGCTTCTTGGACTGGTTCTCCTTGCCCTCGTTCGCTTCCTTGGCTTCGCCCTCCTCAGCGCCCTCACCCTGCAGGTTGATCGGCGCCACCGGTTCAGGGAGGTGAGAGGGCACCGGGGAGCCCAAAACACCGCGCATCTCGTCCAGGTAGGTGGTCACGGACTCGCGCTGGCGCTCCAGATCAGCGAGCTGACGCTGTGCCGACTGCATGATGGTGTCGGCGTCTGTGCGAGCGTCCTGCACAATCTGCTCGGCCTGCTCGCGGGCGGTGCGCAGCGTCTCCTCCGCGTTGCGCGCGGCGTCGCTCTGGCGCTTGCGGTTCTCCTCATCCGTCTTGGTGCGGACCTGCTCGGCGCGGTCCAGGGCGGCCTGCAGGCGGGCCTCGGCGTCGGCTGCCTGGGCCTCAGCCTTTTGGATCATTTCCTGGGTGCGGGTGCGAGCGCTCTCGTGTGCCTCGGAGTCTTCCTTCGCGGCGGTCTCGTGCAAGGCCGCGATCTCCAGCGTGGTCTGCTGGCGCAGTTCCTTGGCCTCAGCGTGAGCTGCGGCGGACTCGTCCTTGGCGGTGCGCAGCAGCTCGGACGCCTCCTTCTTGGCGGCGCTCAAGAGCTCCTCGGCCTCTGCCTTGCTCTTGTCCAGCAGGCTCTTGGCCTCGGAGCGTGCCGCGGACAGGACCGACTCGGCCTGCTCGGTGCTGGAGGTGCGCAGCTCCTCAGCCTCGGTGACGGCTGCCTCCAGAGTGGCGGAAGCCTCCTGCTCGGCAGTGATGGTGACCTCGCTGGCCTTCTTGGTGGCCTGGGCCAGGACCAACTGGGCCTGACGCTCAGCAGCGGAGGTCGCTTCAGAGGTGGAGGCCTCGGTGGAGGCGGTGATCTGCGCAGCCTGGCGTTCGGCGGCGGCAACGAGCTCGTCGGCGCGGGCCTGCGCATTGGCCATGGTGGTGGAGGATTCGTTCTCTGCGTGGGAGCGCAGCTCTGCGGCGTCGCGGCGGGCGTCGCCCAGGAGGGTGGCGGCCTCAGACTCGGAACGCTGGGAAAGGGTGGCTGCGTTTTGGCGGGTGCGGCTGAGCAGGGCCTCGGCCTCGCTGTTGGCCTTAGCCAGGATGGAAGCACTCTGCTCCTCAGCGGAGCGCAGCAGCTGCTCGATGCGGGAGCCCAGGCCGGCGTAGCTGGGCTTCTCCGACTCACGGAGCCGCCGCTTGGCTTCTGCGAGCTCGCCGGCGACCGTCATGGCGCGGGCGTCTAGGGCCGCGACCTCGCGGCGCGCATCGGCGAGCTGACGCGTCAGTGCCTCAAGTCTTTGGTCCACCTGAGCGCGGTCATAACCACGCATCGTAATTGCGAACTCGGTGTATTCGTCGGGCACGACAGTCTCCTCCTAGCAAGGCGCCTTGGGTAAGGGCGCGGCGTTCAGGGTCAATTTAGGCGGCGGGTCTCAGTGCAGAAAGCCCGAAAAGCAGCCTAACGGTCTAGGGCCACCCAGCGCATCTCAAACAACCGGCGTTATCGCACCGTTATTTTAGGTTCAAGGCAAAATCTGAGCCCTGCCTTAGTGGCTTCACTCAGGGGTACGGTGTCCGCTCAGGGCGCAGGGCATGTGATCCTCCGCCCAGAATGGTGCCATTTCGCGCTTTCTCATGGGACTCTGTTGTCTCGAGTGCTTAGGCGCTCAGGTCCTAGCGCCCCAGGAAACCGCGCTTTCCTGCCCCGGGCCGCACCTGAAATCCAAGGAGTGCAAACTCGTGAGACGACGTATTCTGAGCGAGATCCTCGCGCTGATCGGCCTGGTGGTTATTGCCCTGGCAGTCTGCTCGGCGACCATCTGGAAGCCCAGCTCAACAGCGGTCGCATCCCTCACCTCGACGCCGACCTCCGCATATGTGGTCACCCGTCCTGGTGTGCTCGGCGTCGCCGACCCTGATGTGACCATCACTGCGACAGCCGCGGATGCCAGCCAGCCCGTCACCATCGCTATCGCACGCTCCGCTGATGTAAAGGCTTGGCTCGGCTCGGACCCCTACGAGGCAGTTACCGACCTGGACGGTTGGACCAAACTGGTTTCCAAGTCGATCCTCACCTCTTGCGACGCCGCTGGCACCGCCGACACTGGCCAGTGCACCCCACTTACGGCCACCGGCGCGAATCCGGCCAGCTCTGACCTGTGGCAGCGGACCGCCACGGGCACTGGCACTGCCACCCTAAAGTTCAGCGCCACCGACCCCGATCTAGTAGCGCTAGTAGCCACGGACGGAACAGCGCCCGCGCCCAAGCTTTCACTGAGCTGGCCCCGCACCGTCTCCACACCTTGGCTCATCCCGGGACTAATCCTGGGTGGCCTGCTGCTGCTCTTCGGGGTCTTTGGCTTTGTGTTGGATCTACAACTGCGCCACCAGGATGAGGAGCGGCGGGCTCGGGCCGCTGAGCGCGCCGCCCACCTGGCAACTGCCGATGGCATCTCCACTGCTGCGATTCCGCAGGTCGGGAAGCAGGATCGAGTCTTGTCCCGTCGGGAGCAGCGGGAAAAGGAGCGCGTTGAGGCGCAGGGCGCTGACTGGATCGACCCCCGCTCGGGTGAGGTTCAGCCAGGTGGCGCTGAGGTGCCGCCAATTCCGCTGCCAACCACCGCGCAGCTGCCGCAGGTGGACTTTGAGCCCACGCTCGAACAGATTCGCACGCACACTGGCCTAGCCCACGGCACCGCCGTCGTTCCGGGCCTAGCAGAGGCCACCGTGGCCGCTCACAGGGCCACTCGGGAGCTGCCAGAGGGACCTGCCTTTGAAACCACACCCGAGGAGGCACCCGTAGAGGCCGCACCAGCCCCGGCAGTGCAGGTAACGCCCCAGGCACCAGTGGCGGCCGCCCCTGCGGCCCCGCTTGCCCCAGCGGCGGTGCCAAGCACCCCGGCTAAGCCGCTGCCCCCAGCTCCGATCATTCCTGAGGGCACCACCGTGGCGGAGGACCTGGTGGTCGCTCCAGTCATCGAGCCAATGATTAGCGCCAGTTCCGCAGATCTGACTGACACTAGCCGCATCCCCGTGATCTCGGATGACCCCTACGGGCTTAAGGCCGAACAGTCCACCGTGGACGTGCACGATCTGCACGAGGCCGCCGCCAGTGAGAGCCACAAAGGTTTTGACACCGAGCAGCTCAGCCGCGATGAGCTCGCCCAGATCTTCGGTGAGTTCCCCGGCCGCCACGCCGCCAACCCCAACCAGGAGAACGCATGATGACCAGCCGCCGCGCCTTTATCGGAGCCAGCTCCCTGCTAGCCGCTGCCGCGCTGGCCGCCTGCTCGGAGAAGGTCCCCCAGGTAGCCGCGCCCAGCGCTGACCCCACCGTCAACCCCGTGCTCGACTCTGAGCGCCTAGTGACCGTGCTTGAACGCATCCAGAAAGGCGTCGACGCCGCCGACGCCGCCAAGGACCCCAACGCACTCACCGGATACCTGACCGGCCCTGCCGCCAGGATCCGTGCAGAGTCCTACAACCTGGCCACTGCGGTTGCGGACGATAAGCGCATTCGCACGCTCAAGACCACCAGCCAGGCCAGTGCCGTGGGCCTCACACAGGACTTCCCCCGCACCGCCATCACGGTTACCGAGGGCACCGACACTTCCAATGTGCCGCTGCTGCTGGCGCTGACCCAAGCGGACGCCCGAGCTGACTACCAACTGTGGGGTTGGGTGCAGGTCTTCGGTGGAGCCACCTTCCCCAAGACCGCCACCGCCGCTGGCGGCTCCAAGCAGATTGCAGCCGACGACGCCAGCCTGGCCGCCACCCCGCAGTCCGTGCTGGAGGCCTACGTTGACGCCCTCAACAACCCGCAGGGCTCCAACGGCACCGCTTTTGCTGATGACCAACTCCGCCAGCAGGTCGCGCGTGAACGCGCCACCGATGTCTCAGCTGCCGGCGAGGTCAAGGTGCAGGCAACGGCGGGCAGTGACGGCTTCCAAGGCCTAGCCACCTCAGACGGTGGCGCCGTCGTCCTGACCACGCTGACCATCACGACAACCTTCAAGCGGACTGCCGCTGGCTCCAAACTCACTCTCAGCAGTGATATCGGCACGATGCTGGGAGAAAACAAGGAGGTCGTCGGCACAGTGACCGCCACCTATGACGCTATGGTTGCTTTCAGCATTCCAGCCGCTGGCGGGGGGCAAGCAACCGCGCTGGGCGCCGAGGTGGTCTTAGCAAAGGTTGAGCGAGACGACTCGCAGGCGCCAAGCCCGGCACCGACTGCGACCGCCAGCGCCACAGCTAGAAACTGACCTGAATCAGGAGAACCCATGAGCATGTTCGGGGCCGTAGACCTGTCCCAGCTGGCCCCAGCCAAACCGGCTGGAAACACTGGACGAGCGCAGGCAGCGGGCACCCCACAAGCCCCTGGTGCCACCGGTCCAGCCGCCCCGAATGCCGCTGGCGCCCTAGTGGTGGACCTGACCGCCACCAACCTGCAGGAAGTCGCTCAGACCAGTACCCGGGTGCCGGTGGTTATTGCTGTGCACACGGCGCGGGCTGCCGCCTCCCAGCAGGTAGCGGAGCTGTTGGAGGGGCTGGCTCAACAGTACGGTGGCCGTTTCCAGCTGGCCTTGCTCAACGCTGACACTTCGCCAGAGGTGGCCCAGGCGCTGCAGGTGCGTGGTGTGCCCGCAGCGCTGGGCTTAGTAGCGGGGCAGCCGGTACCGCTGTTCGAGGGACCCATTGAGGAGCCGCAGTTGCGCTCCTTGCTGGACCGGTTGCTTGAAGTGGCGGCTGCCAACGGCGTCGACGGCGTGCTGGCTGCTGGGGGAGAAGGCCACGCAGCTGCCCCTGAGCCGGAGGAAACCGAGACTGAACGGGCCGCTCGCGAGGCTATTGAAGCTGGCGACTATGCGGCGGCTGAGGTCATTTACGACCGCGCCCTTGCCCAAACGCCGGGGGATGAGAATCTCCGGGTGGCTCGGGAGCAAGTCCGTCTCATGGCGCGCCTTGACGGCCAGGATGCCCACAGCCTGCTGGCTGCCTCCGATCTGCCTGACGCCGGGGTAGAGGCACTGCTGGCAGGCGCTGACGCCGCCCTGTCCCTAGGCGATCTGGATGGTTGTTTAGGGCGAGCCCTGGAAGCGGTGCGTCGCAGCAGCGGGGATGAGCGAGAGACCGCACGCAAACGTCTGCTTGAACTATTCGACGTAATTGGCACCAGCGCCCCGGAAGTGGTGCGCGCGCGCCGCACCTTGGCCACCCTGCTGTTCTGAGCTGTTCTAAGCCCCCGGCCACCTCTGGCGGAGAGTTCCCGGCGCCGCTGCGAACAAATAGTTTAGGCAGACCTCACAGCGCCCGCTCCGTAGTGCCAGGCGGGCGTCCCGGTAGGCTGCGCAGGTGCGCGTCGTCATTGCTTCCTGCTCCGTGGACTACTCCGGGCGTCTGGACGCTCACCTGCCCCGGGCTAACCGCGTCATCATGGTTAAGGCCGACGGCTCCGTCCTAGTTCACTCCGACGGCGGTTCATACAAGCCCCTGAACTGGATGAGCCCACCGGCCACAATGCGCGAGCTGGAACCGGATGAATCTGAAACCGCCGACGGCGTCGCCCAGATTTGGGAAGTCAAAGCGGCCAAGTCTGACGACTGCCTGCGCATTCGCCTCTACGAGATCCACTCAGAGACCACCGCCGAACTTGGGGTAGACCCGGGCCTTATGAAGGACGGTGTGGAAGCCCACCTGCAAGAGCTTTTGGCTGAGCAGATCAACCTGCTCGGCCCGGGCTACCGCCTGGTGCGCCGCGAATACCCCACCGCCATCGGCCCCGTAGATATTCTGGCCAAGGATGAGCAAGGCGGCTCCGTGGCCGTGGAGATCAAGCGCGTAGGCGGCATCGACGGCGTCGAACAGCTGAGCCGCTACCTAGAGTTGCTGGACCGCGACCCTTTGCTCAGCCCCGTGCGCGGGGTCTTTGCCGCCCAAACCATCAAACCGCAAGCCCGCGTACTCGCCCAGGATCGTGGCATCCGCTGCCTCCTGCTGGATTACGATGCCATGCGCGGTGTGGATGACCCAGACTCACGGCTCTTCTGAGATGCACCTGCTGAAAAGGTGCTGCTGAGGCGCCTCTTTTGAGGCTCCAGATGCTCCTCTAACATCGGAATATGGCGCCAAGTATCAGCGGCAGCACCAAGCCCTGCGGCCCTCGCGACCTATCCCTCATGCGGATCATTGCCCACGGGCTGATCCCTGCCACTCGCGCCACCGGCGTGGTTCAGGCTGTCAGCCGGGAACTGGCCATCCAGGGACAACAGGTTTCTGCCGTTCCACAAGCGCTGCTCAACCGCAGCCAAGCCAAGGGGCGCAGCCAAGTAGATGCGGCCTTCGCTTCCGGCTCGCTGATCCGGTCATGGCCCATGCGCGGCACCGTTCACATCACCACCGCTGCGGACCATCATTGGCTGCGTGTGGCGCTCCTGCACCGCATGGATGCCTGGGTTCGCAATTCCGAGCGCAACTACGGCGTGGATGACCGCCTCCTGGAGCAGGCTCAGCGAGTGGCCCTGGAACTCATCGCCAAAGCGGGGCCACTTAAGCGTGCTGAACTGCTAGAAGCCTGGGACCAGGAAGGGCTGATGGAGGCCTTCAAAGGTGAGGATGTGAGCAGCTATCGGCGTCGGCACCTGCTCCTGCACCTGCAGATCCGTGGCCTGCTCGCCCAGGGCCCGCGCCAAGGCAATGAGCACCTAGTGGTGGATGTGCGCGACCTGCCGGGAGCCCACACCGGGCCAGGTGGAGCCAGTGGCGGTGGCAAAGGCACTGATGGTTACCGCTCCGCCTTAGCGGAGATTGCCCGCCGCTACGCCACCAGCCACGGACCGGTCACCGCCGCTGATCTGTCTCGCTGGACCACGCTGCCGCTGGGGGAGTCCCGCCGCGCCTTGGAGGACGCCGTCGAGCTGACTAACGCCGCCGACTATGGCTTGGAGGCCGCCGCAGGGCAGGTGCCGCTGGTTCGCGCCATCGTCGAAGATTGGCCTAACGGGGAGCTACACTGCTTGGCTCCTGAGGAGGCGACACCAGCCCGGCGCCTTAATCCTGAGCTGGTTTACCTGCGGGCCGACCTGCCCGACCTGCTTGCCGAAAACCGAAAGGACGCCGAGCGCACGCTGTTCATTGGGGCCTTTGACGAGTTGCATGTGGGCTACAAGGACCGCAGGCCACTGACAGACGAGGCGGGGGAGCAGCTGATCTGCCCAGGCAAGAACGGTATGTTCCTGCCATTCTTGGTGGACCGTGGGCGCCTGGTGGCCGTGCGCCCCGCCGGACGCGGGCTGAATTGGGCGCCGGGGGCGCGCCGCTCAGGACGCCTGGAGCGGGATGTGGAGCGAGCGCTGTCCGAGATGAATCAGCGCCTAGGCCTTTGAGCCGTCTAGAGGTCTGATGTCCGAGTTAGACTCCGGCCATGAGCAATGCTGCTTTTGCCCTGCGTGGGCGAGTCGTTACCCCCTTCCAGATTATTGAGGACGGCGTGGTCGTCCTCGCCGAACGCCACATCGTGTGGGTTGGTCCCGCTGAGGACGCCACCCGGGCCGGCTGGGGCGCTGCCCTGGCCGCCGCCGAGGCTGCCCCTGAGGGCGGTTACCTCCTCCCCGGCCTCGTCGATGTGCACTGCCACGGTGGAGGGGGCGAGTCCTTCCCCAACGCGGAGACCACCGAGCAGGCCATGGTCTCCGTCATGGAGCACCGCCGCCACGGCACCACCTCCCTGGTGGCCTCCTGCGTCACTGCCGCCCCCGAGGTGCTCAAAGAACGCACCAAGGTGCTTGCCGACCTGTGTGACGCCGGCGAACTGGCTGGTATCCACTTTGAGGGGCCTTTCGTTTCCCTGGAGCGCTGCGGCGCCCAAGACCCCACCTACATCATCGACCCCGATGCGGCTCTCACCCATGAGCTAATCGAGCTGGGCCGCGGGCACGTCGCCACCATGACCATTGCCCCGGAGAAGCCCCATATCACCGGTGACGACGGCGTGGTCGCTGCCCTGATCGAGGGCGGTGCCCTGCCCTCATTCGGTCACACCGACTCTGAAGCTGCCCCAGTGCGCGAAGGTCTAGCCGACGCTTCCGCTCGTATCAGTGACCGCCTAGAGAAGGGCCTGCCCGTCCGCTCTGGTCGTTCCACCGCCACCCACCTGTTCAACGGCATGCGGCCCATGCATCACCGCAAGCCCGGCCCGGTGCCCGAGTTCCTTGCAGCTGCCGTCAACGGTGACTGCATCTTGGAGATGATTGGCGACGGTGTGCACCTCAACCCCGCCATCGTGCTGGACATGTTCGAGACCCTGGGGCGGGAGAACGTCGTACTCATCACCGACGCCATGGCTGCTGCAGGTATGCCAGATGGTGATTACGTGCTCGGCCCCCAGGCCGTGACGGTTCTCAACGGTGTGGCCCGCCTGACCGGTAAGGACTCTATTGCCGGTGGCACCGCACACCTGCTCGATGTTGTGCGCACCACCTGGAAGGGCGGGGTGGACCTAGTGGACGCGGTCTTTGCGGCCTCCTGCCAGGGCGCCGAAATCCTGGGCGACGACTCCATCGGGGCCCTGGAGGCCGGCATGTGGGCCGATGTGCTGGTAACTGACGCCGACCTTCACCCGGTGACCGTCATCCGTCGCGGCGAGAGGGTCGAGTAAGGCCGCCGTGCCGAGCGCCCGGGACTCCTGAGACCGGATGGTCGCAGAAGCCCCGGGCGCGACGTGCCGTTCCGCCGTCGTGGGCGCCGGCATCGTGGGTGTCAGCGTCGTCGCGGCGTGCGCAGGCGTACCAGGTCCGCGAACGAGCGGGTCCAGGCCGCCAGGAACTCCTCCGTGCTGGCACTGGTGACACGGCCCTCCGCGTCGAGGAACGTGCCGGTGGATCCCAGGAACGCCTCCGGCTGCCCCGTCATCGGCATGTCGAAGTAGCTCAGTGCCAGGCGCAGGTTCTTGTGCGCGCTGTAGCCTCCCAGCCGTCCGACCGAGTGACTCACGATCCCGGTGGGAAGCTCACGCCACACGCTGGCGCCGGCGGGGCGTGAGCCGACGTCGACGGCGTTCTTGAGGCAGGCGGGGACCGTCCTGTTGTTCTCCGGGGTGACGAACAGGACGCCGTCGACGGAGGCGACGTCCCGGCGGAAGCGACGGTACTGCTCTGGCAGGGGCTTGTCCTGGACCGCAGGGTCGTCGTAGTCGGCGTCGTACAGGGGCAGGTCCCCGATGTCGACGCGCAGTGTCTCGACGTCGTCGGGGAGCATGGTGGTGATCACGCGGGCGATCGCCTGGGAGCGCGAGCGACGGCGCAGGCTCCCGGTGATGACGGCGACGCGCAGGACAGGCTGGCTGGTGGTCACGGGGTCGGTCGTCATCTCACAGCTCCCAGTCCTCGTCGTCGGTCTGCTCGTACCTGCCGATGACGTAGGAGGAGCCGGACCCGGAGAAGAAGTCGTGGTTCTCGTCCGCACTTGGCGACAGGGCGGCCAGGACCGCTGGGCTCACCTGGGTCTGGGAGACGTCGAAGGGAGCGTCGTACCCGAGGTTCATCAGGGCCTTGTTGGCGTTGTACCGGACGAAGGCGGCCACGTCGTCCATGAGCCCGAAGGGCTCGTAGAGCTGACCGGAGTAGTCGAGCTCGAGCTGGTAGAGCTCGTGCATGAGCTCGTGGGTGAAGTCGTGCATCTGCTCGACGCGGTGGGGCTTGGTCTCCAGGCTCCGCTGGTACTTGTAGCCGGAGTAGTAGCCGTGGACCGCCTTGTCGCGAAGGATGAGACGGATCATGTCGGCCGTGTTGGTCAGCGTCGCCCGCACGGACAGGTACAGGGGCAGGTAGAAGCCCGCGTACAGCAGGAGGGAGGACAGGAGGGTCGAGGAGACCTTGCGCTTGAGCGGGTCGTCCGCGTAGTAGTGGGCGAGCACCTTCTTGGCGCGCTCTTGCAGGACGTCGTTGCCGACGGCCCACCGGTAGGCGCTGTCGATCTCCTGGCTGGAGCAGAGGGTGGAGAACACCGACGAGTAGGAGCGGGCGTGGATCGCCTGCATGAAGGCGATGTTGGTGTAGACGGCCTCCTCGTGCTCGGTCTGGGCGTCCTGGATCTGGCTCACCTCGCCGACGCTCGCCTGGACGGTGTCCAGCAGCGTCAGGCCGGTGAAGACCCGCATGACGAGGGTCCTCCACTGGGGGTCGAGCTCCCTCCACGAGGGCTGGTCGTTCGACAGCGGCACCTTCTCGGGCAACCAGAAGTTCGCCGTCAGGCGGTTCCAGACCTCCAGGTCCTTGGGGTCCTGGAGGAGGTTCCAGTTGACCGGGCGTATCCGGGCCGTGGGATCATGGCGGAAGCCTCGGGGCGTGACGGAGTAGGCCGTGTAGGGAAGACGGCTGTGATCCGTCGGCAGGGGTTTGCTGGGCACGTGGGTCTCCTGTCGGTGGTCGGTGATGGAGGTGGACGGGGGTCAGGCTGCGAGGGAGGACTCGTCCCAGAAGCGCTCGAGGCCCTCTCGGACGGTGAGGACGTCCTCGTCCGTCCCGAGGAGCTCGAACCGGTACATGTCGGGGACCTGGCACTTGCGAGCGATGATGGGTCCGGCTGCGCAGTAGGCGGTGCCGAAGTTCGTGTTTCCGGAGGAGATGACGCCGCGCAGGAGGCTGCGGTTGGCGGGGACGTTGAGGAACTGGGCGACCTGGCGTGGCAGGGCCTTGGACAGGTCGCCTCCTCCGTAGGTGGGTACGAGAATGACGTAGGGGCGGCAGACCTGGATCATTCCCTCGGTGCGCGGGCGCAGGGGGATGCGGGTCGCGGGACGGCCTACGCGCTGGACGAAGCGGTGGGTGTTGCGTGAGGCGCTGGAGAAGTACACGAGGTCGTGTGACTCCTCAGCGGGGACCGGCCTGATCCCGGGGGGTGGCGGGGTGGGCATGGCGTGCGTGTCCTTTCATGAGTGAGAGCACGGGGGCAGCGACCCACAACATGTAGGTGTCCTCGTGAGGTTCAGGGGCAATATCTAGTGATAGCAGACCTCCCGCCCAAGATCGTCGCACCAAAATGTGAGATACGTCTACGCGAACTTCGCGAGTCGAGGAAGGGCGAGCCGCGGCGCCGCCACGACCCCGCCCCGGACCCTCAGGAGGAGGTCGCAGGCTCGGGGGACACCAGCACGCTCTCGCACTCCAGCCGGCTGAGCCGGAGCTCGCGTCCACCGTCCTCGGCGGCGCTGACGACGGCGACGTCGTCGAAGGGTGACGAGGGGTGCAGCGTGACGTGGCTGCCCAGCGTGACGCCGGCCTCGGACAGCCGGCGCAGCAGACCGGGGTCTCGGTCGCTGACCCTGCCCACGCGCAGGCGCTCACCCGCCCGAGCCCGGGCGAGGGGGATGAGCGTGGGGTGCGTGATCGTGCCGTCGGGATCGGGGATCGGGTCACCGTGAGGGTCGGTGAGGGGGTGGCCGAGCGCGGTATCCATCCGCTCGACCATGAGCGGGGAGACGGTGTGCTCCAGCGCGTCCGCCTCGTCGTGGACCTCGTCCCAGGTGTAGCCCAGCGTCCGTACCAGGAAGAGCTCGATGAGACGGTGGCGCCTGACGAGCATGACGGCCTGCTCGGCTCCCTCGGCCGTCAGGGTGACGGAGCCGTAGGGAGCGCGCTCGATCAGCCCGGCAGCGTGCAGCCGTCGCAGCGCGTCAGACACCGTGGAGGGGCGCATCCCTGTGCGCCTGGCGAGGTCCCCGGGCGTGGTCGGGGCTCCCGACCACTCCTGGAGCGTCCAGATGCTCTTGAGGTACTCCTCGTTGCTTGCGCTCAGCGGGCCGTGTGCCACGCGGTCCCCCTCAGGCGAAGACGACGGTGCGGTGCCCGTTGAGCAGGACGCGGTGCTCGGCATGCCACGTGACGGCCTGCGCCAGGACGCGCCTCTCGACGTCCTGTCCCTTGCGCTGCAGGACGCGGGCGGAGTCGGCGTGGGAGGCTCGGGTGACGTCCTGCTCGATGATGGGGCCCTCGTCCAGGTCCTCGGTCACGTAGTGGGCTGTGGCGCCGATCAGCTTGACGCCACGGTCGTGAGCCTGGTGGTAGGGCTTGGCGCCCTTGAAGGAGGGCAGGAAGGAGTGGTGGATGTTGATGACGTTGCCGTGGAGGCGCTCGCACAGGGCGGGGGAGAGGATCTGCATGTAGCGGGCCAGGACGACCAGCTCGACGCCCAGCTCGTCGACGAGGGACAGGAGCATGGCCTCGGCCTGCTCCTTCGTGTCCCTCGTGACGGGCACGTGGTGGAAGGGCACTCCGTAGAACTCGGCGACGTCGCGCAGCGTCTCGTGGTTGCCGACGACGCCGACGACGTCGATGGGCATGCCCTGGCTCTTGGCGCGGAAGAGGAGGTCCGACAGGCAGTGGGCCTCCTTGGAGACCATGAGCAGGGTCCTCATGCGGTGGTCGGCCTCGTCCAGGGAGAAGGTCATGTCGTAGGTGGTGGCGAGCTCGGCCAGGTCGGCCTCGAGCTCGCTGCGAGGCACCCGTGTCAGGACGGACACTCGCATGAAGAACAGGTCGGTCTCGTCGTCGCCGAACTGGCTCGACTCGGTGATGTTGCCCCCGCGGCGGGCCAGGGCCCCGGTGACGGCGTGGACGATGCCGGGGCGGTCGGGGCAGGACAGGGTGAGGACGAGGTGCTGGGGCTCGGCGGGGGAGGGGGAGGCGGGGGTGGTCATGGCGGGATGCTAGCGGGTGCCGGCGGCGGGTGCCGGAGGGGGCCGGACGGGGGCTGGCGCAGCGGAGCGCGACACGGGCCGGGAGCCCGGGTACTCCCCGGTCCCCGGCCCGCGCGCGGTGCCTCGTGCGCCTGGCGGCTCAGCCCTGGCGGGCCTTGAGACGCGGGTTCTTCTTGTTGATCACGTAGGTGTGGCCGCGGCGGCGGACCACCTTGCTGCCTGGCTGCTTAGCCAGCGAGCGGATAGAGGCGCGAACCTTCACAGACTTCTCCTTGGCGGTTGGAACAGATAGGGGCCGCGTCTCAGCGGCTGCGCTTGCCGTAGCGGCGCTCGAACTTCTCCACCCGGCCGGCGGTGTCCAGGATGCGGCCCTTGCCGGTCCAGAACGGGTGTGAGGCGGAGGAGACGTCCACGTCTACGACGGGATAGGTGTTGCCATCCTCCCACTCGATGGTCTGCTCGGAGGTCATCGTGGAGCGGGTTAGGAAGGCAAAGTCCGCGCTTTTGTCGCGGAAAACGATCGGCTTGTACTCAGGGTGGATACCTGTGCGCATACTGCTTCTCCTGTTCTTCGGTGCGTCACCAGGACGACTTAGTGACGCCGGGCAATTCGCCGCGCAGCGCCATCTCACGGAAGCGCACACGCGAAGTGCCAGTGACGGCCAGGAAGCCGCGGGGGCGCCCATCGACGACGTCGCGGTTGCGTAGGCGGGTGGGGGAGGCGTTACGCGGCAGGGCGTGCAGCTTAGCCATGGCGGCCTCACGCTCCTCCTCGCTCAGGTGTGGGTTAACCGAAGCCTTCTTCAACTCGGCGCGGCGCTCGGCGTAGCGGGCCACAATTTCGCGACGCTGCAAGTCGCGGGCGATCTTCGACTTCTTAGCCATCAGCGGGACTCCTTGAACTCGACGTGGCGGCGCACCACGGGATCAAATTTGCGCAGGACCAGCCGGTCAGGCGTATTGCGACGGTTCTTGCGGGTGACGTAGGTAAACCCGGTGCCGGCAGTGGAAACCAGCTTGATAACCGGACGAATGTCCTTCTTAGAACGAGGCATCAGAACTTCTCCCCGCGCTTAAGCATCTCCGCCACCACGACGTCGATGCCCTTCTTGTCAATGGTCTTAATCCCCTTAGCGGAGACGGTCAGGCGCACGGTGCGGCCAAGGGAGGGGACCCAGTAGCGCTTGTGCTGGAGGTTCGGCTCCCAGCGGCGGTTAGTGCGCCGGTGCGAGTGGGAGACAGACTTGCCGTAAACCGGCTTGGCTCCCGTGACTTGGCAGTAAGTGGTCATGCACGCCAGAATAGAGAACGATTCTCGTTACATACAAGTTGGAGGCACCGTATGCCCGGTCACGCTCTCGCGCTCGTCAGCGCGGTAGACCCCGCCCTCCTGGACCTAGTGGAGCTCACCCTCACTGGCGAGGACTGCCTGGTCATCCGCGCCACCCTCCTGCCCGAGCTCGACGACGGCGTAGTTCGCCTGACCTCCTGGGGGCACGGCGGCGCCACCCTGAACCTGAATGAGCTAGAGGCTGGCCCCGCCGTAGTCGATGTGCCGCTGCCCGCCGACTGCCTGACCTGCTCCCTGCGCGAGGTGCTGCTGGCCGTGGCCGAGGACCGCGCCAACAGCGAACCCGATAGCACCACCGTGGTGCTACTGCCCCCAGCTATCGAGCTGCCCCACCTGGTGCCAGGCCTCGCCCACGATCTATCCGAACTAGCTAACGACGGCAGCACGCCCACCCCGGCAGGCCTTCATCTCACCGGTGTGACCCACCTCATCGACGCCCAGCAGGCCCTAGCCGATCTACTCGACCACCACCCCCTATCTGAGCTCGGCCTAGCCCTGTCCGAGCACGACACCCGCTGCACCGGCGAAGTCCACCTGGTAAACCTCGGCTACGCGGACCTGATCGTCTCCGTGGGGCACGAGGCTGCTGACAGCGGCGCCGACCTAGTGGAACACCTGCGGCCCCTAGACACTCTGCTCCTGCCAGGCCTAGACGCCCCTCTCCTGGACTGCCTGCTAAGCACCGAGCACGACGCTGACTCCGCCCTACGCCGCGTCCACCCCGCCACCACCCAAGCCTGGGGCGGTCCCGACCAACACGGCGTATGGACCCTGGACCTCAACGCCACCCTGCCTTTCCACCCCGGCCGACTGCGTGAAATGGTCGCCGAGTTGGCCGGGCGCGGGCTGTGCGCTCGCGGCTGCTTCTGGCTGCCCAGTCGGCCCGGGCGCATCTGCGCCTGGGAAGTAGTTGGCGGCTCGGTCAGTGTGGGCGACGCCGGAGCCTGGTCTGAAGCACCCCTATCCCTGCCAGCAGGAGAGCAGATTGGTAGCACAGGTGCCGGAGTCGACACAACTGAGCCGCACTGCCACCTAGTGGTCACCGGAGTGGGTGATGAGGCCCAAAAGCACGCCGTCGAAGCAGCATTTGCTGCCGTGCTGCTGCGCGAGGATGAACTCGCCGATGCCCTAGCTTGGATTGGCGCCGCCGACGGCCTAGAAGACTGGTTCGGCGAAGAGAACTAAGACCAGGCAGTTCGCAGGCTCCCACTGCCGCTACGATGGGCCCGTCGTCGTAACTGGCGCAGGTGGTTCACCACCGGGGAGCGACGGCGCGCCGCATCACCAGTCTCGCACCGGACCGGCCAGGCGGCGTCGGAAGGGAGCACTTGGTCGCCCGCCTGGGCCGAGGTCGACGCCATCGCGCGGCTAGACCGCGCAGACAGGAGAACCATGAGCGAGTCCGCTGCGGAGCCCCGCACCACCTTCAACGACATGCCCCTAGCCGAACTGGACCCCGAGATTGCCGCCGTCCTCACCGGCGAACTCGACCGCCAGCGCGGAACCCTGGAGATGATCGCCTCCGAGAACTTTGTCCCCCGCGCAGTGCTGCAGTGCCAGGGATCAGTCCTGACCAACAAGTACGCCGAGGGCTACCCCGGCAAGCGCTACTACGGCGGCTGTGAAGTTGTGGACGTTGCCGAGTCCCTGGCCATCGAGCGCGCCAAGGCAGTTTTCGGCGCTGACTGGGCCAATGTCCAGCCCCACTCCGGCGCTCAGGCCAACGCCGCCGTCCTCCACGCCCTAGCCAACGCCGGCGACACCATCTTGGGCCTCTCCCTAGCCCACGGCGGTCACCTAACCCACGGCATGAAGATCAACTTCTCCGGCAAGAACTACCACGCCACCGCCTACGGCGTCGACGAGACCACCCACCGCATCGAAATGGAGCAGGTGCGCGAGACCGCCCTGCGTGAGCGCCCCAAGGTCATCATCGCCGGATGGTCCGCCTACCCCCGCCACCTGGACTTCGCCGCCTTCCGCTCCATCGCGGACGAGGTGGGTGCCGCCCTGTGGACCGATATGGCGCACTTCGCCGGGCTTGTGGCTGCCGGGCTCCACCCCTCCCCGGTAGCGCACTCCGACGTCGTCTCCACCACCGTCCACAAGACCCTGGGCGGCCCCCGCTCCGGCATGCTCCTGTCCAGCCGCGGTGAGCAGTGGGGCAAGAAGCTCAACTCCGCAGTATTCCCCGGCCAGCAAGGCGGCCCGCTCATGCACGTCATCGCCGCCAAAGCCGTGGCCATGAAAATCGCCGCCACCGACGAGTTCCGCGACCGCCAAGACCGCACCCTCACCGGCGCCCGCATCATCGCTGAGCGCCTCCTGGCCGACGACGTCCGCAACGCCGGAATCACCCTGGTCACCGGCGGCACCGACGTGCACCTGGTGCTCGTGGACCTGCGCAACTCCGCCCTGGACGGCCAGCAGGCGGAGGACCTCCTCCACGCCGCCGGGATCACCGTCAACCGCAATGCCGTGCCCTTCGACCCCCGCCCCCCGCGCGTCACCTCTGGCCTGCGCATCGGCACCCCCGCCCTGGCCACCCGCGGCTTCGGCGAGGCCGAGTTCACCGAGGTGGCCGACGTCATCGCCACCACCCTGGTGCGCGGCGCCGCCGGCACCGCCGACGATGAACTGCTAACCGGGCTCAAGCTGCGCGTAGCCGCCCTCACCGAGGCCTACCCGCTCTACGACGGGCTCGCCCAGTGAGAGCCCCCTGGGAAGGCCCCGCCCAAGTCCTAGACGGCAAAGCCACCGCTGCCGTCATCAAGGCCGAGCTAGCCGAGCGTGTAGCTGCTCTGCGGGCGCACGGCATAGTGCCCGGACTAGGCACCGTGCTAGTGGGGGAGGACCCCGGCTCCGTGAAATACGTGGCTGGGAAACACTCCGACTGCGCTGAGGTGGGCATTAACTCCATCCGCGTGGACCTGCCCGCCACCGCCACCCAGGCGGAGATCGAGGTCGCCGTGGACGCCCTGAACGCTGACCCGGCCTGCACCGGCTACATCGTTCAGCTGCCCCTGCCACGTGGAACTGATACCAACGCGGTGCTGGAGCGTATCAATCCAGACAAGGACGCTGACGGTCTGCACCCCACCAACCTGGGGCGCCTGGTGTTGCGCGGAAACGGGTCTATTGACTCCCCTCTGCCTTGCACCCCCCGGGCCTGCATCGAGCTAGTTGAGCGCCACGGCATCAGCCTGGCAGGCAAGGACGTATGCGTGATCGGGCGCGGCGTGACCGTGGGCCGCTCCATCGGCCTGCTGCTCACCCGCAAAGAAGTCAACGCCACCGTGGATGTGTGCCACACCGGCACCGCAGACCTGGCCACGCATATCCGCCGCGCCGACGTCGTCATCTCTGCCGCCGGTAGCGCGGGGATCGTGCAGCCCCAAATGGTCAAGCCTGGCGCCGTGATCCTAGACGTCGGGGTCTCACGTGTGGTGGACCCGGGCACTGGCAAAGGCCGGATCATGGGGGACGTGGCCGACGGCGTGGACCAGGTGGCCGCCTGGCTTTCCCCCAACCCTGGGGGAGTTGGCCCAATGACCCGAGCTTTGCTCTTGGCCAATGTGGTTGAGGCCGCCGAAAGGGCTAAGGGCCCACGCAATGGCTAAACGCGCGCAAGGTGGTTGAGTGCAGGCCTTAGCGCTTGCGCCTGCCTGCGCTAAGGCCTGCTGCCTGCACGCCTGCCTGCTCGTGCCTTGTCGCCTGTCCCCAGTTGACTGGGACCTAGCCGACTACGCCCCTGTTGTCAGAGGTCGTAATCGACCACTAGGGGAGCGTGGTCGCTCCAACGTTTCGCATAAGAAGCCGCCCGGTCCACCGTGGACGCCTGCGCCTTAGCTGCGGCCGAAGGGGTGGCTACCTGGTAGTCGATCCGCCAGCCAGCGTTGTTGTCAAAGGCTTGGCCGCGCTGCGACCACCAGGTATAAGGCCCCTGCACGTCTCCGGCCAGTGACCGCGCCACGTCCACCCACCCTGAAGCGAACCAGCCTTCCAGGTGTGCAATCTCCTCATCCAGCACCCCGGAGACCTTGTTGTGGTTTGGCTTCCAGTTCTTAATGTCGCGCTCCGAACGCACCACATTCAGGTCCCCAGCCATAACGACGCCGGGCCCGCCCGCAGCCTCTGCCGCCAACAGCTCAGCCATACGGGCATCAACCAGCTCAAAATGAGCTAATTTCTGGTCCAACTTGGGGGTGCCCACCTGCCCCGAGTGCAGGTACGCGGAGATAACCGTCAGCGGCGCGGCAGCCCCAAGCACATCGACTTCCAGCCAGCGCCCCGAGTCCACATCCGGTTCTTCCGCCCCTGCGGCTACACCCAGGCGCTGTTCCCCGAAGGACAGGCCACTTCCCGCACGTAGGGCCACCGCTACTCCGGCGCGCCCCTTAATGCGACAGGGCCAGACCAAAGCCTCATAGCCGGGTAGCAGTGCCGCCGCCGTCTCCTCATCAGCCCGCACCTCTTGCAGCAGCAGGACATCTGGCTGGCAGGCCTTGACCCAGGAGTCCATGCCCTTGCGGGCAGCGGCCCGAATCCCATTCACATTCACGGTCGCGATACGCATGGGCTGAGACTACTGGTGAGGAGCTGGGCAACACGCCTGCACCTGGCAGGCGACCAAGGCTCAGGCCAGGCGGCCAGCCGGGGCACTAGGCAGAGCATCTAGGAAGGCCGGAGCCGTAAAGCCCTGCTCTGCATAGGCGGCCACCACCGCCCGAGCGACGGCGTCGACGGCGTCGGCGTCAACGAGGGCAATCGCACTGCCACCAAAACCGCCACCAGTCATGCGCGCCCCGTGCGCCCCAGCGGCGCGCGCGGCCACCACCGCCACATCCAATTCAGGGCAAGTGACCTCATAATCCACCCGCAAGGACTCGTGGCTAGCATCCATGAGGGCGCCCACGGCAGCCAGCTTGTCCCCAGCCAGCGGGCGGCCATCGCGCAACAACTCCACTAGGTCACGAGTGCGTTGAATCTCAGTGACCACGTGACGGGTACGGCGCACGAGCACCCCCGCGTCTTCCGCAGCGCTAGCCGCCAGGCGAGCCAAAGCAGCCTCCAACTCGGTCACCTCCAAGTCGGCCAGCAGACCCACCCCCAGCAGGGCAGCTGCCTGCTCACAGGCGGCGCGACGAGAGGCGTACTGCCCATCCACCAGCGAATGCTTGGCCTTTGTGTCGATCACCAGCAGGGCCAAACCATCAGCAGCCAAGTCAAAGGGCACTTGCTGCACCTCACCGGTGCGGCAATCCAATTCCAGGGCGTGCCCGGCGGCGCAGCGCAGGGAAGCAGACTGGTCCATGCCGCCAGTGGGGGCGCCAGCCATCTCATTCTCCGCACGGATGCAGGAGGTGACCAGGCGGGCCCGACCTGCGTCATCAGGTTCCTCCACGGTGCCTGCCAGGTCCAGCCCGCAGACATCGTTGAGAGCCACCGCGGTAGCACATTCCAGGGCTGCGGAAGAGGACAGGCCGCCGCCTAAAGGCACGCAGGAGTACAGGGCGGCATCAAAGCCACTGACCGGCCCCAAGCCGTCTTGCTCCAGGGCCCAGGCCACTCCAGCCACGTAGGCGTTCCAATGGCGCACCTCCCCAGGACTGCCCTTGGGGCCGATAGCATCCAAATCCAGCACATCCACGCTGTCCTTGGTTTGAGGTGAGACCAGGCGGATGGTGCGGTCCTCCCGGCGGCGCAGGGCCAGGTGCGCCCGATGTGGCAAGGCGATAGGTAGGGCCAAGCCACCGTTGTAGTCGGTGTGTTCGCCAATGATGTTCACGCGTCCCGGTGCGTACCAAACGCCGTCAGGCTCAGCACCGAATGTCTCGCGGAAGAGCTCGGTGGCGGCTTGCGTGCCCTCAGGAGGGGTGAGTGCGGGGGAGAAACTGGGGGCGGCGCCGGCGGCGGTTCTCGGCGTGCTGTCGGGGCGAGTCATCAATGGCTCCTTATGGCGCTGGTCCGGTGTGATGGTGCGAATTGCCTGGTGGCGAAGATAGAGGCAGGGCAGGGTAGAATGGGGGCAGTCAGGGTGCAACTATCAGCGTGGTGCCAGCTTCGTCGAGAGCAGTTACGGTGGCCTCGTCCGGCTGGGCGTCAGTGACCAGCACCCCGATCTGCTCCGTAGGGCAGAAGGTCCGCAGCCCCAGGACGCCCCATTTAGAAGCATCCAAGCAGGCCACCGTGGTGCGGCCTGCCGTAACCAGGGCCTGGTTGGTGGCAGCTTCCCGCAAGCTGGGGGCCATCATGCCGTCAGAGGGCTCGAAGCCATGCGCCCCCAGGAACACCCACTCCACCCGTAGCCGTGCCAAGGCGTCGTTGGCTATCAGCCCCACCATGGCGTTGGAGCGGGTGCGTTCTCCACCAATCAGCAGCACGGACGGGGCCTCGCGGGACTCGGCGCGGGCGGCGTCGGCAGCGTCGAAGAGCAACTGCGCAGCGGGCAGGGAGTTGGTGATGATGGTCAGGGTGGCCAGGTGCTCCAGCTTGGTGATGGCATTGGCGACGGCGAGGGTGGTAGTCCCGGCAGACAGGGCCAGTGAATCGCCGGGGCGGACGAGGGCTGCCGCAGCCGCACCAATACGGGCTTTGGCCTGAGGGTGCAGGGTGGTCTTGGAGGTGAAGCGGGGTTCGTTGGTGGTTGAGCCGGCTGCGACGGCGCCACCGTGCACCCGTTCCACCAGTCCTTGGGAGACCAGCTCGGTGATGTCACGGCGCACGGTCATCTCTGAGATGCCTAGGGCTTCAACCACCTCAGCCACCCGGATGCCACCAGTGGCGGCCACCCGTTCCAAGATGAACTCCTGGCGTTGGCGTGCGAGCATGGGGGTAGCTTGAGGGGCGGAAGAGTGTGTCACAGAGACGATTCTGCCAAAGATCGCTCATGTGCAGACGGTTTCGCGCAGATGCGCACAAGATCTTTTGCGGATCTGCCGCAGCGCCAGCCGCTCGTAACGGCGCAAAGCAAGCGGCGCTGGCATACTTCCAGACGAGCCCCGAGGTCTGGAGGCCCCATGAGCAGCTCAACCGCTCACCCAGCGGATTCCCCCAAGGTTCCCAAATCTGTGCAAACCCCGCCAGCGCCCAAGCGCGCCACCGACCTGGCTGGACTACAAGCCAAGCTCAAAGAGCTGCTGGCCTGGGCCCAGGAGACTCGCCTCGCCCGTGCCTTTAGCCGCTACGGCACCGCTCACGGTGCCCTGTTGGCAGGCGGCATCGCCTACACCGGCTTGTTCTCGGTGTTCGCGGCCCTGGCTATCGGCGTCACCGTGCTGATGGCCGGGCTGGGCTCCCACCCCACCCTGCGGGATGCGGTGCTCAAGGGAGTCGGCCAAAAGCTGCCAGGGGTGATCGACAACGGTGACGGCTCCGGCCTGGTTTCAATTGACCAGCTCACCCTCGACTCAGCCCTCAACCTAGGCTCCATCATTGCCATGGTGCTCCTGCTGCTCTCTGCTCTGGGGCTTATGGGAGCGCTGGCTACAGCTCTGCGCGCCATGTTTGGCCTGGCCCAGTTGCCGCGCAATATTGTGGTAACGCAGCTCTTGAACCTGGCCGGGTTCGTGGTGCTGCTGGTCAGTGTGGTGGTAACCGCCGCCGCCTCTATCGTTACCGGAGCGCTCACTGAACAGGTCAATACTCTCCTCCACCTGCCCGCCTTTCTCTCCGGTTGGGGCACGCGGATTCTCAGCTTGGCAGTGGCCTTACTGGTTGACGCTACGGTCTTTGCTCTGCTGATAAGGCTCTCCGGTGTGCGCGCTCCACGCCGCGATCTAGTGTTGGGCTCCCTCATGGCGGGCTTCGCCTTTGGGCTGGTGCGGGAGGCGGGCACCAAAGTCGTGGGTTCAGTGGCTAAGAACCCACTGTTGGCATCCTTCGCCGCGATCATCGTGTTGGTCCTGTGGATTCACCTGGCTGCCCGTATCACCTTGCTGGTGGCTGCCTGGATCGCCAACCCACCCAAACCGCGGGTGGTGGGGCATCCCGCTGAGCTGCGCACTTCAATGCGCCCCAACTACGTGACCCTCTCCGTGCCCGAGACCCTGACCTGGCCACGCCAGTCCCTCACCGGAAACCTGGACGTGGACCCCACCCTCAACCCCAGCTACGTGGCACCGCCGGTTGCCGCCGAGCCCAGCCCACGTCACCCTCGCGGTCTGCGTGGCTGGTGGGAGCGACGCCGTTTTGCAGCCGCCACTGCCCGCTATGAGAAAGCCCGCCAGCGCTACTACCTGCCGGTGGAAGCGCCGGGAGTGGGCTTCGCGGCGGAAGTGGGCGCCACCAAGCCCCGCAGAGGCCGCGGCTCGCCGAACCGTGAGCGCACGAAGCCTTCTCCCAGCCGTGCCAGCTAGCCTGACAGGGTGAATGCAGTTGCAGCGCCCCAGGTACCCCTCATCCACGCGATCATCCCCGCTGGCGGGGCCGGCACCCGGCTCTGGCCGCTCTCGCGCCGCCACCACCCCAAGTTCCTGCTGGACCTGACTGGTCAGGGCCGCACCCTGCTGCAGGGCACCGTGGCGCGGCTAGCTCCGCTGACGGTTTCCACCACCATTGTCACGGGTACTGCTCACGTGGAGGCCGTCTCCACGCAACTGCCCGAGGTGCCTGCGGAGAACATCCTGGCTGAACCCAGCCCCCGCGATTCCATGGCCGCTATTGGCCTGGCCGCCGCGGTGATCGCCAAACGGCACGGCCCGGACACGGTGGTGGGCTCCTTCGCCGCCGACCAAACCATTCTTGACGAAAGCGCCTTCCAGGACGCCGTGCGCCAGGCGGCCCTGTTAGCCCAGGAGGGCTGGGTGGTAACTATTGGTATTGAGGCTAGTGGCCCCTCCACCGCCTTCGGCTACATCCGCTCCGGGGAGGCTTTAGACGTGGCTGGCGCCCCCGCTGGCCGCCGCGTCTTGGGCTTCACTGAAAAGCCCGACGCCGCCACCGCCGCCAAGTACCTGGTCACCGGTGACTACCGTTGGAATGCGGGCATGTTCGTGGTTAAAGCCGGAGTGTTGTTGGAACACCTGCGCCGTCACCGCCCCGCCCTCGCCGCCGGTCTGGAGGTGATCGCCACCGCCTGGGACACGCCCTCACGCACGCAGGTGCTGGAGCTGACTTGGCAGGGCTTGGAGAAGATCGCCATCGACCACGCGATCGCTGAGCCCGTGGCCGCTGAGGGCGGCGTCGCGGTGGTGCCCGCCGCTATGGGCTGGAACGACGTCGGCGGTTTCGAGGCGTTGACGGGCCTGGTGGCGGCAGTCCCCGATGGGGCGGCCGCCGGGGTGGCGGTGCTGGATGAAGCCGAGCAGGGCGGCCCGGCTGCGGACGTGGATGCTGTGGGCAGCCGGGGCGCGTTAGTGGCTTCGACCACGGGGCGTCGTGTGGTACTGCTCGGGGTGCCCGGCCTGGTGGTCGTGGACACTCCGGACGCGCTGCTGGTTACGACGCCGGAGCGCGCCCAGGAGGTCAAGGGTGCCGTGGAGCGTCTGGCCGCCGCAGGCCGGGATGAGCTGCTCTAGCCCGGTTCCGTCCCCCGGTGAGGTGTTCCCGCCACCCGAGAGCGGTCCGGATCGCCGCAGCCGCCCGGCACGCCACCGCACAGTGCCGCATAACCTTCAGGAGTCTGCAAATGAGTGCCGCATCCAGATTGCCGGCCGCCAGGGCCCAAGCCGTTTTGCGCGGTCGGGTGGTTAATTCGCGTCTGCGCGTCGAGACGACCGGGGGCCTTGGCGCGGTCACCATGACGCAGCAGGACGGCACCACTTGCGGTGCCACCAGTCTGCTCGGCGCGCACCTGCTGCTCGGTGGCACCCTGCCAGGCGGGCCAGCTGCCCGCGCCGCCACCTCGAAGGTCTCTCCGACTCCAGCTGCCGCGCTGGCGGCGCCTCGACCAGCAGCCGAGGTCGTCGCAGCTCTGGCTTCGCTCCAGCAGCATCTCCAGAGGCGCCTTAACCGCAGTGCCACGGGCGGGCGCGCCCCGCTGCCGTGGACGCGGCACCTCGGCTCGGCGCCTTGGGCGGTCGCCGCCGAGATGACGCGTGTAGTGCGCGCGCATCGCCCCAATGCCGCCGACTACCGCCTGCATTGGGTGCGGGACACCGGAGCCGAGTGGTCCGACGCCGTCGCCCGCCTGCGCCGCCAACTGGCTGCTGGGCTCCCCGTAATTCTGCTCACCGGTGGGCCGCTGCGGCAGGCTCCGGCTGAAACTACCGGATTAGTTGCGCGCCTCAGCGCCGTGGTCTCGCGGACACCTTCGCTGCCGCGCCACTATGTGCTGGCGGTGCCGTGGGAACTGCTGGGGCAGGGCGATCCGGGTGCCGGGCAGGTGCCGATCTATGAGCCATCCGCAGGCTCTGTCAGCACCTTGGATCTGCTGGCACGGCGCGACCGGCGTGGCACTGGTCCGCGTGAACTCGGTTACTGGCCCAGCGTCCTGGGGGTCATCGCCCCCGCTGCCCAGCACCCGCCGCTGGGCCGTCGGGGGAGAGCTGAGCCGCTTATACCCGCGTAAGGCGGTCGGAGTGCGAGGACGTGCCCGCACTCCGACCGCCTCAGTTGACGTTCCCGGGGCGGGAGGTCACTGCCGGGTGCGCCTGGGCAACCTGGTCAGGGACAGGCCGATGACCAGCGCGGACAAGGCCAGCAGCGCGGTCACGGACAGGCTTGAGCTCACTCCCGTGCGTGCCAGAGGAGTGGAGGGACCGGCCGGGGCCGCCTGGGTGTCGGCGCCCGCTGGGGTCGAGGGCGTGGCGCTGGGGTGGGGGGAGGGGGCGTACCCGGGCCCCTGCGGCTGTTCACCGGGGGTCTCTTGGGGGCCGGGGGTGTGCCCGCCGTCGTCCTCGCCCATGGGGGGCTGCTGGGCGTCCCCGGGCTTGACCACTGTGGCCAGCACATGGGCGGCGTGCACGGCACCTTCCTCACCGTCGTGGTCATGGACCACGCCGTCGCCACCCACGGCCAGGGTGGGGGCGCCCAGGTGGTTACCGACGAAGGCCACCGCACGGCCTGAGCGGGAGCGGGGGCTGGGTGAGGCGATGGTGCGCAGCTCCGCACCCAGTTCTGACAAGGAGCGCGTGGGCGCGGAGAAGGCACTGACGGGGAAGAGGTAGGTGGCTCCTGCTCCCTGGGACGCCCCCTGGGCGCCGACGGCCACCAAGGTGGTGGTGCCGGGGGCGGTCAATGCGTCCACCGCGTAGCCCGTAGAGTCCCCCGGGGCCGGGCCGGTGATGACTCGGGCCTGCGGATCCTGTTGTGAGGCCGGGTTGACGTGCACGGTGGCAGGCAGCTGGGCCGCGCCGCGCACCAGCACCACTCCGCCAGTGGTGGTTCCTACGGCATGCCCGCCGTCGAAGCCGATCAGCAGGTCGTTGAAGCCGTCGCCGTCAGCGTCACCGGCGGGGGCCACGGAGGCGCCCACGCCCAGGCGGTAGGAGGCTGCGGGGTCCATCTCCAAGGTGCTTCCCTCAAATCCCTGGGACATATCCAGGCGGGCACCGGTTCGCACCCCGGTCAGTAGCCAGGCTCGACCGGGAACTACGTTCGTGTCGGAGGCGTGGGTGTAGTCGCTCAGGACGAAGTCCTCGTGCCCGTCGCCGTTGACGTCCCCAACCCGGTCGAAGGCGGTGGCCAGGTTGCCGACGGGGCTGATCACCCGGGCGAGCAGGTCGGTGGGCTCGGCCAGGGGATTGCTGAGGTCCACCGGGGTGCCGCCGGGGTGCCCGGCCACGACATAGGCGATGCCCCGGTCGGTTCCTTGGCCGGGTGCGGGGGACAGGGCCTGGCGGGAGTTCGTGAGTACTACTGCGAGGTCCGCCAGGCCGTCTCCGTTGAGGTCCCCGGCGGGGGCCAGGTGGGAGGCGGGGCTGCCGGTACTGGGCAGCTGCACGGTGAAGCCGTGTTCGGGCGCCAGGTTGCTCAGGTTGGCCTGACCCAGCTGCGGACCGCCGTACAGCACCCAGGCCCGGCCCATGGTGTGGGAGCCGACGGCCAGGTCATCTATGCCGTCCCCGTTGGTGTCTCCCAGGCAGGCCACGGACAGGCCGACGGTGGCGTCGTCCCCCGCCTCACCGGGCTCTGCGGGGCCGTTGACGTAAATGACCTCAGAGCTGGGCAGGGCGGTGCCGGGGGCGCCTGCGGGCACCACTACCAGGCGGCCGGTGACGTTGTGCACCCAGCCGTGGTTGGGGGTGTCCGCGTAGTAGGGGTCGAAGCGCCACACGGAGCGGGTCAGCTCGGAGGTGATGATGTCCGGGCGGGAGTCGCCGGTGACGTCACAGCTGCCGCGCGCGATGGTTGAGCCCAGGGAGTTGCCGTACTCACCCAGCCAGGACTTCTGTTGCGCGGTGTTTATCGGTTGCAGGGCCGCTGGGGGCGGGGTGATGGCGGGAGGCTGGGGGCGGGGGGTGTCCTTCGGTGCGGGGGTTCCGGGGTTGTCGGAACCGGGAGGCTCGGGGGAGGGGGAAGGAGATTCGGGGTTGCCGAAGAGGTCATCCAGGTCGTCGTAGTCGCTGGCCGCTGCGGGTGCGGTGGCGGTCGGGGAGGCCGTGGCGGTCGGGGCCAGGCTCAGGGACAGGGCGAGCAGACAGGTGCCGAGCACCATGCCGGGGCGAAGGGAAGTCATTGAGGCCTTTCAGAGTGGTTCTTCCGAAGTAGTGCCCAAACCCAGGGGAGGGGTTAGGCGAGGCTAGCCTAATCGATACTCGGCAGGGTTTATTCCGCGAGTGTCCGCCCTCACCTGCGCCTACCCGTGTGCGCGGGGTTTCGGAGTTGCGAATTTCGGGATATCGAAAATAGTCTGTGCTCATGTCACTTCACTTCGTTTCCGCCCGTCGCACCGTCGTTGCGCTGGCCGCACTCAGCTCGGCCAGTCTGGTTCTGGCGGGCTGCGGCACCAGCACCAGCAGCGCCGCCAGCACCATCAAAGTGGTCGCTTCCACCACCCAGGTCTGCGACTACGTCAGTCAGCTCGCCGGCGGCGGCCAGGACCTGGCCCTCACCCGCACCGGTGCCGATGGCTCCACCAAGGAGCTCGGCGCCGACCCCGCCAAGGCCAAGGCGCACCTGTCCCTCACCTGCCTGCTGGCCCCCAACGCCTCCGCCCACGAGCACGACATGACCCCCGCCCAGTCCAAGGCCCTGGCGGAGGCCGATCTCTTCCTGGTCTCCGGCGTGGACCTGGAGCACTTCCTTGACGCCGCCATCAGCTCCGCCGGCTTCAAGGGCAAGCTGGTGGTGACCTCCGGCGTGTACGGTGCTGCCGACGTCGATGACCTGGCCGCCCAGCAGGCCAAGGAGAAGGACCTGCCCTACAAGGTGGAGCGCGGCTCCGCGAAGGTGGAGGTCGCCAAGTGGCCCTTCCCGCCCGAGGAGGGCGAATCCGAGCCCGAGTTCCGGTTCGACCCGCACGTGTGGACCGCACCCAAGAACGCCATCACCCAGGTGACCAACATCGGTCAGGCCCTGGCCGATGCTGCCCCCAGCTCAGCTGAGCTGCTGCGCCAGCACACCAAGGAGTACACGGACCGTCTTACCGAGTTGGACGCCTGGGCCCGCACCTCCCTGGAGTCCGTGCCCGCCGACAAGCGCGTCCTGTTCACCAGTCATGACGCCTTCGGCTACTTCTCCAACTCCTACGACGTGAAGTTCCAGGGCGCCGCCCTATCCGACTTCAACGCTCAGCAGGACGCCACCGCCCAGAAGATCCAGTCCACTGCTGACGAGGTCAAGGCCTCCGGGGCGGTGGCGATCTTCGCGGAGAACTCCAATAACCCCAAGGCCGTCCAGAAGGTGGCTGAGCTGGCGGGCGTCAGGGCCGTCATCGGGGACGAGGCCCTCTACGGCGACTCCCTGGGTGACCCCGGCTCCGACGGTGAAACCTACATCGGTTCCATCCTCCACAATGTCACCAACCTGGTCACCGCCTGGAACGGGACCGTGGCCCCCGTCCCGGACAGCCTCAAGACCTGGACTCCCAAGCAGGTGGTGGCCAAGTGAGCATCCGCCCCGTCGTCGAGCTGGAGGACGCCGCTTTCGCCTACGGCACCACCCCGGTGCTCACCGGTGTGACCGGCAACCTCCAGCCCGGCGAGGCGCTTGCCCTCGTGGGCCCCAACGGTTCGGGCAAGACCACTCTCCTGCGGGCACTGCTGGGCATGGTGAGGGTTCACTGCGGAACCGTGCGCGTGGCCGATTGCCCCCCCGGAAAGGCGCCGCGCGGCACCCTCGGTTATGTGCCCCAGGTCACCGACCTGGATCCCACCTTCCCGGTCACCGCTCTCGATGTCGTCCTCATGGGCACCTACCCGCGCCTGGGCCTGTGGCGCCGCCCCGGCCGTGCGGACAAGACCCGCTGCCTGGAGGCGCTGGAGGCCGTTGGTTTGCGCGACCGCGCCCGACTCCGCTTCGGCACGCTCTCCGGCGGACAGCAGCAGCGAGTCCTGGTGGCTCGCTGCATCGCCGCCCAGCCGCGCCTGATCCTGCTAGACGAGCCTTTTAATGGACTAGACCAGCCCAACCGGGATGCGCTGCTGGCCATCATTGCCAAGCTCAAGGCCGACGGCGTCGCCGTGGTTGTCTCTACCCACGATTTGGTCCTGGCGCAGGAAGTCTGTGAACAGGTGGCCTTGCTGGCGGGACGGCAGATCGGCTTCGGGCCGCGCGAACAGGTGCTGGTGCCTGAACTCATCCAGCAGGCCTACGGCGGGCTGGGCTCAGACCAGCTCATCGGCCTGCATCCCCAACCCCAGCTTGTGGGGGTGGCTTGAGTGCAGGCACTCATTGAGCTGGTGGCTGAGGCTGTCGAGGCACTGCGGCTAGTGGCGGTGCATATCCCTGGCCTGAGCCCCCTGGCCCAGGCGCCGTACTTGTTCCGCCCCTTGATTATGGTGCTGTTGCTAGGTGTGGTCTGTGCCGTGGTAGGCACCTTGGTCAACTTGCGCACTGCGGAGTTCACGGCTGAGGCTCTGGTGCACGCCGTCTTCCCCGGGATCGTGGCCGGTGCCGTCTACGGGGGGATCGACTCGATCGTGCCCGCCGCCAGTGCCGTGGCCGTGGTGGCAGCGGGGGTGCTCACCTGGGTGGCGCACCGGGCTGGGCGCCGCAACGCTTCTGAGGCGGGCACGGCCGTGGTCCTCACCGGCTTCTTCTCCGTGGGCATCGTCCTGTCCTTGGCCAAAGGGGACTTGTCCGGACAATTGGAGGCTCTCATGTTCGGGCGCCTGCTGGAGGTCACAGACCTGCGTCTCACTCAGGCGCTGGTGATCTGCCTGCTAGCGCTGCTGGCGGTAGGACTCACCTGGAAGGAGCAGGTGGCTTATGCCTTCGACGCGACCGGGGCCCGGGCGGGCGGTACGCGACTGCTGGCCTTGGACCTGGTGTTGAACCTGGCCGTGGCAGCAGTTGTGGTTTCTGCGGCGACGGCGGTGGGCACGCTGCTGGTGATCGGATTCCTAGTAGTGCCTGGGGCTGCCGGGCGGGTGCTGGGCCGGCGGGTGCGTTCCATGGTGCTGGTGGCCCTAGCCGTGGGCGCTGGGGGCGGCTACCTGGGCCTGCTGCTTATGACACTCCCGCTGCAGCGCCCGGTCTCCCCACAGGCCAGCGTGGCTCTGACAATGACGGTGATCCTCCTGCTGGCTGCCCTTTGGGCCCAACTGTCTCCGGTGATTGGGCGGAAGCTGCGGCAAGGACACGGAGCACAGTCGGCGGTTGACGGCGTCGAAGGGCGTATGGCTGCCAGCGGCGTTGCGGAGCCGAGGTTATGAGTACTGGACTGAGTCATAGCTTCGCCATGAGCTCTAGCGTGAGTTGGTCACTGCTAGGGCTGCCCACCCTGGAGGTAGCGCTTATGGGAGCGCTAGCTGGTCTGGTGGGGGCACTAGCCCTAGTGCACCGGCGCGTGTTCCTGACCGAATCCCTAACCCATGCGACCTTCCCAGGGGCGGTGGCGGGGGTGGTGATTGCCGCCGCCATGAGTCAGGCGCTGATGGGGGAGCGGGCCGGCTATGAGCTGCTAACCCTGGCACTGCTAGCGGGGGCCGTGGCCATGTGCCTGCCTATGATCGGACTGACCCGGTGGCTAGCGACTATTCCGGGGCTATCCGCGCAGTCCGCCGCGGGAATCGTGCTGACTTCCGGTTTTGCGCTCGGCTACCTGCTGGTCAAATGGTTCGCCCCCTTGCCGCTGAAGGTTGACAGCTTCCTGGCAGGTTCGGTGCTTAACGTCTCGCGCCTGGACGTATGGGTGACTGGCGCAGTTCTGGCTATTGCCGTGCTGGTCTGTGTCGTGGGTGGGCGGCTCTTGACCTTCTATGGATTCGACCCGGTGGGCTATCAAGCCTCCGGGATGCGCGCGGCGCCCTGCGAAGCAGCCGTGCTGGGGCTGATCTGTTTGACCATTGCGGCGCTGGTCCCCGCCGTCGGCACGATTCTGCCGATCGCACTGGTGGCCGCCCCCGCAGCGGCACTGGCACGTTGGTGCACCAGCATGCGCACCCTACTGGTGGGAGCAGCCACCTTGGGGACGGTAACCTGCTTGGTGGGGTTAGCCGCAGGGGTGATGCTGGAGCTATCCGTGGGCGGAGTTATCGCCCTGGCCTGCGCTTTGGTGTACGCGGGCTCTGAGGCAGTGGCAGCCTGGCGCGACTGAATCCGAGCTTAGGAGCCAACGCCAGGGGTCAGGAAGAGACCCCAAGAAGCCCACGCAGATCCTCCCGAATGGCCTCCAGCCGGGAAGCAGCCTCCTGACGCACTTCCGCCACGGGCCGTTCACCCACCGGCAGCACCACTTCGCAGTAGCACTTGAGCATAGCTTCGGTGCCAGAGGGACGTATCACCACGCGGTCCTCGGTAGCTGTGGTCCACATGAGCCCGTCAGTCGGGGGCAGATTGCCACCAATGCCGTCACTGAGGCCATCGAGCAGGTCCAGGGACTGCACCACCGGCGAATCGCCCAGGCGGGCAGGCGCCCCACCGGCACGCAGCCGTTCCATGGTCTGGGTGAGGCTGATCGGGTCCTCCATGCGCAGGCCCAACTGCGAGGTGGCGTGCAGCCCGTGGTCCCGAGCCAGCCGGTCCAGCAGATCCAGCAGGCTTCGCCCCTGCTGCTTGAGACAAGAGGCAAGCAGCGCTACACGTATGGCTGCGGAGATGCCGTCCTTGTCATGAACGGCATCAGGGTCCACGCAGTAGCCGTTGGCCTCCTCATAACCAAAGACCAGGTCCGGCACGCGGCTGATCCACTTGAAGCCTGTCAGAGTGCGCCGATGCCCTAAGCCATGGGCGTGCGCGATGCGTTGCAGCAAGCGGGAGGAGACAACGGAGGTGGCCAGCACGCCCTGCCCCGTAAAGGCCGCCAGCTCAGCTGCCAACTCACCGAGCAGAGCGCCCAGGTCGTCACCAGTGAGCTGCCGCCAGCCGCTCGCAAGGCTTGCGTCCGGCACCGCCACCGCGCAGCGGTCGGCGTCAGGGTCAGTAGCAATGACTAGGTCTGCCTGAACTTCACGCGCCATAGCGATAGCCAGGTCCAGGGCGCCTGGCTCCTCCGGGTTGGGGAAAGTTAGCGTGGGGAAGTCGGGATCCGGCAGCGCTTGCTCCGGCACCAGGTGTACGTCAGCAAAACCCACCCGCCCCAGGGCATCGCGGCAGATTTGCCCACCTACACCATGCATGGGGGTCAGCACGATTCGCAGCGGTGCACTGGCCTGCGCCCGGGCGCATTGCACCACGCGAGCGATGTATTCCTCCACCAGCTCCGGGCCGAGCAGCGTCCAGCCGGACTCGCGCATCCGCAACTCACTCAGGGGGCCGACGGCGTCGATTCGCCGGGTGATCTCCTCATCATAGGGTGGCACGATCAGGGCGCCCTGGCCCGCCCCGGTGATGGCGCGGCCCCCCAGATACACCTTGTAACCGTTGTCTTGGGCGGGATTATGGGAGGCCGTCACCATCACACCCGCGTCCGCCTTCAGCCGGCGCATCGCAAAGGCCAGCACGGGGGTGGGGCAGTGCTCATTGAACAAGATCGCGCGGCCGCCTGCGCCCTGCACCACCGAGGCGGTGTCTAAGGCGAACTGGTGTGAGCCGTGGCGGGCGTCGTAGCCAATCACCACTATGAAGCCTTCTCCCACCATCTCGCGCAGATAAGCGCAGAGCCCGGCGGCGGCCCGGATGACCACGGCGCGGTTCATGCGGTTGGGGCCAGCCCCTAGGCGAGCCCGCAGTCCGGCCGTGCCGAAGCTCAAGTTGCAGCGGAAAGCATCGGTCAGAGTGGCGGTGGCCTCCATATCACCGGACTCGTGCCGCTCCAGCAGTCCACGTAGCTCGGCGCGGGTGGCCTCGTCTGGATCTTGATCGATCCAGGCGCGCACGGCACCGGTGTCAAGGACAGCCGGGATAGTGGAGGTCATATTAGAGACGGTACCGTGCTGAATACCGGAGAAACCGGCAGCATGACGCCCCTCACGGGTGGTAACGGCCACAAGCGCGGGCTTTGCGTTCCAGGTGCGGCCTCAGATTGTTTGATTCATAGGGCTGTGCCTATAGGTCTTTGGCCCTACCCTGGCCATATGAGTGACGCCGTCGTTCCCAGCCAGCTTCAATCCGACGCCGCCCCAGCCACTGGGCCCACCACCCCTCATCCGGCACCAGCTGCCTCAGCTAACAGCGCCCCCGGTCCCGCCGCGCTGCCTTCGGAGGCCTCGCCTGTGCGCCAAGGCATGCGCGTGCTCATCCTCGGCGGCGGCCCTGGCGGTTACGAGGCGGCCCTGGTGGCCGCCCAACTCGGCGCCCAGGTCCGCCTCATTGAGGAACATGGCATGGGCGGGAGCGCCGTCTTGACCGACGCCGTGCCTTCCAAAACCCTCATCGCCACCGCCGAATGGCTGCGCAGCGTGGAGCAGGCCGGAGAACTCGGCATCACCCTGGCGGGCGCCGCCGATGGCATCAGTGTGGACCTGGCGCAGGTAAATGCCCGCGTGCGCGCCTTAGCCGCTGAGCAGTCCCGCGACCTCAGCTACCGCATGGCCCAAAAAGGCATTGAGGTGCTGCCCGGACGCGGCCGCCTAGGTGCCCTAGACGAAGCTGGCGTGCGCACGGTCCACCTCACCGCCCCAGACGGCACCACCACTGAACTCCAAGGTGAGCTGGTGCTGCTGGCCACCGGCGCCCGCCCGAGAGAACTGCCCGAGGCCAAACCGGATGGCCGCCGCATCCTCAGCTGGACCCAGCTCTACAACCTTGACACCCTGCCGGAGCACCTGATCGTCGTCGGCTCCGGTGTAACTGGTGCGGAGTTTGCCGGCGCCTACCTGGCCCTGGGCTGCCACGTCACCCTGATCTCTAGCCGCGAGCGCGTCCTGCCTGCCCTGGACGCAGACGCCGCTGAACTGGTGGAAGCGAGCTTTCTCAGCCGCGGAATGGAGATCCTCTCCGGAACCCGCGCCGAGGCTGCCCAGGTGGTGGGAACTGGCAGCGACGAGCGTGTGGAAGTGCGTCTAGCCGACGGGCAGGTGGTGCACGGCTCCCACTGTCTGATGGCTGTGGGCGCCATCCCCGCCACCACAGACCTGGGTTTAGAAGCAGCCGGGGTGGCCCTGAGTCCCTCCGGGCATATCCGCGTGGACCGCGTCTCGCGCACCACCGCCTATCGCGTTTACGCGGCCGGTGACTGCACTGGCGTATTCCCCCTGGCTTCGGTGGCCGCCATGCAGGGGCGCATTGCTATGCGCCATGCCCTGGGCGACGCCGTCGCCCCCTTGGAGGTGGACACGGTCTCTCAGGCGGTGTTCACACTCCCAGAGATTGCCTCGGTTGGCATCAGTGAGGCTCAGTTGGCGGAGTTCGACGCCGTGGCCACCGCCGTGCCGCTGGGGCGCAATGCGCGTGCCAAGATGCTGGGGCTCAAAGAGGGTTTCATGAAGCTGTTCTCGCAGCGCCGCACCGGCGAGGTGCTGGGCGGTGTGGTGGTGGGCAGCCGCGCCAGTGAGCAGATCCTGGCGGTCACTCTGGCAGTGACGCACCGGCTCACGGTGGAGCAGATGATGAATGCCTTCTCTGTATACCCCTCCTTGTCAGGCACGCTCACAGAGGCGGCCCGCCAGCTGCACGTGCGTTAAGCGCGCCGCCGCGTATATCCCGCAGGGTCTAAGGGCTTAGGACATGATGACCTCATGTCCACACGAGAGACCTACCGCAAGGGACCGGTGCTGCTGCGCGGCACCCAGATCCCCTCATCCACCACCGATGCCCGCCTCCTGGCCCGCCCCGGCCAGTCCGCTTGGCTTCACGCCGACCCCTGGCGGGTACTGCGCATTCAGGCGGAGTTCGTGGAAGGCTTTGGGGCGCTGGCGGAGATTGGTCCGGCTATCTCCGTCTTTGGTTCTGCTCGCACTAAGCCTGAAGCCCCGGAGTACGCCGTCGCTGAGCAAATTGGGGCCGGTCTGGCCCGGGCTGGCTACGGCGTCATCACTGGGGGTGGCCCCGGCATGATGGAGGCCGCCAACAAGGGGGCGCAGCAAGTCGGCGGGCTGAGCGTAGGCCTGGGCATTGAGCTGCCACATGAGCAAGGCATGAACGAGTACGTGGATCTGGGTGTGCACTTCCGTTACTTCTTTGCTCGCAAGACCATGTTCCTGAAGTACTCCGATGGCTTCGTGGTGATGCCAGGTGGCTTTGGCACCCTGGATGAGCTCTTTGAGGCCGTCACTTTGGTGCAGACGCAGAAGGTCTCTCACTTTCCTATTGTCTTGGTGGGACGCGAGTTCTGGGGTGGCCTGGTGGCTTGGATCGCGAGTGTGCTCCTGGAGCGCGGGGTGATTTCCGCAGGGGATCAGGAGTTGTTACACGTGGTGGATACCGCTGCGGAGGCGGTGCAGGTGGTGGTCAGCCGAGCCCAGTCCATGCGTGCCGCTGAGGCGGCTGCTTCGGGCCAGTCGGCTCCCAGCCCTAACTTGGACTTTTCCGAGGCCGACGGCGTAGGCATGTGACACGGTGCTCCGTAAAGAGCACACTTCGCCCACGGCGTGATTGTGCAGCCTTTGGCAGAGATTGTCGCAAAAGGGAGCAGCCGGGGTAGCGGCTTGATTTCAGCCCATTCTCAGCGCATGCCCAGCCCACCGGTGTGGCCTGGAGTATTCCTGGGCGGGCTGGTGTGCTGGGCAGGGCAGGTCTTGCGTCACCACAACCCTGACTTTTTACCTGCGGTGCCTTAGAATAAGCACGATTACGCGGATACGTGACCGCGTGCAAGCTTAGGAAAGGGGAACTCATGGCTGCCATGAAGCCCAGGACCGGTGACGGGCCGCTGGAAGTCGTCAAGGAAGGTCGCGCCATCATCATGCGCGTTCCGCTTGAGGGTGGCGGTCGGCTCGTCGTCGAGATCACCCCAGATGAGGTGAAGGCCCTGAGCGAGGCTCTGGCCACCGTGAAGATCTGACCCACTAGCGTGGAACCTGCCACCTTCGGGTGAATGAGGGGCCGGACTCCAGTACGGAGTCCGGCCCCTCATTTGACTCATGAAAGCCCTTAGGGCTCGGGCGATGGGCTTCAGATAGTGCGGGTGGCCACCAGCAGACCATCACCCACCGGCAGCAAGGTGCTCATCAGGTCCTCGCGCTCGCGCAGTTCTTTGCCAAGTTCACGCACGGTCACGGTCACCGGGTCGCGGCGGGCCGGGTCGGCCACATGGTCATGCCACAGCATGCGGGTAACCACCAGGACTCCTCCGCGGCGCAGCATCCTAAAGGCGCCTGGCACTAGGCCGGGGGCCTCCGCAGGTTCAGTGTCCAACACCACCATGTCGTAGGAGCGCTCCGCCATACGCGGCATGACGTCGGAAGCGCGGCCTTGGATCAGGCGAATCCGCGAGGAGCCAAAGCCTGCGGCCATAAAGCTCCGCCGAGCCTCACGCTGCAGTTCAGGGTCCAGGTCGATGGTGGTCAGGACGCCGTCTGGGCCCATGCCGCTTAGCAGCCAAAGGCCGGAGGTGCCGGTGCCGGTGCCCACCTCTGCAATGGACTTGGCGCCAGTGGCCGCAGACAACATGCGCAGTGCGGCCCCCGTACCAGGGGAAACCGGGTTGACTCCGAGCTCCAAGCCACGCATACGGGCGGCGTTGATGGCCTCGGTCTCCTGAGCGAACTCCTCCGTGTATGACCAACTGAGGGTCTTGTCAGAGCTCACGGTGAGCCCCCTTCCATAGCAGATGCGATCTTGCCGCTAGGGCCATTGTTCCAGGTGCTTGCGCCCAAAGGCGACAGGGGCTCACAGCGTGTGGGGCCAAGTATGCTGTGCGGGTGTTCGGTTTTTCCGGGGGAGAGTTTCTCCTGATTGTCATTGTGATCGCCGTGGTGGTGGGCCCCAGTCGGCTGCCTGAGTACACGCGCACGCTCACGCGCCTGGTCAAGCGGCTGCGGGTCTTTATTGAGAGCACCAAGGAGCAGATCGCTGAAGAGGTGGGTCCCGAACTGGCCGATCTGGACTTCTCCGAGCTAGACCCGCGCCAGTACGACCCGCGCAAGATCGTGCGCGAGGCGCTAGGCGATGACATTGACGCCATCAAGAAGGATCTCACCCAGCCCTTCAAATCCGTTAAAGAGGCAGCCACTGAGGCCTCCGGCTCAGCCGTCAAGGAAGCCCAGGAGATCAATGAAGCGGACCGTGCCAAAGGCACCCTGGCGGAGCGCATTGAGGCCAAGAAACAAGAAGCCAAGGCCGCCCGCGAACTGAGCACGGTGGAGGCTGCCGGAGCAGCAACTGCGGCCTTCGTAGCCCAGCGTGACGCCCAGGCAGCTAAGGAGGCAGCTGCCAAGGAGCAGGCCGCCCAGAGTGAGGATCTCCAGAATAAGGACGTCCCGGAGCAGGCCGCTCTAACCGCAGCGGAGCCTGAGGTCACCGAAGAGACCACCCAGACCGGAACCCC
>NZ_UAPQ01000008.1 GCF_900444995.1 Actinomyces bovis
GGATTAATTCGATGCAACGCGAAGAACCTTACCAAGGCTGACATGTGGGTGTTGATCACGGAGACGTGGTTTCTCTTCGGAGCGCCTTCACAGGTGGTGCATGGTTGTCGTCAGCTCGTGTCGTGAGATGTTGGGTTAAGTCCCGCAACGAGCGCAACCCTTGTCCCGTGTTGCCAGCACGTTGTGGTGGGGACTCGCGGGAGACTGCCGGGGTTAACTCGGAGGAAGGTGGGGATGACGTCAAATCATCATGCCCCTTATGTCTTGGGCTTCACGCATGCTACAATGGCTGGTACAGAGGGTTGCGATGTCGTGAGGCGGAGCGAATCCCTTAAAGCCAGTCTCAGTTCGGATCGGTGTCTGCAACTCGACACCGTGAAGTTGGAGTCGCTAGTAATCGCAGATCAGCAACGCTGCGGTGAATACGTTCTCGGGCCTTGTACACACCGCCCGTCACGTCATGAAAGCTGGCAACACCCGAAGCCCGTGGCCTTATGGGAGCGGTCGAAGGTGGGGCTGGTGATTGGGACGAAGTCGTAACAAGGTAGCCGTACCGGAAGGTGCGGCTGGATCACCTCCTTTCTAAGGAGCACTATTGTTTGCCTGACCTTGGCTGGGCCTGTCTTTTTGTTTTTACTGCCCGTTTTGGGTGGTGGGGGGTTTGGTGCTATGGGGTTGGGTGCTGTGTTTTTCGGAACTTTTGGTATAGAAAACCACCCGAATACCAGTTAGTTAAATACTGGTTGGTTTGGGTGCCCTGACCTGATCCTCGTGCTTTTGGTGTGGGGGTTGGGTTGGGGGTGGCATGCTGTCGGGGCCTGGGGTAATACGCCCTGTTTTGGTGCCTGGCTCCTTCTTGGTTGTCTGCCTCCCTTGTTTTGGGGGTGGGTGGTTTTGGGGGGTGTGGGTGGGTTGGTTGTGAACTGTATAGTGGACGCGAGCATCTTTGTTCTTTGCTGCCATCAACGTTTGTTGGTGGTGTTTTGTTTTGTTTGTTTTTATGAGCGTTCGGTGGATGCCTTGGCATCAGGGGCCGATGAAGGACGTGGTGGCCTGCGATAAGCCTCGGGGAGCTGGCTAGCGGGCTGTGATCCGAGGGTGTCCGAATGGGGGGACCCGGCACGAGTTATGTCGTGTCACCTGCACTTGAATTCATAGGGTGTGGGGGGTGACGCGGGGAAGTGAAACATCTCAGTACCCGCAGGAGAAGATATTCCGTTAGTAGTGGCGAGCGAAAGCGGATGATGGTTAAACCATGATCGTGTGATTACTCGGCAGGGGTTGCGGTTGTGGGGTTGTGGGGCATGCTTTTCTGCCATCTGCCGGTGGTAGGCGCGGTGATAAACCTGGTTGGTAGCCGAATCTCCTGGGAAGGGGAGCCGTAGTGGGTGAGAGCCCCGTAGGTTAAACTGTCTGGGCCGTGTGGGTGTGTTCCCGAGTAGCACGGGGCTCGTGGAATCCTGTGTGAATCTGCCAAGACCACTTGGTTGCCTGAATACTTCCTGATGACCGATAGCGGATTAGTACCGTGAGGGAATGGTGAAAAGTACCCCGGGAGGGGAGTGAAATAGTACCTGAAACCGGGCGCTTACAAGCCGTCAGGGCCCTTCGGGGTGATGGCGTGCCTTTTGAAGAATGAGCCTGCGAGTCAGTGCTGTGTCGCGAGGTTAACCCGTGTTGGGGAGTCGTAGCGAAAGCGAGTCTGAAAGGGCGTTTTAGTGGCACGGTCTGGACCCCGAAGCGGGGTGATCTACCCATGGCCAGGTTGAAGCACGTGTAAGAGCGTGTGGAGGACCGAACCCACTTCAGTTGAAAATGGAGGGGATGAGCTGTGGGTAGGGGTGAAAGGCCAATCAAACTCCGTGATAGCTGGTTCTCCCCGAAATGCATTTAGGTGCAGCGTCTCGTGTTGCCCGGCGGAGGTAGAGCTACTGGGTGGCTGATGGGCCCCACAGGGTTACTGACGTCAACCAAACTCCGAATGCCGTCGGGTTGTAGCGGGGCAGTGAGACCGCGGGGGATAAGCTCCGTGGTCGAGAGGGAAACAGCCCAGATCGCCGGCTAAGGCCCCTAAGCGTGTGCTAAGTGGGAAAGGATGTGCGGTCGCGCAGACAACCAGGAGGTTGGCTTAGAAGCAGCCATCCTTGAAAGAGTGCGTAATAGCTCACTGGTCAAGTGATCGTGCGCCGACAATGTAGCGGGGCTCAAGCACACCGCCGAAGCCGCGGACCCACCACAATTTTTTTCTTCCTTACCCCCTATTTTTGAGGGGTTTGGCAGGGGTGGTGGGTGGTAGGGGAGCGTCCTGCACCGGGTGAAGCCTCGGGGTGACCTAGGGGTGGATGGTGTGGGAGTGAGAATGCAGGCATGAGTAGCGATACTAGGGTGAGAAACCCTAGCGCCGAATGACCAAGGGTTCCAGGGCTAGGCTAGTCCGCCCTGGGTGAGTCGGGTCCTAAGGCGAGGCCGACAGGCGTAGTCGATGGGCAACGGGTTGATATTCCCGTACCGGCGAAGCACCGCCCATGCTGACGCGCGGGTGCTAACCCACGCCTGGGCTCACAGTCATGCCCTGGTGTCTCTTTCGGGGGACACTTGTGGTGTGGTGGGTTTGGGTCTGGGGATCCTCCGTGCAGGTAGGCAAGCGTATTAACAGGGGTGACGCACAGTGGTAGCCCGGCGGTCCTAATGGCTTGGACTGTTCAAGCGCGCGGCCCGTCCTCCAGGTAAATCCGGGGGGCTGTCTTCGATGACGGGGGTGAGGCGTGATGGTGGCCCTGCTTTTCAGTGGGGGATATCAGGGTGATCCTGTGGTGCCTAGAAAAGCCTCGACGCGATGGTGCCAGCCGCCCGTACCCTAAACCGACACAGGTGGTCGGGCAGAGTATGCCTAGGCGCACGAGATAATCATGGTGAAGGAACTCGGCAAAATGCCCCCGTAACTTCGGGAGAAGGGGGGCCCGAGCCTTGAAGCCCCACGCGGGCTAGGGGTGAGGGCCGCAGAGACCAGGGAGAAGCGACTGTTTACTAAAAACACAGGTCCGTGCGAAGCCGCAAGGCGATGTATACGGACTGACGCCTGCCCGGTGCTGGAAGGTTAAGAGGAGCTGTCAACCCCCATTGGGGGTGAAGCGGTGAATTTAAGCCCCAGTAAACGGCGGTGGTAACTATAACCATCCTAAGGTAGCGAAATTCCTTGTCGGGTAAGTTCCGACCTGCACGAATGGCGTAACGACTTCTCTACTGTCTCCACCATGAACTCGGCGAAATTGCATTACGAGTAAAGATGCTCGTTACGCGCAGAAGGACGGAAAGACCCCGGGACCTTTACTATAGCTTGGTATTGGCGCCCGCTGTGGCTTGTGCAGGATAGGTGGGAGACCGTGAAGCAGTCACGCCAGTGATTGTGGAGTCATCGTTGAAATACCACTCTGGCCATAGCGTGCGCCTGAACCTCGGCCCGTGATCCGGGTTAGGGACAGTGCCTGGTGGGTAGTTTAACTGGGGCGGTTGCCTCCTAAAAAGTAACGGAGGCGCTCAAAGGTTCCCTCAGCCTGGTCGGCAACCAGGTGTTGAGTGCAAGTGCACAAGGGAGCTTGACTGCGAGACCGACAGGTCAAGCAGGTGCGAAAGCAGGAACTAGTGATCCGGCGATCCCGAGTGGGTGGGTCGTCGCTCAACGGATAAAAGGTACCCCGGGGATAACAGGCTGATCCTGCCCAAGAGTCCATATCGACGGCATGGTTTGGCACCTCGATGTCGGCTCGTCGCATCCTGGGGCTGGAGCAGGTCCCAAGGGTTGGGCTGTTCGCCCATTAAAGCGGTACGCGAGCTGGGTTTAGAACGTCGTGAGACAGTTCGGTCCCTATCCTCTGCGCGCGCAGGATACTTGAGAAGACCTGTCCCTAGTACGAGAGGACCGGGACGGACGAACCTCTGGTGTGCCAGTTGTCCCGCCCGGGGCACGGCTGGTTAGCTACGTTCGGCAAGGATAACCGCTGAAAGCATCTAAGCGGGAAACCAGCTTCAAGATAAGGTATCCACACCCCCTCGTGGGGTGGAAGGCCCCCAGCAGACCACTGGGTAGATAGGCCGGAAGTACAAAACCCGTAAGGGTTGAAGCTGACCGGTACTAATAGGCCAAACACAAACAACACCCCCACCACATAGGTGGGGAACAAGAACCAAACACGCAAGCGTCCACTATACGGTCCACCACCAACCCACACACCAAACACACAACACAAACACAACACACAATACGGCCCAACACACGCACTGGGCCCCACATAAACGTCTCGGTGGTCACAGCGGGAAGGCAACGCCCGGACCCATTCCGAACCCGGAAGCTAAGACTCCCAGCGCCAATGGTACTGCACCCGCCAGGGTGTGGGAGAGTAGGACACCGCCGAGCACACACCCAGGGTCGAGGCCCCCAACCACAGGTTGGGGGCCTCCCCACATTCAAAGACCGGTCCAATAACTAGTGCGGGCCAAAACCTCAAATGCGCGCGAGCTGAGACACCCGCTGGGGCGAAATACCCATCAACAACGCCACATCCCGCACCGGCAAACCATCCTGACGCAACACAGCAACAGCTATACGTGACGCGCTGGCGGCCTTAGCTTCGGCAGCCGCGGCTTCCTTAGCCCGATCCTTGTACTCACCCACCAGTCGTTCCCACGTTCCGCGGTGGCGTGAATCGTCGTCGTCATCGCTCTTCCTCCTACTGCTTATTTTCCCTAATTTCTCTCCTGGGCTGTTGAGCGCGGCCCGACGTCGTCGTCTCTACCAGGGCAGATACAAAGGCGCCGCGTGCGGTTCTGCAACTAGCAGCTCCGCACACGGCGCCTTTTTGTTTCGGTGTCTACCCGGGGAGGGGCCTACAGGCCGCCGAGGATCTGCGCCACGAAGATCTTGGCGATCATGGCCACCGGGTAGACCATCGCGTAGCCCAGGGCCACACGCGGGTCGGCCCCAGTGCGCTCGTTAGCGAAAGCCAGCACCGCCGGCTGAGTCTGGGCGCCACCAAGCAGACCAGACAGGCGGGTACCACCCATCTTGATGCCCCAGCGCATACCCGCATACAGGCCCATGCCCACAATGCTGGTAACCAGGCAGCCGACCAGCAGAATCTTCCACCAGTCGCCCCCTGAGAAGGCATTAGCAATCTGCCCACCGGCCTTAGTGCCCGCCTGCGCCAAGAACACCAACAGACCAAACTCTGAGAGCACAGCCGTGGCCGTGAAGGGCAGCGCTGTCACGAACTTGCCAATCCGGCCAATACGGCCGAAGACCAAACCCACCAACAGGGTGCCGGCCGCTGAGCCGATCGCAAAACTACCCCCATCCGGCAGATGGAACTTCCACTCACCAATGAAGATACCCAAGGCCATGCCTAGCCCCAGGGCTACCGGGTTAATGGAGGACAGGCCACGCGAGGAGTCACCAAAGAACTTAGAAATGTCTTTCATGCGACCGGTAGGAGCCACCACGCGGACCCGGTCGCCCTGCTGCAGCACCAGATCAGGGGTGCCCACCATATCCGTGTCGCCACGGCGCACACGCGAGATCGTGGCCTCAAAGCGGCCATCAATATCCAGATCAGCGATTGTGCGACCCGCAAGCTTGGGGTCAGACACGGTAATACGCCGGAAGTCCAAGTACTTGCGGTCAGCCAGCAACGAGTGGGAAGAACCGTGGCCAATGGCCTGAATAACCTGATTTACGGCCTCCTGCGTGCCCACCACGGTCACCAGGTCATCCTTGTGCATGCGCTCGTTGAAGTGCTGCTTAGTGATCGGCATGATCGGCCCGGTCTCACCGCGACGCAGGCGGGAGAACTTGAGCTCGCCACTGATCTTCTCCGCAATATCAGAAATACGCGGCGAGTCCTCGCGCTCCACCCGAATGGTGCGGTTGACCAGTGGGGAAGGCGCGTCACGGTCGGTCTTGCGGTAGCCCAAAGCCAGCAGGCAGAAGAACAGCATGCCGATCACACCAAAGAGGTAGGCGACGGCGTAACCAACGGTGGCAATAGCTGCGCCCTGCGGGTCGCCGTGCATCTCGGCTGCCTGACCGGCTGCCGCCAGCGCCGGGGTGTTAGTAACGGCGCCAGCGAAGGTACCTGCGACCAGCGCCGGAGACATGCCCAGAGCGCGACCAACTCCCACGGCCGCGCCGGCAGCCACCACGAAAGCCAGCACCATGACGGCAATCGGCCCCAGCGCGGTCTTGATTACGTGGAAGAAGTTCGGGCCGGAGCTGACACCGATGGCAAAGGTGAAGATCGCCAAGCCCAAGATGCCGAAGTGTCCGGGCACCTCCAGTTTGGCTCCCTCCGCTGTTGCCCAGGCTGCCAAGGCAATTCCAGCGAACAGCACTGCGGCAGCGCCCAGGGAGATCCCCTTGACCTTGATATGCCCAAAGAGCATGCCGATGCCAATTAGTAAGAACAAAACCAGGACTGGATTGGCTGCCAGGTGGTTGAGGAAGGTCAGTGCCACTTTGTGCTGCTAGCTTTCCGAACAGGCCCCAGAGTCGTGATGAGTGGGGCGATGGATCGTTGACAAGAGCATCCTTTCACTTAGTTGGTGTGCTCAGGCTGGACCTAAGGCCGGAAGGCCGGGGAGTGTGTGCAACGCGGTATTTACCCAGGCTAGGCTTTCCACAATTTGAGCCGTGATTCCACAATGTGAAACAGTAGGCTTCGGTTGTGACTCACGCCCCCATAGGGCCTAGGGTCATCTCACGGGCCTTCCGGCCCAGCAACAGCCGCAAGGGCGGCGCTCAAGGCAGGAGGGCGCAGATGACTGGTCAAGACGCACCGACGGCAGTCCCGTCGGCCGCCGAGGCCGAGGCCGCAACAGCCGCCGCGACGAGCCATAACTCGCCGCAGCAGCCCGAGCAGGTAACCGGCGCCGAGTCGCTGGTCCGCTCCCTGGAGGCGGTTGGCGTTACCCATATCTTCGGGATGCCGGGCGGCGCCATCCTGCCCTTCTACGACCCGCTGCTAGCCTCCAAGAAAATCCGTCACATCCTGGTGCGCCACGAGCAGGGCGCCGGCCACGCCGCTGAAGGTTACGCCGTCGTCACCGGCAAACCTGGCGTCTGCGTGGCCACCTCCGGACCCGGGGCCACCAACCTCATCACCGCCATCGGTGACGCCCATATGGACTCCATCCCCATGGTGGCCATCACCGGGCAGGTCGGCGCCGGACTAATCGGTACCGACGCCTTCCAGGAAGCTGACATCGTCGGCGCCACCATGCCCTTCGTAAAGCACTCCTTCCTGGTAACCGACCCAGACGAGGTTCCCGCCCGGGTGGCCGAGGCCTTCCACTTGGCCTCCACCGGTCGCCCCGGCCCCGTCCTAATCGACTTCACCAAGGACGCGCAGAACGGCCTGACCACCTTCTCTTGGCCCCCCGTCATGGAGCTGCCCGGCTTCCAGCTGCCCGGCAAGCCCAACCAACGCCGCGTTACCCAGGCCGCTGAAGCCATCGCCCACGCCGAACGACCCGTGTTCATGCTCGGCGGTGGCCTAGCCCGCTCCGAGCTAGACCCCGCCCAGTTGCGCGAACTCGTTGAGCTGGTTGGTGCCCCCTTCACCACCACCCTCATGGCCCTGGGCGTGCTGCCCTCCGACCACCCGCAAGCCCTCGGCATGCCCGGTATGCACGGCACCGTGGCCGCCGTCGGAGCCCTCCAACGCGCCGACCTGATCATCGCGCTGGGGGCCCGCTTCGACGACCGCGTCACCGGCAAACTGGACTCCTTTGCCCAACGCGCCGCCGTCATCCACGTGGACATCGACCCGGCGGAGATCTCCAAGATCCGGGCTGCGGACGTGCCTATCGTTGGTGAGCTGGCTGACGTGCTGCCCGCCCTGAGCTCCGCCTTCAAGCAGGTGGTGGCGGCGGAGGGCCGCACCGACACTGACCCCTGGTTCACTGAGGTCGCCCATATGCGCGCGGTCTACCCTACGCAGTGGACGGACACGGACGACGGCCAGCTCCAGCCCCAGGAGGTCATCTCCCACCTGGGCCGGGCTGCCAGCGAGGACACCATCTGGGTCACCGGCGTCGGGCAGCACCAGATGTGGGCCGCCCAATTCCTCCCACACCTGCGACACCGCTCCTGGCTGACCTCTGGCGGGGCCGGGACCATGGGCTACGGCATACCGGCGGCTATGGGCGCCAAGGTGGCGGCGCCGGAGCGGCCCGTGTGGCTCATCGACGGCGACGGCTGCTTCCAAATGACCAACCAGGAACTAGCCACCTGCACGCTCAACGAGGTGCCCATCAAAGTCGCCATCATCAACAACTCCTCCCTGGGCATGGTGCGCCAGTGGCAGACCCTCTTCTACGGGCAGCGCTACTCCAACACTGACCTGGACACCGGCCACGGCACCGTCCGCGTACCCGACTTCGTCAAGCTGGCTGAGGCCTACGGCGCCGTCGGCCTGCGCTGCGAGCGCCTAGAGGAGGTCGACGACGTCATCGCCCAGGCCAATGCCATCAACGACCGCCCCGTCGTTATCGACTTCACCGTCTCCGCTGACGCCCAAGTCTGGCCAATGGTTGCCGCCGGGGTTTCCAACGACGCCATTCAGCACGCCCGGGGCATGAGCCCCCAATGGGAAGAGGAGTGAGCCGATGAGCAAACACACGCTTTCAGTCCTGGTGGAGAACAAGCCCGGCGTGCTCACGCGCGTATCTGCCCTGTTCACCCGCCGCGGCTTCAACATTCACTCCCTGGCAGTAGGCCCCACCGAGCATGAGGACATCTCCCGCATCACGGTGATCGCAGACGCTGAGGGGCCCGCCATGGAGCAGGTCACCAAACAGCTCAACAAGCTGGTGAACGTCCTCAAAATCGTGGAGTTGGAGCCCGAGTCCTGCGTGGAGCGCGAGCTTTACCTCATCAAGGTCAAAGCCGACGACACCAACCGGACGGCCGTGCTGCAGATCGTTGACCTGTTCCGGGCGCATGTGGTCGACGTGGCCCCCAGCTCCGTGGTCATTGAGACCGTAGGCTCCGAATCCAAAGTGCGGGCGCTGCTCACGGCGCTCCAGCCACACGGAGTTAAAGAAATCGTCCAGTCAGGTGCCGTGGCCATTACGCGCGGCCCCAGGTCCATCACCGACCAGCTCAAGGAGAAGTGAAAACAAATGGCAGCAGAAAAGTTCTACGACGCCGACGCCGACCTGTCCATCATTCAGGGCAAGAAGGTAGCCGTCATTGGCTACGGCTCACAGGGGCACGCCCACGCCCTCAACCTGCGTGACTCCGGGGTGGAGGTGGTTGTGGGCCTGCGTGAGGGCTCCAGCTCCGTAGCCAAGGCCGAGGAGGCGGGCCTGCCCGTCAAGCCCGTGGCCGAGGCCGTGGCTTGGGCCGACGTGGTGGTGGTGCTGGCCCCTGACCAGGTGCAGGCCAGGCTGTACCAGGATGAGATCGAGCCCAGTATCAGGCCCGGGGCCGCCCTGCTGTTCTCCCACGGCTTCAACATTCACTTCGGCTACATCAAGCCCGCTGCCGGGATCGACGTGGTCATGGTGGCGCCTAAGGGGCCGGGCCACACGGTGCGCCGCCAGTTCGAGGAGGGGCGGGGCGTGCCGGTGCTCGTCTGTGTGGAGCAGGACGCCACCGGGCAGGCCTGGCCGCTTGTGCTGTCTTACGCCAAGGCGGTAGGTGGTACCCGGGCGGGTGCCATCAAGACGACCTTCCGTGAGGAGACTGAGACTGACCTGTTTGGGGAGCAGACCGTGCTGTGCGGTGGCGTCTCCAAACTGATCGAATATGGCTTTGAGACGCTGGTGGAGGCCGGTTACCAGCCAGAGATGGCCTACTTCGAGGTGTGCCACGAGCTCAAGCTGATTGTGGACCTTATCAATGAGGGTGGCTTGTCCAAGCAGCGCTGGTCTTGCTCCGACACTGCTGAGTACGGCGACTATGTCTCTGGGCCGCGCGTGATCACCCCGGATGTCAAGGTGCATATGCAGGAGGTGCTGGCGGACATCCAGAGCGGGGCCTTTGCCAAGCGTTTCATGGATGACCAGGCTGCTGGGGCGCCCGAGTTCAAGCAGTTGCGTGCCCAGGGGGAGGCTCACCCGATTGAGAGGACGGGCCGGGAGGTGCGTTCCATGTTTGCCTGGCGCGCTGAGGTGGACAAGGACTACACCGAGGGCTCCGTGGCCCGCTGAGGGCTGTGGTCACCTAGCTGAGACCGGTCGGAGTCAGCGACCAGACTGGTCCACGCTGGCCCTGTGGGGTCCGCCGCCCCTTTCGGCGGGCCCCACACGCGTCCTGGCTCCGCCTGTAGAGTTGGGGCTAGGACGGCAGCGAGTCGAAGGAGGATGCCGGTGCTCACGCGCTTCGAGGTCTCTGGCTTCAAGAACCTGCGTGACGTGGCGGTGGACTTCGGGTCCTTCACTTGCGTCGCTGGCCAGAACGGTGTGGGAAAGTCGAACCTGCTCGACGCCGTCCAGCTCATGTCCCACCTGGCTAGCGGGACATTTCGCGAGGCCATTGCCGCGGTCCGTCCGGCTGCGGGGCAGCGCGCCACGCAGGAGTCGGTGCTAAGCGAGGCAGTTCTTGCGGGGGAGGAGAACCTGAGGCTGGCGGCTGAGGTGCTCCTCCGCCCAGGACTGCGGCTGCAGATCGGTCCTGGTGAGAGCAAGCCGTTGAATGACAGGTACCTGCGGTACGAGGTCGAGCTCGCTGTTGATACGGGCTACAAGGGAACTAGGGCCAGACCGATTCGGCTGGTCTCAGAGAGCCTCATGTCGTGCAGCAGGTCCCCTCGTGAGCCTGTGCCGAGTGAGGGGCATCCGGGCGGTCAAGTCATATATATTGAGACCGATACGTTCCCGGGCTTCTTTGACGAGGACGGAAATGAGGCTGGCACGGAGGATGTTGTCCTGCTCTATGGGCAGGGGCTCGGGGCTGCCTCTCCAGGGGATGATCGGGTAATCCTTGCGGATGTCCGCGCGGTTACGAAGGAGCAGGAGCAGACGGCTCTCAGTGTTGCAGTGAATGGCACGCTGCCGCATGCCGTTGCTGAGGAGATGCGCTCCTGGCGGTTTGTGGCGCTCGAGCCGAGTCTTATGCGTGCCGCTGATGACAAGGATGAGGAGCCGCGGCTCGCTGGTTCCGGGGCGCACTTGCCCGCCTTTTTAACGTCACAGGTGGAGGAGCGTGGGGAGCAGGTGTACAAGGACCTGCGCCTGGCGCTGTCGAGCCTCCTGGACTTGCGCAGCCTGCGAGTGCGCCCCAACGGTGACTTCCTTGAGCTACGGGCGCAGGTAGGTGAGGCTCCTGACTTGCCGGCCCGGGCTCTGTCCGACGGCACTCTGCGGATGCTGGCTCTCGGTGCGCTGGCTAATGACTCGCAGTACTCCGGTGCTGTTTTCATCGAGGAGCCAGAGAACGGTGTGCATCCGGGCCTTCTCCACTATCTTCTTACCCTGCTCAGGCGCATGGCCGAGCCCCGTGATGGCGTACCGCGCCAGGTCGTCATCAATACCCACTCGCCGTACCTGGTCCAGGATGTGATGGAGGAGCGCGCCGATGACCTCCTGTGCGCAGTGAGGTGGAGGCGCCGGGAGCCGAACGGTCGCACCAGTGAGTCCGTCACTTTCAACCCGCTCCCGGGCACGTGGCGAGCGCTGCACTGGGAGCGTTCTAAGGATCGTCCACGCTCCTCGGCTCCGGTGTCGGCCTCTCGTCTGGTCTCCTTCCTGTCCAACTCACTGGTCGAGGCAGACCAGGATGAGTGAGTACTGGCAGTGCGGTTTCGTTGGTGAGGGCTCGTCGGACGAGAGGCTGGTCCCTGTTCTTGAACGGCTCCTCATGAGCCTGCGACCTGGAGATGACTTTGCGGTTGCGACCCATGAATGGGTAACGCCTCAGTCTGACCGCTCTGTTAAGAGCAAAATCCGAGCACTGAAGGATGAGCCTTACGACATAGTCTTCGCCCATCGCGATGCGGACAGTACTGAGAAAATAAAGATAGAGAAGAGGATCGCCGAGTGCTTGGCGTGCCGGGACGAGCGAGTCGTCCCGGTGGTGCCCGTAAGAATGACAGAGGCATGGGTGCTGGCTGACCTTTATGCTGAGCAGGACTTTCGGGACTGGTGGTCTGGCAAGGGGCTTGGGTTCGATAGTATTGAGACCTGTGCGAACCCAAAGGGGCTGTTGCGAGAGTACCTTAGCCGTGACCAGGCAGGCCTGCTGACACCGAGTCGTTTTGCGGCAGAACGGGCGGAGGTCCTGGAGGGCATATCGGTGGAGGGGCCGGTACGGCGCCTTGAGGCCTGGAAGAGGCTGTGTAGCGAGGTGAAGGAGGCAATGTGCCGGGTGCGCCCGTACCTGGACCACTCCGAGTGGGGTGCTGTGTAGGCCTGCCTCTGTCGGCTGGCCCTGCGTGACAGCGTCCGGGGGCAGCAGGGAGGTCACAGAGCGAGGGTGAGAGGGGCCTGCACCCGGGACCTCTTCTGCCGCGACTGAAGGATGCCGGGGCCACGGGGGTAACGGGACCACGGGGCGCTGCGGGCAGGCTGCCAGTCACTGAGACGCTGTGCCCACAGGCCGCTGGTGCTGCCTATGCTCACGGCATGACGCAGACCATCAAGCTCGCGGTGATCCCTGGCGACGGTATCGGCAAGGAGGTTGTGCCGGAGGGCCTGAAGGTCCTGCGGGCGGCCTTGCAGGGCAGCGACGTCGTCGTGGAGACCACCACCTTTGACCTGGGTGCCGCGCGCTGGCACCGTACTGGTGAGACCCTCACAGACACGGACCTGGAGGCTATCAAGGCCCATGACGCCATCTTGCTCGGCGCCGTGGGCGACCCCTCCGTCCCCTCCGGCGTGCTGGAGCGTGGTCTGCTGCTGCGCTTGCGCTTTGCCCTGGACCACTATGTGAACCTGCGGCCCTCCAGGTACTACCCGGGGGTGCCCACCCCGCTGGCGGACCCGGGTGAGATTGACCTGGTGGTGGTGCGGGAGGGCACGGAAGGGCTGTATTGCGGCAATGGGGGAGCGGTGCGTGCGGGAACGCCGCAGGAGGTGGCCACGGAGGTGAGTGTGAACACCGCTTATGGCGTGGAGCGGGTGGTGCGTTTCGCTTTTGAGCAGGCTCGCTCCCGGCGCCAGCACCTGACACTGGTCCACAAGCACAATGTGCTGGTCAACGCCGGCCACCTGTGGCGCCGCACCGTGGAGGCGGTTGGCGCAGGCTTCCCGGAGGTTAGGACCGACTACTGCCACGTGGACGCGGCCACGATCTACCTGGTCACTGACCCAGGGCGCTTTGACGTGATTGTCACGGACAACCTCTTTGGGGACATCATTACCGACGAGGCGGGGGCGGTCACGGGTGGGATCGGCCTGTCCGCCTCCGGTAACCTCAACCCGTCAGGGCAGTACCCCTCCATGTTTGAGCCGGTGCACGGCTCCGCCCCGGACATCGCAGGACAGGGCCAGGCGGATCCCACCGCCACCATCAGCGCTGTGGCCATGCTTTTGGAGCACATTGGTCAGGTCGACGCCGCAGCCCGCGTGCGCGCGGCGGTGGAGGCTGACATGGCTGCCCGGGCTCGCGCCAATGCTGCCGGTGCGCCGCTGGTGCGCAGCACTAGGGAGGTCGGAGACGCGGTGCGGGCTGCCCTGGTGGTGTGAAGCCGTTTCTGTGGTGGTGGTCCTAGGGCGGAGCGGGCGTCTGTGCGCTAGCGTGTACACATGCGTGTGAACCATCGTCTACTGCTCCGTAACAGCCTGGAGGTGATTGCTGCTGGCGCGCTCTGTGCGAGCGTGACTGCCTGCGGCTCGTCGGCCACGGTTGCGAAGATGCCTATGACGGACGCCGAGGTCAAGGAGTTCCTGCTGCAGTCTGACACGGCGGCGATGCTCGCGGACAATGCCGGGTACGCGGCAGTGGCTGCCGCTGCCAGCGCCCAGCGTGACGCGCTTACGAAGGCGCGCGGTGCGGAGGTGAGCTCCACAGACATCACCCAGGTCAAGGCTGATGGTGAGGTGACGCTCTCTGGGCTGCGCTCGCGTATAGACGCCCTGTCTGGGCGGACCCTCACGGAGGAGTACACCAGGATCCAGGCGGCTTTGCGCAAGGCGACAGAGGCGTTGAGAGGCACAGACAAGCAGGCGATCACTGACTCGCTGGCGGCGCTCAACGAGACCGTGGCCTCTGTGGAGAACGCTGTCAGCCAGCGGGAGAGCCCTGGGGCGGACAGCAGCAGTGACGGCTCACGCACCACTGTTGAGGACCCGCGGGAGGACTCGGGGCAAGAGGGCTCTGGCTCCGGTGGTGCTACGCGCCGGAGCGAGGCTGGTAACAACGGCCAGGCCGGGGGCGGCAGGGCGGACGATGGCGGGAGTGGTGCTGACAACACTCATGGTACCGGCCAGGACAGGCCGCAGGAGAACCCGGGCGGAGGGACTGACCAGGGAGGCGGACAGCTGGTCCCCGGGCAAGGTGGTCAGCAGCCTCCGGACAATCAGCCTAACCCGCCTGCCGATGGCGGCGGGAATAACAACCAGCCTGCCCCAGCGGACCCCGGAGGGGACCAGGGAGGCAATGGCAACGGCGGCAACGACGGGGACAATGGCGGCAACCCGGCGCAGCCGAATCCTCAGCCGGGGGGTGGGGAGGCTCCTCGGCAGCCATGACCAGGTAGCTTGGGCTCGGCCCCCGGATGGGGCCGAGCCCAAGCCTTTGCGGTTTCCAAAGCACCCAGGCCTTGGGCGCCTCAGAGCCTGTGCACGAGACCTGCTATGGCTCTAGGGGGCTGCGGGCGTGGGGGTGTAGAAGCTGCGGGAGGGCGTGGCTGTCGGCGTGGCAGCAGTGGTGGCCCCGGGCCAGCTGGTGTCGTCTGCCGGGCTGATGGTCAGGCCGCCGAGGACCTGGTTCCAGGCGTCCTGGTCGATCTGCTCTGCGGAGCAGGTGTGGGTGACGGATACCTGGGTGCCGCTCTTGGAGAAGACTCGGACAAAGGACCGGCCTACCACCTTGGTGTCCTGGATGGTTGCAGTGAAGTCGGTGGATATACCGGTGAAGGGGCTGTTGCCGTTGTCCACCACTCGGGACCCGCTAGCAGTCTCCTGGTAGCCCTGCAGCTTCTTCTGCAGACCTTCGTTCCAGGCAGCGCTGAGATGCCGGTCGTCTCCGCCAGCGAGTAGCAGGCTGGTGGAGCGCGTGATGTCTACCTGGATCGTGCACAAGGGGTCGGCTGAGGCCCAGGTGCGTGTGGTGACCTCGGAGCCGGGGCTCATGGAGGCCATAGCGGTCGGGGTGTCGGTGGCCCTGGGAACCTGCCGGTACCCGGTTACCTTGGGCATGCCGATCTTGACGTCAGGCAGGGCGGTTGGCTGCGCGGTGGGCAGGGGGGTGGGCATGGTCATGCCGGCGGGGACCGTGAAATCAGCTGTGGGGCTTGCCGCGCTGGTGCCGCCACCACCTCCGAGGACAGAGCAGCCGCTGAGCAGCAAGGCGGCAGCGGTGCTTGACAGGCACGCACGGACAATAGGTTTCCTTGGAAACTGGGGCATGAGCACACTCTAACCTGCTCGGTAAGCGTGTGGCTGGGATAGTGAAGTGTTCCTCTTGCCTGGGATCTGCCACATGCTGAGAGAGGAGCCTGGTGGCAGACGGCGAGGCGTAGGGTGACCGTATGCACACGCGGCTCTCGTCTCCTACCAGCTCCTTTGACACGCCTCTGTCCCGGGCGGCGGCTGTGCCACTTCCGGCAGCGGACCGTCTGGCTGGCCGTTTCCCTTTGAGCCCGAACCCTGCGCCTGCCAGCGTGCAGGACAGGGCGTCGGCTCTGGCGGACCTGCATTTTGGGACGGTGTTCACGGATCACATGGCGCACGCCCGCTGGGTGCACGGGCAGGGCTGGGGGCAGCGGGCCGTGGTTCCTTTCCAGGAGCTGAGCCTGTCTCCGGCGGCGAGCGTGCTCCACTACGGGCAGGAGATCTTTGAGGGGATCAAGGCCTACCGGCACGCGGACGGCTCTGTGTGGACCTTCCGGCCTCGCTACAACGCGGCCCGCCTGAACCTGTCTGCTGGGCGGATGGCTGTGCCTGAGCTGCCGGAGGAGGACTTTGTGGCCTCACTGGTGGATTTGGTGCGGGCTGACGTGGAGTGGGTGCCCTCTGGTGCGGGAGAGTCCCTGTACCTGCGGCCTTTTGCCTTCTCCTCGGAGGCGTTCCTGGGCGTGCGTCCGAGCAGGACGGTCGACTACTACGTGATCGCGTCCCCGGCGGGGGCGTATTTCCCTAATGGTCTTAAGCCGATCAGCATCTGGGTGTCTCAGGACTACCACCGGGCGGGTCGTGGTGGCACTGGTTACGCCAAGACCGGCGGCAACTACGCCGCCTCCCTTTTGCCGCAGCAGCAGGCTGCCGAGCGGGGTTGTGATCAGGTCTGTTTCCTGGACGATGTGACTGAGTCCAATCTGGAGGAGCTGGGCGGCATGAACCTGATGGTGGTTCATGCCGATGGTTTTGTGAGCACGCCTAGGCTCACAGGGACGATCCTGGAGGGCAATACTCGCTCCGCGATCCTGCGGCTGCTGGCTGATGAGGGCCGGGAGGTACGCGAGGAGACCATTGCTCTGACGGCCTTGCTGGAGGGGATTTCCTCCGGCGAGGTCACGGAGGTCTTCGCCTGCGGAACTGCCGCTGTGGTGGTGCCGCTTGGACGCCTGGTGGGGGAGGGCTTTGATCTGGAGTTGCGAGGTGCGGAAGTCACCAAGCAGGTGTACGAGCGTTTGACCTCGATTCAGTACGGCCAAGCCGAGGACCCCTACGGGTGGATGTACCGGCTGGCATGAGTTGTGAGGTGGCGTCATATAACACAACTGGAGTCAGCTTGCCAGGACAGGGACTGAGAAGAAACCTACCCTAGCTTGTTACCTAGGGCGGTGGTATCGTCCCAAGTTGTAAGCAAACGTCCCCGTTGCAGCCCGATCGTTCCCATAATCATCCGGCTAGGCAGAGGTGCAGCTGCTTGATATCCAGTCGAGATGCTGAGGTGCCAAGAGGCAGTGCCACTGCAGTCTGGCCTGTCACATGTCTACGTGTGGCTACGAAGCGCTTGGGAGTGATGGCTGCCCCGCGCCTCGTTAGCGTGCGCATGAGTATAACGATGGATTGAGATGACACTTGAAGACTTGCTGAAGGTTACTCGGCAACAGTTCGGCCTGATCGTGTTGGGCCTAGTCCTTGGGCTAGCTGGCGCGGCTGGTCTGATCTTTACGACACCTGTCAGCTACTCAGCCTCGGCTATCGCCTACGTGCGGGTGACTATGCCTGAGGATGCAGGTGCTGGTGGGGCTGGTGCGTACTACAGTGCCTCTCAGCTGGCTAATCAAAAGGTTAAGGCCTTTGTGTCGGTTTTCTCTTCCCAGGCAGTGGCGCAGGGGGTTATTGACACACTGGGATTGGATACTACAGCCTCAGCTTTGGCCGGTAGTATCAAGGCTAGCAACCAGGCTAACTCGCTGACTATTAATGTCACGGCCACGGGAGAGACGCCCCGTCGGGCTCAGGTGATCGCAGACGAGACCGTGCACCAGGCACAGCAGCAGGTGAAACGGCTCGAAGGGGAGAACTCGCCGGTGGAGATCGTGCTGATGTCTTCATCGACGCTGTCGAGCACTGTAAAAAATCCTTCCGTTACCAAGTACATGGGTGCTGGTGTCGTAGGTGGATTGGTGATTGGATACGTTCTGGCTTTGTTGCGTGCGCTGCTGGACAAGCGAATTCGTACTTCTGAAGATGTTTCTTCAGTGATGGATGAGCCTGTAATTGGTTTGGTGCCGACTTCCGAAGTACTTGCTCAAGGGCCGGAGGAGCAGGAGCACGATTACCGGGTGGAGGAGTCTCTGCGCAAGCTTCGCACTAACCTGCGTTATGCGCGTGTGGATCAGGGGCTGCATAAGTTGATCGTGACTTCCTCTGTTCAGGGTGAAGGTAAGTCCACGGTCTCCACTAACTTAGCGCGAGTTATGGCTCTGGCGGGAGAGGAAGTTGTCCTTATTGAAGGAGATATGCGGCGGCCTGTCTTTAAAGAGAGGTTCAACTTGCCTGGCCATCAGCCAGGTCTTTCGCAGTTGCTGGTAGGGGCCACGACTCTGGACCAGGCTATGGTGCAAACAAAGGTTCCTGGCCTGCACGTAATTCCTGCAGGTGATACGCCGCCTAACCCTTCCGAACTGCTTGGGTCAGAACGGTTGAGTCAACTTGTCGATTACCTGGCTACTGATCGCTTGGTGATCATTGACGCTCCACCGGTACTCCCGGTGACTGACGCTGTCGCAGTGTCTGAGCGCATGGATGGAGTTGTTCTAGTTGCCAGGGCAAAGAAGACCACCACGGATCAGCTGAAGTTGACTAAGGATACTATTGAACGTGGTGGTGGCACAGTGCTTGGCGTTGTCCTGAATCAGGTGCCGGTCTCTGGCCTGGGACGCTTGCGATACGGTGAGACAGAGTATGCTTACACATCGGTGGCGTATCAGGTGGACAACAAGGACCGCAATGAGCGCAGGCGGCGCCGCAGTAAAAGCACGAAACAGGATCCAGAAATGGTTCCCTATCAGGCCGAACAGGTCACACCGAAGCCAGGCGCGTCGACTGTAGGCAAGGGCAGCAGTACAGCGGACTTTGTGAATATGCTTGAGAATGACGCCATAAAGGAGGGTACTACATGGTCAGGCAGGGGGTGAACCCGCCTGCAGCATTCCCGGACTGGACGTCTCAAAGAACTGGGACTATAACAGTTTCAGAGTTGCCGGGCTGGTTGAATGTCTCCAGGGCGATCTCAAGTATGAAGTACGAGACTCACCAAGCTCCTCATATTCTCTTTGTGTGCACTGGAAACATATGTCGATCTGCTTTTGCGGCCTGTGCGTTGAGAAAGATGGTAGATGGCAGTCAAATCAGTGTTGCATCTGCTGGTATAGGTGCGCTCGAGGGAAGCCCAATTGATCCCGTTATGGGTGCAATCGCAGCTAGTCTCGATGTGTCGACAGAAGATCACGTTTCTAAGCAGTTAACAGGGCGACATCTCAAAACCGTAGATCTGATTCTGACTTTCGGCCCGGAGCACAACGCATGGATCCTAGCAAACTATCCAGAACAGATCCAGAAGGTGGTTTCGCTTCAACGTTTTGTCAATGTGGCAGAACTTGTTCCTATGAGTGAACGCAGGATTTGGGGAGAGTTGATCGAAGCGGTTGTAACCCGACAGTCGAAGATGGCGGTCGCAGGGGACGATTGGATAAGTGACCCTTATCGGTGCTCGCGAACCAAGTACTTGGAGGTAGGGGAGCGCATTTGGCGTTGTGTGCACAGTATGAGCGCGCTCATTAACTGTCTAGAATCAGAAATGCATTGACTTGCCTGCGCTGAAGATACCCAAACATGTTGTTCCATAATACCATAGAAGGTGAAAACCACAGGATGAATGAGACCTCGAATCTCGCCTGGAGGGCTGGGGCGGGATGGGTAGAGTCATCTCGCATGTTGCTAAAGCGTGTCGAGCCTTTATCCCTAATTGTTGGTGACGTCACGGCGACGTACGTCGCGATATATGTTGCCGCATGGGGAAGAACTAGCTGGGATCGAACCATGTCCCCGTTAGGCCCCTTTTGCACAATAGGCATACTTGCAATTGTAAACGTAGTCATCTTTGCTTCATTTCACATGTACGATAGCCTTTGGCGTTATGCCTCCATATCGGAGGCGACTCGCATTACGATGGCTTCTGTCTTGGCTTCATGCGTGACGTCGGGAATTTTGGCTGTATTTTTTGAAGGTGGTTTCTCTCTGCGGGAGTACGGTACAGCTTGGGCTGTAACGTTGATACTTGTCGCAGGCTCGCGAATGACGATACGAGCGGTTCTCGGCGGGAGGTCGCTGAAACTTCTGCTAACTGATGAAGGACGTGGCCGCCCACGGACACTGATTGTCGGTGCCGGCCAAACAGGGTCGCTGACGATTAAACGCATGCTCTCAGGGGATAAGGACATTGTAGGTAACCCAGTTGGTGTTGTTGACGATGATCCAGCAAAGGTTGGGCAGCGAGTTCATGGAGTTAAGGTCAAGGGTAACTGTGCCGATATCGTGAAAGTTGCCCAGGACTGTCAGGTGGACCAGATCGTGATCGCCATGCCTTCCGCCACGGCAGCGCAGAAAAAGAAGGTACTTGATACCTGCCTACAAACAGGGCTGCGTGTTTTGACGCTCCCGAACGTGCGCGACATTCCTATTGATGAGAAGGGGCGGCTTGTTCTTCAGGAAGTAGATGTAAAGGATCTACTTGGCCGGGAGGAAACTCTTCTTGACTTGAGTAGAATGGGTTATGTGACCGGGAAAATAGTGCTGGTAACGGGCGGGGGGGGGTTCGATTGGAGCGGAACTTGTGCGTCAGCTCATTACGGTTAGGCCTAGGAAGATCGTGATCTTCGATGTTTACGAAAACACGGCTTACGAACTATTGCATGAACTTAACTCTTCGTCAGAACTTGCAACAGTAGAACTAGTTGTGGAAATTGGGTCTATAATAGACACTGTGGCGGTCCGAAACTGTTTTGCTCAGCATCATCCTGATGTAGTGTTCCATGCCGCGGCGCATAAACATGTACCTCTTATGGAGCATAATCCCAGAGAAGCTGTTTATAATAACGTTTTCGGTACTAGAAATGTTGCACAGCTGGCCATCGACTACCGGTGCAGCCATTTCGTTCTTATATCTACGGACAAGGCTGTCAATCCAACAAATGTCATGGGTGCTACAAAGCGAATGTGTGAGATGGTCATTCAATCTATGGCAAACCGGTCCTCAACGGTCTTCGCTGCTGTTCGATTTGGCAACGTGTTGGGAAGTCATGGGTCTGTTGTCCCCCTGTTCCAGCGCCAACTGAAACAGGGGGGGCCCATTACGTTGACACATCGGGATATTACTCGCTACTTTATGACCATCCCTGAAGCTGCACGACTCGTGATCACTGCGGGTGCGTTAGCTTCTGGGGGGGAAATCTATGTGCTCAATATGGGGGAACCGGTCAGGATCTATGATTTGGCGGCGAACCTTATCAAACTATCAGGGCTGAAGGTTGAACGAGATGTTCAAATTGAGATTACGGGGCTTAGGCCAGGAGAGAAGCTATATGAAGAACTCTCTATGCAATCTGAGAGCGTACGTTCCACGGAAGACCGTAAGATTAGTGTTGCGATAGGTGATCTTCCTTCTCCGGAGGCCACTGAGCTGCATTTGAGAGATCTGGAGGCATCGCTTGACTCGGGCCGGGAGGAACTAGTCCGGGTTCTAATGGATGCGGTACCTACCTTTCAGCCAACGACTGTCTAGAGAAAGACTTGAGTAATGCCAACAGGCAGACTGATACCGTTTTCTCCTCCTGCGCTGACGGAAGAAGATATTGCCGCAGTGAGCGCTGTTCTAAGGTCAGGTTGGATCACGACCGGCCCAAAGACTAAGGAGTTTGAACAACTAATATGTCAATGGGCAGGGGCTGCGCGTGCTGCCTGTTTGAATTCAGCTACTGCAGCGCTTGAAATTGCACTGCGCTTGCTTGGCATAGGGGCCGGGGACGAAGTGATTGTTCCTGCATATACCTACACTGCTTCAGTATCTCCGGTAGTGCACCTTGGCGCAACCCCTGTGATGATTGACGCTAATGAAGACGATTATGGCATCAACCTGGCTGCAGTAAGGGCAGCGGTAACTGAACGAACGAAAGCAATCATTGCTGTAGACATCGCAGGCAGAATGTGTGACTACCCGAAGTTGCTGGCCATTGTGAACGAAATGAAGGAGTGTTTTGTTGCCAACTCTGATCGTCAGGCAGCATTGGGAAGGATCGCGGTCATTGCCGATGGCGCTCATAGTTTTGGTGCTATGAAATACGGTATAAAGTCAGGTGCAGCAGCAGACTTCACAACATTTAGTTTTCACGCAGTAAAGAACCTAACAACAGGAGAGGGGGGGGCTCTGACATGGAAGTGCGGACTGCCCTTTGACGATGACGAGTTATATCAAGAGATCATGTTGCTATCGTTGCACGGACAGAACAAAGATGCACTTGCAAAGAGCGAAATGGGCTCCTGGGAATATGATGTTTCGAGGATCGGTTATAAGTGCAACATGACCGATATTGCAGCCGCGCTGGGTGTTAGTCAGTGCAAGCGTTATGGTGCGGTGCTTAAACGTAGGCAGGACGTCGTGAGAAAGTATGACCGACTGCTTACTGGAACTATGGTGAACAGTCTGGATCATTTTGCTGAGGGATCTTTTTCGTCTTGTCATCTTTACCTGGTGCGAGTAGAAAGTGCTTCTCTTAAACAGAGAAATGCGATCATCGAAGCGATGGCAGAACAGGGTGTAGTATGCAACGTACACTACAAGCCACTTCCTCTAATGTCAGGATACAGGCGTCTAGGCTTTAGTATCGATAGTTTTCCTAACGCACTCAAGTTGTATGAAAATGCTCTGTCTTTGCCGCTGCATAATCTCCTCAGCGATGATGATATCGAATATGTTGCTTCGGCCCTATACTCTGCAATTCAGGAGGGAGCAGGAAGGTGAATTGGGTGGAATGGGACTCTCTGCCTCCCCAGTTTCGTAATTCGGCAGTCAGACCCTATTATGAAGTTCTTAGGAACAAGCGCGGATCGATGCTTTTTAAGCGTGCTTTCGACGTTAGCGTCTCGGTTGTGTTGCTGTTACTGTTGTCATGGTTGATGTTGCTAATTGCGCTCGCGATTAGACTAGAGTCGTCTGGTCCAGTTTTTTTTCGTCAGGTTCGAGTGACTCAGTATGGGCGGCAGTTTCGCATTTTTAAATTTCGCACAATGGTTATTTTTGCAGAGGGCAGTAGTTTGGAGATCACGGTTAAGGGAGATCGACGAATTACCAAAGTGGGGAGTTTTATTAGAGGAAAGCGTTTGGACGAGTTGCCTCAGTTGTTTGATGTTTTGTTGGGAAGAATGAGTTTCGTAGGGCCTCGGCCTGAAGTTGTGCGTTATGTTGAAACATTCTCTGGCGAGGAACTGGCAACGCTGATGGTTCCGGCTGGGATCACTTCGAGTGCAAGTGTCGCTTTTAGGAATGAAGATCAGTTACTCGAAGGTGCAAGTGACGTTGACAGTGCATACATAGAGAGAGTTCTTCCACGCAAGATGCAGTTTAACCTGGAGGATGTCCGACTATTCAGTATAAAACGGGACTGTCGTATCCTCGCGAGCACAGTACTTGCGGTATTTGGGCCCAGAAGCGCTCGCTATGAGATTGGAAAAACAGTTCAGTGATAGTTCAGGCCTCTAGAAGTGCCTCTTTAGAAGAATACCCCTTTGTGACAGCCCTGTTGGTCACGTATAACGAAGCACAGCATGTTAGTGAAGCGCTCAGTTCGCTTCTTTGCCAGGACTATCCCACTGACATGTACGAAATTATAGTCATTGACGGTCGTTCCGAAGACTCCACGGTCGAGGTTGCGAAAAGCACAGTGGATAACTATATACATAATAATGTGGCGTATCCTCAAATCCGTTTCTTGGAGAATCCGAACAGGACCTTAGCTGCTGGCTGGAACCGAGGATTTGAGCAAGCGAAAGGTCGGTATGTCGTTCGTATTGACGCTCATTCTACCGTAGGAATCGACTTTCTTTCGACAGCTGTACGTTCTATGAAGGAACATCCTTGTGCAGCGGTGGGCGGTAGACTTGAGACTGTGGCTTCGACACAAATGGGAATCGCGATGCGGAATGTCGTGTCGTCGCGGTTTGGGGTAGGGAATTCGACTTTCCGCGTTTCTAACCGTCCTGGTTACGTGGATACCGTTGTTTACGGGCTATATGATCGAAAATGGTTTGATTCAGTGGGAGGATTCGACGAATCTCTCCAGCGCAGCCAGGACTTGGAGTTTCACTTGCGAATTACCAATGCGGGAGGCCGATTCTATTTTGATCCACGTATTACTGCGACCTATTTTCCGCGTAGCACGCTGACTGGCTTGACTCGCCAGGCCTTTGGTAATGGCTATTGGAATATGGTCCTACTTAGAAGATCTGGAAGCGGGCTCGCTATTCGTCATGTCGTCCCTTTGCTGTTCGTTCTAGCGCTGAGCCTGAGTGTTATAATTGGGGCGATGTATCTACCAGTATTTTGGGGGCTAGTGGGAGTGTTAGCGGTGTATGGTACGCTTGCTTGCATATCAGCGCTTCGGATGAGCAGGAATGCCTCGGTGGTTGGCTTGACTATGCTTGGCTACTTTGTTTTTCATTCGTCATACGGTATCGGGTCGATTGTTGGTCTGCTTCGCGCAATCTAGTCTGGAAAGGACTTCTTGAAAAATGGCTATCGCAGACGTTGCTGTTACACGTGGTTCCAGCTATTGTCAACGGCTTCTTCAACGCACGGGTTCCCTTGCCGTTGTTGGTTTGGGCTATGTTGGATTGCCGATTGCTGTTGCTTTCTCTCGGAAGGTGAACGTAATTGGCTTCGACTGTAATGAAAAAAAGATAGATGATTACAATCGAGGCATGGATCCAACACAGGAAGTCGGTGCTGAACAGATTCGTGCGTGCTCCGTAGAGTTTACTGCTGATGCGAAGAGGCTGGCTGAGGCAGAATTTGTGATTGTCGCGGTTCCGACACCTGTTAGTAGTGACCGAAGGCCTGACTTGGGGCCGGTGCGATCAGCGTGCAAAGTTGTTGGGCAGAACTTGCGTCGGGGAGCAATTGTAGTATTCGAGTCAACAGTGTATCCCGGTGTGACGGAGGATATCTGTGTTCCGATTCTTGAGACTGAATCGGGGCTTATATGCGGTTCTGATTTTGCTGTGGGCTATTCTCCCGAGCGCATTAATCCAGGTGATAGTGAGCATCGTTTGGCGAACATAGTTAAGATTGTTTCAGGTATGGATCAGAACACCCTAGACGAGGTAGCCGAGGTTTATAACCTGGTGATTGACGTCGGCGTGTTTAGGGCCCAGTCTATCAAAGTTGCCGAAGCAGCTAAGGTTATTGAAAACGCTCAACGCGACATCAATATTGCTTTTATGAATGAGCTTTCCTTGATCTTTGATAGGATGAGCATAGATACGCAAGAAGTACTGAGAGCGGCCGGTACGAAATGGAATTTCCTGAAGTTTACTCCAGGCTTAGTTGGCGGCCATTGTATAGGTGTCGACCCTTACTATTTAACATACAGGGCGGAACAGTTAGGGTATAAGAGCCAGATCGTTTTAGCCGGCCGGGAAATTAACGACTCTATGGGCGCATATATTGCTCATAAAGTCATAAAGAAGATGATCGCAAACGGAGTGCAGATTAAAGGAGCTGTTGTAGCGGTTCTCGGACTTACCTTTAAAGAAGGGTGTCCAGACACGCGAAATACTAAGGTTGTCGATATCATAGATGAGTTTAAGGACTACGGTATTCTTCCTGTTGTGTCTGATCCCCTGGCAGATCCAGTAGATGTGTTCAGTCACTATGAGATTCAGTTGTGCGACATGGAGGCTATACGTGGGGTGGATGCGATCGTGATTGCGACACCTCACCCTGAGTTCAAATCACTTAGCACTGAAGCGCTCCGGAAATGTTACTCTGATCCGGGCAATGTCCCGATTATTTTTGATGTAAAAGGCTTACTTGATCGCGAGACTATGCTAAGTGCTGGGTTTGATTACGGAAGGCTTTAATATGCAGGCGTCACTTTCAGGTTTTCCCCATGGTGTAACAGTACTTGTGACCGGGGGCGCCGGTTTTATCGGATCGAACCTGTGTCATAGCTTGGTAGGCATGGATTGCAAAGTTAGGTGCCTCGACGATTTTTCGACTGGGCGTAAGGCTAACTTGATGGGGCTGTATGACGATACGCGATTCTCCTTAATTGAGGGCGACATACGAGATATGAAGACTTGCATGGAAGCCACACAAGGTGTGGATTACGTACTTCATCAAGCTGCCTGGGGCTCTGTTCCGCGTAGCATGGAGATGCCAGTTACTTATGAAATGATTAATATCGGCGGCACGGTCAACATGATGGAAGCGGCAAGACTGAACGATGTTCGCAAGTTTGTTTATGCTTCCTCCAGTTCAGTTTATGGTGATGAATCTTCGTTGCCGAAAGTTGAATGTCGTATCGGTATGCCACTTTCACCGTATGCTTTGACGAAGCGAGTCAATGAGGAGTATGGGCACTTGTACTATCGGACATACGGACTGGACACATATGGTCTGCGGTATTTTAACGTTTTCGGTAGACGACAGGACCCGCAAGGTGCGTATGCTGCAGTGATTCCACGTTTTGTTCTGGCGCTTAGCAATGGGGAATGCCCGTTGATAAATGGCGATGGCGAGCAGTCGCGAGATTTTACCTATATCGACAATGTAGTTTGCGCAAACTTGCTCGCGTGTCTGGCGCCATCTTCAGCAGCCGGTTGCGCATATAACATCGCATGTGGAGCAAGAACTACCTTGAACGAGTTGTATAAAACCATATCCGGTCTACTTGGGGTACACGTGCAGCCAAAGTTTGGCCCTGCTAGACCAGGTGACGTGCGACATTCTCATGCTGATATTAGCCTTGCGAAAACTGCTCTTGGCTATGAGCCCTCTATGATGTTCAAGGATGGGATCCGTGAAACGATCTCTTGGTACCAGGGATGCCAGAATGAGTCTTGAGCAAACTATCAATCACCGTTTGAGCCAGTATCCTCGAGTGAAGCGTCTTCTGAAGAGAGGATATCAGACAGCGTTTGCCATAGGAGCGCCCGGCAAGCAGATGGTTGGTAATGTAGAAGTAATTTCCCCAAATGACGATCGCGAGTACTTTTTCGGATACTACGATAAGTCGCCATGGGACGCAAGCGGGACTAAGGTACTGTGCATGTCCGCAAAGGACACTGTTAGTGCTGTTGCACCAAAGGATGTTTTAGATCTGCTCGTCTTAGACATGCATGATAATAGACAGGTCTTGAAGGTTGCGGAATCTCGATCATGGAATGTGCAACAGGGATGTATGGCTCAGTGGCTCGGGCCGGATTATGGAAGTAAGATCATTTTTAATGACTTTCGTTCCGGGCTGTTTTGCTCAGTTATAGTGGATATTCATACCCGGCAGGAAAGGATAATTCCGAGTCCTGTCTATTCCGTGAGTTCAGATGGTTCATTTGCGCTTACGCTAGATTTTGCGCGGTTGCATAGATTGCGGCCAGGGTATGGCTATTCAAATGTGCCTGATGCTACGGATGGTCAGCTTGTGCCGGATGGGGCGGCCGTGAGTAAAATCGATTTACGCACGGGAGAAGTGTCCAGGGTCCTGGAGTTCAGCGAACTATTATCTTTAGACCACCGAGATGATATGGAAGGTGCTGAGCATAAAGTCAATCATCTTATGCTGAATCCTTCTGATGAGCGATTCATGGTGCTGCACCGTTGGTATGTTAAGGGTAGAAAGTACACAAGACTGGTTACCTGCGGAGTGGACGGTAAAGATATTTGGAATCTAAGCGACGAAGGAATGGTTTCCCATTGTTTTTGGAAAAACGATTCGACAGTGTTAGCCTTTGCTCGTCGACAGGCATTCAACGGCTACTTCTTACTTGAGGACGGTACTACCAAAGCATCACGCCTTTGGCCCGATATTGAGAATGACGGTCACCCAAGTTACTCTCCGTCTGGAGAGTACGTTTTATTTGATAGTTATCCTGATCGACGAAGACTATCTTCGATCAAGATATTTAATGAGGCTGGGTCGATCAGGGAAACAATTGCTAGGGTGTACGCTCCTTTTCGGTACGATAATGACGTGAGATGCGATTTGCATCCTCGATGGAGGAGAGACGGCGGAGCCATTTGTTTCGATGGAGCATTCGAGGGGCGTAGGCGTCTGTATCAGGTTGACTTGGGTAAGTTTGGCACATTGAAAGGGGCATAAAGAGATGGCTTTTATATCGCCGCTTGTTTCTTGCATTATCCCGACCTACAGGCGTACGGAAACCTTATCGCGTGCGATTGCATCTGCAGTAAAGCAGACATACCCACATCTTGAGATCCTGGTAGTTGACGATAATCCTTGTGGTAGTAGTTTCTCTGCGACTGTTGCGCAGATTGTTGATTCGTATGCTAGTTGCGACCGTGTTGTGAAGTTAATCACGCAGCGTAAGCATATCAATGGTGCTGCAGCAAGGAATGCGGGGGTTGCAGCGGCCAACGGTGAATTCATTGCTTTTCTGGACGACGACGATGAGTGGCTGGAGAGAAAGGTTGAGTTACAGGTAGCGAAGTTATGTGCAGACCCAATGGTTGGCGGCGTAACGTGCCTTTACGTTGTCAAAAAGAACGGTTTGACTGTAAGGGAGTGTCACCCTTACGACAGTAATGATCTACAATTTCGTATTCTACTTCGAGAAGTGTCGCTATTTACCCCTACATTTCTATGCAGAAAGTCACTGTTTGAGGCGATGGGTGGATTCAACGAAGCCTTAGAAAGGCATCAGGACCTGCAACTCTTCGCGGACTTCATGAGTCACGCGGCGATTGAACCGCTAAATGAAGTGCTGGTAGTATCTCACTGCGATTCTACCATCAACGCTCCATGCTTCAATGATCTAGTAAAAATTAAGGCAAAATTTTTTGAGATAGAGAGGCCGACATTACGCAATCTAGGTTGGCTGCGAAAGCGGCGTATTTATGCTGCGCATCGGTTTGAGTTAGCCTTTGTCGCAGCCAAGGAGAGGAAGTGGTGGCCAATGTTTAAGTGTGTCGTACCGACCCTCTTCAATCCTATCGGCTGGCACGATTTACGTAGACGAATGCTGTATAGGAGCCGATAAGAATGCTTGCGGGATGCGTAACTGTTGCCTACAGTATCCTCCACTACCTGGATAGTGACGTAACCATACAGTGTGTTGAAGCGATTCGAGATGTAAACGGGGAGGCCGATTATTGGATCGTGGTTGTTGACAACGGCTCAAAGAATGGTTCCTGTGATTCGCTTCGACTAAAATATGCTGACGAACATCGGGTTATTATTATAGAGACTCAAGAGAATCTTGGATTTGCCGCTGGAAACAATGTTGGCTACCGTTACGCAAAGGAGCAGTTGAAGGCAAACCTCATTCTAGTCATGAACAACGACGTACTCGTTGAACCATCTGTATCAGCAGCATCTTTGTGCGACATAGTGGGGTCTTGTCCTTACGCCTTAGTAGGTCCGAGAATCGCCGATTTGAGTGGGAGGCCGCAAAATCCGCTGCGTATGACCCCTTTGAGTAATCTAGGTGTTGTCAAAGCGGTTTTCAAGAACGTTTGTTGGCTTGGTGCTTCGAGAATACCTTTGGTTGGAAAATGGGTACTAGATAAGCGTGATCTCAGGATCTCGAGGCGACAGGTGATAGATCATGGTGCTGTCACAGGGAAAGACTACAAGGATGTTGTTCTTCACGGAGCTTGCATTATTTACACTCAATTATGGATAGTGAACGAGAGTGTTGCGTTTGTTCCTGGAACATTTATGTATGCAGAAGAAGACATTCTTTTCGATTATGCGAGGGCGGCGGGATACAAGACTGGCATGTTGAGTTCGTTAGGCGTTTGTCATCTGGAAGATCGCGCGACTCGGTCCGCTAGACCTAACAGGGAAGAGCGCTTCAGGTTCACTACAAAAGAACAGACGCGTTCGCTAATTAGACTGCTGGCTTTCAGGGTGCGGGGTAGGTGGCCAGTCTGATGATACTGTCAGTTTGGATTTGCTCCGTAATACTTGCCTGCATATCCAGATGGATTTTTGGCCGATGGGTAAATATTTTGACACCCTACTATATGGTTTGGCTTGGCTCTCTGGTTCTGTATTCTAGTCGTCTTATTCTGTATGATGACCTTAGCGTGAAAACACTTACGCTGGTTTTGCTTTGCGAAATTGCTACCACAATAGGAGTCGGTCTGGGCTATGGTATTAGGCGCTCCGGTGAACGAGCAGGCTGGGATGGGCTGTCTGATCATGCTGTTGATGTGTTCGATAGGTATATTGCTGCTACCGCAGTGGTGGCTGCAGCCGCAATTGTTCCAAATACAATTGCTGTCTTTGGGAGGTATGGTTTAGGGGCTATCGTCTCTGATGTCGCAGAGGTATATTCTGATCGCGAGAATGGCGAGATCGGCTTGCTTGGCTATTTTTCGCCATTGATTTATCTTAGTTTAATGCTTCTGGGGGTTAGGGGCAGGGCATGGGGAATTAGGCGGCGCCATCTTCTTGTGATTGCGCTAGGCCTTTGTAATGCGTTTACGTTCGGCGGCCGGAACAATGTGATGTATGCAGTACTGTTTTTATTAGTCCCATATGTCATTGTCGGTCGCGCACTAGGGTGTCGTAGTTCGGTGGGAGCGGTCCGGGCAATTGTTGTTTCGTTCCCATTTGTTGTCGCTTTTTTTGCGATTAATGGTCAGCGGGCGAGGGCAACGGTGGTTCCTGAGGGTATTTCCTTATTGATGCAAAGGTTGGTCGAGGTGGAGTATTCAACATATCGTACGGTACTATATTTCACCGAGCCTATAGCCTATCTTAACGGCTTTTTGATGGACCCAGACTATCGTTTCGGTTCTAATACATTTCATTTTATATATAAGCAGTTATCTAAAGTTGACGCGAGTTTTAATGTCGAGCCTTCGTTACCGTTTCGTTTTGTTCCTATGCCCTGTAATGTAGGAACATACATAACGGAGGTTGTCATGGATTTTGGCGGCTTTGCGCCGATAGCGTTAGGTTTGTTTGGGGTAGTGCTTGGCTGTAGTTATAGGCGGTTCGAGGAGAGGCCCTCGAATATAATCGCTGCCGTGGTGTCGACGGTGTTTCTAGTTTGCCTTTACTTGTCATTCTTTATGTGGCATATGCGGAGCACGAATCTATGGGTAGTTATGCTTGGCGGTATTGTTTTGGGTGTGGCTATGAAGGGGCCACTAATGGTCACTGAGTATAGGAATGTAGGCGGATAAGGCTGGGAGTGTGAACGCCGTTTCCGATAGCTGGTTATGTAGGTCAGGGAGAACGTAGTGGATCATCGGCGGTTGCTCAGTAGTCTTTCCATGGCTTTTTTTGCGCAGGGAGTTAGCCTGCTGGTTAGTACTTGCGTTTCCCTTTTAGTTCCCAAACTTCTGGGGGTAAGCGCATTTGCGTATTGGCAGTTATTTTTGTTTTATTCCTCTTATGTGGGTTTTTTTCATTTTGGATTGAATGATGGTGTCTATTTGATTGAAGGAGGCCGTTCCGTCGACGACCTGGATTGGCCGCGAGTTGGGTCACAGTTCGTTGCTAGCGTGATAGTTGAGTCCGCTTTGGCGTTGGGGGGCCTGATTGCGGTACACCTAATAATAGGCTATGAGGAGCGCAGTTTTGTTGTGTCCATGGCTTTACTGTACATGGTGATAGCTAACTCTGCGTCTTTTTTGGGGATGCTGTTTCAGGCTTTGAGCGAAACTAAGGTGTTTTCGTTTTCTACACTTGTGGATAGGGTGATTTTCGGTGCTGGACTTTTGGGTGGGTTGGCGCTTGGAATTGAAGACTATCGTTTTTTTGTTTACGTTATGGTCGGGGCGAAGGTGTTTTCCTTGATCTATTGCCTCATCAAAGGTAGACTCCTTTTCGTTGGTCTGTCCGGTGAGGTGCTTCACGGATTTAAGCGATGCCTGAGGCCGATAGTCATTGGGGTGCAATTGATGGTGGCAAATCTGGCCGGAATGCTGGTGTTGGGCATAGTGCGAATTGTGGTCGATAGGAGGTGGGGTATTGAGACTTTTGGTCAGGTGTCGTTTGGGTTGACGCTGGTCGCTTTTGTGTTGTTGTTTGTTGGGCAGGTGTCTATGGTGTTGTTTCCTACGCTGAGGGGTGTTGGTGTAGTTGAACGACGACACCTGTTTTCTGTTATGCGGGATGGGTTAGTGCTGCTGATGCCTGTTGCATACTGTTTGTCAATTCCTGCGGCTTGGTTAGTTGGGAAGTGGTTGCCTGATTATGGGCCTGCGTTGAATTATTTTCTGTTAATGGTGCCTCTTTGTGTGTTTGATGGTAGGGCTAACTTGCTTGGTGTGACGTTTATGAAGGTTTTTGGGCGCACCCGGGTGCTGTTGTGGCTTAATGTCTTGTCGCTAGTAGTAGCGTCATCTCTGGTGGGGATCGGGGTGATGTGGGGGCGGGGTCCTCGTTGGGTAGTCATATCGGGAGTGGTTGCTTTTGTGGTGAGGGCGCTTGTCGCTGAGCGCATGGTTGGGCGGTGGGTAGGTGCGGGCGACTGGCATGCAGGTGTGGAAGATGTAGCGTTTGTGTTTTTCTACCTGCTAATGGTCTCTACGCGGAAAGGTTTGGAGGTCTTCCTTGGCTGCGCCGTAGGTTACGGTATTTTTCTGTGGTGGCATCGGGACCGGGCTGCGCGCATCTGGGGGCGTTTTGCGCAGAAGGTATTTTCGTAGGTGGAGGCTGTAGTTAAGGAAGAGGGCGCCTTTTGGTGGCTTGTGCTGTGATAGTTTCGAAGGTGTGTTCTTTGCCCCGTCGCGCTGGTGGGCTGTTTGTGGTGAGATGTGTGCATGAGCGACTCTTCCCCGTTCCTCCCCGTAGGTACGCAAGCCAGTGGCCACGATAGCGGAGACACACCTACGCGTCCCGCTTCGGGGCGACGAGGCCCTCGGCATTCGGAGGAAGGCGACAGGCGGCGTCGGATCCGCGGCTGGAAGGCTGTCATGCTCTCACTCCTGACAGTCGTTTTGGTACTGGGTGGAGGTGCAGTTGCCGCCGGATACTGGCTCAAGTCCTCACTCACCAAGAACCTGGAGACCATCGCTGACCCCTTCGCACACCTTCCGACCCGGGCTCCTACGCAATCAGTACCCAAAGGTGAGGACCCCGCCGTCAACATTCTGGTCCTCGGAACGGATTCCCGCATCAGCGCCGGAGACCCCTCCAAGTGGCAGGCAGGTGCACAACGCACCGACGCCATGATGATCATGCAGATCGCAGGTGACAGGAAATCCGTCACCGTGATGTCCATACCACGAGACTCATGGGTAGACATCCCCGGACACGGCCAAGCAAAAATCAATGCCGCCTACTCCTACGGCGGTCCCACCCTTGCTATCCAGACCGTCGAGGCACTCACCGGTATCCACCTGGACCACTTCGTCATAGCGGACTTCGAGTCCTTCGCCACCATGACAGACGAACTCGGCGGAGTCACCATCAACCTCAAACAGCCACAAACTCTGGCAGGCAAAAGCTTCCACGAAGGCGCCCAACTCCTCACCGGCAAGCAAGCCCTAGCCTACGTGCGCGAACGCTACTCCCTGCCAGAAGGAGACTTCGATCGCGTCCGCCGCCAACAATCCTGGATGCGAGCCATCGTCCGGCAGATCGGACAGAACGGCACTCTCAAGAGCCCCACAGCCCTCTACTCCTTCCTCAAAGTCGCCTCAGCCAGCGTGTCCGTGGACGACGGCTTCTCCCTGGAACAGATGCAAGCCCTAGGGGAGTCCCTGAAGAACGTCGGCTCCGGGATCACCTTCTTCACCGCACCCACCGCCGGCACCGGCACCAGCGCCGACGGCCAGTCCATCGTGCTGCTCGACCAGGCCGCAGACGCCCCGATCTTCAAAGCACTCGCAGAAGGCAAAGGCTACAAGTACCTACAAGACAACCCAGGAGCAGCCACACTACTGCCCAGTGTGGTCAACTAACCAAACCAGGCCCATCCAGGCCTGGCCAGCACCACGCGGCCAACCCCCCAGCCGGAGACCACCGGATCAGCAGCCGTACCCCCGGGGCTGCAGCACCAGCACGGCGCAGGCGGGGCAAGTGCGCCGCCCCAGAAGCCCCTGTCCGGGACACGATTACCACAGGCCACCTCCCGGCAGATCTAGCGGACTACCCCCAGACGTCCCTGACCCAACGCGCACGCGCCCGCCGCAGCCAGAACCAGCGCAAGCCACACTGAGCTGCCAAGGCAACAACCGCACAAGCAGCCGCCCCCGGCCACGGCAGCACACCCGTGCCGGAGACCAGACCCAGCAGCGCAACCCCCACAGCAAAGCCAGCCGCCGCCGCAGCCGCAAAGCGCACAGACTCCTTGGCCGCCCAAGGCCAGTAACGAGAGGCAACCACACAAGCGACCACCTGCAGCGCCAGCGCCCACACCACCACCACAACCGGCATCAGCAAAGAACCACCGTGCGGCCCCGGGGCCAAGGTGCGCACCCCAAAGGCCCCAACCACACAAGCCCCCCACACGACCGCATCCACAAGAAGCGCACGACTGTCCAAAGGCAGACGCCGATCCAGCTCCGCTGGCGTAGGCGTACGACCCCCATAAGAAACAGCAGCTGCTGGCATAAGACCCCCCACAACACTCGCAAGCAGTGCCGCAGGCCAGAGGCTTGCCGCCGCAAGCAAAACTACCCGCGGTCACCATTGACCTAAGAAGGTTATCAGTGAGATGGAAGCAATAGAGCTGTTGCTGGCCGCATGGTCCTGTGGTGAATCCGCAAGAACGGGGCGGGGCAGGCCGCATAGGCCCAGCCGAAACGGCCTCCTCCCAACGGTTTCACGAGCACGCCTTGGTGGAAACCTCCGCAACCGGCGACCGGTGGGGCCCTCACCCGTGCCGCTGCCCCAGGAGACCGCCTCCCGAACGGCCTAGAGCAGCCCCTACCTTGCAGGCGCAGGCCGTGAAGTGCTACCCAGTAGAGGAGAGCGGCGGCACCGTCTGCGCCTTGCGGCTCCGTGGCCAGGTGCGGGTACCGACTAGGCGCCATGCCTCCGTCTGCAACGAAGCCGCAGGGCCGACAGCCCGCATCCCCCCCTGAGCCCGTGGCTGATAGCCTGCTGCTGGAGCCAGGCCACGATGCGGCGCGTGACGGGTGGCAACCACGCCAAAGCCACTATCGGCAGCTGGTCTGAGCCCATGCCTCGGCACAATGAGGTTAGTGAGATGCTGGCCTGCATCATCGTCAAGCGCGCCCGAAAGGCGCTTGAGGAGGATTGAGACATGACTACTATCCACGCCAGCGCACAGCGGGACGGTAAGTGGTGGGCCGTCAGCTTCACCGTCGACGGTCACGAGTACGGGACCCAGGCGCGACGCCTCGACCAGGTCGAGGCTATGGTCAAGGATGCTGCCGCACTCATGACTGACCGCAGCGAGGATACCTTTGTTGTTTCTGTGAACGTGCTCGTCCCTGACTATCTCAAGGTCGTCAACGACTACCGTGCCGCGGCCCGCACAGCCAAGGAAGCCGCCGAGGCGGCTCAGACCGCCTCACGAGCCGCAGTCACACAGCTGAGATCTGCTGGCCTGCCTGTGCGTGACGTTGCCACGCTCATGGGCATCTCGCCCCAGCGCGTCTCCCAGCTGGCTGCCTCCTGAAACCGTACGCCCTCCGGAACCCTGCACGCCACGGCTGCCGTCCAGCCGTGGTGGGCCGCCTCCGGGCGGCGTGCGCCGTCACGCACAGCAAGAACCCCCGGAATCCGTTGGGATACCGGGGGGAACCAGCGGGGTGGCTGACGGGGTTTGAACCCGCGACCTCCTGGACCACAACCAGGCGCTCTGCCGACTGAGCTACAGCCACCATGTACACCTATTGATGCAACGACCGGTACTTTATCGGCTCCACCGCTGGCGGCACCAATCCGCTGGCGGTGGGCTCGGTCACGTCCCGACTGGACCCGGTCCGCCAGAACCCACCAGCGCTCAGATGGCGTCCCGGGTGGGGGAGGCGGCCACCCGCGCGGCAACCTCCTTGCACTCCTCCGACGTCGGCCCCTCACCAGCCGGGAACAGCACCTCCCGGTAGTAGCGCAGCTCGTCAATGGACTCCAGAATGTCCGCCAGCGCCCGGTGCCCACCGCGCTTCTCGGGGGAGTGGAAGAAGCTGCGCGGATACCAGCGCTTAGCCAATTCCTTCACAGAAGAGACATCCACCACCCGGTAGTGCAGGTGGTCAATCAACTCCGGCATATCCCGAGCCAGGAAAGCCTTATCCGTGCCCACAGAGTTGCCCGCCAGCTGAGCGGTGCGCGGCGTAGGCACCAACTCCTTGAGGTAGTCGAGCACCACCTTGGTGGCCTCCTCCAGGCTCAGGCCCCCCTCCAGCTCCTTAAGCAACCCCGAGGAGGTGTGCATCTGCCGCACGTAGTCCCCCATCTGCTCAAGCGCCTTGGCGGGCGGCTTAATCAGCACGTCAAGGCCCTTGGCTAAGGGGCGCAACTCGTAGTCGGTCACGACTACGGCCACCTCCACTAGGGCATCCGCCTCAAGGTCGAGGCCCGTCATCTCGCAGTCGATCCACACCAGTGGATCTGAGGTGGTCATTTGTCGGCTCACGCTGCGCGAGTCTAGCCCCGCAGCGCCCAAGCAGTCGCCAGGACCGCCGGAATGCCGCCAGGCTGAAGCCTCAGCGCTGACCTCGGCGAGCCAGCCCCACGAAACACAAGCAAAGGCTGGCACAGCCAACCAAGGCGAGCATTCCCAGATCCCACAGCCACTGCCCACTGCTGTGCTCCCACAGGGCATCATGGCGGTGCGGCACGATCTTGTTGAGTTCCACCGTCGCCCCAGCCATGGCGTAACCCCAACGCGCGGGCATCAGCCAAGAAAGCTGTTCAAACACAGCCCGCCCAGCCACCGGGATCAAGCCACCCGAAAGCACCAACTGGCCCATGATCGAGACCACCAACACCGGCATTACCTGCTCAGAGGACGACACAAAGGACGATATCGCCAGGCCCAACAGACCCGAAACAAAAGCCACGGCCCAGCAGGCCACCGCGAGTTCCAAACCGGGGGAGCCAAGCAGTATTGCGGCGTCGGGGGCATCGTTAAGAGCTAGGGCGGTGCCAGCCATCAATGCTGTCTGGACCGTGACGATCAGGGCCAGCACCAAGGCCTTGCCAAACATATAGGCCCCAGAACGCAAGCCCACGGCTTTCTCCCGCAAGAACACGTCCCGCTCGCCGATCAGTTCACGGATCGTCACGGACATGCCCGCAAACGCACCACCCGTAATCATGATGACCAGCAACTCCAGTGCCTGCGTGGAAATCCGCGGGCAAGGATTATCCGGAGTTGGCGCCGCATACACCGGTATGCCGAAGCCAGAGTCACCCTTGATGGCCTTAGTCAACAGTCCCATGACCAAGGGCAACACCAGCATGAAAGCCAGGTATGACGGGTCCGCTGCAATGATCCGCAAATGGCGGCGCACCAGGGTGGAAATCTGCCGCAGAGCTGCCTGCTTACGTGGGGCGGAAGTAGGCGCGGGCCGGGAGGCCGACTGCGCCTGGGTGGCGCCGCGCCGGGTGGAAGGCACTGCCTGCTCCAGGTGCCCACGCAGCGGCTCCGTGTGGTTGCGGATCAGGGCGTACACATCCGCGTAGCCGTCGATCACGCCCGGGTCGGCAAAACCGCCCTTGGGGGCGTGCAGCAGCAGCTGCCCGGCGCGAGCCAGCTCGGCGTGGCGGGCCCGGAAGTAGGGGATTACCTCGCGTGGAGAACCGAAGTACACCGGCTTACCTCCGGCAGCCAGGATCAGCACCTTGTCTGCACGGTCGATGTGGTTCTCGTTGTGGGTCACCACCATGACGGTGCGGCCCGTGTCCCCCGGGCGGGTGCCGTGTGCCAGCGTGGCCAGCAGGTCCATGACGTCGCGGTCCAGCTGGGGGTCCAGGCCTGAGGTCGGCTCGTCCAGGAACAGCAGCTTGGGTTTGGTTAGCAGCTCAATTGCAGTGGATACGCGCTTGCGCTGACCACCTGAGAGCTTCTTGACACGCTTGTCCACATGCTCGGTCAGGTCCAGATCCTCCAGGACCTCCCGGATCCGCTGGGCCCGCTCGGCTTTGGTCAAGTCAGCAGCCAGGCGCAGCTCAGCAGCGTAATGGAGGGTCTGGCGTACGGTCAGCGCCGAGTGGACGACGTCGTTCTGCGGCACCACACCGATGGAATTGCGCATGACGGCGTACTGCTCATAAACGTCGAAGCCGTTGAACAGCACCTGACCACTTTGAGCCTTCTGTTCACCGGTAAGGGCCTTAAGCAACGTGGACTTACCAGCACCCGAGGGACCCACCACGGCCAACAGCTCACCACCGGGCAAGGAGAAGGAAATCTGATCCAACAGCCGCTTGCCGTGATCCACTGTAAAGACCAGGTCCTTGGCAACCAGACCCTCCTCACCCTCGATGGCCGTTTGCACCTGGCATACGCCGTCGGGGTTGATCGCGATCAGCGTGGCGCCCATTGCCATGACCAGCGGTCGATCCACCAGCACTGAACGCATGCGCTGGTTACCAACCCATACGCCATTGGTGGAGCCCAGGTCCGTGACCACGATGCCCTGCTGCGTCAGGTCAATGCGGGCATGGTGCGCGGAGACCAGCGGATCGTCCTTGAGCACCAGCGTGTTGTCAGCCGCACGACCAATCGTGCCCGAGGACGTGATGCGGAAGGCCTGCAAAGTGGTGCGCCGCGTGCCGCCCTGGGCGGTGCTGGCCGCAACGGGAGCAGCGGAGACCGGGCCTGATCTGGCAGGCCCGGTGCTCTGGCCCTGGGTGTAAGCAGCCTGCGGGTAGCCGGTCTGTGCTGCCTGCTGGGGAGCGGCCGGGCTCTGCGGCGCGGAGGCCTGGGGGGTGGGGCTCGGCGCACCAGCCTGCGGGTAGCCGGTCTGCGCTGGCTGCTGGGGGGCAACACCAGCGGTGCCGTAGGTGGTGGCTGCAGATGGCGCAGAGGGGGCAGAAGCGCCGGAAGCCTCATAACCCACCGGCGTCAGCACCAACACCGGACCGGAGGCGTCACCCAGCTGGATCCGGGTGCCCTGCGTAATGAGTGTGCTTTGAGCACGCTGCCCATCAACCAGCATGCCGTTGCTGCTCAGACAGTTGACGCGCCAGCCCTCAGCTGTGGGGGATACCTCCAGATGGCGGCGGGAGACAATCGGGGCCTGCACCACCACATCGCATTGGTCTAGGCGACCCACTGTGAAGGCGTTCCGGAAGGTGGTGGGCGCCATAGCGCCGGGGGAGGAGAGCAGTCTCACGGCAAGGGCGGAGGAAGGCACAACGGTCCTTTCGCAACAGCTGACGGACGCCGAGCGCCGCCACGGCACAAGCCAGACAATACCGGCAGTCCCAGCGTTCTGGCTGAATTGCCGTAGGCTGTCCGGGGTCTGAGGTCACCAAGCCTCTCAGCCACGCCTCCATAGCTCAATGGATAGAGCATCGGCCTTCTAATCCGCAGGTTCCCGGTTCGAGTCCGGGTGGGGGCACCACGCGAATCGTGCCATTCCGGCGCACTGCCAAGCGAAAATCGCTCCCGCGCCCAAGCCTTGGCTACACCCTAAATCGCCCTATATCCTCCATTACGTGACACGGACTGCTGCACTTGCTGCTGCACCTCACCTCACGACAGGAGGACACCATGGCCAGACGCGGCAACGGCGAGGGCAGCATCTACAAAGACTCTCAGGGCCGCTGGACCGCCGCCCTGACACTCCCCCCAGACCCCACCACCGGCAAAACCAAGCGGAAGTACATCCGCGCCCGCACCCGCGCTGACGTCATCCGCAAACTCCGCCAAGCCCAAGCCTCGCTCGCGACCCCAGGAGTCCACGCGGCCTCTTCTTTGATGATGTCTCAGTGGGCACGCACCTGGCTTGAGCGCGACGTCGCGCCTCGCCGCAAGCCCGCCACTACCCGCGACTATGAGGGCTCAATGCGGCTCTACGTGATCCCGACGATCGGGCGGCGGCGCCTAGACCAGCTCGACACTACAGACGTGCGCCAGGTCCATCGGGCGGTGGCTGGCGCGGGCCGCTCGGCCGCGACCGTGTCCCGGGTCCACCGGGCACTGGCCGCGTGCCTGGCGGCCGCTGAGCGTGAGGGCCTGATCCTGCGCAATCCGGCTCGCTTCGTGTCCCCGCCGCCCCTGCGTCAGGCTCCAGCCCCGATGCTGTCTGCGGAGCAGGTCCACACCTACCTGCGCTCCCGCCTGGATCAGCCGGACTATGTGCGCCGCCTCGTGGCGTTCACGCTGGGGGCCCGCCAAGGGGAGGTGCTCGGCATCACTCTGGATCATCTGCACCTCGACGCTCCCACGCCGTCGGTGGAGCTGGCGTGGGAGGTTAAGCGCGTCACCTGGGCCCACGGCTGCGGCGCCACTGACACGGGGCGGCAGCACGCTTGCGGCCGCGTGCGTGGCGCAGATTGCCCAGAGCGGCACGCCCCGGTCCCGGAGCACTTGGAGGCAGAGCGTGTCCACGGTGGCCTGTGGCTGCTGCGCCCTAAAACCGTGGGCTCGTGGCGCCACGTGGCCCTGCCTGCCACGCTCGCCGACGCTCTGCGCACCCACCTGGCTCAGACGCGCCCGGTCCGCTTCGTGTTTGAGGCCGCACCTGGTGCACCTATCGATCCTCGCGTGGATTGGGGTGAGTGGACCGCAGGCCTGCGGGCCGCTGGCCTGCCGCACGTGCGCCTACACTCGGCCCGCGCTTCAGTCGCGACCCGCCTCCTAGAGGAGGGAGCGCCTCAGCGCCTCATCATGGAGATCCTCGGCCACACCCAGGCCGCGACCACCTCCCACTATCAACGCCCTTCCTTGGCGTTCCAGGAGCGAGCCCTGACCAGCGTCGAGACCGCACTCGCGGGGAGTTAGGCGTCGCGTTTATCTTGACTGGTGCGGTTCGCCTAGGCCCCTCGGTCCTTCTTGCGCAGCCAGGCCGCATAGTCCTCTGCTTCCTGTAGTGTCGCTAGCGCCCAGGTGTGTGCGCCACGGTGACCCCACCACCTCAGCACTACAGGCAGGACAAGGCGCCCCTGAGTACGTCTCAGCATGTTGTGTGCCTCACCCTTCCATCCCAGCGACAGATAGGCGACAGTCGCTCCGCCGACCTTGATGGCGACGGCGTCTGCGTCGTAGCTGTTGGTCGACTCAGGCACGACGTCGGCGAGGGTAGCCAATGCGCCGACCTGCTCTCCGAGCGGGCTAGCGGCCATCATCCCGGCACCTGAGATGAGCTCGTAGACCGCCTGCTCATGTTGCTCCATGGTGTAGAGCTTGACCTTGCCTCCGCTCACGAAATCCATGTCGCCGCGCATCAGTAGCTCGCTGATGTTCCATATGACGGTCGGCCCAGTGTTCACGGCCGCGTGGGCGGGCTTAGCGGGAGCCTGAGGCTTGTTCGGAATAGGGATCCTCTGCGACTCCAGATGCCGCCCCCACCAGATGAGTCCGACCCCCACAGCAGCACACATCAGGCCTCCGGGGATTGGATCGTTTCCCGATCGGTCGAAAAGACCTCCGACGACGCTGATAGTGCCGAGCGCCGCGAGGACATAGCCCCAAAGCTTGCGGCGGCGCCCCTTCCAGCGGCTACCTGGTGGTGGTGTGAGTGGCTCCATCATCGCAGTGCCTTCCTAGCGCAGGCCAGCCCTTGCGCTCGCGGGCAGGGGTGGTCTGGCTATGTGTTGGGGAGTGTGGCCGCTGGGGATTGCGGCTGGTCTGCACATTAGTCTGCCAGGAGGATTCGCACCACTGGCGGCCCTACTATCGCATCGTGCGTAGCGTCGTCCGGTAGGCCTGGATCACCCAGATGGGAACCTCCAGCTCCATGGCGAGCGCGCCTAGGTGGGGGCCGGCCAGGGCCTCGGCGCGCCGGTAGGACGCGGTGTCTATGAGGGTGGTGGCCACGGCCCGGTCTATGCGGGCCTCCACCCAGCGGGCCTGGTGCCCGTCGTGCCCGGCGGCGGCGTGGGCCGTCTCGTGCATGAGTACGGGGACGGCCTGCCACTCCTCCAGCCGGTGGTCCAGGACGATTGTGCGCGCGCCGTGGTGGTAGCAGCCCGCCAGTCCCTGCGGCAGGCGCGCCCAGTCCACGGCCACGCCCATGGTGGCGCACTCGAGCAGCAGGGCCTCCAGGCCGGGACGGGTCACCTGGCAATCGTATTGCGAGGCTGGGGCGTGCGGGTCAGGCGACGACGTTGAACTGGTCTGCTAGGTGAAGAAGCGCGGGCTCCAGGTCGTCCAGGTCGTTGATACGTACGAGGTTGGCTACCTGCTCGGCCTCGCGCAGCACGCCAGCGTCCCAGGCGCAGGCGTCGTTGACGACTGCGAGCCTGTTGCCGATGGGCAGGTCGGACTGGCTGAAGATCGTGTAGCAGTGCTCGTGAGCCTGCTCGCGGGTCTCGCGGGTCTTTCCGCCCATGGCCTGTACGGCGGCGACGACGCTGCCGTGGCGGGTGATGGTCTCGGTGACCTTCTTGGTGCGTCCGGAGGTGAGCCGGAGGCTGCCGTCTCCAGCCTCCAGACCGCGCGAGGAAAAGGCGCGGTCTGTCAGCAGGCGTCGGGCGCGGTCTCGCACGAGCATGGAGAACGGACGCCCTCCCGTGCGGGGCTCGCGGGTGTAGGCGAGCCCTTCGGCGCGCAGCGCCGCGTGCGAGATGTCGCGCAGCACCTGGCCGATCGTCTCGTCGGTGGCCCAGGCGAGGATCTCTGCGTCCTGGCAGCTCCCCATGGGGTCCTTGTCTCCTGGCACGAACGCGCCCGCTGGGCGCGCGATAGTGTCCCACGCCGTAGTGAAGGCGGGGCCGCTGACAGCAGCGCCCAGGCCGGCCAGGTGGGAGAAGGTCTGCCCGTCATCGGTGACGTACCAGCCTCCGGGGGCTGGGCGTACCGAGAGGATGACACCGTCTCCGTCGGAGTAGTAGGCCGGCATCCACACGGCGAACCCCTCGGAGGTCTCGACCACCTCAAAGCCCTCGTCCATGGCGCTGAAGTAGAGGCTGGAGAGTGTCTTTGGGTCCATCTCGCTCACCTCGTTCCCTCTGGCGGGTCTACCCATGCCAGCCCGCTGGTGTCTACGTGGCACAGCCGGGCAAACGCCATGAACATCATGCACCGCTCCTCGTTGGACACGCTAGGGGATATAGGGCACTGCGGGAAGGTGTCATCGACCGGCGCGCAAAGCTCTCTTCCGTCCTGCTGGTAGGTGTGCACATGAGTGGCGCGCCCGAGGCCGTGCCCGTTGCCGTGGACGCAGACCCGGCGTATCGGGGGCGTCCTGACCCCGTCGCGGATACCGAGGTAGGCGAGGCTGACCTGCCACGGGCGCGGAGCGTTGTACTGCATCATCAGCAGCCCGTCCTGGAGCAGTACGCACCCAGTGACATACGTCGACGCAGCCGCGTACGTCCCTGTGCTTGCGGGACGCCCAGGACAGGCCACCCACCGTCCGCGCCCTGGAGTCCTCACTGAGCAGGTACCCCATCGTCTGCACGTCTATCGCCCCCGCAGGCTGGTGAGCCCTTTCCTTACGCCCCACGCCTCAGCCCTCCTCTGCCGGGCCTGCCTGGGGCTCCTCGCCCAGGTCCTCGCGCCACCCGGACCGCTCCGCGGCCTCACGCGCCCAGGACAGGTCCCGCTTGGCCGCTAGACCCAGGGACTCCACCGGCACCCCAGCCGCCAGACCAGCCAGCAGCCGCTCACGCTCCTCCTCACGAACACGAGCAGCCACCACACCCTCAGCCTCAGACAGCACAGAAGACGGTCTCAGCCCGAGAGCCGAGCACAGCCTTTCCAGATCGGTCATCGTGCAGGAAGTGAGGCCGTTGAAGAGATCGCCCAGGCGAGACTTGCCTAGCCCGGTTGCATCCGCCAGAGACCGTAATGACAGTCCCTGATCTTGGGCGTGGGTCTTCAGCGCCGAGACGACAGCCTGCTCGACATCGTCGATTGGAATCTTGCGTATACCCACACGCAACAGTGTCCGACGAAACGGACGCGCGGGCAAATCTCTGCTTGACATGTCCGCTGTTACGGACGATGATAGCGCTTGCGTCCGAGTTTTCGGACAATAGTCAGAATCGGACGGAATCTACAGTGACCATCGCATCTGAGATTAAGGCCCTAGCGCAGGAGCAGGGCATCCCCCTCGCAGACCTAGCCGCAGCTGCTGGGATCGCCCGGCAGACGCTTTCCACCAAGATCAATGGACACAGCGTCTTCACGGTTCCCGAGGTTGTCGCAATCGCTGCTGCGCTCGGGGTCAGCGCCTCCAGCTTGGTCGCTCGTGCTGAGGGCGCCAGCCCGGATGCAGCTGCCGCTCCCGCGCTCGCGGACTCTGCTCGGGAGGGGGCGTGATGGTGTGCGCGCCCACGGATGCTGTGACTCTGAGACCGCTGCGGGTTTCTCACACAGTTATTCGCCCTACGGAGGTCACAGAGACCCGCCTCTCGGTTGTCCGTGGTGACGATGGCGGCCTATGGCTGCGCGAGGCCACCACCACTAGAGGCATCCCCGGTGAGCGTGTCGGGGACGTCAAGGCTCGTTCTCAGCAGGATGGACAGGAAGACTCTGTCCTCAGCGGGGATGACCTGGTGGCTGACGGCCTCCCAGCCGTCCATGTTTTCAGCGAGGTCGGGTACGGAGCCCGCAAAGTCCACAGTGGATGCGGCTGCGGTTCCGGGGATACCGGCGCCGAAGATGTGCTCGGGTGTGGTGCAGAAGGTAACGACTCTGTATTCGGTGCGGCCCCCCATAGTGACTCCTCCTCGGTAGGTGGTGACGGCACGGGTGGGGACCCGGCGTCGTCGAGTGTTTGCCCTTCGGAGCCTACCGAGGAGGCGCCCGCACGCGTGGGGAGCGCGTGTAGGTGCGGGTGCCGGTCGGGCGTGGTCTGTGACTCCGCCACGCCCGACCGGACACCGACTAGGGGCGCGGCTCGGCCTGATGGTGGCTTGCGGTGGCTGGACGAGCCTGGTGGGGGTGTCCGCTGATGGCTGCGACGCTTGAAAGTTTGGACGCGCGCCTGCGCGATCTTGAGGGGCTGCTGCGCAAGGCTGTTGTGGCGGAGCCGGTGCGGGCGTTGTCCGTGTCTCGCGTGGTGGAGCTGACTGGGATCCCGCGTCACCATGTCAATCGGGCGCTTGCGACGGGTGAGCTGCCGTCGATCCCTGCGGGTGATGACCCTGCTAATTCTCGGCTGCGAGTGGTGCGGCCTGCAGATCTTGATCAGTGGTTGATGTGGCGTGAGAGCCGTGTCTGACCGCAACCGACTTCAGAAGAAAAGTGCCCCTGCGCGACGTCCAATCACTTACGCAGGGGCGGAGACAAAGGAGAAACCAATGCCTGCAACCAATTCTACATCGCCTGTGCGTCGTCGGGGGCGTCACATCGCCCCCCGGCGTCCTGCACTAAGCGCTTTGGACCATGGCCTGCGTCAGGTCTCGCTTCGGGTGCAGATGCGCCAGCCTCGGCACATCGAGGCCCGTCAGGCCGGCCACGCGATGCCCCTCAGGGCGCGCTTGGGGATCGTCCTGTGTCTTGCGGCCATCGCGTGTGCCGCGATTAACGGTGTGGTGAGCTGGGTTTGGTTTGACCCGGTGAAGCCTCCGGTCTTGCTCACGTCGTGGGCGGTCCTAGGGGTGGCTCTCATCTTGGGTGGTGTTGTGTTGCTGCTGTCGGTGGAGGACCAAGAGGTGACGTCCGGGCAGCTAGACGCTGAGTGCGATCTATGAGGCTGCCTGAGATGGGTGCGAAGGTAGTGCAGCTCCCGGGTGGGGTCGCTGAGGTGCGGCGCGTGCGCACGGGTGATGATGTTTCTGATCTGCGTCCTGGTGACATGGTGCAGGTCGACACGGATGCCATTGATGATGGCTCGAATGTGCGCCGCGCTTTGCCGGACATGGGCCAGCTCGAGGCGTCTGTGCGGCACAGTGGTGTGCTGCTGCCGGTCCTGGTGGTGGTCACACTGACTGGGTTGGTGCTTGTTGATGGGCATCGTCGCCTTGCCGCGGCTCGTGCGGTAGACCGAGGGAGTGTGCCCGCGAGGGTGGTCTCTCAGATGGAGGCGGATCAGCTGCGCCTGGTGCAGATGGAGCTCAACGAGAACAGTCGGGGCCTGACCGGCGCTGAACGCGCCGAGCAACTAGTGCTTCTGGCTGGCATGTCTTTGCGGTCGGATCGGCTCCGGGCACTGGGGACCAGCGCGAAGGAGGTCGCGCAGGCTAAGGCTGTGCGGGATTCCAGCGCAGCCACGATTGTGCGTCCCGCGCTGGAGGACGGTGCGCTGGATCTTGTGATGGCGGCTGAGGTCGTCCGGATCGTCGATGACCCGGATTGGCACTGTGACACCCAAGAGCTGATCGAAGCGCTCCGCAAAACCCCACAGCTTGCGGCGCACACCCTGAAGATGGCGGCGCTTGATGTGGAGCACGCTAGGGCGGTCCGTCAGGAGGTGGAGCGCCTGACAGCTGAGGGGCAGCGGGTCGCCTCCGGGATCGAACTCGATGAAAAGTTTCCTGGCTGGGAGCAGCAGTGGGCTAGCTTGGAGAGCCTCGAGGGTACCGCCCATGGGTGCATGAGCGCGCAGGATCATGCTTCGTGCGAGCACCGAGTGCTGGTGGTGCGATTCGATCGCATCTGGTCTTGCGTGGACACCAGCGAGTGGTGCATGGATCCGAAGACATCTGGGCACCGTTTCCGGTTCCCGCATCGCAGTGAGCATCGCCTGTCTGATGAGCAGCGTCAGGAGCTTCTTGAGCGCCGCCAGGCCAAGGAGCGTCGCGAAGCCGCGATCGAGGCTGCCACCCGGGTGCGTCAAGAGTGGCTTGGTGGTTGGCTTCGGGGGTCGGCGCCTATGCCTGCCCCGGCATGGCGTTGGGTGACAGACTGGCTCTTGGAAAGGTGCGCGTCGTTCTACATCAGCCGCCCCTTGGCTCAAGAAGTTGAGAAGTGGGTGCCTTCGGCGACCTGGCGCCGCTGGGTGTCCACCCCAAAGCGCACAGATCGGCTGATGTTCGCCCTGGTGTGCGCGCGCCTCGAGGTGGCCATCAGGTGTGGCAACAGCCGCGTGGAGGAGACCGGCGAGTACCTGAAGACGCTGGAGAAAGCGGGGTACACGCTTTCGGAGGTTGAGCAGGAGATCGTGGATCAGTGGCTGGCTGAGCTGCCTGACGGTGGTGACGCGGCATGAGCGATCAGGGTCGTGATCTTGTGGAGGGGTGCACTCACCAGCGGCCACACGTCCATGGCACGTCAGGCGCATACAGGAACTGCCGCTGCCGCTGCACTGTTTGTAAGCGGGGGGAGGCGCAGCGTCTGCTGGCGGTCCAGCCGACGTCTGGCCCTCATGTTGTGGGCGGTTACCGGTTTGTGCCAGCGCTTGGGTCGCGCAGGCGGTTGCAGGCGCTGAGCGCCTTAGGCTGGTCGCAGCGCGCCATGGCGGCTCGCCTGGGCGTGCATCAAAAGGCGGTCTCCAAGGTGCTGTTGAAGCAGTCATTGATCCGTTCAACGACTGCCCGCGCGATCGCGCAGTTCTATGCGCAGGCTTCTTGGGTGCCTGTCCCTGGTGGTGGATCTCAGGCTGCGCGTGGCGCGGCTCTCGTTAACGGGTGGGTACCACCTCTGGGCTGGGCGGAGGACGCTGACTTGGATGATCCTCGGACCAGGCCGTTGCCGCGGAGGCAGTGGCAGCGACAAAGCTCTGCTGCCCGTGCGGCCCGCCGCCAGATGAAGGCGGCGTCATGAGTGACCGTGTCGAGGTTGAGGTGACTGTGACGATGCGGCCGACCAGCGGCGGTCCGGCGCATTCGTCTGTGGCGCGGGTGTGTCCGGTGGTGGTGTCCACGGTGTCCAGCAGTCGAGATGATGTCGTAGAGACGATCAATTCGGCGCGCTCGTGCTTGATTGATTGCTCATCCCTGGTGCTGGTGGACCTGGCGGACACGGTGGCGCATTTGCTGGTGGCTGATCCGCCGCCCCCGGCCGGGTTCCGCGACGTCTGCCTAACTCCGGACATGGCGATCCGAATCCGTGGGATGTATAGCCTGGCTCGCCCGCTCAGTGCGGTGGAGCTGGATCTGCTGCCTGCGGGCAGTGTTGTCGAGTGCAGGGCTGGCCGCCACGTGGGCAGGCAGTGGCGTCAGGACGGCTGGTTCGCGCGCACGCATAAGCGTCTGGGGACTTCTGAGGTGACTGCCTGGCAACAAATCCCCGTCCCGAGTCTGCCTCCGGTGCTGCGGGTCCGCCGTGCGGACGAGCTCGCTCTGACTTATGCCCTGCGCCTGGTGCACGTGCCTGGCGTTTCTGCCCCTCACTCCGCCTCGAGACAGGAGAAGTCAAAATGAGCCCGTTCGATTCACGCGACCTGGAAGTTGTCGTGTCTGGTCATGCTCTGCGCCAGGCCCTGGCGGCTATGCTGCCGCACGTTGGCACGGGCGACTGCCAGGAGGCGCAAAAAGCCATCCGTCTGGTGATTGACTCGCGCTTCGGCCTGGTGACGACTCTCGCGAGCGGTGGGGGCTCCGTGGCGGCCTCGATGCCGATCAGGGACACTAGGGCCTCTTCTGAGCCTGTGCTAGATGTTTTGCTCAGTGCCTCCGTCGCGAAGCTGATCTTGGCTGCGTCTAAGCCCACGAGCCTGGATGAGCAATTGCTGTCGTTGGGATGGTCGGGTCGCTTGTGGGTCACCGACGTCTCGGGTCTCCTCGATGGCCGTGCGCTGCGAGTGCCCGCACTCTCGTGGCTAGAGGAGGGGCTCGTGGTGCCTGATGTCGCTGAGGATATCCTCATTGCTGCGGCGCTGCCGCTGGCTGGTAGCGCGACTGTGAACCTGACGCCGCCTGTGGTCGGACGGTGGGCGACCACGGCCCGCGCGCTTGGCTCCTGGCCTCTGCGCGTGACGACTGGGCACTCGTTCTTGGTCGTGGGTGGTCAATTCGGCAGCACTGACGCTGCTGGCTTTGTCGGGACGGATTGGTGTCCAGGAGCCCGGGAGCAGATTGCTGCCCCTAGGACGTTTGATGAGCCTATCGCCCTGGCCCATCTGAAGCGCCTGCATCCGGAGCAGGCGTCCCAGGTTGTCAGCAGGTCCAGCCTCGCTTCGGTCGGAGGTGCGCGATGAGTTGCACTCCCGCTTGGACTTGCGAGCTCACGATGCTTGCCAGTGACGTCCTGTCCCTCAACGGGCGCCGTCACCGGTGGGCGACGGCGTCGCGGGCCAAGGAATTGCGGCGCTTGGGCTGGGCTGAGGCCCGTCGTACTGGCAATGTGGCTCCGCACCTGGAGCGCGCCCGGATTGAGGTGTTCTTGGCTTTCAGCACCCGGGGGCGTCGGGATGCGCACAACTTCATGCCGACCATCAAGCCTCTGATCGACGGCTTTGTGGATGCTGGCCTGCTGCCTGATGACGATTCCCGCCATTTGGAGGGCCCGCACTTGCATGCGGACATGGAGCGCCGCTCTGAGCGCATGTTCGGGAGGGCGACGACCACGTTCACCTTCCGGGTTTTTGACCTGGGGAGGCTGCGCGACTACGCCGCGACCGGGGAGGGTGCCCGATGAGTGGGGAGCCGATCATCACCGTTGTCGGCAACTTGGTGGCGGACCCGGAGGTGCGCTTCACCCCTAATGGGGCGGCCGTCGCTAACTTCCGTGTGGCCTCCACGCCCAGGTCCTTCAACCGCCAGACGAACCAGTGGGACGACGGCGAGGCCTGTGCTCATCCTTGAAGAAGGGTATGCGCGTGATCGTGCAGGGCCGTCTGACCCAGCGTTCCTATCAGACCCGTGAGGGCGCCAGCCGCACGGTTTACGAGCTGCTGGTGGACGAGGTCGGCCCCTCGCTGCGCTACGCCAAGGCTGAGGTCACCCGCACCCCACGCGCCAGCGCCCCCGGCGGGCAAGGCCACTCGGGCGGCCAGGTGGGTGGTTTCCAGGGCTCCGGCACGCCCACGCCTGCGCAGGGTGAGCCGCAACCCGTGCCCGCCGCGCCCGCGACGGCGCCGGGGCAGGGGTACGGCTGGGCCCCTGAAGAGGCAGCTTGGGGTGGACCCTTCCCAGACGAGCCCCCTTTCTGAGCTCATCTCCTACCCGCCTCACCATCACCGCACGAGGAGTTTTGTTATGAGAAGGTCCCATTCTGCCGCTGAGAGGCTCGGCCGCGCGCTTGGCATGACGATCGCCGTCGGCCTAGCTGCTCTGGTTTTGAGTGTGCTGGCGGCCGCGCTCCTGTGGATCTGGGACGCGACCCTGTAATGCCAGCATTGCCATACTGGGATGCAGCGCAGACTGCCTGTTGGTTAGCCTGCGAGCTGGGCTGCTCTTTGGTGAGACACGCCCATGATGGTTCCGACATCGCGCAGAGTGAGCCCTGCTTCTCGCAGTGCTCGTGCAGCGGTGCGAGCCTCAGCGGCGGCGAGGCTGGTAGCTTCGGCAGCCGCCTTACGCGCCTCAGCGGCGGCGAGAGCATGCCGCTGGTATGCGTCGGGGAGGACGGGGATCACTTGCAGGTTCACTTGGGCTGCCTCCAGTCCAGACAGGTAGGCCACAGCCTCTCTCATCTCTTCAGCGGCCTGGTCCAGGCGTTTTACCTGGGAGACAGCTCCGACTTCAGGGACTTCCAGGACCCACCAGTCACCCTTACCTCTCTGCGCTGTCACGGTGAATGTCTTGGTCATCTCCACCATCCTTTCCCGCCGAGAACCTCAGCGAATTGGTCGAAGAACTGGCCGACGGTGACCTCGTCGACTTCGTTGTGGCGCCCCAGGGTGCGAGACACATTCCCTACCCTGACCGCAGTGTGGCGAGTCAGCTCTGTGACCTCCATGTCTAAGCCACGGGCTTTTGCCGCCTTGCGGAGGGTCTTGATCACTGCTGTCCTCTTCGCGACATCAAGTCTAGCCCAGTCTTGTATGACATTGCAAGTGTGGGATTGCATTTATGTTTGCCTGGCAGCAGGGCGCTCTCCACCAGATACCCAAGCACCCCAATTTCCGTCGTCCATGTCCGTCTAGCTCGAGAGGAGGTTACGTGTCCTATTTCTTGATCGACGATCAGTTGTTCCAGAACCTCAAGTTCGTGGAGTTGATGCGTCGCGGTGCGGCCGGTGATGCTGACGCATGGGGTGCGAGCCTCTTGTGGCTCATGGCGGGATCTCGCATCAAAGCGGGGTACGGCGATGGCGTCCTGGCGAGGTGGGACCTGTTGTCCCTGATTCCGGACCAGGATGTGGCTCTGCGCCTGGCGCAGGTCCTGGTCGGGGTCGGCTTGTGGCATGACGAGCATCATGTTTGCCCGTCTGGCCGCTGCGACCCCACACCTGCCGACTCGTGGGTCTTTCATGACTGGCGAGCCGTGCACAAAAGAAGCGGAGATGAGGAGAAGGCTGCTCGGGCACTGCAGACCGAGCGGAATGATCCTCGTCTCAAGGCCGAGGTGTGGCAGCGTGATCAACTGCCCGACTCGCCCGGTCACGCGCTGTGCGTCTACTGTCGGCGCGAAGTTACGCGCGAGGTCACCAAGGGTGACCTTGGCGCTGAGGTGGACCACCTACTCCCGGATGCTCTGGGAGCACTGAACCTTGCTATCACGCACCGCAAGTGCAACCGGAGCAAGGGGAACCGTACCCCGGCCCAGGCCGGGCTCACAGCCCATCTGACTAGTGCTCACCGTGCGGCGATAGAAGCGCGCGTAGCAAGCTCGCCTTCCTCGGAGGTCGCAGGGCGGCTGCGCTCACTCCTGGACCCGCAGCGGTGGCCACTGGACCCAGATGGGTTGCTGCTGGCAGACACTCCCAGTTCGCACCCGACGGGGTCCGCAGAACGGGAGCAGGGGACTGGCTCGCACCCGACGGGGTACGCAGGGCCGCCCGCGTCTGCCTGTCAGGAGAGCCCGCCTGAGCTGGTGGTACCGTCCGCGGCTGCTAGCCGCCCCTTGGAGCCGCCTGGCAGACAAAAACCTGCCCCGAGGTGCCCAGGGAGAAGTCTGCCCTTTTTAGGGTCAGAAACAGCCCCTGAAAGGCACGCAATTGAAGACCTGCATGCCCAGGTGACTCAGGGAGTTCAGGCTCTTCGTGGCGCCCCTGGAGCCCTTCTCGCAGCACTGGAAACCGCCCTTGGTGCCCCGCTGCCAGACGACCTGGGTGTGGCCGCCCTAGCCGCCGAAACCGGCCAACCACTGACCGAGGAGCAGCTCACGCTGCTCGCGCCCGCCCTCACGCGTGCGCGTGCGGCCGCGCACGGGCGCACGCGTCCACGCGCGCCCGCTCTCACGGGCGCACGCGCCCTGGCATGGCATGGCATGGCAAGGCATGGCATGGCTGGGCATGACATGGCTGGGCACTCAGAAGACCTTGACGGGCATTGCCTTCCTCGAAGACGCCGACGCCGAGCCAAGAAGACCAAGCACAGACAGGCACAGGAGGGAGCAGCTGGTGGCTGAATGCGTGAGTGGGTGCACCGTCAGGGGTTCGCATTTGACCGACTGTGATGGCAGTGCGTTTGATCGCGGTGGTCAGGTGGTTGAGTGTCGTGGTTGTTTGCCTCGCCAGGCTGAGTACGGGTGCTTGTGCTCTTGGTGCTGGGGGCGACTGCAGTCTCTGGTGCGGACGTTGCCGACTCTTGTGGAGCATCTGATTGACATGTCTGAGCCGTCGGTGTCGTGTCCGCTGGGGCGCGGTGATGGTGGCCGTGCGGCTCGTCCAGGTGAGCATGGGCTCTATGCGGAAGCTCTTGCTGTGGCGGATGACTTGCATGCGATGTTGGCGACCTGGTGCGCTGAGGTCGCTCAGGAGTGCCCTGGTGCGGGTCAGGTGCCGCAGGTGTCTCGCATGACTCGGTTTGGGCTTGCTGAGGTGCTCGGCCCGTTGGATCGTGGCAGCACCAGGCGACTGGTTGGGTGGCTTGATCCTCACTTGGAGTGGGTCTCGGCTCAGGCGTGGGCTGGTGACCTGCTCGGGGATCTTGGGCCGGCGTCGGCTAGGGCGTGGGCTCGGTGGCCTATCGTTGAGCCGGAGCGGCGGGTGACGACGGTGCGTTGTCCCCGTTGTGGGCAGCGGTCTTTGGTGGTGACTCCGCCTGCGGTGCAGGGTGCGCAGGAGACGGTGCGCTGCTGCCAGGCTGCTTGTGGTCTGGTGCTCGCTGAGGAGGACTGGGCTACTACTCGCACTCTGGCCGTGCTTGCGGCCAGGCAGGAGCACAGCCAGTGATCTTGACAGACGCTGAAGGCACCGAATGGGTCACCGCGACGCAGTGCCTCGAGCTGGTCCCAGGCCTGGGGTACAGGACTTTGCAGTCCTGGTGGCGTCGGCAGATGGTGCGGCATCGGAGGGTTGGCCGGCAGGTGTGGGTCGCCTGGCCGGACGTTTTGGAAATCGAGGCGGCCGCGCATCTTGCTGGCTGGAAACGCGGCCGACACGCCGCTAAGAGGCCGGGGCTGGACAGGCCTGGGGCATGAATTGCATCATTGCTGCCAGTGGCACGCGTGTGCCCCCGCTCAGGGCTGTTTTGGGTCTGCTGACTGGCTGAGTGTCTCAACTAGTTTTGCCAGGCGCGTCACCTCCACGCGCAGCTCCTCAACCTGCATCCGGGTGGCAGCTTCCTGTTCGTCGTTCTCCTCGGTGACCAGTGCGACGATCCAAGAGGCGAGGGTCGCGGTGACCACGCCGATTAACGCCACTCCACCGATCATCAGGAGCACAGCTACCAGCCGCCCGCCTGTCGTCACTGGAGAAAGATCGCCATAGCCGACAGTCGTGATGGTTGTGATTGCCCACCACAGGGCGTCGCCAAATGACGTGATGGTGGCGTGGGGAGCGTGCCGTTCAGCATCAAGGGCAGCAAGTGCGGCAACGAATGCTAGAAGCGAGACGTTCGCTGCCGTGTAGAGCGCTATGCGTCCTTGCAACGCCGCGCCAGCCTTCCTTTGCAGGATGCCGATGAGTGTCACCAACCTGAGGAGACGCAGCGGACGCAGCATCGGCAAGATCACGGCAGCTGCCTCTGGCAAATGTCCTAGCGCCCATTCCTTGCGGTCAGGAGCAAGCCACAGCCGAATAAGGTAGTCGGCGGTGAATAGCACCCAGATTCCGCTGAGGATCAACTCGACGCTGTCTCGGGCCTCTCCTCTAAGATCGGCGAGAACCTCCCAGGTGTAGGTCGCTAGGAACACCAAGGCTGCGGAGGCCAGAGGCCATTCCATGGCGCGTTCCCAAGATCGGAGCCGCCGCCCATCTGTATTGTTCATGGCGTGAGCTTAGGGGGACTCTGTGGTTCAGTCTCGCGGGCATCGCAGGCTGCGCAGCCTGCGCAGGAAGATGCGGCAGGCTCGACTTCAGCCGTGTGCCCGCTGCGGGCAGCCGATCGACTACGCCGCGCCTCCCGGTGACCCGCGATCCTTCCAGGTCGGCCACCGGCTGTCATGGCGTGACCATCCTGACGAGCGGCTGGACCCGGCCAACTTGCAGCCTGAGCACGAGCTGTGCAACAAGCAGGCCGGAGCCACAGATGCCGGCCCTAGCCTCGGACTGATGTCGCGCCGCTGGTGACCCCCTGAGGGAGGGGGTGCAAATCCCTGCGGCGGGGTTAGCGGAGCTGTCCGCCGGCAGTGCTCCTTCTCCCCACAGGGAAAACGACCCCCTATCCCCGCTTTTTGTTGGAATGGCAACGAAAGTAGAGGAGTAATGTTCGATCGGGTGGCAATCAGAGAAGCCGCCTCCGCCGGCCTGTCGGTGGCTGAAATTGCTCAGTCTGTCGGTGCCACCTCCGCCACCGTCCGTAGGGCGCTGGACCCTGCAGCCCCTGTGACCTATCAGCGCGCTCGGCTCGTGGATGGCGACATTGGGGCCCAGATTCGCCAGGTCATCGCCCGCAATCCCCGCATGAAGGCTCCAGGCATCGCCTATCAGGTCGGATGGCGCGGCTCCATGCGGACCCTGCGTCACGTCATCCAGCAGATCAAGCGTCAGGATATGGAGGTCTGTACTGATGGCCAGCCTCCTGCCTCCAGCTCATCTCGCTGAGGACGCCGCCAGCGTCTGGACTTCGGTCGTCACAGCCCATCCTCGCCCTGAGTTACTGGACGCCATGCGCCTGGAGGCGTTCTGCTTGGCTGTGGCCACTCTGCGTGCAGCCCACCAGGCGATCACCGACAAAGGCCTCACAGTGGTGGATGACCGGGGCCAAGTGGTCAAGAACCCGGCGCTCGCGGCGGCTCGAGATGCGCAGGAGCAAGTGCGTCGGTGGGGGACAGAATTTGCTCGTCCGCACCCCCCGAAACGGCGTCGAGGGACGATGTATGACGCTACGACGGCGTCTATCAGTGCTGCTGAGCATCTCAAGGATGCTCAGTTCCGAGGAGCTTGCGAGGCGGTCAAGACTTTGGCTTGGCTGATTGATGAGGCGCAGCGTGCCGGTGTTGAGGAGTTGCGCAAGGCGTCCTTTGGGGCGATCCCGGCGTATCTGCGGGGATGCGCGGACTTGCGGATCACGCCGGCGTCTGTTCCTGAAGTCGAGAGGCGTCCCAAGCGTCGCGGCGCCGGAAGGCTACAGGCGATCCGAGGAGGTATAACGGGTGCGGCAGGGTAACGAGGCCCCTAGGGTCTACACGCCCCCTCTGCGCCCTCTTACTCCTCAGACATCACTGGGGTTTGCATGTGTGGAGTTCGCCGAGGTCCTGGGGATTAGCCTCCTGCCTTGGCAGAAGTGGCTTTGCATCCATCTGCTTGAGCTCCTGGACGACGGTCGTCTGCGGTTCCGCACAGCGGTGGTGCTTGTGGCCAGGCAGAACGGTAAGTCTACGGTGGCCATGGTGATCATCCTGTTCTTCATGTTCACCAAAGGCTGGGCAGTGTTGGGCACAGCTCAAGACCTTGAGACCTCTGAGGCACTCTGGGCTGAGGCGGTCAAGATGGTTGACCCAGCCGAGCATGAGGATGACCCAGACTTTTGTGACGAGTTGGGCGACGAGGTTCGCAGAATCTCTCTCGGGTCTGGCCAGAAGGGCCTGACGCTATGGAACGGCGCGACCTACCGGGTCAAGGCCACTACTCGCCGAGGCGGACGCGGCAAACATGTGCAGCTGGTCGTGCTTGATGAGCTCAGAGAACACGGCGACTTCGCCTCCTGGTCTGCGGTGTCGAAGACGATCATGGCTCAGGACTCGGGCATGGTGCTGGCGCTCTCCAATGCTGGCGACCACGCCTCAGTGGTCCTGCGTCACCTGCGACGCTTAGGTCATCTGGCTCTAGGCGACCCAGATGGAGTCTTCTCCGACGCCTCGACACCGGTTCCTCAGGAACCTGACGAGGACGGTGAAGAGACTGCGCTGGGCCAGTCCCTAGGACTTTTTGAGTGGTCTACGCCTCCAGGAGCGTCTCGGTGGGATCGTGACACCTGGGGACTGTCCAACCCCTCTATGGGGCACCGCCGCTCAGATGGATCGATCGGAATCCGTGAGGAGACCATCGCGGCGGCAGCGGCGACGGACCCGCCTGCTGAGTTCATGACCGAGGTTCAGTGCCAGTGGTTGTCTTCTTCTCGCAAGCCTCCGTTCCCTGAAGGGGCTTGGGAGGCAGGAACGCGCACAGACACGTTCATTCCTCCGGACCAGCCCATCGTTTACGGCCTGGACGTGTCCTGGGATCGATCATCCTCCTATATCGCTGCTGCTGGCATCAACAACGGGGGCGTCCCTCAAGTTGAGATCGCGGCCCGCCTGCCACGCACCGAGTTCACAGTGGACTGGTTCAAGGCGCGAGCTAACATCGATTCCCCTATCACTGTGGTAGCGCAGGGCAAAGGTTCACCGGTCTCCTCGATCATTCCGGACCTTGAGGCTCTCGATGGTGTCAACGTCGTCCGGTGGCAGGGCGATGACCTCGGCGCCTGGTACGGCCGATTCTTCGACCTGGTCACGGCCAGCCAGACGGATGACAAGCAAGTCAAAGCCCAGACGGAGAGCGGACTCGCGCACCTACCTCAGCCTGTTCTTGACGTCGCCGCAGGATCCGCCACTTGGAAAACCCTCGGCGACACCCGAGTCATCGACCGCAAGGCTTCCCCGGAAGACGCCTCCCCACTCATCGCCGCCGTCGCCGCCGTCGGCTACCTCACCAGCCCCCATGACACCCAGGTCTCTGCCTACGAGCACACCGACGGCGTCTTCTACGTCTGACAGGAAGCCCATCATGCGCCCCTACCGCCGTCTCATTGCCTCTAACATCATCATCAACCTTAAGACCGGCACCGCGCTCGCGGGAGCACTGGTGCGCCAGGACGGACAACTGTTGTTCCTGCGCAACGTCACCCTCTACAGCGTCGGCGCTGATCCGACCCCGGTGGACGGCGAGGTCGTGGTCGAGCGTGATCACATCGACTTCATCCAGAGGCCTATCGTAGGAGGTTCCTTGTGACGTTTGTGGTCTCCACCGGCAGCGTTCAATCTCTTGCTCGGCCGCGCTCAGTTCCGTCCTTGTCGCTGCGCGTGACTGACGGCTGGAATGTTGACTATGAGGAGATCTGGCGCACCCAGGGCAGCGTCAGGACTGTAGTCGACTTCCTCGCTCGTAACATCGCGTCGTTGTCCCCCAAAGTGTTTGAACGCGTCTCAGACACAAACCGGCGGAGGGTGACTGATCATCCTCTGTCGGAGCTTCTAGCCCGTCCGAACCCTCGCACGACGAGGTACCGGCTTCTGAACGACCTGGTGCACGACATGTGCATCTACGACACGGCCTACTGGCTCAAAGTAAAGGGGAAGGGAACGGGGGGTTTTGGGCTGGTGCGTCTGCCTCCTCGGATGGTCACTCCCAAGGGTGATTCTTGGTTCGCACCCGACTGCTTCGAGGTCAGAGGTGACAAAGGACGCCAGGCCTTCACTCCTGACCAGATCGTTCACTTCAGAGGGTACTCCCCGTCAGGGGACCTGGTTGGTACCCCACCCATGGAGGCGCTGAGGCAGGCTCTGGCTGAAGGCTTCGAGGCTGGCCGTATGCGCTCGCAAATTCTCAAGAATGGAGCCCGGGCGTCTGGGTACCTCCAACGGCCTGCTGATGCGCCCCGCTGGTCCGAGGAGACCCGGGAGAAGTTCCGCCGTTCCTGGCACAACCAATACGTGGGCGCCAACTCATCTGAGGCCGGAGGCACGCCGATCCTTGAGGACGGAATGACCTTTGTCAAGGTCGCCCAGACCGCCGATGAGCTGCAGTACGTCGAGGTCCGCAAGCTCACGCGTGAGGAGGTCGCTGCGGCCTTCCATGTGCCCGCCCCTATGGTCGGAATCCTTGACCACGCAACGTTCTCCAACATCAAGGAGCAACACAAGCAGCTGTATCAGGACACTCTTGGTCCGTGGCTTGACCAGATTGAGCAGGAGCTGGCCCTGCAACTCATCCCTGACCTCGTGAACGACGGCCGGAGGCTCTACGTGGAGTTCGACATCGCCGCCAAGATGCGTGGCGATCTTTCAGAGGAGGCCACCAGCCTTTACCAGAGCGTTGGCGGCCCGTTCATGACCGCGAACGAGGCCCGGGCTCGCCGGAACCTGCCTGCTTTGCCTGGTGGAGACGACCTAATTCGGCCGTTGTCAGTGACCACTGCTGGCGGCGACGCAGCCCCTACGGACGTGGAAGGCGAGCCAAAGAGTCTTGAGCTGTTGACCAAGTCTGATCCCAAGCGTTTCGCCCCGTCACCAGCACAGCTTGAGTCCGCCAAGCAGCAGGCAGCCAAGACCTTGAGCAAGTTCTTCAAGCGCCAACGCGCTGCCGTCTTGTCTGTCATTGGAGCGAAATCAGATCGCGACTGGTGGGACTGTCAGCGGTGGGACACGGAGCTGGCTGACGACCTGGAGTCTGTGGCCCTGAGTGTCACCAGTGAGATCGGCCCAGCTGCGGCAGCCGCACTGGGGTTCCCCGCGACCATCTATGACGTTGATCGCACCAGGAAATTCCTGCGCGCAGTCTGTGAGTCCCGTGCCGGAGCGATCAACTCCACCACCCGCCACGCCCTGAGCAGAGCCCTGGCAAGCAATGACGAGAGCGAGGAGGACCAGGCTCTCCCCTCCCCGGCAGCGGTTTTCGAGGAGGCGGTCGGTTCTAGAGGTGCCGCAGCTGCGGTCACCCTAGCCACGACCTTCGCTTCCTTTGCAGTCACCGAGAGCGCCCGCCAGGTCGCCCCAGCTAAGGCGATGAAGGTCTGGACTGTGACTTCGGGTAATCCTCGCGCCTCGCACGCGCAACTCGACGGAGAAACGGTGCCAGTTGACGGCGTCTTCTCCAACGGCATGGCATGGCCAGGAGATCCTGTCGGTGGCGCAGATGAAGTCGCTGAATGTCGCTGCACCATCACCACTATTATTCCGTGAAAGGTGATCTTCAATGAATTTCAAGACCGCAGAAGTCAAGATCAAAGCAGGTCCTGCTGACGATCTCGAAGATGGCGAATTCGTGGTCTATGCCGCCACTTTTACTCGCGTTCCAGACGCTTATGGTGACGTGATCGCCCCCGGAGCTTTTACCAACACCATCAAGGAATGGAAGCAGTCAGGCAATACCTTGCCGGGCCTGTTTGGTCATCGCACGGACGATCCAGATTATTGGGTCGCCTCAGCCGCAGACATGGGCCAAGACCACCATGGCTGGTGGGTGCGCGGCAAGTTCGACTTGGACTTACCTAAAGGCCGTCAAGTTTACCGGCTCGTCAAAAGCCGCCGTCTGACCCAAATGTCTTTTGCGTTTGACGTACTTGACTCCGCGACCGTGACTCTTGAAGACGGCACCAAAGCAAACGAGCTGCGTGCCCTGAAAGTTTACGAGTTTTCATTCGTGGCAGTTGGCGCCAACCAAGACACCAGCGTCGTGGCCGTCAAGGACGCTGTTAACGCGGTTGCTACAGGCATGAAAGCTGGGCGGGTTCTCGCCCAGAAGCATCTTGATGGGCTACACACTGCTATTGATGCGATCCAGGCAGTGATTGATGCTGCCGAAGTGAATCAGACCAACGACCAGGAGAAGGCCAGCGCTGAACCTGCTGTCAAGCCCGAGGAGCCCGCCGGGGCCAAGGGCCAGGAGCAGCATGTGCCAGCGTCCGCACGCGCCCTGGCAGCCCAGGCCGCTTGCGCGGTCATCACAACCCTCTGAAATGAAAGGAACCCATGATGAACAAGCTCACCCTCCTCAAGGAATCAGCCCTCAAAGCCGCCCAGGATGCTAAGGCGATCGCCCAGAAGGCGATTGACGATAACCGCCAGATGACCGAAGAGGAGACCAGCAGCTACCGCGCCTTCATGGAAAAAGCAGCTGATCTGCTCGACCAGGCCAAGACCGCCAAGAAGGACGCCGATTTGCTCGCCGAGGTGAAGACTTTCACCGAGCAGGTCGGCCTGCCTACTGAAGACGTTGAAATCACCGGCCAGGTCTCTCGATCTTTGCCCAAAGCAGCAAACCTGGGCCTGACCGTCGTCAAGTCCTCGGCCTACCAGGCCCTGCTCAAGGGCTTCGGTGGCCGCATTCCGGACCGCGCACAGGTGCAGACCACCCCGATCCAGGTCAAGAGCCTGTTCACCGGCGCCGCCCGCACGAGTGCAGGGGCCCTCGTCACGCCAGAAGACTCCGGCATCATCGAGCTGCTCGGCCGCCGTCCCCTGACCCTGCGCGATCTTGTGTCCACGCGTTCCACCCACTCCGACGTTGTCGAGTTCGTCCGCCAAACCACCCACACGAACAAGGCGGCAGTCGTTCCCGAGGCAACCACCTCATCCACCACCGCCCCCGTGGATCCGGTCCAGGGCGGGTACAAGCCTGAAGGCGACTGGGCCTTCGAACGGGTCTCGGTGCCCGTTGTGACCATCGCGGAATGGGTTCCTGCCACCAACCGCGCGATCGCGGATGCCAAGCAGCTTGAAGGTCTGATCAACGATGAGCTTGCAGCAGACGTGGCAGAAGCCGAGGAAACCGCCATGCTCAAGGGCGATGGCTCCTCCAACTCCATCACTGGCATCCTCTCAACTTCTGGAGTGCAGTCTCAGTCGTTTGAGACGGATTTGTTCACGACCGTGCGCAAAGCCTTGACCAAGGCCAGGGTCGTGGGACGCGCAGTGCCCAACGGCATCCTGATGGCTCCTGCAGACATTGAGACGGTCGATCTCGCCCGCGAAAACGGAGCGACGGGCAAGTTCCTTGGCGCAGGGCCCTTCTCGATCGGTCCCCGCACCTTGTGGGGCGTGCCGCTTGTGGAATCTGAGGCGATCGACGCAGGCACAGCCCTGATTGGTGACTTCACCAAGGCTGTGCTCTGGGACCGCGAGCAGACCACTGTCACGCTGTCAAACTCGCACGCAGACTTCTTCGTGCGAAACATGGTCGCGGTGCTGGCTGAGGAGCGAGTCGCCTTCGGTGTGACCCGCCCCGCCGCGTTCGTCAAGACCTCACTGGCCTGATCCGGACCTGATCAAAGGGGATCGGAGCGCGTCCAAGTTGGACGCGCCCCGATCCCTCACTCTCACCGGGAGGAACCCTATGACCGCCCTCACCCCCTATGACGTCGTCGTCAACGGGTGCCGCACCACTCTCCTGCTCACCGAAGCTGACGCTGCAGCCTGGGGCCTCACCCCCAGAACCCAACCCAAACCTGAGACTGAATCACGAACCCGCACCAGCCGCAACAAAGCTGCCAACCCCTCCAACAAGTGAGGAGAACAAAGCATGTCCAGCCAGCTACCCGCACTTGCGTCGTCGGCCGCGCTCGCGGCCTACACGCGGGGCGCAATCACGGCGGCTGATCCGCGTGCGACGTCTCTCCTGGATGCCGCATCGGCTGCGGTCCGCCGGTATTGCGGGTGGCATGTCGTTCCAGTCATCACTGAGACTGTGATCCTTGACGGGACGGGGGCTGCTCTTGTTGAGCTGCCATCCATGCGCGTCGAGGAGATCACTGCGCTCACCGAGAAGTGCCCTCACCGTGGTGGCCGCGTGCACGAATGGACCCCTGAGGAACTCGGAGACCTGGAATGGTCTCACCTGGGCACGCTACGCCGACGTGACGGCGTGTGGACCGACCGCTACCAGGGAATACGAGTCACCATGCGTCATGGGTACCAGGAGGCACCAGAACTCACTCAGACTGTCTTGCAAGTGGCAGCGATGGCGCTGTCCTCTCCAACCGGCGTGACGCACGAGCAGGCCGGAGGCGTGTCCATCAATTATGGGACTACCGGCGCCGGTGTCGCTGGTGGCCTGACGCTGTTGGAACGCGACGTCAAAACTCTCGAGCCGTACACACTTAGGAGGCCCTGATTATGGCGCTACCCTCTTGGGCTTGTGACACGGTCACAATCATTCGTCCGACCATCGTCTCCGAGCGAGGCAAAGACCGCCCGGACTATGATGCCCCGGCGAGCACCACAATCGTCGGCGGCTGCTCAGTGCAGCCCGCAGGAACATCGGAGAACCTGTCCGGCAGGCAGTCGGCGGTGGCACGCCTGACCCTATTTTTGCCGCCAGAGGTGCAGGTGGGAGCCCACGATCTGGTGGAGTGGCATGGCGCCCGCTACCACGCCACAGGTGCGTCACAGTCCTGGAAGTCTCCAACGGGCGCTGTTTCTCACAGCGTCGTCACGTTGACTCAGTGGCAGGGGTGAACATGTCCACCAGCGTTCGTTTTGAATTCAGTTCGGAAGGTTTCCAGCAAGTCCTCAACTCTGAGGGGGTCAAGGCCCGTCTCCAACGAATGGGGGAAGCGGTCGCTGCTGAGGCAGGAGACGGTTTCGAAACAAACCTCTACCAGGCGAACTACGGCGGGTCTCCTCGCCCGATGATCGTCGTTCGTGCCGCCACTATGCACGCACGTTTGGCTGAGGCAAGAGACAAAGCGCTGACTCGAGCCTTAAGCGCCGCCTCTAGGGCGTGAACGTCCATGGCAGAGTTGCTTAAGGCGCCAGACGTTGCCGAAGAGATCAGGGCATTTCTGGCTGGTCAGCTCCCTAGGGTTGAGTGCTTTGCAGGTCACAGCCCTACAACGTTTCGAGATCAGTCTGTTGGGGTGACACGCACTGGCGGGACTCGCTCCACTTTGGTGCTGGACATCGCAACCGTGTCGATCGATTGCCGAGACCTTTCCAGCGAGTCTGATGCCGAGGACCTCGCCCGCAGGGTCGAGGCACTTCTGCACCAAGCAGCGATGAGTGGGCGCCTGCACAGTCTTGTCTGCCACGACGTGAGAACCTTAGGAGCGCCATATCCGAACCCTGATCCTGACCACCCCTCCCTTTACCGAGTCTCCGCCTCCTACCAGGTGGCGGTACGGATCACCACCACCTGAGAGGAAAAACAATGCCAGTCAGCACCACCAACATCTTTGTCGGGGCGCCCGACCAGGAGACCACGGGCGCGATTTTGTCCGCTCCCACGACCACAACTGGGCCTAAGACCGCCCGTGATGCTCTTGTGGGCTTCACGGACTCCGGCTACATTTCCAAGGACGGCCTTAAGATGAGCCCCGAGTATTCCACTGCGGACATCGAGGACTGGTCTGGAACGTTAGTTCGCAGGGTTCTGCAATCCTTCAAGGGCACGCTTTCATGGGCGCACCTCGAGACCAACGAGGAATCTTTGCGCAACTGGGCTGGAAACGTGACAGTGAAAGAAGCCAGCAGAACAAATGGCAAGCAGCTAACTGCGGTTCTGGGAGCCAAAGAACAGCCGCGCAAGTCTTGGGCTTTCAAAATCAAAGATGGAGAGCGCCGGGTGCTGATCTATGTGCCGGATGGGCAAGTCACCGAAATCGGAGAGGTGTCGTTCACCAAGCAGGACGCGGTCACGTGGCCGGTCACGCTAGCGGCCTATCCTGACTCAAAGGGAAACAGTATTTACATCTTCACCGACGATGGCGTTGTGACGGGAGGCTGATTATGACTTTCCAGGTTCCCGCCTCCAAGGCATCAATCAAGCAGAACCTTTTCGAGTTCACGCTGCCGCAAGACGACAAGATTTACGCGCTCCCCAAGATGCAGTTCTTGGATGCAGATCTTTCAGCTGACCTGACAGCCCTGACCCCCAGGATCAAAGCCGCTCAGGATGGTGAGGGAATCAGTAGCGATCCTGAGCTGCTCGCAGAGATCGCTTCTTTGCAGAGACAGATGCTCGAGCGTTACGTTCCGGGCATTTATGCGCGCATGAGTGGTGACCAGGTCGCGGCGCTCGTCGAAGCATGGCAGGAGGCTTCCTCTGTCACACTGGGGGAATTCTCTTCGTCTGCCGGGAGCTGAGCAAACACCGGGAGGCGATTGAGTATGACCTGCTCACAATCGGGCTGCATCTAGAGGATCTCGGCACACCTGCCCTGTCCTGGCGGCACCTGCTCGTGCTGTTGATGCGAGCCCCACGCACAAGCGCCTACGCGCGGGAAGTCCACGGGGAGGACGCCTTATGGGGCCTCTCCGAACAACTTCTTGCCGCCGTCCTAGACGCCTTGAACATCGCCAATTGGCAGCGCTCCAACACCGGACGGCAGATTCCGAGCCCGAGACCTGAGCCGGTATCGAGGCCCGGCGCCCGCTCTTCGGACACCAGCCTGGGGGCCAAGCCAATCCCGATCAAGGACTTCAACAGCTGGTGGGAGTCCGCACCCTAGGAGGTGTCCTGTGTCTGAAGCCTCAGTCGCAAAAGCCTATCTGTCCATCATTCCGTCGCTGGCGGGCTCTCAGGGAGCGATCGCCTCCCAGATGACTCAGATGCTCACAGGCGCTGACACAGCCGCAGACAAAGCTGGCGCGTCAGCTGGCCAAACGCTGGGGACATCCCTCCTTGGGAAAGCCAGAGGAGTGCTGGCTCCGGCCGCAGTGACTGCTGCTGTGGCCGGAGTGGGCGCGGGCTTGTACCAGATCGGAGCAAAATTCGACGACCTCGCCGACACGATCCGAGTGGGCACAGGCGCATCGGGTGCGGCGTTGGATGGAATGGTTAACGTTGCCAAGCGCGTCGGCAGCAAGGTTCCTGTGGAGTTCGACAAGGTCGGACCTGTCGTGGCCGACCTGAACACGCGCTTGGGGCTGACCGGTGACACCCTGGAGACTGTCGCCAGCCAGTACTTAGAGGCGGGCAGGATCCTAGGCCAGGACATCGACGTCCAGAAGACGACTGCGGCCTTCTCCGCCTTCGGAATCGAGGGGGACAAGGTCCAGGGGGCCATGGACGGCCTGTTCAGGGTCTCGCAGGCCACAGGTGTGGGCATGAATGAGTTGGCGTCCTCAGCGGCAGCAAGCGCGCCAGCGATGAAGACTCTGGGGTTCTCCTTTGAGGAGACAACGTCTCTCATCGGGTCGCTTGACAAGGCGGGCCTGAACTCCAACCAGACCCTAACGGCGATGTCTAAGGGGCTGGTGACTCTCGCCAAGAAGGGCGAGAATCCACAGCAGGCATTCCGCCGGGTCACCGGGGAGATCAAGGACCTGATCGCAGCCGGTGACACAGCTAAAGCCATTGACCTAGCGTCCGGCATCTTCGGCACCAGAGCAGCCGCCCAATTTGTAGGCGCGGTCGAATCCGGCACACTCGCCCTGGACAACCTGGTCGGTGCCACGGGCGCAACTCAGGACACGATCCTGGGCGTGGGCGCGCAGACAGCTGATTTCGCCGAGAAGTGGAAGCTGGTCAAGAACAACGCCGCCCTGGCCTTGGAACCCCTTGGATCGGCGGTATTCAGCGCCTTGGGTGACGCTCTCGGCGCCATGGTCGAACCGATGCAGAAAGTCTCAACCTGGATGCAGGAGAATCCTGCCGCAACTAAAGCCATCGTCATCGCTCTTGGCGCGCTCGCCGTTGGCCTAGGCGTGGCTGCTGCTGCCCAATGGGTGATGAACTCCGCACTTCTCGCATCCCCGATCACCTGGATAATCGTTGGTATCGCAGCCGTGATCGCCGCCATCGTGCTGCTGGCCACCAAATGGGAATCAGTCACAGCTTGGGTCTCCCAGAAGGGCCAGCAGTTTTTAGCCTGGTGGACGGGACTATGGGAGTCGATCGCTTCGTGGGTCTCCCAGAAGTGGGAAGACATCAAAACCTGGGTGTCCACCAGTTGGCAAGCTGCCATTGACTCGGTGATTGCCATCGGCGTCAGTCTCACTCAGTGGTGGACCAACCTCTGGACGTCTATCGCTGTTTGGCTTCACAACAAGTGGAACGAGATCATCAACTGGGTGACCGGCATTCCCAACCGGATCGTGGCGGCACTCTCGGCTCTTGGAGCCTATCTCTGGTCACTCATGACACAGGCAGGCCAATCCGCCTACAACGGCCTCACCGGCGCCTTTAACTCCGTCGTCAGCTGGGTCACGGGCATCCCCAACCGAATCCTCTCCGCCCTAGGCAACACCGGAACCCTGCTGTGGAATGCAGGCCGCAACATCATCCAGGGCTTCCTCAACGGCCTCACCGGCGCCTTCCAAAAAGTCAAAGGTTTCGTCTCAGGAATCGGCTCCTGGATCGCATCGCATAAAGGTCCTGAAGCATATGACCGCGCCCTCCTCGTGCCTGCCGGACGCTGGATCATGGGCGGCCTCGAGAAGGGCCTGCGCGCGCAGATTCCCTCCCTGCGCCAGACGATGAACGACATCACCTCTGAAATCCAGGTCGGCGCAACGATCAGCGCCTCCAGCACCCTGTCCACGACACACGCCCGCACTGCCGCACAAGCTCCTGCAGATCCTGTCGGCACCTCCGTGACGATCATCCAAAACAACCCCGTCGCCCGTCGGACAAGCTCCCTGCGTGACGACGTGGCCACCGGCATCCGCCTGGCCGCAGCGATCTGACAGGAACAGGAGAGCTCGTGAGCGAGTACACCATCGACGGGCAGGACCTCGACGACCCTCAGGGCCGCTGGCGCCTCACCAATGCAACCAGCCTGCCCACCTGGGGCGCGCCCCGCCTGCCCAACGTGGAGGTTCCCGGACGCATTGGCGTCCTCCCTCTACCACCCACATCCGCCGCTCCGGCCACGCTAGTCCTCGGCCTGCTGGTCCAAGCAGACGACCAAAAGCGCGCCACCCTGGACCAAAACCTCCGAGCGCTCGCGGCTTTGCTTCGGCCTTTCGGGCGACTTTTGCGGGTCACGCATCGGCCTGCGGGCGCTCCGGTGCGAGAGGCCACTGCTCGCTTGTCCGGATCGGTTGAACCCAAGTTTTTTCCTGCAGCTGTAGCTGCGACTGTGAGTGTGTCTCTGGAGCTTCCGGAGGGAGTGTGGAGAGACCCGGTGCCCACCGAGATGGCGGCCGCCGATCTGTCAAAGATCGATGGTGGCGCAATGCCGATCTCCGACGCAGTCATACTGGTGGCCTCTCCAGGCTCCCCGGTCAAGATCACGGATCAAGGTTCAGGGGGCTCCATGACCTGGAGTGGGGTGGTCCCCCCCGGGAAGGCCTTGCTGCTGGAGCCCGCGCTCTACCGCGCCTCCTTTACGGCTGGATCATGGTCAAGGAGTGGAGCTGTTGATGCCTCCTCAGGCTTGTCTCTGTCCGCTGGCGGATTCTCTATCACCCCTGATACCAGTGGGCATCACGCGGTCACCGTCACGGGCGGAACCGCCCAGATCCGTGCGAGGAGGGCCTACTGATGCTTGATCTGCGCGCTGTTGCCTATATGCCTTCGGGAGGCCGCCTCGGCGTGCTCCCAGACGATCTCGATGTGACGCTGACGGTGCCGGTGGCGGACATGCCGACGGTGGCCTTGACTTACCCTGCTGGAACGCAAGGTGTGCGCGGTGAGTTGCTTGACTCTGAGGTGGAGATCGCTATTGAGATCACCCACGACGGCATCACCTGGCTGGAACCCCCCGGTGCGCGTTTCATTTCCCAGAAGGTCGAGGGCAACCTACTGGATGATGGCACAAGTCCACGGATTCTGCATGCAGCACACGTGTCTTCCCAGCTCGCGGAGGCGGTCGTGTGGGATGTGCCACCTGCTGCGCAGGACTCCGACGGGAAGTGGAATTTCTTGTCTGCCAACGCGGGCGTGATTCTGCGGTCTCTGTGGGACGCGGCCACCAAGCGAGGGTGGGGAAAAGGCCTGACGCTTGATTGCACCACTGTGGCGGACTCCGCTGGCAAGAAGTGGGCCAACATCGTCACGCTGGCATTTGACAAGGCTGTCACTCTGGCCACGGTGGTGGATTCTCTGCGTGACCTTGGACTCTGCGACGTCGAGTGGACGGGGCGCACCATGCGGGTGCATAACCCGGATGGAGCATTGGCCCGTCGGCGTGAGAAGGTGCTGTGGCCGCTGGCTGTGGGCACGGCCGCTGCCCCGGAGGCGACAACTTGGACCAGCTTGTGCACGGACGTCCTGGTGAAGGGCGAAGGCGGTCGTGTCTGGCGCATCCACAACGATCAGGCTCCGGCAGGTCTGCGGCGGATCGAGCGTGTTGTGGAGGCCGGGGGCGTTGAGCTAGAGGCCACCGCCCGCCTGGTCGCTCAGGCAACTCTTGCCTCCGGTGCGTCAGCCCAGGTTGAAGCCAAGCGGGAGTGGGTGGCATCAGACGCTCTGCTGCTGCCCTGGAGAGACTACACAGCCGGAGACTGGATCACGGTCCAGCGGTCGGCGGGCCGCGAAGTCATGCGCGTCGCTCAGGTGTCCGTGACGCGCAACGCTGATGGCGTCAGCGGGCACACCACCTTTGGCACGCGGCTAGACGATGTCCTCTCTCACGTCGCCAAAAGGACTAAGGGCGTCACTGGTGGAGCCTCGACCTCAGGCTCCGGAGTTCGTCCTGCCCCGCAAGGTCAGGACAAGCGCACGCCCGCGAAGGTCCTAGGCCTGGTTGTGCGAGCCGAGGCTGTTCCTGTCGCAGATCGCACGGTGCACGGTCTACTGCGCGCCACCTGGCAGCCGGTGAGCACAGCTACGGACGCCTCCGCGATGGAAATCTCCTCCTACGATCTGGCCGTGCGCCGCAACGTCGTCGGCGCCCCCTGGCTGATTGCTGGATCAGCATCCTCAACCAGCTTGGACCTGCGCGAAGGCTCTCCTGGTGAAGCCCTCCAGGTGCAGGTCCGAGCCCGTGGCACCTATGCCACGACCCCGGGTCTGTGGTCGGACCCGTTCACCGTGCAGATTCCTCAGCCTGAGCTTCTGGCGCCTCCCACCGCTGCGCACCTGGCATGTGAGCACGGACTGGTGACGGTGACCTGGGACCGGCACCTGGCAGGGCCTGGAGGTCCCATCATTCCGCCGTCTTGGCTGCGTCATGTCCTCGTGCAGGAGGCTTCCTCGGCTGCCGGACCATGGACAGATCTCGCGGAACTTTCCCTGGACGGCCCTACCACCGTGCTTGATCGCCAGGACGTCATAGGCCAAGAACGCTTTTACCGACTGGTCGCAGTTGACACAGTCGACCGTAAGTCCGATCCGGGGAACACCGCTGGGATCACGGTCCGTTCAAAAGTCAGCGAGGCAGTGGATGCAGCGCAGGCTAAGGCAGACCAGGCAGCTCGAGACGGGGCCACCACGCGCGCGCAGGTGGAGGCCCAGGCGAAAAAGATCGACACAATCGAAGGCACTGTTGAGGGGCTTAGCAGCAAGCTCGCGGCTGCGGAGTCTGCTGCAGCGGAAGCGGACAAGAATGCTAAGGCAGCTGCAGCGTCGGCTAGTAAGGCTGATGCCGCAGCGTCTGCCGCGCAAAAAATTGCTGAGGTGAAAGCCGCCGAAGCGGAACGCGCCGCCAAGGCCTACGCTGACGGTCTTAAAGACTCGACGCTTTCGGAAGCACAAAAAGCAGCTTTGAAGGTTGCTGCTGAGGCTGCCGCTAAGGCCCAGCAGGCCGCCGAAGCGAAGGCTGCGGACGCGCAACGTACTGCTGAAGCCGCAGAGGTTACCGCCGCCACCGCCACGGAGAACGCCACACAGGCCCGGACTCTGGCTGAAGCGTCGAAGAAGATTTCCGAGCAGGCTGACTCTAAAGCTGGTCAGGCTCAGGCCGCGGCCACTGCGGCTTCGGGGGTGGCCTCTGCCGCCCAGTCTAAAGCCGCAGAGGCGACGACGAAGGCGCTCGCGGCTCAGGCTGCGGCGGCCGCTGCTGCTGCCGCGTCCCCTAACCTTGCGGCGGGAACGTGGAATGCGCGGTGGGCTTTCGGTAAGAACGTGACTCGTGTTGATTATGGCACGCTGCGTTTCAAAGGGAGTAACGGTTCACCTGATTTCAGTAACGACAACCGGGCCTACCTGCTGCATGGGAACAATCAGGCTTTGATTGTGCCGGCCGGGCGGGTAATGCGTTTCTCAATGACGGTTTCCAACCCCGGGAACAGTCCCGTGAAAGGTAAGTTTTCAGCGTACACCTACGCTGCGGATGGGAAATGGCTTGGCGCTGCCGCGATGGCGGATGTGGAGGTGCCTCCTGGCGCGGTACGGCATGTTATCAGCGGCACTGTCGTGGTGCCGTGGACGCCCGCTCGGATTGTGGTTCCGAATGTGACATGGGCTGGCACTGCGCCGATTGACATGCACGGTGCCACCTGGTCGGATGTGACAGACATTGCGGCGGCGCAGGATCGTGCTGACCATGCGGCAGCTGAGGCGGTGAAAGCCAAGACTGCGGCTGACACTGCCACGGCGAAGGCGCTCGCGGCTCAATCCGTTGCTGATGCGGCGGCTGCTAAAGCGACCACGGCTGATGGCCGTTATACCGTGGCCGCAGCTAATCCTTCCGCGAAGGATGGTGAGGGGAAACCTTCTGGCGCGGTGTGGGAGGTGCGCGCCGGTACTACGGCGTTGCGGCGTTTCGTGTGGGACGGCCCTGCTTGGAGGCAGGTCAAAATCGGTGTTGATTTCATCGGTGAGAAGGCTGTTAATCGGGCGCAGATCGCTGACGCTGCCGTCGGCACCCTACAAGTGGCGGATGCTTCCATTACCAACGCCAAGGTGGGGTGGCTCACGGCGGAAAAAATCCGGGCTGCCGTCGGTACCCTCGATGCGGGGTTCATTAAGAGTCTGTTTAGTGATTCGGGGTTCATCCGGAATCTGTTTTCGGAGCGTATTAGTGTGTCTGCGGGGTCGCTTTTCCCAGACCCGCTGTTAGAGAACAAGTCAGAGTGGAACTTTGCCGCTGGCGTGGCTTCCTGGAAGACCGACAACGCCGTGTCCGGGAACGTCCTCGTATTGAAAGCAACAGGTAAGCAAATTGGCGGCTATCTTCAACCTCCGGAGCACAGGGATGCTTCGATGATTCTCAAGCCGGGTGCGACCTATCGCCTCTCGTTAATGGTGCGTTTCCCATCGTTTACCGGGTCTAACCCGGCATCTGTTTACCTGCGGCACCATAACTCAACCGGAGGCGTAAATATTATGCGCGTCGCAGACATTTTTGCTGTTCTTGGTGGGGCCCCCACAGCTTGGACGCGACTGGAGACGCAGTTCACGCTGCCAGCCACGGATAAAAACGGCGCCTGCACCCTGGGGCTGTTTGCGGAGGCGACGTTTACGTCCGGGTCTGTGGAGTTCGCGGAAGTCCGCGTCGAGGAGGCAGTCGGCACCACCCTGATCGAGCCTGGCAGTATCACCACGCCGCTGCTCGCGGCTGGTGCGGTCACCGCAAAAACGATCGCGGTCAACGCGATTGAAGGAGGACACATCAAGGGTGATGCCCTGGACGGCAAAGTAATCACTGGAGCGACCATCCAGACCGCCAAAACGGGCGCTCGTGTCGTGATGACCCCACAAGGTTTAACAGCATATTCCAATGCGGGTACCAAAACATTTTGGATTGACTCAGCCACCGGCCAGGTCACCGCGAAGGGTTATTTCTCAATTGAGGATGAATGGTCTGCGACGGCGTTCCGAGACATCGGCACCGCCGATAATGTGGTGGATATTGATCCTGGGAAGTGGGGGCACTCCAATTGGGGTACCGGGCTGGTGTTCTACGCCACCAACGCAAGGTGGGACCGCAAGGCCTTTATCACTGCCCGCCAGCACCCGCAGGGTGAGCCTGCTCTGATACTCGCGGGACCATTGAAAACCGCCGGTCAGGGGCAGCAATCTTATCTGTCGATGATGGGGCCGACGGCGCAGCTCTATGGGGGCTCGTGGGATGCCAACGCCGATCCGATCACCAGACCATCCGTACTGCTATCGCCTGCGGTTGCATCTCTGACGTGTCAAAAGACCTCGCTGAACATCAGCGGCAATTCAATTGGCGCGCTTCTCGGTTACAACTCTTCGCGTGTGTTCGAAGCCACCGGTCAAACGGTCAGACTGATGTGTGGGGACTGGGGTGATAGCACGGGCTTTTTTGCTAATAAAACCAATACGGTGATGACCTGGGCCGCTAACCGTCAGCTCGGCGTCGATGTTCACGGCGTGTGGTTTTTTAAGGGCGAGGGACACAATCCGCTGAGGGTGGCTGAAGAGAGTTGCCAAATGACGACCATGGTGTGGGGGAATTGCGGTTTTTGGGCCAATAAGGCGAATACTGTCATGGGCTATTCCTCTGCCGTAGAGCTGTTCTTGAACGGCTCTGGCATGCATGTCAAGGGAACGAAGAATTTCGTGATGGCTGTGCCTGGGGAAACCGAGCGTCGCGGTGGGCTGCTGCTCAGGCACTCCTCCACAGAATCCCCCTATGACGGAGTCGAATACTGGCAGACCCTCGCGCTCGACTCCCAAGGGCGGGGCATGTGGGTGCTTCCTGCCTATGTCCCCGCGATCGGCGCCCCCAAAGCCCCTTGGATCGCCCTGGCGTCCACACAGGACGGCTCCCCCGTGGCCGCACGGCTCGTGCAGGACCAGTGGGGCCCAGACGCCACCCCCTGGCACGTTGAGCTGCACGGCAGCCCCGGGGTCATGGTCAGCGTCCTGGTGAAGGGCGCCCGCATCCTCGACACCAAGACCGGCTGGGAAGACCGCACCGGCCAGGACCTGTGGGTCATGCCCCCACAGACCCCGGGCGACGCCGAGGCGTCAATGAGCGTCGGCGGCGACGTCTATGGCCCCGCCCCCAACCCCCACACAAAGAAGGAGAACACTCATGAATGACACTGTGGCCGAGCAGGCGGAGCAGATTAACGCCGATTTGGTCATCGAGAGCCTGGCTAGGGAGATCAGCTCACTAGCCACGCGCCTGGCACTGGCCGAAGCCCGTCTGCAGCAAGCTCAGCAGAATCAGCAGTCCTAAACGCTGCTCACCAATATTCCTGGCCCCGGCCCACACAGGTCCGGGGCTTTTCCATGCCTGAACCAACCAGAAGAAGGAGAACAACATGTTGAGGATTGTGGATGTGTCCTCGTGGCAGAAGGGAATCAACCTGTCTGCGCTTGACTGTGACGGAGCGGTAGTGAAAGCCACTCAGGGCACGAGTTATGTCAATCCGGATTGTGTGCGGGCTGTGGAGCAATGCCTTGCAGCTGGGAAAGCCACGGGCGTGTACCACTACATTAGCGGCATTACCTCGCCCGAGGTTGAGGCTGATTTCTTCATCGATCAAATCCAGGGTTGGAGTGGTCGGGTGGTCCTGGCCCTGGATTGGGAGCAACACGAGAATTACGCCTGGGGGAATGCGGACTGGCTGTGGCGCATGGCTCGTCGGACCATTGAGCGCACTGGCATCAAACCAATTATCTACGCCTCAGCCAGTGTGTTCCCCTGGAATACATGCACGGAACTGGACCTAGGCGCGTGGGTGGCGCAGTATGCGGATATGAGTCCTCGAGGCTGGGAGAGCCGCCCATGGCGGAATTTCTCTGGCAAGGCGGTGATGCACCAGTACACTTCCAATGGCCGCATCAATGGGTGGAGTGGCGGATTGGATCTCAATGTTTTCTTCGGCGACCGGAGCGCGTGGAACGCTTACACAGGTGCGACCACCATGCCATCAGCGCCATCAGCGCCAGGAGGAAAGGCTCTGGTGGTGGACGGCTGGTTCGGGCCTGCCACCGTGACCCGATTCCAGGAGGTGCTGGGTACCACCGTCGATGGTGTTATTTCTGGTCAGTCCACGGCGGATCGCGCCCATCTGATCAACATCGGCGAAGCGGCTTGGAATTTCTCTGAAAAGGGCGGCTCTGAGGCGGTCCGTGAGTTGCAGCGGCGCCTGGGTGTGCCCGCGGATGGTTTCCTTGGGGCTCAGACCATCAGGGCCTGGCAGGCCCGCCTGGGCGTGCCCGAGGATGGTTTCCTCGGCCCCCTCACAGTGATGGCGCTGCAGCGCGCCTTGAACGAGGGGCGGCCGCTATGACAGGCAAGCATGTGGCTTTGCAGGGGGATCGGCCCGGGGTTGTCGCTTGGCTGACTCCACAGCGACGCAAGGCCGCCTACGCGCTGGCGGCTGCGATCCTAGCGTTCGGCGCAGCCATAGGGTGGCTGACGCAGGAGCAGGTGACTGTGTGGCTGAGGGTGCTCGAGCAGCTTGCGGGTATCGTCGCGCTACTGGTGGCAGTGGTGCACACCGGCGGCGTTTATGAGGGCCCGGTCGCCGGAGCTCTAGCGTCTGAGGACACGGAGGCCTGAGACGATGCGCCGCTGGTCCTGGCCCCGCACAGCCAGATGGGCCTGGGGCACCCTCGTCCCCCCACGCATCCTCTCACTCCTGGCCGCATCGGCGTATGCCTGCCTCGCCATTGGTATGACGGCCGCGATCATCGCCCCGACAGTAGTCAGCGAGCCCTCCTCAAAGATCGGCGCGGGTGTCGCCACTTTCGGCGCCCTAGCTGCTGCACCATCCGCCTGGCGCGGCTGGTGGGGAGTAGAAGCCCCCGCGGCCGCCATCGTCACCGTGGGCCTGTCAGCGCTCGCGGCTTCTGGGCTGCTTCATGGTGATGATTGGCCGTCATGGGGGATCTGGCTCATCCTCGGCGTGGTGCTGGGGTTGCTTCAGCGGGTGATCCGGATCTGGGGGATTCGCTGGCAGCCTGGTCAGGAGCCGGAGACGTCTTTGCGTGCCACGGAGCGGCGCTTGCAGGTGGTGCGGGCGATCAGCGCCGATGTGCTGGCGGCTCAGGCTGAGGGGGTGACCAGAGGTGGTGCGGGTTGATCTGATAGTGTCGGTCATCGTGGCCGCGTTCGGCTCCCCGTTTGTGGTCGCGCTTTTTCAGGCGGTCCGATCGTCGTGGCGGGAGCGCCGAGACGTTGAGACGACAGCTCAGAAGTACAGGCGCTTGGCGGCAGCTTGGGAGGCGACTTGCTGGGAGACCAGGCTCCTGGCGAGCCGTCACGGTGTGCCTCAGTCTGATTTTCCTCTTGGCCCAGGGGAAGGCCCTCAGGGACCTGCTGTGACTCTGCCTGCTCCGGGGCCGCCTGCCCCTGGAGATGGAGGACCCCCGCAGGGCGCGTCACCGCAGCTGCGGTGAGAGGCGGCGGGGGGACTATTGACATCAAGCGTACCCCTGGACACAAGTGAGGCCCCACCCGCAAAGGGTGGGGCCTCACTTGTGTCCAGTCCCGGTCTATCCAGGCGTTGATGGTGGTCTAGGGGCGGCGGCCCAGGTAGCGGTATACGGTGGGGCGGGTGACCCGCCCCTGTTCAGCGATGGTTGTTAATGGCGTGCCCAGTAGGTCAGAGGCGATCATCGCTCCCTGGTTGACGAGCTTTGCATCTTCGCAGGCGTCAACAGCGTCGGCGTAAGCGCGTCCGGCCTGTTTTGGGGTGCGTGTCCCTAGAATGACGCCGACCGCACCATCTAAGGCCAGCTCGCGCGCCTCTTGGCTGTCCGCCGCCAAGATCGCGTCGATCTTGGCGCCAGCGCGCACGATAAGGTCGAGCTGCTTGTCGGTGGCCTCAATGTCGTGTTCATCTAAATAATCTTCGCCCCAGGTCCAGTCCCCATCGAGGCTGGCTATGTCCTCCAACTTGTACTGCTCGATGGCTTCCAAAATGGCGACATCCGGGTACCGAGTTGGGCACTTCTTGCCGGCGAACATGGGCTCCGGCCAATCCTGGCGTGGAACATACTGTTCCACCGCCGGCCACTCCTCTGTGGAGTCCGTTGAAACGGACTCGCCATCCGGCGGGGTTACCAGGAAGCTGGGGGAGATACCCCCGAAGCCGTCTGGGTCGATAAAAAACTCGATGAGCGCACCATCAGGCGCTTCGGCCTCCAACAAGCACTTACAGTCCGAGTCCCGTCGCCAGTTGTGGCTGGGCTTCCTCCAGGTCGTGACACGTCCCGGCGAGGCGACTGATGTCATATTGCTGCACCTATTGCTGCACTCAAATGCTCTATGAGGAGCGTATTGCCTGCAATTTGAGTAGTTATAACTATCTTGCTTCCTCTTGAACATCGGCCTTCTAATCCGCAGGTTCCCGGTTCGAGTCCGGGTGGGGGCACCATCTGGTACCGGGGGTTGACCCTCTTGGTACCCGATCTTGGCCTCCGGCCATTTATGGTTGGCGTATGTTCCCGACCGGCTCCGAGCGCCCGACCGCAGACGCACCTATCCCAAGTGAAGGTGCAGCCAGCGGCACGCTCAGCCGTGGCCGTTTAGTGGCAGTCCTGACGGACCTGCTGGGGGACCTTGAACGCCTCGACCTGGGTCTCAACGCGCCGGGCGTGGAGGACGCCCGACGTCTGCGTGTGCGCTTACAGGGGGAGGTTCATGACCATGTGCTGCCCCGCTTGAAAGATGCTGATGCCCCCGCCATCGTGGTGGTTGGCGGCTCCACGGGCGCAGGCAAATCCACTCTGGTCAGCTCCGTCCTGCACGCTGAGGTATCCCCCATGGGCGTGCTGCGCCCCACGACGCGCACCCCAGTTCTGGTGGCTAACCCTGAGGACGCCAGTTCTATCTCCGCTCACCCGGTGGCCCAAGTCTGTCTGACCGTGCTGTCCAAGGAGATCCCCGCCGGCCTGGCGGTGGTGGACGCCTCCGACCTGGACTCTGTGCACGAGGCCAACCGGGACCTGGCCGCACGCCTCTTGGAAGCCGCAGACCTGTGGCTCTTTGTGACCACCGCGGCTCGCTACGGGGACCAAACCCCCTGGGCGACCTTGGAAGATGCCGTCTCCCGGGGCACGGCCATCGCCGTTGTGCTCAACCGCGTCAACGCGAAGGTGCTGGGGGAGGTGCGCCGCGACCTGATAGAGCGCCTATCCGCTCTGGGGCTGGAAGACGCGCCCTTCTTTGTGGTGGATGACGCCGGGCCGCTCAAAGGGATGCTGTCCGCCCAGGCCGTTCAGGAAGTCCATGACTGGCTCTGGCTGCTCGCGGGTCGCCACCGGGCCGCCAGCCTGCTGCGCCGTACCGGCAAGAGCCTATGGACCAGCCTCTGCAGTGACCTCACGCAGCTGGCCGACGACGTCGACGCTCAGGCCCGGGCCGCCGACACGCTGGAGGAAGGACGCGCGGCACTGCTCGGTGCGCCAATCTCCGACCTGACCGGCGAGGTTCAGGCGGGTTCTTGCGGGCAGGGAGCTCCGACCACTCGTTGGCTCACGCTGGCATCCTCGGGTGGCGCCCTAGCCGGTCTGGCAACTTTGGCTCCGGGCAGACGGCTCTCTGCGGGCCTATTTGGACGCCGCACTCGTCAGCGCAGCGAGGCCCTGGAACTCTTGGCTAAGGATGCGCTGGATGCGGTCCATTCTCGGCTTGAGGCCACGCTCGTCTCCTTGTCAGCTGACCTACGGGCGCTGTGGGGCGCGGCCGGTGCTAAGCCGCCTGCTGTGTTGGCGGATGCCTCACGCAAGGCCACTTCCGTGCTGGAGACCTGGCGCGTGGGCTTGCTTAAAGACTGTGGAGTGCGTGAGATTCCGCACGGGCTGACAGAACAGAGCCTGTCTGATCTGTTGGTGGCTGCGGCAGTGGGGGTTACCGGTGCGGTAAATGTGTTCCGCTGCATGGGCCTGAAGGTGGCGGCGGATACTGCGCGGGATAAATTGGCGAATGCCCTTGAGCATGCGGTACGTGGCTTGGTTCCTGCCGGGACCGCCCGCAACCTGGCCCCGGATCCGGGACTGGCTGCGGCACTGCGCTTGCGGGCCGCTGAATTGCGGCCACTGACGCGGGCCGGAGAGTTCGGAGGACTTGAATGATGGTCAGCAAGCCCTTGGATGCGGCTCACCTGGAGGCGCGCCTGGAGCGGATGCACGCGGCCTTGGACCTGTGCCCAGGTGAGGTGCCAGCTTCCCTGGCCATCCCGGCCCGCTCAGCTCTGGACGACGTCTCGGACCGTTTAGCCCTGGGTGTGGATCACACTGTGGCGGCCTTCTTCGGGGGCACTGGCTCTGGCAAATCCTCACTGTTCAACGCAATCACCCAGTTGGAGTTTGCCGACGTCGGGGCGCGCCGCCCCACCACTTCCCAGGCAGCCGCCTGCTCTTGGGGTGACGACGCCGGCGCACTGCTGGACTTCCTGGGCGTCTCTCCCGAGCGGCGAATCCGCCGGGAGTCCCTGCTTGACGCCTCCGACCAGGAGGAACTGGCTGGCCTAGTGCTGCTGGACGTACCGGACTATGACTCCGTAACCCAGGACCATGCCCTGCAAGTAGACCGGCTGGTACCGCTGGCCGATGTCCTGGTGTGGGTGGTTGACCCGCAGAAGTATGCCGATGCGGCGCTACACGAGGGGTACCTGCGTGGCCTGGGGGCCCGCCAAGAAGACATGCTGGTGCTCATTAACCAGGTGGATACCCTCCCTGAGGGAGGCCAGCAAGCGCTGGTCGACGACGTGCGCAAGCTTCTGGACGCTGACGGGCTCGCCCGCGTCCAGGTGCTGCCGGTGTCCGCTGTACGCGGGGACAACCTGGCAGCTTTCCGCAAGATCCTGTGTGAACGCGTGGCACGCGAGTCAAATGCCGCACGCACCGTCTGCGCGGAGATGGACGCGATCTCCCGCCGTCTGGTCAGCTGCATGGCCAAGGAGCCGGTCGATCTGGAGCCGGGCTTAGAGCAGCCGGTGGTGGAGGCCTTGCTGCGGGCCTCCGGGGCGCATGTGGTGGCCGACTCAGTGCGAGCTGCGCTGGCTTGGCCTTTAGGGAAGGCACTGGCCCGGCCGGAGCCTCCCGCTCGCGCCGCTGTCGCCGCCGCTCAGACCACTTGGCTACGCCGGGCAACCGCCGGGTTGCCGCAAATCTGGCTGCGTTCAATTGAGGATGCTGTGATTTCTCCCGATCAGTTGGCGGCGCAGACGGCGGAGGCAGTCGGGGCGGTGCCGTTGCCACTGCGGAACACGCCGCTGCTGCAACTGGGCTGGTGGGGCGGCCTGCTGTTGACCTTGCTGGGAATTGTCATGACGGTGCTGGGGGTGGTGCAGCAGCAACCACTGTGGGTTGGCTTGCTGCTGGCAGTTCTGGGTTTGTTGGCAATGACGCTGACGCAAAGGGCCCGCTCTAAGCGGGCGCGATTTGAGTCCGAGCGCTATCTGACCCAGGCACGGCACTTGGTGGAATCCGTGGTTGAGCGGGGGCTGTCTACACCGGCTGGACGGGTGTTGGCCCGGCACCGTATTTTGCAGCAGGCTTTCGGTCTCTGAGCTGGAGTTCCTGCGCTCCACAGGCGGGCGCCATGCAGTGATGGCGGCCTGCTAGGTGTGCTAACGGTGAGGCGGGGGGCAGTGGTGGTGAACCCTGGTGGTGGTCGGCCACCACCGTTGCCTAGGTCGGCCAGAAGGAGCACCAATATGAGCCGCCAAATCGACCTGACCCTCCAGGGCATTGTGGGAACTAGCCCGGTCCTGAGCCGCACCACCGGCAATCCCTTCTGCCGCTTTCGCGTGGCGGTGACGCCAAGTCACCGCGAGGGCGCAACTTGGATTGATGAGCCAACCATCTGGTTCACCGCTAAGGCCTGGGGCGCCTTGGCTGAGAACCTGAGCTTTTCTCTGGCCAAGGGTGACCCGGTGCTCATGACCGGGCGCTTCTCTCAGGAAACCTGGAATGGTGACCGTGGAGCTGGGTTCAGCAACGTCATCAACCTGAGCAGTGCTGGCCACGATCTGTCACGCGGAGAGAGTCGCTTTGGGCGGCTCGTGCGCAGTAGCCGCACGGAACCGGGGGAGGGGGAAACAACCGCCCAGGGCCACGAGCAGGCTACATCTGAGCAGCTGACCGACACCGGGCAGCCAGCCGACCGCGAGCGGGCAGAAGCGCAGCTACAGACTGAGCCTGGGGAACCAGTCAGCGTGCCCTTGGTAGGGGAGTGCCTAGAGTCAGTTAACCGTCTTGATGCAGATTCTCAGGTTTCCAGCGAGCTCCCAGACTCAAGCTGGGAGCTGCCTGTAGATGAACTCGAGGGGGCGCTTGCCTGAGCTGCTGCGCGCGGCCCGCAATCCCTGGGAATCTGAGGGCGGGCCGCGTTGTGGAAGTTATCCCATCGTGGCCCCGTGGTTGCGTAATTGCTAGCAGTTCGTTAGGAATTGCATGAAAGCTCGGCTTTTCTGTGGGGTGGTCACCTATTGTCGTGCCAGTCATTGCGTAGGAGTCTGCCGCTCGTCAGGGGGTCTCGGGCTGAGGTTAGGTCGTTTCTGGCACGTAACAATCGTGAGCAACTTGTGACATGTAGTGACTCAGAGTGTCACTGGAATGCATCCAGAAAGAGCGTGTCTTAAACGATTTCACACAGCTTGGCTGCGTACCGTGGCGTAGGTCTGAGAAATATCCGTGTGGATCCGTCACCGGGAGCGAGTAGCAAATGATCCGATTCGACCACGTATCCAAGGTCTACAAACGAGGAGCCCGCCCGGCCCTCGACGATGTAAGCCTTGAGATCGAGCGCGGGGAGTTTGTGTTCCTCGTCGGGGCGTCCGGATCTGGCAAGTCCACCTTCCTGAACCTAGTGCTACGCACAGAGCGCCCCACCTCCGGCACCGTGCACGTCCTAGGCCGGGACCTAGCCCAGGTCTCCTCCTGGCGGGTGCCCCAGCTGCGGCGAGAGATGGGCTTCGTCTTCCAGAACTTCGAGCTGTTGGAGAACAAGACCGTCGAGGAGAACGTGGCTCTGGTGCCAGAAGTGATCGGCAAATCCCGCCACTTCATCAACACGGCAGTGCCTGAGGCCCTGGACCTTGTGGGCTTAGGCGGCAAGGAACGGCGCTTCCCGCACGAGCTCTCCGGTGGTGAGCAGCAGCGCGTCGGCATTGCCCGCGCCATGGTCAACCGCCCCAAGATCCTCATGGCTGATGAGCCCACCGGCAACTTGGACCCCTCCACCTCCGTGGGCATCATGCGCGTGTTAGATCGGATCAACCGGCAAGGCACCACAGTCGTCATGGCCACCCACGACGTCGACATTGTTGACCAGATGCGCAAGCGCGTCATCGAGCTGAAAGCAGGAGAGGTTGTGCGCGACCAGCAGCACGGCGTCTTCGGCTCGAACCTCTGAGGAAGGAAGCAGATGCGCCTGCGTCGAATGATCACCGAGGCCAGCAAAGGCCTGGCCCGCAACCTGTCGATGACTGTCTCCGTCATCCTCGTGGCATTCGTATCCCTCCTGTTCGTGGGGTCCTCAGCCTTGCTGCAGCAGCAGATCGGCGTCATGAAGGGCGAGTGGTACGACAAGGTTGAGGTGTCGGTATTCATGTGCCCGAGCCGCTCCGGCAACCCCCGCTGCGCGCAGGGCGAGGCCACCCAGGAGCAGCTCGACGCCACCGAGTCACTCCTAAAATCAGATGCCCTCAAGCCCTATGTGGCCTCATACCAGATCGAGTCCAAGGCCGAGGCCTACAAGAACTTCATGAAGGCATACGGCGATCACAAGATCGGCCGCAATGCCACGGAAGACATGATGCCAATGTCCTTCCGCATCAAGTTGGTGGATGTTGAGAAATACCAGGCGGTAGCGGAGCAGTTCTCTGGCCGTGAGGGAGTGGATCGTGTAGTAGATATGCGCGAGACCCTAGAGCCACTGGTACTGGTCATCAATCGCGCCTCTTGGATCACCGCCGGACTAGCTGGGCTCATGGCAGTTGCTGCGGTGCTACTGATCTCCACCACCATCCGCCTGTCGGCCTTGAGCCGCTCCAAAGAGGTGCGGATCATGCGCATGGTTGGCGCCTCGAACCTCTTCGTGCAGATGCCCTTCGTGCTCGAGGGTGTTATCGCCGCACTGGTTGGTGCAGTCGGCGCGATTGGCGCCCTGTGGCTTGGCGTGCACTACATCGTGGACCGCTGGTTGGCGGACTCGATCTCCTTCACCACCGCCTTTATTTCCGCGGCCGACGTCGTCAGGTTGGCTCCCTGGCTGCTGATCGCAGCAATCGTCCTAGCCACCTTCTCTTCGGTGATGTCCTTGTCCAAGTACACGAAGGTGTGATCCCTGTGAGCACAACCCAAGTAAAGAGAAAACGCTTAGCGCGCCGGGCCCGTATGGGACTGGCCGCAGTAGCTGTAATAACTTTCGCCCTGATCCCGGTTGGGGGCGGAGAGCTCGGGCTACTGGGCGTGCATCTCACGGCGGCAGCAGATGAGCGCTCGGACGCCGAGGCCAACCGATCTGACGCTCAGCGGCGCCAGGCCGAGCTGACCTCCTCGCTAGAAGGTGTCTCCAAGGAACTCGGTCAGGCTTACCTTGACCTGCAGAACGCCACCACCAGCCTTCAGACAGCAGAAACTGAGCTGAGCAAAGCCGAGACCACTTTGGCGCAAAAGGAGCGGGAGCAGAAGACAGCTTCTGACCGGCTCGACGTCGCTAAGGCCGAGCAGCAGACACTCAATTCTCAGAGTGACGCTGCCAACCAACACCTCTCGGAAAACCAGACCGCGATCGCTGACCTGGTGGTAGCCACCTATCAGGGGGACAACTCGCTGAACTCCTGGAGCTTTGTGCTCTCCTCAGAATCCGTTGGCGACCTGACCACGCGGGCAGCCTCGATTGAGATTGCTGCCGGCGTTGAACAGGATGTCCTCACGCAGGCGGAGAACGAGCGCTCCAAGACCGCTAACCGCAAGGCCCGGCAGGACGCCGTCGCCACGCGCGTGACCACACTTAAGACGGAAGCTGACGCTGCCAAGAAGGCAGCCTCGGAGGCCAAAGACACTGCCAAGACCAAACGCGATGAGGTAGCCACCCTCAAGGCCACCAAGCAGAGCGCCGTCAACACCTTCGAAGAGCAGAAGAAGACCCTCGAGTCTCAGCAGACCAAAGCCAAGCAGGACGAGGCTAACGCCAACGCCACCATCGCCCGCCTGGAAGAGGAAAACCGCAAGGCAATTCAGCAGCAGGGTGGCGGCAGCTCCGGCGGAGGTTCAGGCGGAGGCGGCGGCAACGCGGCCAATAACCTGGGTGGAGGGTCTATCGCGCACCCGATCTCCGGGCCCCTGATCGTAACCTCGCCTTTTGGTATGCGCCTGCACCCGATCCTGGGTTACTACCGCCTGCACGACGGCGTGGACCTGGCAGCAGGAACCGGTGTGCCCCAGTACGCCGCTATTTCTGGCTCGGTGACTACCAGCTGGGATGACTCTTGCGGCAACGCTGTGTTCATCAATGGGGTCGTGGATGGCAACTCCGTGATCCTCAAGTACTGCCACCTGTCTGCCTTCTCAGTGTCAGCTGGGCAACAGGTTTCCCAAGGGGCGCAGATTGGTCTTACCGGCTCGACCGGGGGAGTCACCGGACCACACGTGCACTTCTCGGTTCGTATCAACGGATCCTTTGTGGACCCGATGAGTCTGCCTGGCTTCTGAGGCGCGCAGTCAGGGCAATAGGCAAGCTGCCCTGGACCGCGTAGGCTGAGACACCGCGCTTGAGCTGGCGCCGACCTCGTCACCGATGCGGTCGGCGCCGCTCGACGCTCACGCCAGCAACCGTCTGAGAGGGGAGAATCATGGCTGCCAAGAAACCGATGCCGTCCAAGAAGCCGACGGCGGGGGAGAAGGCTAAGGCCGCCTCTGACGCTCACAAGACGATTGCCCGCAACAAGAAGGCCAGCCACGACTACTTCATTGAAGACCGCTTTGAAGCTGGTCTGGTGCTCACCGGCACTGAGGTGAAGGCATTGCGCATGGGCCGGGCCTCCTTGACGGAAGCCTGGATCGAGTTTGATCGCTACGGTGAGGCCTGGCTGCAGGGAGCCCATATTCCCGAGTATCTGCAAGGCACCTGGAATAACCACACTCCCCGGCGCAAACGCAAGCTGCTGCTGCACCGTACAGAGCTGACCAAGTTGGCCACCCGGGTTCAAGCCAAGGGCTACACCGTGGTGCCGCTGGAGCTCTACTTCTTGGGTGGGCGCGCCAAGTTGGAGATCGCGTTGGCTCGAGGCAAGCAGGATTGGGACAAGCGGCAGGCTCTGCGGGAGGCTCAGGATAACCGTGAGGCTCAGCGTGCGATGGCGGCGGTGAACCGGCGCCAGGGCTGAGCTGTGAGACAGCCCGCTGCTGGTGGGGCGGTGTGGCTGCTAAACTTCTGGTCGGCGTTGTGGCGCCGGTGATAACTACACAGGGGATGATCGGTTTCGACGACGGTCATGGGTTCAGGAGAAGCGGGTCGAGGATGCACAGTCATCTCGTCAACGCTCTGTGCAAACCAATAGGTGCCGATAACACTCGCACCGACTTCGCCCTCGCCGCCTGAGCGAGCTCCGAAGTCCGTCAGCCCGGGGATTGCTTCCGCCCCGGGTCCTGGCGTCATCTAGGGAGCCACTGCTGAGGTCCTGCGTCACCGGGGACCTTGGAACATTTAGGTGACTGAGTCCGTCGGCGTCCTTGTTCGCGTGAGACGCCGGGGCTGAGAAAACTATTAGCGAACTGCACCCGGAGAAGTCCTGTTGCATCACCGTCGGACGGGGGTTCGATTCCCCCCATCTCCACCAAAAGAGGAAGCGTTGAACTCTATTTCGTGAGGAATGAGTTGGCGCTTGTATATAGATTCGCGGACGATTATTGACTGCGAAAGACGCTCTAGGAAGCCCGTAGAGCGACTTTAAGACCTTGGATGGGGAAATCCTCGTCCAAGGTCTTTTTGCGCCTTAAAACGGCTATTTGAGCCGCAGGATTGACCTGGCGATGTGGGTCGGGACGGCTGGCGCCGTCCGCGACATTCTAGTTTGGTCGGACAACTACGGCGCTTCGCGCCTCCGTTGTCCTCCAGAAAATAGACAGGGCACAGAGGAAGGGCGGCATGGTTAGGTCTGCATGTTCTTTTCACGTGCCCCGTCTCAATCTGTCGTTTATTTGAATCCGGCGGCCGTAAGGTCGTCCTATCTTGCATTGAGGACGCGTCAGCGTCCGAAATGCACACTGTCATACGACGCGCGAAACGTGACAAAAACACGCGAATCCTTATAAACAAACGTATTAGCTGACCACTTGACCAGCAAAGAAAGACGTTCTGGTCAGGTTCTGGTCAGCCGTTTCGGGTGATTTATGAGGATAAAAAACACGTCTGACCAGATGACCACATTATTCTCTACTTTTTTATAAAAATTTGAAGAAGGTATATATACGTAATAAAAAAAGTCGGTTTTTATCTGGTCATGTGGTCATCTGGTCAGAATTGAAAAATTCCCCTTATAAACGAGCGTATAGCTCTCAATAAAGCTGACCAGAACGATATTTTAATCTGGTCACACATCTGGTCAGCCCCCAGCTGTCGCTGTTGTGCTCTTCTGGCTATCCCGCCAGAAGTCGTGAAAAATATTTTTTGCTTGTTTCCGTTCATATATGAGTGGAATAAGTCTCTGACCTGCTGGAATGCGAATATTTGTCTTGCGTTCTGTTTGTTTACAGAGTATTATTGAAATAGATAAACAAAGGCTCAGCACCCGTCCCGTCTTTGATGCGGGGTTACTGCCGGGAATAAGAGTCGAGCGCAAGGTGGAATACCGCCGAGCGTCGCAGGTGAAATAACGACGAACGAAGCTCCTGCCAAAACCAGAGATAGACATGACTTTTTTGTTGTGTCCGCTTCTGGTTTTGGCAGGAGCTTTTTGTTTGTTCGAGAAGTTGAATCAGGAGGTATGAGACATGGAAGCGAAGAATAGCAAGAAGGATTTTCTGAACACGTATGAGGCGGCTGACAGGCTGGGCGTAGCCCCTGCCACGCTTCGCACGTGGAGAGCACAGCATAAGGGGCCTGTGTTCTACAAATTCCACCGTGCGGTCTTCTACAAGGCAGAAGACCTGAGCACGTGGATTGACGAGCATTACAAGGCTGTAATGCCGAAGAGTCGAGGAGGTGATATTTCATGAGCTGCATAAAAAAAGACAGCTCCCGCGCCATGCCAGCAAAGGGAACTGCCTCATCCATATATGTGAATAATAACACGATTTCGCCCGTATATCAAGCGCCAGATGCGTCTACGGATGCGGACTGGAGGATGGGTCGTGGCTGTCCGTCTGGCAATCAAGGAGATGTCTACAATCCCGCCTATCTCTATGGTGGCGAGAACTATCACAAGGCACTGCACGACGCAGTGACCTGTGCCCTGCGTGCACGCGCAGGAAAGAGCCTGTCGGAGCTTTCCGAGGACGTGGTCAAGACCACAAACGACCTCATCAAGTGGGTTCGCATGAACGAGGCGCCGGACAACCCCGAACCGGGCAAGAGATACGGACGCAGCATCCGCAACTGGGCACTCGTCAAGAGCATCGACCCTGTGCAGGCGGCAGAGCTCGTGTTCGCGTGCGAGCGCATCCGCATGGTGTGCACGAGGGAGACTATCGAGAAGGAGACGTCAGAGGGCGTGTTCGCCATGTACGGCTGGTCAGAGGGCATCTACCATGAGATTGGCGATGGGCAGATAGACGCATGGTGCCACGAGATAGCAGGCGCTGTGAACGGCAACTGGAAGAAGAACTTCGTCCAGAAGCTGCATGACATGGCGTCACGTCGCGAGAACCGCGTTTGCGAGTGCGATGACCCAGACCTTGTCTTCATGGCAAACGGCATCTGGGACTACAGAAATGGTCTCCTGCTTGATTTTGACCCTGAGTTTGTGGCTCTTAGGAAGAGTGATACTGCCATTCCTGCCACAGAACCGCCTGTGCCCACGCATACGATGCCAGACGGCACCGTGATTGACTTCTGGCAGCTGCTGGACTCCTACGTGCCGTATGAGGGCGGACGTGACCTTCTGGTCAAGGTGGCAGGGGCTGCACTTCGCAGTTACCACAACTGGCGTGTCATGGTGACCGTCTACAACAAGACAGGGCACAACGGCAAGTCCACGTTCCTTGACCACCTGAAGGCACTGGTTGGCTACGACGGCTGCATGACATCGAGCCTAGCCCTGCTTGCAGGCGGTGGCGATGGTGGACGCTTCGGCGTGTCCAACATCGTCGGTGTCTCGCTCATCACGTGCGAGGATTCCGATACAGGTGCGTATCTGAAGGACAACTCACGTCTGAAGTCCATCATCTCGCACGACGCCATAGGCGTAGAGCGAAAGAACAAGGGCGTGTTCGACTACACGCCGCACGCACTCATTGTCTGTGCGGCTAACGATATCCCCAAGACGAGGGACAAGGGCGACGCGTGGCTGGACAGGAACATCTACGTTCCGTTCACGGGTCAGTTCATTGGCAAGGCAGACGACAAGACAATCCGCTCCGAGTGGGTGGTGTCTCGCGAGTTCTGCGAGTACATGGCCTATCAATCGCTCGTGAAGTGGGACAAGTATTACGAGCTTCCAGAGCCTGAGGAGGCCGTCCAGCTCAAGCGAGAGTGGGTGCTGGGCAACGATACGGTTGCTGAGTTCTGGGAGGACATCAAGGATGCCATTCCATCGGATTTCGTGCCTAACGATTATCTGTCCATGTGCTACGACTCATGGTTGGAATCGGAGCACAAGGGAATGCGGATGCAGATGAGCCGTAAGGCGTTCATTGCTCGCATAGCGGAGCTTGCTTGCGCTGACGGCGAGTGGATGCGGGACAAGACTGCGAGCGGCGACGTGCTCAAGACGAATTGTGAGAAGTGGTGCCCTGACCTGAGGGTCTATAAGAAGGCGCAACGCTTTGACGACACAAGCGGATACATAGGGTTTGGCGGAAGACAGCGCGGATTCTACCGCACGAAGGTCTTCGAGTACTGCCGTGCCCACAGCACGACACCTGCCGACCTCGGGAGCGGCTACGAGGCCGTGAGGGCGTCGCTTGGGATTGTGAATCGAAATGACGATTGATTGGAAAGATGAGGTGGCGATATGAGAGATTTCGATGCGGAGCTGAAGAAGCTCCAAGAAAAAGCGAACGAGGTGCGCAAGGCAAAGACCATGGCGCAGCGAAGAGCCGATGAGAGGCTCGGGAAGGCACTCAGGGACATGTTCCCCGACGTGCCGGACGATGCCTCGATGCTTCGGGAGTACCTCGAAAACTGGAAGGATGCGCCTGTCGCTTGTCCTGAAGTTTCGGGTGCGACCGACACTGACGGGTATGCGTTCTCAGGCACGGAAGGTGGCGAGACAACATACGAGTCCAGCGGGGAGTTAAGAGGGGCGCAGCGCCCTCTTGGCCAGGAGACTTATCGCTAGATAAGTCGGAGGGCAGATACTCGCACTTGACTACGACAATGTCTCGGTATGAGTGCGAGTAAGTCCTACACGGCGGGGCTACCACGAAGGGAATGCCCCTGCCGAAAAATCATGAGAGACAAACGACGAAGGAGGTGTCGAAAATGGGAATCAAGGTCGGCATGCCGATGTTGAAATTGAAGAGAGGTGCCGCGAGCGGAAAGCACGCTGGTAGCCTCAGGGCGATAGCCATGGAGGCGGGAGAGGAGAGAGCGTCGAAGACGAAGAATCTCGACCCGACGAGAAGCGACCTCAACCTCCATCTCGGACCCTACTCGAAGGGCTGGGATGCTACGCAGGCGATAGAGGAAGAGGTCGCAGATTACGAGACGGAGTACAAGAAGACGTCGTACCTCGGGCGAGGCCTGAGGTCAGATGCGGCCGTGGCGATAGCGCTTATCGTCAAGCCCGACGGCGAGTGGATAAATTCTCAGACTCCAGAGGAGCAGGAGAGGTTCTTCTCTGACTCATACGACGTGTTGTGCGAGCTTGGCGTCGTGAAGGATAAGGACGTGCGCATGAGGGAACGCCACCACGACGAGGGAGCGCCTCACGAGCACATCATCTCGATGGCATACGACAAGGACGGAAAGCTGGCAGGCTCACGCGTCGTGAACCTGAAGACGTTCGCCAAGCTCAACCGCGACTATCCGAAGAAGATGCAGGAGAAGGGCTGGCCTGTTGACGAGCTGAAGGCGTATGACCCCGAGGCGGTCAAAGACATGACCGACGACGAGAAGAGGGCATACAAGGAGGAGCACATCCAGAATAAGCAGACGAAGCGTCACGGTCTGTCGGCGAACGAGTATGCAGCCATGAAGGAAGCTGAGAAAGCGAATGCGCTGAGGCACGCTCTTGAGAGTGAGAACGAAAGGCTGCACGAGGAAGTGGAAGACAAGTACGACCATCTTGAAGGACTTCAGGATTATATGGAGCGCGAGAAGGAGCGGCTTAACGCTGAGGTTAACGAGATGATAGGCGACCTTGAGGACGTGCAGGAGCGAGTCGCGGACGCAGAGAATGAACTGGCAGAGCTTGAGCCGAAAAGGAAAAAAGCCAAGAAGGACATCGAGGACGCCGACAGGAAGAAGCATGATGTGTTCGAGGTGACATACGCACTCAGGAACGCCATGGGGACTCCTAATATATACGACGACGGTCAAATCATCGCGAATGCCAAAAGGTGGGCCGATGACCTGATAGCACGAGAGGACGAGATTGCCCGTCAGAAGGCCGAGAACGACCGCAGGGCGCGTCTGATTGCCGACAGGGCAAAACAGGTCGATGAGTTGATGAAAGACGCACAGGAGGTCGATTCTGCACCCTCAGGCTTTGCCGAATTCGTCATCGACAAGGTCAAGGAGAGGTACCCGAAATTCTATGCAAACTGCGAGAAGACATGGCAGGCGCTCCAGAAGAAGCGGGATAGCGTCAAGAACCGTGCACGCGATATCTCTCTGCGGTTTGGCGACCTGTTAGAGGCCGATGAGCACAAGTACGATGACGAGAGCCAGTATTACTAAGACTTACATAAGATTTATTGCATACAGAGTCATTCCATGGCACAATAAACTTATGTATATGAGCGATTTATGTCTGGCGGTTCCGATGGAAGATGGCAACAAGAAAGAGAAGCGCGTGTCCGTGTCCATATCGCTCACGGACAGTGAGCGTGATGAACTCAGGGGCTGTGCCGAGAAGTACGGCCTCTCTCTGTCTGCGTTCCTGCGCCTTGCGGCGAAGGAGTATGTGGACAATCATACAGGCGTTAGAACAGATAACAAAAATCAGGAGGACTAATTATGGGATGTTCTGTAACACAACGTATTAAGCAAGTAAAACAGCCAAGGGGCGGTTATATCAAGCCAAAGGAGTTCAAACCCGAGTCTTTAGGCGATGGCGCAGAGGCATTGAATCCAGAGGAGAATGTCCATGCAAGCCTAATGGGCTTGGCGGTTGATTATATGACTCGCTTCATGTCGGGAGCGTCTGCAGAAGATGCTTTCAAGATTTCGATGATGGGAGCGCAACTCGTAGGAGAAGGCACTAAGGCTTTGAAGATGATGGCGGGCATTAAGGGCCTTGACGATGCTTCCCTCACGAATGCTTTGAAGTTGTCAGGATTCGACGTCTGTTTCCGTGCCGGAATCATGGGCTATAAACCAGTTGATGAAATCAATCCTGATAAGTCGACAATTCAGAACGTAAGAACGATGGTCGAACGCTCGCTCCATTTCCTTGAGGTCTATGGTCCCAAAATACTCGATGGATTTACATTCGAGGGTGGATATACGGATACCGTAAGTACGGGAGACGGTGATTTCACGACTTCGGATACTCTCTGGGATTTCAAGGTGTCAAAGATGCCCATGAAGAAGGAGCATACGCTTCAGCTGCTCATGTACTGGCGCATGGGGCTTCATTCAATTCATCCAGAATTCCAAGGTATCAAGTATCTGGGCATCTATAATCCTCGTCTTAATGAGGTTTGTCGAATCGCCGTTGATGACATACCCGATGACGTGATTACCGAAGTCGAGACGGGAGTAATAGGCTACGGTGTGGAGGGATGACAAGGCAGAAGAAGTTTAAGCCGAACGACAACAACCTCGCCATAGCCTACTACCGATTCTCGTCGCACAGCCAGAACGAGGCCTCCATCGACCAGCAGAGGGAGCAGGCGCAGGCGTTCGCCGAGGCGCACGGATACCACATAGTCAAGGAGTACGAGGATGCCGCCATGTCAGGAACGACGAGCGACCGTCCTCAGTACCAGCTCATGCTCTCCGAGGTGGGCACGATAAGGCCAGCCGTCCTCATCCTGTGGAAGACGGACAGGCTGGGGCGTGACCGCTACGAGCTAGCGGACGCCAAGCGCAGGATTCGAGACGCTGGCTGCCGCGTCTGCCTCATCGCGGAGCCTACACCCGACGACTCGCCGGAGTCGGTCCTCATGGAGACGATGATGGAGGGCATGGCAGAGTTCTACTCAAGGCAGCTGTCGCAGAACATCAGGCGCGGCATGACCTACAACGCGGAGCACGCCCTCTACAACGGACACAAGGTGTGGGGATACGGCGTGGACGATGAGAAGCACTACGTGGTGGATGACTCTGTTGCCCCTTTCGTGCTGGACATGTTCACGCGCTATGCCGACGGAGAGGCGATGCAGTCCATTTGCGACGATTTCAACGCTAAAGGGCTTCGGACGATGCGCGGTGCGCTCTTTGGCGTCAAGACCATGAACAAGCTGCTCAAGAACAGGGCATATATCGGCGAGTATCGCCACGGCGGCGTCACCGTCGAGGGCGGCATGCCCCAGATTGTAGACGAGGAGCTGTTCGACAGGGCGCAGAGGAGGCTTGCCGAGAACAAGCGCAACGGCTCAAGGAGAAAGGCGAGCGCACAGGCGCAGGATGCGCCGCGCTACTGGCTTACGGGCAAGCTCTATTGCGGCGAGTGCGGAGGCTCCATGCAGGGAGTCTCTGGCACGAGCAAGACGGGAGCCAAGCACTATTACTACTACTGCAAGGAGCAGAGGGCGAAGAGGTGCACGAAGAGACCCGTGCGCAAGGAGTGGATAGAGGACGCCGTCACGGGCGTTCTCAAAGGGCTGCTGGACGACAGCGAGAATCTCGCATCCATCGCCGTTGACGCGGCAAAGTATTATGAGGATAATTACAAGAGCACCGAGTATCTCTCCAGTCTTGAGCAGCAGCGCAGGGACGTTGAGAAAGGGCTTGCCAACTTCGTCAAGGCGATAGAGGCGGGAATATTCAACGAGGCCACGCAGAGGCGCATGGCAGAGCTTCAGGAGCGCAAGGATGCCCTGAACGACGCCATAGAGGCTGAGACGGTCAGGCAGTCGCTCTTCGAGGACGAGCACTCGATAAAAGCGTACTTCGCTAGGTTCCTTCATGCAGACTTCGACAATCCAGAAGTGAGGGATTCCGTTCTGGAATACTTTGTCGACAAAATCTACCTGCATGAAGACAGGCTCGTGGTGACGTCTTGGTACTCGGAGGACAATCGCGAGGTTCCTATGGAGGTGCTGAACGGGGAGACGGAAGACCCTTTTGCTGAAGGGGAAGCCGTCAAGTTCGATTGCTTCCCCTTTGAGTCCACTAAGTGCCTGCTGGCGTTGATATACTCACGCGCCAGCAGGCACGTTGTTGTGTTCTTGTGCCATTTTGGGCCCTGCGAGTGAGAGTTCGCGATTTCGGGGCAAAACACCTAGTCATAGCGTTTCGATGCGCGCGAGAGCTGCTGTGTCGCCGAGTTCTTGACTCTGACATCGTGTGAGAGGTCATGCTGGATGCATGACCGAGACCACCAACCTGATGTCGATCGGGGAGTTCAGCTCACTGACCCGACTGTCGGTACGCATGCTTCGTCACTACGACGCGCACGGCGTCCTAGTGCCCGCCGATGTCGATCCATGGACTGGGTATCGCCGCTACGCCCCGCACCAGTTGCGAGATGCGGCTGATATTCGCAACCTTCGCGATGTTGGGTTTGGCGTCTCTGCAATCTCGGCTCTGCTCGCTGCCCGTGGTACTCCGGCTTGGCTTGCTGCGTTGGAGCTCCAGCGCGACTCGCTGGTCGATGAATCGCGCGCGGCCCAGTCTCGGCTGGCGCTCATCACCCGACTTATTCAAGGAGAATCCAGCATGTCCATTTCCATCGACCGCCGCGTCGTCCCCGCCATGACCATCGTCGCCCTGCGCGACATCATCCCCGCCTATGCCGACGAGCACCTGCTCTGGCAGCGCATGATGCCCGAGGTGACTCGCCAGCAGATCACGCCGATTGGCCCCTATGGCGTCATTGAGCATCATGACGAGTTCACAGAGCATGACGTCGATGAGGAGATCTTCATTCCTGTCGCCCCGGGGACGACCGCGGTGGCTCCGTTGGTGATCCACGAGTTGCCTGAGCGTGAGTGCTTGGTTGCGCGTGTTGTTGGGCCATATGAGCGGATTTCGCAGGCCTATGACTGCATGAGTGAGTGGCTGGCAGCTTGGGGGCTACGTCTGTTGCGCGATGGGACGCTCGCTTCGCGTGCCTTCAACCTGTACCTGAACACGCCTGAGGAGGTGTCCGCTGACGAGCTGGTGACCGAGGCATACATGCCGCTGGCCTAGCTAGCGACACCTTCGAGGAGCATCTTTGACGATGCCAGCCCGCCCCTGATGAATTGAGATTCAGGGGCGGACTTGGCGTGTACGGGGGGCGGAGGACACTCCCCGAGGATTTGCACGACATTTTCCGTTGTGTGTGTCAGTCCTCGACGCTGATCCTCGTCCCGTCTTTGAACACGACGGTGGTCTGTCCGTCGGGGGTGATTTCGATGTTTTGGCAGAGGACGTGGTAGGTGGCGGGGTTGAACTCGCCAGCCGACTCCAGCCTCGTGAGGGCGCTGCGGTAGTTGGTCAGGTCGGCGTGGAGTCGTTGGCGGTGGGTGATCTCCATCCCGGTGCCTGCGAGCTGGTCGACGGCTTGCTGGTGTTGGGTTTCGAGCTGGGCGAAGTGCTGCTGGTAGGCGTGCTGGTCCTGGACCCGGGTGGTGTTGTCGGCGATCGCGTCTTCCATCATCCGGGCGATCACGTCGATCGCGGCGCGCTCCTGCACCGCCTGAGCCTCCAGCTCGGTGGTGTTGCAGAGGGTGGTGTGGAGCAGGTCCCAGTCGATCAGGTCCCGCCGCTGGATGAGTTTGGCGAGGGCGGTTTGGAAGACCTGCTCGAGTTGCTGGTCGTGTAGGACTGGCAGCCTGGTTGAGTGTGGGGTGCGGTATCTGCCTCTGGCTGGAATGACGAAACTTCGATTTGAAGAATGACGAACTGTAGACTTCATGTATGACTGATTATCGACCTCGAGTGGTGGACGGCGAGCTGAACCGGCGGATGGCGGCGATTGGGGCTGTGCTCATCGACGGTCCCAAGGCGGTCGGGAAGACGCGCACTGCTGTTGAGGTCGCAGCCTCGGTGTTCAGGATGGATGTCGATGAGGCGGCTCGCGCAGCCCTCGAGGTGGCGCCCGAGCAGCTGTTCTCCTCCCCGGCCCCGATCGTCTTCGATGAGTGGCAGGAGACCCCGCGTCTGTGGAATCTTGTGCGTCGCGCTGTCGACGACCATGACGGGAGAGGTCTCTACGTCCTCACCGGCTCCTCTCGTCCGCGCGATGATGCGCGGGTCCACTCGGGTGCGGGACGGATTGCGCGCTTGCGCATGCGGCCGATGACCTTGTTCGAGACCGGGCATTCCACGGGTGAGGTCAGCTTGCAACGTCTCCTGGACGGGGCTGATCCCATCGGCGCGAGTTCTGGCCTGAGCATCGATGGACTGTTGGAGCGGATCGTGGTCGGCGGGTGGCCGGACCTGCTCGATGTCGGCGAGCGAGAGGCGTCATTGTGGCTGAGCGACTATCTGCGAACGCTCGCCGAGGTGGATGTTCCGGGACTGGGCCCCCGGCGAAACCCCGGCAACATCACACGACTGCTGGCCGCCCTTGGACGGTCTGCAGCGACTCCGCTGAATCTGACGTCACTCGCGAAGGACGTCGGCGGGGCCAGGGGGCCGATCGCGTCGGAAACCCTCGCGAACTACATGGATGCGTTAGAGCGCCTCATGCTCATCGAGCCCGTTCCGGCCTGGCGTCCTCATATGCGTTCTCGGACTCGGCTGCGCGCATCCGCCGTCCACCACTTTGTCGACCCCTCGCTGGGGACGGCGGCCTTGGGGGTCGGGACTCGGCAGCTGCGTCAGGACCTCAATGCTGCGGGCTTGCATTTCGAGTCTCTGGTCATGCGCGACCTGCGAGTCTACGGCCAGTCCTTAGGTGCAGCGCTGGCCTCCTGGCGCGATTCCCAGACAGGGCACGAAGTCGATGCGGTGCTCGAGCTCCCGGACGGAAGATGGGCCGGGATCGAGGTAAAGCTGGGAGAGTCTGCGGCAGATGCTGCTGCGGCTTCACTACTGCGGATGGCCGGCAAGATCGATCGCGAGAGACATGGCGAGGCGGCTGCGCTCATAGTGGTGACAGGAGGCCGCTTCAGCTACCGGCGTCCCGACGGCGTCTGTGTCGTCCCCATCACGGCTCTCGGTCCGTGATAGCCGCTTCGGGGCGCACTTTGAGCGGGCGGTCCTGGGCGCGTCCTTCACGGCGTTGCACGCAATCCGAGAAGTGATGATTCTTGATGTCGATCGATTGGATGGTGGACACGAGAGCCTTCCCTGAACGAGCAACACGCGGTCGCGAGCAGGAATGAGTTCGACACGCGCCCCCTGGGCTCCACAGAACGCCCCTGACCTGCGTAAATGTCCTCTTTGTTCCTTGGCGGGGGATAAGTTGGGAATATGGGCGTGGGTCAGTTTGCCTTTTGGTAAATCGCCCCGGGCTAAACACAGTCCATAGCGGCCTATGTGCGCTCGCGGATGGGTGCAGCGTTCGGTCCTCTATGGTGTTCGGCTGCGGAAAAACCGGGAGTATTTCGCTATCACTCAAGGAATTTAACGCGTGCACCCTGGGGACAGTGTTAAACTCGACCGAGAATCAGCACCGCCCCTGTTTTTTCGCCTCCAGAGGGTTTTCTCTGCGGTCTTCGCACTCCCGTTGTTTAGTAGTATGGTCGTAAGGGAGAGGGTACACATGGAATTGAAGAGGGAACACGTCGAGTGGCTGAGCATCATTAGATACCAGTCTGATCTTGCAGAGAACCAAGCGAAGGAGCCGGAGCCGCTCAATGCGGTAAGCATCTCGACCATCCACGATGCAGTCGAGTCTATGCTGAGCCTTATTGCGGAGGCCCATCAAGTGGCCACTCCGAGCAAGGACTTCGCGAAGCTGTTTGACACCGTCAGCGATCGTATGAAAACTCAGGGCGGTGACCTGTCCGGCCATCGCAGTGCCATGATTGCTTTGAACAACTCCCGTGTTGGTTTCAAACACCACGGTAATCAAAGCAACAAGCAGACGATCGACAGACACATCGCGAACGGGCTCAACTTCCTCGCTGACGCAGCCGAGCAAGGGCTCAGCACCCCGTTCGCCGAAGTGTCGCTGCTCGGCTTTGTGCGTGATCCCAATGTGCGCGAGTACATACACCGAGCAGATGACTGCAGCTCTGGCGCAGTCGAAGATCGCATGCTTGCTTTTCAGTACCTGCGCCTCGGCTTCGAGACGCTGGTGCAGGGGTATCAGCAAAGCAAGAGCTACTACCCGGGACGGCCCCCCATCACGACCAAGCCGAGCTTTCTTCCTTCAGTTTTCGATATCCGAGATAATGGCGGGAAGGTCGGAGAGAAGGCATTCGAGTGGTTGGAGAACTTGGATAGTTGGGTGAGAATTCTCGTTCTGGGGATAGACGTCCAAGAGTACACGTTCTTCTTGGCATATACGCCGAGGGTCATGATAGCGTTAGGTGGGCAAGCACATTTCCGTTGGCGTCCCGGTCCCGACCTTTCCGACGACGTCTTCCGCCGTTGTCGCCAGTTCGTGGTAGAGTCGGCGATCCGGCTGGGACGCAGAGACTTCGCCTACGGCGCCTGGAACGCGCGCCAGTCTTTGCCGGAAGAACAGCGAAACACCATGTGGATAAGTCGTGTGATGGCCCCCGATGAGAACGGGCTGTTGACCTCGCATGAAGACCATGACGACGCGAGTTCCGCAGAAGAGGCTCAGTAATCCCAAACCCAATAGGTGTCCCGCCTGATGATGTCCGGCGGCGACAGTCGCTAAAGGTATCCGGGGTTGCCCACCTGGACCTATTCGACCTTGCCTTGGGTGGCGAACTCGGGTTATTGGCGTGAACGTGGTGTTTTAGGTCGGCGTGTCGTGTGGTGCTAGCTGGTTCGTCCTGCCCAGCCTTTGCGTGCCCATAGGCTTTCTTCGGGTGTGGGGGTGGTGCCTGGTCCGGCGGGGTGGGTGTTGGGGTGGCTGGTTGTGGGCTTGGGTGTGCGGGTGCGTTGGGGGCGGTCCTGTGCGGTCCAGTGGGCTAGGAGGGCGGCTGGTGTGGCGGGGGCTTGGGTGTAGGTGTGCAGGGTCCACTCGGCGATGGCGGCCTGGTGGTCGGTGGTGGTGGCGTAGCTGGTCGCGGACCTGGGCGTTGACGGACTCCACGGGGTTGGTGGTGCGTTCCAGCGGGGCGGGGCCGGCCGGAGGGGTCGGTGAGGTAGGCGAACAGCTGGCCCTGGCGGGCCAGGTGTTCCAGGCGTCGGTAGGCGCGGCGTGCCCGGGGGTGGGTGTAACCACCACGTGCGGGGGGTGCGGGCGGCGGTTTGGGGGTCCTGGGCGGCGGTGGTGCGCTCGGCCAGCCAGTCCTTGTACTGGGGGTGGCGTAGTCGTTGAGGGTCACCAGTGAAGCGCCCCAGGTTTTGTTCCGCGGTTGTTGTGAGAGGATTTCGCATGCCAAGGAACTATCCGAGAGAGTTTCAGGATCGGGCTGTGCGCCTTGTGGAGGATCGTCTTCGGGATGATCCTGGAGCGTCTGAGACGAGCGTGATCGCTGATACCGCGATGAAGCTGGGGACATCGAGGGAATCTCTTCGGCGCTGGGTGGTCCAATCCCGAGTGGATTCTGGAACGCGCCCGGGAGTGTCAACGTCGGAGAGTGAAGAGATTCGCCGGCTGCGCAAGGAGAACGCGCAGCTGCGGCGCACGAATGAGATCTTGAAGTTGGCGTCGGCTTTTTTCGCATCGGAACTCGACCCCCAACGTCGGAAATGATCGCCTTCATCGACGCTTATCGTGATCGTTTTTCTGTCGAGTTCATCTGTCAGACGTTGAACCGTGAACGCGCCGGCGGGTTCGTGTCCTCGCGGGGCTACCGGGCGGCGAAAACTCGGCCCCCGTCGGTACGCTCGCTCAATGATGCCGTCCTCATCGGGGAGATCGCCACGATTTTCGAGGCGAACTACAGGGTGTATGAGGTGCGCAAGATGTGGCATGCCCTCAAACGCTCCGGTTGGAGTGTCGGACGCGAGCAGGTCGCCCGGCTCATGCGGACGGCGGGGATTTGTGGTGTTCGCAGAGGCCGGACCCCCATCACCACCCGCAAGGGCAGGCAGGCAGACACGCGCCCAGATCTGGTCGAACGCCAGTTCACGGCTGATCGGCCCAACCAACTGTGGGTCGCCGACATGACCTACGTTCGAACGAAGGTCGGGTTCGTGTACACGGCCTTCGTCACCGACGTGTTCTCCCGCAAGATCGTCGGCTGGTCGACACGCTCGTCCATGAAGACCGAAGCGTTACCGCTCGAAGCTCTCGATCAAGCGATCGCGCAGGCTCGGGGCAACCTGGAAGGGCTCGTGCATCACAGTGACCACGGCTCCCAGTACGTCTCGATTGTCTACAACGACACGCTCACGGGCCTGGGGATCAAGGCGTCGACGGGGACCGTGGGGGATTCCTACGACAATGCGCTCGCCGAGACCGTCAACGGCTTGTACAAGACCGAGCTCATCTACACCGGGCAGTGGGAATCCCTGGCCGAGGTGGAATTTGCGACCTTGTCGTGGGTGCACTGGTGGAACACCGCTCGCCTCCATCAGGCACTGGGCTACCAGACGCCCGAAGAGGTCATCCACACCTACAATCAACGCCGGACACCAACACCGGTGACCACCCACTAAAAGAAGCGGAACAAAACCTGGGGCGCTTCACCAGCCACTGGGCTGCTTGTTCGGGGGTGGAGACCTTGAGCAGCTTGCGGGACAGGCCGAGCAGGGCCTTGCCGGGGGTGGTCTGCGGGTGCAGGGTCAGGTCGCGCACGGTGTCTTGGCGTATGTGGATCAGGCAGCGCTGGACGGGGGTGTCGGGCCAGGTGGCTCTGATGGCCTTGAGGGCCCCTGAGGCGCCGTCGGTGGTTACCAGGTCGGGTGGGGCGATGGGGGCCAGCAGGGCCGTGTAGGCGGCGGCGCTCTCGCTGGCGGCCCACTGCCAGCCGATCACTCCTGTCTGACTGCGGGCAACCAGGAGCACCCACTTGTGGGCCAGCCACACCCCGTCGATGAACACCTGGGAGTGCACCTCGCCGGTGGCTGGCGCCTTGGGGACCTCAACGGCCCAGCACCAGGCGATCCGGCGGCAAAACGCCCTGTCGTTGCCGTGGGCCAGGTCGGCCTGGCTGTCCTTGCCGGTCGCCCACGCCAGGAACGTCGTGCAAGTCCTCCACCTGCCCGGCCGTAGGCCCGTACGGGCGGGGCCTGTGGTCTGGGTGCGGTGCTCGAGGCACGCCAGGCGGTGCACTTCCACCGCTGGGCGCCGGCGGCGGTACGGCCGGACTTCTTCATCGGGGTCTGGCAGATCGGGCACAGCCTGGCCCGCGGGGACCGTGTTCTCACGGCCTGCGCATCTACTCGCGGACGTCAAGCACCACACCGAGTTAACCCACCAGACCACAATCACCCCGACCTTAAGCACCACACTCACGCCGATAACTCTTCTCTGGCCCTATCTAAGGAAGCTCGGCGTGAACTCCAGCAACGTGGAGTTCTATCTTGGCACCCACGCCCACTCGGACCACACCGGTCTGGCAGCCAAGATCATCAAACATTTCAAACCCAAGCGCATCTACACTCCAGAATACAATGACAACTGGATCTCCGACTCGAACCGCCTGTGGGACAACCGGTACGTTTACGACAAGATGATCGCAGCCGCCAAAGCTGCAGAAAATGAGTATGGTGCGGCACTCATTCAGCACCTAGTGCCCGGAGCGCCAGTGGTGCCGACGCCGGAGCGTCCGCATACGGCATCGCCGTCTTTTGATTTTGGTGCTATGCACATTGAACTGGTCAACTATGAAGAGGATTACAAATACCACGCGGCCATCGGAGACGCCAACCTAAGCGCCTGGGGTGCGAAGGTGACCGCCTTCGGGAGGAGCGCCTTCCTGTCGTCAGACATTGAGAACACTGACGGTGACGAAGACAAGATTGCGCCGCTGATCGGGCAAGTTGACTTCCTCAAACTTGGTCACCACGGGACCTATACGTCAAACAGCCGTGGTTACCTGGAGATCCTGCGCCCCAAATATGCCTTCCAGACCGGCAAATACAGTTACATGTTCGACCAGGCCATCGATACGCTAAACCGTCTGGGTACGCGCTGGTACCCAGCTGCTGAGGTGGCTGCTGCAGGATGGCCCGCCTACGTAGTGACCTTCACTCCCAAAGGCATGCAAACCCCTAACCTGGGCAATGAATTAAAGATCCGCAGCGGTGGCTACGGTGCTTCTGGAGTGGCTGCGTATAGAGACGGCAAGAAAGAGCGTCAAAACGGCTGGGTAGCTTACGCTGGTTCCTGGTACTTCTTCCAGAACAGTGCCAATGCCGTCCGGAGTAAATGGATTAATGCGGGTGGTAACTGGTTCTACCTGGACGGTAAGGGGGTTATGGACACCGGCTGGCTCAACGATCAGGGCACTTGGTATTACCTGCAAGCTTCCGGTGCAATGGCCACCGGTTGGATCATTGATCGGGGTGCCTGGTACTACCTGCACCCGAGTGGCGCCATGGCTACTGGGACCACCTGGATCGGTGGCCGGGGATCACTTTTCAGCACAACTGGTGCCTGGCTCGGCTATACCCGTTGAGCCTGCCGCTAGGCCCCGTCAGGTTGGCGCCTGACGGGGCTATAAGCGGCGCGTAGGCTTGGATTGTGACTTCCCCTTTGCCTCGTCCTCCCTATGACCCTGCCACCCAGCTGGTGCTGGAACAGTTGGATGCAGTTGGCGCTCTGCTGCCCCTGACAAGCTCCACCTTCTCGACTCTGCGTAGCCCCGCGCCAGAGGTACGTGAACGGCTGATGGCCAGGTGTCCAGAGGCGCAGCTAGAGGAGCACGCCGTCAGGCGTCCCGACGGCAGTGAAATGGTGCTGACAGTAGGGCACCCAACCTCCAAGGACTTGACCGCGGAGCTGGAAGGGTGCGGGCCTCTGTTCCTGTCATTGCACAGCGGCGGTCGGATCCTCGGCTGTCGCTACAACGACTTGGCTGCACCTCTAGCTTGGGCCGAGCGTTTCGGTGGAGTGGTGGTGAGCCCCGAGTACCGGCTGGCCCCAGAACACCCGGCGCCTGCGGCCAGTGATGACTGCCTGCTTGCCTTGCGGTGGGCGGTACAGCACGCCGAGGATCTCGGTGCGGACCCGGGCCGCGTCATAGTGGCGGGAGCGAGCGCGGGAGGTGGACTGGGGGCGAGTCTGGCCCTGGCTAGCCGGGACCAATCCGGGCCAAAGCTGCTGGGATGCCTGCTTGACTACCCGATGTTGGACGACCGCACTGGCCTACCCGGAGCCGATGGCGTACCAGCACCAAGCTCTGCCAGGCAGTACCCACATGACGGGCTGTGGCCCGCGAACTGGAACAACTGGGCCTGGGAGCAGGTCCTACCCGGTAGGCGCGGCGGCGAGGATGTCGGAATCTACGACGTCGCCGGGAGAGCCGCAGATATTCCTGGCGCTTTAGCCGACCTGCCGCCCCTCTTCCTCACCGTGGCAAGCGCGGAGACCTTCCGGGATGAGGTAGTGGCCTTCGCCTCGGCGCTTTGGCGCGACGGCGGGGACTGTGAACTACACGTTTGGCCCGGAGGCACCCACGCCATGGAGCAGGTCAACACCACCTGGCTTCGGGAGGGCTTGGAGCATGCGCGCCTGTCCTGGCTTGAGCGCCTGCTCGAGCCACAGGACCCACAACTCAACCTTGAGCGGGTGCGCGCCGCAGGCACCTTCGCAGCCCTGAGCTAGGCAGCGGCACCCGGGGTCCCAGGGGGGCCAGTCGATCAGCCCTGTGCCAGCACCTGCTTCAAGGGGAGGTAGTGCTCGTGCACTGCCGCGCGGTAAGCGTCCAGGTCTCCGGCGCGGGCGGCGGCCAGCATCTGGGCGTGGGCTAGCGCCGTGCGGTTGATGTTCTCTGGAGTAGAGGCTCCCAGCAGGGGAACGGTCAGAGTGTGCACTGACCAGAAGGCATCAGTTAGGTTGCGGAACAGGTGGTTCTCCAAGGGGGCCAGCAGCATGGAGTGGAAGGTCCGATCCTGCTCCGTGAACAAGCTTCCAGTGGCTGCCAGGCTAGTCATCTCTGCGACCACCTGGTCTAGGACTGGTTCCTCGCGCCCTTTCCAAGCTGCCACCACCTCCGGGGCTAGCGCGTGGTCCAGTAATTCGCGCACCTGGACCACATCTCGCAGGGCTTGGAAGTCATCTCCGGGGTTGAGGCGCCCGCGGAACACCAAGGACTCGACCATGGGGCGCATAGAAACCTGCCCCACGAACATGCCGTGTCCATGCCGCACATCCACGATGTCCAGAGCCACGAGCGTGCGCACCGCCTCCCGCACGGAGGAGCGGGATACGCCGAGTTTGGTGCAAAGCTGTGACTCTGTGGGTAGGGGATCGCCTGGGCCCAGGTTCTCCTTGATGATGTAGTCCTTGATGGCGGCCATGGCCGTGGAGGACTGCGTGGTGGGGAGGGTGGTCAGGCCAGTTAGGGCCTCGGTGGTGACTGGGATGGACGTCATTGTCCGTCTCCTTCGTGAACGGTTGGCGTAAAGTGTGTTGCGGCTCGCATCTGAACTCGATCAGAACCTGCATCACATTTGTTGCACGCGGGCTTGGATGTGCTGCTACAGTCATCCTACCAACGTCAGACATAAGACGTCCGACTTCAGGAGAGAATCAATGGCGATCACGAATCTCGCGGGTACCCGCCGCGACTTCTTCAAGCTCTCGGGCACTATCGGTCTTGCTGCCGGTCTTGCCGCGACCCTTGGTGCTTGTGGTGGAGGTGACTCCAAGAAGAAGGCTACCAACGGGGGAGCTGTAGCGGCCACCGACGGTTCTATCACCGCTGGCATCTCCTACGAGCTCGGCACCAACGGTTATGACCCGATGACCACCTCTGCCGCGCTCACGGTTGCTGCCAACTGGCACACCATGGAAGGCCTCACCGAGCTGCACCCTGCCACCCGCGACTGCTACGCCGCCCTCGGCAAGGAAAAGCCTCAGAAGATTGACGACACCACCTACGAGGTCACCCTGCGTGACAACGCTAAGTTCTCTGACGGCACCCCCGTCACCATCGAGGACGTTGTCTTCTCCTTCGAGCGCGTGGTGGACCCGGCCAACAAGTCCCTGTACGCCCAGTTCATCGCCTTCCTAGACAAGGTCGAGAAGAAGGACGACAAGACCCTCACCATCAAGACTAAGTTCCCCTACTCCCTGGTGGCCGAGCGCATCAGCGTCGTCAAGATCGTCCCCAAGGCCAAGGTTGAGGCTGACGCTAAGGCCTTCGACCTCATGCCCATCGGCACCGGCCCCTACAAGATGACCGACAATGGCGCAGGCTCTCAGAAGGTCGTCTTCGAGCGCAACGACAACTACAACGGCCCTCAGCCCGCCAAGGTCAAGACCATGACCTGGCAGGTCCTGCCGGATGACACCACCCGCACCAACGCGATGACTTCTGGCACCGTCCAGGCCATCGACGCCGTGCCGGTGGCCAACCTGACCACCATGGCTAAGGACCCGGTAAAGGTTGCGGCTGAGCCCGGCTTCTCGCTGCTCTTCGCGATGTTCAACAGCTCGACCTTCTCCAACCCGAAGGCTCGTCAGGCCGTCATGTACGCCCTGGACTACAAGAAGATCTGCGAGACCGGCATGGGTACCCTGGCGCTTCCCGCCAAGTCCTTCGTGCACGAAAAGCACCCGGCCTACAAGGAGGCCAAGGTCGTTTACAGCCAGGACGTTGAGAAGGCCAAGTCTCTCATCGCCGAGGCTGGCATCACCGAGATCAACCTGCTGTGCTCCAACCACGGCTGGTTCGGTCAGGTCCGCCCGATCATCAAGGAAAACCTGGCGGCTCTTGGCGTGACCGTCAACTACGAGGAGAAGAAGTCTGCTGACGTCTACTCCTTCATCGACAGCAACCAGGGCAAGTGGGACGTCGTCATTGCTCCCGGTGACCCCTCGGTCTTCGGAAACGACGCCGACCTGCTCATGCGCTGGTGGTACGCCGGTGACACCTGGACCGACACTCGCATGCACTGGAAGGGCTCCGAGTCTCACACCAAGGTGCAGGACATGCTGGCGGAGGCCATCAAGCTTGAGGGTGACGCCCAGATCGCCAAGTGGCAGGAGATCTTCGACCTGCTCTCCGAGGAGGTCCCGCTCTACCCGATCTTCCACCGCAAGACGCCGACCGCCTACAACTCCCAGACGCTCGATGGCTTCAAGCCGATCGCGCTGACGGGTCTGTCCTTCGTGGGCGTAGGCTCCAAGGCCTGATTTAAGCGCTGATGCCGGGCGCCGCAGCAGGACTGCTGTGGTGCCCGGCATCTTCGTTTGGGCTCTCGGGCCTTTCTCAACTTCCGGCTGACGCGATTAGCTGCCAAAAGGACTTGCGATCCGACGTCAGACGTCAGACAATTAACTGGACAGCAAAGCAGCCGTCCACTCCGCTCGCTACCGTTCCCAGGTGGCGCGGGCACAGAAGCAAAGGAGCATCCCAGTGTCCAACCTCCTCCGCCTGATTGGTCGGCGCATCATTGCGCTGCCTTTCATGGTGCTGGGCGTGACACTGCTCGTCTTCGTCGTCATGTCCTTCTCTCCGGCTGACCCGGCGCGCCTAGCGCTCGGTGAAGCCGCGTCGGCAGACGCCCTCGAGCAGTACCGCATCGCCCATCACTTAAATGACCCCCTGCTCAAGCGATTCTGGGACTACCTGACCGGTATGGTCCAAGGTGACCTGGGCACGTCCTTCACCGGCGTGGACATCAGCGAGCACGTGTCTAAGGCCTTCCCGATCACCCTGCAGCTGACCTTCATCGGCATTTTCCTGGCGGTCATCTTCGCTCTGATCCTCGGTGTGATCGCGGCCCTCTACCGCGACAAGTGGCCGGACCAGGTCATTCGCGTCATCTCCATTCTCTGCCTAGCGACCCCGTCCTTCTGGCTGGCCCTGCTGCTGATCCAGTGGTTCGCGGATGTTCCCGGTGGCGCCGGATTGTTCCCATCCGTAGTCACCGAGTGGGTTAGCTTCGGCGATGACCCCGCGGGCTATATCCGCCAGGTGACACTGCCGGCCTTCGCCGTCGCTGTCCCCAACACCGGAACTCTCACCCGCGTGGTGCGTACCGCCATGGTTGAGGAGCTCGACCGCGACTACGTCCGTACAGCGATCGGTGGCGGTATCCCCAAGCGCACCGTGGTGGCACGCAACGTCCTACGCAACGCGCTGATCACCCCCCTGACGGTCCTGGGCCTGCGCCTCGGTTACGCCATGGGTGGTGCGGTGGTCATCGAGATCATCTTCAACATCCGGGGTATGGGTCAGCTCATCTTTGATGGCATCACCCGTAACGACGTCAACATCGTCCAAGGCGTGTCCATCACCGTGGCCGCCGCGTTCATCATCATCAACATCGCGGTCGACCTGCTCTACGTGATGGTCAACCCGCGAATCAGGAGCATCTGATGCTGCACCGTCGCACACTAGAGAAGGCCTCCGCGCCAGGCTTGCGCTTCCAGGGCTGGAAAGCCCTACCCCTGGGCTCCAAGATCGCCGTCATCATCCTGGGCATCATCACCCTGATGGCCATCTTCGCTCCGCTGATCGCCCCCTACGACCCGGCCACCACCGGCACCGGCTCAGGTACCCCGATCGTCACCCAAGTCGAAGGTGTAGGCGAAATCGTCACCAACGACCCGGCCGAGGCCCCGTCCTTCAGCCACCTCTTTGGCACCGACGCCACCGGCCGAGACAACTTCTCTCGCGCCGTCTACGGCGGACGCGTCTCCCTGGTGGTCGGCCTGAGCGCCACCGCCCTGGCCCTGGCTGCTGCCGCAGTCCTCGGCTCCATCGCCGCCACCAGCCGCAAGTGGATCGCTGAGAGCCTCATGCGCGTGCTCGACGTCGTAATGTCCTTCCCCGGCATTGCCCTCGCAGCCGTGCTGGTGCTCGCCATGTCCGCCACCAAGCTGCCAATCGTCGCGGTGATCATCATTGCCACCGCCATCGTCTACACCCCACAGCTGACCCGCGTGGTCCGCGCCAATGTCCTGTCCCAGTTCGGTGAGGACTACGTCGCGGCCTCCAAGGTCATGGGTGCTCGCGTTCCGTGGATCCTGTCCAAGCACGTGGTGCGCAACTGCATCGCCCCGATCATGGTTTACGCAACGGTCCTAGTGGCTGACGCCATCGTCTTCGAGGCCTCGCTTTCCTTCATCGGGACCGGTATCCAGGCCGTCAACACCCCCACCTGGGGCAATATGCTCTCTGAGGGCAAGGCCCTGCTGCTGAGCGGGCACTGGTGGCCGACCTTCTTCCCCGGCCTGATGATCCTGGTGACCACCCTCTGCCTGAACATCCTCTCCGAGGGTCTGACCGACGCCATGGCCTCGCCGCGCATCCGCAAGAAGGTTGACGTCCAGGCTGACGAGGAAGCCCTCGAGACCCAGGCCGCCTGGCAGGACGCCGAGGGCGCCGTCGCCGCCAACGCCAAGCTGCCCGCTGGCGCCGTGGACAAGGACCCTGAGGGCTCCGTCTCCGGCCTCACCGGTGTTGCCGCCGTCGCTGCTGCAGAGGACGTGCCGCTCTCCGAGCGCCTAGCCCAGCTGCGCGTGGCCGAGCGGGCCCGTGGTGACCGCCTCGTTTACCAGAACGAAGACGCCACCCCGGTGCTCGAGGTCAAGAACCTCTCCATCGCCTTCCCCGCCCAGCACGGAGAGGTCAACATCGTTGACAACGTCTCCTTCTCGGTCCGCCCCGGCGAGACCATGGGCCTGGTGGGTGAGTCCGGCTGCGGTAAGTCCATCTCCTCGATGGCCGTCATGGGCCTGCTGCCCCCAACCGCACGCATTCAGGGCGAGATCCTGTTCAAGGGCCAGAACATTCTCAAGCTCACCCCCGAGCAGCACAACCAGCTGCGCGGGCACGAGATGAGCATGATCTACCAGGACGCCCTGTCCTCCCTGAACCCCTCCATGCTGATCTCCGCTCAGATGAAGCAGCTCACCAGCCGCGGCGGAACCCGCTCCGCGAAGGATCTGCTCGAACTCGTGGGTCTGGACCCGGTCCGCACCCTCAAGAGCTACCCGCACGAGCTCTCCGGTGGTCAGCGGCAGCGTGTGCTGATCGCCATGGCGCTCACCCGCGACCCCAGCCTGGTCATGGCCGACGAGCCCACCACCGCCCTGGACGTCACCGTCCAGAAACAGGTTGTGGACCTGCTCAACGACCTGCGTGAAAAGCTCGGCTTCGCCATGGTCTTCGTCTCCCACGACTTGGCACTGGTGGCCAAGCTGGCCCACCGCATCACCGTCATGTACGCCGGCCAGGTGGTCGAGCAGGCCAAGACCTCTGAGCTGCTCACCAACCCGGTCCACGAGTACACCCGCGGCCTGCTCGGTGCGGTCCTGTCCATCGAGGCTGGCTCCAACCGCCTCCACCAGGTCCGCGGCACCGTCCCCAGCCCCTCGGAGTTCGTCAAGGGCGACCGCTTTGCGCCTCGCTCTTCCTACCCGACGGTCGGCCTGGAGACGCGTCCGGTCCTCAAGCCCGTGCCTCAGGGCGCGCAGGACCACGTCTACGCCATCACGCCCGAGCTTGAGGCGGTACTCGCGAAGGAGACCCACTGATGAGCGACGCAAAGAACAGCGGCTGGAACCCGGAGACCGACCCGGTCATCGAGCTCAAGCACGCACACGTAATCCACAAGTCCCGCACCGGCAAGCTCTTCCGCCCCGACACCGTTCACGCCGTTAACGACGTGTCCCTCACTGTCAAACGCGGCGAGACCGTCGGCCTTGTGGGGGAGTCCGGTTGCGGCAAGTCCACCACCGCCCGAGTGATGGTCGGCCTGCAGGAACTCACCAAGGGAGAAGTCTTCTTCAAGGGCCGCAAGCTGGGGAACACCGCAGCTGACCGCCGTGAACTAGGCCGGGCAGTGTCCGTGGTCTTCCAGGACCCAGCCACCGCCTTGAACCCCCGCATGATCGTCCACGACACGCTGATCGACCCGCTCAACGTGCATGGCATTGGCAGCCCCGCCGAGCGTGAAGCCAAGGTCAAGGACTTGCTCCACCTCGTTGGCCTGCCGCCCTCGGCCCTGGATGTACTGCCACGGCAGATCTCCGGTGGTCAGCGTCAGCGTGTGGCGATTGCCCGCGCCTTGGCGCTGGACCCGGACATCATCGTCGCTGACGAGCCGACCTCCGCGCTAGACGTCTCGGTGCGGGCACAGGTGCTGAACCTGCTGCAGGACCTTAAGGCGAGCCTGGGCCTAGGCCTAGTCTTCATCAGCCACGACATCAACACCGTGCGCTACGTCTCCGACCGCATCGCGGTTATGTACTTCGGCGAGATCCTGGAGATGAACACCACCAAGGAGATCTTCGAAAACCCGCAGCAGGACTACACCCGGACCCTCCTGTCCGCCGTGCCCTCACTGCTCGACCGCTGAGCGCGGCCCACAGAAGATCCCCACAAGCACACCAGAAAGAAGAACACCATGGACACCCGTTTCACCGGCGTCATCCCTCCGGTCATCACGCCCTTCAAGGACGGTGAGATCGACTTTGACAGCATGGGGCGTCTGATCGACTTCCTCATCGAGGGAGGCGTCAACGGCCTGTTTGTCGGTGGCTCCTCCGGCGAGGTCGCCTACCTCACCGACTCCCAGCGTGACGAGTCCGTCAAGTTCACCGTTGAGCGCACTGCGGGCCGCGTGCCCGTGCTCGCCGGTGCCATTGACACCACTGCTCACCGAGTCATCGAGCAGGCCAAGCGCGCCGAGGCCCTGGGAGCCGACGCCGTCGTGGCCGCCTGCCCCTTCTACGCGATCAACGACATGAACGAGATCGCGGACCACTTCCGCGCCATCGCCGGCGCTATCAACGTGCCACTGTTCGCCTACGACGTCCCCGTCCGCCTTAACGGCAAGAAGCTGACCCGCGACATGCTGGTCCAGCTCGGCACCGAGGGCGTCCTGGCCGGCGTCAAGGACTCCTCTGGCGACGACGTCGGCTTCCGCCGCCTGGTGGCCGCCAATGAGAAGGCCGGGCACCCGCTCGCCCTGCTTACCGGCCACGAATGCGTGGTTGACGGCATGCTGCTGCTCGGTGGCGACGGCGTCGTCCCCGGCTACGGCAACGTCGAGCCCAAGCCTTACGCCGACATGTGGGCTGCCTCCCAGAAGGGCGACTGGGCGGAAGTCCGCCGCCTGCAGGACAAGATCTGCGCCGGCTTCGAGATCGTGTTTGTGCCCCAGGGCCGCTCCGGCGACGCCACCGGCATCGGCGCATTCAAGACCGTCATGGAGGCGCAGGGCACCATCGCCAGCAACGAGATGGCCTTCCCAGTCAAGGCCCTCGAGGGTGAGGTCAAGGCCGGCATCCTCGCGATTGCCCGCGAGCAGGGCCTCATCTGAGACCTGGACGGAAACCTACAGTGGTGACTGAAACGGTCAACGCCAGCACCGCTCTTGTCGGGGTCGACCTCGGCGGCACCAAGATCGCTGCCGCTCTGGTCGACCCCGACGGGGCTCTGCTAGGCCCTGTCTCCTCCTGCCCGACTCCCGCCCACGACGGCCCCGAGGCAATGCTTGACGCCATCGCCAAACTGATCATCAAGGTGGTCCAGGCCGGAACCGACGACGCGCCCGGAACTGCAGTAAACCCTGTGGCTATTGGCATCGGCGCCGCCGGAGTAATCGACCCCACTACCGGCAGCGTCATATCTGCCACAGACGCCATCACCGACTGGCCTGGAACCCAGATTTCCGCAGGAGTCTGCCAGCGCCTCGCGGACGCAGGCATCAGCGGCGGCAAGCAACTCCATGTGCACGTCGACAATGACGTCAATGCCTACGCCGCAGGCGAGGCCTGGCTCGGCGCCGGAGCTGGCGCCGACAGCGCCCTCGTTGTGGCTGTGGGCACCGGCGTAGGCGGTGCCATCGTGTTGGGTGGGCGGGTGTACCACGGGGCGCACTGCCTGGCCGGCGAGATGGGGCATATGCCTTCCCACCTCGCCGCAGATGAGACCTGCACCTGTGGGCGTCTCGGGCATTTAGAAGCCGTGGGCGCCGGACCGCAGATCGCCCGCCGCTACCGCGAGGCCACTGGCAGCACAGAGGTGACCACCGCCCTGGTCGTGGAGCGCCTCGCTGGCGCAGGCGATGCCACTGCACAGCGCATCTATCAAGAAGCCGCGGTGGCTCTCGGGCAGGCGATCGCGGCGGTCATCACCGTGCTTGACCCCCACAAGGTCATCATCTCCGGCGGTCTCGCCCGCTCCGGGGAACTGTGGTGGGGGCCCCTGCGCGAGACCGTACGCGCCGAACTCGTGGACCTTGTGGCCAAGGACCTTGAGCTGGTGCCAGCGGTGCTGGGCACCAACGCCCCAATCATCGGCGCCTCCCATGAGGCCTGGCTCACCCTGCCAAAGCAGGCCTGAGCACCCGGCGGGCCGGTCCACTGGATCGGCCCGCCGTCCCACAAACAACCCCCACCATCCCGGCAAAGCCGGGGGAGAGAAGCATCCAATGACTGACAAGCAGGCCATCCTCGACCAGTTGCGCGGCGGCCTCATCGCCTCCGCCCAGGCCTACCCCGGCGAGCCCATGCGTGACCCACGCACCATGGACCAGATTGCGCAGGCCTGCGTTATCGGCGGCGCCGTCGGCATCCGCGCCCAAGGGCTGGCTGACCTGGCCCTTATCAACCAGCATGTGGAGGTGCCGGTCATTGGCCTGTGGAAGGACGGGCACGACGGCGTCTTCATCACCCCCACGCTCACCCACGCCATCGCCGTGGCCGCCACCGGCAGTCAGATCGTGGCTCTGGACGGCACGCGCCGCCCCCGCCCGGACGGCCTGACTCTGGCCCAGACTGTGGAGGGCCTGCGCCAGGCCCGTCCCGAGATCATCATCATGGCCGACTGTGGCAGCGCCGACGACGCCCGTGCAGCGCAGGACGCTGGCGTGGATCTCCTGGGCACCACCCTGGCCGGCTACACCGGTGAGCGGCCTAAGACCGACGGCCCTGACCTGGAATTGGTCGACGAGATCAAAACCTTCGCGCAGCTGCCTCTGGTGGTTGAAGGACGCATCCACACTCCAGCTCATGCCACCCAGGCCATGGAGCGCGGAGCATTCGCGGTGGTCGTTGGCACTGCCATCACCCACCCGACCTCCATCACTAAGTGGTTCGTGGACGCTGTGCAGGCCGGAAACCAGAACTGACAGCGAAACGCTTGTGACTGCTGTGGCAGGTGTGGCTAGCGTGAACTATTTTGTTGGCAACACGCCCAAAAATCCGTGTTGCTGCCTGGAAAACCTGGCGGCTTGCGCATAACGTAGCCGCAGCGGCTCCGAACATTCGGGCCGACCAACAACCGAGAGGTAACCATGTCCGTCAACCGCACCGAGCTGATTGCCGCCATCGCCGACAAGGCTGGCCTCAACAAGACCCAGGCTGACGCCTTCCTGAGCGCCTTTCAGGAAGTCCTGGTCTCCAGCGTCAAGAAGGGTGAGGCCGTCAAGATCACGGGCCTCATGGGTGTTGAGCGCGTCAAGCGCGCCGCTCGCACTGGCCGTAACCCCCGCACCGGCGAGGAGATCAAGATTCCCGCTGGCTACGGCGTCAAGCTGACCGTCGGCTCCGCCCTCAAGAAGGCCGTCTCCGGCGGCAAGTGAGCCGGCGGCCTGAGAGCCACAAACTCACATAGAGACGCAAGGTGCGCCACCCGCTATAGGTGGCGCACCTTGCGTCTTTGTCTCCCGCCCGGAGCTACTACGTGCGAAGGAGAGCACAATCCTCCAGCCGGAGGAGGGCCGCGGATTGTGACCTGCCTAACCTAGAGCTATGAGCCAAACAGGTGTCCCCAGTCAAACAAAACCAACCCAGCCCGGTGGCGCCACCGCCCTGGGGGACCCCAGCGCCCCAGCGCTGGCGATGCGTGGCCTCTGTAAAGCCTTCGGCCCGAAAATCGCCGTCAATATGCTCAGCCTGGACGTGCCCACAGGGGCCGTATACGGCGTCGTCGGCCCCAACGGTGCGGGCAAAACCACCACCCTGTCCATGGCCACCGGTCTGCTCCTGCCAGACCAAGGGACGGCCTTCGTCCACGGCGTGGATGTTTGGGCACAGCCCGCCCAGGCCAAGGCTCGGCTGGGTGTCCTGCCGGACGGCATGCGCACCTTCGACCGCCTCAGCGGCGCCGAGCTGGTCAGTTACTCCGGTCTGCTGCGAGGGCTGGACCGTGAAACCGTGCTCGCCCGCACTAAGCAGTTGCTTGAAGTGCTGGGGCTGGTAGACACGGGAGACAAGCTGGTGGCTGACTACTCCGCAGGCATGCGCAAGAAAGTCAACCTGGCTTGTGCACTGGTCCACTCGCCCTCAGTGCTCGTGCTGGACGAGCCATTTGAAGCGGTGGACCCCGTCTCTGCCCAGACCATCCAAGCCATCCTGCTGGACTTCGCCAAGGCCGGAGGCACAGTGGTTATCTCCAGCCACGTTATGGCCACCGTGCAGCGCCTGTGCACCCACGTTGCCGTCATCGCTGCCGGACGGGTCCTTGCCGCTGGCACCACCGCTGAAGTAGCGGCCGGGCAAGACCTAGACGCCCGCTTTGCTCAGCTCGTAGGCGCCCCCACCCAACACGAGGAGCTCTCATGGCTACGACCCTCATCAAACTGAGGTGGCGCCTGACCTTCAACAGGCTGCGCGGCAATATTTGGGCCATCATTGGCACCATCCTGGGGGGCGTGTATGGGCTCTTCCTCCTGGCAGGACTGGTGTTCGGTGCGGTCTTCCTGGGGGCTCAAGCTCCACACCAGGTTGCCATGGTGCTGACACTGCTCGGATCCCTGGCTGTGCTTGGGTGGTGCCTGATACCCATGCTATTCACCGGCGTGGACACGACCCTAGACCCCCGTGCCTTGGCTGGGTGGATTGCCCCCTCGCGGCAGCTGAGCCGGGGACTGGCCGCCGCAGGTGCCACCGGGCTGCCGGGAATCGTCACCGCTCTGGCCTTTGTGCTGCCAGCCCTAAGCTGGGCGCTGGCGGGGCGTTCGGCAGCGGCCCTGTTGGCCGTCTTGCTGGCTCCGGTTGCTCTGGCCACCTGCGTGCTGGCTTCCCGGGTGCTGGTGATTGGCAGCGGCCTGTCCACCAGCCGTCGCGGTCGGGATGTGATGGCCTTGGTGGGCGTTTTGGTGATCTTTGGGGCTTCAATATTGCCCTCCATACTCAACTTCTGGTTGGAATCGCGAGACCTAAACCTGAAGCTCCTGGATGATGTTTCCCGATGGCTCGCGTTTACGCCGCTAGGTTGGTCTTTTTCCGCTCCGGCTGAGCTGGCCGCGGGGAAGTTTCTGCCAGCCACTCTGAAGACCCTGGGGGCGGTGATCCTGCCGGTTCTCCTGCTGCCGGCCTGGCATGGCGTGGTGGCTCGCGTGATGACTGGCCGCAGCGCGCGCAGCAGCTCGCATAAGCAAATCACCTTCGGGCAAGAGGCAGCTGCCGCGCAAACAGCTAGCCCGGTGGTGGCACGTACCGACGCCGTCGGTGTGGCTGAGCCCTTGGTCTGGCAGCGGCGTCTAGCGCGAATCGTGCCCTCACCTGCAGCGGCCGTAGCTGCGCGCTGCCTGCGGTATTGGCGCTCGGATCCTAGGTACTTGGCGCAGGGTGTCGCCCTGGTGCTTATCCCGCTGGTGTTGGTGGGGGTGGCTATGGTGAACACGCTCCGTGGCAGGGTGTCTGTGGATCTCGGGGAGGGGCCGATTGAGTTCAGCTTTAGTTTGGGGCACGCTCCCAGCCTTTTGCTGGCCTTGGTGCCAGCTATGGCGCTCATTGGGGGCTGGGCGCTGCACGACGATCTGGGATTCGACTCCACCGCCCAATGGATGCATCTGGCAGCTGGTCTGCGGGGGTACCACGACCGCTTAGGGCGGATGCTTGGCCTGACCGTGTGGCTCCTGCCATTGCTCCTGGCGCTGCTGAGCGTCATGGGCTTGTGGACTGGGCGCTGGGATATGTTGCCGGCTGTCCTGGGGGTGACGCTGGCGGTGCTGGGCTGTGCCCTGGCGTGGTCCTCCATCACTAGCGTCATGCTCCCGTACGAGACTAATGCGCCAGGGGATAGTCCGATGCGTTCACGCACCTCCGGCATAGCCTTCGTAACTTCTCTGATTCAGGCGGTTGGGCTAGGCCTGATTGCCTTGGCGGCTTGCCCGGTGGCTATTGGCTTCCTGGTGATTGCCTTCCAAGGGGCCTGGGTGTGGGGTTGGCTGCTGCTCTGCGCGGGTGCCCTATGGGGTTTGGCGGCTGCATGGCTGGGGGTACGCCTGGGAGGGAGGCTGCTGGACCAGCGGTGGGTGCAGGTGCTCACTACCGTGCGTAGCTGGCCTGGGCACGCGGAGGCCCGCTGAACAGGTGTGACGCACTCCCTGAGATATGACGGCCTGCTGGGTCCAGAATCGCGGCACAGATTTGTCTGATGTCCTACGATTCTCCTGTAGGGCGCAGAGCAGCGCCGCAAACCAGTCGGCCACCAGTTGGCGGCCGGAACCACGACATAGCGAAGGAAGAATCGTGGAGCTCGTCATTCTGGACACCGACGAAGAGATCGCTGAGCGCGCCGCTGACGCCATCGAGGCGCTCATCAAAACCAAACCAAACGCCGTGCTGGGAACCGCCACCGGCTCTTCCCCGCTGCCGCTCTACGACGAGCTAACTCGCCGCTGCCAGGAGGGCCGCATCTCCTTCAAACAGGTCAAAGGTTTCATGCTCGACGAGTACGTCGGCCTGCCTGAGGGGCACCCCGAGCGCTACGCCACTTTCATGGAGCGCAACCTCCGCTCCCGCATCGATATGCCTGAGGGTGCCCTCCAGGGACCAGACGCCCTGCGTGAAGACCTGCAGGCCGCCTGCGACGAGTACGAGGCCAAGATGGCCCAGGCTGGCTACTGTGACTTGCAGATCCTGGGCATTGGCGCTGACGGACACATTGGCTTCAACGAGCCCGGTGGTCCGCTGGACTCTCCGACCCACATTGACACCTTGACTCAGAAGACTCGCTCGGACAACGCCCGCTTCTTCGACGGCGATATCGATCAGGTTCCTACCCACTGCATTACGCAGGGCCTGGGCACCATCATGAAGGCCCGCAAGCTCGTGCTAATCGCTACCGGTGAGAACAAAGCTGAAGCTATTCACCAGCTCGTTGAGGGCAAGATCAGTGCCCAGTGGCCCGCCACGGTAATGCAGAACCACCCTGATGCGCTGGTCCTAGTTGACCGCGCTGCTGCCTCCAAACTCACTGCCAAGCACTGAACCGGGAGGCGGCCTGCAGCTCACCGACGTCGTCGTCGCCCCCACCCCCTGCCACCCTCCATTCGGACAACCATGCGCCGTTCGGACAACCATGCACACGGTCGTAGGTTGTCCGAACGGCTGAAGGTTGTCCGAACGGAGAAGTAGGGGAGGGACAGGGCGGGGAGAGGCTTCGCACATGTGGTGCAGGGCTCCGCACGGCGATCGGGTCTCAGGGCCGGCCTACACTGGGCCCATGACCGCACCTCGCCTCAACCGCAAGAGTGCCCACCTGGGCGCGCGCGCCACGAGCGACCCCCACGGACCCCAGTCGCCAAGTGCCCCCAGCACTGAGCCGACCCAGGGCGTCGGCACCGCCGTGCTGGAGCGCGAGGAACTGCAGCACACTGACGACGGTGACGCCGACCGCTTTGCCCATTACGTGCGCCGCGACCGCATCGACGCAGCGGCCGCCACTGGACGCCCCGTCGTCGCCTTATGCGGCAAAGTGTGGACACCCGGACGGGATCCGTCCAAATACCCCATCTGCCCCACCTGCAAGGCTATCTATGAGCAAATGCGTGGCGGAGGCGATGAAGGCAATGGCTCCGGCAGAGGTTCCGGAGGCCGTTTCCCTAACCCCTTCCGCCGGGGCGATAAGTGAGCCCGGCCCGCAACAGCCAGGCACGCAGCAACCCCCACCAGCCCTCCATCTTCGCGGCGGAGAACCTCCCTCCGGCCTACCCTCAACGGGCTGCTTGGGGCACCACCAGGCCTCTGCGCGCCTGGCAGGCTGCCGCTCTGGAACGCTACCTGCGTGACCTGCCCCAGGACTTCCTGGCAGTCGCCACCCCTGGAGCTGGCAAGACCACCTTCGCGTTGCGCATCGCCGCAGAACTGCTCAGCACCGGTGAGGTCCACAAGGTCACCATCGTGTGCCCCACCGAGCACCTCAAGTTTCAGTGGGCGGAGGCTGCCGCACGCGTCGGCATCCAGGTGGACCCCTCCTACACCAACTCCCAAGGGGCCCTCGGCTCCCGCTACGACGGCGTAGCCCTGACCTACGCCCAGGTGGCTGCGAACGCCAACCTTCACCGGGCCCGCACCAGCGCCACCCGCACCCTGGTGATCCTGGACGAGATTCACCACGGCGGAGACGCCCTCAGTTGGGGCGACGCCATACGCGAGGCCTTTACCCCGGCACGCAAACGCCTAGCCCTAACCGGAACGCCCTTCCGCTCAGACACCTCACCCATTCCCTTCGTCACCTATGCGGAGGACGCTTCCGGCAACAAACGCTCCAAAGCAGACTATGCCTACGGCTATGCCGAGGCCTTGCGCGACGGCGTCGTTCGGCCCGTTATGTTCATGACCTACTCAGGAGAGATGCATTGGCGCACCAAGGCCGGTGACGAGTTGGCCGCCCGCCTAGGCGAGCCCCTCACCAAGGACCTGGAAGCCCAGGCTTGGCGCACCGCCCTCGCGCCTGACGGAGACTGGATTCCCGCCGTTTTGGCCGCTGCAGACCAACGCCTAACCGAAGTGCGCCGTCAAGTTCCCGATGCCGGTGGTCTGGTGATCGCCTCCGACCAAGCCACCGCCCGCGCCTACGCCGCCAAACTAAAAGCCATCACCGGTCAGCCCCCCACCGTGGTCTTGTCCGACGATTCCGGGGCTTCCAGCCGTATTGAGTCCTTCTCCGCCTCCCAGGACCGCTGGATGGTGGCGGTGCGCATGGTCTCTGAGGGGGTGGACGTGCCCCGCCTGGCTGTGGGCGTCTACGCCACCTCCACCTCCACGCCCCTGTTCTTTGCCCAGGCTGTGGGGCGTTTTGTGCGCTCGCGAGCTCGGGGGGAGACCGCCAGTGTGTTCCTACCTTCCGTCACTCCGCTACTGGCCCTGGCCGGTGAACTGGAGGTGCAGCGCGATCATGTGCTCAACGCCCCCAAGCAGAATGACGGGGCCTTTGCCTACCCTGAGGACCGGTTGATTGCGGAGGCCAACCAAACCGAGCAGGCCTCCGACGACCTCTTCGGGGCTTTCGAGGCCATGAACTCCACCGCCGAGTTTGACCGCGTGCTCTTTGACGGCGGTGAGTTCGGCACCGGCGCGATGGTCGGCTCTGTGGAGGAGCAGGAGTATCTAGGGCTGCCGGGGCTACTGTCCCCAGAAGAGGTAACGGCTCTGCTGCGTCAGCGTCAGGACGCTCAGATTAAGGCTTCCAAGCGGGAGGCGGCGGCTGCGGCGCAGCGCCGTGCCAACTCCGGCATGGACGACGCCCGCCGTCGGGTTGCTGCCCGCAAGGAACTCTCCCAGCTGGTATCCGCTTGGGCGCGACGCTCCGGCCAACCCCACGGCGTCGTCCACAATGAGCTACGGCGGGTATGCGGTGGCCCCGAGGTGGCTCAGGCCTCCACGGAGGAGATTGAAAAGCGTGTGCGGACGCTGCGCCGCTGGTTCGTCGGAAAGCGCTGAGGCCGCCTGTCCTGGCCCCAGCGCTGACGAATTCGCCCGTTCTTGACGACGACGCCCGCAGCGCAGGCGTTTTAGACAAGAACGGGCGAACTGGTCAAAAAAGGGTGCTTTGGCTTCAGCCTTGACGGGTCTCGCGACCGTCCAAGTCAAGATGCCGGGTGGGGATGGCTGGCTCCCCTTCGCTTAGGCGCCAACCGTCATACGGCAGTTCTGCCCGGGCAGTGCGGTGGCGCTCAGCTGCCGCCTGCAGGGCCTCGGTGCCGCGATGCTCCTCAACCACGACGCCGTCGCGCACCAACTCCACCTGCAGCGGGCGAGCCCCGGCCGCCTTAAGCGCCGCCAGCGCCTCATCTTGCCCCTCGGCGGAGACAATCAACTCTTCACAGGCACGACCCTGTTCATCTAGCACCCGGCCGGCCCATTTGCGTCCACCGAGCGTGGCCTTGCCACCGGAGGAGAACTTGGCGACCTCCTCCATTTCACCATTGGCGCCCATACGCTCCACCAGCTTGTACACCAGCGCCGCCGTCGGACGACCAGAGCCGGTAACCAGCTTGGTTCCCACACCATAGGAGTCCACCGGAGCTGCACCCAGACCGGCGATTGCATACTCATCCAGGTCATTAGTGACAGTGATGCGTGTGGTCGTAGCCCCCAGGGCGTCTAGCTGTGCGCGTACTTTAAAGGCCTCTGCCACTAGGTCGCCGGAGTCCAGACGCACCGCGCTCAACTCGCCACCGGCCGCGCGGGCGGCCTTGACCGCCCGCTCGACGCCAGTAGCAATGTCATAGGTGTCCACCAGGATCGTGGTGCCTGGCCCCAGGCAGGCCACCTGCGCGGCAAAAGCCTCCTCTTCCGAGTCGTGCAGCAGAGTGAAGGAGTGTGCGGAAGTGCCCACGGTAGGAATGCCGTAACGCATGCCGGCTTCCAGATCACTGGTGCCCACAAAACCTCCCACTACGGAGGCGCGGGCGGCAGCTACCGCAGCGTGTTCATTAGCGCGCCTGGCTCCAAAGTCCACGCAGGGGCGCCCGTGGGCTGCGATCGTCATGCGGGAGGCGGCGGAGGCGACGGCGCAGTCGTAGTTGTAGATGCTCAGAGCCAAGGTTTCTAGGATGCAGGCTTCGGCAAAGCTTCCCTCCACTGTCAGCAGCGGGGAGTTAGAGAAGTAGCACTCGCCTTCGGCATAGCCGTGGATTGTGCCTGTGAAGCGGTAGCCGCGCAGGTAGTCCAGAGTTACGTCGTCCACCACGCCGGTGCGGTGCAGGAAGTCGATCTGCTGGTCGGTGAAGGTGAAGGACTCCACTGCGTCCAGTAGCCGGCCAGTGCCCGCCACCACGCCAAAGCGCCGTGAGGAAGGCAGGGTACGGCCGAACAGTTCAAAGACGCTGCGTCGCTCGGCGGTGCCGGCGTGCAGCGCCCCCTGGAGCATGGTCAACTCGTACATGTCGGTCAGGAGGGCGGTGCTGGACAGGCTGGGGATGGATGTCATGACAGCAATCTATGTCCAGAATCCAGAAACCGTGCAGGGCCTGCCGCTACTCTGAGAGCGTGACCGCTGACTTAACCACAGGTGCCAGCTCGCAGTCTCAGTTGCTTGAGCGGCCCCAGACTGCCCGCCGGTGGTGCACAGTCGTTCACGACGACCCCGTCAACACCATGAACTATGTAACTTGGGTCTTCCGTTCTTACTTTGGCTTCTCACGCACCGTGGCGCAGGCTCGGATGCTGGAGGTGCACACGCGCGGTCGCGCCGTCGTGTCCAAAGGGGCTCGCGAGCGGATGGAGGTGGACGTAGCCGCCATGCACTCCTATGGCCTGCGCGCCACCTTGGAACCCTTGGGAGGCGACGACGAGGCCGCCTCGGCAGGGACGGCGGTCTGATATGCGCGCATTCCAGCCAACGGCGGGCGGCTTCCACTCCGCCTTGGAACCCTGGGAACGGATTGTGCTGGAGCAGTTGGTACGTGAGGTAGCGGGCATCCTCGGGCCCAGTTCTAACCAGGCTAAGACCTCAGCTCAGGAGAGCAGCTTTCCACCAGCTCAGCTTGGCGACGCCGTCGCCAACGCCCCACAGTCAGATGCGGCTCAGTGCCCCGAGGTTGTAACCCAGCCACCGCGCCCCCGCGAAGGAGAGAGCTTGGCTGATGCTCGCACCCTGGCTGCCCTGGACTTTACGCCGGGGGAGGATGCGGAGGCACCCACCACCTATCTCGCTCATCCTGCCGAGGACCCAGCTCTGGCTGCTCTGCTGCCCCAAGCCAGTGAGGACCCACAGCTTGCTGCCGACTTGGCTGCGCTAATCCGTGAGCCTCTGCGCGATGATAAGCATCGGCGGCTAGTTGCGATGGCCCGCGAGCTGCTGGCCCCAAGCGGTCCAGACGGAAAGGTGCTGGTGGTAGCCAGGCAGTTGCCCGACTGGTTGGGGGCGCTAAATGACCTACGCCTCTTCCTGGCTCAGCGTCTGGAGATAACCACACCACAGGCCGCCGAGGCAGTGCATGAAGAGTTGCTTGAGACCCCACCGCTGAGTGCTATTCCACAGGCGCATCTGCGCCATATGCGGGTTGTGCTTTATGAAATGGTTACCTGGTGGCAGGAATCACTGCTTGCCGCAGTCGAGGAAAACTAAGGGCAGACATAGTCTCGACCATATGAACGACGCGCCCATCGGCATGTTTGACTCCGGAGTCGGCGGTCTGACAGTTGCGCGCGCCGTGTTGGACCTGCTGCCTCGCGAGGAGATCCTCTACATCGGGGACACCAAGTACGGTCCCTATGGTCCCCGCCCCATCGCTGAGGTACGTGGCCTGGCCATCAAAGTCATGGATGAATTGGTGGACGCTGGCGTCAAGCTTCTAGTAATTGCCTGCAATACCGCCAGTGCCGCCGTCCTGCATGACGCGCGTGAGCGCTACACGGTGGGGCGCGGTGTGCCCGTGGTTGAGGTGATTCACCCAGCTGCGCGCTCTGCTGCTCGCGTCACTCGCAATGGAAAGGTGGGAGTGATCGCTACCCGAGGAACAGTCGAGTCCGGTGCCTATGCGGATGCCCTGGAGGCAGTGCCCGGGATCGAGCTGGTGCAGCAGGCCTGCCCGCGCTTTGTGGAACTCGCGGAAATGGGCGTGACCACCGGTCCGCAGGTATTGGATGTGGCCGAGGAGTACCTGGCACCCGTGAAGGCAAAGGGCGTGGATACCCTGGTGCTGGGCTGTACTCACTATCCGCTGCTACTGGGCCCGATCTCCTATGTGATGGGCCAGGACATCACCTTGGTCACCAGCTCTGAGGAAACCGCGAAGGACACTTACCGGGCGCTCGCGGAGGCCGACCTGCTGCGCAGCCCCGATGCCCCAGACCCAGTTCACCAGTTCCGTGCTACCGGAGACCCCGAGGCTTTTACTGCCTTGGCGCGTCGCTTTCTTGGCCCGGAGGTGGACGCCGTGCGCCCCCCTAGGCCTGCTGCCCCCAATATCCCCGCCGTTCTGCATACGGAGACTGCATGAAGCTGACCATCATCGGGTGCTCAGGGTCGATGTCCGGCCCTTGCTCCACCGCCTCCTCCTACCTGGTCCAGGCTCGTGCCGCAGGCCCCGATGGTGCTGAGCGCACCTGGTCATTGGTGCTGGATTTGGGGCCTGGATCCATGGGGCAAATGCTCAACTATTTAGACCCCGCTGAGCTTGATGGCTTGCTGATTTCTCACTGCCATGCCGACCATATGGTCGACATGGTGGGAATGCACGTTTACCGGCGTTGGAATCCTGCCGGTGCCTTAGGTCCAATTCCCACAATTGGGCCAGCAGAATTACTGGAGCGCCTAAACGGCGTTGATGGCACCCCACCTGAGGAAACTTACGCCACCGAGTTCACCTTTGCGACGGCGGTGCCCGGCCAAACCCTGCAGATCGGCCCTTTCACCATCACTCCTTTTGTGGCGCTGCACCCGGTGGAGGCTTATGGCTACCGCGTGGAGGGCCCGGGAGAGGACGGTGTCAGTACTGTTTCCCTGGCCTTCACTGGTGACACGGACCTGTGTGAGGGCATTGAGGAAATGAGCGACGGCGTGAACCTACTGCTCGCCGAGGCTGCCTTCACAGAGCAAGGCAATGAGCCACGCGGCATGCATATGACTGGACGCCGAGCTGGGCAACTAGCTGCTGGCACTAGTGGACTGGGTGGGCGTCGAGCCGCAGGGCGCCTGGTGCTGACCCATATTCAACCCTGGACCGACACTGCAATCCCCGCAGCTGAGGCGCGTGAGGTTTATGCCGGTCCGGTGGATGTGGCTACTGCAGGCGCCACCTGGGCTTTCTGAGCCGGGAGTTGAAGCTTGGGGGAGGGCATTGAGGAGAAGCCGGGGCTAGTGGCATACAGGCCACCTGTGCCGGACGGTCCGGACCGGCCCTGGACTCGGGGACGGCGGAGCCGCTGGTGGTTGGTGCTCCCAGCTGATGTCTTGGCAGTCGTGGTTGCCACAGCGCTGGGAGCAGCCTCTACTAAGACCTTGCCGCAGTGGGGGAGCGTCTTGTGGGGGCCCTTCGTGGGTCTGCTGTTGGGTTGGTTGGTTGCCTGGTGGATGGGCAGATGGCGTAGCGGAGGTGACCACTTGGAGGTCCCTTGGCCCGATGGCTACGCGGTAACCGTTTGGACCTTTTTAGGCTGGTTGACGGCGCAGGGCCATATTGGCGGTGGCTGGCCTGGCTGGAACTGGTGCTTCATGGCTGCGGTGCTGCTCGTGGTGGCGATGGAGGGGTGGCGCTGGCTGTATGGCTATGCGAAGGCGCATGACTCCATGGTTCCCAAGGCGGTGCAGCGGCGTCTAGCTGAACAGGATGCTGGCGAGGCTTCAAGTAATCCCTGATTTTTGTAGTTGGTTATCCACAGTCTGGGTCTGGGGGAGTGTGGTGTGCTTAGACTTTGCTTGTGCCTGTTTGAGGTGGGTGGCAAGGGTGTCATCTGGGTCTGAGGTGGGTGCGGGTCCTGTTTGTTTCCCTGAGTTTTGTGAGGACAGTCTTGCTAGTTATTGGGCCGTTGAGCGTTTCAGTGCCTGTTGATGTTTCTTTGCCTGGGTTTGCTGGTGGAACTCGGAGTTGGGCTAGCCGCTGGTGTCCACCTTCTGGGGTTGGGCGTGTGGTGGCTGGGGTGTTGGCTTTGGTTTTGTTGGTGCTGCCGGTTGGTGCGTGTAGTGGTAGGCCTTCGGCTGAGGCTAGTCCGTCTTTGAGTGTGAATGATTTGGTGTCGCGGGAGCTTGAGCGTAGGGCTTCGGCTTCGGCGGAGGCTTCGGCTTCTGCTGTCGCGGCGGGTGTGCCTTGGCCGCCTGCTAGTGCTAGTGCTTCAGCGATCCCGTCTCAGGCCCCGTCTTTGTCGCCGGAGGCGCAGGCCAGCAAGGACAAGGCACTGTCCACACCCGAACCCCGGAAGCCGGTGCGTATGGACGAGAACAGTCTTGATGGTGTAGCGCAAGCAGCTAAGTACTTCTTACTGCTTTATACCTACACCTACACCACGGGAAACACCAAGCTTTGGCAGGATCTTACGGAAGATGATTGTAAGTTCTGTAAACATCTGGTGGATGTAACTAAAGAACTGCACGACAGTGGTGGTTGGGCGGATCACTGGAGCTTTGAGTTATATACCATTACTCACAGGAAAGCCTCTGCTGGTAACACTTACAGTGTGGTTGATTTACAAATCACGAATCCCGGAACCATGGAATATGACAGTTCTGGAAACGGTTCTCAAACCGAGCGTGAAGAAAACAAGACTCTGCGCTTGGCACTGGATTATGTGGATGGCAAGTGGATGCTGCGTGGCGGACAGGTTGTCAAGTGAACACGTCTCAGGTGTTTTGTGTCGCGCTCTACTCAGTAATGGCTGTTGGGGCTGTCGCAGTGCCATTAAAGCCGAGTGTTGACGTGAATGTCGGCTCCGACAGTTTTGGAGTTTCCGGGGTCGAGGAACAGGTGGCAATAGAACATGTAACTCCCACAAGATCATCACTCTCTCATAGTGAAAGTGCTGGGGCGGAAGACAATGTGAATTCTGAATATGATGCACCGAAAGTCGATAAGAGTGTCTTTACCTGTGCTGCGGTGGATGATCCTGAGATTTATTTTGAGGTGTGGAGGTCTTGTGTGCAGCAGCCTGCTGAGCCTGCTGTTCCAGATGTCGCTGCGCCGGCGCGCTCTGAGGGTGGTCGGGTTATTAGGGTGAGTCGGTCCCAGGTTTCTAGGCTGTTGGTGGATGGTTCTGGTATTACTCGCCAGCCGCCGTCGTTAAATACTCGCCGGGATATGCCCATGATTGTCTACACCAACCCAGAGCCCCGGGTTCTGAGCACTGAGGTTCTGGGTGCCACGGTGACTATTACTGCCACTCCTAAGAGTTATGCCTGGTCTTGGGGTGATGGCACCATCACTCGTACTACAGACCCTGGCCATCCTTATCCTGAGCACACTGTCTACCACTACTACCAGGCCCCTGCTCAAGGGCTGCAGGTAACTTTGACTACGAGTTGGAGTGCTACCTACACCACCCCTGATGGGGTCACCCGCCCGGTAGCAGGCACAGTGACCACCACCAACACCACCACGCCCTTCAACGTCAAGGAATACACCGCGGTACTCACTGACCAAGCAGAAGAAGCCCAAGGCCACTAACACCCAGGCGCTGCCCGCACCCACACTCAGTAACTCGGACGTCACAGTGGCTGTGATGCTCTTGTCAACCATGGGTGCTAATGAGATCAGGGCCCAATGGGAGACTGTAAGGAAGACGGTGTGTGAGGGTCCGGCCTGAATTCGATAGGAGATGGCCGTGTCTGACATGACTGACGTCATCGCTGATGACGAGATGATTGATCTCGTGACCGAGGAGATCATTGATCAGAAAGAACTCGTAGAACCCCTGCTCGCGTAGGCCAAAGAGCAGGTATGAGCTTGGTCGGCCCGGGAGGGCTGCTGAACCAGCTCACGAAGAATGTCCTGGAGACCGTGCTGAACGCCGAGTTGATCGAACATCTTGGCCACGAGCACGGCGGGACCCCGATCGCCGAGAACATGCGCAACGGGACGCGCGCGAGGACCGTGCTCACCGAGATCGGTCTCGTCGAGATCGAGGTCCCAAGGGACCGTGATGGGTCGTTCGAGCTGGTGATTGTCCCGAAGTGGAAGCGCCGTCTCGATGGGATCGATCAGATCGTGGTGTTGTTGACCGCGCGGGGTCTGACGACCGGTGAGATTGCCGCGTACTTCGAAGGTCTACGGGGCGAAGGTGTCCAGGGACACGATCAGCCGGATCCCGGAGAAAGTCGCCGGCGAACTCGGCGAATGGTCGAGCAGGCCGTTTGATGGCTCGTTGTAAATGAGGGTGTGGGTGGTTCCTGCAGCCGCTGGTTTCAAGTAGCGATCGGGTGATGTAGTTTGTCAGGTTCCGGAATCCCAAGGCTGATCCGCGGAGGTGCTCGAGGCGGCCGTTGATTGTCTGTGTGGGGCTGTTGCTGGTGGCGGGGCGGTCGAAGAATGCGAGGATGTCGGCGGCGCGCTGCTTGAGGGTGCGGCCGAGGCGGCGCAGCTTGATGAGCAGGGTCGGGACACTATTGGTCAGCGGGTCGATGACGGACTGCATGGGGAACTTTCCTAGCTTGCGGTCGGGTTGCCGGTAGGCGGTGACCATCCGCTGGTAGATGCCCCAGGTCGCCTCGACCTCGATATGCTGCTCGTCGGCGAACAGTGCTGTCAGGCGTGTCTGCTGCTTCTCGGTTAGCAGGCCGGTGCCGGTGTGGAGGGTGCGGCGGGCCTTGTATAGCGGATCGTCCTTCCGGCCCCGCCGCCCGAATGTGTCGCGCTGGATCCGGCGACGGCACTGGTCCAGCGCGTCGCCGGCAAGACGGACGACGTGGAATGGATCCATCACCGCGGTCGCGTCGGGTAGCTCTTCGCTGGCGGCGGTCTTGAACCCGGTGAACCCGTCCATCGCGACGACCTCGCCCCTCCCTCCCGCCAACCTTGGGGTCGGGCGGCGAGCCAGGTCTTGAACACCTGCTTGGAGCGCCCCTCGACCATGTCTAGCAACCGCGAGGGGCCCGTCTTCTCACGCACCGGGGTGAGGTCGATGATGACGGTGACGTACGTGTCCTTGGACCTCGTGTGGCGCCAGACGTGCTCGTCGACGCCGAGCAGCCGAACCCCGTCGAACCGGCCGGGGTCATCGATGAGCACGCGGCGTCCCTCGGCGAGGACCGCATCATTGGCCGTGTGTCAGGACATCCCCAGCCCTGCGGCGACCCGGCACTCGATCACCACCCGATCCGAGGCCAGCCGCTGGCCGACGGCCACAAGGCCCAGCTCGTCGAGACGGCACAACACCGTCAGGTCAGGGATCGCGAAGGTAGCGGTGAGCACGTCGAGGTCTTCCGCCGGATGGTCAGTGTGAGAACTCCCATCATCGGAAGACCTCGACCCTCACCCCAGCACCGACGCGCTCAGCCAGCTACCCGCCCATCTGCGAAGAGCCCGTTTGATCTGCTCTATCCGGTAATCTTCGTCGACGCGATTCGAAAGTGAAGGTCCGTGATGGGCGTGACCGTGAACGGGGAACGCGACATCCTCGGGATCTGGGCAGGTGACGGGCAGGAGGGCGCGAGGTTCTGGTTGCAGGTGTTTACCGAGCTGAAGAACCGGGGTGTCGAAGACGTCCTCATTGCCGTGTGCGACGGGCTGAAGGGTCTGCCTGAGGCGATCAACACGACCTGGGAGCAGACGGTCGTGCAGTAGTGCATCGTCCACCTGATTCGCAACAGTTTCCGATACGCAGGACGGCAGCACCGCGACGCGATCGTCCGTTCACTGAAGCCGGTCTATACGGCTCCGTCTGAGCAGGCGGCCAAGGACCGGTTCTAGGAGTTCGCCGCCGAGTGGGGCGAACGCTATCGCGCGATCGTGCAACTGTGGCGGAACTCTTGGGCGCAGTTCGTGCCGTTCTTTGAGTACGATGTCGAGATCAGGCGGGTGATCTGCACGACGCACGCGGTCGAGTCGATCAACGCGAGGTATCGGCGGGCCGTCAGGGCACGTGGACACTTCCCCAACGAGGCCGCCGCACTCAAGTGCCTCTACCTCGTGACGCGGTCGCTTGACCCCACCGGCGCAGGCCGGGCACGCTGGGTGATGAGGTGGAAGCCCGCGTTGAACGCGTTCGCGATCACCTTCGCCGGACGGTTCGAGAGAATCACTCACTGATGAAAACCGCCGGACCCCACACACCGAATTTCGGACAGCTCCCCAATGGCCCTAATGATTTTGTAGTTGGTTATCCACAGTCTGGGTCTGGGGGAGTGTGGTGTGCTTAGACTTTGCTTGTGCCTGTTTGAGGTGGGTGGCAAGGGTGTCATCTGGGTCTGAGGTGGGTGCGGGTCCTGTTTGTTTCCCTGAGTTTTGTGAGGACAGTCTTGCTAGTTATTGGGCCGTTGAGCGTTTCAGTGCCTGTTGATGTTTCTTTGCCTGGGGCGGTTGAGGGGGATCGGTCTGTCGGTCCTAACCTGTTTGCTGCGCCTGGGGTGGGTGTTGGGGCTTATCGCTTGCGAGGCCGCTTTCGGTTGCGGCGGTCTAGACAGAGGGTGTCCGGGCGTGTTGGGCGTGTGGTGGCTGGGGTGTTGGCTTTGGTTTTGTTGGTGCTGCCGGTTGGTGCGTGTAGTGGTAGGCCTTCGGCTGAGGCTAGTCCGACTTTGAGTGTGAATGATTTGGTGTCGCGGGAGCTTGAGCGTAGGGCTTCGGCTTCGGCGGAGGCTTCGGCTTCTGCTGTCGCGGCGGGTGTGCCTTGGCCGCCTGCTAGTGCTAGTGCTTCAGCGATCCCGTCTCAGGCCCCGTCTTTGTCGCCGGAGGCGCAGGCCAGCAAGGACAAGGCACTGTCCACCCCTGAACCCCGAAAACTAGACCGCATGGATGAAAACAGTGTGGATGGAGCAAACCAGACTGCCAAATACATCATGTTGTTGTACACCTACACCTACACGACCGGTAATACTCAGCCCTGGCTGGCCATAAGCGAAGAGGGTTGCGTCTTCTGTCAAAAAGTAGCTGATAATTCGAAGAACCTGCACGACAATGGCGGTTGGGCGGACCATTGGAACTTTGAGGTGTACACGCTTTCATATATCGCACCTGCCCCAGGCTACGAGTACTCAGGAGTTGACGTTGAACTGACGAATCCGGGAACTATTGAGTATGACGAATTTGGGAATGGAACTCCGACCGAGGTGCAGGAGCATCGTACCCTGCGGCTGGCCATGCGCCACACGGATGGCCGCTGGAAGGTGCGAGAGGGTGAGGTTCTCAAATGAAGGTCAAAGGCCTCCTGCGGCACATGTCTGCAGCCGTATTGGTCACCAATGCACTCACGCCTATGACCGGTTTTGATTTTGATGCCAATTCAGGGAGTAATACTGTACAGGTTATCGGCACTAGTAATGAAATCGTTTCTAGTGGAACTCCTGCAGCATCGGCACTCACTGGCTACCCGGGTATGAATACCGGTGAGTACGTTCAAGGTGCGGACAATCCTTCAACATCTAATCAGCGCACGCAGTTCTGTGCTGCGGTGGATGATCCTGAGATTTATTTTGAGGTGTGGAGGTCTTGTGTGCAGCAGCCTGCTGAGCCTGCTGTTCCAGATGTCGCTGCGCCGGCGCGCTCTGAGGGTGGTCGGGTTATTAGGGTGAGTCGGTCCCAGGTTTCTAGGCTGTTGGTGGATGGTTCTGGTATTACTCGCCAGCCGCCGTCGTTAAATACTCGCCGGGATATGCCCATGATTGTCTACACCAACCCAGAGCCCCGGGTTCTGAGCACTGAGGTTCTGGGTGTCACGGTGACTATTACTGCCACTCCTAAGAGTTATGCCTGGTCTTGGGGTGATGGCACCATCACTCGTACTACAGACCCTGGCCATCCTTATCCTGAGCACACTGTCTACCACTACTACCAGGCCCCTGCTCAAGGGCTGCAGGTAACTTTGACTACGAGTTGGAGTGCTACCTACACCACCCCTGATGGGGTCACCCGCCCGGTAGCAGGCACAGTGACCACCACCAACACCACCACGCCCTTCAACGTCAAGGAATACACCGCGGTACTCACTGACCAAGCAGAAGAAGCCCAAGGCCACTAGACCTCAGCTATACCCACCGTAACTGTAAAGCGCCACTAAGGTAATCCGTGACGGCCACGGCTTGTAGCTTCAGTCGTGCAGCAGCTGGGCTACCAGCGGGGCCAGGTCGCGAACGGCCTGCCCGCGGTGAGAGATCGCGTTCTTCTGGGCCGCACTCAGCTGGGCGGTCGTCCGCCCAGCTGCACCCGGTAGGTCCTCCTGTACGGGCACAAAAATTGGGTCGTAGCCAAAGCCTCCCTCACCCACCGGCTCACGCAACAAGCGCCCCTCCATGGAGCGCTCCACCACCACCGGTTCGGCCTGCCCGGGAACCACCAGCACCGCCGCACAGGTGAAACGGGCTGTGCGGTGTGGGTCGGCGACATCAGCAATCTGATCCAGCAACAGGCGCAGATTGGCGGCGTCGTCACCATGATGACCACACCAGCGCGCGGAAAAGATCCCCGGCGCCCCGCCCAGCACGTCTACACACAGGCCCGAGTCGTCAGCCATCGCTGGTAAACCAGTGGCCTTGGCCAAGGCACGCGCCTTAATGAGTGCATTGGCCGCAAAGCTCAGGCCGTCTTCCATCGGCTCAGGAGCATTCAACTCGGCGGCAGAAATAATGGACTCCGGGTCCAGTCCTGGCACCAGTGGGGCCAGCACCTCACGCAGTTCCCGCAATTTGCCCTGGTTGTGGGTGGCTAGCACTAGTAGGGCGCTCGGGGGCACCTTGACCGACGGCGTCGCCATGCTCAGGCCAACTCGCCGGAGCGGATAGTGAAGGGGGTATCGGCGGGGCCAGCTAGGGCGCGAGCCTGCAGGGCTGTCAACTCGGCATTGCCCTTTGCTGCCAGGTCCAGCAGGGCCCCCAATTCGGTGCGGTCGAAGGGCTGGTGCTCGGCAGTTCCTTGCACCTCAATGAAACGGCCGTCGCCGGTTTGGACGATGTTCATATCCGTCATGGCACGCACATCCTCCTCGTAGGGAAGATCTAAGCAAGGCACGCCGTCGATGATGCCAACGCTGATTGCGCTCACCGAGTCAGACAGGACTGGCTTACCTGCGTGTGGGGTCACGAAGCCGCGCTTGGTGCCCCAGGCGACGGCGTCTGCCAGCGCAATGTAGGCGCCAGTCACGGAGGCGGTGCGGGTGCCGCCGTCGGCCTGGAGGACATCACAGTCCAAGGCGATGGTGTTTTCACCTAGGGCGGCGACGTCGATGACGCCGCGCAGTGAACGGCCGATCAGACGGGAGATTTCGTGGGTGCGACCGCCAACCCGGCCCCTGACGGATTCACGACCGGAGCGCTCTGAGCCGGCGCGGGGGAGCATGGCGTATTCGGCGGTCACCCAGCCTTCGCCGCTGCCTTTGCGCCAGCGCGGCACGCCTTCCGTGAAGGAGGCAACGCAGAGGACGCGAGTGCGACCGAACTCGATTAGGACGGAGCCTTCTCCGTTAACGTTCCAGTTGCGGGTGATGGTGACGGGGCGCAATTCGTCGGTTGCGCGGCCATCCTTGCGGGTCATCTCAGTGGGAGTCACGTTAGCGAAGACTACCGGGTGGGTCGGGGGTGGCGGCCAGCACCCGTCTGATGGTGACGGGGCGTATGCTCATCCATCCTCAGATATAAATGAGAGCCAGTATCGTTAATCTTCGTGAGTGATGACGCCTATGCCGCAGTCGCCTCTGTGTATGAACTGATGGCGACAGAATACGTTGCTGACCAAGAGCGGGCGCTGGCAGATTTCCTGGCAATGCTTCGCAGCGCGGATGGGCCGGTGCTCGACATTGGCTGTGGATCGGGTCGGGCCGCGCAGTTCCTCCTTAGTCGTGCGGCTCGGCTTACCGTAGTTGGGATCGAGCCCAGCCCCGCGATGAGGGCCCTAGCTCTGGCCCGCCTGACCGCCCAGCCTGCCTGGCGCGAGCGCGTCACGATCCGTCCAGAAGGGGCGCTTGAGGCTCCCTGGCCAGACAGCCTTAGTGGCGCCCTTATGTTTGGTGTCCTAGGGCATTTCTCTGCCCATGAGCGCCGTGAGTTATTTGGGTGCCTCGCCTCAAGGCTTGGCAAGGGTGCACCAGTCTTGCTAGATATACAGGCTCCAGACCGGCCTGAGGTGGTAGCTGAGCATGTCTTTGCGGACGCCAGGCTCGGTCAGCTGCGCTACCAGGGGCGGGCTAAAGGGGAGCCCTTGGATGACCAACTGATGCGCTGGACTATGACCTACCTGACGATCGATGACGGCAAAGTCATCGATGCTTGCTCGACGGTAATGACTGTCCATCATCCTGGCCTGGCCGTAGTGCGCGAGGAATTGGAATCCAGTGGCCTGTGTCTCAAGGGAACCAATGTCTCCGGTGTATGGCTGGCCTCTCGCTCAGGGTAGGTAGGTGTGGCCGAGGGTAGGCAGAAAGGTGTGGGGGGCGGGCGGCAATCTGATGTAGGTTAGAAACCGGCATGCAAGTAAGAGAATCTGTTGCTTGTTGCTATCCCACTTTCCCGATCCGGCATCTCAAAAGGCATCACGCATGAAAACCCTCCCTAATCTGGTTCCCCGCTTCGACTGCTCGTCACTCTCAGGTAGCTGTACTTCTGGCTGCTTGTTTGATGGCTGGACCCGCCCTCAGTGCTTGTAATGAAATGCCGGAGAAGCAGTCCACCTTCGCCAGTCGAGCTGCTACTGCTGAAGCGCAGGTCACGGTCCCCAACGTGGTAGGCATGAAAGTAGATCAAGCCCGCAGCGCGCTCAGTGCTGCCGGACTGACCGGGCCTGTGAACCTGGAGGCCGCGAAGGGAGGCGGTGGAGTTCAGAATGAAGCCGAGTGGTCGGTTCTATCTCAGAGCACAGCTGCAGGCACGAAGGTGTCTGCTGGCCAGGAGCTGAACCTAAAGGTCCGCAATGATGTGGCGGAAGCTCAGGCGTCGGCCTCGGCTTCGGCGGCTGCACAAGCGGCCGCAAAAGAAGAAGCGGCCAAGCAACAGGCGGAGCAAGAACGTCAGGCACAAGCACAGGCGGCCAAGCAACAGGCGGAGTAGAAACTGCAGCCTCAGAATCAGACAGCTAAGCAGCCGACGCAGCACAAACCGCAGCCTCAGGAGCCAGCGGCAAAACAGGCTTAGCCCCCTGCGTCGCAGCAGATTCAGCCTTTCGTGGGTGGGGGAGACCAAGGGCAAGGACAGGTTTACTACGCCAACTGTAAGGAGGCTAAAGCGGCAGGAGCGGCTCCGCTCTACCGCGGCAACCCGGGCTATCGGGACGGTCTGGATCGAGACCACGACGGCATTGCCTGTGAGAAGTAGCCAACTGCTGCTGGTCATGCATACCGCCGCAGGTAGCTCAGCTTGGATAGGCTGACCAGAACGCCCAATCAAGCTCTGGCAGCTCAGGTCCATAAGAGTACTGAGCTGCCGCCAACGACAAGTCGTAGTGCGCAAGAAGGGACTCGAACCCTCACGCCCGAAGGCACCAGAACCTAAATCTGGGGCGTCTACCAATTCCGCCACTCGCGCTCAGGGACACACCATACCTGCTGTGAGCCCCGGCTGGTGCCTCAGTCCCCCAGACCGAGGGCGCGTCGCAGCCGTCCAACATGTCCAAGGGCCTTGACGTTGTAAAGCACCAGAGTGACTTTGCCAGCCCGATCCACCACCACCGTGGAACGGATCACGCCCGTGTACACCCTGCCGTAGTTCTTCTTCTCACCCCAGGCACCCCATGCCTCCATGACTTTGTGCTCTGGATCGGAGAGCAAGGGGAAAGGTAGGGAACGCTTTTCAACGAAGCGTGCAATAGCTGCGGAGGAGTCAGGTGAGATGCCCACCACCTCGTAGCCTGCCGCACGCCAAGCAGCCAGCGAGTCACGGAAGTCACAGGCCTCCTTAGTACAACCGGGGGTGGAGGCCTTGGGATAGAAGTAGACGATTACGCCCCGCTTGGCGCGCTTGCGCAACTCCGCCAGGGCGACGACGTCGCCGTCGCCTCCCGGCAGGCTGAAATCAGGGGCGGTGTCACCGACGGTTAAAGCAGGCATGGACTTTCCTTCCTGGGAGAGCTGTCACCATCCTGCCACGCAAACGAAACCGTGGGGTCGGCACCATCTGGTACCGACCCCACAAGAACTCGATTGGCAGAGACCTCCCGCCAAGACGCCGCCTGCGCGGCCCTTAGCCGGTTCAGGCAGCTAGTGCCAGTGCCTCCTGCGCCGCATTGACGCGCTCAAGCGCGCGCTCCAGGCGGGAAGGGGAGGCGGTGGCGGTCAGAGACTCAAGCTCTGCCTGGGCGGCCTCCAGCTCGCGCGCTGCGGCCTCTTGCGTGATGTTCAACTTGTTCATCATTCTCTTCTTCTCCTCATCTGTGGCCCTGATAGGCCGGGGCGCCAGGCGGATTGCAGGTACTCCCTGCGGCCTGGGTGCCATGTGGTCTTGACGCAGACCACTGGTTGCCCGTGGGACAACTGGTCTGCCGTGCCTACTTTGTAGGCGCTCACGTGAGTGGCAACACATGGTTACAGGTAGTTGTTCCCACGCCTAGACGATTAGACATCCTGTGCCTGCAAAAACCATGAACCTTGCCGGTGTGGATAGCAGGAAACCGGTGGAAACACCGCACCGCACCCAGTTCGAACCGGTGCGGCCTCACGTGGTACCCCCTCAGGGACTCGAACCCTGGACACCCTGATTAAGAGTCAGGTGCTCTAACCAACTGAGCTAAGGAGGCTTGGTTAGAAATTCACTGCCGGAGCCTAAACCCCAGCCGTGGTACCCCCTCAGGGACTCGAACCCTGGACACCCTGATTAAGAGTCAGGTGCTCTAACCAACTGAGCTAAGGAGGCATGTCCCGCAGGCGTTTACCGCCTGGCGACGAAGGAAGACTTTACGTGCCGGACCGGTGCGAGTCCAGTCGAGACCGACTGTGGCGACGTGATGTGCGGGACACTCAGGAGACGCAGGGCACTGCCTGCTCAACGGCTCCAGCTGCAAGCCGCCCACAAAGTTTCAGTCCTGGCCCCGCTCCTTGGCGCGGCGCTGCTCTAACTGGGCTTGCACCTGAGCTCGCCGCTGCCGGTCCCGCTTGGATAGGCCCGGCACGTGGTCCATCGCCGCACCAGCCACCGAACGCGAGGCATGCTTCACTTCCGACGACGGCGGCTCCCCAATCTTCCCGGAGCGCCGCCACTGCCGGTACTGGGCCAGCAGACGCGCTTGCTCTTCATCCAGGCCTCCCCACAAGGGCAGACGCAAGCGGTAGCGCTCCCGCACCCGGTAGCCGATATTCCAGCCCAGCAGAGCAATCACTACGATCACCACACCAGAAATAAGCCCGGCAGAGCCGTCCTCGTTGCGATCGTGCAGTGCCACCCAGCCGCCAATCAAGCCCACCAGCAGCAGGGTCACCACACCGATACTGAGCAAAGATGCCAGGTACTTCTGGCGGTCTGTGAAGCGAATGCTTTCCCCAAACCTCATGACTGGTCCTCGGCGGTGGCACCCGAGACCGCTTCCTCGGCCAGTTCTAAGCCAAACCGGTCGGTGGCGTAGATCAGCGCAGAAAGGGTCTCCGGCTCGCTGAAGGCGTGCCCGGAGGTGGGGGAGATGCATAACTCGGCCTCCGGCCATACCCGGTGCAGCGCCCAGGCAGTGCCAATTGGGCAGCACATGTCATAGCGGCCTTGCACGATCACTCCTGGGATGCCATGCTCTGAGAGCACATGTGCGCCGCGCAGCAGCTCACCGTCTTCCATCCAACCGCGGTTCAAGAAGTAGTGGTTTTCAATGCGGGCAAAGGTGATGGCGAAGGCCGGATCCTGCACCTCAGCAATATGCTGGTGGTCGCGCAGAAGCGTGGAAGTGGCCGCCTCCCAAGTGGTCCAAGCCCGTCCTGCCGGACCATGCACTGCCGGGTCCGGGTCCATGAGCAATTCGTGATAGCGCTGGATGTAACCTCCCGGCTCCACTCCGGCACCAGCGGCAGCCACGTAGTGCTCCCACTCGTCGGGCCAAACCAGGTCCGCGCCACCAGCCTCGTAGTACCAGTCCAGCTCGCGTTGGCGCAGTGTGAAAATCCCGCGCAGCACCAAGGCGGTCACCCGCTCCGGGTTCTTCTGCGCGTACGCCAAGGCCAGCGTCGAACCCCAGGAGCCGCCAAAAACCAGCCAACGCCCGATCCCTAGGTGTTCCCGCAGACGTTCCATATCCGCCACCAGGTGCCAGGTGGTGTTGGTGGACAGATCTGCCTCAGGTTCCCAAGCGTGGGGCAGTGAGCGTCCGCAGCCCCGCTGGTCAAACAAGACGATTCGATAGCGCTCTGGGTCGAAACAGCGTCGGTGCTCAGGGGCACAGCCGCCACCGGGTCCACCGTGCACGAACACCGCTGGCACGCCGTCGGGGTTACCGCAGGTCTCCCAGTAGACCTGCTGGCCATCACCCACGTCTAACAAACCAGACTCGTAGGGTTCGATTGGAGGATAGAAGCCGCGCAAAGGCCGGCCCTGAGCGTCAGTGGTCATAACCGCATTGTGCCATTGGTCCCCCATAGGGCTGCCACACGGTACCGTGTGCCCTGTGGCAAAACCCATCGTGACACTGGCGACCTCTGCTGACTTCCCGAACCTTGACGCGGACGACCTGGCCCTGCCTGACGCACTGGCGGAGCGGGGCATCGACCCGCGCATCGCGGTGTGGAACGACCCGGACGTGGATTGGCACAACGCTGGCATCGTCGTCCTGCGCTCGGTGCGTGACTACGCCAAGCGCCGCCACTACGACGCCTTCCGCGAATGGGCCCGCTGTGTGCCACGCCTGCTAAACCATCCGGACGTGGTGGACTGGAACTCAGACAAGCACTACTTGCGTGAGTTGGAGAAACGGGGCGTGCCCACCATCCCTACCATGTGGCTGGAGCCGGAGCAGCAGCTCTCCAAGCACCAGGTGCACACTCGTTTCCCAGCCTTCGGTGACTTTGTGGTCAAGCCCGCCATCTCCTCCGGCGGACGCGGCACCGGCCGCTACACCGCCATTGACGCCAAGTCCCGCTCTGAGGCCATCAACGACGCCGTCCACCATCTGGGCCGCGGCCGCACGGTCATGGTGCAGCGCTATCTGGAAGAGGTGGACCGCAAAGGTGAGCTTTCCCTGGTCTACTTCAACGGAGTGCTCTCTCACGCTGTGGAGAAAGCCCCCATGCTGCACCCCTCCTTCCGCTCCACCGATGAGGAAGAGGTGCACGAGGAGATCGTCACTGCCCGCGAACCCTCCGAGCAGGAGTGGCTCTGGGGTGAGAAGGTTCGCAAGGCCATCCACGGGCTCATTAAGGAGCGTTCCCAGCGGGACATCCTGTTGCTGTTCAACCGCGTTGACGTGGTCTCAGACGGGCAGGGGAGCTTCTACCTGATGGAGGTTTCGCTGATTGACGCCGGCCTGTACCTCAGTTCCGCGCCCGCTGCGCTGGACAACTTCGCGGACGCGATCGCCCAGCGCGTCTTTTGGTAAGTGCACCGCTGACAGTCAGCAGGTTTTAATGGCGATTACTTATATTTGTGCTAGATATCGACTTTTGTGGTATAGGTCGGTATCATAGTGTTACGCTGGCAATGATGCCAGTACTGATGCCAGTACTGATGCCAGTACTGATGCCAGTACTGATGCTGGTGTCATGGATTCCTAATGACGGAAGGGAACGCCATGAAGAAGAATCGGCTACTCGTCTCGGCTATGCTTATAGCCTCTGTGAGTCTGGGGGTAGCTCCGGCTGCGGCTCAGACTGTTAGTGTCATAGGTGCTAGTGCCTCGCGTATTGGTAATACTGTGTACCTTAGTGACACATCAGGAGATGATCACGGCGTATACGCCAATGTCAATACCACGTCTACTCGTCTGAATAACTACAGTGGTGTGGGGACAACTGTTAACAGGACGTATACGTTTAGAGTGACGGCGGTCCGGGCATGTGTTGACCTGCAGTGGCAATATGACAGATGCTCAAACTGGGGCTGATGTTGCTGCTCGTATGCGTGGAATGAAGCTGTGGCGGTCTAGATGAGTAACCCCATCGCGTGCCTGCGCGACCTTACCTTCAGTTATGGAGGCCGGCTGGTACTCAACGGCCTTGACTTGACGCTAGGCAACGGTGAAGTAGCTGCGATCACGGGCCCCTCCGGTAGCGGAAAATCCACTCTACTCTCCCTCGTCCTTGGTCTACTCAAGCCAGACCGAGGCGAGGTGAGAGTAAACGGGAGAACAGTGCAGTTTGGAAACAATTCAGCTGCCGCGAAAATGAGACGTGAAACCATCGGTATGGTGTTCCAAGCAGGCTATCTGCTTGACGAACTAACGCCTCTAGAAAATGTTATTCTGCCTGCTTTGGCCGGCGGTATTGCCTTCGAAGCTGCTGCTAGTAAAGGGCGCGTTTTACTAGCCCAACTAGGTATAGAGGTGCAAGCGCGGCAAACCTCCTCCTTGTCTGGAGGAGAACAACAGCGGGTGGCGATAGCACGCGCCCTGATTGGTTCTCCTCGACTGCTGATCGCTGATGAACCCACTGCTTCACTGGACCGCGCTAATCGTGAGAATGTCATCTCCTGCCTCTGTCAGCAGGTAAGAGGTGCAAATCGGGCATTGCTGTTAGTAACTCATGATGAAGATATTGCCGCGTCTGCCGATCGCTGGTACCACCTGGATGAAGGTCGTCTGAGGCAGGCATGCTCATGAGCCATTCCATGATGGTGGCTGCCAGGGCACTACGTGCTCAACATCGACGCGCTGGTCACAGAGCTTCCTACTTGGTAGTAATGCTGGGTACATTATTGGCCTGCCTAGGGTTGATGTCCCTTGTAGTTCTGGTTAACGACGTGTGGCTCGGCCAAGCACGCTCGGCTGCAATATCCCCGATTCCAGCCGAGTTACACGAGGGTGATGTCAAGCTGTTATACCTGCCCGTCTTCGGTGAGATTGACAATCGCCCTGTCACTTTGGTTGTTCTGGAACCATTGATCGCCGATGCGCCTCTACCACCGGGCCTAGACCGTTGGCCTGCCCTCGGAGAAGCATATGTATCGCCGCAACTCGCTAATGAACTAGTGGGAAGTAGGAGCCTGCTCTATGGAAAGGTTGCCGGTTACATAGACCCTACCGGGCTGGAAACACCGACTGAACGCCGTGTTTACCTCAGGGCTACTGCAGACACTCTGCAAACTCAGGCAATGCTCCCGGTATGGGGCTTTGGCTACAGGGACTGGCAAGAGGCGATTCATGGCACGGGTTACCTCTATCGCAGCGGTTTGGAGCGTTCAGTTCTGCTGGTTTTGAGTAGCCTCTTCCTCCCCGGCCTCGTAACAGTGGGAATCGGTGCGGCGGTAGGGGCTGAGAAGTTATGCAGGACCGGGCGGATGCTCGCTGCCATAGGCCTCAGTCGTCGTCAGCTGGTCCGACTAGATTGCTTGGAGCACTTGCCTTACTGCCTAGCGGCGGCTCTTATCGCCTGTTCAACCATGATTTGGGCAATGAGCTGTGACATAATTCTGCCTTTCCTGGATGCTCGCTACAACGCAGCAGACACTCGGCAGGTTGCACCCTTGCTGTTAGTCGCAATATTTGCAGGAGTTGGTGCCTGCCTAGCCATGGTGGGGCTGGTCCGCACCCGTATCCGTGAGCGTAAGCGCCGCCGTAGACGGGTTCGTCAGGCAGATCGCGACATTTACAGTGCAGGATTTCTTCTGGCTCTTACTGCTGGGGCATCTTTGCCGGCGCTGCTGGCCCCTTGGCCTTTTGTTGGTCACATTGCAACGGCAGCAGGATTTGCCACCATCATCCTGTCATGGGCTCCCATTAGCCTGGTATGTCTGTGGGTTGGTCGCATTTTGGTACGTGTATCTCAACTGCGCTCCTTCCCGGGAATGCTCATAGCAGGTAGGTTCCTCGAGCATCTGCCTAGGCGCGTTAGCTCAGTTGCGCTCAGTATGTGTGCTGTCATCATTTTGGCTGGACTGGTTCATCTGCACACTTCCAGCCTGAGCGGGATAATTGTTCAATCTCAAAAAGACCTGGCTCGTTACGGTACCAGCGTGCTCACATTGCATGTCCCGGCGAATGCTAGCCCTGCTCCAATAATCGAACAGCTGCCACCGGAGATAGGCGTCCTGGCTATTCATAGGGAATCGGCGCCTGAACCTGGCGCCGCTGAGTCGTTGAACCTAAGCGGTTCCTGTGCAGCGCTGAAGGCTCTGGAATTGCCGTGCCCTGACAGGCAAGCGGTTAAGACCCCAGTGGTTACCGGCTCGGACCGTGTGCGCTATGCGGTGGGCCAGCTTCCTCGGCTTTTCGTCACCCAGACTGAGGAGGTACCGCGAGACTCCGAGGAACTCATCCTTGTCTCGCCAACTAAAACCGGACTTGACCTCGACTCCCTGCAAAGTACAGCCAGCCGCTACCTACCAGGTACAATCGTATCTGTGCGTTCTAGCTGGCACGTGGCTGGTGCCGATGTGGCTCTGGAAGAGGGATGGGTGTTGTTCTTCTCCACTATCGGCGGATTGATACTGATACTGGCCCTGGGCGTGGCTCTCACTGAGGATCTTCGGCAGGTGAGCGCGATAGTGGCCCCAGTGGGGTCCGTGACAGGGAATCCCGCTGTGGCCTCAAGTGCAACGGCTTGGAGCGTATCTATACCGCTGCTAACCGCCGGGGTATTAGGAGTCATCGTATACAACATCCTGCCGTTAGGGATGGAGCACATAATCGGCGACCCCAACTTGCCCAACTGGAAAGCTAGCCCGATCCTGACCTGTGGAGCACTTATATTCACTGTGGTCGGCGCATCTGGCTCAGCCTTAATGGCCTGGCGTGCTGCCCGGCGTGATGTCGCCTCGTGGCGCCCCGGGCAGACTCCAAGACACACAAGCTCCTGATACAAGATGACCCAGGAGCCGCCACAGTTCAGAATTGAGGTCCCACCGTCAGCAGACGCAGCACCGCCTGCTCCGCCTGATCGGAGGCAGCCAGATCTACCAGCGCTACCAGCCGCCAGTCATGGTCGCCCTCCGGGTCCTCCAATACCTGCGTGGCCAGCCACACTTCACGGCCCGAACGCTCCAGTGCCTCCCGCAAAGCCTCGGATACTCCTGCGGCTGCCAGCGCCGAGTCCTCCGGCTGCTCATCTAGCGGAGCTAAGGATACCGCCCGGGCGGCTTGGTCCGTGCCCAGCCAGTCGTACTCCTCCCAGTAACGGCCCAGGGCCTCATCCCAGCGCTGCTCACCCCAACCTGCGGCAGCATCCAGACGCCCCAGAGCCTCGACGTCGTCGCGCGCCATTAACTCCACGCGGCGGAACAGCTCCTTGCGCACCGCCACTCGGAAGGCATGCCGGTTGCGGGTGAAAGCCACCTTGCCGTCAGCGTCGGCCCCGAAAGCACGCTCTACCCCCGCTGAATCATCCGCCCCCGGCCGATCGCCGGGCAGCACCTCCTGGCCGGACTGGAGCGCCCCTAGCGCCTCCCACTCGTCCAGCAGGGAGGAGTCCACTGCCCGCACCAGGGCACCCAGCCACTCAATCAACTCCTCTACCTCGGGAGTGCGGTGCTCCTCTGGCACCACCTGTCGCAAAGCTTGGTAGGCGTCCGTCAAATAGCGCAGCACCACGCCCTCGCTGCGGCCCAACTCATAGCGGGAGACCAAGTCCGAGAAGGTCATGGCATTCTCCACCATCTCCCGCACCACCGACTTAGGGGAGAGCTCAAACTGTGCGATCCAGGGGTTTGCCTGCCGGTACATCTCCAAAGCAGGCACCAACAGTTCGGCCAGCGGACGCGGCCAGGTGACCTCCTCCAGAGCTGCCATCCGCTGGTCATAGTCCAAGCCCTCAGCCTTCATAGCGGCCACCGCCTCACCGCGGGCAGCCCGCTGTTGGGCGTAAAGAAGCGGTCGGGGATCGTCCAGCGTGGACTCCACCACACTGACCACCTCCACCGTGTGCTCCGGAGATTCCAAGGACAGCAGGTCCATAGCCGCCAAGGCAAAAGGCGCCAGTGGCTGGTTCAAAGCGAAGTCAGCAGGTAGATCCACCGCTAGGCGCAGGCGTGGCAAGCCGTCAGCTGCTGCCTGCTTGCTGGACACATGCTCGACGACGCCCGCAGTGCGCAAAGACAAGTAGATCTCCACCGCTCGGCGCCGCAGTGCCCGCCGCTCAGCCTCCGCAGCTTGCACTCGCTCTAGCAAGGCCGCCATTGCGGCGACTGGGTCACCAGGACGTTCCAAGAGATTCAGCACCATGGTGGTGGTTACCTGGAACTGGCTGGTAAGAGTCTCTGGCGCGGCGTCTCGCAGCCGCTCAAAGGTTTTGTCTGTCCAGTTGACGCGCCCCTCCGGGGCTTTCTTCCGGACGATCTTGCGTCGCTTGCGCTCATCGTCGCCTGCCTTGGCCAGAGCCTTGGCGTTCTCAATGACATGCTCGGGGGCCTGCACCACCACGAAACCGCGGGTGTCAAAGCCGGCCCGGCCCGCCCGGCCCGCAATCTGATGGAACTCTCGGGCTGTGAGATGACGCTCGGTGGCGCCGTCGAACTTCACCAGGCTGGTGAGCACCACCGAGCGGATCGGCACGTTAATGCCCACGCCCAGAGTGTCCGTCCCGCAGATGACGCTGAGCAGCCCCTCACGAGCCAAACGTTCTACCAGGCGCCGGTAGCGCGGCAGCATGCCCGCGTGGTGTACCCCAATGCCGGCGCGCACCAGCCGGGATAGCGTCTGCCCGAAGCCACCACCAAAGCGGAAGTCGCCCAAAGCTGCAGCGATCTCTGCCTTCCGGGCCTTGGCTTTCAGGTCCACGCTCAGCAGGGAGGTAGCGCGCTCAATCGCCTCCTTCTGCGAGAAATGCACTACATAGACCGGGGCCTTGTCCTGACCCACCAGGCGCTCTAAAAGCTCGCCTATGGCCTCCACCGAGTACTCCATCTCCAGAGGCACCGGGCGCACGGCGTCATCAACCACCGCCACCTCACGGCCCGTGCGCGCTTCCAGGTCCTTCACAAAGAAAGAGACGTCACCCAAGGTGGCTGACAGCAGCACCATTTGAGCATGAGGGAGTTCTAGAAGGGGTACCTGCCAAGCCCAGCCCCGCTGTGGATCCGCGTAATAGTGGAACTCGTCCATCACCACCGAGTCCACGTCCAGCTCTGTGCCCTCCCGCAAGGCCTGGTTAGCCAGGATCTCCGCGGTGCAGCAGATGATGGGGGCAGCGGCGTTGATGGAGGTGTCCCCAGTGACCATGCCAACGTTATCTGCCCCAAAGAGGCGCACCAGTTCAAAGAACTTCTCACTGACCAAAGCCTTGAGCGGGGCCGTGTAATAGGAACGCCCCCCGCGCGCCAGTGAGGCCGTATGTGCAGCCAAGGCAATAATCGACTTGCCGGAGCCCGTTGGGGTAGCAGCAATGACGTGGCGACCTTCCAGGATCTGGCTCAGCGCCTCATCTTGGTGGGGGTAAAGAGGACGGCCAGTATCCTCCGCCCACTGGTTGAAGGCCAGGTAAATATCCTCTGCTTCCGGTACTCGCTCGGGTTCGCTGGCAGGAATCAGTGAGTCCAGCAGGGCGTTAAGTGCCGGAGTGTTGGGGGAGGAGGCCATGCGGCCATGCTCTCATGTGGAAGTTGGCTGCCTGCCTGACCTAAGAAGTAGGCACAGGATGAGACAGATGCAGAACAAACCGTGAGACTGTGAGAGCATGCGTCGCGTTTCTAACGCCTCGCGTATAAAGGCCATCTTCTATGGACGCACTAGCAGCCAACCTGCTCACCATCGCTGACTGGATCACCGCCCACATCACCATGTGGGTGCTGATCGCCACCGGCGTGTTTTTAACCGTAGTTAGCCGCGCCGTCCAACTGCGTCACCTACCAGATATGGTCCGCCAGGTTCTCGGCTCACGCAGTAACGCCGACGGCGGGATCTCCTCTTTCCAGGCCTTCGCCATCTCCCTGGCTGCCCGTGTAGGTATCGGCAACGTCTTTGGGGTGGCTGCAGCCCTGTTAATGGGCGGGCCTGGAGCCATCTTCTGGATGTGGGTGGTGGCATTCGTAGGTATGGCCACCGCCTTCTTTGAGGCCACCCTGGCCCAGATTTTCAAGGTCCGGGCCCAGGACGGCACCTTCCGCGGTGGCCCTGCCTTCTACATGCGTGCAGGTATGCGCAACCCGGTTCTGGCCAGCATCTTCGCGGCTATCACCGTGGTCACCTGCGGCTTCGTTATCACCTCAGTGCAGTCCAATGCCGTCGCCGGCACCCTCGCGGCCGCCTTCGGCTCCGGTGAGAACTCCACCCTTCCCGGATTCGCGGGCCTCTCCGGCGCCCAAATCGTGGTGGCAGCCCTGGTCTTCGTGCTCACCGCCGTCGTCGTATTTGGAGGTATACGCGCTGTCGCCCGCGTCACCGAGTGGATGGCGCCCATCATGGCGCTTATCTACGTGATCCTGGTGGCCCTTATCTGCCTGCTGAACTTGCCACAGTTCGTGCAGGTTATCGGCCAGATTTTCTCCTCAGCCTTCGCCACCGAACCCCTGGTGGGTGGCCTAGGTGGCGGGATTCTGGCCGCCATCGTCAATGGCACCAAGCGGGGCTTGTTCTCCAACGAGGCTGGTCAAGGCACGGCCCCCAACGCCGCCGCCACCGCCACCGTCTCCCACCCCGTGCAGCAGGGCTTCATCCAATCCCTGGGGGTCTTCATTGACACCATCGTGGTGTGCACCGCCACGGCCTTCGTGATCCTCCTGTCAGGCCCCGAGACCTGGACCCGTGCCGACGCCAACCCAGCCACCCTCACCACCTTGGCCATCTCCCACGGACTAGGCAGCTGGACCCTCCTGCCAATGGCGATCCTGATCTTCGTGCTGGCCTACTCTTCGATCATTGCGGCCTACGTCTACTCCGACATCAATATGTCCTACCTGACCGGAGGTAAGACCTGGGGCAGCTGGCTGGTGCGCATCGTCTCCGCCGTCTCCGCCACCGCCGGAGCCGTCCTAACCCTGGAAGTCGTCTGGAACGCGGTGGACATCGCCATGGCCGTCATGACCCTGACTAACCTGGTGGCGCTTATCTGGCTGTTCAAATGGGGCGTCGGCGCCCTGCGGGACTACGAGGCGCAGCGGCGCGACGGCGTCGTCGAGCCTGTATTCCACGGCAAGAAGAACCCTCACCTGCCCGCGGACCTCAGCACAGATATCTGGGACTGAGCCCCACACAGACCAGCAAGACCTGACCGGAAGGAACCCAAATGACAGTCATTGCGCCAGAAACCAGCCAGCCAGCAGCAGCAACGGGGGCTGAACGATGAACGCAGCTGTCCTCATTCCCCAGCTAAATCCCGCGCTGACCACCGCCGAGGTGGAGAGTTTCCTCAACACGATCGACGACAAGCTCTACAGCTACGTCCTCTCTGCGCTGCTCATCGCCGTCGGCATCTACTTCACGATCCGCACCCGCGGCGTCCAACTGCGTCACTTCGGCACAATGATCCGCACTATCACCACCTCACGCAGTGGTGCCGAAGGCGGTATTTCTTCCTTCCAGGCCTTCGCCGTAGGCCTGGCTGCCCGCGTGGGTATCGGCAACGTGGCCGGTGTAGCCCTGGCGGTGGTAGCCGGTGGCCCTGGGGCTCTGTTTTGGATGTGGGTCGTTGCCGTTATCGGTATGGCCACGGCCTTCGTTGAGTCGACTCTGGCGCAGGTTTTCAAAGAGCGCGGCCGCGACCTGACCTTCAAGGGTGGTCCCGCCTACTACATCAAGAACGGTCTCGGTTCGCGGCTGTGGGGCAGTGTCTTTGCCGTCCTGTGCATCGTGAGTGTGGGCGTCACCGTCGTCATGGTGCAGACCAATGCTCTAGCTGGCGTCATCAACGCCTCGGTCCCGGCTGTAGCTCCCTGGATGGTCGGCGTCGCTCTCATTCTCCTCACCGCCCCTATCGTCCTGGGCGGCCTCAAATCCGTGGCCCGGGTGACTGAGTGGCTGGCTCCGCTTATGGCGTTGCTCTATGTGCTCGTAGCCCTGGTGGTAATCCTGCTGAATATTGCTGAGATTCCCGCCGTCCTCTCACAGATTGTCCGCGGCGCCTTCGGCATGGACCAGGCCCTCTTCGGCCTGGCTGGCGGCATTACCGCAGCAGTCCTCAACGGTGTGCGCCGCGGCCTGTTCTCCAACGAGGCCGGTCTGGGCACCGCCCCCAATGCTGCCGGCACCGCGACCACCCCCCACCCTGCACGCCAAGGACTCATCCAGTCCTTTGGCGTCTTCGTGGATACGATTTTGGTCTGTACCGCTACGGGCCTGCTGATCCTCTTGGCCAACAACACTTATCAGCCTGGCAATAAGGGAGTTGTAGGGGCGGTTCTGACCCAGCAGGCAGTTGCTGAGCACCTCGGCTCCTGGACCACTTGGCCGATGGTCGTCTTAATCTTCATCCTGGTGTTCTCCACTGTCCTGGGCTGCTACTCCTACAGCCAAGTCAACGTGAATTTCCTAGGTGGCGAGCACCGGGCTGAGCAGGTGCTAGGCATCGTCCTGACCGGCGCTGCCTTCGCGGGCACCGTCCTCACCCTGCCGATCGTTTGGGCCCTCACTGATATCGCCCTGGGCGTCATGGGTGCCCTCAACCTGGTCGCTATCGTTCGCCTGGCCCCCTGGGCTGTGGGTGCGCTGCGCGACTTCGAGGCACAACTGTGCGCAGGCGAAGTCCCGGTCTTCCGGGGCGACAACAACCCGCATCTGCCGGGTGACGTCGCCAGCGGCGTTTGGAAGGACTGAGATATGCACCAGCTCAATGAGGCACTCGGCTGGGCCTCCAACCTGCTCTTCGGCACAGTCCTGGTATGGCTCCTGCTCGCAGCGGGCCTGTGGCTGACGATCTTTACCCGAGGCGTGCAACTGCGGCACATAGGTGCGGTACTGCGGTCAATGATTGGCTCCCGGTCCGGGGCACAAGGTGGCATCTCCTCCTTCCAAGCTTTCGCGGTAGGGCTGGCCTGCCGGGTAGGCACCGGCAACATCGTTGGCGTGGCCCTAGCCCTGGTTCTCGGCGGCCCGGGGGCGGTGTTCTGGATGTGGCTAGTGGCCTTGCTGGGCATGGCCACCGCCTTCAGTGAGGCCAGCCTGGGCCAGTTGTTCAAAGTGTCTCGCCATGACGGCAGCTACCGCGGAGGCCCCGCTTACTACATTGCTCGCGGGCTTCGCTGGCCGGTGGCCGGTGGTGTGTTCGCCGTAGTATTCATGTTTGCCAACGGGATGGCCATGCCGATGGTTCAGGCCAATGCGATGACAGCGGCCCTGGGGCAGACTGCAGACCTCAGCCCCTGGGTGAGGGCGGCCCTGGTAAGCCTGCTAGTTGCGCCGGTTTTGCTCGGTGGCCTGCGGTCCATCGCTCGCGTCACTGAGTGGCTAGCCCCGCTTATGGCTATCGGCTACCTGCTGCTGGTGGCGATCATCATTCTGACGCACCCACTACAGGCCGCGGAGGCCATCCTGGATATTTTCGCGGGTGCCTTCAACCTGCGCTCAGGCTTATCTGGCGTGGCCGGTGGTTTGATCGCAGCCATCCTCAATGGTGTACGCCGGGGCCTGTTTTCCAATGAGGCTGGCCTGGGGGGCGTCGCCTGTGCGGCTGGCTCAGCGACGGTCGCCCACCCTGCTCAGCAGGGCTTCATCCAAGCTTTTGGCGTGCTGGTGGACACCATGCTGGTGTGCACGGCGACGGCGTTGGCGATCCTTATCGCCGGCAAGTCTGATGGCGCTGTCTACACCCCTGGAATCACCGGAGCTGGCGAGGCAGATGTTTCCGGCACCCTTACGCAGGACGCTATTGCCCGCGTCTTGGGATCCTGGACCAACTGGCCCATGACCCTGTTGATCCTGGTGCTCGCTTACTCCACGATCCTCGGAGCGTTTTCCTACGCGGAGGTCTGCCTGGACTACCTCACCCGCGCCCCCTGGGCCAGCTGGGCACTGCGCGTAGCTGGCGTCGGCTGCACTTTCCTGGGCGGTGGCGCGGCCCTTACCACCGTATGGAGCCTGGCAGACATTGCGCTGGGCCTAGGGGCCATCATCAACCTGGTGGCCTTGGTGGCCCTCGCCCCGTGGGTGCGTGGGCTGCTGCGGGACTGGGAACACCAGCGATACCAAATCATCGTGGGGGAGAGGCCGCAGTTGCGCTTCGTAAGCACAGGCAACCCGCATCTGCCGGGCAGGCTGCCCGATGACGTCTGGGCTGCCTGACCCCAGTGGGCTCCGCTTCGGCCCCGTGTCCTTTGTGCGGACACGGGGCCGAAACATTTTCCCTATCGGCAGGACACAAGGAGCCTATATTCTTCTCGGCTATGACCCTTCAACTCCCACTTCTGGCAGCCTCAGGCCCTGACCTGGGCAAGTACTTTGATAGCGCTGCCAAGCGTTTGGACGATGTTTCCACCTACCTCTACGGCGGCTTCCTGGCTTGGTTGCTGATCGCTGTTGGCGTCTACTTCACCATCCGTACCTTTGGCTTGCAGTTCCGCTTCTTCGGCCACATGGTCAAGGTAATCGCAGACTCCCGCGAGTCAGACGAGGTGGCCGGCTCCATCTCCTCCTTCCAGGCCTTTGCAATCGGAATCGCCTCCCGAGTGGGCACCGGAAATATCGTCGGTGTCGCCATCGCGATCACCATGGGAGGGCCCGGGGCAGTGTTCTGGATGTGGCTGGTGGCGCTGGTCGGCATGGCCACTGGCTTCATCGAGTCCACCCTGGCTCAAATGTTCAAGGTGCCCCACACCTCCGGCTCCTTCCGGGGTGGACCGGCCTACTACATCAGTCAGGGCTTGGGATCCAAGACCTGGGGCTCGATCTTCGCCGTCGTGATCGTCTTCGTCTTCGGTTTTGCCTACGAGGCCACCCAGGCCAACACCATCGCTAGCAATATGAAGGGGGCCTTCGATATCGATCCTTGGATCACCGGCCTGGTGCTGGTGCTCATCAGCGCGCCGATTGTCTTCCGTGGCATCCGGCAGGTGGCCACTATTGCGGAATGGATGGCTCCCTTCGTGGCTGGCTTGTATGCGCTCATCGCGATTGTCATCTTGGTGCTCAACTTTGACGCCATCCCCGGGGCTGTCGCCTCCATCTTCCTGGGCGCCTTCGGCCTGGACCAGGCCTTTGCCGGTATTGGCGGTGGCATCTACGCGGCTGCGATCAATGGGATCAAACGTGGCCTGTTCTCCAACGAGGCCGGTGAGGGCTCCGTGCCTAACGCTGCTGCCACCGCCACCACTGCGCACCCCGCCAACCAGGGCTTCATCCAGTCCCTGGGTGTCTTTGTGGACACGATCGTGGTGTGCACCGCCACCGCACTGATCATCTTGCTTTCTGGCGTCTACGACCCAGCCACAACCATGGCTATGGGCGAGACGGTTGCCAAAGAAGCCGCAGGCACTTTGACCACTGCCTCAACCGTCGCCACCCTGGGCGGCTGGGCAAAGTACCTGATGATCTTCATTATCTTCGTCTTCGCCTACAGCTCCCTGCTAGGTAACTACACCTACGCCGAGGTCAACGTGGACTTCCTCAGCCGCAAGGAAGGCTCCAAGCACTACTGGCTGCGCACCATGATTCTGGTGGCCACCTATATTGGCGCCACCTCCACTTTGACCTTCGTGTGGAACCTTTCTGACGTAGCCATGGGGCTGATGGCGATCATTAACATCGTCTCAATCGTTCTGCTCGGCAAGTGGGCCTTCGGGGCTTTGCGTGACTGGGAGCACCAGCACCGCCTCCACCTGGCAGGCAAGCTGGAGCACATCCGTTTTAACTCCACCAACAACCCCTTCCTGCCGGGCAAATTGCCGGGTGAAGTATGGGCAGGCGGTCCCCACCGGCAGCCCTCATCCGCCCAGAAGGACTGAGCCACGCTAATTGGCCATGGATCTTGCCGCCCCGCACCCTTGACTGGTGTGGGGCGGCAGAGTCTGTGACCGCAGGCCGCAGTGAGCCACTACTCTAAGCCCATGAAGATTGCGCGCTTTTCTACCGGTGACGAGCTGTTCTACGGCATTGTTGAGGGCCTGCCGGCAGACGATCCCACCCCCGGTGGGGAGAGCGAAGGCCACCTAGTGGTTCTCAAAGGAGACCCGCTCTACACCCTGCCTGAGGCCACTGGCCAGGTGGTACCCCTGTCAGAGGCTCGCCTAGTCTCTCCAGTGATTCCCCGCTCAAAGGTGGTGGGAATTGGAAAGAACTACGCTGCCCATGCGCAAGAGATGGGAACTGAGGCGCCCGCCGAGCCCATCGTCTTCCTGAAGCCAAATACCTCAGTGATCGGGCCAGACGCCCCAATCGTCTTGCCCGAGTGGTCCCAGGAGGTCCATTACGAGGCCGAACTCGCCGTCGTCATCAAATCTTTGGCCAAGGACCTCAGTCCACAGGATGCTCAGCGTGTGATCCTGGGCTACACCGTCGCCAACGACGTCTCGGCCCGCGACTGCCAGCGCGCCGACGCCACCTGGACCCGCGCCAAAGGGTTTGACACCTCCTGCCCGCTGGGGCCCTGGATTGAGGTCCCCGAGCCTGGCAAGCCCGCTGCCTTTGACCCCGCCAGCGCCGTGCTGCGCACACGCGTAGACGGGCAGGTGATGCAAACCGGCAACACCGCCGACATGATCCACTCGGTGGCCGAACTCATCGCCTACGTCTCAGGCATCTTTACCCTATTGCCAGGAGATGTGGTGCTGACCGGACCCCCCGCAGGCGTAGGCCCAATTCGCGCCGGGCAGCGGGTGCAGGTGGAGATAGAAGGCTTAGGGGCCTTCTCCAACCCTGTGGTGCGCCGCTAAGGGCGGTGGGGCCGACGGCGCAGCTGCACTGGCAGCTAGCTGCGCGCTCTCATAACGGCCTCGGCAAGCAGCTCCGGCTTAAGCCACTGCTTGGCTAATTCGCCCCGCCATCTCGGTCAGAATGCTCCGACTGGTAGCTAGGTTTAGTCGGCAGCAGGACTCGTAACCCCTGCCGCAGGCCTCACCCTCGTTGACCACCAACTGGGCCTCCCGCAACAGGTGGCCCGCCGGGTCACTGGCTGCGCGCGTGCCCGTCAAGTCCAACCAGGCCAGGTAGGTACCCTCCGGGCAGCTAAGCGTGAGACCCGGAACCTCGGATAGCTCATGCGTGAGGACTTGCGCATTGCCCCACAAGTAGCCGCGCAACACATCCAACCAAGCCACACCATCGGGGCTCAGCGCCGCCACCGCTGCCTTAGCCCCCAGTATTGAGGCTTCGAATGCCAAATGCCGGGAGATCGCACTCGACTCCCATTTGGCCCGCGCCCCACCTGAGGCGATCAGCTGTGCGCATTTCAAACCCGCAACATTCCATCCTTTGGAAGCTGCCGTAGCGGTGAAAGTCAAAGCGGGATCCGCGCCGGGCCGGGAGGCATAAGGCACATGCTGCAGCCGGGGATCCAACACCAGAGGCCCATGGATCTCATCAGCAAAAACCGTCACCCCGTAACGACAGGCCAAGTCAGCGACGGCGTCGAGTTCCACGGTGCTTAGCACCCGCCCCACCGGGTTCCACGGGTTGCAAAGCACCAGCACCCCGGCACCATCCCGCATGGCTGCCGCAATTCCATCCAGGTCCAGGGACCAAGCGGAGGAGCCATCAGGCCCGGGTTCCTGCCGGGATGGGACCTGCACGCATTTGCGCCCATACATGCTGGGGATGGTCAGAAAAGGCATATAGGCCGGGGTTGGCACAATCACCGCTGAGCCCGGGCGACTGTGCCGGTCCAGCAAAGCGGCAAAGGCGCAGAGCACATCCGGCAGCAGACTCACATCAGCGGCATCCACTTGCCAGCCAAAGCGACGGGCCTGGAAATTGGCGGTCGCCTGCGCCACTGCCGCCGACAGTGCCGGAGGCAGGTAGCCGAAGGCGCCATCTTGCACCGCTTGTTCCAACACAGCAGTGATCGCCGGTGCTGTGCCTAGATCAGACTCTGCCACCCAGGCGCCAATCGCTTGTGGATCGCGAGCCCACTTTAGTGACGCTCTTTCACGCAGGACCTCAGGAGTCACTGAGTCAAAGCTGGAGATAGTGCTGGCGGCGTCCATGTGCCAAGGCTAGCGGTGCGGATTCAGGCTGGCACGCAGGTTGAGCGGACTCTGGTTTGGTGTCTTGGGCAACACCGGCTGAGGGTGCCGGTGCAGCTTGGGGGCTACATCCCAGCGCTAGGCTGGTCTCACCATGAGTGACACAGCCTCTTCCGCATCCGCTATCCCCGCCGTCGGCAGCTCACCCGTTCGGGTCCGCTTCTGCCCTTCACCCACCGGCACCCCACACGTCGGCATGGTCCGCACCTGCCTGTTCAACTGGGCCTACGCCCGGCATGTAGGCGGCACCTTCGTCTTCCGCATTGAAGACACTGACGCTGCTCGTGACTCCGAGGAGTCCTTCGAGGCAATCTTGGACTCCTTGGCCTGGTTAGGTCTCGACTGGGACGAGGGCGTTGGCAAGGGCGGCCCCCATGAGCCTTACCGCCAGTCTCAGCGCATGGACCTGTATAAACAGGTGGCGGCAGAACTGCTGGAGGCCGGTTACCTTTACGAGTCCTTCTCCACCCCTGAGGAGATCGAAGCGCGGCACCGCGCCAAGGGGGAGGACCCTAAGCTCGGTTACGACGGATTCGACCGCGACCTCACTGCGGAGCAAAAGGCTGCTTATCGCGCGCAGGGTCGCAAGCCCGTTCTGCGCATGCGCATGCCTGAAGCAGACATCACCTTCAATGACCTAGTGCGCGGCCCCATCACCTTTAAAGCTGGTGCTGTTCCTGACTACGTCGTGGTGCGTGCCAACGGCGACCCGCTCTACACCTTGGTGAACCCTGTGGACGACGCCGCCATGGGCATCACCCATGTGCTGCGCGGTGAGGACCTACTTTCCTCCACCCCCCGCCAGGTGGTTCTCTACCGGGCTCTCATGGCAATTGGTCGCGCCCAGGTCATGCCTGAGTTCGGGCACCTGCCTTATGTCATGGGGGAGGGCAACAAGAAGCTCTCCAAGCGTGACCCCGAGTCCAATCTGCTTATTCATCGCCACCGCGGCATGATCCCCGAGGGCCTGCTCAACTATCTAGCGCTGTTGGGCTGGTCCCTGTCCAAGGATGAGGATGTCTTCAGCCCCACTCAGCTGGTGCAGAGCTTTGACGTGCATGACGTCAACCCAAACCCGGCTCGCTTTGACCCCAAGAAATGCGAGGCCATCAACGCGGAGCATGTGCGCCAGCTGGATCCCGCGGACTTCCGCAACCGTCTAGTTCCTTACCTGGCCGACGTTTACCCCGACCCCGCTGACCCTGAGTGGGTCGCTAAGCCGCTGGTATCCGGCAGCACCTTCGCTGATCTGAGCGCCAGGGAGCAGGAGATTCTCACTGCCGCCGCCCCTCTGATTCAGACGCGCATCCAACTGCTGGGTGAAGCCCGGGAGATGCTCGGTTTCCTGCTGACTGCCGACGCCGAGCTCACCGTGGATGGTAAAGCCCTGGACAAACTCAAGGATTCTGCGCCTGCCGTTCTAGACGCCGCCATCGCCGCCCTGGAGCCAGTGGTTGCGGAGCAGTGGGGCACAGAGCGCCTGGAGGAAGTACTGCGCGAGGCCATCGTTGAGGGGCTGGGGATTAAGCCGCGCCTGGCATTTGGGCCGCTACGTGTGGCTGTAACCGGACGTCAGGTCTCTCCACCACTGTTTGAGTCCATGGAGATCTTGGGCCGTGATTCCTGCCTGGTCCGGCTGCGTTCCCTAAGGGAGCGTCTGGGCTAAGGGCTGAGCTGGGGGAGTTAAGTTCGCAGATAACTGTGTGGGGCTGAGCGCCGCTACGCTCAGCCCCACACAGTTTGCTTTCGCCGCAGGGTCAGCTCATTTTGCCCGCGGTTATGCCTTCCAGGCGGATTCCCTTCAGGATGGTCAGCCACTGGTCCTGACTGATATTCGCACCCTGACGGCACATGATCTGGACCGAGAACTTCAAGCCTGCGGAGGTCACGACCCGGGCAAAGCGGTAGCCTTCAACGTTTTCCTGGGTGCCATCGTGGTAAGTGAAGACGCCGGAGTAAGAGACCCAGAAGCCCTCCATGGTGCCACCTGCGTCTCGAACTGCCTCAACGCTTCGCTCAGGAGTATTGGAAAGGTTAGAAACCTTCGCCTCATTGGCGGTGGCTAGCACGCTGGACAGCGGGCGGTCTCCAAGAATGGAATTGTGGGTCTTCTCCTCGATATCGCGAGTGACATAGCCAAGGCACTGCCCGTCGTAGGTGCGATAGCCCTCAATATTGCCTTGCTTGGAGACGGCCTCCACATTGACCACGCTCTGGTCGTAGAACCAGACGGAGGCGTCCTCCATGTAGAACTTGACCTCGGGTGGACTCCAGGGAGTTGGTGGCGCGGCCAAGGTGGGGCGAGCGGACGGGTCGATAGAGATCACCCCGCTTTGGGAAGACCCCCCTGGCGGCGGAGCTACGGTTGGCTGGGCACCCGGGCTGACCAGATAGGAACCCGGCTCAGGTTGTGAACTGGGTTCATCCCCTTGCGGTTCGCGCTCCCGGGAGCTTGCTACTGGGCCGGCGGAGTCAGCAGCGCTCTTTGAACCTCTCGCGTTGCCGCAGCCGGACAGGGTGAGGGAGGCGGCCAAGGCTACAGCCAATGCGGCGGCAAAGGTCTTTCGGGACATCAGGACCTCATCGTCAGAACTGGAAGGGAAGCAAACAGATCCTATAGTCGCCTGTGTGTCTGTGTTCACGCGATGGGGATTTGCTCCCATGCAGGCCTGCCTGTAGATTCTGACCCGCTGCGCCGCCCACGGGTTGGATGGCGTAGAGCCTCATTGGGGTATGGTGTAATTGGCAACACAGCTGATTCTGGTTCAGCCATTCTAGGTTCGAGTCCTGGTACCCCAGCGAATGCGCCTCGTGCCTGCTAAGTCCTTGGAGTTCATGCAGCACAGGTGTGCTCACCGCAACAGAATACTGGCCCCGTTCGTCTAGCGGCCTAGGACACCGCCCTCTCACGGCGGCGGCACCGGTTCAAATCCGGTACGGGGTACCAGCCGGTTTACCGGTCACAACAAAATACAGGCCCCGTTCGTCTAGCGGCCTAGGACACCGCCCTCTCACGGCGGCGGCACCGGTTCAAATCCGGTACGGGGTACCAGCCGGTTCACCGGTCACAACAAAATACAGGCCCCGTTCGTCTAGCGGCCTAGGACACCGCCCTCTCACGGCGGCGGCACCGGTTCAAATCCGGTACGGGGTACCAGATCTCAGGAGTCCAGTCAGCGATGGCTGGGCTTCTGTGCGTTTAGGACTGGGCCTTGGGGTCTTCCACACGCAGCTAGACTCGTGCCGTGACGAGTTTCCCCAAGCTAAAGGCTCCCGGTCCGATTCCAGACGGCGCGATGCGAGTGGTGCCGCTAGGTGGCCTCGGTGAGGTCGGACGCAATATGACGGTATTCGAGACTGAGGGCAAGCTCCTCATCGTTGACTGTGGCGTCCTTTTCCCGGAGGAGGACCAGCCTGGTGTTGATTTGATCCTCCCGGACTTCGACCACATCCGTGAACGCCTCGACGACGTCGTCGCTCTCGTACTCACTCACGGACACGAGGACCATATTGGCGCCGTGCCCTACCTCCTGCGCCTGCGTGAAGACATCCCGCTGGTGGGCAGCGAGCTCACCCTCGCCTTTGTGGAAGCCAAGCTCAAGGAGCACCGCCTAAGGCCGATCCTGCACGAGGTACAGGAACACGAGGAGGTCAGCTACGGGCCCTTTGACTTGGAGTTCGTGGCTGTAAACCACTCCATCCCAGACGCCATGGCCGTCATGATTCGCACTGACGCTGGTAGCGCCTTGGTCACCGGTGACTTCAAGATGGACTCCCTGCCCATCGACGGCCGCATCACCGACCTGCGCTCCTTTGCCCGCTTCGGGGAGGAAGGCGTGGACCTGTTCTGTGTGGACTCCACCAATGCTGAGGTGCCCGGCATGATCGGGCACGAGAACCAGATCGGCCCCGTGCTGGACAATGTCTTCGCGGAATCGGACCAGCAGATCGTAGTCGCCTCTTTCGCTAGCCATGTGCACCGCGTGCAGCAGGTGCTTGATGCTGCTGACGCCCACGGACGGCGGGTGGCCCTGATCGGCCGCTCCATGGTGCGCAATATGGGTATCGCCGCGGAACGCGGCTACCTGAAGGTGCCGCGAGGAGTGCTCATTGATGCCCGTGACATTGCCTCCCTAGCTCCCCACGAGCGCGTCCTTATGGCGACCGGCAGCCAGGGGGAACCTATGGCGGCTCTGTCCCGCATGGCTCACGGTGAGCACAAATCCATCACCCTTGAGCCCGGTGACACCGTCATCTTTGCCTCCTCACTGATTCCCGGCAATGAGAACTCCGTGTACCGGGTTATCAACCAGCTCATGCGGCTGGGGGCGCGGGTGGTCCACCAAGGCAATGCGCGCGTACACGTTTCAGGGCACGCCTCCTCCGAGGAGTTGCTGCACGTGTACAACATCGTCCAGCCCGCCAATGTGATGCCTATCCATGGGGAGATACGCCATCTGGTGGCCAATGGTGCACTTGCTGTCAAAACTGGCGTGGCGCCAGAGCGCGTCATGCTCTGTGAAGACGGGGTGGTGGTGGACCTCCTGGATGGCAAGGCCCGCATTGCCGGGGCCGTGCCCTGCGGCTACGTCTATGTGGACGGTTCCTCCGTGGGAGAGATCGACGAGTCCGAGCTCAAGGACCGCCGTATCTTGGCTGAGGAAGGTTTCGTATCCGTATACGCCGTGGTGGAGACCAAGACCGGCACCATCCTGGCCGGTCCGCATATTCAGGCTCGCGGCGTCGCTGAGGATGACTCCGTCTTTGATGAGGTACTCCCAGACGTCACCGCTGCTTTGGAACAGGCCCTGGACTCCGGCAACGCCGACGCTCACTCCATGCAGCAGGCTATGCGCCGCACGCTGGGCCGTTGGGTGGGGCGTCGCCTGCGCCGTCGCCCCATGATCGTGCCCGTAGTCATCGAGGCCTGAGGCGACCCCCATGCGTCGTCCCGCCTGCTTCATCTCCACCGGCTCGGTTCTGATCGACCTGCCGCTGCACGTCAACCGCATCCCTGCGCCCGGTGGCGCGGTGACCGCAACCTCCTCCGGCCCCGCCGTTGGGGGCGGCTACACCGTGGTCTCTGCGGTAGCGCGTCAGGGCGTTCCCGCCGGCCTGGCCGCCACCTTGGGTACCGGACCCAACTCGGTGCTGGTGCGGGAGGCCTTGATGCGCGACGGCGTCGAGCTGCTAGTTGGCGAGCTGGTGGGAGATATTGGCACCTGCACCACCCTGGTGGATGCCTCCGGCCTACGCACCTTCATCACCACTGAAGGCGTGGAGAACGAGCCGCAGCTTGAGGACCTGGAACTGCTGGAACTGCGGCCAGGCGACTGGGTCTATGCCACCGGCTATGACCTAGTCCATCCCTCCTCCCGCGCCCTGCTAATGCCCTGGCTCCTCAAACTGCCCGACGGCGTTGGACTGGTGATCGACCTGGGGCCGGTAGAGGCCGAGATCGGTGACCAGGACCTAAAGGCACTGCTGGCTCGCACCACCCTGTTAACTGGCAACCACTTGGAAATTTCTGGGCTCTCAGCCCGGCTTGGATCGCCCGCTGCCATGCGGGCGGCAGCACCGAACGCCCTAATCGTCAGACGCACCGGAGTGCACGGCTGCGTGCTGTGGCCAGTCGGTGGGGGACCGGTGGAGGTGCCGGGCTTTGCTCGCGACGTCGTGGACACCACCGGTGCTGGTGACACCCACACCGGAGTACTTGTGGCTGGCCTAATGAGTGGCCTGGATGTGCTTGCTGCTGCGCGCCGGGCCAATGCGGCGGCGGCTGAGGCAGTGGCTCGCGTGGGGCCCGCCCGCGCGCCGCGAGCCGATGAGATTGACCGGTTGCTTTCCCACGATGACTGAGTTCAGGAAGGCGTGATAAAGCCCCAGCAGCTTGGGCGGCGTGGCTGACCGGCACCCCTGCCCGCCTGCCGCTAGCGTGGAGTCATCATGGCTGACTCTCGTTCACGCGCTTCCAAGACCGAACGCATCTCGCCGCAGCGTTCCCGGGGTGGCTCTAAGAACACCTCATCCGGGCCCATAACTGAACCCCGGAAGACCGCCTCCGGCGATGGCCTGCGCTCAAATGCCTGGGCCTTCTTAGTGCTGGCCTTGGCGGTTGTGGTCGGTTTGCGCGAGTGGTTCAAGGTATCCGGGGCTGCGTCCGCAGCTTTGCACCACCTGGCAGCTGGCCCGGTTGGCTTACTTAGCGTGCTGGTGCCGGTGCTCCTGGGCATCTTGGGCATTATGATGCTGCGCCTGCGCGCCTCCACGGGCAGGCGCCTCGGCCTCTCGGTGGGGACCTTAGGGATTCTTGCCGGAGTTACGGGCATCTTGCAGGTGATTAAAGGCAACCCCGCTTTTGGAGCGGGCATGGGGCAACTCGAGTCGGCCGGTGGTCTGCTGGGCTGGTTTGTGGGCTACCCGCTGGCCGTCCTCTTCTCCTCGGTTGGGGCAGTAATCCTGCTGGTGCTTCTGACCGCTTTCTCCCTGTTGGTGGTCTCCGGCCGCACTGTGGCGGACCTCAAGGAAGCGCATGAACAGCGGCGCGGCCTCCGCCCCGACACTGGTGACACCTTGGCTGGGCGCGCACTGGCTCTGGTGCGCAGGCGTCATGCCCCCTTAGCTGATGGCGCTGCCACCGCCCGCCTGGACTCCTATGACGGCGACGAACCCTTCCGCTCTGCCATTGAGACTGAAACGCGTCCACGCGGCAACGGGCGCCGTAATCGCACGAGCCAGGCTGAGCCAGCTGCCACGAGCCCGACTGCGGCATCGCCTACCGGCGCGGCGCCTGCTAACCCCACCGCCGCCCGTCCGGCCCGTGGTGTGACCGGCGCGAAAGGGCGCCAGGGGCGGCTTGGTGCGAGCCGACCAGTCGGCGCCAGTTCATCTGCCGTGGTTGACGTGCCGCTCGATCTGCCTGGCGACGCCGAGCCGGTGCTTCTAGACGAATTCGGCCAGCCGCTGCCAGCCGCCCTGCCGCCTGACGAATCCCATGCCGTGGCAGGCACCACGGAGCGACCAGTGCCGCCAACTGAGCCGGACGCCATCACGGAGGAGAACGAGGTTGTCATGCCTAGCGCTGACGCCTTGGACTTGGCCGATGAGATCGCCATGAGCTCTATGGCGCTGCCCGATGGACGCACTTACACGCTGCCCGAGGACTCATTGCTGACCCCCGGCCCAGGCCACTTCACCCGTTCCGAGGCCAATGACGCCATTGTGTCCCGCCTACAGGACGTCTTTAATGAGTTCGGGGTGGACGCCACCGTCAGTGGCTATACCCGAGGTCCCCAGGTGACCCGCTACGAGGTGCAACTGGGCCGTGGCGTGAACGTCTCCCGGGTAACCAGCCAGGAGAAGAACATCGCTTACGCCGTCGGCTCAGATGAGATTCGCCTGCTAACCCCCATCCCTGGCAAGAGCGCCATCGGTGTTGAGATCCCCAACTCCGACCGCGAGATGGTCAAGCTTGGCGACGTGCTCCGCTCCAGCGCCGCCAAGAAGCAGACCCACCCACTGGTGGTGGGCCTGGGCAAAAACGTTGAGGGTGACTACGTCGTCACCAACCTGGCCAAGACTCCTCACCTGCTGGTGGCCGGTCAGACCGGTTCAGGTAAGTCCTCCTTCGTGAACTCCATGATTACCTCCATCATGATGCGTGCCACCCCCGAGGAAGTCCGCATGGTGCTGGTAGACCCCAAGCGCGTGGAACTGACCATTTACGAGGGTATTCCGCATCTGATCACGCCGATTATCACCAGCCCCAAGAAGGCTGCTGAAGCCCTGGAATGGGTGGTGCGGGAGATGGACGCCCGCTATGACGACCTAGCCTCCTTTGGCTTCAAGCATGTGGACGACTTCAACAAGGCCGTGCGCGCCGGGGAGGTCCAGCCCCTGCCTGGTTCACAGCGAGTGCTCGCTCCTTACCCCTACCTGCTGGTGGTGGTAGACGAGCTCGCCGACCTCATGATGACTGCCCCCAAGGACGTAGAGGCCTCCATCCAGCGCATCACGCAGCTTGCCCGCGCTGCTGGTATCCACTTGGTCTTGGCCACGCAGCGTCCCGTGGCGCAGGTAGTCACCGGCCTGATTAAGTCCAACGTGCCTTCGCGTCTAGCCTTCGCTACCGCCTCCCAGCTGGACTCTCGGGTGATCCTGGATCAAAACGGCGCCGAAACCCTCACCGGTCAAGGTGATGCGCTTTACCTGGGGCCGGGCGCTTCCTCGCCGGTGCGGGTGCAGGGCTCCTGGGTTAACGAATCCGAGATTCGCGACGTGGTGGAGCACGTCAAGAGCCAGCTCCAACCCGAGTACCGCGAGGACGTGATCGTCCCCGAAGTCAAGAAGCAGATCGATGAGGAAATCGGCGACGACCTGGACCTGCTCCTGCAGGCCGCTGAGCTCATCATCTCCAGCCAGTTTGGCTCCACCTCAATGCTGCAGCGCAAACTGCGCGTGGGCTTCGCCAAGGCAGGACGCCTCATGGACCTGTTGGAGTCACGTGAGGTCGTCGGTCCCTCCGAAGGTTCCAAAGCGCGGGTGGTGCTGGTCCAACCTGAACAGCTGGAGGAGACCCTGGCGTGGATCAAGGGCGATGCTGCGGCCCCGGCTGCGCCTGCAGACGATGCTTACGAGGCCGATTCAGCGGGGGCGGCTGCGCCAGCAGCTGGGGCAGCTCAGGACTGGGACGGCGGTCCTGTAGACGGCAACACCACCGTCCTGCCGGACCGCTACGCCGCCGATCCACTGCAAGCTGGCAAAGGTCTGCCGGAGTCAGAATCATGGGATGACGAGTCCGCGGGAGAAGAGTCTGATGACGCCTGGAGCTTGACTGGCCGCGGCCCCTCCTGGTGAGAGTCCCACGGGGCAGCTAGGTACCGGCCCCGCCGTCGCTAGGCCGCTCTGCAGACCTGTGGGCCAGTCAGACCTTTTATATGCTAGCTAGTGGCGCCTCACCACCACTGGCGCTGAGCCACTAGCTTGCGGCACGGTATCCGTGTAGGTGCTGGCGTCCATAACCCCCATGAGGGAGTTCCAGCGGCGGGTGGCCTCCGCCTGACTGATCTGACAACCCGCAGGAAACTCCCCGCGCTGCAGCGCCCCCAGGTCGCGCAGCTGGTGACCGGCGTAGTGATCAACCGTGAATGGATGCCAATGCAAAGCATCCACCTGGGCCGTGCCCTCAGGGGTGACCGTGACCTCCACCCAGACAAAGTTCCCGATCGCTGAAGTGAGGACCCCAACGGTTTCCTCAGACTGGTTAGAGATGAAGTTTCCTGCCGAGTAGGAGGCCCACATGCCTTTGCCGCCCGGACCACCCTCCAGTCTTTCGGCGCGTTGCGGCACATGGGGGTGCGCCCCAAAGAACACATCGACCTCGCCGGTGGCCGCGATCTGCTTGGCGTACTCCACTTGCTCGGCCACTGGCTCCGGGCTGTATTCCTCACCCAGTTGGGAGTGGAGCACCACCACGTGGGCGCCTTCTGCCCGCGCAGCTTTGGCATTGGCAGCGATGGCGGCGACGTCGTTCAACTGCACCTTCCAGCCGGTCTCATCCACCAAACCGTTCAGACTGTAGGTCGTAGACAACTCCGCCACCGTAATGGTGCGTCCCGCGCGTTCCAGCCGGTAGAGCTGGTACGGCTTCTTCGCCTCGGCCTCAGAGCGGTTGGTACCGGCATAACCAAGTCCGTTGGCGGTGAGAGCATCGATTGTGGCATCCACCCCAGCCTCGCCCTGGTCTATTGCATGGTTGGAGGCGGTGGCACAGCCGTCCCAGCCGACCTTTGCCACCGCCTGCAGCAGGCCGGGCAAGGTTGCAAACCTGGGGTATCCCGAGGGAATGGAATCAGGTGAAACCGGCAGCTCCATGCCGCACAGGGCTAAATCAACGCCGGATATCCAAGGCTGCGCTGCCGTCACCGGGCCTGAGATGTCGCCACTTCCACCGGGGGTGTCCTCCATAACCGGCATATGCATGAGGAGGTCTCCGGAGTAGCCGATGGTCAGATGAGCATTCTCCGGCGCGGGGGAGGGCGACGGGTTCGTTGAAGATGCTGGTGCGGGGGTCTGTACCGGGGCCGTTGTGGGGGGCGCCAGGTGTGCAAGCCTGCAGTGGCAGCCAAGCGAGGCTAAGGATGCCCAAAGCGGTGAGAGACCGGCTGCGGCCAGGGCGGCGCAAACGGCGCAAGGCTTCGTTCTGAAAGGCTTTCTTAATGCAGGGCATGTGATCAGGGTAACTAAAAGGTAGAAAATCTGCCTGGTCTGAGGGTTGCGCCCTACTGCTTACGGGTAACCTTGGTGCCATGGGTCAGTCAACGGTGTCCGCAACTACTCCCCGGAAGGGGAAGGAAACCCCGCTGTGCAACATCGCCAATGCCCTGACAGTGACCAGGTTGATCCTGGTGCCGGTCTTCATCTGGTTGATGCTTCAGTCCGGTGGGGTACCCCGCCTGTGGGCCACCATCGTGTTCATGGTGGCGGCGCTGACCGACCAGCTCGATGGGCACCTGGCGCGCTCCTGGAACCTGGTGACGAACTTCGGCAAGATCGCTGACCCGATTGCGGATAAGGCACTGACTCTTACAGCCTTCATCTTGCTGTCAGTGGCTGGAATCCTGTGGTGGTGGGTCACCGTGGTGATTCTGGTGCGAGAGCTTGGCATCACCGCCCTGCGCTTCGTGCTGCTGCGCCGTAACGTGGTTATGCCAGCGTCTATGGGAGGCAAGCTCAAGACCACCTTGCAAATGCTGGGGTTGGTTTGTCTGCTGATGCCGTGGTCTTTGTTTGCCCCGGCCGGAATGGTGCAGGCCATGAAGGTGGTCGGGTATGTGGCGATCGGAGCTGCCTTGCTGGTCACGGTGGCTACCGGCGTCGACTATGTAGTCAAAGCTCTGCGGCTCGCGCGTGAGGCGAAGGCAGCGGAGTGACTGCCGCTGAGCACGCCTCGCGGCTGCTGGAACTGGCCAAGGCGCACGGGTTGCGCCTGGCGGTCGCTGAGTCCCTTACTGGTGGTTTACTTGCCGACGCCGTTGTGAGTGTGCCGGGTGCCTCTGCGGTGATGCGCGGGGCGGTGGTCGCCTACGCCACCGAACTCAAAGCCCAGCTGTTAGGGGTTGAGGCGGCGCAGTTGGCACGCACCGGCCCTGTGGATCCTGAGGTGGCCAGGCAAATGGCGGCTGGCGTGGCACGAGTTATGGACGCTGATTTGGGCTTGGCGACGACGGGGGTGGCCGGTCCTGGGCCAGCTGAGGGGCACCCAGCTGGCACTGTGTATGTGGCTGCCTGGAGTTCGCAGCGTGTGCTGCATCAGGAGCTGCACCTAAGCGGGGGCCGCCAGGAAGTGCGTGAAGGCAGCGTGGTGGCAGCGTTGAAACTGGGCATTGCGCTCCTGGAGGCCAAGGCTGGAGGGGCGTGATGACTCTCGCACTGGACTTCCGGCAATGGTCAACCGTCTTCCGAGGGTTCTTTCAGCCTGAGAGCTGAGGATCTCTTTCACCGGAAGCCAGATGGCGCTCTTCGATCGCCCCTTGTGATCCGGGAATGAACTGCCTTCATGAATGGTTGTGCCAGACGATGAAAAACGCTTCTTCTACCCGTGCCCCCCGCTCTGTACGTCCTGCCGCCCGGCCAGGGATGCGCCCGGTGGCTTCGACGGGGTACCGTGTGGCCATGGACATGCCCAAGCATGAGAACGTCCTGCTGCGCCGAGAGATCGGTGAGGTCCTGCGTGCTGCCCGTCAGCATCAGGGGCGTACCCTCCGTGAAGTCTCCTCACAGGCTCGCGTATCCCTCGGATACCTCTCTGAGGTTGAACGCGGGCAGAAGGAAGCCTCCTCCGAACTCCTGGCCTCAATCTGTCAGGCCTTGGACGTACCGCTGTCAGTGGTGCTTCGCCAGGTCTCTGACCGGATTGCGCTGACTGAATCAGTGATCCCGGACACTGTTCCGGACGAGTTGCTGCGCCAGCAGGGCGTCACTCTGCGCTGAGTTTCCTAGCGGCAAGCAGCCCCGGCTCTTTTGAGGAGTCGGGGCTGTCCCTGTTACTGCCTGTTTCCTTGGAGTCATGAGAAGGCATTATGAGTCGCTGCATAACAGGGTTGCTACTGCCTAAAGGAGCACTATCGGACTGATAACGGCTGACTAAGTGAGGCTATGTGGTTGCTAGCGTCCTGTCTAGTTAGTGTCTGCCCTCAGCTTGGGTGGGCTGGAACAGGAACGCAGGAGGCACTCTCAGATGCTAGGTAAGAGATGGGTTGGGAGAATCGGGCACAAGCTGTGGCTTATGGTGTCTACTGGGGTTTTGCTATTGTCTCTTACCTCGGCACATGGTGTCCCTGCGCTTGCCGGGGGTCTTGTCCCTGTCAGCGGGTCGTTGGGGGCGATATCGGTATCGGCGGCCCATGGGAGGCTTCCAGGAGTGCTCCCGTTGCAGCGTTTCGGCGGGGAGCTATCTTGTGCGCGGGGGGACTATTACACGATCAGCAATGATGACGGAACGGTCTCTAAGTTCACCTCTGTAAATGGAAAGCCCAACGCTAGGGCTGTCAAGGCCTTTGTCTTCAGTGATTCAGAGAAAGATAAAGAGTTTAATGGTCTAGGTATTGGCGCTAATGGCGCGGTCGCTTATGCCTTTAACCGCAGGGCTGGCTCAAGCCACGACAAGGTTGCATTGTATCGATGGACTCCTGAGAGGCAGACTGAGACTCTGTTCCGCGACTATCTGCCTGCAAGCTTGAAGGTGGAGAGAAAAAACCTCGTGGCTGGAGGTATAGAACCGCTACGAGCGGACGCCAACTTCTATTTTGGTGGATTCTATCGGGAGAATCGCAGAGAAGGCAGGCAGATAGTGTACTTTGAGTTGCTCACCTTTGAGAACAGTAAGGTTAGGTCGGTGGGGTATATCAGGGTTACCGAGCTGGATAATGATGACCACCATGACAACGGTGATATCGTTTTTAATGCGGCCGGAGACATGTTCCTACTGTGGAGCAACGGACACAAAGACATCAAAATAGTGTCAGTTCAGAGAGAAGAAATCGAGAAAGCACTCAAAGAGCGTAATAGTCGCGAGATCCCGGTAGCCGGGAAGGTTCCCAACCTGAAGGTTGATAGAGCAGACCGTTTCAACGGTGCCGCTTTTGATGAAGATGGGAATTTGTTTCTGCAGTACTCGGATGCAGGCGCTACCAATACTGGAGGATATTCTATTGACCCAGACAATGGCAAGAACAATAGTGATGCGCAGGAGATGTATCCAGTCGGAAAGAATGTTGGTACCGACCTTGCTAGTTGCGCTTCTCCCTCCACCTTGTTCTTGGTGAAAGACGTTAAAGCTAGAGCAAAACCTGGGGACCAGTTCAAGATTAGTGTCAAGGGGAAGGATGAGGTGCTGCTCGCGGAGGATGAGACTAGTACCGAGAATACCGGGGCTCTCGCATACGCAGGAATATTCGTCGTCAAGAAGGGCCGTGAATACATTCTAGCGGAGGGTCCTGCAAACGGTGCTACACGCATGTCGGATTATGACAGTAGCCTGTCCTGTGTAGACTCCTACACTGGGAAAGAGCTTCCTCTTCATAAAAAATTAGGTCGCGACGATGATCACCCTACCTACGGCTTGAATATCGCTGCTGGCTCTGCCAATGACATCACTTGTACGTTCGTCAACTCCCCTAAGTCCAAGGATGGCACTGTTAGGTGGGTTAAAACTGCTGCGGAGACTGGCGACAGGCTGCCAGGGTCGGCTTGGCGGATCATCCCAGAGGCGCCGGGCGGAAAGATCGTCGAAGTCACGGACAACGCCGGGCAGCAAGGGTATAACGGGTCTGACAAGAATACCGCCGTCGGTGACTTCGAGGTCACAGGGCTTCCTTTGGGTAACTACACCTTGCATGAGGTTAGTGCCCCCGAGGGATACACTCCCGCAAAGAAGGATACAACGTTCCAGATAGAGGAGAGGCATGCCACTACCCCGTTGGACCTTAAAGCTATACCTAATCGTAGGATTAAGGGAGTCATTACTTGGGAGAAAGTGGATGAAGACGCAAAGGTCCTGCCTGGGTCAATCTGGACCTTTACCCCTACCCGTCCTACCGGGAAGGCTAAAAACGTTACTGACTGCAAAACCATCCCATGCTCTCCGGGCGGAGACCAGGACTCCAGAGCAGGTTACTTCCGGCTCACCGAAGTTCCCTACGGCACATATTCCCTGGTCGAGGAGTCGGCTCCTCAAGGGTATGTGAAGAGCGATGAGGCGAGGACTGTTACGGTTAAGGATGATGGTGAGACAGTAGCGATCGGGTCAGTCACGAATCAGCGTTTGCCAGAGGTGTCGTGGACCAAGGTTAAGGAGACTGAGAATGGTGATATCATCGGGGGTTCGGTCTGGATTTGGAAACAGACAACTCCAGCGCAGGGTGAGATGGAAGTCGCGGACTGTGTGCAGGACTCTGCTGACAAGTGCCTCGGCGCAGACAAGGATCCTGCTGGAGGGAAGTTCCTGTTGAAGTCTGTGGCTCTCGGAGAGTATGTCCTGACGGAGAAAACCCCTCCCTCAGGTTACGTTCGGGATGACACTCCGCACGGTGTTAAGGTCGAGTCTAAAGACATAGGTAAGACCATTAAGGCAGGTAGGTTTGTTAACCGTGCGGGCACGGGCTCAGTCAGTTGGAGTAAAATTGACGGTGACAACGGTGAGCTTCTAGGTGGTTCAGTCTGGAGTCTTAGTTCTCCGGGGCGGTCGACTGTCCCTGCGCAGCTGGTCGCTGATTGTGTCAAAGATAGTGTGAGCCAATGCCTCGGCCTGGATCGAGACCCGCTCCCGGGAAGATTCAAAGTGGAGAACTTAGCCTGGGGTGACTATGTCTTGGTCGAGCAGGCCTCTCCGGCTGGTTTCCGGCTGGATTCCAGCACTGAGCACAAGTTCAGGTTGGGTAAAGATCATATAGAGCATGCCTTTGCGGAAAGTTTCAAGAATTACAAAGTCACTGTTCCAGTTCTTCCTCTGACGGGCGGCACGGGCGCAGAGGTCTTTCTTTTCGGTGGTTGTCTCCTTGGGGCGCTGGCACTCCTGTTTGCTCGGCTGCGTAGGCGCCGTCTCTGAAGGTGGGACAGGGTAAGCCTTTGGCTATGCTAAAAGCTCCGGTCCGGGTGAGAGGTGGCTAGTGAAACACTCGGAGTTCTGGCGTGCGCTGGAGGAGGTCCACGGCGCGGGGCTAGGCCGTTCCTTAGCGCAGGACCTGGTGTTAGCAGAGATGGGCTGCACCGCAGAGCAAGCCCTGGCGCGGGGAGTGCCGCCACGCCAGGTGTGGGATGCGCTCTGCGATGAGACCGATGCCAGCGACTCGCAACGTTGGGTTTACCGCGAGGACCCGCGACGCAGGCCTTGATGGATTGGCTTGCCGGTGTCTGGAACTGGGAGAGACACGCGGGGACGCACAGATGGAGATCGAACAGGTGTTCGGTTAGTGTTCTCCACGGACGGCCCATCTGGTGCTTGAGCCTTAGCGGGCTTGAGCAGCGGAGTTCGTGTCAGTGGTCGGGCATAACGTCGTCCACGAGCCCCCGGTGAGGGGGAACTCGTCAGCACAGACCAGCCCCCGCAAGCCGTGGCCCAGCCACCTGAGACCGGAGAAACATCATGCCAGCTGCAACGCAGAACCAGGACCGCGCCAAAGCCCTGTCCACCGCCCTCGCCCAGATTGACAAGGCCTTCGGTAAAGGCTCAGTCATGCGCCTAGGGGATGACACCCGTCCGCCGGTAGCGGTGATCCCCACCGGCTCGGTGGCCCTAGACGTAGCCCTTGGCATTGGCGGGCTGCCCCGTGGTCGCGTGGTAGAGGTTTATGGGCCAGAGTCCTCCGGTAAGACCACGGTTGCCCTGCACGCCGTCGCCAACTGCCAGAAGATGGGGGGCAATGCGGCCTTTATTGACGCCGAGCATGCCCTAGACCCGGAGTACGCCAAGGCGCTGGGCGTGGATACAGACAATCTCCTGGTCTCTCAGCCGGATACCGGTGAGCAGGCCTTAGAGATCGCGGATATGCTGATTCGTTCCGGTGGCATTGACATTATCGTGATCGACTCCGTGGCGGCCCTGGTGCCTAAGGCGGAGATCGAGGGGGAGATGGGTGACTCCCATGTGGGTTTGCAGGCACGCCTCATGAGCCAGGCCCTGCGCAAGATCACCGGTGCGCTGTCTGCCACTGGCACCACCGCCATCTTTATCAACCAGCTGCGCGAGAAGATCGGCGTGTTCTTTGGTAGCCCGGAGACCACCACTGGCGGTAAGGCCCTGAAGTTCTACGCCTCAGTGCGCATTGACGTGCGCCGGATCCAGACGCTCAAAGACGGCGACCAGCCGGTCGGTAACCGCACCCGCGTCAAGATCGTCAAGAACAAGATGGCTCCGCCCTTCAAGCAGGCCGAGTTTGACATTCTCTACGGTCAGGGAATCTCCCGCGAGGGTGGCCTACTGGACCTGGGCGTGGACAACGGCATCGTGCGCAAATCCGGCGCCTGGTTCACCTATGGCACGGACCAGCTGGGACAGGGTAAGGAGAACGCCCGCAACTTCCTCAAGGATAATCCCGCGCTGGCTGACGAGATTGAGGAGAAGATCCTCGCGGCTCTGGGGGTAGGGGAGCCGGGCCGCCAGGCCCGTGAGGCGGCCGCCCAGGCAGCAGCGGAGCAGGCTGCTGCTCAACAGGCAGCTAAGGCTGCTGAGGACTCGCAGGAGCCCGCGGCCACGGCGCCAAAGGGCAAGACCAAAGCTAAGGCGGCAGGTGGGCGCGCCCGCACCGCCCCACTAGATGACGTGGATTCGGCTTTTGGTGAGGATGCCGGAGGCTTCTGATGCCCTGGCTTCAGGCAGATGAGCACACCAAGGAGCTTGAGCAGGCGCGGGACCTAGTCCTGCGCCGACTCGACCGCTCCCCGGCACCTCGCGCTGCCTTGGCTCAGTTGCTCTCGGTCAAAGGCGTTGATGAGCGGATTGCCCAGGAGGTGCTGGACCGCTTGGAGACCGCTGGGGTCATAGATGACGCCGCTTACGCCGCCGTCCTCGCCCGCACCCGCTTCGCTGAAAAAGGCGCAGCCCGGCGCGCGGTAGCGCAGGAACTGCGACGCAAAGGCCTAGCGGAGCAGCATATCCGCGCTGCGCTAGAACAGATTGACGACTCAGACGAGGCTCAAGCTGCGCTGGCGCTGGCCCGCAAGAAGCTCCGGACTACTAGCAGCCTGGACTTGTTGGTGCGCGAGCGCCGGACGCTGGCGCTGTTGGGGCGCAAAGGCTACCCAGCCGACGTCGCCGCGCAGGCCCTAGACCAGGCCCTTCGCGAGGAGGGCTAAAAGGGAGAGCCCTGAAGCCTTATATGTGTTTGTGAGGCTCCCGGGACAGGCTGTAGCGGCGGTTAGTGCTTGGTCAGGTCCAGGTCCGTGGCCTGATAGACCTTGACTGACACGGTGCCAGCAGCCTCGTCGATGGCGCTGACGGTAACTGCGTCGGCGGAGACGCCGATGGCTATGCGCTGACCAAGCGGAGTAGTTGTCTTGGAAGCAGGGTCGTAGACCGCGTAGCTGTGCTCCCGTGCTTGTCCTGGAGCCTGGGGCTGTGCAGTGGACGCTGTGCTTGTTGGTGCAGTGGCGGTTCCCGGCGCTGGCAGGCTAGCTTGACTTGCTGGCGTCGCCGGCGTCGCCCCGCTTGGTGTTGCGGTAGTCCCGGGGGTGGCTACGGCAGTTGCAGGTGCGCCAACCGGATCCTTAGAGACCAAGAGAATCTTGCCGTCAGGTAGGTATTCAGAGGGCACCATATCGGTCTGCTGAACAACGTCATCCAGGCAGAAAGCCGTGCCTTGAGAAGGCACCACCAGGTTGCCGACGAGGGCTGCCTGCGCACTGCTTTGAGCGTGAATACCGTCCTCGCGCGCCAGAGTGCACTCTGGCGCCTCGATGGACTTCAGGCTGGTGCCCTCAAGGCGGCTGACGGTCTGGGGAGCGGCAGAAACCACAAGGGGAGCCTGCCCGGGCTGGCTCAAGATCCGAAACGGCATGCTGAGTTCGCCAAGCTCACTGCCCGCGGTCAGCAGGATTGTGGCTGAATCTGAGTTCAGCGTGGAGAGCAGCACACCGTTCTTCTGGAAGATTTCCAATTCGCCTGAGTGCCCGGCAGTCAGCTCTTCCCGAGAGGCATGGGCAGTGCTCATGCCAGTTCCAAGATAAGTGGCTGAGACCAGGTTTCCATCTGAGTCAGCGGGATCAACTTCCACGCCGCCGATAACCGTCTCCGCATTGCGGAAAATGGTCCCAGTCTTGGTAGAACTGAGCACGATTTCGCCGCCACTGCCGGTCTTGGTGTCGAACCAGGAGATGGGGGAGGAGACAAGGGCAGCTTTTTCAGTGGCCGCATCCGTGGAATACCAGAAGGCCACGGCGCCCAGACCGTCGTCCCAGCTGATACGTGGCGTAAGGGTCGTGGCGTCCGCGTCCTGCGGCGGCGTAACAGTTGCTTTCCAAGCCTCAGTGCCATCCCAACGCAAGTGATGAACGTCCAACGCCTTGGTTGTGGGGTCGACAGAGGCCACGTAGGTCAGGCCATTGTCTGACCAATTAGTCAATCGACTTATACCAGTGACCTCGGCCAGCGGCTTGCGCAGCCCCCATTCCTCGGGCCCGGAACTTGGGGCGCTGCTGGGAGACGGTGTGGTTGCTGCACCTGAGTCTAAGGTTGCGGCAGCCACAGGTGTTGCAGCAGACTCGTTTGCGGCCTTTTTGTTTGTCCCCGAGCAGGCTGCCAAGGCACCGCTAATCATGAGAGAGGTGGCCAGTACCGCGCTGATGCTCCGCTTGCGCATGCTCGTCCTTAATTTCACCCGCACGTCAGCTTCAGGGCCCAACGGCGGTTCGTGCCATCGCGTGCAGCCATCTGCTGACGCCGTCAGCATTCCTGTCGATTTTGGCTTGAGATTGAAATAGCTGCTCGACGATAAAACGCCGCGGCGATCTGTGGCTGCCCAGTGACGGTACCTCAGGAGCAAATGACTAAGTCCATCGTTTCTGGCCCTCAGCGAAACCAACTCAGAGAATTACCAGATGTCTTTTAGTGTCTATTCAGGCCGCAGCTGCGGCTCATTGGGGAAGCTTGAGGGGCTGGAACATTCTTTCAATAGCACCGTGTGGAACAGAAAACCTATATTGTCTTGTCATGAGCGATGACCTGTCTGAGGGGCTGGTGCAACGCGGGCACCGCAGCATCCTGGCCGCAATCATCGACAACCACCTGTACCACGGCAAGGCTCTGCGCATCGAGGAAGGCACCATTACCTGGCCGCGCGTCCTAGCCGTCAACGATCGCGCCCTGCGACACATCATCATCGGCCTAGGGAACAAGACTGATGGCGTCACCCGCCAAGCCTCTTTTGACATTACTCCTGCCAGTGAGGTCATGGTCATCATGTTGCTGGCACAGACCTTGACGATCTGCGTCGTCGTTTGGGCGCCATTGTGGTGGCGCGTAACGCTGAGGGAGAACCTGTCACCGCAGAAGACCTCAACGCTGCCGGTGCCGGTTATGTCTACGTCTTGTGCGGCAACATCTCGACCATACCGGGACTGCTTAGTTATCCAGCTGCGGAGGGCGGCGACGTGGACACAGTCACCGGGGAAATCCTCAACTTGCTCTGAGGGCCTGGGGAGCGGCAGCAGCTTCTATCCGCTCCCCAGAACCGCCTCACTCAGCTGTTTCTGAGGATTCTGCCTCCTCAAGTGCTTGGGTTACACGGCGGTGCGCTTCCCAGATTTCTTCAGGCAGGTCCGTGAACTGCGCTAGGTGCTCCTCACGCAGCACCATTTCCTGCTTCCAACGGGCGATATCAATGTTCAGCAGCTGTTCTAGGTCAGTGCGATTACCCTCGAAGCCCTCCAAGTTGAGCTCCTCGACCGTTGGGACGATGCCTACTGGTGTCCGAGCGCCCTGAACTCGCCCTTCCTTGAGATCCATAAGCCATAGCAGAGCGCGTAGGTTCTCCCCGTAACCGGGCCACAGGAAGTGGCCATCCTGTGGATCGCGCTGGAACCAGTTGACATGGGCAAAAATCGGCTTGTGCTCTGCAGCACCCAGGATGTCCAGCCAGTGTCGGGCATACGCGCCCTCCGGGAAAGACATGAAAGGACGCATGGACATGGGGTCATAGCGCAGGCGCCCCTCGGTCCCTTCTGCGGCGAAGGTGGCTTCTGCACCCAAGGTAAGGCCGTCATAGACCCCTTCGGCTAGATCCGTTACCGCACGGATGAGTGGCTCACGGTCGCGGCAACGACCGCCGAAGATGATGGCGTCGATCGGGACGCCCTCAGCTCGCTCGTAGTCCTGGGCGATATTGGGAACCACGGAAAGGCGGGCGGTGAAGCGGGAGTTTTTCTGGGACCACAGGTCCTCGTCTGCGCCGGAGCGTTGGCGTTCCAACGGGCGTGCGGAGATGAGCTCGTTCTTCCAATCGCGCCACCCGGTGACATCCTCGGGGTAGTCGGGGGTCTTTCCCTCCCACCACAACTCCTTTGTATCCTCGTTGAACGCTACGTTTACGAAAAGTGTCCCGGTGCCCTCGGCGACAGCCTTCATGGCATTGGGATTCGACTCCCAGTTAGTGTCCTTGGCGACGCCGAAAGTGCCGTATTCGGGGTTCATACCGTACACGCGGCCATCCTCCGCCACGCGTAGCCAGACTATGTCGTCTCCATAGAACTCCACCTCGTAGCGCTCTCCCAGCGCTGCCGGAGGCAACATCATGGCCAAGTTGGTCTTGCCAGAAGCAGAGGGCATACCACCGCAGATGTGATAGGTGCGTCCAGTCTCCTTGTCGCGTATTCCAATGAGCATGAACTGCTCGCCCATGAACTTCTTTGAGGTCCAGCCGTCGTATGAACCCTGACGCAGGCCGTGTGCGATCTTGCCTAGCAAGGCGTTACCGCCATAGGCCGAACCAAAGTGAAGAATCGTGCGTTCGTCCGCGATGGTGGCAAAGAGGCGTTTGTCAGCAGTCGTGCCCTGCCCCAGCTCGTCTAGATCTCCGGTGGCGTGGACGGCACGCTCGAAGAAACTGGGGTCTTCTAGATCGTTGACATACTGTGCACCTACGCGTGCCATGCGGAGCATCTGCAGCACAACGACGCGGTTGTCGGAGAGCTCTACGCCAGTTGCCCAGGCGGCCAGGGGAGAGCCGGGAGGGGCCATCAGGTAAGGGACCACGTACATGGTGCGGCCGCGCATGGCACCTAGCATGCGTTCGACCTGCTGTACGCGGACTTCCTTGGCGTCGCGCCAGTTGTTGTAAACCCCTTTGTCGGCGGGGTTATTTGTGGCGACTACCGTGCGCTCCTCGGAGCGGGCAGTGTCCTTCGGATGGCTATGGGCTAGGTAACGACCGGTCCCGGCCTCAATGATCTCGCCCTCCGCCAGTGCCTCGGCTAGGAGTCGCTGCTCAGCGTCGTGATCGATGACCTCGATGTGCTTTGGGTCAAGGATGGCCGCCCACTCGGCGACGAAGTCATGGACGGCTGTGTTGGTGATTCCGGCTTGGATGAGTGTTTCGCTGGGGTTTGTCATCGTTGCTCCGATCTATGTGTGGATACCAGAGGCCTTGCGGCGACGAGCCTACCGATAAAGTTCGGTTGTACGAAACTTATCCTGTAATGCCGGGCTGAGGTAGTCCCACAAGTCCGACTTCGCCAACCTCCCCGGCCTGGGCGGCTCCCGTGAGCGGGGCCGCCGATACTCGCTGCGGTGGGTAGGCGCAGGCTGCGTGGACTCATTTAGTGCTGGCACCATCACCCCGGTGCGGAACTAGCGCGAGAGAGGTAGGTGTCGCGGCTCCGCCTTCATATGACGCAGCGCATGGGGCCTTCGCTGCAGCAGGTGCGTAAACTCCGCCTCGATGAGCACCACTACTCCCGCCCAGACTGTTGGCCTTGCGCAGGCGCATCCACGCACCTATCACGTGCGCACGTTGGGCTGTCAGATGAATGTTCACGACTCTGAACACATGGCCGGGCTGCTGGAGCAGGCCGGCTATCGCCGCGTCGAGGAAGTGCCTGAGATGGCCGCCCGCGCCACAGAGGCGGGCGATGGTGGCGCCGACGTCGTCATCATCAACACCTGCTCAGTACGTGAAAACGCTGCCACGCGGCTTTTTGGCAATCTGGGACAGCTGGCCGCCGTAAAGCGTGAGCGACCCGGTATGCAAATCGCCGTAGCCGGCTGCCTAGCTCAGCAGATGGGGCAAGGCATCATCGACCGTGCCCCCTGGGTGGACGTGGTCTTTGGTACCCATAACATCGACGTCTTGCCTGCCTTGCTAGAGCGGGCTCGCCACAACGCTGAAGCGGCCGTAGAGCTGGAAGAGTCCCTCAAAGTCTTCCCCTCAACCCTGCCCACCCGCCGCGAGAGCGCCTATGCCGCCTGGGTCTCGATCGCCGTGGGCTGCAATAACACCTGCACCTTCTGCATCGTTCCCTCCCTGCGCGGCAAGCAGCGCGACCGTCGCCCCGGGGAAGTTCTCGCTGAGATTGAAGCGGTGGCTGCGCAGGGGGTCACAGAGGTAACTCTGCTGGGGCAGAACGTGAACTCCTACGGCGTGGGCTTCGGGGATCGGGGAGCTTTTGCCAAACTGCTGCGCGCGGCAGGCAATGTAGAGGGCATTGAGCGCGTGCGCTTCACCAGTCCGCATCCGGCCGCCTTTACCGACGATGTGATTGAGGCCATGGCGCAGACGCCGCAGGTCATGCCCAGCCTCCATATGCCACTTCAGTCTGGTTCTGACCGGGTGCTGCGTGCGATGCGCCGCTCCTACCGTTCTGAACGTTTCCTGGGGATTCTGGGGCGGGCTCGTGCCGCCATGCCGGAGGTGGCCATCACCACTGACCTGATCGTCGGCTTCCCGGGGGAGACCGAGGAAGACTTCCAAGCCACCCTGGACGTAGTGGAGCAGGCGCGCTTCGCCTCCGCCTTCACCTTTGAATACTCGCCACGCCCAGGTACCCCTGCCGCCGACCTGCCGCAGGTTCCGGTGGCGGTGGTCAAGGACCGCTACCGCCGCCTAGATGAATTGGTTCGCCGCATCACGCATGAGGAGAACGTCAAACAGGAAGGTCGCATAGTGGAAGTCCTAGTGGCTGAGGGGGAGGGGCGTCGCGACGGCGTCACCGCTCGTCTCTCCGGGCGTGCTGCGGACAACCGCCTCGTCCACCTAGCCATGCCGGAAGGCCTGCCGGCAGATGACTACGCCGGGGGTGCCCCCCGCCCTGGAGACCTGGTGCAGGTACGAGTTACTCATGGAGCACCGCATCACCTGATCGCAGACTCGGCCCGTTGTGGGCGTGGACTCAGCGAGGCTGAAGCCTCCGCCAATGCCGCCCTGCCGGCGGGAGATCGAGTCTGGTACGACGACGGGCCGATGCTTTTCAAAGTGCGTCGCACCCGCGCGGGGGACGCCTGGGAGAGGCGGCAGCGTGAGGCTCGCAGTGAGCCGGAGCCGGAGACAGCCCCAGTTAGCTTGGGATTGCCGGCCCTACGTGTGCGCCGGGGCTGAAGTCTCACGCTTCGAATCTGTCGGGTTTTTGTTATGTAGTTGAGATATGCGCAAGGCTTTCGTTGCCGGAGTCGACCAAGAAGTGGGACTAAAGTCCCGGTGATTCAGAAAGCTTATGTTTCTCGTGTGGCTTGCGTGACTGCTGTGTCTATTGTGACTAGGGGTGTCTTGCCGGTTGTTGAGAGTCGTTACTAGACGTGACAGGGTTGGTTTGGTGAGTTCATGAGCTCGCCCATTCCCCTGAAGTACTCCAGCCGGAGCGCTCGCACATCCCACCCCGAGTCCCCAGACAATGGGGTGCAACCCGACGGGAACCCATATGAAACGCCGTATTCCATTCGCATTGCTGACGACAATAGCCCTCAGCCTAGGCGCTGTGGCACAGGCTGCAGAAGTTACGAGCCCGGAAGGCCCTCTTACGAAGGTCGAAATCTCCACAACTCTCAACTGCGCTGTGAACTACCTGGGAGACGTAAGTGGTGAGTTCTATCGCGACACGGCCTGTGGCACTCTGCTGGCAGTAGGAGATCAACTCTATGGGCCGAAACATATCCCAGCGGGGTCCAGTGCTGTACGAAAGTATTGGACTCCGGTAAGTCAAAAGACCAGTGGCTCAGGAACGTCCGCAGACCCATTCACCATCACCACCGTCGTCTCAGGCGGCTCGATGCAGGTGACCCAGGTCGATACCTACGTCAAGGGCGCCAAGTCGTACAACACAACCACAACTGTTACGAACACCGGCAGCAAAGCGGCCCAGGCGGTGCTTTACCACGGCGCAGACTGCTACCTGCAGGATGACGACCGGGGGTGGGGTGAGTATGACGCCGCCAAGCAGTCAGTGATTTGTCGCGCCAAGGACAATGAGGGCAAGAAGTCCACGAATGGGCGCATCGAGGAGTTCGTTCCAACCACCGATGGCTCCAACTACTTCTACGGTTTCTACCGCAATGTTTGGGAAACCATTGCCACCAAGCAGCCCCTGCCGAATAAGCTAGAGGGTGCGGATGAATACCAAGACAACGGCATGGCGCTCAGCTGGAACTTGAACCTGAGTGCTGGTGAATCCAAGTCCTATTCCATGATCACGAACTTCTCACCCCTTGGTGAGGTGGCGCTACCCACCAAGATTCAAGCCGCTGCAGATTCCGCCAACAAGAACCAACACCTGGTCACCGCCACGATCACTAACCCCAATTCCAAGGCTTTGGATGCCAAATCTGCCACGGTCGTGCTGCCTGAGGGGATCAGCTATGTGGCTGGCTCAGTTCAAGGGGCCGGAGCGCCTACGGTTAACCAGGCGCAAGGCGGCAAGACTGAATTGGTCTTCCCCGCCTTCAAACTGGCTGGAAACGGTGCAGATGTCACCTTCACCTTTAAGGTCAGTGGTGCCGTTAGCCAAGAGGCGACCCTGGAGTTGAAGGGTGAAACCGTCCAGGGCGTGCCGGTGGTTGGTTCCAGCACCACTATTGCCGCCACCGCGCCCAGCCCTAGTCCCACGCCCACACCGTCCATGACGCCTACGGCCTCGCCGACTCCTGCGGCTACCCCCACGCCAAGCAGTGAAGCGACTCCTAGCGTCGCACCAACCACCACGGCACCCGCGCCAAGTCCTCAGCCCACAGTGATGGCATCTCCAGCGCCGACGGCAAAGCCTGCCAAGAAGGGGCTAGCTGTCACCGGTGTCAACCTGGGGGTCGGCGCTGTAGCGCTCGGCGTCGCAGCTCTGGGTGGAGTGCTGCTGCTCCGCCGTCGAAAGGCCTGATAGCGAGCCATGACCGCGCGGCGCCGTCAGAGGCAACTGCCACTGACGGCGCCGAATGCGGCATTATCCCAGCGTGCGCTCACCGGCTTTGCTGCCGCAAGAGCTTCATGATCTCTACCGTCAGTGGTGCAAGGTCCCCAGGCTCCGCCCCGCTCAACTCCTGCCAGCGGGCCTCTGCAACCTCCGCACAGGGGCGCACGCCAGCCACATACGGGTGCTCGAAGACCGAGGCGATCAAAGTGGTCCCGGCCTCATTCGCGGCCAAAGTAGTGAACTCTCCCCAGTCCCGCATACGCGCTGGCTCCAGTTCCACTGCCAGCTCTTCAGCCGCTTCTCTAATGGCCGTCCTCAGTGCATCCTCGCCCGGCTCAGGCTTGCCTCCCGGCAACATAAACCTGCTAGTGCCCCGTTTCCTGACCGTCAGCAGCCTGCCACTGGGGTCCTGCATAATCACTGCGCTCACGACGATGCTTTGAGGGGCCACAGGCAGAGCCTAACGCGCTCCCACAGCCTCCAGTTCCGCCGGTCTCCAGTCAGTTGAAGGAGCGCCCCAGCACCTTCACAGTGAAGTCCTTGGGATCTGCGGTCGGCTCAATTACCAGCCAGGTGTTGTAACCCTCAGCCCGGCTTGACGGGACCTTAGCTTCAACTCCCGAGGTGTCAATGCCGCTCGCAGAGGCCCACGCAACCTGTCTGGATATGGCTCAGCGTCTCACCACTGGTGCGCTTGGCCACGAGCGTGTCATCGCCCGAGGCAGCAGCATCAAAGAAGGCCTGTACTTCGGCTTGATCCGGAGCCGCCACCTCACCAGAGGGCGTGGAGAAGCTCAGTGCAGTTACCGCAAAGCCTGCGCCAGTCCATTTGACGGTCTCCTGGGCCCTACCGGTCTTAGCCCCTGCATGAGAGCTGTCATCACCCAGCACCTCAATGCCGGATACCGCAAAAGTAAATGTGTCTCCGGAAGCTTGCAGTTCCTCCATCCGGTAGCTGTCAAAGCTCGCGGGTAGGCGCTGTGCAGTTCCGCCCCACTGCTCCAGCGAACCCAGCAGCTTCAGGTCCTGGTCGTAGATGGCGAGCGAGTCATGAATGTAATTGCCGCCTGCACCACAACTGAACAGCACCATGGTGGCCGGACCGTTTGCAAGGGTCACTGAGGTTGCTGGAGACATAGTGACCTTGCTGCCAGGCTGGGGGCCAAGGGCTTCAGAACTAGTGAAGGCCACCTGGCTGCCAGCGCCAGCCAGAGCAAAATCTGCGCATAACCGTGGCACATCAAGGGTGGAATTAGAGAGGTCAGGGGTGCTTAGGGCGCTCTCAGTGGCCGTTGGCGTGGAGCCGACGGCGTCGCTAGGTGTTGCAGTACTGGTCTGTGAAGAAGCAGATGTGCTGCTCCCTGAGGCCTTGGCGCCTCCGCCAGAGCCGCCACAACCGGCAGTTGCTAGCAGGGCTGCTGATACCAGGACAGACAAGGTCATTCGGAGCCGGGACTGGGTTTGCATAGCGCTCACCTTCGATCGCAGTTATCCGCAACCCTTCTATGATAAAAGTCAGAAGTAGCTAAAGGGACTGAATCATTAAACCATTTGTCAATGAGCGGCCCAGGGGCATTGTTACAACTCGGGAAGCAAAGGCCCCACGCTCGCCAGAGCCTGCGTGCATGAGGCCAGTGCCCGTTCCAAATGCAAACGCAGCTGACGGTCAGTGACCCCAGAGCCCAGATCCACCAGGTAGCTAGCTCGCACCAGCACGCCCTCATCCGTGTCTAGCACACAAACCGTAGGGAAGAACTTATCCCGATTCCAGTCGTTAACCGAGGCCGCAATCTCATCGCGCTGGGAGGAAGGAGCGGGCTCCGGCCAGTCTCCGGCAATCAACAACCAAGCCGGGCAACCCTCAAGCTCCTCAATCAGGAAAGGGAAAGAATCCCAAGAGCCCACCAGGCTCACATGGCCATCATCCTCCTGCCGCTGTACGTGGTAGTCCAGATCGGCGATGAGTTTCTCCAGGCGTTCCAGGGTGAAAGGACGAGTGGTCTCCAAACGCCGTGATACGGCATGTGCCGGAGTGGGGGAGTGAGGGCGGGAACTGCCGGTCTTCAGATTCGATGCGTTTGACCTAGGGGTGGGGCTAGGCGACTGTCTGTGCTCACCCGGATGTGGTGAGATGAACTCGCGCAGCAACTTACCGAGCCAACTCATGATCCCTCCGGCACACGCAAGGGGTCAGGGAAAACGTCCTCAGCATGCCGCATTAAGGCCACGATGAAGCGGCAACCAATGAACACAAAGTCCTCCAGCTGCGCGTCAGTCATACCCGCCTCAAGTGGCATAGTCACCTCACCGTGCAAACGCACCATGCCGCCATCAGACACGGTCAGATACGCCTTGGGGCCGAGCTTCGAAACATTCCAATCCTCAACCAGCGTCCGCAACTTGGCCAAGTGCTCAATCGTGGCGATGCGATGCCAAGCGCCACGGACTTGAATAGCCCGGGTGTCCTGGAAAACTACGTGAACTGTCACGTACCGCCAAGGAATGCCAACGTCCCCCTCATCGTCCACAAAATGGCGCAATCCCAGTGACTTAACAACCGCCAGCACTCGCGAGACGTCAACCGGCGTCGGCACCGCAGGTCGCGGTGTCTCAGTTCCGGCGGCAGCAGGCGAAGGAGAGGGCATAGGCACAGCCTAACTGGCGGGATGCGTATCAGGGCATCCCAGAGCTCCCACTGTCTAACCTGTGACCGTGAGCAAACGCGTAGCAGTAGTCGGCCCGACTGCCGCCGGCAAGTCAGACCTAGCCCTGGAACTAGGGGAACACTTGGGTGGCCCAAAGGGGGTAGAGATCATAAACGCCGATGCCTCCCAGCTCTACCAAGGCATGGACATCGGCACCGCCAAGCTCTCAGTCCAACAGCGCCGCGGCTTCCCCCACCACCAGTTGGATGTGCTCACCGTCCGCGAGGCAGCCAGCGTGGCCGCCTACCAACGTCACGCCCGCACTGACCTGCACGGCATCGCAGAACGGGGGCGGCGCGCGATCATTGTTGGCGGCTCAGGTCTATACGTGCGCGCGATAACCGACGCCCTAGACTTCCCCGGCACAGACTCTGCCGTGCGCGCAAGCTTAGAGGAGCGCGCCCAGCGGGAAGGAACCCGCGCGCTGTGGGAAGAACTCGCCACCACCGATCCCGCCAGCGCCAAACGCATTGAGCCAGCCAACACCCGCAAGATCGTGCGTGCCCTAGAGGTAGTGCAGGTCACCGGCCGTCCCTTCTCTGCCACCCTTCCCGCCTACACCGACGCCGTCCCTACCATCCATCTGGCCCTGCGCCCCCCACGCGCGGCGCTTAACACCCGGATCAACACCCGCGCCCAAGCGATGTTTGACGGCGGGCTGTTGGAAGAGACAGCAGCCCTGGTGGACCTGGGCCTGCGCGAGGGGCCCACCGCCTCCCGCGCCATCGGTTACGCGCAGGCGCTCGCGGTCCTAGTGGGCGCTATGAGCCTGCCTGAAGCCGTGGAAGCCACGGCTGCGGCCACCCGCAAGCTCGCCTCCCGCCAGATCAAATGGTTCCGCCGCGACCCTCGCCTGCACTGGATAGACGTCGACCTAAAGGACGACGGCACCATGCCCACAGGGGAGTGGGAGCGCGTGACCGAAGTGGCATTAAGCCTGGTTCAGGCTGCCGACCCCGTCGCATAGGCTTGGCACATGACCAAGCAGCAGCCAGGTGAGGCCTCAACAGCGGCCCTCAGAGGCCTTGAGCTCCTCAAGGGCCACAGCACTGGCAAAGACTTTCTGCTGCTGATAGACCCGGACTGCCAGGTATCTCTGACTTCCGGCCAGGTGGCCTCCATCTGTAATCGCCGCACCGGCATCGGCGCAGACGGATTTGTGCGTGTGGCGCGTACCAGCGCTTTGCCCGGCGCCGAGGCCTTTGCAAAGGCTGTGCCTGAGGCACAGTGGTTCATGGACTGCTACCAGGCTGACGGCTCCGTGGCCGAGATATGTGGCAATGATTCCGAGCTCTTCGCTCATGTACTTGACGCCGAAGGGCTGTGCCCAATTCCGGATGGCGGCAGCCTCATCATTGCTACCCGCAGCGGTGCGCGCGCTATCACCCGTGCCGGCGAGCTATGGACCGTGGATATGGGGTCGGCCACTTTAAGGCGCCCTGAGGGGGCCGTGGCGGATGCAAGCCTGGAGGGCTGGGACACCCTGGTGGAGCTCCCTGGTCTGGATGGTCATCGGGCTGCTCTAAGCCTTAGCCTGCCCACCGCCCACGTCGTCGTCGCCCTAGCTGATGAAGCCGAACTGGACTCCGTTGACTTCGCCGGGCTCACCGGTTCTGAAACGCTTGACCTGCTGCCGGTTCCCCCGGATGGAAGCAACCTCGATGTCGTGGTGCCCCTAGGCGCGGATGAAGAGGATGGTGCTCTAGTAGGGCGTGCGCGAGTGCGCAGTCTGGAGCACGGCGTGGGTGAGGCTCAATCCAGTGGCACCGGATGCTGCGCCGTCGCCGTCGCCTTGCACGAATGGGAAGGCGAGGGGGCTCCTCAGGACTACCTGTTGGAGGTGCCCGGAGGCAGCCTAGGCGTGCACGTAGGCACAGACCCCTGGGCCCCCGGAGCCACCGTGCTGCTCACCGGCCCCGCCCAAATCACCGGCCGCATCACCTTGGCCTGAAAACAACCACCTGACCGTTTCCACCAGGATCGTCCAGGTTCAAGAAGAACACCGACAACCGGAGTGATTGAGTCACTTGACTGCCCCACACGCAAAAGCAAATGTCAGTAATGAGAACGCCAAGAGCTCTGACGCCAGGCGGGCGCCAGGCGGCGGCGCCCTGCTCACCACCGGGCTAATGCTCTTCGCCCTGTTCTTCGGCGCTGGCAACTTGATCTTCCCGCCGGTGCTCGGCGCCAGCTCAGGGCGACACCTGCCCCTGGTCATGATCGGCTTCCTCCTTACGGGCGTGCTCATGCCGCTGATCTCCCTGATCGCCGTATCCACCTCCGGTGAGGGAGTACTGGGCCTAGCAAATCGCGTGGGCAAAGTCTTTGGCATGGCGATGCCCGCCGCCGTCTACCTAGCTATCGGCCCGCTCTATGCCATTCCGCGCGTCGCCACGGTCTCCTACGAGCTGGCCACCAAACCAGTGCTTGAGCTAATGGGGCTCAGCGGAGGCCAACTCGCCCTAGCTGCACACGCGCTGGTGTTCTTTTCGGTGACCCTGTACCTGGCCATCACCCCCTCAAAGCTGGCAGACCGGGTAGGTAAGTTCCTGACGCCAGCCCTGCTCGGACTGATTGCTGTGCTTTGTACTGCGGTGCTGCTCCGCGGGCAGACGGTGGCCCGTGAGGCCGTGGAGCCTTTTGCTACCAGTCCTATGACCACTGGCCTGACCCGCGGCTACTTCACCATGGATGTGCTGGGGGCGATTGTCTTTGGGATCGTGGTGATCTCCGCAGTGCGTGAGCAAGGATTCGTGGGCACACGGCAGGTTATGCGGGCCACCAGTGGGGCCGCTGTCATATCTGCCGTGTTACTTGGTTTGGTTTACGGCGGGCTGGCTTTGGTGGGCGCCCGAGTATCAGGAGACCCGAGTGATGGCACCGCCTTGCTGCGTGCCGCCTCAACCATGGCCTTGGGCACCACCGGCACGCTCGTTTTCGCGGCCATTGTCCTGTTGGCATGCTTGACCACTGCGGTTGGTCTGATGGCTGCTTGGGCCGGCTACGGAGTCTCCAAGTTGCCAACACTAAGCTTTGCGCGCCATGTGGTGGTGGGCACGGTGGTGGCCTTTGCCTTGGCTAACCTAGGGCTGACCTTGATCCTGCGGATCGTTTCCCCGGTGACGCTGCTGCTCTACCCGATCACCATTGCTCTAGTGGTGGTGACTATTTTGGACACTGTGGCTCCAGGTCACCTGCGCCTGACTTACCAGGGGGCGACGGCGACGGCGGCCGTGCTCGGGGCGGTTTCGGCATTGGCTGACATTGGGGTAAAAGCCCCCAGTGAATTGCTGGCCCGCACCGGCCTGTGGAATGACGCCACCGGCTGGATTCTTCCCACTGTGTTAGTGGCTGCGGTATGCCTGGCCTTGGATGTACGCGCAGGCCGTTGGAGCACCCCGGCCTCTGACCAATCGGGCGTCACGGAGCAAGTTGAGCGGGCTGTTACTGGTCAGGGTTGAGCACCCGGAGCACTCGGAAGCCCTTGGAGGAAGCCGCTTTCTGTACTTCGAAGCCCTGCTCTCCCAGCCACTTGGCTAGCGAATCCGCCCCCAAGTTCTTGCCCACCACCAGCCAGGCTTCGCCGTCAGCAGCTAGCAGTGGTAGCCAGCTGAGCAGCAGTTCATGCAGTGCCTCTTTGCCGATGCGCACCGGCGGGTTGGACCAGATCAGGTCCAGGCGGGTGTCATTGGCCTGCAGCTCGGAGCGCAAGGCCTCCGCCGGGACCGCCCGCACATTAGTGTAGCCATGGGCGACGGCGTTGCGCGCGGTGAGATCCAGCGCCCGCTCATTTACATCCGCCGCCAGTACGGTGGCCGCAGGAGCCGCATCTGCCAAGGCTAAGGTTATAGGGCCCCAACCACATCCCAGGTCTAGGAAAGTGCCACGGGTTGGAGGCTCTGGCACCTGGTCAAGCAGCACCTGCGTGCCCTTGTCCAGGCGGTCCGAGGAGAAAACCCCAGAGGCCGTGGTTACCTTAAACTCGCGCCCCCGGATGGTGAAGACATGCTGGCGTTCTGCGGCCTCAGTAGCCGGGGAGGCGGTGAAGTAGTGCTGCTCGCTCACGTTCTGAGAGTAACGCCTGCCCTCAGGCTGCCCGGCGTGCCAGCAGCGGCGTCAGGGACAGCATGACCGTAAGGAGTAGTACCACGATAACCACCCGCGCTGCCTCGACGCCGTCGGCACTTGGAGCCACCACAGCGGTAACGAAAGTGCCCAGTGCTGCGCCTCCCACTGCTCCACCAACCGTCACCGATGTAGCGATCCGGGCCTGTGAGATGCAGTCCGCTGGTAGGTCCAACTCATTGGGATCGGTGACGCAGCGGGTCAAGGTGTCCTGATGGGTCCAGCCCATACCGGCCCCCATTAGCGCCCACCCTAAATGTAATCCCCACCAGGGCAACACCGCCCCCAGGGCAGCGGCCACCGCGCAGCCACCCAGGCCAAAAAGCACAGCAGCCGCCACCGTGCGGCGTCCGTAAACCAGGGCGTTCTCAGCAGGGTGAGCGCCACACCACATGGCCACCACACTCCAGCAAAGGCCCGCGCTGGTCAGTGCCCAGCCGATGGCCCCGGGAGTCAATCCCAGCACGTCATGGGCAGCAGGGGAAATCAGGTAGTCCAAGGAAAAATAGGCGCCGCTGAGCCAAGTAAGCACGGCCAGGGCAGCAGGCCGGCCCCGCAAGACCTGAGTAACCCCGGCAGGAAAGACGCGCGCGCAAGCCCATACGATCAAGACCCCAGCTAAAACGCTGGCCATCCAGAAGCGGTAGGAGGAGGCCGAGAAGGCCCCCAGCAAGGCCACACCTGTGGCCAGCGCGATAGCAGGGAGCCAGGGTGCGTCATCGTCCGAGTGCACGTGCAGGTCCCGGATCGTGCGTGCAGCGGCAGACCGCGCGAGCACCAGTAGCGGCAGGTAGCCCACCAGGGCCCAGCATCGCCCCGCCCAAGGGCATGGTCAGGAAGGCCGGTACCTGGGCCGCGGCTGTAACCAGACCGTACTGATCACGTGCCCCCAGCTCCGTGGCCATAAAAGGCAACACCATCTGCCCCACATAGACCTGCATGCCGGTTAGCAACTCCACCGCCAACATCGCCAACGCCAGATGTCCCGTGCGGGTAGTGAGCACGGACCGCAGCGAGAGGGAGGGGAAGGGCAACGCTGCGTCTGGGCTATCGGGCTGGCTCACAAGCAGAGCCTAGCCAGCCCAGTTAGGCAGGTGGCAGGCCCCACATTGGCCCGGTGGGCTAGGCGGCGCTACGATGCCGCCCATGTGGAACCTCCGTATGCGCTGAGCCGGGAACGGCGCCGCGCCAAGACGCCAAACCAGAACCGCCCCCAATGTGGGTCCGTAGAGCCTCGCTCCGGACCACCGCACGCATACGCAAAGGACCCCTTCTTGACCAACCAGTCTATTAATCCACAATCAGTTTCTGCCGATCCCGGTGCCGCCCCGGACAGCGTTGCCGCTCCTAGTGCCGCACCTACCGCGGAGGACATCGTCAGCCGCATCCTGTCCCGCCAAGGCACTGCCCTAGCCTCCACCGCCGGCGAACACGAGCACCGTGAACTCTCCGACGACGGGGCTCTGGAACGTGAGGCTCGCGCAGGCACCCGCCGTGTCGCCTCCCTGTCCACTGAGCTGGAGGACGTAAGTGAGGTTGAGTACCGGCAGATCCGCCTAGAAAAAGTGGTGTTGGTGGGGCTGGACTTACCGCAGGCCACTGGTGCCAGTGCTTCTGTCCTGGATGCTGCCGATGCCCAAGACGCAGCAACCTCGCTAGCGGAACTCGCCGCTCTGGCCGAGACCGCGGGATCAGAGGTCCTAGACGCCCTGATCCAGAAACGCGATCACCCTGACCCAGCCACCTACCTGGGCTCCGGCAAAGCCAAAGAACTCGCCGAGATGGTGCGCGCTGCCGGAGCAGACACGGTCATCGTGGACTCCGAGCTGGCACCTTCACAGCGGCGCGCCCTGGAAGACACGGTGGGAGTCAAAGTAGTTGACCGCACTGCCTTGATCCTGGACATCTTCGCCCAGCACGCCAAGTCCCGGGAAGGCAAAGCCCAGGTGGAGCTAGCGCAACTCGAGTACTTGCTGCCACGCCTACGCGGTTGGGGTGAGTCCATGTCCCGTCAGGCCGGTGGCCGCGTGGCAGGCGGACAGGGCATCGGCTCACGTGGCCCCGGCGAAACCAAGATTGAGCTGGACCGCCGCCGTATCCGCGACCGCATGGCTAAGCTCCGTCGGGAGATTAAGGCCATGGCTTCTTCCCGCGAAGTCAAGCGTGGCTCGCGCCGCCGTGGTCCCATCCCCTCAGTGGCCATCGCCGGATACACCAACGCCGGGAAATCCTCGCTCATGAACGCCCTGACCGACGCCGGTTTGCTAGTTCAGGACGCGCTCTTCGCCACCCTGGATCCGACCGTCCGCCGCGCAGAAACCGCTGATGGGCGCGTCTACACGCTCACCGATACGGTCGGCTTCGTGCGCAATCTGCCACACGGGCTAATTGAAGCCTTCCGCTCTACCTTGGAAGAGGTGGCCGGGGCAGACCTCGTATTGCACGTGGTCGACGCCGCCCACCCTGCCCCCCTGGCCCAGATCGCCGCTGTCCGCCAAGTGCTGACAGACATTCCCGGCGCCCTGGAGGTGCCCGAACTACTGGTTCTCAACAAGGCTGATCTAGCAGACGCCGTCACCCTGGCCGCTCTACGCACCAGGCTGCCGGGTGCCGCTATCGTTTCAGCTCACACAGGTGAGGGAATTGCTGAGTTAGAGGAGCGCATCGCTCAACTCTTGCCTCGTCCCAATGTACAAGTGGATCTGGTGGTGCCCTACTCGCGCGGAGACCTAGTCTCCCGGTTCCACGCAGACGGGGAAATCGACGCCGTCGAGTACGAGGAGGCCGGCACGCGCTTGCGCGGGCGGGTCGACGCGGCCTTGGCCGCAGAGCTCCAGAGTGCCGCCGCAGAGGTGTCAGCGATGCGGGTAGCTGAGGCCGAACAGCTCGCCTGAGACGAGCCGGTGGAATAACGGCAAATGAGTGAGCAGCAGGGCGCCGCCAGCCCGGCCTCAAATGGCGGGGTTGCTGGCGCTGTAGCCCAGGCGGAGGAGGCGCTTGCAGTCGCTGTCACCCGTCTGGGAGGCAGCGCCCGCAGCGGCCAAGTCACCATGACCCAGCGCGTTACGCAGGCCATTGAGTCTGGGGAGCACCTCCTAGTGCAAGCCGGCACCGGCACCGGAAAGTCACTGGGCTACCTAATCCCCGCACTGATCCACGCCGTCGCCACCGGGGAAAGGACGGTGGTATCTACCGCAACCCTGGCACTGCAACGCCAAGTGCTGGTCAAAGATGCTCCCCTGGCCGCTGACGCCGTAGCCCAGGTGACTGGCACCCGGCCAGTAGTCGCCCTGCTCAAAGGTTGGCAGAACTACGCCTGCCTGCACCGAGCGGAGGGCGGCTACCCTGACCAAGAAGAACCCAGCGCCCTCTTTTCCGCCGCCAGCGCCACCACCAGGCGCACTGCGGCCGGCGCCACTGCCAGCCTGGGGGAGCAGGTGGTGCGGTTGCGCGAGTGGGTGCAGGAAACCACCACCGGTGACCGCGACGACCTAGTCCCCGGTGTCTCAGACCGTGCTTGGGCTCAAGTCTCCGTCACCCGCGCTGAATGCATCGGCTCCGCCTGCCCCCTGCGCACCGAATGCTTCCCCGAGCGCGCCCGCGCCGCCGCCGCAGAAGCGGACCTGGTGGTAACCAACCACGCCATGCTTGGTATCGCCAGCGCAGGCAACCCCTCAGTCCTACCCGAGCACCAGGTGTTGGTAGTCGATGAGGCTCATGAACTCACTGACCGGGTTCGCTCCCAAGGCACCGTAACGCTCTCAGCCGGAGCGGTGACCCGGGTAGCCGCCACAGCCAGGAAGCTAGCCGGGGTAGTCGCTGCGGACTTGGAAGAGGCCGGGCAAGCTCTCCAGTTGGCGCTCGCGGCCGTACCCGATGGGCGTCTGACCGCAGGCTTGCCTGAGCCACTTCGGAGCGCTCTAGTGCTGATCGACGCCGCCGCGCGCCAGGTACTGGCCGACGTGCGTGAGCGAGGCAAGGAAGCTGGGGGAACGGTGGGTGCTGACGCTGGCGGCATCGCTCTAGCGCGCACCGCAGTGGCAGAGCTGGTCGACGCCGTCGCACGCATGACCGGCGACTCCGTGGCCAAACACCAAGATGTGGCCTGGTGTGAGCGGCCGAATCGAGGTCAGGACCCGCCCCGCCTGGTGCTGGCGCCAATTGAGGTCGCTGGTTCCGTGGCCGACACCCTGTTGGACGGCAAAGCTGTGGTGCTTACCTCCGCCACCTTGGAACTCGGCGGCAGCTTTGAACCCATGGCCCGGGCACTAGGCCTAACGCTCTGTAAAACAGCATGGGATGGCTTGGACGTTGGCACTCCTTTTGACTACGCCCGTCAAGGCATCCTCTATGTTCCCACCCACTTGCCCCGGCCTGGGCGCGGCGTCAGTCCGGAAGCGCTTGAGGAGATGCTGGAGCTTGCCCTTGCCTCCGGTGGCGGCATGTTGGGCCTGTTCTCCTCGCGCAAGGGTGCGGAGGAGGCCGCCTCGCTGCTGCGCGAGTGCACTGATTTGCCGATCTACGCCCAGGGGGAGGATCAGCTGCCCACACTGGTGGAGGCCTTTGCCGCTGACGATTCCGCTTGCCTGCTGGGCAGCCTCAGCTTGTGGCAGGGCGTGGATGTGCCCGGACGCACCTGTCGGCTGGTGGTTATGGACCGCATCCCCTTCCCTCGGCCCGATGACCCTGTGGCCCAGGCTCGCGCAGAGGCTGTGGACGCGGCCGGAGGCAACGGTTTTATGAGTGTGTCCGCCACGCACGCCGCCCTGATGCTGGCTCAGGGGGCTGGGCGGCTGGTTCGGCGCATGGATGATCGGGGAGTGGTCGCCGTTTTGGACCCGCGGCTGCGTACCGCTCGTTACGGCGGCTTCCTGGCCCGCACCATGCCCCGACTGTGGCCCACCCAGGACCGTGAGGTGGTCATCGGGGCCTTGACCCGGCTTGCCTCAGCCTGATCAGGACGTTGGTTCCCAAGTTTGTGTGACCCGCGCCGCGTACCCTGATAATCAAAGGTGCGCCAACAGCGCCGCCCAAGTACGCCATAAGGAGGAACACTGTGTCAGACACCACGATCACCAACAGCGCCCAAGGCTCCTACCCCATTGGTCAGTCCGGTCGGCCTTCTAAGGTCGCGATCATCGGCGCCGGTGCGGTCGGTTCCACCTTGGCCTATGCCTGCGTGAGCAAGGGGGTGGCGCGGGAGATCGTGCTACAGGACATCGCCAAGGAGAAGGTGGAAGCCGAGGCGCTCGACATCGCTCAAGGCATCCAGTTCACTTCGGCTGGCTCAGTCTCCGGCTCAGACGACCCGGAGATTTGCCGCGGCGCCGACGTCATCGCCATCACTGCCGGTGCCAAGCAAAAGCCAGGCCAGTCTCGCCTAGATCTAGCTGGGGCCACCGTAGGCATCATGGAGAAGATCCTGCCCAAGCTCGTGGAAGTAGCCCCCAATGCGATCTTCGTGCTGGTGGCTAATCCTGTGGACGTGGTGACCTACTGCTCCAAGAAAATCACCGGGCTGCCTGACAACCAGATCTTCGGCTCTGGCACGGTGCTGGACACCGCCCGCATGCGTTACCTCGTCTCCCAGGAGACCGGCACTGCCACGCAGAATATCCACGGTTACATCGCCGGTGAGCACGGCGACTCTGAGGTGCCTTTGTGGTCCTCCACCCAGATTGGCGGCGTGCCCATTACCCAGTGGGGGCGCACGCAGGACGGTGGGATCTTCGATCAGGAGAAGCGGGACCAGATCGCCTACGACGTCGTGCGTTCGGCCTACCGGATCATTGAAGGCAAGGGTGTCACCAACTACGCCGTCGGTTTGGCAGTGCAGCGGATCATCGGTGCCGTGCTGAATGACGAGCAGCGCGTGCTGACCATCTCCCCACTGCTGAGCAACTGGCACGGCATCTCTGATGTCTGCATGGCGGTGCCCACCATCGTGGGCCGCGAAGGCGCGGGGAGGCGCCTGGAGTTGCCGCTGACCCTAGATGAGCGTGACCGCCTCACAGCCTCTGCGGAGCGTCTGCGCGAGGTTTCGCGCGGGCTAGGGTACTGAGACCGGGAAGAGTCCTTGCAGATAGCAAGTGCCTGGCTGTGGGAGATTCACTCCTCAGCCAGGCACTTGCTTGTGGAAGCTCGTTTTGGGGCGTGCCTCAGAGCGCCCGCAACACAGTTACGACCTTGCCCATGATGGTGGCTGTGTCACCCGGAATAGGGGCGTAATCGGGGTTGCGAGGCAGGAGCCACTGGTGGCCGTCCTTGCGGGAGAGCACCTTGACTGTGGCAGAGGCGCCGTCAACGTCTTCAATCATCGCGGCCACGATCTCGCCGTTTGCGGCGTCTGGCTGGGAGCGCACCACCACCCAGTCGCCGTCACAGATCGCAGCCTCAAGCATGGAGTCCCCGTGCACCTCCAGCATAAAGAGTTCACCGTCACCAGTGAGGCGGCGGGGGAGGGCTAGGACATCCTCCACCTCCTGCTCAGCCAGGATCGGGGATCCTGCGGCAATGCGTCCCACCAGCGGAACTGCCACAGCCTCGCCTGCGGCAATGCCGGGCAGGGCCGGCAGGGCGGATGCGGTGGCTATGGGTGGCGGAGGCAGGGTGACGACCGGACCGTGTGAGCCTGCGGGAGAAGGTTCTGTTTGCTGAGAGCTTTCCGGCTGCTGCGGCGCTCCGGACTGTGGGGGAGGTTCAGGTAGACCAGGTTCTACATCCAGCACCTCAAGTGCCCGGGGCCGATTCGGGTCGCGGCGTACCAAGCCAAGTCGCTCTAGTTTGTCCAATTGGTGCTTCACGGAAGAGGGACTGGTTAGCCCGACCGTCTTACCGATTTCTCGCATGGATGGCGGGTAGCCGTGGTCACGAACGGCGTCGCGCACGGCAAGGTAAACCGCTCGGGAACGACTGTCCAAGCCCTCCACTATTTGCGCAGGGGTTACTCCGGGGGCAGTCACACCTGGGGTGGATGAGCTGAACTGTTGGTGCTGCTTGCCGATCAAAGTCATCTCCTCCTGCAGTGCCGTCAGGCACTCCGCTCAGAGTCCCCAAAAGCTGATGTGTGCACGAATTCGTGTCAGTGGTCTGTGGTGACCTTGACATATCAACCCTACGGGCCCGTACAACACTTTTCAAACATGTGTTCGAAAGATGCTGGACGTGTCGCCCTTGGTTCGCTAGTCTATCGAACAGTTGTTCGTCGAACATATGTCCAGGAGGATGCTGATGAGCGCCATGGTGATCCCAGTGCAGGCTTCGCGTGAGGAAGCTGCTGCTTCTGTGGCCGCAGCGCCCATTAGGGCTAAGCGTGTCCGCCCGTCCCATTTGCGTCTGGTCACCCCTGACTTCGTGCCAGAGTCCGCGCCTCGCCCAGCACTTGTCTCAGCGACGGTATCGCTGCCGGCGGCGCTCAAACCTGCTGTGCCAGCGGCGCGTCGCGTTAGGGCTGAGCAAAACCTGATCGCGGCGGCTAAGGTGCCTCAGCGGCCAGCTCGCGAAGTGAAGGCAAGGGTGGGAGTGGCTTCAAAGCAGGGTGACGCCGTAGCGGCAGTGCCCGCCCAAGAAGTGTCAAAGCTTGGATTCCTGGCCGCTCTACCTGGATGGCTGCGGGTACTGGTAGCTGGTGCGCTGGTGACCGTGGCGATCGTGGCCACTGCATGTGCTGGCGCCATCACCGCCGCCATCATTGCTGAGCCGGTGCAAACCACCACTGCGGTAGTTCAGTCTGGTCAGAGCCTATGGGATGTAGCGGCTGCAACCGGTGCCGCGGATGTCCCGGAAGCAGTTGCCCAGATTCGCGAGCTCAATGGGCTGCGGGACTCCGTGTTGCAGCCTGGTCAGAGGCTGCTGGTTCCGGTTGGCTGAGACTGCTGCGAGGTGCTGCGGTAGCCTTGTGCTTAGCCGGATGGTGGAAGTGCCTGCAATCTCCTGTCAGTGGGGAATCGCCGCCGGCGGGAATGAGGAGTACGCCGTGCACTGTCCTTTCTGTCGCAATGACGGCTCACGGGTGGTGGACTCTCGTACCTCTGATGACGGCACCAGCATCCGACGGCGTCGCGAGTGCACGCAGTGCGGTAGGCGCTTTTCGACGGTGGAGACGGCCAGCCTCTCTGTGCGCAAACGCTCCGGTGCTGTAGAGCCTTTCAACCGCGCCAAGGTCATCGTTGGAGTGCGCCGGGCCTGTCAAGGGCGGCCCGTCTCAGATGACGACCTGGCCTTGCTGGCCCACAGGGTTGAAGAAACCGTGCGGGCCTCCGGTCAGGCTCTGGTTGACTCTCAGGATATTGGTACTGCGATCCTCGGTCCGCTGCGTGAGCTAGATGAGGTCGCTTATCTGCGCTTCGCTTCGGTCTACTCCTCCTTTGACACCTTGGAAGACTTCGCAGCTGCAATCGACGAGCTCCGCAAGCAGCGCGAAGGGGCGGCTCCAAAAGACTGAGGGGCGCTCAGCAGGTCCCTGGTTGGTGTGGCAGGCAGGGCTGTGCTACCTGCGTCTGTCATGGGTGTCCGTCGAATCTCTGGAAAGAAACTGAGTCTGCCGCTTGCGCCAAAGATACTAAACGGCTTTTGTGGCTGTTTCCACACATGAACCTACCGATCGTGGTTATGCTCGTCTCGCCTGTAGGCGGCAAACACGGGGACAGCCTCGCTGTCAATGTGTGACAGCCGCCTTCCCCCAGGCGCTCCCAGTAAACGGATTTAGCCCGCGCAGCCGGGCACCTCGACGAGGAGGTCAGTCCATGCCCCAAGTAAGCCCACCCCCAGGAGGCCGCAGGCTCCTGGCAGCGACACTCAGCACTGCCCTAGTGGCGTTAGGAGCCGCCACGCTGCCACTGGCGCCAGCCCACGCAGCACCGGCTCTCACCGGCGAAGGTCTGCCCGGTGTAGTGCCTGCAGTCAGCAGTTTCAAAGCTGAGACTACGGCACCTTTCGTACTCACCAGCAGCACACGCCTAGTCATCGGAGATGCCGCCGACGAGTCCGCGCTCGGTGACGAGGCCCGCCTGCTCGCCGCAGAACTAGAAAACCTCAGCGCCGCCAAGGGCCTGGCGCTCAACTCCACTCCCGCCGTCGTCGTCGGTCAAGAAGCTGCGCCAGGAGACATTGTCCTTGACCTACAGCCGACGGTAACTGGCGTTACCACCCACGAGGGCTACAGCCTGAACGTCACGCCACAGCAAGTAAAGATCACCGCCACAGGGGACGCGGGGGCTTTCTATGGCACCCGAACCTTGCTGCAGAGCCTGAGCAGTTCCGGTGGCCTCCAAGCGGGACAGGTAGTAGACCAGCCCGCTATGTCTGTGCGCTCCCTACACCTGGATGCGGCGCGCAAATACTTCACCAAAGACTGGATCATCAACCAGATCCGCGAGATGAGCTGGGTGAAGCTAAACCAACTCCAGTACCACTTCTCCGAGAACGAAGGCTTCCGCCTAGAGTCCAAGACCCACCCGGAGATCATGTCCTCCGAGTACCTCACCCAGGATGAACTCAAGGAGATCATCGCCGAGGGCGCCAAGTACCACGTGGAAATAGTCCCGGCCTTTGATATGCCCGGGCATATGCGCGCCATGCTGGAGAGACACCCGGAACTGCGGGTGGGCAACACCGACGCCGGACGCAAGATCCTGAACTACTCCAAGCCAGAGGCTCGTCAGCTGGTGAAAGAGCTGATTGACGAGTTCGTCCTGCTCTTCCCCTCAACCAGCTGGCACCTGGGCGGAGATGAAGTCTTCCCCCTAGCCGGGAACTCCTACTACCCGTCTCTGCACTCTGACCTAGCGCGGGACTTCCCACAGTTGCTCGCCTACGCCAAGGAGAGCTCAACCGCTGGTGAGAAGGCCACAGTCCTGGACGGCTACGTCCACTTTCTGAATGAGACCGCCAAGTACCTCCAGTCCAAGGGCAAAACCCAGGTGCGGGCTTGGAACGACGCCCTGAGCTACACCGGCACCACGGAGAAGCTTGCGGCAGACGTCGATGTTGCCTACTGGACCGGCTGGCACGGCGCCTTCCCCACAGTTCAGAAGATGGTTGATGAGGGACACAAGCTCATCAACTTCAACGACGCCTACTTCTACTACGTGCTGACCTATCCCACATGGGCCTACTCCACCAAGCCCACCGCTGAGAAGATCTACAGCTGGCACCCCGGCGTCTACCCGAATCACCAGTCTGGCCTGACTCAGACCTGGCCGGACCCCCAGCCCGCCTGGAACCTTGGCTCCTCCTTCGCCATCTGGTGTGACAAGCCCGAGGTTGAGACCGAGGCCCAGGTTGCCGCAGGCGTTAAGCCACTGTTGCGGGCCATGGCCTCCCGGGTCTGGAACCCCACAGACGCCACCGATTTCAACACCTGGAACACCAGGCAGCAGGCTGCGGGGGAGACCCCTGGAAAGCTTGCGCCCATGGCCAAAGTCAAGGCCCAGGTGGCGCTCGGCTCCACTCCGGAAAGCGGCCAGCAGGTCACGCCGGGGCAGGCCATTTCCCGCACTGTCACCTTGAGCTCTGACGCCACCACCGAGGTCAGTGCCACCGTCAATGCTGACATCTCAGGCCTGGGCGGGAACGCCACCGTCAACGGTGCTCCGAAGGTTGAATACGTGGACGCCGAGGGGCAGCCGGTTCCCGACCGGGCAGGCACTAACGTGGCATTAGGACGTCCGGTGACTGCCTCTGGTCAAGAAGCAGACACCGTCTGGTCCAAGGAGAAGGTGGTGGACGACAGCACCACGGGAGACTCCCGCTGGTCCTCTAACTACTCCAACGAGGCCTGGATCGCCGTGGAACTGGCCCAGCCCACTGTGGTAGACCACGTGGACGTGGTCTGGGAGGCGGCCTGCGCCCCAAGCTTTGAGATCATGACTTCCGCTGATGGTAGGACCTGGAAGAGCGGCACCGGTGTGCTCAGCCAGATCTGCCCAAGCAAGAAGCTCGCTGCTGAAAAGCGCAGCTACAAGCTCAACTCCCAAGAACCAGTCAAGTACGTCAAGATGCAGGCCCATTCACGCCAGGCCTTTAACGGTGAGTACTACGGCGTCTCCCTATGGGAACTGCGCGTCTGGGACGGACCGGAGCAGGGCAAGGCTGCCCCACAGCCTGAACTAGACAGCGCTAATGGCGCCATCACCTGGAACGGCACCTTGCCCCAGGGATACAGCTTGCGCCTGACCTGGGAGGAGAAGGTCTCGGCTGGGGCCACTGACGGCACCGTGCTGAGCGAGTCCGTGAGCGCCAAGGTGGGGAACTCGGAGACCGTCTCTGCCCAGAGTGCACACACAGTCAAGGCCGCGGCTCCTGCACCTGAGTCGAAGCCGGCTTATGTGTCTAAGGTGGAGAGTGGTGCTCTTGGCATGGTGCTGAAGGGTGATTGGGATGGTGATGGCACGGTGACTTATGCGGTGCGTGTGGGTACTCGGGTGGTGTTCTATAACGAGAACCGTAGTGATGCTCCGGTTTATGCTTCGGTTTCTTTGGGGCGGGCCGCCGATGAGTTGTTGGTGGGTGATTGGGATGGTGATGGTAAGGACACTTTGGCTTTGCGTCGTGGTACCACGGTGTTGGCCCAGACTCGTTTGACTAGCAGTGCCACTACCAAGGTGAGTGTTGAGGGGATCACTGCTGGCTCGAAGCTCTCTGTGCGTAAGGAGTCGGGTAAGGCGGATGTGATTGTGGTGGTTAAGTGAATTGACCACTTGAGCTGAGGGCCTTCTGGCTGCTTGGTATTGGCTGGGCCTGGTGACCTCCCCCGTGCGGGAGACACCAGGCCCAGCCATATCCTCGGCGCGATCAAGGCAAAACCGCCGACCTGAAAAGCGGATTTCCCCGCCGCCAGCCGCCAATGCCAGCGGCATCAGGAGCCAAATATCCCGCCCCCGAGCAAAAGGAGAAGCAACCAGGCCTGAAGGTGCAGCGAAGGCAGGCCTACAGTTTGCTGGAGTGCCCCTGATCGGAGCCATGATCCGCCAGGTCCTCAACCTTGCTGAGCGTCTGCGAGACCCGTGTCAATAGCTCTTCCCGCACCAGCCGGCGCATGACCTTGCCGATCTGAGAACGTGGCAGCTCCGTGAGGATCGCAATCTGTTTGGGCAGGGCATAGTGGGAGATGGTCTTCTCAGCCCAGGCACGCACCTGCTCCAAAGTCACTGTCTGACCCTCATGCGGCACAATCGCCGCAACCACGGATTCGTCCCCGGAGGCGCCAGGCAGCCCCACCACAGCCACATCTGCGACCTGCGGCATGGAGCGCACAGCCTTCTCCACCTCCGTGGGGTAGACGTTGAATCCGCCAGAGATAATCAGCTCTTTACGGCGGTCGGCCATCACATAGAAGCCGTCCTCCTCTTGACGGGCTAAGTCCCCGGTGCGCAGCCAGCCACCTGACAGCATCACCGCCTCAGTTTCTTCCGGGTTCTCCCAGTACCCGGCGAAGACCTGCGGTCCACGAACAACTAGCTCGCCCACCTCTCCGGGTAGCACCTCCACCTCTGGATGCTCCGGGTCTATCAGCCGCACATCAGTGGAGGGGTAGGGCACGCCTAGTGCGCCAGCGCGCCGTTCCGGAGAGATTGGGTTGCCTAGGATGATGGGGGAGGCTTCAGTCATGCCGTAGCCCTCGATGATTACGCCGCGAGTCAACTCCTCCCAGGCAGCAGCAACCTGAGCGGGGGTAGCTGCCGCCCCACACACCGCCACCTTGCAGGAGGATAGGTCCGCGCCACTGCCTGCCGCCTTGGCAGCAATTCGCTCAAACATGACCGGCACCCCCGGGAAGAAGGTGCAATTGCGGCGTCGCCAGGCGCCCAGCACCAAATCGGCGCTGAACTTAGGCAAGATCACCTGAGTGGCCGCTAAGCCCACCGCGCACAACAGGCACAGGGAGAGCCCAAAGGCATGGAAGAAGGGCAACACCGAATAGAAAGTCTCTTGCCCCTGCGCAGTGACCTGGCTAGCCCACGCCAAGCTCATCTCCGCGTTAGAACGCAGGTTCGCGTGCGTCAGCTTGACCGCCTTGGGAGTGCCCGTGGTCCCGCCGGTGTGCAGCAGCACGGCCACATCTTGCACCTGCGGCTGCGGGTGAGAGGTGGCCAAGGGCGAGCAAGACTCAACCAGCTCGTCCCAGGACGCTACCCCCGCCGGCACCTGCCCACGCAGCTCAGAACGCTGTGCCCGAGCCGCAGCTAGGGGGAGTCGCAGAGCAAAGCGACTAGTCCACGGCAATCCGCGAGACAGGTCGACGGCGTAGACCGCAAGACCACCCAGCCCGGCAGCCCCAAGGGACCCAGTGGCTCGAGTGAGCTTGTCCAGTGTCTTCTCCCAGGCAATCACCACCCGGCCACCATGTAGCTCTAGCTGCTCACGCAATTGGGCAGCTGGCGCCAGCGGATTGTGCTCGGCGAGGATCGCGCCAAGCCGCCAGACGGCGTAGGCCAGCACAACGTGCTGGGGGCAGTTGGGCAGGACCACCGCCACTACGTCCCCCTTGGAAACACCAGCACGACGCAGAGCTTCAGCAGCACGAGCGACCTGGGCGGAGAGCTCAGCATAGGTGGTGGTGGCACCCATAAAGTCGAGGGCTACCCGCTCAGGGAAACTACGGGTGGCTTGTGCCAACATCTCCGGTAAGGGCTGAGTCACCGGTGCAATTGCAGAGGGGACGCCAGGGGCGTAGTGAGGGCGCTGGCATTGGCTGTCTGAGCCCTCGGGCGCAGATCGCTCTGACGTTGCTGAGGTGGGGCGGACGTCGTCGGCGCTGCTCACGTTTACTCCCTTGGAGGGCGATGGCCAACCCACCCAGCGGGGGCGGACGGCTGCAAAATAGAACCTACGTAACCGTAACCTACGGTGTCGTAGGTGGCCAGCGACTGCGCCGTCAGCGTCCTGCCTCCCGCAGCCCCGGCGGCAAGGCCTGCCGACTGAGCACCCGCAGCCGCCGGGTAGGACGAGTCATAGCGACATAGAGATCCCCAGGACTCACCGCCCCCACCGCAGCCGGATCCAGCAGCACCACCGCGTCAAACTCCAAGCCTTTGGAAGCCAGCGGGTCCATTACCGCTAAGCGAGAACGCAGCACATCGTCATCCGGAGCCTGCATCGCCTCATGCAGCGCCGGGATAGCCGCCAGCACGCCGACCGTCTCCTGAGGCTTAGTGCTGATAACCGCTAGGCGCCCAGCGCCGACCCCGGCCTGCTCATCGAGCCACTCAAGCTCAGCTGTCACAGCGGCCCTCAGTGCTGCCTGCCAGGCGGAGTCGTCACCAGCCAACTGCGTCAGGTCATCTACCTGCAGGCAGTTTGGCAGATCGCGTACGGATTTAACGGGATAGACCGCCGGGTGCCCCATGCCAGCAGCTACGTCCTCGGCTGCGCGCATGATTGATGCCGGAGTCCGGTAGCAAACCGTCAGCACCTCCTGGAGCAACGGGGTGGAGCCCCCAACCTGCCTGCGGCCCCGGCCAAGCTCAGGCCGCGACCGCCACTTCTGGCCACTTCCGGATGCCGCTCGACCCGCTCCTTCTTCTGCAGGCGCCGCGCCCAAGGCAGTCAAGATCTCGTTCCAGGTGGCTGGAGCGTGCGGCCCTGAGTATTGGGCCAGGTCACCCACCACCGTGAAAGAACGCACTGGGCAGCGCCGCGCCAGTGCACGCCAGGCCATGGCGCCAAGCTCCTGGGCCTCGTCCACCACTACATGCCCATAGGTCCAACTGCGGTCAGCCCGCGCCCGCTCTGCCAGAGTCAAGCTCGGACCGGTGTCAGCAAAGCGGTCAGCCAGCATCTCCGCAGTGACCAGGCCACCCCCTAAGTCCTGAGACTCAATAGCCTGCGCGGCGTAAGCCACGTCCGCTGCGCGCCGCTTGGCCTCCAGACGTGCGCGCCGCGCCTCCGCATCCTCACTGGGACCTAGCAACTCCGCCAACTCGTCCACCAGCGGGATATCCGCAGCCGTCAAAAGTGAACCCGGCTGCCGCTGCAACAGCGCCCGTTCGTCAACACTCAATTCCGGAGCTAACTCTTCCAGTAACGCTGGACGCGACCACAGCCGCTCCAACAAGCCCACCGGGGTGGTTGGCATCCAGCACAGGTTGATTTCCCGACGCGCATCCCGGGCGGTCCGGATATCTTCGCGTATCCAGGCCTTGGTATCCGGGTCCGAGGCATCCTGCCGGGTCGCAGCCGCGTACTGGTCCGTCAAACAGTCCAACAGGTAAAGCACGAAGGTTTCACGGGCTAGATTGTGTGGCCGCCCAGAACGACGCGCGCGACTAATCGCCTCACGCACATCCTGTGGCAGCAGCTGGAGTGTAGTTCCCTGCACCTCAATGGGACGCGGCTCCGCCGGCACCCGCTGCAGACTGCGCACTGCGCGGCGCAGCACCGGCACCCAAAGCGCTCGCCCCTTGACCTCCGCAATTTCAGCCGCCTCAGTGCCCTGGGCATGTAACCCCGGCACTAAGTCGCCAATAGTGGTGGCCACCACGCCGGTTTCCCCCAGAGAAGGCAGTACCTGCTCTACATAGCGCAGGAACACCCGCGAAGGGCCCACCAAAAGCACCCCCGTGCGCTCCAAGCGCTCCCGTTCTGCGTAGAAGAGGTAGGCCACTCGGTGCAATGCCACCGCCGTCTTGCCAGTGCCCGGGCCCCCCTGAACCACCAGCACGCCTTTGCCCGGGGAGGTCACCACCCGGTCCTGCTCAGCCTGAATCGTGGCCACAATGTCGCCCATGCGCCCATCGCGGGCGGTAGACATGGCAGCTATTAGGGCTCCCTCACCCTGCAGTCCCTCCGTAGCCACCTTGGCGGGCAGCCCCCCAGCCTGGCCGCTTACAGCGTCGACACTGATGAGCTCGTCCTCCAGGGAGATCACCTTACGGGCGCGGGTGTCGATATGGCGTCGCCTGAGCAAACCCATGGGGCGTGAGGCCGTGGCCTGGTAGAAAGCGCGAGCCAGGGGAGCACGCCAGTCCAGCACCACCTCACGGCGTCGCTCATCCTGCAGCCCTAGGCGCCCCACATAGTGCCGCCCGGGTCCACCCACCGGCACAGAACCACTGGCAGAAACCCCCTCAGCAGGCAACATGTCCATGCGTCCGAATACCAGGCGATCCTCAACTCCCTCAAGCGTGCTCACCTGGTTGCTGTAGTGCGCGGCATAGGCGTCCCGCTCACCCCGCGCCTGATGCGTGCCGTGCGCCCCGGCGGACTCCGTGCGGGCCAGGGACTCACGTGCCTGCGAAAGCTGGCGGTCCAACTCGCTGTAAGCCAGGTCCACCAAGTCTTGTTCTGCGGCTAGCTCGCGCTCGCGGACGTTGGTGGAGCCGGTGGGGGCGGCGCTTGCCTCGGCAGCGGAGTTGGCTGGGGAGGCAGGGGTCTTGTTGCCTGGCCGGAAGGCGGAGTCGGTCACAGGATTCCTCTCATGGGCACCCGCTAGGGTGGGTGCAGGCACCTAGTTAGGGCCGATCCATTATTCTCCGTACTGGGGCTATAGCGAACTCTTCACCTGAGGGCGAATCCTCAGCACACTGCCCCTGGGAACACGAAGGGTGCGAAGCGGGTTGCACTGCTAGACCATCACCGGTCACGCTAGACCCAAGCCCGCAGGAAACCACGTCGGAAGGAAGACGGAATGACGCCGATGCTGAGCATCGATCACCCTCAGGGTGAGCCGGTGTCGCCGCGCGTCCTGGTGCACCACTTTGACGGGGCCATGGACGCTGGCCGAGCTGGCTCCCTGGCAGTGGACCAGCTCCTGATGACCCTGCCCAACCAGCGCTTCGCCACCTTCGACGTCGATTCCCTAGTGGACTACCGTGCTCGCCGCCCCGTCATGGTCTTTGACAAGCGTCAGTACGAATCCATCTCCATGCCTGAACTTGTGGTGGACCTCGTGCATGACGACGACGGCACTCCCTTCCTGCTGCTCCACGGACCTGAGCCGGACTACCGCTGGGAGGAGTTCGCTGCCGTCGTCAACCACCTAGTCCAGACCCTGGGCGTGCAGACGGCGATTGGCATGACCGGTATCCCCATGGCCACGCCCCACACTCGGCCCACCTATATCCTCCACCACGGCAACCACCCTGAGCGTTTGCCTGAGCAGCCTGAGTTCTTCGGGCGCGTGGAGCTACCCGGCACTATGAGTGGCTTCCTGGAGTTGCGCCTAGGGCAGGCTGGCTTGGACTCGCGGGGCGTGAGTGCCTCCGTGCCCCATTACGTGGCTCGTGACGGCTTTCCGCAAGGTGCCTCGGCGCTGCTGCGCACCGTTGCTGAGATCACCGGCTTGGCTTTGCCCGTGGGCGACTTGGAGGCCGCTGCCGCCATGAACCGAGCGGAGATCGACGCCGAGGCCGCCGCTCAGGCAGAAGTTGGGGCGGTTGTGGCTGCTCTGGAGGCACAGTACGACTCCTTCGTGCCTGATGATGGCGCTGCCAAGGCGGCCGCGGCCCTTGATCTGCCTAGTGCCGATGAGATCGGAGCCCGCTTGGAGGCTTTCTTGGAGGCCAATGACGCCGCCGGTCCGGACGACGCAAACCTGGGCTCAGCTGGACGCTGAGGCTTACAGCTGCGGCAGGGCGGGATCAGTCAGCTCCCACGTGCGCGCAGGTAGGGGGAGGCGCCGCATCGAGCGTTCCAACTCCTCGCGCTGCTGCGGGGTCCAAGGGGCATTGGCGGCCACCACCACCATATTGCCGCGCCGTTTGCCGCGCGCCACCGCATTATCCGCCACCAACGCGTGCACTTTGAAGGTTTCCCGCACCACTTGCAGCTCTGCGGCTGCCCGGGGGCGTGGCAGCGAGGACATATTCGCCAGGTATAGGCCGCCTGGTGCCAAGGCGCGGGCGCAGGCCTGCGTGAACTCCAAGGTGCGCACGGTTTCTGGCACTACGGCTTGCGCGAAGACATCTCGCACCACCACGTCCCATTCACCCGGACGCAAGGTGGGGGCCACCGCGGCGGCGTCGCCTACCCGGATGCGCAGGGCAGGGGATCGGGGCAGGTCAAACCATTGGCGCACCTTGCTCGCCAGCAACTCGTCCAGTTCCACCGCCAGCTGGGTTGAGCCTGGCCGACTGGCATTCCAGGCGCGGGCCAGAGCACAGGCCGCCCCGCCCAGGTGCACTGCCCGCACCGGCGTGCCAGCAGCAAAGAATGTCCCGATGGCTGCTTCCATTTGCTGCTGGTACTCGAAGTCCAGGTGGGTGGGGTCAGCCAGGTCAATGAAGGATGACTCGGTGCCATCTAGCCGCAGCAGCACCCCCGTATCTCGCCGCTCTAGCTCGGCGGTGCCCAATGACACCGGCACTGGGCCAACCGGCAGTGTGGACAGCTCAAAGCCACCTTTGGCTGCGGTGGTGCGGCGGGAAGCGTTTCTGGTCACAGGGGCACGCTAGCCTGGTGCTGCTGCTTTGAGCACGACAGGGTGAGGTTCAACCCAGGCCGGCGAAAGGAGTGGTGAGGAGATGAGCAGAGCACCACGCAGTGTCCGCGCGCGCAGCTCTTGGGGAGATGACGACTCCGCCACCCCCATACTGCACGTGGACATGGACGCCTTCTTCGCGGCTGTCGAGATTTTGGACCACCCCGAGTTGGTGGGACGCCCGGTGATTGTCGGCGGCACCAATGGTCGTGGTGTCGTGTGCGCAGCCTCCTATGAGGCCCGCGTCTACGGCGTCAGCTCTGCGATGCCCATGAGCCAGGCGCTGCGCCGCTGCCCGCAGGCGGTGGTGCTGCCGGTGCGGCATCGGCACTACTCGCAGGTGTCCCGGCAGGTCATGGCAGTGCTCGCGGAAGTCACGCCCCTGATTGAACAACTCAGTGTGGATGAAGCTTTCCTGGATGTCTCCGGTGCTCGCCGCCGCATGGGCACACCGGTGCAGATTGCCAAGTGGATTCGCACACAGATCCGTGAGCGCACGGGGCTGCCAGCCTCGGTGGGAGTCGCTGCCACCAAATTCGTGGCCAAGCTGGCCTCTTCCCACGCTAAGCCTGACGGTTTGTTGCTGGTCCCGGCGGATGCGACCCGCGACTTCCTGGATCTGCTACCGGTTGGGGCCATGTGGGGCGTGGGGGAACGCTCTGCTGCGGCGCTGGCGCGCTGGGATATCGACGACGTGTGCACGCTTGCTCGCACCGAGCCTCAACGCCTAGAGAAGATCCTTGGCCGTGCGGCCGGGAGACATCTATGGCAACTGGCTCAAGGCATTGACCCACGCCCAGTGGTGCCGCAGCGAGAAGAGAAATCGATAAGTACCGAGTCCACCTTCTACGAGACGATCACGGATGTGGAACACACCCGCCTAGTGCTGCTTGATCAATGTCATCAGGTGGCGGCCCGCCTGCGCTCCGGGCACTTACGGGCCAGAACTGTTGCGGTGAAATTGCGGGGCGCAGACTTCAAAACCATTACCCGCTCCCGCACTTTGCCAGCAGCCACTGATCTGGTGGCACAGATGTGGCCCGCAGTGGAAGCACTGTGGCGTTCGGCTCCCGTGCCTGCGGGCGGCTACCGGCTGCTGGGAGTACGGGCGGAGGGACTGGAGCATGAGGGGGAGGGGGTGCAACTGCTGTTAAATGAAGATCCTCGGAGTGCCCAGGTGGAGCGGACCGCTGACTCCGTTAAACAACGCTGGGGCCAGGAGGCGCTGCGGCCAGCGAGCCTGCTGCTTTCAAGCAAGGCGCCGCATCCTGACAAGCGCCGTTAAGCACTGCCGCAGCTGGGTTTCGGTGATGGGGAGTTCAGCCGGTTTTCCTTAGCGGGGGATGCAGCATATTCTGAGCCCGACTTTGTACGGCGGTCACGGGCGACCGTGACGAGAGCAAGGAATCGAGGTGGACCATGGCCCTGTCTGAACGCGATGAGCGGATGCTGCGGGAGATGGAGCGCCAATTCAGCACCGAGGATCCTTATCTGGCTCAGACCATGAGCAACCCGAAGCCAGTTCCGTTCCACTTCTCTCCCCGCCGGATTGGCGGCGGTGTGGCTTTGGCACTCCTCGGCCTGGTGGCCCTAATCGCAGGAGTGACGGTTCGGCACTCCGTGCTCAGCATTCTGCTCGGCCTCCTGGGCTTCGCCTTGGCTGTGCTGGGAGTTATGCGAGCTTTAAGTCGTGAGCCAGTTAAGCCTGGAACTGTCAGCCGTGGTACCCAGGGTGAAAGCTCCAAGGGTTCCTTCATGTCGCGCCAAGAAGAGCTTTGGGAGCGGCGGCGCCAGTCCGGCCGCTAGAACAACCCCTCGGTCCACCTAGGCGACCAGCTTTAACCCTCCCGTAGCTTCGGTACGGGAGGGTTTGCTGTGCCTGCGCCAGCAGCGGCCGCCAGTGACGCCGCCGGGCTAGGAGCTCCTCCACTTTCCTCCACCGAAGCTGAGCGCCGGGCGGTCTCACCGGGTTTGAACTGTGGGGAGCTTTGTCTGCTATCTCAGTGAATCGCCGTTATTGCAGGCGATTTGAGGGGGCCTGATGGGTATGGGTGCGGAGGTACCAGCTGTGGTTGCTGGTGGTGCGCCACGCCGAAAGTAGTGTCTGAGCTCCGTCTGTTGGCGAAATCCCTCCACCACACACCACCCCTAGCAAGCCGCGTGATTGCAGTGATTCGTTGTGCGGTTGAGTGGATTTGAGGATTCCTATCGATAACAGGGGGAGTAATGTGGAGGAAAGTGGAGTAAGGTGGCGGCCAACCAAAGGTCGAGTGGGAGGAGGGCGCCACCATGTTTATGGGCACACACGCGCCCCGGCTCGACGACAAAGGCCGCCTGATCCTCCCCGCGAAGTTCCGTGAAGAGCTGGCGGGCGGCGTCGTAATCACCCGCGGCCAAGACCACTGCCTCTACGCCTTCCCCGTGAAGGAATTCGAGGAGATGTACCACCAACTCCGGTCAGCGCCGCTGGCTCAGAAGCAGGCCCGCGACTACGTGCGCGTGATGCTCTCCGGCGCCGACCAGCAGGTCCCAGACAAACAAGGCCGCATCACCCTGCCGCAGAACCTGCGGGCCTACGCCGGACTTGAGCGCGACCTGGCTGTTGTTGGCTCCGGGGCCCGTGTGGAGATCTGGGATGCCAAGGCCTGGGAGACCTACCTGGCCGAGCAGGAGCAGGTCTTCGCCGACACCGCTGAGGAGGTCTTGCCTGGGTTCTTCTGAGAACAGACTCAGCCGCCGGGGCCCAGCCATGGGCAACGACCTGCTGAGCCCGTCCCGTGAGGTCTCCAACCGCCACCTCCGACGTCACTTCCCCGGCGCCGGAGCCCCGCGGAGGGAGTCCTGGCAGGACGGGAACACCAGCGCCAAGCGGCAACAGCCCACAGACCAAAGCCCAAGCCACAACACCATCAGTGTCCAATTGCCACAAGCAGGAGAGAGGAGGTGGCGAATGCAAGTCAGCGCGGATATAACCGGCGAGACCCAACGGCCCACCGCCGAGCGCCACACCCCAGTGCTCCTGCAGCGCTGCCTCGACCTGCTGGCCCCAGCAATCGAGTCCACGCCTTCAAGTTATGGCCCGGTGCTCATCGACTGCACCCTAGGCCTGGGCGGACACACCGAGGCCGCCTTGCAGCGCTTCGCAAATCTCAAGGTCGTCGGCATCGACAGGGACCCGCAGGCAATCGCCCTTGCCAGCTCGCGCTTGGCTGCCTTTGGGGAGCGCTTCCAGGCGGTACATACCACCTATGACTGTGTGCAGCAGGTAGCTGCCGAGCAGGCGCAAGCCGATATGGACGGTTTGGTCGACGGCGTGCTCATGGACCTGGGGGTCTCCTCGCTGCAACTTGACGACGTTCCCCGCGGTTTCTCGTACGCTCGCCCGGCCCCACTAGATATGCGCATGGACCAGAGCCAAGGTCGCAGCGCCGCAGAGTTGTTGGCCACCGCCGACGCCGTCGAGATCGCCCGCATTCTGCGTGACTACGGAGAAGAGCGCTTTGCTTCGCGCATCGCAGCTGCGATTGTGCGGCGACGAGAGGCAGGCCAGCCTGTGCAGACCACAGACGCGCTGGTTGACGTAGTGCGAGAGTCAATCCCCGCAGCTGCCCGCCGCACCGGTGGCAACCCGGCCAAGCGGACCTTCCAGGCCTTGCGTGTGGCCGTCAATTCTGAGCTTGAGGTGTTGGCTGCGGCGCTGCCGCGAGCACTTGACTCTCTGCGCGTCGGCGGACGTTTGGTGGTCGAGTCCTACCAGTCCCTTGAAGACCGGTTAGTCAAGACCGCGCTAACCGCCGGATCCAAGTCACGCGCACCCGAAGGTTTGCCAGTCATACCTGAAGCTGACCGCCCCTACTTGGAGCTGTTGGTGCACGGTGCTGAACAAGCCGACGAGCTTGAACTGGCAGCAAATCCACGTTCCGCCCCGGTGCGCCTGCGGGCCGCCGAACGAGTCCGAGCGGTGAACCAGGCGCCAGCCCAAGCCAAGGCCGTGGCAACGCCCAGCAGTAGCAGGCGCAGAACCGCAGGCCGCACAGACAAAGACCACAAACGCAACAGCAATCGACGCAGGAGCTCCCGATGACCGCACAGGCCGCACGCGCTCGAAGCGCCTCCCGTGCCATGCCGCGCCTCGCGCCTCAGCCCCGCCCCAATCTGTCAGTGGTACGGGGCCTGAACCAGGTTCGCTTCAAACTACCCATCCTCGGCATGGTGGTGGCGCTGCTGCTGAGCACTCTCATACTCATCCTGGTTCTCACCGCCTTGATGGCGCGTACGGCCGGTGAGCTGCAGCGCACTCGCGAGTTGGTCTCAGAGGTACGTGAAGCCTCTGTGGTGCTGCAGTCTCAACTTGATCAGCGCAGCTCCTCGGCTGAGCTCTCCACGCGGGCACAGAAACTGGGCATGGTGCCAGCAGGTGCACCTGGCGTCGTAAACCTGCGCGATGGTTCTCTGGCCGCCGGTAAGCCTGCTGCGGTTCCCACTCCGGCTGCTAGTGCGGCTACCGGGGCCAATGCCGCACCGCCGCCTGTTGCTGCGCCGCCAGCGGCTGCACCGGAGGCCGCAAGCCCACAGGCAGCTGCTGAGCCGGCCCCTGGTGCTGCCCCACAGCCAGCGGCTGCACCGGAGGCCGAAAGCCCACAGGCAGCTGCTGAGCCGGCCCCTGACGCGACCAAGCAGGCTCCGTGAGTCTGTCACGCCGTAGGGCTCTCCAGGTTGCGGGGATCACTGGTTTCTCGGTGATCGCGGCGCGGCTCGTACAGTTCGAGGCCTTCGAGGCTGAGGCCCGGGCTAAGGACGCTCGCAGAACCCGCCAAACCACCACAACTCTGCGCGCTTTGCGCGGCGAGATTCAGGACCGAAACGGCATAGCTCTCGCCTCCTCAATGCTCGTCTACGACGTCGCCGTAAACCAGTTGGCTATCAACCAGTACGAGCACGTCGTCAAGGACGACAATGGCGTCAGCCATATCATTGGGCGCGGCGCACTTGAGGCCGCAGCTCAGTTAGCACCATTGCTTGATATGGATGCGCGTGAGCTCGGCGCCAAGATGATTGGGGACAGCACCTACGTCGTAATCGCCAAGGCAATCGACCAGGTGGTGTGGCGCAAGATCGACGCCTTGAGCATCCAGGGAATCGAGCAAGAACAACGGGTAAAGCGGCTATATCCGGCGGGAAACGTAGCCAGCAACATCGTCGGATACGCGCACGATGAGAAGGATGAAGGCTCTAAGAACCGCTACGTAAAAGCGGAAACCGGACTGGAGCTCACCCAGGATAAGCTGCTGACCGGAACTGACGGCTATTGGCAGTACGAGCGCTCCTCCAGCGGTCAGTTCATCATTCCCTATGTCCCGGAACGCACGGTGCCAGCCCTGCAAGGCTCCACCGTGCGCACCACCCTAAACGCTGACTTGCAGAAGGTAGTTCAGGACATCGTGGCCAAAGCCATGACCACCTGGTCGCCAGAGTGGATCTCGGTGCTGGTCACTGAACCTGCAACGGGCAAGGTCATCGTCATGGCCGACTCTGGCTCCTTCGACCCCACCAACCCAGATGCCACCGCCAACACCGGCACCCGCACCGTGGAGGTCGTCTACGAGCCCGGCAGCGTTGGAAAAGTCGTCACTTTTGCTGCCGCGCTGGAGGAGCAGAAGACCAAGCCGGAGGACACCTGGAACGTCCCAGACTATTGGAGTGCTCCCAATGGCCAGGTCTTTGAAGACTCGCACCACCACGGCACCATTCAGATGACCACCACCAAGGTACTCGTGGACTCCTCGAACGTAGGCACGGTACAGATTGGTGATCGCCTAGACGATGCCGTGCGCCACGAGTACATGCGCAAATTTGGCTGGGGTGAGCTAACCGGCATTGAACTGCCCGGGGAATCGCCAGGCTTGTTGTCTGAGGCCGCAACTTGGGACGGCCGGACCCGCTACACCACCATGTTTGGCCAGGGTGTGGCCTGCACCCCCCTGCAGGCGGTTCAGACCCTGGCAACCATAGCTAATGGGGGAGTGCGAGTGCCGCTGCGGGTGGTTGACTCCTGGGTTGCACCAGACGGAGCCCGTACGGAGCAGAGCACTCCTGAAGGTATTCGAGTTATCAGTGAGGAGACCGCCAAGACCCTCACGGAGATGCTAATCGAGGTCACTCAGAAGGGTGGAACCGCGCAAACCGCTGCAGTAGATGGTTATCTGGTGGCAGGCAAAACCGGCACCACCGAGGTTATTGAAGGCGGGACCCAGACCGGCAATGTGGCCTCTTTTGTCGGTTTCCTGCCCGCTCGTGCCCCAGCTGCGGCGGTATCGGTGATCGTTCATAAGCCCGCGCACGGCATCTACGGCGGTGTGATTGCCGCCCCAATCTTCCGAGAGGTGGCGCTTGCCACTATGCATGCACTCGGCATTAGCCCTGATCCATCAGTTGTCGCATCGCCGAGTCAGTAGCCAAGCATTTAGGCTTACGCTCGCGCCGCCTGCTCCCACCCTGAGGGATGCGGCGTGGGCATACCAACGCGCCTTGACACGGCCCATCGCGATAGATTGAGGAACCATGAGCTTGAACGCCCCCGCGTCTACAGAGCCGCTGCGCCCACAACATGTAGCGCCAGTTGAGCTAGCGGGCTTGGCGCAGCGATTTAACCTTCGGTCCAATTCGGGCTCTGGTTCTGGGGCCATCACTGTTACGGGCGTGGCTCAAGGATCCGCAGAGGTCTCCGCCGGTGACCTTTTTGTGGCCCTGCCCGGTACCCGGGTGCATGGAGCCGAATACGCACCGCAGGCGTTGGCTGCTGGGGCGGTAGCAATCCTTACCGACGACGCCGGGGCTGCTCTCCTGACTGAACAGGGCATAGCGGTGCCTGTGCTAATTAGCCAAGAGCTGCAGAGTGTGGTGGGTCCCCTGGCCGCCATGGTCTACGGCCAACCCGCAGATCACCTAGTTACCGCCGCCGTCACCGGCACTAACGGCAAAACCACCACTGCCACCATGGTGGACCATGTGCTGCGGGCGCTGGGGCGGATAACCGGGCTTATTGGCACCGTAGAGGTTAGTCTGGCAGGCAAGCGCCGCCCCGCCGTGCTGACCACCCCACAACCTGCAGACCTGCAGCGTTTTCTGGCCTGCCTGCGTGAAGCTGGTGGCACTGACCTGGTCATGGAAGCCTCTTCCCATGCCTTGGCCATGCACCGCACTGAGCCCCTGGTCTTCACCGTGGCTGGCTTCACCAACCTCACCCAGGATCACCTGGACTATCACTCCACCATGGATGAGTACTTTGAGGCCAAGGCACTGCTCTTCACCCCGCAGCACTCGCAACATCAGGTGGTTTGCGTAGATGACGTCTGGGGGCGGCGGCTGGCTGAGCGCCTTTCGGCAAGTCCCGAGGCTCAGCTCCTAACCCTGCGCACCCCGCTTGCGGACGCAGCAGGACAGGCCTACCAAGCACACTGGTCTATCCAGGACATTCAGCACCGGTCTGACCGCACTGACTTCACTCTGGTCGGTCCCGCAGGGGCGCGGCTGGAGACCTCCACCAGCCTGCCAGGTGATTTCAATGTCGCCAACGCCGCCCTGGCAGTCCTTATGGTTCACGCCACCGGCGTCAGCCTGGAGCAGATCGGCCAGGCCCTGGGAGCGGCGGGAGTAAGCCCCGTGGTCCCCGGTCGGGTAGAAGTGGTTGGAGACGCCTCCAAGGGCCCGCGCGTGCTCGTGGACTTTGCCCACAACCCCGGTGCCCTAGAGGCTGTGCTGAGTTCCCTGCGCCCTACCGTCCAAGGGCGCCTAATCCTGGTCTTTGGCGCCACCGGCAACCGGGACACCGGCAAACGTCCACAGATGACCAAGATTGCTATGCAGGGGGCCGACGTCGTCATCCTGACTGACGACGATCCCCACAACGAGGACCCCGCCGCCATCCGCGCCGAACTCATGGCTGTGGCCGTGCCTGCCACCCCACCCGGCACCCTGCTGGAGGAGGTCGCTCCCCGAGAGGCCGCCATCCGGCGCGCCATTGAACTGGCCGATCCACAGGACACCGTGCTGGTCGCAGGGCGCGGTCACGAAACCATTCAGGATGTGGCTGGTGAGGACATCAGCCTGGATGACCGCGTGGTCGCTGCTGAGGCACTACGCCACAAAGAAGGATCTCTCGCATGATCGCCCGCACCATTGACGAGCTGCTGGCTCACGCCAACGGCACGCTCGTGGCACCAGCCCCCGCCACCAGCCCGGTGGTCACGCAGGTAGTCACCGACTCCCGCCAAGCCGGCCCAGGCACACTATTCGTGGCGATCCAGGGGGAGCGCGTCGATGGTCACGACTTCTTGGGGCAGGTGGCGGCAGCTGGTGCCAGCGCCGCGATCATTAAAGACCTCGACGCCGCCCGCGCTTCCCTAGCCTCCGCCGAACTGGACAGTCAGGCCATCGCCCTAATCCAGGTGCCAGACCCTGTGGAGGCCCTGGGAGAATTGGCCCGCCGCCACCTGGCTGACCTGCGCGAGCGTGCCCAGGCCCGCGGGCAGCAACTCACAGTGGTCGGCATGACTGGCTCGGTAGGCAAGACCACCACCAAGGACCTCACCCGCCAGCTGCTGGCAGCCTGCGGGCCCACTGTCGCTCCGCGCCTGAGTTTCAATAACGAGGTTGGCCTGCCTCTCACCGTGCTGGAAACCGACGAGTCCACCCGCTACCTAGTCCTGGAAATGGGCGCTTCCGGCACCGGGCACATTAGCTACCTGACTCAGATCGCACCGCTTGACGCCGCCGCCGTGCTGCTCATCGGCCACGCGCATATGGGCGGCTTTGGATCCGTCGACGGCGTGGCTGCCGCCAAGAGTGAGATCGTCACCGGCCTGCTACCTACCGGCACCGCAGTGCTTAACCTTGACGATCCTCGCAGTGCCGCTATGGAATCACTAGCTCCTGGCGAGGTGCTGCGCTTCTCTGCCAGCGGCCATCCAAATGCCCAGGTCCGAGCCACCGAGGTCAAGCTGGATCCCAAGGCCCACGCCGTCTTCAAGCTGCACCTTCCCGGTCTGGACGCCCCCACCACCGTGCGCCTGTGCCTGCCCGGCGCTCACAATGTCTCTAACGCCCTAGCCGCAGCCTCCCTGGCCCTAGCCGCCGGCGCCAGCGCGGAAACGGTGGCTGACGCACTGGAGCAGGCCCGTATGGAGAGCCCCCACCGGCTCGACGTCTCAGACCTGTCCCGCGACATCCTCCTGATCGACGACTCCTACAACGCCAATATTGACTCCATGACTGCCTCCTTGGCCTCACTGCCGGCCATTGCAAGGGAGCGGCGCCGCGTCGTCGTCATCTCGGAAATGCTGGAACTCGGTGAGTCCTCCGGGCGTGACCACGCCCGCACGGGCGAATTAGCGGTGCAGGCGGGTGCGGCGCTTGTCGTTGCCATTGGCGAGGGCACCGCCCCCCTGACTGCTGCCGTAAAAGCAACTGACCCGCAGGTACAGACCGTCACTTTCCCCGACGCGGAGGCCGCGATCGGCCAGATCATCAGCCTGTTGCACGACGGTGACGCCGTTCTGATTAAGGGATCCAACGGCTCGGGCGCCTGGCGTCTAGCCGATCATCTCAAGGAGGTCCTGTCAGCATGAGGGCGATCCTCATCTCGGCCGCGGTCTCGCTGCTGCTTACATTTATAGGCACGCCAGCGCTGATCCGGGTCCTGCACCGCAAACAGTATGGGCAGTTCATCCGCGAGGACGGTCCTGAGGGCCACTTCACCAAGCGTGGCACTCCCACTATGGGGGGCCTAGTCATCTTGTGCTCCACGGTCATCGGTTACGGCATGGCCTGCCTCTCCGAGCTGCGGGCCCCCAGGGCCTCCGCGGTCCTGCTGTTGTTCTTAGTGGTGGGGCTTGGACTGATCGGCTTCATGGATGACTTTGCCAAGATCGCCAAGGAACGCTCCTTGGGGCTTAAACCCTGGCAAAAAATCTTTGGCCAAGCCCTGATCGGCATCGGCTTTTCAGTGGGAGCGCTGGCCTTCGCCAATGAAAATGGCCTCACTCCCGCCTCCACGCGCATCTCCTTCACCCGAGACACCCAGCTCGACCTAGCCTTCCTAGGCATCGGCATTGGTGTGTTCCTGTTCATTCTCTGGGCTAACTTCCTGATTACTGCCTGGTCTAACGCCGTCAACCTCACTGATGGCCTGGACGGTCTGGCAGCGGGCTCCTCCGCCATGTTCTTTGCGGCCTACTCCCTGATCGGCGTGTGGCAGACCAACCAGGCCTGTCGCTTCGTTCCCGCCGAATCCGTGGCCACCCTGTGCTACCAGGCCCGGGACCCCCGCGACCTGGCCATGGTCTCCGCAGCACTGATGGGAGCCTGTTTCGGCTTCCTGTGGTGGAATGGCTCCCCAGCACAAATCTTCATGGGAGATACAGGTTCACTGGCCCTGGGCGGCGCCGTTGCCGGCCTATCCATTCTGACGCGCACCGAGTTCCTGGCGGTGATCATCGGGGGACTCTTCGTCATGGAGGTCCTCTCCGACGTGATTCAGGTGGGCTTCTTTAAAGCCACCCGACGGCGGGTCTTCCGCATGGCCCCAATTCACCACCACTTTGAACTGCTCGGCTGGGCCGAGGTCACAGTAGTTATTCGTTTCTGGCTGATCGCGGGCCTGTTCGTGGCCCTTGGGCTCGGAGTCTTCTACGCGGAGTGGCTGCTGGCATGAGCATGCTTGATGGCGCAAGGGTCGCTGTGGTGGGACTGGGCGGCACGGGACGCGCCGTTGTGGAGGTCGCCCTCACCCTGGGGGCCCAGGTAGAGGCCTTGGACCGCTCAGAGAAGGCTACGGGCACGCTGCTCGAACAGTGCGCGCAGGGACCTCAGCCCGCCGGCGGCAGCCTCCGGGTGCACCAGGCTGCCGACGACGACGCCATGGCGCAGGTGCTAGAGAACACCCGACCCAAATTGGTGGTCGTCTCCCCGGGGGTACCCCCGCAGGCGCCAGTGTTTCAACGCGCCTTCGCTTTGGGCTGCGAGGTGGTCTCGGAGGTGGAACTAGCCTGGCGGCTTCAGGCTGCCTCCGCTCGGCCGGATGTACCGTGGCTAGCCATCACCGGCACCGATGGCAAGACCACCACGGTCAATATGCTCGCCTCGATCCTCAATGCCGCAGGGCTCAAGGCCCCAGCGGTGGGCAATGTGGGCCCGCCCATCATCCAGGTGGTGGCCGAGGGGAACGTCGATGCCTTAGCCGTGGAGCTTTCCAGCTTCCAGTTGCACACCACCAGCTCCATGTCACCCCTGGCAGCTACGTGCCTGAACGTGGCCGCGGACCACATCGACTGGCACGGCAGCCAGCAGGCCTATGCAGCCGATAAAGCTCGCGTCTACCACCAGGCCCGCAAAGCCGCCGTCTACAACTTGGCCGACCCAAGCACCGAGCAAATGGTTCGCGACGCTGACGTCGTTGAGGGCTGCCGTGCCATCGGCTTTACCCTCGGCGCGCCTGCACTCGGCCAGGTAGGCCGAGTCGAGGAACTCCTGATCGATCGGGCTTTTCACGCCGAGCGTCACCGCGAGGGCGTGCAGCTAGCCACCATCGCGGACCTCGCTCACTTGGCGCCTGGTGGTCAGGCCGAACGACTGCCGGCACATATCGTCGAAGACGCCCTAGCCGCCTTGGCCTTGGCCCGCGCAGCGGAAGTGGAACCTGAGGCGGTAGCTGCTGGCCTGCGCGCCTTTAACCCCGGTGCGCACCGCATCGTCACAGTGGCGGTCGGCGGAGGCGTGGCCTGGGTTGATGATTCCAAAGCCACCAACCCGCACTCTGCGGAAGCCGCACTGACTTCCCTGCCTGCAGGCACCGGGATTTGGATCGTCGGGGGCGACCCCAAGGGCGCTACCTTCCATGAGCTGGTAGCCAAGGTAGCTCCCAAACTGCGTGGCGCCGTCGTGATTGGTAAGGATCAGACGGCCGTGCTGGAGGCCCTGGAACAGCAGGCCCCGAGCTTGCCGGTGGCCCGCGTGGCCGATGGCAGCCCGGAGCAGATCATCACTGCAGCTGTAGCGGCCTCTGCCAAACTGGCTCAGCCCGGGGATACCGTGATGCTTGCCCCCGCCTGTGCCTCTTGGGATCAGTTCACTTCATACGCCCAGCGCGGCGACCTCTTTGCGCAGGCTGCTCGTGAAATGGTTGCCTCCCAGGAGTGAGGAGGGACCCGATGGCCAAGCCGGGTGAACGCAAGTGGCTGGTGCGCCGTGGGCGCACAGCCGCCGATGGCCCCAAACCAGGGGAGTCTGCCGTTCTCAGCTACTACGGGCTTGGTCTGACGGCTTTGCTGCTCCTAACGATCGGCTTAGTCATGGTGTTCTCCGTGCTCTCTGTGGGCTTGGCCGCAGAGGGCTCGGGTATAGCTAAAGACATCTACTTTTACGCCCTGTTCCCAGTCGTAGGGATTATTGGGGCATTCATGATCTCGCGGCTGCCAGTGCGTTTCTTAAAGCGGTCCTGGTACCTAGTTTTCCCGGCGGGCTTGATCGCCCAGGTAGCCACCTTGTTCGTGGGCAAAGAGGTGAACGGCAACAAGAACTGGCTTGAGATACCGTTAATCGGCGCGGTTCAGCCCTCGGAGTTCCTAAAGATCGGATTGGTGCTGGCGCTAGGGGCAATCGTGGAGCGCTTCCACGATCGGCTCTCAGAACCCAAGGTACTGCTGTGGGCAATCGGACTGCCGGTAGGACTCTCAGCCGGGCTGGTCATGGGCGGCGGAGACTTGGGCACGGTGATCGTGCTAGTGCTAATCGTGGCCGGTGCCCTGTGGGTTGGTGGCTTGGCGAAGCGCTGGTTCGTCGCCGCGCTATTCGTTGGAGTTTTTCTCTTTGCCTTAGGTTCCCTTTCCTCCCTGAGCCGCCGCAATCGCATCTTGGATTGGCTGGGGATGCCCACGCCTGACTATCTAGACGCCGGATATCAGCCGCGACACGCTCTGTGGGCTATCGCCACCGGACGTTGGACTGGCGTCGGCTTGGGTCAGTCTCGCCAGAAGTGGGGCTACCTGACCCAAGCCGAGAGTGACTACATTTACGCGATTCTCTGCGAGGAGCTTGGCCTGATCGGCGGTCTGCTGGTCCTCCTGCTATTCCTCGCCTTCGGCTACTTCTGCATGCGTATCATGCGGCGCAGCCAGGACATTTTCACTTCGGTGACCGTCGGTGCGATAGCCTGCTGGGTCGTGGGACAGGCGCTGATCAACATCTCTGTGGTGGTGCGTGTCCTGCCCGTCCTAGGTGTGCCCCTGCCCTTTATTTCTCGAGGCGGCTCTTCGCTGATCGCAGTGCTCCTCGCTGTGGGGGTGCTGCTGTGCCTAGCCCGCAATGAACCTGAGGCTCAAGCTGCCCTGGCAGTCCGGGGTGGCGCCGTCCGACGTACCCTGGCCGTCATAACACCCCGCAGGAGGAACCATGACCGATCCTGAGGCCACCCCCGACTCATCCTCCCCGGCTGACCAAACAGCTCCCGTGCCACCTGAGACCGGGCCGCGAGTCTTGCTAGCTGGAGGCGGCACCGCAGGCCACGTGAACCCGTTACTGGCTACCGCCGCAGCTCTGCAAACCGCTGATCCCAGTGTTCAGCTACTGGTGCTTGGCACAGCCACAGGCCTGGAGAAAGACCTTGTCCCTGCTGCCGGTCTGGAAATGGTGACGATCGCCAAGGTCCCTTTGCCGCGGCGCCCCAGCTTTGACCTGCTGCGCCTACCGGGACGCCTCAAAGCCGCCGTCGACGGTGCCAGCCGCGCCATCGAGCAGCTTGGTGCTGAGGTGGTTGTCGGTTTTGGGGGCTATGTTTCCACCCCGGCCTACCTGGCGGCCCGCAAGGCCGGAGTGCCAGTTGTAATCCACGAGCAGAATGCTCGGCCCGGGCTGGCAAATAGGCTTGGCGCCCGTTGGGCCCGGGCTGTCGCCCTAACCTTCGCTTCCACCCCGTTACAGGCCCGCATTGGGCGCACAGAGTTCACCGGTCTGCCCCTGCGCCCGGAGATCGCTGCGCTAGTGGAGCAGCAAGCCACTGAGGCCGGGCGGGTTGAGGCACGCCAGCGGGGTGCAGCAGCGCTCGGGCTCGACCCGACACTGCATACCCTCCTAGTAACTGGCGGTTCGCTGGGTGCGCAGCATCTAAACGAGGTCCTGAGTGCCGCCATGGCAAATACCCCAGCCGGGGTGCAAGTACTACACCTGACTGGCAAGGAGAAGGACGCCCCGGTGCGTGCCGCCCTGGAACAGGCGGTGGCTGATGGCGCCAATGGCCTGGAAGCGCGCTACCACGTGCTCGACTACCTGCCGCAGATGGAGCATGCCTACGCCTGCGCAGATGCGGTTATCTGCCGCTCGGGCGCAGGCACCGTGGCTGAGCTCACCGCGCTGGGCTTGCCAGCTCTCTATGTGCCCCTGCCAATTGGCAACGGCGAACAGCGGCTGAACGCCACCGACGTCGTCGCTGCCGGAGGCGGAAGGATGGTCGCTGATGCTGAGCTAAGCACGGAGCACGTGGCCGACTTCATGGCCCTGGTGGCCGAAGCTACGCGCCGCCAGCCCATGGCCCAGGCAGCGCGTGGAGCGGGAGTACGCGACGGCGCCCAGCGGCTGGCGACCCTGGTAAGCGCGGTAGTCCGGGCCGCTAGGCGCGCGGCTTCCACCCGCGCCTGAACCGACCATGCACCCAGCAGTAAGCAAGAGCACCGAGGAGACCGCAATGGGTAGCGCCGAGCCACAGCAGTTGGCACCCCTGGAAGGCAGTCAGTTCCATCTGATCGGAGTGGGGGGCGCAGGCATGAGTGTGGTGGCTGCACTCCTGGCAGAACGTGGCGCCGTGGTTTCCGGCTCGGATGCGCAGGATTCTGAAGCCCTGGAACGCTTGCGCCAGGCGGGGGTTGAGGTGTGGGTCGGACATGACGCCGCTGCGGTCTGCCCGGAAGCTACCGTCGTAGTTTCTACCGCCATCAAGGACACCAACCCGGAGCTGGCTGTGGCCCGCAGCCGCGGACAGGAGGTCATCCACCGCTCGCAGGCCCTGGCCCTGGCCGCCCAAGGACGCGATTTCGTGGCGGTGGCTGGTGCCCACGGTAAAACCACCACCTCCGGCATGTTGGCTGAGGCTCTAACTCAGGCGGGAGCAGACCCGTCATTTGCCATTGGGGGAGTGGTTTGTGCCATCGGCACCGGGGCACACTTGGGGCAAGGGCAGGCTTTTGTGGCTGAGGCTGACGAGTCCGACTGCTCCTTCCTGAACTACCACCCGCGCATTGAGGTGGTCACGAATGTTGAACCAGATCACCTGGACAACTACGGCAGTACTGCAGCCTTTGAGCAGGCCTTCCTAGACTTCTCAGCCCGCCTGGTGCCGGGCGGCCTGTTGGTGGCCTGTGCTGACGATTCGGGCGCTCTGCGCCTAGCCCGAGCAGCTGCTAGTGCTGGCACCCGAGTGCAGACCTTTGGGACTACCAAGGCCGCTGACATCCCCGGTGGCCCAGTAGGGGAGGGGCATGTGCAGCTAACGGTGCTGGCCGCTAAAGACTCCGGTACCTCCGCTCGATTAGAACTGCAGCGCACCGACGGCGCCATAGTGGGGCCGGTGGAGCTTGAGCTTTCCGTTCCCGGTGCTCACGTGGCCTTGGACGCGGCCGGTGCCTGGGCTGCCGGCTTGGAGCTTGGCGTAGACCCGGCCGTGATGGCCCACAGCCTGGGCGCCTTTGGCGGCACTAAGCGTCGCTTTGAGGATCGTGGGGAGGTCGCTGGGGTCCGGGTAGTTGACGACTACGCCCACCACCCCACTGAGATCGAGGCGCTTATGCGCACTGCCCGCGCCGTGGCCCAGGCCCGTGGTGGCCGCGTGCTGGCCTTGTTCCAACCACACCTGTTCTCTCGCACCCAGAACTTCGCGCAGCGTTTTGGGGCTGCCTTGAGCCAGGCGGACCTCGCCGTCGTCACGGATATCTATCCTGCGCGCGAGCGGGCTGAGGACTTCCCCGGTATCGACGGCGGCACCGTGGCCCAATATCTGCCTGCCGGGCGTGGCCGTTTTGTGCGTGGACGTGAGGAGGCGGCGCATGCCATCGCCGCCGCCGCTAAGCCGGGTGACCTCTTGCTCACCATTGGAGCAGGCGATGTCACTGAGCTTGGACCTATCGTCTTAGCCGACCTCGCAGCCGGTGCAGGCGCCTCCACGGAGAACTGATGCGCAAGCCTTCCGCACCCCGGCCCGGAGCTGAAGAGCAGCCCCCGGCAAAGCCACCTGCGCAGAAGCCATCTGTAACTGTGAGCCCGGATGAGGGGCGGACCGGGAGGCTCCCGGCAGTGCGTCAGCGGGCACCTCAGGCGCTGGAAACCCGTGGCCAGCGTACGGAGCAGGTGGTTTCCACCGGGCTGGAGGAGCGCCTCAAAGAGCGTCGCAACGCGCTAAGTCGGCTACGGCGTCGCCGGATTCTCTTGGGACTGACTGTGGTGCTGGTGCTGGGACTAGCGGGCTGGGCTGTTCTGGCCTCCCCTCTGCTTGCACTCAAACTTGAACAGGTGGAAGTGCGCGGCTCGGACGGTACCGTCAGTGTTGAGCAGGTTCGTCAGGTGTATGCGCCCGTAGCGGGCTTCTCCTTGCTGCGCCTGGACCTGGACGATCTCGAGGTAGCCACCGCCCGCGATCTGGTGCGGGTGCGTGCGGCTCGGGTTAGTCGCGCTTGGCCTAATGGGCTGGTAGTGCGCCTAGAGATGCGTGAGCCGGTGGCAGTGCGGCAAGCAAACGGCGGCTACGAGGTGCTGGATGCTGAGGCAGTGGTGCTGGAGACGGTGGCGACGCCGTCGCCCGGGCTGGCTAGCGTCCAGGCGCCTGCTGGCCAGGAACTCAGTGCGGAGATGGTTACCGCCGTGGTCAGCGCCGTGGGGGCCTTGGATACACAGACACGGGCGCAGGTGAGCTCAGGTACTGCCTCCGCCGCTGGACAGGTCACTTTGACCTTGCAAAGTGGAGCGAGTGTGGTGTGGGGGGATACCTCGGAGCCGGAGCTTAAGGCGCAGGTGCTGCGGACCTTACTGGGCACCCAAGCCAAGGTTTATGACGTGTCTTCACCCAAATACCCAGCCACTTCCTGAGCTGGGTAGTGCTGGCGTGCACGACACGCTGGACACACCGACGTAAATGCGGGCGGGCGAGGGTATAGGCACGTAGCGTTTTCCTCGTCAGCCCGAGAATGACATAAGTATAAACCTTAACCTGAGGTTGACGGTTTTCGGGGCCGGAGTCAAGTGGAGGGCAACAGTGACGGAATCTCAGCACTACCAGGCAGTCATCAAAGTGGTGGGCGTTGGTGGCGGTGGCGTCAACGCCGTCAACCGCATGATCGAGGCCGACCTGCGCGGCGTGGAGTTCATTGCCGTCAACACTGATGCGCAGGCCCTGCTTATGACCGACGCTGACGTCAAGCTCGATGTGGGCCGCGACCTTACCCGTGGCCTTGGTGCTGGCGCCGACCCCTCCATCGGACGCAAGGCCGCAGAAGACCACGTCGAGGACATCCGTGCCGCCATCACCGGTGCCGACATGGTCTTTGTTACCGCGGGGGAGGGCGGCGGCACCGGCACCGGCGGTGCACCCGTGGTCGCCAAGATTTCCCGCGAGATTGGCGCCCTGACCATCGGTGTGGTCACCCGCCCCTTTGCCTTTGAGGGCCGCCGTCGCTCCGCCCAGGCCGAGGAAGGTATCGCCAACCTGCGTGAGCAGGTTGACACCCTCATTGTGATCCCCAATGACCGCCTCCTAGACATTGCCGACCCCAATATCTCTGTAGTCGATGCCTTCAAACAGGCCGACCAGGTGCTCCTCCAGGGTGTCCAGGGCATCACCGAACTGATCACCACCCCCGGCCTTATCAACGTCGACTTCAACGACGTCAAATCCGTTATGCAGGGCGCTGGCTCCGCTCTCATGGGCATTGGCTACTCCTCCGGCGAGGACCGTGCCGTCGCCGCCACCGAGATGGCCATTTCCTCCCCGCTGCTTGAGACCTCCATCGACGGCGCCCACGGCGTGCTGCTCTTCTTCCAGGGCGGCGCAGACTTGGGCCTGTTGGAGATGAGCAAGGCGGCTGAGCTAGTGCGTGAGGCCGTCCACCCAGAGGCCAATATCATCGTGGGTAACGTCGTCGACGGCGCCCTGGGTGACGAGGTGCGCGTAACCGTTATTGCTGCTGGATTTGATGAGGTACCGGTGGTTTCCGCCCCGCGCACCCCGCAGCAGGTGGCACCCGGATACGGCCAGCCCACTGCTCGCACCGGAGCACAGCCGCAGTACAGCAACCAGGCTGCGCAGCCCTCGTACACCAATTCAATTGGGCGCGGTGCGCACCGCCTGGACACAGGGGCCACTCCGCGACCTGCAGCTGCCCAGATGAACCCGCCCACCGCCCCCACCGCAGACCTTTCAATCGCTCCCGAGGCGGCGGAAAGCCTGCTGCCGGCGGAGGATCCGGCACCGATCTACCCCGGGAAGCCGGCAGCCTCGCCGCAGCTTGTGGTGCCCCCCGTCATCAACGATGAGGGCGTTACGGATATCGACCTGCCGGACTTCCTGCGCTGAATTAGGCAGAGCATGACTGACCTCCTTGAGGTCGCGCTGGGCCCCGTCGCCCGCGGCTGGTTTACCACCCGCGGTGGCGGGGCTCCCGCGCCTGCTGAGAGCCCTTTCTGGGGTATGAATCTGGCTGGGCATGTCGGTGATGACCCTGAACGAGTCAGGCGCAATCGGGCGGAGTTGGCGCAGGACCTCGGGCTAAAGCCAGAACAACTGGCCTGGATGCAGCAGGTGCACTCCGCCCTCGTCGCCCACCCTCAGACAGGCCGGGAACCAACCGCTGATGCCCTAGTGGTGGACGGACGTGTGGATGTTGCCAAGGCCGCCGGGGTGCTCGTGGCGGACTGCGTACCGCTGCTTCTAGCGGACGGGCAGCTGCCGCTAATCTCCGCTGTGCATGCAGGTCGCAAAGGCATGCTTGACGGCGTCGTCCAAGCCGCTGTCAGTGAGCTGCGACGCCTGGGGGCGCAGGAACTCTATGCCGCTATCGGCCCTTCAATTTGTGGCTCCTGCTATGAGGTGCCAGCTTCTATGCGAGACGAATCAGTCGCAATTGAGCCAGCGTGTGGCGCCGTCACGAGTTGGGGCACCCCCGCAGTAGATGTGGCTGCGGGAGTGCGCGCCCAGCTTGAGCGTCTCCAAGTCAAGCTCGTGCAGACCCCTCAGTGGTGCACCCTGGAGGATGAACGCTTCTTCTCTTTCCGCCGTGAAGGCACTACTGGACGCTTGGCCGGAGTGGTTCAACTGAGCTGAGCGCTACTGCAGGTAATCGGCGTGTCTGCCAGGTAGCAGAGGTCAAAACCGTTAGCGTTTCAGACAACGGGAGAACTAGCGCCCGTTCTTTTCTTAAAGGAGCACTCAGATGCGAGCACTGCGCAGCATGACCAACCTGCTCGGTTCCCAGGACTATGAGGGTGAAGAGTCCTACGAGGGGCTTGAGCAGTCAGCCGTCTCCGAGTACTCCGAGGGCTATGTGGATGACTATGCCCCGGCTGAGACCTATGAGGAGCTGGCCGAGCCGAGCGGCGTCGACCTGCGTCGTATCGTCACGGTACATCCCTCCAACTACAACGAGGCGCGCGTGATTGGCGAGGCCTTCCGCGATGGCCTGCCCGTCATTGTCAACCTCACCGGAATGAGTGAGCCCGACGCCCGCCGCATGGTGGATTTCTCCGCTGGGCTGGTCTTTGGGCTACACGGCGCCATCGAGCGCGTGACCCCGCGCGTCTTCCTGCTGACCCCGGCCACAGTGTCGATCGAGTCCGGCGAGGCCGCCGAGGCTGGCGACCGTTTCTTCAACCAGGGCTGATCTGCGAGAGTTGGCGGCGTGCAAGCCATCGTCTCCATCCTTTCAAGCCTGCTGCTCCTGTACACGCTCGTTCTGCTAGTACGAGTTGTGTTGGACCTGGTAATGGTCTTTTCTCGCAGTTGGAAGCCAAGCGGCCCACTGCTGGTGTTGGCCAATGCGGTCTACGGACTGACTGATCCACCTCTGCGCTTAATCCGTTCCAAGATCCCCGCTCTGGGTTTTGGGGGCTTCGGAATTGACCTGAGTTTCCTGGTTCTGTGGTTCGGCATCGTGCTGCTGAGGTCGCTGCTAGCGCTGTTGGTCTGAAGTTAAGGCGGCACTCCTCTAAGGGCGAAGACCATAGCTTCTGAGAGGGTGCGCGTGTTATCCCTACAAAGACTGTCCGGTGAACGGCTGGCCTTCCCTCCTGTGGTATGCCCAAGGTTGGGATTGTTGACGCCGCTGTGTTTTGCAGCTGCATAGGCCTGTGAACTCAAGGGTTTTTCAGGGGGGCGCATAGGTGATTGCTGGATTGTTGAAGCGCTCCTAAGAGATTTGCGGATTGAGAACAGCGGTCCCGCATGCGGGGTGTTTGTGCGGGGTTCCTGGTATCTTGGTCATCACATTCGGTGCCGCAACCTTGGCTCGGAGTTGCTTCGGGTAATGTGTTCACACCGAGGCACCGGTTTCGGTTCTCTTATCTAATCCGCACGACATTGAGGTGACGACCATGACGCTGCTCACCGCAGACGACGTCCTCAACAAGAAGTTCCAGGCGACGAAGTTCCGCGAGGGGTACGAGCAGGACGAGGTTGACGAGTTCCTCGACGACGTAGTTGAGGCGATGCGCCAACTGGAGGCCGAGAACGCCGACCTCAAGGCTAAGCTCGAGGCCGCTAACGCTCGGATTGCCTCGCTGAGCGCGGGCAAGACCGAGGCCCCCGCAGCTGCTCCCGTGGCTCCCACCCCGGCGCCGGCAATCGCTGAGGCCGCCCCCGTGGCTGCCCCTGCAGCAGGTACCGGGCAGGAACCCGCCGCCGCCAAGGGCATGCTTGAGCTGGCCCAGAAGCTGCACGATGAGCACGTCTCCAACGGCAAGGCTGAGGGAGAGCGCATCATTACAGAGGCTCGCACCACCGGTGAGTCGATCATCCGCGAGGCGGAAGACCAGCGCAATCGCACGCTGGCCCAGCTTGAGAAGGAGCGCTCAGGTCTGGAGCACAAGATCGACGAGCTGCGGCGCTTCGAGACCGACTACCGCACCCGCCTCAAGAGCTTCCTATCTGGTCTGCTCAACACTGTGGACGGTGGCGGCACCTCCACAGACGGCGTCAACCTCTGAGCAGCAAATCTCAGCCGCATAGGCGCGCCCTAAGGGCGACGACCATCACGGTCGTCGCCCTTAGCGCGTGCCGTGCGTGCTTGTGACGCTAGGCAGTGAGAAACTCCTGCCGCCAAACTAAGCAGCTTGAGGACTGAGAGATGGAATCCCAGGACAGCACTTCTGTGTCACCGGATCACCAAACTACGGGCAACCGCAGACTGGTGATCCTGCTGTGGCTCCTTGCCGGGCTAGTGGTAGCTGCCGATCAAGCCACGAAGCTTTGGGCTTTGCATGAACTTGCAGACGAGGGGCGTCGGCCCTTGCTGGGCTCGCTGCTGGGTCTGCGGCTCGTCTTCAACCCAGGCGCTGCTTTCTCCTTTGCCAGCGGCCAGACCTGGATTTTCACGATTGTTGCGGTGGTGGTCGTGGTGGTGATCGCGCGGGTTGCCAGGCGCCTGGCCGCGACGGCTTGGGCCGTGGCGCTGGCCCTAGTGCTTGGGGGCGCGATTGGCAACCTCATCGACCGCCTATTCCGGGCGCCGGGTGTGGGGCGAGGCTATGTTGTCGACTTCATTGACTACGGGGTGTTCGTAGGCAATGTTGCAGATATTGCGATCGTGGCAGCTGCCGGAATGATCATGTGGCTTACCGCTACGGGCCGGGAGCTGGACGGCAAGTTGCTCGGTCAAGACCCTGAGGCTGCTCAAGAGGGCCCGGTAGCATGAGCCTGCGCATCATGCCGGTGCCTGAGGGCTTGGCTGGCGAGCGAGCGGACGCCGCACTGGCGCGTATGACCGGCTTGAGCCGCTCCCGGGCTGGAGAGCTTTGCACCAGTGGTGGCGTGCGCCTAGAGGGACGTGAACTGGGCAAGTCAGATCGGCTTAAGCCAGGCGATGTGCTGGAGGTGGATTTGCCGGAGCCGCGCCCCACCGAGCCGGTTCCCACACCCGTTGAAAGCTTGGGCCTGCTCTACGAGGACGAAGACATCGTCGTGGTGGACAAGCCTGCCGGTGTAGCTGCCCACCCCTCAATGGGCTGGGACGGCCCGGATGTACTGGGTGCACTTAAAGCCATGCAGGTGCCGGTCGCTACCTCCGGAGCGGCTGAGCGCCAAGGCATTGTCTCCCGCCTAGATGTAGGGACTTCCGGGGTCATGGTGGTGGCCAAAGGCGAGCGCGCCTACTCGGTGCTCAAGCGAGCCTTTCGGGAGCACACGGTAGAGAAGACTTACCACGCTCTGGTTCAGGGGCACCTGGACCCGCTGCGCGGAACCATCGACGCTCCGATCGGCCGCCACCCTAGCCGCGAATGGAAGATGGCGATTATCGACGGCGGTCGCGAGTCCATCACCCACTACGACGTCATCGAGCTCATGCCCGCAGCTTGCCTGGCGGAAGTGGATCTGGAGACGGGCCGGACCCACCAAATTCGCGTGCACATGGCCGCCGTCGGTCATCCTTGCGTAGGGGACGAGACCTACGGCGCCGACCCCAAGCTGAGCGAAGGCACCGGCCTGGTGCGCCAGTGGCTGCACGCGGTTGAACTGGGGCTGGCACACCCAATCACGGGGGAGTGGATGACCTTCCACTCCGAGTACCCAGAGGACCTGGCCCATGCCCTGGACGTTCTGCGCCTGCCTTGAAGGCTAGTGGCAGGGTGGAAGACATGGCTAAAGCTCAGTTGCCCCTCACAATCGCGCGGGCTCACCAGGCAAAAGAACCCTTCCGCTTGACCAGTGTGGCTGGGGATGCGACTGGAGCCCGAGCTGAGCAAGTGCGGACCGGGTCTGCCGACGTGCGCTTGGAGGTCTTCGTGGAGGAGCAGCAAGTGCCCTTGGCCTTGGAAATAGATGCTCGCGACGATGCACCCGGCACCATTCACCTGCTCGCTTCAGACGCCGATGGCACGCCTCTGGGAACCGCTCGGCTCCTGCTAGAGCCGGAGCCGCAAGGACAGGTTCACCTTGGCCGCCTAGCAGTGCGCCAGATAGCCCGCGGCACCGGCCTGGGTGCCCGACTGGTGGCGGCAGTCGAGGAGGAAGCTCTGCGCCGTGCGGCAAAGCCCTTGACCGGGGCAATCGCTGAGCAAGCTGGAGTGGCACCGGGCACCATCGGGGTAATGGTGGTGCTCTCCGCCCAGGAACAGGCGATGGGCTTCTACCAGCGCTGCGGATACCGGGCTATAAGCGGTCAGCCTTACCTTGACGCCGGCATCTGGCATCAGGACATGTTCAAGCTCGTGCTAGGGGCTTGAACGACGGTTCTAGGATGGGCCCATGGCGGAGAGCAACAGCGCGGTCAACCCTGATGAGGGCCCCTACGACGACTTCGTCCACCTGCACGTCCACACGGACTACTCCATGCTGGACGGCGCGGGCAAAATCAAGGACTACGTAGCCGAGGCCAAACGCCTAGGCCAGCGTGCCCTGGCCATCACCGACCACGGCTACATGTTTGGTGCCTACGAGTTCTACGCAGAATGCGTCAAAGCGGGCATCAAGCCGATCATTGGCGTGGAGGCCTACCTGACCCCAGGCACCTCCCGCTTTGATAAAACCCGCATCTTCTGGGGTGACGAGTCCCAGCGCAGCGACGACGTCTCCGCGCGCGGCTCCTACACCCATATGACGCTGCTCTCGTGGAATAACGAGGGCCTGCACAACCTCATGCGCCTGGATTCCTACGCCTCCCTGGAAGGCCAGTGGGGCAAAGCCCCCCGCATGGACCGCGAACTCATCTCCCGCTACTCCAAAGGCCTGATCTCCTCCACTGGCTGCCCCTCCAGCGAGGTCCAGACGCGCCTGCGCCTAGGCCAGTGGGAGGAAGCCCTGCGCGCTGCCGGTGAGCTGCAAGACATCTTTGGCAAGGACTTCTTCTACGTCGAGCTCATGGACCACGGCCTAGAGATCGAGCGGCGCGTCACCCAGGACCTGCTGCGTCTAGCCAAGACCATCAATGCACCCCTGATCGCCACCAATGACTCCCACTATGTGCGCCCCGAAGACCGCACGATTCAGGACGCAATGCTCTGCATCAACTCCGGCTCGGTGCTGACTGACCCTGATCGCTTCAAGTTTGACGGCGACACTTACTACCTGCGCCCCGGCTCTGAGATGCGCGCCCTGTTCAAAGAGATGCCGGAAGCCTGCGACAACACCCTGCTGGTGGCCGAGCAGTGTGAGGTTTCCTTCCAGACTGTCGACGACGGCGCCTCCTTCATGCCCATCTTCCCCGTGCCCGAAGGCGAAACCATGGAGAGCTGGTTCGTTAAGGAGTGCTGGGCCGGCATGGAGCGTCGCTTCCACGGCGATATCCCGGAAGATTGCCGCAAACAGGCCGAATATGAGATCGGCGTGATCGTGCAGATGGGCTTCCCGGGATACTTCCTGGTGGTGGCCGACTACATCAACTGGGCTAAGGAGCACGGCATTCGCGTAGGCCCTGGCCGTGGCTCTGGCGCAGGTAGCATCGTGGCCTACGCCATGGGGATCACCGAGCTCAACCCCCTGCAGCACGGATTGATCTTCGAGCGCTTCCTCAACCCTGAGCGCATCTCCATGCCAGATATTGACGTCGACTTTGACGAGCGTCGGCGCGATGAGGTCATCGAGTACGTCAAGCAAAAATACGGCTCAGACAAGATCAGCCAGGTAGTCACCTACGGCGTCATTAAGGCTAAGCAGTCCCTGAAAGACTCCAGCCGCGTCATGGGCTACCCCTACGCCGTCGGTGACAAACTCACCAAGGCCATGCCGCCCGCAGTGCAGGGCAAGGACATCACCATCAAGGGCATCTTTGACCCAACCGACAAGCGATACAGCGAAGCGGAGGAGTTCCGCAAGCTACATGCGGAGGACCCCGACGCGCAGAAGATTGTGGAGTTGGCCAAAGGCCTGGAGGGCATGACCCGTCAATGGGGCGTGCATGCCTGCGCCGTCATCATGTCCTCGGAAACCCTCACCGATGTCATCCCCATGATGCAGCGCCTCCAGGACGGCGCCTATATCACCCAGTTTGACTACCCCACCTGCGAGCACCTGGGCCTGCTCAAGATGGACTTCCTGGGTCTGCGCAACCTCACCGTCATCTCTGACGCCCAGGAGAACATAGTCGCCAACGGCAAGCCCGCCCTGGATATAGACAATGTCCCCCTGGATGACCGCGGCACCTACGAGATGCTTTCTCGGGGCGAAACCTTGGGCGTCTTCCAGCTGGACGGCGGCGGGATGCGCACCCTGCTGCGCCTAATGAAGCCAGACAACTTTGAAGACATCTCCGCTGTGGGCGCCCTCTACCGACCCGGCCCTATGGGTGCGGACTCCCACACCAATTACGCGCTGCGCAAGAACGGCGCGCAGGAGATCGTGCCCATCCACCCCGAACTCAAAGAGGTGCTGGAGCCTATCCTGGGCACCACTTACGGCCTGATCGTTTACCAAGAGCAGGTCATGAAGATTGCCCAGGAGCTCGCCGGCTTTTCCCTGGGCAAAGCCGACAAGCTTCGCAAGGCCATGGGTAAAAAGAAGCCCGAGATCCTGGCCAAGGAGTTCATCGGCTTCAAGGAGGGGATGCTCAAGAACGGGTACTCCGAGGAGTCCATCCAGACCCTGTGGGACATCGTGGTGCCTTTCAGCGCCTACGCCTTCAACAAGGCCCACTCCGCGGCCTACGGCGTCGTCTCTTACTGGACCGCCTACCTAAAGTGCCACTACCCGACCGAATACATGGCGGCCCTGCTAACCAGTCAGAAGGACAACAAGGACAAGCTGGCCGTTTACCTGGGGGAGTGCCGCCACTTGGGCATCCGTGTGCTGCCTCCCGACGTCAATGCCTCACGCGCCCAATTTTCCGCCGTGGGGGAGGACATCCGCTTCGGCCTAGCGGCCATCCGCAACGTAGGCCTGAACGTCGTGGAGGCCATCGAGCAGGCCCGCGAAGATAAGGGCGAGTTCACCAGCTTCGAAGACTTCCTGGACAAGGTGCCCGCCGTGGTGTGCAACAAACGCACCATCGACTCCCTTATCAAGGCCGGAGCCTTTGACACTCTGGGCAAAACCCGCCGCAGCCTGCAAGCCTGCCACGAGGACTTCGTGGATGAGGTGATTGGTGTTAAGCGCAATGAGGCAGCCGGGCAGTTCGACCTTTTTGCCTCTCTGATGGGCGGGCCTGGGGAGGGCGACGCCGCAGGTGGATTCGGCAACGGCCCAGTCTTCTCCTCCGAAGTGCCTGAGCTGCCCGAGTGGGACAAGAAGAAGAAACTCGCCTACGAGCGTGACATGCTCGGCCTCTACGTCTCCGACCACCCCCTGCTGGGACTGGAGGGAGTGCTCGGCAAACTCGCTGACACCGAGATCGTGGACCTGGTGGACAACGAGGAACGCGAGGACGGCACCATAGTGACCATCGCGGGCCTCATCACCAGCCTCACTCGCAAAACCACCAAGCAAGGCAACCTGTGGGCTATCGCGCAGATAGAGGACTTGGGCGGCAGCGTGGAAGCCTTGTTCTTCCCCGCCACTTATCAGACCGTTTCCACCATGCTGGCCCCAGACACCATTGTGACCGTGCGGGGGCGGCTAAACCGTCGCGATGGGCAAGTAGCGCTGTATGCCCAAGAACTCACTCTCCCAGACGTCTCGAATGCCACACACGAATCTGTGCAGATCACGCTGCCAGCTAACCGCTGCACCACGCCCCTGGTGCAGCAGTTCCGCTCCGTGCTCACCAAGCATCCAGGCATGAGTGAAGTGCGTCTGACTTTGACTAGTCCGGGCAGGGAGATTCGTACTCAGCTGGACGCCTCCTTGCGCGTGGAACCCACCCCGGCTTTCTACTCGGATATCAAAGCTCTTTTGGGGCCGGGCTGCCTGGCGCGGCGCTGAGACGGCACCCGGCGTCTGGGCGCGTGCTTAACACTCGCACTGCAGATCGGGCTATGGTCTGACATACCGGAGAGGATCCCTGTCCTCAAAACCTCGTCCCTGGAGGCCTCCCTGTGAGACTTCGCCGAGTGGCCCTGGCGCTGGTGCTGACCATCGCCGTCGCCGCCCTGATTGTGCTGTTGGCATTCCTAACTCGTTCGGGTGGGGGGCGGGTGATACACGTGTCCCCAACCGGTGATGACTCCGGCTCTGGCAGCGCCTCTGCCCCCTTTGCCACCATTCGGCATGCCTTGGACCTTGCCGTGGACGGTGACACGGTTCGCCTGGATTCCGGCACCTACCGCGAGGGCGAGTTGATCATGCCCGAACGCGTGCGGCTTGAGGCCGGACGAGGCGAGCAGGTGGTGCTTTCTGGTGCAGAGGTAGTGAAGGACTGGGATGCCGACGGCGAGGTCTGGACCTCCCGCGATGAACTGGTGCGCTTCTGCCAGGAGTGCACATTCAACCCGGATTCTGAGCACGACGGCGTCAAGGGCTACCCAGAGCAGATCTACCTGGACGGACGGCCACTGACACAGGTTGCTAGCCGCGAGGAGGTCAAAGAAGGCACCTTCTTCGTGGAGCGCCAGCCCATGGAGTTTGAAGGTGGGGGACAAGACCGCATTGGAAAGGTGCTTGGTTCCCGCCGTGCCCATTACGTCATGGGTTCAAATCCCAAAGGACACCTGGTGGAGGTAGTGCAGCATGCCCGGGCACTCACTATCGCTGGAAACGGCGCCGCCGTCGCCAACCTAACCATCGAGAAATACGCCCCCACCCAAATGTGGGGCCTGCAGGACCCGGAGATCGGCACTCAAGGTGCAGGCACGATGGTGCTGGTGCTGGGAGACAAGGTCAACATCGACTCCACTGTGCTGCGACAGGCCACCTCCGGCTCCGCCCTCCACTTCACTAACGGCTCCGGGCAATCCCTGACCTCCTCCAAAGTGGTGGACAACGCTGGGGTGGGCATGATGGCGAATGAGACCTACGGCCTGACGGTCTCCGCAAACTACTTCTCTGGAAACAATGCCAACGACTTCGACTCCTCGGAGCGCTGCCAGTCCCACTGTTACGTGGCGGACTTCAAGATCACTCACTCCCTTGGGATGCGCTTTGAACTAAACCGGGTGGACTACGCAGATGTGCAAGCCGATGCTGCAGACCCGCTGCACTACCAGGAAAATCGGCGCGCGGGGATCTGGCTGGATGAGGGTGTGGGCAACTCCTCCGTGGTAGGCAACCACTTTGTGAACACCCCTATCGGCGTCTTCAACGAGATCTCGCACAACACGGTGATCGCTTCCAACATCATCAACGGCGCCGGCACCGGAATCCTGAGCTCCGGCTCGGAGAGGGCCCGCATCTGGAACAACACGGTGGCCTATGCCCTGGAACCGCTAGTGGTACGTGAAGATGCGCGCACCCAGGGCTGTAATGCACGCAAACAAGACGGCACCTGTGTGGTGGAGGATCCCTGGTCAGTCAAATACGGATTCACCTGGGATCAGACTGACACAGAAGTCTTCAACAATATCTTCACCTCCAAACAGACCACGCCCCTGCCCGAAGACCCCTGGCGCTTCGCCTGGCACACGGGGGTGTTGGCAGGCAAGAACTGGGATGGCAGGGAAGTGGGCGCCAATGACATGATCCTGGGTCTGGATTACAACGTCTACTACCACGAAGCCTCCACACCGCAGTCCCAGAACGTGCCGGTCATGTGGCAAGTCTCCGCCTCGATGAACGTGCTTCCGGGCAGCCTCAAGGAGCTCACTGAGAGCCGGGAGGTTACCGCGAATGAGCGCGAGCAGAACGGCTGGGAGATCATAGGCGCACGTGGTGATAACCCCCTGATGAACCGTGAGGCCCGCAACCCACGGGACTATGCGGGTTCAGACTTCCGCCTTAAGGAAGGTTCGCGGGCCAAAGGAGCAGGTAAGCCGGTGTTCGGTGACACCGCCAAGGCCCTCGGTTTGGAGGAGCACACGGTGGTGGACCGCGGAGCCCTGTTCAACGTCGCCTGGGGGACCAGCTCCTGGCAGCCGAGCGCTGCGTCTGCAGGTGCTTCAGCTGCTTCCACAAGTGCTCCTTGAGTCGCATCGGATTGACTCCGGGGCGGTCGAGGCGAGACGAACTCTGCGCGGAGCCTGTATGTCCTTGGTCACTGAGAGGGTGCGGTTTCACTGAAAGTCAGCAGGACTTTAGTCCTGGCGGAGCTGTCGTTTTTATGACATGCATGCGTGCCTAAATGTAATGAGGGTAGCCTGTACTCACATGTCAATCGATGTGCAGAGAAAGCGAGAACCCTAGTGCGCTCCCCCCTGTCCAAGGCCCTTGTGGCCCTAGCCTCCCTCACGCTGCTGGGCGCCTGCTCCGGCCAGGCCACTACCTCCTCAGCCAGTTCCTCAAGCCAGCCGGAAAGCTCCACTGCGGCAACCGCACCCGAGGCCACGGCCTCCCCGGCAGCCGCCGCAGAGGCTGTCACCTTCCCCCTGACAGTGGCCAGCCGCGACGGGGAGGTGACCATACCCAAGCGTCCCGAACGCATCGTCGTGGTGGACATGGCCGCCCTGGACACCCTTGACGCCATTGGTGCCGGAGACCGGGTGGTGGGCACTGTGGGCACATCGGTGCCCAGCTGGCTCAAAGACGCCGAGGGCATCGACTACTCCACCCTGCCCAAGATCGGCTCCGTCAAAGAACTGGACCAGGAGGCCATCGCCAAACTGAACCCGGACCTGATCATCCTGGGGGCCCGCAATGACGCCGCCGTTGGCGCCGAGTTGGCCAAGAACTGGACCACCATCAACGCCGGTGTCACCTGGGCGGAGGGCAACTACTCGCAGAAGGTGGCCGCCAATGTGCAGATGGTCGCCGACGCCGTGGGGGAGCGCGCCAAGGGCGCTGAGGCCGCGAAGAAGATCACCGACGCCCTGAACAACCACCAGGACACCGCCAAGTCCAAAGGCACGGCCATGGTCCTCATGACCAACGCCGACGAGCTGTCCGTCCACGGCAAGAACTCCCGCTGGGCTCCGATCTACGACGTCTTCGGCTTCCAGGAGGCCATGGACACCACCCCGGACGAAGGGCACAAGGCCAAGAGCATCTCCTTCGAGACGGTCAAGGAGACCGACCCGGACTACATCTTCGTGGTGGACCGTGCTAAGGCAATCGGCCAGACCGACGGGGTGACTCCCGCCGAGCAGCTCCTGGACAACGACCTGGTGAACTCCACCAAGGCGGCGCGCAACGGCCACATCGTCTACCTGACCCCGGAGCGGTGGTACGTGGTCATGGCCGGGGCCGGCAACTTCCTGGCTGAGCTCGACGAGATCGCCGCAGCGATCAAGTGACCTCACCTTGACGCCGACCGCACCCGCAGCCGGCCTCGCCACCCGCCAGCCGCACACCCTCTGGTGGCTGGCGGGTGGCCTGTGCCTGCTCGCACTGCTTCTCCTGGTCTCCGTCACCACCGGCACCGCGCAGATGTCCCTCCTGGACCTCCTGCGAGGTCAGGCTGACGAGGACCAGCTGCAGGTGCTGCTGGTCTCGCGCCTGCCCCGTACCCTCGCGGTCCTCCTGGCCGGTTCCACCATGGCCGTGGCCGGGCTGGTGATGCAGCTGATAACCCGCAACCGCTTCGTGGAGCCCTCCACCACCGGAGTGACACAAGCTGCGGGCTTGGGCGTACTGGTCGCCGTGGTCTTCCTGCCCCAGCTGAGCCTGTGGCTGCGCATGGTGGTGGCAGTCGGCTTCGCCCTGGCAGGCACCGCCGTACTGATGGCGCTGGTGCGCGCAGTCCCGAGCCGGGACCCCGTGATAGTGCCGCTGCTGGGCATCATCCTCACCGGAGTCATCAGCGCGGCCGGCGAGCTGCTGGCCTGGCAGACGGGATTGCAAGGGCAGCTGGGAATCTGGCTGACGGGAAACTTCGCCTCCGTCATCAAAGGACGTTACGAGCTGCTGTGGATCACCCTGATAGTGGCGCTCCTGGTCTATGCGCTGGCCAGTGCCCTGACGATCGTCGGGATGGGGGAGGGCCTGTCCACCAGTCTGGGGATCGATCATCGTCGTGTCAGCCTCCTGGGCCTGGGCGCAGTAGCTGTCATCTCCGGGGTGACCACCGTGGTGGCGGGCACCCTGCCCTTCCTGGGGCTGGTCATACCCAACCTGGTCTCACTGCTCGTGGGTGACTACGTGCGCCGCAGCCTGCCACTGGTGGCGCTGGGCGGGGCGCTGTTCGTGCTGCTGGCCGACCTCCTGGGGCGGTCGCTCATCGCCCCGGCGGAGATTCCCGTAGGCGTGGTTATGGGAGTGCTCGGCTCGGCGATTTTCGTAGTGCTGCTGAGCCGCCAGATCCGGAGGCGCGGATGACTCCCTACACCGCCCTTACAACCTGTCTGGCGGCACGACGCCGTGGCGTGCGCGCACGTACAGCCGTCCTGGCCATTGCCGCCTTGGCGTGCTGCCTGGCCTTCCTCTTATGGGACGCCTTCCCCGGCTGGCAGATCATCGTCGGCCTGCGCGTGCGCCGCTTCCTGGCAATCGTGGTGGTTGCCGTGGCCCTGAGCACCTCCACCGTCGTGTTCCAGTCCGTCACGCGCAACCGCATCCTCAGCCCCGGGGTAATGGGTTTCGACGCCCTCTACCGGTTGATCGCAACGACCTCCGTCTTCCTCATGGGCTCCGGTGCATTCGCAGGCCTGCACCCGGTGGCCGTCTTCGCCCTCAACGCCGGCATCATGACGGGCTTCGCCGCGCTGCTGCTCGCAGGCTTCCTCAGTGACGGCCGCCGCAGCATCCACCTGCTCGTGCTGGTGGGGATCGTCCTGGGAACCCTATTCCGCTCCCTGTCGGTCATGCTCTCCTTCATCATGGACCCCAACGAGCTACTGACGGTCCAGGACAAGGGAACCGCGTCATTCTCCGTGGTCAACGAGGAGTCGCTGTGGGTTTGCGGGGCCGTATGCGCCGTCGTAACCCTCATAATGAGTCTCCGGGCGCACCGTTTGGACGTGCTGGCCCTGGGACCCGACTTGGCACGCGGGCTCGGCGTGCACCACCAGCGTGAGTCCCGGATCGCACTGGGCCTGTCCTGCATGCAGGTGGCCTGCGCCACCGCCCTGGTGGGGCCCCTCATGTTCCTGGGCCTGCTAGTGGTCAACATCGGTGTCTACGCACTGCGCTCTACGCGCACCCGCGACCTGCTACTGGGCTGCTCACTGCTGGCCGTAGTGGTGCTGGTGGGAGGGCAGGGCCTGCTGGAGCACCTCTTCAACCAGAGCACCGTGCTGCCCGTGGTCATCGAGTTCACGGGCGGCCTGCTGCTCGCCACCATGATCTTCAAGGAGGCCCGCAGATGATCCAGCTGGATCGGGTGACCATCGCCTACGACGCCGAGCCGGTAGTCACAGAGGTCAGCCTTTGCCTGCCCGAGCAGGGTGTGACTGCCCTGATCGGCCCCAACGGAGCCGGAAAGTCCACCCTGCTCAGCGGCATCGGTCGCCTGCTGCCACTCAGCGGCGGACGTGTGCTGGTGGATGACCGTGACGTCAGGCGGTGGGAGCGCGCCGCGCTCGCCCGCCGTATGGCCATTCTCAGGCAGGACAACCACATGTCCGTGCGCCTGACCGTGGGTGAACTGGTGCTCCTGGGCCGCTACCCGCACTGTGAGGGACGCCCGGGCAGGCAGGACCATGAGGTCGCGGCGGAGGCCATTGCACAGGTTGGACTGCAGGCCTGCGTCGACCGTTTCCTCGACGAACTCTCCGGCGGACAGCGGCAACGTGCGCTTATCGCCATGACCCTCGCACAGCAGTCCACGCACCTGCTCCTGGATGAGCCGTTGTCGGCCCTGGACCTGCGTAACGCCCGCGACATGATGCGCCATATCACGCGAATCGGTCAGGAGCGCGGCGTCGGTGTGGTGATCGTGATACACGACGTCAATACCGCCGCCGCCTACGCCGACCGCATCATCGCCCTCAAGGACGGGCGGGTGGCGGCTGACGGCAGCCCGCAGGAGGTGATGACGGAAGAGGTCCTGGGGAAGGTGTTCGAAGTGGAGGTGCAGGTGGTGGAGCTGGAAGGTCGCCCGGTGGCCTTCCCCCGACGTTGACCGGGGTGTGCCAAGCCCCGGCAGGGCGGCGCCAATACGCCACCTGCTACTGGCGGCCGCCGTCGGCACCACTGCCGGGAGCCGACGGCGGCCCCACCGCCGGGAGCCGATGACTCTGCTTCAGCTCGCGGCTCTGAACGGGGAGACGACCATGCTGCTCATCCCTCGGCAGACCTTTACCCTGGCCTCGGTGTCCAGCACCCCCTCCAAGTCCGGCGGGTAGACCAGAGCACTGGCGGACTCCGCAGGGGCACAGGCCAAAGCCTCGGGGTTTAAGGCCCGCAAGGTGGAGACGGCACTCTTGCCCGGCTCCAGAAGTACCTGGGATGTCTCAGCGTCCTCCTCCCACGCGGGCGGCTCGCCGACGGTATGGCCATTGGCGTCATTCAGAAGGACTCCCGGGTAACCCGCCAGCAAGCAGGCGGACTTGCCGTTGTTGGTCAGCTTCAGGTCCCAGTAGGAGGAATCGTCGGTGCCACCGCTGGAAGCCTCCGCCAGAGAGGCCTGCAGGTTGTCCGTCGAGCATAGGACGGCGTCCTGGAGGGCGGTGCTGTCCTTCTTTCCCGCGTCCTTGTTGTCCGCACCGGCCTTGTCCTGCGCGGCCCGATCGGCCCCATCGGCGCCGGGTGATGCCGAGGCCGCGACGGAGGGCGCAGCCATGGCTCCCGCGCTCGCCGAGGCGGCAGCGGCGGGTTTTGAGGCAGAATCCTCGGCCGCCTCAGTCGCTGAACCTGCTTCACCGGCTGCCGGGGCGGCGGAGGGATCACCACCGGGAACGGCTGTGGCAGTGCCGGAAGAGGTGCTGGCCCCGGCAGCGGAGCTTGTGTCCGCAGATGCCAGTGGCGTAGTGGAGGCGGCCGGATCTGGATTGCTTGCGCAGGAGGTGAGACTGAACGCTAGGAGGATGCCAGCGCCGATCTTAATGCCTGTATTGCGTGTACTCATGCTCTGAGAATATAACCGGAGGTGAGATAGTGCGCGTTGAGAGCCGGGGTCTGGGCAAAACCGGCAGAAGAGGAACTAGGAGAGCACGAATGCGCCAGGGCGCGCCGCAGAGGTGTCCGCACTCGGCCGGTAGCATGCCCCCATGCTCCACCGCCTCGACCTGCGCAGCACCGACCTGAACGCCCGTGAGCTGGCGCAGGCGCTGCCCCGCGCCGCCCTCGACGTTGCTGCCGCCCTGGACGTCGTCACCCCTGTGATCCAGGACGTACGAAGCCGAGGCGCCGCCGCCCTGCGTGACGCGGCCGAGCGCTTCGACCGGGTGCGGCCCAAGCATCTGCGCGTCCCGGCCGAGGCGATCAAGGCCGCCCTTGAGGAACTCGACCCCGCTGTGCGGGAGGCCCTGGAACTGTCCATCGCCCACAATCGTGCCGGGCACGAAGCTCAGCTGCCGGTGGAGAAGGACACGCAGATCGTCCCCGGCGGGCACATCACCCAGCGCTGGATCCCCGTGCGGCGCGTCGGCCTGTACGTGCCGGGCGGGCTCGCCGTCTACCCCAGCTCCGTGGTCATGAACGCGGTGGCCGCTCAAGTCGCGGGCGTGAAGCAGATCGCCTTGGCCTCCCCGCCTCAGAAGCACTTCGGGGGACTGCCGCATCCCACCATCCTGGCCGCCTGCGCCCTGCTGGGCGTTGATGAGGTCTACGCCGTCGGCGGCGCGCAGGCCATCGCTATGCTCGCCTACGGCGCCAAGATTGAGAATGAAACCGACCTGGCGGACCTCACTGCCGTCGGCGGCACTGGTGATCTGCTGTGCGAGGGCGTCGATGTCATAACCGGGCCCGGGAACGTGTACGTGGCCGCAGCCAAGCGCGCCGTGCGCGGAGTGGTCGGGATCGACGCCGAAGCTGGTCCCACCGAGATCGCCATCCTGGCTGACGCCGCCGCCAACCCCGAGCTCCTGGCCGCCGACCTGCTCTCCCAGGCCGAGCACGACCCCAGCGCCGGCAGCGTCCTGATCACGCACTCCACCGAGCTGGCCGACGCCGTCGAGGCGGCCCTGGCCCGCCGCCTGGAGGTCACCAAGCACGCCGAGCGCGCCCGCACGGCCCTGCTCGGGCCCCAATCCGGCATCGTGCTCGTGCGCGACCTGGAGCACGGCATCGCTGTGGCCGATGCTTATGCCGCCGAGCACCTGGAGATTCAGACCGCAGACGCTCCTGCCGTTGCCCGCCGCATCCGCAACGCCGGGGCCATCTTCGTGGGGCCCTACAGCCCCGTGCCGCTGGGGGATTACCTGGCGGGCTCCAACCACGTGCTGCCCACCGGTGGAACCGCGCGCTTCGCCGCCGGGCTCAACGTCATGGCCTACATCAAGCCCGTCCAGCTCATCGAGTACGATGCCGCCGCCCTGGACTCCATGGCTGCGCCGTTGATCGCCCTGGCCGACTCCGAAGACCTGCCCGCTCACGGTGAATCCGTCCGCGCCCGCCAGAGCTGAGGGGTGTCCGCGCTGCCGGAAGGGCGTCAGCCTTGATGTGCTTGATGCGGTGGGGCAGGGCGCTGCCGGGCGCTGTTTGCTGGGGTTCGCGGCGTGCCCCGGGGATCACCTCCGGGCCAGCACCAGCGGGTGCACGTCTGCGGCACCGGCCCGGCGGAGCAGCGCGGCTGCCACCGTGAGCGTCCAACCTGAGTCGGTCCAGTCGTCCACCAGCACCACCTCGGCTCCGCGTAATCGCTCAAGCTGTCTGCGGCCCCAACCCGCCAGGCTCAGGGAGCGGGCCACTTCCGCCAGACGGAAGGCGGAGCCGACGTCGTGACGCCCAGGAGCGCCACTGACCGTGATGATGCCCAGGGCTGTGGCGCCGAGGGTGTGTGCCACGGCGTTGCCCAGCTGGCGCAAGCGCTGGGGGTGACTGCGGGAGTCCACCAGCACCACCACAAGTCCGCTGGAGCTTGGCGCAGGTACCTCGGCCGACGGTGGGGGAGCCGACTCTTCCTCTGCTTGGCTGATCTGCTGGGCCAGTCGGTGGGCTACCTCAAGCACCGCCGGGCGTAGGGCCTGGGGCACCGGCCCGTCGGCAGTTGCCTCCACAAATTCGCGCAGCGTCGCAGACAGTCCTAGGCCATCAAGGCGCCCGACGGCGATCCCGATGCCAGCGCCTTCGGCGTCGCTGATGCGCCCCTTGAACTCGGGCAAGCCAAGGCGAGCCATTCCAGTGGGCCACTGACGGCGCGGTTCCACGCTCGCTCCCACTCGGTTGAGTGACTGACGAGCCGCCGTAACCTCCGTGGTGTCAGGCAGTTCCGGCAGGTTCAGGCCGCCACACAAGTCACAGTGGCCGCAACGCCAACTCGCCTCCAACTCTGGATCATCGAGGACCTGGCGCAGGAAGGCCATGCGGCAGGCGGGAGCCTCTAGGCGCTCATAGCTCAACATGGCGTCCCGCTCGGCTTGCCGGGCGGCTGCAACTCGCGCGTAACGTTCGACGTCGTAGCTCCAGGGCTGCCCGGTTGACACCCAGCCACCGCGTACCCGCCGCACTGCGCCGTCAACATCCAGTACCTTGAGCATCGATTCCAAGCGGGTGCGACGTAGGCTCGTGACCGTTTCCAGCACCGCCGTGCTCAGCGCGCTCACCCCGGTGCCACGGGCCTGCTCCAAGGCTGCCAATACTGCCCGCACCTCGGACTCCGGTGGGAAGCCTTGCGAGTCGAACCAGTCCCAGATGGCCTGGTCTTCCGCGCCTGGCAGCAGGATCACCTCAGCCCGGTCCACGCCGCGTCCTGCGCGACCGACTTGTTGGTAGTAGGCAACCGGGGAGCTGGGGGCTCCCAGATGCACCACAAAAGCCAAATCAGGCTTGTCAAAACCCATGCCCAGAGCGCTGGTGGCAACCAGGGCCCTCACGCGGTTGTGCCGGAGATCCTCCTCAAGCTGCTCGCGCTCCGCCGGGTCAGTCTTCCCGGTGTAAACCCGGACTGTAAGGCCCGCCTCCTGCAGACGCTCAGCCACCTCATGTGCTGCGCAGACCGTTAGGCAATAGACGATGCCGGAGCCCGTGGCGGTGCGCAGATACGTGGTGAGCCAAGCCAGGCGGGAGGCAGCGTCTGGCAGCAGGCGCTGCCCCAGGTGCAGGGAGTGGCGCGCGAGCGGGCCACGCAGCACCAGCACCTCGGTGGCGCCGTCGTCAGCCGACGCTTTGGTAGCAGAACTGGTGGTTAGGGCTGCTGCGTGCCGGTTTTCGCCAGGAGTCGCCAGCTGCTCGGCGACGTCGGTGGTGACGCGAGCATTTGCGGTGGCCGTGGTGGCTAGCACCGGGGTACCCGGTGGTAGCTCCGCTAGAAGGGTGCGGATTCGCCGGTAGTCGGGCCGGAAGTCGTGGCCCCAGTCTGAGACGCAGTGCACCTCGTCAATAACCACCAGACCCGCGTTTGCCGCCAGCTGCGGCGCCATCTCCTCCCGGAAGACCGGGTTATTCAACCGCTCGGGGGATACCAGCAGCACATCCACGCTTCCGGCGCGAATTTGCTCCTCAATCTCCGCCCAAGCGGTGGCGTTGGCTGAGTTGATGGTGACCGCGTTGATCCCGGCGCGCTGCGCGGCGGCCACCTGATCCCGCATTAGGGCCAGCAAGGGCGAGATAATCACCGTCGCGCCTGCACACTGGCAATTATCTGAGGAAGGGGAGGGATCTCCCGCCTGCCAGCCGCCCCAGCCCTGGCGCAGCAAGGCAGTGGCGATGAAGTACACGGCGGACTTGCCCCAGCCGGTGCGCTGCACCACCAGGGTGCGACGGCGTCCGCAGACCAAGGCCTCGATCGCCCGCCATTGGTCGTCGTGGAGGATGCAGTTAGGGTGACCAACCAGCTCGCGCAGCAACTGCTCAGCGCGCTTGCGCACGAGGGAGTGCAGCGGTGCAGCAGTGTTGGGGTGGGGGCGAGGGGCGGCGTCATCCGAGCTGAGCGGGTCTGTAGGAATGACGCCGGTGCTGACGCTCCTGGGGGAGTGGTCCCGGTTGCTGCTGGCCATGACCTCACGCTAGTAGCAGCGGCTGGCCAGAATCCCGCCTGCGCCGTCGCTCTTCGCCGTGGTTTCTTGAGGAATCCGAATCACCCCCCTGTGACACAGAACATACAGGTTCCTGTGGGAATCGCTCGATTATTTTCTGAGGGTACCTGTAATATCCTGCTTGTCAGATACAACAGGTTCCCGTAGAAAGGTGCCGGACACGAAACAGGAGAACAACATGGACACGATCCAGAACGGAATCCGCGAGCGGCTCCACCGCCTCCACAAGCTCATGCGTCGCAATCACATGCAGGCGCGCCACAACGTCGGTCCACTGGCCGACACCAGCCGCGGACGCGGCCGTGTGCTTGCCGCCCTGCAGATGCAGAGCCCCATTCCCACCCGCGAACTCGCCTACCTGCTGGACATCCGCCAGCAGTCACTAAACGAGCTACTCAAGAAGCTCGAGGCCGACGGCCTCATCGAACGCAAGCCCAGCGACGTCGATCGCCGCATCATGCTCATCAGCCTTACCCCGGAAGGTGCCAAAGCCCGCCTAGGTAATGAGGGAGATGACTACCTCCAGGTCCTCAGTCAGGAAGAGGCAGTACAGCTCAATCACCTTCTGGACAAAGTAATCGGCAGCCTGGAGGAGCAGCTCGGGGTAGATGCTGATGAAGAGCTCGGCGGCTGGCGTGAAGAGGCCCGGCGATTCATGGGGGAGGAGGGTTTTGAAGCCATGATGCGTATGCGCGAACGTGGTTTTGGGCCCGGTCCCTTTGGGTCTAGGCATCACGGCGGGCACGGTTTTGGCCCTCAAGGCAAATGTGGTTGCCGGGACTAACTAGCGCTCCTTCCCCCGCCCCCCGACTTTCGGACAACCTTCCGCCTTTCGGACAACCTACGACCGCGCGAAAGGTTGTCCGCTGGGCGTTTGGTTGTCCGAAAGGAGGGAGTAAGGACGGGGTTGGGAATGAGTAGGTGAGCAATGATGACAAGAAGCTGACCTCTGCACCTCTTATCCTGCTCCCATGGAGTCATTGGTCATCGCAGTAGTCGCCCTGCTGGTCATTGCCGCGTGCAACCAGTTGGCCCCTAAGGTCGGCCTGGCCTCACCTCTAATCCTCTTAACCCTGGGCATCGGTGTGGGTTTCATACCATGGGTGCAAGCCATCGAGGTGGAACCAGAGCTGATTCTGGAAGGCGTGCTGCCCCCAATGCTGTTCGCCACCGCCGTGTCCATGCCCGTCATGGATTTCCGTCGCGAACTGCGCAGCGTCGCCGCCTTAGCCGTCGGACTGGTCCTGGTATCCGCAGTGCTCTTGGGGCTGGTAGTGCAGTTGCTCGTGCCCCCCATCTCCCTGCCATGGGCCATCGCGCTGGGCGCCGTGCTCAGTCCCACCGACGCCGTCGCCGTCGCCATTGCGCGGGTGATGGGAGTGAACCACCGCATCATCACAGTGCTGGAAGGTGAAGGCCTCTTCAACGACGCCACCGCCCTGGTCCTCCTGTCTTCCGCTGTGGCTGCCGGGCTCGATGCCGGTGCTGGAGCGCTGCGGCCTGCCAGTCTGGCAATCGGCTTCGTGCAGGCTTTGGCAGTCGCAGTGCTGGTTGGCTGGCTCGTGGGAGAGGCCACCATCCGCTTGCGTCGCCGCGTCACCGACCCCGCCGCAGACACCGTTATCTCCTTCACGGTGCCATTCTTGGCCTCCATTCCTGCAGAACACCTAGGCGGTTCCGGGCTGGTGGCGGCAGTGGTTGCCGGACTAGTCGTTTCCGTGCACGGCCCCAAGCTGCTGCCGCCGGGCAACCGCCGAGCTGCGGACACCAACTGGCGCACCATTGAACTGGTGCTGGAAGGCGGCGTATTCCTGGTAATGGGACTGCAGGCCTACGGCATCGTCCACGAGCTACAGGTGGACCCGGCCACCCCCACCGTCTCACACGCCATCCTCCTGGCAGGGTTGGCCGGGGCGCTGATCCTGGTGGTGCGAGCCATATTCGTGGCGGCAATCCTCTTCTGGCTGCGCCAAGCCCGACGCCGCAACCAGCGACGCCTGCACCTTTACGAGGAGCGCCTGGCCCGCTTTGAAGACCGCCTAGCCCACTCCTGCGACGTGGACGAGGAGCTCTTGGCCTCCCGTCACCTCAGCCCAGAGGCCTGGCAGCAGGCCCTGGATCGCTGGCACAACCGCTTGGATCGGGGGCGACGTCGTCAGCAGCGCGCCCGCAACGACCTGGCCTATTTCACCGCCGCGACGCTCGGTCCACGCGAGGGTGCGGTAATCATCTGGGCCGGAATGCGCGGGGCGGTCACCCTGGCCGCCGCCCAAACCCTGCCGCTTTCCGCACCATTGCGTCCGTTGTTGCTTCTGGTCGCGCTGCTAGTGGCCGCCGGCTCCCTGGTAATCCAAGGCCTAACCCTGCCCTTGTTGGTGCGGGTTGTTAACCCGCTGATGGCGGCTGCAGGGGAGGATGAAGAGGAGAAACTCCGGGTCCTCAAGATTATGCGCAATGTGGTCAAGGAGTCCGCCCTAGCTGAGACCTTGCGTGAGCAGGTGCCTGAGGAGTCCCGCGGCCTGACTAAGTCCTTTTCCACAGTGGGGCGGGCTTTGGCAGCCAACGCTCCCACCAAGCTGCCACATGAGCTCAGCCAGTCTCAACTGCGTGGCCTGGCGGTAGAGGCCATCCATGCGCAACGAGATGCCCTACTGGAGGCTCGCGACGAAGGTCTGTTCTCCTCCACCACCCTCCAGTACGCGCTGGAACGCCTGGATGCGGAGGAAGTCATGCTGGCAGCGCACCACTGACGGAGAGGGGTGTGGTGGCCTTTACGGTCGGCACACGATTGGCCTTGCCGCAGCAAAGCGACGGCGCGATCGCCACTTAAGTGCAAGAAGATCACTCTCCCAGGACGGCGAGAGACGTCATCCCAGGGCCGTAAACTGCCAGGCGTGAGCAACCTTCCTCTGCGCCCCGGCATCGAGGGCGAGCAGCCTTATGGTGCCCCCGAGCTAGAGGTGCCCGTACGCCTCAACGTCAACGAGAACCCCTATGCCCCCGCCCCCGGGGTAATCGCTGACATTGCGCAGGCTGCCGCCAGGGCCGCCGCCGAACTCAACCGCTACCCAGACCGGGACTTCCCGGCCCTGCGCCAGGCGTTGGGCGAATACCTGGCCGTGGAGTCTGGAGTGCGGCTGCCTCCGGAGCAGATCTGGGCTGCCAACGGTTCCAATGAGGTCATGCTCCACCTGCTACAGGCCTTCGGCGGGCCCGGACGCATCTGCCTGTCCTTCACCCCCACCTACTCCATGTACCCCGAATACGCACGCGACACCCTCACTGAATACCGCACCCAGGCGCGCCTCCAAGACTTCACCCTGGACCTCGACGCCGCCCTCGACGCCATCCAGGGGGCTCAGCCCGCCGTCGTTATTTTGGCTAACCCTAACAATCCCACCGGCACTGCCTTGCCACTAGAACACGTGCAGGCGGTGCTGGACGCCGCGCGGGGGAACGGGCCCGCCACCAGTGACGGCAGGCCAAGCGACGCCGTCGTAGTGGTGGATGAGGCCTATGGAGAGTTCCGCCGCCCCGGAGTGCCCAGTGCCCTGGAATTGCTGGAGGGCAACCCTAATCTGGCCGTCAGCCGTACCATGAGTAAGGCCTTTGGCATGGCGGGGTTGCGCCTGGGCTATTTGGCTGCCGCGCCCGAGCTCGTGGAGGCCTTGCGGGTGGTTCGCCTGCCCTATCACCTCTCTGCGCTAACCCAGGCCGCCGCTTTGGCGGCCCTGGACCACCGCCAAGAACTCATGAGCCAGGTGGCTTCACTGCGCGCCGAACGGGACGCCCTAGTGGAGTGGCTGCGCTCCCAGGGCTACACGGCCTTTGAATCAGACGCGAACTTCGTGCTCTTTGGACCTTTCCAGGACCGCGACGCCGTGTGGCGGGCGTTGCTCGCCCGGGGTGTCCTCATCCGCGTGGTGGGCCCGGACGGGTACCTTCGAGTCAGCGTCGGCACCCCCGACGAGATGCAGCAGTTCCGTGACGCCCTGACAGCCATCAACAAGGAGGAGCAGTCATGAGCCGCACCGCCCGGATTGAAAGAGCCACCAGCGAGTCCAGTGTGCTTGTCGAGCTCAACCTCGATGGCACTGGCCAGACAGAGATCTCAACCACCGTTCCCTTCTACGACCACATGCTCACTGCCCTCGGCAAGCACTCCCTGATCGACTTGAAGGTCCGCGCCACCGGAGACACGCATATAGATGTGCACCACACCGTGGAAGACACCGCCATCTGCATTGGTGAGGCTTTGCGAGTGGCTTTGGGTGACAAACGCGGAATCAAACGTTTTGGGGACGCGCTAGTGCCCCTCGACGAAGCCCTGGCCCAAGCCGTAGTGGACCTATCTGGCCGTCCCTACCTGGTACATGACGGTGAGTCCGAAGCCTTCACCCACCACCTCATTGGTGGGCATTTCACTGGTTCTATGGTGCGCCATGTGCTGGAAGCTATCGCCTACCATGCCGGCATCTGCCTGCACCTGCATGTCATCTCTGGTCGCGACCCGCATCATATCGCTGAGGCTGAGTTCAAGGCCCTAGCCCGTGCCCTGCGCATGGCGGTGGAGCCGGATCCCCGAGTAGACGACGTGCCTTCAACGAAGGGAGCCCTGTAATGACGGGGCAGCACAGCCGTGGCTACGGCGATGATGACCTGGATGCGGCCTTTGCCGCCATGATGGAGGGCCTAGACATCTCCGAGGACACCCGGGCTGGCATGGCGGCACTAGACGCCGCCGCTGAGCGGGAGGCTACGGATGTGGAGGAAGCGGCCAAGGAAGTCTTGGCTGCAAGCGCCGCAAGTGCGGGTAGCCCTCCAGCATCCTCAGAACGACCCGACGATTCGACTCTTGACGCCCCTCCCTGCGGTACCTTTCCTGGACTCTACGGTCCAAGGCTAGGCGAGTCGGAGCCGACCCAGGCCGTGAAAATCGCCGTCGTGCTGACTCCGCTGGCCAACGCGGACGCCCTAGCGCAGCTTTGCGCCATGAGCGGCCTGGACTGCACGGTGGTGCCCACCAGGACCGGGGCGGTGGCCGTGAAGGAGTTTGTGTCCTCCCACAGTGAGTGGGATGTGGCGGAGCTGCTCGACGGCGTAGACACCGAACCCGCTGAGGCCGCTGAGCTTGCCGGACGGCTGTCCCACCTTTCGCGCGGTGGCACCATCTTGTTGACCGCAGACTTGGCCACCGATGTCGGCATCGAGGCGGGCCTATCTGGCACCATCACCGCCCGCGGCTTTGAGCGCGGCCAAGGGGGGCCGGATATGTCCTCTGGGTTGGTGCTCGCTTCGGTGGACACCGTGGTTGAAGACCTACTCTTCGGCTTGACCAAGGCTGAGGCGCTTCCTGGGGCGGTGCGTTCCAGTGACGTCAAATTGGGGCCCTTAGGCCGCTGGATGGGACGGGGCCTGAGTGGGGGCAAGGGGCCAGCGCCCATGTGAGGCTTAGCGCCCCCGCGGGACGCCAAGCCTCACCGGGTGGCGGTGTATGACCCGGTGCGTTGCCCGCCAGCGGCAGGCGATACCAGGCAGGAGAACCAACGCGCGCCGTTGCTCCACTGCGTCTCAGTGGGACCGATTACCTCGATATGAGGATCTGGTTCACCATAGGCGACGGCGGCCTGCCGCGTGCAAGCTTGCTTGACTGCTGAGTCTTCACTCAACTCGATCTGGGTGAAGCCGGTGGCGGATTCGGATAGCGGCCCGGCTGCGAAGACCTCCCAGGGGTGCGCCTGACTGCAATCGACCTTTCGGGTGCTGGGCACGTCGCTGATCACTACTAAGCCCGCCAAGCAGGTGCCTTGAGGATAGGCGGGTGTCTGTGCCGCCGCAGTTGTGGCAGTTCCCGCTGGGCCGCCAGCGCTGCCTGCCTGCGGGGTAGCGGCAGTGCCCCCCGACTGGTTGCCTCCGGACTGTGCCCCTGGAGCAGCACTAGCTGCGGGAACACCAGCTTGGTCGGCGGCGGGCGTCCCAGACTGGACCACTTCTGCACTGGCAGAGCCTGCAGCGCTGCGCTGCAGGAGCGCCGCCGTCCCGCCTGCGCCCACCGCTAGGCCTGCAACCAGACCCACTGCAGCAGCGGCGGCCACCAATCGCTGCCGGGAACTGCGGCTCTGAGCCCCCGCTGAAACTCCTGGCAGCGCGCTGGCAGATCCGGCAGGCAAGGCTTGGCCAGCCTGCGCTAGACGGAGGGCCACACCTGGGCCAGCCACCGTTAGCCCGCCGTCGCCCAGTGCCTCGGAGGCTGCTGCCAGGGCCTCGGCCAGCGCGGTGCCGTCGGGGTAACGCTGGGCTGGGTCTCGGTGCATCGCCTTGGCCAGCAGCGGATGCAGGCTGACAGGGATGTTGGCGGCGGACAGGTCCACCGGCACACTCAGCTGATGCACGATCTCTGGTAGGGATAGCGTCTTGCCATCTGGACCCCGTCTGGGGCCACGCCCGGTGAGCAGATAGAACAGCGTGGCGCCCATGGACCACACGTCCCCGGCCGGGCCAGGCGGTTGTAGTTCAAAGGCCTCAGGCGGCGCAAAATCGGGGGTTAAACACTCCAGGGTCACCGTGGGGTCTTGCCCTTCGCGCACCACTGCCGCGATCCCGAAATCGGTTAGTCGCGGTGAGCCGTAAGCGTCCAAGAGGATATTTGCTGGTTTGACGTCGCGGTGCAGGATGCCTGCCGCATGGGCTGCCCCAAGTGCTGAGGCGGCGGCCAATACGAGGCGCACGGCGTCGGGAGCACTGATGGGACCTGTGGCTGCCAGCTGCTCCAATGAACCGCCGTCACAGCGTTCCATGACGATGTAGGGCCGCCCGTCGCGCAGCACGCCGGTGTCCACCAGGGAGACCACGTGCGGGTGCCCACTGATCCGCCCAGCTGCCTGTACCTCGCGCAGGTAGCGGCGGCGGTTGCGTTCATCATCCAGTGGGCGGGAATCGACTTTTACGGCCACGGGACGCTGGACCGAGTCCTGCACGCCACCGTAGACGGTGGCAAATCCGCCGCGGCCAATGACGTTCTCTAGGCGGAAGCCGGGAATCGAAGGCAGGGTGCTCCGTTGAGGCGATGCGGAGCTAGGGCCGGGATCGGGGGGAGGGGTGACGCTCACGGGACAATACTCACTGGAGCCCGGGCCCTGACGCCAGCTGCCCGGGTTGGCAAGACCGGGCACTGTGCTGAATCGGGCTCTGCGCTGAGCGGATAAGCGCAACTTCGGGGAGGTATCCCAAGAGCTCAGGGTGCCGGAGTCTTCAGGTTTGCAAAACGGCGCGGAGCCTGCGAGGGCGCCACAGCGCTCCTGCGATTCTGCAGTCTTCTAGGGAGCTGGAACCGGTAGCCTAAGGCCGTGAGTCAGCCCCAGGTCGTCGTTTTGTCATACGGAAGCGGCAATGTCCGCTCGGCTGTCCGTGCCCTAGAGCGGGCTGGCGCCGCCGTCGAACTAACCGCCGACCCTGCCGCCGTAGAAAACGCCGATGGCCTGCTGGTCCCCGGAGTTGGCGCCTTCGGCGCCGTCATGGCTCAGCTGCGCCAGGTTGACGCAGCTCGCCTAATCGATCTCCGCCTAGCGGGCGGACGCCCCGTGCTGGGAGTCTGCGTCGGCATGCAAGTCATGTTCGAGGCTTCCACCGAGCATGGCACCACCGAGCTGGGCTTAGGGCAATGGCCTGGCACCGTGGAACTCTTGGACGCTCCCGTCGTGCCGCATATGGGCTGGTCTGAGGTACGCCCACCGGTCAACTCTCTGCTCTTCGACGGCGTAGCCGACCAACGCTTCTACTTTGTCCACTCCTATGCTGCCTTGAAGGACCCCGCTGAACTACTCGGCCCTGGGCCCACCACGCTGCCGCAGGCCACCTGGGCCACACATGGGGTGGACTTCCTGGCCGCCGTGGAAAACGGCGCCCTATCTGCAACCCAGTTCCATCCCGAGAAGTCCGGCGACGCCGGTATTCAACTGCTGCGCAACTGGCTCGCCACCCTCTAACTTTTCACCTAACGCCACTGCCCCCAAGGAGACCTCATGCTCACGCTGCTACCCGCCGTCGATGTTGCTGGCGGCAGAGCCGTCCGCCTGCTGCGTGGGGAGGCAGGCAGTGAAACCGACTATGGCAGCCCGGTAGACGCCGCCCGCGATTGGGTGAAAGCCGGTGCCGAGTGGATCCACCTGGTGGACCTAGACGCGGCCTTTGGCCGTGGTTCCAACGCCCCGCTGCTGGCCCGCATCGTGGGGGAGGTGGGCATCAAGGTGGAGCTCTCCGGCGGCATTCGTGACGATGTCACCCTCAAGCGTGCTCTGGATGCCGGGGCCGCTCGGGTAAACCTGGGCACAGCTGCACTGGAGGACCCCGCTTGGACGGAGCGCGTCATCGCCGAGCACGGGGACAGAATTGCCGTGGGCCTAGATGTGCGCGGCAGCACCCTGGCCGCGCGCGGCTGGACCAAAGACAGTGGCGACCTGTGGGAGACCCTGGCGCGTCTGGACGCTGCCGGTTGTTCTCGCTACGTGGTCACTGACGTCACTAAGGACGGCACGCTCTCCGGCCCCAACACTGAGCTGCTGCGCCGCGTCTGCGAGGTGACTCCTGCGCCGGTGACCGCCTCGGGTGGCATCTCCCACCTGGATGATTTACGCGCCCTGGCCGGCTTAGCTGGGCTAGGGCTGGACTCCGTGATTATCGGCAAGGCTCTGTACTCGGGTGCCTTCACCTTGGAGCAGGCCCTGCTGGTGGCCAGCGGTCATGAAGGGGACGCCGCGGAGTTGCCCAGGTGAGCGCTTCCGCTGAAGCACGGCCTGAAGACCAGGCAGGTGCCGTGCAGATACTGCCCGCCAGGAAGCACCACAGCCAGCAAACCGCCGTCTTCCCAGAGACCAAACTGCCGCAGACCGACCCGCAGGTGGCGCGTGCCCTGGCGGCCCGCGCCAAGCTCGAGCGTCTCCTAGCTGCTCCCACACCTTTTGCGGGTGACGACGGCGCCGCTGACCCGGCTGTCACCGCCGCCCTGGAAGCCACCGAGCGGCCCCGTCATGAATACCTGGACGCTCTGCTAACTGCGCTGTATCACTCCCGCTTGCTGGTGCCTGTGGCTGCTCATGCTCTGCCTAGTGACGGCCTCCAGGAGCCGCACGCCACCACTGCCTGCGAGGATGCCGCTACCTTGGCGGTGCACTTGCCGGATGGGCATGTGGCTTTGCCCGTCTTCACCTCTGCGGTAGCCCTGCGTGCCTGGCGCCAGGATGTGCGTCCGGTGCCCGTGGACTGCCAGCAGGCGGCCCAGGTGGCTTGCTTGTCTACAGACCAGCTTTGGGTGTTGGACCCCGGCACCCACGATCTGCGCTTGCCTAGGCCCGCGGTAGTGGCCTTCGCCGGGGGAGAGGCCTGGGTGCCTTCCTGGCGGAACCGACCGGTACAAGCTGAGATATCCGCTCAGCTGGAACAGATCGCCGGGGTTACAGGAGTGGCCTACAGTCCCGGCGAACAGGCGGAGTTGCGCATTTTTGTGCGCCTAGATGCCAGCGGCGGTAGGCCTGCGGTGGCGAGGGTCCTGGAAGCCTGCCAACACATCATGGTCAATCCTGCCTGGGGTGAGCTGATTGACACCGTGGAACTATGTCCGCTGCCGGCCTGAATACGGCTGCCTCCGCGCCTATCGTGCACACCTGGCGACGCCGTCGCCTGCCCGGCCGGTGAGCAAATTGGGCGGCCGACGCAGAGCTCTGTGAGGCCACAGGTGAGCAGGAACACGGGCCAGAAACCAGATCATGCGGGACTTGCGTGCTGCGCCTTTGATAACATCCTTGCCGACCGACCGGGGCGAGTCCCCGGTACGCAAGCGGAGAAATCCCACCTGGGTTCCTTCTGGGGGCCGGGTCATGCGCCAGGTTTCAGCCTGGATCGCGCTGGTTGTCGCCTTAGGCGTCGGCTGGCCAAGCATGTTTGATAGGCCTCCGTCCTGCGTGCAGGAGCGGGGGCCTTCCTCGTTTGGCCGGTGAGATCTCTTAGAGTGAGGAAAAGCCATCAGCGAGCCCCGTATTAACGAACGGATCCGCGTCCCCGAGGTGCGCCTAGTCGGCCCTAGCGGTGAGCAGGTAGGCGTTGTCCGCGTGGAGGACGCCCTGCGTCTTGCCGAAGAGGCTGACCTCGACCTTGTGGAGGTCGCTCCCGACGCACGCCCCCCGGTGTGCAAGCTCATGGACTACGGCAAGTTCAAGTACGAGTCCGCCATGAAGGCCCGTGATGCCCGGCGCAACCAGGCCAACACCCAGCTCAAGGAGATCCAGTTCCGGCCCAAGATCGACGAGCACGACTACACCACCAAGATGGGGCACGTTAAGCGCTTCCTCGAAGGTGGGGACAAGGTCAAGTGCATCGTGCGCTTCCGTGGCCGTGAACAGTCCCGCCCGGAGCTCGGTATTCGCCTGCTCCAGCGCGTGGCTGAGCAGGTTGGTGAACTTGCCACCATTGAGTCCCACCCGCGTCAGGATGGCCGCAATATGGTGATGGTGCTGGCCCCCACCCGCCGCAAGGCTGAGGTGAAGTCAGACCAGCGTCGTCGCCGCGAGGAGGCCCGCGCCGCCCGCCGCCAGGGCAAAGAGGAAGCCGCTGAGAAGGCGGCTAAGGCTCAGGCTGGTAAGGCCGCCCAGGCCGCTGCGCCTGCAGCTGAGACTCCGGTTGCGTCCAAAGCCCCAGTGACTCCCGAGGCTCCGGCCCCCGCCGCCTCGAAGACTGCAGCCCCTAAGGCAGCAGCTCCCAAGGCAGCGGAGCCAACCAAGCCTGCTGCGGCTAAGGCTGCGGCAACCAAGCCGACCGGAACTAAGCCCGCCGTCGCTAAGGCTTCGGCTGCACCGAAGTCGACCGCCGCACCGAAACCGGCAGCCACACCAAAGCCCAGCGCCAAGGCCGCCTCGGCCAAGCCGACCGCCACAAAGGCGGCTGCTCCCAAGCCAGCGGCTCCTGCTAAGGCTGCCACTAAGAGCACCACGGCCAGCAAGTCTGCGAAGCCTGCTGCAACCAAGGCCGCCAAGCCAGCAGCTCCCACCAAGGAGAAGGCTTAAGCCTGATCCCACCAGACCCCACCCCCTTACCACCGTCTGCGGGGTAAACAGCCCGGGCCACCCGGTCACGGGCCGACTAAGAGGAAACCAAGATGCCGAAGAACAAGACGCACTCCGGTGCCAAGAAGCGCTTCCGGGTTACCGGCAGCGGCAAGCTCATGCGCGAGCAGGCCAACAAGCGCCACCTGCTCGAGGTTAAGTCCTCGCGCCGCAAGCGCAAGCTGTCCCAGGACCAGCTGGTCGACAAGGCCGACCAGCGCCAGGTCAAGAAGCTGCTCGGTCGCTGACCGCCCCAACCACCAAGGAGTCATCACATGGCACGTGTGAAGCGGGCTGTCAACGCCCACAAGAAGCGTCGTTCCGTCCTCGAGCAGGCCTCCGGCTACCGCGGCCAGCGCTCGCGCCTGTACCGCAAGGCCAAGGAGCAGGTCACTCACTCTGGCGTCTACGCATTCCGTGACCGCCGCGCCCGCAAGGGTGAAATGCGCCGCCTGTGGATCCAGCGCATCAACGCCGCCGCCCGCGCCGAGGGCATGACCTACAACCGCTTCGTGCAGGGCCTAGCCCTGGCTGGAGTGGAGGTCGACCGCCGCATGCTCGCCGAGCTGGCCGTAAACGAACCTGCTGCCTTCAAGGGCCTGGTCGAGGTCGCTAAGAAGGCCCTTCCCGCAGACGTCAACGCTGCTAAGGCCTGATTTCGCTTCGCTGAGCTAAGCGCCCAGCATTAGAAACGACGGCGCCGCCTCCTGCATAGGGGGTGGCGCCGTCGTCTGTCACTTGGCGACTTCTCCTACCGTAGGCTGCGGAGCATGACGCTCACCCCCACCGACCTAGACGCTATGCTCACCAACCCCGGTTCGGAGCGGGTGAGCCGCGTCGCCGGTTTAACTCGCCGCCAACTGCGCAGCAAGTACGGACGCTTCTTAATTGAAGGTCCACAGGCAGTCCGCGAGGCTGTGCGTCATGCCGCCGAGGCTGTGCGGGATCTTTACCTGACCCCGGTGGCTGCCGAACGCTACCCGGAGATTTGGCAGGAGGCCGGAGAGCGCGGCCTATACCGGCACCTGGTTTCCGCAGAGGTCATGGCTGCCATGAGCGCTGACGCGCAGGGCGTGCTGGCAGTGGCCGATCTGCCGCGGTTGAGAGGCCCACAAGTGCTGGCTGAGGTGTTGAAGCATGCCAGCTTGGTGGCGGTGCTGACTGAGGCGCAGGACCCTGGCAACGCCGGCACCATCATCCGGGCTGGAGACGCCGCTGGGGCCGACGTCGTCGTCGTAATTAAGGGAAGCGTGGAGGTGACCAGTCCTAAGGTGGTCCGCTCCACCGCAGGCTCCCTATTCCACCTGCCCGTAGTCACCGGCGTGACTTTAGAGGAGACCACAGCGGCCCTCCGCGCTGCGGGCCTGATGATTTTGGCTGCCGATGGTCGCGGGAGCGTACAGCTATTTGACGCTGAGGCCATGCTGGCGGGCCCCGTGGCCTGGCTGTTGGGCAATGAGGCACACGGACTGTCGGCCCAGGCGGTTGCGGCGGCCGACGCCGTCGTCGCAATTCCGATCTACGGGAAAGCGGAGTCACTTAACGTAGCGGCGGCTGCCACCGTTTGCCTTTATGCCACTGCCAGGGCACAGCACTGACATAGGGAGGTGGCCAGATTTCGAACCGCCGTGCTGAGCGGACTACCCTGGGCCCGGAGTTACGAGCACGGAAGGTTCGCAGATGACTGACGCAGCCGGCGCGCTGTCGCCGTTGGACGAGGCAGGGCTAAAAGCCCTCACCGAGGAGGCCCTGGCAGCCATTGCCGCCGCCCAGGACCTAGCCGCCCTCAAGGAGGTTCGCCTGGCCTACACCGGGGACGCCTCCGTACTCGCCCTAACCAACCGTGGCATCGGCAAACTAGACAAGGCAGATAAGCCCACCGCCGGCAAGCTCCTAGGCGCCACCCGTAGCCAGCTCAACACTGCCCTGGCTGAGCGCCAACAGGTCCTGGAGGCCCAGGCTGAGGCGGAGATGCTCGCCACCGAGGCCGTGGACGTCACCATCCCCACCAAACGCGCCGCCAGCGGCGCCCGCCACCCCCTGGACGTCCTCATGGACGAGGTCTCCGACTTCTTCACTGCCATGGGATGGACCATTGCCGAGGGCCCCGAGGTGGAGCACGAGTGGTTCGACTTTGACGCCCTGAACTTCGACGCCGACCATCCCGCCCGCCAAATGCAGGACACCTTCTACATCGACGGCGCCTCCGTGGGTGCTGCCCCCGCACAGAGCGCCAACCTGGTCATGCGTACCCACACCTCACCGGTGCAGGCCCGCGCCATGCTCGCCAGTGAGCCACCCCTCTACATTGCCTGCCCCGGCAAGGTTTTCCGCTCCGATGAACTAGACGCCACCCACACGCCCGTCTTCCACCAAGTGGAGGGCCTGGCCGTGGACCAAGGCCTGACCATGGCACATCTCAAAGGCACCCTGGACCACTTTGCCCGCGCCATGTTCGGCCCAGAGGCCCGCACTCGCCTGCGCCCCTCCTTCTTCCCCTTCACTGAGCCCAGCGCCGAGATGGACCTGTGGTTCCCCCAGAAGAAGGGCGGCCCCGGCTGGATCGAATGGGGCGGCTGCGGCATGGTCAACCCCAAGGTCCTCATCGCCTGCGGCATCGACCCGGAGGTATACACCGGCTTCGCCTTCGGAATGGGCCTAGAACGCACCCTCATGTTGCGCCACGGCATCGCGGATATGCATGACATCGTCGAAGGCGATATCCGCTTCTCCCAGCAGTTCGGCACCACCGGAAAGGGCAACTGACATGCCATACGTACCCCTTGACTGGCTGCGCGAGCACGTCTGCGTCCCCACCGGCACCACCGCAGCGGATCTGGCCAAGGACCTAGTGCGCGTGGGCCTAGAAGAAGAACGCGTGGTTCCCCCCTCGGTAACCGGCCCCCTGGTGGTCGGCAAGGTCCTGAGTCGAGAAGCCAAAGAACAGTCCAACGGCAAGGTAATCAACTACTGCCGTGTGGACGTTGGCCCTGAACACAATGACGCCCCTGGCACCGGCAAGGAGCCCAGCGATCTGCCTAGCCGCGGCATCGTCTGCGGTGCACACAACTTTGACGTCGGGGACAGCGTCGTCGTCTCTCTGCCCGGCGCCGTCCTGCCTGGGGACTTTGCCATTGCCGCCCGCAAAACCTATGGGCATATTTCCGACGGCATGATCTGCTCCGCCCGCGAGCTAGGCATCGGCGAGGACCACGACGGCATCATCGTGCTAGACCAGTGGCTTGCCGCCCACGGACACGAGGGTGAAGAGCTGCCTGCCCCCGGCACCAACGCCCTACCCCTGCTTGGCCTGGGTGATGAGGTCCTGGAAATCAACATCACTCCAGATCGGGGCTACTGCTTCTCCATGCGCGGTGTGGCTCGCGAGTACTCCCACTCCACCGGTGCCAAATTCACCGACCCCGCAGATGCCACCAATGAAGGCCTTTATCCCAACGGTCTGGCAGCAGCAGGCGCGGGCGGCTACGCCGTCAAAATTGCGGAGGATCCCACTCCCATCAATGGGCGCCCGGGAGCTGACCGCTATGTGGCCCGCGTGGTGCGGGGCATCGACCCCGCCGCCCCCAGCCCCAAGTGGATGCGGGACCGCCTCACCGCCGCCGGGATGCGACCCATCTCTCTGGCCGTGGACGTCACCAACTACGTGATGCTGGACCTAGGTCAGCCCCTGCACGCCTTTGATCTGAACAAACTGCACGCCCCCATTGTGGTGCGTCGTGCCCGGGCTGGGGAAAGCCTCACCTTCCTGGATGAGATCACCCGCACCCTGGACCCGGAAGACCTGGTCATCTCTGACTCCCCGGCCGCAGAAGGCTCCCGCGCCCTCGTACTCGCCGGTGTCTTTGGCGGTGCCGAGACCGAGGTGGATGAGCACACCACCGACGTGCTGATCGAGGCCGCACACTTTGACGCCGTCTCTGTGGCCCGTTCTGCTCGCCGCCACAAGCTGCCCACGGAATCATCCAAACGCAACGAGCGCGGCGTGGACACCCAGATCGCCCCCGTGGCCGCCCAGCGCGCCGTGGACCTACTGGTCGAATACGGCGGCGGCACCGCCGAGCCGGTCGCCACCGACATAGACCACACCGTTGCTCCCAGGCCCCAGGTGATTCGGGCCGATGCTGCCGAGCGCCTCACTGGCGTCGCCTACGGCACCGCCCGGGTCAGCGAGCTGCTGGAGGCCATTGGCTGCACCGTCAAACCCGCCGGAACCGACGCCGAAGGCCGTGAACTGCTCTCCATCACCGCACCCACCTGGCGGCCCGACCTGCTGGGACCCGCGCACTTCGCAGAAGAGGTGGCGCGCCTAGATGGCTATGACAAGATCCCCGTGATTGTTCCCACCGCTCCTGCCGGTACCGGCCTCAGCGCTCGCCAGCGGGCCCGCCGCGCGGCTGTGCGCGCGCTGGTATCTGCCGGACTCACGCAGGTGCTCTCCTACCCCTTTATTGGAGATGTGCATGAGTGCCTGGAGATCCCTGCGGATGACCCGCGCCGCGCCGCAGTCCGCCTGGCCAACCCCTTGGCAGAGGACGCCCCCAGCCTGCGCACGAGCGTGCTTGACTCCCTGCTGGAAGTGGCTCGCCGCAATATTTCCCGAGGCCTGGGAGACGTGGCTGTCTTCGAGTTGGGAGCGGTTACCCACCCTGCTGGGACTGTGCCCGCCTCGATCCTGGGGGTGGAGCGGCGCCCCACGGCGGAGGAGGTAGCTACCTTGCAGGCGGGCATCCCGGCCCAGCCCACTCATATGGGCGTGGTGCTAGCCGGTGAGCGCCAGCGTGCCGGAGTTCTCGGCGGTGCCCAGCCTTGGCAATGGTCTGACGCCGTTCAGGTGGTGCGGGAGGTGGCTGGCGCCCTCGGCGTCGCTCTGGAAGTGGCTGCCCCTGAAGCCCCCGTGGCCCCCTGGCATCCTGGCCGCACCGCCGAGATCCGCCTGGCCTCTGTGCGCCGTGGCAAAGAAATCCTGCCCGGCGCCGTCGTTGCTTACGCCGGTGAACTCCACCCACGCGTGTGTCGCAGCTTTGGTCTGCCGCCACGGACCTGTGCCGTAGAGCTAGACCTTGAGCCGCTGCTGGACGCCGTGGAGGCCGCAGGAGTGTTGCAGGTCAAGCCGGTGTCCACCTTCCCGGCTGCCAAGGAGGATTTGGCACTGGTGGTGGATGAGGCGGTGACTGTGGCGCAGGTGGAGCAGGTGCTGCGTCGCGCCGCTGGTGACCTGGCAGAGGAAGTGCGCCTATTTGACGTCTTCCGTGGTCCGCAACTGGGGGAGGGGCGCAAATCCTTGGCTTTCTCGCTACGGCTGCGTGCCGCTGACCGCACGCTCACAGCTGAGGAGACAGCTGGGGTGCGCAAGAAAGCCGTCAAGCAGGCCGCTAAGTTGCTAGGGGCGGAGCTGCGGGCCTGAACAGGCGCTGGGGCCTGTGAGCGTGGTCATGGTTGTTAAACTAGATACAGTTGTTAGGACTATTCACCTGAGTTACGCGCCTGCCCCATACTTAGGGTTATGAAGATCTTGCTTGTGGCCTCCTCTCGGCACGGTTCCACTGAGGAGGTCGCTAGCGTAATCGCTGACGAGCTCCGCAAGTCTGGGATGGAGGTGGACCTCTCCCGCCCAGAAGACGTGACCAGTGTGGTGGGCTATGACGCCTTCGTGATCGGCTCAGCCGTTTACCTGACGCGCTGGACGGAAGCTGCGCTGGACTTCTGCCGCCGTTTCCAGGGGGCTTTGTCTTCCCACCCCGTGTGGGCCTTCTCTGTGGGGCTATCCGGGCTGCCCAAGGGCAAGGTCTCAGATTCGCGGCGCATTGGCCCGGTGCTGCTGGCTCTGGATGTGGAAGGCCATGTGACCTTTGCGGGCCGTTTCGACCCCGGCAAGTTGAATCTGCGTGAGCGCACCATCGCCAAGGTGGGTGGCGCCGCAGAGGGTGACTTCCGGGATTGGGATGAGGTGCGTGCCTGGGCTAAGTCGATCGTCGAGGTGCTGCGCCAGGCCTGAATTAGCTTCTGCTGCCAGCGCGACGGCGCAGGGGAGCGTGAGCTTCCGCTCAGCACCCAACTCAAATATGTATTTCTATGCAGTTCACTGTATGTTGTCTGCATGAAGTTGCAGGCGGCAGTCGCCGGAGCCACCGGCTATGCGGGCGGAGAGGTGCTAAGGCTCCTCAGTGCGCAGCCAGGCCTTGAAATCGGCGCGGTTACCGCAGGTGCCTCAGCCGGAACGCGCCTAGGAGAGCATCACCCTCAGCTCCTTTCCCTGTCTGACCGCCTAGTCGAACCCAGCGACGTAAAACACCTCCTCGACCACGATGTCGTGGTCCTAGCCCTCCCGCACGGCGCCTCCAGCGCCGTCACCGCCGCACTGGAGCAAGCTGGAGCTGCCAGCGGCCACACCCCCCTGCTGATTGACTGCGGCGCAGACCACCGCCTCACCAGCCAGGCCGCCTGGGACCAGTTCTACGGCACCGAGTACGTCGACGCCTGGACCTATGGCATGCCGGAGCTCCTGCACGCAGGGGAAAGCAGCGCTGCTGCCCAGCGTGCTGAACTCGCCGCCACTGGCCACATCGCTGTACCTGGCTGCAACGTCACGGCCGTCACCTTGGCCACCCAGCCCGGCGTTGCGGCTGGACTGATCGACACCAGTGCGCTTACCGCGGTCCTGGCCGACGGCTACTCGGGGGCAGGCAAGGCCCTAAAACCTCACCTGACTGCCGCAGAGGCCCTTGGCTCCGCGCAGCCCTACGCCGTCGGCGGCAGCCATCGGCATATCCCCGAGATTATTCAGAACCTAGAGGTTGCTGGCGCCGCCCCGGGCACCACCCGCCTGTCCTTCACCCCGGTGCTGGTCCCCATGAGTCGCGGCATCCTTGCGACCGTCACTGCTCCCGCCACCCCAACGCTGCGCCAATCCCCAGATCCAGACGCCGTCCTACGCCAGACATGGGCCCAGGCCTACGGTGAACCCGGAACCTCCGCAGGCGAGGCCCTGATTCACCTGCTGCCACAAGGAACCTGGCCGGTCACCGGCACTGTAGCTGGCTCTGGCCTAGCCACGGTTCAAGTCGCCTATGACGCCGCCGCCGGGGTAGTCACCATGATTTGTGCCATCGACAACCTGGGCAAGGGCACCGCCTCAGCCGCGCTTCAATCACTCAACCTCGCCCTCTCAATGCAGGAGACCACCGGTGTGATCATGGAAGGAGTCGCCCCATGAGCGTCACCGCTGCCAAAGGCTTTCGGGCCTCTGGTATCAGCTCAGGCCTTAAGGCCTCCGGTAAGCACGACCTTGCCCTAGTGGTCAACGACGGCCCCCTAGATGTAGCCGTAGGAGTCTTCACCACCAACCGCGTGGTAGCGGCTCCTGTCACCTGGTCACGCCACGTCCTAGATGGCACCCAAGGCCAGGCGCATACTGCTCGTGCCGTGGTGCTGAACTCAGGCTCCGCCAACGCCTGCACCGGCGCACAAGGGGCGGCTGATTCTCGGGCCACCGCTGAGCACCTGGCGCAGATCCTCAGTCAGGGTGGGCAGGCCGTCGCTGCCCACGAGGTGCTGGTTTGCTCCACCGGCGTGATCGGCACCCTCATAAATATGCCCGTTTTGCTTAAAGGCTTGCAGACAGCGACCCAGGAACTAGCCACCGGTCCCCAGGCCGGAACCGACGCCGCAACTGCCATCATGACCACGGATAAGGTCTCCAAGGAGGATGCTCTGGAGCTTTCTTCTGCGCAAGGCAACTGGACTGTAGGTGGCATGGTCAAAGGTGTGGGCATGCTCGCCCCGGGTATGGCCACTGTGCTTTGCGTACTGACCACCGACGCCGTCGTTACTGCTGAGCAAGCCCAGCAGGCCCTGAGCCAGGCCAATGCGCGCAGCCTCAACCGCATCAACTCCGATGGCTGCATGTCCACGAATGACACTGTCCTGCTGCTCGCCTCCGGTGCTTCAGGCGTGAGACCTAGCCAGGAGGAGCTAGAGGAGGCCGTCGCCAATGTGCTTGGGCGCCTAGGGCGGCGCCTAGTGGCCGACGCCGAAGGCGCTACCCACGACATCGCCATCACTGTCACCGGCGCCGTCAGTGAGGAAGCCGCCGAAGCTGCCGCCCGCACTGTCTCAGCTTCCAACCTCCTCAAATGTGCAGTGGCTGGCGAGGACCCCAACTGGGGACGCGTTCTGGCACAGCTCGGCACCGTGCCCGAGGCGGTCTGTCCCTTTGACCCAAACCAGGTGGATGTGGCCATCAACGGCGTCACCATCTTCCGTCACGGCGGCGTGGGTGACGAGCGTTCCGGCGTGGATATGAGTCCGCGGGAGTGCCGCATCGATATTGCTTTGCACGCCGGCGAAGGCGAAGCCACCGTCTGGACCAATGACCTCACCCACGGCTACGTCACCATCAACGCGGATTACACGACATGAATCACCTGCCAAGCACCCTCACGGCCCCCCAGAAGGCCGCCGTACTGCTGGAGGCTATGCCATGGCTGCGTGCCTATAAGGGCGCAACCATCGTCATTAAGTACGGCGGCAATGCCATGGTGGAGGAGTCTCTCAAACGCGCTTTCGCGCAGGACATCCTGTTCTTGCACCAGGTGGGCCTGCGGCCCGTTGTCGTCCACGGCGGTGGTCCGCAAATTAACGCCATGCTGCGGCGCCTAGATATCAATTCCGAGTTCCGTGGCGGGCTGCGTGTAACCACCCCGGAGGTCATGGATGTGGTGCGCATGGTGCTGACCGGCTCCGTCCAGCGGGAACTGGTCTCCTTGCTGAATGAGTCTGGCTCGGCCGCCGTCGGCATCTCGGGGGAAGACGGTGGCCTGCTGCGCGCCCGCCAGCGCCTGGCCGAGGTGGACGGCGAGAGCGTAGATGTCGGCCTGGTCGGCGACGTCGTGGAGGTGGACCCCCGCTCGGTTACCGAGCTTCTGGGACAGGGGCGCATCCCGGTCATCTCCTCCGTAGCTCCTCTGAAAACGGACAGCACCACAGTTCTGAACGTCAATGCGGACACGGCGGCGGCAGCTATTGCTGTGGCCTTGCACGCTCAAAAGCTCATCATGCTCACTGACGTGGAGGGTCTGTACGCCAACTGGCCCGATCGCTCCTCCTTGATCTCGCGCATCGGTGTGGAGGCCCTAGCGGAACTGTTGCCCACCCTTGAATCCGGCATGATTCCAAAGATGGAGGCCTGTGTGCGGGCCGTGCGTGGGGGAGTTGGGCAGGCCCACGTGGTTGACGGCCGCCAAGCCCACTCCATGCTTTTGGAGATCGTCACGGACGACGGCGTCGGCACCGTGGTGCACCCTGAGCACACCGGCTGGTCGCAGGCCAAAGGAGGCGTTCAGTCTTGAACACTGACACGCCAAATATGAGCGGTGAAGGCTGGTTGGCCCGCTACCAGCAGGCCGTAATGCAGAACTTTGGCACCCCAGCGCGCGTGCTGGTGCGGGGCCACGGGGCTCAAGTCTGGGACGCTGACGGGCAGCAGTTCACAGATCTGTTGGCAGGCATTGCCGTCAACTGTTTGGGACATGCTCACCCGGCCGTAGTTAAGGCAGTCAGCGAGCAGGTCTCCAGCCTGGGGCATATCTCCAACCTTTTCACCAGCCCAGCCCAGGTGCGCCTAGCTGAAGAGCTCGCCGCTTTGACCTTCCCTCAGGCTCCGGCAGGCTCTAGCAAAGTCTTCCTGTGCAACTCCGGCACGGAGGCCAATGAGGCTGCTTTCAAAATCGCTCGCCGCCACGGCGGAGCAGCACGCCCCCGCATCCTGGCCCTTGCGGGCGCCTTCCATGGGCGCACTATGGGTGCGCTGGCGCTCACCTACAAGGCCGCCTACCGTGAACCTTTTGCGCCCTTGCCGGATGGCGTCGAGTTCTTGCCAGCGGGGGACGTAGAAGCCCTGCGCGCCGCCATGGGCAAGGACGTGGCAGCGTTGATCCTGGAGCCGATTCAGGGGGAGGCGGGGGTCCGTGAGCTTCCTGAGGGCTACCTGGAGGAAGCGCGGCGCCTGAGCTCCCAGGCCGGAGCCCTGCTAATCCTGGACGAGGTACAGACCGGCATGGGCCGCACCGGCACCTGGATGGCCCACCACCAACTTGCCCCGGGTGTGGTTCCCGATGTAGTCACCCTAGCCAAGGGGCTCGGCGGAGGCATGCCCATCGGTGCCGTGGTGGCCCAAGATGAGGCGGCCCAGCTGCTCGGTGCGGGGCAGCATGGCACCACCTTTGGTGGCAACCCGGTCTGTGCCGCCGCAGCCCTGGCAGTCATTAACACCATTCGTGAGCAGGAATTGCTGGTGCGCGTAACTGAGCTGGGTCGCAGTTGGGCCGCTGAATTGGCGCAGGTGCCCGGGGTGGCCGAAGTCCGGGGGCGCGGCTTGCTGCTGGGCCTGGGCCTAGAGCCTGGGGCTGGGCCCGCGAGTCAACTGGTGGCAGCCATGCTGCAGCGCGGCTTCATCATCAACGCCCCAGATGCCGCTACCTTGCGCCTGGCCCCGCCATTCATCCTGGCCGACTCCGAGGCGCATAGCTTCACCACAGCTCTGCAGGCGGAGCTGGCCAACCAACACTCAGGAGTTAGCGCATGATTGCCAGCAGTACCAACGAGCATGAGGGTGGCGCGGCAGCCCCGGCCACCAAAGCCGCCCGGCATGCCCTCATTATTCAGGTGCTCGCCAAGGCTCGGATTCGCTCTCAGGCCGAGCTGCGTCAAGCCTTGGCAGAGCGGGGCATGTGCACTACCCAGGCAACGCTGTCACGCGACCTGGTGGAACTGCGCGCCACCAAGGTTCGCTCTGCCCGAGGTGGGCAGGTCTACGCGGTGCCTGAGGCCGGCGCCCCGGGCCAGCTAAAGTCCGCCGTCACGGGTGTTGACGATGAAGGCTCACTGGCCGAACACGTCACCTCCCGCCTAGCCCGCTGGTGCGCCGACCTGCTAGTGACTGCTGAGTGGGCCGGGAACCAGTTGATCCTGCGCACCCCCGCCGGCGCAGCCCAGCTGTTGGCCAGTGCCGTCGACGATGCCATGCTCCCCGGGGTCCTTGGCTGCATTGCCGGGGATGACACCGTGCTGGTCATCACCCGTTCTGAGGACACTTCCGCTGAGGTGGCTGGACACCTCATCGCGCTGGCTGAGCCGGGCCGTCACTGACAGTCCGTGGCGGCGTGGATTCCCCTCCCCAGTTGCTTCCCTTCACCAAACCAAAGAAAAGAGAATCAATGAGCGAGCACAAAGACCGCGTGGTCCTGGCCTATTCCGGTGGCTTGGACACCTCCGTAGCCATCGGTTGGATCGGTGAGCAGACCGGCCGCGAGGTGGTTACCGTGGCGGTAGACGTCGGCCAAGGCGGGGAGGACCTAGAGGTCATCCGCCAACGTGCTCTGGATTGTGGTGCCGTTGAGGCTTATGTAGCTGACGCGCGCGACGAGTTCGCGGAGGAGTACTGCATGCCAGCGCTCAAGGCCAACGCCCTATATGAGGGCTGCTACCCCCTGGTTTCCGCGCTCTCCCGGCCGGTGATTGCCAAGCACCTGGTTAAGGCTGCCCGCGAGTTTGGTGCCACCACTGTGGCCCACGGCTGCACCGGTAAGGGCAACGATCAGGTGCGCTTCGAGGTGGCCATCACCTCCATGGCTCCGGACATGGACTGCCTGTCCCCAGTGCGCGACTTGGCCCTGACGCGCGACGTCGCCATCGAATACGCGGAGAAGCACCAGCTGCCAATCGAGACCACCAAGCACAACCCCTTCTCGATCGACCAGAACGTCTGGGGGCGTGCAGTGGAGACAGGCTTCCTGGAGGACTTGTGGAACGCCCCCACCAAGGACGTCTACACCTACACCGATGATCCCACCTACCCGCCCCTGCCTGACGAGCTGGTGGTGCACTTCGAGGCCGGTATCCCCACCGCTATCGACGGCAAATCAGTCACCCCACTGCAGGCCATTCAAGAGCTCAACCGCCGCGCAGGCGCCCAGGGGGTGGGCCGGATCGATATCGTGGAAGACCGCCTAGTGGGCATCAAGTCTCGCGAGATTTACGAGGCCCCCGGTGCGATAGCTCTGATCGAGGCGCACCAGGCCCTGGAGGCTGTTTGCTTGGAGCGCATGCAACTGCGCTACAAGCGCCAGATGGAGGCCGACTGGGCGAACCTGGTCTACGAGGCCCAGTGGTACTCCCCGCTGAAGAAGTCCATGGATGCCTTCATTGAAGACACGCAGCGCTTTGTCACCGGGGACATTCGCATGGTGCTGCATGGCGGACGCGCCACCGTCAATGGTCGCAAGACGGACAGCGGCCTTTACGACTTCAACCTGGCTACCTACGAGACTGGTGACACCTTCGACCAGTCTTCCTCGCGCGGCTTCATTGAGATTTATGGCCTGCAGTCCAAGCTTGCGGCAGCCCGTGAGCATCGCCTGGGTCTTTCCACCGGCTACTGAGCTTCTGCTGGAGGACTGCAGCCCGAAGGGGATGTGCATAGCCAACTCGCGACGCCGTCGGCATCGCTTCTGGCTTATCCAGGCTAGTGCTGACGGCATCGCACCACCTTCCCTTGCGTGCCGCTTGCGTGTCCGCTGCATCTTGGTGCGGGCACGCAAGGTCGCGGGATGACCACTCAGAGTGCTCAGGCTCCGGTGCTACGTTGCGGCTATGACTCAGCCCAGCAACCTCCGGCAGCTCCTGCTGCCTGAGACGCCACCGCGTCTCAAACTGATGCCCGCCGCAGGCACCTGGGCCTTCTTCCTGACCTTTGCTGGACAGTCCGTCCGCAACCTGGTGGGCTGGAAATCCTTTGGCCTCATCGCCGCAGTAAGCGGCCTGCTGCTGCTATGGGTCTTCATCCGTGAGGGACACTGCGTGAAGTGGCCCGCCCTGCCCACCACAATTGGCCTGTACGTGGTGCTGTGTGCCCTGAGCATCATCTGGTCTGCGTATCCAGCCGAGACCGCTCTGGCCTCAGCACTAATGATCGCTACTACCGCCGTCGGGGTGCTGCTTGCTTGCGGCCTATCTCTGCGGCAGATGACTGATGCCCTGAGCCGGGCCCTCGAGGCCGCCTTGGTGCTCAGCATCCTGCTGGAACTCTACGTGGCCTTGGTGCTGCGTCATCCGCTGGCCCCCCTGTATATGCGCGGCTGGGAGGAGGTTCCCATCACCTACTACTGGGTCTACGGGGACATCCTCCGCGGCGGGCCGATCCAAGGAATCGTCGGCAACCGCAACCCCCTAGCCTTCATTGCCCTGCTGACGCTGCTGTGCATAGCGGTCCGTTGGGCTGATCGGCGGGTCAAGCCCATCAGCATGGTGGTCTGGAGCGCCCTGTCACTGGTGGTTTTGGCCCTGACTAACTCCGCTACGGTCTGGGCGGCTGCGGCGGTCTGCGTGGCCGTGATGGGCTATCTGTGGCTTATGCGTCACGTGCCAGTGCGCTTCCGTAGCTGGGTAGTCACCGCCGCCGTGACTGTCATCGTTGGCTTGGCCGCTGCAGCGCTGGGTTGGTACACCCAGTTGATCGCCCTGCTAGGCCGCAGCGAATCCATGAGTGCACGCTGGGAGATTTGGAAAGCCGTGCTCTCCTTGTGGCAGGAGCACACCATTCTCGGATGGGGCTGGATCATGTACTGGATCCCCTGGATTCCGGTGTTCTCCACCATCCTGGTGCGTCCCGACGGCACCCCCACTATGAACGCACACAATGCCTATATCGAAGCCCTGTTCCAGACCGGAGTGGTCGGTGGGGCGCTAATAGTCGTGATCGTCTGCGTGCTCGTTTACCGCTCATTCCGCCTGGCAGGGCGCCACTTGAACTCCGATGCTTCCGTAGTCCTGCCCGCCCTGTTGATGACCGCCCTGGTCATGCAATCTTTCACCGAGTCCCGGCTCCTGAGTGAGGGCAACTGGGTGGTGGTCTGCGCCCTGGGCACCTGGCTAGGCCTGCATCGAATCGTGGAGGAGCGCCAGGGCTCCGAAGTGCCACTCACCGAATCGCAGCACCTCCGGGCGGAGCGACGCAGCTTCCGCAACCCCGGATAGCTTTTCACCGCGATCCGCAGGCCTTCTAGGCTCCGACGCCGCTGAGATACTCAGACACTCTCACAGACCTCAGGCCGTCACAGTCTTCTGGCACCTGCGCGGACAAGTCGCCGGATCGCTGCTCCCACGAGGCTGCCGATAGGCCATGATGTGCCTATGAGCAGTGAGCCCCAACACGACGTCGCCCCCAACAGCCCAGCCGCCAGCGCTCCGGCTGGCATCAGTTTGTGGGGAGGCCGCTTCACTGGTGGCCCAGCTCAGGCTCTAGCGGCACTGAGCGTCTCGACTCACTTTGACTGGCGCCTAGCGCGCTACGACATTGCTGGTTCGCGCGCCCACGCCCGCGCTTTGGCCAGCGCTGGTCTGCTCGACGCATTTGAGTTAGAAGGCATGACCGCTGCCCTGGACCGCCTGGAAGACGACGTCGTCGCCGGCACTTTCACCCCGACCCTCGCCGACGAAGACGTGCACACCGCCCTGGAACGCGGACTCCTGGAGCGCGCCGGGGCGGCACTGGGCGGCCGTCTGCGTGCCGGGCGCTCCCGCAATGACCAGATTGCCACCCTGATTCGCATGTACCTGCGGGATCAGGCGCGACACCTGACTGCACTGGTGCTGGATGTGGTTGACGCTCTGATTGACCAGGCTGCCGCCGCGGGTGAGGCGATCATGCCGGGTCGCACCCACCTGCAACATGCCCAACCGGTGCTCGTAGCCCACCACCTGCTGGCCCACGCTTGGCCACTTATGCGAGACGTTGAGCGCCTAGTTGACTGGGATGCCCGCGCCGCCGTCAGTCCTTACGGCTCCGGCGCCCTGGCAGGCAACACCCTGGGTCTCGACCCTGACGCCGTGGCGGCAGAACTGGGTTTTGACGCGGCTGTGGAGAACTCTATTGACGGCACCGCCGCACGCGACGTCGTAGCTGAGCTGAGCTTTGTGCTGGCCATGGTGGCGGTAGACATCTCCCGCCTGAGCGAGGAGATCATCATTTGGAATACCAAGGAATTTGGCTTCGTCACCTTGGACGACGCCTTTTCTACAGGCTCCTCGATCATGCCGCAGAAGAAGAATCCAGACGTGGCGGAACTAGCACGCGGGAAGGCAGGGCGCCTCATCGGGGATTTGGCTGGTCTCCTGGCCACCCTCAAAGCTCTGCCTCTCGCCTACGACCGTGACCTGCAGGAAGACAAGGAGCCCGTCTTCGACGCCGTGGACACTCTCGCGGTGCTACTGCCCGCTGTTTCCGGCATGGTGTCCACCATGACGCTGCACTTGGAACGGATGGCGGAGTTGGCGCCCCAGGGATTCTCCCTGGCCACTGACGTGGCTGAGTGGTTGGTGAAGCATGGGGTCCCCTTCCGGGAAGCTCACGAGATCTCGGGCGCCTGTGTGCGCGAGTGTGAGGGCCGGGGCATCGAGCTGTGGGACCTGAGCGATGCCGACCTGCAGCGCATTGACACCCGTCTTGAGTCCGGCGTGCGCCAAGTGCTTTCTGCGGAGGGCTCGGTGGCGGCCCGCTCCGGGCATGGCGGCACCGCGCCGGTCCGGGTGGTGGAGCAGCTGGCTCGGGCCATTGCTACCTCCGCCGAGCTGCGGGTTTTCGCTTGGGAAGGATCACTGCTCGATGGCCCTGCCGGGCCGGCTGAGTCGAGGGTCGTAGGAAAAGCCGACTTGGATGCCGCCGAGGTCTGAAACCGCTGCTGCCATGTCAGGTATGCAAGAGCTGCTGCAGCTAGACCCCTTGGAGGTGTGTCCACGGCTCTTGGGGGCAGTGCTGCGAGTAGCCAGTGATGAAGGCGAGGTTGCGCTGCGGATCACCGAGGTGGAGGCATACCGCGGTGAGGATGACCCTGGTTCTCATGCCTACCGGGGGCGGACTAAACGCAATGCCACGATGTTCGCGGCTGCTGGCGCCGTCTACGTCTATCTGACCTACGGGATGCACCACTGCGTCAACCTGGTCTGTGGTCCGGAGGGCCTGAGTAGGGCGGTGCTGCTGCGCGCTGGTGAGGTGGTTGAAGGTGTGGAGCTTGCCCGCCGTCGTCGCCCTGCCGCCCGTAAGGACGCGCAGTTGGCGAGTGGACCCGGACGCCTGTGCCAAGCGCTGGCGTTGGACCGTGCTGACGACGGCGCTGTGCTCGGCGCAGTCGGAGGCCGTCTGCGCTTGGCACTGCCGGAGGAACCGGTGCCAGCTGGTCGCATCCGCACCGGGCCCAGGACCGGTGTTTCTGGCCCGGGTGGGGAAGGAAGTGGCTTCCCTTGGCGCTTTTGGATCGACGGCGATCCCACGGTCTCCCCGTACAAAGCTGCGGTTGCCAAGTCTAGGAAGCCGCGCCGCCAGTGAGTGATTCCGACCTTTGCTCGGAACCGCAACACTGGCGTGGCGTACTGAATAGGGGGATGCGGCCAGGTACGGCGGCCAGGCCATCGAAGCGGGCCACCGCAAGGAGTGCTAAGCCCCGGACTCCAACGGCAATCATCCGCGCAACGATGCGCCAGAGTGCTAGTTTTTACTTATGTCTACCGCCTCTATCAGTCAGCGTGAGCTAAGGAAAGACTCCTCTGCTGTGCTGCGCCGCGTGGAGGAGGGTGAGGCCCTGCGCGTAACCCGTCAAGGTGTGCCAGTAGCGTTACTGATGCCTGTGGTTGAGGACGGTGGGCTGCGTTGAGCCAAGCCCGCCTTCCATGCCTTGCGGCCGGTTTCGCTCCGGCGACGACGCGCGGACACGCCTAGCGAGATACTGCTTGCTGGCATCCGGGAGGAGCGATGAGGTGGTACTTGGACACCTCCGCGGCGCTCAAGCTCTTGCTAGACGAAGCTGAGTCAACCGCGCTGGTTGAGTTGGTGGCTCAACAGGCGCCGGAACTGGTTAGCTCGGTGTTGTTGGAGACTGAACTCCGACTGGCTGCCCGTCGCAGCGGCGTGTTGCGTCAGGCCGCGGTTACTAGTTTTCTTGAGGGGCTGCCGCTGTATGAGCTGCCGCGTTCTCTGTTCGTGGAGGCGGGCGTGCTCTGTGCGGAGGAGCTGCGGCTAGTTGATGCGATGCACGTGGTAGCGGCATTGCGTTGCGGTGCCGCCTGCCTGGTCACCTATGACCAGCGCTTGGCTACCGCCGCCCGAAGTCTAGGTCTGTCAGTGCTCACACCGGTGGCCCGCGCCTAGGTATCGCTGGACTAGCGCTGGGCCGGAGCCGACGTCGTGGCAGACTAACGGCGCCGGAGGCCACTCCGGCCCCAGACGCCGGACGCCGGACGCCGGGAAGAGCAATGGAAGGCACAGGACCGTGACCGACATCCTGGACGAGCTGCAGTGGCGAGGCCTAATCGCCCAGCACACCGACATCGACGCGCTGCGTAAGGCGCTCACCGAGGGGCAGGTCACCTTCTATTGCGGCTTTGACCCCACCGCTCCCTCCCTCCACCACGGCCACCTGGTAGCCGTGAAGGTCATGCGCCACCTGCAGTTGGCCGGGCATCACCCCCTCGCGCTGGTTGGTGGTGCCACCGGTCTCATTGGTGACCCGCGCGCTAAAGGCGAGCGCACCCTCAACACCAAGGACGTCGTCGCTGGCTGGGCCAAAGGCTTGCAGGCTCAACTCGAGCACCTGCTGGACTTCGCTGGTGAGAATCCCGCGCGCATCGTGAACAACCTGGACTGGACCGCTCCTATGAGTGCGGTGGACTTCCTGCGTGACCTCGGCAAACACTTCCGGATGGGCACCATGCTCGCCAAAGACATTGTGGCGCGTCGCCTGGCCAGTGAGGAGGGTATCTCCTTTACCGAGTTCAGCTACCAGATCCTGCAGGCCAACGACTACCTGGAGCTCTTCCGGCGTTATGGCTGCACCCTGGAGGTGGGAGGCAACGATCAGTGGGGCAATCTGGTCGGCGGCATGGACCTGATCCACAAGGTAGAGGGCGCCTCGGTGCACGTCATGACCAACCCGCTGATCACCAAGGCCGATGGCACCAAATTCGGCAAGACCGAAGGCGGGGCGATCTGGCTGAACCCGGAGATGCTCAGCCCCTACGCCTTCTATCAGTTCTGGCTGCAGGTCGATGACGCCGATGTGGTGCGCTTCTTGAAGATCTTCACTTTCCTGGATCGAGCGGAGATTGAGCGGCTAGAGGCAGCCACCGCAGAGAATCCCAAGGTGCGTGAGGCACAGAAGGTGCTGGCTCGGGAGGTAACTACTTGGGTTCACGGTGTCGACGCCGTAGCCCAAGCCGAGTCAGCTACTCAGGCTCTATGGGGGCGTGGCGAGTTGTCGGAGCTTGACGCGCAGACTCTGAGTGCCGCGACTGCTGACCTTCCCGCTGGCGAACTGGTGGTGGGGGAGTCCACCATCGTTGATCTGCTGGTTGCCACGGGCCTGGAAAAGGGGCGCAATGCGGCGCGCAAGACGGTCGCCGGTGGTGGGGCTTACCTGAATAACGTCAAAGTTGTTGATGAAGCTGCGCCGGTGACCGCTGAGCAGCTGCTGGCTGGGGGCGTGGTGCTGGTGCGCAAAGGACGTCGTAACCTCGCGGTGGCGCGCCAAGGCTGAGCCTTTGAGGGCCGTGCGAATTGGAGCGGTTTGAGGCGCTTATGACGGTGGCGGGGCCTTGTGGGCACCGTCACCGTCATCTGGTTTGACCCCTGCTTAAGGCTCTGCGTATTGTTCCTCCCGGCCCGAAACGGAGCGGAGAGATCCAAAACCGTTCCGGGGTTGAGAACTCAAGAGAATCTAAACAGATGAGAGCGGGCTCACGAGCCCAGGATTTGAAATCTGGAAATTGATTCTCTAAAGTTTCTCAGGCGCCTTCGGAAGGCGGTGGAATGCGAAAGCAATCCACAAGAACCGAATGGGTGTGTTGTTTGAGAACTCGATAGTGTGTCATGTTTTTTATGTCATTTGTTGGGATGGGGTGGCTGGTTGGCTCTGTTTTTGGGGTTGGTTGGTTGTCTTGTTCTTGTTTTTTGGTTTGCCTGCCTCTGCTTCCTTGTCGGTTGTGGGGTGGGTTGAGCTTGGGTTTTGTTTTCTGTTTCTGATTGGCTTCTTGCTGGCTGAGGGCTTTTGTTTTTGGTTGGTGGGTTGTTTTTTGGTTTCTTTTGGAGAGTTTGATCCTGGCTCAGGACGAACGCTGGCGGCGTGCTTAACACATGCAAGTCGAACGGTGAAGCCCAGCTTGCTGGGTGGATGAGTGGCGAACGGGTGAGTAACACGTGAGTAACCTGCCCCTGACTTCTGGATAACCGCTTGAAAGGGTGGCTAATACGGGATATTTTGGCCTGCTCGCATGGGTGGGTTTGGAAAGGTTCTTTTTCTGGTTGGGGATGGGCTCGCGGCCTATCAGCTTGTTGGTGGGGTGATGGCCTACCAAGGCTTTGACGGGTAGCCGGCCTGAGAGGGTGGACGGCCACACTGGGACTGAGACACGGCCCAGACTCCTACGGGAGGCAGCAGTGGGGAATATTGCACAATGGGCGCAAGCCTGATGCAGCGACGCCGCGTGAGGGATGTAGGCCTTCGGGTTGTGAACCTCTTTCGCCAGTGAAGCAGGCCGCCTTCTTTGTGGGGTGGTTGACGGTAGCTGGATAAGAAGCGCCGGCTAACTACGTGCCAGCAGCCGCGGTAATACGTAGGGCGCGAGCGTTGTCCGGAATTATTGGGCGTAAAGAGCTCGTAGGCGGCTGGTCGCGTCTGTCGTGAAATCCTCTGGCTTAACTGGAGGCTTGCGGTGGGTACGGGCCGGCTTGAGTGCGGTAGGGGAGACTGGAATTCCTGGTGTAGCGGTGGAATGCGCAGATATCAGGAGGAACACCGGTGGCGAAGGCGGGTCTCTGGGCCGTTACTGACGCTGAGGAGCGAAAGCGTGGGGAGCGAACAGGATTAGATACCCTGGTAGTCCACGCCGTAAACGTTGGGCACTAGGTGTGGGGGCTCTTTCCGGGGTTTCCGCGCCGTAGCTAACGCATTAAGTGCCCCGCCTGGGGAGTACGGCCGCAAGGCTAAAACTCAAAGGAATTGACGGGGGCCCGCACAAGCGGCGGAGCATGCGGATTAATTCGATGCAACGCGAAGAACCTTACCAAGGCTTGACATGTGGGTGTTGATCACGGAGACGTGGTTTCTCTTCGGAGCGCCTTCACAGGTGGTGCATGGTTGTCGTCAGCTCGTGTCGTGAGATGTTGGGTTAAGTCCCGCAACGAGCGCAACCCTTGTCCCGTGTTGCCAGCACGTTGTGGTGGGGACTCGCGGGAGACTGCCGGGGTTAACTCGGAGGAAGGTGGGGATGACGTCAAATCATCATGCCCCTTATGTCTTGGGCTTCACGCATGCTACAATGGCTGGTACAGAGGGTTGCGATGTCGTGAGGCGGAGCGAATCCCTTAAAGCCAGTCTCAGTTCGGATCGGTGTCTGCAACTCGACACCGTGAAGTTGGAGTCGCTAGTAATCGCAGATCAGCAACGCTGCGGTGAATACGTTCTCGGGCCTTGTACACACCGCCCGTCACGTCATGAAAGCTGGCAACACCCGAAGCCCGTGGCCTTATGGGGAGCGGTCGAAGGTGGGGCTGGTGATTGGGACGAAGTCGTAACAAGGTAGCCGTACCGGAAGGTGCGGCTGGATCACCTCCTTTCTAAGGAGCACTATTGTTTGCCTGACCTTGGCTGGGCCTGTCTTTTTGTTTTTACTGCCCGTTTTGGGTGGTGGGGGGTTTGGTGCTATGGGGTTGGGTGCTGTGTTTTTCGGAACTTTTGGTATAGAAAACCACCCGAATACCAGTTAGTTAAATACTGGTTGGTTTGGGTGCCCTGACCTGATCCTCGTGCTTTTGGTGTGGGGGTTGGGTTGGGGGTGGCATGCTGTCGGGGCCTGGGGTAATACGCCCTGTTTGGTGCCTGGCTCCTTCTTGGTTGTCTGCCTCCCTTGTTTTGGGGGTGGGTGGTTTTGGGGGGTGTGGGTGGGTTGGTTGTGAACTGTATAGTGGACGCGAGCATCTTTGTTCTTTGCTGCCATCAACGTTTTGTTGGTGGTGTTTTGTTTTGTTTGTTTTTATGAGCGTTCGGTGGATGCCTTGGCATCAGGGGCCGATGAAGGACGTGGTGGCCTGCGATAAGCCTCGGGGAGCTGGCTAGCGGGCTGTGATCCGAGGGTGTCCGAATGGGGGGACCCGGCACGAGTTATGTCGTGTCACCTGCACTTGAATTCATAGGGTGTGGGGGGTGACGCGGGGAAGTGAAACATCTCAGTACCCGCAGGAGAAGATATTCCGTTAGTAGTGGCGAGCGAAAGCGGATGATGGTTAAACCATGATCGTGTGATTACTCGGCAGGGGTTGCGGTTGTGGGGTTGTGGGGCATGCTTTTCTGCCATCTGCCGGTGGTAGGCGCGGTGATAAACCTGGTTGGTAGCCGAATCTCCTGGGAAGGGGAGCCGTAGTGGGTGAGAGCCCCGTAGGTTAAACTGTCTGGGCCGTGTGGGTGTGTTCCCGAGTAGCACGGGGCTCGTGGAATCCTGTGTGAATCTGCCAAGACCACTTGGTTGCCTGAATACTTCCTGATGACCGATAGCGGATTAGTACCGTGAGGGAATGGTGAAAAGTACCCCGGGAGGGGAGTGAAATAGTACCTGAAACCGGGCGCTTACAAGCCGTCAGGGCCCTTCGGGGTGATGGCGTGCCTTTTGAAGAATGAGCCTGCGAGTCAGTGCTGTGTCGCGAGGTTAACCCGTGTTGGGGGAGTCGTAGCGAAAGCGAGTCTGAAAGGGCGTTTTAGTGGCACGGTCTGGACCCGAAGCGGGGTGATCTACCCATGGCCAGGTTGAAGCACGTGTAAGAGCGTGTGGAGGACCGAACCCACTTCAGTTGAAAATGGAGGGGATGAGCTGTGGGTAGGGGTGAAAGGCCAATCAAACTCCGTGATAGCTGGTTCTCCCCGAAATGCATTTAGGTGCAGCGTCTCGTGTTGCCCGGCGGAGGTAGAGCTACTGGGTGGCTGATGGGCCCCACAGGGTTACTGACGTCAACCAAACTCCGAATGCCGTCGGGTTGTAGCGGGGCAGTGAGACCGCGGGGGATAAGCTCCGTGGTCGAGAGGGAAACAGCCCAGATCGCCGGCTAAGGCCCCTAAGCGTGTGCTAAGTGGGAAAGGATGTGCGGTCGCGCAGACAACCAGGAGGTTGGCTTAGAAGCAGCCATCCTTGAAAGAGTGCGTAATAGCTCACTGGTCAAGTGATCGTGCGCCGACAATGTAGCGGGGCTCAAGCACACCGCCGAAGCCGCGGACCCACCACAATTTTTTTCTTCCTTACCCCCTATTTTTGAGGGGTTTGGCAGGGGTGGTGGGTGGTAGGGGAGCGTCCTGCACCGGGTGAAGCCTCGGGGTGACCTAGGGGTGGATGGTGTGGGAGTGAGAATGCAGGCATGAGTAGCGATACTAGGGTGAGAAACCCTAGCGCCGAATGACCAAGGGTTCCAGGGCTAGGCTAGTCCGCCCTGGGTGAGTCGGGTCCTAAGGCGAGGCCGACAGGCGTAGTCGATGGGCAACGGGTTGATATTCCCGTACCGGCGAAGCACCGCCCATGCTGACGCGCGGGTGCTAACCCACGCCTGGGCTCACAGTCATGCCCTGGTGTCTTTCGGGGGACACTTGTGGTGTGGTGGGTTTGGGTCTGGGGATCCTCCGTGCAGGTAGGCAAGCGTTTAACAGGGGTGACGCACAGTGGTAGCCCGGCGGTCCTAATGGCTTGGACTGTTCAAGCGCGCGGCCCGTCCTCCAGGTAAATCCGGGGGGCTGTCTTCGATGACGGGGGTGAGGCGTGATGGTGGCCCTGCTTTTCAGTGGGGGATATCAGGGTGATCCTGTGGTGCCTAGAAAAGCCTCGACGCCGATGGTGCCAGCCGCCCGTACCCTAAACCGACACAGGTGGTCGGGCAGAGTATGCCTAGGCGCACGAGATAATCATGGTGAAGGAACTCGGCAAAATGCCCCCGTAACTTCGGGAGAAGGGGGGCCCGAGCCTTGAAGCCCCACGCGGGCTAGGGGTGAGGGCCGCAGAGACCAGGGAGAAGCGACTGTTTACTAAAAACACAGGTCCGTGCGAAGCCGCAAGGCGATGTATACGGACTGACGCCTGCCCGGTGCTGGAAGGTTAAGAGGAGCTGTCAACCCCCATTGGGGGTGAAGCGGTGAATTTAAGCCCCAGTAAACGGCGGTGGTAACTATAACCATCCTAAGGTAGCGAAATTCCTTGTCGGGTAAGTTCCGACCTGCACGAATGGCGTAACGACTTCTCTACTGTCTCCACCATGAACTCGGCGAAATTGCATTACGAGTAAAGATGCTCGTTACGCGCAGAAGGACGGAAAGACCCCGGGACCTTTACTATAGCTTGGTATTGGCGCCCGCTGTGGCTTGTGCAGGATAGGTGGGAGACCGTGAAGCAGTCACGCCAGTGATTGTGGAGTCATCGTTGAAATACCACTCTGGCCATAGCGTGCGCCTGAACCTCGGCCCGTGATCCGGGTTAGGGACAGTGCCTGGTGGGTAGTTTAACTGGGGCGGTTGCCTCCTAAAAAGTAACGGAGGCGCTCAAAGGTTCCCTCAGCCTGGTCGGCAACCAGGTGTTGAGTGCAAGTGCACAAGGGAGCTTGACTGCGAGACCGACAGGTCAAGCAGGTGCGAAAGCAGGAACTAGTGATCCGGCGATCCCGAGTGGGTGGGTCGTCGCTCAACGGATAAAAGGTACCCCGGGGATAACAGGCTGATCCTGCCCAAGAGTCCATATCGACGGCATGGTTTGGCACCTCGATGTCGGCTCGTCGCATCCTGGGGCTGGAGCAGGTCCCAAGGGTTGGGCTGTTCGCCCATTAAAGCGGTACGCGAGCTGGGTTTAGAACGTCGTGAGACAGTTCGGTCCCTATCCTCTGCGCGCGCAGGATACTTGAGAAGACCTGTCCCTAGTACGAGAGGACCGGGACGGACGAACCTCTGGTGTGCCAGTTGTCCCGCCCGGGGCACGGCTGGTTAGCTACGTTCGGCAAGGATAACCGCTGAAAGCATCTAAGCGGGAAACCAGCTTCAAGATAAGGTATCCACACCCCCTCGTGGGGTGGAAGGCCCCCAGCAGACCACTGGGTAGATAGGCCGGAAGTACAAAACCCGTAAGGGTTGAAGCTGACCGGTACTAATAGGCCAAACACAAACAACACCCCCCCACCACATAGGTGGGGAACAAGAACCAAACACGCAAGCGTCCACTATACGGTCCACCACCAACCCACACACCAAACACACAACACAAAACACAACACACAATACGGCCCAACACACGCACTGGGCCCCACATAAACGTCTCGGTGGTCACAGCGGGAAGGCAACGCCCGGACCCATTCCGAACCCGGAAGCTAAGACTCCCAGCGCCAATGGTACTGCACCCGCCAGGGTGTGGGAGAGTAGGACACCGCCGAGCACACACCCAGGGTCGAGGCCCCCAACCACAGGTTGGGGGCCTCCCCACATAACCACACCAAACCACAACAACACAGCGAAGGCCGGTAGTCTGGCGGAAGGTAGCCCGCGCTGCACGCCCGAGCGATGACGTCACGAAGAGGAACAGAGAATGCCTTACCAACGGCGCAACGACCACTCCGGCCCTCGCCGCGGCAACGACCGCCATGGCTTCGGCAATCGCTCCAATTCGGGAGGCCCCCGCAGGAGCCGTGACGACAAGCAGCATGGCGGTTACCAGCAACGCGATGGTCAGCGTCGCAGTTGGCGAGACCGCGACGACAAGCAGCA
>NZ_UAPQ01000009.1 GCF_900444995.1 Actinomyces bovis
CCCCGCTACGAGATCGCCAAGACCTACGTCGCCATCGTCGAGGGCCAGGTCGAGCACTGGGTCCCGCGCAAGCTCAAGCGGGGTATCGAGCTCGAGGACGGGCCCGCCCAGGCGGACCGCGTCGTCGTCAAGGACTCCGGGCCCGCCGGCTCCATCGTCGAGATCACCCTGCACTCGGGGCGCAACCGCATCGTGCGCCGCATGCTCGACGCCGTCGGGCACCCCGTCACGCGCCTGGCCCGCACCCGGCTGGGGCCGCTGACCGTCGGCTCACTGCGTCCCGGGCAGATGCGACGGCTGACCGGCGACGAGGTCGCCGCCCTGCAGCGGGAGGTCGGACTGTGAGCACAGCCGCCCCCAGCGGACCAACCCGCACGCCGTTGTCTCGACCACCGGGCCGGTGCTCGTCGTCGGCACCGGGTTGCTCGGCACCTCCCTCGCCCTGGCGCTCTCCGCCGCCGGCATCGAGGTCCAGCTGGGCGACACCTCACCGACCTCCCTGGCCCTCGCCCGCGACATGGGCGCCGGGCGGGTCCGCGAGGCCTCCAGCCAGCAGCCGCGCCTCGTCGTCGTCGCCACCCCGCCGGACGTGGCAGCCGCCGTCGTCCTGCGCGAGCTCGAGGCCCATCCCGAGGCCGTCGTCACCGACGTCGCCAGCGTCAAGGACCGGGTGCGCGCCGAGGTCCTGGCCCACGCCGGCGAGCACGCGCGCCGCTACGTCGGCTCCCACCCCATGGCGGGGCGTGAGCGCTCCGGCGCCGCCGCCGCCGACTCCGACCTGTTCGTCGGACGCCCGTGGGTCATCGTCGCCGACGGCGCCGACCCGGCCGCCGAGCTCGCCGTGCGCAACCTCGCCGTGGACGTCGGCGCCACCCCGATCCGCATGGGCTCAGCGGAGCACGACGCCGCGGTCGCCGCCGTCAGCCACGTGCCCCAGCTCATGTCCTCCCTGCTGGCCGCGCGCCTGGAGGACCTGCCCGAGAGCGCCCTCGCCCTGGCCGGGCAGGGGCTGCGCGACACGACCCGCATCGCGGCCTCCGACCCGCGCCTGTGGGCCGCGATCCTCGTGGGCAACGCCGGTCCCGTGGCGGGGCTGCTGCGCCAGGTGCGCGCCGATCTCGACGCGCTCATCGGCGGCATCGAGCAGGCGGCGCTGGACCCCGCCTCCGAGCAGTACGCCGCCCACGGGGGTGTCGAGACCATCCCACCGGGCGCCGTCGGGGCCGTCATGGACGTCATGGGCCGGGGCAACGCGGGCCGCTCACGCATCCCCGGCAAGCACGGCGGAGCGCCGCGCCGCTACACCGAGGTCCAGGTGCTCGTGCCGGACGTCGCCGGCTCGCTGGGCCGCCTGTTCTCCGACGTCGGCGAGGCCGGCATCAACATCGAGGACTTCTCCATGGAGCACTCGGCCGGGCAGAGCGCCGGCGTCGCCATGCTCTCGGTCGTGCCCAGCGCCGCCCAGGCACTGGAGGAGGCGCTGGACTCCCGCGGCTGGCGCGTCGTGGTGGTGGGCTGAGCCGTGCGTGTCCTTCTCCTGGGCTCCGGCGTCATCGGATCAAGCTACGGCCTGCTGCTCAGCCGGGTCACCGACGTCGCCGTGCTGGCGCGCCCCGAGCGCGCCGAGGAACTCTCCCGGGGCGTGCGGGTGACGCTGCGCGACCCCGCGGGCCAGCGGTGCCGCACCGCCACCTGGCGCCCGAAGGTCCTCACGGTGCCCCCGGACGAGGGACACGGGCCGGACCTGGTGCTGGTGAGCGTCGACCGGACCCACCTGTCCCACGTGCTGCCCACGTTGCGCCGGCTCGCCGGGCACGCCCCGATCCTGTTCATGCTCAACCACTGGGACATCACCGGCCAGCTCGACGGCGTCCTGCGGCGCAGCGACTATCTCTTGGGCTTCCCGGGGCAGGTCGGCGGTGGTCGGTCGCCGGGCGCGGTGGACGCCACCCTGTTCCCGCACGGAACCGTGCTCGAGCGCGGCGAGGGCCGGCGACGGGCGGAGGCGGACGCCGTCGGCACCCTCCTCACACGTGCCGGGCTGCGGGTCACGCGGCACGGCGACCTGCCCGGGTGGCTCGCCGTCCACTACCTCCAGCAGTCCGTGACCCCCGGTGCGCTGGCCGAGGCCGGAGGCTACGACGCGCTCGTCGAGGACCGGCGGGCGCTGCGCCGCATGGTGCTGGCGCTGCGCGAGGGGCTGGCCGTGTGCCGGGCCCGGGGCATTCGCACCGGGCGGATCATGCCGGCACCGGCCCTGGCCCTGCCGACCGGACTCGTCGCCGCAGGCCTGGGGCGCATGCTCGGGCAGGAGCCCACGCGCCGCATGGTGCTCGGACACATGGCCCACGGCCTGCCCGAGTGGCGTACGGGCCTGCGCGACGTGGCCGAGTCCGGCCGGCGCCTGGGCGTCGACATGCCCGTGTGGTGGTCCTACGAGGAGCAGCTGGCGGAGCCCACGGCCTGAGCAGGGCGGGTCGCGGTGGCGGGCCGAGCGTGCACGATCTCATGGGCGGTGCGCAGGGCCAGGTCCCGGGGCGCGTGGCAGGCTTGGGCGCAGATCGTCACCACGCCCCGGACCGGGCGCTGAGCAGGAGGCTGCCATGGGAATTGTCGTCGCCATCGACGGACCGAGCGGATCGGGCAAGTCCACCGTCTCTAAACGTGTTGCCCACGCTCTGGGATTGGCCTATTTGGACACTGGCGCCATGTATCGGGCCGCCGCTTGGTGGTGCGAGCACTCTGGCGTTGATTTGACTGACGCCGCTGCTGTCACCCGCGCGGTCTTTACCATGCCGCTAGAAATGGGCTTGGATCCGCAGGCTCCGGGTGTCACCTGCGACGGCCAGGACATCAACCAGGCCATCCGCGACCCGCATATTTCCACCGTGGTTTCTAAAGTGGCCACCAACTTGGATGTACGTGCTGAGTTGGCTCGTTTGCAGCGCGAGATCATCCAGCGCGAGGCCTTGGGGCTGACCGGCAGCTTTGCCGGAGGTGCGGGCATCGTCGCTGAAGGGCGGGATATCACCACGGTGATTGCTCCCGATGCCGACGTGCGCCTGCTGGTTACCGCTTCTGAGGAGGCCCGGCTGGCTCGGCGCGCCGGTGATCTGGAGGCGGCGGGTAAGAGCGTGGACGCGGCGGCGCTGCGGGATCAGGTGGTGCGCCGTGATTGCGACGATGCCACCGTCTCCCAGTTTCTTACCGCCCCTGAAGGCGTGACCTTGGTGGACTCCTCAGATATGACGTTGGAGGAGACCGTTGCGCAGGTGCTGGGCCTAGTGGAGGAGGCTGTCAGCGCTGCTGCTGAGCTGGATGCGGAGCAGGAGTTGCAGGTCCAGGCGATGCGCGTAGGCCTGGAGGATTACGAGCTGGATGAGGAGGACCTGGCACTCCTGGAGTCCAATGAGGATGTGCCCTTGGCTCCGCACGTGGAGGCGGGTTTGCCGGTGCTAGCCGTGGTGGGGCGCCCGAATGTTGGCAAGTCCACGCTGGTGAACCGTGTGCTGGGCCGCCGCGAGGCCGTAGTGCAGGACACTCCGGGTGTTACTCGCGACCGGGTGTCTTATCCGGCGGAGTGGTCGGGGCGTCGTTTCACGATTGTGGACACGGGCGGCTGGGAGGTTGACGTTGAGGGCTTGGATGCCGCCGTCGCCACTCAAGCTGAGGTGGCTGTGGAGATGGCTGATGCCGTGCTGCTGGTGGTGGACGCCCAGGTGGGCATCACTGAGACAGATGCTCAGGTGGTGCGGATGTTGCGGCGCTCCGGTAAGCCGGTGGTGTTGGCTGCGAATAAGGTGGATTCTCCGGCCCAGGAGGGCGACGCCGCTAGCTTGTGGAATCTGGGCTTGGGGGAGCCTTTCCCGGTCTCGGCTTTGCATGGGCGGGGTAGTGGCGATGTGCTGGATGCTTGTTTGCAGGTGCTGCCGGAGGTCTCCCGGGTGGCGCCGCCGGCCCCTGATGGTGATTTGCGCCGGGTGGCGCTGGTGGGGCGGCCGAATGTGGGCAAGTCTTCTTTGCTGAACTCTTTGGCGGGTTCACAGCGTGTGGTGGTTAATGAACTGGCGGGCACGACTCGTGACCCGGTGGATGAGGTGCTGGAACTGGATGGCCGCCAGTGGGTCTTTGTGGATACTGCGGGGATTCGCCGTCGGGTGAGGCAGTCGAGGGGCGCCGACTATTACGCGGTGCTGCGCACTCAGGGTGCCATTGAGAAGGCTGAGGTGGCGGTGGTGTTGCTGGATGCCTCGGAGCCGGTCAGTGAGCAGGATGTGCGCGTGATTCAGCAGGCGGTGGATGCGGGGCGGGCGCTGGTCCTGGTGAATAACAAGTGGGACTTGGTGGATGAGGAGCGGCAGAAGCTGCTGGGTTGGGAGACTGAGCATGATTTGGCGCATGTTTCTTGGGCTCCGCACATTAACCTTTCGGCTTTGACTGGCTGGCATACGAATCGTCTGGTGCGGGCCTTGGATGCGGCGCTGGAGGGATGGGAGACGCGTATTCCTACGGGCAAACTCAATGCTTTCCTGGGGGAGTTGCAGGCGGCGACGCCGCATCCGCTGCGTGGCGGGAAGCAGCCGCGGATTCTGTTTGCTACGCAGGTGCAGGCGGCCCCGCCGAGGATCATTATTTTCACGACTGGCTTCCTGGACCCGGGCTATCGGCGTTTCATTGAGCGGCGCTTGCGTGAGGACTTTGGTTTTGTGGGTACACCGATTCAGATCGGCGTGCGCGTGCGCGAGAAGCGCGAGCGCCGCAATCGGTGAGGTCGACTGCGTTATTCGGTTAGGTGGACTGGGCGGTGGGCATGGCAGGCCTCTAGGTAGGGCCTAGAAGGGATCTTGCTGAGGATGTTCACTCCGGTGACCACGATCAGCGGCACGTCTGCCCACTACATTGGCGACCGGGTCAAGCGTGGCTGGGCAACTCGTACCGAGGCCCGGACCGGGGTTGATCGCTGGATCGAGGTGGTCTACAACCGGCGTCGGTTGCATTCCTCGCTCGGGTACCAGTCGCCAGTCGAGTTCGAACAACACAAGCAACAAGCTGACGTATCAATCAAGGATCAAGCCGCGTAAGCGGGACGTGTCCTCAACTTGCGGAGAAGCCCACTGGGAAGATCCACTTAATGATATTACCTTTATCGTCGAAACGTGCCCACCTCGCTCCTAACGGTAAATGAGTTGCATTGTCGAGCCGCAGCCTTGGCGGAAAAAGAATATCCTCGCGATGCTTCTCGTTAAAGGTTGCGTCCATGAAGTTGGCGTCGGTGGTGAAGGTGGCACACTCGAAGGATGCAGGGGAGGTAAAGATTGTGCGTTCGAAGGAAGTGGTACCAATGAAGGTGGCATCCTTGAAGCTGGCGTCGGTGGTGAAGGTGGCACCCTTGAAGCTGACATTGGCAGTGAAGGTCACACACTCGAAGTTGGCGTCGGTGGTGAAGGTGGCACACTCGAAGGATGCAGGGGAGGTAAAGATTGTGCGTTCGAAGGAAGTGGTACCAATGAAGGTGGCATCCTTGAAGCTGGCGTCGGTGGTGAAGGTGGCACCCTTGAAGCTGACATTGGCAGTGAAGGTCACACACTCGAAGTTGGCCAATTCGGTAATGATGGCGCCGTGAAGGTCTATGGTGCAGTCACACCACAGTTGGTCGTCACGGACGGCTTGTTCGATGGCTGAGGACTTGCGGTGCTTGCGGAGATGTTTGCCAAGAACCTCTATCACGGTGGACTCAACTGCTCCGTCATGACTCACGTAGACTTTCTTTGTGGCAGGCTCGCTTGCGCTAGCATTCGCGTCTGTGACGCTTTCCCATGTGCCACGCTTTGTCCGCAAGTATCCGCATAAGATATTGACGACGCGCTGACGGTAGTCACCCTTAAAAGTGTCCGCAACGTACGCAAGAGAATAAACTCCTGCAATCCGAATCTGGGGAGACTCTCCTCCCAAATGTCCTACAGCATTGTGTAGCCTTTGCTCTGCGGCGACACTCTCGGCGCTAGCCCGCTCACGGTATTTGATTACTAGGTAGCCGGTGCCGCCGATTCCACCAATGGTCGTCAGTGACACCTTGATGACGTCTAAGCCGGTCACGTCCTTTCCGGCATTCCGCCAGTTTGTCAGGAAGCGGTCCCAGGTCCAAAAAACACCCTTACCCCAAAGCCATCCCAGCAGCGTGAACACTATGAGTGCCAAGACAACCCATAGGAGAATTACTCGGAACAACGGCCAGTTTCCAAAGCGGAGCAGCTCCACACGAGGTTTGCCCTTCGCCATATTGGCTCCTTCCACCATGTTTGCCGCTAATAGCAACCTGCTATGGAGCAGAGTCTCCGTCGCGCAGACAGCCCAACCTGCTTCTTCTCCGAGACAAGCAGTAATCTAGCGCTCATGGCGTAGGAGAGCTTGCCTTTTGACTCCTTAAAGCCCCTTGTTCTTCGTTGGAAGTAACCAGCTGTAGTTCCACCTCGGCGGGGTCTAGTCCAGTTAGGTAGGCGACGGTCTCGAGCATTTCATCCTGCGCCTCTTCCAGCTGCTTGACCTGGGAGACAGCCCCGAGCTCCGGCACCTCCAGCACCCACCAGTTACCTCTGCCACGCTCAGCGCTCACCGTAAACCTTCTCAACGGAACCCCTCCACAGACACTTAATTGCCGCTACTAACGGCCCACCCCTGACCGCACTAGCCCGCCTACACTGGCCGCATGATCAAGCCTGTTGACGCCACCGAGACCGAAGCCTGGAACACCCTCACCAAGCTACACGAGTCCTTTAACCCTGACCTGCGCGCCTGGTTCGCCACCGACCCCGGCCGCGCCGCGCGCTTCTCCTACGAGATGGGGGACCTCTTCGTCGACCTCTCCAAGAGCTTCCTCACCGACGATATCCGCGACGCCCTTGTCAAGCTGGCGCAAGAAGTGGACGTACCAGGCCGCCGAGACGCCATGTACGCCGGTGAGCACATCAATATCACTGAGGACCGCGCCGTCCTCCACACCGCGCTACGTCGTCGTGAAGATGACGTCCTGACCGTGGACGGGCAGGACGTCATTAAAGACGTCCACGAGACCCTCAACCAGGTCTACGCCTTCGCCGAGCGGGTGCGCTCGGGCGAGTGGACCGGCGTGACCGGCAAGCGCATCGAGACGGTCGTCAACATCGGCATCGGCGGCAGCGACCTCGGCCCCGTCATGGTCTACGAGGCCCTGAGGCCCTACGTCCAGGACGGCCTGGAGTGCCGCTTCATCTCCAACATCGACCCCGCCGACTGCGCCGAGAAGGTCAAGGACCTCGACCCCGAGACCACGCTGTTCATCATCGCCTCCAAGACCTTCACGACGCTGGAGACGCTGACCAACGCGCGCATGGCCCGCGACTGGTTCCTTGCTGCGCTCAAGGCCAAGGGTGTCAGCACCGAGGGGGCCATCGCCAAGCACTTCGTCGCGGTGTCCACCGCCCTGGACAAGGTTGCCGAGTTCGGCATCGACCCGGCCAACGCCTTCGGCTTCTGGAGCTGGGTGGGCGGGCGCTACTCCGTGGGCTCCGCCGTCGGCACCGTCCTCGCCGTCGCCATCGGCCCGGAAAGCTTCCGCGACTTCCTCGCCGGCTTCCACGCCGTCGACGAGCACTTCGCAACCAAGGCCCCCTCCGAGAACGTCCCCATGCTCATGGGGTTGCTCAACGTCTGGTACGTCAACTTCTTCAGGGCCGCCACCCACGCCGTCCTGCCCTACGCGCAGTACCTGCACCGCTTCCCGGCCTACCTGCAGCAGTTGACCATGGAGTCCAACGGCAAGAGCGTGCGCTGGGACGGCACCCCCGTGACCACCGAGACCGGCGAGGTCTTCTGGGGCGAGCCCGGCACCAACGGCCAGCACGCCTTCTACCAGCTCATCCACCAGGGCACCCAGCTCATCCCCGCGGACTTCATCGCCGTGGCCAACCCGCAGCACCCGGTCAAGGACGGTGAGGTGGACGTGCACGAGCTGTTCCTGTCCAACTACCTCGCCCAGACGGCGGCGCTCGCCTTCGGCAAGACCGTCGAGGAGGTGCGTGCCGAGGGCACACCCGAGGAGATCGTCCCCGCCCGTGTCTTCGCCGGTAACAGGCCGACGACGTCGATCCTGGCCCCGGCGCTCACCCCCTCGGTGGTGGGCCAGCTCATCGCCCTGTACGAGCACATCACCTTCACCCAGGGCATCGTGTGGGGCATCGACTCCTTCGACCAGTGGGGTGTCGAGCTGGGCAAGAAGCTCGCCCTGGAGATCGCCCCGGCCGTGCAGGGCGACGAGGCGGCCCTGGAGGCCCAGGACTCCTCGACCCAGCAGCTCATCCGCCGCTACCGCGCCCTGCGCAAGTAAGCGCGACGCCGGGGCGCTGACTGGCTTTGTCTACAGCACAGCAGCCAGTCAACGCCCCGGTGACAGGGGTCACGAGCGGACGATTTCAGTCCAGGCGGGACGGTGGGCTAAGGTTCTACTCGTTCCGAGCGGACCTGCTCCGCGAGGCAACGGGCTGTGGCGCAGTTTGGTAGCGCACTTGACTGGGGGTCAAGGGGTCGTGGGTTCAAATCCCGCCAGCCCGACCAAAAGAACATCACTTCGTGCGTGGCTCCTAGAAGGAGGCCAGCACCGGAATCAGAACCGGGCCGTTCGCCAAGGCATGTCACTCTCCGATGATGGGGAAACAGACATCGGTCACCCAGCTGGCAGGATCGGGGTTCTGAGCGGGCCCAACGCGGTAGATATTGAACATGGGGCCAGTGCGCAGTTCGTGAGCGGCGAGGTAAGTACCAAGAGCGGCGGTAACCTCAGGCATCCCCTCATAGCTGCCCCGCAGAGTAGCAACCACATTGTCGCAAGCAGGCACCTCATAGCATTCAAGGGGAGCTACGGGAGCAAAAGGCTCGGCAACTTGCAACCACACCTCCACCTCGACGTCAGAGTCGCGGTACTCCGGGTCGTGGAAGGTTGCGCCACCAATGCCATCTTCGGACATGGAGGCGGAGCATTGGGCCATAAGCGGGCCTAGCTCTTGCCACAACTGGCCCTCATCGTTGTAAGACGGGAGAACGCGACGCAAAGCAGCGACGGTCATCGCGGGCATACGGATCTGGCGGACGTTGATTTCCATAGTGGACTCCTGAAGGAAGGCATTCATGCGATCGAACGCCGCGCTCATCTCCTCCAACCGGGCACGCTCGACCGATAGTCGCTCGCCGTGATGAGACATGATGGCGTGGAGGCGCTCAGGATCACCACGGTGGGCCATGACCTCTCCGATCTCACTGACTGGCAGTCCCGTATCGCGCAGACGCACGATCCAATGAGCGTCAGTCAGCTGCTCTGGGGCGTAGAAGCGGCGCCCCGTGAACGGGTCGATCATGGCTGGTTCCAGGACCTGCTGCTCCTGGTAGTAGCGCAGCATTCTGATGCTTATAGCCGTCAGTCTGGAGAACAGACCAATTCGCAGCAGGCCTTCACCGTTGTGTTCCATGCCTTCAGTCCACATGCTCACATCGTGACAGATACAAGCCACAACCAGTGGTGCTGTCACCTAGAGCAACTCAAATGGCGCCAAGTGTGTAGTAACAGAGCAGCGCCCGAATGCGCTGCCAACAGTGCCACTCCCGACACTGCTACACCGCTGGGCGTCACCTGCTTGGGCACGCCCGCCACACGCAGCTCATGAAATGCGAAAACACCGTAACCGAGAACCAGCGGTGCCGTCGCCACACCTGAGGTGTAGCCGCGCATCATCAAACTGGAGCCGATGTGGGCAAAGCCATGCAGACTCCAAGCGGCAGCTGCATTCTGAAACCAAACTGATCGACCGCCACTACGAAACCCAGCTAACGAGGCGCCTACCCAGTGCATACCAATCAGACCTACGGCCAAGTTGATATGCGCCTGGTTTACACCCTGTTCACGGAGCGAGAGGGGGAGTGGAAGCCACTCAGGCAGGCGCTGCACGACCTTCGCCGTCGAGGACCGCATAGTCAGGAGTTCTTCAATGTCGTTGGCGAAGTAGCACAGTCCTAGACCGAGAGTGGCAAGGTCCAGTCTGCTAAGCCCGAGGCTGTTCATGATGGCACCATAAGGGGAATCTACCCCCACATGTCCGCCAGATCAGTCAGCGGCGTCAGCAGTGCTGTCGTAGTCCAAAGTGCCTCCAGCAGGCGGGGCAGCCACCGGCCGACCGCTGCGTTCGAAGCGCGCCCAGCGGGAGCCGAAAGGCAGGCCGGTGGGGTCCTGGAACTGGTTGGAATCCCGCAGTGCAAAACGCACTCGGCCCTCATTGCGCAGTGCGTGGTTAAAGACCGCTCCGGTGAAGCCATCCGAGTTGCGCAAGAAGCTCTGCTGGAAAGCTACCGAGTCAAGGAAAGTCGCATCCTTGAAACTGGCGAACCAACTAAAGGTCGCAGCAGAAAAGACAGTTTCATCGGCGAAAGCTGCCGCGGAGAAGTCCGCCAGACGGCCAAAGGTCGCGCCTCGGAAGACAGCAGGCGCCTTGAACACGGCCTCCTGAAAATCTGCCTTCTCCTCGAAATGCGCCTCAGCGAAGTCAATCTTCGCATTGAACACCGCCCCACTCAGGTCAACTGGGGCCAGAAAAGTCACTCCGCGGAAAGGCACCACGCTGCTGAGCACGGCCCCGTGCAGATCCAGCTTGCAGTCGCACCACAAACGGCTGTCCTCAAGCTCCTGAGGCACATCTGAGCCCTCGCTCGCCTTCTCACGAGCCTTGCTAAAGTGCTGCGCCAGCACGTGAAGAACCGTGGACTCCACTGCGGTGTCTTCAGAGACGAAGCGGCGCGAAGGGCGCGCCCGCCGTGAACCGGGGGCTGCCGGAACCTCCTGCCAAGAACCGCGTTCAGTACGCAGGTATCCACACAACAGATCCACCACACGCTGCCGAGTGGCGCCACCGCGCGTGTCCGCCACCTCAGCCAGACCGTACACAGCCGCAATCCGCACCTGCGGCGAGGTCGATCCGAGCTGCTCCACCAGAGAACTCAGACGCGCATCAGCCTCACGCCGCTCCGCAGCCGCGCGGTCCCGGAAAGTGATGACCACTAGCGACACGGCGCACATGGTCAAAACGGCCAGCAAAGCCGCCAGGACCCGCACCCCGGGGGCTGCACCGCTAAATGAGGTCACGCTCCAGGATGAAAGCAGCCGACTAAAGAAGCTCCGCTGCGGGTCCCCCCAGAACCAGCCGAGTGCGGTGAAAACCAAAGCGGCTACCACCAGCCAGGCGGCGACGGAACGGCCCAATGGCGAAAGCCGCGGACGCCGCTTCCACGCCGGACCAATCTCTTCACCCGCGCGCTGCGCCGCTTCAGACCAGGCGGTGCGAGTGGCCTTGGCTGCCTGCTTGGACCAGGCGCTGGCCTTCTGCAACTGGGCCGCTTTGGCGGTGGGCTCGGCCGGGACAGTCTGCTCTTGCTGGGTCATGCCTCACCACCAGCGCGGCAGAAGGAAGTGGCTGGTGCCGTGGTGACAACCAGTTGGAGGTTTAAGGACAGGGACATCATGCGGCCAGGCTAACCGTGACTCCTATGAAACCTCCGTCTTGCAACACAAACTGTGCTGAGTGTCCGACGGTCCGCAAAGTCCGCAAGGAATCTAGCCTGCGGGAAATTGGTAGGGGCCCTGAGCTGCGGCTAGCGCGTCTCAGGGCCCCGTTAGGCAAATCGGCAGCGTGGTTCAGTGTGCGGCGCCCTCAGGCTGGACGGTCCAGGTGGGCGGCTCATCGCGGCCCGCCTCCTCATCGGCCTCGGCCAGCTCTGCGGTAGCCTGCACGATGCCCTGGGCGTGGTGCACAGGAGCGTAGACGGTGTAGAGCCGCAGCGGCTCGTCACCAGTGTTGATCACATCGTGCCAGGAGCCGGCTGGAACCTGGATAGACCAGCCATCCTCGACCTCCTGCTCGAAGGTCAGCTGGTCTTCGGCGGGCCCCATCACGCAGCGGCCTTTTCCGGCGTCAATGCGCAGGAATTGGTCAGTCTCGGGGTGGACTTCCAAGCCAATGGATTCGCCTACGGGGATGGACATGAGTGTGACCTGCAGGTAGCGGCCGGTCCAGGCGACGGTGCGGTAGGTGTCGTTGGTGGTGGTAGCCGTCTCGATGTCAAAGGCATTGGGCTTAGGGCCGTTGTCAATGATTTCCATTAGTAAACCTTTCGGATCGCTGGCGAACTCTTCATGAACAATAATAACCGAACTTCGCGACGTCGTCACCCTGATTTCACTAGTTTGGTTTGAACCTGGATACGGGAAGTAGCTGCCGTTGAGCTTCCGCGAAGGCCGTCAGCAGAACTTGGTTGAACAGCACAAAACGCACCAATTCAAGGCTCGCACCCTCAGCGCCGACAGCCTGCGCGATCTCCTGGACGGCCGCCATGGCCTGATGTGCGACGGCGTCGGCATCCCAGCCATAGACGCCAGCAGAGACTGCAGGAAGCGCAACACTGTGGCAGCCGAGCTCTGCAGCACACCACAAAGAGTTCAGAAAAGCTGCTCGCAGCAGGGCTGGATCGGTTTGACCGGCATGGCGGTTCGGCCCGACGGTATGGATCACCCACTTTGCAGGCAAGTCAAAGCCAGGAGTAGCGATTGCCTGGCCGACCGCTAGGCCACCAGGAAGTCGGGTGCGCCTAAGCTCCTGGCAGGCGTGGAGCAACTCTGCTCCGGCAGCCCGATGGATCGCACCATCCACCCCTCCGCCGCCCAACAGGCCAGAATTGGCGGCATTGACTATGGCCTCTACCGCTTGCGTGGTGATGTCACCAAGCTGCACTTCAACCAGCATGGTTACTAGCATGCGCCTTCCAAGACCTACTTGCGGTCGCTTTGCCTAGGTAGGTTTACGCCGTGCCAGAAGCGTCACTCCTAGCGATCAACGCAGGGGGCGGTCGCGAGCGGACCGTAAGGAATGCTCAGAAGACCCCGAGGCGGCTCATATGCGTGATGATTCGCTCCGCAGACTCGGCTGGCCGGAGCTTGGCAGTGTCCAATTGGATGTGCTTACGGCGCCAAGGCTCGTAATCCCGGTCCTGCACTTCCTGCCAGGTGGGATTGCGCATACCGACGACGTCGAGCGTGCGGCTCTCTAAGCGTTGCCGGTGCTCCTGCGGGTCCGAACAGACAAGCTCAACCTCCAGCAGCTTGGAGTCACAGCGGCGCGCTACCTCCAGCCAAGCCTCGCGGGTCAGCTGGAGGGGGTTGACGCACTCTGCCACCACATCCAAGCCTAGGCGCAGTTGGTCAGCAGCTAAGTGATAAGCCACCTCATAGCCCTCGCCACCAGTCAGTAGAGTGCGCCGGTGCTGGGCGCGGGCGATCGCCGTCTCGATCGTGTCTACGCGCAGATATGCCGCTTTGAGGTCCTCAACTAGCAGCCGAGCTACCGTCGTCTTGCCTGTGGCTGGCAACCCGCAAATAACGATCAAGCACGATTCCATGTTCGTAACGCTACCCGCGGTAGGCCAAGCTCTCGACTCGAAATTGGACAGCGTGACAATTCCCCGGATGTGATCTCCCACGCGGGTCAGCGGCCTCAGCATCAGCAGGCCCTGAAGAACAGCAAGCCCTCAGTCCTCATCCCACAGCGCGGAAACATCCTGATGCCTGCCACCACCCATTAGCGCATCCAGCTGGCGCCTCTCCTTCTTGGTCGGACGACCAGCGCCACGCGCGCGAATGATCGCTGCCGGAGCCTCCAAAGGGGACGGTCGGGGAGGGGAGAAGTCCGTATAGCAACGCTGAGCCAACGGCGCGCCCACGCGCTTCACCAAAATGCCCTCCACCCGTAGAAACCGGTCAAAGCCATCTACTCGCAGGCGTACCTCGTCTCCCACACTCACGTGCTGTGCGGGTTTGGCGGTCTCTCCGTTAATCCGTACATGCCCAGCCTTGCAAGCCGCAGTTGCCGCCGAACGCGACTTCAGCTGCCGCACGCTCCACAGCCAAACATCCACACGTGCCGAAGTAAGCCCACTGCCCGCCACGCCATCTTTGTTCAAAGCTGCTGCCACAAGCTGATACTAGGCGCCCAGGCGTCCATAGCGACGCCGTCGGGGCCAGAGCAAAAGGCCGATGCCAAGTAACGCCAGGCCTGCCAGGAGCATCCCCAAGAGCATCGGGTCGTTCCACAGCCGGTGGGCGCTTTGGCTAACCGTCCGGGTGGCCTTGGAAGCGCTGGTGCCATCGCCGCCAGCCACACAATCTGCCAGAACCTGCTGCAGGGCATTGCGGTCGGCTGCCGGCAGGCCCAACTGGTATGCCGAAGCCACGGAGACGAAGCGAGCGGCGTACTCGCAGCGAAACTCCTGACGCGGAGGCCACCAGCCGCGACCAGACTCGGTGCGCCACGAACCATTCGCCGTGGTACCAGAGGGGCAAGTGGCAGGGCCACAGTTGCCCTTGTCCTGATTGGCCTGCCCAGCAACAGCCAGCAAGTTCAGGGGATCATTGGCCACCAGTAGGCGACGTCGCTCATCCCACTGCCAGGCGCCGTGCGCGTAGAGGTAGTTCAGCGGCACCACATGATCGATCTGAACCGCGGGGGAGGAGCCCTCACCCCTCTGGTAATCCACCACAGCGCCGGTGTACGGATCGTGGAGACGACCGGTCCAAACCGTGGCATCACGACACACAAAAGCGCCTTGACCGCGGCCTTCCTCCCGACTCTGCAGACCCTCCGCGCGAGAGTAGTCCGCCTCAAGCAAGTCACGCCCCAAAATGTCATTGCGGGTGTCACAGCCATTGCCATCGATATCCATCCAGGACTCGCCAAACCAGCCTTTGCGGCTGCCATTCCCATCCCAGGACTCCGGCGCCGGGGAGTCCGCAGGCAAGGACTCAAGCGCCCCCAAAGCCTCCACAACGCTCAGCGCCCCCGCATTCGACGCGCTGGCGGGATCGTCTGCAGCCACAGCGAGCTCAGGCAGCAGCAAGGCTGCACCCATAAAGCAGACTGCCAAGGGATGAAGGAAACGCACAGGCCGAGCGTAACGGCGTCGCCACCGCGATCCCGAGTTATCCACAGGCGCGCCGAGACTCCATAAGATGCGGTCGTGCCGATCGAGAAGCCCACTGCGCCCCAGCCGAATATCGAGATGTCTAACCGCCCTGCACGGCCAACAGCGCCCCGGAACCTAGGCCGCGCCGAATGCGCCTGGCGTTCCCAGGTCCTGAGGCTAGAGGCCATGAAGGTGACGCTTGACCTGACGCAGGCCCCACAGGCATCCGCAACCTGCTTCACCGTGCGCACCGAACTCACCGTAACGGTGCAAACGGCAGTTCCCGACGGCGCCTGGGTGGACTTCCTCGGTGAGTCCATCGCAGAGGTCTTGGTGGACGGAGTAGCGCAAGACCCCGACTGGGACGGCTACCGCGTGCAGTTGCCGTCCCTACAACCCGGCCAGCACAACATCACCATCGACGCCGTAGGCCACTTCTCCAACACTGGGCAAGGCCTGCACCGCTTCCAAGACCCCGTCGACGGCGCCACCTACCTCTACACCCACTTTGAACCAGCCGATGCACGTCGCGCCTGGCCCTGCCTAGAACAGCCAGACCTCAAGGCACCATTCACCCTGACAGTGACCCATCCACAAGGCTGGACCCTACTGTCAAACGGGGTACTCGCAGCCAAAGCAACAGCGGAGGGCGCGCCAGGAATGGAAGTCACGCACTTCGCCTCAACCAAACCCCTGCCAAGCTACCTGACGGCCTTGGCAGCTGGCCCCTGGCACCAGGTTACGGGAGAGTGGCGCTCCACCCTGCGGCCAACCGATCCGCCGGTGCCGCTCAGCTGGTCTTGCCGAGCCAGCCTGGCCCAACACCTAGACGCCAAAGAACTCCTGGCCATCACAGCCACAGGCCTAGACCTGTATGACCGCAGCTACGGCTTCCCCTACCCCTGGGGCTCCTACGACTCCGTGCTCGTGCCTGAGTACAACCTTGGCGCCATGGAGAACCCCGGCTGCGTCACCTTTAACGAGGACCACTACCTCTTCCAAGGCCCCGCCACCCGCGCCCAACGCGGCGAGCGAGCCAATGTGATCATGCACGAGATGTGCCATATGTGGTTCGGGGACCTGGTTACCCCCAAGTGGTGGGAGGACACCTGGCTTAAAGAGTCCTTCGCAGATCACCAAGGCACCTGGGCTCAGGCGGAAGCCACCGAGTTTAGCGATGCCTGGGTAGCTTTTGCTGCGGGGCGCAAGGCCTGGGCCTATGAAGAGGACGCCCGCGCAGAAACCACTCACCCGATCGTGGCCACCGTGGAAGACATTGAGGCTGCGCGCCAAACTTTCGACGGCATCACCTATGCCAAGGGGGCGGCCGTCCTCAAGCAGCTGGTGGCCTATGCCGGGCAAGAGGCCTTCACCCAGGCTGCACGCCAGCTCTTCCAAGCGCACGCCTATGGGAACGCAACCTTGGCCGACCTCATGCAGGTTCTGAGCGCCGCCACCGGCAAGGACATGGAAGCCTGGGCACAAGCCTGGCTGCACACCTGCGCCCCTTCAATCATCAACAACCACCTAGAGGTGCAAGACGGGCGCATCAAATCACTGCGCCTAACCCAACAGTGCACAGACCCGCGGACCGACACTCAGGTGCTGCGCCCTCACACCCTCAAAGTGGGCTTGTACTCCTGCGACGGCGTGGGCGCACTTGTGCGCACGCACAGCCTGCCCGTCACTTTTGCTGCTCCGGAGGTCAGGTTGAGCGACGCCGTCGGTCTGCCTGCACCGGACCTGGTGACCGTAAACGATGAGGACCTTACTTACGCCGTCGTGCGCCCTGACGCTGCCTCTGTGCAGGTGGTGCTGCACCACCTAAAGGAGCTGAAGGACCCGCTGACCCGTGCGGTGTGGTGGTCCGTTCTCCACAACCTCATGCGTGACGCCCTGCTGCACCCCGCCTGGTTCATTGCAGCCGTGCTCAGCCAAGCCGACGACAGCACCGCGCCAGCCACTCTGGCCAAGCTGCTGCAGCAGGCCCGCCTAGCCACGCGCTACCTGCCCACAGTCGACCGGCTTCCCGCTCTGCTCAGCTTGGCCGGGGCGGCGGGTGAGGTAAGCGGTCCCGATGCCTGGACCCTGCTGAAGGCCGCACCCGCAGGTTCTGATGCGCAACTAGTGCGCGCGCGAGCCTGGGTGAATGCAGCCGGTGAGCTTTGGCAGGCTAAGCCTAAGGAGATTGACCAGACCGCAAAACGACTGCGAGCGCTGCTGGTGGAGGAGGGCCTGCCGGGGCTGAAAGTCGATCACGAACTGCGCTGGTCTGTGCTGACCTCCCTGGCTCGGCTAGGCCGGCTCCAGGAGGCAGAGATCGTGGCGCAGGAACAGGCTGATCCGAGTGCTGGTGGCGTGACGGCTGCCCTGCGCGTACGGCATGCGGCCCCTGAAGCAGGTATGAAGGAGCTGGTGTTCGAGCGGCTTCTTACTGAACGGTCCTTGAGTAACGATCACCTTGACGCTCTGCTGGCCGCCTTCAGTTCGGACTCACACCTGTGCCTCACTGCTACTTTCACTGAGCGCTACCTAGCTGCGCTGCCTGAGCTTTGGGCTCAGCGCGGTCAGGAAGTGGCTACTCGTTTGGTCAATGGCCTGTTCCCTCATGCGGGCGGCGCCGTCGAGGCTGAGCTTGTTCGCTCATGGCTGGGAGAACACCGTGAGCTTCCCCGTGCGCTTGGTCATCTCCTGCACAAGTACCTAGCTGATCTGAAACGCTCCCTGCAGTGTCAAACCACGTCATTCGCGGATTGATACTGCGCTCTAAGTAGTAGTTGCGATCGTCAAGGAGCGTGCGGAGCCGGAGTGGAACCGATATCCTGCGTCCGTGGGCTCACCGCTATGGTTGGGTCCGAGACAGTGCGCCCGCACTGGCGGAATGGGAAGGGTAGCGATGACAAGCACGCCGAATGATCTGGAGCCGAGTTCCACACAGGTTCTCGGAGCAGTCGACGCCGCTCCTGAGCCCGCCTACGTGCCGGCGGGCCTCAACGGCCAGGATCTAGCCGCCATCCAGGCCCTGCCGGCGGGCACCGCTCTGCTGATCGTGCAGCACGGCCCTACCACTGGGGCTCGGTTCCTGCTGGACGCCCCGGAGACGACCGTGGGACGCCACCCCCGCGCTGATATCTTCCTTGACGACGTCACCGTCTCCCGCAAGCACGCTGTCTTCGTGAAGCTCCCTGAGGGCGGTTACGCCGTGCGCGAGTCAGGCTCCCTCAATGGCACCTATGTCAACCGTTCCCGGGTTGAGATGGCGCCACTGGTGGCTGGTGACGAGGTACAGATCGGCAAGTACCGCATGACCTACCACCCCGGTCCGCTTGCGCCTGCCGGGGAAAAGTGACCTCCGCAGCGGCCAGAGAGCGGCAGCCCAGGGTAGCTGTAACTGTCTCCACGGCGGATAGCGAAACCTGGCCCCACGGCCTATCACATGAGCCCGAGATGAAGATCGGGCAGGTAGTTGACGAGCTCAAACGCGAGTTCCCGGCCCTATCAATCTCCAAGGTGAGATACCTGGAGACTGAAGGCCTGATTAACCCCCACCGGGTTGGCAACGGTTACCGGCGCTACTCCCGTGCAGATGTTGAGCGGCTTCGCTACGCCCTGCGTGCACAACGAGACGAGTACCTGCCCTTGTCAGTAATACGTGAGCGCCTTGAGGAGATGGACACCAGCTCCAGGGGGGCCGCCATGCCGAAGGTCGTGGCGCGCCACGGTCAGGTTGTGGCCGACGGTCCGCTTGACCTCACCGATCTGGTGGAGCGCTGCGGTGCCAGCATCGCCCAGGTGGAGCAGATGATCGAGATCGGTTTGGTCTCGCCTAATGCTCGCGGGCTCTTTGGTCCCGAGAGTGTGCGTGTGGTGGCCGCCGCTATGGCCGCTGTGCGCGGCGGCATCCCCTTGCGCAACCTGCGCGGTGTGCGGATGGCTGCTGAGCGTGAGGCGGACATGATTGATCAGGCAGTCACTCCCACCCGGGCGCGTTCTGACTCTGCTGCAGTGGACCGGGCGGCAGCACTAGCGGGTGTAGTTGCTGAGCTGCACAGCGCGCTGCTGCGCAGGTCTGTGGGGTCACTGGGCTGAAGCGCTTACTGATTGAAGCGCGCTGCCCGTTCGTCAGACAAACGCAGGCCTGACCCGTAGCCTTGGGACGTGCGACCGATGAAGCTCGTTGGCGTGCGATCAACCGCAGCTGATGAAGGACTCGTGGCCGTGCTCTTGGAAGAGCGCGGTCCCGGGATGATCGCGGTACCGGTCACTCCCCGTGAAGGCCTGGCTCTATCTGCGGTAGCTAATGGCTTGCCGCCTACCTGGTTGAAGCTGCTGCACCGGTGTGTGGTGGCCGCAGAGGGAGATGTAGAAGGCGTTTCCGTCAACGTGGGACCAGATGGTGAGTTGCTCGGCTCACTCGAACTGCGCGCCTGCACCGGCATCATGCGGCAGGTGTCTTGCACACCAGGAGAGGCGGTCGCCGTCGCCTCTGCGGCCGAGTTGAGAATCTGCGTTAGTGATCGCTTGCTGGCTCAGCAAGGTGTGGATCTGGGAGAGGCGCCGGTACATGAGTTGATGGCGAAGATGCGAGATCAGCTAGAGCGCGCCCGGGTGGATGATTTCCTGCAGTGACAGGGCTGGCTGACAGGGGCGAGCAGGCGGGAGGTGCGCTTTAAGCGTCCCGAAGTGCTGTTAAGCATGTTACTCGTGTTACTGGAGATGTGAACTAGGTCACTTCAAACAGGTGTTCGAGCTGCGCTAAACTTACGTAATATCAAGTAAAAGTGGTGGTTTTTGAGATTTCGCTTGACCTCAGGTTGAGGTTGAGCGCCACCGGTCTTTCGACACCCCGCGTCGCATGATTGAGGGGTGCTCGGAGCGGCCCTATCGTTTCCCACGTGCTGCCAATCCGAGCAGCCCCGGCATCCCCACCGCCAGAGAGAACCCGATAGGAGCAAGCGTGAGTGCTAACGAGGCTAGAGCCCAACTCCCGCAGCAGCAGCGCGGTCAGGGAATGCTGTTCGGCGACCCGCTCCCGGAGCTCGACTCAGATTCCGGTTACCGTGGTCCCATCGCATGCCGGGCGGCGGGCATTACCTACCGTCAGCTCGACTATTGGGCTCGCACTGGACTAGTGGAGCCTTCTGTGCGGGGAGCCAAGGGCTCTGGCTCGCAGCGCCTCTACTCCTTCCGAGACATTCTGGTTCTCAAGGTAGTCAAACGGCTCCTGGACACTGGAGTCTCACTGCAACAGATTCGCACCGCAGTTGACGCACTGCATCAGCGGGGCGTGGATGACCTGGCTTCAATCACACTCATGAGCGACGGCGCCTCCGTATACGAGTGCACCAGCAATGACGAGGTTATTGACCTAGTGCTGGGCGGACAGGGCGTTTTTGGAATCGCGGTGGGTCGTGTATGGCGGGAAGTTGAGGGGTCGCTAGCCGCTCTGCCAGTCGAGCACGCCGGCGATGTCCCCATGGTGGAGGACGAACTCGCCAAGCGTCGTGCAGCGCGACTGCGCGCTATGTGATTGGACGCTTGAGGCCTAGTCCTCAGTGATCCTTTAGTGACTGCCCAGGAGGCCCATCGCTAGGCGACGGGCCTCCTGCCTTTGGTAGAGCAGACTCAGTGCGTCCGCGCACCTAGTGCATAGGAACGCGTGTAACTGTCGGTCGTGTCCGTAAGAGACACTCGTACCACGCCAGTGGCATCAACCTCGTAGCGCTCTTTTATAAGCCTGCCAGAACCGACGTCGCCCCGCCGCACCTCGACCGAACGCAGATCCTCCACCTCGCGCAGCGCCGGATCGAAGGGGAAGATGATCTCCTCATAGGGAGCCAGCTCGCCCCGCGGTTCCCCACTGGCGTCCACGCTAGAGCACTCCGCTAGGCGGAACCAGCCGATGTTGTGGGCAGAAAGGTACTCGCGCTCAACCACTGTGCCTTCACGCTTGGTCTTGGAGCCCGCCACCAGCGAGTCTTCGCGCAGGATTGGGTCAAAACTGGTCCGCTCGCCAAAGTCCTGTTCACGGAAGACGCCGAAGCCCCGTGAGAGTTGATCTGTCAGTTCATAGCCTGAGTCTCGGTCTGCGGCGATCGCCAGGCCAATCGCGGTTGATGCACCTGGATACGGGGAACGGTTAACGCGCCGACCAAAACGCTCCCGTAGAGCGCGTGCCACTGGCGGGAAGCAGCTGCCGCCACCGACCAGGTAGACGCCTGCCAGTTCAGACAGGTCCGGACTGCCGTCATCAAGCAAGTCCACGAGTGGCGCCATAGCCTCCAGTGAACGTTCAATGAGTGGCTGGCAGGCCTCGTAGAGCTCTTTAGTAGCTACCACAACGTCTTTTCCGGCAACCTCTAAGACCAGACGGCGGGTCTGTGGGGAAAGCCCTTCTTTGGCATCGCGGCACTGTTCCAGCAAGTCGTCGAGCTGGTGCGCATTGAGTGACTCTTCACTGGTGTCTGCAGCGCGCAAGGCCAACTCGGCGAGAATAAGGTCGACGTCGTCGCCGCCTAGGTCGCTCACGCCGCGGGTGGCAAGCACGCGGTGGTCCTTACCGCTGACGCTGACCAAGGAGGTGTCAAAGGTGCCGCCGCCCAGGTCATACACCAGAACCTGGGTGCGGTTTGCACTGACTTGGGAGGCCCGGCGGTGCGTGAACTCAAAACCTGCCGCGCTGGGCTCGTTCAGCAGGGCCGTGACTGAGAAACCTGCCCGGGAGAAGGCGTCCAGGGTGAGGAGTCGCTGCGCGCTGAAAGCGTGTGCGGGGACGGCCACGGTTAACCGTGCGTCAGGTCCTTGTAGCGCAGTGGCGCCTATGTCCGGGTTCTGTTCCAAAAGGAAGCGCAGGTGCTCAAGGTAGGAGACCAGCACCTCCATGATGGATGTTGTGTGGCCGCCGATCTCGACGGGAGTGTCAGCCCGCACGCTGGGGGAGGCGAGGGTACGTTTCAGGCTCCGCAGGTACGGTGCCCCGCTGCGGGCTGCCGCCTCTGCTGCAAATCCGTGCACCAGGCCCTCGTCCGTTAGTGCAGTCAAGGAGGGTAGGTACTCCTTGAGGTCTCCATGGCTGTCGGGGAATGAGACCACTGGGTAGTTGCCGCGGTCTGCGCGAGCGACGACCGTGCGCGTAGTACCCAAGTCGATGCCCAGGTCCAGGCCACGAGATTGTGGGTTTGGCTTCTTTTTGCTTGCAGAGACGTTATTCCGGCGACGTTCAGCCATGTAACGACCCTATAACCGATAAGCCTGCAGCTAGTGGAGCGGCATACCGCAAAGAGAGGACCAGATGACGCACGTTTGACATAGTGCTAACCTCCCGACATGGCTGAAGATCTACAGGCAATGGCGCTTACTGCGATCGCAAGCTCCCAGGCGCAACAGGACCCCGATTACCCGAGCTATCACCTGGCCCCACCCGTCGGGCGTCTAAACGACCCCAATGGTCTCCTGGTCGATGGCTCCACCTATCACGCCTTCTTTCAGTTCACCCCCTTCCACCCTGAACGCAAGCTGGTCTACTGGGGGCACGCCACTTCCACAGACCTGCTCACCTGGCGCCACCACGATCCCGCCGTCGCGCCCGACAGCCCCTACGACCTCAACGGCGCCTACTCCGGCACAGCGCTGGTGCTCGCTGACGCCGAGGTCGCTGTGGCGCCCGGGCGGGCTGGATATCAGTTCTTCTACACCGGCAATCTCAAGGATCCGCAGACCGGAGAGCGCAGCGCCAGCCAATGCCTGGTCACCAGTCAAGATCTGCAGCACTTCAACAAGTTTCCGACAAATCCCGTAGTCCCCAGCCATGCCCCTGGCTACACCGCTCACTACCGCGACCCCCAGGTCTTCCGAGACCCGGCGCGGCCAGGGGAGTACCGGATGCTGCTTGGGGTGCAGCGCGCAAATGAAACCGGCGCCGCCGTCTTCTACCGCTCTAAGGACCTGGTGAACTGGAGCTTTGAAGGCGAACTCCGCTTCCCAGACGCGGGTGACGCGATGGATCACCTGGGCTATATGTGGGAGTGCCCCAATCTGGTGCGCCTCACTGATGAGCTGACGGGTCAAGAACGAGACGTGCTGATCTTCTGCCCTCAAGGAATCGCGCCTGAAGCTGAGGGCTACGAGAATATTTTCCCCTGCGTCTACGCCGTCGGCAGGCTGGAAGGCCTGGATTTCTGCGAATGTGACGGCAGCTTCTTTGAGGTGGACCGCGGTTTCGAGTTCTACGCGCCCCAGGTCTTTGCGCACCGTCCTGGCGAGCCAGGCCCCGAGTTGCTTATGGGGTGGGCAGGCAATGCCACGCAGGACGATCAGCCCTCTCTTAGCTCGTCCGGCTGGGTGCACACAATGACCGTGCCCCGCCTGCTGTCTTTGCGGGCCAACAAGCTCATCCAACGGCCTGTGGTGTCAAGCAATGGGCCCGCGGCCACCGCTTGTGCGCTTTCCGGTGCGACGATAGGCCCTGCTTGGCAGGAAATTCCGGAACTTACCGGCTCGCGACACTGGCAGCTGGCGCTAAACCTGACGCTGGGGGAGCAGCCAAACTTGACGCTTAGGATCGGCACGGAAGACTGCTACGTGGACATAACAGTCGCAGGAAATGTGCTGACCGTAGATCGCAGCACGTCCCGGTACTCCCAGCATGGAGGCCAGCGCAGGATCACCCTGCCTAATGGGGCCAGCACGCAGCTAGAGGTGCTGCACGACGCCTCTGTCACCGAGCTCTACTTGGGTGACGGCGCCCTGGCGTTTACGCTGCGCAGCTTCCTGCCATCTGAGGCTGCAGGGGTGCGGTTGTGCGCAGCAACTGGCCAAAAGCTTGAAGGTCTTCGCGCCCTGCGACACGACTAGCGCCACACTCGCCGCAGGCGCTTGTGATCGGGCTCTTGTGCAGTGGGTTGGATCGCGCTAATATGTCATACGTTTGACATACATTGGTGACATCCTAAGCGTCATCGCTGTGTGATCAAGCCAAGTTCAACGAAGAGCAAACAGCAGATCCCCTTTCACACAACACAGCAGCACTTCAACTCAGCATCACTTCTTGAGAAAGGAGCCCCGTGTGGCTATGGATCACGCCCGCGTGGCGAGAGACGTCATCCGTTACGTCGGAGGCGTCAACAACATCTCCGCAGCTGCGCACTGCGCGACACGCCTGCGGCTAGTACTAGCAGACCAGGAAAAGGTCGATCAGAAGGCACTCGATAGCGACCCGGACCTTAAGGGCACTTTCCTGGCCGGAGGCATGTACCAGATCATCGTGGGCCCGGGTGACGTGGACGTCGTCTACAAGCATATGGTCACCGATGGGGGAGTACGCGAGGTCTCCAAAGACGAGGCTAAGGAGGAAGCTGCTCAGGGAGGCAACCTTTTCTCTCGCTTCATCAAGATGATCGCGGACATCTTTGTGCCTGTGCTGCCAGCACTGATCGCTGGCGGTCTAATGATGGCGATCAACAACGTCCTGACCGCTAACTTCTTCTCCGGCTCTGCCTACATCACGGACAAGAATCCAGAGGGCCTGTACTCCCTGGTAGACAAGTTCTCCTGGCTCACCGACTATGCCGCCCTGATCAACATGATCTCTGCCGCGGCATTCTCCTTCCTGCCGATCCTCATCGGCTTCTCCGCTGCTAAGCGCTTCGGTGGGAATGTCTACCTGGGTGCGGCAATCGGTGGCGCCATGGTCTCCTCCGACCTGCTGAACGCCTGGAACACCGGTGCTGCACTAGCCGGTGAAGCCCAGGTTGAGTACTGGCACCTATTCGGCATGCAGGTGGCCAAGATTGGCTACCAGGCACAGGTCATTCCTACCCTGGCGGTCACCTTCGTCATGTGTGTGATCGAGAAGTGGTTGCACAAGCGCCTCAAGGGCACCGTTGACTTCCTACTGACGCCGCTCGTCACCATGCTGGTGACAGGATTCTTGGCCTTCATCGCCATCGGGCCGGTCACTCGACTCATCGCAGAGGGCCTGACCAACGGCATCTCCTGGGGCTACGACCACCTCTCAGCCTTTGGTGGCCTGCTATTCGGTTTGGTCTACTCGCCGATCGTTGTCACCGGCCTGCACCAGTCCTTCCCCGCAGTGGAGATCCCGCTTATTACCAGTGGCGTTGGTGACTTCATCTTCCCGATTGCCTCTATGGCTAACGTGGCACAGGGTGCAGCCGCCCTGGCGGTCTTCTTCAAGGCTCACGACGCTAAGCTCAAGGGTCTGGCGGGCGCCGGTGGCGCCTCTGCGGTATTCGGTATTACCGAGCCAGCAATCTTCGGTGTCAACCTGCGACTGCGCTGGCCCTTCTTTGTGGCCATGGGGGCCGCAGCTTTGGGCTCCATGGGTGTGGCCCTGTTTGATGTGCGCGGCCAGGCGCTCGGAGCCGCAGGATTCGTGGGTCTGGTATCCATTAAGCCCAACGACATCCCCATGTACCTAGTGCTTGAAGCCCTGACCTTCATAATCTCCTTCGGTGCAGCCTTTGCCTACGCCTCCACCCCGCGGGGCAAGGCCAGTTTGGGAGCAGAGGAGGCAGCAGCCGCTGCCGCCGACGCCGACGATGCTGAGGCGCAGGTAGATGAAGGGGGAGCCGTCTCTCCACTGCCGGAGGGTGCGGAGCAGGATTTTGCCGTCGTAGCACCCCTGGCAGGCAAGGTAATCCCCTTGCCTGAGGTGGAAGACGAGGTGTTCTCCTCGGGTGCTCTAGGTGATGGTCTGGCCATCGAGCCCAGTGGGGGAGCGGTGGTTTCTCCGCTGGACGGGGAAGTCATTCTGGCATTCCCCACCGGTCACGCCTATGGCATCCGCTCCGCCAGCGGCATTGAGGTGCTAGTCCACGTGGGCATGGACACCGTCAAGATTGGGGGGAAGGGCTTTAGCCCCAAGGTTAAGCAAGGCGACCAAGTCCGCAAGGGCCAGTTGCTGGTTGAGGTTGACTGGGACGTGGTCAAGGAAGCCGGCTACCAGACTGTGACGCCGGTAGTGGTTTCCAATGGCGCCCAGTTCGCTGGTGTCAGCGGCAAGACCGCCGGGACTGTGAGCTGCGGAGCCAAGCTCTACACAGTGGAGCCCGCCACAGTCAGCGCCTGATCCTGATAAGAGTGGCCCGCCCTGCATATTGCGGGGCGGGCCACTCTTATTGATCTGCTGTGATGCTCAGGTAGTCCAGCCGTCGACCAGCTCCACGGGAAGGACGCAGGGGAGTGGGGGAGCAGAGTCCTTCACGGGCGCGCCCACCTGCCGCTTTCCGATCTGCTCTACCAGAATGCTCACTGCCTGCTCAGCCAGGTCGGCGATGGGCTGGCGTACTGTTGTCAGACCCGGCAGGGCCCGACGCAGCGCCGTCGTCCCGTCAAAACCGACCACCTTAAAGTCCTCGGGAACCTTTAGGCCACGACGGCGGGCCCAGTCCAGCACGGTAGCGGCGGTGAGGTCATCAGTCGCGAAGACTGCGTCAATCTGTGCCGCCACAGAGTCCAGCTCCTTAAAGATCAACTGTTCGCGTTGGACGTCAGCGGTGTGGAAGGGCACGGTTAGTACGACTGGCTCGGCGCCGGAGTGTTGCAGGGCCTCGCGGTATCCGGTCTCGCGGAGGTTGCGTGGGCCGCTGGAAGAGCTGAGCAAAGCTGGGTGCTTGGCGCCAGCATCGAGAAGCCGCTGCGTGGCTAGCTTTCCTCCGGCAACGTTGTCGCAGCGGACATTTGGGACTCCGGGGATCTCGCGGTCGATGGAGACCAGCGGCATGCGGACCGTGGTGTATTCGGCAATATTCTCGTTGTGGGCCCCGGTGATGATTCCATCCACACGGTTGGAAAGCAGCAGGTCCAGGTACTGCTTCTCACGCTCTACATTGCCCATGGATGAGCAGATAAGCACGCGGTAGCCGTGCTTTGCCAGCGCATTCTCCACGCCAACAGCCAGCTCGCCGAAGAAGGGGAGCGCCGTTGAGGGAACGATTAGCCCGACGGTGTGTGTGGACTTGCCGTGGAGGGCCCGTGCGAGCTGGTTGGGGTGGTAGTCGAGTTCTTTAATGGCCTCGGCTACGGCGTCGCGGGTGCGCTGAGAGAGGTAGCCGCGGTTGTTCAGTACGCGGGAGACTGTGGTCAGGGAGACGCCAGCGAGCTTCGCGACGTCAGCGAGCGTTGGTTCTCTCCGCTCTGCCACGGAGTTCCTCCTTGTAAGACAGTTAGGTGCTTATCTGCCTGACCATGATAGGGGACAGTTACAAAGACGCCATTTGTCGACTGGCTGGCCGCAACCGAATTGGGCCTATGACTTGTCCCTACCGTGCTCCAGCGTGCACAGCTGGGGGAACAAACTGCGATAGACCTCGATCATGGCTCGGGCTATGGCGGCGTGACCGGCGTCATTGGGGTGGATGAGGTCGCCTACGAGCTGGTTTTCATCACCATTTACGGCCTGGCTGACCGCATCGGTTGACTGGAGTCCGACGGCGGTGGCGGTGTCGTGGACCATGGTCCGCACGACGGCGAAGCGTGGGCCCCGCTCCAACCAGGGAAAGAAGGGCGCCACAAGTATGGGCGTGCCAGGCAGGCGAGTGCGCAGGAAGGTCAGATCGTGCTCCACGGCCTGACGGACCAGTTCAAGCTGCGAGGGCAGCAGAGCGGCATCGTTTAACCCCAGGGAGACGGTGACGAGGTCTGGCTCGCAGCGCAAAACCGCCTCCAGCCAGGTCGTGTCGCAGGCGGAAGGTGAGCTCGAGCCGCCTGGGAGTTTTCCGCCGCGCCGGCAGAAGAAACCTAATCCGTCGGCCGCCAGATTGACTTCACGCCAACGCAGATGTTCACAAACCAGCGAGGTCCAGCGGTTGCGTGGATGGGTGATGGAGCCCCAGCCGGTGGTGACCGAGTCTCCCAGGAAAACCGCCGTGGGGAAGGGGGTGGGGCTCGGTGAGGTAGGCATGAGCTGAGCCTAGGTCCTGACTCTCGTGACGGTGGGAGGTGCGCAAGCTTTGCCGAAAATGACATAATGTACATTATCGGCGATACCCTTAGAGTTGATGCATCTACCAGCGGCCCGACTGTCCAGTTAGTGCGTCTGTAGGCGCATGCCTAAGTGGTTTGCTGGAACGGCGCCTGTGGCGCCATGAGTTCCGTGAGCGTCACTTGCCGTAGCGCTTGTAGACGGCCTGCTTGGATACGCCCAAGCTGGCGCCGATGGCCACCCAGCTAAAGCCGGCGTTTCTGGCGCGCCGCACAGCGATCGCTTGCGCCGCATCTAGTTCCTTGCGTTCGGCGGCAATCATGCGGAGCGTGTCTAAGGGGCCGTCTCCAGCGGCGTCTACTGCGGTTTGCATGTGTCATACCGTAGTTGACTTGCGCGGTTTAGGCAATCTCGGCAACGCAGGGTTTTGTCATAAGTAAGACCACAGTTCGACACTAGGCAGTATCGAACTGCCCTACCAGACAGGCAGAATCACCATATGACCAAAACTAGCCAGCCTGCGCAGATCTCCACCGCCGACTCACACGACTACATTCGCGTCACCGGCGCCCGGGAGAACAACCTGCGCGGCTGCGACGTCGTAATCCCCAAACGGAGGCTCACGGTCTTCACCGGGGTCTCTGGCTCCGGCAAATCCTCCCTGGTGTTCTCCACCATCGCCGCCGAGTCTCGGCGCCTGATCAACGAGACCTACCCCAGCTTCGTGCAAGGCTTCATGCCCTCCACCGCCCACCCCGACGTCGATTCCCTGGAAGGTCTCACTCCGGCAATCATCGTCGACCAGGAACGCTTGGGCGCTAATCCACGCTCCACCCTAGGCACCGCTAGTGATCTCAATAGCGCCCTGAGAATCCTCTTCTCTCGCCTGTCCACGCCCCAGATCGGTGGCCCCCAAGCCTTTGCCTTCAACATCCCCTCTGTCACCGGCGGTGGAGCCATAAAAACCGTCAAGGCCGGACGCACCGTCACGCAGCACAAGCACTTTAGTATCCAAGGTGGGATGTGCCCGCGCTGCGAAGGCACCGGCCGCGTCACAGACATTGACCTAGCTGCCGTTTATGACGAGAAGCTCTCCCTGCTAGAAGGGGCCATCAAGGTTCCCGGCTACACCCCGGATGGCTGGCTAGTACGGGTTTTTGCAGAGTCTGGCTTCCTGCCAGCGAGCAAACCTATTCGCAGTTTTACCAAGAAGGAGCTTGAAGACTTCCTCCACAAAGAGCCCACCAAGGTCAAGATCGACACCCACCAGATGACCTACGAGGGACTCTTACCCAAGCTCCGCAAGTCAATCCTTTCCAAGGACCCTGAGGCACTGCAGCCACATCTGCGCGCCTTCGTAGACCGCGCCGTCGTTTTCCAAAGCTGCCCCGAATGCGAAGGCACCCGCCTGGCCGAATCAGCTCGCCAGTCCACCATCGCCGGTATCTCCATCGCGCAGGCCTGCGCGATGCAGCTCAGCGATTTGGCCACCTGGGTCAGCGGACTGGAAGCCGCAGCCAAGGCAGAAACCAAGGCACCAACCGACGCCCAGGCGGTGCAGGGAATCACCGGAGTCGCTCCTTTACTCACCCGCCTGCGTGAAAGCCTGAACGCCTTTGTGAGCATCGGCCTTGGCTACCTTTCGCTGGACCGACCCGCCTCCACCCTCTCAGGCGGTGAGGCTCAGCGCATGAAACTCGTGCGCCACCTGGGCTCTGCGCTCACGGATGTCACCTATGTCTTCGACGAGCCCAGCATCGGTCTGCACCCGCACGACATCGCCGCCATGAACGAACTGCTAATTTCCCTGCGAGATAAGGGCAACACCGTACTGGTGGTGGAACACAAACCCGAGGTAATCGCCATCGCCGACCACGTGATCGACCTAGGCCCCGGCGCAGGCAGCGCTGGTGGCCAAGTCGTCTTCACAGGCAGCGTGGATGAACTGCGCGCAGCCGACACGCTCACCGGCAAGCACCTAGCCTTCCGCGCCAGTCTCAAATCCAGCCCCCGCTCCCCCACCGGATTCATTGAGATCCGCGGTGCCAGCACGAATAACCTGCGCCAAGTCGACGTCGACCTGCCCCGCGGTGTCCTCACAGTCGTTACCGGGGTGGCAGGCTCCGGCAAATCCAGCCTCATCCACGGACACCTCTCCCCTCAAGACGGCGTAGTCACCATTGATCAGTCCCCCATCAAAGGCTCGCGCCGCTCAAACCCCGCCACCTACACGGGCCTGCTGGAGCACATCCGCAAAGCCTTCGCTAAAGCCAACAGCGTCAAACCCGCACTGTTCTCCGCCAACTCCGAAGGCGCCTGCCCCGTTTGCAATGGCGCCGGCGTGATCGACACGGAGCTGGGCTTTATGGAGACCGTAACCACCACCTGCCAGGCCTGCGAAGGGCGCCGCTACAACGACGAGGTGCTCATCTACACCTTCGGTGGCAAGTCGATCGCGGAGGTGCTGGCCTTGAGTGCTTCTGAGGCATTGGAACTGTTCAGTGCCAAGGAGAGCCGCGTGCCCGCCGCCACCAAGATCCTGCGATCACTATGCGATGTCGGCCTGGGATACCTCCGGCTCGGTCAAGCGCTCAACACCCTGTCTGGTGGTGAACGCCAGCGGCTGAAGCTGGCGGTCTACCTACGCGAAGCCGGTGAGGTGCTCGTGCTTGACGAGCCTACTGTAGGGCTGCACCTGGCAGATATTCAGGCAATGCTGGAACTGCTAGATCATCTAGTGGACACCGGCAGGACCGTGGTGGTCATTGAGCATCACCAAGCGGTGATGGCTAACGCTGACTGGATCATTGACCTGGGCCCCGGCGCCGGACATGACGGCGGCCAGGTGGTCTTCACCGGTACGCCCGCTGAGCTGGTGCACAGTCGGGAAACTCTCACCGGCGAATACCTAGCGCGCTATCTCTAATCCCCCAGTGCGGTCCCGACGGCGCGGGCCGCCTGGATCCACTCGTGATCCCGAGGCACCTGCTTAACCTTTCCAGCCACCTGTTTGAGTGGCACTAGCTCGGTGCCCGTGCCACGGTCGCCAACCATGACGCCAAAGTTTCCCTCTGCTACCGCCTGGGCACCTGCCACCCCCAGGCGGGTGCCCAACAAACGGTCGGTAGCGTTCGGAGTGCCGCCACGCTGCACGTAGCCCAGGATGGTTACGCGGGCTTCCAGGCCTGTGCGTTCCTCCAACTGCGTGGCCAGAGTGAAGGTATTGGCCCGGTGAGATGCCTCAAGTCGCTTCACCCCCCGCTTAGCCGCTGCCTTGGCCTCCGGGGTGGAAGCATCAGCCACCAAGGCTTGCGCATCATCGATCTCTGCCCTATCGGCCTTGCTCAGCGCGCCCTCAGCCACCGCTACCACAGAGAAAGTAGAGCCGTAGGAGCGACGCCGCTCAATCCGCTCGGCGATCGCATCGACGTCGTAGGGAATCTCTGGCAGCAGGATCACATCGGCGCCCCCAGCAATGCCTGCCCCCAGGGCCAGCCAACCGGCCCGGTGCCCCATGATCTCCGTGAGGATGATGCGGTGATGAGAGTGAGCCGTGGAATGCAGGCGGTCCACAGCTTCCGTGGCGATCTCCAAAGCAGTGGAAAAGCCAAAGGATGAGTCCGTGCCCACGATGTCGTTGTCGATCGTCTTGGGCAGGTGCAGGACATTCAAACCAGCTTCCATGAGGCGCTTGGCATTCTTGGCGGTGCCGCCTCCACCCAAACAGACCAGGGCGTCGAGCTTATTGGCCTCGTAGTTCTCCACAATCGTGGGGATCATGTCACGGACTTCGCCATCCACCAGCATGCGGTGCACCTTGTCCCGGCTGGTGCCCAGCATGGTGCCACCAATCGTAAGGATTCCCGCTAGGGCACTGCCGTCCAACTCAATGGTGCGGTTTTCAGCCAGGCCACGCATACCATCCCGGAAGCCGATCAGCTCCCAACCGTGCTCTTGAATTGCGGCTTTGCCAAAGCCACGGATAGCTGCGTTCAGACCAGGGGCGTCGCCGCCAGCGGTGAGGATGCCAATGCGCTTGGGAGTCATGGGCCAAGTATTACCCCAAGTGGTGGCCTCAAGCGGCGGCTTTGGTACCGCCTTCAGCAGAGGATGGGCCGAGTTGGTAGGCAAACCGGTAAGATATGTGGCGGTGCGCCTGCCGGGAACCAACCCGTCCACTGAGGCGCCACCAAACTGGTGGGTTCTGCCCCACCGTCCCCACCCACCTAGGAGAGGCAAAAGCATGGCTGACCGCGCACTGCGAGGGATGACCATTGGCGCAAAGTCAATGGAAACCGAGGAGGGCGTTGAGTTCGCCGAGCGGATGAATGTCAGCTATGAGTGCCCCCTGGGGCATATCACCACGCTGCCGATGTCTGTTGAGGCGGAAGTGCCCCCCACCTGGGAGTGCCCCGAATGTGGCCAGGTGGCCAGCCTGCGTGGCGAGGAGGAGCCGGAGGCTGAGGCTCCTAAGAAGGCTCCGCGCACCCACTGGGATATGCTCTTGGAGCGCCGCAGCATTGACGAGCTCAAGGTGCTGCTGGATGAGCGGCTAGAGATGCTGCGCACCGGTGAGATTTACCGCGAGCGCATGTGAAGCGCTGCTTCAGCAGTTGCCTGGCGTTCTAAGCACCAGATTTAACCCGACGGCGGTGCCGCTCCCCTATCCGGGAGGCTGGCACCGCCGTCGTAGCTTTGAGCGCCGATTTAGCGTTTGGCGCGGAACTTGGCCAGGGCATCGGCTGCTGCGTTCAGCCCTTTTTGTGCGACTTCCAGTGCCTGTCCGCCCCGCTTGGCCAAGCCCCAACGGGTGACCAGGGAAAGCTCCTCGGTGAAAATGCCGCCGGAGAGTTTGGACTGTCCGGCCTCGCGCTCCAGGAAGGTAATCGGCATCTCCACGATCCGGCCGCCGGCCTCATCGACCAGCTTGGTCATATTGACCTGGAAGCCGTAGCCCAGCGCCTCTACCTTGCCCAGGTTGAGGCGGCGCAGGAACTCCGCACGGTAGACGCGGAAGCCAGCAGTTGCGTCTTTGACGCGCATGCCGAGCATCGCGGAGATGTAGAGGTTGCCAGCGCGCGACAGGGCCACACGCTTGGCGTCCCATCCCTGGGTGGCGCCCCCGCTAACCCAGCGGGAGCCAATGACTAAGTCTGGGGAATCGGCCATCTCTGCGCGCTGGACCAGCAGCGCTAGGTCCTCGGCGCGGTGAGAGCCATCTGCGTCCATTTCACAGATCAGCTCATAGCCTTCCTTTAGCGCCCAGTCGAAGCCTGCTAGGTAGGCCGGGCCCAGACCGTTCTTCTCGGTGCGGTGCAGGACGTGAATCTGCTCATCTGCGGAGGCACGCTCGTCTGCGTAAGCGCCGGTTCCGTCTGGTGAGGCGTCGTCGACCACCAGGATGTGGCCGGCGGGCAGTTCCTTGCGGACGCGGTCCAGGGCTCCGGGGAGGGAATCAATCTCGTTGAACGTCGGGATGACGACCAGGGTCTTCAAGTTGGGCCTTCCGATGTTTTAGCGACGCTGTGCGCGTCTGCGGGCTACGGCGTCGATTGTGGCGCCAAGGATACCTGCCAGTGCCAGGGCAGCTGCACCGAGCTCTAGAACGATGCCGGGCCACGGTCCTAAACGATCCGCCCAGGTCTGCGAGCTGCGCAGCGGCACCTCGGCAACCAGCCCGGCCTGGGTGTAGGCCTTGGTGGCCTGCTCTACCTGCCCTGCCGGGTTGATAATCGCGGTAATGCCTACGGTGGAGGCCTGCACGACGGCGCGTCCGTGCACCACCGCCTGTACTCGCCCTTGCGCCAGTTGCTGACCAGCCTCAGAGGAGAGCAGGAAGCTGGCGTTGTTGGTAGGTACCACAATCAGCTCGCCTCCCTCCAGCACTCCGGCACGCAGGGCAGAGTCATAAGCGACCTCAAAGCAGATGCCGACAGCCAGGGGCACCTCTCGGCCTTGGGAGGCTGCTGGGACGGCAAGGGTGTGCCCTTCGGTGCCGGGCAGCAGGTCCACGCCAATCCGGTCGACCTCGGTGGTGATGTGGCGGACAAATCCGCGCCAGGGGATGTACTCGGCAAAAGGTACCGGCAGATGCTTGCGGTAGTAGTTCCCCGCCCCCTGCTTCTGGTCCCAGAGCAAGAGGTCGTTGTAGCGAACCGTTCGGCCTGCTGGCCCGTCATTGGCGTACTTGATAGCGCCGACAAGCACCGGTGCGCCTGCCGTCGTTGCTGCCTCTTGTACCAGCGCAGCGGCACGGGGCTCAGCGCGGGGGTCTAGATCGGCAGAGTTTTCCGGCCAGATCACGACGTCGACGCCACCGGGGCCGGTCTCTTGGGCCACGGCGCGCGTGGCTTCCAGGTGGTTGGAGGTGACTTCCAGAGCCCGGCCAAAGGCATCTTCAAAGTCTTTAGCCACATTGCCTTGCACCGCCGCCACGCGCAGCGTTCCCGTTTGAGCCTGCGTGGAGAGCGGAAGCACGGAGGGCAGCACCACCACCAAGGCACCACAAGCAAATACTGGGGCCAGACGGGGCCAGTGGCGGACCCGGAGAGCCTGCATCACCTCTGCCAGGCAGGCGCCCAGGCAGGCCAAACAGGCGGTTAAGGCGATTGAGCCTCCGTAGGCGGCGATGGGCAGCATTGGAGCATCAGCCGCCGCAAAAGCCAAGCGTCCAAAAGGCATGCCGCCCAGGGGCCAAGAGGCACGCAGTTCCTCCACCCCGCACCACAGCAGGGTGAAGGCGCCAACCCGAGCCAGGCCAGTCCACCATTTGGCTTCAGCACCAAAGGCCTTGAGCCTGCTGGCTGCAGCCCACGCCAAGCCCAGGGCTGTCAGGTAGAGCAACTCAGTGATAGTCAACGCCACCCAGCCAACGGCATTGCCCATCGCGATAGCAGCAAAATGCAGCAGCGGTGCAAACAGGCCCAGGCCAAAGCAGGAACCGAGAACCGCCCCGGAGACCAGGCTTGAGCCCCGCAGCAGGGCCCCCCAGAGCCCCACTCCAATAGGTGCCAGCCACCAGGAGCCCTGCAGCGGCAGCGCTCCGCTAAGGGGCGGTGGGAAGGCCGCATAAACGAGCACACCGGCAAGCAAGGAGAACAGAGACCGCCAGATCCAGGCGTGTTTCAAGGCCCCTAGAAGAACCTGCTGTTTCTGGGCGGGCTGGTGCTTGGGGCGAGTCCTCATGCCTGGTTGTGGCGCTTCCGTTTGGGCAGGATCTGGTGCAGACCGGCCCATAGCAGCGCGAGCGTGCAGCCGATGATGGCACCGATCAAACAGGAGACAGCGGTCTTGCAAAGCCAAGCGAGCACCGGATTGGAGACAATCCGCTCGGCCTGCTCTATGAAGGCATAGGGGTAGTGCAGGCCAAAGTGCTCCAAGTTGTGGGAGAGAATCTCTCCTCCCACCCAAAGCATTGCGATGGTGCCGATATAGCCGATGACGGTGAAGGTCCCCGGAGCTGCTCGCACAATCAGACGCCCGAAACCGCGCCCAGGTCCAGTGCTTGCGTTCTGGGCCAGATGTACGCCGAAGTCGTCAGCTTTGATGAGCAACGCCACCAGACCGTAGACCGCAAAGGTTATGAGCAAGGCAATCATGGCTAGAACGATCAGTCGCCGCAGCTGAGTCTCGTTCACCGAGGCAATAGCCAGCAAGATCAACTCAGTTGAGAGCACAAAGTCAGTGGTGATAGCTCGCCGGACAATCGAGTCCTCGTCATTGGCCTGCTCCTCCTGCGCCGAAGCTTCGTGATGCAACCACCGGCCGAGCACCTTCTCTCCTCCCTCAAAGCACAGGTAGGGGCCACCGATTATCAGGGCCACTGGCAGGAGATCAGGGGCTACGGCGGTCAGCAACAAGCCAAGTGGCAAGATGATGAGGAACTTGTTCCGTAGCGAACCCAGGGTGATGCGCTTGATAATGGGCAGTTCGCGGTCCGGGGAGATGCCGGTCACGTACTGGGGGGTGGCGGCGACGTCGTCCACCGCGGCCGCAGAAACCTTTGCGGCGGTCTTCACCGCGATACTCGCCGTGTCGTCAATAGTTGACAGCGTCATCTTGGCGAGGGTCGCGATGTCGTCTAGCAGGGCGAAAAAGCCGGACAAGTGTCACCGTTCCTGAGTCAGGCCGGGCATTTTAAGGCGCAACCCGGCAGGTATGAGCCTACAAGGAGGACCAGGAGACCACGCCGCGCGCCACATCCTGAGCGGCCTGTGCGGCCACCAAATTTAAGGGCGTGCCCTTAGAGGCAACGCCTGCTGGTTCTAGCTTTACTCCGGGAGCATCCATGGGGAAGGCCGCGATCTGGGTCAGCACATCGAGCAGCTGCTTGCACCAGCGCACGAAGTCCCCGGCGGTCAGCTCACAAGCCTCCAACACTTCCCCAAGCTCAGCGCCCTCAGCCCAAGCCTTCACCGGCCCAGCCAGGGCGGCCTCAGCACCAGTGGAGTGCTCAATCCGCGCCAAAGCTTCCAACTCATTGATTCTGCGGGACACGCCCAACTCCGCGCGCAGGACCGCCCCTAGACGAGAGCCCGGAGATACCGGCAGGCCCAAAGTGTTGGAGGTTAAGCGCGGCTCGTAGACGCAGGCGCTAACAGCCCCAGCCAGATCTCCGGAGCTCAGATCCGCCCAGGTGCCGGTGCGCAGGCACTCGGCTATCAGCAGGTCACGTTCGGCGTAAACGCGCGCCAACATCCGCCCCGCCGCTGTCACTCGCAGTTCCCGCTCAGGATGCCCCCGATCCACCGGCTCCAGGTACCCCAGGGTCAGCAGCACCTCGCATACGGCGTCAAAAAGCCTGGAGATGGTGCCCGTGCGAGTCACTACGCGGTTCTGCAATCGCTCCGCCTCAGCCAAAGCCTTAGCCCATTTTCGTCCGATGCGAGCGTGCTGCACCCGGTCAGCACAGGCATGGCAGGGGTGAGCGCGCAGTTGGTGACGCAATTCCTCCAATTGCTCAACGGCGCAGTGGCGGCTGCGCTCTTCCTTTCCGCCACGATGCCGTCGCCTCCCCTCCTCCTGCAGCTGACCTGTACGGATGGCCGTAATCAGGCGACCTACCAGACGGTCGCGGTCGCGCGGGCGGCGCAGCTCAGCACTATCTGGTACCCGCAACTCCCCTACTCGGGTTACGCCATCGGGAGCGGTCTCCGGCGTAAGCATGGTTATCCGCCCATCCTCGCCCAGAACTGTCAGCGCAGGCGTGCCCAAGCGATCCTGACCTACCTCCAACACCACGGCGTGCTTGACCCGCCGTCCTTTCCGGTAGATCACCACTGCGCCGCGGTTCAGCGCGCTCATGCTGCGGCCAGCATCTAAGCGGCGCGCAGCAGAAGTCTCCTGCTTCAGCGTGGACTCGGCCTCAGCAATTTGCTGGCGCAGGCGGGCATACTCGCGGAAGTCGCCCAGATGGCAGGTCATCTGGGCTTCCAGTCCCTCCACACTGCGGCGCTTCCGGCGGGCTGCTGCCGCCAGTTCCACCACGCCACGATCGGCTTGAAATTGGGCGAAGGAGGATTCCAACACCTCCCGGGCTCTCGCCCGGTTGGTGCGCCCCAAGAGATTGACCGCCATGTTGTAAGTAGGGCGGAAGGCTGAGACCAGCGGGTAGGTGCGGCGCGAGGCCAGGGAGGAGACAGTGCTGGGCTCCAGGTCATCAACAGCTAGGACGACGGCATGTCCCTCCACATCGATCCCCCGCCTGCCGGCGCGCCCGGTCAGCTGCGTGTACTCCCCCGGAGTCAGGTTGACATGCGCTGAGCCATTCCACTTGCGCAGGGACTCCAACACCACTGTGCGGGCGGGCATATTGATGCCCAGAGCCAGGGTCTCGGTGGCATAGACAACTTTGACGAGCCCGGCACTGAACAGCTCTTCTACGGTCTCTTTGAACACGGGCAGCAGACCTGCGTGATGCGCGGCCACCCCGCGTTCCAGGGCGCGGGCCCAAGCATGGAATCCCAGCACGGCCAGATCAGCCCCGGGAATATCTGCAACGCGCCGTTCGATTACTTCACGGATGCGTTTGGCCTCAGTATCAGTGGTGAGGTCCACTCCCCCAGCCATGGCTTGGTTGACGGCCTGCTCGCAACCAGCCCGAGAGAAAACGAAGACGATAGCCGGGAGCAGCCGTGCCTCCCCCAGGGCCTGAATAACGGCGGGTCGGGCGGGGGGCCGCAAGCGGGCGACGCGGGCACCATCCACGCCGCGCCTCGGGGCTCTTAGACCACGGGTCTCCCCACGCTTCCATGGCTGGCGGAACCCCTGTCCGCCGCTGCGCTGCTCGCGCTTGGAGACGGCGTTACCCCCGGCTGCGGCGCGCCTCGCAGAGCGCACAGCGTTGAGAAGCTCAGGGTTTAGAGGCGGTTGGGATGTAAGCGCGGCTTCTGCGGCAGCGTCCTCCACTGCTACCGGCACCGAGTACAGGGGCAGCAGCCTGCGGCCCACCAGCATGTGTTGGGTTAGGGGCACGGGCCGGTGTTCGGAGACGACGACGGTGGTTGAGCCGCGCACCTGGTCCAGCCAATCACCAAACTCTTCTGCGTTGGAGACCGTGGCAGATAGGGAAACAACTTGGACCTGCGGGGCCAGGTGGATGATGACTTCCTCCCAGACGGGGCCACGGAAGCGGTCGGCTAGGTAGTGCACCTCATCCATGACCACAAATCCCAGGCGGCTAAGGTCGGAGGAGCCGGAGTACAGCATGTTGCGCAGTACTTCGGTGGTCATAACCACCACCTGCGCGTGTGGGTTGACGGAGGTATCGCCGGTGAGCAGGCCCACCTGATCCGACCCAAAGCGTTCGCACAAGTCCAGGTATTTCTGATTGGACAGCGCCTTGATGGGCGTGGTGTAGAAGGCCTTGAGGGCCTTGGCTAGAGCCAGGTGGACGGCAAACTCCCCCACCACGGTCTTGCCTGCGCCAGTGGGGGCAGCTACGAGCACACCCTCACCTCGTTCCAGAGCTTGGCAGCCAAGCTCCTGGAACTCGTCCAGTTGGAAACTCAAGGTCTCGCGGAAACGGGCAAGCTCAGTGCGCGCTGCCTCCTGACGTCGACGTGCGGCGGCATAGCGTTCTGCAGGCGAGCTCATGGCTTTAGCCTACGTGGCACCTCTGATCCAGCAGGGCCTAAGCCCTGGACTGGCGCAGGCGTACTCAGGCGGGCAGGAGCACTGTGACCACATCACGCACCGCTTCTAGGCACAGAGGTAAATCCGCGATGGCTTCACCGTCGGCCATCGGCTGGGGTGGCCTCCGCCAGCCCTGCTCCGCGGGCAAGGCCTCAATAGTGAGCAGCTGCGTGCGTTCCAAATGCACAGCGGGATCACCCAAATGATCGCCTTTGAAGAGTTGCTTCAGCAGGCGCAGCAGATGCCGGCGCGAAACCGGCTCCAGCCGCAGCACGTCCAGTAAACCGTCCGTGGGTGAGGCTTCCGGAGACAAATCCATGCCACCCCCGAAATACCTGGTATTCGCTGCAGCTAGCAGCAGTGCCGGCCCTTCCCAGGTACCTGAACCTGTGGTTATGCGGTAACCGTAAGGGGCTAGCCGGGCCAGCTCCTCCATGACTGCACGCACGTAGCGGCCTTCACCTGCAGGCCAACTGAGCGTATTGGCCCGGGCATTCACAGCGGCGTCAATGCCCGCTGAGCAGACGGCCAAGGACCACTCGTGCTCATCAGGCACTGGACTGCCATCCGGGCGGGTGGTGTGAATGGCGTCCAGGCGGATACTGCTGCCGCGTCCGGCTAAGGCCTCGGTGATGACAGTGGCGGCAGCATTTGGGTCTCGGGTGGGGAGTCCCAGGTGACGGGCCAGGTCGTTGCCGGTGCCCACCGCCACGATGCCTAGGGGCACGGGGGTTTGGGCCACGACGTCGAGGCCCAAATGCACGGTGCCGTCGCCTCCGACCACCACCAGCGCATCCAGTCCTACCCGGTCCTCCATCAGTGCGGTGGCGCTGCGGCGGGATTCGTCATAGCTGGTGCCATAGGCTTCAACGACGTCGTGTCCCGCGCTGACCAGCGCAGTGGTGACGATGCGGGCGGCGCCACCGTGGCGCCCACGCCCGGAGGTGGGGTTGACGACAAGGCCTACGCGCATGGATAGCTACTGCGTTCTATCAGGGGCTACTGCCAGGGGAAGGGGGCTGCAGGTGTTATTCGGCCAACGCGGCCTCAAGGGCAGCGTCTTCTGCAGCGAGGCGTTTAGCGAGCCGTTTGTCATGTTGTATGGAAATCCCGCAGGCTCCGAAGTAGAGGCCAGTGATCGGTATGGACATAAAAATCACGGACCAAGGGTCAGGCAAGGGGTTAACGATCGCCATGAAGATAACAATGGCGACCACCGCCCAGCGCCAACCCTTGAGCATAGTGCGCCCCTTCATAAGGCCCAATTGGTTCAAGCCCACCATGATCTCTGGGAGCAAGAAGGCCGCACCGAAAGCCAGCACTATTCGCATGACGAAGGACAGGTAGGTGGACACGGACATCACACCTGCTACGGCGTCGGCGTCTGGCATAAAGCTAGTCAGCACGATCACGGCATGCGGGATGATGTAGATGCCCAGGGCCACACCAGCGGTGAAGAGCAGCAGGGCGGCGATGCCGTAGCCCCACACAAAGCGCTTCTCCTTGCTGGTCATACCAGGGGCCACAAAAGCCCAGAACTCGTAGGTCCAGATCGGCGCTGAAAGCAACACCCCTAGCCAGATGGAGAGACGCAATTTGAGGTCAAAGGAAGACATCACGGTCTCAAAGTTCATGACTAGGTTACGGCCATGCTTATTGGCCTCAACAATGGGCTGGGTGATGACCGTATACGCCCAGTCGGATAGGAAATAACCAACCACAGAGCAAATGAGCACCGCAATAGCAGAGATGAAGGCGCGGTTGCGCAGTTCACGCAAGTGGTCCCCAATAGCCATCCTGGCTTCAGGGTTGTTCTTGCGCTTCTTAGTTAACGCGACCTTCGGCAGGCTCGGCACGGTTTTCCTCTCTACACGGTCACCAGGTACCGGCACCTGGCCCGCGAGTGGGGCTCAGGCAACCGGAGGCTTGCAGGCGCGCCCTAATGGGCGGAGCCTGCTCAGGCCTGGGGGGCGGCACCGTCCTGCGGGTTGACCGGCTGCGCTGGGGCGGCCTGGCCGGGCTGGGTGGGCTCGGTGTAGTAGGTGCCCTGCTGCGGCTGAATCTGTGCAGGGGGCTGGGCTGCGGGAGTGTCATCATCCTCGCGCAGCTCCTTGACCTCCTTCTTAAAGACCTTCATGGACTTGCCGATGCTTCCGGCGAGTTCAGGCAGCTTGTTGGCTCCGAAGAGTAGAAGGACGACGACCAGGACGACGATCCAGTGCCAAGGCCTCATGGCTCCCATGTGAGTACCTGCTTCCAAGATTGAGGTGGGTTGGCCGAACGTGGCGAGTCTAGCGGTACGCGCTGCATGTGCCGAAAACGCAGGCGTGAGGTTCCACCCAAGGCGTATGAAACTCTTGGGTAGTGCTGCCCGGGGATCAGGCGGGGTAGGCCGCCAGTCCGGCCTGCGCGGCAGCCGCTGCTCGTTGTCTGAGCGCGGCCGGTTCTACCGCCAGCACATGCCGCCCTGCCGAAAGCACCAGGCGCGTTAACCAGTATTCATCACGTCCGCGCACCACCACACGCCAGCGACCGTCCTCCAGCTCAGTGGCGGATTCGCAAGGAATCTCCTCAACCAGCCAGCGGCCTGTGGGCGCCAGTGTCAGTTCCATGCGGGGCCGCTGGTCTGCAGCAGCTTTGCGACGACGGTTCACGAGTCGGTGGGTGACGGTGCCTTCCAGCAGCTGGGCGCTAAGCACCCGGTCCAGACGGAAATCGCGTTCCGCCTGAGCGTGATGGCACCAGGCCTTCAGGGTCAGGTGACTGCCGTCACCGCTCAGGTTCAGCGGCTCAACATCGCGGCTGGTGTGCACGTCATTTGCGGAAACGTATTCCAGGTGGAGCAGGCGATGCTCGCGCAAGGCCTGCCGGACTCGCTCGATGACGTTGGACGCCGCCTGTTGCAGAGTCGCTTTGGGGTGGCTGGATGCTGCCGCGCTGGGCTGAGCAGCTGTGGCCTGACTGCTTGGAGAGGCATGACCTTCCAACGCCGCTTGGATCACCACTTGGGTCTGTGCCAGCGCGGCAGCTGTGTTGTGATCATTGGCAAAAACGCCCTGCAAGACCCGCAGCGCGAGCAGGAGGCTAGCCGCCTCATGGCGGGAGAGTCGGACGGGCGCGTCCAGGCCAAGCCCCTGAGTTAGGTACAGCTCACCGTCCTCTTCCAATGCGTCATAGTCAAAGTCCACTAGGTCTCCCCCGGCCATGCCGGGCAGCCCAGTCATCCACAAGGTGAGTATGTCCTGGCGCAGTTGCTCCGCCTCCACGTTGAAATGCCGCGCCGCCTCTTGGAGGCTTACGCCTGGGTGTGCGCTCACCCAGGCTGGCAAAGCCATAAGCCGGACGAGGCGCTCTGAGCCCGCTGGTCTGGCCATGCTCAGTCCTCACTCTCTTCGTCAGCGGCTTCTAGGGCGGCGACGGCGGCTAGGTGGGCGCGCACGGCCTCCTGCAGATCTTGCGGTGCTAGAACCACGACGTCAGGGCCCATAGCGGCCAGGAGTCCCGCAAAACCCAGGGCGTCGTCGTAAGGCACGCAAACCAGGTCCCGGCCTGCCGGAACAGTTAGCTCCCCTACTTTCGGCGGTGGAGTGACGGCAGCGGCTCGCAGGGCCAGTCCTTTGCCCGGGCTCAGCGCCAGGATCGCCGTCTGTTGCTGTGCTGTGGTCTCCAGGCGGCGTTGGAAGGCGCCTGGCTCACCAATGGGAGCGACTTTGCCAATGATTCGCTGCAACCGAAAAGTCAGCTCACGCCCAGAGTTGGGTTCCACCGCCTGGAGGTACCAGGCTCCTTCGCGCAGCTCCAAGAAGTGGGGCTCAACAGTGCGGCAGGAGACCTGCCCCGAAGAAGGCGAGGCGTAGTCAAAGCAGATTAGGCAGCATTGATCGACGGCGGTCAGTAGTTCCGCGGGCACGCCGGCGTCCACCTTCAGGTTGATCTCACTGCCCGCACCGGTGGGGGTGTCCGCCACCGCCAGCAATTTGGTAACTGCCCGGCGTGCAGCCGCAGGTAAAGCTCCCTGCTGCCAGGAGCGAGCCGCTAGCAGCAGGGCGTCGGCCTGCTGAGAGTTCAGGTGGATAGTTGGCAGCGCGTAGTCCGAGTCCGCGATCCGGTAGCGGGTTTCCACGCCCTCAACCGCTGCTCCCTCACCTTCGGTACGGATCTGGATGCCGAGCTCACGCAAAGTGTCCTTATCTCGCTCAAACTTGCGGCGTTGAGAAGGTCCAGTGCCGTCATATCCTGCGACGCTCTCCAGCAGTTGCACGGCAGTCAGACCAGCTAAGGAGTGGCGCAGTGCGTGAAGCAGGTTGAGTTGGCGTTGCTCAGCCGGCACTGCTTCAGGCTCATTAGTTTCGGGGCTCACGAGCCCAGGCTAGGCGCTGTGGGCCGGTACGGTGGTCACATGATGTGGCGTGAGGGCGTGGTGCGTTCCCTAAGGCGTTCGTGGGGGCCCGCAGGGGCACGCTGCGCGGAGTTGCAGGTGGAAGTGACGGCGGCGCCAGCAGGCGCTGAGTTTCTGGGGCCAGGGCAAGAGCTGCGGGCTGTGGTCTATGAACAGCTCTATGGCATTCCCAAGCCTGGTGCCACTGTGCGGGTGGAGGTATCAGCCTTGGAACGGCGCCTGGGCACTGGCGGACACGGCATGGTGACTGCCTGTTTGGATGAGTTACCGGCAGATCAGCGGGCGCCTGGGCACTTGGTTAAATGCCGTTACACGCCCAGTCAACTGCTGGTGCAGGGGGTGGATGAGCAAGACACCGCGCATCATGGCGTGCTGACCGGAGCCGCTGGCCCCTTAGACCTGGGCGGGATGCCCGTGGTAGTGGCGGATTTGCACTCTTCTTTGCCGGCTCTGCTGGCGGGGATGTTGCCTGCTGCGGCAGGCCAGCAACCGCGGGTGGTTTATGTGATGACCGACGGCGGCGCCCTGCCGTTGGCCTACTCGCAGGCAGTTGCGGCTCTGCGTGAGGCCGGACTGCTGGCTGGAACAGTGACGGTGGGGCAAGCCTGGGGCGGCGAGCTTGAGGCCGTGTCGATTCACAATGGGCTATTGGCCGCCCGGCTGGTGCTAGGGGCAGATATTGCGGTGGTGACTCAAGGACCAGGCAATCTGGGAACCGACACTCCCTGGGGTTTTTCCGGGGTGTCCTGCGGGGAGGCACTCAATGCCGCCGCCGTGCTTGGGGGGCAGCCCGTGGCCTGTTTACGTGTCTCCCAGGCGGATGCGCGTAGCCGTCACCAGGGAGTCTCACACCATTCTTTGACGGCCTACGGGAAGGTGGCTTTGGTGGCCGCCGACGTCGTAGTGCCAGTGCTTGCAGGCGCACTCGGCCAGCAGGTACTGGCGCAGGCGCGGGAGCTGTGCGCCCCGCGGGCTACTGGATCACAGCACCGGCTGGTCGAGATGGAAACTACAGGGCTGCGTGCGGCGTTAGAACGCCTTGAAGCGCAGGCAGGATTGCGGCTTTCAACGATGGGCCGTGGATTGGACGCTGACGAGGCGGCGTTCCTGGCTGCCGCTGCGGCGGGTAGACATGCGGCAGCACTGGCAGGATTCAAGACCGCCGTGCGCTGAGCTTCGCACTATTGCCGTTAAGCTCACAGAAGCTGGGCTTAGGTCACCGGCTCTACGGTGACTCTGCCCCGCAGGCGCTGGTAGGTGGGCAGATCTACTACCCCGGCCACCGGCGTAACCACTGCGGCCACTGACAGCGCCACAGCCTCCTCAAGGGTGTCTCCAGTCAGCCCAGTTGGGTCACGGTGCAGGGCTGCGGCCAGCGCCGCGACCACCGAGTCACCGGCGCCGGTGGGGTTGACTACTTTCACTTCCGGAGCAGCGGCGTGCCAGGCTTGACCGGCACTGCCACCTGCGAAGAGATACATGCCGCGTGGTCCATCGGAGACGACCACCGCCCCAGTTCCTTGCTGCAACAGGGTTTTAGCCCCGGCGCCCAGGTCCTGGGTGCCGGTGGCCTGCGCGAGTTCTTCTCGGTTAGGTTTTACCGCGTCAACCAGGCCAGCACAGGCAACCAGCAGCGGCCCGGAGGTGTCCAACACGGTGCGAGCGCCGCGCTCACAAGCGGCTTGCAACAGCGTCGCCAGGTCTTCAGTAGTAGTTCCTGGGGGGCAGGAGCCAGAGACCACCAGCACGTCGTCGGCTCTAAGAACTGCCATAACCGTCTGCGTGAGCTGAGCCCAGGCCGTGGCGTCAACAGTCGGACCGGCCTCGTTAAAAACGGTTACGGAGCCGTCCTGAGCGCGGACTGCCACCGAAGAACGGGTGGGGTAGGTCGGCCCCAGCTCTACCCAGTCCTGGTCCACCGTCCAGTCTTGCACCAGCTCTCGCAGCTCCGCTCCCCCACGGCCACCCAGGAAGCCGGTGACCCGGCTGCGCAAGCCAAGCTGTCCCAGCACGGCAGCGACGTTCAGACCCTTCCCACCGGCACGGCGCACAATGCTGCTCACGCGGTGGACTTCACCTAGGCGGGGCCGGGGAACCTCATAGGTGATGTCGATAGCAGGGTTCGGGGTGACGACGACAAGCTGCGGCATAGCCACATCATGCCCTAAAGCGAGCGTTATTGCATTAAATCTATGCATTTGGAGCAGAATCGCGCATCGAAGATTGCCTGCTTACCGGCAGCTCTGCGCACTTGCACTAGCCTGACCACATGAAGACTTTTGAAGAACTCTTCGTCGAGCTGCAGGAGAAAGCCACCGCCCGCCCGGAAGGCTCCGGCACCGTGGCGGAGCTAGACCGCGGCGTGCATTTCATCGGCAAGAAGCTGGTGGAGGAGGCCGCCGAATCCTGGATGGCCTGCGAGCACGAGTCCGACGACGCCGCCTGTGAGGAACTCAGCCAGCTACTCTACCACGCACAGTGCATGATGATCGCCAAGGGCTACTCCCTCCAGGACATCTACCGCTTCCTGTGAGCATCCCAGACCCCATTCCCACCCTTCCCTCTGACTAGACAGGCCCCAAAAGTGCTTCGCATTGCCGTACCCAATAAAGGCTCCCTCTCTGAGCCCGCCGTCACCATGCTGAAGGAAGCTGGCTACCGCACGCGCCGCACCGGCCGCGAACTGGTGCTAGTAGATGCGGAGAACGACGTCGAGCTGTTCTTCCTGCGCCCCCGCGACATCGCCGTGTACGTGGGTCAAGGCACAGTTCACGCCGGTATCACTGGCCGGGACCTGCTGCTGGACTCTGGAGTGCAAGCTATTGAGCACCTAGCGCTGGGATTTGCCCGCTCCACTTTCCGCCTGGCCGCTCCCACGGGGACAATTAGTTCCTTGGCGGATGTAGCCGGTAAGCGCGTGGCCACCTCCTATGACGTGCTGGTCCGCAACTACCTCAGCACGCAGGGCATTGAGGCTGCCACCGTGCACCTGGACGGTGCCGTGGAGTCCTCAGTGCAACTGGGCGTGGCGGACCTGATCGCCGATGTGGTGGAGACCGGCACCACCCTGCGCGCGGCTGGGCTGGAGGTCTTTGGGGAACCGCTGTTGGTCTCAGAGGCCGTGCTGATCACCACCGAGCAGTTCCGGGATGAGCCTGCCCTTGCCACCCTGGTGCGTCGCCTTGAAGGCGTGCTGCGCGCTCGCTCTTATGTATTGGTGGACTACGACGTCCCCAAGGAACTGTTGGAGCAAGCCAGCGCACTTACTCCAGGCATCGAATCCCCCACGGTCTCTCCCCTGCACAACCCGCAGTGGGTGGCAGTGCGGGCAATGGTGCCGCGCAAGGATATGAACCGCGTTATGGATGAGCTTTACGAGCTGGGCGCCCGCGCGATTCTGGTCTCTTCACTGTTGGCCTGCCGCCTCTGAGGCTCTATGCCACAGGTCTGAGCTGCGCTAAGTGCTAGCAACCCAGACCTGTTTGTGGCGGCCTTGAGCTAGCCAACGGTGAGCAGCGCGTCGCAGACGGCATCGGTGGTCACTGCGGTGGGGCCAAGTAGCTGGTGGCTGGAGAGGAAGTCAATGGTCTCCCCCACCTGCTCAGGTACCAGGGCACCCACGGTGGTTCTGCTGGCAGGGCGGATGAGCTTAGCGGTGGCTACCGCCACTTCCTTGGCTGCTGCCGCCTGAGTGGAGTCAACTAGGTCCGGCTGGCGGGATTTGGTAGCTTCAACTGCAGCGTCGGCGTCGTCGCAGAAGCGGGTCATGCCCTGGGCGCAGGCAGCCACCAGAGTCTTAAGCTCTTCGCGGTGAGCACTTAGGGCTGTGCGACTGGTGATCAGGGAAGCTCCGAGCAGCGGCACCTGCTCACCGATGCTGATCTCCCTGACGGCAGTGCCTGCCTGACGGAGCTGGACGGCGTCGTTGTTGGAGTAACCGATGATCGCGTCCACCTTGTTGGTGCTGAGCGCAAGTTGCTGGGTGTAGCCGATCTCCCGGATGTCTACGTCCTGATCGCTCAAGCCGGCGTTTTGCAGGGCTAGTTGGAGCGCGAACCAGTTTTCCCCGTAGTGACCAGGCAGGCCAATACTGTGGCCCTTGAGGCTAGGCAGATCCTTAATATCGGAGTCCTCGCGGGTGATAACGGCTACGGGGTAGCGCTGGTAGAAGCCGCCGATAATGACCAACTCATTGCCGTTGGAAGCAGCGACGATAGCTTCGTCTCCCCCAGCCACTACCAGCTGCTCAGTGCCGGAGAGCAGGGCGTCAAAGAGGCCTTCCTCCGCACCGTGGTGACGCAGGGTATTGGCACCCAGAAGGCCTCCGTCCTGAGCCAGGTAGAAAGGCGCGAACTGGATATTGGGCGTGTAAGTCAGTCCGATAGACAGTCCACTTCCGCTGACAGACGTCGCACCGGTGGTGGCGGAGCTCCTGGCTGCTGCCTGCTGGGCGCGGGTGCCAGAAGCACAGGCAGCCAGCAGAGCCAGGCTGGGGGCGGTGAGCGTAGCTGTCAGGAGGCTGCGGCGGGTCAAGGGGAGCTGGTTCATGGTTTGGCCTTTCGGTTAAGGGGCAGTTCAGTGGTCGCGTTGGCCGCGCACGTCGGCGACGACGCGGCTGCGCTGCTCCAGTTGGTGGAGGCAGGCGTGAATGGTGGTGGCGAGCACGCATAGCAGCGTGATCGTGGCGAAGAGCCCGGTGGTATCTGCGCTTTGGCGTTGGGAAGCCAAGACCATGCCCAGTCCGGTGCCTCCCATAGTCATTTCACCGACGACGGCGCCGGTGATGGACAAGGTGAATCCGGTGCGCAGGCCGGCGAGTATGGAGGGCAGGGCGAGAGGCACCTCTAGGTGCTGGATTAGTTGGAGGCCGTGGGCGCCGTCGAGACGGGCTGCATCCATGATGTCTGGGTCCAGGCCGCGCAATCCCACCAGGGTGGTGACGGTAATGGGGAAGAACACCATGAAAGCGCACAGCAGGACTACAGGCCAGGTGCCATAGCCGAACCAGACCACGAATAATGGCGCCAAGGCGATCGCTGGGACCGCTTGGGAGGCAGCTACGTAGGGCAGCACCGTGCGGGCAAAGAGCTGCCAATGGGCTAAGGCCCAGGCCAGAGGCAGGGCGGTGGCGGCGGCTAATAGGCAGCCCAGCAGGGCTTCTTCGAGGGTGGTTGCGGCCGCGGGCAGGAGATTGCTTTGGGTGACTCCGAGCCATAGCCGCTGGGCTACCTTGAGCGGCTCAGGTAGCACGTAGGTAGGTAGGGCGCCGGTGCGGGCGATTAGCCACCAGCCGAGCAACAGCGCTACCCCGAGGGACATGGCGGGCAAAGGGCTGCCCTTGGGAGTCATGAGACCTCTGCGGGAGATGGCGGGGCCGCTGGCGCTCAATGGCGATCCTTCCCGGTATTGGCCCGGGGGCGGTCCCCGAGCGGCTCCGGGGTGAAGGGCGCTATGGTGCTGCCCGCTTGACGCCCGAGGCAGAAACGACCTGCCGTTGCTGCGGCTGGGGCTGTGCCTTTTGGGCGCCCGTGCTGCCTCCCATCCGGACTTTGACCGTCGGTCCTGGAGTTCCACCAGGTCAGCCAGCCTGGTCACCCCGGTGGGATGACGTGGCCGGGTCGCGGACTGTTACCGCCGGCTCGGAATTTCACCGACCCCGGAGCACGTGCTCAAGGGCGACGTTAGCGCCTCCCGGCCCACCCGCGCAAACAGCAGGTGCAGGTGGCAACTGTTGTGGTCTCAGTAGCTCCACTCAGCGCGCCACCGCTCTGGGCGGGAGTCTGTGCAGGCGAGGACTAACAAGATAACCGGCCCAAAGGGCGCAAGTCCCACCAGCAACCACAGTCCAGAACGACCCGAGTCATGCATACGCCTAAAGAACACCGCCATCCGGGGAACGGCGTTAAAGAGGTTGAAAAGAAGAAAGGCCCCTGCTGTCGCCACAAAATAGCCATTAGAGGTAGGATCAGCCTCCACCCCAGATGCTTTACTGGCGGCGGCCGAGGCGGCTAACAACAAGCAGAATATGAGCGCAATTAGGGCATTAACCAACCAAGCCCACCAGTACTCAGAGCGCGAGGCGTATCCGGTGAAAGTGAAAGCGCGCTTGAAATAGCGCTTATACGCTTCAACTGGGGACACGCCATAGGCTGGGGCTAGCTGTGCTGGCACCCGCATAGCCGCAATCCACTCCTGCTTGGAAGGGATAGTTGCCTGAGACGGATATGGCCTCAGCCCTCCCGTAGAGCCAGTCTCGTAAGAATTGCCAGATGCAGAACTGGTCTGGTCATCGGGAAAGTACACAGGAGGGTTCATGAGCTGCCTCTCGTAGATCAGGGAATCACTCTTCGCGCAGCCTGGCAGCACAGACTGCTGGCGACCGAAAGCTTAGCTCCCCAGCACCTGTTGCCGCTTAGCCTCCACGGCAGAGTCAGCCTCTGCGGCCACCTCCGCCAGATCCTTGCCGATTCCGGCCGCCGCGTAGGCACCAACCAGCCCTTCCACCAGAGGCGCGGCACTGAGTCGTACCCGTCCCTCTGCTTCTGGCCCCAGAAGCTCCAGGGCCATTTGGGCACTGAGAACCCCACTGCCCAGGTCCGCTAAGACCAAGACCCCACCGCCATCATCGGCCTTTTCAATCGCCTCCATTACGGCGGTGGCGTCAGTGCCCAGACTGCCGTCCTCCAAACCCGCAGCCAACTCCACCGGGACTTCGAGACCGGGCACCAGCCCGCGCACCAAGCCCAGCACTGCCTCTGCTAAGGGCAGAGAGTGCGAAACCAAGACGATGCCCGTCATTTGGTATCCCCTGAAACGACGTCGGCCAGCGCCCGCACAATCAGCGCCGTGGAGGCCGCGCCCGGGTCAATATGTCCAATCGAGCGTTCCCCCAAATACGAGGCCCGGCCCTTGGTAGCCAGCATGGGTTCAGTGGCGGCCCGTCCAGCTTCTGCTGCCTGGGCTGCTGCCTCCGCCCCGGAAGGCAAATCCGCCGCGCCGCGCAGGGCTTCCAGCGCCGGATACCAGGCGTCAAGCATGGTTTTCTCCCCTGCCTGGGCTTTGCCGCGCTGCACGATGCCGACCACACCGGCCTCCACCGCCGCCGTTAGTGCCCCAAGTTCTAAGGTGGCGTTGCCCTTGCTGCTGGTGGACATGCGCAGGAAGAAAGTTCCGTAAAGTGGTCCCGATGCCCCACCGACCTTAGAAATCAAGGTCATAGCTACCTTTTTGAGCACCGCTTCCGGGCTGTCGAGTGTGTCAGCCTCCACCGCCTCAACGGCGGCGGTCATGCCCCGGCGCATATTTGCGCCATGGTCGGCGTCACCGATAGCGGCGTCCAAAGCAGTGAGTTCATCTGCATGCTCGGTAATCAGCGTGCAGGCACGTCGGACCCAGGCGGCCAGCTCGGCCGCCCCTAGCTCTGTTGCGGTCATGCTCAGGCACCCCAGGTGAGGCCGGGGGTACGCACCGGGGCGTCCCAGAGGCGCAGCAACTCGTCGTCAGTACGCAGCAGGGTTAGGGAGCAGCCCGCCATATCCAGGCTGGTGATGTAGTTGCCAACCAGGCTGCGCTCAACCTTTACACCTGCCTCCTCCAGCAGCTTGGCCACCTCTGCGTACATAACGTAGAGCTCGATCAGCGGGCTGGCACCCATGCCGTTGAGGAAAGCGATGACGCCGTGCCCCTCACCGGCAGGCAACTCCGCGAGAATAGGCTCCACTAGGCGCTTAGCGATCTCGCTGGCGGGCTGGACCGGTTCGCGGTGACGGCCCGGCTCCCCGTGGATACCGATGCCGATCTCCATCTCCGCCTCGGGAAGATCAAAGGAGGGCTTGCCATTGGCTGGGACGGTGCAGGAAGTCAGTGCCATTCCCATGGAGCGTCCGTTGTCTGCCACGCGCTGCGCGATCTGGCGGACTTCCTCTAGGTCCTTGCCCTCCTCCGCGGCAGCACCCGCGATTTTCTCCACCAGCACGGTCACCCCCACGCCGCGGCGTCCCGCAGTGTAGAGAGAATCCTCCACAGCGACGTCGTCGGCAGTGACCACAGTGGCCACCTGCGTGCCGGACTCGGCAGCCACAAGCTCCGCAGCCATTTCAAAGTTCATGACGTCGCCGGTGTAGTTCTTGACGATGTGGAGCACGCCGGCGCCCCGGTCCACCGCAGCGGTGGCCGCTGCAATCTGGTCCGGCACCGGGGAGGTGAAAACCTCACCAGCGCAGGCGGCGTCCAGCATGCCCATGCCAACGAAGCCGCCGTGCAGAGGCTCATGCCCACTGCCACCACCGGAGACCAGCGCTACCTTGCCCTGCTCCTTGGGTACGGCGCGGTAGACGATGTGCTGCTCGGGGTCCACCTTGAGTGCCTGCGGGTGGGCTGCTGCCATGCCCTTGAGGGCGTCCGTGACTACGTCGTCGACGGCATTGATTAGCTTTTTCATGGCGACAACGCTAACCCGGTGAGGTCACAGTCACACTCCCGTTGCGGAGAACTGTGCGGGGAGTGAACCTACGTGCACGCAGCGCAGCCACGACTGCGACATCATTTCATCAAGGTCTGCGTCCGCAGCTCTGTCAGGACGCTGGCGCAAGCACAATCGCCACTGCCCAATCGCCGTCATGGGTCAATGACACCAGCCAAGCGGAGCCCTCTGCTGCCGCCTGGCCCAGGCTGCCAGCCACGGCGCCAGCCACCTGACCGCTTAGCCGCAGTGAGGGACGGCGCCAGCGGTCATTGATAACCTCGATCTCCTGCCAGTTCACAGCCTCAGGCGCGATAACTGGCGGCACTGAATGCCCCGCCTGCTGGTTGATGGCCTGGGACCAAGCCTTGATAAAGGCCTCCTTAGCCGCCCAACGCGCAGCAAGATGTTCAGCTTGCAGAGAGCCTCTTTCATCAGAGCGGCGCACGGCCTCACGCAACTCACGTGCCGTGAAAGCCCGCTCAGCAAAAACCGTGCCCGGAATAGTCAGTTGATGGGCCAGCGCCGGCACATTCACCAGGTCCAGGCCCACCCCCGCCACTTCGGCAGGCAACTGCGGCAACTGTGGTTCCTGCACACCCACCACCTAAGAAACTGCTTGCTCGCGAGGCCAGAGCACCGGCTTCCCTATCTTCCGATTGGTCAGCATAACGATGTCCCGGCCTCGCGAGCATTGATGAGGTCAGTAGGTGCCGTCAGCACCTAGACGGGCAGTCGGGTCCAGCAGCATCGCTGCCTCAACCTCGTGCGGGTCACGATCCACCGTAGCCTCGCCCAAACGGCGTCCCTGCACCTGTTTGAAGAAAGGCGCCCGGCCAATCATGGCGGCCCGACGGCGCCGAGTACCGGCAGCCAAGCGGTCATTGGCGCGGGCCAGCCAGCGGCTAACCGCCTCCTCGCCACCTTGCTGGCGCAGCGCCGCCTCGAAGGCGCCGGGGTGGACCATGGCAATCAGGCCAGAGACGTGTCCGAAGCCCAAGCTGGTGAGCAGACCAGCGCGCACCGGGCCAGCGCCCGGCACCCGACCGCCTACGCCACCGCGGCCAGCCAGACGCATCGGCGTGCGCGGCCACACCCAGAAGACATCCTTCTCCAGGGGCGCATCCACCACGTCCAAGCTGGCATTGCCCGGCACCAGGCCAGTAGCCAGGATCTCCGTCAGACCCGCCACCTGGAACACGGCGGCACCACCCTTGGCGTGGCCGGTCACCGACTTCTGGGACACAGCCACTAGCGGGTTGCCTTCAGTGCGGCCCAGGGCTCGGGCCAAACGAGTGTGGAGCTCTGACTCATTGGGGTCATTGGCCTTGGTGGAGGTGTCGTGTTTGGAAACCACGGCGATGTCGTCGGCCTCCACCCCCAGGGCAGCCAAGGCTCGAGCCAGCCGCGACTGCTGGCCACCCCGACCGGCGCCTAGGGCGCCTAGGCCCGGGGCAGGGATGGAAGTGTGGGCACCATCGGCGTAGGAGGAGACGAAGCCGACCACCCCGGCCACCGGGAGGCCCAGCTCAGCTGCCACGGTCGCCCGGGCCAGGATCACGGTGCCGCCACCCTCGGCCTCCACGAAGCCGCCACGACGGCGGTCATTCGCGCGGGAGAAGTGACGGGCGGAGATGCCCTTGCGGTACATGGCAGCTGCCTCAGCAGTGGCATTCATATTGCCGAAGCCCACCACCGATTCGATGGAGATGTCGTCAATGGCGCCAGCAACTACCACATCCGCCTTGCCTAGGGCGATCTTGTCCCAGCCTTCCTCAATGGAGACAGCAGCTGTAGCGCAGGCCGAAACCGGCTGCACCATGGAGCCGTAGCCGCCGATGAAGGACTGCATGACGTGTGCCGCCACCACGTTGGGTAGCGCCTCCTGGAGAATATCGCTGGGACGCTCCTCACCTAGCAGGCGCCCCACGAACATCTTGCGCATAGATTCCATGCCACCAAAGCCAGTTCCCTGAGTGGAGGCCACGTCACTGGGGTGCACAGCCTGCAAGAGCTCGGCAGGACTGAAGCCTGCAGAGAGGAAGGCATCCACGGCAGTTACCAGGTTCCAGGCAGCAATATTGTCCATGCCTTCAACCATGGCTGCGGGGATGCCCCAGCGGGCCGGGTCAAAGTCCTGCGGGAACTGGCCGCCCACAGTGCGGGACAGGGCTGCGCGGCGAGGCACTCGCACCAAGGAGCCAGACAGGCGGGTGACCTGCCATTCGCCGGTGGGAGCACCCTCCACTACCTCCGGGGCTACACGGGTGTGCTCCGGGTCGGCGGCCTCAAGCGTGCGGGCAGTGGCCTCGTCGGAGACGGTGAAGGTGATGTCCTTCTCCAGGTAGACGGGCACGTCCTCCTCGGCGATGGTGGCGATGACGCCATCGTCAACGAACTCGCGGATGCCGCAGCGGGCAGCTACCTCATCGGCGTAGCGTTCGGCGATCTCCGACTCGTCCACCAGCTCGCCGTCGACGTCGTACCAGCCAGCCTTGGGGCTGTCCTGCCAAGTGAGCAGCCCCATAGCCCAAGCGAGCTCCAGGGTGCCGGCGGCCGTGAGAGACACCGCCTCACCACCGCTCATACCCAGCTCGGCCTCACGACGGGTGCGGCCGGATCCCCAAGTGGAGACCTCACCGGTGGAGACGACAACCACCATGTCCTCCAGCTCAGCCTTGACCTCGCCCCAGTCAGGGGCGGTGGGCTGAGTGGGCACAGCCGGGCTAGGCAGTGCCTTGATGGTGGGGACAGTCTCGGCTTCAGCCGACGTGGCTGGCATGGTGGTAGCAGCCCGCTCACGCAGCGCCACCAGATCCACGCCTTCACCCAAACCACCGGTGAAATCAGCCTGCAAGGGGGCCTGAGCGGCCTGTTCCCGGAGCTGCGGCGTGCACAGAGTTAGCAACTCGGTGGCCATCTCCGCGGTGGACCAAGTGCGCACCCCAGCTGCCTCGACGGCGGCCACGAGCGGGTCGTTGCCACCCATGAGGCCGGTGCCCCGCACCCAGCCGATACGCGGGTGGGCCAGAGTGACGCGGTGCGACCAATTCTTCTCCGAGTGCCACCGGTTTACCACCGCATCCAGGGCGGACTTAACCTCACCGTAAGCGCCGTCGCCACCGAAGATGCCGCGGTTAGGTGAACCCGGCAGAACGACGTGCAGGCGGTGGTCCACATGCGTGTCAGTGCCAATGGTGGACAGGGCAGCAATGGTGCGCTCCACACTCCACAGCAGCAGGCGGGTCTGAGACTCTGCTGCCGGACCGGCATCAGCCAAGCTCCCCATGACGCGCGGTGCAGCGAAGGGGAAGAGCAGAGTGGGCACCAGGGCTTCCTTAACCAAGGTGGAGACACCGCCGGCAGTAACCACTTGCTCATTGCCAACCCAGTCGGCCAGGGCATCCACATCCCGGTAGGAGGCGAGGTTGGCGGGCACGATCCACAGGCGGGCGCCAGCGCTGGCGTGCTCCCGGAAGAGCTTGGTGGCAAATGCCAGGCGCTCGTGGCTCAGGCGCGAGCTAGTGGCCACAACGGTGGCGCCGCCCGCGAGGAGTTCTCCAGTGACAGCAGCGGCAATGGAGCCGGGAGCCACCCCCGTGACTACCGCAACATCCTGCGCCCAGCGGGTGGTGGCGTCGCCAGCCTCGGCCTTACGGCCTGCGGCCTGGCTAATGGCCTCAGCGAGTTCAGCGCGAGCACCGGCATCGGCCAGCTGGCTGGAGCGCAACTGCTTAGCCCACCAGGCGGCCTGGTCAGCTACGGCCTGTCCCAGCCCAGTGAAGCGCTCAGCGGGCAGCAGCCGGCGGGCCTCATCCAAGGAGGTCTCCCCGTTGCCTAGACGCGCTAGATCCTCACGAGCGGTGGCCCAGCGGTCGTCAATGAGCACAGCCTGCTCCGGGTCGAAAGCTGGCGTAACCGACTTCAGCCAGCCCGCACCAAGCTCAGCATCCACGGCAGCAACCAGCATCCGGGTGGAAGCGGCCTCATCAGCGGCGTCAGCAGCCAGGTGCGCGGGCTCGGTTAGGCCCAGCGCGCTGAGTACGGTGCGGGCTGTGGTGGCCAGGACTCCTTCTTCACCGGTGACAGCGGCCGCGAAGGCGTCCAGAGCGGCGGAGTCCACCACGGCTCCACCGGCACCACCTGCAGCGCTGGCCTTGGCGACAGCTATGCCACGCTCGCTGGCCACAGCCTGGACGGCGGCGTCGATAAGGGCGTCTACGGCGGCGGCATTGGTGGCCGGGGCCGAGGAACCCAGCGAAGCTAGGTCTTCTCCACGCATGGAGGCGCCCTCACGGGTGCCTAGCACCAGAGCGGCGGTCACGTGGGAAGCCCAGCCTGCGCCTAGTCCCCAGGTGCTCTTGACCCGCTCGGCTACGCGGTTTACGCGCACGCCGGAGGGGCCGAAGACGCGGCCTAGGCCGGTGCGGACGGCCTCGGTTAAGACTGGGCCGAAAGGCTTGTAGCCGGGGGCGCCCTTGGCCACGGTGGCGGCCAGAGCCGTCATATCGGCGTCGGCGGCGCCGTCGATGCTGGCAAGCTGGAGCTCAGTACCCAGGTCCATAAGGAGCTGGTTGCGTCGAGAAGAGACACCGTTGGTGAGAGTCTCAGTGGTGTCGGTAGCGCCGATCTGCTCGGGGCGAATCCGGGCGGAGTGAGCCAGCAGGAAGGTCAGCGCATCGGTGGCGCTGTACTCCAAGTCCTCAACTGGGCCGGTGGCTGCGGCTGCAGCCGGAGCGGCAGGTGCCGGAGCCGAAGCCGCTTCAGCTGCCTCGGCAGCAGGGGCGGCCTGCGGCGTCGCCTCTGGGGCGGGGCTAGCCTCAGCCGTCTCCTCCACCAGCGGTTCGAGCTCCTCGACGGCGGAGTCAGTGTCCGTGGCAAGTACTCGGGCTTCGTCACGGCGGGCGTTGTAGACCACGACCTTGCGTCCCGCGTGGGCAGGCAAGCGCAGGGTCTGGCTGGCCAGGTTGGCAAGGGTCGGAGAGGCAGCCAAGCCCATCTCGACCACCTGCTTGATGCCCAGACCCCCTTCAGCGATTGCCTTGAAGAGCACGTCCTGGGTTTCGATCCAGCGCACCGGAGAAGCAAACTGCCAAGCCAACAGCTCCACCAGCAGCACCCGGGCCAGGGCGGTCGGGCGGGCAGACCAGGACTCCCAGTCAGCCAGCAGCTCTCGCACCGGCTCGGAGGGAACCACCTCGAGGATTGCCTGTGCAAAGTCGCGGCTCAGCTCAAATGGCCTGGCCACCAAGTTAGGCACGTAGTGTCCTTCAAGGCGGGCAACGTCAAGGTCCTGGGGTACCAGGGAGAGCAGGCGTTCACGGAACTCGGGCACGCCGGGGCGCAGCACCTCAGAGTGGAAGGGCACATCGATGCCCGGCACATACATGAAGGGGTTCTTGCCTCCACGGGCCTCGGCGCGGGCACGCGCATCTGTAGCCAAAGCCTCCAGGCCCTCATTGGTGCCTGCGATGGCGTACTGCACACCGGCCAGGTTGTAGTTGACGATCTGCAGGAACTCACCGGTGCGCTCAGAAACCTCCTTGACGTAGGCCTCTACTGCCTCCGCCTTGATACCAGCCTGGTTGGGGCGCAGAGCACCCATGCGGTAGCGGGAGGCTCCGTGCTCATCGCGCTCCACCAGAGTGTGCATGGTGGAGCCGCGCTGGAAGACGATGGAGATGGTGGTCTCCACCGGCATGACGCGCCCATAGGCAGACAGGGCCGTGTACTCCCCCAGTGAGTGCCCAGCGAAGGCTGCTCCCTCTACGAGCGCGCCGGCCTCAGCCAGGCGGGCGGTGGTGGCCATAGCAACCGTGGCCAAGGCGACCTGAGTGAACTGGGTCAGGTTCAGCAGCCCCTCAGGGTGGCGGTAGGTCACGCCCCGGGCGGTCATTTCAGTGGGGTTGTCACGCACCAGGGCAATCACGGAGAAGCCAAGCTCAGCGCGGGTGTGGGCGTCGGCCCGCTCCCAGACCTCACGGGCAGCCTTAGAAGCATTCATCTCGTCCAGTCCCATGCCCTGGGTCTGGATGCCCTGGCCGGGGTAGACGTAGGCGGTGGGCTCAGGCTCGGTAACGGCGGTTCCACGGGAGACGACCTCGCCGTCAACTCGGCAGGTCACCTCGATGAACTGTCCGCCACCGCGCACCAGGCCGGTGCGCTCCACGGAGACCTCTACCTCGTCCAGCAGCTCAACCGTGCCGTGCATGGTGTAGGTCCAGCCAATCAGGCGGGCGCCAGGAGTACCGTCAGCGGCAGCGGAGGCTGCAACCTGCTGAGCTGTGGCGGATAGCCACATGCCGTGGACCAGCGGCGCCTGCATGCCCGCTACTTTGGCGGCATGGTAGCTGGTGTGGATGGGGTTGAAGTCTCCGGTCACTCGGGCAAAGGCCGTCATATCGGCGGGGGCGGTGACGCGCACGCGGCGCAGCAGGCGCCGGGCGGCGGGCACGGTTTCGCGGCCAGTGCCCCCAGCGAGCTCGGGAGCGGAGGGCACAGCGGTGCCCTGGGCCCGGCCCCGGATGGCGAAGCGTTCGCGCATCAGCGCCACCAACTGGCCCGTGGCGACGTCGGCCAGCTCTAGGCGCACATCTACGACACGCCCGGCGCTGGACTCCTCAAGCGCCGCGACCCAGCCGTCCACCTGGACCTGGGCCTCTGGCCCGGCCCATGCAGATAGCTCAGCCAAAGGAAGTCGCAGGTCAACGGTGTGGTCTAGGTGTACCGCACCCAGCAGGCCCTCAATCAAGGGCATGCCATCTTCGACGACGCTTCCCAGGGCCGCGTAGACCACCGGCCAGCAGGGGCCGAGCAGCGCGTCAGGCACCAGGGCTGCGGCGCTAAGGCTGGCGGGCAATGCGTCAGCGGTAACAGCGGCGTGGTCGGCGCCAAGCGTATCTGCCAGCGTGAAGCGAGCGTGCACAGTGCCGAAAGGCTGGGTTACAGGATGCCCTAAAGCATCCTTGGCATCCGGCTGGGCCGCCACGACCGCTGGCAGTTGCTCGACTAGATCACCGGTGATCGACACGGCCCCCACGCCCGCAGTGGTGCGCAGCAGGTCGTTCATGGTTTCGGGTACGCGCGTCGGGTCTACCAAGGGTACGGCGCCGTCGCTAGAGCGCTGTAGACGCAGGGGTACCACCAGGCGTCGTACCGCGTGGATCTGGTCTCCGCCGGGGGTCTGATCCCAGTGGGTGTCTAGGTGGATATCTAGGTCGTAGGCGTCGGCGGCGACGTCGGGCCGGTGGGTGACGGTGTAGGCGGCCGGGTCCAGGACTCGGGCAGGGTTGGTGGTCAGGTGTCCGTTCCACAGCACGTGGGGGGCGCAGCGGACCAGTTCGTCAGCGTCGGCCACCGGGCGGGCCTGCGCCCCCAGGCCACAAGACAGGCGGCTTGCAGCCTGCTGCTCGGTTGCCCCGGCAGCCTGCAAGGCCTCCACAGCGGCGGTTTCGAAGCGCCCCAGCAGGTCTCCGATGGGCTCGTTCACAGTGGTGATGCCAGCCACGGACACCGGGCCGGGGATGATACGGACCTGGTCAGCGGTGTAGCGGGGGTCCTGAGACTGCCAGAGGGAGTCAGTGCCCCACCAGCGCAGGATATCGGCGTCGACCACAGGCACGAAGGGCACGGGCTTGGGGTGCTTGCGGCACAGATCCACGAACCAGGCTGCATCACTGGGCTCCACCAGCACGGTGGCGGCCGCCGGGTATGCCTGTGCCAAGGAGGCTAGGGCGGCGTCGGCGTCTAGCACTGCGGCGTGGTCTGCGAAAAGCGTGGGAATTTCGCCGGTGTCAGCGGTGGCCAGGCGGGCCTCCACACGGTGCAGCAGGTCCAGGAAACGGTCGTACCAGCCCTCGTCGGCCCAGTCGGCTTCAGTTGCGGCGCGGCCCTCGTGGGGGGCGACGCATAGCTCGGCGTAGCGGGTGGCCCACTGTTGGTAGGTCATCTTCTCCACGTCGCCGAAATAAGGCTTGGCGGTCTTGGCTAGGGCTGCAATCATCTCCTCGCGGTGGGCAGCCATAGTGGCCTCGTCTCCAGCAAGCTCCTGGATGAGGCGGGAGGCACGGGCGGAAGAGTTGTCGATCTCGTATAGGTCAGCCCGCAGGTGAGACAGGCCGGAGGTCATGCCACCCTGGGAGGCGCCGGAAGCCACCCAGCCACCGTCGCAGGAGGGGTCGGTTCCCGGAGTGTCCACGAGGAGTTGTTTAACGTCCTCGTTGGTTTTGGCTTCCAAAGCGGTCATTGCGGCTGTGCCCACCATGACGCCGTCCACGGGCGCGGCAGGAGTGCCATAGGGCAGGGCCCAACGGCCAGTTAGATAGTCAGCGGCTCGCTCAGGAGTGCCGATGCCGCCGCCGACCACCAAAACCACGTTGCTGGCCTGGCGCACAGCGTCGTAGGTGGCCAGGAGCATGGTGTCCAGGTCTTCCCAGGAGTGGTGGCCACCGGCGTGGCCATCTTCCACCTGCATGATGACCGGGGCGTCTGGCACCTGCTTGGCGATAGCTAGCACCTGGCGGATCTGGTCCACGGTGCCGGGCTTGAAGGCCACATAGGGGAAGCCTTCTGCGTGGAAGCGCTTTAGGAGGGCCACGGCCTCATCTAGCTCAGGGATGCCGGCGGAGACCACGATGCCGTCCACGGGGGCCCCAGAACCCCGCGCCTTGGACAGCAGGCGCTGAGCACCCAGGTGCAGGTTCCACAGGTAGCGGTCCATGAACATAGCATTGAAAGCTGCGGTGCGGCCTGGCTCCAGGAGGCGCTGCAAGCCCTCAAGGTTGTGCGCCAGCACCCCCGGGGTGACCTGGCCGCCGCCGGCCAGCTCAGCCCAGTAACCGGCGTTGGCAGCTGCCGCCACGATCTCGGGGTCAACTGTGGTGGGGGTCATGCCTGCTAGCAGGACGGCGGAGCGACCTGTTAGGCGGGTAAAGGCGGTGTCCAGGGTGAGGCGGCCGTCAGGCAGACGGGTCAGCTTCGGGGCGAAACGGGCACGGTCCACGGTGGGGGTGGGTGCGGCCCCCTCCCGCAGCAGGTCGTCTAGGGCAGCAGCAGTGCCTGCCGGCACGACTGCTGCGCCGGTGCCCGCAAGCACTGCCTCGGTCAGGCGGCTCAGCACATTGCCGGGACCTAGGTCCAGCACCAGGCGAGGCTGGCCGGGGGCATCCATGGCTTTGTGGACGGTGGCAGGCCAGTCCACCGGGTCGATCAGCACGGCTGCGGCTAGATCTCGGGCCAGCGCGGTGTCCAGGCCGCAGCGGTCTGCCCAGGTGACGACGTCGGTGACTGCCTGGGCCAAGAGCTCGGTGTGGAAGGGCACGGAAGTGGCCAGGTATTCAGTTACCGGCGCCAGCACGGCGCCGCCCCGACGACGGTCCTTGCGTTCCTGGGCGCTACGGGCAGCAGCCTGCTCCAGGGCGGCAACAACGAGTTCCAGATCCGCGGGGCGGCCAGAAAGGATATGGGCGGCCCGGCCATTAGTAACGCCTACGCTTACGCGGGCAACTGCAGGGACTCTGGCGAGCACACGGTCCAAGATCGTGCGGGTGACCCCGCGGACGGAGAGCATTGGGGTGGCGTCACCGCTGGTGGACAGTCCGGCGCGGGCGGTGGTGCGGGCTGCTGCCGCACCGATTAGGCGCGCCAGGGCGTGCACCTGCACCGCGTCTGTAGTGGAACCGGCAGCCTTTGCGGCCTCAGAGCATTCCGTTCCCAGGGCCTCCAGCAGGGCTACTCCTAGCACTCCCTGGGAGTGGCCGATTGCTGAGGCGGGAGCATGCTCGGTCAGGTTCAGCCCCAACTCGGCCAGCGATACCAGGATCGCGTGCTGGGCTAGCAGGATGCCCGGCACGGATACATCAGCCGTGTCTGCGGCTGCAGCGCCCGTGGGGGCGGGGCTAGCAGGCTCGGCATTATCGTCCAGCAGTCTCAGGCCGCGTGGGGTGATGGTGAGCAGGTCGGTGGCTACGGGGGCAAGACGTGTGGCCACGGCGGCGTCGAGTTCGCGCAGCATGCCGCTTAGGGAGCGGTCCGTGGAGACCAGCTCGCGCAGAGTCTGCCGCCAGGGGGTGGCCTGGCCGCCGAAGGCGAGCACGTAGGGCTCTCCGGCGGTCAGGCGCGCGAAGGTCGTCTTGGGGGTGGGGGTGGCGGTCATCTGCTTCTCCGTCTGGGCTTGTTAGTTCTTCAGGAAGGTATTTGCTTGGGTGGCGGCTCAGGGCCGCTCACAGGGGAACGTTGTCGTGCTTCTTACTTGGTGCAGGGCCACTGGAGCGTTTAGCTGCCAGGGCGGCCAGGGAATCGACAATCACCTGGCGGGTTTCCTCCGGGGCGATGACGGCGTCGATCTCCCCGATACCCACGGCTTTGTCTGGGTTTATGACGGCCTGCTCGTACTCGGCTACTAGCCGTTCTTGCTCAGCGCTTGCCGCTGCCTCTCCCTGGGCCTCCCGGACCTGCGCGAGTTCGCGGCGATGAATGATGCTGACTGCTCCAGCTGCACCGAGCACGGCGATTTCTGCGCCTGGCCAGCAGAAGTTCAGGTCTGCACCAATGGCCTTGGAGCCCATAACGATGTATGCGCCCCCATAGGCTTTGCGCAGCACCACGGTGACCAGGGGCACGGTGGCGGTGGCGTAGGCGTTGATGACTTTGGCGCCGCGGCGGATGATGCCGGCGTGTTCCTGCTCAGCGCCCGGCCGGTATCCAGGCACGTCTACGAAGGTCACCACTGGCAGTCCAAAGGCATCACAGAAGCGGACGAAGCGGGCTAGCTTCTCGGAGGCGTCCACGTCCAGGGTGCCGGCGTCCACTAGCGGCTGGTTGGCCACGATCCCGACGGGGCGTCCCTCCATGCAGGCGAAGCCCACCACGACATTGGCCGCAAAGTCCTCCTGGATCTGTACTAGCTCGCCGTGGTCCACCAGTGCGGAGACCACCTGCACGACGTCGTAGGGTTGGCGAGTGGAAGCTGGAACTAAGTCGCCCACCGCCGCAGCAGAGGCTTCATCTTGTGCGCGAGTGGCTGCGTCGTAGGCGTAGCGTGGCGCGGACTGTTGGGCGCAGGATGGCAGGTAGGCGAGCAGTGTGCGCACCTGGGCCAGGGCGTCCTCCTCATCCTCGGCTACATAGTGGACCACGCCGGAAACTGAGCCGTGGATTTCCGCACCGCCTAGGTCTTCAGCGCTGATGCGCTCCCCGGTGACGGCGCGGACGACGTCAGGTCCGGTGACGAACATATGGGAGGCCTCACGAGTCGCAATCACGAAGTCGGTCAAGGCCGGGGAGTAGACGGCGCCGCCAGCGCAGGGTCCCAAGATCACGCTGATCTGAGGCACCAGGCCAGAAGCGGCGCAGGTGCGGTTGAAGATGCGCCCGTATTGGCGCAGCGCTCCCACACCCTCCTGGATCTTGGCGCCGCCGGAATCGATCAGCCCGATAACCGGGATGCGCAAGCGCAGAGCGTCGTCCAGCAGGCGCACAATTTTGTCTCCTTCGACGCTGCCTAGGGCGCCGCCAGAGACGGAGAAGTCCTGGGAGTAGACGGCCACTTGCCGTCCATCGATCTGGCCAAAACCAGTCACTACGCCAGAGGGGCGGGCCTGCTCCCCCGCGCCGGAGCCGGTGTAGCGGCCAATCTCCAGGAAGGTGGAGTCGTCCAGGAGCATGTCAATGCGTTCCCGGGCGGTCTGCTTGCCTTTGGCATGCTGGCGCGCGATCGCTTTCTCTTCAGCAGCGCGGCCTACACGTTCGGCGCGTTCCCGGAAGGCACGAGTAGCCGGAGAGGCCGCCATGGTGGTGTCAGGGCCGGCGTCTGGCCGGGCATATGCGTCGGCTGTGGGCGCAGCGTTAGTGGTCATCTCTCAGGCCTCCTGCTGGTCGGGACTGGTGGCCGGGGTGATAGTCAGGAGAACCTCCCCAGCGCAGACGGTCTGCCCGGCGGTAACCGGGATAGTGCTGACGACGCCGTCGTGGGGGGCGTGCACGTAGTTCTCCATCTTCATGGATTCCAGCACCACTAGGAGATCTCCCTCCCGTACCTGGCTGGCTTCGGTGACACAGATGCGGGTGACGATGGCCTGCATGGGTGAGGAGATAGTGCCGTTAGCGGCGTTTAGAGCCTCTGGCACTCCCCTACTGGCGCGGGCGGAGCGGCCCCGTAGGGGCTGGGGCACGCGGTGTGGTCTGGCACCAATGTTGTTTCGAGCACCGGGGCCGCCCAGGATTCCGTCAGGCAGAGTCAAGGACAGGCGACGGCCATTGAGTTCGATGACGTAGGTGGAGCGGGTGCGTTGCCCGGCCCCAGACTCCGGCAGCGGCGGGGTGGGCATATTGCCGAGGCCGGGTACCTCATCGTCAGCTACAGGTGCGGCGATGGCTGGCAGTACTTCGGCCTCGATCCAGCGAGTGGTGACTCCCAGGCCACCGCGTGAGTCCACGGCGGTGAATTCGGGGCGGGTGAGCACATGCTCGTGCAGGGCAGTGCAGACGGTAACGCCCTCGACGAGGGTCTCTGTCAAGGCGCGACGACAGCGAGCTAAGGCCTGCTCGCGGGTGGCTCCGGTGACCACGATCTTTGCAAGCATCGGGTCGAATAGGGGCGTGACGACGTCGCCCTCCATGACGCCAGACTCGATGCGAATGCCGGGTCCGGCAGGCCAGCGCAGGCGAGTGATGGCGCCAGTGGAGGGGGCCAGGCCGCGTGCGGGGTCCTCGCAGGTGATGCGCAGTTCGATGGAGTGGCCACGTGGGGTGGGCACCTCCCCTAGGTGCCCACCGGCAGCAATGCGCAACTGGGCCTCTACCAGGTCTATGCCGGTTACCTCCTCAGAGACGCAGTGCTCCACCTGCAGGCGAGGATTGACCTCTAGGAACCACAGTTCGCCTTCAGGGGTGAGGAGGAATTCGCAGGTCGCTACCCCCACATAGCCGACGCTTTCCAATAGGCGGCGAGAGGCCTCTGCCAGCTGCGTGTCTAGGTCTGCGGGCAGGAAGGGGGCGGGAGCTTCTTCCAGGAGCTTCTGGTTGCGTCGCTGCAGGGTGCAGTCACGGGTGGAGACCACCGCGAAGGCCTCGTGTGAGTCTCGGGCGCATTGGGTTTCAATGTGCCGGGCAGCAGTCACGAATTTTTCCAGGATGAGGGTGCAGCCAGCTGCCTGAGCGGAGTCAAAGGCCGGGGTGGTGCGTACCTCGTCGTCGTTGTGCAGCACGGTGATGCCGCGCCCACCTCCGCCGTCGGTGCGCTTGAGAGCTACGGGGTAGCCATGCTCTGCGGCGAAGGCTATTACGGTCTCTGGGCTGGTTACGGAGTCGGTGATGCCGGGAACCGGGGCGACGCCGGCGCGGTGGGCGGTGGCACGAGCGGAGAGCTTGTCCCCCAAGGCTTCCATGGCTACCGGTGAGGGACCGACCCAGGCTATGCCGGCAGCGGTGACAGCGCGGGCAAAGGCGGCGTCCTCGGAGAGGAAGCCGTAGCCGGGGTGGATGGCGTCAACCGCTTGCTCCTGAGCTAGCTTAAGGATGGCGTCAGCGTCGGTGTAGCCCGATCCCTCTGGCAAGGCGTAAGCCTCGTCGGCTAGCTCTGCGGCAGGGCTGAGGAGGTCCTCTGGAGTGTAGGGAAGGATTGAGGTGGCGCCGAGGTCGCGGACAGTGCGCAAGATGCGCAGTGCAATCTCACCGCGGTTGGCGATGAGGATGCGGTTGAGCTGGCGGGTGGTCAACGGCGTACTCCTCAGGTTGGTCGCTTTGAAGTCCGACGCCGTAGCCCTCGCCTGGATTGTGGGTTTGCACTAGCCCAGGTTCAAGCGGACGCCGGTGCGGAGCGATCTGGTAGATCGCCTAGGACTGGTTACGCCTCGCTAACCTGCCCATCCGGCACCCGGGTTCATACAAAGGAGGTCCAGGGTTCCAGCCGCAAAACCAAGATATTCCAGGCCACCACAACCTGCACCTTGTGGAATCCTCACAAAGTCTTTAGGTGACATTGAAAGGTGGCGCCCAGCTGCTGGCGCGTTCCAAACTGGCACCGCCTTCGTCCACTCAACTTATAGAAATCACACAAGGCTTCCGGCAGGCAATCATTTAACATCGCCTACCCGGGCTATCAAGGTGGCCAGGTACACGGCCTGGAGCCTTACCTAAAGTCCGACTTACGGCGCCCGGCCCGCCAGCGCCGGTGCGAAAACTCAGCTTCAGTGCTGGTGTGCTTGAGCCAGCTCCCGCAAGACTGCGATCTCCGCAATCGCATCATCGGCCCGGTACACCGCTGAGCCCGCCACAAAGGTGTCCGCCCCGGCCTCGGCAGCACGCTCTATGGTGGCGCGAGAGATTCCACCGTCGACCTGTAGGCGCAAGGACAGGTTCTGCTCACTGATCAGCGCTCGGGCGCGCTTGATCTTGGGCAGCATGGCATCAATGAAGGACTGTCCCCCAAATCCTGGCTCCACCGTCATCACCAGCAACAGATCCAGTTCACCCAGCACCGAGTCGACCGCCTCCAGCGGGGTTGCGGGGCGCAAGGCCAGTCCGGCTTGGGCCCCGAGTCGGTGGATCTCGCGGGCTAGGCGGATGGGAGCCTGGGTAGCTTCCACATGCGGTGTGACTATTTGGCAGCCGGCCTCTGCGTAGGCGGGGGCCCAGTGATCAGCGGCCTCGATCATCAGATGCGCATCAACGGGCAGCTCAGTAGAACGAGTTACCGCCTCTGCCACCGGCAGCCCCCAAGACAGATTGGGCACAAAATGGTTGTCCATCACATCCACATGCACGCCGTCTGCATTAGCGATGCGCCCCAGCTCGGCAGCCAGATGGGCAATATCGCAGTTGAGGATTGAAGGAGTGATGGTTGGCTGCGGGGTCATGGCTCTCCTCAGGTGGTCCGTCGGGCACTCGGGCGGCTGCTGTGTAGTTGATCGTGAATTGGCTCCGGTGGGGCTTAATGAGTGCGGCGCAGCAACGCACAAAACATGGCGTCTGTGCCGTCCAGATGTGGCCATAGCTGCAGCAGTTCGCGGTCTGCGCCGGCGGGCGGGCGGGGAGCTACCCGGGTGGCGACATTGCCAGCATGCAGTCGCTCGGTGGTGATGCCTTCACGTGCAAGCGCCCGAATGACGTCCTCAACCACCAGGCGAGTCTCTTGAAGATGCGGTGAGCAAGTCACGTAAGCCACTAGACCTCCCCGGCGCACCGTCTTAAGAGCTGAGCTCAGCAGCTCCTGCTGCAAGCTTGTGAGCTCCTTTACGTCTTGGGGGCTGCGGCGCCAGCGGGACTCAGGGCGACGGCGCAGCGAGCCCAGGCCGGTGCAAGGCACATCCACCAGTACACGGTCATAGCAACCTGGTTCTTGACTGCCATAGCTGCGGCCATCAGCACAGCGCACCTCCACAGCTGCTTCCGACAGGGCGCGCACGGCGGCATCTACCAGGTCGGCGCGGTGAGGCGCCACTTCGCTGGCCACCAGGTGCACGCCGCGCTGGGCTGCACGCGCCCCAAGCAGTGCGGCCTTGCCGCCCGGACCGGCGCACATATCCAGCCAAAGCTTGTCCCGCCCTTCCAGCGGGGCTTCGGAGAGCACCAGGGCCACCAGCTGACTGCCCTCATCCTCCACTCCCGCGCGAGAGGAGCGCACAGATGCGATGCGTCCGGGGTCTCCTCCGGCCAGTACCACGGCGTAGGGGCTACTGTCCCCCAGATGGGGGCGACGCCCGGTAGCAGCGGCTGCCTCCTTGGCCAGGACCTCAGGCGCCACCAGGCCGGGGCGGGCACAGAGGGTTACCTCGGGGTCGGCGTTATTGGCCTCCAGCAGGGCTTCCAACTCTGTGGCGTCTCGGCCGTTATCGATTAGGGCCTGACGCAGGGCTTTGGCCACCCACAGGGGGTGGGAGTTACGGGCTGCCAGTGCGGTGAGTTCATCCGGATTGTCTTCGCTGAGGCGTTCCAGCCAAGCATCGGCATCGTGCTCACCAAGGCGGCGCAGAATGGCGTTGACGAAGCTGGCGGCGCCGGATCCGGCCACATGCCGGCTGAGATCCACGGTGGCGGAAACCGCAGCATGGCTGGGCACGCGCATACTGAGCAGTTGATGGGCGCCTAGCCGTAACAGGTCCAGCACCCGCGGGTCCACATCCTTGAGGGGACGGTCCACGCACTGGGCGATAATCGCGTCGTAGCGGCCCTGTAGGCGCAGAGTCCCGTAGGTCAGGGCGGTGGTGAATGCAGCGTCGCGTTTGTCTAGGCGGTAGGCGTCCAGGAGCGGCGGCAGGGCTAGGTTTGCAAAGGCGCCGTCTTCACGGACTGCCAGCAGCGCCTCGAAGGCACAGAGGCGCGCAGGGTCTTGGTACTCGCGCGGTTGACGGCGGGCGTCAGCCCTTTCGGCTGGGCGGCGGATAGGATTGCGGCGGCCATCGTTATTGCCTTTGCCGCGCTGCCGACCCTGGCCTCGACGTTGGGCGCCTACCTGGCTATGCCGCCCCGACTGACCGTGCCCCCGGGGGCGCTGCCCATCGCCGCCTCGGCCTGCGCCTCCGGCGTGTCCACCTCCTCTAGGCGCACCCATCAGGCCACCCCACCCTGGTTAGTGCCAGGCACTGCGCCCAGGGTAGCTCCGTCCAATCCGTGTGCCCCGCGGGCCCAGGCATCAGCGTCCATCCACTGCTTGCCTGCAGGTGCGACTTGGCCCAGGCGGACGGCGTGGGATGCTGTGCCCACTAGGACTTCATGTTTGCTGGCTCGCACCTGTCCAGGAGCCAGGTCATTGACCTCAGGAGCCAGGGTGACCGGACCAAGGCGCAGGCGTGCCCCCTGGTAGGTGGTGTGGGCGCCGGGGGCTGGGGTGACGCCGCGTATGCGCCGGTCTATGGCTAGGGCCGGGTCGTTCCAGCGCAGGAGTCCGTCCTCGCTGCTCAATGTGGGGGCCTTGGTGGCTTGGGTGTGATCCTGCTGCTCAGGGTGGGCTTGGCCGGAAGCCAGGTCAGTGAGGGCACGCTTAACCAGCTCAGCACCGGCTTGTGCGAGGCTCTGCAGCAGTTCACCGGCAGTGGTGGTAGGACCGATGGCTTGGGTCATCCGCGCGTAGATTGGCCCGGTGTCCAGCCCCTCTTCTAGGCGGAAGACGCAGGCGCCAGTGACCTCGTCGCCGTTGATGACGGCCCACTGCACCGGAGCAGCACCACGCCAGGCAGGCAGGAGGGAGAAGTGCAGGTTGAGCCAGCCGTGCCTAGGCACGTCAAGCAGCGCCGGTGGGACTAGTCGCCCGTAAGCGACTACTACTGCAACATCGGCTTCCAGTGAACGCACCCAGTCTTGAATCTCAGCATCACGGAGGGTTTTGGGGGTGCGCACATCCAGACCAACCTCACGGGCGACAGCCGCCACTGGTGAAGGACGTAGGGCATGACCTCGACCGCTGCGCGCGTCTGCGCGGGTAAGGACACCGACTACTTCATGCTCACTGTTGGCCATGAGCGCCTGTAGGACGGGCAGGGCGACGTCGGGGGTTCCGGCGAAGAGGATTCGCATAGGCTCAGTTTACGGGCGTGCTTGGGGGCTGCTTCGCAGGGCCCGAGATGAGGCCGAGTTCTGTCAGCTCAGCGCGCAAGCGTCCTGCGCCGGTAAATCTGAGTGCTTGCATGCCAACCGCGCGGGCAGCAGCGACATTGGCGGCAGTGTCGTCGATGAACAAGGTGGTGGCCGGGTCTAAGTGGTAGCGCTCCAGGGTTATCCGGTAGATCTGTGGATCTGGCTTGGCTAGATGCTCCGCAGCAGAAATGACCAGGCCTTGGAAGTGCTCCAGTTCCGGGACTAGGCCGCGGGCGTACTCAAAAGGCTCTACGTCGAAGTTGGACAGCAGGTACAGGGGCACCCCAGCGTCCAGCAGCTCGCGGACAATGGCGACGGTTCCGGGCACATGCCCAAGGATGGAGTGTTCAAAGTTTTCCCGGTAGGTGCGCATCATTGCGGGCCATTCAGGGTGCTCGGGGTGGGCGAGTGCGAGGTCTGCAATTACGTCTTCAAAGTCATCGCCCGCGTCTGAGCGCAGGTTCAACGCGTGAAAGTCTGCATCCTCCACAAAGGCGTCCCACTGGTCCAGGGGGATGCGTCCGGAGACCGCACCGGCGGGGTCCCAGGAGATCATCACGTTGCCGTAGTCAAAAACGATTGCCTTGATGGGAGCCTGCGGACGGAGGCTGGGTGCTGTGCTGCTCATGGGGCGACCCTAGTTGTTCCAAGCCGCTGCGGCAGCGTGTCGCCACTGCCAGCTGGCGGCAAAACAAGCCGATCTAGCCGTACCGATGTCTTATGACCGTGAGCGAACTGGGCCCGGTGGGCTCCCCAGGTGGGAGCCGACCGGGCCCAGCAGTTGCCAAGGATCAGAGCTCGTTAGCTCGTGCACTCAGCTCATTTGACGACGACGATCACATCCGCCTTGCCTTGCTCCTGCTTTACCCGAAGCTTGGAGTCGGCAGTGATGCCGTCGACAACTACCTTGGTGGTGGTCGTGCCGGTTAGACGGTTCTGAGTCAGTACCGTCGTCCCGCGACGCAGAGCCAGCGTGTCCTTGCCGTCGTTGTCCCAGTCACCCACCAACACTTCATCGGTGCTGCGGCCAATGGAGATCGAGGCGTAGACCGGGGCATCAACGCGGTTCTCGTTGTAGAAAACCACGCGGGTACCTACGCGCACGGCGTAGGTCAAAGACCCGTTGCCGTCCCAGTCACCCCAGATGACGCGGCCCTTGCTTTCTCCGGCAGCCTCCACGCTGGCCACATAGGCGGGCTTAGCACCCTGCGGCGTCGGCGGGTCACTCGGGTCAGGCTCGGGGTTGGGCGGGGTTACTGCTACCTTGGCCGGGGTGGATAGGCCCACTCGGGCGTTGGCCGTCACTGAACCGCAGGGCTCGGGCGTGGGGCTGGCGGTGCAGTCCACGCCCAGGAGGTCGTTGCTGGTGGCCTTGTCGATCTTGACTAGGCGCAGGTCGTCAACCAGCACTGGCGTACTACCGGCTGCCGCAGCCACCTTGAAGGTGACCTCGGTGCTCTCAGCTCCCACCTTGAAACGCACCGGCACGCGCTGGAAATAGCTGCCGTGCTTCTGGTCAGCGGCAACGTAGTTCTTTGCGAAGGTCGAGTTAATGACCGTGCTGACGCTGCCGGTGGCTTCGGCAGAGTCGGCCGCCGTAGCTACATCCAGGTAGTTCTGGCCCACGACCCCGGCGGCATTGGTGTTCACCTTGACGTCAGTGGGGTCGTCCGCCGGGTCTGCGGGAGTGCCGGGCTGATCCGGCTGGGCCGGGTCGGCGGGGTTGATCTCACCGGTGAGGGCGTTGATCTCCGCGATGGCTAGCAGACCGTCCGGCTCGGTGGGCTTGGTCTTGTAGGAGGAGGTCACCTCCAACTTGATGAGTTTGGCGTCCACCGGGTGGGAGAACACGATGCGCTGCTCCGAACCCGTGTTGGCTAGCTTGCCCTCAGCCACCAGGGTGCCGACATTAGCGGCGTCCTGGCCCACGTAGACCTTGTAGCTTTCGATCCGTCCATTGGCTTGGCCGACGCGCCCGGTGATGGACAGACCAGAGACCTTGGTGGGAGCCACCGCCGTCACATCAGTGCCTTCGTAGAGGCCAAGAAGCACGGTGGAGGGGTGCGGCTGGAGCTTGACCCAGTCCTTGTCGTAGAAGGTTGCCGTCTTCTTGTCCAGCATGTAGGACACAGGGTTGGCTGAGTAGGCGGCCGGTGCTTCGACCACCTGTAGCGCGCCGGTGTAGGGCTTTAACTCAGCTCCAGGAGCCGGAGTGCCCGGACCAGCCTGGTCGATCGTGGCGGTGCCGCAAGCTACACGCGCATTGCCCCAGTCAGCGTGGTCGTTGCCGTTGCTGTCCCCGCCGTCGCCAGAGATGAGGCGGATAGTGCGCATGCCGGTGACGTCACCGGTGATGGTCTTGGCACTAGACGTGGCTCGTAGCACCTCAGTCTGGGGTACCACAGTCTGCCAGGTCGCACCGTCACGGGTGCCCTTCACCTCGAAGGTCACTGAGCCGCGCGAGCTCTGGGCGTCATCAACGCCAACCACCGCCGCAAAGGTGTGGCACTTGCCGTTGAGGTCGAAGCCGACGTCGGAAGGCGCGTGGGCGCCGATGCCCTTGGCGTACTCGGTGCCGTCGATGCTCATAGTCGGCCCGTCGCCCTGTTCCTGCTCACCGTTGCCTTGATCCCGCTCAACTGGTCCCCAACCGTTCTGGTTGTAGGCCGGGTTGAAGGGCAGGTCGGACAGGTAGGTGATGCCATCGGTGGCGACTCCCCCAAGCACCGCCGTGGTGGTGGTGCCCTTGGCGGTGCGCGCGGCACCGTCAACCTTGTAGCTAGCCCTGTGGACCAGCGGGAAGGCCTTGCCGCCGGCGGCTTCCGGCACGGTTACATCCCAGGTGACGGTGAAGACTTCCCCGGGCGCCACCGAGGCGGCGGTGGCGGAACCACGTGGAGTAGCGGTCCAACCTTCGGGCACGGTCAAAGCGGAACTCACCTCGGTGATGGCCACAGCCTCAGCATTGCTGACGGTGGTGGTCACCGTGGCGGTGGTGCCGGCTTGAGCCTCACCGGTGACAGCGACCGAGGCAGCCGCACAGGCGGGCGCGGTGTCACTAGCGCCAAGGTCTTCCACCCGGAAGTTGTCCATGGTGAAGTCAGCAGCGTCTACGCCTCCGCGGAGGTTTTGCAGCCCCACCCAGTAGCTGCCACAGGCTCCGGCCACGAAGTCCGCGGTGAAATGCGTGGGGCTATTGGCTGCGGGCATATCGGTGCTGTTGAGCGTGGTGGTGCGAATTGCGTCAGTTCCCACGCTGTCATAGGCGGTGACCCACTGATAGACGCCGGGGAAGGCGTTTTCGTAGTCGAAGGAAACGCGGTAACGGTGACCCGCCTGGAAGTCCACAGTCTGTGGCACTGTGCGGTAAACCAGGCCGCCGTTCTCTGAGTGAGACTTCAGAGACCAGTGCCCGCCGATGACGTCGTCGGTGGTCTTGACGCGTCCGTTAGGCGTGGTCCAGCCCTTCTGGGTGTAGGGCGCGTTGAGTGGCGCCAAAACGGTGCGCGGATCGGTGGAGCCACCGGCGTCACCTTTAACAAATGGACCCCAGCCCTGCGTGACATGCTCGAAGTCCTCGAAGGTCACGGTGACGGGCTTGTCAGCGGTGGCGGAGGCGGTGTCCTGTCCGGTCTGGGAGCCTGCTGCGCCCACACCCTTGCCGCTGGCAGAAACGGTGACCTCACGCTTGGCGCTACCCTCGCCGATTTCTACCCAGGCCGAGCCCTCGTAGGTGCCCTGATTCAGGGTGAAACTCTGGGCCAGCGAGCCTGAGGCGTCTCCGATCTGCGCGATCGGATCGTTTTGGGCGTCGTGGGTGGCGGTGACGCTGCCGGTGGTGGTGTAAGCCTTCAGGTCTCCAGCGTTGAAGCCGGGGTCGGTGAAGACGGTGCCTGCGCCCCACTGCGGTTCCGCAGCTGTGGCCGGGGTGGTGGAGGGGTACAGCACGAAGGCGGTGGAGGCGCGGTCAACCTCGGCAACGCCCTCGTAGGCGCTGGCGGGAATGGTCACGGAGCCACCGGATACGGGCAGGTCAGCAACCTTGGTCTTGCCTTGGTCAGTCAGCCGGTAGAGCGTAAGTGAGCTCTGCCCGGCGAAAGCCCGAGTCAACTGCCACGTGCTCTCACTAGCAGCGGGGTTGTAGTAGTAGAGGCGAGGCGCGCCAGCTTTGGTGCCGTTGTCGGTCCAGGGCAGCAGATAGCTGTCACCGCGCAGAACGGTGGCGCCGTCGTAGCTGATCTCACGGCTGGCAGCCATATCTGCCCGAATCTGCCCGCCCACGGAATCGCCGTTGGTCCGGTTGGTAACTGCGGTGGTGCCGCTGGCTACGGTACCGTTGGCGGTGGTCCAGATGTGCTTGGTGCCAGAGCCTGCGGCCTGGGTCTCGTGGCGCATCAGGCGTGAGGCTTGGATGAACTTGCTAGGCAGGTTGTTGGACCACACATTGGCGTAGAAAGCGCGCTGGTTCTGGTGACCAGTCCAGCCCTCAAACTCCTTTACCTGGGGGTAGCCCAGCGCCACATCCGGGTTCCAGGTGTCCTTGTTGGAGTTGTCAATGAAGCGGATGATCTCAGAGTTCAGGCCCTTAGAGGAGCTGCCGCCGTATTTCTCATCATTGGCCCAGTGGGACCAGGTGGAGAAACGCTCAAACTTGTCCGACCATTCAGAGCCGACCTCCCAGCCCTGCTGGTTGAGTTCACGACCGAGCCGGTCAGAGGTCCAGCCCGAGCCGTAGTACACGTCAATGTAAAGCCAGCGGAATGCCGGGTAGCTGGCCAGGGGGAACTCGTCGCGCAGCGTCTGGAAGCGGCTGGTGACCTTGCCCTTGCCAAGGTCTTGGCGCTGGTCAATGTAGTAGGACTTGCCTAGCCAGTCCCAGCCAGCCACTCCGGTGAAGTCCAAGGTGCCGAAGGTTTGGGCATCCGGGTAGGCCTCGGTGGTGTTCACGTGGATGCCGTAGATGGCGTTGACGTCTTTGGTGGCGTTAAAGAGGGTCTTAAGGTCGGCGGCGCCACCGGCTCGGTTGTTGACATTGGAGGCATAGTCCGGGTGGGCGGAGTCGTGGCCCTCAGACTCGTAGCCCTTCAGCATTACGCGTTGGCCTAAGCCATCGGTTGCCAGACCGACGCGCTTGACGTCGTCAGCGGTGCGCAGGAAGGGGTGGGTGGCCTGGGAGGCGAAGTTGAAGGGGATGTGGGTGACGACGCGCTTGGCGTTATCTGCCGCGCCACGCACGGCTTCAGCGATGTCGGCGTAGGCAATCGCGGCATCCTGCCAGTCGACGCTGCCAGAGGAGTTCGCGTCGGAGGCGAAGACCAGCGTGGCGTAGGGCCGCTCTTCGTCTCCAATGGCGTCGGTGGCGGCAGCAGAGCGGTAGGTCCAGGCCCCCGCTCCGGCAGTCAGGGTAGGAGCGCCGTCAGCACCGGTGACGACCTGGCGGGCCCAGCGGCTGTTGTTGTTAGCGGTCTGGTGATCTGTTGTGTCCGGGGTCGCGTTGGTCTCCATGCCGACGGCGACCTGCGCGGTGTTAACCAACAGGTAGGCGGAACCAATATCTCTTGCATCCACCGGGGTTTCGGCGGTGATCTGCCCGAAGGTGTCCTGCACTCCCGCCAGGGGATCTTTGGCACTGGCACCCCGAGCTGTGCCGGTGGTGGCGGCGGCGAAGGCGGCCCCGGCGTCGTTGGCAGAGACAGATACCAGGCTTTGACCGGGGATCTTGATTGTGTGACCACCACTGAGCTTGGTGATCCGGAATGTCAGAGTTGGGCGAGTGACATTGGCGGTGCCGTCCGCGTGGGAGGCAACGGTGTCCACCAGGATCTCCGCATCAAATGACGCGCCGCCGCTCAGGCTGACCTGATAGGTGACTTTCGTGTCAGAGCTGCGGGTGGCGGTAACCGACTGCACGGCTTGAGCTTTGCCGTCGATCAGGACCTCACGGACTGTGGCGGCGCGCCCACCCAGGTGGCTGGCGCCCACTTGGTAGCTGACCACCTGCGGGAAGTCTGCAGCCACGGTGGCACTGAGGCCGGGCACCGCAATGGTGGTGGGGGCGTTTAGTGCTGGAGCAGCTTCGGCCGCAGCACTGGCGGCTAGGGGGATGGATAGTGTGAGCGCGCCCAAGATTGCTATTGAGCGGGATAGCGGTAGTCGTCTCATCGGGGCTCCTTTGCCTGATGTGGGGATTGACGTACCTCGTCTCGCTGATCATCGGTGGAATAGCCCCAAATGTCAAGATTTAACTGAAACGCGCATTAACTAATCAATTTCAATCATTTAGATGTTGTGTTCACCACAGCACTGTCGGGTCCAGCTCCACCCTCACCGGAGGCAAATTCTCCAGCGCGCGCCGCACTGTCACCCTCCGCAGCAAACTGGCTAGCTCACGCCCCTGTGCAACTGGCACGCGCACGAGGGCGCGGCGCAAGCCCTCCGCCCCCAAGTCAGCGCTCACCTCCATAGGTGACGGCCCAAGTGTCTCAAAACCCGCACCTCTGGCTTCCTCCAGCACTGCCTCCACCGCTGCACGCGCTCCATCCAACCGGGCGGTGCGCCAGGCCGGTGGCAGATGTAGCTGGTCGCGTTCCAGCAGCTGGGCCCGTGCAAAACCAGGCTGATCCCAGCGCAGGAGCGCCTGGGCGGTATCCGGCTCAGGCCGCCCCAAAAGCAGCACGCGGGCATCCGGAGCAGCTAGTGCGGCTGCGTTAGACCAGCGGCGTAAGGCCTCCGCCTGAGCTCCCAACTCAGGGCGAGAGGAGAGTACGGCCCCGTCTAGCAGCAGCACTGCCCGATAACCGCCCTCCGCAACCGGTTCAGCACCAGGGGTTGCCACCACCAGACGCGGGGCTGCATCTACTTCATGGATCACCCCATGAGAGGCCTTAGTACCAGAGACCACAACTTTTGCCCCGGAGAAAGCCCGGGCGAGCTCCTCGGCGGTGCGAGCCGTGCCCACCGCCACCATGCGCAGTCTCTGCCCACCACAGTGAGCACAACGCCAGTGCCCCACCGGACGGGAACACCAACGGCATGCCGCCGCCCGGTCGGATTGCAGGGCTACCGGCCCACCGCAAAGCTTGCACTTTGCGGCCTGACGGCAGTCTTCACAGGCAACTACCGGCGCATATCCCCCGCGTGGTACCTGTACCAGTACCGGGCCAGCTTCAAGCGCTGCCCGCACGGCGCGATGCGCCAGGGAAGGAATGCGTGCCCCACCGGAAGCACCTTCAGCAGAGAGTTCCGCTGTGCCAGGTACCTCCACGCGCGGACGGTGAGTCAGCACAGTATCCCTTGCCGGCGCTAGGACCGTAGCCCAGCCGCGTTCTACCAATGCCTGTGCTTCTGGAGTCACGGTGTGCCCGGCTATCAACAAACCAGTGCCCTCAATGCTGGAGCGCAGAGCTAGCACCTGCCGCGCATGGGTGTAGGGCGCCCGGCGCTCATCCAGGCGATCATCGCCGTCATCCCAGATCACGGCCAGCCCCAAGTGTTTGACCGGGGCATAGGCGGCAGCGCGCGTGCCGACGACCACACGAGCGTGCCCCAACAGCAGCCGCGTAAAGCTGCGGTAGCGGGCCGCCGGTCCAACCTCGGCTCCCAGTTGCACCACGGCTTCACCTGGGAGCAGCTCACTGAGGCGCTGGCTGATCTCCACCACCTGCTGGTTGGTGGCGAGCAACAGCAACACTCCCCTGCCCGAGCACAGGGTGGCTCGCGCAGCGCGGGCCACGAGTCCCAGCCATGACTGACCGCTAGGCGGGTGGGGTAGGACGTGCCAAATGGCGCGAGGACTGCCGCCGTTAGCGAGCTGGTGCAGCAGCTCCGTTCCACCCATATAGTCAGCCCAGCCTGAAACCTTAGGCTCAGTCCAAGCTGGTGGCCTGGGGGCTGGCTTATCCCGTTCGGAGTTCTCCGCGCCGCGGTGGCGTGGAGGAACAGCTAGGCGGACGACGTCGGCGCGACTGCCGGCGGCACGGGTGGCCACTGCTTCTACTAAGGCGCGGGTGGCTTCGGTTAGCACTGGCATATCCGAGACGACGCGGCGCAGTGGGGCCAGTCGCCCCCGGTGGCTGGTGGAGTCGCTGCGCCCCCAGATCCAGCCGTAGCTTTCCTGCCCTCCAAAGCGCACTACTACCCGGGTGCCTACCTGAGCGGCAGCGTCCAGGGCTGGAGGTACCAGGTAGTCGAAAAGTCGGTCTAGCTGTGGCAGAGGGGTGTCCAGCAACACCTGAGCGACCGGCAGGAGTACGCCGTCTGCTTGAACCCGCCGGGTCACGGGCGCAGGGACGGCGAGCAGTGTCCCCTGCTCACCGACCTCCGCGCTCATCTCAGATCACGGCGCGCAGGGCGTCTACCCGATCGGTGGCCTCCCAGGTGAAACCTGGACGACCAAAATGCCCGTAGGCGCTGGTGTTGCGGTAAATCGGCCGCAACAGGTCCAGGTCACGGATGATTGCGGCCGGGCGCAGATCAAATACTTCCTGCACGGCGGCGACGATCTGCCCCACAGGCACAGTGTTGGTACCAAAGGTCTCCACATACAGGCCCACTGGATGCGCGGCGCCGATGGCGTAAGCCACCTGGATTTCGCAGCGCTGGGCTAGGCCTGCAGCCACCACGTTTTTAGCCACCCAGCGCATCGCATAGGAGGCAGAGCGGTCCACCTTCGAAGGGTCTTTGCCGCTAAAGGCACCACCGCCGTGGCGGGCCATGCCGCCGTAAGTGTCCACGATGATCTTGCGTCCGGTCAGGCCCGCGTCACCAGCTGGCCCGCCGATAATGAACTGGCCAGAGGGATTGACCAGCAAGTCCATCGCCTTGGTGTCCAGTTCCAGGCCGGACTCGGCCTCAGCGACCAGAACCGGAGCCACCACCTCTGCTGCTAGCGCGTCACGCAACCAGGCCTGGCTGCGGTCCGGGTCGTGCTGGGTGGAGACCACCAGGCTGGCCAAGGACACCGGCTTGTCGCCGTCGTAGCCGATGGTTACCTGCGTCTTGCCGTCGGGACGCAGTCCTTCCACGATTCCCTGGCGGCGCACGGCGGTCAGACGCTCGGCTAGGCGGTGGGCTAGATGGATCGGCAGTGGCATGAGTTCAGCGGTGTCAGTGCAGGCGTAACCAAACATAAGGCCCTGGTCGCCTGCGCCCTGCAGATCGAGCTCATCCACTGCGCCTGAATCGGAGCGGGCTTCTAAGGCTTTGTCCACTCCAGCGGCGATATCTGGGGACTGTTGACCAATGGACACCGAGACGCCGCAAGAGCGTCCGTCAAAGCAGACATCCGAGGAGGTGTAGCCGATGCGGGTGATCTCATCGCGGACGATCTGTGGGATTTCCACGTAGGCGCGCTCAGTGGTCACCTCACCAGCCACATGCACCAGGCCGGTGGTGACCATAGTCTCTACCGCCACCCGGGCGGCTGGATCTTGCTCAAGGATGGCATCGAGGATGGCGTCTGAGATGCGGTCACAGACCTTGTCCGGGTGGCCCTCGGTGACCGACTCGGAGGTGAAAAGGCGCAGTGTGGAAGTCACGTGCTGATCGTACCCATGCACCACTGACAACAATGCATGCGCATGGTGGCCTTGCCAACAACCGGGTGCTCAGGAACTGAGGCGCTGGGCCAGCAACTCCACCAAAAGCCGCGCCACGTCGGCCTTAGTGCCGGAGGTACGGGCAACTTCCTGGCCCTGCCGGTCAAGCACCACGACGGCGTTGGGCACATCACCAAAGCCTAAGTGCTCCCCCACGGCGTTCACGGCCAACAGGTCAGCCCCCTTGCGGCGAGCCTTGGCCACGCCGTGCGCCAGCACGTCACCCGTCTCATCGCCGGTCTCAGCAGCAAAACCGACCACAATTTGCCCAGGGTGCAAGGGGTTTCGCACCAGTCCCGCAAGGATGTCAGGGTTCTCCACCAGTTCTAGCCGCAGCGGCTCAGCGGCTTGGTCATCGGCGCCCAAGGGGTGCTTTTTGAGCTTGGTACTGCTGGCCTGCGCCGGCCGGAAGTCGGCCACGGCGGCGGTCATGACCACGGCGTCTGCGCTTGCCCCCTCGCGGTGTACCGCAGCCTCTAGCTCGCGGGCGGTGCCTACCGGCACCACGCGCACGGTGGCCGGCAGGCTTGTGAGCACCTCGGATTCGATATTGGCTGCTACCAGAATCGCCTTGCCACCGGCTTGGGTGACGGCCGCGGCAATCGCGCAGCCCTGACGTCCAGTTGAGCGGTTGCCCAAGTAGCGTACGGGATCCAGGGGTTCGCGGGTGCCTCCGGCAGATACCAGCACGGTGCGCCCGGCAAGCACTCCCCCTTGGCCCAGGACCTCCCGGGGATCTGCAGCGGCCACAGCTTGCCTGCAATCGTGTTGCTCCAAACTGGCCAGGGCCTGCGCCACCACTCGCTCTGGCTCCGGGAAACGTCCTTTTCCGGAATCAGCACCGGTAAGGCGCCCGGTATCTGGCTCAATCACCACCAGCCCACGGCGTCGCAGGGTGGCCACGTTCTCGCGAGTAACGGCCGCCTCCCACATCTGCGTGTGCATGGCGGGCGCCAGGACCACTGGTGCTGACGCGGTCAAGATAGTGGCAGTGAGCAGGTCGTCAGAGCGACCAGCGGTCACGCGAGCCAGCAGGTCCGCGGAGGCCGGAGCCACGAGCACCAGCTCAGCCCATTCGGCGATGGCCACATGTTCAACGGCCGCCGGGTCGTCAAAGACGCCGGTAGCCACTGGTCTGCCGCTGATGGCAGCCAAAGTGGGGGCGCCGATGAAGCGCAGGGCTGCTTCGGTTGGCACCACCTTGACCTCATGTCCTTGAGCGCGCAGGGCCCGGATCACGAATGGTGCTTTGTAGGCGGCTATGGAGCCTGAGACGCCGACGACGACGCGCCGCGACCTAGGTAGGTGCGCGGCGCGTGTGGGCTGTTCAGCCACGCTGGGGTCCTGTGGGCTCAGAACTGGATGTCGCCTAGGTCGACGGCGGGGGCCGCTTCCTCGGCGCCACTAAGGGGCAGGTCCACGTTGATGTCAGCGAACATATCGGCTTCGGCGGCGCGGCGCGCCTCCTCCAGCTCGGCGCGACGAGCCCGCGCCTCCTCACCGGAGATGACTTGCAGCTTCTCGTCCGCGATCTCGCGCAGGGCGATGCCCAGGGGCTTCTCCTCTACCTCGATCTCCACCAGGGGGCCGAAGAACTCGAGCTGGTTGTCTTCAAGCTGCTGGTTGTAGGTGTTGATCTGGCGGGCGCGCTTGGCGGCCTCCACCACCAGCCCGTACTTCGAGTCGACCTTGTCGAGCAGCTCGTCGATCGGGGGGTTGGTGATGCCCTCGGGCTGGGGCGAGGTTCCAAGCATGTGTTTGGCTCCGCTTCTGAGTGGATACTGCACGGGCCAGGTTATTGGCTCGCGGCGCTATACGTCGTCAGATTTTAGCGCGTCAGGCCTATCAGGCACTCGAGCTCATCCGTGGCACGCGACACGGTGTCATTGACGACGACGTGGTCGAACTCGCTTTCAGCAGCCAGTTCTGTGCGGGCGGTGGCCAACCGACGCTGTTGTTCTGCCGCGTTCTCCGTGCCTCGCCCTTGTAGACGCTTGACGAGTTCCTCCCAGCTGGGTGGGGCAATGAAGATCAACTGGGCCGCAGGCATGGAACGGCGGACCTGGCGAGCCCCGTCCAAATCGATCTCCAGCACCGCGGGTTTGCCGGCGGCCAGGCATTCCTCCACCGGGCGGCGAGGCGTGCCGTAGCGGTGGGAACCGTGCACTAGAGCCCCCTCGAGCATCTGCCCCTCAGCCACCAGCTGGTCGAACTGCTGCTCTGTGACAAAGTGGTAGTGCACGCCGTCTACCTCACCCGGACGCGGTGCCCGGGTGGTGGCGGAGATAGAAACAAAGAGACCGGGGTGGCGGCGCCGCAGCTCTGCAACGAGTGTGCCCTTGCCGACGGCGGTCGGGCCAGCAATAACGGTCAGACGGGGGCAGGGATGGACTGGGGAGGTCATGGTGGCATGATGCCGTACCTGCGTCAGTGCTTCATTACCCTTCACTGAAACCACTACTTAACCACCGAAAGACCGAGCTTTTTGGCTGCTTCCTGCATGCCGCCAGCGTCTTGCACGTCTGTGAAGCCTAGGGCCTGCATGCGCTCCACGGCCTTGGCCGAGCGGTTGCCAGAGCGGCAGTACACGGTGTAGCGCTTGGACTTGTCCAGGCTGCCGATCTGCTGGTCAAAGTCACTGCTTTTGACGTCGTAATTCTGCGCCCCTTCCAGGTGACCTCCCCCAAACTCCGCCTCCGTGCGCACATCCAGCACGATGCCGTGGTCTGCAGGGGTACTTCCCTTCGGGGTGGAGGCTTCACTGCTCTTCGCTCCCTTGCTGTCACTGCCGCTGCCACAGGCGCTTAGCGCCAATAGCGGCAAGGCGGGCAGGGCAAAGTTAAGCAAGGTGCGGCGACTGGGAGTGGCTGGCATGCTTCGGCTCCTAGGTGTCTGGGTTTGGGGTTGTGCGGGTGGCTATGGCCTGAGGTTAGTCCCGCAATGCGGCAGTTGCTTCCAAGGTGGCCTGGTCTGCCGCAGCGCGTAGTTCGGCTAGCTGTGGTCCGGCACGCAGGACACCTCGGGAGGTGGAGGCCAATACATTGCGGCGGGCGGCACCAAAGACCGCTTGTAGCTCAGCGGCGCCAGCTCCCTGGGCGCCGACGCCGGGAGCCAGCAAAGGCGCATTCGCCTCAGCCAGATCAATACCTAGGCGCGCTACGGCGTCGCCTGTGGTGGCCCCCACCACCAGCCCAACGCTGCCTAGCACCCCGGAAGCACGGGCGGCAGAGTTGAGTTCCGCCACGCCCTCCACAATATTGCGGGCCACAGCCTCACCGTTTACAGCAGCGGCATGTTGAACCTGTGGTCCCTCAGGATTTGAGGTTAGAGCCAGTACAAAGACGCCACGTTGCTGAGCGGCAGCTAGCTCCAAGGCAGGACTGAGTGAGCCCAGGCCCAGGTAGGGCGAAACCGTAATGGCATCTGCTGCCAGCAAGGAGGTGTCATCCAGATAAGCTTGGGCGTAGCCACCCATGGTGGAGCCGATGTCACCCCGCTTAACATCCAGCACGCTCAAGGTGCCGGCTTCGCGCAACGCTGCCAGTGTCTCTTCCAACACCGCTACCCCGGCGCTGCCGTGGCGTTCGAAGAAAGCCGACTGTGGTTTCACGGCAGCTACATGCCCAGTCACGGCCTCCACTACCCGCAGTGAAAAGTCTCGCAGTCCCCGAGGCGTATCCGGCAGACCCCAGGCCGCCAGCAGAGCGGCATGCGGGTCTATGCCCACGCACAGTGGCCCGCACTCGTCCATTGCCGCAGCCAAACGGGCCCCGAATGGCAGGCGCCCAGGGAAGTCTTGGTCCAATGAGTTCATGCCCAAACCTCCTCGCGTCGCTCGGCAGAGCGCCGGGCACTGCGCTCAGCATCGTGCTCCTGCAGGCTTTTCACAGTGAAAGGACCTCGCAGCTGTGCTTCCAGCGCCTGCACCGCGGCTTGCAACTGCTGCACGGTGGTGATGATGGGCCGGTTGGCGCTGGTGGTGGCAGCCCGGATGGAGTAGCCGTCTGCGCGAGCCCCCTGGCCCTTGGGGGTGTTGATCACCATGTCGATCATGCCTGACTCAATGAGCTGCACAATCGTGGGCTCTCCTGCGGCGCCCTGCCCCTGAGAAACCTTGCGGACAACCGTGGCGGGGATGCCGTTACGGCGTAGCACCTGGGCGGTGCCGGTGGTGGCCAAGACCTGGAAACCCAACTCGGCCAAACGAGCCACCGGCATGATGACCTGCCGCTTGTCGCGGTCAGCCACAGAAACGAACACCGTCCCCTCAGGCGGCAGTCCTCCGTAAGCTCCAGTTTGGGATTTGGCGAAGGCACGCGGGAAGTCGATGTCGTAGCCCATGACCTCGCCGGTAGAGCGCATCTCGGGGCCGAGCACAGTGTCCACCACCTTGCCCTCAGGGGTGCGGAAGCGTCTAAAGGGCAGCACTGCCTCTTTGACCGCGATGGCGTCAAGCGGGTCAGTGAGCCCGGCATCGTAGGCAGGTAGATGCCCTGAGGCGCGCAGCGAAGCGATACTTTCCCCTGCCATGAGCAAGGCCGCGGTCTTGGCCAGCTGTACACCGGTGGCTTTTGACACGAAGGGCACGGTGCGACTGGCGCGGGGATTAGCTTCGATGACGTAGAGCGTGTCGCTCATCAGGGCGAACTGGATATTGAGCAGCCCCCGTACACCTACGCCCTTTGCGATGGCTTCGGTAGAACGGCGAATGCGAGCTATCTCCGCGTCGGAGAGAGTCATGGGAGGCAGCACGCAGGCGGAGTCGCCGGAGTGGATGCCGGCCTCTTCAATATGCTCCATGACGCCGCCGAGGAAGAGCTCAGTGCCGTCGTAGAGGGCGTCGACGTCGATCTCAATGGCGTCATCCAGGAAGCGATCCACGAGCAGTGGGCCGTTGGCGTAGGCTCCGCCCGCCTCCTGCCCAGCACGGCGCAGGTAGTCAACCAGACCGGCCTCGTCGTAGACGATCTCCATACCGCGCCCACCCAACACGTAGCTGGGACGCACCAACACGGGGAAGCCGATATCGCCAGCCACAGCGAGCGCCTGTTCATCGCTGCGGGCGGTGCCATGAGCTGGGGCGGGCAGGCCCGCGTGTTCCAGCACCACGCCGAAGGCCTGACGGTCCTCTGCAGCGTCGATGGCTTCTGGAGTGGTGCCTAAAATCGGCACGCCCGCGGCTTTTAGTCGGGCGGCAAGACTCAAGGGGGTCTGCCCACCTAGCTGGATCACCAAGCCAGCCACGGGACCAGCTGCTTTCTCCGCCTCGTAGACCTCCATGACGTCCTCGAAGGTGAGGGGCTCGAAGTAGAGGCGGTCAGAGACGTCATAGTCGGTGGAGACAGTCTCCGGGTTGCAGTTGACCATGACGGTCTCGTAGCGCTCCGCCAGGGCCATGGTGGCGTGCACACAGGAGTAGTCGAACTCAATGCCTTGGCCGATGCGATTGGGCCCAGAACCCAGGATTATCACGGCCTCGCGCTGCCGTGGCGCTACCTCGGTTTCCAGGTCGTAGGTGGAATACAGGTAGGGGGTTCTGGCGGCAAACTCGGCGGCGCAGGTGTCTACGGTCTTGTAGACCGGCCGAAGCCCGTAAGCGTGACGGAGCTCGCGCACAGTGTCCTCACTCAGGCCACGCAGAGCGGCAAGCTGCTGGTCAGAGAAGCCGTGGCGCTTGGCTTCCACCAGCACGCTGGCAGTTAATGCCGGGGCATTTCTGACAGCCTGAGAGGTCTCCTCCAACAGCAGCATCTGGTCCAAAAACCAGGGGTCAATTTGCGTGGCCATGAAGAGCTGTTCCACGGTGGCTCCGCCTCGTATGGCCTGCTGGAGGTCCAACAGGCGGTGCTCTGTGGGCACCTGCAAAGACTCGATTAGTTCAGGCAGTTCCTTAGCTGTGGGAGCCGGACCATCCCAGTGGAATCCGGTGCCCTGCTTGTCGATGGAGCGCAGGGCTTTCTGCAAGGCCTCAGTGAAATTGCGGCCGATCGCCATGGCCTCCCCCACGGACTTCATGGTGGTGGTCAGCTTTGGATCAGCGCCACGGAACTTCTCAAAGGCAAAGCGTGGAACCTTAACCACCACGTAGTCCAAAGTGGGTTCGAAGGAGGCTGGGGTGGATCCGGTGATGTCATTGGGGATCTCATCCAAGGTGTAGCCAACGGCCAGGCGGGCGGCAATCTTGGCGATTGGGAAACCCGTGGCCTTGGAGGCTAGGGCGGAAGAACGCGAGACGCGCGGGTTCATCTCGATGACGATCACGCGGCCTGTGCTGGGGTCTACCGCGAACTGAATATTGCAGCCACCAGTATCCACACCGACCTCACGGATAACAGCAATGCCAATGTCTCGCAGGCGCTGCAGCTCACGGTCGGTCAAGGTCAGGGCGGGGGCCACCGTGATGGAGTCGCCGGTGTGCACGCCCACGGGGTCCAGGTTCTCAATTGAGCAGACGACGACGCAGTTGTCCGCCTGGTCTCGCATGAGTTCGAGTTCGTATTCTTTCCACCTCTAGGAGGACCTCGGTGCTGCGGGAGGCCGCCAAACCTTGCCCAGCGATGCGCTCTAGGTCCTCGGCGTTATAGGCGACCCCGGAGCCCAGGCCACCCATGGTGAAGGAGGGACGCACGACGACGGGATACCCGCCCAGGGCTTCCACTCCAGCGTGACACTCAGCCATAGTGTGGGCGATGACGCTGCGGGCCACTTCAGCGCCACAGCGTTCGACTACCCGTTTGAACTCGTCACGATCCTCTCCAGCATTGATGGCCTGAGCACTGGCCCCAATGAGCTCCACACCGTACTTTTTCAGCACACCGGACTCGGACAGGCTCATGGCGGCATTGAGCGCCGTCTGCCCGCCCAGGGTGGGCAGGAGGGCGTCAGGCCGTTCCTTGGCGATAATGGAGGTGAGCACTTCGGTGCTGATGGGCTCCACGTAGGTGGCATCAGCTATGCCGGGGTCGGTCATGATGGTGGCCGGGTTGGAATTGACCAGGATGACGCGGATTCCCTCCGCCTTTAGGACACGGCAGGCCTGGGTGCCGGAGTAATCGAATTCGCAGGCTTGGCCGATGACTATGGGGCCGGAGCCAATTACCAGAACAGAGGAGATGTCGGTGCGGCGTGGCATCAGGCGGGCTCCTCACTGCTTGATTTGGTAGCAGAGGTATTGACGTCGTGGGGTATTTGACTATTGCTGGCTCGCGCCCGCTCATGCATAAGCCGGATGAAGCGATCGAAGAGGTGCTCGGCGTCGTGAGGACCGGCGGAAGCCTCCGGGTGGTATTGGACCGAGAAGGCAGGCAGGTCCAGGGCCTCTAGGCCTTCCACAACCTGGTCATTCAGACCCACATGGCTTACGCGCACACGCCCGTAGCGGCCGTTGTCGTAGGGGGCGGTGGAGTCCTCCCCCACGGGCGCATCCACAGCGAAGCCGTGGTTGTGGGCGGTTATCTCCACCTTGCCGGAGCGCCGATCCAGAACGGGCTGGTTGACGCCACGGTGCCCGTAGGCCAGCTTGTAGGTGCCGTAGCCCAGGGCCCGCCCGAAGAGCTGATTTCCCAGGCAGATCCCAAAGAAGGGCAGCCCTGCGTCCAAGATGCCGCGCAGCAGTGCCACCTCGGCGTCCGCGGTGCCGGGGTCTCCCGGGCCGTTGGAGAAAAGCACGCCGTCGGGCCTAAGAGCCAGCAGTTCAGGCAGGGTGGTGGACTGCGGCAGAACGTGCACGCGCACACCGCGTTCCGCTAGCTGCCAGGGAGTGCGTGACTTAATGCCCAGGTCAATTGCGGCCACCACCGCCACGGGCTCCTTACCAGCGTGCTCACCGGAGGGCTCCACCACATAGGCGGCGGAGGTGGTGACCTCGGCAGCTAGGGCCTGTCCAGCCATCTTGGGCGCGGAGCGCACAGCGTCCAGGCAGATATCGATAGCTGCCTGACTGGGAGCTTGGCGGGGTTCGGTGGACACCCCTGCGGGCAGGGCATCACCGGAGAAGATGCCTGCACGCATGGCGCCGCGCTCACGTAGGTGGCGGGTTAGGGCGCGCGTGTCTACTCCGCAGATGCCCACCACGCCAGCCTCACGCAGCTCGTCTTCCAATTCGCGGCGGGCACGCCAGTTGGAGGCGCGGCGGGCCGGGTCACGGACCACATATCCGGCCACCCAGATGCGTTCGGACTCGGGGTCCTCATCATTCACGCCAGTGTTGCCGATATGTGGCGCCGTCATGACCACGATCTGCCGGTGGTAGGAGGGATCTGTGAGGGTCTCCTGGTAGCCGGTCATGCCGGTGTTGAAGACGATTTCGGCTAAAGTCCGCCCGGTGGCCCCGTAGGCGCGTCCCACTAGGGTGTAGCCGTCTTCAAGGACCAGCAGGGCGGGGGCGCGTTCCCCAGCGTTGGGCTGAGCGATGGGTATAGGAGTGCTCATGCCTTCGCCCGCAGGCCGTCACTGACGGGCTGGCCGCCTAGCACGGTGGGGCGCCCGTGGAGGAAGGTCGCCATGACCTGTCCGGGCAGCTCCATCCCGGCGTACGGGGTGTTAGCGGAGCGAGTCCATTGGGCGCGCGGGTCCACGATCCGACGCACGGTGGGGTCAACGGCGGTGAGGTTGGCGGGTTCCCCAACGGCGATGGGGCGGCCTTGGTCGGTGATGCGGCCAATATGTGCGGGCGTCTCAGAGAGCACCCGCGCAACGCCGCGCCAGTCGAGGAGGCCAGGCTCCACCATGGTCTGGATGATTACGGATAGGGCGGTCTCCAGACCGGTCATGCCGAAGGCCCCGGCCTGCCATTCACAGTCCTTGTCCTCCAAGGGGTGGGGGGCGTGGTCGGTGCCGACGACGTCGATAGTCCCATCGGCTAGGGCTGCGCGGAGAGCATCAACATCCGCCTGGGTGCGCAGGGGCGGGTTGACCTTGTAGATGGGCGAGTAGCTGCGGGCCAGCTCATCGGTCAGCAGCAGGTGATGGGGCGTGGCCTCAGCGGTGACGTTAATCCCGCGAGCTTTGGCCCAGCGGATGATGTCCACACTGCCGGCGGTGGACAGGTGGCATACGTGCAGGCGGGAACCTACGTGCTCCGCTAGGAGCACGTCCCGAGCGATGATTGACTCCTCGGCTACGGCGGGCCAGCCGCGCAGACCCAATTCAGCAGAGACGCGGCCCTCATGCATCTGAGATCCCTCGGTGAGGCGCGGTTCCTGGGAGTGCTGGGCGATTACGCCGTCGAAGGCCTTGACGTACTCCAAGGCACGGCGCATGAGCACCGGGTCGGAGACGCATTTGCCGTCGTCGGAGAAGACGCGCACCTGAGCTGCCGAGTCCGCCATAGCGCCCATTTGGGACAGATGCTTACCTTCAAGGTTCTCGGAGACGGCCCCGATGGGGTGCACATCCACCCAGCCGGCTTCGCGGCCCAGGCGTAGAACCTGCTCCACGACTCCAGCATTGTCCTGCACCGGAGTGGTGTTAGCCATGGCAAAGACGGCGGTGTAGCCACCAACGGCGGCTGCGCGCGTGCCGGTGTAGACGGTCTCCGCACTCTCCTGACCGGGCTGGCGCAGATGGGTGTGAATGTCCACCAGGCCTGGCAGCAGCACGAGACCAGCGAGCTCATCGTGGCGAATGGTGTCTGCGGGGGCCTGGGCGGCTGCATCTGTGCCCAGGGCAGCAATCTTGCCGTCTACGACGAGCACATCGGTGGGTTCTTCCCCGTAGGGGCGGACGGCGGGCAAGAGGTGAGAGGTCATAGCTGGTTTCCTTCGTCAGCGAGGAGGAGGTAGAGGGCGGCCATGCGCACGGAGACTCCGTTGCCGACCTGCTCGACAATGCGGGAGCGTGGGTCGTCAGCGGCTGCGGCGCTGATTTCTAGACCGCGGTTCATGGGTCCGGGGTGCATGACAATGGCATGCTCGGGGATGGCAGCGCGGCGCACTGCACCTAGGCCATAGCGGCGGCTGTACTCGCCAGGGCTGGGGAAATAGCCGCCTCCTGCGGCACTCATGCGCTCACGCTGGACTCGCAGCATCATGACTGCGTCTGGCTCTACTTCTTTAAGAGCACGGTCCAGGTCGTAGGACACGGAGCAGGGCCAGTCCTCCATGCCGACGGGCAGGAGGGTGGGTGGGGCTACCAGCGTGACTTGGGCGCCGAGAGTAGTTAATAGGTCCACATTTGAGCGGGCGACGCGGGAGTGGAGGATATCTCCCACGATTACCACGCGTGCACCGGCCAGGTCCTGGCCCTGGGCGGCGGGGCTACCATCGCCGCCGCGTTTGCTGCCGGTTTCGGGCCCGCCGGGGGTGTACCAGCGGCGCAGAGTCATGGCGTCTAAAAGGGACTGAGTGGGGTGTTGGTGAGTGCCATCACCGGCGTTGAGGACTGGCACGTCAATCCAGCCAGCGTGGGCCAAGAGGTGTGCTGCGCCATCAGCGCGGTGGCGGATGACGACGGCGTCGGCGCCCATGGCCATGATGGTTTGGGCGGTGTCCTTGAGAGATTCACCTTTGGACACTGAGGAGCCCTTGGCGGAGAAGTTGATGACGTCGGCGCTCAGGCGCTTGGCCGCTGCCTCGAAAGACAGGCGGGTGCGAGTGGAGTCCTCAAAGAAGAGGTTTACGACGGTTTTGCCGCGCAGGGTGGGGAGTTTCTTGACGGCGTGGCGCTGAGTGGCGGCCATGGCCTCAGCGGTGTCCAGCACCATGACGGCCTCGTCGTGGCTCAGGTCTTTGGCAGAAAGCAGGTGTCTCATCGGGTGGCCTCCTCGCTGCTGGCCTGGGTGGTGGGCGCCTCCACGATGCTGACGGAGTCGTCGGCAGCGCCTAATTCGGTTAGTGAGACAACGACTTTCTCACTGCGGGAGGTAGGCAGGTTCTTGCCTACGTAGTCGGCACGGATAGGCAACTCGCGGTGCCCCCGGTCTACCAGCACGGCCAGTTGGACGGTGGCGGCGCGGCCGATGGTGCCTAGGGCGTCCAGGGCAGCGCGGATGGTGCGCCCGGAGTACAGGACGTCGTCTACGAGCACCACGTTGCGGCCCTCAATGCTGCCTCCGGGAATCTGGGTGGGCTGGGGGACGCGGATGGGGTGGCGGCCCAGGTCATCGCGGAACATAGTGATGTCCAGCGTGCCGACTGGTACGTCTGGGGCTGGGATATTGGGGGCTCCAGCGGCACGAGCGTCATCTGCGGCGGCGATTGCCAGGGCCTTGGCTAGGCGTTGGGCTAGAGGGGCGCCAGCTGAGGGGATTCCGAGGAGGATGAGGTTATCGACTCCTCGGTTGCGCTCGACGATCTCGTGCGCGATACGGAAGAGGGAGCGTGCAATCTCGGGTGCCCCGAGGATCCGCTTCCCAGTGGACTCTAATTTGGCCACAGTAAGTGGACCTCCTTCCCCGCCTCACAGGACGGGCTTCAAGGATGTCTGACGGCCTGATAGTAGCGCATGCAAGGTGGTGCTTTGGCATCTGGCAGAGCTTCGGTCGGCTGACCTCGGGGATCCATGGCTAAGCGGCCAAGCTAAAAGCTGGGTCACCACCAGGCATATGGGGACTTGTGCCTGATCAGAAATCTATCGCCGGTCGCAAAGCTCTGACATGATCGTTTTGGTCCTCTGCTGAAACTAGGGGCCGCAATCCCTGCGCAGGCATATTTCCGTGCCGCTCACTCTAGGGGCCGGCATGCCACTGTGCTTACACCAAGGAAGGCGAGAATATGAGAGCTATCTCTAGACGAAGCGCGTTGGCTGGAGCGAGCGTCGGGGTGGGAGTGGCTGCTGCCAGTATCCTCTCCCCCACCTCTGCGTTCGCGGACGGCTACAAGTACGTGTGGAAACGCTCGATCAATCCCGGCGAGACGATTGAGGAGACGATTGGCGAATGTGGCCCTGACCAGGTGGTCCAAGCCAAGTGGCTCTACGACTACAGTCAGGCACCCGCCACCATCTACATCTCTACTGCTGTGCGTCAGGAGGGAAAGACCTGCTACCGCGCCTTGGTGCACAACACCAAGGGGAATATTTGCCTGCGCTTAGAGCGCTGCGATGAGAAGGGCGCAAAGGTCCTGGCTGAAGGCCCTTCAGTACCGGTTGCTTCGTACACCGGTAGGCGTGAGTGGATTCTGCGCACCACCATCACAGGCAACAAGCTTGAGGCCACGGTCGACGGCGTCGCCGCACTGAAGCTCTCCGCGACTGACAGCACCATCGCACAGGGAACCAACGTCAGCCAGACCTATTACCTGTCCAAGCAGGCTAAGACGGCCACAGACATCCGCGGCAACTCACTTAAAGTGACCTCAACTGGCAGTACGGCCCCCAAGGGTTTCTCCAAGCTGATTTTTGAGGACACCTTCTCCACCGGAACCGACTTTGATCCCACCAAGTGGGCCGAGAAGTACCCCGATTGGGACCCCGCCTACGTCAAGTATGACTGGGGGGTTAACACCCACGATGCTCACCGGGTTCGAGATGGCCTGGGGCAGATTCTGTGGCGCAAGCGTGCTGTGCCAATCACCAAGTGGCCAAACCCTGCTGACGTGCGGGCTGGGGTGCAAACGGTTCGCGATGTAGACACCGCCAATCTGGTCACCCTGGGCAAGTTTGCCTTCACCTACGGACGCATGGAGGTTCGGGTGCGCTTCCCGCAGTCCCATGTGGGTCTATGGGGAGGCATTTGGATGCGTCCTACTAAGGGTGATGACGGCGAGATTGACCTAGCTGAGTCCTGGGGCGGCGGTGTCAACACCGGCAAAGTCTCCGCGGACGTCCACTACTCATATGACTCCAATATGAAGAACCGGCATAACCCCAAGCTGGTTGAGCCGAAGCCGGACCTCACGCAGTTCCACGTCTTTGCCGTGGAGAAGACGCCAGATCGCATCACCTTCTACTTCGATGGCAAGAAGTTCCATGAGGTGCTGAGCACGGAGTACCCGGACCGTTGGGCGCGCGCCTTCGGCCCAGACACCCCCTACTACCTGCGGCTGTGTTCCCAAGCAGGTGACACTCCCCAGACGAAGATCGACACCAAGACCTTTACCGAAGCGTCTATGGACATCGACTACATCCGCGTCTGGGAGATGGACAAGTAGTCCAAGCCTGCTGAAGCTGGAGTGTCCTTCAGCGCAGGGTGTCTGCTAGGTCGCCAAGGCGGCCTAGCAGTCCGCCCAAGAACCGTGGTGAGTCGTCAGTGGAGAGCATTTTGGCCAGGGTGAGCGCCTCATCAACCGCTACGGGGGCGTCGACGTCGTCGTTCCAGATGATTTCCCAGGTGGCCACACGAGCAATCGCCCGGTCCACTGCGGGCATGCGGCTAACGGACCAGTCCTTGGCGTGCGTGTCCAAGGCCTCGTCGATCTCCGCTAGGTGATCAGCTACTCCGGCAAGAATCTCCCGCGTATATGCGGGTGCCTCCGTGTGGTTGGCAGAATTAACGGCGCGTTCTGCAGCTAGTTTACGGAGTCTGGTTGCTGCCGCATTAGAGCCGGTAAGAGCCTCGTCAAAGCGGTCGGCCTCGTTGTGTGAGGCCTTCAGCAGGCCGCGTTGGTCTGCTTCAAACAGAATCTCGACGGCGCGACGGCGAGCCTTGGTGCGGGCAGTAACCGCGTGCTTGGTGCTGCGGCCACGCGCGCCGGAGGGCGCGGTGCTGGCCGCGCCCTCCGGCACTGAGGCCTGGGCCTCGTGATTTGCGTCGGAACTCATGCTCAGTCGGTGATGCGTGAGATGTAGGAGTTGTTGCGGGTGTCCACCTTGACCTTGTCACCCGTGTTGAGGAACAGCGGCACCTGGATCTCGGCGCCGGTCTCTAAGGTGGCGGGCTTGGTGCCGGCGGAGGAGCGGTCTCCCTGGAGGCCCGGCTCAGTGTGGGAGATGGTCAGGACCACGGCAGCGGGCAGCTCTACGAAGAGCACATTGTCCTCGTGGAAGGCAATAATCACATCCTGGCCTTCGAGCATGAGCTTGGCGGCGTCGCCGACGGTGGCTGCGGGAACGTAGGTCTGCTCGTAGGATTTGACGTCCATGAAGACGAAGTCTTCGCCGTCCTTGTAGGAGTACTGCATGTCGCGGCGGTCCACGGTGGCGGTTTCCACTTTGAGTCCAGCGTTGAAGGTCTTGTCAACGGTCTTGCCGGACAGGACGTTCTTGATCTTGGTGCGCACGAAGGCGGGGCCCTTGCCGGGCTTGACGTGCTGGAACTCGACAACCTGCCACAGCTGGCCTTCAAGGTTGAGCACGAGGCCGTTCTTCAGGTCGTTCGTCGTTGCCACGAGCGTTTTCCTCACTGTAGGTGAAAGTCTTGACCGCGCAAGACTACCGTGCCCACGGTCTTGCCTGCGGGGACGCCGGTGTCAGGCCCGTCACGCCCCTTTCGGACAACCTTCTGCCCTCCGGACAACCATTGCAGCGTTCGCAGGTTGTTCGAACGGCGCTACGTTGTCCGAACGGCGTTTGGTTGTCCGAAACTGTTACTGCGCTCGGGTGGCAGCGACGGCGCGGCCCCGCTCGGTGCGCCCCAACTCAGCCAACTTGCGGAAGCGAGCCTCGGCGTAGGGCAGCGACACCGTGCGCAAGAACTCAGCCATGGCCGTCTGCCCCTGTTGCTCCAGCTCATGGGCCAGGCTCTTGAGGTCTTCAGGGTGACGGTTCTGACTCATCTTGGCCTTACCTCGCACCTCCTCCAGGCTCACCTCCACGGCCACGATCGCCCGCGCCATACGTTGCAGGGCCGCATCACCCACTGGCTCGAGCACGTCCGTCTGCTCGTACAGCGCGGTCAACCGCCGGGCGACCCGCAGCGCCGCCTGCGGGTCGGGGTCCACGCGCACCTGCCCGCGCACGTGCACCGTCACATAGTCCCAGGTGGGCACATTCGCTTTGCTGTTGTTGGTGGCGTACCACAGTGGGGAGATGTAGGCGTCGACGTCGTCGAGGATGACCAGGCCGGGGCCGATCACTGGCTCACGGACCTGCGGGTTGTTGCGCACCAGGTGGGTGACCAGGGTGCCGCGTTCCTCATCGAGGTAGAAGGGCACCAGGGAGGCCTCGGGGCCGAAGGCATGGACCGTCACCAGGTTCCCGCGCCGGGGCCGGGTCAGGATCTTGTGGATGTGCTCCTCGGAGAGCGTGAAGTGACCGGGGATGTACATGTGGGTGACCCTAGCTCAGCGCCAGGGTCGCAGCCCGCTGCCGGGTGGTGTCGGTGGTGTCGACGACGGCGTCGGCCAACTCGCGGCAGATGGCTTCACGAGCCTTCAGCAACTGCGTAAAACTATGGTGGACAGTGCCCAAAGCGATCGACCGAGGGGCATCCAAGCCGTTTCGGCTCGCCAGCCGCCGCACCGAGCACACCAAAGCCACCACCCGACCACCAGCTTCACGCAGAGCACCCAGTGCCACCCGCAGACCCTCATCCTGCAAACAGCCTGAGCCCAGAGCCAGCACCCCGCCGTCGGATCTCAGCCGCGCAAGCAAGCGAAGGCCCACCCGAGCCTCAACCTCGCGGTAGCGCTGCTCCCCCACGGCCACTAAGGCGAACTCCTGCGAAACTCCAAGCTCCCTAGCCACCTCATGGGCCAGATCCCAGACCACCGCACCCGTGCGCGCGCCGATCTCCTGCGCCACACTGGTGCAACCTGCTCCGGGTGGGCCCAGCAGCACCAGCGCTTTCACGCGGTGACCTGCTTGGTCACACCGGTCACAGCCTCGTGGGCGGCTTGCAGCACTTCAGGCTCGGGCGTGATTCCTAGCAGGGGCATGCCCACCCCCTCCAAGAGCACCAGGCGTATAACCCCACCGCGTACCTTCTTGTCAGAAAGCATGATCTGCGACAGTTCCTCCCAGCGGCCCGCACCCTGAGAGAAACTAATGGGCAGGCCCGCGGCAAGGAAGGCTTCCCGGTGCAGGCGCAGCGTGTCAGCGTCGAGCAGGCCCTGGCGCCTGGCCACCTCGGCCGCAAAGACGCAGCCCACGGCCACGGCTTCACCGTGACGCCATTGGTATCCGGTAGCCTTCTCGACGGCGTGAGCATAGGTGTGCCCATAGTTCAGGACCTCACGCAGGCCCGCCTCCCGCAAGTCCTGGCCCACGACGCGGGCCTTAACCTGGATGGAACGCTCCACCAACTCAGCTAACAATGGGGAGTCCCACTGCTGGCAGTCCGCCGGATCTGCCAGGACGCGATCCAAAATAACCGGATCCGCGACTAAGCCACATTTGACTACTTCTCCCAGCCCGGCGCGCAACTCATCAGCCGGTAGGCCTTTGAGATTGTCCAGGTCACAGAGCACTGTTGCAGGTGGGTGGAAGGCGCCGACCAGATTCTTGCCAGCGCTGGTGTCGATACCTGTCTTTCCGCCCACGGCAGCGTCAACCATAGAGAGCAGACTGGTGGGCACCTGAATCACCGGCACGCCACGCAACCAGGTGGCGCCGGCGAATCCGGCCAAGTCAGTGGTGGCTCCCCCGCCTAGGCCGACGACGACGCCGTCACGTCCCAGATGGAAGGCCCCCAGGCCTTCCCAAAGGGTTTCCAGCGCCCGGGTGCATTTAGAGCTTTCATCCCCAGCTACTTCAAGCGGCACCACCCGCAGGCCTTCCTCAAGCAGTTCCTGCTCGAGGCGCCGGGCCGCAGCTGCCAAGGGCGCCGCATAGACGATCGCCACTCCCCCGGCACCGCCGCCAGGCGCACGCTTGACTGCTTTGGCAACGGCAGCGTCAAGCCCGTGACCAATCAAAACCTCATAAGGCGCCTCACCCTGGACCAGGACACTACGCGGGTTACCGGGCCAGGTGCGAGCCATCCCCGTTGCCCCCTGCCCATCTGCTGCCGGGCATTTGTGGCGCTGCAGTGTGGCCAGGCTGCGAGATACCGGGGCTACCTGCCCGCCCAAGCCGACAAGCACCAGCGCTGCCACCTGTTCCGGGCTCAAGCCGTCAGTGGGCACTGTGAGGGTGGCGACCTCCTGGTACAGGGGGCGTCTGCGGGCGTCCAGGGCCTGCATGCGCGCCAGCACACCTTCGGCTGTGCCCAACTCCTCACCCCCGGCAGCCTCATCGGAGTCGGCGTCGGGGCGCATAAGTGGCCGCCCTTCCCCTGCCCCAATGTGTTGCGCCGCGGTCTCCGGCTGGGCATCCAGGAAGACGACCGTCCGCCCGTCCAGCAGCACCCGGTTGGCTTCCCGCTCAACCGCCCCGCCGCCAAGGGCCACAACCCCCTGGGCATGGTCCTGGCCGAGTAGCACGTAGCGCAGGGCGCGAGTTTCTCGCTCACGGAAGCCGTCCTCGCCTTCCGCATGGAAGATCTGAGGCACGGTCATGCGAGCTCGGCGTCTGATCTCCGCATCGGTGTCCGTGACCTGCACGCCCAAAGCGGTGGCCAGCAGGCGGGCCACCGTGGTTTTGCCCGCCCCCGGTAAGCCCACCAGGACGATCGGCAGGCGGTTGGGGTCAAGATGCAGGTGTTGGTTGGTGGTGGCGCTCACCAGCTTGTCCTTTCCTCAATCCGGGCCAGGTAGGACTTCAGGTTGCGTCGTGCCTCGGCCACGCTGTCCCCACCGGTTTTCTCCAGCAGGGCATGGGCCAGCACCAGGGCGACCTCCGCTTGCGCGACTACCGCGCCAGGTACCACGGCGCAGACGTCGGAGCGTTGGTGTAAGGCAGAGGCTTCCTCGCCGGTGCGCAGATCGATGGTGCGCAGGGCGCGAGGGACGGTGGAGATGGGTTTGAAGGCGGCCCGCACGCGCAGGGGTGAGCCGTTGGAGATGCCGCCTTCTACCCCGCCGGCGCGATTGGTAACGCGGGTAACTTTGCCGCCGGTGACCTGGAGGATCTCGTCGTGGGCAGCGCTGCCGCGTCGGCTGGCGGAGCTAAAGCCGTCACCGAGCTCCACGCCTTTGACTGACTGAATGCTCATCACAGCCGCAGCCAGCCGAGCGTCAAGCCTGCGAGCAGCGCTGGTGTGGGAGCCCAGGCCCACAGGAACTCCGTAGGCAATTACCTCCACGATGCCGCCGAGGGTATCGCCGTCTTTCCGCGCGGCATCAATCTCCGCGACCATGAGTGCGGAGATCGCGGGATCGGTGCAGCGGACGGGGTCGGCGTCAAGGCGGGCGGTGTCCTGCGCCAACGGCAGCTCGGTATCTATGGGCAGCTCCACGCCACCTATGCGCAGCACGTGACTGACCAGCTCCACGCCGGCTATCTGCCGCAGTATCGCTTCTGCAACAGCTCCCAAGGCCACGCGGGAAGCAGTCTCACGGGCCGAGGCCCGCTCAAGAACCGGGCGCGCATCGTCCAGATCGTATTTGAGCATGCCGGGAAGGTCAGCATGGCCTGGCCGAGGACGGGTCAGGGGCCGGTTGCGGGCCACCTCTCGCTCGTCACCCGTGCCTGCGTCAACCAGCAGACTCTCGGGCGGAACCGGGTCGGCACTCATAACGGTCTGCCACTTAGGCCACTCAGAATTGCCGATCTCTACGGCCACCGGGCCGCCCATGGTGCGTCCGTGCCGCACTCCACCTAGGAGCCTGAGCTCGTCACGCTCAAATGCTTGGCGGGCGCCCCGACCATGTCCCAGGCGACGACGTGCCAAGGCCGCTTGCAGGTCCTGGCTGCTGAGCTCAAGGCCAGCCGGTACGCCGTCGATCACCGCCGTGAGTGCTTGACCATGTGACTCGCCCGCAGTGATCCAATTGAGCATGAGTAGATCATCCCACACCACCTGTGCGCTTGGGTGGAGTATCCGGGTGGCCGAGACTCAAACCCGGTCTGCGAGCTCCTCAAGCAGGGCTGCGCGCATGGCCTCCACCGGCGCTTCCAGGCCAGTCATCAGCCGCACCTGTGCCGCCGCCTGGTGTAGCAGCATCAGCCAGCCGGGGGCACAACGCCCACCCTGCTCTTGCCAAGCTGCGGCTAGCTCCGTGGGCCAGGGTGCATAGACCACGTCTAGCAGCACGGCTCCGGGTTTGATGGTCCCTCCTGCCCCGGCCGCTAGTTGCACGGCGGCTGCATCGGCTACGTGTGCCGGCAGGGTGGAGACAACTAGGTCTGCCTGACCCAGTGCCTGAGCCACCACGGCGTCAGCTGCCGCTTCTCCCGGCTGCCAAGTGATGGTGTCTAGTTCCAATCCCATGTGGTGGGCGGCCGTCAGCACCCGCCCTGGTCCAGCTAGGCGCCGCGCTGCCACGGTGATGCTGGAGGCACCTAATTCCGTGAGTGCGGCTAATGCAGAGCAGGCGGTTGCGCCGGCCCCCAGAACTAGCGCACGGCTGCCAGGAGCCAGTGCTCCGGCCGTCTCCCGCAAAGCATGGCTAATACCAGCTACATCCGTGTTGAAGCCGGTTAGCAGGGCGGGCCCGTGCCCGGAGCGCTGTGCCACCACAGTGTTTACGGCACCAACCACTGTGGCCAGTTGCTCTACGGCGTCTAACAGCGGAATCACCCGCTGTTTGTGCGGCATGGTTACTGACAGGCCAACCGGTATAGCACCACCGGGCGCCACCGCAGCCGCCAACTCCGCCAGCACCACCGGCAACTGCGCGGCCGTGACCTCAGCCAATCCGTAGCCCCAGCCCGTCAGGCCGAGAGCCTGGTAGGCGGCGCGGTGTAGGACCGGTGATAAGGAGTGGGCCACCGGCGCCCCGATCACTGCACAGAAGCGCTCTGCACCTTCAACTCCTGCTGGTACCCAGGGCCTTGGAAACCCGCCAGCAGCATCGCTAGTGGTCACGACCCTGAAGAGGAGCTGGAAGTTCCGCTGCACTGGTCCTTATGAGTGTCGCAATAGGTCTTGAGCTTCTGCACATTGGCTTCGTGCTCTGAGGCCTTGGAAGCAAAGAGAGTCTCACCGGTGGTCAGATCCACCGTCACGAAGTACAGCCAAGAGCCCTCTGCCGGACTCTTTGCCGCTGCCAGCGCCTCCTTGGAGGGACTACCAATGGGGGTTGGCGGCAGGCCCTTGTGCACGTAGGTGTTGTAGGCGTTGTTGCTGTCCTTGGTCTCCGTCTCTGACGGGATACCACCGGAGCGACCGAGCCCATAGAGAACTGTTGAGTCCATTTGCAGTAGACCGTTGGTCTCCCCGGAGGTGTCTGCCAGGCGGTTCTCAATGACGCGGGCCACCTTCGGGTAGTACTGAGCGCTATTCGCTTCGCGTTCAATGATGGAGGCCTTGATCAAGGCGGACTCGTAGTCGGCCTCAGCGATGCCCGCCTCCTCGAGGTGCTTGATAGTGGTGGAGACCATGGTGGCGATGACGTCCTTGGCAGTCGCGTTCTCCTGCAGGTCGTAGGTCTTTGGTGCCAGCCAGCCTTCCACATCACCGTTGGCGACAGCCGGCAGACCAATGCCCTGGGCGTCAGCGAAGGCAGCGTCAATATCGGCTTCAGAGAAGTGGCCGACGGTCTTAAGCCGTTCACGTACCTGGGCCTTGGTGAAGCCCTCAGGAATAGTGAGAGTGTGGTCTGACTTGGAGGCCGGGTCCAGCAAGCCCGCCACCGCCTGCGCGGCGGACATCTTGGTCTTAAGCGTGTAGGTGCCCGGCTGGATGCTGCCGGAGTGGGCGTTGGCGTCAAATGCCTCCACAAAACCCTTTACTGAGGCCACTACGTCGTTCTTCTGCAGGATCTCTCCGATCTGCATGCCAGTAGAGCCTTCGGGGATCGTGATGATCACCTGGGTCTCACCCGGGCCTGGGTAATCGGTTACTGCAGTTGAGCTGGAATTGGCGGCCTTGATCTCGGTTATGGCTTCCCGTCCGATGAAGAACACGCCACTGCCTAACACTGCCAAAACCAAAGCCGTAATGATGGCGCGACGACGACGACGACGTTTGCGGAGCGCACGCTCGGCACGTCGTTCGCTGCGACGACGGCGAGAGCCGTCCGGCGCTGTTGAGCTGCTGCTGTCAGTCAGTCCAACTGCATCCAGAAGGTCCTGGTCGTGGTCAGTCACGCTTTGCCTCTCGTTGTCGGGTTAACGGGCACTCCGGCAGGGACCCCGCTGTGTCGCTCGGCGTCAAGCGCCTGGTTGAGGATCACCACCGCCGCGGCCTGGTCTACGACTGAGCGGAATGAACGCTCATTAAGGCCTGCGCCGTGAAGCGCCTGGTGGGCGCTCACTGTGCTCAGACGCTCGTCGACTAGCCTGACCGTGACGGGAGCCACGATGTCAGCCAGGGCTTGGGCCCAGCCTCGCGCATCCTTGGTAGAGGCTGTGCTTCGGCCCTGGAGGTTGGTTGGCAGCCCAACGACTGCCTCAACCGCACGGTACTCCTCAATTAAAGCAGCTGCCTCATCAATGTCGGCCCCGTAGCGGTCCCGCTTAAGAGTCCGCACAGGCACCGCGAGGATGGCCTCAGCGTCACAGCGAGCGACGCCGACGCGAGCCTTTCCGACGTCGAAAGCAAGCCGTACCCCAGGGCGCAGGCCAACTTGGCTCACGCGGAGAGCTCCTGGCTCACTGCGGCCAGTGCTTCACCAATCTTGCTGACATCCTGGCCGCCGCCCTGAGCTAGATCCGGCTTGCCGCCGCCTCCACCTCCGAGCACTTTGGCAGCCACACGCACCAAGTCGCCTGCCTTGGCACCGGACTTTCGCGCGGCATCGTTCGTCGCAATTACCACCAGTGGCCGACCATTGCTAGCAGCAGCCACAGCAACCACAGTGGGCTCTGCCTCCCCCATGCGGGCGCGAGCATCCAGCACTAGGGAGCGGATGGCGTCAGCACCGGAGACCTCACCAAGGTCGGCACTGGCCAAAAGGTAGGTGCCAAGGTGCTGGGCCTGGGAGACGAACTCTGCGGTGCGGGCACCCAGAGCTGCCTGCTCAGCGGCAGCGAGCTTCTTCTCCGCCTCTTTGAGGCGTCCCAGGAGGTTCTCTACGCGCTCGGGAAGCTCCTCTGGGCGGGCCCCCACCATGGTGGAAAGCTGCGAGACCAGCGCGTGCTCCTTGTGCTGGAAACTATAGGCCGAGTCCGCCACTAGGGCGTCGATGCGTCGCACGCCGGAGCCAATAGATCCCTCACCTAAGACAGCAATGCGGCCGATATGCCCTGTGGAGGGCACGTGGGTGCCACCGCACAGCTCCTTGTCAAAGTTCTCACCGATGGTGACCACTCGTACCTCGGTGCCGTACTTCTCCCCGAATAGGGCAATCGCACCGGCTTTGCGGGCCTCGTCAAGGCCCATGACCTCTGTGGTGACCGGGAGGTTCTCAGCCAGCTTCTCGTTGACCAGAGACTCGATGCCGTCCATCTGTGAGCTGCTCAGCGCCGCTCCGTGGCGGAAGTCAAAGCGCAGCCGGGCCGGGGAGTTTTCAGAACCGGCCTGGGTGGCCTCAGCAGAGACCACCTTGCGCAGTCCGGCGTAGACCATGTGGGTGCCGGTGTGGGCGCGCGCGATAGCCAGACGGCGTACGGAGTCGATCTCCGCGTAGGCGCGGGCACCCACGGTTGCGGTGCCCTCTGTGAGGGTGCCTCGGTGCACCGACAGCCCCTTAATGGGGGCTTGCACGTCGTGCACCTCGATCACGGCGCCATCAGCCAGGCGGATGGTCCCGTGGTCGGCTAGCTGGCCACCCATCTCCGCGTAGAAGGGGGTGCGGTCCAAGATGACCTCAACCTGCGCGGGAGCGGTCACCGCCGGCACCGAGGCGCCGTCTACTAGCAAAGCAGCAACCTTGGCGTCATCTACCGCCAGCTCCGTGTAGCCCAGGAACTCGGAGCCACCTCCCAGCGTCTTGGCTACTTCTTGGAAGACGCGCACATCGGTATGCCCGGTCTTCTTGGCGCGGGCATCGGCGCGAGCGCGCTCCTTCTGCTCGTTCATGAGCGTGATGAAGCCCTGCTCATCCACCTCGACGCCCTGTTCAGCGGCCATCTCCAGGGTCAGATCAATCGGGAAGCCGTATGTGTCATGCAGGGTGAAGGCGTCCTTGCCGGAGACCTGCCCGGCTCCCCCAGCCTGTTTAGCGGCGGCGACGGCGGTGTCCAGGATGGTGGTTCCGGCGGTCAGCGTCTTGCGGAAGGCCTCTTCCTCCCCGTAGGCGACGTCGGAGATCTGGCTCCAGCGCTCTTCGAGCTCCGGGTAGGAGGCCTTCATGGCGTCTTTAGAGACTGTGAGCAGGGTGGGCAGGGCAGCGCCCTCCACGCCGAGCAGGCGCATGGAGCGCACGGCGCGGCGAATGAGGCGGCGCAGCACATAGCCACGGCCGTCGTTGCCAGGGCGCACGCCGTCGCCAATGAGCATGAGGGCACTGCGCACGTGATCGGCCACCACGCGCATGCGCACGTCGTCTAGGTAGGCGGGGCCTGCGGAGGGACCTGCAATACCTAGGCCATAGGTCTTGCCGCTCATCTCCTGGGCGGCGGCGATGACGGGGAAGACCTCGTCTATCTCGTACATATTGGGCTTGTCCTGCAGCAGGAAGGCGATGCGTTCCAGGCCTGCGCCCGTGTCGATGGCGGTCTGGTCGAGCTTGCCTACCAGTTCAAAGTCGTGTCCCTCGCCCTCACCCCGGATGAACTCGTCGAAGACAAGGTTCCAGATCTCCAGGAAGCGGTCCCCCTGAGTGTCAACCGCAGGGCCGCCCTCCGGGCCATAGCCGGGGCCACGGTCGTAGTGGATCTCGCAGCAGGAGCCGGCAGGGCCGGGCTGGCCGGTGGACCAGGAGATCTCCTCGAAGGGGAGCTTCTGAACGTGGGTGGGATCCATGCCAATGGTATTGGTGAGGTAGTCCCAGGAGACCTGGTCCTGCTCCCAGATGGTCATCCACAGGCGGTCGCCGTCCAGACCATAACCACCCTGGGACTGAGGCGTGGTGAGCAGCTCCCAGGCGTACTGGATGGCCCCCTCTTTGAAATAGTCACCAAAGGAGAAGTTCCCGTTCATCTGGAAGAAGGTGCCGTGACGGGTGGTCTTGCCGACGTTGTCGATGTCATTGGTGCGGATGCACTTCTGCACGCTGGCGGCGCGGGGCCAGGGAGCGGGCTCGGTGCCCAGGATGTAGGGAATGAAGGGCACCATCCCGGCCACGGTGAACAGGATGGAAGGCTCCGGGGAGATCAGAGACACGGAAGGGCGAATCTCGTGGTCCTTCGCGGCGAAGAAGTCGAGCCAGCGGGAGCGGATCTCAGAGGTGCGCATTGATGTCCTCGGCTTGGGGCCCGCAGTGGGCGGTGGTGTCTTTGGGATGCCGCGGGGCGGCGTGACGGTTGTACCAAGGGCGAGGCTACTCGCTCTTGGCGCTGTAACGCGCAGCGCCCCGAGCCGGTGACCGGTCGGGGCGCCGCGGCGCAGTCAAGATCAGCGCGAGTAGTACTCGACGACCATCTGGACGTCACAGATGACGGGAACTTCGTTGCGCTTGGGGCGACGCACCAAAGTGGCGGTGAGCTTCTCAAGCTCGACCTTCAGGTACTCGGGTACGGGGGGCAGCACATCGCGGTGCGCACCGGCGGCAGCAACCTGGAAGGGAACCATCACCTGGGAGCGGGGACGGACCTGGATGGTCTGGCCGGGCTTGACGCGGAAGGAGGGGCGGTCCACAACCTTGCCGTCAACCATGATGTGGCGGTGCACGACGTCCTGGCGGGCCTGGGCGATGGTGCGCGCGAAGCCGGAGCGCAGGACGAGGGCGTCTAGGCGCATCTCGAGCAGCTCGACCAGGGACTCACCGGTCAGGCCCTTCTCGCGGCGGGCCTCCTCGAAGACGCGCTGGAGCTGAGCTTCGCGGACGCCGTACTGGGCGCGCAGGCGCTGCTTCTCCTTGAGTCGGACGGCGTAGTCGGACTCGGTGCGACGGCGGGCGCGGCCGTGCTCACCGGGGCCGTAAGGGCGCTTCTCAAAGTAACGGACGGCCTTGGGGGTAAGCGGGATGCCGAGGGCGCGGGAGAGGCGGACCGTGCGGCGGGCGCGGGCGTTTGCCATGTGTTCTTCTTTCCTGTCGGAGTGGTCGCACACCGTGAGCTTGGTGCTCGCGGCGCGGGGTCAGCCTGCTTGGGCCTGGACCCCAGGAGTCGCCTGCTCCGCACTAACGGCCGCAGGCAACTCGGGCACTCTACCGGCCGGTCAGGTCAGGAGGCGAGTCGCGACGCCCGGTTGTGAGCCGATACTCATGATTTCAGCTTCTGCTCCTGCTGCCCCAGCTGGGCGGGAGAAGTTTGGCGACGGCCCTGACGGCGGGCGCGCAGCAAAGTGGTAGTGGCGACCCAGATTAGGAAGAGACTGAAAAGGATACTGCCCTGCTTGGGAGTCACATAAGCCGCCAGCCAGGTCCCAAATGGCGCGGTCACGGCAGCGGCTGTCCCCACGATCACGCCTGCTTTCAGGTCGGCCAGTCCGTGGCGGAGATTGGTCCAGGTGCCGGTGATGGCGGTGGGAAGCATAACGAGCAGGGAGGTGCCCCGAGCTAGCAGGTCGCCCAACCCCACGGCCAGCTCCAGGCCCGGGACGATCACACTGCCGCCACCTACGCCAATCAGCCCAGCCATAATGCCGGAGAGCAAACCCACTCCCACGAGTGCCAGGCCCCGCCAGAGGTCTAGGGACAGGGTGGCTTCACGCACCGGGACGTGCAGCTGTTGCAGCACCACCACCAGGCCCACGAAGCCAATCAGCACCCAGGGCAAGGTGCGGGAAGGCAGTCGGCGCAGCAGCCAGGCCCCCAGCTGGGTGCCCACTAAAGCACCTGGCACTAGGAAGCAGGTAGCCACCAGGGATACCTCACCACGCAGGCCGTAACTGCAGGCACCTACTGCGGCTGTCACCACGATGGCGGCCAGGGAGGTGGCCGAAGCGCGTCTTTGCTCCATGCCCACCACTGCGATTAGAGCAGGCACGATTACTAGGCCACCGCCCACACCGAACAGTCCTGAAAGGAGGCCAGCAGCCACGCCGGTAAGCGCCACCAGGGTGGTGCGACGCCAGCTAGGTGCGGTGGTGCTTAGGTCCTTGCTCAAGCGGACTCCTTGGGTGCGTCACTGCCGCTCTTGCCAGCGGCTCCAGTCGCCTCGGGGTCCTTGGCAGGCGTGGGGCGCAGAATCGCTTGTACGGCTTGCATGCGCTCGCTTAGTCGCCGCTCATTGCCATTGGCGGAAGGGCGCCAGTAACGCACGCCGCGCAGTGTCTCTGGCAGATACTCCTGGGCGACCACGCCGTGTGGATAGTCATGAGGGTAAAGGTAGCCGACACCGTGCCCTTGTTCCTTGGCACCCGGGTAGTGGGCGTCGCGCAGGTGCGGCGGCACGACGCCGGACTTGCCCGCGTGCACATCAGCAAGTGCCGACTCAATGCCTGCAATAACCGAGTTCGACTTGGGGGCTGTGGCCACGGCCAGGGCAGCCTCCGCGAGCACGATGCGTGCTTCCGGCATGCCGATAAGCGCCACCGCCTGTTGTGCGGCCACCGCAGTGGACAGCACGCTGGGGTCAGCCAAACCCACATCTTCAGCCGCATGGATGGTGATGCGACGAGCCACAAAGCGCGGGTCCTCCCCCGCTGCCAGCATGCGGGCTAGGTAGTGCAAGGTGGCGTCGGGGTCCGAGCCGCGCATGGATTTTATGAAGGCACTGATCACGTCGTAGTGCTGGTCTCCGGCGCGGTCATAGCGAACGGCCGCTACATCCGCAGCCCGCTCAACGTCGCCCAGGCTAATCTCCGCGATGACACCGGAGGCTTGACCTACAGCGGTCTGCACAGCTCCCGCAGCGGCTTCTAGAATGGTCAGGGCTTTGCGGGCATCTGAGCCAGCCATGCGGACAATCTGCTCGCGAGCCTTCTCCCCCAGGCGCACGGCCCTATCCAGACCGCGCGGATCCGTAACGGCGCGGTCTAGGAGCGCACGGATAGCGTCAGCTTCCAATGGGTGCAGGGTTAGCAGGAGGGAGCGAGACAGCAGCGGGGAGACCACAGAGAAGCTGGGATTCTCCGTGGTGGCAGCCACTAAAGTCACCCAACGGTTTTCTACCCCTGGCAGTAGGGAGTCCTGTTGAGTGCGAGTGAAGCGGTGGACCTCATCCACAAAGAGCACCGTCTCCTCCCCGGAGGACACGAGTCGACGGCGTGCCTCAGAGACCACTTGGCGAATGTCCTTGACTCCTGCGGTGACGGCGGAGAGTTCCACGAAACGACGTCCGCTGGCACGGGCCACCAGGTAGGCCAAGGTGGTTTTGCCGGTTCCGGGCGGGCCCCAGAGCATCACTGAGGAAACGCCGGCGCCCCGTTGGAAGTCATCTGCCGGCTCAACCAGGCGACGCAGGGGCGAGCCCGCGCCCAGGAGATGGTCTTGACCAAGCACCTCGTCTAGGTTCTTGGGCCGCATGCGCACTGCCAACGGGGCGTGGGCGTTGTTAGGGACGCCGTCGTCGTCAGTACCGAGCGCCTCGAACAAATCCATGTATCCGAGCCTACCTGCCCGGCTTCAACGATCTTGTGCCCTAAAGATGAGACAATACCGCCATGCTCTCCTGGCTATCGCGTCGAATTGTTAAAGACGCCTGGTACATCGTCGGGGTGTGGGCAGCTGTCGCCGCGATACTGGCCACGCTCTCGCTAGTGGGCCTGGGAGGCGGAAGCCTCTTTGACCGCCTTAAGGCTGGTGATGGTCTAGTGACCGGGTCTTCAAGTGCTGAAGGCCAGCAGGTCCTGGACTCACTGTCGGGTGACGGCGTACCTGTCACCCTGCTGGTAACCGGCGTCGATATCAAGAGTGAGGAGCAGCAAAAGCAGGTTGCACAAGCGCTCACCCAAGCTCATGCCGATCTGCGCGAACTCGTGGGCGAGACCAATGTGGTGGACCCCTTTGTGGTCCCGGGCATGCTAAGTGAGCATGCCGCGCAAGCCCTAGCCTCGTCCAAGCTCGATGGCTTCCTGATTGTGGCGAAGGTGGATCCAAACGGCCCAGAAGTAGCCAAGGCGGAAGACGCTAAGCACGCTAAGGAAGTTGAGCGCCTGGTTGCCAAAGTGACCGAGCGGATGCGTCAGGTGCCTGGTGAGCTTGCGGCGGTCGCTCCGCAAGCCAAGGGCATCGTCTCCCACGCGGATCTGATGACTGCTGCCCTGAACAATCAGGTGCAGCAAGACCTCGTGCACGGTGAAGTGGTTTCCTTGCCACTGGCACTGGTGGTGATGGTGCTGGTTTTTGGTGGTTTCCTGCTGGCAGGGATGCCGTTGGCCGGTGCGCTGGTCTCGATCGGTTGCTCACTTGGAGCCTTGTTCCTACTCAGCCACGCCATGGACTTGCAGTCCTTCGTGGTCAATATCGTCTCCGTGATTGGCCTGGGCCTGTCCATCGACTACGGCCTGCTCATTACCTCCCGCTTCCGTGAAGAGCTCAAACGCGCCCAGGAGGGAGCTTCTAAGGCGGGGCAGCAGCAAAGCCGACGGCGCCACGGCCCTGTGCCTGACGCGCTGGAAGTTACTTTGGCGACGGCGGGACGGACGGTGCTGTTCTCAGCCTTGACAGTGGCTATCTGCCTGCTCGGCCTGTTGCTGTTGCGCCCGGCGGTGCTCCGGCTGATTGGCCTGGCTGGGGTCGCGGTGGTGTTGGCCGCCGTGGTGGTTTCCCTAACGCTCGTTCCGGCTCTGCTCAGCATTGCAGGCACGCGTTTGCTGCAGCCCTCTCCCCTGGCACGGATTCCCGGCCTGGGTGCGCTGCAGGCCCGGCTAGGTGATGTGAGTCGCGAGGAGGGAGTCTTCTCCGCGATTGCGCGTCGCGTGCACCAGCACCCCTGGGTGGTGCTGGTTTCCTGCCTGGTGCTGTTGGTGCTGATGGCCGCACCCGTCAGTCACCTACACATGCTCTCCTCCAAGGAGGAACTGCTGCCACCAAACTCCGACCAAAGGGCATATTTGAACACCTTGGCGGAGAACTACCCGGCAGCCCAGGCACCTGATGCCACGGTAGTGCTAGCTGGCTCTGGTGAGAGCGTCCTGGGCTTTGTAAACGACTCTGTGTCCAAAGCTGAGGGCGTGAATGCGGTGCTCCAGACGGCCACCGCCGGGCGATACACCGTGCTCTACCTAGACTTACAGGGAGACCCGGGTTCAACAACGGCGGAGCAGGCTGTGCAGGCCTTGCGCGCCACCACCCCGCCGGTGCCGATGTGGGTCACCGGTCAGGCTGCCAGCCAGGTGGATTTCCATGACGCAGTGCTAAGAGGCGCGCCGGTAGCCGGCCTAGTGATAGTCCTGGCAACCTTTGTACTGCTTTTCCTAATGACCGGATCGCTCTTGGTGCCGGTGAAGGCGCTGATCATCAACGTCATCTCCCTGCTGGCCTCGCTAGGACTGCTGACTTGGGTGTTCCAGGACGGCTATGGCTCCGGCTTGCTGGGATTCACGCCGATTGGCGGCTTGGAGACCTATGTGGTGATCACGGCTGTGGCTGTCGGTTTTGGCCTGGCGATGGACTACGAAGTCTTCCTGCTGTCCCGCATCAAGGAGTTTTGGGACCTTGGGGAGGACAATGACACTGCTGTAGAGCGTGGCTTGCAACGCTCCGGGAGGATCGTCACCTCAGCTGCCCTAATCATGGTGTTGGTCTTCGTGGGCTTCGTCTCTGGTCAGTTGCTGGTGGTCAAGCAGATCGGCTTGGCCATGGCGATCATTGTGGCTCTGGACGCCACACTCGTACGCATGCTGCTGGTGCCTGCCACTATGACGCTGCTGGGCGAGTGGAACTGGTGGGCCCCTGCTCCCCTGCGCAAACTCCACGCACGGATTGCACTAGCGCACTGAGTATTCAGGCCGAGGTTTGAGCACTCGGCCTAAGGCTTCTCAGAGCAAGCTGATATCTCCGGCGCCGGCGCGCACGACCTCTGGCATATCTGCCGTGAGGTCGACGACGGTGGTCGGCTCAGTGGAGCTCACTGGCCCTTCAATCACGACGTCGATCAGGTGTCCCAGGGAGTCCTCGATCTCCCAGCCACTGGTTTCAGGCTGCTCCTGCCCGGGGCGGATGAAGGTTGAGGACAGGATTGGTGCACCGAAGCCCGCTACTAGCGCTTGAGTGATGGCGTGCTTGGGAATGCGCACCCCCAGTGTGTGCTTCTTGGCGTTCAGGCTCATGCGTGGCACTTCTTTGGTGCCCTTGAGGATGAAGGTCCAGGGCCCCGGGGTGAGCCGTTTGATGAGTCGGAAAGCATTGTTGCCGACGATGGCGATGGGGCCCACCTGTCCGAAGTCTGCGCACACGTAGGTGAAATCATGCTTGTCCGAGAGTTGCCGGATGGCGCGGATTCGGTCCAAGCCCTCCTTGTTACCAGGGGCCGAGGCCAGAGCGTAGCCAGAGTCTGTGGGGTAGGCGATCAGGCCGCCGTCGCGCAGCACACTGACGACCTTGTCAACGAGCCGAGCTTGCGGATTGTCCGGGTGAATCTCCAGGTAGCGTGACATGCCCCTATTGTGCGCCAGGATCACTGCTTGCGGCAGGGTTCAGCACCGGCCAAGCGCACCAGCCCGGCGATTCACCAGAATGGAAATGACTCTCAATTCGCGTGGACAACATTCCGAGAATGATTTTCATGCATTGTTTTCGTTCATGAGAGACATTTTCATGTTTGGCATTCGGCAATTCTTGCGTTTATTCTTTTCAGGAAGGAACTGCTGCTCCTCAATGTGATCACCACAGCTCATCTCTTGGGAGCAGCCTAACAATGAGGAGCACGCCATGAGCACCACCACCCACCGTCCTGCCGAGGCCCACCACCACACCCACGGACCTGACTGTGGCCACTTGGCCGTCATCCACGGCGACCACGTCGACTACATCCACGACGGGCACGCCCACCACGAGGACAACGGCCACTACGACGAGTGCGACACCTGCCAGTGCCCCGAGTGCTCCGGCGTCTGCGCCACCTGCACCTGCGAGGACTGCTCCTGCCCCACCTGCAACCACAACACCTGCTCCTGTGAGCACTGCGATGACGCCTGCTCCTCTTGCACCTGCGAAGACTGCAGCTGCGAGACCTGCACCCACGCCGCCTAAGGCACGCTTCCTCAAGTAAGGGCTAGGGCCCAGGACCTCAACGGTCCTGGGCCCTAGCCTCGCTTCGGAACACCAGTTGCCAAGGCCTTCTCAAGCCTTAGTGGAAGCCTTAAGCTCCTCAGCTTTGGCGTCCACACCTGCTTCCTTGCGCTGCTCGGCAGTGATCGGAGCAGGCGCATCGGTTAGCGGGTCGTAACCGCCACCGGACTTCGGGAAGGCGATCACGTCACGAATGGACTCGGCATGCGTAAGCAGAGAAACGATCCGGTCCCAGCCGAAGGCAATGCCACCATGCGGCGGAGCGCCGAATTTAAAGGCGTCGAGCAGGAAGCCGAACTTCTCCTGCGCCTCAGCCTCACCGATGCCCATAACCTTGAAGACTCGCTCCTGCACGTCTCGGCGGTGGATACGGATAGAGCCGCCACCGATCTCGTTGCCATTGCAGACGATGTCGTAGGCGTATGCCAGGGCGCTGCCCGGATCGGTATCAAAGGTGTCCAGGCACTCGGGCTTGGGCGAGGTGAAGGCGTGATGCACTGCGGTCCAGGCGGACTTGCCCAACGCAACGTCGCCGTCAGCACTGGCTTGTGCCGAGGGCTTAAACAGGGGCGCGTCCACCACCCACACAAAGGACCAGGCATCTTCATCGATCAGGCCGCAGCGCTTGCCGATCTCCAGGCGCGCTGCGCCTAGCAGTGCCCGGGAGGCATCGACACCACCGGCAGCGAAGAAGACGCAGTCGCCGGGCTTAGCCCCCACGGCCTCAGCCAGCCCAGCCCGCTCGGCGTCGGTGATGTTTTTGGCCACCGGGCCGCCAAGCTCGCCGGTCTCCGAGATGGTGACATAGGCTAGGCCCTTGGCGCCGCGCTGCTTAGCCCACTCCTGCCAGGCGTCAAAAGTCCGGCGGGACTGCGCGGCGCCACCGGGCATAACCACTGCCCCCACATAGGGGTTCTGGAAGACCCGGAAGGTGGTGTCTTTGAAAAACTCAGTTAGCTCCACCAGCTCCAGGCCGAAGCGCAGATCGGGCTTGTCCGAGCCGTACTTTTCCATGGCGTCTTTGAAAGTCATGTGCGGGATCGGGGTGGGCAGCTCATATCCGATCAGCGCCCAAATCTCTTTAAGGACGTCTTCAGCTACCTTGATGACGTCCTCCTGTTCCACAAAGCTCATCTCCATGTCGAGCTGCGTGAACTCTGGCTGACGGTCCGCACGGAAGTCCTCGTCACGATAGCAGCGGGCGATCTGGTAGTAGCGCTCCATGCCGGCGACCATTAACAACTGCTTAAACAGCTGCGGGCTCTGGGGCAGGGCGTACCAGGAACCGGGTGCCAGCCGGGCAGGGACCAGGAAGTCGCGGGCCCCCTCTGGGGTGGAGCGAGTCAGGGTGGGGGTTTCAATCTCTACGAAGTCATATTCGCCCAGTACCTTGCGGGCAGCCTGGGAGACCTTAGAGCGCAGGCGAATAGCGTGCTGCATCTTGGAGCGGCGCAAGTCTAGGTAGCGGTACTTGAGGCGGACTTCTTCACCAACCTGGCCAGCGTCCTCCGCGTGGTCAGAGACCTGGAAAGGCAGCGCGGCAGCGGGGTTGAGGATTTCTACGTCGGAGACAACCACCTCAATGTCACCGGTCGGCAGGTTGGGGTTGGCATTGCCCTCAGGGCGTGCGGAGACCTCGCCGACGACCTTTAGGACGTACTCAGCGCGCAGGTCATGGGCGACCTCTTCGCGGATAACCACCTGGGCAATGCCAGAGGCATCACGCAAATCGATGAAGGCGACGCCACCGTGGTCACGCCGGCGGTCCACCCAGCCGGTGAGAGTGACTTCTTGGCCGATGTCTCTGGCGCGCAGTGAGCCAGCGGTACGGGTTCGCAGCATGGTGCTGGGTCCTTCCCTTGGGGACACTGAGCCGGTGCCCGGCGGGGCGCACCGCGAGACGGGCGGGCGCCGCAGGCGAGTTTAGCCCGCCCGCTGCGACCGCTCGCCCTCGCCGCCGCTACAAACCCTGCTCACCAAAGCTGAGGGCAAGACGCCGACGTCGGTTAAGCACTATGCCCACCGCCAGTGCCGTCACCACACCGGCCGTTGCCAGCACCGCTCCCGACAGGGGCGAGAATTCTCTCCTGTGCTGCTCGGCTGTGCCTGAGTCATTCGGCATTCCCGTTTCTCCGCCACCTGCGGCTGCCGGTGGCCGATGGGCTGGTGCCGCTCCGATAATCGTTACTTCCCCTACACTAAAGAAGGGGCTTTTGTTTTTCACTGCCGGGCTCGGCGCAGCTGTGGCCTGAGCCGCTCCGCTCGTGAGGCTTGGGCTTGCACCCTGCGTTTGGGCGGCACTGCTAGAGCTTGAAGACGCGGTGGGCAAGGGCGCCGGTTTGCTACGGAAACGCAACCAATGTGGGCCCATACCTATGAGCTTAGGAAGTTCAACCGTGCCTGAGGAGGTGCCGTCTCCCCCAACTGTCACCGTGCCAAGCACCTGGGTCTCGACGTCGTCGAGCAGGATTTCCACCTGAGCTCTCGCTGGAAAGCCACTCAAAGTGTAGCTAAGGGTGCCACCAGCGGCCACGGTCGATGGGCTGACCGTTGACGCCGTGCCAAGGGTCGAATCGGAGTCTTCCACTCCCCAAGCTAATGGCGCCGCCAACGGTGCAGCTAATTGCAACCCCAGCAGGCCTACTGCTGCCAGCACTTGCACTAGCCGCATGCAACAGGCCTCAGCCAACCGGGCGCACACCCCGCTAGAGAAGGAGAAAATAGGCCCCAGGCAGTGCCCTACTCGCATGCTTGAGGATGCCCTCAGATGCCGCGCAGGGTCCTGGGGCGGGTCAGGAAAATGAATCCAGCGGCACCGGCGACGAGCACACCAGCTGCGCCGAGAAGCAACCAGTCGCCTCCCCCCATGCCGCTGTCAGAATCAGCGGCGCCAACAGCTGGGGCCAGGGCATTCCGGCCGTCAGTCTGGTTCTCTTCGGAGATCTCCAGCTGCGCCCAGCCAATTAGCTTTCCGGTGCTGTTAGCCACGGCCAGCTTGTAGGAGCCCGACTTCATACTTGCAATGTTCATGACTATGGAGCGCTCGTTAGACACTTCCAACCAGTCAGTTGCCTGCGCGCCGGGATAGGTGAACACGGAAACCCATTCCTTGGGGCTTACCGCATCAGAAGGCAGGTAGAGGGTCACCTCATTACCCTGGCGACCACCAGAGACGGAACCAGCGTTTTCCTTGGTGAGCTGGTCCGCTGAGCTAACAGGCGCCGTGGGCGCGGCGTCCGGTTTACTGCCAGGTTTGGCACTAGGAGACGAAGACGCTGGAGCCTCTGATGCGGCGGCTGTTGCTGGCTGCGCAGGGTAATGCGGCGCCGCAGTGGCAGCTGCGGGCGGCTGCCCGGCAGCGGGCTGATTCGCGCCGGTGGCAGGCGCCGCGGGGTTTCCCCCAGTGGATGGCGACCTGACCTCTGCCCCCGGGATGATCTGGATATTCCGCTTTGGCTCAGACGGTGCTGCAGGAGGCGCCGGGGCATCTTTTGGTTCTTCAGCGGGCGGGGCGGGCGGGGCCGGTAGCGGCGCAGGATCCTTGTCCGGCGCAGGCTGAGGCATAGGCACCTCTGACGGCGGCTCCGTATGCGGGGTGGAAGTGGGCGTCGGCGTGCTCTTTTCAGGTACCGCCACGCCTACCTGTGGGCCCGCCACTGGGGTTGTGGGCGCGTCAGAAGGGGCAGCGACAGCGCCTGAATCCACTCCGCCAACTGCAATTCCCACTGCCAACACGACGGCGCCAAGACCACTGACCCAGCGGCACGCGAGCCTGCTGGCCCGGCGCCCCGAGGGCGTGAAGCTCAAACCGTCCGACATGAACCAACCATTTCGATAGCGAGGATGTTCTGCGTGTTGGTAGGCAATGGCTGTGCAAAGCTACCGGTCTCTGAACATAGTAGCGGTGGAATGCGGTTCTGCGGCATCCGTGACGAAATTGATGTCAAGGCTGCGGCTTGCTCAACGCCCGGGCCGCCAGGCCAGACCGCCAGCGCCTAGCTCAGGGACCAGGTTCCACATAGGGTTCAAGGGCTAGCCGTTCACGGAAGTCTGCGAAGGCTTGACCGCAAGTAGCAAGGCCGCATTCCAGGTGCTGGAGTAGCTGCTTATCTGTGGCGCCAGGCTCCCAGTCCACCGCTACAGCAGCACCGATGGTAAAGGTCAGGCCGGCGTCATCATTCTCCCGCCAGAAGCACACTGGCCACAGGTGCTCACGGTGCCATTCGTCTATGGCAAAGCGTGCCTCGTCTAGCTTGCTCATGGGTACGTCTTCGAGCATCAGGCCCATAACGTTGAGCATTTCCTCCTGCTCGCCACGCAGCATGAAACTCACAAGGTCGTCATCCCAGCGGCCGGTCAGGTCGCCGTCGTCATCAATCTGGCACTTCCAGCCGCGCGACTCGATGAGCCGGGTCAAGCGGTCTTTGCTAAGCGGAGTGACCGGCGTGCCAGCAGAAATAGTCTGGCCCGGCGCTGGTGGGGTTGCCGCAGCTCCCGCTGCATTGGCAGCCACAGCGGATGTAGCCGGGGCAGCTGCGTAGGCGCTCGATGAGGTTGCCTCCGACTTACGACGGCGAGAGAACCAGGACATGGTCAGGCTCCTTTCAGCGGCCTAGGGACTCGTTAAGTGACTCGAACAAGCGCAAGATGGCGCTGATAGCGCAGTCGACGTGCTGCAGGATTTGGGCATCAGTCACCCCGTGCTCGTAGTCGACCGTGTGGGAGGCGTAGACGCGAATGTCACCCTCGTCGTCAATGCGATAGAAAGCCTTCGGCCATGGACGGCTACGGTGTGAGGTCTCCATAACCTCACGGACCTTCTCCAGGTAGGCGGCGTCAACCGTGCCAGGGTACTGCGCCCTAATGTGCAGAACCTCTTTGTTCTCTCCATGCAACAGGAAGTAGAAGGTAGCGTCCTCCCACGTTCCGCCCAGGTCGCCGTCAGAGTCGATGAAGAAGACATAGCCGCGCTCCTTGAACAAGGCCGCGATGCGTTCCACCGTCAATGGTGTGGGGATCTCTGGCCGCGTGGCCCCGCTAACCTCAGTTGGATCCTGGGGAGTTGGGAGCACGCCCATTGATTCCACCTTTCGTCTGGAACGGCCAGCCCGCGTGGGCTGCTTGAGGCCCCATCGTATCGCCACCAAAGCAGTGGAGGTCCGGCTTGCGCCCGCATCAGTTATGGGTTGCGAGACCCATGTCACCTGTGATCCCTTGCGTTGCCGCATTTCCAGGCACGCCGGTCCCGTAGGCTCGGCACAGGAGCGAACCGCATCCTAGGAACCCCGTTCGGGCTCCGGACACCTTTGGTGACTGGTTGCCCGTGAGTCTGTGCGTATAGCCCCCAGTTTTAGCCCCTGAGCGGGCAGGGGCGAGTGTGGTGGGTCCGGTGCGGCAAGAGCGGAGGGCGAGTTGCCCTCCCCCACACTCCGCAAGAGTCCCAGCCCACTGCTGGGACCAGAACGGGAAAACCTGAATATGTCTAACTCCGTCAACGGCTCCGAGCCGACGGGGCGCTCCGGCGCCGCCCCCGAGACCGCCCCCCTAAGCCTAAACGACCTCTTCTCCGCGGCGGTCGACTCCACCTCTCCTGAGGACTTCAACAGCCCCGTCTCCGCTGACACTCCCGAGGATCCTGCAGACCTGGATCACGAGGAGGAGGCCGACGACGTCGACACCAACGCCCCCGAGCTCGATCCTGAGGACGAGTCAGAGGAAGAGGAAACAGACGAGACTGACGACGATATTGACGAAGACCAGGTAGACGGACACGCCGCCTTCCTGGAGGGCGACGATGAGGAGCCCGAGCCAGCCAAGTCGTCTGAAGAGATGACCTTCGCTGATCTAGGCCTGCCTGAAGACCTGCTGCGTGCAGTCACCGACATGGGCTTCCAAACCCCCACCCCCATCCAGCGGGAGGCCATTCCCGTGCTGCTCTCCGGCCGCGACGTCGTCGGCGTGGCCCAGACGGGAACCGGCAAGACTGCAGCCTTCGGGCTGCCCCTGCTGGATGCTGTAGACGCCCGCAACGGCGCTGTGCAGGCGCTAGTCCTGGCCCCCACCCGTGAGCTTGCGTTGCAAAGTGCCGAGGCCATTTCGGATATGGCTCACCGCTCCCGCGGCCTGGACGTGGTGGCTGTCTACGGCGGTGCCCCCTACGGCCCCCAGATCGGTGCTCTTAAGGCAGGCGCGCAGGTGGTTGTGGGTACGCCCGGCCGCATCATTGACTTGCTGGAGAAGGGCGCGCTGACGCTGGAGGAGGTCAAGTTCTTCGTCCTCGATGAGGCCGATGAGATGCTCCGCATGGGTTTTGCTGAGGACGTGGAGACGATTGCCTCTGACATTCCTGGTGAGCGGCGCACAGCTCTGTTCTCCGCCACCATGCCTCCGGCGATCCAGGCCGTGGCCCGCCAGCACATGACCAACCCGGTGCATGTGGAGGTTTCCCGCCAGGCCTCCACCGTGGACACCGTGCATCAGACCTACGCGGTGGTGCCATTCCGCCACAAAATCGGCGCCGTAGCCCGCGTATTGGCAGTGACGGAGGCACAGGCCGCAATTGTCTTTGTGCGCACCAAGTCCACCGCTGAGGATGTAGCCATTGAGCTGGCTGGCCGCGGCATTCAGGCCGCAGCTATCTCCGGTGACGTGCCACAGCGCGAGCGCGAGCGGCTAGTGGAGCGCCTGCGGGCCGGCACGCTGGATGTCCTGGTAGCCACCGATGTTGCCGCCCGTGGTCTGGATGTTGACCGCATTGGCCTAGTGGTGAACTTTGATGTGCCACGCGAGGCCGAGGCCTACGTGCACCGTATCGGCCGCACTGGCCGCGCGGGCCGCCACGGTGAGGCTGTCACCTTCCTCACTCCCAAGGAGAAGGGCAAGCTCCGTCAGATCGAGCGCCTCACCGGCACCCGCCTGGAGGAAATCACCCTGCCTTCCCCTGCGGATGTTTCCGCGCATCGCGCCCGCAGACTGTTGGAGCGGGTGACTGCTCGTCTGGAGCGTGGTCGCCTGGAGATGTACTCGGAGCTAGTTGCCGCCAAGGCTGAGGAGCTGGAGGTGGAGGTCACTGACATTGCCGCCACCTTGCTGGCCCTGTCTGTAGGTGACGAGGGACCGCGTACCCGTGAAGAGCGCAAGGGTGAGCCGCGTCAGCGCGTGCGCCGCGAGGAGAATGTGGACTCTGAGGGCACCTTTGTCTCTGCTTCCTTTGAGGGCGGCCGGGAGCGCCGCGAACGTCCCGAAGGCAAGCCCGGGGCAGCTCGCGGCGGACGCCGTCATGAGGATGGCTTCGGCACCACCTACCGCTTGGAGGTTGGCCACCGTGACCGTGTCCTGCCCGGCGCGATTGTTGGTGCGATCGCCAATGAGGCGGGTATCTCTGGCTCTGATATTGGCCGGATCGACATCCTGCAGTCTTTCTCTCTGGTTGAGGTGCACACGCCGCTCAGCCAAGAGCAGTTGGATCGGCTCAAGCACGCGACCTTTGGTGGCCGCGAGTTGCGCATTCGTGTGGACCAGGGCCCTGGCCATGGTGGAGACAATGACGGCAATGCTCCCTCAGACTTCGCTGGTGAGCGCTCTGGGCGGCCTCGTGGCAAGGGCGGCTTTGGGGGCGAGCGTGGTCAGCGCGGTGGTTTCCGGGGAGACCGTGACGGCGGGCGCGGCTTCGGTGGCCGGGGCTTCGGTGGTCGCGGCGAGCGCGGCGGTGAGCGGCGTTGGGATGACCGTGGTGATCGCGGTGGTTTCCGGGGTAATCGTGACGGTGGCCGTAGCTTTGGTGGCGACCGTGGTGAGCGCGGCGGTTTCAACAACGACCGCGGTGGTTTCCGTGGTAACCGTGACGGTGGCCGTAGCTTTGGTGGCGACCGTGGTGAGCGCAGCGGCTTCAACAACGACCGCGGTGGTTTCCGGGGTAATCGCGACGGCGGCCGGGGTGGCAAGGGCTTTGGCAAGTCCGGTGGCCCGCGGCAGGGGCGCGGCGACCGCTGGTGAACTGCAAGCCTGTGTCTGAGACACTAATTTGAAGCTGGCGGGAGGCCTCACCGATAAGTGAGGCCTCCCGCCAGATCTAGCTGTTAGCACCGCTCTGGGCTTAGCTGCGCAATTCCAAAATGCTGCTGGTGAGCTCATCCCAGGAGTACAGTTCTTCATGCAGCGGAGCAATCACCTGCTCCTGCACGACGGCGTCGGCAGCTTTATATAAGCGCTTGTGCACCCGGGCCGCGACTCGGCGAGCACCAATACGTGCCAGCAAGGTCCCGAGCACGGCAAGTAGTAGGCCCGAAAGGAGCCCAATACCCAGCAAAACAGTGGGGTACGGGAGCCTTCCCAGCATTGGTGGAGAAACCTTAACTAACAGGTAGCTGCGCGCTAGGTGCAGACCAAGCAGCCAGGCGCCACCCACCAAAGCCGTCACCAGGCTGAGCCACTGGAAGGAATTGGCCAGCTTCCACCAGTTGGGGCCTTTGCCGCTCTCTAGGTCAGTACTTACGACGGCGCGGTCTAGCGCCTCGGGCAGCTTCAAGGCACGTTGGTCTGAGCGGGCCAGCACTTCGGCTGCCCAGTTTTCCGGCAGAGCGGCAAGGGCTGCAGCGGCGCAGTTATGTGCGCTGGTGCGCAGAGTTCCAGCGGCTGCGGCTGATGGTGCTGGCAGCGACGAGCGGCCCACGACGACGTCGCGCCCAGATTCCGCAGTTGCTGAACGCTTTGGCTGGTCTTTCAGCAAGTGCAGGACCCGGAGCGGATCTTTGCGGAGCCGGGCCAACCAGCGCAACGGAATCCAGCCGACCCGCAGCTGCGCGCTGCGGCGGTAAGAGCCGGAGACGGCCTGGCTGACCAGCTCCACTGAGGCAGCGGCCCGAGCCGCCTGGCGTAGCGCATCCCAGGGCTCAGTGGCGGCGCCCTCTGCTTGGCTCTGCCCGCTGCCACTGGTGGCCTTGATTCCAAGCTGGTCACTGAGTTGCGTAGCCCAGTGGCGCACATCAGCTGACAAACGCTCATCGCGGGCAGTGCGCGCCTGTGCGACCTGGGCGATCTGCTCGCGCAAAGCCTCCAGGCCCTCGCCGGTGCGGGCACTGACCGCCAGCAGTGCTGAACTACCCAGCCCCTCCTGGTTCAGGAGTCGCGCCAGATCCGCCAGCACGTCTTGGCGGTCGGCTGGCGCTAAGCGGTCCACCTGGTTAAGCACCACCAAGGTGACCCGGGCGTGCTCATACAGCTGGGAGAGGAAGTCACGGTGCACCAGTGCGTCGGCATACTTCTCCGGGTCCAAAACCCAAACGAGCACGTCGACCAGCTGGGACATGCCTTCGGTAATCACGCGGTGTTCGCGGGCGTCAGAGTCGATATCCGGCAGGTCCAGCAGCACGGTGCCGGAACCCAGGGCGGCGGCCCCGGGGGCGGTAGTTACCTCAGCCCGCTCGTCTACGCCCAACCAATCCAGCAGTGCGGTAGCTTCCTTGGCCTGGGTGGCGGTAGCGGCAGGTACTGCAGCTAAGGGCTTGGTGGTGGTAGGGCGCGTGACGGCAGTGCGAGCCACCTCCTGGCCCAGCAGCGCGTTAAAGAGTGAAGACTTGCCAGAGCCGGTAGCTCCTAGCAGTGCCGCCACAGTCAGGCTGGGGGCCAGGCGACGCCGCTGTCCAGCTCGCTCATGCAGCTGTCTGGCGGCTTGCAGCTGCCGCTCATCCAGCAGCCCCTCCCCCAATTCAGTCACACGGGACAGCTGCCACAGGGCACGATCCAGCCCTTCTGTCTGCGATAAGGCAGTACCTGCACGGCCTAGGCGGGGCCCCATAGGCAACATGGTCATGCCTTGGCCTCCTGACTCAGCGCCTGCAGGCCAGCTGCCGCAGCGTCTACAGCTTCCACAAGCTGTTGCCTGCTAGGAAGCACCGGAGGCAGAGCGGCAGTGAAAGCCTCCAGCTGCTGGTTCAGTACGGCGGTCCAGCGGTCGTGTAGATCTTGTCGGGCGCGCTGGGCGAGGCTGCGCATAGCTTGGTCTCCAAAGACGGCTTCCAGCACCTTCTGTGCCAGCACTGCTGTGCCGCCAACGATGCCGACCTCACTGCCGGTTAGGCCGCCGGTATGAGCAAAGACCAAGACCATTAGCGCCAGCCCAATCCCGTTGACGCCGTAGGACAGGACGCGGGCGGTCAGACGACGATCCGCCCCCTCAGAACGGACCAAAGCCAGCACATCTCCCTGCCACTCACGCACCAGATCACCGGCTTGCTCGGTCAAACTAGCCGCTGTGGGCAGCTCAGAGAGCGCCACGCTCAGGGCGTAGGGAGCGGTTGCCTCCCGGCGCCAGACTCGCTCGGTCTCCAGCGCTGCACGCTGGCATTCGGCCACCACCAGGGCGGCCAGCTGCTCCTCGATCGCAGCAGTCACGGTTTCCGAGGGGGCGGGCTTCCCGCGCAGGGCATTGCCCAGGCGGTCACGCAGCCAGCCCACCCGGCTCTCCAAGGCCCGCAGCAACTCTCCGGTGCCGATGTATTCCTGCCAGCGGGCCAAGACCTCGCCGCGCAGCATGGCCCCATCGGCTGTGGCCGCCTCCAGGCGGCGCACGGCTTCCATGTGATTCTCAGCGGCCAGGGCGGCTAAGCGCTCAGCGGTCTGGGCCTGCTCGCCGAGCTCTGTGGCCACCTCACTGGAACGGGTTAGCGCAGCAGTCAAGGCCCCCTGAGCGGTGCGGCGGGCCACAGCGTGCCGGGCGACGGCGTCGGCAGCCAGTTGGGCGAGCCAACTGCGCAGTGGAGCTACCAGGGCATCAGGTAAAAAGCCCTGCGCATCAAGCTGACTCTCAGCAACCTGAAACACCGGAGCCTGCCCCATTCCCGCATCTACGAGGCGTTTTCGTAGGTCGGCCTCCACAGCTTCCCCAGCTCCCGGCGGCACCCGGTCCAGGACCACGGCTACCAAAATGTCACGGCTAGCAGCTTCACGTAGATGATCCCAGGGAACAGCATCCGCGTAGCGGGCTGCGGTGGTGACGAATACCCAGAGGTCAGCTCCGGCCAGGAGGGTACCTGCCAGGGCCCGGTTCTCCTCCACCACCGAGTCAACGTCGGGGGCATCGAGCAGGGCTAGTCCAGCCGGCAGATTGGAGCAGGCGCGCAGCTCGACCTCTCGGGGCGTGACTTCTCCGGCGGGGGTGGGTGGGGACCCTTCAGGAACGCGCACGCGGGCCAAAGACGCCAAAACTCGGTCGGTGTTGAACCAGAGGGCATCCGCTGGGGCGTGCAGTAACAGTGGGCGGCGGGTGGTGGGGCGGATGGCTGAGGAAGCGGCCACCTGGGCCCGTACCAGGGAGGAGACCAGGGTGGATTTTCCCGCACCGGTTGAGCCACCAACTACGGCGAGCAGGGGCGCGTCCAGGCTGGCTAGTCGGGGCAGGACGTAGTCGGTGAGTTGGTCTACAACTGTCTTAGCACTGGCTTTGGCTTTGGGGGCACCGGGAAGCGTGTAGGGCAGTTTGGTGGTGGAAAGCAGATCGCGTAAGGCGGCGACCCGTTCCGCCGCCAGGGTGGCGGTTGGCAGTCCTGCGGGGCTCACATCTCCTCCGTGGCTCAGGGGTTAGGCGCGGTGGCCTGTAGTTTGGGGCTGAGATCTGCTGGGTCTGCAGGGGTCCAATTGGCGGCGTGTGCCTCCACCTGCTCCCCAGAGCGGATGTCCTTTACCGAGTCGGCTTGTCCCTCCGTGCCGGGGAACCAGACAAAGGGAATGCCGCGCTTATCTGCGAATTTGATCTGCTTGCCGAACTTTGCAGCGTTGGGTGCCACGTCCGCGCTGATGCCGCGTGCCCGCAGAGCGTCGGCGACGGCGTCGGAGGCGGCACGGTGCTCCTCGTCAGTGACCGCTACCAGCACAGCTGTGGGCACGGCCCGAGTGACTGCCACAGCGCCGTCGGCAATGATGCGGGAAAGCAGACGGGACAAGCCGATGGAAATGCCAACTCCAGGGAAGGTGCGCTTGCCGTTAGTGGCTAGGTTGTCGTAGCGGCCGCCGGAACACACTGAACCGAGGTCTGCGGCGCCCTCCATAAAGGACTCGTAGACGGTGCCGGTGTAGTAGTCCAGGCCACGGGCGATCTTAAGGTCGGCGATCACCGCACCGGGGCGGCGGCGCGCTGCCGTGGCAAGCAGGTCAGTGAGCTCGTCCAGGCCGGTGAGCAACAGTTCGCTGGGTTCGGCACCGTCTAGGGCGGCGATGACCGTGTCTCGGATCGCTTGGGGGTCGGCGCCTTGAATGCTGGCCAGGCGCAGGGCAGCAGCAGCCTGCGCGGGGCTAGCGCCTACGGCGTCGGTGAGTTCACTGGTGACGGCCTCCGGGCCGATCTTGTCTAGCTTGTCCACCACTCGCAGGACCTCAGCGAGCTGCTCGTCTTTGATGCCGACGGACTGATAGAAGCCCTGGGCAACCTTGCGGTTGGAGACGTGGATGGTAACGCGCGGGATCGGCAGGGCGGAGAGCGCTTCGTGCATGATCAGGGGCGTCTCCACGTCGTAGTGGAGGGGCAGGTTGCCGTCGCCGACCACATCGATGTCAACCTGGTAGAACTCGCGGAAGCGTCCTTCCTGTGGGCGCTCACCGCGCCAGACCTTCTGGATCTGGTAGCGCTTAAAGGGAAAGTGCAAAATGCCAGCGTTGTCGACGACGTAGCGGGTGAAAGGCACCGTCAAGTCGAAGTGCAAGCCCAGTTGCTTGGCCGGGTCGGCTTCCACAGGCTCATCGGGGTCAGCTTGCAGACGCGAGAGCAGGTAGACCTCTTTGGAGGTCTCGCCCTTCTTGGTTAGCTGGCTCAGTGGCTCGACGGCGCGGGTCTCAATGCCGCTAAAGCCGTGCAACTCAAAGGTGCGGCGCAGGGTATCTATAAATGTCTGCTCCACGATGCGGGCGGCGGGAAGCCACTCGGGGAAGCCGGAGAGCGAAGACTGAGCCATTCGTGCCTGTGCCATAGGTGGCATTCTGTCACGCCGTCACGAGCCTTTCCCCGGCAGGCGCAGGCTTTGGCACGTGCCAAAGACCACGCCTGGGCGGCGCTGGCGCCTAAGCTCCCCGTTCGCCGCCGCGGACCTTAGCCTCGGCCAGGTACGGGTTTCCGTGGTGCTCGTGCTCCATGGTGGTTACAGCTCCGTGGCCGGGCAGCAGCACTGTGGCCGGGTTGACCACACTGGCCAGCAGCCGCAGGGTGGCCCACATTTGGTACTGGTCCCCGCCGGGCAGGTCAGTGCGCCCCACAGAGCCCTTAAAGATCACGTCCCCAGCCAGCGCCACCAAGTAGTCCTGCTGCGAGATGCTGCTGGGATCGTCCAAGACCTCCGCTTCCCACAGCAGTTGGTTATCCCCCAGTTGAGCGTTGAAGAAGAATACCGCCGAGCCTTCTGAGTGCCCCGGCGCGGGCACAGCCTGTAAGGCCACACCCTCCGCCAGTTCCACCGCCTGCCCGAAGCCTTCCGCAGGGAAGGGACGCACATCATTCGGGCATACCCACGGGGTGTCGGCCATATCCGCAAAGCCCATTCCAGCAGCACGGATGCCGGTGGTGCCATCTGGATCATCCATGCGGTATAGGTCCGGCTCAGGGATGTAGACCGGCACCTTGGTGGCACCATCGGCGACGCGCCCATCGGTGACGGCGGCGTCAATCAGGCGCTGCGAGTCCCATACGTGGTCGGCGTGGCCGTGAGTCAGGAGCACCGCTCCAAGCGTCAGGTTGCTCGAACGCAGCAGCGCCAGGGCACCGCGCGCCGCCCCGGCACCGGGGTCCACCACCACGGCAGGCCTGCCCGGCCCAGCCGCCAAGACGTAGCAATTGGCTCCAAATACGGCTGCAACCGTGCGCTCAAGGATCATGGCAGCAGCCTAGGTGCAGGATAGGCGCCACCCAAGTTCCAGGTGCCGGGTCAACCCGTTCACTAACCCAGATGCTTTTGGAGCACCTGGAAGGCCACAGCCACCACCAAAGCGTTGCAAAAGAAGGCGACCACCGAGTGCACTAGCACCACGCGCCGCACCCGGCGCGAACGCACAGCGACATCGGAGGTCGCAAAAGAAGAACCTACGGTGAAGGAGAAGTAGAGGTAATCCGAAAGGAACGGCTCTGCGGTGCCGGGAAACTTTAAGAGGGGCTCGCTGGCAGTCAGGCATATCGCCCGGTAGATGCCCGCAAAACCGACCTGCAGCAGTAACCAGGAAAGGATCACCCCCAGGCTGGAAGAGATCGCCAGGAAACTCGCCACGACGCCCTGTACGCCGGACCGATCTACGCCCAGGGCGTGTATAGCGGTGACCACACCGGTTGCAGAGGCCAGCAGCGGCAGCACCCAACTCCGCCCCAGACCTTCCCGGACCTGTCTGCGTTCTATCCGACTTTCTAGCTCACGCCCGCCCCAAACCCTGTGGGCACCCACAGTCAGGTAGAGCACGCCGAGCAGTTCCCAAATCAGCAGCAGCAGGACAAAGCCGAAAAGGACAAAGGCCAGCGAGGTGGCCATGATGGCAAGCTCAAGCAGCCACTGTGCGAGTAGCCAGCCCTGCCGACGGCGTTGGGCGTTGCTGGTTGCTGACGACGGCACTGACTCCTTGCTCACGCGCAGAGTATGCCCTAACCGGACGCTTGAACCCGCAGACGGCCAAACACTCAGGAGGCCCTGACAGAAGCTGCGACCCACCTCTAGACAGCAACGGTTTGGTCACAGGACCCAAACTTTGTGCTAACGCGCCTAGTGCGAACGAATGACTAACGTCACGATTGCCATATGACCATTGCGATGTCCTCCACCGCTGGCCTTGAGCAACCCCGCCTCAGTCAGGCCCGGAAGCTCACCTTGCCATCCTTCCGCATGGGCCGTGGCCGCATGCAGCGGTGGGCCTTGGACCTCGCCCAAATTGCTCAGAGCGACCGAGTGCTCAATATGGGCTGCCAGAGCGGTGGACTGGTGCGTCAGATTATGCATCTGACATCTGGCCAGGTCGCTGCCGTTGACTGCAGCCTAGATGCCACTGAGTTGGTGCGGACGCTAAACCGTGCTGCCGTCGAGTCCGGCCGTCTCCGAGTCTCCGTGGGCACCAGCGGCATGCTCCCCTTCCGTTCCAGCGACTTTGATGTGGTCACGGCCCTAAATGCCGTGTCTCACTGGCCGAACCTGGGAACCGGCCTGCGCGAGATCCGTCGGGTACTGCGCAAGGGTGGCCGCCTGGTAATCGTCAATGAATACGCCTCTCAGGCTGAAGCCGAAAGATGGCGCCAGACACCGAAGTACCACGTCCCAGACGCAGACGAGATCATCGCTATCTGTCAGCGCATCGGCTTCCGTCGGGTTACCGCTGAACGCCACGAATCCAAAGGTTGGCTTGGCGTTGTGGCCTCTGACTGAGGCTGGAAGCTTGCCAGCATGACCTCCAGCCACTCAACCAGTCCAGAGGTCAGGCTTAGCGCCTCCTGGGAGTCCCGTCCTGCTGCGGTTTTAGGTAGGCTCTGAGGCACCGTCGTTGTTGCGACGGCCAACCATCACCCGGTACCGCACCGGGCGTGAACGGAACGGCGTGGCACTGCCTCGCCCACCCCGTCAGTCCTAAAGGAGCACATCGTGTCTGAGCAGTTGCAGCACCCCACTGAGCCCGCTGTCCCCAACGAGGTAGAGGCCAGCACCGTCGATCCCACCACCATGGCTGAGCCTCAGGCCCCTGAGGCGAGCACCGACGCCCCTACTTCGCAGGTTGCCGTTCCGGTGCCCCCCAGCTCGAAGTCGGCACCTTCTTCGCCCTCGTCTCCTTCAGCTAGCTCAGCTAAATCAGCTCCATCTGCAACTACTCCCGACGCCGCTGCTGCGCCTGCCGAGCCTGCAGAGACCCCTGAAGCGGCTAAGGCTGCTGAGACCAGCGAGGCCCCGGCGCCAGAAACTCCTGCCGAGCCCACAAAGGACGCCCCCACGCCTGCTGCCAAGGCAGAAGACACCAAGGTGGATGAGCCCAAGGCGGAGGTGCCAGTCCCCAGCCCCGCAACTGTGCCTACCCCCGTCGAGCCAGCCATCGACCCCGAGGAGGCCATGGACGCCGCCAAATGGGGCCGGGTAGACGGCGAAGGCAAGGTCTTTGTGCAGGACAACGGGGAAGAGCGTGAGGTTGGCCAGTTCCCTGACGCCCCAGTTGCTGAGGCCCTCGCCTTCTACGTGCGCCGCTTCCTGGATCTCAAAGCCAGCATCGACCTCTTTGCCACGCGCCTGCCGCAGCTCTCCGTGCGTGAAATCGACTCCACCGTGAAGTCGCTCGAAGAATCACTGGTCTCCCCTGCCGCCGTCGGCGATCTGGATGGTTTGCGCGCACGCTTTGCCGCCCTACGGACCGTGGCCGCCGAGCGCCGCGAGGCGGTTTCAGCTGAGCGAGCCGCCGCCAAGGAGCAGGCCCTTAAGGACCGCACGGCCATCGTGGAGCGCGCTGAAGCAATCAGCGAGCAGGACCCCGCCCGCACCCAGTGGAAGACCTCCGGTGCAGAGCTGCGTGAACTGCTGGAGAAGTGGAAGGAGGCGCAGCGTCGTGGACCACGCCTGGACCGCCCCACCGAGGACGGCTTGTGGAAGCGTTTCTCTCACGCGCGCACTACCTTTGACCGGCACCGCCGTCAGTTCTTCTCCGAGTTGGACTCCAAGCAGTCTCAGGTGAAGGCCGCCAAGGAGGCCCTGATCCGCCGGGCGGAGGAGCTGTCTTCCTCCACCGACTGGGGCACTACTTCCGCCAAGTACCGCGACCTTATGGAGGAGTGGAAGAAAGCTGGCCGGGCTTCCCGTAAAGAGGACGATGCCTTGTGGGCGCGCTTCCGGGCCGCCCAGCAGGTGTTCTTTGACGCTCGCCGGGCCAAGGACGAGGCCACCGACGCTGAGTTCGCCGAGAACCTGAAGGTCAAGGAGGCTCTGGTCGCCAAGGCTGAGGCTCTGCTTCCCATTAAGGATGTCAAGGCTGCTAAGAAGGCTATGCGTCCGATTCAGGACGCTTGGGAAGAAGCCGGTCGGGTGCCGCGTGCCGCCGTGCGTCGCATTGAGGGACGCATGCGTGCCGTAGAGGACGCGATCCGTGAAGCGGAGAACGCCGAGTGGCGTCGCACCGATCCTGAGACCAAAGCTCGCGCTGAGGGCCTAGCTGGCCAGCTTGAGGACTCGATCGCTGAGCTGGAGAAGGATCTGGCTGCTGCACAGGCTGCCGGCAACGCCAAGAAGGTCGCGGAGGCGGAGGCTGCGCTCACTGCTCGCCGTGCTTGGCTGGAGCAGGTCCGCCAGTCGGCCCGCGCTTGATCGCGGTGCGCGCAGTTAGCTCTCCCCTAAACTGCGCGCCTTAGCCAAAGGCACCTGCCGCACCGTCACTCCTTCTGAGTGGCGGTGCGGTCTGGTTTCCGGCGCCCGGTCCCCAAATAGCGCCGCAGAGCAGGCTCGCCATAGAGCTCACGGATCAGCCGTTCCACCCGGTCGCGACCACGCACCTGTGCCCCCACACAGTGGGAAACACAGTTGTAAAGCTCCTGAGGCTTGATGCCAGCGTGCTGCGCAGCCAACAGGGCCTCCACTGCGCGCGCAGCTGTGTCCAGGCGCGCTACGTCTACGGCTGCCCGCGCCAAAGTGCAACAGGACAGTCCTCCAACCAGCATCACGTCTGAGGCCGGCAGCCGCCCCTGGCACATGCGCAGCCGAGCAGCCCGGCCAGTATGCACCGGCCGGATGGCTTCAAGCACTTCAGGTGGACGCAGTCCGGTGTGCACCCACAAGGCACTGGCACCGTAAATCGACGCCCCGTCCGGAAGGAAGCTTCTCAGGCAGCGGGCCCGGGCACCAGGCGTAGAAACCTGCTCTAAAACCATCGCCTGGCCAAGTACTGACACGGTGAGTTCCTCGTCCAATCCGTGGCAGCGCAACACACCTAGTTCCGCAGGCGTCAGTTCACGGGTGGCAGGCTGCAGGGGCCGCCTCTCCAACCAAGCCAGGGCGGCCATGGTGCGCTGTGGGCGGCGTCTAGTTTCCATGCCTTAATGCTGGCAGGCAGCTCCTTGCAAAAACGGGCCTGTGGATAACTCAGGGGCGTGGACGGCGTGACGGCGAGGAAGAACGGTGGGCCTCAAAGACGCCGTCGATCCGGCGCAGTGAGGCCAGAGTGTGGTCCAGGTGGCTAGGTTCAGCCAGCTCCACCACAAAACGCCCAATGACCACGCGATCACGGCTGGTACCGATATTTGCGCTGACCATATTCACGTGGTTATCCGCCATAACGCGGGTGATATCTGCCAGCAAACCGCCGCGATCAAGAGCCTCCACCTCGATCTGCACCAGGAAGGCAGTTTGGGCGTGATCCGCCCAGTGCACGGCGATCATCCGCTCCGGCTCAGCTTGTAACTGCTCGACGTTCTGGCAGTCAGTGCGGTGCACGGAGATGCCCGAGCCGCGGGTGATGAAGCCGACGATCGGGTCACCAGGCATAGGCGTGCAGCAGCGGGCAAGTTTGACGTACAGGTCGCCGGCATTCATACCTTCCACGATGATGCCGTTGTCTCCGCTGCGAGCCGCAGCTTGGCGAGCAGTGGAGGCGGCCCGGGTGGGTAGGATCGCCTCGGCGAGGGTTTCCTCCGTTCCGGCTTCCCCGCCCATGGAAGCCACGAGAGTTTCCACAACGTGTTGGGCGGAGATATGCCCCTCCCCTACTGCGGCGTAGAGGCCGTCGATATCGCCTTTGTCCAGGGTCTTAGCCACGTCCAAAAGGGTCTCGTGACTCATGAGCCTTTGTATCGGCAGGTCCTTCTTGCGCATGGCCCGGGCGATTTGGGCCTTGCCCTCTTCAATGGCCTCTTCGCGACGCTCCTTGGAGAACCACTGCCGGATCTTATTGCGAGCGCGTGGGGAGCCTACGAATGACAGCCAGTCCCTGGAAGGTGCAGCGGAGACAGATTTGGAGGTGAAAACCTCCACCGCGTCACCGGTTTCCAGGTGAGAGTCCAGTGGCACCAGGCGACCGTTAACCCTGGCACCAACGGTGCGGTGGCCTACCTCGGTGTGAACGGCGTAAGCAAAGTCCACTGGCGTAGAACCAGAAGGCAGGGCCAGCACGTCGCCTTTAGGAGTGAAGACGTAAATCTGCGTGCCGGTCATCTCAAAGCGCAAGGACTCCAGGAACTCAGCCGGATCCTGGGTCTCTTTCTGCCAGTCCACAAGCTGGCGCAGCCAGCCGAGCTCACCCTTGTCAGAGTCGCCCGGGGCGCCGCCCAGCGGCGTAGGTCCGGTGGCATTGGGGTCAGCCTTGTACTTCCAGTGGGCCGCCACGCCGTATTCGGCACGTCGGTGCATCTCATGGGTGCGGATCTGAATCTCTACAGGTTTGCCCCCCGGGCCGACGACGGTGGTGTGCAAAGACTGATAGAGATTGAACTTGGGTACGGCGATGTAATCCTTAAAGCGCCCACTCATGGGGGTCCAGCGAGAGTGCAGAGATCCGAGCACGGCGTAGCAGTCCTGGATGGTCTCCACAATTACACGCACAGCCACCAGGTCGTAGATATCGTCGAATTCTTTGCCTCGTACGATCATCTTCTGATAGATCGAGTAATAGTGCTTAGGGCGACCGGTAACCGTACCTTTGATCTTGTTGACCCGCAGGTCCTCCTCGATCTGCAGGCGCACTTGACGGAGGTACTCCTCCCGAGCAGGAGCGCGCTCCGCCACCATATGCTCGATTTCTGCGTAGACCCCGGGGTACAGGGCTTTGAAGGAGCGATCTTCCAGCTCCCATTTGATGGTATTCATACCCAGGCGATGCGCCAGGGGGGCGTAAATCTCCAGGGTTTCCTTGGCCTTGCGGGCAGCATTTTCAGGCGAAACGTATTTCCAGGTGCGGGCGTTGTGGAGCCGGTCCCCCAGTTTGATGACTAGGACACGAATGTCCTTGGACATGGCCACGATCATCTTGCGGACGGTCTCCGCTTGGGCGGCGTCCCCGTACTGGAGCTTGTCCAGCTTGGTGACGCCGTCCACTAGCAGGGCGATCTCCTCCCCAAAGTCAGCGCGCAGGCGTTCCAGGGAGTAGCTGGTGTCCTCCACAGTGTCATGTAGCAGGGCCGCTGCCAAAGTCTGGGAGGTCATACCCAGCTCTGCCAGGATCGTCGCAACCGCCACCGGGTGGGTGATATAGGGCTCGCCTGACTTTCGCATCTGGCCCTCGTGGGCCTTCTCCGCCACCTCATAGGCGCGCACGATCAGGCTGGTATCAGCCTTGGGGTGGTTGGCACGGACAGCACGCAGGAGCGGCTCAATCGCGGGGGGCGTGGAATGCCCTCGGGCGCCGAACCAGGCCAGGCGGCTGCGCACCCTGGACCCAGGAACTACTGTGTCGGCTGCGCCATTCGTGCTCGTGGTGTCCGTCATTCCCGCATCATAGCCACCAGGCCTGAACAGCTTTGACTATCTGCACGGCGCGGGAGGCAGGTTCGCGGCGGCCCTCGTCCTCTAGATGCACTGAGGCCCCGGGATTGCTTACGGGCAATCCCGGGGCCTCAGCGATCAGCGTCAGTAGGAGACGACGCAGTCAATCTCAACATCGCCCAGGCGAGCCCGTCCACCGAGTTCTTTGAGCTCCAGCAACATGCAAACTGCCGCCACTTCTGCTCCGGCCCTCTCGATGAGGTCCATAGAGGCGCGCGCGGTGCCGCCAGTGGCGAGCACATCGTCGATTACCAGGACTCGAGCCCCCGGCCGGACTGAGTCAGGGCGCAGCTCCATGCGGGCAGTGCCATATTCCAGCGAGTAATCCTCACCAATTACCGGCCCAGGCAGCTTGCCGCCTTTGCGGATGGTGAGCATGCCAATTCCCAAGCGCACAGCCAGGGGCGCAGCCAGAATGAAACCCCGGGACTCCAGCCCGGCGACGGCGTCAACGCGTCCCTCATAGCACTGTGCCAGGCCCTCAATGAGGGCGGCAAAAGCCGGGCCGTTGGCCAACAGCGGCGTGATATCCCGGAACAGGACACCCGGCTCAGGAAAGTCCGGAATCTCCCGAATATTGTCCAGCACCAGCCGGGTCAGGCCGGCGGGGAGATTGGGTGCAGTCTCGCTCATGAGCGCTTCTTCTTCCGCTTGGGCTGGGCGGAGACACCCAGGTGGTGCCCCGGAGTCAAGGGAGCAGCAGCTGGCGCTGCAGCCAGCGAGGCAACGGCCTCCTCGTCACCGTCCAGTTCAGCCACACGCTTGGCCCGGGCCTTGGCAACCTTCTCAGCCTGCTCAGTAATGACCTTCTCGCGGGAGCGCAGATCGACCAGTAGTGGGGTGGCCAGGAAAACCGAGGACAGCGTTCCAGCAAGCATGCCGATGAACATGGTCAGGGCAATATCGCGCAGAGTGCCTGCGCCCAGGATGAAAGCACCCACGAATAGCAGCGAGGCCACTGGCAGGACCCCTACCACCGAGGTGTTAATGGAGCGGATGAAGGTCTGGTTCACCGCCAGGTTGGCTAGCTCCGCGTAGGTGGAGCGGCTCTGGGCCTGGAAACCGGCGGTGTTTTCACGAATCTTGTCGAAGACCACCACGGTGTCGTAGAGCGAGTAGCCCAGAATCGTAAGCACGCCGATCACGGTGGCTGGGGTGACTTCGAAGCCAGAGATCACGTACACGCCCATGGTGATGACGATGTCGTGACAGAGGGCCAACAGCGCGGCTGCCGCCATCTTCCAGGTGCGGAAATAGGCCCAGATCAGGGCGCCGACCAGCAGGAAGAAAATAATCAGACCGCGTAAAGCCTTCCCGGTCACGTCACCGGACCAGGTCGGGCCGATGGTGGTGGCGGATACCTCGGCGTTGGTAACGCCGTAGGCGGTGGCTAGCTCACCGGCCAGTTGGTCAAGCTTGGCCTTCTCCAGAGACTCGGTCTGCACCCGGACAGAGGCTGAGCCCATGGTGGTCACTGAGGAGCCAGCCGAATAGCCGCCCTTAGCAATCACATCGTTGGCGGGACCCACTTGCGGATTCTGAATACCGGTAATGGTGACTTCTGAGCCGCCCTTGAAGTCGATGCCGGGGTTGAGTCCGATCGCACCGAGAAGAGCGAAAGAGGCAATGATTACGACGGCGGCGATCCCATACCAAATGCGCCGTTTGGCGATGAAGGGGATGGAGGTCTTGCCGGAGTAAAGCTCGTTGCCGAGCACCGCGAGTGACTTCATTCCTGGTCACCGTCCTTTCCGCTGGTGGCCTCGGCTTCGACCGCCAGACCGCCCTCCTGAGCGGCCTGACGCTGTTCTGCCTTGCGGCGAGCCAGGGATCCGGCGACCGCCCCCGCTATGGCCTCACGGCCTTTGCCATAGGCTTCCAAACTGCGGGCGCCTAGGTGCTCAGGGTCTAGACCGGAGAGCCTGTGCCCCTGGCCGAAGAACGGGAAGCGCAGAATAAAGGCCATCATTGGGTGGGTGAACAAGAAGATGACCAGCAAATCCACGACGGTGGTCACGCCCAGGGTGAAGGCGAAGCCCTGCACGCCGCCTACAGCCAAGAAGTAGAGCACGACGGCCGCAACTAGGTTCACGGAGTCTGACACCACGATGGTTTGGCGAGCGTGCTTCCAGCCTTCGTCCACTGCGGCTCGCAGAGTGCGGCCCAGGCGGACCTCGTCACGGATTCGTTCGAAGTAGATGATGAAGGAGTCCATGGTTATACCAATGGACACGATCAGTCCGGCCACACCTGCCAAGGAGAGGCGGTAGCCCATGGACCAGCTGAGCAGGGCGATGACGACGTAGGTTATTACGGCGGCCATCAGCAAGGACGCCACCGCCACGATGGACAGGCCGCGGTACTGCCAGGCCAGGTAGACGATGATGAGCAGGAAGCCGATCACTCCGGCGATCAGGCCGTTGCGCAGCTGTTCGGTGCCCAGGGTCGCGGAGATCTGCTGCTCGGACTGGACCGTGAAGGTCAGAGGCAGCGAACCGAAGGAGAGCTGGTTGGCCAGGGTGTTGGCCCCGGCCTGCTTGAATCCGCCGGAAATCTGCACGCGCCCGTCAGTGATGCCATTAGTGACACCCTCGGCAAAACCGGAGGCCATAATGGTCAAGCCATCCAAGACGATGGCGAACTGTGCCTTTTCACTGTTGTGGGTCGTCGGGGTGCTCTGGGGCTTGCCCTTGGCCGCAGCGGCCTCAGCCTTGGCGGCATCACGGAACGCGATGAGGCGCTTGGAGACCTCTGCGAAAGTCTGGGTACCCTTGTCGTCGAACTCCAGGTTCACCACCCATTTATTTGTGGTTTTCCCCTGACTAGTGGTCTCCAGACCTGACTGGGCGTTCTTGATCTCGGTGCCCGCAATATCGGCTGGGCCCAGCAGGTAGGTGGTGCCACTGCCGTCCTTGGCGCAGGAGATGACCGCCTTGGTAGGGTCCTGCGGTCCGCCTTTGAGATTCTGCTCCGCGGTGCAGTCCGTCATGTAGGCGTCGTAAAGCATCTTCTCGGTCAGGGAGGCGTCCGAGGAGCTGTCCTGGCTCGTGGCATTCAACGGTGTGTCAGTCACCTGGCCGTCGCCGTTGGCGTCAGCGTAACGGGTGGCAACTTGCTCGGCCGTTACCGTGGGCACGGCGGTGGGTGTGGCACTGGCCTCCGGTGCGGCTGTGCTGGGCTGGTCCGCGGCCGCCTCAGCGGTTTCAGTGGGAGTTGGCTCAGGAGTCGGCGAGGCCGTCTCGCTGTCGGTTGAAGGTGCGGTAGCCCCATCGGTTGGCGCAGCACTGGCGCTAGCACTGGCCGCTGCCGAGGCGGCCTGCGCCGCAATCCTGTTCTGCGCCTCTGCGATCCGGGTTGCTGAACCGCGCAGGATCCGCAGTACGGGCCGGAAGTACAGGACGGCGGAGGTGCGCACCAGCTCAAGGGTCTCGGCGCTGGGGGATCCAGGCAGAGACACCACGATGTTCTGACCACCCTGCCGGGAGATCTGGGCTTCAGCCACACCCGAGGCGTCAACGCGCTGACGGATAATGTTAATGGCCTCATCCACGTTTTTATCGGTGATCTCGGAGCCATCAGTGGTGGTGGGCGTAAGGATCAGCTGGGTGCCGCCCTCAAGGTCCAGGGCTAAGCCAGGGGTCATGGAGGTGCGCTTGGTGGCCGCACCGTAGACCAGCAGGCCATAAGCCAGCGCAATGATCAGCAACAAGGCCGTGATGACGCGGCCTGGACGCTTTAACTGTTTGGTGGACACGGGGTCCCTTCCTGGTAATCAGCGGGGCTAACGCCCCGGGGCTTGTCAGGCCTGCTGGTCTGGCACGTCGTTAGTGGCAGGCTCCGTCACAGGTGCCTCAGCGGCAGTGTCGATTGCAGTCTGGGACTCTGCGGTCTCAGTAGCCGCAGCAAAAGGCGGCTCCTCTGCACCGAGCAAGGCGCGCTTGTGCCACAGGGACTCGTCACCCAGGGGCGTGGCGAGTGTGACTACGTCACCGTCAACCTCCACGAGCTTGCCGTAGAAGCCGGAATGAGTGCGCACCCAGGTACCAGGGACCATGGCTTCTTCCAGCCGACGGTCCTGCTCAGCCTGCATCTTCTCCTGCTGGCGCCGGGCGAGACGAGTCATGAGCCAGAAACCACCGCCCATGATTACGAGCATCAAAATCAGCGTGGGATCCATCGGGCACACCTCAATGTTGGGAACTTGACATCAGGAGTCTAGGCCACCCGGAGGACTACGCCGCTCTCAAGGCCAATTTGTAGCCCGCACGTAAGGCAAACCACATAATCTGACCGCGGGTTGCGACGCTTCCATCGCAGCGGATCATCAGCAGCAAACGCCCTTCAACTAAACAGGCCACCATCCGTTGGAGCTTCCAAACCCAAGTGGCTGTAAGCCGCGGGGGTCGCGGATCGCCCTCTGGGAGTGCGCACCACTAAGCCCTCGCGGACGAGGTATGGCTCCGCCACCGTCTCCACCGTTTCCGGCTCCTCCCCCACGCTCACCGCCAGCGTCGTGAGTCCAACCGGGCCGCCTCCAAAACGGGTGCATAGGGCGTGCAATACCTGCCGGTCCAGGCGATCCAGCCCCAGCGCGTCCACCTCAAAGATCTTAAGGGCGCCTTGGGTTGCCTCCAGATCCAGCTGTCCTGGGGTGCCATGCACTTCAGCCCAGTCCTGCACCCGGCGCAGTAGTCGGTTGGCGATGCGTGGTGTCCCCCGAGAGCGGCGAGCTAACTCACTGGCGGCGTCTTCGGCTAGGCGGACCCCCAGAAGCCCTGCTGAGCGTTTGAGGATTCGCGCCAGTTCGCTAGGGCCGTAGTAGTCAAGGTGTCCGGTAAAGCCAAAGCGGTCCCGCAGGGGTGCAGGCAACAGACCGGCGCGAGTGGTTGCCCCTACCACCGTAAATGGCGGCAGCGTAAGCGGGATGGAGGTGGCGCCGGGGCCCTTGCCCACCACGATATCCACCCGGTAATCCTCCATGGCCAAGTAGAGCATTTCCTCTGCTGTGCGGGCCAGCCGGTGGATCTCGTCAATGAAAAGGACGTCCCCCTCCTCCAGAGAGGACAGAATCGCGGCTAAATCTCCGGCATGCTGGATCGCGGGGCCGCTCGTCAAGCGCAGTGAGCCTTCCACTTCCGCTGCAATGATCATGGCGAGGGTGGTCTTTCCCAGTCCAGGTGGACCGGAGAGCAGCACGTGATCTGGAGTGGTGCCACGGGACAGCGCAGCTCGCAGAACCACGGAGAGCTGGCCGCGCACCACTTCCTGGCCCACGAAGTCTTCAAGGCGCTTGGGCCGTAGTGCGGCCTCGGCTGCGCGTTCGGCGTCATCTGCGCCGCCACCAACCATGCGGCTTTCTTCCCAATCAGGCACGGTGTCCGCCTCCCAGCCAACGCAGCGCGGCTCGCAGCAGCTCGGGGATGCTCATATTCTCCCCACCGAGCCCCGCTTCCACTGCTGCTACGGCTTGGGTGGCTGCCGCCTCGTTCCAGCCGAGCTGGACCAGCGCGGCGACAACGTCCGGGTTTGAGGCACTCACTGGACTCGAGGTCGGCTCGGCAGCACTACTTACAGGCAGCCCTCCTCCCTGCACTGGGCCCAACTTGTCCCCGACGTCGATAATGACGCGCTGGGCTCCCTTGGGGCCGAGTCCGGGCACGCGTTTGAGAGCAGCGACATCCTGGCTGGCAATGGCGCGGCGCAAGGCATCTGGAGTGTGCACCGCCAGCATGGCCAGAGCCAGTTTGGCACCCACGCCCTTAGCCCCTAATAGCACTTGGAAACAGTCGCGCTCGTCGGCGTCGGCGAATCCGTAAAGGGTCATGGAGTCCTCGCGCACTATGAGCTCGGTGTACAGCAACGTCTCCTGTCCCACTCGCAGGCTAGCCAAAGTCGTGGGGGTGGCTAGCACCCGCAGCCCCGCTCCCCCGGTCTCTATGACCGCGGCGGTGAGGCTCAGGTCAATCACTTGGCCGCGCAGTGAGGAGATCATGGGCCTTTGCTCCCTCTCAGTTTCGCTGGACCAACCCGCTTGCTGGGTGGGCCGGAGTCTGCATACTCGCAGACCATTCGAACATCTGTGCGAACTCTAGCAGGGTCAGGTGGCCTTTCCTCGGTAACTGCGCCGCGGGTCAACCGCACCGGTGCGCCGGGAGGCCGCCTGAGCAGCAGCCCACTGGCGCTGAGCCGGGGTACGGGCGCTGGCCCGCACTGCCCCACCGGCAGAGACCATCTCGGCGACGCCGTCAGCGCCGGTGCCCCCACCGCGCCAACCATGACAGATGGCTTGGGCCAAAGCGTCAGCGGCATCGGCTGGCTTGGGTGCGGCCTCCAGTCCCAAAATGCGCTGCACCATGGCCTGCACCTGGGCCTTATTGGCAGTACCTGAACCAGTGACAGCTGCCTTCGCTTCTGAGGGGGTGTGCTGGGCAACCTCCAGCCCTGCACGCGCTCCTGCCACCATCACCACCCCCATCACCTGGGCCACGCCGATAACTGAACGCAGATTGTCCTGCGCAAATACTCGCTCTACGGAGATGGCATTGGGGCCCAGCCGGGCGATCCAGTCATCCAGGGCCTCAGCGATCGCCAGGAGTCGCAACTCGGGACTGGAATGAGGCGCGGTGCGCACCACGCCCACCTCAACCAGGCGGGCGCGGCGGCGAGGGTCAATGTCCACACAGCCCAGACCACAACGAGTCAGGCCGGGGTCCACGCCTAAGACGCGGAGCTGGCTGACAGCCGCTTGGCTGGAGGCTGGCATGGTTGTTGAACGGACGGGAGACTCAGTCCTCGCCAGCTTCAAGTTCCGCAGCCACCTCGGCGGAGATCTCAACCGAGGTGTAGACGTTCTGCACGTCGTCCAGGTCCTCCAGCGCGTCGATTAGACGCATCACCTTCTTGGCCCCCTCTAGGTCCACCTCGACCTTGGTGCCAGCCACGAACTGGGACTCCGCAGATTCGTATTCCATGCCGGCTTCAGTGACGGCGTTGCGGACGGCTAGCAGGTCCGTGGGCTCGCAGATGACCTCAAAGGACTCTGCACCTTCCTCAACCTCGTCAGCACCGGCCTCAAGCACAGCCATAAGGATGGTGTCCTCGTCAATGCCTTCCGCCTTGGCGATCTCCACGATGCCCTTGCGGCTGAAGTTGTAAGCCACCGAACCAGGGTCCGCCAGGTTGCCACCGGTGCGAGTGAAGGCCACGCGCACATCGGAGGCAGCCCGGTTGCGGTTGTCTGTCAGGCACTCCACCAGGAAGGCGACGCCAGCGGGGCCGTAGCCCTCGTACATGATGGTCTGCCAGTCGGCGCCACCGGCTTCTTCACCACTGCCGCGTTTGACGGCACGCGTGATGTTGTCTGCGGGCACGGAGTTCTTCTTGGCCTTTTGGATGGCGTCGAAGAGCGTCGGGTTGCCAGCGGGGTCACCGCCACCGGTGCGAGCCGCCACCTCGATGTTCTTGATGAGGCGCGCAAAAAGCTTGCCGCGCTTGGCGTCAATGGCGGCCTTCTTGTGCTTGGTGGTGGCCCACTTGGAGTGTCCCGACATCTGTCCTCCTGGCTGTAGTTAGTGCCGCGCCCGACTCCGGACGCCTCGCTGCTGCCGTGAGCCCGGCTTGGCTCACGAAAATCCTCAGCAATCCTAACGCCAGCTGCCCCATCGGCCCGCACGCTCCAGGCTTGGTGCACTTATACCGCGCGAGAACTTCCCCACGCTCAGTCCTCCTCCCTGAGGGACCTAAGTACGCCATCCCAGCCCGCAAGCAGCTGCCTGGCCAAGCTCGGCAAGGTGTGGGGGTAGACCGTTAGCCCCGCCGCGACGGCCTCGTCCAGTTCCTGAAAGCTCCACCAGCGCAGCGAATCCAAGACCTCACGCTCCATCTCGGTCCAACCAGTGCGGTCTAACTCGCCGTCGGCGTCGAGAAGCTGATCGGCCTTGGCAACGGCGCTGTCCTCCAGAATGGCTAGGAAGTAGAGCTCGTGCTGACGGCAGGTGACTAGGTTGAACTCAAAGCGGGAACTGCGCTGCAGCACAGGTCCTGCCAGCTCGCTGACGCCCAGCTGCAGGCCAGTCTCCTCTGCGAGCTCACGGCAAGCGCCATCTCTATGACTCTCACCTGCCAGCAGTCCGCCACCAGGCGTAAAAGCCCAACTGTGTGCCGCGTCAGAAAAGTCGTGGCCTTGTACCAACAAAATCGCTGGTTCCGGCTCACGGCGCAGCACAATCACGCGCGCAGCATCCCGAGCTGGCAGCCCCTCGTGGTTCAGCTGCCATTCTTGGGGGTCCAGCAGTTCCTCCCAGTTAGCGGGTACCCGCCGCGAATCACGCCCGTCTAGGGCAGGTGCACAGCCGTGATCGTCTGCAATCAAGGCTCAGGCCTGTCCCAAGAAGACTCTGCGCCCCTTGACCACCCGGTCCAACAGTGCCTGCTCACGAAGCTGAAAGTCGGCTTCGGCGTGCCCCTGCATGGCGCGACGCCGCAGATTAGCTAACTCGGATGAGGCTTTCTGGAAGTCCTCCATCGCAGCGCCTTGACGCGGCCCCATCCGACCAGCCCAAGCCCGGGCCAGCCGTCTACCAGTAAAGGTTGAAAGCATCTCAATCTCTGCGGGTACGAACCAGCCGGAGCTGGCGTAGTCGATCAGCCGGTTGCGCAGATTCTTCTGCTCAGCCGCGCGCAGAGCAACCACCAGGGCGACAAAGCCGATGAACAGCGGCATCTCCACCGCAAAGTAGGTCAAGGGCTGAGCCGCGAGCACACCGTTCCAGAAAGCATGCATAGCAATGGCGCCAGCCAGCCCTAAAGGGGCCATCCAGACCCAAGCTTGGCGGGACCGCATGCCGGTGCTTAGGCCCAGGGCCAGACCGGTGCTGGCGGTAAACATGATGTGAGCAAAAGGTGAAGCCACCCCGCGCAACACGAAGACCCTAACGATAGAGTCTTGGAACTTCACGAAGTAAAGGATGTTCTCCGCAAAGGCGAATCCCGCAGCGCTCACTGCGGCGTACACGACGCCGTCGACCGGCCCGTCAAAGTTGCGCCGCCAGATCAGGAAGATCAGCAACACCCCTAAACCCTTGGTGCATTCCTCAATCAGCGGTGCGGTGATAACTATCGAGAAAGTGTTCGCCTGGTAGGGATCTCCGGTGGCGCCGTAGGCCAGTGAGGAGGCCGTGGTGTTCACAACCAGGGAGATCAGCGTGGCCACCCCAGCTCCCCACAGAAAAGCCATTAGCAGCACCCCAAAGGGCTCAGGCTCCCAGCGATCCACCCAGATCACAGATCCCAGCACCATACCTAGCGGGATGAGAGCCAAAAGGGTCGGAAGCAGCAGGTTCGTAGCCCCACCAGCCTGCATGGCAATGAACCACAGCAGGATCAGCAGGCTTAATCCCCCCACCGACGTGAGCCCATAGCGGGCGTAATCCTTACGGCGAGAACGCGCAATTGTCTCCGGCTGGGTCCAGGTCACGGAGTTCTCGTAGCTAATGCCCGGCGACTGGACCGGTTTCAAAGGCAAACTGCGGCCTTTAGGCGTGTATCCGGGGCGCGGCGCCCAGCCATTGGCTGGCCGGTACATGGTCATAGCTTCTCCTCGGACGCAGGGAGGCAGTTCGGGGTGGTTTCATCGTCGACGTCGAATGTGCCCGGACTGGGCGCATGACCAGCCAGGTGAAACAGGCGCACATCCCAGTTGGTGCGGATGCGCAGAGTCTCAGAGACGTGTGTGTCGTGAAAGCGCCGGGCGAGAACCAGTCGGTAGCAGCAGCGGTCCAGGCGTTCTAGGAGGCTGGCGGCTATCGGGTCCGGTTCCAACTCGGCACGAGTCTCTGCATCCAGGACTGCGCGCAGCACCCGCGAGAGGTCCGACTCCACCTGGGCTCGTACCCGCTCTTGCCCAATTGCACCGGTGGCGCGGTGCTCTGGATCTAGACCATCGTCAACCACAGGCGCTTCACTAGCCATGGCTTCCCGCGCTGCTTGGCTAAGGAGCGTGGCGGATGCCGGATCCAGAGCTTGACAGGCAGCCAGGTCCAAGGCCGCTTGGGCACGGTGCACCAGTTGGGATTCCAGGGTGGCGCGAGCACCAAGCACCTGGCGGTGGAGCCGGTCCACGCGCAGGGCTTTAGCGTTCAGGAGCCAGCCCAGCAGGGCCAGCACCAGGATGGCTGCCAGGATCAAGACCAGTATTGAGGAACTTGCGGGCATCTCAGTTCTCCAGGGCATCGCGCAGCCGCCCTAGGACGGTGCGGCGTCCGGGTACAAGCGAAACCCGCGTATGGGCCGTGGACAGGGCCATGTCATACACGTCTAGGACGGCGTCAGTTACTGCCGACCAGTCGTAGCGGCCCACTACGCCATTGGCCGCCTGTACTCGAGCCAAAGCAGCAGGACGATCCTTGAGCGTGTCAGTGATGACGCGGGCCAGGTCAGCGCTGTCCTCATTGCGGAAAAGGGCACCGTAGCGGCCTTGGCCAAGCACATCGGAGAAAGCCTTGAGGTCTGAGGCGATCACGCAGGTTCCAGCAGCCATAGCCTCCACCAGCACGATGCCAAAGGACTCCCCGCCGGTCTGTGGCGCCACATAACAGGTAGCGGAGGTCAGGAGGGCAGCCTTGTCGGCGTCGGAGATTCCACCCAAGAAAACCACCCGGTCACCGTAGGGGGCCAGCAGCTCACGGCTGCGTTCGGCCTCCCCCCTGCCAGCGATGAGGAAACGTGCACCGGGCACCTGTTCCAGGACTGTTGGCACAGCGGCCGCTAAGACAGGCAGGCCTTTACGTGGTTCATCTATCCGCCCCAAGAAAGCAATGGTTGGTGCTTCTGGGGTGCCGGTGAAGCGCGGGTCCCTTTGAGCTTCGCGGAAAGGCTGCACATATACGCCGTTTGGAATCACGACGGCGTCGCCCCCGTGGTACTGGATAAGGGTGCGGCGAGCCTCCTCCGAGACTGCTATGCGCGCCGTGAGCTTCTCCATCAAGGGCACGGCAGCTGGGGAAATAAACTCGCGCGCGTAGGAGCGTTCCAAAGCAGCATGGAAGGTGCCCACCACTGGACCTGTGGCCGCTTGGAGCGCCAACATGCCGACGCTGGGGGTGATGGGTTCGTGAATATGCAGCAGGTCAAACTCACCTTCTGCAAGCCAGCGTCGCACGGCGCGCATGGCCTTGGTGCCGAAGCTGAGCCGCGCCACGGAGCCGTTGTAGGGAATAGCCACGGAAGCGCCAGCACTGGTGAACCACTCGGGTAGCTCCGCCAGGGCACTGTCTGAGGAGACTGGAGCCAGTACCTGGACCTCGTGTCCCCGCCTGCGAAGTTCTCCCGCCAGGTCCATGACATGTACCTGCACGCCGCCCGGAGCGTCAAAGGAGTAGGGGCAAACAATGCCGATCCTCATCTCTCCTCCTCCCTAGGTGGTTGTGCTGCTGCCTCATCTCTGCGTGACTGTACTGCGGTGGTCTCTTCCTGGGCGTGGCGGCGAGCCAGCCGCGCAGGATCCAGGTCAGCGGTGAAAACTGCTTGGAGCATATGCCAGTCGACGGCCTTCGCAGCCAGCAGCGGGGAGAGCTCCCCGATCCAAGCCCGAGTGTGCTCTGCCACTAGCTGTCTTCCGGCCAGTCCGGTGGGCCTGGGCACGTGCCGGATGGTCAGGACCACGCCCCAGGAGCTGCCTGCCTGGAGGCGCCGCTGACCGCTGAGCCGCTCATAGTGAATGGTGCCGGTGTACAGCGGGAAATTTAGGCGATTGGCCAGGGCGGCCGGTCCGGCGGCGACGCGAGCGGGATGGCCGCACAGCTCCACTTCTACCCCGGAGGCTGACAGATCTCGGTCGGCGAGCAGTGCAATGATCTGGTGCTCCCCGCGCGCCTGGGCCGCAGTGGCGGCCCGCACGAGGCCTTCGAAGACACGCTCGCCATGAGCTTGACCGATGATGCTCAGCCCTAAACCCTCACGGAATGCCACGAACTGTTCAAAGAGTTCCGCAGGCTCTAGTTTTTCCGCCACCACGAGCACGGGTGCCAAGTGTTTAACGGCCCAGGCTGCAGTTAGGTCCCAGTTGCCCATATGAGGCAGTGCGATGACGACGCTGGAAGCTTCCAGGTCTGTTTTTAGTTGCGGGTCTAGGTCTGGGCGCAGGCGGTGCCGCAGTTGCTGTGGGGTCAGTCGGCTGAGGGTAAAGGCTTCATAGAAATAGCGCAGGTAGGAGCGCATGGCAGCGCGAGACAGGCGGTGCAGTTGGTGATTGCTGAGCCCGGGAACTACGCGGGCCAGGTTTTTCTCAAGCTGCCCAAGGCCCTTCTCCCCTCCACGCAGACGCTGTACGGCCCAGGTGGCATCGGCCCCTAGGTTGAACAATCCGCGCCCCACCGGAGTGGGCAGTTTGCCCAAGTACTTCCAGGCCAGGCGGTAGGCGTCTTGAACGCCCGGAGGCCTCACGATTGGGCCTGCTTGGCGGTCTGCGCTTCCCGGGCGTCTAACTGCCGTTTGGTGGTAGCCACTCGTTGTCCCACGGTGATGAGAGATCCCAGAGCCACCGCACCAAGAGCCACAGTCAGCACCCAATTGGGCGCACCTAGCCCTACGGCAGCAACGCCGAGCCCACCGACTATGAGTCGGTCAGTGCGCTCAGCAATCCCCACCGCGGCAGTAGCCCCGAGGGACTCTGCCTTAGCGCGCGCATAGGAGACAACTTCTGCCAGCACCACCACGGCCAGGGCGAGCGCAATAGTGGTGGTGCGCAAGGTTCCAGGCTGCAGTTGCAGGGCAGCCCAAACCGCTAGCGAGCCAAATACGGCGCCATCAGCAATCCGGTCCATGGTGGAGTCAAGGAAGCCACCAAAGACTGAGGTCTTGCCGGTGGCCCGAGCCAGGATCCCATCAAAAGAATCCCCCACAATGGAGAGAATCAACAGGGCCACGCCCAGCAGGAAGTGTCCCTGTGGGAGGGTAAGCACCGCGATGGTGACCGTGAGCAGGGTGCCAGCCACGGTGAGCATATTTGGGGTTACGCCCAGCCGGGCCAGGGCGAGCGCTGGGCGGGTAAACAGCGCCTTGGTGACTCCGCGTCCATGTTGTCCAAGCATCTGTGCGGTCTCTCTTCTTAGGCGGGGTGGCTGTAGGCGCTCAGGCCGGGGCTCCCGGTGCGGTGTCCCAGGCTGCTGCGAGCATTTCCCGTTGTTCGCCGAGTAGCTGTGGCACCGGTTTGGTCTTGCCGATGATGGGCATGAAATTCGCGTCGCCAGTCCAGCGGGGCACGATGTGCTGGTGTAGATGTGCGGCGATACCTGCACCCCCGACTTCTCCCTGATTCATCCCCAGGTTGAAGCCTTGCGGGTGAGATACCTGCCGCACCACCTCCATGGCCCGAGCAGTCAGGGCGCCGATCTCAGCGCGTTCCTCCGGGCTGGCCTCAGTCCAGTCGGAGAAATGCCGGTATGGGCAGACCAAGAGGTGCCCGGTGTTGTACGGGTAGAGATTCATGAGCACGTATGCCCGCTCTCCTCGATGCACAACCAAGCCCTCGGCATCAGCGCGGCTAGGCGCAGCGCAGAAGGGGCACTGGGCGGCACTGGCGTCCTTGGGTTTGTCCTGACCACCGATATACACCATGCGGTGTGGAGTCCATAGGCGCCCGAAGGCCTCGGGGGCGTCGGGATGTTGGAAGGGCAACTCCACCCGCACGCCGTCGACGACGGTGCCCTGCGTCTGCTCGGGGCTGGGCACCGCCGGTGGCATCACGTCAGGCTGTTCATTCACCGGAGAGCTTCTCCCCCGCCGGATCATTGACCCGTTCAGCGATCACGCGGGCAATGTGAGCCACGGCCTGGTCCACGGGCACGCCGTTGGTCTGGGCACCGTCACGGTAGCGGAAAGAGACGGCACCGGCGTCGGCGTCCTCGCCACCAGCGATCAGCGTGAAGGGGATCTTGTCTTTGGCTGCGTTGCGGATCTTCTTGCCGAAGCGGTCGTCGGAGTGATCCACCTCGACCCGCACTCCCCGCTCGCGCAGTTTGGCGGCGACGCCGTCGACGTACTCGTCAAAAGCCTCCGCAACGGGCACCAGGCGCACCTGCACCGGGGATAGCCAGGCCGGGAAGGCACCGGCGTAGTGCTCGGTGAGCACACCAATAAAGCGCTCCACGCTGCCGAGCTTGGCGGAGTGAATCATGATGGGGCGCTGGTGAGAGCCGTCAGCTGCCGTGTACTCCAGGTCAAAGCGCTCAGGCTGGTTGAAGTCGTACTGAATAGTGGACATCTGCCAGGTACGGCCGATGGCGTCCTTTACCTGCACAGAGACCTTGGGACCGTAGAAGGCGGCGCCGCCCGGGTCCGGCACGAGTTCCAAACCGGTGGAGTCGCAGACCTCCTGGAGGGTGCGCGTAGCGACCTCCCAGTCCGCGTCGGAGCCGATGAACTTGTCCTTCTTGGTGCCGTCTTCATCTCGGGTGGACAGCTCCAGGTAGAAGTCGTTCAGGCCAAAGGCGGAGAGGATGGAAAGGAAGAACTCGATCTGGCTCTTGATTTCCGCACCGGCTTGCTCGGGGGTGCAGTAGGTGTGGGAGTCGTCCTGAGTGAAGCCGCGCATGCGCGTCAGTCCGTGAACCACACCGGACTTCTCGTATCGGTAGTCGTGGCCCATCTCGAAGAAGCGCAGCGGCAGCTCACGGTAGGAGCGGCCCCGGGAGCGGAAGATCAGGTTGTGCATGGGGCAGTTCATGGCCTTGAGGTAGTACTCCTGGCCAGGTTTGGTGAGTTTTCCTGCCTCGTCGCGTTCCTCGTCAGCGAGCATGGGCGGGAACATGGTGTCCGCGTAGTAGGGCAGGTGCCCGGAGGTGTGGAACAAGCCGCTCTTGGTGATCTCTGGGGTGTGCACAAAGTCGAAGCCTGCCCGCTCGTGGCGCTCGATCACGTACTTTTCGATTTCATGGCGCAGCATGCCGCCCTTGGGGTGGAAGACCACTAGACCGGGGCCAATCTCCTCCGGGAAGGAGAAGAGGTCCAGTTCGGCACCCAGCTTGCGGTGGTCGCGCTTGGCGGCTTCAGCCATGCGGTTTTGGTAGGCCTTGAGGTCCTCCTTTGAGGCCCAGGCGGTGCCGTAGATCCGCTGCATGGAGTCACCGTTCTGGTCCCCCTTCCAGTAGGCGGAGGAGGATTTGGTTAGGGCGAAACCCTGCCCAATTAAGCGGGTGGAGGGCAGGTGCGGGCCGCGGCACAGATCTTTCCACGCGACGGTGCCGTCGCGGCGCACATTGTCGTAAATGGTCAGGCCGGAGGCGCCCACCTCCACGCTGGCGGAGGCCTCTGCCCCCTTGCCTTTGGTGGTGATGAGCTCCAGTTTGTAAGGCTGGTCTGCCAGCTCCTCGCGGCCTTCAGCATCGGTGATGTCACGACGGCGGAAGGTCTGCCCCTCCTTGACGATGCGCTTCATGCGCTTCTCAATATCGCGCAGCATTTCAGGGGTGACGGCGTCGATGCCACCAAAGTCGTAGTAGAAGCCGTCAGCGATGAAGGGCCCAATACCCAGATTGACCTCGGGGAAGAGCTCTTGAACGGCCTGAGCCATGACGTGGGTGGTGGAGTGGCGCAGGATCTGCAGGCCATCTTCACTGTCCAGGGTGATGGGCTCGACGGTGGCCCCAGCTGGCAGCTCACGGAACAGGTCCCAGGGCTCACCATCTACCTTCATGGCGATGATCTGCTTGTCGGTCTCAAAGAGGCTTGTTCCCGTGGTGCCTAGCTCGATGCTGCGCTTGGCGCCTGCGATGGTGATCTCAATGCTGGGCTGTGCGGCCACGGGTGCTCCTTTGTAGCTTGCTTCCAGGCGCTGTACGGGTGCGCCCGGTCGACGCCGAGTCTACTCGGGCGCAGAAAGTACCTTGGTCTTAGCCTGGTGAAGCCTGACGACGGCCGGGGTGGCGCTCTGAGCACCACCCCCGGACAGCCGCCCCGTTTTGCTCCTGCTACTTGCCGAGGCGCTGCTTGAGCCCACGCGCTAGGTCGCGGCCCTGCTTGGCAGCTAGGAGCGCCTGATACAGGGCTGGGCGCACAGGCAGGTCCCAAGCGCCGTCGACCTCTGTAGGGTGCTGCGCGTAACGGCGCTTGTACTGTCCCACCTTGTACAGCTGTGGCACGCGGGCGGAGTCGGCACCCATCAGGTCCATGCCACGGAAGCCTTCTTCCGCGAGTTTGCAGGCCACCCACCAGTCCAGGGCCTCTGCGGCGCGGAAACCTCTGGACTCGTTGGAGGAGGCGCCATAAGGCACCACGGCGTCTTTGCCGACGGTGGTCACAATGTCCCAGGCGTGAGGCACACCATCTTTGCGGAGCACAAAGAGGCGGGCGTGCTCGGGGCCAAGCGCGGTGAGAAAGCTCCAGTAAGTCTGGAGGGGGTGGGGGCGGAAGCCGTCCCGGCGGGCGGTCTCCGCCAGCACTTCGTAGACCTCTGCGAACTGAGTGCGGGTCAGGCCGGTCTCCTCGGCGATAGTGCAACCAGCCTCATCAGCTACGCGCTGGGCGCGACGCACTCCGCGCCGCCCGTCACGGGGCATGGCGTTGCTGATTGCCTCAGGGGTCTTGGCAGTCAGGTCGATCACGTAGGTGCGGTCATAGGTGATGGTGTTGGCCAGCTCGTGTAGGTCTGGGGCTTGGTAGCGGGCGTGCATGCGCACAAAGAGGATGGAGGAGTCGCGTTTGCGGACCTCTTCAAGCAGCAGCTTGCGCAGGTGAACTTCGCGCTCAGGTGACTGCTCCCGGAACCAGGTGGGGCCGTTCTTGGCCCACAGGAAGCGGCGTCCACCCAATTTATAGGGGTAGAGGGCAATGGTGGCCACAGCCTTTTCGCCCTCTTCGTAGAGGTAGCGGCCCCACACGGGGCGGCCCTGACTGCGTTCGAAGCGCTCCCAGGCTTCCGTCTGTTCGATGGCGACGGGGGTACAACCTGCCGCGATACGCATCTGCTTGGCGTCAACGGCCCGAAGGGTTTCGGTGCGGTCAGCAATGTCAAGGGTGTAGCCCACGGTTTCCTCCGATGCGTACTGGTCAGGTCTGTCAGAGCCTAGCGGCCAGGATGCTATTGAGGCGGCACTGTGGCCTGGTAAGCACGGCCCGAGCGCAAGCCCTACGGTTTTGTGCGGGTCAGGCCAGCTCGCAGCCACACTCAATCACGGTGCGGCGTGCCAGTGAGGCCAAGGAGTCGACGATCTGTCCGCCGTTAGCGCCAAAGTGTGAACACAGGACGGACAGTTCGGTACAGCCGGTGATTACCGCGTCTGCTCCGGCCTGGCGCAGAACCTCCACGCATTCGAAGAACTCTTGGCGAGGCACGTCGCGCCCTGCCTTGACGCCGTCGTAGATCATGGCCATGACCCGGGCCTGAGTGCGCTCGTCAGGCACGATCACCTCAAAACCGGCGCGCTCAGCGGCATCGTGATAGACGCGCGCAGCCAGGGTGCCGTCGGTGGCCATCAGACCGATCGAGCTGGCTTGGGGCAAGCGCCGCTGTACCTCGGAAAGGGTCTCCTCCACAATGGAAACTACCGGAATGCTCACGGCTTCCTCCACGGCACCAAGGAACTTGGAAGCCGTGTTGCAGGGGATCACGATGAACTCTGCCCCGGCAGTCTCAAGACGTTTGGCGTCGGCAGCCATCACCGGGGCTGGCGAGGGACCGTGCCTCAGGATGGCGGCGGTCCGATCCGGGGTGGAGGAGCGCTGCGTAACTATGAGGTCAGCGTGTTCCTGCTCCACCTTGGCCACGGTGGCGGCTGCCACCATGCTCATGAACTCGATGGTGGCCAATGGCCCCAGCCCACCGAGCACTCCGGCGGTGCGTCTTTGGCCGCCGCTCACAGTGCATCCTGGCGCTCGCGCCGAGCCTGGGACAGCGGGTAATAGCGGTGGAAGCGACGCAGCTGGTTAAGCGCGGAAAGGCTCATGTGGTAGGCGCGGCGCAGGTCCTTGCATTTGGCTCCGGGCCAGACCTTGATAAGTGGGTTGCGGACCCGGCCGGTGAGCACAGCCTGCAGGATGTGCTTGCGGGCACCGTGGCCATAGGCCAGGGCTAGGACCACCGGAGTCACTAGGTACATGCCTTTGCGGCTGGTGTCGGTGACCACGTGCTCAGAGTCGCCACCCACCCAGTCCTCGGCCATGAGCTCAACGGGGTTAAAGCCGGAGACGGTCAGGTAGTAGTTGGAACGGCCTAGGCGCGGGTTGAGCTCGAAGACATTCGGGCTGTCGTCACGCGGGTCGACCTTAATGTCAAAGTTCGCGTAGCCCACCCAGTCCAGGGAGTCGAGCAACTCGCTAATGCGCTTGCCTAGCTCGTCGGCGTCTAGGCCGGTGAGGATAACTGCCGGGTTACCGCGCAGCAGCGGCTCGTGTTCCTCCACCACTGAGTGGCCATAGGAGGCAACGCGCACCTTACCCTGGGTGTCGCGGTAGCAGGTGAGGATGCGCATCTGGGAGTCGGGGCCAGGGATGCGCTCCTGGAACAGGAACTCGCCGGTGAATCCGGACTCATCAATGCGGCGGACCAGATCGTCCACCTCGGCCTTGGAAGCCAGGATGAATACCTTCTCCTGGCCCTCCATACCAACCTCGGTGAGATCGTCACCGTTGGCGGGCTTACAGATCAGCGGATAGCCGAGGGCCTCGACGGCGGGGACTTTGCCGGAGCCACCGGTCATAAGCATGGTCCGCGGCTGCTTGATCCCTGCCTTCTGCGCTAGCTCAGCAAAGCGAGCCTTGTTGCCAACGGTCAGGATAAGTTCATTGGTGGTGTAAGGGATGACGACGTTGCTGGCGAGGTCATCTCGCCGGGCAGTCAGGTTGACGATCACCGGGTCCTGGGAGGTGGAGACTAGCAGGGTGGAGTCGTCCAAGGCAGCGATCTCATTGATGAAGCTGACGAGCCCATCTGGGGTGGTGTAGACGTCGTCGTAGCGCAGGTGGAACATGGAAGAAGACGTGTGGTACGGGGTAACCGCCCTGGAGATAAGGGAGGCAGGCACCCCGTAGGCCTCATAGAAGGAGCGGGCCTGTGACAGTGCGCCGATGTCGCCGCCGATCAGCAGCAGACGGAAGGGCTTACCGGAGCGGGTGTAGGCCAGGTTGCGCCCAAAGTCGGGGTGCTCGGCGGGAGGCGTGGGGTGGAGCAGTCGTCGAAATAGCTGGTTCGTCACTGTTATCAGTCCACCATCCGTGTTCGATTAGTCCAGGGTAAAAAGAAAACGCCCAGACTGCGACAGTCTAGGCCTTCGTGGTGGGCGATACTGGGATCGAACCAGTGACCTCTTCCGTGTCAGGGAAGCGCGCTCCCGCTGCGCCAATCGCCCGAGCGGATGACGGGACTCGAACCCGCGACCCTCACCTTGGCAAGGTGATGCTCTACCAACTGAGCCACATCCGCAGGCACCCATGCTCTGGGCGCAGGAGGAAATTAACAGAGATCGCAGAGCAGCACAAACTTGGAGCGTCCTCGGAGAAATGCTCTCGCTCACAGGGCCATTTATTGTCGTAAACCTTCTGAAGTTCGGCTGGATGCCTGGCGCCAAGCCCATTGTGCGGCGTGCCTGCACTGCAGGAAATCGCCTTCCCGGATAGCCTGAGCCACGTGACCACAATCCCCCAGGAGACGAACGCCACCGATGCGGCGGCACCCGAGCGGTTCCGTGAGGTGTTGCTATCCCTGCGTCACGCCCCACTTCCCCGACAGATGGTTGTCGAAGAGGTTCCCGCCCCTTCTCGCATTGCCCCCTTCACTGCTGCAATCAGCGCCGCCACTGAGCTTGAGTCTGATGGCCAAGCCGTGGCCTCCGGCCGTTTTGTGGTGCTGCATGACCCCGCAGGTCAGAGCGCCTGGGATGGTGATCTACGCCTGGTCATTCAGGTGCGCACGCGAATTGAGGACGCGATGGTCTCGGACGAGGCACTGGGGCGGGCGGCTTGGTCCTGGCTGGTTGAGAGCCTGGAGCAGGCTGGCGTTGGCTACCGCGCCTTGGTAGGCACCGTCACCAGAGTGGTTTCTGAGACCTTTGGTGGTCTTGAGCTTTCTGACACCTCTGCCCAGGCAGAGATCCGTGCCTCCTGGTCACCCACGACCACCGATTTGGGCCCGCACCTGACGGCCTGGTACACCACCATCCACCTGTCAGCAGGGAACTCGCCTGAACTCGCTCTTCCGCTGACAGCAGCTAGGGCGGAAAGTTGACTCGCAACCCCATCCCTCTGCCAGTTGACCCTCCGGGCACCACGGATGATCCAGTGCTGGAGGAGGATATTCTCCCACTGCGCGCCCCCGTGAGGGCGTGCCTCCGGTGGTGGCTGACCCGGAGTCATTGGCGACAGCGACGGCGCGGCTTGCACGTGGCACCGGCCCGGTCTCCGTTGACGCCGAGCGAGCCTCTGGCTTCCGCTACGGCCAGGATGCATACCTAGTGCAGTTGCGCCGCGAAGACGCTGGAACGGTGCTGATTGATCCGGTTTCTGCCGGCAGCATGGCGGAACTGGCCCTGGTTCTTGCTGGGCCAGAGTGGATTCTGCACGCTGCGGATCAAGACCTGCCGTGCCTAGCTGAATTGGGCTTAGCTCCTACGAGTCTTTTTGACACCGAACTGGCTGCACGGCTGCTGGGACGCCAGCATGTGGGCCTAGGCGCGGTGGTTGAAGAGACTTTGGGGCTGCGGCTAGCCAAGGACCATGCTGCCGCAGACTGGTCTGTGCGTCCTTTACCTGAATCATGGCTCGTGTACGCAGCATTGGATGTGGAACTGCTGGCGGACCTGCGCGAGGCCCTGGGAGACGAATTAGCTTCAGTGGGTAAAGATGCGTGGGCTGCGCAGGAGTTCGAGCATCTGCGCACACGCCCACCCAAACCGGCGAAAACCGATCCTTGGCGTAAGACACCTAGAGCAGGCAAAGCTGTGCGCTCCCCGCGTTCGCTGGCGGTACTGCGGGAGCTTTGGACCGTGCGTGAGCGGATCGCCAAGGCGGAGGACCGTACGCCCTCCAAGGTGCTCCCTCACGCTGCCCTGATCGCCGCCTCACTGGCACGCCCAAGTTCACGTAGAAAGCTCGCGGCCTTGCGGGAGTTTTCTTCTCGCCAGGCCCGTCTGCATCAGGAGGAGTGGTGGCAGGCAGTTGAGCGAGCTCTGGCGCTGCCGGAATCCGAGTTGCCAGCGCCCCACGCTCAGCTAGCTCCTGGCGAATTGCCACAGCCACGTTCTTGGGCCAGACATCATGCTGACGCCGCAGAGATCCTCACTTTGGTGCGTCAGGCGGTGCGTGACCGGGCTGATGAGCTGCGGCTTCCGCAGGAGCTGCTGCTCTCCCCCGATACCCAGAGGCATCTGGCTTGGGACCTTGGGGAGGTGGGTGAACGCCACCCCAGCCTGGGGATGGTGCAGGAAGTGCTGCGCGGTCACCAAGCTCGACCGTGGCAGGTGGAGCAAGCCAGTCCGAGACTTACGGAGGCGCTTTCTTAGGCAGCCGCTCCAAAACAGCAGCGGGCCCGGCACCACCTTGGTGATGCCGGGCCTCTTTGCTTGATCTTGCTAGCGGCGTCAGCCGCGCGAGCTAGGGCTGGTCAGTGCACGGTGAAGCCGTGGGAGCGGAAGATCGCCCTGGTGGACTCCACGAGTTCTGGCTCAGGCGGCCTGGTTTCCCGCAGCTTGTAGTCCAGGCCTAAGCTGCCCCACTTGTCGGTGCCCATCTGGTGGAAAGGGAGTACCTCCACACGAGTCACAGATGAACGCCAGCGCTCGATGATGCGCGCCACCTGTTCCACATTCTCGGGGGCGTCGGTCAGGCCGGGCACCAGCACGAAACGCGCCCAGATCTCAATACCCTTGGCGGCCAGCCGGTCTCCGAAGGCGATGGTCGGGGCAAGTTCACGGCCGGTGACCTGCTTGTAGGTGTCCTCGTTGCCGCTTTTGACGTCTAGGAGCACTAGGTCAATGTCGTCGAGCATCTTGTCGGTGCAGTTGACCCCCAGAAAACCGGAGGTGTCAATGCAGGTGTGGATGCCCATCTCCTTGGCGCCGCGCAGCAAGCGCGCTGCGAAGGCTGGCTGCATGAGCACCTCGCCACCAGAGAGCGTGATCCCTCCACCGGAAGCGCGAAAAACACCCCGGTAGCGCTTCATGCGCCGCAGCAGCTCATCTGCAGAGATGGGCTCGCCGTCCTTCATGAGGAAGGTGTCCGGGTTGTGGCAGTACAGGCAGCGAAGAGGGCAACCGTTCAGAAAAACAGTCATCCTCGTGCCGGGACCGTCTACGGCTGTCACCAACTCCCAGGAGTGGATCGAGCCGAGGGTACCTTCGCGCATTCGCGCCAACCGCTCTGAGCGTTGAATATCTGTGAGCTCCTCGAGCCCACCGGTTCCCGCCCCGCGCAAGCGGGCGGCCGGGGCCAGAAAGTCCTGGTCCCGGCCGCCCGTCACGTCGGGGGTGATGGTCTCAGTCATCTGAGTCCCAGCACCCTTCTGGCTCAGGCGCCAGCGTGGAAGGTGCGGTTTAGCACGTCAAGCTGCTGCTCACGAGTCAGCTTGACGAAGTTCACCGCGTAGCCGGAGACGCGAACGGTGAGGTTCGGGTAGTTCTCCGGGTGCGCCATAGCGTCCTCAAGGGTGGTGCGGTCCAGGACATTGATGTTGGCGTGGTACAGGCCCTTAACGCCGCCATTGTCCGCGCGCTGAGCCTTCATCGAGGCAAGGCGCTCTTCGTAGGTGGTAGCCATAATGGCACCCTTTCTAGTTGTGTGAAATGAGATGTGACAGGTGGTCCGGGGTGGACTCAGACGTCAGCGCAGTCCTCAGGGACGAAGCCGGCGTCGAGGATGCCCACCAGGTTGGCGACCCGCTCATCGAGCGTGCGGCCCAGGCCCTGGGGCGTGATGGTGTTGGTCAAAGAGATGCCGTCTAGCGCGTCGTTGTAGTCGAGCTTGCCCACGGACAGCATGGAGGCAACCATGCCGTGCGTGTCCATGCCGTTCTCCGGGTTCGCACCCGGGGAGAAGGGGGTGCCCTTCTGGTGGCCGGAGGGGAAGGAACCGGTGGCCTTGCCGTACACCACGTTGGAGGTGATGGTCAGCACCGACTGAGTCGGGATGGCGTCACGGTAGAAAGGCTGCGCCTTGATCTTGGACATGATCGTGTGCACCACGGTCGCGGCGATCTCGTCAGCGCGGTCGTCGTCGTTGCCGTAGATCGGGAACTCGCCTTCGGTGACGTAGTCGACCACCAGGCCGGTCTCGTCACGTACGGGGGTGACCTTGGCGTACTTGATGGCGGACAGGGAGTCGGCAACGATCGACAGACCAGCGATACCGCAGCCCATGGTGCGGATGATGTCGGAGTCGTGCAGTGCCATCTCGATGGCCTCGTAGGCGTAGCGGTCGTGGCAGTAGTGGATGATGTTGAGGGCCTCAACGTAGGTGCCCACCACCCAGTCCAGCATGTCCTCGTACTTGGCCCAGACCTCGTCGAAGTCCAGCGGGCCATCGCCCTCAATGCCTGGCAGGCCAGTGACGATCTGCTTGCCACTCATCTCGTCACGGCCACCGTTGATGGCGTAGAGGAGAGCCTTGGCAGAGTTCACGCGGGCACCGAAGAACTGCATCTGCTTGCCTACACGCATCGGGGAAACACAGCAGGCAATGGCGGCGTCGTCGCCCCAGTGGTCACGGATCTGCTCGTCAGCCTCGTACTGGATGGAGGAGGTCGTGATGGAGATCAGCGCACAGAAGTCCTTGTAGCCCTGCGGCAGCTTCTCGTCCCAGAAGATCGTGATATTCGGCTCGGGGGCGGGACCGAGGTTCCGCAGGGTCTGCAGTAGCCGGAAGGAGGTCTTGGTGACCTGGGAGCGGCCGTCCTCACTGAAGCCAGCGTCAGACCAGGTGGCCCAGTAGGGGTCACCGGAGAAGATCTGGTCGTAGTCAGTGGTGCGCAGGAAGCGGGTGATACGCAGCTTCATGACGATGTTGTCGATGAGCTCCTGGGCGCGGGTCTCATCGATAATGCCCGCCTTGAGGTCGCGCTCAAAGTAAATGTCCAGGAAGGCGGAAAGACGGCCGATGGACATGGCAGCGCCGTCCTGGGACTTCACAGAGGCCAGGTAGGCGAAGTAGGTCCACTGCACAGCCTCGTGCGCGTCCTTGGCGGGGCCGGAGATGTCGAAGCCGTAGGACTCGGCCATCACCTTGAGCTTCTTGAGGGCCTTGATCTGCTCGGAGTGCTCCTCACGGAATCGGGCCCAGTGCTCGGAGAAGCCCTGCGAGGCCACGGAGTCCTTGGCCTTCTCTTTCTCGGCGATCAGGAAGTCGACGCCGTAGAGGGCCACGCGGCGGTAGTCACCGATGATGCGGCCACGGCCGTAGGCGTCCGGAAGGCCGGTGATGATATGCGAAGAACGGGCAGCACGAATGCGCGGGGTGTAGATGTCGAAGACGGCGTCGTTGTGGGTCTTGCGGTACTTCGTGAAGATCTTCTTGACCTCGGGGTTGACCTCTTTACCGGCCTCCTTGATGGCCTGCTCAACCATGCGCCAGCCACCGTTGGGCATCATGGCGCGCTTGAGCGGGGAGTCAGTCTGCAGGCCGACGATCACATCATCGGACTCGGAGATGTAGCCGGGCTTGAAGGCGTCGATGTCCGAGGGGGTGTCGGTGTCGACATCAAGGATACGGACCTTGCGCTCCTCTTTGAGGAAGTTGTCCTCAAGGGTCTGCCACAGTCCCAGGGTCTTCTCAGTGGCGCCAGCAAGGAAGGAGGCGTCGCCGTCGTAAGGGGTGTAGTTGCGCTGGATGAAGTCGCGAACATCAATGTCCTCGGCCCACGGGCCCTTGGTGAAGCCCTCCCAAGCGTCCTCGCGAGTGCTGCTGCGCTCCGCGCTGGCGGAAGCTGTGACCTCAGTGGTCATCCGTGCCCTCCATGTTGTGGGTGACGATCCGGCCACCCGTGATCTGGTCGCCCTTTTGGGGCGCGTCAGCACTCCGGCGCGCTGACGAGGCAAGCCTATGCGGGCCCTTGGTCCGTGTCCGCTTTCCCTGCCTATCGATCCGGTGTTCTCACTCACAGCCCTAATAGGCACACTCAAGGCAGGGACCAAAGTCCATGCCGTGGTGAGGACCAAAGGTCACCACACTCAGCGAACAGATAAACGGCCTAAGCCGTCCCGCACGCTGCGTGCAATACCGACGGCGTCCATGCCAAGTTCAACCATGAGTTCAGACCTTGAGGCCGTAGGCAGGAAACAACCTGGAATCCCTACCCGCCGCACTACGGGCAGCTTGGCGCCCGGCATATCGAACTCGTCTAGGGCATCTCGCAGCGCCGAGCCAACGCCGCCATCGACCAGACCATCTTCTGCCACCACCACTAGGTCGAAGCCCGCCGCAAATTCCACCAGGGTGGCAGAAACCGGCAGCGCCCAGCGCGGGTCCACCACCGTGACCCGCAGTCCTTCAGCCCTGAGGTCTCGGGCTGCCGCGAGCACCTCGGGCGCCATGGCGCCTACGGAGACCAGTAGAACATCCGGCTGACCCGGCGCTGCCTCCCCCTCCGGCTCCACCAACACATCCACCCGCGCGAAGACGCTGTCAGCCCCATCCACATCACCGCCTAGCACTCGCAGTGCAGGTGCGGCCTCCGGCAGCGAACCTTTGGGATAACGCACCACCGTGGGAGCATCCGCCGTCGCAAAGGCCTCGCGCAGCTCCTCGCGCAGGCTGGCCTCATCGCGCGGCGCTGCCAAATGCAGCCCAGGCACCCGCGCGAGCATGGCGATATCCCACATGCCGTTATGGCTAGCTCCGTCTGCGCCGGTCAGCCCGGCACGGTCCAAAGCAATGGTCACGCCTGCTCCGTGGAGCGCCACATCCATAAGCACCTGGTCAAAAGCCCGGTTCAGGAAGGTGGCGTACAGCGCTACCACCGGGTGCGCACCGGCAAAGGCCATGCCCGCAGACGCCGTAAGGGCATGCTGCTCAGCGATACCGACGTCTATCACGCGGCCAGGCAGTGCATCCGCCAATGGTTGCAGACCAACCGGGGCCTGCATGGCGGCGGTCACCCCCACGATTCGCTCATCTGCCTGCGCGGCAGTCAAAACCTCCTGAGCAAAGACTGCCGTCCACCCAAAGCGCGAGGGCACTACAGGCAGACCCGTCTCTGGATGAATGCGCCCCACCGCATGAAAGCGGTCAGCCAGGTCCTCTTCCGCTGGCGTGTAGCCGCGACCTTTCTGCGTGATCACATGCACGATCACCGGCTCGGCGTACTCGCGGGCGCGGGTGAGGGCAAACTCCAGGGCGGTGATGTCATGCCCGTCTACTGGCCCGGTGTACTTGATGCCCAGGTCCTCAAAGAAGGCCGAGGGCACCAACACGTCTTTCAATCCTCGTTTCAGGCCATGTAGCGCCTCAAAGGCCTTTTTGCCCGGCGTGCCTTGCGCCAGCAGGTGCCGCTTAACCCCCGATAGCACCCGCTCGTAGCCAGGGTTGGTGCGCAGCGCATCCAGGTGATGCGCTAGGCCGCCAATGGTGGGCGCATAGGAACGGCCGTTGTCATTGACAACTATGACCAAGTGCCGGTCCTCAGAGTCGGCGATATTGTCCAGTGCTTCCCAGGCCATGCCACCGGTCATGGCACCGTCACCGATCACCGCCACCACATGCCGCCCATCGTGCCCCAGTATGCGGTTGGCGCGGGCAATGCCGTCTGCCCAAGACAGGGCAGTGGAGGCGTGGGAGTTCTCCACCACGTCGTGCTCAGATTCGGAGCGGCTCGGGTAGCCAGACAGGCCGTCACGCGCGCGCAGCTTAGAGAAGTCGCGACGCCCAGTGAGTAGCTTGTGCACGTAAGCCTGGTGACCGGTGTCAAAAACTATGGCGTCTCGCGGTGAGTCAAAGGTCCGATGCAGCGCGATAGTCAGCTCCACCACCCCCAGGTTGGGTCCTAGGTGCCCACCGGTCTGGGCTACTGAGGCAACTAGGTAGGCGCGAATCTCGGCAGCGAGTTTCACCAGCTGAGCACTGGTGAAACGAGACAGATCGCTGGGACGCTCCACCAAGTCAAGCATCGGATGAGCGGGACGATCCTGCGCCTGGGAGCTGCCCGTCGTGGTCATCGGTCGCGCCTCCAATTCCTTCGCCCTTATAGCAATGCGACCAGGCTAATCCTGGTCGTTGCTTCCACCAACGTCGGCAAGGCGTGGCGGCATCGAGTAAGCATAGGCTCACTGCCTCTTCCTTGTGACCGCGAGCGCCGCGCCACACGGCAAAGGCCTTAGGCTTGCCCCAAGAAGCATGCGGCCACCCAATAGTGCCGCCAGGCCCGTACAGGAGGAACCATGAGCGTGAAGGCACCGTACGGAAGTTGGCCCTCTCCTATTTCTCCAGGCACGCTCACCAGCCGGACCGTGCGTTTATCACAGGTTCGGGTGGATGGGCCCGATACTTACTGGGTGGAGCAGCGCGCTTCTCAGGCGGGGCGCCAGGTGCTGCTGCGCCGTGACGGTGCTGGCCAGGTAGGTGAGGTTCTGCCTCTCACCCCCTCGGATGAACTGGTAGACACCCGCACCCGGGTGCATGAGTACGGTGGACGCGCCTACGCCGTCGACGGTGGAATCATCGTCACCTCCCATGCCGGGGACTCTCGTCTGTACCGCTACGACGTCGCTCACCGCCTGCGGGGACTGGTGCCATTGACTGTTTTCGGGGATGTGCGCCACGGTGACCTAGAGATCGACACGGCCCGTGGCTTGGTCTACGCCGTGCGTGAGGACCACCGCGGCCCCGGCGAGCCGGTTAACTCCCTGGTGGCCATCCCCTTGGATGGCTCCGCAGCTCGGGATGACTCCGCCATCGTCACGATCGCGTCTGGCACGGACTTCGTCTCCTCCCCCACACTGTCCCCGGATGGTGAGCACCTCGCTTGGATCAGTTGGAACCACCCGGCGATGCCTTGGACTTCCACGCAGTTGCATGTAGCTGATCTGAGCCGTGAAGGGCAGATCGGTGAGCAGACTGTGGTAGCCGGCGGTGACAGTGTGTCCGTGGCCGAGCCTCGCTGGACCGAGGAATGCGAGTTGGTGCATGTCTCTAATGAGTCAGGTTTCTGGAACCTTTATCGCACTGAGGGCTTCCCTCGGCGTGGCACCCACCAGGCCGGTTGGACCACCAAGCTGCGTACCCGCCCCTTGCACCCCAAGGAGGCCACCTTCTCCACGCCCGCCTGGAACCTGGGCCCACACTCCTACGACGTGCTCGACGGCGATCACCTGATCACCTCTTGGGCGGCGAAGGCCATTTGGCATCTAGGAACGGTGCGCCTGGCTAATGGTGAGCTTGAAGAATGGAGCACTGGCTGGCAGCCGATTGGCAATGTGGCTGCTTCATCCACACTGGGGCGCGTCGTGATGCTAGCGGGCTCTGAGACTTCGCTGCCTGCCATTATTGAGGTGCGCGGCGGCAAGGTGCAGGTGCTGCGCGGTTCAGGCGAGTTTGCCCCTGAGAATGAGGGTGTTTCCTTGCCAGAACCGATGGAGTGGCCCACCAGCGACGGAAAGCGGGCCTACGGCTTCTACTATCCGCCGGCCTCCGCCACTCATGAGGGGCCCGACGGCGAATTGCCGCCCCTGGTGGTCAATGTCCACGGTGGCCCCACCGCCAACGCCCGCCCTGGTTACGACCTGGGTATCCAGTACTGGACCACCCGCGGCTTTGCCGTGCTCGATGTCAACTATCGCGGCTCGACTGGTTACGGCTCCCAGTACCGCAAGGAACTTGACGGCAACTGGGGCATTATCGACGCCGAGGACTGCGCTGACGGGGCTCGCCACCTGATTGCGCAAGGCCTGGTGGACCCCAAGCGGGTGGCTATTCGCGGGTCATCTGCTGGCGGATTCACGGTGCTCAGTGCTTTGAGCCGCACGGAGCTATTCTCCGCCGCCACCTCGCGTTACGGCGTCACTGACCTAAGTCTGCTGGCTCGCACGACTCACAAATTCGAGTCGCGCTACGTACAGACCTTGGTGGGAGCCGAAGGCCTGGATGATCCCGTGCTCGCCGAACGCAGCCCGCTGCATCACGTAGAGCAGATCCATGCCCCCCTGCTTATGCTGCAGGGCTCAGAAGACCCGATCGTCCCAGCGGAGCAGGCCACCGCGATGTTCGAGGCCGTTCGAGACAAGGGCTTGCCGGTGGCGCTGGAGATCTTCCACGGTGAGGGGCATGGCTTCCGCCTGGCAGCCAATATTCGCCGTTCCATGGAGGCTGAGCTGAGCTTCTACAGCCAGGTGTGGGGCATCACCCCAGCCGATGAGGATCTCACTCCGGTCGTCGTGGAGAACCTGGGCAAATGAAGACACTGCGGGCCATGCTGCTCGCATTCTTCCGCCACCACCGCTCCGGGATGATCGTCCTGGCGCTGGCGGTAGGTGTGCTTTCCGGGCTGGCGGCCGTGGCCTTCAGGCTAGGCATCGACGCTTGGACGGAACTGCTCTCAGGGGCCAAGGACTACACCCTTTCCATGGGGCCGTCTGTTGGTCTTTTGCATGCCACTGGGCGCTGGTTCGTGCTACCGGGCCTGCTGGTATCTGCACTGCTGATAGCCGCTTTAATGCGTTTGCTGGGGCGTACCGCCACCGGTCATGGGGTCTCCGGGGTCATGTGGTCCTCCCGTCATGGGGATGGCACCATGCGGCTGACACCGGCAGTAGCCACCACCGCTGCCTCTGCGCTGACCATTGGTGCGGGTGGTTCAGTTGGCCCAGAAGGACCGATCTCTGAGCTAGGTGCTGCCTTAGGCTCCAAGGTTGGCGGCAGCCTCGGGATACCTCCACGCTGGATCCGAGTGTTGGCCGCAGCCGGTACGGCTGCGGGAATTGCCTCAGCCTTTGATGCTCCTTTGGCTGGTGCTTTCTTTGCCCTGGAGGTCATTCTTCTGGACTTCACGGCGGAAACTTTTGGTTATGTGGTGGTGTCCTGTGTGGCCTCAACCGTGGTTTCCCACCATCTCTTGGGCACTTCCCTGTCCCTGTCCTTGCCTTTCCTAACCCTCAGCGATGACCTAGAACTCGGTTGGGTGGCGCTGCTTGGAGTCCTGGGTGGTGTGGTCGGTACCTTGTTTACGCGGGCCACGGTGGTGCTGCGTTTCCTGGTGCGCAGGCTTTGGGCTGGACCGGACTGGGCGCTGCCATTGCTGGGAGCTCTGCCGCTGGCGGGCCTGCTGCTCTTGGTGCCAGAGATGTACGGCGAGTCTGGCGCGGTTTTAGATCGGGCGCTGGACGCCCGTTACGGGGCCATCGTTCTTCTGGGGCTCCTGCTGGCGAAGATTCTGGCTACTTCAGCGACCTTGGCATTGGGCTTCCAGGGCGGCGTCTTTGCTCCCTCACTGTTCATTGGCGACCTGCTGGGCGCGTACCTGGGAACGGTGCTAGCCCCTGGTGAAGCGACCAAGGTGGCGGTCTTTGGCGTAGTTGGTATGGGAGCGGTGTTCACGGGATCAGCTCGCGCACCGATCACCGGCGTGGTGCTGATCGTGGAGATGACCCGCCAGTACAGCTTGTTGTTGCCCCTTATGCTCGCGATCGCGCTGGCAACTGTGACCAGTCGGTTTCTGACCCGTACGACGATCTACACCGAGGAATTGCGCCGTCGTGGCGACGACGTCGAAGACCCGGTGGCCTCCACCCTGATGGGCCGCACCCGCGCCTGGCGTCTAATGAGCCGCCCGCCTGCCGTATTGGATGAATTAAGCACTCTGGCTGAGACTGCTCGAGCGCTGTCTCGCACCGGCGCGGGCTGCCTGCCAGTTGTCGCCGGAGAGGCCAAGATTGCGCCTCCCCCAGCCACCGACATAAGCGCATTGGGACAGTCAGGTCTAGCTAATACGCTCCAGCGACCTGAGGAGGCTCGGAGTCTGGGCCAGCTACTAGGCTGTATCTCGGCCACGGGGCTTGCCGTGGCTGCCCTCCAAGGCGGTAGCGGCAGACCGGTGACTTCGCTGCTATTGGCGGGTGAGCACGTGGATCTCATGGCTGGCAGCTCACAGGTGCTGGCCAAGATGGTAGAAGCCCGGCTAGATGCATTGCCCGTCACTAGAACTCTGCCCACGGGAGAGCTTGAGTTGGTTGGTTGGATCACCAAGGACTCACTGGTACAGCGCCTCTACCAACAGCAGCGGCAGGCCTTGGAGACTGCACAAGCCCGCAGTTCCTTTGGTTCACGTACCCGAGAGTGGTGGCGGCAGCGGAGTCACTAAAAGCTCAGCGCCCTTTGGTGCGGCGCTCAGCCAAACTGTCCGAAAGATCGGTCATACGCTCAGCGTTGGCCACGATCCGGCGGGGGTCACTTAGCCACATCCACACTCCGGCAACCACCGGAAGTAACAGGGGCAGGTAACCACGCGGACGACCACCCACTGACCACACACTGTCTTTAAGCTCAGGTGAAATACCGGCAAGCGTCAGCAGACCGATAAGGAGTGCCGTAGTCAGCAGCGCTGAAAGCGTCATCCAGCCGATCATCCGCATGCGGCGTCCGTTATGGGCCAGGCAAACAGCCAGCAACAGGTAGAGCAGGCCCCCAATGAGGTCCAAGGCCCCCACCACTGCGGAACGCTCTGGGAAACGAATCAGGGAAACCAGCGCAGGCCCCGTGATCACAAGTCCAAACACCGCGTAGACGCCCACCAGGATGCGGCTCCATCCGTGCGCCGGGCGCCGGTTATCCGCCACCGTGGAGACCTTAGGTCCCTCTGTCATGTTCTGGTGCCTCCGGTTTAGTGCTCGCGCTGAGTACGTGAGGAACAGGGCCTGCTTTAGCTCGCGCTAGGGCAACGCGGACCAGATGCTGAGGCTACCATTCGCCGGGTGACTGCGATTGCAATGACCTCAGACCAAGACTCCGTCCTCTCTGCCGAAGTGATCATCCTGGCGGCTGCGCCTGCTCAGGCCCCCGAGGCCGCCCCGGTGCTGCTGCTACCCGAGGCTGGTTTTCCGGGGCTCGACGCCGCCGAGGCCGGCAAGCTCCTGGCGCGCCTAGGTTTCCGGGCCAGCACTGATGAAGTGCTGCGCCTACCTGCAACTGCCTTGCTGCCAGAAAGCGGCCGCATTGACGGCTCCGTGCTGGTGGTGGGTGCTGGCTCCGACTGGGACCGGGCCCAGGACCCGTGCCGCGACGTCGCCGCGCTGGGAACAACTCGCGACCAGGTGCTGCGCCGTCTGGCCGGGCGCGGCGTCCGTGCGCTCACCGGCTGCCAAGATGCTTGCCTAGTGCTGCCTACAGACACTGCCAAGGCCCTAGGGGCCGTGCTCGAGGGTGCCTTGCTCGGTGGCTACACCTGGACTGGTGCCTCAAAGCCCGCAAAGGCCCCGCTTGCAAAAGCCACCGTGCTCAGTCCTCTGGCCAACACGGCTACCGGCGAGAGCAGCTTGAAGCGTGCCCAAGTGGTGGCAGACGCCGTCGCCCTAACCCGCGACCTGGTCAATGAACCCCCAAACCGCCTGAACCCTGTGACCTTCGCGCAGCGCGCCGCGGATATGAGCCAGGCGGAAAACCTCGAAGTCCTGATCCGCGACGAGGCGCAGTTGGCAGCTGAAGGCTTTGGCGGGATCGTGGGTGTGGGCCAGGGCTCTCCCACGCCACCGCGGCTAGTGCGTATGGCCTGGGTGCCGCCAGAGGCAGATGCCACCACCCCGCACGTGGCGTTGATTGGCAAAGGCGTCACCTTCGACTCCGGTGGTCTGTCCCTCAAGCCCCCTGCCTCTATGCCGGAGATGAAATCTGACATGGCTGGCGCTGCCACAGTCCTCGCGGTGGTGCGGGCGGCCGCACGCCTGGAATTGCCGATCAAGGTGACCGCTTGGCTGGCCCTGGCGGAAAATATGCCGGGCTCCAGCGCCCAGCGCCCCAGCGACATCGTCACCATGGTCAATGGCACCACTGTGGAGATCACCAACACTGATGCGGAGGGACGCCTGGTGATGGCTGACGCCTTGGCCCAGGCGGTCACCGAGTCCCCGAGCATGGTGCTGGACGTCGCCACGCTTACGGGTGCGCAACTGGTTGCCCTGGGCGAGCGGGTCACTGGGGTTATGGGCACGCCGTCACTCCGGGACCGCGTAGTGGCTTGTGCCCAGGCTGCCGGTGAAGCGGCCTGGCCTATGCCACTGCCTGAGGACCTGCGTTCCAAACTGGACTCTCCCTACGCCGATCTGCGCAATTCCGCCGTGGGTTCGCGCTGGGGCGGGATGCTGGTGGCGGGCTTGTTCCTGCGGGAGTTCGTGGGCCAGACAGATTGGGCACACCTAGATGTAGCAGGCCCAGCTTTCAATGACGGCGCTGCTTGGGGTCTGACCAGCACGGGTGGCACGGGCGCCGGGGTAGCAACTTTGTTGGGTCTACTTGAGGACTGCTGCAAATCGGCGCAGGCAAGTTGAGCGGCACCCCCTCGGGGTCGGCTCACCAAGCACCTCACAACACATTCAGAGTGGCAGATCTCATACAGCAAGAGGGACTGTAGTCCCCCTCTCACCCATGGATCGGCCCCTAACTCGCAGCCTGAGTGAAACAATGAGCCTGTGCTGAGCCGACCCGCTGGGGGCCGGAAATCTACACCCGAGGAGTTTTCAGTGACTGAACCCGTGTACGACATGGTCATCCTGGGAGCAGGGTCCGGCGGCTATGCCGCAGCCCTGCGCGGCGCCCAGCTTGGCCTAAAGGTCGCCCTGGTCGAAGGAGACAAGATTGGTGGCACCTGCCTGCACCGCGGCTGCGTCCCCACCAAGGCGCTGCTGCATGCCGCGGAAACCGCCGATGCCGTCCGTGAAGCTTCCACCCTGGGCATCAAGGCGGCCTTTGAGGGGATCGACATGCCCGCGGTTCAGGCCTATAAGGACGGCATCATCACCCGCATGTACAAGGGACTGCAGGGCTTGGTTTCCTCGCGCGGCATCGACTTCGTGCAAGGCTGGGGCAAGCTGGTAGCCAAGGACACCGTCGAGGTGGACGGTAAGCGGTATACCGGAAAGAACGTCGTACTGGCCTCCGGTTCTTGTTCCAAGACCATCGGTCAGGAGATTTCTGGCCCCGTTATCACCAGCGAGGAAGCCCTGGAACTCGACCGCGTGCCCGCCTCTGTAGTGATCCTGGGCGGTGGCGTGATCGGCGTCGAGTTTGCTTCTGCCTGGGCCTCCATGGGCTGCCAGGTGACCATCGTGGAGGGCCTGCCACGCTTGGTACCCAATGAGGACGAGGCCATTTCCAAACAGTTGGAGCGAGTCTTCCGCAAGCGCAAGATTGCTTTCAAGACCAACACCATGTTTGACCATGTAGACCGCCACGACGGCGGCGTCACCGTGCACACCAAGGACGGCAGCACCCTCGAGGCTGAGGTGCTGCTTATCGCCGTCGGCCGTGGCCCGGTCACTGCGAACCTGGGCTATGAGGAGGCCGGGATTGCTATGGACCGGGGCTTCGTCCTGGCTGACGAGTACGGCCGCACCAATGTGGAAGGCATCTGGGCTGTTGGCGACATCGTCCCCGGCGTGCAGTTGGCACACCGGGGCTTTGCCCAGGGCATTGTGGTGGCGGAGAAGATCGCCGGTCTGAACCCCACTCCGGTTGACGACGTGCTCGTCCCCAAGGTCACCTTCTGCGAGCCGGAGATCGCCTCTGTCGGTCTTACCGAAGCCAAGGCCAAGGAACTCCATGGCGCTGACAACATCACCACTTCTGAGTTCAATGTGGCTGGCAACGCCAAGAGCCAGATCCTGGGCACCACCGGCTTCGTTAAACTAGTGGCCCTCAAGGACGGCCCAATCGTCGGCTTCCACGCCATCGGCACCCGCATGGGTGAGCAGGTTGGCGAGGGCCAGCTCATGGTCTCCTGGGAGGCAGATGCCAATGACGTCGCCTCCCTGGTGCACGCCCACCCGACCCAGAATGAGACTCTCGGTGAGGCCGCCTTGGCGCTTGCCGGCAAGCCGCTGCACAATCACGGCTGACCAAAGACTCACAAGAAAGAAAGCGTTGTTTTATGTCTGAGAACGTGTTGATGCCCGCTCTGGGCGAGTCTGTTACCGAGGGCACCGTCTCCTCCTGGCTCAAGGCCGTGGGCGACACCGTCGCCGTCGACGAGCCTCTGCTGGAGGTCGCCACCGACAAGGTAGACACCGAGGTCCCCTCCCCCGCCGCCGGCACCATTTTGGAAATCCGCGTCGCCGAAGACGAAACCGTAGAGGTCGGCACCATTCTGGCGGTTATCGGTGACCCCGCTGAAGCTGGTTCCGTTCCAGCCCCGGCTGCACCGGCCGAGGTCGCAGCCCCCGTGCCAGAGCCTGCAGCTGCCGAGCCCACCCCGGTGTCTCCTGCCGCACCTGCGGGCCCGGTGACTGGCACTGAGGTGAAAATGCCCGCTCTGGGCGAGTCTGTTACCGAGGGCACCGTCTCCTCCTGGCTCAAGGCCGTGGGCGACACCGTCGCCGTCGACGAGCCTCTGCTGGAGGTCGCCACCGACAAGGTAGACACCGAGGTCCCCTCCCCCGCCGCCGGCACCATTTTGGAAATCCGCGTCGCCGAAGACGAGACCGTAGAGGTTGGTACGGTGCTAGCCATCATTGGCGACGCCGCTGGCGCACCAGTCGCCGCTGCACCGGCTACTCCGGCTCCGGCTGCAGTTCCTACCGCTGCCCCAGAGGCGACCGCGGCCCCTGCGCCCGCTGAGGCCCCGGCGCCGACCTCTCACGCCGCTCCGGCTGCTGAGGCCCCATCTGCCGCTGCCGTCGCTGCAGCCGCCTACGTAACCCCGATCGTGCGCAAGCTCGCCAGGGACAAGGGCGTAGACCTGACCACGCTCAAAGGCACCGGCGTTGGTGGCCGCATTCGCAAGCAGGATGTAGAGGAGGCTGCTGCCGCCGCGGCTGCTGCTGCCACAGCTTCACCGGCGGCTGCGGCACCTGTCGCTCCGGCAGCACCAGCTAAAGCCGCTCCGGCTGTAGACACCGAATTGCGCGGCACCACGCAGAAGATGAGCCGCCTGCGTCAGGTGATCTCCGAGCGCATGATTGACTCCTTGCAGACCTCTGCACAGCTCACCACCGTGGTAGAGGTGGACGTCACCCGCGTTGCCGCCCTGCGCGCCCGCGCCAAGGACGCCTTCCTGGCCAAGAATGGCACCAAGCTGACTTTCTTGCCCTTCTTCGTACAGGCGGCCACCGAGGCCCTTAAGGCTCACCCGAAGCTCAACGCCTCGATCAACGGCAAAGAGGTCACCTACCACGATGTCGAGCATGTTGGTATTGCCGTAGACACGCCGCGTGGTCTGCTGGTGCCGGTGGTTAAGCACGCCGGGGATCTGAACATTCCCGGCCTGGCCAAGCGCATCAATGACCTAGCTGCACGCACCCGTGACAACCAGGTGAACCCAGACGAGCTGTCTGGCTCTACCTTCACCATCACCAACACCGGTTCCGGTGGCGCCCTGTTTGACACCCCGATCATCAACCAGCCTGAGGTCGCAATCCTGGGCTTGGGCACGATCGTCAAGCAGCCCCGCGTTATCAAGGACGCTGACGGCAACGAGGTCATCGCCATCCGTTCCGTCTGCTACCTGGCGCTGTCCTACGACCACCGTCTGGTCGACGGCGCTGACGCTGCCCGCTACCTCATGACCGTCAAGAAGCGGCTTGAGGACGGCGACTTTGGCGGCGAACTCGGTCTGTGAGTTCCTGAGCCGATAACGCCGCATTAGCGAGCTTTGAGGGGTCGTACCCGTTTGGGTGCGGCCCCTCAAGCATGCTGCTCCACTGACCTAGCCCGGTCAGCACTGAGGCCTGAAAGGTGTTACTCCCCGGCAAGGACTTCTTGTACGCGCCAAGGTCCGGGAACTAGCACCAGCACTACCTTCCTCGCAGGCCGTGCAGGAACCACCCGACTTCCGTCGGCACCAGAGCGCGTACAGGCCGGTTGTCGCAGAGTGGCTCGCACTGCCCGTGCTCCATCCGGCGGCACTGTACTTAAGGTCAGGCCGGTTAAAGGCACTTCACTGACATTTTGGAGTTCGGTGCGCAGACCGGAAACCGTTTCCCCGCTCTCTTGCAACTGCCGCAAAAGCGCCTCGTCAGACTGTGCCGCGGGTGAGCCAGCGACGCTAGTGGCCGCGAGTGCGGCGGCGTCACCAGATTCCACGGCGGCATCGCGAACTCGCACCAGCCCCAACACCACTGATATCAGCTCAGAGGCGACCGCCTCCGCCGTGCTAGCAGTGGTGGACGCCGGAGCAGGCGCGCTTAGCTCGGCCACTGCTGGCGCTGCGGCGGCAAGTTCACCGGAAGGCTGACCCAAAGGCCAGCGAAGCCACTGCGCGCCCCCAATAGCGAGCACCAAAGCAAACACTGCGAAGGCAGTGCGCATCCCTTTAGCCCTGCCATGCTGACGGACCTTGGCGCAATGCGCGCCCCGGCGTCGCCTTCCGGGCGGCCCCTCCGCTGTCCCCCGCGCCCAAGCTTTCTGCTGTGCCTTAGGGCCAGCTTCAGCCGGTCTCCTGTTACCAGGCCCGACTGCCAGACGGGGAGTACCTTTGCGAAAGCGCGGCCTCCAGCGGCGCCCTGCCCGCCGCCGGGTGGGAGACTGCACGCAGGCTCGCAGTAGCCCTGCCGCCAGGCCTGCTTCCTCCGGCAGTTCAATGGGCACCGGGGCCGCCAGACGCGGCGCCCGCTCCGCTAAGGCACGGGCCGTCGGCCGCTCAGCCGGGTCATCGCTCAGCGCATCTTCCAGCAGGACCAGATGTCCAAGTGCCGTGCGCTGGGCGGCCACAGCTTGTTCCACGAGAGCTGCGAGCGCGCGCACATCACTGGCTGCAGTCGGGGCCACGCCAGCACTGCGTTCGGGAGCGGCGAAGGGCGCCGTGCCAGTCTCTTGGGGCTCCCCCAGGAGGTCAATTAGCACCGCATGCCCCTGTGGGGTAATCACCGTATTGGCTGCGGAGACATCGCCATGGGCAAGCCCTTGTTCGTGTAGGTGTGCCAGAGCCGTCCCGAGATCGACTAGGAGCTGGGCGGCCTCATCGCGACGCAAACGGCCGCGGGCACCCAGCAAAATCGCCAGGTCAACCCCCTCAACCTGCTGCCAGCAGACGGCCACGGCCCCGCCCGGAAGCTCATGAAGGTTCAAGAGGCGTGCCAATCCTGGGTGTCGCAGCCGCCTTAACTCAGCGAGGCGACGCAGCAAAGCCACCCGGTCTGCGCCTTTGGGCAACTGCACGAGACGAAGCAGCACTGACTCCCCGTCGGGAGCTAAAGCTCTCAGAGGCGAGTGCTCTTCTACGCCTGCTGGCTCGCTGATTACGTACCCCAGCTCCTCAAGGGCAGCTTCCTGCTCGAGGGTCAGCGATGCGATGCCTGCTGCAGTGCCTTTGTTCATATCTCCATAGTGGAACGCTAAGTGGGCCTGGAGCGGGCGGCACCAAAATCTGTGGATAACTAGCTGCTGCGCGGGGCCTAGGCTGAGCCTGTGGATTACTTGTTGCACCGGCTAGGACGGGAACTAGTTTCTTATGCCGCAGGCCGGGAACTGCAAGCCCTGGTGCACTCCGAGGTGGTGGCAGGTACGCGCCCAGCCACTCTGATCGCCTTAGAGCATGAGCCGGTTTACACGGTGGGCCGCCGGGCCCGTTCCCGGGAGCGACCGGAGGGCAGCTTTGTGGAGCCGGGGCATATTCCGGTGGTGGAGGTGGACCGTGGGGGGAAGACCACCTGGCACGGCCCCGGTCAACTCACTGTCTACCCGATCCTGCGGTTGCGCCCACCTCTGGACGTGATCGCCTATGTGCGGGCACTGGAGGCGGCAGTAATGGCATTCTGTGACTCCTTGGGCCTAGAGACCATGCGGGTGGATGGACGTTCTGGGGTTTGGGTTCCTCCCAAGCTTGCGCCAACCGGCGAGCAGCTCCCTGAGCGGAAAGTCTGTGCGCTGGGCGTGCGGGTGGCGCGCGGTGTGACCATGCACGGGATCGGTCTGAATATTTGCCCGGACTTAGAGGTTTTCTCCCTGGAGCGGATTATTCCTTGTGGCATTGCTGATGCGGGGGTGACCTCGCTGGCGGTGGAAACTGGGAGAGAGCTATCAGTGCTTGGCCTGGCCCCACAGTTGCTGGCGGCCCTGGAGATGCATTTGCAGCCGATAGTGGCTGAGGCCACGTAGCCGCTACCCGCCTGCCTGGGCCTTCAGTCCCAGACTGCTTTGTTTGAGGCCTAGACTCGTGCCAAAGCCACGCAGGGACAGCACCTGGGTGGGGTCAGACCATGGAGGGATGCCCGTGACCGACGCCGTCACATCAGAGAGCCGCCGCCTACTGCGCGTGGAGGCCCGCAACGCCGAGACCCCCATCGAGTCCAAGCCGTCCTGGCTCAAAACCCGCGCTGTCGTCACTGATACCTATGAGCAGGTGCGCGGCCTGGTACGCCAGAAGCAACTGCACACGGTCTGTGCGGAAGCGAACTGCCCCAATATCTACGAGTGCTGGAACGACCGCGAGGCCTCCTTCCTGATCGCCGGTGAGATCTGCACCCGCCGCTGCGACTTCTGTGATATCGCCACTGGCCGCCCCACGGAGTACGACGAGGATGAGCCCCGCCGCGTGGCTGCATCTGTGGCGGAGATGCAGTTGCGCTATGCCACCGTCACCGGCGTGGCCCGGGACGATCTATCCGACGGCGGCGCCTGGCTCTACGCCGAAACTGCCCGCCAAGTGCACCTGCAAGCGCCCGGCTGTGGGATAGAGCTGCTGGTACCAGATTTCAAGGGCGACGCCGCTGCCATCGATGAGGTCATCTCCTCCGCCCCAGAGGTTTACGCCCACAACCTGGAGACTGTCCCGCGAATCTTTAAGAAGATCCGCCCGGCCTTCTCCTACGACCGCTCCTTGGGCGTGCTGCGGCGGGTGGCCGACGCTGGGGTGCTCACGAAGTCCAACCTGATCCTGGGGATGGGCGAGACACGGGACGAGGTGGAGACAGCGATCAAGGATCTAGTCTCTGCTGGCTGCGACATTCTGACTATTACGCAGTACATGCGTCCTTCCAAGTTGCACCACCCGATTGCTCGATGGGTAAAGCCCGAGGAGTTCATTGAGCTAGCTCAGCTAGCTGAGGAGGCTGGTATTCCAGCGGTTATGAGCGGTCCTATGGTTCGTTCCTCCTACCGTTCCGGCATGCTTTGGGGTCGGGCTATGCGTGCCAAAGGCCGTCCCATCCCTGCAGGCATGGAGGAGACGGCAGCGTCAAGCACTGCCCGCCAGGAGGCTGCTGTGCTGATCCAATCGATCGGCATGCGCCCCCAATGAGATGCCCAGATCAGGCACTTCAGCGCAGTCGTCTATTCTGAGCCATGTGAGCAAGACTGAGGCCCCCGCCCCCAAGAAGAAGAACCGAGTCGCGCGCTTGGCGTCCAACCTGAAGGACTCCTACACCATCTCCAAGCGCACCTACCCCTGGATCGGCTGGGCCCTCCTGGGGATCCTGGCAGGGAGCGTCATTCTGGCGGTTCTGCTGTCTGTGATCACCAGTCAGCCGCTGTGGTACTGGCTGTTCCTGCTGCTCATGATTGCCCTGGTGGCAGATATGGCCCTGCTGTCCTGGGCTGTGCGCCGCGCCTCCTACTCCCAGATTGAGAACGCTCCCGGTGCTGCGAAGGCAGTCTTGGACCAGATCAGACGAGGCTGGAATATCGAACAGAATCCGGCCTTTATCGACCCCAAGACGCAGGACGTGATCTGGCGGGCAGTTGGCCGCCCCGGCGTCGTGCTGATCGCGGAGGGACCAGTCAACCGCATACGCCGCAGCACTGAGGATGAGGCGCGTAAAATTAAGCGCATTCTGCGTAACGTCCCGGTGCACACGATCTTCGTTGGCCCTAAAGAAGGCCAGACCCGCCTGATCGACCTAGAACGCACCATGCGCAAACTGCCCACCAAGCCGACCTCTCTTACTGACACCGAGGTGGCTGAGGTATCTAAGCGCCTGACTTCCCTAAACTCCAAGGGCCTGCCCATCCCTAAGGGCATAGACCCGAGCAAGGTGCGTCCAGATCATCGGGCTCTGCGCGGCCGCTGAGCTGCCTAGACCGTTGGTGTGGCGCCTCCAGGCCGGCCTGGAGGCGCCACACTTCTTTCTAACGCCGGGAAACATCGCGGACACATGTCTGGCACTGGGGTGTCATGCCTTTCCCACTAACCTGGGAGCAGCCGACCATCCCGGTAGGACGAAGTTGTACGGAGGGCAGAAACCTATGTTCAAGGATGCAAGCGAGGCGCTGGAGTTCATCGACAGAGAAGGTGTTCAGCTGATTGACGTCCGCTTCTGTGATCTGCCTGGTGTAATGCAGCACTTCACCATTCCTGCCGCTGCTTTCCGGGAAGACGCCCTGGTCGATGGACTTATGTTTGACGGCTCCTCAATTCGCGGTTTCACTGCAATCCACGAGTCCGACATGAAACTCATCCCGGACGTAAGCACTGCCTACCTGGACCCCTTCCGCAAAGAGAAGACCCTCATCATCAACTTCTCGATCGTGGACCCCTTCACAGACGAGGTGTTCTCCCGCGACCCGCGCTCAATTGCAGCTAAGGCGGAGGCCTACCTGCGCTCCACTGGCATCGCGGACACCTGTTATATCGGCGCTGAGGCGGAGTTCTACCTCTTCGACTCGATTCAGTACGAGACCACCCCCTCCTCCACGCGCTACGCCATTGATTCGGTTGAGGCAGCTTGGAACACCGCTCGCCCAGAGGAGGGCGGCAACAAGGGCTACAAGACCTCATTCCGGGGCGGATACTTCCCCGTCTCCCCCAATGACCAGATGGCTGACATCCGCGACGCCATGGTGCGCAGCTGCTTGGAGGCCGGACTGAAAATCGAGCGCGCCCACCACGAGGTTGGCACCGGTGGGCAGCAAGAGATCAACTATCGTTTCGCCTCTCTGCTGGCTGCGGGCGACGACATGATGAAGTTCAAGTACATCGTCAAGAACGAGGCCTGGCGCCAGGGCAAGACCGCGACTTTCATGCCCAAACCGATTTTCGGTGAGGCAGGCTCCGGCATGCACACCCACCACTCCCTGTGGAAGGACGGGAAGCCGTTGTTCTATGACGAGCGCGGCTACGGCCAGCTCTCTGACCTGGCGCGCTGGTACATCGGCGGCATTTTGAAGCACGCCCCCAGTCTGTTGGCCTTTACCAACCCATCGGTGAACTCTTACAGACGTCTAGTGCCTGGTTTTGAGGCTCCGGTGAACTTGGTGTATTCGGCCCGCAACCGCTCCGCCTGCATCCGGATCCCGGTCACTGGGACCTCTGCTAAGGCCAAGCGGGTGGAGTACCGCGTGCCCGACCCTTCGTCCAACCCGTACCTGACCTTCTCCGCCGTGCTGATGGCTGGCATCGATGGCATCAAGAACCGAATCGAGCCGCGCGAGCCCATCGACAAAGACCTTTACGAACTGGCGCCTGAGGAGTACCACGACATCGAGAAACTGCCCCACGATCTTGAGGCCGCCTTGGACTGCCTGGAGGCGGACCACGACTACCTGACCGAGGGCGGAGTATTCACTCCGGATCTGATCGAGACTTGGATTCAGTACAAGCGGGACAATGAGGTAGCGCCTATGCGTATGCGTCCGCACCCCTATGAGTTCGAGATGTACTACGACATCTGAGCCTGGCACCTCAATGTGCCGCTGGCTTCACGTGGTCCCGGTCCACTTCTGTAGTGGTCGGGACCACGTGTGTTCATGACAACAGTTTGAAAACACCCAGCAACCTGCATATTTATGCATGACCTCGGCTATGGTTTCCGCAGAGCCGATCGGAATCACCGACGGCACCCTCGACCACAGGAGCACCTAATGAAGCGCATACCTACAGTCCTCATCGGCCTGACCGCTGCGGCGCTCGCCCTGTCCGCCTGCACCAGTGCCTCTGACTTGGAAAAGAAGTCTGGCGCCTCAGCTGGCGCCTCCGCCGTGGCCATCCCCGTCTATGACAATTCCAAAGTCACCGAACAGAAGGACATCTCCGCCCTGTTGCCTGACTCGGTTAAGTCTGACGGCAAGCTGAGCATTGGCGCGTCTACCGACTATGCCCCTGCCGAGTTCCTCGACCCTGCTGGCAAGGCCGTGGGTTACGACGTCGACTTCGCCAAGGCACTCGGCAAGGTCTTGGGCCTAGAGGTGGAGGTCACCACCGCCGAGTTCGACTCGATCATCCCCGCCGTCGGCACCAAGTACGACCTGGGCATTTCCTCCTTCACAATCACCAAGGAACGCGAGGAATCCGCCACGCTGGTGTCCTACATCAACGTTGGTTCCCAGTTCAATGTTGCCAAAGGCAACCCTAAGAAGCTTGACGTATCGGACACGATCAACCTGTGTGGCCTAACGATTGGCGTGCAGACCGGCACCGCCCAAGAGGAGGCCCTCCAGGGCTACAGTAAGGGCTGCCAGTCCACGGGGCACAAGGCCATCGATATCAAGTCCTACGCCGCTCACTCAGACGCGGCTACCGCCCTGGCTGGTGGAGCCATTGACGCGACCTTCTCTGACTCCACCGTAGCTGGCTACGCCCAGATTCAGACCGGTGGCCAGGTAGAGACCGTGGGTGAGGTCATGGCTTCCGAGCCTCAGGGCGTCGTCGTCGCCTCTGCTGACCAGGCCACAGCCGACGCCGTACAGAAAGCCATCCAGTACCTCATGGACCAGGGCATCTGGAAAGAGATTCTCAAGACTTGGGGTATCGACGAGTCTCAGGCTCTGGAAACTGCTGAGATCAACCCCCAGCTCTGAGCCTATTCTGGGGCGTCGCCGGTGCGGGCGGCGCCCCAGCCACGTCTGCGGTAAGGAAGGCAAATGCAAAAGCAAGCTAAACCGAGCTCGGGCTCCGATCCCAACAGCGGACTCACCCTGAACCACTTGCGCCCAGTGCCCCATCCGGGGCGCTGGCTGTCAGCTGCGGTGGTGGCGCTGCTTGCGGCCATGCTGATTCACGGTCTGGTCACCAACGAGAAGCTCCGTTGGGACTTGGTGGTCTTCTATCTGCGCTACGACCTGATCATCCAGTCTGTCGGCTGGACTCTAATTCTGACGATTTGCGCGATGTTCATCGGGATCGTCTTGGCGGTGCTTACCGCTGTCATGCGGCAGAGCGAAAACCCTATCCTGCGGGGTGTGGCCTATGCCTATGTCTGGTTCTTTCGCGGCACCCCCATCTACACCCAGCTGGTGTTTTGGGGTCTACTTCCCGCCTTGTACACCCGCTTGAGCCTCGGCGTGCCTTTTGGGCCAGAGTTCTTCGTGTTTGAGACCAGGGAGCTCTTCACCGGGGCGGTATGCGCCATCGTGGGACTGGGACTAAACGAGGGCGCCTACCTCTCGGAGATTGTCCGGTCCGGCCTGAACTCAGTGGACCCAGGGCAACGTGAAGCCGCCAGCGCCCTGGGCATGAGCAACGGCCAAATCCTTCGCCGCGTGGTCATGCCACAGGCCATGCGCGTGATTGTGCCGCCTACTGGCAACGAGACCATTTCCATGCTCAAGACGACGTCGCTGGTCACAGCTGTTCCCGTGTCACTGGAGTTGACCTTCGTGGCTAGCCAGGAAGGCTCCCGCACCTTCCAGCCAATTCCGTTACTGCTAGTCGCCTCCATCTGGTATCTGGTTATCACCACGATCCTGATGATCGGCCAGCACTACCTGGAGCGCTATTACGGGCGTGGCTTTGAGGGCGGTTCCTCTCGCAGCAACCGGGCTCGGCGCGGCATGTCCCAGCGGCAGCAGGCCATCCTGGATGCCGGCACCACCAAAACGGACCCAATGATCGAGTACACCCCATGAGCAAGAAAACCCAGAACAATTCTGCCGGCAGTCCAATGGTCCAGATCAAAGGGGTGCACAAGCTCTTTGGAGACCTGCATGTCCTCAAAGGCGTGGACCTAGAGATCGCCAAAGGCGAGGTTTGCTGCATCATTGGCCCTTCCGGCTCCGGTAAGTCCACTCTGCTGCGTTGTGTGAACGAAATGGAGACCATCTCAGCGGGACGGGTCTATGTGGACGGCGAACTCATGGGCATGCGCGAGGAGATCAAGGCGGACGGCAAAGTAGTGCTCCACGATCTGCCGAACAAAGTCAAGGCTAAACAGCGCAGCCGGATTGGCATGGTCTTCCAGCGCTTTAACCTGTTCCCCCATATGACTGCTCTGGGCAATGTGATGGAGGCTCAAGTTCAGGTACTGGGCCGTTCTAAGGCCGAGGCCAAGCAGATAGCCACCGAGCAACTCACTCGCGTGGGCTTAGCGGATCGCCTGGACCATTACCCCGCGCAGCTCTCCGGTGGGCAGCAGCAGCGGGTGGCGATTGCCCGCGCCCTGGCCATGAACCCGGAGATCATGCTCTTTGACGAGCCCACTTCTGCTCTGGACCCCGAGTTGGTGGGTGAGGTGCTACAGGTGATGAAGGACCTTGCGGCTTCCGGAATGACCATGATCGTTGTGACCCATGAGATTGGCTTCGCGCGTGAGGTTGCGGACGCCTTGGTCTTTATGGATGACGGCCTGGTTTGCGAGGCGGGTGCTCCGGCTGAGGTGATTGATCACCCGCAGCAGGAGCGGACCAAGGCATTCTTGTCTTCTGTGCTTTAAGCACCGCTGCTGGCCGCGCTCCCCCAGTCAACGCTGGGCACCATTCAGGGCTGGGGCACCCATTCACCGTTGTTCCACCCAGCTAAGCGCCAACCGCGCTCCGGGTCACCTTCTACACCCGTGATTGCAGTGTTGCCCATGGGATGTTCGGCAATCCACGCGGCGGTTGCCCCCTGTGCGGCTGCTGCCTTTCGGGAAGTCCAGAGGCGCAGGATCGTGCCATGGGCCAGCAGCAGTGCAGTGGCATTTGGGTCAGTTGTGGTGGTGGTCCGCCAGGCTTCCGTCACGACGTCGTCGAAGCGCGCGAGCGTCTGGGCGCCGTTTTCGGGTGAGCCGGGCAGGCGGCAATATGTACGCCCCACCATCCATGAACGGGTGGTATCCACCCAGCAGCGGATGGAGTCTGGGTCATTGGCCATCTCCAGGTCTCCAGCAAGCACCTCCCGCAGGCCGTCACGGACCTGCGCTTGCTGCCTGAGCGCGAGCTCCAGTGGGGCGATGCTCTGGCGGGCCCGCAGCACTGGTGAGACCCAAAGCGAGTTGATTGCTTCTAAAAGCCCCTGCTCCCGCAGAGTGGTTACCAGCGCCTGTGCCTGGGCCTGGCCGGTTTCATCCAAGGGCGCCCCGGGCAGGGCAGTGTCAAGCGCCGAGATTGCGTTAGAAGCCGTGTGTCCGTGACGAACTAGTAGGAGTCTCACGGAGCCAGTCTGCCAGGCTGAGGTTATGGACAGAGAACTCGCTATGACTGAGCCAATGCCTGAGCTTGCTTAACTCCAGGGGTAAGGTCCCAGACCTCGACCGGGACGCCTTGCGGTTTTCCGGATGGCCCCCTCTTGGGCCGTTCCTGCACGCTTGGGCACAACTGCGCCTACTGGCGCACTGCCGCGAGCCTGGAACCGAGCTTGCTGTGCGCTCACCAGAGGCTGATCCTTCACCGGCGTGGGTGGCAGTGCTGATGGCGCCGCGCTGATCAGGTGCCCAGCGTCACCGTCCAATAGAACCTTCTCCACGATTACTCGCGCGCGGCGAGCAGCACGACGGTAGCGGTCCTCCAGGGTTTGCACATCTGGGGCGCCCAGCAAGGATGCAAGCAGCTTCATGTCTCGGGCGTTTGTGGGCAAGATATCCACGCGTGCCCCGGTAGTCCTGCCGGTACCTAGCACGATGGCGGAGCGGATACGCCCGGCCAAAGTCCAGGCTTCCTCTAGCCGCTCTGCCGAGTCCACCTCCAGCACGCCGCAGGCGGTAGCTGCTGCCATGGCGCGTGTAGTAGAGGGTGTACGCAGTGAAGGTTCTTGACCGCCGTGGGCAAGTTGGAGCACCTGCACCGTCCATTCGACGTCGCTGAGCCCACCGGGACCGAGTTTGAGATGGTGGGCGGGCTGGACGCCCCGGGGCAGGCGCTCGGTCTCCATGCGTGCCTTTAGACGCCGAATTTCCCGTAATTCCGCACTGCTCAGGCCGTCGCTGCGCCAACGCAGCGAGTCCACCAAGGCCATGAACTCTGCCCCCAGGGCCGGGCTGCCAGCAGCGTACCGGGCGCGTACCAAGGCGTGTCGTTCCCAGACAGAAGCCCAGTTGGCGTAGTAGTCCCGGTAGGAGTCAAAGGAGCGGGAGATAGCGCCATTGCGCCCCTCCGGTCGCAGGTCGCAGTCCACCTCTAAGGGGCGGGGCTGGCACTGCCCCAGCAGCCGCATAGTGTGGCGGGCTACAGCCTCGGCCTCACGGGCGGCGGCGTCCGGGTCAGCGTCTGGCAGAGGGCGGTGCACAAAGAGCACGTCGGCATCTGAGGCATAGCTGATCTCACCGCCGCCTAAGCGCCCCATGGCGATGATGGCGTGCTCGGCTAGAGCTCCTGGCCACTCGCCGCGGTTATCGCGGCCACCAGCTAAGGCCTGGGCGCCTTCTCTCTCGGCGATAGCCAGGGCGGTAGCCACCCAGAGGGCTCCCTCCAGGGCTGCGTCGGTGGCATCGCTGAGGATCCGGCCAGTGCGTTCAATATCTACACCGTCCAGGGAGTCGGCCAGGGCGGCTCGCACCAGTTCACGCTGGCGCACGCCCATGACTGCCTGAATCGCGTCCACAGCGGTCTGTTCCAAATTGGCGTCGGTCAGTTCCCTGAGGCTGCGACGTCGCAGCACCCGATCCACTTCCTCGGCCACAGCTCCGGTAGGGCGGGCGCGCAGTTCGGAATCGTCATCCAGCCAGGCAATAGACTCAGGGAGTTCGCGCAGCAACTCAACGGTCCAACGAGCGCCCGAAAGCACACGGGCCAGGCGACGAGCTGCCACCGGCGAGTCACGCAGCATGCCCAGATACCAGTGGGTACGGCCTGCAGTCTCTGACAGGTTGCGGAAGTTCAGCAGCCCAGCATCGGGGTCTGGGCCGTCACCAATCCAACCAATCATGACTGGCAGCAACTGCCGCTGAATTGCCGCAGCTCTGGAGACGCCCTCGGTTAGCGCTTGGATGTGGCGCAGGGCGCCGTCGGGGTCTAGATAACCGGTGGCGGATAGGCGTTCACGCGCAGCCTGAGGCGTCAGACGCATCTCATCGGTGGACAGGTCGGCCACGGCGCCCAGCAGGGGCCGGTAGTAGATCTCCTCGTGCAGGGCCCGCACGCGGCGGCGGATGGTGGTGAAGGCCCGTTTAAGTTCGTCAGGGTCTACGGGGGCACGAGTGATGCCTCGGCCCAGGCGTCGCAGTTCAGAGTCGCGGCTTGGCAGGGTGTGGGTACGGCGGAGGCGGTAAAGCTGGCAGCGATGCTCCAATAGCCGCAGCTCGCGGTAGCCGTCAGCCAATGCGGCGGCGTCCTCGCGCCCTACGTAGCCGCCTGCGGTCAGTGCTTCCAAGGCTTCTAGAGTGCCGCGGTGACGCAGTGACTCGTCGCTGCGCCCATGGACCAGTTGGAGCAGCTGGACGGTGAACTCCACGTCACGCAGTCCCCCAGGTCCGAGTTTGAGCCGTAGATCCTCGCCGGGACGTTCGGAGTCATGCTCCACACGTTGGCGCATGTCACGGGCGTCCTGCACGAAGTTCTCTCTAGCGGCGGCGCTCCATACAAAGGGCGCAATTGCTTGCTCGTAGGCGCTTCCCAGGGCCCGCTCACCAGCGCAGGTGCGGGCTTTGAGAAGTGCCTGGAACTCCCAGGAGGCGGCCCAACGCTCGTAGTAGGTGGTGTGTGAAGCGACAGTGCGCACTAGGGCGCCATCCTTGCCTTCCGGGCGCAGGGCGGTATCCAGGGGCCAGAGTGCTGGCTCATCGCTGGGCTCGGAGACCACCCGCGCCAGTTCAGCCGCCAAGATCGTTCCCTGGGTAACCAGCTGGGTCTCTGGCGCCTCTGCCCTGCCCGGGGTGGGGCCGACGACGTACACCACGTCAACATCAGAGACGTAGTTGAGTTCGCGAGCGCCAGTCTTGCCCAGGGCGATTACAGCCAGGGAGACATCCTGACACTGGTCTTGATGGACCTTTCGAGCGAGGAGCAATGCGGCTTCAAGGGCGGCATCAGCCAGGTCTGAGAGTCGTCGCCAGGCTATGGATACGTGCTGCTTGGGATCTGGGCTGGTCAAGTCGTCCGCAGCTAGGGCTAGCAGGCGCCGATAGTAGGCGCGGCGCAGAGCATTAATTCCAGCCCGGCGGCGGGCAGCAGGTTGACTGTAGGTGGCCCGCAGCGCGGCGGCTACGGCGTCGGAGAGCAGTTTTGCCACAGGGGGCTGGCCTGGGGCGTCCCAGGCTTGGGCGTGGGCAAGCTCGCCCAGGTACTCGGGATGCGCGACCAAGAAGTCCCCCAGGGCCTGGGAGGCCCCCAGTACGGCCACGAGCCGACGGCGCTGAAAGGCTATTCCCGCGGTGTAATCGTTGTCCGCGTCATCAGCGTTTGGATTCAGTATGACGCGCAAGGTCTGTTCATAAGCGGGCTCACCGGTGCCTTCGGTTACCCTGCCGGCTGCTTCTCCATTTGCGCCATGCCGATCCTGGCAGGCTTGAACCAGGCGCAGGAGATTAATCAGGGCCAAATCCGGGTCCGCACAATCTCCCAGGGTCTCCGCCAAAGCCAGCAATGGCTCGGGTAATTCAGGGATCTGCTCCTCAACTGGGGTGGGCAGACCTTGCGGCGGCACAGCCTCTTGCGGGCTGCCGCTTAGGTCAACCCACTTGGCCAACACCGGATCCTCCAAAAGGCGCAAAGCGCGATCAGTGTCGGCAAAACCTGCCCGCAGCAGTCGCGCCCGGGGGCTGACCCGCCGCAGCCGCAGCGGCTCGGCTGGTGGAGATGCAGGCATCTGCGGCCTTTAGAGACGCGGGAAGAACTGCTGGAATTCGAAGTCCGTCACCTGGGCGTCATAGGCTTCGTACTCGCGGCGTTTATTGGAACGGAAGAACTCGAATGCGCCCTCCCCCAGGGTTTCGGCCACCAGTTCAGAGTCCTTCATGGCGCGGATGGCGCTCTTTAGTGAGCTAGGCAGTTCGGTGATACCCAGGGCAGAACGCTCAGCCTCAGACAGGGACCAGACGTCGTCCTCAGCCTCCGGGGGCAACTCGTAGCCCTCTTCTATGCCCTTCATCCCAGCAGCCAAGATGACGGCGTAGGCCAGGTAGGGGTTGGCGGCAGAGTCGATGCCGCGGTACTCCACGCGCACAGACTGGGCTTTGCCAGGTTTGTGCATAGGCACGCGCACCAGAGCGGAGCGGTTGTTGTGTCCCCAGCAGATGAAGCTGGGGGCCTCGTCCCCACCCCACAAGCGCTTATAGGAGTTGACGTGTTGGTTGGTGACAGCGGTGATCTCAGCGGCGTGACGCAGCAGGCCGGCAATGAAAGAGCGCCCAGTGGCCGAGAGTTGGTACTGGCCAGCGGGGTCGAAGAAGGCGTTGCGGTCCCCTTCAAACAGTGAGAAGTGGGTGTGCATGCCGCTGCCCGGGTGCCCTACGAAGGGCTTGGGCATGAAGGTGGCGTAGCTGCCTTCCTGTAGGGCGACCTCTTGGACCACGGCGCGGAAAGTCATGATGTTGTCCGCCATGGACAGAGCGTCGGCAAAACGCAGGTCGATCTCGTTTTGGCCAGGGCCACCTTCGTGGTGGGAGAACTCTACGGAAACGCCCATTTGCTCCAGCATGAGGATGGCGCGGCGGCGGAAACCGTGAGCAGTTCCGCCTGGCACATGGTCGAAGTATCCGGCGTGGTCCGTGGGGTGCACGGAGCCATCGGAGTGGCGGTCCACCAGGTAGAACTCAATCTCTGGGTGCACGTAGCAGGTAAATCCGGCGTCTGCTACGCGCGCGAGCTGACGCTCCAGGACGGCGCGCGGATCGGTGCGTGCTGGCAGACCGTCGGGGGTGAGGATGTCGCAGAACATGCGGGCTACGCCGTCACGCCAGGGCAGCATCTGGAAGCTGGCAGGATCGGGCGCCAGGAGCATGTCTGACTCGTAGATGCGAGTCAGACCCTCCACGGCAGAACCGTCGAAGCCAATGCCCTCTTCAAAGGCCCCCTCGATTTCTGCGGGGGCCACGGCCACTGACTTGAGTTGACCAAGCACGTCGGTGAACCACAGGCGTACAAAGCGAATGTCGCGCTCCTCGATGGTACGCAGTACGAACTCCTGCTGCTTGTCCACTGCGGTTCTCCCTCCAGCCCCGGTGGTGGGGCAACGACGCCGGGGCGCCCCGGTTTGGGTCATTGTGCCTCGCCTCTGCCTCGGGTTGAAGTGCCCGCACCGCAGGCGCAGGCTCCAGACGGTATTGCGTGTCCTGTGTGCTGAGTAGGCTGGTGGTATGAGCGAGCCCAAAAGCAAGACCTCAGTCCCTGGCACTGGAGACAACCCAAGCACCATGTCCCCCTACGCCCCAGGTGCCGCTTCCCCTGTGTCCGGTGGCACCCAGCCTGACGCTGCTGCGAAGGCACCGCGTAAGCCCTTCCGGGTGCAGCACATTGCCCAGGCGAAGGCACGTGGGGACAAACTGGTGATGCTGACCGCCTATGACGCAATCACGGCCCGGATTCTGGATGAGGCAGGCTGCGACATGCTGCTGGTTGGGGACTCCTTGGGCAATGTGATGCTGGGCCTTGACTCGACGCTCCCAGTGGAGTTGGACGAGATGGTGGTGGCCACTCGCTCGGTGTCACGGGCCACCAAGCACGCGATGGTGGTGGCCGACCTGCCCTTTGGCTCCTATGAAGCAGGCCCTAAGCAGGCCCTGGCCTCCGCTACCCGGCTGATGAAGGCTGGCGCCAACGCCGTCAAACTTGAGGGCGGTAAGCCGCGCGTAAAAACGGTGCAAGCGCTAGGCAACGCAGGCATCCCCGTGATCGGGCACCTTGGTTTCACGCCACAGTCAGTCAATATGCTTGGCGGCTTCCGAGTGCAGGGACGTGGCGATGAAGCTGGAGACCGCCTGGCAGCGGATGCCCAAGCACTTGCCGCTGCCGGCGCACCCGCCATCGTCCTAGAGATGGTGCCTGAGCCTTTGGCGGCGCGAGTTACTCAGGAGTGCCCCGCTGCCACTATCGGCATTGGTGCTGGCGCCCGGTGTGACGGCCAGGTACTGGTTTGGACCGATATGGCGGGTATGACTGATTGGAAACCGCGCTTCGCCAAGCACTTTGGGCAGGTTGGTGCGGCCTTAGCGCAAGCAGCGGAGAGCTACGCAGCGGCGGTACGGCAAGGGTCCTTCCCCGATGCCGAGCACTGGTTCGAGTCCTGAGGCTGTGCTGCAGCTAGCGTCAACCGGCTGATAGAACTAACGCCATCTATCTACCTCTTCAGATCCAGGCTTTTACCTAGGCGATAAGACCCTGCCGGTCTGCAACCAAGGCCAGCACTCCTATGCTGGGCCTATGACTTCCTCCGCCACCTCCCTGGCAGACCGCGCTCCCCGAGGCACCCTCACTAAGGGTGTGCTCACTCCTGAGCGGCAGGTCCCCAGCATGATCGCCCGCCCTGAGTACATGTTCCACGATGGCCCGGAGGTGGTTACGGCCTCTGATGTGAAAGACGCTCAGACGGTTGAGCGCATCCGTGAGGCCGGCCGGATTGCGGCCCAGGCCCTGGCTGAGGCTGCCAAGGCCATTGCACCGGGCGTAACCACAGATGAGCTGGACCGGATCGCCCACGAGTACCTGTGCGACCACGGCGCATACCCCTCCTGCCTGGGTTATATGGGCTTCCCCAAATCCATCTGCACCTCAATCAATGAGGTCATCTGCCACGGAATCCCTGACTCCACTGTGTTGCAGGAGGGAGACCTCATCAATCTGGACGTGACTGCCTATAAGGGTGGCGTGCACGGAGACACCAACGCCACTTACCCAGTGGGTGAAGTGGACCAGGAGACTTCTCTGCTAATCGAGCGCACCCGGGTGGCGATGGAACGCGGCATCAAGGCTGTGTGTCCGGGGCGCGAGGTCAATGTGATCGGCCGGGTCATCGAGAAATACGCCAAACGCTTCGATTACGGCGTGGTACGCGACTACACGGGGCACGGCGTGGGAGAGGCCTTCCACTCCGGGCTCATCATTCCGCACTACGACGCCGCACCTTTGCATGCCGAGGTAATGGAAGTAGGCATGGTCTTTACCATCGAGCCCATGCTTACTTTGGGAACGGAGGACTGGGAGCAGTGGGATGACGGTTGGACTGTAGTCACCAAGGACCGCTCCCGTACTGCCCAGTTTGAGCACACCCTGGTAGTAACTGAGGATGGTGCGGATATTTTGACCCTTCCCTGAACCCGCATCTGTTCTCACAGTTCCGCATTGCGTCCGCCAAAGGATAGGACTCCCCGTGCAGCCAGGGCGCTTGGCAAGCCACTTAGTGGACGCTTGCGTGTAGATTGAGGGTGTTCATAAGGCTCATACCGCCCCAATACCCTAGACGGAGGTTCTCCATGGCCCTGCGCTTCAACCCGCCACCGAACTGGCCCGCCCCACCCGAGGGTTTCGTGCCGCCGGCCGGTTGGCAGCCTGACCCTGCTTGGGGGCCGGCGCCTGAAGGCTGGCAGCTCTGGGTGGACGACGCGATGCCTGCGGCTGACGCCTCAGGAGTTGCGCCCACTCAGGCCATTGCCCTAGGTTCCCCGGCACCCGGATCACCCTCTGTGGGCTCTGCGCCTTCCTTTGAGGGGGGAGCGCCCTCTGTGGGTTCTGCCCCATCCTTTGGTGCTTCTGCCGCCTCTGTGGGCTCCGCTCCGGCTTTTGGCGCTTCCGCACCTTCTGTTGGTTCAGCTCCCGCTTTCAACACGACGCCGTTGGGCAGCTCTGCCCCGGTTGCAGGCTCCGCTCCCTCTTCAAGTCCCTACGCGGCCAACCTGGACTACGCGCAGGCCCCTACGCCATATCACTCGGCACCTGGTCAGCCCCAGGTTGCTGGCTGGCAGCCGGTTGACGTCAGTGGCGCTGGTCAAGCGGCTGCTACTCCGGTAACTAAGCAGTGGTGGTTCTGGGCACTTATTGTCGGTGTGGTTGCGGCGCTGGTGCTGGTCGCCGGGCTGGTGTACGCGATGAGCGGGGACGACGATCCCAAGCCTGTCTCCCAGCCGTCGAACTCGACCAGTTCTGAACCCGACCCGACTACGGAGCCGAGCGAAGACCCGGCTCCCCCCACTCAGGTCGCCACCGTCAACCCCACTGCGGCGCCCAGTGCTGCTCCTTCCGCCAACCAAAGTGCCGCTCCCAAGCAGGGTGGTGATGTCGGTAAGACGCGGGAGAACCCGATTGACCCCACGGTCAACGGTTTGACCTTCCACGCCAGTAAGTACAGCGATGACCCAAAGGCGTACATTGAAGTGCAGTTCGGTGCGGTCACCTGGGATGCCACCGAGGCACTCCGAGCTTCCATGAGCAAGTACAGCTTTGAGGACCCGGGGGACGGAAACCAGTACATGCGTGTGCCGGTCACTCTGACCTATCACGGCAAGGGCCAGTTTGAGAAGTATCAACTGACAGTGGACTACGTTGACGACAATGCTTCCTCATACAAGGCCAAGTCGATTTACAACCTCGGCGGCACGCAGGATGACTTCAACCGCATGGACATGCCACGTGACGGCGGCAGCGTCACCGGTAACTTCACCTTTGTCATCCCGAGCGGCCAGGTGAACAAGGGCGTGTTCGCGGTCAAGGCTTTCTACGGCAGCGACGAGCTCTACGTGAAGGCCAAGTGACATACCGCTAGCTGCGGCGCCTGCGCCATAGCTGAAGCCCCGTCAGGAATCATCCTGGCGGGGCTTCGCGTGCGATAACCAGCATGAGGCGGACGAGCCGACCTGTACGCCGGGTTCTGTTGCCGCCTGCCGTTGCCGGCATGGCGGTGGCGACCATCCATCTTGGACCACCGTTGCCGGTGGCCTCACGCGACCTACCCGCAGGCTCGGGCGAGCAGCCCTCAGGCGTCTGCTGTGCGGTCTTGCTCCGGACGGGGTTTGCCTAGCCACCGCAGTCGCCTGCGGTGCTGGTGGGCTCTTACCCCACCCTTTCACCCTTACCTCCGGCATGCCGGCGGCGGTCTGCTCTCTGTGGCACTTTCCCGCGGGTCGCCCCGGGTGGCCGTTAGCCACCGTCCTGCTCTGTGGAGCCCGGACGTTCCTCGATCCACTGGTATCCCAGCGGTACCGCGGCCGCCCGGTCGGCTCGTCCGCGCTGGCGAGTATATCGCTCGGACAGCCGGCCCAGCGTTGCCAGGTATTCCGCTGGCGCCCCTTACGATTGCCTGCGTGCCAATCCTTCTGCCGCCCTCTGAGGGCAAAACCTCTCCATCCCAAGGACCACAGCTGGACCTGCTTTCCCTGGCCTTTGCCAAGGAGCTGACCGCGCCACGCCACGAGGTTATGGCGGAACTAGCTCGGATCAGCGCTTCCCCACAGGCTGCACAGATCTTGGGATTGGGACCACGAGCTGCTGCTGACGCCGAGCTAAATACGGTGCTGACCACGGCGCCCTGTGCTCCAGCCTCCCAATTGTTTACAGGGGTGCTCTATGAGGCTGCGGGATTGTCAGAGCTGGGTCCACAAGATCAGGCCTCCGTGGCGGCACAGCGTGAACTGCTCATTTTTTCGGGTTTGTGGGGAGTGCTACGCCCGTGCAACCTGGTTCCCGATCACCGGGCCGCTATAGGGGTGCGACTGCCGCAGCTTGGCGGCCTGGCTGCCTTCTGGCGCCGCCATCTCAGTGCTTTGCTGGACCAGTTCTGTGCTGCCGGCGTCGTGGTGGATTGTCGATCAGCTAGTTATGCAACGGCCTGGCAGCCCTCCGCCGGGGTGTGTGAGTTGCTGCAGGTGCAAGTAGTCAAAGAGCAGGCTGGAAAACGGAAAGTCGTATCCCATCATGCGAAACACACGCGGGGACTGCTCACGGGAGCTTTGCTTGCAGCCTTAGGGCGTGGCCAGAAAGCCCTAAGCAGTGCGGAGGCGGTGGCTGAGGTGGCCGCAGAACTAGCTGAGGTGCGCGCAGTAGAGCTTGGCGCGCCAGACCGACGCGGTCGGCGTCAGCTGTCTTTGGTGCTCACCTAATTCATTCCACAGGGCTGCGTCAGTCAGTCCTGTGGGTCGTTCATGCGCACGATGATCACGTCGTTTTCCTCGGCGTGAATGATCTGTTCCTCCGGGGCGGCAAGGATACGGGCCAGCTCTTGGGGGCTGATTTCCACGGCCCCGTCCAAGCGCTTGCCGTAGAGGGCGACGGCGCCCAGGCCGCCGGTGCGGGCACAGACTTCTTCGTACTCGGCCAGCAGCGCGTGGTCTAGGTCAGCTGCTAGGTCTGCGCGGCGTTGTGCAATCTCGGCACGCTCTAGGTCGATCCGCGCGAACTCTTGGTCCCGGGTGGCGGTAAAGCTGCGGCCTTCTTCACGGATTTGCTGCTCGGCAGCATCGAGTTCTGCTGCCGCGGCCTGCGCACGCTCTAAGGCTTCCATAGCTTCAAGTTGGCGCTCTTCTAGGGCACTCTGGCGGCGGCCCAGCTGGTCAATCTCGCCCTGGAGGGCGGATAGGTCGCGCGCAGCTGCCGCCCCCGAATGGAGCCGCTCGCGCAGCGTGGCCGAGCGAGTAACGACCTGGCTGACCTCCTCCTCTACGCGCGTGGCCTCCCGCTTGGCGTCCTCAAGCGCACCTTGGGAAACGACGGCGTCCCGTCGGTTGGCCTTTAGGCGCTCGATGGTCTTCTCTATAGAGGCTAGAACCGGCAGGTGGGAGCGCTCGTATGCCAGACGTGCCAATTTGGAGTCGAGTTCCTGAAGCTCGATGAGGCGGCGCTGCTGGGCAATAGGGGCACTCGTCACGGGGTTCCTCCTGTGGTCTTGAAGCAGTTTGGCGTTGCGGCTACTTAGCCGCGAGGGCCGGTGGCTAGGCGAGCGGCCCAGGGGTCGGTGACTGTCTGGGACACGGTCACGCTAAGCCTATGCCCCTGTTGCTCGGCAAGTGCTTCCAGGTGCTGGGCTAGTGGCGGCAGGCCTACCCATTCGGTAGCCCAGTGGGTGCCACACAATAGGTACGGGCGCCCGCCTTCAAGGTGCTCGCTGGCTGGGTGATGGCGCAGGTCAGCGGTGAGGAAGACATCGGCCTCGGCGTCGCGAGCCTGGCCGAGAAGCGAGTCACCGGCGCCCCCGGAGACGGCCACGCGACTGACTTTGGCCTCCAGATCACCGCCTACCAGCAAGCCTGGGGCCGAGTCAGGCAGCGCCGCAGCCACTTGCTCAGCCAATTCGCGCAAGGTGATCGGCTCTGGGAGGCTGCCAACGCGTCCAATCCCTAGCTCCGGATTACTCGGAGCTGGGCTTAGGACCGTGGTGTTCTGTAGCCCGACGGCGGCGGCCAGGGCCTCAGCCACGCCGCCGCGGGCAGAATCAAGGCTGGTGTGGGCGTTGGCTAAGGCGATGCCTGCGCGAATCAGCCGGTGAATGAGTCGCCCCTTGGGGTTGGTAGCGGATACCTGGTCAGTGCCGCGCAGGTAGAGGGGATGGTGGGTGATCAGCAGTTGGACACCGCGCTCAATCGCCTCATTGACCGTAGCTTCAACCGGGTCTACCGCCAGGAGCACAGCGTTAACAGCATCGGCGGGATCACCACAGATTAGGCGGTTGGAGTCCCAGGGCTCGGCGAGTTCGGTGGGTGCTAGTTGGCGCAGCAAACCCTCCACCTGGCCAACCGTCAGTTGGGCAGCTTCAGCATTCTTGGGTTTCGGCACGGCGGAAGTGGCGGCAGCATGACTGGTCATGCTCCCAGGTTATCGAGGAGCGAAGCGGGCCACGCCACCAGCACAATCCAAACGCAGTGCCCCCGACGGGGCTCGAACCCGTACGCCTTGCGGCAGCGGCTTTTAAGGCCGCGGTGTCTACCAATTCCACCACAGGGGCTGGCCCGGCGGACCGGGCGCGGTACCCCCGCTGGGATTCGAACCCAGGACCATGTGCTTATCAGGCACGGACGAGGTATAAGCTCGCTGCTCTAACCGCTGAGCTACGGGGGCGTGTTGGCGGGCCGCAGGGCCAGACAACAGCGCACAGCCTACCTTTGGTTCACACCTCCTGCGCACCAGAAACAGTCGGTCTAGACCACAACTGGGTCTGTGAGCGGCACCAGCGCAAGCGAACTGTGGCGCGGACCTGCGCATTCGGAGCGAATCCGGCGAGACCGGCACTACCCTAAGTGGCATCAAACTCGCCGTCGATGCCCTTGAGGAAACCATGCAGCCCGCCCCGCGTGCCCTTTCCGCCCAGCCTTTTCACGCCATGTCCATTGGCGCCCGGGCCTCCGAATTGGAGGCCGCGGGCACGCATGTGGCAGCACTGTCACTAGGAGAGCCAAGTTTTGGCGTCCCGCAGCGGTACGGGAGGCCATGCAACAGGTTATGGACGGTCGCCCGCTCCCCTACACGCCCGCCCTGGGCCTGCCTGCGCTACGCGAAGCCATAAGCGGCTACTACCTGCAGCGGCACGGCGTTGCGGTGGACCCGGCACGGATTGTGGTGACCTCTGGTGCCTCGGCGGCACTCCTACTCACAACCTTCGCAACTATTGGCGACGGCGATGAGGTAGTCATCGCTGATCCCTGCTACCCATGCAATCGTGAGTTGGTGGAGGCGGCAGGTGGCTCCCTGCGGCTGGTACCCACCACTGCCGGCTCACGTTTTCAACTGGATCTGGCCGGGGTACAGGCCGCCTGGGGGCCAAAGACCAAGGCCGTGATGGTAGCTACGCCGTCAAACCCCACGGGCACCAGTATTGAGATGCCCGAGTTGGAGCGGATCTGCGCTTTTGCACGGGAGCTAAGTGCCTGGCGCATTGTGGATGAGATTTACCTGGGGCTGGCCGATCATGACTGCGAGGGCAATCCCGCACGCACGGTGCTAGAGGTGGACCCAGAAGCGATCGTGGTGTCCTCCTTCTCCAAGTACTTCGGGATGACCGGCTGGCGGCTGGGCTGGGCTGTGGTGCCTGCGCAATTGGCTCAGTTGGTGGAGAATCTGGCTGTCAACTTCTTCTTGTGTGCGTCCACGCCGGCGCAGCATGCGGCCCTAGCCTGTTTCACTGCGGAGGTGCTGGCCGAATGCGAGCAGCGGCGCCAAGAGTTGCTCGGTAGGCGAGGCCTAGTGCTGGAGGGCTTAGCGCAATTGGGTCTGCCGGTGCCGGTGAAACCGGATGGCGCCTTCTATGTCTACTTTGATGTCTCTGCAACCGGATTGAGTTCCTGGGACTTCTGTGTGCGGGCACTAGAAGAGGCACAGGTCGCGTTGACGCCGGGCCGGGACTTTGGCCTAGCAACTGCCGATACACATGTGCGTTTGTCCTATGCGGCTTCACGAGAAGACCTGGTTCTAGGGCTTGAGCGCTTGGGCCGATTCCTCGCCACACTGCGCTGAAAGTGCGCCTTGCGCCGGTATGCGCTTATCCGACGCAGGATGTCTTGCATACCTTGCGCATCGCGCCCCCAAGTAGGGAAAAACGCCGCCAGGAGCAGGTCCACCGCTCCGAGCAAGGCCCTTCCAGGCTTAGCAAAGACTGATTCTCCTAGGCGATGATCGCAGGCGCGACGGAGGCGGTCAGCCAGGTCTGGGCGCTGGCGGCGCAGCAATAGGCGCGCTTTGGCGGCGTGTAATGGGTCGGACACCAAGAGGATTTCCGCTGCCTCCTGCACCAAAGGCAGGCTGTTAGCAAGGTTCTGCCAGGTTGTGCGAGACCCCATCTCCTTGAGCAGTTCGCCTCGCCAGCCTAAGCGCCGCAGTTCAGCCTCTAATAGCTCCGCCTCTGAGCGTTGCCCAGCTACCGCTCCCCCGCTGAGCACCACGCGCGTTGCCGGATAGCTACGCAAGGTGCGCAAAGCATGGCGAGCTCGGCGCTGGTTGATCGCCCCAGCCCGCGTGCCGACGTCCGCATGCCCGAGCACGACGACGGCACGGTGCGCTGCAGAAACCGTCGACTGTGGCGGACTGGCCCAGGCGCGGGAGGCAAAGCTATGCGCCGCCTCCGCAAGCAACCAAGCTGTCGCTCCTGAGGCTGCGAGCACAACCGCGATACCAATTCTCCGCGATGCTAGCGGGCCTTATCGTGCTGCCACAGCGAATCTTTAAGCCGCAACCGTGAAGGCTCAGACTGTTGCCCAGGCCCGGCGCAGCTCGCCGTCAGTAGCCGTGAAGCCTTGCCGCTCGAAGTAATGGCGGTCATGTACCGCGCTCTGCGCCACTACCAAGCTCTCGATGCCACTCTTACGGATCGCGGGGTCGGCGTAGAGAGTGCGCCCAGGTTTGAGATCGCGGAAGCGGTCAGTCACATAGTCCAGCAGGATCTGTCCCACAGTGCCCTGCTGCTGGTAGGCAAAGAGGCCAATAATCTCGTCATCACACAGGGTGACAAAGCTGCGTGCCCCCTCCAGCGTAGCCCCCTCAAAACCAGGGAAAGCCTTGCTAATGCCCGCGCCGTGCCGCTCCACGAAGCGCGTCACCAGGGCCGAGCCAGGCTCAACCGCACACACCGAATAGTGGCGCTCGCCGGACTGGCGCAGACGAATCAGCCAGTAGGCGTCAATAACCGCAATGACGGCGTTCATGGCGGCATAAGGCCAGATCATGAAGACCACGTTGTAGACCGTGGCGATCAAACTGCCGCTGAGGTTTAGCAGCCGGAACCGGCGGACGCTCGGCACCATCAGCGAGACCACCACGAGCACCGAGCCCGCCCACCCAATAACTTCCCACCAAGGCATGGCATTCCCTCCAATGGCGCCGCACTATCTGGCGGCAAAGCGTACCTGCTGCAAGGCAGGCAGAGAACCCGGGAAGCGCGGGCATAATCGTGAACAGACAGTGGTGGACCCGGCCGGACTCGAACCGACGACAGACGCGGTGTAAACGCGGCGCTCTACCAACTGAGCTACGGGTCCCTTACGGGCACAAGCCCGCAATGTAGCAGGGATTAGGCTCCCTGCCCACTCAGTGCCCGCGACTGGTGACGCGAATCCCGCTCCAACGCTCGCCAACTGAGGCAGCGGAGGTGGCGTGCATCCCAGCGGTGCGCACGGCTTCCTCGACGTCGGAGACTGGCACAGCGCCCTTGGTACGCGCCTTGGGAGTCAAGACCCAGATCAGTCCGGCACCGTCCAGATTGGCCTGAGCATCGACGAGCAGGTCCGTGAGGTCGTCCACATCGCCGTCATCAGCACGCCACCACACGATGGCGCCGTCAGCGACATCCTCATAGTCCTCATCCACCAGCGCTGTGCCGGTGGCCGCCTCAACTGCTTCACGCAGGCTGGCATCAACATCCTCGTCCCAGCAGAACTCCTGGACGACCTGCCCCGAGGTGAAGCCCAAGGCTGCACCTGCTGTGCTCGCCACTGCTCGCACCATCCTTCCGGGCCCCCTGGCCCAACCTGTCGGGCGGTCTTTGACCCGCCCGTAGGGCACTAGCCCACCGCATGAGGCACCACGCGCGCAAGTGCCCAAAACAGCAAGCCTCCATGTGCCCGCCAATTTCAACCAATTTCCAGTGAGTCAAACCACACGTGAGCTAGGACTTTCTTCCTGATTCCAGCCCCCAGCAGCACTAACTAAGTCGTAGATTTGGGACCGTCATGGCAAGCGCCCCAAAAGGGCGATTCACCGCACCGACGCGAGGAACGAGGAACCCGTGAGCCCCACCAGCGACTCTGCTCCACTTATCGACGGACTCCTAAGCAAGGTCACCGACAACGACCCCGAGGAGACCAAGGAGTGGCGCGACTCGCTCGACGCCCTCATCAAGGAGAAGGGCGCACCCCGGGCCCGCTTCATTCTCCTGTCTATGCTCGCTGAGGCGCGCCGCAAGAACGTTGCCGTGCCCGCCCAAACGGCCACCCCCTACGTCAACACCATCAACGTGGAGGACGAGCCCTACTTCCCCGGCGACGAGGACACCGAGCGCACCTACCGCCGCTGGCTGCGTTGGAACGCGGCAGTCATGGTGACTCGCGCCCAGCGCCCCGGCGTCGCCGTCGGTGGCCACATTTCCTCCTACGCCTCCACCGCCACCCTCTACGAGGTCGGCATGAACCACTTCTTCCGGGGCAAAGACCACCCCGGCGGCGGTGACCACGTTTTTTTCCAGGGCCACGCCTCCCCTGGCAACTACGCCCGTGCCTTCATCGAGGGGCGTTTAACGGAAACTGATCTGGACGGATTCCGCCAGGAGTACTCCCACCCAGAGGGCGGCCGCGGCATGCCCTCCTACCCACACCCGCGCCGTATGGAGGACTTCTGGGAGTACCCCACCGTCTCCATGGGCCTGGGTCCTGCCGAGGCCATTTACCAGGCCTGGTTCGACAAGTACCTGCAGGGCGCAGGCATTAAGGACACTTCTCAGCAGCACACCTGGGCCTTCCTGGGTGATGGCGAGATGGACGAGCCCGAGTCGCGCGGCATGATCCACCTGGCTGCCGGCCAGCAGTTGGACAACCTGACCTTTGTCATCAACTGCAACCTGCAGCGTCTAGACGGTCCGGTGCGTGGAAACGGCAAGATCATCCAGGAGCTCGAGGCCGAGTTCAAAGGTGCCGGTTGGAACGTCATCAAGGTGATCTGGGGTCGTGGCTGGGACCAGCTGCTTGCCGCAGACAAGGACCACGCCCTGGAGCACCTCATGATGGAAACTCTCGACGGCGATTACCAGGCCTTCAAAGCTAACGACGGCGCCTACGTGCGCGAGCACTTCTTCAACCGCGACCCACGCACCGCCGCACTGGTCAAGGACTGGACCGACGAGCAGATCTGGGCCCTGCAACGCGGTGGCAACGACTACCGCAAGATGTACGCCGCCTATAAGGCTGCTATGGAGCACAAGGGCCAGCCCACCGTGATCCTGGCGCACACTGTTAAGGGCTACATGCTGGGGTCGCACTTCGCCGGCCGCAATGCCACCCACCAGATGAAGAAGCTGTCGCTGGATGACCTTAAGGGCCTGCGCGACCGCCTGCGCATCCCGATCACAGATGAGCAGCTAGAGGCCAATCCCAAGCTGCCGCCCTACTACCGTCCCGCAGCGGACGACCCAGCCCTGCTGTACATGCTGGAGCGACGCCGTCAGCTCGGTGGTTTTGTGCCCGAGCGGCGCGATCACGGCAAGGAGTTGGAACTGCCTGGGGACAAGGCCTACGACATCCTCAAGTCTGGTTCTGGCAATCAGGAGGTGGCCACCACGATGGCTTTCGTGCGCCTCCTCAAGGAGCTCATTAAGGAGAAGGGTATCGGGCGTCGTATCGTGCCGATTGTCCCCGATGAGTCCCGCACCTTCGGCCTGGAGTCGCTCTTCCCCACCAAGAAGATCTACAACACCCAGGGCCAGAACTACACGCCGGTGGACGCTGACATGATGCTGTCCTACCGGGAGTCCACCTCCGGACAGCTCATGCACACCGGCATCAACGAGGCTGGTTCCGCTGCGCTATTCCAGGTGGTTGGGACCAGCTACGCCACGCACGGCGAGCCGATGATCCCCGTCTACATCTTCTACTCGATGTTCGGCTTCCAACGCACTGCGGACCAGTTCTGGGCTGCCGGTGACCAGCTGGCACGCGGCTTCATTATGGGTGCCACTGCGGGCCGCACCACCTTGGCAGGTGAGGGCACCCAGCACATGGACGGCCACTCGCCGCTGATCTCCGCCACAAACGAGGCGGTGGTAACTTATGACCCGGCTTATGCCTACGAAATCCGCCACATCGTGCGCGATGCCATCGAGCGCTGGTACGGCCCCGACTCCGGCCGCAACCGCGACATCATGTACTACCTGACCATCTACAACGAGCCCATCGTCCAGCCGGCTGAGCCGGAGAATGTGGACGTTGAGGGCATCCTCAAGGGCCTTTACAAGCTCGACGACGCCCCCGCCGGGGACGGACCAGAGGTCACGCTGCTGGCCTCCGGCGTCGGCGTGCCGTGGATCCGTCAGGCCCGCGAGCTGCTGCTAAACGACTGGGGCGTGCGCGCTTCTACTTGGTCGGTCACCTCCTGGAACGAGCTGCGCCGTGAGGCCCTAGCTGTGGAGAAGGCCAATTTCCTTTCTGGAGATGCTGCTGGCCAGGTCCCCTACCTGACGCGCCAGCTCTCGCAGGCCCAGGGGCCCTTCATCGCCACCAGCGACTTCGATCACCTGGTCCAGGATCAGATCCGCGCCTGGGTGCCCGGTGACTTCCACACCCTGGGTGCGGACGGCTTTGGCTTCTCCGACACCCGCCCGGCAGCCCGCCGCTTCTTCCTAATCGACGCACACTCCGTGGCGGTCAAGGCCCTGCAGGCCTTAGTGCGTCAGGGCAGACTGGACCGCTCAGTGCTGGAGCAAGCGCTGGCCCGTTACGAACTGGAGAATATCCACGCTGGCTCCTCAGGTTCTACGGGTGGCGACGCCTGAGGTAAGGGTTCCTGAGCATCTGAGTGACTCCTGACAGTTCCGGGCCTGGTTACCGATAGGTTCCAGGCCCGGACTTTTGTCTCCAGTGACGAAGCAGCTGGCGACATCACTCCTATCGTCATGGATGCTTTACCTATAGGCTGCGTTTATGCGATCCCTGAAGTCTCTCGCTTACACCAGACGAGCTCTCGCCGTCGCCCTGGTGCTCGGGCTGCCCCTGCTGACCTCATGCTCCAGCACCAAGCCAGCGGCAGCGCCCTCCGCAACGGCTGGAAGCGCGGCGGCAGCCTTAAGCAGCACAGCGGACGCAACGCCCGCAGCAGCCGCTGGGGCAGCCTCGAACAGTCCCACGCAGAGTGTTAGCCCCACGGAGCAAAACACTGAAGCTGCCACGTCACCTTCTGCCGCAGGCACCTCTAACGCTGGCGGCGGCACATCCGCAACGGTGACCAAGGGTGAAGAGGTGGAGCGCGGACCTCACTGCACCGCAGAGGACCTCAAACAGCCCACCTCACCCGATGAGCTCACCGCCGACACGAGCCGGGAGCAGGCACTAAAGGAAGTTGGAAAGACCATCCCTGCCTCCCCTCACACGGTGGTGGAAAACTCTTTCGACAACACCAACGCCTACGTGGTGAAGGTGGAAGCCGGGGCCACCACCGTGGAGGTCAACGCGGCAGCGACAGTGGTCGTGATCGAGGGCGATATCGATACGCTGATTGTTAACGGCACCGCCTCCACCATTTGGGTGGACAACGTTGACCATGTCCAGATGGGTGAAAACTCAGCTGGAAACTACGTCATGTGGACCGGCAGCAAGCCGGACCTCCAGGACCAGGGCACAGGTAACACCACGGCCCGGGCCGAGTATGCGGTGCACGTACACAACTATTGTTGAGCTACTGATAGGCGATACTGCTAAGCCCGGCTTCAGCCTTACGAGTGTCAAGACTGTAAGGACTTCGGTCTTGTAATTTTCCTACAAGCGTTCCTCTACGATCAGTGTATGGCTGAACTAAGCGCCCCCGTAGTCGCCGCCCTTCGCAACGCACAAGACCAGATCGTCGAGCATTCCCTCGATCTTGTCAGTGCCGAGTACCCCTGGTATCGCACGCTTCCCGAGGCTTCCCGCCGCCAGATCGAGGCTGTCGCCCGTATGGGCGTGACCATGTTCGTTGATTCAGTCGAGGACCCCGAGAACGCCACCAAACCCTCACAGATCTTCTCTGTGGCCCCAGCCACTCTCACGGGCACGATTTCACTGGAACAGACGCTCTCCCTGGTGCGTTCAGTGGTCTCTGTGGTTGAAGAAGAGTTCCCCGAGGTGGTGCCGCAAGAGCACCGGGACGCGGTGCGAATCCTGGTGCTGCGCTTCGGCAGGGACATCGGCTTTGCAGCAGCGCAGGTATACGCCCGCGCCGCAGAAGCACGCGGCGCCTGGGACGCGCGGCTGGAATCCGTATCCGTAGATGCGATGCTCCATGACTCCCCACAGGACGCAGAGACCCGCGCTGGCACGGCCGGCTGGCACGGGACCGGGCCTGCCGTCGCTATTGCCGCCCGCATTGCGCTGGATGCCTTGGCCGTTTCCAATCTGCGGCGGCAGTGCCGCAGCCTGGCCGGGGATTGCCTAGTGTCCGTGCGCGGCGACTCCGTTTTGGTGGTCATGGGCAGTCCCAAGGAAGGCAAAGATGCCACCAACCGGGCCACCAGCGTGGAGTCGCGACTAGACCAGGCCGCTATGACCCTGAGCGCTGGTCTCGGGGACTACGCCGTGGTCGGCCCCGTAGTACCTGGGGTGGCGGAAGCTGGCATGTCATTGCGCTCCGCTATGGCTGGCCTGCGGGCTTTACCTGGCTGGCCTGAAGCCCAGTGTCCGTTGCGCGCAGACGACCTACTGCCAGAGCGGGTGCTTGCTGGCGACCCCTTGGCGCCACAGCAGCTGCTGGCACTCGTGCACCGGCCTTTGCGTGAGATGGGTGATCCCTTTGAGGAGACCGTCGCCGCCTACTTGTCCAATGGCCGCAGCCTGGAAGCCACCGCTCGGGCCTTGTTCGTGCACGCGAACACAGTGCGCTACCGGTTGGGAAGAGTCACTGAGCAGGTCGGCTGGGACCCCACTGACCCACGCGAAGGCCTCATGCTGCACGTGGCCATCATCATCGGGCGTCTAGAGGCCGTAGGACGCTGAAGGTGCGGGCATTGCTTTGCCCCGGGCAGGGGGCGCAAAAGCCCGGGATGCTTTCGGCTTGGTTGCCGGGGGCCGCCGGGGCCGAGGCTCAGGCCGCGCAAGAGGTGCTGACGCTGGTGCGCGCCGCCTCGGAACAAACCGGCCTGGATCTCCTGCGGCTTGGAACGCAGGCGTATGCAGCCGAAATCCGGGACACTGCTGTGGCGCAGCCACTAATTGTGTTGGCGTCGCTGGCCAGCGCCATTCACCACGGCCTATTGCTGGATGACGAGGGTGCTCAGCGCGCCTCTGGCCAGCTAGCTGCAAGCGATGGATCTGGCGACGCCGTCGCTGGGCATTCTCTGGGTGCGCTGACTGCCCTGGCGCTGGCTGGGGTGCTGACGCCGTTGGAGGCCGTAACTCTGGCAGCTAAGCGGGGTGCCGCCATGGCCCAGTGCTGCCGCATTGGGGAGCCGGGCGGAATGACTGCCCTGCTTGGTGGAGACCGTGCAGCGGTGCTGGCAGCTGTTGAAGCCGCCGGGCTCTACGCCGCCAATATCAACGGCGCTACGCAGCTTGTGGCTGCCGGAACACTCAGTGCCCTGGATGGTTTTCAGGCACCAGTCGGGGTGCGCACGGTGCGCCTAGAGGTGGCTGGAGCATTCCACTGCCCTGCGATGGCTCCAGCCGCATCCATGCTGACTCAGGCTGTGGAGGAGCTACCTGAGCGGGTGCTGCGGCGCACGATAATTGATGAAGCCACTGGTGAGGTACATCCAGTGGGCAGTTCCGGGCGAGAGTTGCTGACCGGGCTGATTGCGCACTTAACCGCTCCCGTGCGTTGGGATCTGGTGCAGGAGCAGTTGCTGCGCCTAGGTGTCACCGAGGCGGTTGAGCTGGCACCAGCTGGGACGCTGGCGGGATTCGCACGGCGTGACCTGCCCGGAATCACCGTCACCCGCCTGCGCGCTCCCGCCGTCGTCTGAACCTTCCCCGGGCACCGGAGCCCTCAGAGGCGCGCAGCAAGCCAATTCTGGGGGACAATGGTCCCGTGCCCGCTGGGCACCAAACACACCAGCCCCAACCCGCAACTTCAAGGAGTCCACATGTCTGCTGAGCCCACAGAGGTCTTTGCTGCCGTCACTGAGATCCTCGCGGAGGAGGCGGGTATAGATGCCGCCACTATCACTCGAGACACGGACTTAGCTAAGGACCTAGACATTGACTCGCTGGGGCTGCTGACCATCGCCACGCAGATCGAGGAGCGCTTCCCGATCACTCTGGAGGACTCTCTGCTCACCAAGCTAACCACCGTGGGACAGCTGGTGGACCAGGTCTGCGACGCCCAGGCCTGAGCCCATGACGCGCACGGCCGAGGTGGTGGTCACTGGGCTTGGCACTGTCAACCCACTTGGCGCCGATGTGCCCAGCACCTGGCAGGCATTGCATGAGGGACGCTGCGCGGTGCGCAACCTGGATGCTGCTTGGGCGGAGGAGTATCAGCTACCGGTACGCATTGGTGCAACTTTGGCCTGCGATCCGGCTGATGAGTTGAGTCCCAAGGAGTTGCGTCGCCTGGACCGGGCCAGCCAGTGCGCCCTGCTGGCGGCCCGCCAAGCCTGGGCACAGGCAGCCTCCCCGGAAGTGGACGGTGAGCGCCTAGCGGTGAGTCTGTCTCCTGGTATGGGGCCGGTCCTATCGGTGATGCAGGCCTGGGACACCTTGCGGGAAAAGGGCCACAGGCGGGTACTGCCCACAGCCGTGCCGGCACTTATGCCTAACAGCCCGGCTGTGGCCGTGGGGCTGGCGCTTGGAGCCCGCGCAGGCGTCCACGCCCCAGTTTCAGCCTGTGCGTCTGGCGCAGAAGCCATTGCCTATGGCGCCGACTTGATCGCCCTAGGGCGTGCCGACTTAGTCCTAGCCGGGGGCACTGATGCTGCCCTGCACCCCATGAGCCTGGCGGCTTTTGCCGCCATGCGGGCCTTGTCCACCCGCAATGAGGACCCGGGTACAGCTTCGCGGCCTTTCGCAGCTGACCGCGATGGCTTTGTGATGGGTGAGGGCGCCGGAGTACTCGTATTGGAGTCCGCCGAGCATGCAGCCACACGTGGAGCGAAAGTTCTAGCCCGCTTGGCGGGCGCTGCCGTCACAGCGGATGCCTACGACGTAGCTCGCCCAGAACCGCAAGGGCGCGAGCAGGAACGGGCGCTGCGCCTGGCTTTGGAGCGCGGTGGCCTCTCCCCCGCGCAGGTGGGACATGTAAACGCGCATGCCACCTCTACGCCTGCCGGCGACACGGTGGAGGCGCAGGTACTGGCACGAACCGTTCCCGGCGCCGCAGTGAGCGCCACCAAGTCCGCCACCGGGCACCTCCTAGGCGGAGCCGGAGGGTTGGAGGCAGTGCTGACGGTGATGTCCTTGGTAGACGGCTGGTTGCCACCAACTTTGTTGCCTGGCGGTATCGATCCAGCGATCGCGGCCACGGGGATCGACGTCGTCGGCCCCTGCGGGCGTCAGGCCCTTGACCTAGAGGCGGCTGTAAGCACTTCCTTTGGTTTTGGTGGGCACAATGTGGCCTTGGCCTTTAGCCGTTGAGGCGCTGCGAGGCGGCAGGTGCAGGATTTAAGCCCAGAGCCTTAGCGCTGCTGGGAGCGGGCCATGCGGTGCCAGGTGTGGCGGCGACCCCGAATGGCCAGCGAGTAGGCGTAGATATTCTCCGGTGGGGCAATACCGAAGTAGCCAGAGTCGCCAATGTGGTGCACATCCGCCCCGGAGGCCTTGGAATCCATGCCAATGCGCTCAATCACGTTGCGACTAGCCCCTTCCTGAGAGGTGCCGATTGAGTTCCAGACAAGCAGACCGCGCGCTTGAGCTGCCTGCACGCGTTCGGTGGTGGCCTGCATGGAGGATCCGGGAGTGGTGCCGGGCGCTGGTTGGAGGACCCCATGGGCGCCGGCGTCTGCCAGGCGCAGGATGTCTGCGGTGGTCATAACTGGCTCACCGGCTCCGGCCGCGTGCATGCGTCCGGCGAAGATAACCAGCTGCCCGTCCGTGGCGGCACGGATTTGGACGGTGGCCTGCACGATGGCCTCCATGGTGACGCCGCTGCCAGGGTTGCCGGTGATCACCGCGATGGCGCCTCCCTGCTCGACTAGTCGCTCCGCGTTATCCACTGTGGCCCGCCTGCCTGCGGGGAAGCTACTGCGGGCGGGATCCACGGGCTCCAGGTTCACGGCAGTGAGGCGGCCGGTGTAGCGCGCGACATCACCTGCGGTCCGTCCCCGTCCAGCCGGAAAATCGCCAAACTCAGCCGGTGGTGCAGGCTGATTGTCGGCATCTGGCAGTCCCCAGACCTGCGGGTGAGCGACGTCGTAGAGGTTCAGGCAGATGATGTCGGCACCGAAGGCGGCGGCGAGTTCGGGATTGGAGCAGCCGTCCTGCAACGGGGGCACCGCGACAATTGTCTCGGCGGCGATGGTGCGGCCCTCGGCTTGGCGGATGGAGTCGACCAGCTCCATTCCGCGTAGCGCCGTCAGGGCTTTAGGGCTGAGATCCAGGATGCGTGACATGGGTGATCCGCGCTAGGCCTGCTTCAGCCGACGCGGTGGAGCCAGCGCACGGGGGCGCCGGAGCCGGCGTAGCGGAAGGGTTCAAGCTCGTCGTCCCAGGCTTGGCCGAGAGCTAGGTCCAGAGCGCGGCGCATGGCCAGCATGTCGGTGCCGTGCTCTAGGGCGGCGCGCACGCGGTCCTCCGGGATAACTACGTTGCCGTGAGCGTCAGTCTGAGCGTGGAAGATGCCGAGATCCGGGGTGTGAGACCAGCGTCCGCCGTCAACGCCTTGGCTGGCTTCCTCGGTGACTTCGTAGCGGAGGTTTGCCCAGCCGCGCAGGGCGGAAGCGAGTTGGGCACCGGTGCCAACGTGTCCCACCCAGGAGCACTCCCCGCACAGCATGCCGGGGGCAGCCGGTTGGTCGATCCAGTCAAGGTGGACGCGGCTACCCAGCACCTCAGCTAGAGCCCACTCGATGTGCGGGCACAATGCCGCCGGTGCTGAGTGCACAAAAAGTACACCGCGGGTGTAGGCACCGTTCATGAAGATCGCCTCCTGGTCGGTTTGAGGGTCGTCTTCCCCAACGTCCTCAGTACCGAATGGGCTGTCTGCATGACGCACGCGGCGTGCAAGGTCATTGTGCCCGGTGTGGCAGCCCAGGTCCAGTCGCTAGCCGCAACAAGCCTCCGACTCCAGCACGTGGAGTGGCCGGCTCAGCAACAGGCGCCACTCAAGGCCAGGAGAACAAGAGAACCCCGGCTCTCAGGCCGGGGTTCTGGTTGGCTCCCGCGAGTGGACTCGAACCACTAACCGTCCGATTAACAGTCGGATGCTCTGCCATTGAGCTACGCGGGATTGCGTTTTGGCGCAGGTTGAACTTTAGCAAGCTAGTCTGCCGGCGTCGAATCGCCTCATTGACACAAAACCTAGGTGGCGCAGCGAAAACTCAGGTTGTGGGCAGGCCCACACCGTCTTTAAGTCGCCGTTCTAAAGCTGCCAGGACCTCGCGATCCGCCTCTGACAGGTCCTCCACCAGGACCCCGCTGACGGTCGTAAAGAGGCTGCCGTCAGCGGCCCGCCGCGCGCTCACACTCACTGGCTCGCCACCGGACAAGGTCCCGCTAACGCGGTGCACCACCACGGAGTCCACGCGCTCACGCAGCACCCGGGCAAAGGGGTTGGGATCTACCTCAGCCGTCTTATCCCCAATTTGGATCTCCTCTGGGACCACCAGCAGAAGCGGCTCCTGGCCCGGTTCCAACCAGTGGAGGGTAAAGCAGCGCTCCTCCCCCGCCCAGGACGCCCGATCCACTTGCGCCCATTCCCAGCAGCGCAGCTCTTCGCCCGCTATCAAAGTGAGGCTGCCCGCCAGGGCCAGCGCCCAAGCAGAACCATCCGCAGCGATAGGCACCGCCGCCAGCAGCTTTTGGCCTGGCTCCAAGCGGGAAGTCACGGCAGGCGGCACCGTGGCACTGGGGCGACGGCGTCGGGGCAACAGCTGCGAAAGTGGCACGACTCAACCCTACCGAGCCCCCAGCTCGACACACGGACCACTGCTGGCGTGAAAGGATGCGCATATGGCTTACCGCGACATCCGTATCATCGGCGACCCAGTTCTTCGCACTCCCTGTGAGTGGATCCAGGACATTGACGACTCCGTTAAGTCCCTGGTGGAGGACCTCTTGGAGAACGTGGATGCGGACGGTCGCGCAGGCTTGGCCGCCAACCAGATCGGGGTGAGTCTGCGTGCCTTCTCCTGGAATATCGACGGCGAGATCGGCTACATCCTGAACCCACGCCTGGTAGAGGTCTCCAAAGATGAGTACCAGGACGGCGACGAGGGTTGCCTCTCCGTTCCGGGACTGTGGTTCCCCACAGAACGCGCCTGGTACGCCCGCGCCGAGGGCATCGACCTGGACGGCAAGCCCATCATCGTGGAGGGCGAGGAACTCATGGGCCGCTGCATCCAGCACGAGTGCGACCACCTAGAGGGCCACCTCTACCTGGATCGCCTGGACCGCAAGAACCGTTCCAAGGCTATGAAGGAGCTGCGCGCTCAGGGCCTGTAAAGGCTCGTAGCCCCAGCCGCCCAGCTCAAGCGCCCCTACTCCAGGGCGGGCGTCAGTCTCGCTCAGAAAGCGCGGCCCGCTGTGCTTCCAGGGCCACAATCCGCTCGAAGATCTCCCGGTTGCGTTCACTGCTCGGCTCAATGCGCCGCTGCTCGCTACGCAGGGCCGCGAGCGCCCGGGTCACGCTGACCCGCTGGAAGGAGCGGATGACGCCGCGCGCGTAGGCCTCCTCCGCGCCACGGTCGGCCTCCAACAGGGCCGGGTTGGTCTTGGAGGGTCTGGCTGGAATCGGTAGGGCGACTACGGCCAGCTCTGTTAAAGCCTGGTCTACTTCACCAATGGCACCTGCGCGGATTGTCTTGAGCCAGTGGTTGGTTACGGTCATCGCTAGACGTTCCTTGGGAACCCCAGCTTGCTCAGCCTGAGCGGTCAGCACACGCACCTGGCTGGCCCCGCCAGCGGCAAGTATGGCCTCGAAGACGGCGCGGTGTACGGGTTGGGTGAAGCCTTGCGCATCTAAGTCGTCGGCGCCTGCAGCTTCTGCCTGGCCGGGCATTTGCAGCATGACTGCGAGCACATCGTGCTCCATGCGCACCACTGGGTCACTTAGGTCGGGGAGCACTGAGCCCCGCGGGGCCATGGGTGCTTCTTCGCCGCCGGGCCGAGCTCCAGCCTGGGCCCCCGCGCCCGCTTGGCTTCCGGGGCGCGCCCCCTGCCGCCCAGCGTGCTGCTGGGCGTAGCGCACCTCGGAGACGACGTCGCGCTCAGGCATGCCGAGCCATCCGGCCAGGGCACGGGTGTATTCGCGGCGGAGCGCGAAGTCGCGGATTCCGGCGACTACCGGGGCGGCGGCGTGCAGCCCGCGCACGCGCCCCTCCGGGGTGGATAGGTCCAGGTTCTTCAAGGAAGTGCGGATCACGAATTCGAACAGGGGCTTGCGGGAGTCGATTAGGGCAGGGATGGCTTCTTCGCCGTGGTTTAGACGTAGGTCGCAGGGGTCCATGCCAGATTCGGCCACGGCCACGAAGGTCTGGGTCGCGAAGTGTTGGTCTTCCGCGAAGGCCCGCATGGCGGCTTTCTGCCCGGCAGCGTCGCCGTCGAAGGTGAAGATAACTTCGCCACCGCGTGCTCGGTAGCCGGTGAGGATGACTCCGGCAGCGGGGTCGGCGCTGTCCCCCAGGAGGCGCCGCACAATGCGCGTATGTCCTTCTCCGAAGGCTGTGCCACAGGTGGCCACGGCGGTGGTGACGCCGGAGGCGTGGGCGGCCATGACGTCCGTGTAGCCCTCCACGACCACCACTCGGTGCTGCTCGGCGATCGCATTCTTGGCCAGGTCTAGGCCGTAGAGCACTTGGGCCTTGTGGTAGATGGCGGTCTCGGGGGTGTTTAGGTACTTGGGACCCGGGTCTTCCGTAGACATGCGGCGGGCACCGAATCCTACCGTGGCGCCGGTGATGTCTCGGATGGGCCAGATGAGACGGTCCCGGAAACGGTCGTAAAGGCGGTTGGAGTTGCGCCCGGTGGTGGCTAGACCGGACTCCATTAGCTCTGCCTCTGTGTAACCCTTGGAGCGCAGATAGTTGCAAAGGTTGTCCCAGCCGGCTGGAGCGTAGCCCAGGCGGTAGCGTGCGGCATGGGCTTGCGTGAAGCCGCGGGAGGTCAGGAACTCGCGGCCAGCTTGGCCCGCGGGAGTGGCTAACTGATCGTGGTACCAGGCTTCGGCCAGGCGGTTGGCGTCCAGAAGGCGTTGCCGGGTGCCGGGCTCGATGCCACGGGTTACCTGCCCACCTTCCTCATAACGCAATTGCACGCCGGTGCGTCCGGCTAGTTGCTCTACGGCCTCGGAGAAGGACAGGTGGTGGACGCGTTGGACGAAGTCAATGACGTCCCCGCCTTCGCCACAGCCGAAGCAATGCCACAGTCCCAGTTGGGGACGGACGTTGAAAGAGGGGGTGCGCTCGTCGTGGAAGGGGCACAGGCCTTTTAAGGAACCGACGCCGGCGCTTTTGAGCGTGACATGCTCACCGACGACGTCCTCGATGCGCGCACGCTCGCGGACCGCCTCGATATCCTCGCGTTTTATCCGACCGGCCACGGCCTCATATTAGGCGAGTCCGCTGACACCTATGGTCGCTGTGATCGGCTGAGGCTCGTCTCCTACACCTGGGAGAACAGGCCGCAGAGGCGGGCGTGCCACTGTTGGGCGGAGGTGTCTGTCAGGGAAGCGATTTGGTCAATAACCGCGCGGCGCCGTCCGGCCTCCCCTTCGGCTTCCTCCCAAGCCTGCCGGAATAGTGGGTCCAGATCCTTCCCCCGGCCCTCTACCAAGGCGTCCGTTAGGTCAAAGATGAGTGTGCGCTGGCGTAGGTAGACGGGCTCGTGTTCGCGGGGTGCCATCACGTAGCGCACTGCGGCGCCTTTGAGTACCAGGATCTCGGCGGCAGTCTCCTCAGGGATAACGAGTTCTGCCTCGTAACGGGTCAGGGGGCCGTCGCCGTAAACCTGTCTGGTGGCGGTGGCGACGGCGGAGACGAAGCGGCCGATCATCTGGCTGGTGAGGTTCTTGAGCCTGGCTTGGGCCGCCAGAGACCCATCGAAGCCGTCTATCCAAGCGGGGTCGGCCAGGAGCCGCTCCCATGCCGAGCCGAGTTCGTCACGGCTGAGCTTGGGCTGGTACCAGTCCTGCAGGGAGTCCAGCAGATTCTCAATCTCCTGGTCGTGCCTCAGGTCGGCCGGATCCATGCGGCCCAGGGCCATGGCATCCTCCACGTCGTGCACTGAGTAGCCGACGTCGTCGGAGAAATCCATGACCTGGGCCTCCAGGCAGGAGCGCCCCCAGGGGCAGCCTTGCCGCATCCAGGAGAAGACCTCGGCGTCGTCGTCGTAGACAGAGAATTTGCGGGCGCTTTTGCCCTGCGGTCCACCGGGTCCTTGGCCGCGCTGCCAGGGGTACTTGCAGACGGCGTCGAGGCTGGCGCGGGTGAGGTTCAGTCCTACGGAGCGGCCTTGTGCGTCCAGGGTCTTGGGCTCCAGGCGGGTCAGCAGGCGGAAGGTCTGGGCATTGCCCTCAAAGCCACCAATGTCCTGGCTCACGGCGTCCAGGGCCCTCTCCCCGTTGTGCCCGAAGGGCGGATGGCCCAGGTCATGGGAGAGGCAGGCGGTATCCACGACGTCGGGGTCGCAGCCCAGGGCGTGCCCCAGAGCCCGGCCCACTTGGGCGACTTCCAGGGAGTGGGTCAGACGGGTGCGCACGAAGTCGTCTGCACCGGGGCCGAGCACCTGGGTCTTGGCCCCGAGGCGTCGCAGCGCGGAGGAGTGCAGGACACGAGCGCGGTCCCGCTCGAAAGGCGTGCGACGCGCTGATTTGGGGGGCTCACTCACCAGGCGGGCCACGTCGACCGGCCCATACCCACTGAGCCCATCGGCCGACTCGCTGGCCAACCTGTTAAGCGTACTTGAAATTGCGGGTTGCGAGGCTTTTGCCGCAGCCGGTGTGAGCGAGTCGGGCATGGGCTCACGGTACCGCAGCAGCGCGGGTGGGCCTCCTGCACGAAACCGGGCGTCACTTTGCAGACGCGCTCGCATGCCTGCAAGATCGCTTCGCACCGACCATGCAATCACCGCAGTATCTCGTGGCTCTGAGGCAACCGTGTCGTCCTGGTAGCCCCCCGGTGTGTATAATCCTGCAAGAACCCGCCGCTTGCTCTTTGCAGTTCTTGCAAGGGTGTCACATTCTGGACGTTCGCTTGGAGACCTCGATGCCCGCCTCGGCAGCACCTCGGAGTGGCAGGCAACCAGTCCACTCCCACCGGTGGCACAAGCTGCGCGTCTTAAACGAGGAGGATCGAATGCCTCAGCGGATCACCCTGTCCGACATCGCCGAGCAAGCCGGGGTCTCAACCGCGACTGTCTCACGCGTCCTGAACGGCAAGTCAAATGTCGCTGACGCCACGCGGCGGCAGGTCTTCGTGGCTCTGGACCTGTTGGGATACGAGCGGCCAGAGCACCTGCACGAGTCCTCCCGAGGGCTAGTCGGCCTCATCATCCCTGAGCTATCCAACCCGATCTTCCCGATGTTCGCTCAGCAGATCGAACAGATCTTGGCCTCTGACGGTCATACGCCCCTGCTGTGCACGCAAGCGCCCGGCGGAACCAGCGAGGATGAGTACATCGCCATGCTGGTGGACCGTGGCGTGGCAGGCATCATCTTTGTCTCTGGGCGCCACGCAGACACCACCGCGGACCTGACCCGCTACCAACGTCTGCGTGAACGCGGCATTCCAATCGTCACCGTCAATGGCAACACTCCGGGCTTGGACTCCCCCGGATTCACCACCGACGACGCCGCTGCCGCCAGCATGGGCGTAAGGCATTTGGTCTCCCTGGGGCACCGGCGCATCGGCCTAGCTATGGGCGCCACCCGCATGGTCCCGGCCCGCCGCAAGTACCAGGGATACGTGCGCACTATGCATGAGCTCCTGCCAGATGAGCCGCTGCGCAGCGTGGAGAGCCTCTTCACTTACGAGTCTGGCGTCAACGCCGCCCGCCAGCTGCTGGAACAGGGCTGCACCGGAATCATCTGCGGCTCAGACATCATGGCCCTGGGCATCATCCAGGGAGTGCGCTCTATGGGTCTTAGCGTGCCAGAGGACGTCTCCGTAATCGGCTATGACGACTCGCCACTGATCCCCATGATGAACCCCCCACTGACCACGCTACGCCAACCCGTGGATGCCCTCTCGCGGGCAGCGGTTGCCTGCCTGCTGGCACAGATCAGTGGGGAAAAGGTCGAGGACACCGAGCTGTTCTTCAACCCGGACCTGATCGTGCGTGGCTCCACCGCCATCGCCCCACGGGACTAAGCACCCCAGGCTGCGCTCAGCGTGACCAACTGCGTGCCAGCCGCTCCCCCAGAAGTTTCAGGAGCCGCGCCAATTCTGCGGCGCCAAGTTCCTCCCACGGCAGTCGCTCATCCTGGTCAGTCAGGGCCTCAAGCTCGTAAACACTGACAATCCCAGCCTCTGCCAGTTCTGCCCGCGGTGACCGGCAGCGCCCAGCCACCAGCACACCGGGAACCGCCTGTGTTAGGGCCTGCTCGCCCACTACAGCGCAAGCAGGCGCTCCGGCCAGGGTGTAGAGGCTGCCGGTCGCCGTGATGCAAAGATCCTGGCTCCGGGACGCGGGAATAAGGCCTGTCAACCAAGCGAAGACCCTTGCCCCTGGCGCGGCGGAGGCCCCGGCTAGGCGCAGTGCCAGGGCTGCTCCGCCCGCGGCACCGGTGCCCCAAGAGCTGGCTGAGAGTGCCACCGAAACCTGCCCTAGCACTGGCAGAAGCCGGGAGTCTTCCTGTTTGGCGGCGCGCACGAGCCTGCCAGCAACCGCGCAGGCCCGCTGGTCCAGCACCTGGGCCTCCACTTCATCCAGGCTGGTGGCCTCACGCAAAGCCGCTCCAGCCCCGTTGAGACCCCCCAGTGCCAACTCGTCGGCTAGCGCCAGGATCACGGAGTAGCCGCGCAGCAACTCTCGGGCAGCCGTCAAACCGCCCAGGGCCTCTAGCAGCCCAGCGCCGCCGTCGTGAACTGCCGTGCGAGTCAGGCCCACAATCAGCGTGCCGCCAAGGCCCACCGTCTCCAAGGCTTGGGCCAGCAGCAAGCCCAAGCCTCGGGTGGAGCCCTCCCGGGCTTGGCGCCCGGCTTCCACACGATCCGCTGGCAGGGCGGTTAGAGATGCAGCGTCCAGGTACCAGGTGCGGGCTTCGCCGCCACTGGAAGGATCAGTGAGCACACTCAGGTCAGCCGGGGCGGGCGCTGTCAGCTGTGCTAGCTCTACCTCCCGCGAGCTGCCCAGGGGGTCCTGGGCAGCCAACTGCACACGCTCAGCGATCAACCAGCCAGGCAGAGTGTCAACTGCGCCAGGCGCCCCGTCGCCTAGGGGCAAAACAGTGAGTTCGTCGGCAGGGCGAGCTGCGCGCCACCCCGCCGCCAGAGCGGTGGCTACAGCGGCAGCGGGCAGGCCTTGAGGAGAGCCAGCCAGGGGCGTGCCGCCGGGCTCCGGCCATAGCGCCCCTGGGGCCAGCAGAATCCTCACTCGGCCGCGATGGCGTTGCCCAGGCGAGCTAGGAGCAGTGCCTCAGCCACGACCACCCGCTCCAGATCCCCTAGGTGCATGGACTCATCTTCACTGTGAGCCCGAGTGTCGGGGTCCTCCATGCCGGTAACCAGCACCTCCGCTTGGGGGAAGACTTCCTGCAGGGTTGAGATGAAGGGGATAGAACCTCCCTGTCCGATCTCCACGCACTCGGTGCCGAAAGCCTCAGCCAGAGCCCAATGCGCGGCCTGGCCAGCAGGGCTCGCAGCAGAACCGTCAAATGCGGGTCCCGCTTCACCAGCCTTAACGGTGATCCTGGCCCCAAAGGGTGCGTTGGCCTCGAGGTGCTGGCTAAGGGCCTGCAGCGCAGCCTGCGGGTCTTGCCCGGGGGCAATGCGCATGGAAATGCGAGCCGTGCAGCTAGGCGCCAGGACGTTTCCTGCCAAGCTCAGGGGGGTTACATCCATGCCAATGACGGTGACGGTGGGTTTGGTCCACAGGCGCGCGGTCAAGTCACCGGTGCCCACCAGTTGCACGCCGTCCAGGACTCCGGCGTCAGCGCGGAAGTCAGCCTCGGGGTACTCGGGAAAGTCTGGGGCAGCCTGAGAGCGAGAGACCAGGCCGGGGACGGTGACGTCGCCTGCGTCGTCGTGAAGAGTGGCGACCAGCCGGCACATGGAGGTGACGGCGTCCAGCACCGGGCCACCGTACTGGCCGGAGTGCAAGGCGTGATCCAGAATGTCCAGGCGCACATCCACCTGGACCACCCCGCGCAGGGAGGTAGTCAGAGCAGGCACACCTACCTTCCAGTTGGAGGAATCGGCCACGATGATGACGTCGGAGGCTAGGCGCTCCCGGTGGGTGTGCAGGAAGTTCTCAAAGGAGGGGGAACCGACCTCCTCCTCGCCCTCGATGAAGACGGTAACGCTGCAGGGCAGCTCCCCGTCGCCCAACTCATCCAGGAGGCGCAGGGCATGCACGTGGGTGATAACGCCAGCGCCGTCGTCGGAGGTACCGCGCCCATACAGGCGCTCGCCGCGCTGCACCGCAGCAAAAGCATCCGGCTGCTGCCATTTATCGGGGTCTCCTACGGGCTGGACGTCGTGGTGGGCGTAAAGGAGCACCCGGGGCGCTCCGGGTACCCCCTCCCGGTGTGCCAGCACAGCTGGCCGTCCAGGTACGCCGTCGGGGCCCTCAACACTGAGGACCTCGGCCTCTAAGCCGGAGGCGCGCAACAGATTGGCAACATGCTCAGCAGAGCGGGCCACCTGCGCCTGGTCATGGCTGGCAGCGGAGACAGACGGTATAGCTACCAGCTCTGTCAGGTCAGCGACGATATTGGGGAAGCGGTCATGGACGGCGGTGCGCACGGAAGTAGCGGTGATCATGCTTTTCAGGGTAGCGCGCCCCTGGCCTTACACTCGCCCGGTGAGTTGGTTTAAGCGTGACGCCGCCAAAGGCACTGAAGAGACGACCTCCCCTGACCAGAACGCTAGCCCCAGGTCTGGAGGCAAGGGCCGCCCCACCCCCAAGCGGCGCGACGCCGAGGCTGCAGGCCTACGTCCCGTGGTCCCAGCTGACCGCAAGGCCGCGAGGAAGGCAGCCCGGGAGCAACGCGACGCTGCCTGGCGCCAGCAACAAGACGCCCTGCACAGCGGCGATGAGCGCCACTACCCCGCCAAGGACCGAGGCCCGGTCAAGCGCTACATCCGGGACTACATTGACGCCCGCTACTCCATCGGGGAGATCTTTGTGCCCGCCTCCTTCCTACTGCTGGCGGGAAGCTTGGCTCTGTCCTTCGTGCAGCGGGCCGGAGCCCTGAACGTGCTGGTGCTCCTGTCCATGTACCTGATCTTCATCGCGGCCATCTTGGACACCACCTGGTGCTACTTCCGCCTGCGCTCCAAGCTTTATGCGAAATTCGGGCGGGAGCAGGTGCGCAAGCAAGGCTCCGTGTTCTGGTACACCTTCACGCGCTGCTTCAACCTGCGCCGCTGGCGCTCCCCCAAGGCTGTGGTGGCCCGAGGCGAGTACCCCGCCTGATTGGCCTACCCATCCACTCCCCTGGCGGTAGCTAGAGTCTTAGGCTGGGCGCATGGTCGCTCACCGCTATCTTGGCTCATCTGGTCTAAAGGTCTCTGAACTTGCCTACGGCAACTGGCTGACCCATGGTTCGCAGGTAGAAGCAGAAACCGCCATCAGCTGCGTCCACAAGGCCCTAGACCTGGGCATCACCACTTTTGATACGGCAGACGTATATGCCAACACCGCGGCAGAGACGGTGCTGGGACAGGCCCTGGCCGGGCAGCGGCGTGAATCCTTGGAAATCCTCACCAAGGTCTACTGGCCTACCGGGCCAATGGGCCCCAACGATTGCGGCCTGTCGCGCAAGCACATCATGGAATCCATCAACGCCTCTCTGCGGCGCCTGCGCACCGACTACGTGGACGTGTACCAAGCGCACCGTTTTGACTACGAAACGCCGTTAGAGGAAACCATGCAGGCCTTCGCGGACGTGGTGCGTTCTGGAAAGGCCCTGTACATCGGGGTTTCGGAGTGGACAGCAGAGCAGATTCGGGCGGGTCAGGAACTAGCTGTGCAATTGGGCTACCGGCTGGTGTCCAATCAGCCCCAATACTCCGCACTGTGGCGGGTTATCGAAGCCAAAGTGGTGCCCACATCTGTGGAACTGGGTCTAGGCCAGGTGGTTTGGTCGCCGCTGGCGGAGGGGGTACTGACCGGCAAGTACCTGCCGGGGGCGCAGCCACCAGCGGGTTCAAGGGCTACGGATGACAAGGGCGGCAAGCAGATGATCGCGCGGTGGATGGATGATGCCGTGTTGTCTGCAGTGCAACGCCTAGCGCCAATAGCCCAGGAGGCGGGTTTGAGCATGGCGCAGCTAGCAGTGGCCTGGGTGTTGCAACATGACTTTGTCTCGACGGCGATCCTGGGCGCCTCTCGCCCCGAGCAGCTAGAAGAAAATGCCAAGGCCTGCGGCACGCAGCTGGATGCTCAGGTAATGGAGGCTATCGACCTTGCCCTGGGTGAAGTGGTGGAGCGGGACCCGGAGCACTCCCGCTCGCCCAAGACGCGGCCTTGCTGAAGACAAAAGCTGCCTCCTCAGCGGCGGCGCATCCGGGCTAGGGCGCGGTTAATGCGTCCAGGCCAGGCTGGGCCGTTGTAAATAAAGGCGGTGTATGACTGCAGTAGGTCGGCTCCGGCGTCGAGCATTAGCTCAGCATCCAGGATGGAGGAGATTCCGCCGACGCCGATAATGGTGGGACCTTCACCCAGCTGGCTGCGCAGGCGACGCACCACTTCTAGTGAGCGTGGCAGCAGAGGCGCTCCGGATAGGCCGCCCTCCCCTAGGTCGTGGTTAATCGTGGTGTTTGTAGCTACAACGCCAGCCAATTCCAGCTCTAGGACTAGGGCGGCGACGGCGTCGATGTCTTCATCTGCTAGGTCTGGGGCGATTTTTACTAGCAGCGGCACCTGCCGCTGGGCGGCCTGGTCCGCAGCCACGCGCACGGCCTGCAGAATGGGGCGCAGGGCTTCCACGCTTTGCAGGCTCCGCAGGCCCGGAGTGTTGGGGCTAGAGACGTTGACCACCAGGTAATCCACCCAGCGGGCCACCTTGGAGGCGGAGTACACGTAGTCAGCCACCGCCTCTGCGAGCGGCGTCACCTTGGTCTTGCCAATATTGGCGCCCACCACGATTGAGCGGCCTCGTTTGGTGGAGCGCAGGGCGCGCAGGCGCTCAGCCGCGGCGTCGGCCCCGGAGTTGTTGAAGCCCATGCGGTTGCGGATCGCCCGGGTGCGCGGATAGCGCCACATGCGAGGCTTGTCATTTCCAGGCTGGGCTTGGGCCGTGAAAGTACCCACCTCCACGAAGCCGAAGCCGAGCATATCCATGCCCTCAACGGCCCGCCCCTCCTTGTCCATGCCGGCGGCCAGCCCCAAAATGCCGGGGACCGGGCGGGCAAAAGGACCACCTTGGTTGGCAGAGGGCACGGGGAAGGCGGGACGGCGCCCGCAGGCCTGGCGTACCACGTCCCGGACCAAAGGAACCTTGGCGCCAAGCTCGATCACGCCCATGGCAAGGTAGTGGATCACCTCCGGGTCAATGCGCGTAAAGACGGTCTTGTACACCAAGTCGTAGATCACGTGCTACACGTTACCTGGCGCGGGTATCGGTTGCTTACCGCCTAAACGACTACGATTAGGACTTGAGGTAGTTGCCAAGACACGAACTGCCAGCGGCACAGTGCCACAACCGCCTCCAGGCACCACGACTCCTCTCAGAGGTTCCCATGTCCTTTAACAACAACGTCCAGCTTGACCCTGACCGGGTGCGCACGCGCTCAACCGGTGGACGCGGCGCGGCCATCGGTGGCGGCTCAGTGCTTATGGTGATAGCCGCCTTAGTCCTCTCCCAAGTGACCGGAGTTGACCTGACTGGCCTGGTATCCGGAGCCCCCCAGCAAGGTGGGCAGCAGACCACCTCCGGCGTAGACACCTCGATGTGCACCACCGGCGCGGCAGCCAATAAGTACACCCAGTGCCGCATGGTGGCCACCGCCGAGTCACTTGACGCCGTATGGAGCGAGCAACTGCCCGGCCAGGCCGGCACTGCCTATCAGAAGCCCGCCTTCACCCTGTGGGACGGCTCCTATGTCAACACGGCCTGCGGCAATGCCTCCTCGGCGGTAGGTCCCTTCTACTGCCCCGGTGATTCCACCGTCTACCTGGACATGAGCTTCTTCTCCCAGATGGAAGGCCAACTGGGTGCCAAGGACTCCCCCCTGGCCGAGGAGTACATCGTGGCCCACGAGTTTGGCCACCACATCCAGAACCAGCTTGGGGTCATGAAACGCACCAACCGCTCCGGCACCGGGGCCGACTCCGACTCCGTGCGCACTGAGCTACAGGCCGACTGCTACGCCGGGGTGTGGGTGCACTACGCCTCTTCTACCCCGGACGCGGAAACTGGCCAGCCTTTCCTGGTCAAGCCCACTCAGCAGGAGATCCAGACTGCACTGGACGCGGCAGCCGCCGTCGGTGATGACCATATCCAGCAGCGCTCCAGTGGCCGAATCGACGCCGACTCCTGGACCCACGGCTCCTCAAAGCAGCGTGTTCGCTGGTTCACCACTGGCATGGAGAAGGGTGACCTAGCCCAGTGCGACACCTTCTCAGTGGACTCCCAGAACCTCTGAACTCAGCTAGAACCGGCCTGCTTGGCGGCAAAGCCCATCAAGCAGACCGGTTCTCTGTTGTGCTTTCGTGCTCCTAGCCTCCGGGCGCTTCAGCGTTCCCAGTGGCGGATCACTTTGCGCAGCAGCACCGCAAACACCAGCCCGGTGCCTGCCAGGTAGGCGCCGTAGTGCTGACGCGCCAGGTTCCCCAGTGGCTTCTCTGCCACCCGAATGAAAGCTGTGGAGCCGTACATGCGTGCAGCTCGCTCCCCTGCCGCATGGGCCAGCACTGGTCCCAGGGGCAAGCCACGCCGCCCAGACTCGGCAGCAAAGAGCTTCACGGGGATGCCTGTAAGCGCCTGTTGCCAATAGCCACGTGCTCCAGCGTCGAGATGCTGCGCTACAGCGGTGCGCATGGCAGCCGTGGTCCAGGGCGCGGGCAATCGCAGACCACGTCCGGCCGCCAAGTGCCCTATGGCCACGCCAGTTACGGAACCTGCTACGACGGCGGCGCCACGCCGCCACAGTCTCTGCGGCTGGGTAACCCCCAACCACACCTGACTCATCTCCGCCATGATGGGGAAGGACAGGGCCTCAGCCATCCCCCAGGTGAACATGATGGCGTCACCCTTCCAACCGCTCATGGCGCCAGCCAGCACTGTATGCACATCTGAAACTGGGAAGGGGCGGCGCGTCCTGGACAGCAGTGCCTCCACCTGGGCTTGGGCCGCTTGGGTGACGGCCTCCACGTCGTCGGAGGCAGTGATCGGCTCGCCCACGCGCAACTCCACCGGTGAAAAGCGGGGCAGGCCGCCTTTCTTTGGCAAGAGCTCGCGGCTGCCTACTAAGGCCACGGGCAGCACCGGGATGCCGAAGTCTCTGGCCAGGCGGGCTGCTCCGGTGTGGAATCGCCCCAGCTGACCGTCAGTGGTGCGCGTGCCCTCTGGGAAGATCAACACGCTCATTGACTCGGCCACGCGGTTGGCTAGCTCGCCGCGCAGCTCTTCGTAAGCGCCTTCGCCGTCGCGGCGCACCGGGTAGGCGCCGAGCAATCCCCGCGCTATCAGGCGGCGGGAACTGCGGGTAAACCAGTAGTCCTGCGCGGCTACCGTAACCACCCGCAAGATGGTGGGAGAAGCGCTCATCATGGCGATGGTGTCGGCGTGAGAGCCGTGATTGGCAACCACGACGTAGGGCCCCTCCCCCGCAAAGTCGCCTTCTACCCGCACGCCACCAAAGGGCCAGATAACTGCGGACCAGAACCACTGCCGCGCCACCGCCCGCCAGGTGACCTTGGCTGGGCTCTGCACGATGGAGCGCAGGGCGCGGCCAGCCCGGCTCAGTTCACTGCCGATGGTGCCCACCAGACTGGGGGCCGACTGGCTAGCTGCTGGGCTGTTTGGTACTTGGTTCTGCGGGGCCTCGCTCATGGGTTCTCCTGTGGATTTCAGCCGAGCACAGCGGCTAGCGGTAGGACAAGTAGCAGAGAGTCAACGCGGTCCAGTAGTCCCCCAAAGCCCGGCAACCAGGCACCTGCATCTTTAACTCCGCTGGTGCGTTTGACCAGTGACTCCAACAAGTCACCCAAAACGCCCCCTACGGCCACGGCGACGGCGTAGCCAGGGGTGAGGTGCCCCAGGAGCAGCAGCACCAGCACGCCGCCGATAACCGCTCCAACCAGACCGCCCCAGGTCTTGTTTGGGGACAGGGGGGACAGCGGGCGCCGGGCCCAGGCGAAGCGGCGCAGGCCCTTGCCACCACACCAGGCGGCGACGTCAGCGGCGGAGGCGGCGAAGGCGATCAGGAAGGCATCCTGCCAAAGCACCACCAGGTGGGCCAAGGACCAGGCAATCCACACCGAGGCAAAGCCGGTCAGGCTGGCGCGGCGCACACCGTCTGCCGTGTCTCCAGCTAGGACCGCGGGCAGGGCACATACGAGGACCATAAGCGGAGCCAAGCCGAGCAACTCTGGTCGCAGCCAGGCGGCGATGGGGTACCCAATCGCCAGCAGGGCCAACAAAATGGTCTCAGCTCTTGGCAGGTGGGTGAGCTTAGAGAACTCTCGGATGGCTTGCAGGGCGAGCGCCGCCGCTAGGAAGGCTGTGGTGCCGCGCCCCATCCAGATGGGTATCCCAACCACCGGGATGATGATTGCCCAGGTGATCCAGCGGCGTTCTAACTCGGCTTTGCCGGAGGCGGCCACGCCAATGCCGGCCAGCAGCAGCACAGTGATGGCGGTGAGGGCGAGGAAGACCGCGCGACCAGTCAGGACGATATCCACCACGGGCAGATGCACAGTCCAGTCACGCTGGCTGGACAAGAGCCAGTCAAGAACTCCGGTGGGAATCAAGGCGTTCATAGAAGGCTCAGTGGGTCGGCTTTGGGGCACTAGCCGCACTGGGGCACAAGGCGTCCTGTGAGTCTCCAGATGGCGAGGCAGCCAAGGTGCGCCCGGTGCGCACCAACCGCATAGCGGCAGTGAGCAGGGAGCCCAGGATGATGATCCAAGCAATCGGCACCAACCAGGCGGGCACCGCTGCGGCGACCACTGCTAGCAAGCAGCGTTCAGTCTTACCCACCGGCCCGCCGTTGAGTCTGGGAGCACCGGCTCCGGCAGCAGACACAGAGATGAAAGTCGGCAAAGTGGCAGCCAAGGCGGCCACCAGCAAAAGGACCACGGTGGAGTGCGGGGCGCCAGTCCGCAGGGCCAGTCCCACCAGTCCCCCCATCATGAACAGGTCTGAACTACGGTCCCCCACCTCGTTTAAGACAAATCCAAAAGGTCGGGACACGCCGCGGGCCCGGGCCACGGCGCCGTCAAGATTGGCACCTCCGAGTCGTGCGGCCAGCAGGATGAAGGCCGCGGGCCACCAGCCCATGACTACGGCTGCAGCACCCAAAGCACCCGCGACCACCCCAACCACGGTCCACACATCCGGGGAGATGCCGCGACGGACGGAGGCCTGCACCAGGAAGTTGAGGCGACGCGTGTACCAGTGCTTGAGGCCGTACAGGGAAGGCATGTGCTCACGCTAACAATGGCGCCCGCTCGAGGTGGCGTTTCAGCATGGGCAGCACTGGCCATGCGTGATCGTTGCGGCGCAAGTGGCGCACACGCGGACGCTGTCAGGCGCAATTGCACCTGACAGCGTCTTGGAGCAGCTAAGCGAGCCTTAGCCCAAGATGGTGGCCGCGATGATGATGGCGATGGCGATGGCCATGCCTCCAATTGCCGTGCCGAGGGCCGGATTCTGGTCTTCAAGCAGCTCGCGGCGCAGATCCAGCCGGAAAACTTTCGAGGCAAAGACGGCGAAAAGCAGCAGCACCATGCCCAGCAGGGCATAGACCACGGTGGCGAGCAGGGAGATGCCGTCAAGGCCTGCGCCTAGGGAGGTGGGCAGGAGAAGCGTATTCATAGTTTGAGCTTCATCGGTTGGTGGCACCTCGGTCTTCGCAGGTCAGTGCCACTGTTGGCTGCTTAGGATCATGGTTCCTGTTAGATGGAACCAGGCTGCTCGGAGTCTAGCCTGGGGTATTCGCTCTGGCAGAGCTTCCTGGGCAGGTGGAGTTGCCAGAGGCATGGGTAGGCCTGCCCGACTCCCTGCCTGTCTGGCGCTGGCGAGCCGCTGCAATCAGACGTTGAATCCTAAGGCCCGCAGTTGTTCACGGCCCTCTGGGGTGATCTTGTCCGGGCCCCACGGCGGCAACCAGACCCACTGGACACGCACATCGTGAGACAGATCCACCAAGGCCTGCTGAGCCTGCTCCTCAATGACGTCGGTCAAGGGGCAGGCGGCGGTAGTCAGGGTCATGTCTAAGACGATCGCGCCATCGGGCTCAATATTGACGCCGTAGAGCAGGCCTAGGTCAACGACGTTTATACCCAACTCTGGGTCAATGACATCGCGCAGTGCCTCCTCTACCTCAGCTGCGTCCACCGCACCGGCTACTGCAGCGGCTGGCTGGTGTTGTGCCGCCATGGGGTTGGCGGGGACCTCGGCGTCTGGGCCGGGCTCCTGGGGGGTCTCGCTCATGCTTCTCCTTGCTTGGTTCTGATTTAGTCAGAGGCGGCCTGCTCAGGCCTGCTCGGCTTGGGGCAGGGCGATCCCGGCTTTGGCCAGGGCATCCTTGAGGGCCATCCAGCCCAGCAGGGCGCATTTGACGCGGTTGGGGTACTTGGAGACGCCTTCGAATGCGGCAGCGTCCTCCAATTCGTCCAATACCGCCTCGTCAACACCGCGCCCGCGCGAGTGCATGAGCTGGCTGAACAGGGCGTCTAGGTGGGCGATAGTCTCCAGGTCAGCGCCATCCACTAGGTCATGCATCACAGAGATGGAGGCCTGAGAGATAGAGCAACCCTCGCCTTTCCAGCCCACCGCCACCAGTTTGCCGTCCTCCACCCGTACGGCCAGATCCACCTCGTCACCACAGGTTGGGTTCACCTGGTGGCTCGAGCCTTGGGGGGCCTGTGGGAGGCCTTCACCATGGCGTTCCCGGGAATGGTCCAAGATGACCTGCTGATAGAGCTGGTCAAGCTCGTTCATGCTTGCCTCCCGAAGTATTGGCGGACGGTGGCGACCGCCTCCAGGAAGCGGTCAACCTCGCTGACTGTAGTGCAAGGCCCGAAAGAAACCCGTGCGGAGGCGTGCACACCGAAGTGCTGGTGGATTGGCTGGGCGCAGTGATGGCCGGTGCGCACGGCCACGCCGGCAGCATCGAGCACCTGGCCGACGTCGTGCGGGTGCACGCCCTCAAGGCTGAAGGCCACGACGCCTAGGCGGTCGGTAGCGTCTGCAGGGCCTAGCAAACGCAGGCCGGGGACCTGAGCCACGCCGTCGAGCAGGTGAGTCAGGAGCTGGTGCTCGGTGGCCTGGAGCCGGTCCATGCCTACTGCCCTCAACCAATCCACGGCGGCATGCCAACCGACTGCCTGTGCGAGGGCCTGGGTGCCGGCCTCGAAGCGGGCGGGGCCGCTCATATAGGTGGAGGACTCCATGGTGACTACCTCGATCATGGAGCCTCCAGTGAGCACGGGGGGCATGGCCTCCAGCAATTCGGTGGTGGCTACGAGGGCACCAATGCCGGTGGGGCCGCACATTTTGTGTCCGGAGAGCACCATGGCGTCTACGCCTGCGGCAGACAGGGCCTGGAAGTCGACAGGCATATGGGCGCTGGACTGACAGGTGTCCAGTACTACCACCGCGCCAGCTTCCTGCGCCCGGGGCAGGAAGGCCTCCAAGGGCGTGACGGCGCCAGTGACATTGGAGGCATGGGTGAGCGCCAGCACGCGAGTGCGGGCGGTGAGAACCTCCGCGGTGGCGGGGTCTAGACGACCGTCAGGGGTGAGGTCGAGCCAGCGCAGGTGGGCGCCTGTGCGAGCGGCAAGTTCCTGCCAAGGCACCAGGTTGGCGTGGTGCTCGGCGCGGGTCACCACAATCTCGTCGCCCGCCCCTAGGCGCAGGCGGTGCGCAGGGTCCGTGACAGCGAGCTCAGCGGCAGGTGGGGTGGCGCCGCCGCGGCTGGCCGGGCGGCCCAGGGAGGCGTGTCCGATGGATAACGCCAGCAGGTTGAAAGCCTCGGTGGCGTTCTTGGTGAGTACCAGGTTCTCACTGCGGGCTCCCACAAAGGTGGCGATGGCCTCGCGGGCGTCCGCTAAGGCCTGGGTGGCTTCATCGGCCAGCTGGTAGGTGGAGCGTCCGGCGGCGCCATTGCGTCGGCGGTAGAAGTCTTCCTCCGCAGCAATGACGCTGGCAGGCTTCTGCGCAGTGGCGGCCCAGTCTAGGTAGGCGACCTGGCTGCCATCCCGGGCAGGGTGCTCCAGGTAGGGGAAGTCGGCACGCAGGGCCTCCAGCTCAGTGTCGCTGAGCGGCTTAGCGCTGGCTGGCGTGGTCATGCGGCTTCCTCCTTGGTTTACTGCTGGGCTTGTTGGCGTTCTCGGCGGTCTGCTTGGCTATGGCTCGGGCTTAGACGACTGGCCGGATGCCGACCGCGTCTGGAGCCCGGCGGCGATCCGCCGGGCCTACGATTTAGGCGAGGAAGCGGTCGTAGCCTTCCTCCTCCAGCCGGTCAGCCAGGTCCGGGCCGCCTTCCTCAGCCACGCGGCCATCCACGAAGACGTGCACGTGGCTGGGCTTGATGTAACGCAGGATGCGCGTGTAGTGCGTGATGAGCAGGAAACCTGCCTCTGAAGCCTGATGCAGTCGGTTCACGCCCTCAGAGACGATGCGCAGAGCGTCCACGTCTAGGCCAGAGTCGGTCTCATCGAGCACGGCGAAGCGCGGCTTGAGCAGCTCCATCTGCAGAATCTCAAAGCGCTTCTTCTCACCGCCGGAGAAGCCAGCGTTGACGTCGCGCTGGGAGAAGGCCGAGTCCATCCGCAGGCTCTCCATGGCGCTGTTGACCTCACCGACCCATTGCCGGACCTTAGGGGCTTTGCCGTCGATGGCGGTCTTGGCGGTGCGCAGGAAGTTTGCTACGGAGACGCCGGGGACCTCAACGGGGTACTGCATGGCCAAGAAGAGGCCCGCGCGGGCCCGCTCGTCCACGCTCATATCCAGCAGGTTCACGCCGTCGAGCAGGACCTCGCCGTCGGTCACCTCATAGTCGGGATGCCCGGCGATGGAGTAGGCCAGTGTGGATTTGCCGGAGCCGTTGGGGCCCATGACGGCGTGGACCTCGCCGGAGCCGATGCTCAGGTTTACGCCCTTGAGGATGGGCTTGGGGCCGTCGTTGGTGGCTACCTGTACGTGGAGGTTCTTGATCTCGAGGGTGCTCATAAGGTCTCTTTCAAAGTCTTTCGCGTTTTGGGGCTGTGTTCTGGGGTTAAGCGCGGCTCAGGCTTCGGCGGGAGCGTCAGGTTCCGCGTTAGCAGAGACCAGTCCGGTTAAGGCCAGTTCGCGCTCAATGGCAGCCATGAGGGTTTCCTCCACCTCCGGCACGCCGATCTCCTGCACGATCTCGTTGAAGAAGCCAAGCACCACTAGGCGGCGGGCTTCTAGCTCTGGGATGCCGCGGGATCGCAGGTAGAACAGCTGAGAGTCGTCAAAGCGGCCGGTGGCGCTGGCGTGCCCGGCGCCTTCGATATTGCCGTTCTCAATCTCCAAGTTGGGCACAGAGTCGGCTTTGGCTCCCTCTGTGAGCACCAGGTTGCGGTTGAGTTCGTAGGTGTCGGTGCCGCGTGCGGCTGCACCGATGAGGCAGTCACCTACCCAGACGGCGTGGGCGCCGTCGCCTTGGAGGGCACCTTTGTAAGTGACGCGCGAGTAGCAGTGTGGCTCCGTGTGGGCCACGTAGGGGCGGTGCTCCTGGTGCTGCCCAGTGTCGGTGAAGTAGACGCCAAAGGAGTCAACGTGTCCGCCTTCGCCGGCGTAGCCAAAGTCTGGGCAGATGCGCACGTCCCCGCCTAGGGAAACGACGACGTGCTTGAGTGTGCCGCGTCCCTCCACGCGCACGCGGTGATTGGAGGCGTGGACGGCGGCGTCATCCCAGTCTTGGACAGTGACCAGGGTCAGTTCGGCGCCCTCCGTAACCACCACTTCCACAGTCTGGGTCAGGGCGGCAGCGCCGGTGTGTTCCAAAATGACGGTGCCTTTGGAACCGGGTTCGGCACGCAAGAGGAGATGCTGGGCGGTGGGAGCAGACCAGGCGCCGTCGCTGAGCGTATCTGCGCCCTTGATGAGCACCCGCAAGGCCTCAGTCAACTCGGCGCCGGCAGTCAGGGTGATGATGGTGGCCTGCCGGCTGGCGGCCCAGGCCACCACTCCGGTGCGGTCCACCGGCGCGCCGACGGTGCCAAGGCGGGCGTCGTCGCGGCTGACTCTCTCCACAGTGACGCCAGGCAGCTCGGGGGCGTTGAGCTGCAGGGCACCTCCCTGGGCGGTGGCGGCCTTGACGGAGTCAAGGTTGAACAGGGGCTTAAAGCGCTTCATGGGGGTGAAGCGCCATTCTTCTTCACGACCTCCAGGGACCGGGATGTCTGCCGGGTCAAAGGAGGTGGGGCGGTCGGCGCGAGAGGCAACATAGCCGCGGACTGCCTTGATGGCAGGTCCGTGGGAGTGGGCGCTGGTGAGCGTTGCCTCCGAGTGGTCGGTGGACAGTTCAGGCATGGGTGCTCCTGTGCTGGCCGGTGCCAGCTGTGGTTGGGTCTGTGGTTTGAGAGGCACGATCAGCCGACGGAGTTCTCCATCTGCAGCTCAATCAGGCGGTTGAGCTCTAGGGCGTACTCCATCGGCAGCTCGCGGGCGATCGGCTCCACGAAGCCACGCACGATGGTGGCCATGGCCTCGGTTTCGGTTAGGCCACGCTGCATGAGGTAGAAAAGCTGGTCTGCGCTGACTTTAGAAACGGTTGCCTCATGCCCCATCTCGACGTCGTCTGTGCGCACGTCCACGTAAGGGTAGGTGTCGGAGCGGGAGATCTCATCTACTAGCAGGGCGTCGCACAGCACATTGGATTTGGAGTGGCGCGCGTTCTTCATGACCTGCACCAGTCCGCGGTAGCCGGAGCGGCCACCGTGGCGAGCAATGGACTTGGAGACGATGTGGCTGGAGGTGTGGGGGGCCATATGGACCATCTTGGCGCCGGTGTCCTGGTGCTGGCCGGCGCCAGCGAAGGCGATGGACAGAGCCTCGCCGCGGGCGTGTGGGCCCATGAGGAAGACAGCCGGGTACTTCATATTGCGCTTGGAGCCGATATTCCCGTCGATCCACTCCATGGTGGCGCCCTCCTCGCAGGTGGCGCGCTGGGTGACCAGGTTGTACACGTTGTTGGACCAGTTTTGGATCGTCGTGTAGCGCACGCGAGCATTTTTCTTAACCACGATTTCCACGATCGCGGAGTGCAGGGAGTCTGAGGAGTAGATGGGGGCGGTGCAGCCTTCCACGTAGTGCACGTAGGAGTCTTCGTCGGCAATGATGAGGGTGCGCTCGAACTGCCCCATATTCTCCGTGTTGATGCGGAAGTAGGCTTGCAGCGGGATCTCCACATGCACGCCTTTGGGAACGTAGATGAAGGAGCCGCCGGACCACACGGCCGTGTTGAGGGCCGCGAATTTATTGTCACCGGCGGGCACCACAGAGCCGAAGTACTCGCGCATCAGCTCGGGCTGTTCCTTGAGCGCAGTGTCGGTGTCCAGGAAGATGACGCCCTGCTCAGCCAGGTCATCGCGAATCTGGTGATAGACGACCTCGGACTCGTACTGTGCGGCAACACCAGCCACCAGACGGGCGCGTTCAGCCTCTGGGATGCCGATGCGGTCGTAGGTGGCCTTAATGTCCTCAGGGAGGTCTTCCCAAGAGTTGGCGGGGCGGTCAGTGGCACGCACGTAGTACTTGACGGCGTCCATGTCGAGCTGACTGAGGTCTACACCCCAGTTGGGCATGGGCTTGCGCTCGAAGATCTCAAAGGCTTTCAGGCGCTTGGCCAGCATCCACTCAGGCTCACCCTTGATAGCGGAAATCTCCCTGACGACGCCCTCATTGAGGCCGCGCTTGGCCTGGGCACCAGCCTCATCGGAGTCGTGCCAGCCGAAGTCGTAGCTCGCGGAGATCGACTCAATGATCTCATCGTCACTGCGAGTGGCCTCCGTGGTGGGTGAGGTCATCAGTTTCCTTCCAATCGGGGGGCCCGGTTGGCCCGGTTGTCGGCCACGACCCGGGCAGCGCGCTTGCGCAGGCGGTGCATAGCGATGGGGACGTGGGTGGTGCAGACGTGCTCGCCGCCGGCCAGGGTGGCTAGCCGCTGCACAGGTACACCAAGTAGGCGTGAGAAAGCGCCGGTCTCGGCGTCGCAGAGTTCATGGAACTGGCCGGCGACGTCGCGCACCGGGCAGTGTCCCTGGCACAGCTGGATGGCGAAGGAGCCGTCGCCAACATCGCGGATAGTGGCCGCGTAGCCGTCCAGGCTGAGCGCATCGGCTAGGGCGCGGGCGCGATCAGCTGGGTCTGGTCCGGCGGCCTCAACAATGGCGGTGTAGCGGCGCTCCAGGTCGCGGCCACGGGCGGCAGCGAAGGAGTCTACGGCTTTCTCTCCGGCCACCTGGGACAAGTAGGTCAGGGCACGAGCGGCCAGCTCGGAGTATCCGTCCCCCAGGTTGGTGCGGGCCGCTGAAGTGGCGACGTAATGCCTTGCGGGCCGACCACGTCCACGTTTGCCATTGCCATTGACCTGGTGCACCTGGATCTCGTGGGTTTCCTCCAGGGCGGTGATGTGGCGGCGCACTGCAGCAGGTGTGAGGGCCAGGACCCGGGCTAGTTGGGCGGCTGAGACCGGCCCTTTTTCAACGATGAGCTCGAGGACCCGGGCCCTGGTTGAGGCGTCGTCGGTGACGTTCATCCTGGCTCCCTTCCTGATGCGGCTCTGGCCACTGGCAGCCTTATGGGCGGGCCGGTCGCACAGAAGCCACTTTAGCGAAGATTGTTGTGCCGTATTATCCAGGCGCGGACCTTAGTCACAGTTTGCTCAGTGTTCTCCAGCACGCAAGGAAGCCATCAGCTATGCCTATGAATCACTCCTAGGGCATGCAGTATCAGCGTTCAAAACTCACCGGGGAGCGCAGCCAGGGGGAATCAACCGGCCGCAATCCTTGAAAACCTTGGATTCTGGCACGGTCAGCTGCCAACAGTCCGGCCACAGTGGAACAGTTGTGTAGGTGACCTTCCAGGGCGGCCTGCACAGCCTGTTCCAGGGGCACCCAGGTGGGAACGAACTCCGCTTCTTCAGCCTCCCGCTCGGTGCGTTCCGTGCTGGGCAACTCGTACAGACCGCGGGCTAGGAAGACGCGCACGGACTCCGTGGTGAAGCCGGGTGAGGCGTAAAGGTCCACCAAGGTGTCCCACTGCTGAGCGCCTAGGTCTGTCTCCTCGGCCAGCTCCCGCTGGGCGGCGACCACCGGTTCTTCCCCCACAAGGTCCTGTAAGCCTGCCGGGATTTCCCACAGGCAGGCGCGCATGGGGTGGCGGTACTGGCAGATCATGAGGACTTCTGGGGCGCCATCGGCCTGGGATGAGGCCTGGCCTTCACGCAGGGCGACGACGGCGACGGCGTTGTCGTGCAGCACCACCTGCCGAGCCACCGGCTCATCCTGGGGTCGCAAACGCAACTGGTCGGCGTCGACAGCAAAGATTGGGCCGCTCCAGACCCGCTCACTAGCTATCAGTTCTCGACTCTGGTCCTGCTGGTCACACAGCTCGCTCACGGGTTACTTCCTTAAGACGCCTGCCAGGACTGTTTCCGGGCTCCGCCGAAGCCTACGAGAGCTTGGCCTTTTAGCTCAGGCGCAGCGCCGCGGTGAGTTGGGCTTGCAGCTGCGCAACGCCGGGCAAATCTTGAGCGGCTTGACGGGAACGGGCCCGCAGACCGTCCAAGGTGCCAGGCGTGGTCAGCAGGCGACACACCTCTGCCGCCAATTTGGCTGCCTCTGCAGGCACCAGGGCGGCAGCACCGCGGGCCGTGTGCGCCGTCCCGCCGACGTCGGTGGCCAGGACCGCAGCCTCTGCTTGCAAGGCCTCTTGGATGGTCAGGGGTTGACCTTCCCACAGGCTCGTCTGCACCACTAAGTCGGCCTGCGTCATAAGCGCAGGTGCGTCTTCGCGGCGCCCCAAAAGCCGCACCGCCAGGTGCTCAGTGTCAATCCGAGCCTGGGCGGCTTCACGCCCGGGCCCCTCCCCGGCCACCACCCAACACCAGGCAGGTAGACGCCCAGCCTCCACCTCCTGCGCCAGGATGGCGGCGGTGTCCAGCAACAGGTCCAGGCCTTTTTGGGGTGCCAGGCGGGCGACGGTGAGCAGTCGGATGGTGTGGGCAGGCCAGGCCGTGCTAAGCCCCGCGTCTCCAGGAGCCAGTTGTGCGCGCTGTGGGGCAGGCACCACCGCTAGTTCTACCTGGGGGCAGCCTGCCGCTTGGGCCTGTTCGGCCAAATCTGGGCTTACGGCTAGCACCAGGTCGGCGTGGGAACAGACAAGACGATGCAGGCACTGCCCGATCCAGCGCGTGAATCTGCCACCGACGGGCAGGTTGTGCAGCGTGACCACCAGGCGGGTGCGGCCAGAGCCTTTGCGGCCCAGAGCCAGGGCGGCGGCAGCGCCAGCGCGCAGGCCGTGGGCATGCACAACCTCTGCTCTTTGACCTAGCCGCCTCAGACGAGCCAACACCAGCAGATCGCCGACCCCGGGCCGGGGGCCGAGTTCTAGCGCCTCTGCCCTGGCAGCTCCCAGCTCTAGTCCTGTCAGGACCGCTGCGGGCGCCTCAACGATGACGTCGTGCCCAGCTTCGCTGAGCAGGCGGGCGCACTGTCCCAAGTGGGCGCGCACTCCCCCAGCCGCTGAGCCCGAGACCTCTAGAACCCGACGCCGTCCCTGGGCGCCCTGTCCCCCGGCGCCCGCATCTACCTGCTCCTCATCTGGCGTATTCACAATGCAGGCTCCTTTTCACGCCGTTCCTCGTCGGCGGCTGTGCGGCTGCCCCGCCCCAAGATCGCAAACAGACCTGGTTGGGCTAGGTGCCCAGCCGCCAGCACCAGTCCAGCCACCGCTATCGCCAGCAAGAGTGCCATCAGAATCATCAGCCAGGCCCCACTGAGCGCCAAAGTCAGCAGCCGCGCAAGATAGCCACCCAAGGCAGCCACTGGCAGACACACTCCCAGACAACGCCATATTGGCTTAAGCGTTGCTGCCCCCACATAGAGGGCTAGCAACCAAATTAAAGCCCCAGCAGCCACCAGCATGCCTGCGCTCAACCCCAGGGACAGCGCCAAAAGCGTGGCGCTGCCAGCACCGCCTCCAGGCGCCAGCAGGCGCACCGCCAAGGCGGAGGCGCCAATCACTACTAGCCACCCCAAGCTGGCGGCCAAAGCAGCTTGTCGGGAGCGGTGCGCGGCAAACAGCACCCGAGTGAGCTGGTGCAGCAGGCTGAATCCCAACACTGCCGGTGCTAAGGCCACAAGTGCCCAGCCCATGCCGTCAACCTCCGTGAGTTGGTTGAAGAAGCGTTCTGCTCCTGCGGAGGCAGCCACTAAGGCAGCCGCTCCAGCGCAGGCGACTGCCGTCACCAGGGCGGTGCCACGGGCCGCCAAAGCCTGGGCCTTTCCGGCGTCCGGACCGGCCCCAGAGAAAGCAGCGGAAAGCCTGGGGTAGAGCACTGTGGCCACCGGCACCGCCAGCACGGCATAAGGCAGCAAGTAGACGGCCTGCGTGTACTGGTAGACCGCCACAGTTCCAGAAGTGCCACCAGAGCGAGCCAAGGCCAGCACCACCAGCACGCTGGCCTGCTGGGCTAACAGAGTCCAGGCTCCCGCCCCAGCCAGACTCAGAGCGCGGCGGCGGTCCTCCCGCGCCAACCCAAGTGCGGGTCGCAGGCGTATACCCAGCTGACGAATGGGTATGAGGAGGGGCAGACTGAGTGCGGCCACACCGGCAGTGGTGCCCCAGCCGAGCAACAGCAATGCTGTTTGCGGGGAGGAGTCTCGCAGCTGCCCGTAAAGGCCATAGGTGGCCATAACCACCAGGCTGGAGAGCACCGGGGCTAGGGCTGGCCAGGTGAATGAATGGTGAGCTTGCAGCACTCCGGTTAGCACCACGCCTAGGCCGTAGAGCGGCACTTGCAGAGCAAACATCCGCAAGAAGGAAGTCACCAGTTCGCGCTGCAGCACGGCGTCGGCGTCGACGGAGACTGGTAGCAATTCAGCGATTGGTCCGGCAGCTAGGGCCAGGATCGCGGCGGCGGGCACGAGCACCAGCATGACCACGCCGAGCAGACCGGAAGCCACCCGGGCGGAGCGCTCCGGGGTAGCGCCGTAGGCAGCGGAGGCCAGTAGGGGAACCACGGTGGATGCCAGGGCCCCACCCACCACCACCTCGTAGAGCACATTGGGGACCTGGTTGGCGGTGGCATAGGCGCCGGCGACGGTGCCTGCCCCGACTGTCGTTGCTTGGACCACCCAGCGCAGGAAACCTAAGGCGCGGGAGATCAGGGTCAGGCCAGCTACTGAGCCGACGGCTGCGGCACCTTTGGGGCCGGGTACCCGGCGGCCACCCGGCATGGAGTTCATGACGGTTGGCGTCCCAGGCGGTCAAGTGCCGCCAGCCAGGGCGTCTGGTCGATAACTCGACTAAAAGAAACCTTCTCGCTGGCCAGCACCAGTGCTACGGCAGTGGTTGCAGCACTGGTACGCAAAGCCGGACAGGGGTGCGCTGCCAAGGCGGTGCCCAGGAGCGCTCCTAGCGCATTGGCCCCGGTGTCCCCCAGCATGGTGCGTTCAGCCAGGTCACTGGGAGCGCTGGCGGCGGAAACCGCAAGCACGCCAGAGGCCAGCAGCCTGCTAGTCGCGGTGGCGGGACTGCCCGAGATGAGAGCCAGCGGCGCAGCACTTAGGGCACATGCCTTGAGGGCGCGGCCCGGGCGCAGGTCTAAAAGATTGATGAGATTAGCCCAGCCAGCCACCGCCACCGTGCGCACGGCGGCGTCGGTGAGCAGCTGCACGGTCCCCTGACCTTGCGTACTCCGGTGGGCAGCGTCCCGAGCCAAAAGGAGGCCAGTGACGGCGGCTCCGGCACCAATGACGGCGATCTTGAGCACCCCGGTGGTAACGCGGCCGTGCGCTAGTGCCCCTAGGTGACCGCGCAGCCCTTTAGCTGGGGCGACGCCGTCATGCTTGCCGGCGTCTAGGTCATCTGCGAGTCCGGCGGCGCCCCCGGCCGAGACGGCGATGACAGCGGCTGCGGCGGGGCTGCTGGCAGGTGCACCCGGCTGGATAAGAGCGCCAGCGCGGCTGGCGGCTATCGTGGCGCCGACAGCGGCGGCGATACCGCCTCGCAGGGAGACGGTGCGCCCTTGGAAGTTGCTGCGCTCGAGGCGCTTCTGCCGGGGCAGCGCTCGCAGGGCGAGACAGGCGCACGCTGTGCCCACAAGGCCGCTCGTGATGGTGCTGAGCACATGGCAAGCCGGGGATCCGGCGGCGTGAGCTGCATGCCCCAAGGGGCGGCTACGACCTCTAAGACACAGTGCAGGAGTCATGGCCCTAGGCTAACGGCAGCGACGCTTCCGCGGGTTCAGGCAGCCTCGCATAGCCGGTGTCCTCAGGGCGACCAGATGGCCGCCGCCCGAGCAGTGGCCCTACTGGCTGACCAGCCTGCCCACAGGGCGGTGATCGCGGTGAGGGCGAGCGTCCCTACGATGAACTCGGGGCTGAGCTGAACTAGGGCGTCACTACGTGTCGAGCCCGCCAGCCGGTTATCCAAACCCACGGGCAGGAGGGCATAGGCGGCCACGCCGATGAGTCCGGCGATGAGCACCGGCAGACAGGTCGTGAGCCAGGCTGTCCGGGAGGCGATCCCGGGCGCACCGGATACGACCCCGACTGAGGCCAGGCGCTCTGCATTCGAGCGCGCCTCGACGCCGACGCAGGCAGCGAAGAACGCCGCCATGAGGAGAATCCCAAGCGAGCTGAGACTCAGGACCCAATTCCCCATGATGCTTCTCTGGCTAGCCGTTATCGCCTGCCCTAGTCCGACACTAGAGAAGCCGATGCGAGGATCTACGGCGATCGCCTCCCGCCGCAGTCTGGCCACGTCTATGTTCTCATCCGACAAACTCAGAAGGACCGTGCGGGCTAAGACCTCCGGAACTGCGGAGCCGCTATCGGCAGAAGAGGCATCCAGGGGCTCGATGGTGATGCCGATGGTGGGATCAAAAGGCGCGATGAGCCAGAGCTTTTCGGATATTTCAGACTCAGTCAAAGTATGAGGGGAGCAATCAATGCCTAGCGTGGCGAATACGGAGCAGGAGGCGGTGATGGTCTGACTCATACTCCTTGGTCCCTGTGAGTCAGAAGACCGCTCGGAAGAAGCGAATGCCACGCCGACATTCTCAGGGAGTGAGGCAAAGAAGCGACTAGCGTAGGGGCCGGAAAGATCCCCTCGAATCTGCACCACCCGCGTCCCCCACCTTTCTCGCTCTTGGAGGGCCAGTTGGGACTGGCCGTCCAAGAGGCTTGTCCAGAGCTGGGCCTGCCCGCCAACGAGGATGGCAACGCAAATGCCGAGGGCCAGCCGTGAACTCCGCCCGCTGAGGGCTTCGAGGTACCGTCCAGAGACTAGGTCTTGGGGCTTCGAACGGCGCAGACCGCGCCTGGCGAGCTGCGTTCCTGCACGAGCCACGAACCTCGCCACAAGAGCCGGCAGGGAGATGGCTACCAGGATAACTCCTAAGTAATAGGAAAGAGGCCGATAATCACCTTCCAATAAAAGGATTGGCCCTACGATGGCGACAATAAACCCTATAACGCCGATAGCTATTCGCAGATCGGTACGAGTTGCGCTTCTTGCACGCCGCCTGCGCTTGCCTCCCCTGACGGAGAGGAATCGCGAAGAGGCTCTCACACTCAGCATGATCACCGCCGATAGCATGGCGCCGATAGTGGCCGCCCCGAGAAGCGATCTAGTCGATTGTCGGGTTTGAGCCGCTTGAAGCACTGTATCGAGCCAGGGCAGGGGTACATCTACTGTGAGGAGCAGCGAAACGCAGCCCAGTGCGATAGCCCAACCCCAGAGTACTGAGGGGAGAGTGTCGGCAAGGTCTAGGATGAGTATGTCGCGGCGTCTCATCCCGATGGCCACGAGGGAGGTAGAACGCCTCTGCCTCTCATCGGTTCGCATGCCCGCTGAGAGTGCCACGCAGACGACGCCGGGGAGCACGAGGGTGATGAGCATGAGGATGATGGCCTGCAGAGTGTCGGGAGCGTACTTCGTTCCCGTCCCGTAGAAGGCTGGAAGGGAACTGCCGAAGCCCCTCATGGGCTCGGGTTTCTCGCGCGGCACTGCAGATGGATCGGTGCGGATGTAGGCCCGTCGCTCATGGGGAGTTTCCAGTCCGTCGAGGCTGATTTCTCCACTGATGTGACCGTAGAGCCCCTTGTGTTCGCCGACGAGCTCTTTGGCAAGTTGCGGAGACACGACGGCCTCTCCAGGCGCAGGCCAGGCGGCGACTCCCGGAGGGAGGGGGATAGTTTCGGAGACTGGGTCAATGAGGATTTCAATTACCGGCTTGGAATCAAGTTCGCTGAGTTTAAATCCATAATAAAACTGAATATCATCAGACGTTGAAGCGGGGATTGGTGAGATTGCTGCAGCGCGTGCTTCACGCAACTCCGCTGTGCGAAGCACCATGACTACCGCGACAATGCCTAGGCAGAGGAAGAGGACCCCCGCGACGCGGAAAATGGTGGCGAGCCGCCCCCACGTACGCCTGTCGGAGTCGCGGATCGCAGCACCGACGCGCCAGACCCTCATCCAACTATCGCTCATCTTCATTCTCCCCCTCCCCTCTGACGCGGAGCGAGCAAGCCCCCGCAAGCTTCTTTAAATCTTCCCTCCTCCAGAACGAGAACCCTTTGCGCGCTAGTGGCGACAACAGGGTCGTGCGTGACAAGCAGGATCGAGCAGCCGCGCTGAGACGGGATGGAGATGAGGGCGTTGATGACCGCATCCCTGTTGGCCGGATCAAGCGACCCTGTCGGCTCGTCGGCCAGGAGGATACGAGGCTCGTTTATGAGGGCTCGAGCGATAGCGATCCTTTGCCTCTCGCCTCCCGAGTATGTAGCGATCTGGCGATCAGGATCCGTCAGCCCGAAGTCCTCCAGGAGGGCTACCGCCGCTTGCCGGGACTCCTCCGTCTTCTTCCCTGCCAGCATGGCCGGAAGCATGACGTTCTCCGCCGCCGTCATCGTGTCAACAAGGTAGTTGTCCTGAAAGACTATGCCGATAGCTTCCCGGCGCAGTCTCGTCGCCTGAGTCCCGAGACCCGCGCGCATCGGCTCTCCACCTACCCCCACCATTCCTTTATCGGGCTTGCGTAGCCCAAGTACCACGGAGAGCAGCGTGCTTTTGCCGCTCCCTGAAGCCCCTTGGACTGCCACAGACTCGCCTCGCCGAACGCTCAGCGAAGCCCCGGAAAGGACCTAGCGCCCACCAAGCTTGACGACCACGTCTTTAACCTCAAGAAAAACTTCGCCTTGCGAGCCATGGGACTGATCCACATCGCCTCCCCGATCGACAATATTCAGTACGCTCAGGCTGAACCAGTATCAACTCTAAAATTAATTGCCACACAAGCCTTAGTAGCCTTAAGAAAGCCACCAAACTGCTGGTACGATATGGTGCCTGCGCCACTTCTATTGTAGAGAATGAGTGCCTCACGTAGAACTGCCCGCGAGGTCCGTAGACCGTGGCGGGCATGGGAAGTGGATTGTCGAGGTGTAGGAAGCTGGAGCCCAGGTCCAGGCAGCGGGTCCTCCTACGACACCTTAAGGGTCTTTCAGCGGATATAAGCCGCCAGCGACGCTCCCCGCATACCGGTGGTAATTCGGCCGTGCGCTAGTGCCCCTAGATGACCACGCAGCCCTTTGGCTGAGGCGACGTCGTCATACTTGCCGGGTCTAGGTCATTGATGACTCCGGCACCCATGACAAAGAGGACAGCGGTAGCTGTCCCGGCTAGGCCGAGCAGGAGGCGGTGCGGGAGTTTAGGGACCATGGCACTCAGCCTGCCGTGGCTTGTTCGGAAGGTTGTCCGGCGGGTTGGCTGCCGGGGGCTGGAGCGGGCTGCGTTGGGTTGGCGGGGGTGACCACGGGGAGCACGGCGTCGGCGCCCCTGTCAAAGCCATAGTTCTGGACCGTGCCTCTGGAGACCGCCACCAGTGCCAGCACAGTGGAGGTGGAGGCGGAGATCTGCCCCACCGAGTCGACGGTGCTAACCGGGGCCTGTTCTTGACGCAGGAGCGTGACTAGGCCGATGCTGCTGACGGCCTCTCCCAGCGCGACAGTAGTGCTCTTCGAAGCTATTCCGCGCACGGCGCTCACCCATTGCTTGGGGTCAGGCGCCGGGGTGGCCGGGGCAGTGGGTACGGCAGGATCCTCCTTGGCGCGCGGTCCGACCACCACGATCATGGTGGCTGCGCTGGTGCGAGCTTGCGCCACGGTCACCAGCGGGGCATTGGAGTCGCCGAGCAAGTCCAGCAGGATGGTGGCTTCCTCACCCTCCGTAGTAAGAGCCTTAGCAAGCCCAGTACCTAGCGCGGTGTTGCCCTCACCGACGTTGGCTCCTGGAACGTAAGGGGCTAGCTGCCCGGCCAAGCTGGAGCGATAGGAGGCTTTGTCTACGTCAGTCCACATGCTCGTCATGGCTACACGGCTGACCACCGTGCCCCCACCAGTCTTGATCTGCTCGGTCAGAGTGTCGAGGTCCTGCTCTTCTGCCTCAGGAAGAGTCACCAAGGCCACCTTCTGGCCGTTGAGCACCCCCGGCAGGATGATGGCCGCGGCCTGAGTGATGTAGGCATCGCGCTCATTGACAGCCTGTTCGGTGATCTCCAGCTTGCTCTGCATGGCCTGGCGGTCCTGCCGTAGCTGTGCCACCTGGTCATTAAGAGCGTTTCCCAGGGAATCCTGCAGGGGCCCAGCACCCAACACGACGCCGACAGCAAGCGCTAAAAAGACGGAAATAAGTGAGACCAGGTGGTAGCGGAAGTCAATCATTGGGTGGTCCTTGCTGTCTCTTCAGATCCTCGGGGCGGTACGGCTCAGACCGTTGGCTTAGTTGGGGCAAGTCCAACCAGGCCACGCAGGAAATTAACCAGGTCATCCCACAGAGCACCGGATAGCCCCAGGAAGGTCTGACCGGCGGGAGTGGATGCCAGGGCCACCCACAGGGCTATCAGACCAGCGAGCGCCAGCATGCCAAGTTGCCAACTGGAGATGCGAGTCTTGTAAAGGTGGGAAACTCCCTTGGCATCAACCAGCTTGGAGCCAACTTTTAGGCGGGTCAAGAAAGTTGAGCTCATACCGGCCCGGCCCTTGTCCAAGAACTCCAACAGCGTGACATGTGTACCCACAGCCACAATGAGCTCGGCTCCAGCCTCATCTGCCATTATCATGGCGATGTCCTCACTGGTGCCAGTGGCTGAGAAAACCAGATGCTCTACCCCCAGAGACTCAACGCGTTCCAGTCCGGGGGCGCGACCGTCACGATAAGCGTGCACCACGATTTCAGCACCGCAGGCCAGGGCTTTGTCCGAAACAGAGTCCATGTCACCGACGATCATGTCTGGTTTCAGGCCGAGGTCCATGATGGCGTCGGTGCCGCCGTCGACTCCGATCAGCACGGGTTTGTAGTCACGAATGTAGGGCTTAAGAACCTTGAGGTCCTCTTTGTAGGAGTAGCCGCGCACCACCACGAGCACATGCCTGCCATTGATGGAGGTTTTGATATCAGGCATGCCCACGCCATTGAGCAGCAGATCCCGTTCTTGGCGCATGTACTCCATGGTGTTGGTAGTGAATGCCTCCAGCTGCGTGGACAGGCCCTTGCGCGCCTCCTCCATAAGCGCCTCCACGGAAGCTTTATCTTGCCGCTCCCCCTCCGCGAGCAGCTTGGAGCCATCCGCGTTATGTACCTGCCCACCTTGGACCTGCACGTCCTGCCCCTCTTTGAGAAGCATGACGTCTTGGCCTAGGTCGTCGAGCAGCGGGATACCGGCCTCCACCAGGATGCCAGGCCCCAGGTTTGGGTAGCGTCCGGAGACGGATGGCGCGGCGTTGAGCACAGCTGCGGGCTGGCACTCCACAAGTGCCTCGGCGGCGACCCGGTCTAGGTCGCTGTGGTCGATGACGGCAATGTCCCCGGGTTGTAGGCGTTTAGTGAGGCGCTTTGTGCGGGAGTCGACCCTCACCTGCCCGCTGATAAGCGCAGGCTCATCAAGGTCGGGTCGGCGGCGCAGAGGGTTTCTCACGGCTGGGATTGTGCCACGTTAGCTTCTGCCAGGAGCTCAGCGGCATGCCGCAGGGCCGCTTGGGAGTCCTCATGCCCTGAAAGCATGCGAGCTAGTTCGCGCTCGCGGGCCCTGCCGGTGACCGGCTCCACGTAGGTGCGGGCTCGCTCCAATTGCCCCGCGCCTCCCACCTCAGAGCCTGTCTCCTTGCGGACCACTAGCTGAGTGTCAGCCCAGGCAGCGACCTGCGCCAGGTGAGTGACCACGATTACCTGATAGCGCCGGGCTAGGCGGGCCAGGCGGCGTCCAATCTCGCGGGCTGCGCGACCGCCCACACCGGCGTCGATCTCATCGAAGATGAGGGTGCGCGCGTGCTCACGGCTGCTTGGGGTGGAGGCATTGCTGGCATTGGCTTCGGCCAGCACCACTTCCAGGGCCAGCATGATGCGGGAGAGTTCACCGCCTGAGGCGCCTTTACCTAGCGGCAGAGCGGGAGCTCCAGGGTGGGGTATAAGCAGGAGGGTTACGGTTTCTGCGCCGGTGGGACCGGGCTCGTCCAACGGGGCGAGTTCTACCACCAGGCGGGCACCTTTCATCTCCAGGCCGGTGAGCTCAGCAGTCACGCCTTCTTGCAGACTGTTGGCGAGCTGCTGGCGCGCAGCCGTGAGTTCTTGGGCCAGGCTCTTTAGCTCCTGTTGGGCTGCTGCTAGCTCCTGTGTGAGCTCAGCTTGCGTGTCTTCGGGGCCGTCGATCTCCGCGAGGCGGGCAGCGGCGGTGTGTCCCCAGGCTAGGAGGGCGTCGACGTCGTCGGTTTGGGCGGAAGCCCCACCTATCTCCTGGCAGGCGCGCAGCAGCTGGGCGCGGCGCTCTTGTACTGCAGCTAGGCGGTTGGGATCGGCGTCTAGATGGGCTAGGTGGTCGCTCAGTTCGGAGGCAATGTCTGCGGCCAGATAGCTGAGTTCCTGCAGGCGCGTAGCTTGGCTTTGTAGGGCTGGATCTAGGCTGGTGACTGGCTCCAGGGCACGGCTAGCGGCAGCTATCAGACTGACGACGTCGGGGGCCTCCCCTTGCGGGCCAGCTTCCTCCTCTGCGGTTAAGGCATTGCGGGCCCACAGGGTGGCCCGGCGTAGGTCCTCGGCATGGTCAAGGCGCTGGGCTTCTGCGGTCAGGGCGTGGTCTTCCCCCGGCTGGGGGGCAAGCTGCTCTAGTTGGTCGAGCCAGGTGCGCAGGGACTCGGCCTCTTCTGCGCGCTGTCGGGTGCCTGCCTGCCACTCGGTCAAGGCGGTGGCGGCAGCCTGGTGTCGACGGTAGGCGGCGGCGTATCGGCGGCACAAGGAATTGTGTGGGGCTCCCCCCAGGGAGTCCAGGGCAGCGCGTTGGGCGGCAACTGAGCGCAGACGGAGTTGGTCTGCCTGACCATGCACTGAGACGAGCCGATTGCCGACCTCCCCCAGGACGGTTGAGGGCACAGCGGCACCGCCCAGATGAGCGCGAGAGCGGCCTTGGGCGGGCACGGTGCGGCTGGCCACAAGCAGGTCGTCATCCAAAGCGGCCCCGGCGTCGGTAGCCCGCTGCGCGGTGCGAGAGTCGGGGTCTAGGAGCCAAGTGCCTTCTACGCGGGCGGCTTGGGCGCCGCTGCGCACCACGGAGGACTCGGCGCGTTGCCCCAGCAGTAGCCCCAGGGAGGTGAGGACCATGGTCTTTCCAGCGCCGGTCTCTCCGGTCAGCGCAGTTAGGCCGGGGCTGAGGCTCAGCTCGGCCTGCTCGATGACTCCAAGATTCTCAATATGGAGGGACTCGATCATGTCGCCTCATTTGGAGCGGCTGCTGGGGAGGCGGCGGTGGGGGCACCGGTGCGCCAGCCTGCCACCGGCAGCTTGAGTTTGGCGACGAGCCGCTGGGAGAAGGGAGCGTCATTCAGACGCGCGAGGCGGACGGGTTGGGCCGCCCGGGTCACCAAGATGTGGGAGCCTGCCGGGACGGACAGGTGACGGCGGCCATCACACCAGACTTCGGCGGCATCGACCCCGCCGTGTTTGACGACGATCTCCAGGCAGGAACCGGGGCCAACCACTAGGGGGCGAGTGAACAGCGCGTGGGCGGCAATGGGCACCAGCAGCATGGCGTCTACATCCGGCCAGACGATGGGGCCACCGCCGGAGAAAGCGTAGGCGGTGGAGCCGGTGGGAGTAGACATGATGAGTCCGTCGCAGCCAAAGGAGGAGACTGCCTGCCCGTCAACGCCGATAGCTACCTCTAGCATGCGGGCACGGTCGCGCTTTTCCAGGGCAGCCTCATTGAGCGCCCAGGAGCGGGCGGTGGTGCCGTCAGGGCTGGCTACCTGTACGTCCACAACCATGCGGGTCTCTACGGTGTAGTCCCCCGCCACCACCCGCGTAACCACGTGCTCTAAGGCATCTGGGTCAGCTTCGGCCAGGAAACCGACGTGCCCTGTGTTCACTCCGACTAGAGGCACGTCGAACTGGCGGGCTAACTCCAGGGCTCGCAAGATGGTGCCATCACCGCCGATTACCAGGACAAAGTCAATTGCTTGGGTACCTGGCGCCGCGCACACCTGGGTCTCACCGGTGGCGTCCACTTGCAGGGGCAGGTCGGCTAGACCGATGGCCTCTACGCCTTGCTGGGCTAGCAGGCCCCGGACGCGTTCAGCGGTGGCGGTGGTGGGGGCTGCTGGGCGCGCATGAGGTGCGGGTGGATGGACACCTTCTTCACGGCCGACCACCAGGACGCGGCGGACTTGTTGTTTAGCCATTGAGTTGCCTGGAGCGGAGGCCTCTGGCTGGACCTGTACTGGCTCGCTGAGGTCGGGCTTAGTGGGCTCAGGCTGTGCTAGCTCAGTCATGGCGTCTCCTTCGGGGGGGCTGCCCGGCAGGGCCGTCTTGGATAGCGCGGTGAACCTCGGCAGTCAGGGCATCTCCGGTCAGATCGGTGGGGCCGCCAGCTTGGCCTGCGTGCATAGACAGGAAATACTCGACGTTTCCAGCCGGGCCAGGCAGTGGTGAAGCGGTGGCGGCGTCGATCCCTAGCCCCAGCTGGTGGGCCTGCTCAGCGACCGCCAGCACAGTTTCCTCATGCAGTTGAGGATCGCGGACAACCCCGCCGTGGCCGAGGCGCTCCTTGCCAACCTCAAATTGAGGCTTGACCATGAGCAGCAGGTCCGCAGCGGGGGCGGCTGCGGCCACTAGGGCGGGCAGTACTAGGCCTAGGGAGATGAAGGACAAGTCCCCCACCACCAGCTGCGGGGCGGGGGCTACTGCGGCAGGGTCAAGGGTGCGCACATTGGTGCGGTCCATAACGGTTACGCGCGAGTCAGACTGCAAAGACCAGGCCAGTTGACCGTAGCCAACGTCCACAGCGATGACGTGCGCGGCGCCCCGACGGAGCAGGACATCAGTGAATCCTCCGGTGGAAGCTCCGGCGTCCAGGCAGCGGCGCCCCGCAACCTGGGGGGCTAGCCCCCGCTCGGCCAGCGCATCCAGCGCCCCAGCGAGCTTATGCGCACCGCGAGAGACGTAATCGTCACCGCTGGGGGTGATGACTTCAATGGCTTGAGCGGGGTTAACCTGCCGGGCGGCCTTGGTGACGACGGCGCCATCCAGGGTGATATGACCGTCGCCGATTAACTGGGCGGCGTGGCTGCGGGAACGGGCCAAGCCACGACGCACTAGCTCAGAGTCAAGGCGAATGAGACGGGCCATGGCTCAGTCCTCAGCCTCGCGCAAGGTGCGGGCAAGCTCCTCACGCAGGTTACGCAGGAGTTCTGCCTGTTCCTCTAGGGGCGTCTCCCCCAACTCGGCTAGGGCTGAGCTGTGATCGGTGAGCAGGGTGGCGGCTGGGTCACGTGGTGGGGTGGGCACGGGCGGCACCTCTGCAGGTGGTGCCTGCACAGGTGTGGCCGGGCGAGGCAAGGTAACCGGGACATTGCCGCCCCGGTACGCCCGCTTCTTTTTGCTCACGGGGCCACCACGGTGAGCTCGGGAACTTGCAGGGGTGCGCTTGGGTCAGCGTCGGCATACGCCCAGGCAGCCGTGGCTAGGGCACGGTAAGCGTCCAGGTTGACGGTGGCCTCCGTCTTGAGCGGGCCGACGCCGTCAAGCACCAGCTGCTGGTTCTCTACGCGGGCGCGCGCCTGGCCCACCAGCCAGGCGCCGTCGGCCTGTGGCTGCGGCTCAGGCTGCGGTTCTAGGAGAGCACGCAGGTCTGTGTGCAGGTAGGCGGGCCGTTCAGCAGGCGGCGCTAGCACGACATCGCGGGCAGTGTTCACACCGGTGAGGACATGCAGGCCAGGGATGTTGGCGGCGCGGGCACCAACGTGGTCAGTGTTGAGGCGGTCCCCAACAGCTAGAGGGCGCTTGGCTCCCCCAGCTTTGTTTAAGGCGCGCTGGTAGATGCCCGGGAAGGGTTTGCCACCGGTTAAGGGCGTGGAGCCGGTGGCATGGGAGACGGCGGTGACCAGGGAACCATTGCCCAAAGCGAAGCCGCGCTCCGTGGGCAGGGTTGCGTCCAGGTTAGTGGCCACATGCAGTGCTCCCGCGGCGATGGCGTAGGCGCCCTCAGACAGGAGGGCCCAGTCCACGCAAGGGTCCCAACCTTGGGTCACAGCCTGCGGCTGGTCTACAGCGCTGTTGGTGACGCGGTAGCCCTGGTCCAAAAGAGCTTGCCGCAGCCCATCGCCGCCGATTACCAGCACGAGTGCTCCTGGCTCCAGGTGCTCGCGCAGAAGAGCAGCGGCATCCATGGCAGCGGTGAAAACTTCCTGGGTGCTCGCGGTGATGCCCTTGTCAGCCAGTTTGTCGACCACAGTCTGGGGGGCGCGGGAGGCGTTATTGGTGACGAAGCTAAGTTGCAAACCCTGCAGGCGAGCAGTGTTGAGGGATTCGGCGGCGTGCTCCACTTGGGCGGTGCCCGCGAAGCACACGCCATCGAGGTCAACCAGGGCGACGTCGTGTGCCGCAGCGAGTGCTTTGGTGCTGCCAAGCAGTCCGGCAGGATGGGTTAGGGCAGTCACTCGCCGGGCTCCTTGGTGTGGTTCTTCTGGCTCTGGGAGTCGTTGTCCTTAAGCTGCTGGGCTTGCGTGGCCTCACCGGTCTGGTCCTCGATACCGGCGTCCTCCAAGATCTCGGCCAACTCCGCCTCAACCCGCACGGAAAAAGAGGCAGGCCAATCAGCGGTCTCTGCCTCGTCCTCTGCCTCGGCTAAGTCCTCTGCTTCGGCCCCAGCATTGCTTTCGGTCTTGCTGTCCACATCAGGGGAATCCTCGGGCTCGTAATCTTCCTCCAGGTCGTAGGCGACGAGCTCCTCCTCAGGCTCCTCGTATTCCTGGTCTTCCCCTTCAGCGGTAATACCGATCCGCGCACGGATAAGGTCGGCCTCTTCGCCTCGGCCAAGTTCAGTTAGCCGATCAGCCCGCACTGAGTGCATCCGGCGCAGGGTCTCGCGGTCTCCGCGGAAAAGCCGGATGGCGTCCTCGATTACCACTAGCCCCAGCTCGGGCTGGCCCATTTCCGAGCGGATGCCGGAAACCACCATGGCGATCTCGGCCTCTTCTAAGTCGTCCAGCTGCTTGGGGCTGGCCGCTGCTGCCACCTTTAGCGCCTGATCTAGGCGGCCTAGCGCGCGCTCGCAGTCAGCCTCGATTGCGTGGTGCAAATCCAAACCTGACAGGCGGCGGGCGGCGCGAATGTGACCGAGGGCCTCCTGGTAGTGGCCAGCCAGGTACGCAGCAATGCCAGCGGACTCGCGTACGACGGCGATGCGGCCAGCGTGCGACGTAGCGTAGCGGGCGTGCTGGTAGGCCTCTTCCGGATCAGTCTCTAGGAGGCGCTGAAGCATTACCAGGTGCCGCGCAACGTTCTCCGCGTTCAGGCGACCGAGCGCACGCAGCTCGCGGCGGGCGGATGCCTCAAGCATTCCTGCCTCAACGTCCTCAGGTAGGCGCGGCTCCGGAATACGAGCGTGCTGGGGCGCGCGGCTGGATCGCTTGCCGTCGCGGTCATTGCGTCCCCCGCGGCGCTGACCGTCGCGCTGTTTGTCGTCGCGGTCTCGCCAGCTGCGACGCTCACCGCGTGGGCTCCATTCACGGACCTCCTGCCGAGGACTGTCTTCACGCGCGGGCCTGTCACGACGATCCCGCTGGTCGAAGTCCCCTTCTCGGCGCGGCCTGCCACCGCCGTACTGTTTATCGTCGCGGTCTCGCCAACTGCGACGCTGACCATCGCGTTGCTGGTAACCGCCATGCTGCTTGTCGTCGCGGTCTCGCCAACTGCGACGCTGACCATCGCGTTGCTGGTAACCGCCATGCTGCTTGTCGTCACGGCTCCTGCGGGGGCCTCCCGAATTGGAGCGATTGCCGAAGCCATGGCGGTCGTTGCCGCGGCGAGGGCCGGAGTGGTCGTTGCGCCGTTGGTAAGGCATTCTCTGTTCCTCTTCGTGACGTCATCGCTCGGGCGTGCAGCGCGGGCTACCTTCCGCCAGACTACCGGCCTTCGCTGTGTTGTTGTGGTTTGGTGTGGTTATGTGGGGAGGCCCCCAACCTGTGGTTGGGGGCCTCGACCCTGGGTGTGTGCTCGGCGGTGTCCTACTCTCCCACACCCTGGCGGGTGCAGTACCATTGGCGCTGGGAGTCTTAGCTTCCGGGTTCGGAATGGGTCCGGGCGTTGCCTTCCCGCTGTGACCACCGAGACGTTTATGTGGGGCCCAGTGCGTGTGTTGGGCCGTATTGTGTGTTGTGTTTGTGTTGTGTGTTTGGTGTGTGGGTTGGTGGTGGACCGTATAGTGGACGCTTGCGTGTTTGGTTCTTGTTCCCCACCTATGTGGTGGGGGGTGTTGTTTGTGTTTGGCCTATTAGTACCGGTCAGCTTCAACCCTTACGGGTTTTGTACTTCCGGCCTATCTACCCAGTGGTCTGCTGGGGGCCTTCCACCCCACGAGGGGGTGTGGATACCTTATCTTGAAGCTGGTTTCCCGCTTAGATGCTTTCAGCGGTTATCCTTGCCGAACGTAGCTAACCAGCCGTGCCCCGGGCGGGACAACTGGCACACCAGAGGTTCGTCCGTCCCGGTCCTCTCGTACTAGGGACAGGTCTTCTCAAGTATCCTGCGCGCGCAGAGGATAGGGACCGAACTGTCTCACGACGTTCTAAACCCAGCTCGCGTACCGCTTTAATGGGCGAACAGCCCAACCCTTGGGACCTGCTCCAGCCCCAGGATGCGACGAGCCGACATCGAGGTGCCAAACCATGCCGTCGATATGGACTCTTGGGCAGGATCAGCCTGTTATCCCCGGGGTACCTTTTATCCGTTGAGCGACGACCCACCCACTCGGGATCGCCGGATCACTAGTTCCTGCTTTCGCACCTGCTTGACCTGTCGGTCTCGCAGTCAAGCTCCCTTGTGCACTTGCACTCAACACCTGGTTGCCGACCAGGCTGAGGGAACCTTTGAGCGCCTCCGTTACTTTTTAGGAGGCAACCGCCCCAGTTAAACTACCCACCAGGCACTGTCCCTAACCCGGATCACGGGCCGAGGTTCAGGCGCACGCTATGGCCAGAGTGGTATTTCAACGATGACTCCACAATCACTGGCGTGACTGCTTCACGGTCTCCCACCTATCCTGCACAAGCCACAGCGGGCGCCAATACCAAGCTATAGTAAAGGTCCCGGGGTCTTTCCGTCCTTCTGCGCGTAACGAGCATCTTTACTCGTAATGCAATTTCGCCGAGTTCATGGTGGAGACAGTAGAGAAGTCGTTACGCCATTCGTGCAGGTCGGAACTTACCCGACAAGGAATTTCGCTACCTTAGGATGGTTATAGTTACCACCGCCGTTTACTGGGGCTTAAATTCACCGCTTCACCCCCAATGGGGGTTGACAGCTCCTCTTAACCTTCCAGCACCGGGCAGGCGTCAGTCCGTATACATCGCCTTGCGGCTTCGCACGGACCTGTGTTTTTAGTAAACAGTCGCTTCTCCCTGGTCTCTGCGGCCCTCACCCCTAGCCCGCGTGGGGCTTCAAGGCTCGGGCCCCCCTTCTCCCGAAGTTACGGGGGCATTTTGCCGAGTTCCTTCACCATGATTATCTCGTGCGCCTAGGCATACTCTGCCCGACCACCTGTGTCGGTTTAGGGTACGGGCGGCTGGCACCATCGCGTCGAGGCTTTTCTAGGCACCACAGGATCACCCTGATATCCCCCACTGAAAAGCAGGGCCACCATCACGCCTCACCCCCGTCATCGAAGACAGCCCCCCGGATTTACCTGGAGGACGGGCCGCGCGCTTGAACAGTCCAAGCCATTAGGACCGCCGGGCTACCACTGTGCGTCACCCCTGTTAATACGCTTGCCTACCTGCACGGAGGATCCCCAGACCCAAACCCACCACACCACAAGTGTCCCCCGAAAGAGACACCAGGGCATGACTGTGAGCCCAGGCGTGGGTTAGCACCCGCGCGTCAGCATGGGCGGTGCTTCGCCGGTACGGGAATATCAACCCGTTGCCCATCGACTACGCCTGTCGGCCTCGCCTTAGGACCCGACTCACCCAGGGCGGACTAGCCTAGCCCTGGAACCCTTGGTCATTCGGCGCTAGGGTTTCTCACCCTAGTATCGCTACTCATGCCTGCATTCTCACTCCCACACCATCCACCCCTAGGTCACCCCGAGGCTTCACCCGGTGCAGGACGCTCCCCTACCACCCACCACCCCTGCCAAACCCCTCAAAAATAGGGGGTAAGGAAGAAAAAAATTGTGGTGGGTCCGCGGCTTCGGCGGTGTGCTTGAGCCCCGCTACATTGTCGGCGCACGATCACTTGACCAGTGAGCTATTACGCACTCTTTCAAGGATGGCTGCTTCTAAGCCAACCTCCTGGTTGTCTGCGCGACCGCACATCCTTTCCCACTTAGCACACGCTTAGGGGCCTTAGCCGGCGATCTGGGCTGTTTCCCTCTCGACCACGGAGCTTATCCCCCGCGGTCTCACTGCCCCGCTACAACCCGACGGCATTCGGAGTTTGGTTGACGTCAGTAACCCTGTGGGGCCCATCAGCCACCCAGTAGCTCTACCTCCGCCGGGCAACACGAGACGCTGCACCTAAATGCATTTCGGGGAGAACCAGCTATCACGGAGTTTGATTGGCCTTTCACCCCTACCCACAGCTCATCCCCTCCATTTTCAACTGAAGTGGGTTCGGTCCTCCACACGCTCTTACACGTGCTTCAACCTGGCCATGGGTAGATCACCCCGCTTCGGGTCCAGACCGTGCCACTAAAACGCCCTTTCAGACTCGCTTTCGCTACGACTCCCCCAACACGGGTTAACCTCGCGACACAGCACTGACTCGCAGGCTCATTCTTCAAAAGGCACGCCATCACCCCGAAGGGCCCTGACGGCTTGTAAGCGCCCGGTTTCAGGTACTATTTCACTCCCCTCCCGGGGTACTTTTCACCATTCCCTCACGGTACTAATCCGCTATCGGTCATCAGGAAGTATTCAGGCAACCAAGTGGTCTTGGCAGATTCACACAGGATTCCACGAGCCCCGTGCTACTCGGGAACACACCCACACGGCCCAGACAGTTTAACCTACGGGGCTCTCACCCACTACGGCTCCCCTTCCCAGGAGATTCGGCTACCAACCAGGTTTATCACCGCGCCTACCACCGGCAGATGGCAGAAAAGCATGCCCCACAACCCCACAACCGCAACCCCTGCCGAGTAATCACACGATCATGGTTTAACCATCATCCGCTTTCGCTCGCCACTACTAACGGAATATCTTCTCCTGCGGGTACTGAGATGTTTCACTTCCCGCGTCACCCCCCACACCCTATGAATTCAAGTGCAGGTGACACGACATAACTCGTGCCGGGTCCCCCCATTCGGACACCCTCGGATCACAGCCCGCTAGCCAGCTCCCCGAGGCTTATCGCAGGCCACCACGTCCTTCATCGGCCCCTGATGCCAAGGCATCCACCGAACGCTCATAAAAACAAACAAAACAAAACACCACCAACAAAACGTTGATGGCAGCAAAGAACAAAGATGCTCGCGTCCACTATACAGTTCACAACCAACCCACCCACACCCCCCAAAACCACCCACCCCCAAAACAAGGGAGGCAGACAACCAAGAAGGAGCCAGGCACCAAACAGGGCGTATTACCCCAGGCCCCGACAGCATGCCACCCCCAACCCAACCCCCACACCAAAAGCACGAGGATCAGGTCAGGGCACCCAAACCAACCAGTATTTAACTAACTGGTATTCGGGTGGTTTTCTATACCAAAAGTTCCGAAAAACACAGCACCCAACCCCATAGCACCAAACCCCCCACCACCCAAAACGGGCAGTAAAAACAAAAAGACAGGCCCAGCCAAGGTCAGGCAAACAATAGTGCTCCTTAGAAAGGAGGTGATCCAGCCGCACCTTCCGGTACGGCTACCTTGTTACGACTTCGTCCCAATCACCAGCCCCACCTTCGACCGCTCCCCATAAGGCCACGGGCTTCGGGTGTTGCCAGCTTTCATGACGTGACGGGCGGTGTGTACAAGGCCCGAGAACGTATTCACCGCAGCGTTGCTGATCTGCGATTACTAGCGACTCCAACTTCACGGTGTCGAGTTGCAGACACCGATCCGAACTGAGACTGGCTTTAAGGGATTCGCTCCGCCTCACGACATCGCAACCCTCTGTACCAGCCATTGTAGCATGCGTGAAGCCCAAGACATAAGGGGCATGATGATTTGACGTCATCCCCACCTTCCTCCGAGTTAACCCCGGCAGTCTCCCGCGAGTCCCCACCACAACGTGCTGGCAACACGGGACAAGGGTTGCGCTCGTTGCGGGACTTAACCCAACATCTCACGACACGAGCTGACGACAACCATGCACCACCTGTGAAGGCGCTCCGAAGAGAAACCACGTCTCCGTGATCAACACCCACATGTCAAGCCTTGGTAAGGTTCTTCGCGTTGCATCGAATTAATCCGCATGCTCCGCCGCTTGTGCGGGCCCCCGTCAATTCCTTTGAGTTTTAGCCTTGCGGCCGTACTCCCCAGGCGGGGCACTTAATGCGTTAGCTACGGCGCGGAAACCCCGGAAAGAGCCCCCACACCTAGTGCCCAACGTTTACGGCGTGGACTACCAGGGTATCTAATCCTGTTCGCTCCCCACGCTTTCGCTCCTCAGCGTCAGTAACGGCCCAGAGACCCGCCTTCGCCACCGGTGTTCCTCCTGATATCTGCGCATTCCACCGCTACACCAGGAATTCCAGTCTCCCCTACCGCACTCAAGCCGGCCCGTACCCACCGCAAGCCTCCAGTTAAGCCAGAGGATTTCACGACAGACGCGACCAGCCGCCTACGAGCTCTTTACGCCCAATAATTCCGGACAACGCTCGCGCCCTACGTATTACCGCGGCTGCTGGCACGTAGTTAGCCGGCGCTTCTTATCCAGCTACCGTCAACCACCCCACAAAGAAGGCGGCCTGCTTCACTGGCGAAAGAGGTTCACAACCCGAAGGCCTACATCCCTCACGCGGCGTCGCTGCATCAGGCTTGCGCCCATTGTGCAATATTCCCCACTGCTGCCTCCCGTAGGAGTCTGGGCCGTGTCTCAGTCCCAGTGGCCGTCCACCCTCTCAGGCCGGCTACCCGTCAAAGCCTTGGTAGGCCATCACCCCACCAACAAGCTGATAGGCCGCGAGCCCATCCCCAACCAGAAAAAGAACCTTTCCAAACCCACCCATGCGAGCAGGCCAAAATATCCCGTATTAGCCACCCTTTCAAGCGGTTATCCAGAAGTCAGGGGCAGGTTACTCACGTGTTACTCACCCGTTCGCCACTCATCCACCCAGCAAGCTGGGCTTCACCGTTCGACTTGCATGTGTTAAGCACGCCGCCAGCGTTCGTCCTGAGCCAGGATCAAACTCTCCAAAAGAAACCAAAAAACAACCCACCAACCAAAAACAAAAGCCCTCAGCCAGCAAGAAGCCAATCAGAAACAGAAAAAAACCCAAGCTCAACCCACCCCACAACCGACAAGGAAGCAGAGGCAGGCAAACCAAAAAACAAGAACAAGACAACCAACCAACCCC
>NZ_UAPQ01000010.1 GCF_900444995.1 Actinomyces bovis
GGCGGTGTCCTACTCTCCCACACCCTGGCGGGTGCAGTACCATTGGCGCTGGGAGTCTTAGCTTCCGGGTTCGGAATGGGTCCGGGCGTTGCCTTCCCGCTGTGACCACCGAGACGTTTATGTGGGGCCCAGTGCGTGTGTTGGGCCGTATTGTGTGTTGTGTTTGTGTTGTGTGTTTGGTGTGTGGGTTGGTGGTGGACCGTATAGTGGACGCTTGCGTGTTTGGTTCTTGTTCCCCACCTATGTGGTGGGGGTGTTGTTTGTGTTTGGCCTATTAGTACCGGTCAGCTTCAACCCTTACGGGTTTTGTACTTCCGGCCTATCTACCCAGTGGTCTGCTGGGGGCCTTCCACCCCACGAGGGGGTGTGGATACCTTATCTTGAAGCTGGTTTCCCGCTTAGATGCTTTCAGCGGTTATCCTTGCCGAACGTAGCTAACCAGCCGTGCCCCGGGCGGGACAACTGGCACACCAGAGGTTCGTCCGTCCCGGTCCTCTCGTACTAGGGACAGGTCTTCTCAAGTATCCTGCGCGCGCAGAGGATAGGGACCGAACTGTCTCACGACGTTCTAAACCCAGCTCGCGTACCGCTTTAATGGGCGAACAGCCCAACCCTTGGGACCTGCTCCAGCCCCAGGATGCGACGAGCCGACATCGAGGTGCCAAACCATGCCGTCGATATGGACTCTTGGGCAGGATCAGCCTGTTATCCCCGGGGTACCTTTTATCCGTTGAGCGACGACCCACCCACTCGGGATCGCCGGATCACTAGTTCCTGCTTTCGCACCTGCTTGACCTGTCGGTCTCGCAGTCCAAGCCTCCCTTGTGCACTTGCACTCAACACCTGGTTGCCGACCAGGCTGAGGGAACCTTTGAGCGCCTCCGTTACTTTTTAGGAGGCAACCGCCCCAGTTAAACTACCCACCAGGCACTGTCCCTAACCCGGATCACGGGCCGAGGTTCAGGCGCACGCTATGGCCAGAGTGGTATTTCAACGATGACTCCACAATCACTGGCGTGACTGCTTCACGGTCTCCCACCTATCCTGCACAAGCCACAGCGGGCGCCAATACCAAGCTATAGTAAAGGTCCCGGGGTCTTTCCGTCCTTCTGCGCGTAACGAGCATCTTTACTCGTAATGCAATTTTCGCCGAGTTCATGGTGGAGACAGTAGAGAAGTCGTTACGCCATTCGTGCAGGTCGGAACTTACCCGACAAGGAATTTCGCTACCTTAGGATGGTTATAGTTACCACCGCCGTTTACTGGGGCTTAAATTCACCGCTTCACCCCCAATGGGGGTTGACAGCTCCTCTTAACCTTCCAGCACCGGGCAGGCGTCAGTCCGTATACATCGCCTTGCGGCTTCGCACGGACCTGTGTTTTTAGTAAACAGTCGCTTCTCCCTGGTCTCTGCGGCCCTCACCCCTAGCCCGCGTGGGGCTTCAAGGCTCGGGCCCCCCTTCTCCCGAAGTTACGGGGGCATTTTGCCGAGTTCCTTCACCATGATTATCTCGTGCGCCTAGGCATACTCTGCCCGACCACCTGTGTCGGTTTAGGGTACGGGCGGCTGGCACCATCGCGTCGAGGCTTTTCTAGGCACCACAGGATCACCCTGATATCCCCCACTGAAAAGCAGGGCCACCATCACGCCTCACCCCCGTCATCGAAGACAGCCCCCCGGATTTACCTGGAGGACGGGCCGCGCGCTTGAACAGTCCAAGCCATTAGGACCGCCGGGCTACCACTGTGCGTCACCCCTGTTAATACGCTTGCCTACCTGCACGGAGGATCCCCAGACCCAAACCCACCACACCACAAGTGTCCCCCGAAAGAGACACCAGGGCATGACTGTGAGCCCAGGCGTGGGTTAGCACCCGCGCGTCAGCATGGGCGGTGCTTCGCCGGTACGGGAATATCAACCCGTTGCCCATCGACTACGCCTGTCGGCCTCGCCTTAGGACCCGACTCACCCAGGGCGGACTAGCCTAGCCCTGGAACCCTTGGTCATTCGGCGCTAGGGTTTCTCACCCTAGTATCGCTACTCATGCCTGCATTCTCACTCCCACACCATCCACCCCTAGGTCACCCCGAGGCTTCACCCGGTGCAGGACGCTCCCCTACCACCCACCACCCCTGCCAAACCCCTCAAAAATAGGGGGTAAGGAAGAAAAAAATTGTGGTGGGTCCGCGGCTTCGGCGGTGTGCTTGAGCCCCGCTACATTGTCGGCGCACGATCACTTGACCAGTGAGCTATTACGCACTCTTTCAAGGATGGCTGCTTCTAAGCCAACCTCCTGGTTGTCTGCGCGACCGCACATCCTTTCCCACTTAGCACACGCTTAGGGGCCTTAGCCGGCGATCTGGGCTGTTTCCCTCTCGACCACGGAGCTTATCCCCCGCGGTCTCACTGCCCCGCTACAACCCGACGGCATTCGGAGTTTGGTTGACGTCAGTAACCCTGTGGGGCCCATCAGCCACCCAGTAGCTCTACCTCCGCCGGGCAACACGAGACGCTGCACCTAAATGCATTTCGGGGAGAACCAGCTATCACGGAGTTTGATTGGCCTTTCACCCCTACCCACAGCTCATCCCCTCCATTTTCAACTGAAGTGGGTTCGGTCCTCCACACGCTCTTACACGTGCTTCAACCTGGCCATGGGTAGATCACCCCGCTTCGGGTCCAGACCGTGCCACTAAAACGCCCTTTCAGACTCGCTTTCGCTACGACTCCCCCAACACGGGTTAACCTCGCGACACAGCACTGACTCGCAGGCTCATTCTTCAAAAGGCACGCCATCACCCCGAAGGGCCCTGACGGCTTGTAAGCGCCCGGTTTCAGGTACTATTTCACTCCCCTCCCGGGGTACTTTTCACCATTCCCTCACGGTACTAATCCGCTATCGGTCATCAGGAAGTATTCAGGCAACCAAGTGGTCTTGGCAGATTCACACAGGATTCCACGAGCCCCGTGCTACTCGGGAACACACCCACACGGCCCAGACAGTTTAACCTACGGGGCTCTCACCCACTACGGCTCCCCTTCCCAGGAGATTCGGCTACCAACCAGGTTTATCACCGCGCCTACCACCGGCAGATGGCAGAAAAGCATGCCCCACAACCCCACAACCGCAACCCCTGCCGAGTAATCACACGATCATGGTTTAACCATCATCCGCTTTCGCTCGCCACTACTAACGGAATATCTTCTCCTGCGGGTACTGAGATGTTTCACTTCCCCGCGTCACCCCCCACACCCTATGAATTCAAGTGCAGGTGACACGACATAACTCGTGCCGGGTCCCCCCATTCGGACACCCTCGGATCACAGCCCGCTAGCCAGCTCCCCGAGGCTTATCGCAGGCCACCACGTCCTTCATCGGCCCCTGATGCCAAGGCATCCACCGAACGCTCATAAAAACAAACAAAACAAAACACCACCAACAAACGTTGATGGCAGCAAAGAACAAAGATGCTCGCGTCCACTATACAGTTCACAACCAACCCACCCACACCCCCCAAAACCACCCACCCCCAAAACAAGGGAGGCAGACAACCAAGAAGGAGCCAGGCACCAAACAGGGCGTATTACCCCAGGCCCCGACAGCATGCCACCCCCAACCCAACCCCCAAGCAACACAAAATATGAAGACAAAAAGGATCAGGTCAAGGCACCCAAAACCAACCAGTATTTAACTAACTGGTATTCGGGTGGTTTTCTATACCAAAAGTTCCGAAAAACACAGCACCCAACCCCATAACACCAAACCCCCCACCACCCAAAACGGGCAGTAAAAACAAAAAGACAGGCCCAGCCAAGGTCAGGCAAACAATAGTGCTCCTTAGAAAGGAGGTGATCCAGCCGCACCTTCCGGTACGGCTACCTTGTTACGACTTCGTCCCAATCACCAGCCCCACCTTCGACCGCTCCCCATAAGGCCACGGGCTTCGGGTGTTGCCAGCTTTCATGACGTGACGGGCGGTGTGTACAAGGCCCGAGAACGTATTCACCGCAGCGTTGCTGATCTGCGATTACTAGCGACTCCAACTTCACGGTGTCGAGTTGCAGACACCGATCCGAACTGAGACTGGCTTTAAGGGATTCGCTCCGCCTCACGACATCGCAACCCTCTGTACCAGCCATTGTAGCATGCGTGAAGCCCAAGACATAAGGGGCATGATGATTTGACGTCATCCCCACCTTCCTCCGAGTTAACCCCGGCAGTCTCCCGCGAGTCCCCACCACAACGTGCTGGCAACACGGGACAAGGGTTGCGCTCGTTGCGGGACTTAACCCAACATCTCACGACACGAGCTGACGACAACCATGCACCACCTGTGAAGGCGCTCCGAAGAGAAACCACGTCTCCGTGATCAACACCCACATGTCAAGCCTTGGTAAGGTTCTTCGCGTTGCATCGAATTAATCCGCATGCTCCGCCGCTTGTGCGGGCCCCCGTCAATTCCTTTGAGTTTTAGCCTTGCGGCCGTACTCCCCAGGCGGGGCACTTAATGCGTTAGCTACGGCGCGGAAACCCCGGAAAGAGCCCCCACACCTAGTGCCCAACGTTTACGGCGTGGACTACCAGGGTATCTAATCCTGTTCGCTCCCCACGCTTTCGCTCCTCAGCGTCAGTAACGGCCCAGAGACCCGCCTTCGCCACCGGTGTTCCTCCTGATATCTGCGCATTCCACCGCTACACCAGGAATTCCAGTCTCCCCTACCGCACTCAAGCCGGCCCGTACCCACCGCAAGCCTCCAGTTAAGCCAGAGGATTTCACGACAGACGCGACCAGCCGCCTACGAGCTCTTTACGCCCAATAATTCCGGACAACGCTCGCGCCCTACGTATTACCGCGGCTGCTGGCACGTAGTTAGCCGGCGCTTCTTATCCAGCTACCGTCAACCACCCCACAAAGAAGGCGGCCTGCTTCACTGGCGAAAGAGGTTCACAACCCGAAGGCCTACATCCCTCACGCGGCGTCGCTGCATCAGGCTTGCGCCCATTGTGCAATATTCCCCACTGCTGCCTCCCGTAGGAGTCTGGGCCGTGTCTCAGTCCCAGTGTGGCCGTCCACCCTCTCAGGCCGGCTACCCGTCAAAGCCTTGGTAGGCCATCACCCCACCAACAAGCTGATAGGCCGCGAGCCCATCCCCAACCAGAAAAAGAACCTTTCCAAACCCACCCATGCGAGCAGGCCAAAATATCCCGTATTAGCCACCCTTTCAAGCGGTTATCCAGAAGTCAGGGGCAGGTTACTCACGTGTTACTCACCCGTTCGCCACTCATCCACCCAGCAAGCTGGGCTTCACCGTTCGACTTGCATGTGTTAAGCACGCCGCCAGCGTTCGTCCTGAGCCAGGATCAAACTCTCCAAAAGAAACCAAAAAACAACCCACCAACCAAAAACAAAAGCCCTCAGCCAGCAAGAAGCCAATCAGAAACAGAAAACAAAACCCAAGCTCAACCCACCCCAAAACCAGAGCAGGCAAAACCAAAAAACAAGAACAAGACAACCAACCAACCCCAAAAACAGAGCCAACCAGCCACCCCATCCCAACAAATGACATAAAAAACATGACACACTATCGAGTTCTCAAACAACACACCCACAAGATTAAGATCGACCAACCGGCCAACCCACCTCAAGGCGACCGGAATAGATTAGGCAGGCGAGCCCTAGGCGGTCAAGTTGGAAGCTAGTGACCCCCGTCTCTCTTACTCTCAGGCCCACCGAAGCTACCTACAGCACACCGCTTTGTCCACCACCTGCGGGCGCTGCGCCGTCGGCAGTACTGGGCCCAGGTCACTCGACCATCCCACGCCGCCGGGCCACCGCAACCGCCTCGGTGCGGCTAGAGACGCCGAGCTTCTCGTATACATGCGCTAGGTGCGTCTTGACGGTGGCTACGCTCAAGAACAGTTGCCGGGCGATGGACTCGTTGGATGCGCCGTCGGCCACCAGCACCAGTACCTCTAGTTCGCGGGCCGTTAATGCGGTCACCGGCTGGCGCATTCGGCTCATCAGGCGACGCTGCACCGCCGGCCCGAGTGCTACCTCCCCAACTGCGGCCGAGCGGATCGCACTGGTCAGCTCTTCGGTGGGCGAGTCCTTCAACAGGTAGCCGGTGGCACCTGCGTCGATTGCTGCCAGGATGTCGGTGTCGGTGTCGTAGGTGGTCAGGATCAGCACCGGTGGGCCGCCGTCGGCCACTATTTGCCGAGTGGCTTCCGCACCACCAAGCCGGTTGGCTCCGAAGCGCAGGTCTAGCAGCAGCACTGAGCAGGATCCACCATCCCGTAGATGGCGTAGCAGTTCCTCAGCGGAGCCAAAGTCCGCTACCACTTGCATATCGGGCTGCATCTCAATCAGGGCGCGCAGTCCTGCCCTCACCACGGGATGGTCATCGGTGATGATGACCTCGATCATCGCTGTGCCTCCTCTTCCGGGACCGGCAGCACTAGGCGCAGTTTCGCACCCTGCCCTGGCGACGACGTCACTTCGCAGCTGCCGCCGAGTTCAGTGGCGCGCGAGCGCATGCCGCGCAACCCGAAGCCTTCCATCTGCGCCGGTTGGAAACCCGCCCCGTCGTCGGTGAGTGTCAAGCTGACCTCGGCCTCGCCGTAGTCCAACCGAAGGTGGGCTTGTGAGGCTTGCGCGTGCTGAACCACATTGGCCAGGCCGGATTGGGCTACGCGCAGCAGCGTCGCCTCGATCGCCATCGGCAGGCCGACGGGTATGCCGGTGACCTCCATAGTGCTGCGCAAGCTGGGCTGCAGTTCCTGACTCAAGGTGCAGGCGTGTTGTAGCGCGGAGGCCAAGGTGTCCCGCTGCAAGGCGGCGGGGGCCAGCGCCCGAATCAGGCGGCGTGCTTCGGCCAGGTTGTCCCGCGCGGTGCTGGCGGCCTGGACTACCAGGGTCCGGGCGGGTGAACCTTCCAGTTGTGGTTCGGCAGCACGCAGCAGCAGGTTAATGGCGCTGAATCCTTGAGCCAGGGTGTCGTGGATTTCGCGAGCCAGGCGTTCTCGTTCTCCGAGCACGGCGTTCTCGCGTTCGGCCTCGGCGAGGTAGCTGCGGGTCTGGTTGAGTTCATCTAACAATTGCTGACGGCGCTCGTTCTGACTGGCTAGGCTCTCCAGGCCAAAGACCACTCCAACGGCCACGGTGGAACCCACTACGGGGCCGAGCACCGAGCCAAGCTTGAGACCCGCTAGGCCGTGACGCAGCCCGAAAGCCGCCGCGACGGCGGTGGTGACCGCCACGGCCCCCAGCCCGAAGCGGGGCCCGAGGGTGTGCAGTTGAATGAGCATCAGCGGAAAGGCGAGCCACAAGGCGTTGTCGGTCAGCCACAGCATGGCCAGCCATCCCAGCCCTAGGAGCAGATTCCAGGCGCCGTCCGGCCACCAGCGGGCCCGGCGTTCGCCCAGCGGTCGGAGCTCAACTTGCTGGGCTGCACGGCCTGCGACGTAAGTGCCTACGAAGCCGGAGCCCAGCAGGGCAGCCACCCAGGGGTTGGCGCCCGAGTGCGCGGCGGAGGCAACCGATAGGGCGGTCAGCCCCAAGAACAACAGGTCCAGTCCGAGCAGCAGGCCTTTAGTTGCGCTGTCTAGGGCTCCTGCTGTCATGCGGCCAGTCTACGAGCCCGCCGACTAGCCGAATCGCTTGCGCAAAGCCAAAAGCCCGCATCAGCCAAAAGGATGACAGCGCCCTCAGCCCTCAAGCTTTCCAAGACCACGATCCTGGCCGATGTCCGGGCCCGCTCAGGCTGGGAGTATCGAGGTAGCCCTAAGACGAACTTGAAAGTAGAGGGAAGAAAATGCGCAATCTTTGGTTGGCGGCATGTGGATATGCCGCGCTGGGACTGACCTCCGGCCTGGTCTACCGCACGCTCACCCACGATGGCTTCACTGGCAAGACGCAGCTGTCCACCACCCACACCCACTTCTTGGCCCTCGGCATGTTGGTCATGCTGATTATGTTGGCACTGGACGCGGCGCTGGGGGTCAGTGGCTCCCGCTCCTTCAAGGTCTTCTTCGTGACCTATAACGCTGGCCTGTTGGTGACTGTTGGCACGATGATCTGGCACGGTCTGCTGCAGTTGGATGGAAAGGCCGGAGGGCCGGCGATCGCCGGGGTGGCCGGGCTGGGGCACATCCTGATTACTGCCGGGGTTGTGGCGCTGCTGGTTAGCCTGCGCGCCCCCATCGCCAAGCACCTGGCCGAGAAGGCCTGAGCATGCTTGCCCTTGCGGTTGTTCTCATCTCGCTGGCACTGGTCAGCTACACCACGGGCGTGCTGGCGGAACGCCGTAGTGGCACCCTGAAGGTCTGGCACGCGGTCGCCTTCGGTACCGGCCTGGTTTTCGACGCCACCGGCACGCAGATCATGTCAATGATCTCCGATTCCTCCGCCTCAGCGAACTTCGCCACCACCCCAACTGCGTCCCTGCTAAGCAACCTTATGGTGATCACTGGCGCGGCGGCGCTGCTGCTAATGGCGCTGCATTTCGTTTGGGCGGTAGTGGTGCTGTTCCGCAACCGTGAGAAGGAAAAGGCGACCTTTCACAAGTTCAGCCTGGGCGTTTGGCCCCTGTGGCTGGTCCCCTACTTCACCGGCATGGCCGCAGCCATGGCCTAAAGGTTGGCCTAAAGACCACACCTGGCGCGAGCCCCAGACAAGCGACGACGTCTGGGGCTCGCGCTTTGCCGGTCCGATTTATCTGCGGCTTGTAAGCCCTCGATAAAGCCGAGCAGATGATGTGCTGGGCAGTTAGTTGTCAGTCGCACTCCTGTACCCTGCTTCGGCGCGCTTCTTAAGAACCCGAAGCTGGCGGTCCGCCATAATCTTGTCTCCGACCGCCAGCAGGAAGCGACGCATGCCGATGCCCCCATGGCGGTGCTGGACGCACGCGTTAGCTCGCAGCCGGGTGGTTTGAGATTCGAGTGGCGTAAGCGAGTAGGACACCGAGATTCGACCATAGGATCTCCAGAACTCCTTCCGAGCAAACAGTTCGAGCGGCCCTTATGCGACAGAACTGCGCAATCCGACAAGGCGGACGCCGTCGTCCTGCCGAGGCATGCAAGATCTCAATTCCGCGGGCCGAGCGCTCGGCCTCGAAATACAGCGTGGTCGCGTCGTGGAGCACCAGGGTCGCGTCCCCATGCCAGCAGGCATGCTGGTAGCATCGGTAGCGCCTGCGTCTTTGCTGGTGGCGTAGGTATTGGTATCGCTATCACCTAACTACTACTCCCGGTCGTGGAACCTGCAGAGTCACGGCCGGGCCTCTGCAATCCTTTCTGACAGCAAAATTGAAAGGCTGGTCTCTCACATGGCTGAACATTCCAACACTGCCCTGATCGCGATCGGCGGAGGTTTGGTCGCCGTTGTCGGGGGTATCTGCGCAATTCTCGTGACGCTTCAGGGAAGTCCCTTCTTCACTGGCGCCCTGATTGGGATGGGCGCGTTACTCGTCATCATGATCGGCGTCATCATCGGGATCACGATGAGCAGGAGACCCAGGCCATAACCTCCCCCACTCTGCTCGTCGACGTGGTCGGGCTTTAGAAGGTTTATGGCCGGCCAGAGGCCGCGTCAGACGTGAGCTTCTCGGTAGGCACCGGTGAGTGCCTGGGCCTCTTGGACCCCAATGGCGCCGAAAAGACAGCCGTGCTGAGTTGTCTAGTGGGTTTGCGCCGCCCGACGAAGGGCAGCGTGCGCATCTGCGGCGAAAACCCCGCAGCCATAAGCGGAGTCAGCGAAAGATCTGATCGTGCGAACCAGTGCGCAGGAATACCGCCACACCGTCGAACACCTGCCAGACACACAGCCAGTCTCCCAGGTTTGCTACACGTGGCACTCCCGAGCGCCATGCCACTCCCCCTTGAGCTCGTGCATATGATGACGACGGCGTAACTCAGCCAAGGACCCATCATCGGCGGCGAGTACAAGGCGCAGGACCCCTTTGAGGAGGTCGAGGTTGACATGTTTCTTCTTCAGCCGCTTCACGTCACGCTCAAATTGAGACGTGTACTCCGCCCGCAACAACGCCGGCCTCAGATTCCGAGGGAGTCGAAGACCTGATCGGCGTCAGCGAAGCGGGCAGTGCCGCGAACAGCGATCTGTTCTGCTTCCGCTAGCGCCTCGCAAGATTCCTGATTCGGCGCCCCATAACTCAAAGAAAGTGGGATCCGATTCTCGCGCACCATCTGGCGATAGAAAGCACGGGTCACTGACGACAAATCAAAGCCAAAATCCTCAGCAATCTTGGCCGCGCGCTCCTTGGTCTCGTCATCCACACGTACAGTCACAGACGCCATAACAACCTCCTCGTAGGACATAGTACTACTAACGCCTTACATCACAGGCTTTGTTTGAAGACACCCACACACTCCCTGCGCCTAGCTACCGGAAGGCGCGCTAATGAGGCACGGGCACGCCCCCTACCCGCCCCCACTCTTGGGCCCCAGACAGCAAGAAGGCTCGAAGCACGGCCATCGTCGACGACCAGGTTCGAGCCTTATGCATTTTGGTGGACCTAGCGGGAGGCTTCTCGAAACTTGCCCCACCGGTGACTCAGATGGTGCGAGCACACCAGTCGATCCGCGCTGGACGGCGCAGTATGCACCACTGAAGGCGCCACCCACAGCCGGGCGCCACGTGCATCCGAAAACCTCCTCCAACGAGCGGAAGCCGCCTACGCTGCCGGAGGGTCGCTGAAAGCCGTGGCCCGACAGGTTGGTCTTGGACACGAGCGACTCTCTCGTCTCCTCCGGGAACGCGGTGTCGTCCTCCGTAATCACTCCCCGTCGATCAGCGAGATTCGACTGATGCACGCCATGTATGAGCAAAGGGCTTCACTGGAGCGTGTAGGCGACAAGTTCGTTTACACGGCGGGGACAGCCCGCAAACACTTGATCATCGCCGGCGTAGTGATGCGCAATACGCACGGTCGTGTCCGAACGGAGCCCCACGGTGTTTCGACCAAGAGCTCAAGACACCTTGACCAGCGCCGATGTTCCCAACAGGAGCTGGTTCAAAGTATGCAGCCCTTCGCCGTGTATATCAGCTCTGTACCCGCCGGCGCCCTCGAACCCGCTGAGGAGCTGGACTTCACCTCACTCGCCGTCGTGGAGGTCGACGCGTCGACGGGGGCGACCTCGACGAGCGGCGCGACCGGGACGAGCGCCACCGTCCTCGCGCCCAACGCCCCCCTCTCGCAGATCCTCGACTGGCGGACGACGAGCCTCGCGGATGAACTCGACGCCGAGCAGGCCCTGCGGGCGATCACTGCGATCATCACCCGCGAGCGCCCGAACTCCTCCCGGACCGTTTTCGTCGCCTCCGAGCGTTCGAACGCGCCGACTGCGGAGCTCGCGGCCAGGGTCCGTTCGCTCCTCGACTCCCCCTGGGTTAGGGGGGTCTCCTTCTCCGAGATGGCGTCCTCCGAGCCGACGGATGTGGAGCGCGTTCCCCCCCCCCCCCCGGGGAGGGGGCCCTGTCCCCGGAGGGGGGCTCCGCCGCCTCGACCCTGACAGAGGCCCTCGCCTCCGCCCGCTCCTTCACGGATGCGGCGAGCGACCCCGAGGAGGCCATGGCGGGTCTGGAGGACTCGATCCTCCCGGTTCTTTCGGCGGGGATCGCCCCGGATGAGCAGCTCACCCGCGCTTCGCAGTTCTCCGCGAAGGTTTCCGATCTGCGCTCGCGGGTCGCGACGGAGTTCGCGGGAGCGGTGAACCTCATCAACAAGTCCGCGGACTTCCCCGTGAGGGTCCGCAACGACCTGCCCTGGGACATGACGGTGAAAGTCGCCCTGGTCCCCTCCGATGCGAGGCTGAAGGTCTCCGGGCCGAGTGAGGCGACTCTTCTGGCGGGCTCGGTGACGACGGTCGCCGTCCCTGTGGAGGCGATCGGCTCCGGCGACGTCGAGGTCGCCTACCGGATCTCAACGCCCGACGGCTCGGTTCTGGAGTCCACGCGGACCGTCCTCGTCCGTTTGCGCGCCGGCTGGGAGGATGCGATCACGATCACCGCCGCCGGGGTCTTCGGCCTGCTCTTCATCGGCGGCCTGGTCCGTTCGATCCGCAGGAGGTTCAACGCGGGCGCGGGGAGGGCCGCGGGCTCGGGGAGCCGTGGACGCGGCGACGGCGCCCGGGACGAGGACGGGCGAAGCCCCGGGGAGGCCGGGGCCCCCGCCGAAGGGGCGCCGGGCCCGCGCCCCGATGACGATTCTTCGAGTGTCGACGAGCAGATGGGAAGCAGATTAGCGCTGATACGGCTGCCGAGCGGACCCCCGACCCGGAGCGGAATCAGGCCCCCGGGGGGGGCGAGCCCCATCCTCCGGAGGGGCCGGGGCTCCGAAGCGCTCCTCGATCCTGCGGGCCAGCGCGATCATGGCCTCGGGGACGATGGTCTCGCGCATCCTCGGCTTCGTCCGCTCGATCATGCTCCTGGCCGCGATCGGCGCGGCCGGCGGCGGCGTGTCGGCCGCGTTCCAGACGGCGAACACCCTGCCGAACACGGTGTTCAACCTGCTCGCCTCCGGAGTTTTCGACGCGGTCCTCGTGCCGCAGATCGTGGGGGCGCTCAAGCGCAGGCATGACGGCGAGACCTATGTGAATCGCCTCCTCACCCTCGCCGGGACCCTCCTCTTCGTCGTGACGCTCGTGTCGATCACGCAGACCCTGCTGATCGCCGGCGGCTTCTCCATCTGCGGGGCGGCAGCCGTCGCCGCCGTCGACGGCGTCATCGAAACGGAGGACCGGGAGGAGGTCGTCACCGCCGTCGGCCTCGTCGTCATCTTCGGGACCCTGATGATCCCGCTCGTCCCGATCCTCGGGGCCCTCATCGGCCTGGACCCCCTGACGACGGGCCTGTGGGCGGGCGCCTCCACCCACGAGGTCGCCCAGGTCGTCGCCATCGGCGGCGCGATCTCCGAGGAGGCCCTGGCCGGCGCCGTCGTCGTCAAGCTCGCGCGCGTCCTCATGCTCGCCCCCGTGATGGCGGCGATCAGCCTGTGGCGCCGAGGGCGGATCGCGAGCGGGAGGGGGATCCCGGGCACGAGGGACGAGGGCGGGGCGCTGCCCCCGATCATGCCGCTCTTCGTCTTCGGCTTCATCTGCATGGTGGCGCTGAGGTGGACGGGGGTCGTCCCCGACCAGGCCCTGTCGGTCCTCAAGGTCGTGCAGTCCGCCCTCCTCGCCTCGGCGATGTTCGCCCTCGGCGCGGGGGTGCGCCTGAAGGACTTCATCAAGGTCGGGCCGCGACCCTTCGTCCTCGCCGCCCTCATCACCCTCCTCGTCGCCTCCGTCGGGCTCGCGGGCGTGACGCTCGCGCGCTGAATCCGCTGAGCCCCGCTGAGTTCCCCGAGCCGGTGCCCGGCGGCGGGGCCCCTGCGCGGCGAAGCCCGTCCCCTGTGTCAGGATGGTCGGGTGATCGATGCCCCCGACCGTCCTTTGAGCGCCCTGCGCTTCACCGGTGAGCTGCGCAGTTATCAGAGCGCCGTGATGGAGGGCCTGGAGCGGGAGTCCTGGCTCGCCGACGGGCCGGGGGAGGATGCGGGCGGGCGCGCCCTCCACCTGGTCGCCCCTCCGGGCTCGGGCAAGACGATCCTCGGCCTCACTCTCGCCGTCCGCGAGGGGCGCCGCGCCCTCGTCCTCGCGCCGACGACGGTGATCCGCGACCAGTGGGCCGAAGAGGCCCGCACCCGCTTCGCAGTCGAGGAGAACCCCGTCGCCGGGGCCGCCGGGGAGAGGCGCGCCCCCGAAGAGTCGGGATCGGGGCGGACCCGAGTGCGCATCACCCTCGACTCCGATGAGATCGGCGACCTGTCGATCATGACCTACCAGAAGATCGCGGCGGTCGACCGCTCCAACCCCTTCACGGACGTGGCGCGCGAGCAGTGGATCGAGGAGATGGAGCTCGCCTGGTCGGACCGCGAGCGCGCCGAGGCCTGGCTCGAGGAGCTGCGCACGACGAACAGGAGCGCCTATTCGGCGGGCCTGCGCAAGAGGGCGGCGGCGATCAGGAAGGACCTGCGCACCCTCGACCCGGCGGTCCTGGAGAAGACCCTGCATCCGAACGCCCTGCGCCTCATCGGGGCGATCGTGCGGGCCGGTGTGGGCACGATCGTCCTCGACGAGTGCCATCACCTGCTCGACCATTGGGCGCTCGTCGTCCACCTGCTGCGCGCGAAACTGCGGGAGGCGGGCCTGGACCCGCTGCTCATCGGCTTGACGGCCACTCCCCCGGACCCGCAGACCCCGAAGGAGGAGGAGAACTATTCGGGGCTCCTCGGCGAGGTCGACTACGAGGTCCCCACCCCGGCGGTGATCCGCGCCGGGGATCTGGCGCCCTTCCGCACCTGGGCGTGGTTCACGGACCCCACCCCCGCCGAGCGCAGCTTCATCGACGAGCACGCGGGGATGCTCGACAGCAGGCTCTCCGCCCTGCTCGCCTCACCGGATGGGCGCTCCTTCCTCCTGGAGGCGCTCATCGGCCCCGATGCGGACGAGGGCGGGGCCGTCCCCGGCGACCTCGCCCTGCGGATGCGCAGGGCCGTGGAGGCCGACCCGTATCTGGCGCTCTCGGCGGGCCGGATGCTCTCCCGCATGGAGGCGTCGACGCTGAGCCCGCTGGAGAGCGCCATCGTGTCCCGCCTGCCGGATGTGGAGCGCCCCGCCCTCGATGATCGCCTGCTCCTCGTCGCCCGGCATGCGCTGACGCGGCTGCTGCCCGATGATGCGCGGGCCGAGGAGTGGAGGGCGACGAAGAGGCTCCTCCAGGCCTTCGGATACCACCTGACGGATCGGGGGATCCGGCGCGGGCCGAACCCGATCGACACGACCCTGGCGCGTTCGGAGTCGAAGGAGCGGGCGGTCCTCGACATCCTCCGCCTCGAAGACGATCCGCGGATGCGGGCGGCCGTGGTCACGGATCTCGCCCAGCACAATGACCGCTCCGCGATCCTCGACGAGGACGGGGAGGCGGGCCCCGGCGGGGCGCTGCGCTGCTTCTCGATCATCGCCGCCGATCCTTTCTCGGCCCACCTGCATCCGGTGCTCATCACCGGCAAGCACCTGCGCATCCTCGCAGGCGATGAGGAGCTCGCACGCGCACTGCGCGCGAAGACCGGCGCCCCGCTCCCGGTCCTGCGCACGAGCGGCGGAGTCGCCGAGCTGTCCGTCGAGGGGGCCGCGCCCTCGGTCCTCGTCGATGCGGTGGCCGCTGTGATGACCGAGGGCCTGGTCCGCCTCGTCGTCGGGACCCGCGGCCTTCTCGGTGAGGGCTGGGACTGCCCGGCGCTCAACACGCTCATCGACCTGACGACGGTGACGACCTCGACGGCGACCCAGCAGCTCCACGGGAGGACCCTGCGGCTGGATCCGGCGTGGCCGCGCAAGGCGGCGCACAACTGGGTCCTGGCCTGCTTGCCGCCGAAGTCCGCGGAGTACGCGAACACCCGCGAGTTGGAGCGGATGGAGCGCAAGGCCGCTCACCTGTGGGGTTTGAGCAGGATCGGCGCGGACGAGCCGGGGACGATCACGAGGGGCATCCGCACCCTGCTCGACGAGCATCAGCTCGACGCCTTCTCCCAGGATTCGCCCAAGCGCCTGGCGGGCAAGACGAATGCGGCGACGAGGAGGGCCCTCGTCCCCCGGGAGTCGAGCTTCGAGCTGTGGCGCACCGGTTCGACCGCGTCGGGCCGGGTGCACCGGAGCGTGTCCTTGACGAAGGATCCGGTATTCGAGTTCACGACCTCGACGACTCCTCTGGCGGCCCTCGCGAGCATCGTGTCCCTCGTCTTCGCCGTGCTCTTCGTCGTCGCCTCGGGCCTGTGGCGGCTCCGGGATGCGCTCCCTCTCCTGCCCTGGCCGGTGCTCCTCCTCATCACGGCGGGGCTCGTGGGCGTCGCGGTGTGGAGCATCGGATGGCCGGCCTTCGCGAATGCGCGCTTCTTGTGGCGCACGCGGGCCCATCCGACGGATCTGTACCGTCGGGCGGCGATCGTCCTCCTGGACGTCCTCGCTCAGACGGGGACGATCTCCCGGGGGATCGACCCGGCGTCGGTGATCGTCGAGGAGGGGGAGCAGGTGCGGGTCGAGTTCTCGGCGGGCACGCATGCGGATCGGGAGGCGGCGACTCGGGCGCTGGCGGAGATGTTCACGCCGATCGGGGTGTCGAAGCCCCGGCACGTCCTCGCTCTGGGCCCGATGCCGGAGATCGGCTCCTCGTCCCTGTCGGGGCGGGCGAGGATCCTCGCTGTCGGCGCGCGGATCGTGAATCTCGCGACCTCGAAGAATCCGCATTATCTGGCTGTTCCGGTGCAGCTCGGGGCGACGAGGGAGTCGGCCGGGCGCGTGGAGGAGGCGTGGAACCGCCTGGTCGGCCCGGCGCGGGTGGTGGATGTGCGCACGAGCGAGGGCGCCGATGCTCTCGTCGCGGCGCGCGCGCAGAACCGGGGCGGGATCCGCACGAGCGCGAGGGTGAGCGACTACTGGTCGTGAGCGGAGGGCCGGCGCGGGGCTCGCGATGCGGGTCCGGGCGGTGCGCCTCCGGGGAGGTCCGGTGGGCGGGCGCCTCCGGCGCGCTGCCCTGGCTCGCATGATGACTCCTCCTTCTCCGCAGGACGAGTGCCCCTGCTACTCGGGCGCGCCCTTCGGCGCCTGCTGCGCGCCGATCCTCGCGGGAGAGGCCCCGTCGAGCGCGCTTGCGCTCATGAGGTCGCGGTACACGGCTTTCGTCCTCGCCGACGAGGATCACCTGTTCCGCTCCTGGCATCCGAGGACGAGGCCCGCCCCGCCCTACGCCGATCCGGGCATCGACTGGTGCGGCCTTCAGATCCTCGAGGTCGAGGGCGGGGTCCTCCCCGCCGTCCCGGGCCGCACCCTCAAGGGGGTCATCATCGCGGGGGCGATCATGTTGATCCTCCTCATCGGATTCACCCGCCTGTACCTGGGGGCGCACTGGTTCTCCGACGTCATCGCGGGGGGCATGGTCGGCACAGCGACCTCCCTCATCACGGCGGAGCTGCTGTTCCGGGACCTGTGAGGGGATGAACGAAGGGGCCCCGACCGTTCGGTCGGGGCCCCTCCTCAGGCCTTCAGGCGAATGCGCGTCGCCGATGCGGCCGTCCTCAGTTCTTCGAGCGGATCTTGTTCCACACGTACATGACGATGAGCGCGCCGACGATCGAGAGGACCCAGGTCTTGAGGTTCCAGAAGGAGCCGAGGCCCACGTGGAAGACGAGGTTGCCGAGCCAGCCGCCGACCATGGCGCCGAGAACGCCGATGACGAGGGAGGAGCCCCAGCCCTCGCCGACGATGCCCGGCATGATCTTCTTGGCGATCGCGCCGACGACCAGGCCGAGGATGATGTAAGCGAAGAATCCCATGAGAAACTCCCAGAATTCGGGGGCGGAACAGTCTCAGTGTCGCACGGATCCGGATCCGGCGCATCATCGGGGCGCGTATTCCGGGGGCTTCTCACACCCCGGCCCCGCCCTCGGCGATACCCTGGAGGATCAACCGGGGACCGGGCGCGGGCGCGAGGATCGCAGTACCCCGGCGCGCGAATGGGGCCCGGGGCGGGGATCGGAGGCGAAGTGGCGGCGGAGGACATCGTGGCCTATGTGGAGCGGATGCTCGCGCCCATCGACGCCGAGGGCTTCACCCCCGTGGATTCCCTGGTCCTGTCCTGGGCCTCCTACTTCCGTGTCCTGCCGGACCTGCCCGCCGCCGCGGGCGAGGAGGGGGTCGAGATCCGCGAACTGCTGCGCGCCGAATGCTTCCCCCGCTTCTTCTGGACCGTGTTGGATCCGGACAAGTGCAAGCGGCTCCTCTTCGCGATGGCGGCGAGCCCGCGCTTCCGCTCGATCCGCCAGTGCTTCAGCGTCGACGACGTCGATGATGCGCAGCAGAAGCAGTTCGCGGCCTGCGCCTACGTCCTGGGCCCCGAACTCATGTACGTCGCCTTCCGCGGGACGGACCGCACGCTCGTCGGCTGGAAGGAGGACTTCAACATGGCCTTCGCGGCGCCCGTCCCCGCCCAGGAGGCGGCCGCCGACTATCTCGCGGCCCTCGCCTCGAGGACGAGTGCGAAGCTCCTCCTCGGGGGGCATTCGAAAGGCGGGAACCTCGCGATCTACGCGGCTGCGCGCAATGCGGAGATGCTCGGGGATCGGCTCGTGCGCGTCTACTCGCACGACGGGCCGGGCTTCCTCCCCGAGTTCCTCGCCGAACCGGGGTTCCGCGCCATCGAGGACAGGATCGAGAGGAGCGTCCCCCAATCCTCGATCGTCGGGATGCTCCTCGACCACTCCTCCGATTACACGGTCGTGAAGTCGACGAACCTGGGGCCTCTCCAGCACGACCCCTTCTCCTGGGTCGTCGAGGGGGAGAATTTCGCGAGGGCGAAGGGGCTGAGCTTCGATGCACGCAGGATCGACGCGATCGTGTCGGCCTGGCTGGTCGAGCACACGCCCGAGCAGCGCGAGCTCCTCGTCGACGCGATCTATTCGCTCATCACGCTTCCCGAGGTCGAGACCGTCACCGACCTCGTTGATTCCTGGCAGCGGGCGATCCCGGCCGTGCGCGAGAGGATCGGGGCGCTCGACCCGGAAGTGAGGGCGGCGATCCTCGAGATGCTCAAGAGCCTGGCGGTCGTGGGCCTGAGGGGCAAGGGGAAGGACGCGTCGACGGCGGAGGAGAAGTCGAAGGGCGGGGCCGGGAGGACTCCGGGGAAGGGCGGGGTGCTCAGAGCCAGGCGAAGTCCAGGGGCAGAAAAGCACTGAATCAGTGCTGACCAGCGCAAATGATGCAGCGGAACCACGAAAACAGTGCAGCGAATCTACGGATTCACTCCAGCGGAACCACGAAGACAGACCTCGCGGCGGGGTCAGTGGACGCAGTCGAAGTTCGCGGGCACGAACCATATCCGGGCACTGTCTATGCGCCGACGCGCCACATGCCGAGCGCATCGAACATCTCGTCGGCATCAGCGAAACGGGCTGTGCGAGCGGCGATCTTCCGGGATTGCGCGAGGGCTGCGCCGGGTTCCGAATTCGATCCTCTCTTCGAGCGCGAATACCGCCCCTCTTCCCCTCCCCTGTCAGGGACCTAGGGCGGTGATGGGCACGACGCAGACGCCGTCGGGTCGCTTGTAGGTGTATCGGCCGCCCGTGATCACGATGAGCGCTGCGGGCTCCCCATGCCGGTCCGGGTCGATCTTCGAGGCCATGCGCAGCAGCGACTCGGCTGCATCATCTGCAGCATTCTCTCCCAGTTTGACCTCAATGCCCGCCCATCTGCCATCAGGCAGTTCGAGGACGACATCGACTTCTGCACCCGTGCGCGAGTCGCGCCAGGAGGACAGGGTCGCCCCAAGCGGCTGCGAATAGACTCGCAGGTCTCGAACGACGAGTGACTCGAAGTGCAATCCCGCAGCTTCGAGGTCTTTCGACAACTCGTCGACTCCGACACCGAGCGCTGCGGTTCCGAGCGATGGATCGACGAAGTGATTGACCGGCGTTGTGCGGAGCCTGGTTCGCGATCTCATATGCGGCTGCCACGCTGGAATCGTTTCAACGAGCATTAACCTGTCCAATGCGTCGAGGTAGTTGGACAGCGTTTCCGATGCGACTCGTCCAGCAGGCCCTCCGACGTCGTGCGCGAGGGCCGAGAGGTTGCGCGGAGTCGCTGCGGCCCGTCCCAAAGCAGCCAGAAGCCTGTGGACGTTGGCAGGATTTCGGCGCAGCCCCATGCCGGGCACATCGATCTCGGCGATGTTGCGAAGGTAGTCGCGCAACCAGATTCGGGCTTCTCCTTCAGCGGCATCCAGAAGGTCCGGCCAACCGCCGATGATGATTCGTTCGAGCAGGTCGCGAATCGTCAGGCTTTCCGCGCGACCACTCGGATCCCCACCGTTGAGCAGGTTCTTCACACTGACCTGGCCGCTCGAATGCCCCGTCTCGAAGAGGCTCATCGGCCGCATGCGAAGGCGTCCGATCCTACCGGCCCCTGAATGCGTGCGCACGTCGTCCCGTAGGCGCGCGGAGCCCGTCAGAATGTACAGCCCTTTTCCGTAATGATCGTCAACTGCGCGACGCACGAGGTTCCACAGCTCCGGAACCTCCTGCCATTCGTCGAAGACGATCGGCGGAGTCTCCATGAACAGTTGCTCGGGCTGGATCTGCGCGGTCGCTCGGGCCGCCCTGTCGACATCCATTCGGAAGAGCGTCTTCGCGATGCGTTCGGCCGTTCTGGTCTTGCCGACAGCTTTCGGACCGTCGATCAGCACAGCACCGATAGACGCCATTCGCTGCCGCAACTCGCTGTCCGCCACACGAGATCGATAATCCGCCATGCCTGAACTCTACAATCCGCCATGCCTGAACTCTACAATCCGCCATGCCTGAACTCTACAATCCGCCATGCCTGAACTCTACAGTTCGCCATCCTTGAAATCGATGATCCGCCATCGAGTAGCGGGCGCGGGACGCTCTGAGCTACCGCGCACCACGGGCTCCAGCTCGATCCTCTCCCCCGCCCAGTGGTCGAGGAGCCAGCGGTCGTGGCTGGCGACGAGGAGCGTCCCGTCCCATTCGGCGAGAGCCTTCTCCAGGGCTTCGATCGAGTTCGACGACTCGGCCGTCGGCGCCGATCCCGTGACGATCCTCTCCAGGAGCGTGGTCTTGTCCGCGCCGTTCGGGCCGATCAGGCAGGCGCGCTCCCCGTTGACGACGGTGAAGGAGACGGAGTCGAGCAGGGGCTCGGCGGTGTAGGAGAAACTCAGGTCGGTGAGGGTGATCGCGGGCACAAGGGCTCCTGGGCGCGTCGATGCGGACGGGGGTGAGCGTGTCGGACGGGGCCGAGGGCGTCAGGCGATCATGCGGGTTATGGGCTCTTCACGATTTAGAGTGCGTTGATCCGGGTGTGCAGCTGCCCGGAGTGAATCAGGCACCGCAAGATGTAGTGGTCGAGGTTGCGCAACCCCAGGGCGGTTTCCCGTAGATGCTCTAGCCGGCCATTGATGGCCTCGACCGGCCCGTTGGACGCCCCGATGTCGAAGTAAGCCAGCACATCCTCGCGCCGACGCCACAACGTCCGACCCAGCTGGGCCAGCTCCTCCAACCCTTTCGGCACGCCCATACGCAGGGTGTTGATGATCCGTTCCATCAACTTCTTGCCCTCCGATTTCTTCGGGTGCCCGTAGGCCTGGATCATGTCCTGGTAGAACATCCACGTGACCTCGAGTGCCACGTATTCGTCATCGGTGGCCCACAACAGGTCCAACCGCCTGTTCTGCCGCTCGGTGAGGTAGTTCCTCCTGGTCAGCAAGGTCCGCCGGTGCTTGTACAGCAGATCATCCTTGCGTCCACGACGCCCCGTGGTCTCACGTTGGAGCCTCTGGCGGCAGCCAGTGAGCTTGTCCGCTGCCAGATGCACGACGTGGAACGGATCCATCACCTTCCTCGCCTGGGGCAGTACCTGGTCGACGGCGGTGGCCTAGCCGGTGAAGCCGTCCATGGTCACCACCTGCACCTGGCTGCAAAAACCAGGGTCGCGTTCCTGCAGCCACGTGCGCAGCACGTCCGCGCTGCGGCCTGGGCGGATATCCAGTACTCGGGCCGGCCCACGGCCATCGGCCAGCGGGGTGAGGTCGACCAGGATCGTCACCAGGTTGGACGGCTGGCCTGGCTTTCGGGTGTGCTTCCACACGTGCTCATCCACCCCGAGGATGCGCACCCCGTCCAGATGGGAGGGGTTGTCGTAGACGAGCTGTCGGCAGGCGTCCACAGCGACCTGATTGACCAGTTCCCAACCCACCTAGAGGGCCTTGGCGGTGGCGGCCACGCTCATCCGGTCGATGGCCAGTCGCTGGAGGATCCAGCCGGTCACCCGGTGGGTGAGCTTGGCCCCGTCATTGGCGCAGTTGAGGGAGGCTTGGAAGATTTTCCTGGGACATTGTTGATTGGTGCAGGTGAATCGGGGGACACGAAGGTGCAGGCGGGTGAAAAACCCCACGACCGGCAGGTCAACCAGTCGGCAGACAGTGTGATCACGCAGTTTCCCGCCTTGGGTGCAGTCGGGGCAGTGCCCCTCGACAGCGACCGGGGCGGCGTCGATGATGGTGAAGGCTCCGGTGATCGTCAAGCCGATTTCTGCCGTGCGGCAGATGGTGTCTGCGACGAGGTTGCCACTAGGCTGCACAGTAGGGTCCTGGTTCGGTCAGATGCAAGCGTAGTAACTCTCATCTTGTACCGGCCAGGACCCCCAACATGTTGTCCCACCCCGAACCGGGCTCCGCGGTCAGCTACGCACCCCAAAACACGAAGAGCCACCAAACGGTCACGACTGCGACCCTTGGGCGGATATGCAAAGCGTTGGGTTGTTCACCCAACGACATTCTGACATTTGAGGACTGTAATGAGTAAGGACCGGACGAGGAGCGGAATGAGTGAGATGAAGCAGGCGTATACCATCAAGCCTTAAACAGAGGTCACTTCACCCGACTGCAACACTACTGATCTGAACTTCCCCATTGAGCTAGTCGCACCTGTGGTGGGTATGGCTCATAGCTTTATTAGACGTAAGCTGGGTAGGAAGTCAATCTTGTCTGAGGCAGACATTCGTCAACTTCTAGAGTGGTAGAAGCCGTAGCGGCGTACCAGATGGTTTTTCTTGGACTCGATGGTGGCCTGATCGTTCTTCTTGTGTGGTCGTGAGCGTCGGATGAAATAGACCTGTCTGGCACCGGCCCAGGTGATGAGTTCGTGGTTGATGAACTCGCTTCCGTTGCCTCAGTCGATGCCGCTGACTGTGTAGGGGATTGCCTGGATGAACTCCTCGAAACAGCCCAGCATGGGGATTTGGGCGTTGTTGCGGATTGAGCGGGTGAACACCCAACCGGTCAACACGTCGGTGAAGTTCACCGTCCTGACGAACTCGCCCTGCAAGCTGGGTTCCGCAGTGGGCAACGATAGCGACCTTGAAGAACTCTGGCCAATCCTCGACCGCATCTCCGGGGCGGCAGATAATGATGAAGTTTCGTAACATGCTGCCCGGTCCGGTGGCAGAACGGACCTGCGGGTCCTAGCGGTGCTGGCATCAGTCGGGGATCCCTCGGCCTCCATCGCACCCAGCCAGCTGCTCATCGAGACGGCTAGGTATTTCCCGCACAAACCCCAGAGGTCGCCCACACCTTCTACAGGACTTTGCGGGCATCGTAGGAGTACTTGCACGGCCTTGTCTTACGCGGTCAACCACAGCCACGGTCGTCACCACCCTGCCGGGCGGTTGGTTCAGGCGGGCGACCAGTTGTTGGCGGGCTGGTCAAGCTTCCAGCCGGTGACCTCTACCACCTGGTCAAGGATCAATCCCTTGCCTTCATGGAGTCAGCCGCGTAAACTTGGGCATACCTCGTGGGCACCTCGACACGATCGCTCAACGTTAGTCCTCCACCACTCACGTCCTATCGTCTCCGCTGCCCACCCCGGTCGCAGGGAAAATATGTGAGGCGCGGGCCCGGCTGTGCGGGGAGCATCAGTGAGTCTCGTCGCGATGTTGACTTTGAAGCTGCACAATCTGATTTTGGATTTAATACATATGCACTCTAATCGACTCCGCTCATCAGGTGATTCGTTTGAAGATGATACCTATTGGCTTCTTCGGCAAGTTATTCACAAACATCGATTCTTGGGCGACTGATACAGAAGTGAGTCATATAAATGGACGAACAGATTTTCGCTGAATCTAGCAGGCGTGCCGCGCCGCTCGGAACTTCTTTTAAGCAGGCTCTGGGCACCTTGTATCGAACCGGTCGTTATTCCTTGCTTGCGATTGTCTTTATGACTGTACTAAGGGGACTTTTTCCCGGGCTACAAGTCGCAGGTGTGGCCGGTATTGTCGCAAGCGTTTCTTCCTATCCCGGAAAATTAACGTCTGGAGGAATGTATGCATTGCTTTTAGTGGCAATGTCGCTTGTTGGTTCTTATGTTCTCGACAATCTCGTAAAATATACAAGTGATCGCCTAACGCTTAAATTATCCTATACTACGGATCTTCAAGTAGTCAGACAACTACGCTCTTTAGAAGTCCAAGATTTTGAATCAGCTCACACATATGACAAAATTCAGCGAGTTGACTCTAGTGCAGGAAGTCACATATTTGGTCTCTTTGACTCGGCCCGTTCTGCTGTTCAAGCCTTTATATCAATCACAGGGATAGCGGCGGTTATCGCTTCATGGAATGGTTGGATCGCGCTTGCGCTGTTGGTCGCTCCTATTCCTGCTGCAGTTGCAACCTTTCAACTGCAGTCGAAGACTTACGACATAGAATTCGGGCGAGCGCCACAAACGCGACTGGCAAACTATTTCAGAGCATTATTGACCTCGGACGCCACCAGAAAAGAAATCAAAATTTTCCGGCTTGCGCGACTCTTCGAGGACAGATACCTCCAATTACGCAAGATCTTTCTTCGTCAAGATTTATTGCTTGCGCGGTTTGGGCTGACAAAAGCAGGCACTCTAGGACTTATCTCTGTCTTCGCTAATGTTGGCGCAATAGTATACGCTGCTCTATTAGCTGGCGAGAGCGGTAGGGTCGGAGAACTCGCGGGCTTTATCTCCGCAACAGCTCAGATGAATCCACTGGTTATGGCATCATTTCTTGGAGTGACCGGAATATACCAGCATCTGCTCTATGTATCAAACTGGGTCGCAGTGATGGAAACACATCCCGCTGTGATTACTGAAGGTAAGAGTGAACTCAGCAAGGATAAGGCGAGTATCAGCGAACATGGAGGCGTTTCAATCGAGTTTCGTCATGTGTCTTTCACATATCCGGGAACTGAACGTACGGTACTCGACGATGTTTCATTCACCATTCAACCTGGGAGAACGTCCGCATTAGTGGGACTGAATGGCTCTGGTAAAACTACGGTATGCAAGTTATTGCTTCGGTTCTATGAACCAACTAGCGGCACTATCTACGTGAACGGTAAAGATATCAAATGCTTTAATCGCGAGTCTTTGTATGACTGTTTTTCCGCTTTATTTCAGGATTTTGCAAAATTCGAGCGTAGCGTGGGATCGAATGTTACATATGGGGCTGGCAAAGATTTCACCTCTCCGCCAGACGACGCTGATGTTATCAAGAGTCTTGAGATGGTAGGATTGGATTTTTTGGCAGACTAGCTCCCAAACGGCTTGGCAACAATTCTCGGTCGACGTTTTGAAGAAGGTCAACAACTTTCGATCGGGCAATGGCAGCGTTTAGCGACTGCTCGTGCCCTGTATAAGAAACCAAAGTTGCTTGTACTAGATGAGCCAACTGCTTCAGTTGATGCCGTTTCAGAGCGTGCCATGTTCGAGGCCCTCGACAAGATCAATTATGGGCTAACTATCTTGCTAGTCGCTCATCGCTTTACAACGATCAGCCATGCCGATCATATTGTTGTTCTAGACGGCGGTCGTGTCGTCGGATCTGGAACACACGATTCTCTTCTATCGAGCTGTAAGTTCTACGCCGACATGTTTAGAGCGCAACGCGACTATCGATAGAGATTTCATAGGACACGAACATCGCCAGGTTACGAGGAGGCTAAAGGGCGTATCGGGAATTTTCTCAAGCGTATCTTGTTGGTCCTGTGTTGACCGTGTGTTCAAGTGGTAGTCACGCAAGGGACGCCTCTCGGGGCTTGTCTCGATTAGAACTGTGGCTGTCGACGGCAGTTGTGGCATTGTTGTGGGAGCGTGATGGGGTTTGGAATCACAAAAACATGAGCGTGACCGACCGTGGTGCCAAGCGGGACCGAGACAGGATTTCCGGCTTGTAGTTTGCCGTTTGTTAAGTGGCTGGACTTAGTCATGTTCTTCGCGAGGGAGGATTCCAAGCTTTACGGAATTTATCGGCTCTTCGTGTTTTGGGGTGCGTAGCTGACCGCGGAGCCCGGTTCGGGGTGGGACAACATGTTGGGGGTCCTGGCCGGTACAAGATGAGAGTTACTACGCTTGCATCTGACCGAACCAGGACCCTACTGTGCAGCCTAGTGGCAACCTCGTCGCAGACACCATCTGCCGCACGGCAGAAATCGGCTTGACGATCACCGGAGCCGCCGACGCCGCAACCTTCACCATCATCGACGCCGCCCCGGTCGCTGTCGAGGGGCACTGCCCCGACTGCACCCAAGGCGGGAAACTGCGTGATCACACTGTCTGCCGACTGGTTGACCTGCCGGTCGTGGGGTTTTTCACCCGCCTGCACCTTCGTGTCCCCCGATTCACCTGCACCAATCAACAATGTCCCAGGAAAATCTTCCAAGCCTCCCTCAACTGCGCCAATGACGGGGCCAAGCTCACCCACCGGGTGACCGGCTGGATCCTCCAGCGACTGGCCATCGACCGGATGAGCGTGGCCGCCACCGCCAAGGCCCTCTAGGCGGGTTGGGAACTGGTCAATCAGGTCGCTGTGGACGCCTGCCGACAGCTCGTCTACGACAACCCCTCCCATCTGGACGGGGTGCGCATCCTCGGGGTGGATGAGCACGTGTGGAAGCACACCCGAAAGCCAGGCCAGCCGTCCAACCTGGTGACGATCCTGGTCGACCTCACCCCGCTGGCCGATGGCCGTGGGCCGGCCCGAGTACTGGATATCCGCCCAGGCCGCAGCGCGGACGTGCTGCGCACGTGGCTGCAGGAACGCGACCCTGGTTTTTGCAGCCAGGTGCAGGTGGTGACCATGGACGGCTTCACCGGCTAGGCCACCGCCGTCGACCAGGTACTGCCCCAGGCGAGGAAGGTGATGGATCCGTTCCACGTCGTGCATCTGGCAGCGGACAAGCTCACTGGCTGCCGCCAGAGGCTCCAACGTGAGACCACGGGGCGTCGTGGACGCAAGGATGATCTGCTGTACAAGCACCGGCGGACCTTGCTGACCAGGAGGAACTACCTCACCGAGCGGCAGAACAGGCGGTTGGACCTGTTGTGGGCCACCGATGACGAATACGTGGCACTCGAGGTCACGTGGATGTTCTACCAGGACATGATCCAGGCCTACGGGCACCCGAAGAAATCGGAGGGCAAGAAGTTGATGGAACGGATCATCAACACCCTGCGTATGGGCGTGCCGAAAGGGTTGGAGGAGCTGGCCCAGCTGGGTCGGACGTTGTGGCGTCGGCGCGAGGATGTGCTGGCTTACTTCGACATCGGGGCGTCCAACGGGCCGGTCGAGGCCATCAATGGCCGGCTAGAGCATCTACGGGAAACCGCCCTGGGGTTGCGCAACCTCGACCACTACATCTTGCGGTGCCTGATTCACTCCGGGCAGCTGCACACCCGGATCAACGCACTCTAAATCGTGAAGAGCCGGTTCACTTCTTCAAAGTCAGCCATCTTTTTCTCCTATCGGTCGTCGATGTTCTTGACTTGCTATCTTGACTTGCTAGCAGCACGCACGCGTACCCAAGCGACAGCTACCCCAAATCGCAGTGTCACTGAAGCACTGTGTAAAGGTAGCAAGGATGAGGGTTCCACATGGAATGGATGTACCACCTGAAGTATCAAGACTGTCTTCATCCAGTTCCACAGCGAATTCAAAATCTGGTTCGTTCACCATGCCTGCATTTCACCTCCTTTCAAACTAGTTTCTATACCTAAGCGGACGCCGCATGAAGAAGCAGTACCCTACCGCACCGATAATTAGACCGTAGAAAATCATCACTATCAGAGCTAGATTTCCGGGTAGACCGATCGCGGCTCGAACACCGGCAGTGCCTGCACCAGCATCCCAGCTACTTGCCCAGTTAAGAGGACCGAACAACCATTTAGTAAAAGACATTAGGGATTGAGAGCGGTTTGACGCTGCAGAGATGGTCGGCTCCACGAACAGCGAAAAAACCAAGAGTAGACTCATGACCACTGCAATATTATTGAAAACAAAACCCAGACCAGCACCAATTAAAGCCCATACCCATTGCAAGGCAAGCATGCGAAACGACGGGACGATTTGCGCTAGAGTGAAAAGCTCAATAGGCTGGTGGCATAACGCCAGAACTAAGGCGGAGAGCAAGTGATTCAGTACTGCGACTAAGCTTCCGAATATGCCGCCAAAAAGAACACTCGACCATATTAGTGCGCCAAAAGTACTTCTCTTGTCCAATGCAAGCAGATGTACACGTACTGACTGGGAACTCCGCAATACAGCAGTTGTAAGATACGCAGAGATCGCCAACGGGATAACATATCCGATTCTTCCAGAAAACGAATACAAATAGCTATAGGACACTCGTTCGATTGTCTCGCCACTGTAACTCGATGCAACTACGTAGGTCATCAGCAAGTTGAGTACCAACATAAAAACCATTAACACACCCGCAAGTAGCCAAAGCAGGCGATCACGATATTGCACCGAACGAGCATATACAGAAAGCTTAGCGATCATTCCGACGAGCCTCCGGAGACACGGAAATTGTGCGTTTTTAAGTGGTATAATTCGGTCAGAGAAACCCGGTGGAGATTATTTTCCATGATTTCAGCTAACGACAGCCCCTCCGGTCTTCCGGAGACACCGCTGGGTTCGTAGACATAAACCCACCTTTTACCACGATATACCACGTCTTGACCACTGGATCCCTCGGTTAGCTCGGAGCTTTCAAGACAAATGTATCTGTCTAGGTCTTCCATTGACTCTATAATACTGTCCAGATTGCCCTGATATATGACTTGCCCTTCCATCAGAAAAAGACAGCGATCAACGATTGCCTCTGCTTCGGCAAGGAGGTGTGTGGCAAATATGATTGCTTTCTGATTCAAAGCAAGCGCTTTAACTCTGCTGTTGAGCCATTCAATCCCGTCTGGATCCAATCCATTTAATGGCTCATCAAATATGAAAACATCTGGATCTTGAATTAGCGAGAGCGCAAGAGCAAGGCGTTGCTTATTTCCAGTTGATAACTTTACAACTCTATGATTCAGATATGGCGTCAGATTGCATTCATCGATTACATTATCGAGCAAGCCTGGACTACGTTTCAACGCACGGCGAAGCCCCTCTAGTTGGTCTATGACCCTGGTGTGAGGAAGTAGAAATAACTGCTCGAACACCCCACCACACGTGAATTGGCCGATATTAGCTACTTCGCCACTATCTTTCTTCAGGGTGCCCGTCAAAAGCGAGACTAGTGTACTCTTTCCTGCGCCGTTGGGCCCAAAAATACCCGTTACTTGGCCTTTAGGGAAGTCAGCATCAACTGGTCCGAGAATGAAGCCGTCAAAGACTTTAGTCAACCGGCGACATTCAAAGGATGGAGCCTTCATCGCGCTTCTCGCTCACGGTTTTTACCACGATAGTTAATGCACAGATGAACGCAATAAGAAAACACACTCCACCTACGGGCGGCAGACCTACGACCATAAAGACTAAGCCGAGTAGTACTGAAACAATCATTATAACCAACTCAACTGGTCGAGCTTTTAAAGCATCTCGAAGTTTCGAGTTACCATTACCATAATTTGCCATTATGCACCTCCACGTTGACGATAGCGGTATACTTACACCTTAAGTTGCCGGATGTCAAGTAAAGTCGGTGCTGGTGAGACACCGCCGACACCTCTGCGATAAACATCGCACTCACGCCGGCCTCAACCTTGAGGCTCGCACCGAGATCACCAGTCTCTAGACCCAGATGAACACGTATGGCGGTATGCCTCCAACAACGAGTTATCCAAAACTTCTTCCAGTGTTCCTCCTCCCCCGGAAGGAAGATGCGGCCTGATTCGCTTCTCAACCACGGCAGCCCTCATACCATTAGTGAAGCCTCTGGCGATGCGTCGGGTGAGTTCGATGAACCCGTTGATGGCTTCGGTGTTGCCATTGCTAGTTCCGTTGCTCGCGAAGTAACCCCAGAACACGTCACGCCACGGGTTGATGGTGCCTCTCAGGCGTGCAATCTGGAGGCTCGGGCAGGTCAAGAACACGTCAAGAACTATCTTCGCGATACGCAGTCCCTCAGCACGGTTGGCCTGCCAGTATGCCCCACGCAATTGTTGCGCGCAACGCCAAGCAATCTCGACCTCGATGCGTTGCTCGTTGGCGGTGAACGCCGCCTAGAGGCTAGCTTGCTGCCGGTCGGTGAGATTATCTTCCCCAGTTCGCAGAACGTTGCAGATCAGGTAGCGGATCATCCGTCTTGCAACCCCACTACCCGGGCGTCCAAATTGAGTGCAGCCGCCGAATGAGCACCCTTCAGTCACCCCCAGTGACCCCACAATCATGAATCCAAGCACATCGTTTCAACTCAAACCCAAAAACCCGTTAGCCGTAATGCCTTAAAACTAAGCCGTTAGGGAAAATATGTTCCCGCCTTTAGTACTTATCATAGAATCAACTAATTCTAGTATCAAATCACTGTAACAGATACACATTTCGACACCCTTCGGACACCATTTGACGCCCCCATAAACCTTTTGACGATGGCCTGCACTTTTTGATGCCCTAGGGGTCGGTGCCCCTGAAAAGCCTCCTGTACCCCAGACTCACCGCTCAGCAGACCCCAAACCACCGTCCAGTGCACCCACCCAGCGGACATCCACTCTCCCAGAAACCGCCTCTGACAAGCCAAAACGCCGCCCGTCCGGGCGAAACAAAAGGACGCTCACTTTGTATCAAAATGAGCGTCCTAGTGGTTACTTAGACGTTCATTTTGATACAAGGCTCTAGGTGGGTGCATGGAGCGGCTAGGTAGGTGCAAAACCCGAGTGGGTGGGTGCAAAAGTCGCGGGGTGGGTGCATGGGGACACTTCGCTTGAGTGTATGCTGATTCCCCCGGACGCCTAGGTGTGCTTACCTCCTTACCCAGGCGGAAGCGGCTATGGCTTCACCAAGACTGAGTGCTGTGGATCCCCAACGTTGATCACTGAGTTTCAGGCTTTGAAGTGAATCTCGATAGCGCCGTTAGAGGTGACGGTGGCGTGGTCGACGAGGTTGTTCCAGGCTTGGTCAGAGTATTCGAGGGGTGGCTGGCTGGCGAGGTAGTCGCGGACTTTGGTGGCCTGGGCTCGGCGGTATCGCAGATCATCGATCTGCTCGCTGATGTGTTGATGCTCGGCCTCGAGTTGCTGGTGCCGGTTTTCGAGCTCGTGGTAGCGGCGGTCGTAGTCGTCAGGGTCATGAGCTGTGGCGGCTGCGGTAGTGATGAGTTGATTCATCAGCGTGATGGTTTCTTCGATCCGTTCACCCAGTGTGGCCTGCTGGGTTTCAAGCACGGTGGTGTCGTAAACGGTTTCATCAAGCAGACGCATCGTCTCGTCAAGAACAGCATGGTCGGTGACGCGCTCGATGAGGGCTGCGACGAACGCGTCTTTGATCTGGTCTTCAGAGACGTGGGGCGTGGCGCAATTATGATCCTTTTTGTATTTGTTGTTGCAGCGCCAGATGTAGCGGCGGTATTTGCTCGTGGAGTGCCAGACTTTCCGCCCAAAACTGCCGCCGCAGTCAGAGCAGGTGATCGTGTTGGCGAAGGGGTGCGTGTTGGAGGTGCCTTTGCCTGCCCGGCGGGCGAGTTCTGCTTGGACAGCGTCCCAGGTGCCGTGGTTGATGATGGGTTCGTGGTTGCCGGTGACGTAGTACTGGGGCACTTCACCTTCGTTGACTTTCATGGTTTTGGTCAAGAAGTCGGTAGTGAAGCTCTTCTGTAGGAGCGCGTCGCCTTTGTATTTCTCGTTGGCCAGGATTGACCGCACAGTGGAGGGCGACCACACAGTTTTGCCGCGCGGGGTGGGGATCTGATCGGCTGTGAGTTCTTTGGCGATGGTTTGCGGTGTTGCTCCTTGAAGGAAGCGGGCGTAGATACGCCGCACGATCGGAGCTTGGGTTTCGTCGATGGCAAGGTTTCCGTCTTCGCCTTTCTTGTATCCGAGCAGTGAGGCGTAGGGCACCATGATTTTCCCGTCGGCGAAGCGTTTCCGGTGCCCCCACGTGACGTTCTCGGAGATGGAGCGGGATTCTTCTTGGGCAAGGCTGCTCATGATGGTAATGAGCAGTTCGCCTTTGGAATCAAGGGTCCAGATGTTCTCTTTTTCGAAGTACACCTCCACGCCTGCGTCTTTGAGCTGGCGGACGTAGGTGAGGGTATCGACGGTGTTGCGGGCGAACCGGGACACGCTTTTGGTGAGGACCAAATCGATTTTTCCGGCGAGGGCGTCGGTGATCATGGTTTTGAAGCCTTCGCGGTGTTTGGTGGTGGTGCCGGTGATACCTTCGTCAGCGTACATGCCTGCGAATTCCCACTCGCTGCGCGATTGGATGTGGCGGGTATAGTAGTCGATTTGCGCCTCGTAGGAGGAGGCTTGCTCTTCGGCCTCGGTGGACACCCGCGCATAGGCCGCAACCTTCAACCGCTGTGGCCGGGCTGGTTTTGCTGGGATCACCCTCATCTCACCCACGTGCATCACTCTCCTTTCGCCGCCCGCTTTCCTTTGTTGGCTAGGGGGTTGTGGTGGTTGCATCCATGTACGCTCTAAACCCGGGTTTTATCCAGTCGAACCCGCACAATCAGCGCCCCCACCACAGCTCCCGACTCGTCTGCGATTCGGGCGAGAACGGTGTTCGCTTCCTGTTCGGTGAGCGCCCCGGCCTGAGCAAGTTGATCGATGAAGTCCACCTGGCGGGTGAGGTCGACTTCGGCATCGAAGATCTCGCTGGTCATGGTCTGCCGCCTCGGGTGTTGAAGCGGTGGCGGATATAGCACGGGTGCGAGCAGTACTTGCGGTGCTTGTTTCCGTAGGCATCGAAACTCTCACCGCAGGCGGCGCAGGTGAAGGTGTAGATCGCTTGCCGGTTGAGCCGCTCCGGGTGGGCATGCCACCACGCCAGGCGGCACGCGTCGGAGCAGAACCTTTGCCCTGCTACCGTTGGCTCGATATGGCCGTTGCAGTGTTCGCAGGCCGTGGCAGGCACAACATCTGCCGCCTGGGCGGTGGTGATGTCGGCTCTGCGGCAGATCGACTTCACCGTGTTACGTGACATGCCCAAACTGGTAGCGATCTGCCCATACGACGCACCTCGGCGGCGTAGCTCCATCACTTGCTCACGGGTAATCTCACTCGCCACGGCGCTCTCCTCATCAGTAGGTCTCTACTGACAGGGCTTCGAGCCACCCCGATTTATAACCACCCACTCCCCCTTGGCCAGGAAAACGAAAAAAGGCCCCGCCACCACCTCGAAGCGAGGCAGCAGCGGGGCCATTGACTCATCGGTTGGGATGGAGTGTTTAGTAGCCGAGTTTCTGATTCACACGTTTCTGGACGGCGGCATAGTTCGCACCGAGCCTTCGGCGGCGTTCCTCGCCGTTGCCGTACTCGCCTCGGATCACCGCATCAGCCAGCGCGTCGATGTTGACGGAGGGCTTGGGCGCGGGCGGTGTGGGCTTTGCCGGTGGTGTCGGGGCGGGCTTGGTGCCGCTCATGCGGTCGTACCAGTACTGGGCGCGTGCCATGTAGGCCGCATGCTGGGAGCCTGCCAGCGAGGCCGGGCATTCGGTGGCAGAGAAATGCTTGTGGCCGAACACGTTCTTACCCCACGCTGGTCGTCCGAGCTTGTAGTAGTGGCAGATGGCCGCGACGAGGTGGGCACCGTTGTCGAGGCAGGCCTCGGAGATACGCCAGGGCTTGGAGGAAATGTCGGCGTGTTCGATACCGATGGAGGTGGTGTTAGCCTCCCAGTTGCCTGCATGCCAGGCGGTGTCGCGATCCCAGACGAGCTGGCCGATGCGACCGTTGGAGTCGACCTGGTAGTGGGCGGATGCTTGGCGGGTCTGCCACACATCCCAGATGGATTTGATGGTGAGGTTGCCTGCGTTGTGGTGGATGATGACCTTATTGATTTTCCGCCCGTTGCGGCCTTTGGTGTAGTGCTTGTTCATCAGCCGGTTTTCGTCGGCTTCGAAGGTGGCCCAGTTCTTCATGAGAGGTTCTCCTTTTTAGCTGGGGTGGTTTGGCTGGGGTGGTGTTCGAGGTCGGGTTTGCCTGTCACGTCACGGGTGATCAGATCCAGGGCGCGGCGAATGTGATCAGGCACGGGCAGCCCGAGCCGAGTGGCGTTTTCGATCAGGGAGATGCCTTCGTTGGACAGGTAGAACAGGATCGTGGCGGTTCGCAGCACGCCGGGGGTGCCGATGATATGGGTGTCAAGCAGGTGGGCGAGGCCGATGAGGGCGAAGAGTACGACTTTTCGGCTGATCCCTTTGAATCCGATCGCGGAGGATACGCGCCGTTCACTGATTGCGGCGAGCACGCCGGTGATGTAGTCGGCGATGACGAAGGCGATGAGGACGTAGATGAGGCCGTCGAGGCCTCCAAGGAAGGCGGCGATCGCGGCACCGATTCCGGCGATACCGGTTTGGATCGCGACCCAGATGGCTTTCACAGAGAGGTCTCCTACCCCAACCTCAACGACTACCGCTACGCCTCCTACTACCTCATCAAGAAAACCGACAACATCTCAGGGGTTAATTTGTGCGTACGTAACCGGCAAGACGCCCCATCACAGATAGAGAACTACACTCCCGTCCTCAACTCCTACGCAGCGCTATGGCACGAATACAAAGAAGCTACGACTTCCATCACACTGCTCAACGTCACCTGCCGAATCTTGGAGCACTACTTCCTCCAACTCTGCGGATACGACAGCGCCGACCTCACCACAACCCTGCTCAAAAACCACCGGGACAAATTCATCCACACCGATGCCAATGGCCAAGAAGACCTCGCCGACTACCACCTCGTCACATCCATGCTCACCTACATCAGCCACCACAAGAGCGGACTCGAAGACGACACCTACCTCATCGCCGAAGACCACGACCCCAACCAACTACGCCACATCTTCCGACTCCTCTTCACCCTCATGGGACAAGAACAGCACTACAAAATGATGGCCGGAGAGCATCGTGTTGCTCCACAATGGCACAGCTAGCATCTCCATTCGCAAGGCTAACTTTTACCGCCTTGCACTAAATTCACCTCTGCCCGCTGCAGGTCATCGTCGTTGTCATCCTTTCAAAGGGACAAAGTCGGCATTAGAACTACACAAACCGTAAACACCCCAACGAACACGGTCGCCCCATAACTGGACTCCTAAGAAATCTCTACGACCACAAGGACGGCACCGGCCAACACGGCCAACTCATCATCCTTAACAACACTGACGCCACCCCCACTACACACTTCGATGGTGAAGACACCACAGAACTCATCTTCGGCGAGCATGAAGCAGCAGACCGCTCCGCGCTACTCTTCGACCTCATGGAAAAACAGCCAGGTACGACAAAAAGCGAAGTGGAGAAGCCACGACTATGGGGTTAGACTCAATAATTAGTTAAGTCTATAGTTTCCCAATTTTTTCAGCTCCAAGTGACTTGAGTATTGTTTAATAAAGCCACGCATAGAAAGGTTGGTCTGGGCTGGATTAAATAGACCATGCGATTTGATAGTGTCTTCCGTGACAGCCCGTGTTGGGCAGGAAGACGAGTAATCATGAAGAAGTTTTCGAAGCACACCCCTTAAGCAGATTGTGGTCAAGCTCGACAAAGCCCGATCAATGAAAGCCTCGGGTAGTACCGTGGCCGAAGTCTGCCGTGATCTGGGTGCCAGCGAGGCAACCTACCATCGCTGGGTCAAGCAGTATGGCTCAATGTCTCGCAGCGAAGCCCGCCGTTTTAACCAGCTGCAGGAAGAAAACGCCAAGCTCAAGCGCCTGACTGGGGGAAGCAGAGTTGGAAAAAACGCTTCCCAAAGGAGTTGGCGGAAGCAAAATTCTGAGGTCAAGTCCCTTGTAGTGGTGTAACGGTGTTTTCCTCTCGTTTGGGGTTTTAGCCTGCGAGTGCGGGCATGTCGGTATCGGTCGTGGTTGTGGGTGTGGTGATCGGGTTGAGGCGGCTCTTGGCGAGGACTTCCAGGCCGAGGTAGCGGCGGCCTTGTGCCCATTCATTGGTTTGCTCGGCCAGGACGGCGCCGACGAGACGAACGATCGCTTCCCGGTTTGGGAAGATCCCAACCGCATCGGTGCGGCGTCGGATCTCGCGGTTCAGCCGTTCGGTGGGGTTGTTCGACCAGATCTGCTGCCAGACCTCGGTCGGGAAGCTGGTGAACGCGAGAATGTCAGCGCGGGCGGTATCGAGGTGGTCGGCGACGTCGGGGAGTTTCTCGGCGGTGTAGTCCAGTAGCCGGTCGAACTGGGCGTGAACAGCATCGGCGTCGGGCTGGTCATAGACGCAGTGGAGCATGGCCTTGACCGCCGGCCACAAGCTCTTGGGAGTGATGGACATATGGTTCGCGGCGTAGTGAGTGCGGCAACGCTGCCAGACGGCACCGGGCAGGTTCGCCGCGATCGCTTCCACGAGGCCTTGGTGCGCATCGGAGGTGACCAGCCGAACCCCGGACAGTCCTCGGGCGACCAGATCGGCGAAAAACTCGTTCCAGGCCGGGCCGGTCTCGCTCGTGGCGACCCGCATCCCTAAGACTTCGCGATGCCCGTCGGCGTTGCCCCCGGTGGTGAGCATGACGACCGCGTTGACCACACGACCTCCCTCGCGAACTTTCATCGTCAACGCGTCGGCGGTCACGAACGTGAACGGCCCAGCATCGCCTAGTGGGCGGTGTCGAAACTCGGCGACGTGCTCGTCCAACTCGGCGGCCATGCGAGAGACCTGGGACTTCGACAGCCGGTCGATTCCCAACGTCTTGACCAACTTGTCCATCCGGCGAGTACTGACTCCAGCGAGATAGCAGTCGGCAACAACAGTGATCAATGCGGACTCGGCGCGCTTGCGACGCTCCAGCAGCCACTCAGGGAAATAGGTGCCCTGGCGTAGTTTCGGGACCGCGATGTCCAAGGTCCCAACACGGGTATCGAGCAGTCGATGCCGGTAGCCGTTGCGCTGGGCCCGTCGGTCAGGATCTGGGCGGCCGTACTCGGCACCTGCAACCGCATCAGCATCCGCAGACAGCAACTCGTTGATCACGGTCTGCAACAGGTGACGCATCAGGTCCGGTGACGCCTCGGCAAGCAGTTCGCCAAGCAGCCCGGCAGGGTCGATAATATGGGTAGCGGTCATCGTGTGGCCTTTCGCGAGTGAGTTGTAGGAGACGAAACTCGAGGATCACGCGGTGACCGCCCTGCTGTCCAGCACGACCACCCCGCTACACCACTATGAGGGACTCAACTAATTCTGACCCCGGCACGTGGGATATGAAGCCATCGATTACGCCCTATCCATGGGCTATTCGGTGCGCTGTGCCTGACGGGTTATTTGGGGTATCCAGAGCGGCGTACTACAACGCCCGTAAACGCCAACAGGAACCCAGCGTGGATACCTACGCCGCTTTGCGTACTTGGCTGGTCACCTTCGCTAGCCAGCACCGACGCTGGGGTTATCGCCGCGTGTGGGTGAAAGCCCATAAGGCCGGTGTTAGCTGTGGCCGTGATGTGGTACACCGACTGTGGCGTAAGGAGGGTTTTGTGGGTTTTTCCTCACAAAGGCTGCTAAGCAGCCGGTGTTTGCCCGCACCGAACACCGCGCACGCAGCCAGCGGCACATCCTTAAGGATGTGTGGGCACTGGACTTTGCAGTTTGATAGCAACTCACCAGGGCAAAGCCTTCACAATCTGTAACGTCATCGACGAGTTCACCCGTGAGCATGGTGGTTTCGAGGTCGGTCGGTCAATAACCGCTTCTGTGGTGATTGATCTGCTGGAGAATTTAGCCGCTGTGCGTGGCGGCAGACCTTTCGGTGTTGCGTATGGATAACGGCCCGGAGTTCATAAGCGATGAGCTGACCCAATGGGCAGCCAAACAAGACAGCCTCGAAGCGTTCATTCCACCAGCAATGCCCTGGCATAACGGGTTTGTGGAGTCCTTCCACAACCGGCTACGTGACGAGCTGTTAGAAGACGAGATGTTCGACGACCCTGCCCATGCGTCGTACTGCCTGCGGCCGTGGTCGAAGCGCTATAATAACTATCATCCTCATTCGAGCCTAGGGTTTATCCCGCCGACTGAGTACGCCAACCAATGGCACCAAACCCAGGAAGGCACTCAAACCCCCGGTCATAAAAATCAGCCCGCCCCACTTCTCGTATGCAAACTGATTGAACTTCCGTGCACGACACGGAAGTTCATGTTGGCAATGCTGCGGTCGCGGAACATAGTAGCAGGTTGTTCTGATTTTCCAGGCAATTTGTAACCGGATTAAAACCACCCAAGTGAGAACTTTTCATGCGGAGAACACGCCGCAAGCTCTTAATCGCTACCACCGGCTTAGACTACGTTCCTTTTGAATCTAACAAATCCAACCAAAACCGAAATCACGGGATACGCTATAGCAGTACAAAATAGGAGTGGATAGTTCAATGTGCCTGTTATCACAGGATCTTGTGTAATCAAGTATCCGTAAACATTGTTGGGCAGCCAAGAACTGATTGTCTTTGAAATGTCTAGCGGTATAAGACCAAATACAATAGGAGCTATCAGGCTTATCGCAATATATGATCCGATCGCGGAAGCAGCATGGCGAAAGATAAACGCCAATCCACCCGCAAACAACACACTAGTAGCCAAATTGAAACACGCGACTAGGATCTGCCTCCAAACTGTAGCATCAGCTAGAGTGATCGTGTATGGCGTGTCATGTGATACTAAGATGCCTTCGAGAGGAATAATCGCCATTAGAATTACAAAGAATGTTGATAGCGAAAACGCTAGTGGCCAAAAAAGTTTAGATGCGATAAACCTTGCAGGTCGACGACTTGCCCCGAAAGTGGTATAGATAAAACCAGAACCCCACTCGGCACAAATGTAGGCGATTATTGCAGCTCCAAAGAAGATTTGCGCAAAAGAAAAACCAAAAAGTGGAATCTCGTAAAGAAACGAGACGTCTTTAAGCGGTTCTCCTTTACTATAGGAGAGGGCTATGCTATAAGATACCGCTATTGCGATCGCGAACATGATAACAAGGCCCGTATAGATCAGCAATCGTGCCGAACGTGACCCCTTGAATACGATCATCTGCAATCGAAAGTCACTGAGAGTGCTACTACGATACTTAACATCAGCCATTACTTTCCACCTTCCGAAGAAAAGGACCAATAGACATCCTCGAGTGATCTATCCACTTCCTTAAGGCAAGTTATTGGAACACCCAGGTTTACCAATTTCGGTCCCAAGACAACAGGTGACACCTCTTTAACAAAAATGCCATTTGCAACGATTTCGAACGCATAGTCAAGACGCTTTAGAGCATCTACCAAGACCGATTGCTGTTGCGCGGTTACGTGCGTAGGTGTACCAGAGACAAGCTTTTCCTTAGTACCTGTCCAGACTGTTCGCCCATTCTTTATTATCACAAACACGTCTGAAATGATTTCAACTTCCGAAAGAGTATGCGATGATAACAGCACTCCCCCACCCTGGTTGCGATAATTGGACAAAAAGTCACGAAGCCAAAGAATGCCATCTGGATCAAGCCCGTTCATCGGCTCATCTAAGATTAGATAGCTAGGCTCCGCCAGTAGCGCCAGAGCAATATTAAGCCTTTGTTTCATACCCAGTGAAAACGATTTAACTCGTCGATGCTTTGCGTGGTCTAGTCCAACAGTCTCTATCAGCGACATAATCCTTTCGGATGGCACACCATATGCGGCTCCCAATGCGCTCATGGCATGCATCGCCGTTAGTTCGCCATTGACCCCCTGACGGTCAATAAGTGTTGCAAGCTTTGACCATGGGTCAGCTAGCTTGCCTGCCTCGACACCATCAACCGTGCAGTCTCCACTATCTGCCTTTTCGAGCCCTGCAATGATGCGCAAAGTCGTAGACTTTCCAGAACCATTGGGACCAACGAACCCAACAATCTGTCCGGTTTCAACAGTGAGAGACACATCTTCAAGTGCACGGATGTCACCGTACTTCTTTTGAAGGGAAGATACCTTTATCATCACAGCCCATCCTTCGTTGACTCTTGATATGCGAAATACATTTTGCTGAATAGTCCCCCGCCTTCTAACAGCGATTCAAAAGATCCATTCTCCACAACTATTCCTTCATCCAATACTACGATTTCATCGAAGTCTCGAATTGTCTCGAGGCGGTGCGTAATTGTCACAAAGGCACAACCCAATCTACTTAACGACTCGTATAGACTTGCTTCAGTTCTCTGGTCCAGCCCCGAGGTAGCTTCGTCAAGAATAAGTAACCGAGGTTCTTTGAGTAGAGCGCGCGCTATACAAATGCGTTGCCTCTGTCCGCCTGAAATATTCTGACCACCGTTTATCAACATTGTCTGCAGACCTTGAGGGAATAGGTTCGGGTCGAGTCGAAACTGAGCGAGCTCGAGGCACCTCACCAGATCAGCATCTGTATGCTCATTTCCCCAGGATAAGTTGTCACGAAGCGTAGCATTTCGCAGACTAGAATCTTGAGGAACATAGGCTACGCAATCATAAAAGCTGGACTGCGATACACTTCGGAGCCGAACGCCATTGGCTTCAATCGAGCCAGATGTAGGCAGCAATAGACCACCGATAAGTTTGGCTAATGTTGACTTTCCGCAGCCAGTTTTACCAACGACCGCAATTCTTCTTTGCTCACCAATCTCGATACTGATGTCTGAAACCGAGTCTTTCGCAAATGCTCCATATCTGAATGAGACGCTTTCAAGACGAACGGGTAACTGAAACTGCGATGATGCATCAGGGGAAAACATTGGGGCATCCATATAATTCACCAGATCGTCAACGCGACGCAAGGCTGACGATGTTTCCCCGATTTCGGCGCCCATTTCAACGATCATAGTCACTTGCGCCAAAAAAACTGTTGCAAGCAGTTGCAACTGTACGGCCTGCCCCAAGGCGTCAGGCCCGAAGGAGCTAAAAAGGTTTGTAAGGAAAACGACAACAGGCAAAAAGGTTTGTATTGCGTTTACCAGTGAACTTATAGACCCCCTTAGAAACAGCTTCTTGCGCTCTAGTGACACAACTTTTGCGTTGTGTGCTGCCCATGATTCAAATATTTTCTCCTCGTGACCTCCTGCCTTGACCTCTTGGATCGAGCTAATGGAGTCAACCAGAACTGAGTTTGCTAAAGAGTCTTCCCTATTTTGCTCATCCGACAGCTTCCTAATTTGCCGCTGTGAGAAATTGAAAGCTCCTAGGTAAATCATGGTAGCCGCTAATAAGAGAAGAAAGCTCCTAAAGTCCAGCACGCAAATGTATATGAGACACCCTATTCCTGCAACGCTACCGACAAATAGCTTGGGCAGAACTCCAGACACAAAGGACTCTAACTTCTTGATTAGAGAAACACGGTATAGCAGCTCACCCCGAGGACGAATATTGAAGTAACTTAAGGGCGCACGAAGTAAAGTGTAATATATGATCTCAGTTAAGCGTTTACTAATTGTCGTTGAAGCTACCGAACTAATAGCAGTATTCAACAGGTGAACTAATATGAAACCGAACGCAAGGCTGACGATTACAGCTATTATTGATGCTTGATCCATACCTCCAAGCTGCTTTACCAGCCATCCGGTGATTTGAGGGACTGCTACGGTAACACCCGTAACGAGAATAACGCCAAGGAGTATAGGAAGAAGTAAGAATGCTTTCCCTGCCAAGAGTACTGCGAGGGACTTCCATGATGGATCATCGCTAACTTGACCTTCGCTAACTTTAGTATTCCCTCTTGCCGCTGTTACACAAAAGCTTCTGAAGTTAGCCTCAATTTCCTTTTTGCTACACCAACGACGGCCGGATGATGGATCGACGATGCGCCAACTATCGCCAAGTCGCTTCTCAAGTACGACATAATGCGCGGGTTCCCACGCAATGATCGCAGGCAAGGGGACACGGGACAGATTTGAATAAGAGCACTTTACAACTTTGGAGTTCAAACCAAAGTCACTAAGTATCTGGGTTAAAGCTCGAAGAGACAATCCGTCACGTCCTGGCGCATATGTCACACGCATTTTTCGAAGCGAAGCGGAGATCCCAAATGACTGAATTAGCATGTGAACACAAGCAAGCCCGCAGTCCGATTGCGCCACTTGGTACGATGGTCTCACTCTAACCATAGCGGACACCTCACAACTTCCTGAGACGACAACAGGTACTCTCCATATAGCACTGTTCCAGCAATTCCAGCGAAGAGGCTGTGTGAAATCGAAGATCTTGATAGCGACCGTAGAAAACTAGGGAGAACGTTTTGGAGCCAGAAGAGGCCGGCCTCGCGACTTCTTGTAACCAAGGCATGGTCCCCTATCAACTCACCAACTTTCTGTAGAATCCAGAGATTGCCCACGTCCCCATGGCACAATGTGGGATTACCGCCGAAGGTTTCCTTCTTAACTACATCGGTGAGAAATTCAATCATGGGAGCAAGCTCATAACATTTTCCCAACTCGCTCTCGTGGAATTGAGCTAAGGCCAAAAGGACACCTGGAGTACCAGAACACCAACCTCTACCGATGCCAGTTTGTTCAAAGCCGATTGGCCATAATCTCGATTCACTCTCACGGAAACTCAAGAACTGGCTAAACAATCTACTTACTGAGCTCTCAAGCCGATCCCTATTCGAAATGTGGTCGCAGAGCATAGCAGCGGAGGCTAAAGCACCGGCATGACCATGTGCATAGCCGGATAACCAACTACAACCACGCGAGGTCGATTCAGCCAAACTGTCTAGAGCATTTAAATAGTCATCTTCAATTTTGGTTGATTCGAATACACCTAAGGCCTTTGCCAAAACCGATAAACCGATAGTGCCTCCAGTGAAATCGAATCCGTCGTGCGAGGCACACGAAATCATTTTATTGGCTAGTGACTTTAGTCACTCGAGTCCACCGTTATCCCCCGCGGCGGAATAATAACAATGCAATGACCACAACACAGAGTGCGCACCAGACAAGGCTCCCGTATTTAGCGTAGCCAACTGTGTGGTATTTAGAGATTCAAGCTTGGTGACTAGTCCATCAAAGTAGTCATGTGCCTCTTTTCTTCCTCGACAGGAAAGACCCGCAGGCCCCGACAACACAAGCGGTAAAGCCAAGCCGGAGGATCCGGCATATAGATCCATGGAGACTTCGTCGACGTACCAGTACTGATGAGCCTGGTTGCTAAGTCTAGCGCCAATCCAAGTAGCCGGGGCACTTCCTGAACCGTAAACATACCCATTCAACAAAGATGTAAGTGCCTCATTTAGTGACACTTCGATATTATGTGAAACGTTAGAAAGGCTGTCGGAATATTTAAACTGTGTGGCATTGGATGATTCATCATAATAACTCGCGAATGATATCTCGATTAGCCAGCAGTCCAGCTCAATGGTTTTGGAATCCATCTTTTGCACACGACCTATTGCATTTTCGATGGGCGACTCGATAAAGTAGTTCTTTTTGACTGTTTGAACAGACCCTTCGAGGTCACTCGATGTTGCTGAGACCACATATCGAGGAATATCTCCAGAAATGAGGCTTGCAAGCTCGTTACGCAATAGTAGCCGGTCGCTGTCGAAACGCCCAATAGCAAAGCGTAGCAGGGCTCCAACATAAAGACTAGGACTACTTAGACACTGCTGATTTGTTGCCAGTTGAATAGCATTAACGTATTTTATGGTGTCCTGCACCACTACACGAAAACACGACTTAGAAAAGCACTCTCGTAACAAGTTAGAGATCGATGCCTTTTTGTCAACGACAGCTTTAGTAAGTTCTCTGTAGCGTTCTGTTAAACTTCTGACGTAGTCGGATGAAAAACGGAAACTAGACGCGTTATCAGACATATGCTTGGCTACATCCTCATACACCAAGTGCATCTTATTTGTAAAAGAATTCTTTAATACTAGCTGGCGCTCAGTAATAAGGTTCTTATCGCGTCTACCAAGTACGCCAACATCTACAAAAGTTTCTCCGCGCTTTTTGGGGATAACTAGCGGTGACGGGAAAAAGCCTGTTGAGGTGACAGTCTCGGATAGTGCAGCGTGTATTGGTATACCCTCACTGTCACGACGACAGAGACCCGAGGTAAGGGCGGTCTCAGCGTCTACCAGGATTGGGATACCATCGGCGCTAAAGCGCACGTTCTCGTAATGAACATCGGTAAAACTTAGAAGCTTCAGGAGTAGGGCAAACTCGGCTGCTGCCCTTGGATTATCAAAGCGGCTTTCTTCGACGTGTGGGACATGCTCTGCCCAGCCGTATGAGCCCCGAGTGATTACCTTTCCGACGAACGTGCAGGTAAATCCAAACATTCGGCCCAACTGCTCGGCAAACCTCGAGCAAGACTCCTCTACATCTAGAGGTCGCGGTTTGTGAAAAATCTGTTGTCCATCATCCAAGGTCACAACTGCAACGCTTTTGCCATCATGCGTATCACCCAGTTCAAAGGTGATGTTTGATACTTGTGAGTCCTCTGTCAGTCCGAACCTTGACAGTCTAGACCAGTCTTCCTTCAAATGGTCTAGTATCTCTGACAGGTACCTTAAACTGCGTTCACACTTACGGTTTGCCAGGTACCACGCAATTGGATAGCGTTCCTTAAATTGTGCCAAGCTTCGGAAAAGTGCTTGAGAGGACTCTTCATAAGTCAGTTCTGGTCCGTTGCTACTTATTTCCTTTTCAACGAACTCGAGTTGACATCTCAGAAGAAGGCGTTGAAGTGCTGAACAATTTGCAGATACGAATGATTTAATTACAGCGTCGCAGTCGATTCTGTGAGGAAAAGCATCAATCACGTCCCTGATGGATGATATTTGCAAGTCGGATAGTGCCCATGTTGAATCAAGGAAGGGGATAGGTTCGCGTTCGAAGAATCGGTAGAGTTCTGCAAGATTGTCAGCGAGCACCTCTTCGTCAGTCTCACTGTTCTTTTGTGTGAATTTGTCGATCTCTCCTTGGAGCGAGGCCACACCGTGCTCGTAGGCAGCACTAGTCAATAGTTCTTGGAACAGATCATCTGTGATCTCTGGGAAAAATTTCCTAATGCTACCCACAAGCACGGCGTAAACCTCTCTCTAGCGATCGAAGTACACTTCAAGTGGAGGGACTAACGCAGTATCTCCACCCTCACGCTGTGTAACTTAGCCGCAGAGGAAACCCCAGCACTCCCACGACATGGTGCAAACGCGACCAATCGTGCGAGTACCCGGTACGGTCCAGGCACCGCCCGTGAAGGAGTTTTGGTTTTCACTGAGCTCCTGTTCACTCAGTTCTTCAAAGAAATTAATGCCGGACATATGAGACCTCCGAGTTCTAGTAGGTACCCACAGCTTGTGCTGTGGTAGGTCAGGGTACCAGGTACGCCAAAGCGCGCAAGTGGATTTTGAACACTTACGCGTTGGCTTGCCTCGAGGTCTCATTTTGAGGCACTCGCAGAGCTTAGCTAGGTTTAGGTTCGAGTGCAAGTTTGCTGGCTCTTCGCAATCTTTTGGGGAGTGAGTGCCTCCGGGGCGACGCGCTCACGCGGTGAAGCCGGGGACCGAGCCTGTGTACCAAGGGGTGCTAGGGGCTGCGGGGTGATGTGAAAAAGTCAGGGCCCTCCGGCACGATGGAAGTAACGACACAGCCATCACGTAAGGACCCTGACGTGACTTACTCTAGCTTCCGTACCCCGGATCTTTCCACCTTCACCAACCTCGACCAGTGCGGTCTGGCCATCATCGGCCAACAGGTGGAAGACAACCAGCAGCCCGCCCGCTTGTTGTGTCGGCCTGTCGTGATCCAGTTGAGCTGCCCCGCGTGCGGGACTCGCGGCTATCCTGGGGGTACGACCACCAGGCAGCTCTCCCACATTCCCTGGGGACACCGCCCTACCATCCTGCACGTCGTCATCCGCCGTTACCGCTGCCCCGCATGCGAAACAACCTGGCGCGATGATCTCAACAGGGCCGCGCCACCACGCAGCAAGCTCACCTACGCCGCTATCCGGTGGGCGCTGGTGACGATCGGCTCAGATCACATGACAATCTCGCGGTGCGCAGCGAAACTACAGGTCGCATGGCACACCGTGAACACAGCCGTGCTCGATGAAGGCCGTCGCGTACTGTTTGACGACCCCCAACAGGTTCGATGGTGTACGCGTTATCGGCGTTGACGAGCACGTGTGGCGACACACCCCACCGGAAACCGATATGTGACGGTCATCATCGACCTGACACCCGTGCGTACAGGCGAGGGGACTGCACGTTTGCTTGATGTGGTGCCTGGTAGATCCAAACATGCTTTCTCGGGGTGGCTGGCTGCCCGTCCACCACAGTGGCGGGACAACATAGAGGTCGTTGCCATGGATGGCTTCACAGGCTTTAAGAGTGCTGCCAACCAAGAACTACCCCACGCGGCCACGGTGATGGACCCGTACCACGTCGTGCACACCGCAATCCAGGCACTGACTACGTGTCGGCAGCGGGTACAGCAGGAAACATGTGGTCACCGCGGCAAATCGGGCGATCCGTTGTATGGGGCACGCCGTACGCTCTTAACCGGGGCGGACTTGCTCACCGATCGGCAACGCGAGCGGCTCAACCTACTGTTCGCCGATGACAAGCACGTTGAAGTGCATGCCACATGGAGTGTGTATCAACGTGTGCGGCAGGCATACCACTGTGACAACCGTGACCTGGGCAAATATGCCATGGTCAACCTCGTGGAGACGATCACGAACAACGTGCCGACACCGCTCGTCGAGGTCGCACGTCTAGGGCGATTCCTCAAGCGCCGCTTGGGCGATATCCTGGCGTACTTTGATCGCCCGCACACCAGCAACGGCCCCACCGAGGCTATCAACGGACGACTGGAGCACCTACGCGGCTCAGCCCTAGGGTTCCGGAATCTCACGAACTACATCGCGCGATGTCTCTTAGAGGCTGGGGGCCTCAAACGCAAGCTGCACCCTTAATTACGAAGAGCCCTTTTGACATCATGCCCCAAACAATTTGACGGAGCCCCATACATTTAGACGCCCTCGGGGTCGAGGTACCTCGATCCACCTCCTCGCTCCGGATTCGCCACCGGGAGCACCCCGAGCTGCCGTCCCCTACACCCACCAGGCAACCACCTACCCCCAGAAACCGCCCCTGACAAGCTAAAACGCCATCCGTTCGGGCAAAACAAAAAGGACGCTCACTTTGTATCAAAATGAGCGTCCTAGTGGTGGAGCTAAGGGGATTCGAACCCCTGACCTTCTCATTGCGAACGAGACGCGCTACCAACTGCGCCATAGCCCCTTGTGCGCACCGATGTTAGCACTCCGGCCAACCATGCCCGCAAGTCAAGCCCCGGTGAAGCACGACACCACCCCGGCGCCTGCCTTACTCCCCCACAGCCCGACGGCGTGCCAGCACAGCGTCGAGGTCGATGGGGTGGAAGGTGTGCTCTTCCGCCTCAATCCCATCAAGACTGAAGGAGCGCACCGCCTTAGGGCGCAGCGGCGTACGCACCGACAGGTCAGCCACCGCCTCAACCCCAGCGTCGACCACCTTCCGGCGGGGAGCACGCCCAGCCAAGGTGTAGGTAGGCGCAGGCACATTCACCGGGCTCCACCCCTGCGGGGGCGTGGTGGGAGCGAGTTCCACCTCAGGCGGCGCAACCCGCCGCTTCGCAACAGACACCTCGCGCGCCACCGGCTTCGCGGGCACAAACTCAGCCACCTCAGCCACTCGTGAAGCAGTCGGCAACTGCGTCACTGGGGCAGCTTCCTGCTGGACCGCAGCCGCGCTCGTCACAAGTTCCGCCGCCTCGCGCATAGCCGCCGGCGTCGCAGGAGAGGCTGCCGACGGCGTCGACACGGCAGAACGAGCAGAGAGTGCAGACGCGCTAGAGCGCGCCGACCCAGCCGAGCGCGCAGAGTGGGCAGAGCGGCTCGGTGCAGCTGCGCGCCGAGCGCGCTCAGAGTCGGCAGCCAGGCGGCGAGCCCCCTCAGCACCCGAAACTGAACGAAGCTGGCGGCGCATAGCTGCGATCTTGCGCAACTCCCGCTGATTACCAGCCTTATCCAACTGGGTAGCCCACCGACCATAGGCAAAAGCCACCACCGTCACCGCGGGGGCGAATAAGCCATCCCACCAAGGCAGTTTGGTAAAAGCCACCACTAGGAGCATCACCAAGGAAGCTCCCAGCAGCGCCAGCACCACCAGGGCGCGGCGCTCGGCGGCCCGGCGTCGCCGAACCCGGTTGGCAAGGTGGGTGGCGCGAGCCTGTTCCAGCTCTCGTTCCATACGAAGCGAGCGGACGCTCCTAACAGCAGGCCTGTCCAACACCCTCACCTCCGGTCGGCTCTCAAAGATCTGCGCGTGCCCGCCTCCAGCTGAGCAGACCTCATCCGACTCTGGGGTCCCCGTGGCCAAGATCCTCAGCTGCGCTGAGTACCTGTCCTCCGAGCGGGAACTCCCCATCATCTCGCGGCGTCCAACCAGGGTGGGCAGCATGTACAGGGAGAGGACCGCGGCGAGCACAACCAGCACCCAAATCTCGATCCCCACATGGAAAACCGTATGGCCCAGCGCCCATGCAACCAGGTCGGCACGCCGAACGCACGCGCGCGATTTGCTTTGGAATCACAACCGTAAACTCACATGCGACCCAAAAGCGCACTCACGTCACACCAGTCACATGCGCATCAGTTGGGTTGTGGCTCGCCACCCTCCAGCGGTACCACCGCCCGCTCCAAGCGCTGCACATACCCAGCGCCGACCTCCTCCGCCGTCGCCGCAAAAGAACGATGATCCGCCCAGCGGCCAGCCACATGCATGTACCGCAGCCGGGTACCTTCCTCGCGCAACCTCAGCTTGCGCACCACCGCCAGGCTGGGCCCATTCTCCGGCCGGATATTCACCTCCACCCGGTGCAAGCCAACCTCCGGCCCCAACAGGTGGTCCAGCAGCATGGCCACACACAAAGTCATGACGCCGCGCCCCTCCCAGCGCGAGCCCAACCAGTAGCCCAGGGTCGCTGACCGCATGGAACTCCACACGATCGGCTCCACCGAAACCTGCCCCGCAAAGTCCCCATCCACCTCGATCACAAAAGGCATAGCCGTGCCATCGCGGGCCTGACGGCGTAGATCACGCACATAAGCGCTAAAGGACAAGTTGCCCTCGCCACTGCCCGGCGGCAAAGTCGCATCCCACTGGGCTAAGCGAGCTTCCTCCGCCACCCGCAGGGACCGCCAGGCCGCAGCGTCCCCCAGGCGCAGCGGACGCAGGCGGACCACCGCGATCCCCCGGCACAGACCGCGCTCCTCCAGGCTAAGCTCCGTCAACACCACCGGCCACTCAAAGCGTGGCTCCGCCAGCATCCGCGCCAGCCATCCCGTCATGGCGTCAGGAATCCAACAGCAAACAGGCCAAGGTGGTCCCGGCAGTTACCACCGCCCCCTCTTCTGGCACCACCGCCAGCGCATTAGCGCGCGCCAAGGCCAGCAACCCCGTACCCATAGGCTCAGCCTGGTAGCCCGCCGTCGGAGAACCAGCCACCCGCACCGGCAAAAACTGCCGCAAGCCCCGGGGGGACTCCCAGCCCTGGCTGACCACAGCTGGCACCGAGGAGCGGTGCAGCCCCGCCCAACCGGCCATCTGCCGCAGCACCGGACGTACAAAAGCCTCGTAGGCGATCAAAGCAGCAGCTGGCTCACCCGGAAGACAGAAAATCGGGGTGCCATCCCCCACCGTGCCCAAACCAAGTTGGCGTCCCGGGGACATCTGCACCTGGTCAAACCTGACGGTTCCCAGTGGCGCCAGCACGGACTTAACAGTGTCACTCTGCCCCACCGAGAGGCCGCCGCTGGTGATGATGACATCGGCGCGCACCAACTGGTCCTCAATGCATTCGGTTAGGGCCCGCACGTCATCGGGCACCGGAGCTACGCGGAAGGCGCGGCCACCAGCATCACGCACTGCCGAGGCCAGGGCATGACCGTTGGCGTCATACACGTCCCCGAGCGGCCTGCGCGTGCCAGGCTCCACTAGCTCATCGCCAATGGAGATCACCACCACGCGCGGCGCCGGGTGCACCCGCACCCGCGCCAGACCCATGGCTGCCAGCAAACCCACCTGCCGAGCGCTCAGCCGCGCCCCACATTTGAGAACGGTCTGCCCTGAGGCCAGTTCACCGGCACGCGGACGAAGGTTCTGTCCCGCCGTCGGCACCTGGTCGATACGCACCTGGGAAGTGCCGCGATCCGTATCCTGCCACGGCACGACGGCGTCGGCACCGCGCGGCAAAGGGGCGCCGGAGTCAATCAGCACGGCGGCATTCTTGACCAGAGTCACAGGCCGGACGTCACCTGCCCGCACCGCGTCCTGCACCTCCAAATAGCGGCCTGCCCCCAGCTGCGCCACGTCGGCCGCACAAACGGCGTAACCGTCCTGCCCCGCCAAGTCCAACTCCGGCATATCCGCGGCGGCGACGACGTCCTCCGCCAGCACACAACCGACGGCGTCGGGAAGCGGCACGTCCAGCGGGTCTGCAGCCTGAGCAATCTCCAGGCAGGCCGTCAGGTGCTCGGCGACACTTCTCATTGCGCTCCTCTGCATCGAACTGCGCCCAGGCTACCCGCACGCTAAGAAACAAGCATCTTGAGACCGATGGAAGCACCCCCCCCCAGCGTCCGGCTCGGCGCCGGTAACACTGCCTGGGTAGCGCTACCGGTCCCAGCGACCAGCCAAGTGCCCACGCACCTGCCACAATCAGAACATGACCGTCGCTCCTGCACTACCCGACACTTCCTGGCTGGAGAAAGTGGATGCTAAAGAACGCCTCCGCCAGGTGCTGCGCGAACACCGCCGGAGCCACCACCCCCACCCCAGCCGAGGCCACAACCTCGCCTGCGAGGCCCTAACCGAGCACGCGCTGGAGGCCATCGGAACCAAGCAGACAGTGGCCTGCTACGTCTCCACCGGAAGCGAACCCTGCACTCGGCTCCTACTGGAGCGGCTGCACGAGCAAGGGGTTCAGGTGCTACTGCCGGTACTTGGGCCCCGGTTGTCGCGCGCTTGGGGCTGGTTCAAAGGCGTAGATGATCTAGCAGAGCGGGCCCCCCGCCGCCCCCCGGAGCCCAGCGGCGAGCCTCTGGAGGCAGAGACCATCGCCCTGGCTGAGGCGGTGCTGGTGCCCGCCCTGGCGATTGATCCAAACGGCAACCGCTTAGGCCAAGGCGGGGGCTGGTATGACCGGATGCTTCCGCTGGTAGCCCCAGAGGCCACCGTCTTTGGCGTGGTGCACCCTGAAGAACTGGTGCGTACACCCGTGCCGGTAGAAGCGCACGACAACCGCGTGGATGCGGTTATCACCGCTGAGTCTTGGTTCCTGCTGCAGGGCTCTAGCTTCAAGCTGCACGGAACCAACGGGGCCTGAGCGGGGTATTTCCCGCCTAAAGCCGCGCTCCACAGCTGGCAGCCGCGCTTCCTAGTTGGCCGACCTCTTTGGCTACGCGCATCGACGCCCTGCGGCGCAGCAGCCTTGATTCATGGCTCCTAAATCCAGCGACACCCGCTCCCGCCACCGACAAGCCCCCGAGCGCCACAGCACTGAGCGGACGCGCGGCGGCCTACGACGTCGCCTATTTTGGGGCCGGCACCGCCACCTGATTCTGGCCGCCTGTCTGGCCACCGCCGTGATTTTGCTAGTGCCGCGGTTTACTGCAGCGAACAGCGGTGGCAGCAGCGTGCTGGTGGTGGCGCACCGCCTAGAAGCGGGCCAAAGCATTGACTCGTCCGCGCTAAAACGCAGCAATATTCCTGAATCAGCGCTGCCTGCTGCAGGTCTGGCGGATGAGGCAGTAATTGGTCAGCGTGCCGCAATCAGCCTAGAAGAAGGCACCGTGCTCACCACTTCAATGACTAGCGGAAGCGCGGCCACAGACCTCAGCGAAGATGAACGTCTAATTGAAGTTCCGGTTGCAATTGGCGCGGAACTAGCCACCCCTGGAGCGCGGGTAGACGTGGTAGCGCCATGCAGAAATGGGCAAATGGGAGAGGTAACTCCAAAGGTGGTCGGACATGACCTGCGAGTGGTTAGCACACGCCGCAAAACTGAGGAAGGAATATGGAAAGAGGGGACGAGTATCACACTAATCAGTCTTGCCGTACCGAAACAGGACGCTAGCCTTGTAGTAGGCGCGGCCTCAGACAAGGCGCTCAGCATCATGCTGAGTCATTGAAGCCGTGGGCCGGGAAGACTCCGGCTTTCCTCATCCTCTCCGGCGCACCCTGATGCGTCCGCAACAGGTCGCCAGACCGAAAGGCAACTCATGATCAAGGGTTTCAAGGAATTCATCTCTCAGGGCAATGCCATCGACCTTGCCGTCGGTGTCATCATCGGTGCCGCCTTCAAGACCATCGTTGACGCTCTGGTAGAGAAGGTCATCAACCCGCTTATCGGTGGCATCTTCGGGCAGCCTAACTTCGACTCGGTCGGCAAGTTCAGCGTGAATGGCGCCGAGGTTCTGCCCGGCGCGATTATCACCGCCCTGGTCAACTTCCTGCTCGTTGCTTTCGCCCTCTACTTCTTCCTGGTTGTTCCCATGAACAAGCTGAAGGCCGCTCAGAAGCAGGGCAAGGAGGACGCTCCCGCCGAGCCCTCCGACGAGGTCAAGCTCCTCACCGAGATCCGCGACTCCCTGGCCCGCTGAATCAAATCGGAAGGCGCCACTGTTTTTCAGTGATCCCCTTCTGACAGCTGCCTAGCCAAGTAAGGGCCCCGCCGACCAACTGGTCGGCGGGGCCCTTCGTATTCCAGTCATATTTCAGCGCCCGCTGCTCGCGCGTCAGCGCTCACTGCCAATGTGGCGGCACCTCAGCCAATAAACGCGCGTCATTGGCCTGCTGCCCGTGCGCCCAGCCATTAGCACCACTGCCATCTTCGCCTAGTACGCCACCGCCGCGCTCCTGCGCCTCCGCCAGCGCATCCAGGCCCCGGCGTCGCCGCTCCTCAGCCTGTTCCTGCGTCGGCTCACCGCGAGAAACCAGCTCGGCATCCTGTGGTGACAGCGCCACCACGCGGCGTCGGCGCCGCACCGAGCCGCCCCCGGCGCCCTCACCCGGGCCTCTGGCCACCACGGCGTTCAGCGTCCGCGCCGCACGGCGTTAGACAGCACTGCGTCAACGCTCGCCCCACGGCGGCGCAACGCCAAGGTGGCGCGCAATTCCTCAATCTCCTCCGACTCATCGCGAGCGACGCCGTCGGAACGAATCCAAGCCACCAAGTCATCAAGCTGATCATCGGAGTAGGCCTGCAATGGCAAACCAGCCGCAATTGGGGGCCGCTTCACGCGCTGGGGCTCCGCTGGCGCCGCCTCCGCCGTCGTGTCACTCGGTGCGCTGGCGGTGCTGGAGGCAGTCTCGGGTGCGTCGGCGGTGCTTGCAGAAGCCTCCGAGTGAACGGGCTCCGTCTCCACCGCCTCCGCTACGTCCTCAACTGGCTCCACCGGCACCATATCCGCCACTTCCTGCGGGATAGCGGCCTGCGGCGGCGGAGCGGGCGCGCGGCGGGCACGGATAACCGACTCCACCAGCTGCTCCACGCGACGCGCCTCAGCCTCCGGGTCCACAAACACCCCGGCGGAGAAGGCCATATGCACCAGCCAACCGCGCCGCTCTAGGCGCTCCACCCAGTGCCGGTCACGACGCCGCAGACTCGGCTCCGCCACATAGGCCGCGTTGTCGGTCAACACCGCCACAAACAACTCGCCTGGGAAATCTGGGTGACCGATCGCCAGCGGAATCCGCGCCCCACCCTCAAGGCCATAGCGGGGACGCACGGTCAGACCCCGACGCCACAGGTGCTCAGCCAGATCAACCAGGAGCGGATCGGGGGCGACGCCGTCGGCAGTGTCATCATCCACACCGCCCTCGGCCTGTTCCAGCAGCTCACGCAGGAGGCGCGAACCAGCTGCGGTAAGACGGCTCGGGTCCAGGTCGACGGCGCGCAGGCAAGAGACCACCAAGGTGCGCTCGCGCGCGGCACACAGCGCCTCCACCAGGGCCACCATGCCGCCCTTCTGCGCTACTCGCCCAAAGCGGTGAATCGTGCGGCCGTGCACGGTCTTGGCATAGCCAACACTCAAAATGATCCGGTCACGACGCAAAGAACGGCACTCGTTGAGATCCACCACCACAAATGGCTCCGCGCCATGGTCGCTGAAGAAACGCTCCAGAGCCGGGGAACCACTGAGCTCCTGCATAATCGCCTGGCGGATCGCATCCGCGTGCCGAGTGTTGAGCGCAATAACCGCCAAAGACAACTCCGGCGTGCTCAACACGTGCTCAATGACTAGGTCCACCACCCGGTTGACCTCAGCGGCCACCGTCTCCACCGCCACCTCACCGGGGGCAGCGGCGCCGCGCCCATCCACCAACTCCAAGCTCAGGGACTGAGCCCCCGGAGGCGTGGGCACGGCCTCAATGGTGCCCTGATAGTCATTGGCCGCCAAGAAGGCAGCAATCATCGGGTCAAAAGCATGGCGAGTGGTGGGCAGGGTGACCTTGGGCAACAGTGGGCCCAGCTCGGCCGCCAGACCAGACTCCGCCCGGCGCGGATCGCCAACCACCAGCACCTGCTCAGCCCGCACAAAGGCCGGCAACACCTGCGCCACGGGGATGGACACGGAGGCATCCAGCACCGCCAAGTCCAGCAGAGCATTGGCGGAGAAAACCTGCGGCACCAGCATCGGCGGAACAATCCAGACCGGCTTGGCAACTAGCGCCAGCGGGTAGCGCTCGATCACCTCACTCAGGTCGGCGCCCTCCTCCCGGGCCAGGTTGGTGAACAGGGCCCGGGCCTGCTCCAGATGCTCATCCACCTGGCTGCGGACTCGGCGGGCGTGCGCCTGAGCTACTGGCACAGACAAGGACTCCGATTGAGCCGCGTCCAACTCGCGCAAGGACTTGGCCAGAGCAGCCAAAGCAGCCGCGTCCAGGCCCCCCATATCTGGGTCGTCGCGTAGAGCCTGAGCCAGCACTGAAGACCACCAGCAGTAGGTGAGCTCCAGTTCCAGCTGGTCGGCCTGCGCGGAGCGTGCGGCCAGGTCATCTACCAGGGGGCCCAGGCCAAGTTCCGCAATATCCGCCATGACCTTGTTGAGCTCAGGCACGCGCACGGCCTCATTGTCCTGGGCCGCCAGGGTGCCGACCTGTTCGCGCAGGTCATCCAGCGTCAGGTCAATGAGCTTGGGAGTGCCGGGGGTGCGATCCAGCAGGACCTGCACCTGGTCCAACTGGCTAAGAGTCTCTTTGGCCGTGGCCGCCATCTCGTCCAGGCTGGAAGGCAGGCTAGGCCAGCCGCCCTCCGGGGTGTAACGGCGCCAAATCTCCCGGCGGCGCTGTACCTGCACTAACTCGGCGTGCAGGTCCCCCACCACGCGCCCGGGGCGCACCCACTCGCGGGCCTGCCGTTGGAAACGACGCCGGGTGTTGGCGTTCATCTCCACGTCGTGCTCCTCGCGCCACTGGCGGGTGGCGGTAGCAATCACCATATCGGCGGCGGAGCGTTCAAATATTTGCGGCCGGAAGATATCCAGGGACTCGCGGACGCCGTCTAGCACCTCAAGCTGTTCGCGCCACTGACGCAAGGACTGCGCACGGGTCATGCCGGTGGAGCGGGAGCACTTCTCCACATGCTCACTGACGGTGGGCAGCAGCTCCTCACTGAGGCGCCGCAGTACTGCCAGGGTATCCGTGACCTCGTCCAGGTCCGTGACTGCCAGGGATGTCCAAGCGGAAGGCTGCGTGCGGGGCACCAGCATGCCCAGGGAGTGCGCGCGTTCCAAGACCTTGCGGGCACGAGCCAGGCCAGCGGCGTCGAGCTGTTCCAGACGGCCGGGGACAATGCGCGCGGTGGTGCGGGCACGGGTGCGTGAGGAGGTCATCTCCGCGAGCTTTTGCAGGGCCTCAAAAGCGGAAACACCCCAGGGGGCACGGCTGGCGTGCAACGCACCGACGTAGCGCTGCAGGCGGGAGCGGACGGTAACCAACCGCTCGCGCAGCTCCACGATCTCCTCTGTGTCCACCTGAGGGGGGCGCACTCCCAGGCCCTCTTTGATGGCCTCAGCGGCGTGACGGCGCCAGGCCGGGTCCTCCGTGAGGTCCACAACCAGCTCCCCCAAGCCCAGCTCCCGCAGGCGGTCGGCGACGGCGTGGCCGTCCGCGCAGCTGGCGGGCACGTGCAACACGGTGCGGCCCGAGCCAGCGGCGTCGGCGATCACCGCGGCTAGGGCGGTGGGCACGTCTGATCCCGGTGGGGCATCCAGCAGCAGGGAGGCACCCGAGCCCACGGCCTCGACGGCGTCAAGCTCCTGGGTCTCCAGGTCCCCGGCTCCACGCTCGTCTTCGGGGAAGCGGTCGCGTGGTTCCGGGTCGGGGAGTTTGACATCCAGGGCCTGGCAAGCGGCGCCGTCGCCTGCCAGGGCAGCCACCAGGGCGGAGGCGCGGCAGCGCTCGCGCACGGCGTCGAAATCCTCAATCAGGGCCTGGCCGGGGTGGACGAATGCCCCCACCACCAGCCGCTCATGCTGATCGAAGGCGGGGAGGTATTCGCGGCCCAGGGAAGCCAGCCGGGTCAAAGCGGCCCTAGGCGTGAAACCCACCTCAGAAACGGCAGCGTGGGCGATGGCGGCCACATCAACGTCACAGCCGTGGGCGCGCAGGGCTTTTACCAGCAGCGGGTTGACCTCTACGGACGGGTCTAGGGCCAGCATGGCGTCGCCAGTGGCGCCAGTCAGGCGCACGGGGCGCAGCAGCACGGGGGCGTTGATGGTCTCCACTCGCGCGTCGCTGCCTGACCGGGCAAAAGAAGGGCGAGCAGAACTGGACTGCGCAGCACCCTCGGTGGGGCCGGTCTGGGTCCAGGTGGCCACGCCCACGGCCAGGTAAACGGGGGCGACGCCGAACTGCCGGGCCAGGTCCTGGGTGCGGGCCGCCACTTCGCGCAAGGACTGGCGAGCGGCCAGGAGAGCGGAACGCTCGCGCACCAGGGAGGACAGGTGAGTGGCACGGCCGGCGTAGAGCTGGGCCAGGCCGGAGGGGTGGGCGGCGGTTAGGTCCACTACCCCCTCGTCCAGCATGGTGATATCTGAGGCGGCAGCGACGCCGCCGAGGTCCAGCAGTTCGTCGCGCCAGCGTTCCAGGGCGGTGTCAATCCGTTCCAGGCGGGTGCTGCTGGTCTCCGGCTCGTATGCCGACGCCAAGCTGCTGCGGGCGGAGCTAGCGGCACTGCTGGGGCTGGCGGCGCTGCTGACGCTCGCTGGGCTGGAGGCACTGGAGCCACTGGCGCCGCTAGCTGAACTGGCTGAGTCAGCGGAGGCGACGCCGTCGGCCCCAGTGGCCCGCCCATTGGCCGCCGACGCTACAGAGGCCGCAGCGGTGGACTCCGGCTGACTCTCGGCGGAGGTATCGGATTCGGTGGCCTGGTTGGGTGCCTCTGGGTCACCTGTCCGGGTAGACAGCGCGCGTCGCAGCCGGTCAAAGGCGGAGGGAGGAGGCGTCATACCAACAACATATCGGGATTGGGGCCTTATTGTCCGCAGGCTCGGCGGAAGGAGGCGCAGTTGCTGGCACGGCACTCCCGCTCAGCGGTACTCGTGGGCAAAAGCGCCCTGCTGAACGCCCTGGATAGGTCCCGGAGAGACCGCTGGGGCCAGCGCGTACGCCAGCCCCAGCCGGTTGGTGCCCCCGAGACGATTCGAACGTCCGACACCCGCTTTAGGAGAGCGGTGCTCTATCCCCTGAGCTACGAGGGCCTGGGCAGCAGCGTACCAGCGCCACGCCGCCGCTGAGACCCACCTTCAGATGCCTCGGTGCGAGCTCTAGGAATCAGGCCCGCCCCCAGGGCATCTGGACCCGACCCGCAGCAGCGCCGTCCTTGCCACGGCTCGGCACCACCATCACTGGGCAAACCGCGTGCGAGAGCACCGCCTGGCTGGTGGAGCCCAGCAGCAGTCCAGCAAAGCCACCGCGGCCACGCGAACCCACCACCACCAGGTCCACCGCCGTCGAGAACTCCGCCATCAACTCAGCCGGGTTGCCGTCCAGCGCATGCTTGCGCACCTTCACCTTCGGATGCCCTTCCAAGGCCTTCTGCACGGCGTGGTCTAGGCCATCACGCACATCAGCAAGCACTTGCTCGCGGTCGATAGCGGCGGGCAGCCAGGCCAGTGCACCAGTGCCGGAGGCCAGTGGCACCGCGGCTACCACCGTCAGCTCGGCATCCCAGGCCTCAGCCTCCGCAACCGCCCAGGCCAAGGCCTTGCGCGCAGAATCAGAGCCATCCACACCGACGACGATCCGCCTCACCGGCGTGAACTCGGCCCCCTCCACATGGCGGGGCACCACCACTGTCGGACAGTGCGAGTGGGCGGGCAGGGCCGCAGAAACCGCCCCCAGCAGGCGGTCGGCAAAACCGCCGCCGCCGCGGGTACCCACCACGGCAAGTGCCGCCTCATCCGATAGGTCCACCAGCACCCCGGCGGGGTCACCGGTCTCCAAGGAGGAAGTGACCTTCACCCCGGACCCAGCGGTGTGTTTGACTGCTTCATCAATGACGCTCTGGGCGCCGTTGCGAATGGCGGTGTCATCCAGTGCGGCGTATCCGCCGTCGAGTGAGGCCGTGGTGAAGGAGGGCAGCGAGTAGGCACACAAGAGGTGCACCCGCCAGCCTGCCTTAGCGGCCCGGGCTACCGCCCAGTCAACCGCCTCGAGGGACTCTGGTGAGCCGTCAACCCCAACGAGCACAACCTTGTCTTCAGCCATAGCAGCAAACCTCCTGGTCCTAGAGAACCTATATGCACATTGTGCCGCAGGTCTCACTCTAGCGTGTAGGCTTCCGGGCCACATACTTAGCAGCTAATTTGCCCGGTCGGCGGCCCACAGCAAAACGCGGGGGCGGTCACCGTGGTGGTGACCGCCCCCGTGAGAAGACTCAGTTGGCTCAGCCGATGCGGATGTAGCTCGGGGAGTCGTATACAGCAGCAACCTTGACGACGTCACCCGGGCGGGGGGCGTGAATCATCTTGCCGTTGCCGATGTAAATGCCGACGTGGTAGCCGTAGTAGACGATGTCACCCGGCTGGGCCTGGGCGGCGGAGACGCGGGTACCAGCGGCGCCCTGCGCATAAGAGGTACGCGGCAGGGAGATGCCCGCCTGACGGTAGACGTACTGCACCAGACCGGAGCAGTCGAAGCCGGAGGGAGAGGTGCCACCGTAGACATAGGGAACGCCGAGGTACTGGGAGGCAATCGCCACGATATTGCTTCCAGCGGCGGAGGCTGGAATCTCCTGGCTGGACTTGGAGGGCGCCGGGGTGGACTCCGACTGGGAGGAGTTGGACTGGCGCGAAGCCTGACGACGGTTGGACGAGCTCTCGGAAGCGGCGGTCGCACGCTCGGTGGTGGACTCGGTCTTGGTCTCTTCCTTGGGCTCTTCAGCCTTGGGCTGCGGTGCGGGCGGAGCCTCGGCGGCAACCTCGGCAGCAGCAGGACCCTGCCACTGGGCGTCAGCAGCAACGGTAATGGCCTCGTTGGTGGCTACGGCCTCACGAGCCGGGGCAGCAAGTGCGCCAATTCCAGCCTCCAGAGACCCGGCGGACTCACCTACCTCAGTAGCCGTCGATGCGGCGACGGCGGCACCAGAGCCAACCATCGCAATGGCCAGTCCGGAGGTGGCTGCGACGGCGAGGCCCAGGCGAGTGGAGGGTGCGACCTCCGACAGGGGCGTCAGAGCCCGTGTCGCCTTGCGGTGGCGTGCCTTTGTCGTAGCGGTCATCTCTCACTCCTTAGCAGATTCTGCCGACTCGAGGTCCGACAAACGAATAACTGCAACCTACCTGGGATGCAGGGGCTTTGTCATCGCGTAGTCACCCACATCGCAGTGGCGCACACCACATAACTACTGGGATGCACCTGGATACCGATCCGATTTCTTGCCACCCCGCAGCCAGTTCCCCTTGGAATACCAGCACAAGCGCGATAGCACTGCCGACTCCGCGAGCAGACGACGAACAGTCACCCAACTGCACCGCAAATCCGTGCAGCCTGTCTCAACAACAGGACAAGCCAGGGCGGGAAGGCTGGTTTCAGCAGGCTCAGCGAGCCAAGAACACGTGGCGCGCCACGTCAGCAGGCAGCACCACCTGGGCGCCGTCGGCAGCGGTGATCTGCACGCCCTGGCCAGTAGGCCGCACCGTGACCTCAGCGCCCCGAATCACCCCGGCACGCTCCACCTGCTTAATCAGCTCAGCGTCGGCCTGAATTGGCTCGCCGACCCGCTTCACCTTGGCCGTGACCTCACCCTCACGCGCCGCCCGATCTGCAGAGATTTCAGAAGCAGCCGGACGCGGGCGGATTTGGTCGCGCTCGGGGATGGTGTTGCCAAAGGGATCGGTTTGCACCGTGCCCAGGAGCTCGGTCAGGCGGTCCTCCACCTGTTCACTCATCACATGCTCCCAGCGGCAAGCCTCTTCGTGAATCAGGCTGCGGTCCAGGCCAATGACATCCAGCAAGAGCCTTTCAGCAAGGCGATGCTTGCGGATCACCTCAACGGCTTTGCGGCGCCCCTCCTCGGTGAGTTCCAGGGCCCGGCCTTCACCCACCCGGATCAGACCGTCACGCTCCATGCGGGAAACCGTCTGGGAGACGGTGGGGCCCGAGTGATCCAGGCGCTCAACAATCCTGGCGCGCAAAGGAGGAACACCATCCTCCTCAAGCTCATAGACGGTTTTGAGATACATCTCAGTGGTGTCAATCAGCTCGCTCATCCGGGATTCCCCTTACTCCTACGCCGCCTGCAACGGACGCCTGTGCCAGCCCGGTCCCGGCAATCCTGCCAGGACGCGCCCAGGATAACGGTGAGGCGGCAAAACTGAGGCCCAAACCGCGCCGACTCACGGACGAAAAGCTGCTTAGGCCGCATCAGCGCGCCAGTGTTTACGCGTCCACAAGCCTGCCGCCAGCGCTACCAACAACGCCGCCCAGCCACCTACGGCAATGCCAAAGCGTGGCCCCCAGACATCACTAACCCAGCCGATCAACGGGGCGCCTAGCGGAGTCGCCCCTAGGAAAGCCAGCATGTACAGGCTCATCACGCGGCCACGCATCTCCGGCTCCGTGCTCAACTGAACCGTCTGGTTAGCCGTGGTCAAAAGGGTGAGGACAGCCAGCCCGGTGGGAATCGTCATCAGGGCGAAAGTCCAGTAGGTGGGCATCAGGGACAGCAGCAAGCTGGTCACCCCCAAGACACCCGCCGCAATGATTACCGTGTGCAGGCGCGGGTGCTTGCGTCGTGCCGCCACCAGCGCGCCCGCCAGTGAACCGACCGCAAAAATCGAGGAGACCGTGCCGTAAGCCTCCGATTGCAAGTCAAAGACGCTGCGGACCATAGCTGCCATAGTCAACTGATAGTTCAGGGTCAGCATGGAGACCACAAAGGCGATTCCAATAATCATCAGCAGATCCCGGCGGTGGCAGACATATGCGAAGCCCGCACGAATCTGGCCTTTGGCGCGCGGCGCTCGCGGGATGTTCTGCAGCTCCGCCACACGCATGGCCACCAGAGCCATAGTGGGGAACAGAAAAGTCAGGGCGTTGACCAGGAACACCCAGCCTGGCCCCACCCAGGCAATTGCTATGCCCGCCGCTGCTGGGCCGAGGAGACGAGCAGCGTTGAAGGAAGCAGAGTTCAAGCCGACGGCGTTGCTGAGGTTTTCCGGCGGCACCATGCGCGCAACGAAGATCTGGCGAGCTGGGGAGTCGTAGGCGGCTGCGGCCCCCGTAAGCGCCGCTGCCAGATAGACATGCCAGAGCTGGGCGTGACCGAGCAGTACGTCCAAAGCCAGGACCGCAGAGACCAGTCCCATGGAGGTCTGCGTAAACATCAGGAACTTGCGGGCGTCCATCCGGTCCGCCACCAGGCCTGCGTGCGCGGATAGAAAAACCGTCGGGAGGAACTGTATGGCCGTGGTCAGGCCCGTGGCGGAAGCGGAGTCATTGGTCAGGATTCTCAAGACCAGCCAGTCCTGAGCCACGCGCTGCATCCAAGTCCCGGTGTTGGTCACGAGCGCCGCCAGGAACCAAATGCGGTAGTTACGGATCGCCAGTGACTCGAAAGTGCTCCGCAGCGCTTTGACCACTCCCTGCCTCCTCATGAGCCACCGCCCCTCCTAGGACCATATACCTAGTGACGGCGTCGGCGTCGCAGTACTCAGGGATCGAGAGCTCTGGGAGCAGACCACTGGACCGCGGCGCCGACGCCGTCGGCAACAGGAATGAGGCGGCAGACCGCCGTTAGTTGAGCGTCAGCCGATACCCAAGATCGCCTTAATCGGCGTCAGCGTGAAGTAGACGACGAACATCAGCGAGGCCACCCACATAAGCGGGTGAATGGCTTTGATCTTGCCGCGCGCCACCTGAATCACCAGGTAAGACACGAAGCCCGCACCGATGCCGTTAGTGATCGAGTAGGAGAAGGGCATCATGATGATGGTGATGAAGGCGGGCAGGGCCACCTCTGGGGCCTTCCAGTCGATCTCTGTCACCTGCGTCATCATCAGGAAACCCACCACTACCAGGGCGGGGGTAGCTGCCTCGTAGGGGACCATCGAGACCACCGGAGCAATGAACATGCTCGCCAGGAACAGCAGGCCCGTAACCACCGAGGCCAGGCCCGTGCGCGCCCCCTCACCGACGCCCGCAGCGGACTCGATATAGGAGGTGTTGGAGGAGACGCCGCCAGCACCACCGGCAATTGCCGCCAGGGAGTCAACCACCAGGATTTCACGGGTCTTAGGCGGGTTGCCGCCCTCGTCCAGCAGGTCACCCTCAGAGCCGATCGCCACCATCGTGCCCATCGTGTCAAAGAAGTCTGCCAACAGCAGGGAGAAGACCAGCAGGACCACGGAGACGATCCCGACCTTCTCAATGGAGCCCAGCAGGTTGAAGTGGCCCAGGGTGGCCAGGCTTGGCAACTCCACCGGGGAACCCTTAAGCGCAGGCACCGACAGGGACCAGCCAGTCAGGTTGAGGGCGCCACGCTCCGGGTTGTCGTTGAAAGCCCCTAGGTGAGCCACTGCCTCAATGATGGCCGCCAAAATAGTCGAGGAGACGATGCCGATTAGGATCGCGCCCTTCACCTTGCGCACATGCAGCACCAGGATCAGGAATAGGCCCAGGAGGAATACGAGCACCGGCCAGCCCTGCAGGCTGCCTCCCAGGCCCAGTTCCAAGGGTGTGCCGCCGGGGCGCACCACCTTGGCGTCCACTAGGCCGATCAGGGCGATGAACAGGCCGATACCCACGGAGATCGCCGTCTTGAGGTAGGCCGGGACCGCCCGGAAAACCGCCTCACGGAAGCCGGTGAGGACCAGCAGGAGGATGATGACGCCCTCGATGACGATCAGACCCATGGCATCGGCGTAGGTCATGCCCTTGGTGCCGGCGATCGTGTAGGCAACCATCGCGTTGATGCCCAGGCCGGCGGCCAAAGCCATCGGGTAATTGGCGACGACCCCCATGAGGATCGTCATGACGGCGGCAATGAAGGCGGTGCCTGCGGCGATCTGGGCCGTGGTGCCCAGCGGGGTGACGCCGTCGTGCGGGGTGGAGAGGATCAGCGGGTTGAGAACCAGGATGTACGCCATCGTGAAGAAGGTGACTAGGCCACCGCGAACTTCACGGGCAATGGTGGAGCCGCGCTCCGAGATGTGGAAGAACCGGTCCAGGGCGGAGGTGGGGGCCTCGGCCCTGGCTGTGCTGGATGGGGAGGTGGTACTCACGTCACCTGATCTTGGCAGATCGCCTGTGACGCACCTGAAACGCGAGGGGCTCAGCGGGAGGGCAGGGAGGACTCTAGGTCGGCGAGGGCCTTAGCGGTGTCCTGGTCATCCAGTTTGGCAGCACGACGGCGTCGTTTGCGCGGGGCCGCGGCGACTGGCTCTGGGAGATCCAGTTCCAGGCGTGGCGGGGCAGCAGGTTCAGCTGGGGGCGCGGCGGACGTCGTGGGCTCAGTGGGCTCAGCGGGCGCAGCGCAGGCAGCGGCCGCCGGGTCGGTGGGGGTGGTGGTAGCCGTAATAACCACAGTCGAGGCCTCGTCAGGAGTCACGGCGGTAGGCACGTCAACCTTGGCGGACTTGGTGGGGACCGCAAGCTGCTCCGGGGAGGGGAGCTCAGCGGCCTCAGCAGCGACAGACGCGGTCTCCTCCAGCTGCTCGGCCTCGCTCTCCGCAGCGGCTTTGGCAGCCTCCGCCGCCTCGGCTGCCTGCAATTCCGCCAGAGGCACGCCCTCACGCAGAGCCAGGCCATCAGTAGCCACCGGCACCATTTCCGTCTCGTCCAGGCGCGACGGCGTCACCGGCCACTCTGGGCCCTGGTCCGGCAGGTCAGTCTCCGAATGGGCGCCGCAGCCGTGATCTAGGGAGACCACTGTGCCGTCGTCGGCCGCCCATTCGTTGGCGCAGACCCCAAAGACATTGCGCATCGGCCCGCTCAGTGGCATGAAGAAGCCGCAGGTGGAGCAGGTGGCATGAGCTCTGCGGACTCCGTCAGCGTCGGGGCCGTGCTCACCGTCGTACCAGCGTTGGGCGGCCCGCTGAATGCCCTCAGGGCTGAGCACGCGGGGGCGACCGAGGTCCAGCACATCTAGGGCCAGGGCGTCGGCGTCCTCCCCGGTGGCCTCCCAACCAGGCTCTAGCCGTTCATCAGTTTCCCGCTTAGGCAAACGGTCGGAGCGGCTGACGTCGCCCGGCTGCAGGCGGTCGGCCCACGGCACCCAGGCGGGGGCCAGCAGGGCATCCTCGCCAGGCAGTAGCTCCATCTCACAGATGGTGGCGGTGCGGCTGCGCGGCGGGCGGCTCATGGTGACGGCCCAACGCCAGCCGCGGTAGCCAGCAAGGTTGCATTCGAATAGGTGAGTGATCAGGCGCTCCGCCTGCGCCTTGGAGGCGGCAAAGAGCCCCACAGACAAGGGCTCGGTGATCTCCCCCAGGGCCTGGCGGGCCAGCTCTATGGCGGCGGCCGAGGTCAGGGTCTTGTCCTTGGCGGCAGCCGCGCGCTCCACGGGGGTGGGCAGGGAGCCTGGGCGCGCAATACGCTCGCTCGCGGGACGCGCGTTGACTAGGTCAGCGGCAGTGGGGGGTGGAGTCTGCGTGGCGGTGTCAGTCACCCGCTCAGTGTAGGGGGCGACGCCAAAGCCGCCATCGCGCAGCTCACTGCGGACGGACGGATACGATCCGGTGCACCGCCACCGTCAACTCCGTTTCCCGGGTCAAGTCCGCCAGGCGCACCCGCCCTGCGTCCACCGCCAGCACCCGCACGCGGCGCTCCTGCGTGCCCCCAACTGGGTCCGCCACCACTAGCCGCACCGGTGTGCGTGCGGCCTGCGCTTGGCGCAACAGTGCGAGCGCATGCACCGGATCCGTAGCCTCCCCGGCTGGGGCCCCACTGCGGGCCCGCTCCTCCTCCCCCGCACGCAGACGTCGTACCAGCACCGCCAGCTCCCGGTCGGAAGCTGCCCGGCGTCGAGTGAAGGGCGCCCCACCGGGACGCTGCGGTGCCGGGGCGCTACGACGTCGTCCTTGCTGGCCGGGCTCCCCCAGCAGCACCTGCCCCTGGGCGTCCTCCAGCACCGGCGCCAGACCTGCTGCCCGCAATTCGCGCAGCACTTGGCCAGGCGAGGCCGTGGCAGCCAATACCCCTGGCGCCAGCTCAGCCAAGCCGAGTGCCGCCAGGCGACTATCTGCCACCAGCCCCGCCGCAACCGCCAGATCCGGGACCTGCAGCACGGCGGCAACCTGGCGCACTCGCACCCCGCCGTGGTGGCGCTGCACGTCACGCACCAGCACCTCCAGGGCGCTGGGCAAGGGGGTGGGGCTGAAAGCAGCCAAGGCGGACAGCAAAGACTCTGCGCTGTGCCCAGCATCTAGGGCGGCGCGCACCGATTCCGGGGTGAAACGCACCGTCAAGGCAAAGCCGCGCGACTCCACTGCACTGGCCTGCTCCAACAGTTCAGCTAAGACGGGAGTCGGGCGGCCGGGGACCACAGCTGTCAGATCGGACTGGAGCAGCAGCAGGGACACCGGCGTCGGCAAATCCGCTTCTAGGGCCGTCTCCAGCGGGGCGAGCATCAGGTCAGATAATTCATCAGGCGGGGTGGCACCCAGCGGGCTGGGGTCAGTCGCGCTGGCCGGACCGCCGCCCGCCACCTGCAGTGTCACAGCCGCGAGCGCCAAGCCAGCGCGGGACGGAGCACCGGCGCCAGTGAGCCCCAGCAACTCCGCCTCCGCGAGCACAGCAGTGACCGCCCCCTTGGGTGCGGGGCGGCGGGGCCGGGCGAAGGTCAGGGCCGCGCGCACCCATGTGGGAGTGGCGGAAGCCCCCTCAGGCAGGGTGGTGAATAGCTGCAAGAGGCGGCGGCGCAGGGCTCTAGCCCAGGTGGCTTCGAGGTCGTCATGCAGGGCGGCGCGCAGGGTGCCGTCGTCGCCGCGCGAGCCGACTAGCCAGGGGGTGCGCAGGCTGGATGCCCAGGCGGCAGCGAGCTGGGCCCAGCGTTCGGGCAGGGTGGCGCGCGCCCAGGTGTAGGCGGTGCTTGAGGGCACCCAGCTGGTGCCCTCTTCATCTAGGCCGAGCAGTCCCGCTGCGGCGGCCAGCTCGCTTATGGTGGCGGTGGTGGCTTGGTCGATGCCTAGAGCTTGGGCGGTGCGGGTCAAGGTGCGCACGCCCACTCCTCCATTGCGCAGGATCGCGCCACCTTCCCATCCCCACTCGGTCAGCAGGGCTGCGACTAGGCGGACGGCTTCTTCAGCGTGGCGGGTGGATTCGGCGGCGACGACGTCTGTTGGGAGTTGCTCTAGCTCCTTGGGTGAGGGTGGCGCCACGGGGTAGGGGGCGGGCGCGCCCGCGCGAGGTGCGAGGAGCTCGACCAGACCGGTCACGGGGGCGCCGCCCACCAGCAAGGCAAGATGCTCCAAGCGGGCTAGGCAAGCTGCGACGGCGGAGACCTCTAGCCCCAGGTGCTGGGAGATATGGGTGGCAAGTTGGGCGGCACGCAGTGGGGCCTGGGGCTGAGCGGGGGGAGTTTTGGTGGCTGGCGCCGTTTGTGGCGCCGTGGCCACCACCTGTTGGGCGACGGCGAGGGTGGGACCGTCCAGGCGCGCTAGGGCCAGTTCCACGCTGGTGTGCCCGGCGGCCCGAGCTGCCAGTGCGGTGATGGAGGAGGCGGGCGGGGTCACCAGGTCCGGGCGCTGCCGGAGGAAGCCAAGCATTTCCGCGTCTGCGAGGGCGGTCAGCTGTGCGGCCAGGTCCGCCGTCGTCGCCGCGGAGCAGGGGTTGTTAGCGAGCGTTTGGCTGGTGCCAGCTGGGGTGGCGGCTAGCTCAGGCTTCGGATCGCGCATCCTCCCAACGTACTGCGGCTGTCCAGCCCCGCCCACACCGCCCCAGAAGAGCTGCACGCGATAGATGAACCTGATTACCTACCCTGTTTCATCCCCGGAGCGCAGACTTGAAGGTGCTTCTTACAGCACGCAACTGGTCCGGCGTAAGGCGTGAATTCCCTTGTAAGCGACTAACAGAACCAATCAACAGTCCGTCAATAGTTCTCGGAATACTGCCGCCAAAATCTATCTGGGACAGAAGTTGCTCCCGGTCACGCTCATCCATAGAACTAATAACGCACTCAGTAACCCGCAAGGCCGTCTCCCCGAGAGACTCGCCGTCAACAGCCTCCAGTTCAACCCTGTGCGCACTCGTACGACCCGAGGAAAGAATATGGGGGTCTTGACCTGGCTCGGTCTGGACGACCTCGAGATGTGTTTCTAACCACTCCGGACTGAGTGTGACAACAGTGTCGGCTTCCTGCTGCAAGGTACGGCTAGAGTTCGTGCGGAGATCCCCTATCCCCAGCAGGTGGATTCGCAAACCGTAGGTCTGCGCGAGTTGCACGCCGACACGAATATCCTCATCCCCCGACATCAGCACGATATCGGAAACTGCCCGATTCCTCGCCAGCTCAATGAGGTCGGTGACGATAAGGGAATCCACACCTTTCTGCTGACCAGCGCCGTTAAGAGCACCGAGGCGCAGTTTGAGCGAGGGGAGAGCAGCCAGCTCAGCCAGGCCCCCAGAGACCTCATTCCCCCTAATAGCGTCATACCAATATGTGCGCAGCAAGGACACCGCATCGCCACATTCTCTTGCCTCTTCCACGAGGTCAGAAACAGCCTTGGCGGGGTTACGCATACGTAGCCGGTGACGTTGGAGACTCTGCCCAGCGAGCGCCATTCCACCTGCGGCCCAGAAATAACCAGCATCGACAAGCAGGGCAAACCGTTCCACAGCCATATCTCCCACAAAATATAGCGACCCCCACATAATAGGTGGGGGTCATAGGCCGGACGCATAGTTTATAACGTCCGACATACCATAGAGTAGCCATCAGCCCCTGGCGGGTCAAGCAATCCGAGGCCGTTCGGGTCTTAGCTAGCAGCCATACCAGACGAGCCCACTGCCTCGCCCCCGGCCCACTCACCACCCCAAGGTGGGGCGTCTGTTCTAGAACGCTGACTGCGATACTCGCCCCATGCCCACCACGCCAGGCTCCTCTACGCCATCCGCCCCTAACGGCCCGCTGATCGTCCAATCTGACCGCACGGTTCTCCTGGAGGCCGCCCACCCGGCTGCCGCTGACGCCCGCCGGGCCATCGCTCCCTTCGCAGAACTGGAGCGGGCCCCTGAACATATGCACACTTACCGCATTACGCCGCTGGCCTTGTGGAATGCGCGGGCCGCCGGGCTGGATGCGGAAACGGTGGTGCACACCCTCATCACCTACTCGCGCTTCCCCGTGCCCCACTCCCTGCTCACGGAAATCGCCGAGACCATGAGCCGCTACGGGCGCCTCCAACTGCTCTCTGACCCCGCCCACGGCCTGGTCTTGCACGCCACCGACCAGGCCGTACTGACAGAGGTCACCCGTTCCAAACGCACCGCTGGCCTGCTCGGTGAGCGCCTGGGAGAGGCCGACGTCGTCGTCCACCCCTCTGAACGCGGGCACCTCAAACAAGTGCTCATCAAGCTGGGTTGGCCGGCGGAAGATCTAGCCGGCTACGTCGACGGTGAAGCCCACCCCATCGCCCTACGCGCTGCGTCCAAGGCTGCAGCTGCCGGAGAGCCGGGAGCCTTCGCCCTGCGCCCCTACCAGCAGGAGGCAGTAGATGCCTTCTGGGCAGGCGGCAGCGGCGTCGTCGTATTGCCCTGTGGGGCAGGCAAGACCCTGGTGGGAGCGGCAACCATGGCCCGCTCCTCCACCACCACCCTGATCCTGGTGACCAACGCCGTCTCTGCACGCCAGTGGAAGGAAGAGCTCATGCGCTTCACCAGTCTGACAGCAGAGGAGATCGGCGAGTATTCGGGGTCACGCAAGGAAGTCCGGCCGGTCACCATCGCCACCTACCAGGTGCTGACCACCAAACGGAAGGGCAGCTACCCGCACCTGGATCTGTTTGACGCATATGACTGGGGCCTGATCGTTTACGACGAGGTGCACCTGCTGCCCGCCCCAATCTTCCGCATGACCGCAGACCTGCAGGCCCGCCGTCGCCTGGGGCTGACCGCCACACTGGTGCGTGAGGATGGGCGGGAGGACGAGGTCTTCAGCTTGATCGGACCTAAGCGCTATGACGCCCCCTGGAAGGACCTGGAGCACCAGGGCTGGATTGCCCCTGCACTATGTACGGAGGTGCGCCTGACCCTGAGCGCGGGCGAGCGCATGACTTACGCGACCGCTGAGGCGGAAGACCGCTACCGCCTGGCCGCTGCCAGCCCCGCCAAGAATGCGGTGGTGCGCCAGCTGCTGGCGCGGCACGCGGGTGAACCAACACTGGTGATTGGGCAGTACGTGGACCAGCTAGAGGAGCTCGGCCAGGAGTTGGGGGCGCCGGTGCTTACTGGGTCGACGACGGTGCGTGAGCGGCAGCGGCTCTATGAGGCTTTCCGGGCTGGGGAGGTGCCAACCCTGGTGGTTTCTAAGGTGGCGAACTTTTCTATTGATCTGCCCGGGGCCACCGTGGCGGTGCAGGTTTCCGGGAGCTTCGGGTCACGGCAGGAGGAGGCGCAGCGCCTGGGGCGGATTGTGCGACCCAAGGAGGATGGGCGGCAGGCGCACTTCTACACGGTGGTGGCGCGGGACACTGTGGACCAGGACTTTGCGGCGCACCGGCAGCGCTTTCTGGCGGAGCAGGGCTACGCCTACGAGATCGTTGACGCCGAAGATCTGTGAGAGGCCAACCGCAACAGCGCACGGCTGGCGGCGAAATCAGAGCTGAAATGCTTGCCCACCACGCCTGCGCCAAGAGACGATGGTCATGATGACTACGAACCAGTTCCCCCGCGCCCTCCGACGCTCAGCGCCCCGGGCTGCGGTTTGTGCCTTGCTCATCGCCTCCCCGCTCCTGGCCACTCCCACGGCTTTGGCTGCGCAGGCCACTGCGGACCAGCCCGCCTCTGAGTTGTCGGCTGGGCTGTCAGCCGGATTGCCGGCCAGCCTGTCGGCCACCGTTTTGCCTGCGGATAAGACGACTTCCACCCTGGTGAAAGACCACGTCACTGACGACGCTGGCATCCTCAATGACGACGCTGCCGCCAAGGTGGTCGATGAGGTGAGCAACAGCGGCGCCAACCTGTGGGTCGTGACATTGAAGGACAGCTCTACCTCAGCGGAGAAGTGGGCCAAAACGGCTTGGAAGGAATCAAACTTTGGCAGCACCGACCTGCTGCTAGTCATCAATGTGCCGGACAGCGGCATCAACACTTTCTACCTCGATGGTGCCGCTAAGAACTCCGTGTGGTCCACTTCCAAGCGCAAGGAGGTGGCCACCGAGATCCAGAAGCACCTGAAAAAGCGTGACTTCGACGGCGCCGTCGCCGCTGTGGGTTCTGCCAGCGGTTCCTCCAGCTCAACGGTGGGAACGGTCGCCCTGGTTGGTGGTGGTGTGGCCGCCGTCGGCGGGGTGATGGCCTACCGTTCCAGGCGGCGCAAGCAGCAGGCAGGCCAGGGTGCTGGCACGGGCCCGGCGCAGCCGAGCATTGAGCAGTTGCAGACGCAGGCTGGCACCGCTCTGGTGGAGACGGATAACGCCGTGCGCTCTGCGGCTGAGGAGTTGTCCTACGCGCAGGCCCAGTTTGGTCTGTCTGCCACCGACGCTTTCACGCAGGCACTCCAACGCGCCCAAGAGGAGATCACGGCCGCCTTTGAGCTGCGCAAGCGCCTAGATGACGATATTCCTGAGACCGAGCCGCAGCAGCGCGCCATGCTCTCGGAGATCATCCGCCGCTGCCAGACCGCTCACGAACAGCTTGCAGCGCAGGAGAGTGAGTTCTCTAAGCGCCGCGGTCTGCAGGCCAATCTGCCGACGGCGCTGGCCGAGACTACGCAGCGCGCTGATGAGACCGCCAGCGCTATCACCGAGGCCCGCAGCATCCTGGCCACCCTGCAGGCCGCTTATCCGGCCTCAGCCTTGACCTCGGTGGCGGCCGCCCCGGAGCAGGCCGAGCGGCTCCTGAACGCAGCCCGCACGGCGCTTAAGCAAGCACAGGAGTCCGTCGACGCCGGCCAGCAGGGTGCGGCGGTGGAACAGGTGCGCATCGCCCAGGCTTCGATTGGTCAGGCAGGCACGCTAGCTGCCCAGGTGACCTCCGCCCGCGAGCGCCTAGATGGGGCAACGCAGGCGCTGCAGCAGGCGATTGGCTCGATCTCCTCCGATTTGCAGGACGTCAAGCGTTTGGAGGGCAAGCTGTCCGCCGCTGTGCTGGAGCCCCTAGTTAAGGACGCAGAGGCGGCGGTGGCCGCTGGGCGGGCCGCCACCGGTGACAACCAGTCCGGCGACCCGCTGGCAGCGCTAGACCAACTGACCCAGGCCGAGTCGGCTTTGGACAATGCTTTGGCCCCCGCCCGCGAGCAGGAGGAGAACGACAAGCGCGCTACCGTCCAGCTCACTGGCCGCCTGGAACGGCTCAACAGTCAGGTGGATGCGGTGACCACTTACATCACCACGAACCGGGGCGCCGTCGGCTCAGAAGCGCGCACTACCCTCTCTGCGGCATCGCGACACGCTGCTAGTGCTACCTCCTACCAAACCAGCCAGCCAACAACGGCTCTGGCTGAAGTAGCTGCTGGCGAACGCCTGGTAGCGCAGGCGCGAAGCCTGGCTGAGGCAGATGTGCGCAACAGTTCATATAGTGCTGGCCCCTGGGACCAAGGTAGCTACGGCGCCGGGTACGGCGACAGATACGGTCGCCGTGACAGTGACGGCATCGACTGGGGCTCGCTGATTTTGGGCGGCATTCTGCTGGGAGGCGGCGGAGATCGCAGCAGTCACGGCAGCTATGGCGGCTGGGGTAGCGACGGTGGCAGTTGGGGCGGTGGCTCCAGTGGCGGTGACGGCTTCGGCGGCGGCGACGAGGGCTTCGGGGGGCGTTTCTAGCCCGGCATCCGCTAAGGCTCCTCGTTGATGCCCCCTGGGTATTGCCATGACGGTAATTGGCTTCCCGTATTGCCCATGCTCTGCCCCTAATTCTGACAACATCACTCACAAGCTATTTCGCAACAAGTACTTGGCGGACTGGACGCACCCGCGCCCCCAGCTGACCAGGAGAACCACAGGAAGGAACCATCCAATGGCCGAGAAGCAGTCGATCCTGGGACGCATCGCCCAGCTCACCCGCGCCAATATCAACGCCCTCATTGACCGGGCGGAGGACCCGGAGAAGATGCTGGACCAGTTGGTGCGTGACTACACCTCTTCCATCGCTGAGGCCCAGGACGCCGTCGCCCAGACGATCGGCAACCTGCGCCTGGCAGAGAAGGACCACGACGCCGATGTCACCGAGGCCAAGGACTGGGGCAACAAGGCCCTGGCGGCCTCTCAGAAGGCCGACCAGTTGCGCGCCGCCGGTGACACCGCTGGCGCCGACAAGTGGGATGCCTTGGCCAAGGTCGCCATCACCAAGCAGATCTCCGCTGAGAACGAGGCCAAGGCTGCCGAGCCGATGATTGCCTCGCAGCGTCAGGTGGTGGAGCAGCTCAAGACTGGCCTGACCCAGATGGAGGCCCGCCTGACCGACCTCAAGAGCAAGCGCGACCAGCTGGTGGCGCGCCAGAAGAGTGCACAGGCGCAGGTCAAGGTGCAGGGCGCCATCCGCTCCATCAACGTGCTTGACCCCACCAGCGAGATCGCTCGCTACGAGGACCAGGTGCGTCGGGTTGAGGCTCAGGCCGCTGGTCAGATGGAGATCGCTGGCGCTTCCCTGGAGCAGCAGTTCGCCGAGTTGGAGTCCTCCGGTGACTCCCTGGAAGCCGAGGCTCGCTTGGCCGCACTGAAGGCTGGCAAGGCTCCCGTACAGATCACCGACGGCGGCGCCGAGCACGTGGACGAGGGCGCTTCCTCGTACTGAGATGCGGGCGCCAGCTGACGCCCGCTGTGGCTTGAATAGGCCGGGAGCGGGTTGTCCGCCGAGTGCTAGCTGACGCTTTGGGGCTGCCCCGTGGAGCAATCCGCGGGGCAGCCCTGTTTCGTCTGACGGGACGCTTCGGCTCCGAAAACCGGCATGGGCGCACCAACCGATACGATTGCTTCATGAGTAAACCCAGCTACCTGCTCGTCGACGGCGAGAATATTGACGCCACTCTCGGCATGAGTGTCCTTGGCAGACGCCCCGAGCCTGACGAGCGTCCCCGCTGGGACCGCGTTCTGGACTTCTGCGACAGCGCCTGGACTGAGGAGGTCGAGGACACCAACGCCCTGTTCTTCCTCAACGCGACCTCCGGTCATATGCCGATGGGTTTCGTCCAGGCCCTGATGGCCATGGATTACCGGCCTGTGCCGCTGCAGGGCACCGGTAACCCGGAGGAGAAGGTCGTAGACATCGGTATCCAGCGCACTTTGGAGGCCATTGCCGAGCGGGGTAATACCGCCAATGTGCTGCTGGGGTCGCATGATGGCGACTATGTGCCTCAGGTGGAGCGGCTGCTGGAGTCTGGTTGCTCCGTGGGCGTGCTGTGCTTCCGTGAGTTCCTCTCTAGCCAGCTGGCTTCCCTGGAGGAGCGGGGCCTGCGCATCCATGATCTGGAGGCTGATGTGGATGCCTTCACGATTGCGCTGCCGCGGGTCCGCATTATTCCGCTGGCAGAGTTCGACCCCACCAAGTTCATCTGATCCGCCGCTCCTCACCCGCCGAACCCACGCAACCAGCTTTCAAGAGGCTCACAGCAAACACTCAGGGACCGGCGGCAGGGTGGCACATATGGACCAGACCCGTACCGAGGCACACCTGCTCGTCGTCGACGATGAGCCCAATATCCGCGACCTGCTGGCCTCCTCTCTGCGCTTCGCAGGCTTTGAGGTCAGCACCGCTGGCGACGGAAATGCAGCCCTGCACGGCGTGGAGAAAGACCAGCCAGACCTGGTGGTCCTGGACGTCATGCTCCCAGATATGGACGGCTTCACCGTGGCCCGCCGCCTGCGCGAGCGGGACGTGACCACCCCAATCCTCTTCCTAACCGCCCGCGACGACACGTCGGACAAGATCCGGGGCCTGACCGTCGGCGGGGATGACTACGTCACCAAGCCCTTCGGCCTAGAAGAGGTAGTGGCCCGTATCCGCGCCATCTTGCGCCGCACCCACGCCACTGAGTCCGAGGATGACGGCACCTTGCGCGTAGCGGACCTAGTCCTGGATGAGTACGCCCACGAAGTGCACCGCGCTGGCGTGGAAGTGGACCTATCCCCCACCGAGTTCAAGCTGCTGCGCTACCTGATGCTCAACGCTGGACGAGTGGTCTCCAAGTCCCAGATCCTTGACCACGTCTGGGAGTACGACTGGAACGGCGACGCTGCCATCGTGGAGTCCTATATCTCCTACTTGCGCCGCAAGGTCGACCAAATTGACGACGCCGACGGGAAGGCCGTGGCCCCGCTCATCCAAACCCGCCGCGGGGTGGGTTATATGCTGCGCGAGCCCAAGGCGGACTGAAAGTGCCGCCCCAAGCGCGCCGCTCCAGGCCAGACAGGCGCGGCAGGCACAAACAGGAAGCGCAGGTGGCACCGCTCGGGCAAGCCCCCAAGCCTCGCCGCAACCCTTTCAAGGCACTCAGATGCAAATGGCTGTCTCTGCCACTGGAGTCCCGCCTAGTCACCATCACCACGCTGCTGATTACGATCGGCCTAGTAGCAGTCTCCACCGCCTCCACCTACCTGTTGCAGACTCATCTGCTGGGCCAGGTGGATGACCAACTCGAGTCCACCGGCCAGACCGTCGGTTCACAAGCCCTGGCGCGCTTAGAAGACGGTGCCGTCCCCTATATGCCCTCCACCTACTACATGCAGGTGCAGTATCTGGATAACACCTCCGCCGAGATCGTCTCCCCCGGCACCGCCGCCAATTACGGCACCCCGAAGGTCGGAGCCCTGAATCTTGAGGACGTCAAAGCCCAGCAGAATGGGCTGATCCTGCGCACCGTGGACTCAGATATTCCTGGACACCAGTGGCGAGTGATTGTCCTGGGCGTCACCGGTGGCAACAAGCAGAACTCCGCCGCCACCGCCTACAGCGGCGTCGTGGCAATCGGCCTGCCGCTTTCAGATATCGCGGAGACGGTGGCGCGCACACGCCTGGTGGTCACTCTGACATCTGTATGTGTAATCCTGCTCGGTGGGCTGGCCGCCATGTTCCTGGTAAGCCGTTCACTCAAACCCCTGCGGCAGATTGAATCCGTGGCTGGGCGCATTGCCGACGGCGACCTATCCGCCCGCGTGCCAACCACTGAACATCCCCAGACTGAAGTTGGTTCTCTACAGGTTTCCCTAAACAAAATGCTGGCGCGCAATGAGCGCGCCTTTGATGTGCAAACTATCGCCCAGGAGCGGATGACGCGCTTTGTCTCGGACGCTTCCCACGAACTGCGCACGCCCCTGGCAGCCATCCGCGGTTACGGCGAGCTCTACCGCATGGGCGGGGTACCTGCTGAGCGGGTGGAAGAAGTGATGGGGCGCATTGAGTCCGAGTCTGGGCGCATGGGTCGGCTAGTTGAGGATCTGCTGCAGCTAGCCCGGATGGACCAGGGTCGCCCCATGGAGATGGCCGCGGTGGACCTGCACGACGTCGCCACCGCCGCCCTAACGGATATGAGCGTGCTGGCCCCGGACCGCGAGTGCGAGCTGATCGGGCTGGATGGGCAGGACGCCGCACCCCTGGTGGTCAACGGTGACCGCGACCGCCTCTCCCAGGTGCTTACCAATCTGCTGGGCAATATCGTGCGCTATACGCCGGAGAACACTCCGGTGGAGATTGCCCTGGGGGCCCGCCCCCTACAACCCGACGACGTCGATGCCGCCGCCGACCAGAACGTGGAGACGGCCGCGCTATTAGCCAATCCGCAGCCGCGCGCCGTAGTGGAAGTACGCGACCACGGCCCCGGCGTCGATGCTGCGGATGCCAAGCGGGTCTTTGAGCGGTTCTACCGGGCGGACACCTCTCGCAACCGAGAAACCGGTGGTTCCGGCCTGGGCCTAGCCATCGTGGCCACGATTGTGGGGGCGCATGGCGGCACTGTGCGCATGCTCACTACGCCTGGTGGCGGCGCCACTGTCCGCATGACTTTTCCCTTGCCATAGGCACTTTCCCGCAGTGTGGCAAGGCTGTGTAACGGTAGATTGAGGCGCTTATGGCAGTCGCACTTAGACTCTGGGCCGGTCAATTGGCCCCCTCCGCCCACAGGAGGAGTTCCGGGGGCGCCCAGGGGGCATACGATGTGTTGGTCCCTATGTCAGTTCCGGAGGCTTTTCTATGGGCGTGATTGACGCGCCGCAGTGGCTTCTCCCAGCCTTCTCTCGCTCTGTGCGCGCCCTGGGCGCCACCGCTGAGCCCGAGCGGATTCAGGCTTCCTGCGAGTCCTTGCTTGAACGCTGGTCCACGCCAGACCGCCGTTTCCACAATGTGCGCCATGTGATTGACATGTTGGCGCGGGTGGATGAGTTGGCGGATGAGTCGCACAACCCAGACATGATCCGCATCGCCACCTGGTACCACGGTTGCGTCTTCTCTCTGACTCTGCGTGATACCTACCGGCGCAATGGCGGCGAAGATGAGGTGGCTTCCGCCGCTGAGGCAGCCCGAGACCTGCAAGCCCTGGGAATCCCAGACGCCAGGGTTGACCGCATTTGTCAGCTGATCCTGTCTCTCAAACGCCACAATCTTGCGAATGACATTGACGCCATGGCGTTGAATGACGCAGATCTGGGGACTTTGGCTGTAAATCCGCAGCTCTACAAGTCTTACCGTGAGTTGGTGCGTGCGGAGTACGAGCACATCCCGGACCTGGATTACTACCGGGCGCGCCAGGAGATCGTCACCAAGCTGCTGAGCCGCGAGAAGCTCTTCGCCTCCCCGCTGGGCGCCCGCTGGGAGCTGCCTGCCCGGGAGAACCTGCAGTCTGAGTTGCGGCGCATCTCCAACAAGCTGGCCGAGTTGGAGAGCGCTGCGCCTGAGGCTGCGGCACCGGCAGGCTTGGCGCCCACCCCTACCCCTGGTGATGGCGTCCCGCTTAGCTCCGAGGCCGCCAACACCGAGGCCTTCCCCTCCCCGGCTCAGCCAACACCTGAGCCAACTGTTGCCACCGCAGTTGCACCGACCGCTGCGGCAGATGCGGCGGCTGTGCCAAATGTGGGGGTGGCTGCGACGGCGTCGGCCCTGCGGCAGCCGGTTGACGCCGCACCGACTGTGGCAGTTCCACCCGCGCCTCCGGTTCGGCAGGTGTCTCCCGGAACTGCGGGCTCTGGAGTTGCTGCTGCACCGCCGCCCGCCCCGGCCAGCCCCAATCGGGCGTCCAGTCCCTGGCAGGCCCTCAGCCCCGAGCAGTCCACCAGCCCGGCCGAGGCCTCCTCCATGGCGACCCCACCCCCGCTTTCCGAGCAGCTCAGCAGCCCGGCGGCAACCACCCCAGAAGAGCCGCTGTCAGCGGACAAAGAGTCCTTCCGCACAGAGAAGGCCTCGGTTCCGCCAGCTCCCAAGCACACCACTTCCATGGAGTCTTGTGCGGAGGATATTGAGGCCCTGCTGGCTAAGCCAACTGGCTCTGGGGCGCCTTTGACGCGCCAGGAGCAGGCGGAGGCGCACCGAGCCAAACTCTGTGAGTTGGCCCGGGCCAAGAGTGAGGCGGCGAAGGCGCTGCGGGAGACCCGCATGGCTTCCTTCCCGGCGATTAAAGACGAGATCGTGGAGGACGGCGCCGGGCAGCTTTGAAGCGCTCGGGGTGGGTGCCCTGGGGCGCTGTTGCTCGGGGTGCTTGAGTTGCCCTGAGGCCTCTGCGTAGCGCTGCGTCTCTTCAGTTGTTCTGCAATCTCTGCTGCCTAACGCTCCACAGGGGCGCCTCAGCGCCTTTGGTGCCTCTGAAATAACCAATGTGCCTGTCCCGCGCTCCACAGGGGCGCCTCATGCAGGAGCAAACAGCCGATCTGTTAATGGTGGTTGGGCGCTTTTTTGGTGGTTCTAGGGTGATTTGCGAGGACACCATCGGGGTGACCATCAGAAAGGCCCACCATGAGCAGCTATACCGTTGACACCAGTGAAGTCGCCGCCACTGCCGCCCGCACCCGCGCCCGCATCTCCACGATCCAGACCGAGGTGGACGCCATGAACGGTGACCTGGCCACGCTCCAGTCCTCTTGGACTGGCTCGGCCTCCAACTCCATGGGTGATTGTGGGGCCCAGTGGCACACCACTCAGCTGCAGGTGCAGTCGAGCCTGGATTACATCGGCTCGGCCTTGGATCAGGCGGCCCTGTCCTACGACGACGCCGAGTCCAACAACCGCAACCGCTTCATCCCCGCCTAAGCCACCATTGACGCCCTGGTAGCAGACGGCGGGTCGCCCACCTGCTGATACAGGGGACGACCCGCCGTCGTCGCTAATTGCGGTTCAGCGCCTTGACACCGCAGACCGCTAGGAGCGGAGTGCTGAGCGCTGGGCTCAGTACATGCCACCCATCTCGTCACCGTGGCCACCGGCGGCCGGGGCCGGGGGCTCCGGCTTGTCGGCGACGACGGCCTCGGTGGTGAGGAACAGACCCGCGATGGAGGCGGCGTTCTGCAGGGCAGAACGGGTGACCTTGACCGGGTCGGCGATGCCGCTGGCCAGCAGGTTCACGTACTCACCGGTGGCGGCGTTCAGGCCCTCACCGGTGGCCAGGTTGCGCACGCGGTCCACCACAACGCCACCCTCCAGGCCAGCGTTGACGGCGATCTGCTTGAGCGGAGCCTCAACGGCGACCTTCACAATGTTGGCGCCGGTGGCCTCGTCACCCTCAAGGGTGAGGGCGGCCAGAGCCTCGGCAGCCTGGATGAGCGCCACGCCACCACCGGCGACGATGCCCTCCTCGATAGCGGCCTTGGCGTTGCGGACGGCGTCCTCAATGCGGTGCTTGCGCTCCTTGAGCTCCACCTCGGTGGCGGCGCCAGACTTGAGGACGGCCACGCCGCCAGCCAGCTTGGCCAGACGCTCGGAGAGCTTCTCCTTGTCGTACTCGGAGTCAGACTTCTCGATCTCGGCGCGGATCTGGGAGACGCGGGCCTCAATGGCCTCCTTGTCCCCAGCACCCTCGACGATGGTGGTCTCGTCCTTGGTGACGACGATCTTGCGAGCGGTGCCCAGGTCCTCCAGGGTGGCGGTCTCCAGCTTGAGGCCGACAGTCTCGGAGATGACGGTGCCGCCGGTCAGGATCGCCATGTCCTGCAGCATGGCCTTGCGGCGGTCACCGAAACCGGGGGCCTTGACGGCCACGGACTTAAAGGTGCCGCGCAGGCGGTTCACAACCAGGGTGGCCAGGGCCTCAGCCTCGACGTCCTCAGCGATGATCGCCAGGGGCTTGCCGGTCTGCATGACCTTCTCCAGGAGGGGCAGCAAGTCCTTGACATTGGAGATCTTGGACTCGACCAGCAGGACATAGGCGTCCTCCAGGACCGACTCCTGACGGTCAGCGTCGGTGACGAAGTAGGGGGAGATAAAGCCCTTGTCGAAGCGCATACCCTCGGTGACCTCAAGCTCAAGGCCGAAGGTGTTGGACTCCTCCACGGTGACGACGCCCTCGTGGCCGACCTTCTTCAGGGCCTCAGCAATCAGCTTGCCGATCTGCTCGTCAGCGGCGGAGATGGAGGCGGTGGCGGCGATCTCCTCAGGGGTCTCGACCTCCTTGGCGTCAGACAGCAGGCGCTCGACCACGGCCGCGACGGCCTTGTCGATACCCCGGCGCAGGGCGATCGGGTTGGCGCCAGCAGCCACGTTGCGCAGGCCCTCGCGGACGAGCGCCTGGGCCAGTACGGTGGCGGTGGTGGTGCCGTCGCCGGCGACGTCGTCGGTCTTCTTGGCGACCTCCTTGACCAGCTCAGCGCCGATCTTCTCGTAGGGGTCCTCCAGCTCGATCTCCTTGGCGATGGTCACGCCGTCGTTGGTGATCGTGGGAGCGCCCCACTTCTTGTCTAGGACAACGTTGCGGCCCTTGGGGCCAAGGGTGACCTTGACGGTGTCGGCGAGGGTGTTCAGGCCCCGCTCCATACCGCGGCGGGCCTCCTCGTCAAAAGCAATGATCTTGGGCATTGGTTTCCTCCACTGCGTGGTGGGGCCGGGCGGTGCCCGCGACGGACGAGATGCCTCCAGCCGTTCACGTCACGACTGGCGCCATCCCTCACCTTCCGGCCTGGTTGACTCACCCGGGCTGTCACTCGACACCCCTGAGTGCTAACGCCAATGCTGGCACTCTCACCCCTCGAGTGCAAGGCAAGTTCTGCGCGCCACCCCAGGTGTACGCCCACGGCGTGCAAGCCAGCCCAGCCTCCGCCTCCCCACCTAGCCTCTGTGCCTTCCCCGCTTCTCTCCTCCGAGTTCGGACAACCTTCTGCCGTTCGGACAACCTTTGACCGCGTGAATGGTTGTCCGAACGGCAGAAGGTTGTCCAAAACAGAGGGGCAGAGGGCAGAAAGAGGGAAAGCGAGCAGAGGAGAGCTGGGCTCAGTCGCCGAGGTCTTTGATGTGACCCCGCGGGTCCTTAACCCCAAGCATCAGCAGCAAACCGATAACCAGCACCAGCACAATCCCGAGTATGCCCCAGTACTGAGCTCCCTCACCCACCACGCGCGTGCCCAGCCACACGGACACGCCATACATAAGCGGCGCTACAAAGGACACTGCGCGGCCCGTGGTGGCGTACAGGCCAAAGATTTCACCCTCGCGCCCCTCAGGGATCACGCGCGCCAGAAAAGAGCGGGCCGCAGACTGGGCCGGCCCCACACAGCCGGACAGCACCAGCCCCAAGGTCCAAAACACAGTCTTGCCATGAGCGTGCAGGAAAAAGATCCCGATGCCCGCAACCACCAGCAGCGTCAGTGAGCCCAGAATCACGCGGCGCGGCCCCAACAGATCGTCCAAGCGCCCAGAGGCAATGGTGGCCACCCCAGCCACCACATTGGCGGCGATCGCAAAGATAATCACGTCCCCGCTAGAGAAACCAAAAGTGTTCTGCGCAATCACGCCACCGTAGGTGAAAACGCCCGCCAACCCATCGCGGAAGACTGCGGCCGCCAGCAGGAACCAAAGCACCTCCGGGTGAAAACGGAACAGGGCCACCAGAGTGCGCCACAAGCGCCGGTAAGAAGTCCAGATGGATTCGCGGCGCATTACAGAGGCCAGGCTGGAACTGGGCTCAACCGGCTCGGACTCCAAGCCCGCCAGGCTCCGCTCCCCGCCACGTTCCTCGTCCTGCTCCACGGCTTGGCGACGACGTCGGCCCCGCACACCTGACTGTGTGACCAGCACCGGAATCGCAAAGAGCCCAAACCAGGCGGCTGCCACCAGCATGGCCGCACGCACATTCATGCCGTCCTTGGAAGTGACCCCAAACCAGCCAACCTCCGGCTTAATGAAGCCCACGAACAGGATCAGCAGCAGCACAATGCCGCCCAGGTAGCCCATGCCCCAACCCAGGCCGGATACTGCACCGATCCGGTCTTTGGTGGTCAGGTGCGCCAGGATGCCGTTGTAGTTGACGGAGGCCAACTCGAAGAAAATATTGCCCAGGCCGAGCAGCGCGATGCCCAGCCAGAGGTAGCCCGGGTCAGGGCGCACAAAGAACAGGGCCGCGCTGATAGCCACGACAATCGCGGTGTAGGCCCCCAGCCAGAACACATTGCGGCCTGCACGGTCGGCGCGCTGACCGGTTACGGGCGCCAGGGCGGCGATCAGGAAGCCGGAGACAGTCAGGCCAATAGACAAAGCGGTCTCATTGGCCGCGTGCTCGCCAAAGGCCGAACTGGTCAGGTAGACCGTGAAGACGAAAGTGGTGATGACGGCGTTGAAGGCCGAGGAGCCCCAGTCCCACAGCCCCCAGGCGATCACCGGCCCAGATATAAGCTCGCCCCGGCGAACGGGGTTGGGGGTAGGCGGGTTCTCAACCACTGCCGAGTCAGCCACAGAGGCACCAGGGGTGCGGGGAGCGCGGGTCATGCTGTGAGCCTACGGCGTCTAGAACCGTATCCCGCAACTAAAACCGCCAGGAAAAGCGCACATCATTTGGCAGCAAGCCCGAGTGTGGGCTTCACGAGCAGCTCCGCAAGGGCCAGGTCCAGGGGCGTGGTTACCTTGAGCGCCAAGGGATCCCCGGCGACGACGTCCACAACACCGCCAGCGGCCTCCACCAGGGCTGCATCGTCACTGGCGGCCTGTTGCTCGTCTGCGGCCCGTTGGGCACCCAACTCGTGGGCACGCCGCAGTACTTCCAGGCGAAAGCCCTGCGGGGTCTGGACGGCGCGCAGGCGGGAACGATCCGGGGTGGCGACGACGCGCTCGGTGGGCACTACCCCGTCCCCCGGTTGCGCAAGCCTCACCTCTTTAACGGTGTCGGTCACCGGCAGCGCTGGGACGACGGCGTCGCAGCCAGCCTGTACTGCTGCCACTACGCGGCGCACCACCTGGGGGGGAGTCAGCGCGCGGGCGGCGTCATGCACCAGCACCACCTGCGCGTCTGGGCAGGCGGCCAGGGCGGCTTGCAGGCCTAAGGCCACGCTGGCTTGCCGGGAAGCGGGCGAGCCAGCCACCACCTGCACTGGCACGGTCTGAGCCGCCACTCCTCCCATATCCCCGGCCTTAGCTAGGGCAGGCAGGTGCTCTGGTACCTCAGCTGCAAAGCGGGCGACGGCGTCAGGCGGCGCAGTAACTACCAGGTGGTCCACCACACCGCTGGCGGCAAGGCCTTCGGCGGCGCGCAGCAGAAGCGTTTTACCGCCCACCTGCACTAGGGCCTTGGGGCCACCGGCGCCCAGGCGGGTGCCTGAACCGGCGGCGGTCAGCACCGCTACGACGGCGCCCGCACCAGTGTCTTGGCGCGGGCGCGGGCTGCCGATCTCAGGCACAGCGGTTGAGGCCGGGGAGGTGGAACCGGGCGGCGGCTCAGGCGGCGGTGTCGGAGTCGAGGACCTCGTCCAGGCGGGACTCGGCCTCCTCCTCCGTGGTCTTCTGTGCCAGAGCCAGCTCGGAGACGAGGATCTGCCGGGCCTTGGAGAGCATGCGCTTTTCTCCAGCGGATAGGCCGCGGTCCGTGTCGCGGCGGGAGAGGTCTCGGACCACTTCAGCGACCTTGATGACGTCACCGGAGGCGATCTTCTCCTGGTTGGCCTTGTAGCGGCGGGACCAGTTGGTGGGCTCCTCAGTGAGGGTGGCGCGCAGCACCTCAAAGACCTTCTCCAGGCCTGAGGCGTCAACAACGTCGCGCACACCAATCAGGTCAACGCTATCTGCCGGGACGAGGATGGAAAGGTCCCCTTGGGCTGCCTCCAGTTGGAGGTAGGTCTTGACCTCACCGCGGACTTTGCGCTCACGAATGTCAATAATCCGGGCAGCCCCGTGGTGGGGGTAGACAACGGTCTCACCGATTGTGAAGGTCATATTCGGCATCTCTTCCAATAACAGCAGAGCCCCCAGGATATCACTGGAATGACAGGCCTAGCCGGGGAGGAAGGTCACAGCGCCGCCGTCTGCCTCAATCTTGAGAGACCAGCTTGTAACCCAGGCCACGCACGGTGGTGAGCAGGCGCGGCTCGCTGGGCACCTTCTCAATCTTGGCGCGGATGCGTTTGACATGTACGTCGAGGGTTTTGGTGTCCCCCAGGTAGTCGGCTCCCCAGACGCGGTCGATGATCTGGGCTCGGGTGAGCACATGGTCTGCGTTGCGCAGCAGCAGTTCCAGCAGTTCGAACTCGCGCAGGGGCATGGCCACCGGCTCACCGTCGACGCTGACCTCATGCCGCTCCACATCCATGGTGAGGCGGCCTGCACGTAGGAGGGCGTCCGGCGCGGGCTCCTCGCGGGTGCGGCGCAGGACGGCGTGCACGCGGGCCAGCAATTCGCGGTAGGAGTAGGGCTTGGTGACGTAGTCGTCGGCGCCGATCTCCAGGCCCACGATCTTGTCTGCCTCCGAGCCCTTGGCGGTGAGCATAATGACCGGCACTTTGGAGGTGGTGCGGATGCGACGGCATACCTCGGTACCGCTTAGGCGCGGCAGCATGAGGTCCAGCAACACCAAATCGATGGGGGCGCCAGAGCTAGTAGCGGTTTCAAAGGCTTCGACGGCGTAGGCGCCATCTTCTGCTTCCAGCACCTCATAGCCGTCGCGCCGCAGGCTGTAGGCCAACGGCTCGCGGTAGTTTTCCTCGTCCTCAACCAGCAGGATGCGAATCAAGTCCTTCACTCCTTAGGGTTTGCGCGCCCTGGGGGCGCTGGGATTCGGCATTGGGGGCGGCGTCAGCTTTTTCAGCCAGTGGCAGCACCAGATTGAAGGTGGAGCCCTGGCCGGGGGCAGATGTCAGTTCGACGGCGCCGCCGTGATCGGCGGCCACGTGCTTGACGATGCTCAAGCCCAGGCCGGTGCCCCCGGTGGCGCGGGAACGGGCCTGGTCCACGCGGTAGAAGCGTTCGAAGACCCGCTGACGGTCGATCTCTGAGATGCCGATGCCCTGATCTACCACTGTCACGCGAGCCAGGGATGGGTCCTGTGGGTCCACGCCAAGGCCCACGCTGACGCGAGTATGGGGGTCGGAGTAGCGAATGGCGTTATCTAAGAGGTTTCGCACGGCGGTGGCCAGCAGGCTGGCGTCTCCGCGCACAGTCAGGCGCTGACTGTCACCGATTACCAGCTCGACTTCGCGGGCGGCGGCCTCCACCCGCACCTGGTCGGCGGCCTCAGTCACCACGGCATTTAGGTCTACCTCCACTGGGTCTTCCAGGGCGTCGCCTTCCTGCAGCCGGGAAAGCTCGATGATCTCCTGCACCAGCACGCCTAGGCGGCGGGACTCTTTGAGCATGCGCCCGGCGTAGTCAGATACCAGAGTGGGGTCATCGCTGTGGTTAGAGATGGTCTCGGCCAGCAGGGAAATCGCCCCTACGGGGGTCTTTAGTTCGTGGGACACATTAGCCACGAAGTCGGCGCGCATGGCCTCCAGGCGGCGCTCAGCGGTGCGGTCAGTTACCAGAATGAGGACGCGGCCCGCGCCAATATTTGCCACGCGCACATTTAGGTAGAACCAGCCAGCGTCGCGGGCCGGGCCACGTTTGACGCTGAGTTCTTTGTCCTCCACCTGCCCGGTGGAGCGGACCACATTGACCATGGCGGCCACGCGCGGCTCCACCACGGCGTCGTCTTTGACGATGTCAAAGGTGTAGGCAGCCTGGGAGGCGCGCAGCACCTCATCGTCCTCGTCCAATATCACCACGATATTGGGCAGGGCCGCCAGCAGCGGCAGGAGGGAGGAGTCGACGGCGGAGACCGCTGCGGCGCGCTCGGCGCTAGCGCGGTCGCGGCGATGCTTAAGCACGCGGGCGAGCACCACTGTCAGGGCTGCGCCCAGCAGGGCTCCTAGAGCCGCAGCTATTAGCGTCATGGGGTTCACGGCTCCAGAGTAGGCGCCCACGGCGGAGGCGAGCGAGCAATCCCACGGCTTGCGCCTATGGCATTCCTTTAGGCGCACAGCTAGCGCTTTACGCACCCTACTTAGGGAAGGACGGCGGCCCGGTCACCCTCGCAGGGAGGGGACCGGGCCGCCGTCTCTAGCTATGCCCGTGGGGCAGCTAAGCCGGTTGGCTGGCGTTTGGGCTCATTTGCCCTGGTTGGCCACAGCAGCGATCTTGGCCTCAGCCTCGGGGTCCAGGTAGCGGCCGCCCTTCTTGATGGGCTTGAGGGTCTCCTCGTCCAGTTCGTAGACCAGCGGGATGCCGGTGGGGATGTTCACGCCCGCGATGTCGTCGTCGGAGATCTCGTCAAGGTGCTTGACGATGGCGCGCAGGGAGTTGCCGTGCGCAGCAATCATGACGGTCTTGCCGGTCTTGATCTCGGGGACGATGGTGCCCTCCCAGTAGGGAAGCAGGCGCTCAAGCACGTCTTTGAGGCACTCGGTCATGGGGATGGGCTCACCGGCGTAGCGGGGGTCGGTGTCCTGGGAAAACTCAGTGCCAGCCTCGATGGCGGGCGGGGGTACGTCGTAGGAGCGACGCCAGAGCATGAACTGTTCCTCGCCGTACTCGTCGCGGATCTCCTTCTTGTTCTTGCCCTGCAGGGCGCCGTAGTGGCGCTCGTTGAGGCGCCAGTTGCGCTCCACCGGAATCCAGTGGCGGTCAGCGGCGTCCAGGGCCAGGTTCGCGGTCATGATGGCGCGGCGCAGCATCGAGGTGAAGAGCTTCTCGGGCAGCACGCCAGCTTCCTTCAGCAGCTCACCTCCGTGAGCGGCCTCGGCGCGGCCCTTCTCTGACAGGGGGACGTCAACCCAGCCGGTGAATAGGTTCTTTGCATTCCATTCGCTCTCGCCGTGGCGGAGCAGTACAAGGGTGTAAGCCATGCCCCTATCCTGCCAGGAGCCGCCGGAACGTGCGAGACCCCGGCCCGTGTGGGCCGGGGTCTGCAGCGCTTTGTGGCTTGGAGCCGCTTGCCTCAGTTGTGGGCTAGGGCGTAGGCCTCACGGATCTCCGCAGAGATGCGGCCGCGGTCAGAGACCTCGTGGCCGTGCTCCCGGGCCCAGTCGCGGATCTTCTGGTTCTGGGAGGAGTTGTTGGTGCGGGCAGCTCCGGCGCCACGACGACGGTTGGCGCGGCCAGCAATGCGGTGAGCCTTTGCGACCCATTCCTCCAGGGACTCGCGCAGCGCGGCAGCGTGCTCGTCATTCAGGTCAATCTCGTAGGTGGCGCCATCAAGGCCGAAGGTAACCGTCTGGGTGGCCTCGGAACCGTCAATGTCATCCACCAGCATCTCGATGGTCTTACGTGCCATGCCAGCATTCCTCTCAGTCTGAGTCAAATCGTCTATGTACTCCGGAACCGTGCACTCCGGAATTCGATGAACACACAATAGATGACTGCCCTACATTTACGCAACGGGAAAGGGGACCCCATTCAGCACGATGTGATTCCAAAGTGTCACCAAACCTATCAACCAGGTTTCTAGGAGTTCACATTTCAGGCACAGGCACATCCCATTCGACACTCAGCCGCAGAGCTTATAGCTGGTTTAGCCTTCGCTGATTCATGCTGAGACGCAGAACTTGGCACCCCACAAGACGCCGAGGCCCAGCCCTGCACCCCACCGCAAGCCACCCAACTCTCCAGCGCTAGCATTTCGCGTGTTTGTCAGCTCAGCAGATTAGGGGGCATCGTCTTCACGACTCGCAACTCATCTTCGAGCTAACTGAGTTTATTCCCACGCACACCCGTCACCACTGCAGCAGACAAAGACGGGCCAGCTATTACCTCCGAGCGCTCAGTCAAGTCCGCCCCCAGGATTCACCCAAAGCGAAGGGCTCCAGCACTTGTGTGCCGGAACCCCGTCCGAGCCACCTGTGGGAATCGAACCCACGACCTATTCATTACGAGTGAATCGCTCTGCCGACTGAGCTAAGGTGGCGCGCCGCGAAAGCAGCGGGCCACACGCTACCGGGCACCAAGGCAGGACGCAACTCGCCTGCCCACCAACCAGCACCCGGCTCCCGAGCCGGGCAGTCCGCCATGCCACGGAGCCGAAAGGCTACGCAGTCAGCCCTGCTTTGTGCCTACAATTAGTAACTGCGGTCACAATGAGGTGACCACGCTGGCGCGCCCCACCTAGGCCCCTGAAAGGAACAGCCATGTCCCAGCAAACCCCACCTACCCCTTCCGGGCACGTGGACCGTGCCGACTCCGGCTATGACAAGGCCTTGAAACGTCGTCACCTCCAAATGATCGCCATTGGTGGCTCAATCGGCACCGGCCTGTTCCTGGGGGCTGGTGGGCGATTGGCAGATGGCGGCCCCGGCCTAGCCCTGGCCTACGCCGTCTGTGGCGTATTTGCCTTCCTCATGGTGCGGGCCTTGGGTGAGCTCGCGATTCGTCGTCCTTCCTCTGGCGCCTTCGTCTCCTACGCCCGTGAGTTCCTGGGCGAGAAGGGTGCTTATGTAACCGGCTGGATGTTCTTCCTGGACTGGTCCGTGACAGTAATGGCGGACATCACCGCGGTCGCCGTCTACTTGCACTACTGGAAAGGCCTGCAGGGCGTCCCTCAATGGGTGTTCGCACTACTAGCCCTGGCACTGGTCTTCGTTCTGAACATGATGAATGTGAAGATGTTCGGTGAGGCCGAGTTCTGGTTCGCCGCGATCAAGGTCACCGCCATCGTCGCCTTCATGCTGATCGCTATCTGGGCAATTGTCACCGGCGCCACAGTTGGAGAATCAACCACTGGACTGCATAACATCAGTGACAACGGCGGCCTGTTCCCCAAAGGCCTAGCCCCGGTGTTCGCCCTTACCCTGGGTGTGATCTTCGCTTTTGGTGGCACTGAGATGGTGGGGGTAGCCGCCGGGGAGGCTAAGGACGCCGTCGCTGTCCTGCCAAAGGCCATCAACTCCATGATCTTGCGCATCTTCATCTTCTACGTCGGCTCTGTGGCCCTTATGACCCTGGTGCTGCCCTACACCGCCTATTCAAAGAACGAGTCCCCATTCGTCACCTTCTTCAGCGGCATTGGCATTCCGCACGCCGGAGACATCATCCAGGTAGTGGTGCTCACCGCAGCCCTTTCCTCCCTAAACGCCGGCCTCTACGCCACCGGACGCACCCTGCGCTCCATGGCCATTGCCGGCGAGGCACCCCGCCTAGCCGCAGGCCTCAACAAACACCACGTTCCCGCAGGTGCCATCGCCATCACCTCCATCCTGGGGCTGCTGGGCGTGGTGCTCAACGCCTTCCTGGCAGAGGACGCCTTTGAAATCGTCATGAACCTGGCCGGCATCGGCATTGCCGGAACCTGGGCCGCGATTCTGGTGACGCACCTGGTCTTCCTCAAGCGCGTCAAGGAGGGCCGCGAGACCCGCCCCGCCTACCGCATGCCCGGCGCCCCCTACACCAACTACGCCGCACTGCTGTTCTTTGGCGTGGTGGTGCTGTCCAACCTCACCAGCACCTCAGGCCGCTGGACCCTGGCACTATTCGCCTTGGTGGTAGTCATGATGGTGGCGGGCTGGTATGCGGTACGTGGCCGCATCCGCAGCGACCTGCTCGATGACCTGCTCAGCGAAGAGCCCAGCCCTCAGGGCTGAGCAGGCCACCCGCTAGGTTGCAGACATGCGCGTGCACATCACCTACACCGGCGGCACCATCGGCATGGTGGACTCCCCCCACGGACTGGTACCCGGCACGGACCTGCCCGGCTGGCTAGCCGAGCAACTGCAAGGCACCGGCCTGGAGGGAGCCACCATCACCTCCCTGGAGCCCTTGATCGACTCCGCCAATGCCACCCCCGACTCCTGGCAGGCCATCATCACTGACCTACGCCAGCGGGCTGACACCGCCGACGCCTTCGTGGTGCTGCACGGCACAGACACCATGGCCTACACAGCCGCGGCGCTGTCCTACGCCTTGACGGACCTACCCCAGCCGGTAGTCATAACCGGCTCCCAGCTGCCGCAAGGTGTTATGGGTTCGGACGCAAGCAGCAATGTGATGGGGGCGCTGCAAGCCGCCACCAGTGGACGGGTCAAGGGGGTGAGCCTGTTCTTCGGGCAGGAACTGCTGGTGGGTAACCGCGCCACCAAGACCAGTTCCTGGGCCTACGCCGGCTTCATCTCCCCCGCCGTCCCGCCACTGGCAGTGGTTGGCGCACCCTGGCGTTGGTCTCCCGAGGCCGTCTCGGCTGACCCCGCTGCGGCTGGCGCCACCGGCCCGTGGGAGGCTGCTAAGTCACGGGAGGAGGCGCCTTCCGGCAGGTCTGCGCCCCAGCCCTACGCCCGCCACGACGTCGTGGTGGTGGATCTGGTCCCAGGCATTAGTGCCAAGCGCTTGGAGGCCCTGCTCACCCCCACCCCTGAGGCAGTGGTGCTGCGCGCCTACGGCGTCGGAAATGTGCCTGCGGCTGAGCCCGGCCTGGCCCAGGTGGTGGAGCAAGCAGTTAGCGACGGCGTGGCCGTCGTCGTCGCCTCACAGTGCCAGCAAGCGGAAGTGCTGCTGGGTCACTATGAAGCCGGAGACGCCGTGGCGCAGGCCGGTGCTGTGGGCAGCGGGGATATGACCTTGGAGGCGCTATACGCCAAGCTGCAATTCCTGCTGGCCCAAGGTCTACGCGGCGCCGAGTTGGCGGCAGCCGTAGCCGTGCCGCTTGCCGGAGAACTCAGCCCCGCCAGCTAGCGGCGGCAGTCAGCCTGCTGGGAGAGCCCACTGGCGGGCCGCTTTAACTCCGCCAGTTCAGGCGCGAGTCACCCGGCAGCACCCGGGCTGCAGCGCCTGGGCCCAGCAGCAGCTGCGCCTAGGCGCTGGCCTCACTCCTGGCCCTTGCAGGTCTTGCCCGCCTCCGGGAGCGTGCCCGCCAGCAGGTAGGCATCCACGGTGTTGACCACGCAGGGGCCCGCGTCCTTACGCCCATAAGCGGTGTGACCATTGCCCTCCCAGGTCAGCAGTCGCGCGGAGGCCAACTGACTGCTCATGGCCTCCGACCACTTGTAGGGCGTGGACGGGTCCCCGGTAGTACCAACCACCAGCACCGGGGCGGCACCCTGCGCGCTGATGGGCTTGCGCTCGCGGGTTGAGGTGTGGCCCCAGGCCTGGCAGGAAGCATCTGAGAACAACAGGTAGCGGCCAAAGGTCGGGGAGATCGTCTGTAGTTCCTGCGCCTGCTGCAACCAGGTGGCTTCGTCACCCTGCACCGGGTAGTCCAGGCAGTTGATGGGCGAGATCGCCTCATCCCCGTTGCCCGTGTACGAACCATCACGGTTGCGAGATGCCACCGTGTCCGACACGTACTCCAAGATGGTTCCGTCCTGCTGGTTCATCGCCTGGTCCAAGCCCTGGCTGAGAACGCTCCAAACCTCCGACTGGTAGAGCGCCGAGATAATCGCGGTGGAGGCCAGAGCCTCAGTGAGCGGGCGCTGCGGATCAGCGGTCTTGAGCGGAGCCGTGCGGATGGACTCCAGCAGCTGCCGGATCTGCGCGACACCGGAGTCGACGTCGCCTTTCAGCGGGCAAGACTTGCCTTCCTGGCAGTCCTTCACAAAAGCTCGCAACGCCGCCTCAAAGCCTGCCGCCTGGCCACGGGTGACATCAGCGGCGGAAAGACTGGGGTCAATGGCGCCGTCAAGCACCATGCGGCCCACATTGCCAGGGAATAGTTCCGCGTAGGTGGCCCCTAGGTAGGTGCCGTAGGAGTAGCCCAGGTAGGTCAGGGACGGTGCTCCCACCACGGCGCGCAGAATGTCAAGGTCGCGGGCGACGGAGATGGTGTCAATGTGGTCCAGCAGCCCCGGGGTGGTCTTTTGGGCGCAGCGCTGCGCCAGCCAGGTCTTCTGCTTCTGCAGGGCTGCCAGGGCGGTGGGACTAGCGGGATCCAGGGTCTGTGGTTGATCTGCCTCCGTGCCCTTGAGTTCGTCCACCACCTGCCCGGAGCGGACCACGTCCTGCTCAGCGTCAGTTAGGCAGTCAACGGCGGTGGAGTCCATAACCCCGCGCGGGTCAAAACCAACCACGTCGTAGGAAGCTAAGAGCGCCTCGGAGAAGAGAGTCTTGGAATTGACTGCCAGCCCGGTGCCGGAACCGCCGGGACCCCCTGGGTTCACAAACAGGGTGCCGATGGCTTTCTCAGTGGCGGCCCGCTTTTTCAGAGACAGTTCAATGCTAGGGCCGGAGGGGTCCTGGTAGTCCAAGGGCACTTTGGCTTTGGCGCATTTGACACCTTGGAGCTTATCCGCGTTCTCATTCGGACCGGGCACACAATCCTGCCAGTCAAGCTGCTGGGAGTAGAAGGACTCCAAGCCGGTGGGCACACTGGCGGTGCTTGGGGCAGCCGCCGGCGTGGGGGTGATGCTGGACTTCTTGCTTAGACCTGGCAAGCCCCCACAAGAAGCCAGCGACGCCGCTGTGGTGAGCACCAGCATCCCGGTGAACAGGTGGCGGGCGCGCTGCCGGGAGCTGCGCTCAGGGCGGTCAGAGCGGGAAATAGCGGTATCAAGCACAGGTACAGATTACGCGGCGCCGGGGCGAGCGCCCATCCTCCTAGAGGCCGAATTACTTTCCGCAGAGCAGCGCCGGGCGGACCTTAGGCCTGAGGGCGCAGCTGAACCATGAGGGCCTCCACCGCCAGCAGAGGCGCGGCGGAGGTGCGCAGGCGTTCACGGCATTCCTCAATGGCGGCGATGCGCGCAAGCGACTGCGCCGGGGCGGTGCTTGAGGCCACCTGCTCAACCGTGTCTAACAGGTCCACGTTGACTCGCTCCACCTCGCTGCCCATCTGGGTGGCCAGCACATCCCGGTAGAAGGAGAGCAGGTCGATCATGGCGCGGTCTAGCACATCGGTGCGGGCCCGCTTGGCGCGACGCTTTTGGTCTTCTTCCAACTGCCGCACCTGAGCGCGGATCGCCGGCGGGACCTTGGAGTCAGTTTCAATGCCTAGGGCGCGCAGCAATTCTGCGCGTTCTCGGGCATCGCGCTCCGCGGTGGTGGCCTTGGCCTCTTCCTCCGCATTGTCCACTAGCTCTGCCGCCGCGAGCACCGCATCGCCCACGGAGCGCAGGGACACGGGGGACATCAGCAGGCGACGGCGTCGCTCCCAGGCGCCTTCATCCAGGGCTAGGTGGCGGGCCAGGCCGATATGTGACTGGCTGGCGCGGGCAGCGCGAGTGGCGAGCTCTGGGTCGGCGCCGTCGCGACGCACCAGCAGTTCGGCCACCGCCTCGGGCGCCGGAATGCGCAGGGTGACCAGGCGACAGCGGGAGCGGATAGTGGGCAGGACGTCGTCGGCACTGGGAGTGCACAAAATCCAGACGGTCTGTGGCGGGGGCTCCTCGATGGACTTGAGCAAGACGTTGGTGGTGCGCTCGGCCATGCGGTCTGCGTCCTCCACCAAGATCACTCGCCAGCGGCCAGTCCAAGGGCGACGCTGGGCCTGCCCGATGAGCTCTTTGGCTTCCTCCATGGTGATGATGAGCTTTTCCGTGGCCAGGCGAATCACGTCTGGGTGGGCGCCGTGCATGACGTCGCGGCACGGTTTGCATTCACCGCAGCCGGGCACCGGGCCGGTGCACTGCAGAGCGGCAGCAAAGGCCCGGGCGGCGGTGGAGCGGCCGGAGCCAGGCGGGCCGGTGAGCAGCCAGGCGTGGCTCATGGCGGAGGTATCCGGGGTACTGCCATTAGGTGGCAGGCTGGCGCCTGAGGCGTGCCCAGGGGCGGGGCTATGACTGGGATCTGCGGCCTGCTTAAAGGTGGGCCTTGGCACCCCGGCGCTCTTCTCCCGCGCCTCAGCGATGGCCCGGGCGGCCTGAGCTGCGGCCTCCAGTTGGGCGATTACCGGTTCCTGCCCAACCACGTCCGCCCACACGCTCATGGGCGGCCTGCAGAAGTCGAGACCTCACCGGGGGATATGCGCGCGGCGGCGTAAGCGAAGGCCTGCAGAACTCCAGCCGTGGTGCCCGCCTCTCGGCACACTCCCCCGCCTTTTGCTTTCAAGAGTGCCGCCACCAGTCGGTTCACTTCCGCCGCCACCTCCGCGATGCTCTGGCCGGCATCGACGAGGAAAACGCGCTGCGGCTCGGCGGCGGCCAAGGCCAGGAATTGCTCACGCAAGGCGATATGGAAGGAATCCGGCTCGCGCTCTAGCCGATCTTTGGCGCCGCGCTGCTTGGTGCGGCGCCCGGCCAGGCCCGGATCGACGTCGAGCAAGATCGTCAAGTCTGGCAGCAGGCCACCGGTGGCCCACAGGGACAGGTCACGCACCTCCTTGGGGCCGAGCGCCCGCGCCGCCCCCTGGTAGGCCACTGATGAATCCAGATAGCGGTCGCAGACGACGACGGCGCCGCGGCCCAAGGCCGGGCGGATGACTGTGTCCACGTGGTGGGCGCGGTCGGCGGCGTAGAGGAGGGCTTCGGCGTGCGGGGAGACCTCTCCTCCGTGCAGCAGCAGTTGGCGAATCTCCTGGCCGAGTGGGGTGCCTCCGGGTTCACGGGTGGTAACCACCGCGCATCCCTCCTGGCGCAGGCGTTCAGCGAGCAGGCCGATCTGGGTGGTTTTGCCGACGCCGTCGCCACCCTCAAAGGTGATGAACAGGCCGGGGCGGGCATTTTCACCGCGCGGGTCTGCAAGGGGGGTGCCGGTAACGGGCTGAGGGGTCACGCCGCCACCCTACCCACCCTCGGCCCGCATCTGGCAGGGCTACCAGCTCTGGCAGCGGAGGCTTCCGGACGGCCTCAGACTCAAGCTCTCCTGTGGATTTATACAAGCGCTTCTTGTGTAATGCACCGCACTAGAATTAGCCTTACTTGAGGAAAACGCTGCAATCGCAGCACCTCTGCGTGTAGGTGACACCGCGCCAGAAATGACCTTCCTCACTTTCGGACAGATGTACCACTATTTGCCTACACCCCCTAGTGGTTTGTCACAATATTGGTACACTTGTACCACTCAGGTTCGGCGGCTCACCGCCACCGTCCCGCCACAACTTCACCCGCCCGTACCGCCAAGCACAGAGACGTGATCATGCGACCGTACATAGGCTCAGAAATCGGGGAACTGGAGAGTGTCATCCTCCACCGCCCCGGCAAAGAAATGCTGCGACTCACCCCCGAGAACAAGGACGAGCTCTTGTTCGACGACGTTCTGTGGCTAGAACGTTCACAAGAGGAGCACGACCAATTCGCCAAGGTACTGACCGACCATGGCGCTGAGGTCCTCTACCTGCAAGACCTGCTATCCGAGACCCTGGAGGTGCCTGAAGCCCGCGCCTACCTAATCGAGGAGGTGCTCGGCTCCTGCAAGAGCAGCTGTGGGCAGGGCAGCAGCATCCAGGACTGGGCAGCACACCTTCCAGCTGCCGAACTCGCCAACATTCTTATTGCTGGCATCACCAAAGAGGAGCTTCTGGAGCAACTGCCCACAGTTTCCTCTATGACCCTGTCCTCAATGGAGGACGACGACCTGCTGCTCACCCCCCTGCCCAACCACCTGTTCACCCGCGACTCCTCAAGCTGGGTGTACCAGGGGGTCAGTGTGAACTCCATGCAGCATCCCGCCCGCCGTCGGGAATCCTTGAACTACCGCGCCATCTACCGGTGGCACCCGCTGTTCGCCCAAGCCGACTTCCCCCTCTGGTGCGAAGGCGACGCCGGCGCCGGAATCACCATGGAAGGCGGAGACATCCAGATCATCGGCAACGACGCCGTCATGATCGGCGTCTCCGAACGCACCTCCCCCCAAGGCGTCGAATACTTAAGTTCCCGGCTATTCGCTGGCGGCATCCGCGAGGTAGTCGCCGTGCACATGGCCAAGAACCGCGCCCAAATGCACCTGGACACCATCATGACCATGGTTGACTACGGCACCTTCACCAAATACGTGGGCGCCGGAATGCTGCCCACCTCCACCCTGCGCCCCGCCGATGACGGCTCGCTCACCATCACCGAGAACCCGCCGGAGGCAATGCATGAGGTGATTGCCGCTGCCCTGGGGATTGACGAGCTCAATATCCTCACCACCCCCCAGGACCTGCGCGCTGCTGCGCGCGAGCAGTGGAACGACGGCGCCAACACCCTGGCCATCGCCCCCGGAGTAGTGGTGACCTACGAGTCCAATGTCAACACCAACGAGTACCTGGCCAGCCAGGGCATCACGGTGCACACCATTCCGGGCTCTGAGCTGGGCCGCGGACGCGGCGGCCCCCACTGCATGAGCTGCCCCGTCTCACGCAAGCCCCTGCCCTGATCTGACCTTTCCACCTAAAGCACCGACACACTAGGAGCCCCCAAATGTCACACCCCCTTTCCGGCCGGAGTTTCCTCAAGGAGCTTGACTTCAGCGCCAAGGAATGGAGCATCCTGCTGAATCTGGCCGCCCAGCTCAAGGCCGACAAGAAAGCAGGCCGTGAGGTCAAGCGCCTAACGGGAAAGAACATCGCCCTGCTGTTCGAGAAGACCTCCACCCGCACCCGCTGCGCCTTCGAGGTCGGGGCGCATGACCAAGGAGCCACGGTCACCTATCTTGACCCCTCAGGCAGCCAGATGGGTCACAAGGAATCCGTGGCAGACACCGCCCGCGTGCTGGGGCGCATGTTTGACGGCATTGAGTTCCGCGGTAAGAAGCAGGAGCACGTTGAACAGCTCGCGGAGCTCTCCGGCGTGCCCGTGTGGAATGGCCTGACTGACGAGTGGCACCCCACGCAGGCTCTGGCCGACCAACTGACAATGATCGAGCACAGCAATAAGGACATCAAGGAGATCTCCTTTGCCTATCTCGGTGACTCGCGCAATAACGTCGCTAACTCACTGCTCTTGTCTGGCGCCCTCATGGGCATGGATGTCCGTCTCATCGGTCCCAAAGAGCTTGCCCCCGCCGCTGAGGTAGTAGCTGAGGCCGAGCGTCTGGCCAAGGAGTCCGGAGCGCGCATCACCATTACCGACGACGTCGACGCCGTCAAGGGAGTCGACTTCCTGTACACGGATGTGTGGGTCTCCATGGGTGAGCCCAAGGAGGTGTGGGATGAGCGCATTGCCCTGCTCAAGCCCTACCAGGTCAACGCTGCCCTGGTGGAGCGCACGGGCAACCCGGACGTCAAGTTCCTGCACTGCCTGCCGGCCTTCCACGACCGCCTCACCACCGTGGGCGAGGACATCTACGCCAAGACCGGCATGGACGGCCTAGAGGTAACCGACGACGTCTTCGAGACCGAGGTCAACATCGCCTTCGACCAGGCAGAGAACCGCATGCACACCATCAAGGCAGTCATGGTGGCCACCCTAGGCAACTGGGAGGAATGACCATGCGCGTCGTCGCCGCTCTAGGAGGCAATGCCCTGATGCGCCGGGGAGAGAAACCCGACGCCCGCACCCAGATCGCCAACGTGGAGGTAGCCGCCAAGCAGCTGGCCGCCATCGCTGAGAAGCACGAGCTCATCATCACCCACGGCAATGGTCCCCAGGTTGGCACCCTGGCCCTGGAATCCGCCAATGACGAGCGCCTCTCTGAGCCCTACCCCCTGGACACCCTGGGGGCAGAGACCCAAGGCATGATCGGCTACTGGCTGCTGCAGGCCATGCAAAACGCCCTGCCTGGACGCCACGTGGCCTCCCTGGTCAGCCAGACCCTCGTCTTGGCCGGGGACCCGGCCTTCGCCAACCCCACCAAATTCGTCGGAGAGGTCTACGACGAGCAGGAGGCCAAGGCCCTGGCTGCGGAGAAAGGGTGGACCGTCAAACCAGACGGCAAGTACTGGCGCCGCGTGGTCGGTTCCCCCCGCCCACAACGAGTCATTGAGACCAGGATGGCACGCATTTTGATCCAGGCCGGGGCGGTCGTTATCTGCTCGGGCGGTGGCGGCGTGCCGGTCATCCGCAACACCAAGGGCAAGCTCCAAGGCGTGGAAGCGGTGGTAGACAAGGACCTCACTGCCGCTGTCCTCGCCGAGCACCTGGAGGCTGACGTCCTACTCGTCCTCACCGACGTCGACGGCGTCTGCACTGACTTTGGCACCCCGGCCCAGAAACTGGTGAACCGGGCCACCCCCGCCTCCCTGCGAGCCATGGACCTGCCTGCCGGGTCCATGGGACCCAAAGTCGAGGCGGTCTGCCGCTTCGTCGAGCTCACAGGAGACATGGCCGCCATCGGCCGCCTAGAGGACGCCGAAGCTCTCATTGAGGGCACGGCAGGCACGGTCGTCACCGCCGGGGGCAACTACGGCGGCCCTGACGACATCAGGTTCCCGCTACCAGAGCCAGGCCCCAGACGCCTGCGTCTGAACTGACGCCGGATCCGGCCAGCAGGAAACCGCAACGGCGCGGAGCCGCTCAAGAAAGGAGGCCGCCCCCAACCTTAGGGCCACAAAACCGCCCCACCACAAACCTACAACCTCACACGATCATCATCACAAGGGAGTGAACACAATGACAAAGATCGTCAACTCGTGGAATGACTTCGACCCCCTCAAGCATGTCATTGTTGGGCGTGCAGAGAACTCAGTCATCCCACCCGAAGAGCCCGCCACCTCCGAGAAGGTGCCGATCGACTCCGAGATGCGCGGCATGTGGGGCCCTCGACCCACGGAGACTGTTGAGAAGGCCAACGCCCAACTCGACTTCCTGGCCAAGACCCTGGAGGACCACGGCGTTAAGGTCGACCGCCCCACGCCATTACAGTGGAACCAACCTGTCATCACCCCGGACTTCCGCACCGATTCAATGATGACGTGCATGCCTCCTCGTGACATCCTGCTCACCATTGGCAACGAGATCATGGCATCCGCCAACTCCTTCCGCTGCCGCTACTTCGAGTACCTGGCCTACTGGCCGCTCATGAAGCAGTACTTCGACGAGGACCCCGAGTTCAAGTGGACCCAGGCTCCCCGCCCGCGCTTGACCGACGCCTCCTACAAGCACAACTACTACGACGAGAAGATCTCCCTGGAGGAGCGCCTCGAGCGCACCGCCGCCAAGGACTTTGTCACCACCGAAGTAGAGCCCATGTGGGACGCCGCCGACGTGCTGCGCCTAGGCAAGGACCTGTTCATCCAGCACGGCCTGACCACCAACCGCACAGCCATGGAGTGGTTCAAGCGCTACTACCCCGACCTGCGGGTGCACGCAGTCAACTTCCCGGGTGACCCCTACCCGATCCACATCGACGCCACCTTCGTGCCGCTGCGGCCGGGCTTGATTATCAACAACCCGCACCGCCGTCTGCCCGAAGAGCAGCGCAAGATCTTCGAGGCCAACGACTGGCAGATCGTGGACGCCGCCGAGCCGGCTCACACCACCCCGCCGCCGCTGTGCTACTCCTCCGTGTGGCTGTCCATGAACTGCCTGGTCCTAGACCACAAGACCGTCATCTGCGAGGCCTCCGAGGTCCACCAGATGGAGCAGATGGACAAGCTGGGCATGAACGTCATCCCAGTTCCGTTCCGCGACGCCTACCCCTTCGGTGGTGCACTGCACTGCGCCACTGCGGACGTGTACCGCGAGGGCGGCTGCGAGGACTACTTCCCCAACCAGGTTGAGGACCCAACCCGGGTCTAACCACCACACTTCAATCAATCCCTGGGCGGACCTTCCGGTCCGCCCAGGACCCTACGATTACTCAAAGAGGAGTAAACTCGAAATGGATGCGCAAAGCCGTCAAAAGCTTGCGGGCTTCGGCTTCATGTTTCTCTCGTCCAGCCTTATGGGTGGGATTGGGGCCTTTGCCAGGTTTATCGAGGCACCTGGCATGTTCATCTCCTTCAACCGCAGCTTTGCCGGTTTCATTGCGACGACCATCATCTTCCTTGCTACGGGGAAATTTGGGAAACTCAAATCCCTCAAATTTACCCCGAGCATCTTTTTGACCGGTATCTTCCTCGGTCTTCTCTCAGGCCTCTATGTCATGTCGACCCAGATGACCACGCTGTCTAACGCAGCCTTCCTCATCTACACAGGACCTATCTACTCGACACTGTTGGCCACCATCTTCCTTAAAGAACCTTTCACCAAAGTCACCGCGGCATCCTTGATCTCTGTATTCGTTGGGTGTTTGCTTATCATCGGCATCATCAACTACACCGCCACCGACGGTGTCACCGTTAGCCTCAGCCTCGATCCCCAATATATGACGGGAAACCTCATTGCGCTCGCTTCCGGCGTGGCCTACGGCCTTTTTCTTTTCTTCAGTCGCTACCGCACTGACGTCGAGTCCAATGTGCGCTCCTTTTTCAACTTCCTTTTCGCGATTTGCACCATCGGCATCATTCTCATCTTCATGCGTCCTGACCTGTCCCAGATGACCACCCGCGGCTGGATCGTCCTTGTCATTGCTGCCTTCATCACTGGCTTCGGAGCGTTCTTCTTCCTCACTGTGGCCGCGAAAATCCTGCTCGCCGGAGAACTTGCAACAATTTCCTACCAAGAAACCATTATGGCCACCTTCCTAGGAATCATTCTCTTCAGCGAACCAATCAGTGTCCCCCAGATGATCGGTGGCGCTCTCATCATCCTCGGCGGAATTTCGCAAATCCTTTTCTCCACCAAGAAAACCGTCCCTGCACGACAAAAGCCAGCTGACAGCATCGCCGCGCCTCACTAAGTGCCCCACACCTCATCGAAAGGCCAAACAATGACCGAACTCAACATTATGCGAATGGATGCCTTCACCTATCGGGAGAAAGTCGCAGACCCCGACGTGATTGCTTTGGTTCCAGTTGGCTCGGTGGAACAGCATGGCCCCCATATGCCTCTCGGCGTTGATACTATGCTGTCTACTCTGATGGCCGAACTTACCGCGGCCGAAGTCAACGGGATCGTCGCTCCCACGATCACCTTCGGCTATAAGTCACAGCAACGGTCAGGTGGCGGTAACCACATCGTGGGTACTTTCGGCTTCGATGCCAGTCATGTCATCGAAACCACCCGGACTCTGCTTAATGAACTGTATCGCCACGGGCTGACCCGGATCGCCTTCATCAACGGTCATTATGAGAATTACCAGTTCGTTTACGAAGGCGTTGACCTTGCTCTCAGGGACATCAGGAACTCTGGTGCCCAGGTGCCAAAGGTCGTCATTTTGTCATACTGGGACTTCGTATCCGAGGCGGCGATCGAAGAACTCTACCCAGACGGATTCCCTGGTTGGGATATTGAGCATGGCGGTGTCATGGAGACTTCACTGATGTTGCTCCATTTCCCCGATCTCGTCCATATGGACAAGGTCATGGATCTCCCCGCAGCAGATATCCCACCTTATGATGTCCTCCCCGCGATCCCCGAACGTACCCCGCCCTCCGGTTGTCTTTCCTCAGCGGCAGTATCGACCGCTAAGAAGGGACAGGTTCTTACCACGTCGATCATCGCTGGGATGACCGAGGTCCTCGGCAAAGAATTCCCCACGAAGGCCCTCACCTAAAGCGGCTCTACTAGTAAAGCTCTCCACGATTAGACATAGGAAGAAATCTATTGCCCCGTTGATATTTCGTCACTGGTATGGCTACTATTCCCCGAAAGAGTTCCCGAAGGGATCCGGAGATCATGGATACCCAAACACATCCAGACAATCCCGACTCAGAGTGTTGCACGTCCGTTTCGGCTGTGACACCACGGCGGTGGGATGACCTGATCATCAAAACTATCAGCCTTGTCCTTGTGGGTGCTGTCGTCACGTTCGCAGTACTCAGCAGCTCGGTTGCAGCAAACGCCATTGGGTCGTTCAGAACCTTCGTCACTGGTAACTTTACATGGTATTTCGTGACGTTGGCTACGGTGGCTTTGGCTTTCTGTGTCTACATGGCGAGTGGTCAACGCGGAAAGGTTGTGTTAGGGGGGAAGGATGCAAAACCCGAGTATGGTCGCTTCGCGTGGTATTCTATGCTCTTTGCATGCGGCCAGGGGATTGGGTTGATCTTCTGGTCTGTGGCCGAGCCTATCCTGGTCAAGGATACCAATCCGATTCAGGGGCACATTGGAGTTGACAAAGTTGACGGGGCTCTGATCTGGAGCTACTTCCACTGGGCGGTGCACGCCTGGGCAATCTATTGTGTGGTCGCCTTATGCCTAGCGCTTTCTTTCCATAACCGGAACAAAGCGATGACCTTTCGGGACGCATTAGTCGGGATATTCCCAGAGAAGCTTCGACGGCCAATAGGGGTGATAGTTGAAATCGTTGCGATCCTAGCAACAGTTTTTGGGCTGTCAACCTCATTCGCTTTTGCAGCCATGCAGTTGTCGTCTGGTCTAGGACAAACCTTCGGCCTTGAGAATTACGACATGACCCGAACCATCATCATCGTAGGGATCGGCGTTTTCGCTGCAGCTAGCGTCTATCTGGGCATTGAAAAAGGCATGAAGCGAATCAGCGAGGTCAACTCCATTTTGTCCATCGCCTTGCTCGTTGGCCTGCTTCTTGCCGGTCCGACGCTGTACCTATTATCAATCCTGCCACAGACTGCCGGTGGGTACCTCTGGTCGATGTGGTGGATGGGAACTTGGACTGATGCCAGCTCGGTGGTGACTCCGTTGCAGTCTTGGAGCGATAGCTGGAACGGTATCTGGACCGTCTTCATCTGGTGCTGGTGCTGGGCTTTCTCTCCATTCGTTGGGTCATTTATCGCCCGGATTTCCCGCGGACGATCGGTTCGCGAATTTGTCGTGGGAGTCCTTGGAATCCCATCAATGATCTGCGTCATCTGGATTGGTGTCGTTGGCGGGTCTGCCCTTTTCTACGACGAGACAAAGAACGGTATCGTTACCAAGGCAGTTGAGCAGGACACGTCGCTCGGGTTGTTCGTGATGCTAGGGGAATTGCCTTACCAACCAGTAGCCTTCGCCCTCTTACTCGCCGCCACCATTTTGGTCGGTACCTACTATCTGACATCACTGGACTCAGGGGTTCACGCACTGAGCGGCTTTGTTTCCTCGGCGTCTAGGCCATCGCGACTATTTAGCGTTGCGCTCGTCGCAGGCATTGCCATCATCGCCTTCCTCCTCCTCAGCATTGGTGGCGAAAGCGTGGTTGGCACAGTCCAAACTGGCACGATCATCGGAGCACTGCCCTACACTCTTGTCGTACTGCTGATGATGCTGAATACAGTCCGCTACACAAACCGGGATCTTGTCCCACAACTCGGTGGATCTTTTCCGGCATCCAGCCTCATAAAGTCTAGGAGGGAGGTTTTCTTTTTAGCAACGGATATCTAGCCTCCATCGATGTATCGAATCTTGCGGCATAATGCCGCATTCACAAAGGAGTGATTTCTCATGACGAAGATCGTCAACTCGTGGAACGACTTCGACCCGCTCAAGCACGTCATCGTCGGACGTGCAGAGAACTCAGTCATCCCACCCGAAGAGCCCGCCACCTCCGAGAAGGTGCCGATCGACTCCGAGATGCGCGGCATGTGGGGCCCGCGCCCGCTGGAGACTGTGGAGAAGGCCGCCGCCCAACTCGACTTCCTGGCCAAGACCCTGGAGGACCACGGCGTTAAGGTCGACCGCCCCACCCCGTTGCAGTGGAACCAGCACATCCAGACGCCGGACTTCCGCAACGACTCCATGATGACCTGTATGCCGCCGCGTGACATCCTGCTCACCATCGGCAACGAGATCATGGCATCCGCCAACTCCTTCCGCTGCCGCTACTTCGAGTACCTGGCCTACTGGCCGCTCATGAAGCAGTACTTCGACGAGGACCCCGAGTTCAAGTGGACCCAGGCTCCCCGCCCGCGCTTGACCGACGCCTCCTACAAGCACAACTACTACGACGAGAAGATCTCCCTGGAGGAGCGCCTCGAGCGCACCGCCGCCAAGGACTTTGTCACCACCGAAGTAGAGCCCATGTGGGACGCCGCCGACGTGCTGCGCCTAGGCAAGGACCTGTTCATCCAGCACGGCCTGACCACCAACCGCACAGCCATGGAGTGGTTCAAGCGCTACTACCCCGACCTGCGGGTGCACGCAGTCAACTTCCCGGGTGACCCCTACCCGATCCACATCGACGCCACCTTCGTGCCGCTGCGGCCGGGCTTGATTATCAACAACCCGCACCGCCGTCTGCCCGAAGAGCAGCGCAAGATCTTCGAGGCCAACGACTGGCAGATCGTGGACGCCGCCGAGCCGGCTCACACCACCCCGCCGCCGCTGTGCTACTCCTCCGTGTGGCTGTCCATGAACTGCCTGGTCCTAGACCACAAGACCGTCATCTGCGAGGCCTCCGAGGTCCACCAGATGGAGCAGATGGACAAGCTGGGCATGAACGTCATCCCAGTTCCGTTCCGCGACGCCTACCCCTTCGGTGGTGCACTGCACTGCGCCACTGCGGACGTGTACCGCGAGGGCGGCTGCGAGGACTACTTCCCCAACCAGGTTGAGGACCCCACCCTCGTCTGAGTTGGCCGGGCGCTTCTAGGGGCAGGCCTCCAAAGACCTGCCCCAGACATGGGTAGCCGCTGTGGCGGTGGACCATGCTCCGCCGCCACAGCGGCTCCTGCCAGCCATAAACTCACAATTAAGGATGACCATGAGCACTACCTCCGCTGCCGAGACAACGACGTCCGGCAACTACGTCATGAACAAGTCGCTGGGTGCCCTGGCCATGGTGCTCTCAGCCACCGGCATGGGCCTGGTCGGAACTTTGTCCCGGGGCGCAACTAAAGGTCTTATTCCCAATGACAAGTCCGTCATTGGCTCCTTCCTTGCTTTCGGCCGCATGGGCATGGGCCTAGTCGGCTTCGTCATCCTCCTCCTACTGACCAGGAAGGTAGCGTTGTTCAAGACGACTAAGCTCAGCTTCCCGATCATTATGGGAGGCGTATCCATCGGCCTATCCCTGGGCTGCTACATCTCCTCCACTCTGCTCACCTCGATCGCCAACGCTGTCTTCCTCATCTACACGGGCCCGCTGTTCTGCACGATCCTGGCGCGCATCTTCCGCAAGGAAAAGATCAGTCCCCTCAACGGGTTCTTCCTCTTCCTGGTGTTCCTGGGCATGCTCTTTACCATTGGCGTCATTGACTACAAGGATGGCTCGCTGGTCTTCGGCCTCAACCTGGAGGTCACCTCTGCCGAGTTCCCGAAGAAGCCTCTGGGCGACTTCCTGGGGCTTCTCTCCGGCGTGCTCTACGGCCTCGCCCTGTTCTTCAATGGCTACCGCAAGGACGTGGACTCAGTGGTGCGCGGCACCTGGAACTTCCTCTGGGCCGCCATTGCCACAATTTGCATGTCGCTGCTGCTCAAGCCCTGGCACGGCGTGGCCACCTTCACCGCCGGCAACTGGGCCTGGGCTTTCTCCCTGTTCTTCTTCTGTGGACTATTTGCCATTGGCTGGCTAGTCGTCGCCGGACGCAACCTGCCAGCGGTCGAGATGTCCACTATCTCCTACTGGGAGTGTCCGGTAGCCATTATCTGTGGCTTCCTGATCTTCCACGAGAACCTCACTCCTATCGGTGCACTAGGCGGCCTGCTGATCATCGGGGGCGGGTTCGCCCCGATCATCGTCGACGCCGTCAACCGACGCCGGGGGGTGACCACGGTTTCAGAGGCCACCGCCTCCCCGGCCTCCTGAAATACGCCATGGGGTGGTCCTGCCTGCGCCTAACCGGTGTAGGCAGGACCACCCCACAGGCAACTTAATAATCATTCGGCACGCTGCCTCCCTGATACTGGCACGTGCGTCCCAGACGGAAGCAGGCTCAAATGACCGACACGACCAAACCTGTCCATCCCCCTCAGACCGACCACGAACACGCCGTTGCCGTGCGTCGGGCCGCTGAGGCATCTTTTATCGGCAACTTCATCGAGTGGTTCGACTACGCCTCCTATGGCTACCTGGCCGCCGTAATCGGAAACGTCTTCTTCCCCGAGTTCTCGCCCACCGGCAGACTCTTGTCCTCCTTCGCAGTATTCGCCACCAGTTTCGTGTTACGACCGGTAGGCGCCATTATCTGGGGCATCCTGGGGGACAAGCGCGGACGCCGTTGGGCGCTTTCTTGGTCCATTCTCATCATGTCTGGCGCGACTTTCCTGGTGGGACTGTTGCCCGGCTACTCAGCTTTGGGCATTTGGGCACCAGCTCTGCTAGTGCTTCTACGCATGTGCCAGGGCTTCTCCGCCTCTGGTGAGTACGCGGGCGCTGGCACCTTCCTGGCGGAGTACGCCCCGCCTGGCAGACGCGGCGTCTACGTATCCCTGGTACCCGCTTCAACCGCTGGCGGTCTGCTCGTCGGCTCCTTATTTGCCTCCGGCCTGTTCTGGGCCCTGGACGACGCCGCCATGACCAGCTGGGGCTGGCGCCTGCCCTTCCTCTTGGCTGGTCCGCTAGGCCTGGTGGGTCGTTACATCCGGGTGCACCTAGAGGATTCCCCCGTTTATCAGGCCCTAGTCGCCGAATCTGCCGCCAAGGCTAAGGCTGAGGGGCGTTTGCCCGACCGGAAACGCCGTCAGCACTGGGACGAGCCCCTGCGCATCCTGCTGCGTGACCACCGCCGCGCCATGCTGTCCTGCTTCGGGGTGAGCTGTCTCAATGCGGTGGCCTTCTACATGTTGCTGAGCTATATGCCCACCTACGTGCAGCATGAACTTGGCTTCTCCGAGACCCGCGCTACCCTCGCCACCTCTGTGACACTGACTATCTACATCCTCTCGATCTTCTTCATGGGTCATATCTCAGACCTGATCGGTAGGCGCCGAGTGCTCACCATTGCCTGTGTGGCTTTCATCCTGCTGTCCGTGCCACTGTTCCAACTGATGAGCCACACCTCACTAGTGGTAGTCATCTTGTGTGAGGTGGCCTTTGCCATCATCTTGACCGCCAATGACGGCACGCTGGCGTCTTTCCTGGCAGAGAGTTTTCCCACCGAGGTCCGCTATTCGGGATTCGCCTTGTCCTTCAACCTGGCTAACACTCTGCTTGGAGGTACCTGCCCCTTCATTGCCACCTGGCTGACCGCAAGTTCAGGTTCCAGGCTTGCTCCCGCCTTCTATCTGACCGCGATCTCTGCCTTGGCATTGCTAACCCTTCTGGTTTCACACGTCGCACCACGCCGCGATCTGGAGATTCAGGCGTAGGTCTCCCCGCTCAACCTTTGAGCGCGAGGAACACCTAACTCACAACGGTCCGGTAAGGTTCCAGGCCGTGATTGACGATGAGACTGCAGTCAGCGCCCCCACCTCAAAGGGTGTGGCCCGTCGACAGACCATCATTGATGCCGCCGCCGCGATTATCCACGAGTCCGGCCCGGCGTCAGTGACCCACCGGGCTGTCGCTAAACGTGCTGGCTGTTCTCTGTCCGCCACCACCTACTACTTCAATGGCCTGGATGACCTTCTTTATCACGCAGGCTTGGTCAATATCCGCAAATGGGCGCGCCGGGCCGAGCGGGTGGCAGAGCAAGCCGAGGCCCTGCAAAGCCGCCCAGACCTTGACGGCTGCATCGAGTTAATCCTGGCAGCGACCCTGCCTTCCGAAGGGCCCTATCTCGGGCATTACATTCAGCTGATTTCTGCTGGGGGTACTGCTCCGGTGGGCCGCGCCTACCGGGAGGGCCGTCAGCAGCTCAACGCAGCGGTTGACCGGCTCATCGCTACTCTGGGAATCCCCGCCACAGCGGAAGTGATTATCGGGGTGGTGGACGGCGCTGCCGTCACCGCCCTCAGTGAGCAGCGAGACGTCAGACAGACTGCCGCCTCCCTGCTGCGGCGCCTAGCCCTGCAATCGGCCATCCTGCCCCAGAGGCCGCAAGAGCAGACTGACCCTGAACTCGTGCGCGTTGAGTTACGCCGCCAGGTCCCCCTGCCACCGTCCCTGGCGCATACCTGACAATCAGGCGGAGTTAGCAGCCAGGATCGACTAAGGGTCAGCAGCGGCAGGCAAGTTCCCTTGTCTGCCGCTGCTGTTTGCCTGGGTATCTGCTGGTCTTATGCCCCAGAGGCTACTTAGTCCCCGTAGCTTTCTTAGCTCCGGCAGCCTGCTTAGAAGCCGACGTCGCCTTCTTCGCGGCGGTCTGCTTCGCAGTCGTCTTCTTTCCCGCCGTGGTCTTGCGGGTGGTGCGCTTCTTAACTGGGCCTTTGGCGCGCTTCTCCGCAAGCAGCTCATAGGCCCGCTCCGGGGTAACCGTGGCCGGATCGTCGTCGCGGCGCAGGGTCACATTCGTCTCCCCGTCCGTGAAATACGGACCAAAACGCCCATCCTTGATAACCACCGGACGCCCAGAAACCGGGTCCGTTCCCAGTTCACGCAGCGGCCCACGCGCCGCCGCCTGCCCCCGCCGAGTCTTGGGCTGGGCAAAAATCTCCAGCGCCTCCTCCAGGGTGACCGTCAGCAACTGTTCCTCGCTGGTCAGCGAACGCGAATCCGTACCCTTCTTCAGATAGGGCCCGTACCGGCCATTTTGCGCGGTGATATCCACGCCCTCCGCGTCCTGACCCACCACACGCGGCAGGCTCAACAGGTCCAGGGCCTGCTCCAGGGTCACGGAGGACAGCTCCATGCTCTTGAACAAAGACGCCGTGCGCGGCTTCGGCCCAGCGACCTTCTTAGTGCTGCGCTTCTTGGGTTTCTCGGCGGCAGCCCCAGCGTCTCCAGCGGTCCCAGCCGCAGGCTCTGCCGAGGTCTCCGGCTCGGGCAGCACCTCGGTGACGTAAGGCCCGTAGCGGCCATCCTTAGCAATGATGGTGTGCCCCGTGGCCGGGTCCACGCCCAGTTCACGGCCGTCGTCAGCAGCGCGCGCGAATAGTTCCCGCGCCCGCGCCACCGTCAGCTCGTCGGGAGCCAAGTCACTGGGCACATTGGCGCGTTTGCCCTCTGTGTCCTCCAGGTAGGGGCCATAGCGGCCCACACGCAAGGTGATACCCTCGCCGATCTCCACCGAGTTCACGGTGCGAGCATCAATCTCCCCCAGGCCCGCGAGCATCTGCTCCAGCCCCAGGTGACCGCCGTCAGCGCCAACGCCAGCAGCAGGCCCGGCGACGCCGTCGGCCCCCTTGTAGAAGCGCGTCAGCCATGCCACCCGCTCTAGCTCACCGGCGGCAATCCGGTCTAGGTCGCGTTCCATCGACGCCGTGAAGTCGTAATCCACCAGCTCGGAGAAGTTCTCCTCCAGCAGGCGGGTCACCGCAAAGGCCAGCCAAGTAGGCACCAAGGCCTGCCCCCGGTGGTCCACGTAGCCACGGTCCGAGATGGTGGACATAGTGGCGGCATAAGTGGAGGGGCGACCAATCTCCCGCTCCTCCAGGGCCTTGACCAGGGAAGCCTCGGTGTAGCGCGGCGGCGGCGTGGTCTCATGCCCACCAGCCTCAGCCCGCTCAGTAGCTAGTTCCTGACCCGCAACCATCGCGGGCAGGCGCACCTCCCGTTCCCCGCCACGTGAGCCGCCCTCGGCGCCCTCGTAGCGCTCAGCGTCGCGGCCCTCCTCATAGGCAGCCAGGAAACCACGGAAGGTGATAACCGTACCAGAGGCGGTCAGCTGGGCCGTCTTGAAAGTGGCCCCGGCGTCGCGCGCCTCCCCCAGCACGCCGTCAATCGGCACCTCTACGTGCACGGTGGCGGTGGAACCGGTGGCGTCAGCCATCTGGGAGGCCACCGTGCGCTTCCAAATCAACTCATAGAGCTTGAATTGTGAGCCAGTCAGGGAACTAGCCACCTGGGCGGGAGTGCGGAAATGGTCTCCAGCTGGGCGGATCGCCTCGTGCGCCTCCTGGGCGCCCTTGGACTTGGTGGCGTAAACCCGGGGCTTAGCCGGCACGTACTGAGCGCCGTAAAGCTCAGCCACCTGGGCGCGGGCGGCAGCCACCGCCTGCGCCGACAGCACCGTGGAGTCCGTACGCATATAGGTGATGTAACCGTTCTCGTACAGGCCCTGGGCCACGCGCATAGTCTCACGCGGGTTCATGCGCAGCTTGCGGGAGGCCTCCTGCTGCAGCGTGGAAGTGGTGAAGGGGGCGGCGGGGCGACGCCGGTACGGCTTCTCCTCCACTTTGGCCACCTTGGCCGTGGCGCGAGCAATGGCCGTAGCCACCGCCTTAGCCCCACCCTCGTGCAGGTGAATCAGCTGAGCTTTGCGGGCGGCGGCGCTGAGCTCACCGGCGTCAGTGAAGTCCCGACCGGTGGCCACGCGGCGCCCATCCAGGCTGGCCAGGCGGGCGGTGAAAGTGGCGTCCTGGCGGGCGACGGCGTCGACCTTAGAGAGCACAGTGGTGAAATCCGCCTCCACCCCCCAGTAGGCCGCAGAGACGAAGGCCATGCGCTCGCGCTCCCGCTCCACCACCAGCCGGGTAGCCACCGACTGCACGCGCCCAGCAGACAGGCCGGCACGGACCTTGCGCCACAGCACCGGGGAGACTTCATAACCCACCAGCCGGTCCAAGATGCGGCGGGTTTCCTGGGCATCCACCAGGTCCATGTCGATGTCCCGGGTGGACGAAAGGGCGCGGGTGACAGCTTCCTTGGTGATCTCCGTGAAGGTCATGCGCTTAACCGGCACTTTGGGCTTGAGGACCTCTTTGAGGTGCCAGGCGATGGCCTCCCCCTCGCGGTCATCATCGGTGGCCAGGTAGAGCTCGTCGGCTTCCTTGAGGGCCTTCTTAAGCGCCGTGACGGTCTTCTTCTTATCCGGGTTGACGACGTAGTAGGGGGTGAAGCCATCCTCCACATCCACCGCAAAGCGCCCGTAGGGGCCCTTCTTCATGGTGGCAGGCAGCTCGGAAGGCTGTGGGAGGTCGCGGATATGCCCGACGGAGGCCTCGACGTCGAACTCTGGGCCGAGGTATCCGGCGATAGAACGCACCTTGTTGGGGGACTCGACGATCACGAGCTTGGTTGACACAACGGCCTTCCTAGCGGGCACGACAAAGGCGTGGGGATGGGTCCAGGCGCAGCGACCGCGCTGGACGGGGCAGGCCGACTGTAACCCACCGGCTCCTGATCTGGCTCGGGACCTTGAGCAAGACCACTCATCCAGGCGAGCTCAGAGCTGCTCCAGCCCGCGCTCGTCCACCGACTGCAGACGCGCCGCTGAGGCGCGAGAAAGGAGCACCAGCAGCGCCATGCTCACACAGGACAAGGCCGCGGTGGCAGCCGAACCAGCGGTATAGGCCACAAAAGTATCCACACGGGAGGCAGTTTCCGCCGTGCCCTGCCAGGTCCACAGTTCCAGCGGAGCCGCCACCAGCCCCATCAGCAGCCCGGCCACCAGCAGCACCTGCGCCGGTCTCCGGCTCGCGGAGGTGGGGAGGTCGTCGTTCCAGCAGCCCCCAGCCACTGCCAGCGCACCCCACCCAAAAGCCAGCAGCAGTGCTGCTATGACGTCGGCGGGGCGGTGCCACTGGCACACCAGCGTTGAGTAACCGATGGCGGCAGCAACCAGCGCCCCCGCCCAGGCGGCGGCGGGGCGCCAACGGGCAGAGACCACCAGCACCAGCGCAACGGCGGCAGAGGCCGCCACCGCAGTGTGCCCCGAAGGCAGGGTGTTGGCGCCGTCCCAGCGCTGTGAGAGCCCGTACTCGGGCCGCCACAACACCCAGTGCTTGAGGAACTGGGTGGAGAAGTTAATCGCGATGACGACGCCAGCGGCCCACAGCGCCCGCCGTCGTCTGCCTTGCCATAGGGCGAGAGCCAGCACCAGCAGGATCATCACCACCAGGCCGGGCAGAGTAATCATCTGCAGCAGTTTGCGGGCGTGCCCGGACACAAAGCGCGCCCCGATCAGTGAACCGGTGAGGGCCGCCTGCTCCATTTGCTGGCCGGTGCGAGTGAGCACCAGCAGACCCCAAATCCCCAGCATGCCAGCCCAGCTAGTCAGCGCCAGCAGCCCGGCCCAAACCCGACGCACAGGCGCAGCGGCGGGCAGCGCGGGGAGTACGGACGGCGCCACCGGCTCAGTTGCACCAGCATGCTCCGGCATCCCCGATTCACCGTGCCAGTTGGAAGCGGCGGGGGTGTCCGCAGGGTCAGGCAACTCCCTGGGGATGCCCAGGGGGTCAGCCTGGGCACAGACCAGGCCTGGCTGGCTCCGCAAGCTTGTCTGAACCGCAGGCACTTGGGTGGGAGGTGTCACGGGCAGGATGCTATGAGTCCTTCCTAGGTTCTTGGTACTTGTGACCTATGAGCGAGCCGTCACGCTTAAGCCACAATCCAGCTACTGCGCATCCAGCTGCCGGCAAAAACAAGCAGGCCCCTAAGACCGGCCTCACCCAGCCTCACCCAGAGTCAGGATGCCCACCCCCAACAGTTCACGGGTGGCCGCCACCAACTCATTCCGCAAGGCCGCCAGCTCCTCCTCCACTCCGCTCAGCGCCGCCAGGGCAGTGGCCACCTGAGCCACGCTCAGCTCCCCGTCAGCCACATCTACGAGGGCCGCGAGCGCCGTATCTGCCCGCATGACGCGCCCCAGCCCGCCACCTTGGCGGATGAGGATCACTGCTGGGTCCGTGTCTCCGGGCCTAAAGTGGCGCTCCTGCGTGACGTCGGCAGCGACGACGGGGTGCAGGGCAGCTACGGCGTCGTCATCCATGGCTGCCAGGCAGCTCCGCGCCTCCATGACCTGAGCCAGATGCTCTCCCAAGGCGCCCGTGCCGGTGGTGGTGACCTCCTCCAGCACCCGCCAAGGCGCCCGGGGTGCCCCCGGCTCAGGGCGGTGCAACAACAGGTAGCCAAAGCCCACGGCCTCTACGCTGCGCGCCGCGAAGTCGTCGATCCAGGCGCCCAGGCGCGCCTCGAATCCGGTGCGGTCCCGCTCGGGGGTGGAACCGCCGTCGCGCAGCCACATGGTGGCGTACTCCACGGGGTCCTGCTGCTCGCGCTGGATCACCCAGGCGTCGGTGTCTTCTGGCAGCCAGGCGGATACGCGCTCGCGCCAGTCCTGGCCACTGTGGTGTTCCCAGTTGCCGAGCATGACGGCGGTGCCGCCGGGGGCTAGATGCGCACCGAGTCCTGGAACCAGTGTGGGCAACACTGGCCCTCCAGCGTCGCGGTATTCCATAAGCGCCAGACCCGCCTCGCGGACGGCTGGTGGGGTGATGACGAAGGGCGGATTGGTGACCACCAGGTCAAAGTTGCGGCCTGCCACCGGCTCCAGGAAGGAGCCTTGTAGGAGTTCCAGGCGGCCTGGCTTCACTCCGGCCAGGGCCGTGTTGAAAGCGGTGAAGCTCAGTGCCCGGGCGGAAATGTCGGTGGTGGTTACCTGCTGGCAGTGGCGCAGCAGGTAGAGGGTCTGGATGCCGCAGCCACAGCCCAGGTCCAGGGCGGTGGTGGCGGGGCGGCGCGGGGTGAGGGAGGCCAAGGTTAGGCCCGCGCCACCGATGCCGAGCACATGATCGGGGGCCAGTTCACGGCCAGTCTCCAGCTCGCCTAGGTCAGAGGCCACCCACCAGCGGACCTCGCCGGTGGCGTCGGTGGCCTCGTGGGGGCGCAGATCGACGGCGGCGCGCACGCTGGTGCCTGTGGTGGGCGCCGTGCGTTCCTCGGACTTGGCTGCCTTGGCCGCCCCCGCCTCGGCGGTGTGCACTAGGCCCATGGCCAAGGCGCCACTGGTGCCGGTGCGGGGCCAGGCGGCGTCCAGGTGGGCGGCAGCAACCGGCTGGCCGAGCATGAACAGGGCGGTGAGGGTAGCTACCGGGTCGGGACCTAGCCCGGCCTGCTGACGGCTGGTGTTGTGGGCCTCCAGGGCCCGCAGGGCGGGGAGGCGCTGCTCCCGGCGCAGAGCGGCGTCGGCCACCGGTCCCAGCAGCGCGGCGACGGCGTCGACACCCCAACCACTGGCCTCCAGGTCAGTTCTAAGGGCCCGGGCCTGGCTGGAAGTGGCGGTGGGTGCGGGGCTGGAATTAGCAGCGGTCATGGGCCGAAGGTACCCGGCGGCCAGACCCAAGGTGGAGGCGCTGGGGCCTTCACACGCCCAGTACGCTCAGGGGCACCACCATGACCCCATCCTCACGGCGGTGGGCAATACCGGTGGGGGTGACGACGGCGAGCGCCGCTGCTGGGCGCTCAATCTTGGCAGCAACCCGCAGCAGATTGGCGGCGGCAGCATCCACCTGGGCAGCGCCTAGCTTTACTTCCAGACCAATCCAGTTGCCGCCTTGCGCCTCAATAACGACGTCGATCTCATCGCGGCCCTTCGTGTCCCGGTAGTGGAAGACTCCACGGGTGCCCAGGCTCTGGGCATAGACGCGCAGGTCATGCACCACCTGGCTTTCAAAGAGGAATCCCAGCGTTTCAGGCTCAGCCAGCAGACGGTCCACCCCAGCATCTAGCAGGCTCGCAGCTAAGGAGGGATCGGCCAGGTGGCGGGTGGGGGCCTGTGCGGCTGCCTGACGTGAACGCAGGCGGGGGGACCAGGCAGGCTGGTCCTCCACCAGGAACATCCGCTCCGCCACATCGTGCATGGTTTGGGCGGAGGTAGGCCCCACAGCGGCGCTGAACTCGTCCTGCATGCGCCGCGTTAAGGCCGCGAAGGAGGCGGGTTGGGACTCCAGGGCTGCCAGGGCACGCAGGTAGGCGCGGAAGCGGCGTGGATCGCGGCGGGAGCCACCCACCGTTGGCAGGTCATGCTCCGCGATCTCCTCCAGGTAGGCGTGCGCTCGCGCCCGGCAGGTGGCGGCACTTTGGTCGAACCAGCCAGGCCAGCCGCCATTGACCACCCGCTCGACGACGTCGGAGAAGCTGACCTCAGCCTCAACGATGGCGTCTAGGTGACCGTTTAGCAGAGAGCCCAGGGAAATGGCGCCATTGGAGTGGCCGGTCTCCGCCAGAGTCATGGTGCGCATGGTGACGGTGGTGAAGCGGCCTGCGCCGGGGTGGCGAGCGGCGTCATCATTGGGGGCGGCGGAGCCGGTGAGAATGAACTGACCGGGGCTGCGGCGGTCGTCCACGGCGCGGCGGACCTCATTCCAGAGGGCGGGAACGAGCTGCCACTCATCCAGGAGTCGGGGAGTCTCACCTTCCAAGGCGGTGCTGGGTTGCTGGCGAGCCAAGGTGGCGCGTGAACTAGCGCGGTCTAGATCCAGTTCAGAGGTGGCTTGTTGGCGGGCTGAGCGGGTCTTGCCGGTGGCGCGGGCACCTTTAACCACCACCGCCCCTGAGGTCTGCAGGGCGGTGTTTAGTTTGCCGTCGATGACCCGCGGCAGGTATTCGGCCATAACCTCAGGATACAGGGTAGTGGAGAAATCCGTTAGGCAATGGTGGAAAAATCCGTTAGGCAGTAGTGGATTTCTCCACTACCCTAATGGGCACGAATCAGCCCACTGCCGCAGCATTCTGCAGCTCAGCAGCCCCAGCCGGCTCAGCCTTGGCAGCCGGGTCAGACTTCTCAGCGACCATCTCCTCCTGCTCGTGGGCAATCTGCTCCAGGGCGCTCTCCTGTGACAGCGGCACATTGCGGAAGCACAGCGCCACCAGGGAGGTGGCCACAAAAACTGGCACCATCAGCGCAAAAACCGGCGTGAGAGCCTCAGCGTAGGCGCTAGTTACGGCATCGTGCAGCGGTCCGGGCAACTGAGCCACCAGGGCGGGGGTCAGCGACGTCGACTCCCCACCCTGAAGCTGCGCCAGCGTCCCCATAATCGCCGGATCGCCACTGGCAGCCAAAGCGGTCATCTTCTCAGTGAGTCCCGAGGTCAGGTTGGTGGAGAAGGCCACGCCAATTAGGGAAGCCCCTAGCGACACGGCTACCTCGCGGAAGAAGTTGTTGCCACTGGTGGCGGTGCCCAGGTGCTTGGCGGGCACGTCGTTCTGCACGATCGTGACCAGCAGCTGGAAGAACGCGCCAATCCCCAGGCCCATCACGAAGGTGGCGACGGAGATCATCCACACCGGAGAGCTTGCGGTCAGCAGACTCATCCAGGCCAGGGCAGCGGCGGTGACAAGCGGCCCAACAATCGGGTAAATGCGGTACCTGCCGGTGCGGGTCACGGCGATGCCGGAGCCGATGCCGCCACCGAGCATGCCCAGAGTCAGGGGGACTAGGAGCAGACCAGAGACGGTGGCGGAGTAGCCGTAACTCATCTGCAGATAGGTGGGCAGGTACAGAGTGGAGCCCACCATGCCACCCATCGCCAGCATGCCTACCACCGTGGAGACGACGAAGCTGCGGTTAGTGAGCACGGCCAGGGGCAGGATCGGGTCGGCCACGCGGGACTCCACCCAGCCGAACAGCAGCCAGCAGGCGAGGCCGCCAAGCAGCAGGCTGATGATTATGGGGCTGGTCCAGGCGTATTCGTTGCCACCCCAGGTGGCGGCCAGCACGATGGCGACGGCGCCAGCGTTCATGAGTGCCAGGCCCCACCAGTCGATCTTCTCGGTGAGCGGGTGGCTGGGCAGGTGCAGCACAACGGCGACGGCGATCCAGGCGATCACACCCAGGGGCAGGTTGATCCAGAAAACCCAGTGCCAAGACACGGCGTCGGTTAGCCAGCCGCCGATGATCGGGCCGAGCACGGAGGCGATGCCAAACATGGCGCCCATGGGGGCCATATAGGTGCCGCGCACTCGCGGCGGGATCAGGTCGCCGGAGATGGCCTGGGAGGAGATCAGCAGGCCGCCACCGCCCAGACCTTGCACGGCGCGGTAGAGGACCAGCTGGGTCATATTGGCGGCGGTGCCGCACAGGGCGGAGCCGATGAGGAACAGCGCAATGGCCACCAAGAAGAGGTTCTTGCGGCCCACCAGGTCGCCGAGTTTGCCGTAGATAGGCATAGCCACGGTGATAGCCAGGGTGTAGGCGGTGATAACCCAGGCCATATGGCTGGCGCCACCCAGGTCGCCCACGATGGTGGGCAGGGCGGTGCCAACGATGGTCTGATCCATGGCGGATAGGAACATGACGACCATGAGTGATACGTAGACCGCCCAGAAGCGGCGGTCGGGGCGGAAGGCGAGGCTCTCCGCGGTTTTGGTCTCGGTGGTGCTCAATGCGGTGCTTTCGTTGCTTTTTGCGGTTAGTGGGTTTGGGGCGGCGGCCCGGGTGTGACTGACTGTGACCGAGGCGGGCTGCCGTGCTGCTGGCCGGTGCGCCCGGGAGCGCAACAGGCCGAGGTTTAAGAGGCTGGCTTCGGCTCGGGTAGGCCGAGCACCTGGGCCAGTGCAGCCGCGGCGTCGACCACGGCCGCAGAGAGCAGCAGGGCGTCGTCGTCGGCTTCAATCCAGCGGTCGATGGCGGCGCGCTGCAAGGCGGTTCCCAGGTGAGCGACGGCGCGCACGCGCGGGTCTGTGCTTGGCAGGTTCAGGCGCTGGGCGGCGGCCTGGTGCAGCCCTTCGGTGAAGGCGCACATCTTTAGTTGGAGGGCTTGTTTGAGCTCGGAGCTCTGGCGCATGAGGACGACTACTTGGCGGACGCGGGCGCGGTGCAGTTGGGCCTGCACCCCCTCCCCTTCGGTGGCGCGTACGCCGGCGGCCACTAGCTTGGTGAGATCTGCCAGGAGTGAACCGCCGCCTGCCGTGAAGCTGGCGACGGCCTCGGCTGTGGGGACCAGGGAGTCTTCTAGGAAGAGGTCGGCCTTGCAGGAGACGTGGTTGAACACGGTGCGGCGCGAGACGCCGGCCAGGGCGGCGACGTCGTCGAAGGTGGTGGCGTCGTAGCCCTTTTCTGCTGCTATGGCGAAGGCTGCGGCGCGGATCGCGGCGTCGGTGCGGCGGTTATGCGTCTGCCGCAGAGTGGTCTTGCTGGTCACGGAAGAGGAGTCTTGCACTCAGTGCAGCATTGCACCAAGTGCAAGAGATGTTTTCCGCAACACACTGAACGGCGGAACATTTAGCTAAGCAGTGGCAAAGCGTTTAATAGGTATTGCTTATTCCAAGATATTTTAATTATTGCATCAGCTTACGTTCTGCTTTAGAGTCATCCCACCTGCCGGGCACCACCAAGACCCGGCCCGATCACGCGAAGGAGCACCCCATGCCAGTACTCACCATCGGCGACCAGTTCCCCGCCTATGAGCTCCCCGCCGTCGTCGCGGGCAACCTCAAGGACGTCGAGGCCAGCAAACCAGAGGACTACTTCACCACCGTCTCCAGCCAGGTCCCCGCGGGCACCTGGCGCGTCGTGTTCTTCTGGCCCAAGGACTTCACCTTCGTGTGCCCCACGGAGATCGCTGCCTTTGGCGACCTCTACGAGGAGTTCAAGGACCGCGACTGCGAGGTCGTCGGCATCTCCACTGACAACGAGTACACGCACTACGCCTGGCGCCGCAGCCACGACAAGCTACAGAACCTGCCCTTCCCCATGGCCGCCGACCTCAAGCGCGAGCTGGTTACCGCACTGGGTGTGCTCAACGCCGACGGCGTCTGTGACCGCGCCACCTTCATCGTGGACCCCAACAACACCATCCAGTTCGTCTGCGTGGACGCTGGCAGCGTGGGCCGCAACACCGAGGAGGTGCTGCGCCAGCTGGACGCCCTACAGTCCGACGAACTGTGTGCCTGCAACTGGCAGGCTGGCGCCGCCACCATTGACGCTCTCAACGAGATGAAGGGCTGAGATATGACGATCGCTACTCTGCGTGAAGCACTTCCCGAGTGGGCCAAGGACCTGTCCTTAAACCTGTCCGCCCTGACCCGTTCCAGCAGCCTCACGGAACAACAACTATGGGGCACCATCCTGGCCTGCGCCGCCGCCACCCGCAATGAGTCGGTGCTGGTGCAGGTGGCCGAGGAGGCCAAGCAGCACCTGAGCGAGCAGGCCGTCTCTGCCGCACTGGGCGCAGCCACGATCATGGGGATGAACAACGTGGCTTACCGCACCCGCCACTTCCTGGGGGATGCCTACACCAATGAGCGCATGGGCCTGCGGATGAACATCATCGCGAATAATGGTGGTGTAGCTGAGAAGGCGGACTTCGAGCTGTGGGCGCTGGCCGTATCCTCCATCAATGGTTGCGAGCACTGCGTTGCAGCGCATGACGCCAACCTCCGCCAGGAGGGCTTGAGCACCGAGCAGATCTGGGAGGCCGTGCGCATCGCCGCCACCCTCCAGGGCGCCGCCCAGGCGGTGGCCGTGGTAGAAGCCCTGGGCTGAGGCCAAAATCCTGTCAATGGGGGCGCTTAGTGAATGCTAAGCCGCCCCCATTGGCGTTAAACCTTAACCAGCCTCAAGCGTTGGGATCGGCGTCGATGGCCCCTTGAACGTCATGGAACAGCAGGTTGGAAATCTCCACCTGAACCATCTGAACGTCCGGGATATCGTCCAGCAGCAGCGGGTCGTCAGCGCTGGTCTGCAAGCTAAGGGTGCCGCAGTGGAAGAAGCGGTCCGACATGCTCCGCTCCTGCTGCACATCAGAGATGCGCGAGAGCGGCAGGTCATGCCCGATCTTGTTGAACACACCCTTGCGGGTAATGACCCGCTTGGTGGTGATAGTGAAGGTCTCATTAATCCACTTGATCCACGGCACCAGCAGCACCGGGATAGTCACCACCACTAGCAGCACCCAGATAGCCAGGACCACCCAGCGGCGCCAGTCGCCATCTGGCAGGAGAATCGTGGCCGCCGTCGCCACGATGATCATGAGCAGCACGGAGAGGTAGCGCCACAGCAGGACCTTCCAGTGGCGGTGCATATGACGCACCACCACCTCGTCCCGGCTGAGGAGCTTCGCAGGAATAGCCATGCTCCCAGTCTGCCATGCAAGCCCCGGAATCTGGCCACGAGCACAGCCACCGCTGCACAGGTTCCCGACGACGTCGCCGGTTCAGCCACCGTGCAGCATCTGCCCACCAATATCCAGCACCACCGGCACCACCCCCAGCAGCACGAAAGCGGGCAGGTGACACAGGCCGAGCGGCAAGACCAGACGCACAGCCAGGCGCTCAGCCGCCTCCTGGGCCGAGGCCGCCCGCCCGTCCCGCACAGTGCAAGCCGCCCGTTCCAACAGTGGCAGGGGTGAAGCTCCCTCCTCCCAGGACACTCGCAGACACTCGGCCAGCTGCCCCTCGGCTCGGGCCCACCGATTGCCTGGAGCGCCACCGTCAAGCTCGGCGGCCACCTGCCAGGCTTCATCCCAGTCAGAGCCCAGCAGCAAGGCCCGAGAAACGACCGTCAGGCAGCCCTCCTCCAACGCTGCCCCTAGCGCCGCCAAGGTTCCCGGAACCGTGGCCCCGGCCAGCAGCGCGGCCCGCGCCAAATCCAGGCCAAGCGCCTCATCCACGGGCTCCGCTTGAGCTGCTGCCAGCAGCCGCGCAGTAAGCCAGTGCCCAAGCAGAATCAGCACCACCCCTGCCACCAACACCAGTGCCCCTAAGCGCCCGGAACTGAAGAATCCCCATAGGTCTGCGCCAACTGCCTCCCCCAGCAGCGGCGCGGCCAGGGGGAGCGCTACCAGCAGCCGCGCCGAGCTACGCGGACCAGCTAAGGCGGTGTCCCGGCTGGCTTGGGCCCGCCCGGCTTCAGAGACCGCTCCGGCCACCGACTCAAGCACCCCAGCAAGGGGCGCACCGATGCTGTGGGCTAGACGGCAGGCCGCCACAGCACCCCGGGCTGCCTGCTGCTGCGCCACCTGCGTTTCCACCCGACGCCGGGGCCAGGGTGGCCGCCAGTGGGGGCGCCCGCCCTCCCAGCGGGGCCACCAACTGCGCGGTGATGCCTGAGCGAGCGCCAGCAACGCCGCGGGCACACCGTCCTGCTGCGTTGCCGAGGCTGCTTCCAGTTCAGGTTCTAATTCCAACAGTCCCCGGCGGGCTAGCACCCGCTGCCAGGCCGACGGCGTCGGTGCCCCCGAGCGCAAAAGCGTGGAGACTTCCACCAACACCATGCCTAGATCTACGTCTTGGCGCCGGGAAGATCGCCAAGCTTGGCGCCAGATGGCTGGCCGGGACGCCGGGCGTGGCCCCGGCAGTTCCGCCCGCTCGCGGCGCGGCGGCCGCCAAGCCACGGCCACCCCCAGCGCTACAAACAGCGCCGCTGTCAACACTTGCAAATCAGGCATGAGCGTGCCCTAAATCGGCTGGCCCGGATGCGCTCGGCGGCAGAGGTGGCGGAGGCGGGGAAGGTACGCTCGCGGGTGGCGCCTGTGAGAACACCTGTGAAGGCGGCGGTGGCGGAGCCAAGGGCTCCCGCGGAGGAGACGGAGACGCGGGCGCAGCCATTAGCGGCAACGGAACCGGGGGTGTTGCAGGCAGCACCAGTTGCTGCGTGAGTGCCGCCTGGACCGGCGCCTGCCCAATCCGCTCCGCCAGCCCTGCCACCGCAGTACCGGCCCCATACCCTGCCGGGCCCCGCACCAAAGCCTCCTGGCAGACCAGCTCGCCATCGCACCGGGAAAGCAGCCCCACGGACTGCACCACCCGTAAACCGCCAGCTAGCCGCCGTAGGTGCACCACCGCGTCTAAGGCACTGGCTGCCTGCGCATTGACCATATGTTCGCTCATGCCCGCGAGCGCCCCCAGGGCGGTGAGCCGCGCTGGCACATCCGCCGGTGAATTGGCGTGCAGGGTGGCCCAACCGCCCTCATGCCCGGTGTTTAAGGCAGAGAGAACCTCCCGCACCTCGGGGCCGCGGCACTCCCCCAGCACGATCCGGTCGGGGCGCATGCGCATAGCGGTGCGCACTAGGGAGCTCATAGGCACGGCTCCCACGCCCTCGACGTTCTCCCCTCGCTCCTGCAGGTGGATGACGTGTGGATGGTTGGGGCGCAGTTCGCTGGCTTCTTCAATGCACACGATGCGCTCGGTGGGGCTCACCAGTCCTAGCAGGGCCGCTAGGAGGGTGGTCTTGCCGGTGCCGGTGGCTCCGGTTATCAAGCAGGAGGCGTGCTGCTCCACCAGTGCTGCCAGCACCTGGTCCAGTCCGGCAGGGACAGTCCCGGCCTTGCGTAGCTCTGCCAGGGTGAAGGCGCGCCTGCGGCTAGTGCGCAGGCAGATTAGGGTGCCGTCCCCAGAAAGCGGTGGCAGGACAGCGTTCAGGCGGGTGCCGTCGGGCATGGTGGCGTCTACGACGGGGCTGGCCTCGTCCAGGCGCCGCCCCGCAGAGGCAGCCATGCGCACGGCCAGGGCCCGCACCTGCGGTTCAGCCAGGGCTGCACCGGGCACTTCCTCCAGTCCCTGTCCCCGGTCAATCCAGGTGTGTCCACCGCCTACGAGCACGTCGGTGACCCCCGGGGTCTCCAGGAGGGGTTGCAGCACCGGCCCGGCACCTTCGACGTCGGCACGCAGCTCGGTGGACAGGCGCACGATGCTGGTGGCGCCAGCCCCAGCAGTAGCAGCGGCCAGAAGCGCCTGGGGCAGGGAGGCGCCGCGGGCAAGTTCACTGCGAGCCTGGCGCAGGCCGCCGCCCTGCCCTGTGGCGCCCACAGCTCCGCCCTCACCCATAGCCCCGCCCGTATCCTCGACGCCGTCCACTGCCCCTTTGGCGCTTCTGCGGAACTTGGGAGTCATGGCACCGCCTCCAAAGCTCTGGGCGCGGAGGGCTCCAGCAGGTCTTTCAGCACCTCAGCCAGGCGGTTAAGGTCCCGAATTACACCGCCGCGGCACAAGCTCAGGTCTTCCCCACGTTCCTGACGTTGGACCACGGAACGGTCGTAACGGATCGCCCCCAGCAGTGCCCCGCCAGTCATTTCTTCCAGCTCGGCCACCTCTAAATCCAGCCCATCGCTGCGCAGCAGCAGGCGCAGTAGCCCCGCCGTCTCCGGAGGCAGTTGGCGGGCCAGGGCCTCGGCGGCAGTGGCGTGGCGCAGGTCCAGGCTGGTCAGCAACACGGGCAGGCTGCCGGGAGGAGGTGCCTGCCCGCGCGGCAAATCCACCAAGACGACGTCGTGCAGGGCGGCCAGAGCCTGCCGGGCCGCAGCGCTGGCCAGCGGATCGGGTCCGCCGCGCGCATCACCGGTGAGAATCGTGATGCCGTGCCACTGGGGCAGGGAGCCGACCAGCAGGGGCGGCAGGAAGGTGACTTCCAGCGGGTCCAGATCCGCCCAGCGCAGGCCTGGCAGCGACTCACCGCTCAGCCGTAGGTCTAGCCCACCGGCGGGGTCCAGATCCATGATCGCGACTAACAAGCCTTGGCGTTCCAGGGCTAAGGCGAGCAAAGCGATGGTGGTGGTGACCCCTATCCCGCCACAGCTGCCGGTAAAAGTCACCGTCTGAGCCCGGCTGGGGTAGGCCAGGGAGATGAGTTTGGCAGCGATCTCCTGGGCATCCACCTGCTCCCCTACGGCCATCAGGTGGATGTCACCGTCTTGGTATTCCCGCAGGCCGCTAGCAGCCCGCACCACCACCAGCGTCGGCTGGGGCCCGCTGAGCGCCTGTTTCTGGGCCTCGCGGACCGCCCGGATCACCTGCCTTTCTTGCCCAGCGGTTGAATCTCGCAGGTCTACTTGCCAGCATGGCCACCCCGTGCAGGCCTCTAGGACTTGTTCGACGGCCTGCCACCACCGCCCTTGGCCGCTTTGCAACACGCAGCAGACGCCCGGGGCTACGGCGTGCTCAGGCTCGGAAGCGCCCGGCCCGGGCAGACAGCGCCAGCCCGAATCCCTCTCCGGCGCAGGCCAATCTGGCGCCTCCCGGCCTGGCCTATCCCGGCCTGGTGCAGGCCGTCCTCCTGCTCTGTGCCTACCTCTCACGGGAACCTCCTGGTGCTGTGGCAGCTAGATCCGCAAGCCCGCGCCCTAACCGCTGTCCTGGATCAACAGGCTGCCCCGGCGTCGCGACCGCCCCGCCCGTTATCCCCTACACCAGGCCACAAAAGCTCACCAGCCACACCTGTGGAGCCCGCGACTAGGAGCCCACAACTCGGTACCCTGGCAACAGCACCTGGCCCCCGCGAGCCCACCGGAAGGAAACGGAGCATGGAGCAGCCAAGGCGTGTGGCCGCCTACTTCGATCTGGACAAGACGCTCCTGTCCACTTCCACCACCATGGCCTTGTCCACCCCCATGCGTCGGCACGGGATTATCTCTGCGGTCACACTGATACGCGGCGTGGTCACGCAGCTGCCATACCTGCTGGCGGGGGCGGATGAGGAGCAGACCACCCGCATGATGACCCGCCTGGCCGCCATGTCCGCCGGAGTGGAGCGCGAGCGGGTCCTGGAAGTGGTGCGCGAGGCCCTGCCCACCTCCATCGAACCGGCCTTCTACGCGGAGGCCCTAGAGATCGTCACGGGGCACCACCGCGCCGGGCACGACGTCGTAGTGGTCTCTGCCTCCATCGAGGAAATGGTGGAGCCGGTGGCGCGACTAGTGGGCGCAGACCGTTGCGTAGCCACCCGGATGGAAGCGCAAGACGGCGTCTACACGGGCCGGATTGAGCGCTCTTTGCTGCACGCAGAAAAGGTGGTGGCGCTGCGTGAAGACGCCGAGCGCCACGGCATTGACCTGTCCCGCTCATGGGCCTACTCGGACTCGATCTCTGACCTGCCCATGCTGGAGGCGGTGGGGCACCCGGTGGCCACCAACCCAGATCGCGAATTGCGCGCGGCAGCGGCGGAGCGGGGCTGGCCAGTGCGGGATTTTGTGCGCCCCACATCCCGACGGCGGCTGCCGCGCCCGCATCTAAGCGCGCCGTCCCTGCCCACGGTTTCCTGGCCCGCGGTTTCGCTGCCGACCTCCTCTGCTCTGCCAGTGATTCCTAAGGCCATTGGTGCCGCCGCGGTGGGGGCGGTGGTGCTGGCCGGGGCGGCAGCGGCAGGCTATTTACTCACCCGGCCCCCGCGAGCCTGACCTGGCTAGCGAGCCCGCCCGCAGGCACCGCCAGCTTGCTCTAACCCCAGGCACCGCCAGCAAAGCCCTGGCCCACTCAGCCCACGGCCCTCTCTACCGGCTGCTGCCCGCCTGCACCTGGCGCAACAAACCATGCGCCTCCTCAATCCCCGCCAGTAAGGCCTCGGCCTGCCATAGCACCCAGGTGACGACGCCGTCGGCGCTGCCAGTCGCATAGGCCGCAGCCGCCTCCCGGTAGGCCTGCGGGAAGCGCGCCGGATACACTTCTGCCACCGCCGTGCCGGTGGGCTCCAGCCCAGCTAGCACCACTAGGTGACGCACCAACAAACGCCCCAAGGCGGCATTCCCCGCCACGAAGGGTCGCGCGCTTACTAACTCCCCATGTACCAGGGCCGCGCGCACCAAGGCAGGCGCCTCCGGCAGGTCCAGCAGTGCCAACAGCCCATCCAGACGTGCACGCAACGCCGCTCCGTCAGGGGCAGTACCAGGCCCGCCCTCCGCAGGCGCCTCACCCTCAGCGCGTGGGGCCGCCACCTGCGCCTGCGTCAGCTGCCCCCCGGCCAGCAGTGGGGCGACGACGTCGCGATGTAACCCGGCCAATAGCTCGCGCGCAGTCACCGGATGGCCACCGCCCGCACCGCCCAGATCCGGCATAAGCGTGGTCAGGCGCGCGCCTGCCCGCCACAAAGCCACCACCGCGTCCAAGCCAGCGTCCCCACTGGTGGCGCGACTCAGCTCGGCACGAGCCACGCGCTCGCGCAACACTCCGGCGGATACCACCGCCCCCTCCACCGCTCCGGAGGCGACGGCGCAACGCAGCGTGGCTTCCGCACGGGCCTCACGCCAGCGGCGCCGCAAAACTTGACTCCAGCGCAGCTCGGCGGTGGCTTGGCGCAGGGCCGCATTAGCGGCGCGCACACGCGGCTCGGCGTCAATAACCCGCAAGGCCTCTAGCAGCGGCGCGTTCGCGGCCTCAGCCCTGCCGCTGTTATAGCCCGGGCTAAGACGGCCCCCTGTGGTGCCTTCCTCTGAGGCGCCTTCCGGTGCCTTGGCTTGGCCAGCTGCAGGCTTCGCCTTAGGTGCCCCGGGGCGCTGCGGGGTTGGGCCCAAACCGACGGATATGGAGATCACGCAGGCACTTTAAAGGGTGCTCTGAGCTGTGCCCCCGCAATATCCGCCTGCCAGTGGCGCTACAGTCGCCCCCGTGAGCAGCAACTTGACCGACGCAGACTTCCCCAACTCGTCGGAACCCGGCACTGGCGCCCTGGCCAAGCCTGACGACGCCGCATTTGACCCCTCCAGCACCCTGACTGGAGCTCCCGAAGGGCGCCGTCGCAGCCATTTAAGCTCTGGGCTGCTGGGCATCCTTCTGCCTCCGGTGGCCCTGTACCTAATCGGCATGGCCCTGATCTCCAAAGCGGATTCGCAGCTCCTCTGGACTTTCCTAATCCTGGGAGCTCTGCTGCTGTTCAGTGGGACTGTGCAGGCCTGGTTTGCCTTGCGTTCCAGCGTGGGCAATCTAGTGGCGGGCATCGTGGCACTGATGCTGCAGGTGTTGGTGCTGCTGGCACCCAACGGCGCCCAGGATGCCCCCTTTAGGTGGGCCAGAGAGTTGCTCCCCTATGGGGCACTGTTGGTGTTGGCGGCCTGGTTTCTGGGCGCGTCCTGGGCAATGCGCCAGACTCGGCGCGCAGGCCGCAAGGAGGCACAGGCACAAGTGCACCTGGCGCAGGCGGATGTGGATCGCCTGCGCGTGCCGACGGCCCCGCCCTCGCGCCGTAGCGCGCATTTGCTGAGCTTCTTTGTCATGGTTACCACCACCTGGGGGGTGCTGCGGTCACTGCCGCGCCCATACGCGCGGCTGGTGGACCCGCAGGTTCCCGGCGTTGCGAATGTGGCGCTGGTGGTGTGCTGCCTGCTGGTGCTGCTGGCGGCGATGATTGCCTGCGCCTGGTCCTCCTTTGGGATGCGGGCGACGGCGATCCTCCTGGCGATCCTGGCTCTGCCCGCGGTGCTGGGCGAGTCGGTGCCGGGCCATCAGCTTTATTCCCTGGTGCTGCCGGGCTTAAGCCCCGTCGTCACCCTAGGGCTGGCTTGTGTGCTGAGTTCCTTGGGTTGGGGTCTGCATATGGCCCGACGGCAGGGCCGTTTCCAGGAGAGTGTCTGAGCCGAGCTGCGGCACGCCTCCGCACGCGAGGAGCCTCCCCCCGCTACCGTGGATGCTAAAGGAGGCCCCTGTGAGCACTGAGAACCCCAGCCGTCCCGAGGACGCCCCGGAGAAGTACGGCCAAATCCCTGAGTCAGCAGCCACGGCTGATAGCGGCGAGCAGCAGCCTATCGAGCTAAACGAGACGGCCGCAGCGGAGGCGCGCTTAGCGCAGACGCCTTCCGCTCAGCCTGTCCCCCGGGTATTGGACGCCGAGGAACCCTTGGTGCTGCCCGAGTCCATGGTCCTGCCAGAAGGCGTGAACCTGGAGGAATTGGCCCGGTCCATGGAGATCCCGTCCCTGGACTCTGACCCCAGTGCCAAAACAGTTGCGGTGACCCCAGAGATGTTGCTTGCCGCCCAGGGGGGCTCCGCGATGGCAACGCAGCGGCTTGATTACGCTGCGGAGCGCCGTCAGCCCACCTTCCCCACCGAGGCCAGCTACTCGGCCAGTGAGCAGGCCACCGTCAACCTGTCAGAGCGGCCTGAGTTGGTGCCCCCCATGCCCAACCCGGCGCTGCAGCCCAAGCCCTTGGATGCAAGCCTGCCCCCGGTGCCAGCTCCACCGCAGTGGGAGGCTGCTGGCGATCAGGCAGGGCAAGCCAGTCCGGTGGCGCAGCCAGCGCAGGCTGGTCAGGCGAGGCAGGCAGGGCCCCTGGAGTCTCCGGTTGCCGCATCCCCCAACTCTTTGTCTGCCTGGTCTGAGCGAACTGCCGCTGCGGAACCGGTGGCGGCTGAGGAGCCCGCCGAGACGGTGATCGGTACCCCGCCGTCGCTGGCTGCGGCCGCCGCCTTCGGAACTGAAAACCTAGGACCCGCAGCAGAGGCTGGCGGCGCTGGCGCATCTGCCACGGCGCCGGGCCTAGCACCTGCCGCCATCCCCGCCGTCGCCCCCGCCCCACCGGCCGCGACCTCACCCACCGCCCCCCAGTCCGGCGAGCGCCCCACCTGGCCCGGCGCTCCCGCACCGGTCCCCACCAAACCGCCGCGCAGCGACGCCGAAGTGCTCCTGGAAGGCTCCTCCGTAGTGGGCCACCCCGCCTCTCGGGCTGCCTGGCACTGGGGTGGCGCGCTGATCGCCGTCGTGCTGTTCCCCTTAGCCTGGTACCTGTGCCACGCAGGCAAGCTGCGCCTAGCTGACAACCTGCCGACGCCGAGAGGCAACTTTGTGCCGGGCGTAGACGTGGTGGGCTTGCTGGAGCTCGGTGGTGGCCTGCTGGCCCTGCTGCTGGCCCTGCTGGTGGCACGCAAATCGGCGTCCGGGCCCTTCGTGGTGGGGATCATCTCCCTGATCCTGGGGGCGCCCTTCCTGGTGGCTCCCGGCCCCACCTGGGACTTCCTGGCCCCCTGGGCCACACGCCTGACCGACCAGTCCACACTCGGCGCCAACCTAGTGCGCTTCCTGATTATGGATGGCTACACGGGCACCTTTGTGCTGATCGGCCTGGCGATGATCGTCGTCGGCATGGTGGCTCATTCCACGCGGCGGGCTGGACGGCGCGAACGGGAGATCATTTCGCGCGCTAAGCGCTGAGCCTCCACGGAGTGGACGCGCTCTGCTTCCACGGCTCATTAGCGCCCCCGGGTAGCCTGAGCCAATGCCAGTGAATGTCAACCAGCCCGGTCCTTGGACGCACCGTTACGTCTCTGCGCGTGGCACCCGCTTCCACGTGGCCCTGGCCGGCCCCGAGTCTCCGGAGGCGGCTAGCGGCACCCTGGTGGTGCTGCTCCATGGCTTCCCCGAGTGCTGGTGGACTTGGCGGCAGGTGCTGCCCGAACTCGGCGCTGCCGGGCACCGCACCGCCGCCGTCGACCTGCGTGGCTTTGGTGGCTCAGACCGGCCCCCCTCCGGCTATGACCTAGTGACCCTGGCGGCGGACGTAACCGCCGTAGTGCGTGGCCTGGGCCATGAGAAAGCCGTGATTGTGGGCAATGGCCTGGGCGGAGAGGTGGCTTGGGTGATGTCCCGGACCGCCCCCACCCTGACCGAGGCGGTGGTGCCCGTGGGGGCGCCGCACCCGCTAGCCGTGCGCTCCTTGCGCGATCGGATGATCTCTGGCTCAGCCCTGCAGCGGCTCTCCCTGCGCGTGCCAATGCTGCCGGAGCGTTCCCTGTCCACGCGCGCCGGTATGGAGTCGCTGCTGCGCTCCTGGACGGCCCCAGCCAACCGGGATGCGGTGGCCGCCGAGGCAGGCTTTTATGCCGAGCTGTTGGCCCGCCCGGGGGCGGCGACGGCGTCGCTACGTCATCTGCGGCGAGGGCGGCTCTCCCGGTCGGAGGTGGCGGCCTTGAACCGGCCTGTGAATGACCCGGTGTTGGCAGTGTTGGGCGAGCTGGACCCGGTCCAGCCTGCGCAGGCCCATGCCCGCGACACGCATTACACCGCTGGGCGCCTGCAGCAGGTGACTATCCGGGGTGCTGGGCATTTCCCTCAGGAAGAGGCTCCCGCAGAGTTTGTGGCGGCCCTGTTGCCCTTTCTGCGGGAAGTGGCTTAGCACCCGAATCTGACGAGTTCGCCCAAACGTGACGAGTTCGCCTGCACTGCGGGCGTTTTCGTCACAAACTGGCGTTTTCGGCGAGAAGGGGGCCTGCGTCGTCAAACCCCCACCTGCGGGCACAAGCCTGCCTCCAGCACCGCGCACAGCCCACACTGGGGTGCGCGAGCCTTACACACTGCCCGCCCGTGTTCGATCAGCCGATGGCAGCCATCGGTCCAACGTTCAGGGGGCAGCAGGGCGGCAATATCCTTCTCCGCCCCCAAAGGATCGGTCTTAGTGGTCCAGCCCAGGCGCCGAGACAGTCGCCCCACATGCGTATCCACAGTGATGGCCGGAACCCCAAAAGCGTTGCCCAGCACCACATTTGCTGTCTTGCGCCCCACGCCCGGCAAGGCGGTCAGTGCCTCCCGATCTGCTGGCACCTGACCCGCGTGCTCCGCCACCAGTCCCGCAGCCAGGCCGATGAGCCGTTCGGCGCGCGTGCGCTGCATGCCCAGGGGTCGCAGCCATCCCTCTAGCTCCTGGCGGTCCGCGCCCGCCAGGGCGACGGCGTCGGGCCACTTGGCAAACAGCGTCGGCGTGATGGTGTTGACGCGGGCATCCGTGGTCTGGGCGGACAGGACGGTGGCTACCAGCAGCTGGAAGGGGCCGTCGTGCACCAGGGCGCAGTGGGCGGCGGGATAGAGCTGGCGCAGCATGTCGTCGACGGTGCAGGCGCGGTCTGCCTTTGCTTCGCTTCCTTTAGCCGCCGGCCTGCCTTTTCCGCTCTTTCCGCGCATTGCCGCCACCTTCCTGGATTTGACCGTCCCAATTCAGAGACTACAATGCCCGTCTGCGTGCCACAGGTCACAAGACGTGGCAGGATAGTGCCCAAATGCAATTTCTAACCCAGGACTTCAGGAGGACCCCCGTGGAAGACAGCATCATCGGTAAGATCCCCCTCTTTGAGGGTATGGGTCCCGAGGAGCAGGAGGAACTGCGCGCCATGATGTCGCAGACCACCCTGCGCCGTGGAGAGATCCTTTTCAACGAGGGCGATGCCGGAGACCGGCTTTATATTCTGCTCTCAGGCAAGGTGAAGCTTGGCCACGCGGCCGTAGATGGCCGCGAGAACCTACTGGCCGTGCTCGGCCCCGGTGAGGTCGTTGGCGAGCTGACTCTCTTCGACCCGGGCCCCCGTTCCACCACTGCCACCGCCGTGGCCCCCACTGACCTGCTCAGCCTGGAGCACGGTCAGCTCATGAGCTTCATCGAGACCCACCCGGCCTTGGCCAAGGACATGCTGCGGGCCTTGGCTCAGCGCATGCGCCGCACCAACACTGCCCTGGCGGACCTGGTCTTCTCCGACGTGCCCGGCCGCGTGGCCAAGGCTCTGCTGGACTTGGCGGACCGCTTTGGCTCGACGACGGAGGACGGGGTGCACGTCCCGCACGACCTCACTCAGGAGGAACTGGCCCAGCTGGTAGGCGCCTCCCGTGAGACCGTGAACAAGTCGCTGGCGGAGTTCGTTTCCCGTGGCTGGATCCGCCTGGAGGGGCGGGCCGTGACGCTGCTGGACGTGGACCGCCTACGCCGTCGCGCCCGCTAAATAGAACGGGGCGCGCCAGCGCAAGCTCACACAATGGGGCGCTTGGTCACCAATTAGTGGCCAAGCGCCTCTTCGTATTTGCGTTAGCCCTATCAGGCGCTGAGGGGCCGCTTGAGGTAGGCGATCAGGTTCTCAGAGCCCGTGGGGCCGGGCACCACCTGCACCAGTTCCCAGCCATCAGCGCCCCACTGGTCGAGGATCTGCTTGGTGGCGTGGGTGATGAGCGGAATCGTGGCGTACTCCCATTTGGTCATGCCCGGAGCCTAAGGGACTTCCAGGCCACGGTGCAGCCCAATTCTCAGCGCAACGCCCCGGCCTTCAGCGAACGCGGGCCAGAATGCGTGGGGCGCGACGGGCGTGGATCTCGGCGACTAGTTCGTCGTCTTCGCGCTCCAGCCAGGCCCCCCAGTCAGTGACTTCAGGGAAGCGGCGCAGCAGGGCGCGGCGCTCGCGCTCAGTCAGCCCACCCCAGACGCCAAAGGATGACTCAGAGTCCAGGGCTTCAGCTAGGCACTCCATGCGCACGGGGCAGGAAAAGCACAGACTCCGGACGTCTCTTTGCTCAGCTCCCTTGCCAAAGAGCCGGTCCGGTGCCACCTGGGCGCAAGCTGCCCGGGCGGCCCATGTCTGTTCCGCTGTGTCCCTCATGTCTCATCTCCATCGGTGGTCGGTGGGCGACGCCGTTGTCGTCCACGTCACACCTAGAACCGTAAGGCATGTGACCTGGATTATCAAAACGGGGCGGCCTACCCATGAGCCGCAGGCACGCGGCGGGCGTAAATGGACCGACGCCACAAGCCATTTTTGCCGCTTGCACGTAGTCTGAGGTCATGTCCCCGTCTGCATCCGCCCGCGGAAAGTCCCTCGGGTCTGCTCAAGTCATCTCGATGCTGCTGGTGTTTTCACTGCTAGCAGTCGCTGGAGGCGTGCTCTCCGCAGGCTTTGCCGTGCCCTTCGTGGGGGCGGCATCTGCGATCACCAAGGCCAGTCAGGATATGTTCAACGAGCTGCCCAGTGACTTCAACGTCCTGGAGCCCAGCCAGGTATCCGATATCAAGGCCGCTGATGGCACGCAGATCGCCACCTTCTATGCGGAGAACCGCATCGTGGTGCCCCTGAGTGAAATCAGCCCCAACCTGCAAAACGCGGTGGTGGCGGTGGAGGACCGTCGCTTCTATCAGCACAAGGGCGTTGACCCCACCGGCATGGTGCGGGCCCTGGTTAAGAACGCTTCCTCAAGCTCCACTCAGGGTGCCTCCACCCTGACCCAGCAGTACGTGCGCAACGTGCTGATTGAGGCGGGCCTACAGTCCGGTGACAGCTCCGCCATCACGGCGGCGCGGGCGAGCACTTTCACCCGCAAACTCAAGGAGGTCAAGTACGCCCTGACCCTTGAGAAGCAGCTTTCCAAGCAGAAAATCCTTGAGGGCTACCTGAACCTCGCTGCCTTCAGCCCCTCCACCTACGGCGTAGAGGCTTCCGCCCGCCACTACTTCTCCCACTCCGCTAAGGAGATGTCGGTTGCTGAAGCGGCTCTCTTGGCGGGCCTAACTAACGCCCCCTCCGCTTATGACCCCGTCTCTAACCCGGAGGCAGCCACCAGCCGTATGAGCTGGGTGCTGGACAAGATGCTGCACGAGCAGTTCATCGACCAGGCACAGTATGACGAGGCTAAAGCCACGCCCATTGAGCAGTTGCTCAAGGTCCAAGACACGGTGGGTGGCTGTGGCGCAGCCGGTTCAGCCGCATACTTCTGCAACTACGTCGTCTCTGAGATCCTCAACTCGGAGGTCTACGGCAAGGACAAGGCCACCCGCAAGCAGTTGCTGCTGCGCGGCGGCCTGACTATCACCACAACTTTGGATATGGCCAAGCAGCAGGCGGCCCAAGCCTCAATCGAAGGCCATGTGCCGACGGGCGATCCGTCTAATGCCAAGGCGGCGCTGGTGAGCATCCAGCCCGGCACCGGCAGGATTATCGCGATGGCACAGAACACCGCCTTTGGTGATCCGCAGCAGCCCGGAGACACTTCCACGCAGATTTCTTTCAGCGCCGACGCCGCCCACGAGGGCACTACTTCTAACGGTTTCCAGCCCGGCTCGGTGTTCAAGACTTTCGTGTTAGCTGAGTGGTACCGGCTAGGTCGCTCGGCACATGAGGTACTAAATACAACCCCGCGCACCTTTAACAGCAGCGAGTGGAAGATCTGCGGTGGCCCCGGCGTCGTCGAACCGTGGCCGGTGAAAAACGTGCTTCCTTCTGAAAGCGGCAAGCGCAGCGTCTATGAATCCGCCGTCCAGTCCATCAACGTGGGCTTCGCGGAGATGCTGACCCGGATGGATATCTGCGACGTCACCAAACTGGCTGCCAGCGTGGGCATTAAGAAGGCCGACGGCACTGAGCTTGAGCCACTGCCCGCCATCATCCTGGGCTCCATGAACACCCCGCCGCTAACCATGGCCAATGCCTACGCCACCTTTGCGGCCCGCGGCGTGTACTGCACGCCCATCGCCATCGACTCCATTACGGATAAGGCCGGTAACTCTCTGCAGGTGCCTAGTGCCAACTGCGCTCAGGCGATTGAGCAGCGCGTAGCCGACCAAGTGAACGCCACGCTGACCGCCGTGTTCTCCGGCTCTGGAACGGCGGCCGCTGGCGCCCTACCGGGCCGGGTGGCGGCCGGCAAGACCGGTACTACGGACAACTCTGAGCACACGTGGTTCGTGGGTTACACCCCCCAGCTGTCCACCGCCGCTTGGACTGGTCACTCGGATGGCACCTACTCGCTGAGCTACCAGTGGATCGGCGGACGGTACTACGACATCGTCTACGGCAACACCATCTCGGTTCCGCTGTGGCATGACTACATGGTCAACGCCATGCAGAACGAGCCGGTGCAGGGTTTTGCTGGCGCCAACTTGGGCACCAAGCCCGCTCCTACCCAGCCGCAGCCGGGCCAGAAGAATGACAAGGGCGACAAGAAGTCGCTAAGCCAGGACCCGGACAGCCCTGACAATCAAGCCGCAGCGTCAACGGCGTCTCAGGCTGATGCCTCCTCGGCTGGCTCAGCCTCCCGGTCTAGTTCTGGTTTGACTCCGGAGGCTGAGGCGCGTCTGGATGAGCTCATCACCCGGCTGCGTGAAGAGGCCGAGAAGTGAGCCGCAGGTCCCGCCGGGTGCTGTGTGCGCTCGGCGGCCTGGCAGGGCTGGGCTTGGGGGCGCTCGGATGGTCTCTGGTGGAGGCACGGCGTCCGGTGCTGCGCCGAGTGGAGTTGGCTTGCCTGGCTCCCGGTGAGCAGCCGCTTAGTATCCTGCACCTGTCGGACCTGCACCTGTCTGCTAACAGCCAGTGGCTGGTGGACTGGGTGCGAGATCTAGCTCAGTTGCGCCCCGACGTCGTGGTGAACACCGGCGACAACCTGGCCTTTGCGGACGGACTGATTAATCTGCGGGAGGCGCTGGAGCCGCTGACGGCTTTCCCCGGGGCTTTCGTTTTGGGTGACCACGACTACCACACCACGGTTTTTAAGTCGCCCGCCAGGTACCTGCGGGCGGACCCGCGCACAGCTGATGAGCCAACTGAGCTGGCCGAGCGGGCTGAGCTGCCGCATGAAGAGATTCGCCAGTTCCAGCTTGAAGCCGGTTGGGTGGACCTGACTAATGTGCGCGGGCAGCTGTTGCTTGGCGGTCGCAGCCTTGAGTTGGTGGGGGTGGATGACGCCCACGTGGATAAGGACGTGTTCCCGGCGCCAGAGGCGGACACTGCTGACGGCGCTGCCAGCGGTGGCACTGCTGACGGCGCGATTGCTGGCGACGGCGACGCTCCGCTGCGTTCGGTTAGCGGGCGTCCCTTCCGCTTGGGCCTAGCGCATGCTCCTTATCAGAGGGTGCTGAACGCGATGCGGGCCGACGGCGTCGACTTGCTGCTGGCTGGGCATACGCATGGTGGCCAGTTGTGTTTGCCGCACTATGGGGCCCTGGTGACTAACTGCGACCTGGACCGTTCGCGGGCCTCTGGGGTTTCAGCGTGGCCGGGGGAGCTGGTGCCCGGGGGCCACGGTGAGGGCGTGGCGAGCGCGGATGACATGCTGCTGCATGTGAGTGCGGGCTTGGGGACTAGCCCCTTTACGCCGGTGCGTTTTGCCTGCCGTCCGGAGGCGACGCTGCTGACATTGGTGGCTGCTCCAGCCTGAGTTGGGGCGTCTGCCGTGAGCGCTTGTGCCTGTGTTTGGCGCGGTTGGTTGGCTGGGTGATTAGCTGGGTGACGCAGCACTCACCCCCCTGGATTTCCTAGGGGCAGGGCCAGTGGCTATAGTTGCCACCGCTGCACTCGGGGTGTGGCGCAGTTTGGTAGCGCGCTTCGTTCGGGACGAAGAGGTCGTGGGTTCAAATCCCGCCACCCCGACGACGAGAACGCCCATGAGCTCGCTCATGAGGTGTTTGAGGAGGAAGGGGTAACAGGCCGCCCGGCCGACTACCCCGACGACGAGAAGTCTCAGGATGCTTTAGCATCCTGAGACTTTTTGCTTAGAGGGCGTCGATGAGTTCGCGCATCATCTGTGAAGGCGTGATATTGCGCTCCCGCGCAGCCTCGTCGAGTTTTGCTCGGCGCACCACATCAAGGCGGAGCGTAAATGGGCGCGCCTGCGCACCCACGCTGATGGGGCGCCCGGGCACCGAAGGACCCAGATGCTTGCCGGTGTAGCCCGCTTCGGATTCCGCCTCGGCAGCCCATTGCTCGATATCTGCGTCGGTGAACGGGACTCCGTTCACATCACTGTATTCGCCCATCTGGCTACCTCCTTAGTCCAACCTCGACGAGAACCTTCTTAGTCGCTGGCATGGAATGGAAGACCAGCCAGCCATCAGGCTCATCTTCCACCGCGATGTATTCCAACAACCGTCCGCTAGCGTCCGTTCCAACCCCAACCCACTGCACCGGGTGAGTGTCACGTGCTCTGGATCGCAGCGTGCCCTCAAACGCCTCAACCACATCCAAAGCAGTGACCTCAGGATGCCGAGCAGTGACCCTCGGATGCACTCGTACCCGCACGCTCACTCCCGTTCATTTATTTTGTACTCCATTATTGTAGTACAAAATCTGCTCAGGTAGAGCACTCATGCAGCTGGTGGGAGCAGCCGGCGCTAGGCTGACCGCAAAGATTTAGCCTGCTGCGCTTAGGAGCCTGCCCTCACATGCCACAAACATCGCCCGCGCCAAGCCCCCAGATGCGGCGTCCGCGTCTGGAAGCAGCTTTGGCCGGGTTGAGTTTCCTAGGCTTTATGGCAGTTACGGTCCTAATGCTCTCTGGGGTGCTGCTGAGTCAGGACACGAACTCTCGCAAGATTCTGTTCACCTCCCGCTCCACCGTTGGCCAGGTGACTGAGGCGCTGAGCCTGCTCACGCATCCTCTGGTGATCCTGACGGCGATCATCGTGGCTGCAATCTTGAGCTTCCAGCAGCAGATGCGGCGCCTGGCGGTGGCGCTGACGCTCTCTGCCGCCGGCATCCCGCTACAGCTGGCCATCGCTGCGGCAATCAACCGCCCGCGCCCCCAGCTGCACTTCGCCGACTCAATCTCTTACTACCTGCCAGGTTCCTTCCCCAATGGCCATATCACCGCAGTGCTGTTGGGCTCTTGGGTGCTGGTCACCCTGACCCGCGCCCACCGCCGCCCACAGGTCTCCGTGCTGGGGCGGATACTCGCCGCCTTCGGGGCTGTGGCGCTAACCGGCCTGGTCCAGTGGTCCACTGGCATGGCCCGCCCCAGCGATCTGCTCGGTGGTGTGCTGTTGGGAAGCGCGGTGGTGAACCTGAGCCTGTTCATTGGCGGGGTGGAGTCGATCCTTTCCGGTTGGGCACGCTTCGGCCTGCCGGATAGGCGCGCGGGCAAGCGCGCCGCCGTGATCCTTAACCCCACGAAGGTGGCTGACCTGTCCCTGCTGCGCCGTCGGGTAGAGGCGGAGGTGCTGCGGGCTGGCTGGGACCCAACCCTCTGGTTGGAGACGACGCCGCAGGACGCAGGTGCGCACGCCGCCAAGCGAGCCCTGAACGAGGGCGTGGACCTAGTGCTCGCGGTCGGCGGAGATGGCACGGTGCGTTCGGTGTGCACGGCCTTGGTGGGCACCGGCACCGCCGTCGCCTTGGTGCCTGCGGGCACCGGTAATCTGTTGGCCCGTAACCTCTCCATACCGCTGGATATTGATTCGGCGCTGCGCCTGGCTTTATCTGGGCGGGCGCGGACGATCGACGTCGTGAAGCTGCGCGCAGAAGACCAAAACGGGCAGACCATGCAGGCGCGGTTTGTGGTGATGGCGGGCCTGGGCTTGGATGCGCGGATCATGGCGGACACTCACGACGACCTCAAGAAGGTGATTCGTTCGGGCGCCTACGCGGTGGCTGCCGTCGCCAACGCGGTGCCCAAACCTTTCAAGGCCACCGTCACCCTGGATGATGGGCCTGCGCAGGAGCAGCAGGTCGTGATGGTGCTGATGGGGAACGTCGGCACGATCACGGGCGGTATCACGCTGTTTCCGCAGGCCACGCCCGACGACGGCCAAGTGGACCTGCTGCTGGCCAGCCCGGAGCGGGTCACCGACTGGGCGCGCCTGGGGGCGCATATCCTCACGGGACGCGCCTTGGAGGGCTTCACGCTGGCAAGTGCTCGGCGCGTGGTGATTGAGACGGCCGAGCCCGTGCCATTTGAGATCGACGGCGACACTGCCGGGCAGGTGCGGCGTTTGGAGGTCGAGGTGGAGCCAGGAGTGCTGCGCGTGGTGGCCCCGGAGGCTTAAGTGCACTCCGGCAGGACCTAGCCCCGCACGCCCAGCCCACACAAACCCCGACTCGGTCCACCCCGCGCCCCGGCCATAAAACCACGGCACGCAGGCCGCTCCCCCGCGCGGCACAGCGGGGTCAGTGCCCATAGACTTGGGGCGACCCGTCGTCGTCGCCAGGAGAGCCGCCATGCCACTGTCTGCAGCCGCTTCCATGCGCTCGGGCCTGACCGTCGCCCTTGGCCGCGCCGCCCGCAAGGCCGCCCGCCTACGCGCAGGAGGCACCGGCGGCACGGCCCTGCCAGGCCTAGTCATGGAGAAATCCGACCCCGGCTTCCTGAAACGCACCCTGGACCAGCTGCCGCTGGGGGTAATCGTCGTCTCCGGCACCAACGGCAAAACCACCACCACCAAGATGGTGGTCGAGCTTCTGAGCAGCCAAGGCCTAAAGGTTCTAACCAACCGCACCGGTTCTAACTTTGTGCGCGGGGTGTTGGCCTCGCTCCTCACGGAGGTGGACTCTGGTGGGCGGGTCGACGCCGACGTCGCCGTCTTGGAACTGGACGAGGCGCATGCCGTTCGCTTTATCCAGCGGGTGCGCCCCCGCGCCGCCCTGCTACTCAACGTCATGCGGGACCAGTTGGACCGTTTTGGGGAGATCGATTACACCGCCTCCCTGCTGTACAAGGTGGCCCGCTCCACCAGTGAGGTGGTGGTGGTCAACGCGGATGACCCGCGCCTGTCTGCCAACCGCTTCCTGCGCCACCTGACCTCCCGCCTCGCCTCCTTTGGGGTCGGGACGGAACTGCGCGACCTGTTCCTCTCCGACGACGAGCTGCGCCTTGGCGCCAGCTCCGGCCACAGCACTGCTGACCCCGACGAGGCCACCCCGGACCCCGAGGCAGAGGCTGAGGCGGCCGTGGCTCGCATCACCGCTCCTACGGACCCGCGGGCTAAGCGGGTGCGGTTGTGTCCACCGCCGCGTGTACGCCTGGAGTCCCTGCGTGGCCGCGACGCCGTCGTAAGCGTGGATGGCACCCCGCACGAGGTCTCTTTCACGATCCCCGGCGTGCACAACCAACTCAACGCCTGCGCCGCCCTAGCCCTAGTGTTGGAAGTGCTCGGTGAGCAAGCGGAGTTGGGGCCCCTGCTGGCTGCCCTAGCCAAAGTGGAGGCGGCTTTCGGGCGCGGGGAGGTGCTGCAGCTTGACGGCCGCAGCGTGGAGCTTTCCCTGGTTAAGAACCCGGCTGGCTTCCGCATGGGCTTGCTGACGGCTGAGCAGGCGGTGCGCGCGGGTGGTCCGGAGACCGTCATGGTGGCCATTAATGACGAGTACGCGGATGGCCGGGACATGTCTTGGCTCTGGGATGTGGACTTCTCTGCCCTGCGGGAGCAGGGCGTGGCCGTGGTGACTGGCGTGCGCTGTTGGGATATGGCCCTGCGGCTGCGCTACGACGGCGTCGCCGTGGAGACGGTGGAGCCGGAGCTAAACCAAGCCTTGGAATACCTGCGGAAGCGGGCTGCAGCCCAGGACCAGCCGGTGCGGGTGTTCACCACTTACACCGCCATGCTGGCCTTGCGTGCCCGCCTGGCTGAACTAACCGACGTCGAGGAGGTCATGAAGTGAGTGCCCCCGTCCTGCACCCCACCCAAATCGACGGCGGAGCTCGTGGCCGCCTGCGCCTGGCGCAGCTCTACCCGCGAGACATGAATATCTACGGCGACTGGGGCAACACCCTGACCTTGCTGCGACGCGCCAACTGGGCGGGTTATGACGTGGAGCTGTGCTCCTACGACCTTGGCGATGAGTTGCCTGAGAGCGTGGACCTGGTGGTCGGCGGCGGTGGGCAGGACTCCGGCCAGGAACGCATCAAGCAGGACCTGGTGCAGGTGGGTCCCCGCATTCACGAGTGGGCGCAGGCGGGCGTGCCCATGCTGGTGATCTGTGGGCTGTACCAGCTTTTCGGGCACCGCTTTGTGACTTCTGAAGGCTCGGTAATCCCCGGGATTGGACTGCTTGACGCGGAGACCGTGGGCGGTTCACGCCGCATGATCGGCAATATCGTGCTGGATGCGGAGGGCTTTGGCCAGGTGGTCGGCTACGAGAACCATTCAGGCATCACCCGCCTGGGCGCGGGAGCTAAGCCTTTTGGCCAGGTGCGCTCCGGGGACGGCAACAATGGTGAGGACGGGCTGGAGGGCGCGCGGGTGCATAAGGTGATTGGCACCTACTTGCACGGTTCGCTGCTGCCCAAGAACCCGACTGTGGCGGACTGGCTGCTGGAGCAGGCCGTGCTGCATGCGGGTGGCAGCTGGGACCCGGCGCCGCTGGATGCCTTGGCACCCGCTGCCCCGGTAGACCTGGCCGCTATGACGGAGCGGGCCCGCGAGGTTGCCATCTCCCGACCGCGCTGAGCGGGTGCGCCCAGCGCTACTCGGAGCTACTCGGGCGCCCCTTCCGGCACCTGGTAGGCCCCGGAGTTGACCACCGTGTACAGGATGTTCTTGGAGGCTTGACGCAGCGCTGACACGACGGCGGGCGAGTCGGTCCGCTCCACGGCCGCGCGCGGCTGCGGGACGATGGTGAGCATCGTGTCGTTGCCGTTGAGCACACTGTCAGTGGTCTGCTGGTAACCGTAGGAGCCGTTCCAGTCGGACAGGACCATGCCGGTGAAGCCCCACTCGCCACGCAGTACCCCGTTCAACAGCTCGGGGTTGGCGCCGGCGTAACGGGTGCCGATGTAGTTGTAGGAAGACATGACGGCCTGGGGCTGGCCTTTCTCATAGCCCTTGACCACGATCTCAAATGGGCGCAGGTAGATCTCGCGAATGGTCTGCTCATTGGCATAGGTCTGCAGCAAGGAGATGCGGTTGGTCTCCTGGTCATTGAGGGCGAAGTGCTTGATATAGGCGTAGACGCCGTGGTGCGCCGCCCCATTGACGGTGGCGGAGGCGATCCGACCAGACAGAACGCCGTCCTCCGAGTAGTACTCGAAGTTGCGCCCTCCGAAGGCTGTGCGATGGGTGTTCATGCCCGGGCCGTACCAGCCGAAGATATGGGCGTCGGCAAACTCCTGCCCGATCCGCTCCCCTACCTCACGGGCCAACTCCTGATTCCAGGTCTGGGCGATTAGTACCTCAGTGGGGAAGGCCGTGCCCTGGCGACCCTGGATCGGGTCGCGCAGTCCGGCTGGGCCATCAGTGTCGAAGGTCTCCGGTTTACCTACCGAAGGCACTGCTGCGGTCTTGAAACCGCCGATAGCAACTAGTTGGCTCATCTCCTCCACAGTCAGTTGGTTCAGCAACTGCTCCCATTTGGGATCGTCGTAGGGCAGGCCCCTGAGCTCCCCGAGTTTGAGGGTGGCAGCTGCACCGGTGACGGGCATAGTGGCCTCGGAGTCCAGGTGCGCTGAGGGATCGTAATGTGCCACTGAGTAGGTGTCTATGCGCTCGCGCAACTGCGGGCTCATGGTCAGGTCCGCCTCGGTCGGTCCGGCTGTGGCCTGCTGGTAGTTGGCGAAGTGGTCGGCGCGGGACAGGTAGGTGACGCCACCGTTGGAGTCTGCTTCAAAGCGGTTGGTCGCGGGGGTGCGATCGGAGGCGCGGCCGGTTTGGGAGTAGTCGACGTCGTCGGCCACCTCAAAGTTGCGGGAGTCCAGGACGGTGTGGGAATTGGCGCGCACAGAAATCGTGTATTCGCCTGCCTCCAGGATGTATCCGCCCTTGGTGGTCTTCAGGCGGGAGGAGTCGTAGGAGGCCAGCTGTTCTTTGGGCACGGTGAAGGCGACATCCTCCGACTCCCCGGGCGCGAGCAGCTTGGTCTTGGCGAAGTCCACCAGGTTCACGGCGGACTTCTCGATGCCGCCGTTGGTGTAGGGCGGGGTGGAGTACAGCTGGACGACCTCCTTGCCCGACACCTGCCCGGTGTTCTTCACGCGGACAGTGAGGGACACGTCGTCGTCGGCAGCGCTGAAGCCGGTGATCTGCTGCTTGAAGCTGGTGTAGGACAGACCGTAGCCGAAGGGGTAGCGGACCTGCTGCTCATAGTCGATGTTGCCTTCGGCGTCGGCCGTCTCCCAGTAGCGGTAGCCGACGTAAATGCCCTCGTTGTAGGAGACGCGCCCCAGGACCCCGGCGAAGTTCGGGTCAGCGGCGGTGTATGCCTGGGTCAGGTCGGAGACGTTGTTGTACTGGAAGCCGCCGAAGTTGTTGTAGGCGGGGGTGGCGCGCAGGTCGTTGACGAAGGTGTCGGCGGTACGGCCGGAGGGGTTCGCACTGCCGTTGAGGATCCGCCCCAGGGCTCCCATGCCTTTGGCGCCGGTGCCGGGCGAGAGGAGCACCGCCTTGATGGAGGGGTAGGTGTCCAGCCAGCCCAGTTCCATGGTGCTGTTGGAGTTGACCAGCACCACCACTTTGGAGAAATGGGAGTTGACGATGCCGAGCATGTCTTTCTCAGTGCGGGACAGCCGCAGGTAGTGCTCCCCGCTCTCAAAGTCGTCGTAAGGGCCGTTGTTCTTGTATTCGGTGTCGTAGTAGATGAACTGGCTGGCACCACCGGCGATCTGCTGGGCTTTGGCGGCCCAGGTGCCGTCGGCTACAGCCTTCATATCCGTGGGCAGGTCCTGGCCCTCTCCACTAGAGCGGGAGATGACCACTAGGGCGGTGTCGGAGAAGGACTGCGCAGCTGCCAGGAGTTCAGGGGTGTAGTTGGTGGCGGGCGGCTCTGGCAGGCTGGAGTCGGTGCGTCCGCTGCCTGCGGTGACGAGCACGCGGGAGGCCTGGTAATCGCGGTACATGCTTTCCAGCTGGTTGTTAGTGGTGTAGCCCGCATCGTGCAGTGACCTGTATACATCGGTCACTCCTGAGGTGTCCGAGGCCCCCGAACCGGTGCCACCGGTGACGGGGTTTGTGGAGGACCATCCAAAGACATTGATCTGCTTGGTAGTGGCAGGCAGTGGGAGGAAGTGGTCGCGGTTTTCAGCCAAGACCATTCCCTCGTCACCGACGCGCTGACCCGTGGCTTCCGAGGCGGCGATCGAGGTCGCGGAAATCTCGCCTTGGCCAGTGACAGGCTCTGCTGCCCGCACTGGCTGCGGCCCCAGGGCCCCCAGGTTGACCACCGCGACGACGGCGAGGGCTGCCGCCAGACCTATGGTTAGGGACCACATCCTTCTGCGCCGCGGATTCCGACTGCCTCGCAAGGCGATTATCGCCAACACCGTCACCAGGACTATGGCACCCGCAGCGTAGTGGTTACCGGAAAGCTGCCGCGGGAGAAGCCCTGTGGGCGCTGAGATGGCTGCGGAGAGCCCCATGCGCATGGTCAGAATCTGCGAAAGCATCTGGGTCACAAGCCCTCTCCACCGTATACGATTACTGAATTAACCATAACATGACACACTTAAGTAATGCTCTAGTAATTTGGTTCATAGCCCGGCGGAATTAGGCTGCAGCCATGGCCACTCCGGAGTTCATCCTGTCCCTGCGCACAAAGATCGGACATGACCCCTTGTGGCTACCAGGCATCAGCCTGGTGGTCTTCGACGAGGCGGAGCGAGTGTTGCTGGGGCGTCGCAGTGACAATGGGCTGTGGGCAGTGATCTCTGGCATCCCTGAGCCGGGCGAGCAGCCCGTGGCCTGCGCTCTGCGCGAGTGCTTGGAGGAGACCGGCGTGCACCCAGAGGTGTTAGGCCTCTGCGGGGTGGTTGCCGGTGGCGAGATGGCCTTCCCTAACGGCGACCGCTGCACCTTCATGGACATCAACCTGGTGGGGCGCGCGAATCAAGAGCAGGTGGCGGCCACCCACGTGGGGGACGAGGAGTCCACCGAGGTCGGCTGGTTCGCGGTCGACGCACTGCCCGAGCCACTGGCGGACTCTTCCCGGGGCCGGATCGCCTCCGCGCAGGCCTGGCTGGCCGATCCGGCAGCGGTGCGCCTGGGCCGCTGAACCGCGGGGACCGAGCTTCCCGCTGACCACTTACCCACGTTCGGACAACCTGGGTACGTTCGGACAACCATAGAACCGGTCCTGGGTTGTCCGAAAAGCGCTACGTTGTCCGAAAGGGAGAAACGCAGGCCTGGGCAGCAGCCGTCGGCACCGGCCGCGCGGCCCCGCCACTGAGCAGGGCACGCACGTCGTCGGCGTAGGGGAAGCTGCCGGGCCGATAGGCGCACAGGGGCTCCTCGGCATGCAGGTCACCGGTGGTGTTGAAGGCGCGCGCCCGCGAGCCACCGCAGACCCGCTTGTACTCGCAAGCCCCGCACTTGCCCTGCAGCAAGGACGCGTCCCGCACGCCGGTGAAGACCTCACTGCTGCGGTAGATCTCCGTGAGCGACGAGTCGCGCACATTCCCGGCGGCCTTCTCCAGGAAGCCTGAGGGCGTCACGTCGCCCACGTGGGACACGAACACGAAACCGTTGCCGCTGCTGACGTTGATCGGTGGGCGACGGCGCCGTCCGGCCCGGTCCAGCCCCAGCTCCCGCACCCGCTCGCGCAGCCGACGGTACAGGGGTCCCAGCCCCATGACCGCCTCCATCTCCTCACCGGCGACGCCGCGCTGGGCGAGCACGTGCCGTTGCAGGGAGACGCGGCGGAAGTGGTGGCCCTCCGTGGTCTTGGCGGGGACCGACTCACCCATGTCGTAGAAGATGTTGAGGACGTCCTCGATCTCCTGGGCATCCAGGCTGCCCAGGTCCACGCCCCTGCCGGTGGGCACCAGCAGGAAGCCGGACCAGGTCATGGCCCCGTGCTCGCGCACCAGGGCGGCGATATCCGGCAGCTCGTGCACATTGTGCCGCGCCACCACGGAGTTGATCTGCACCTTCATGCCCAGCTCGCGGGCCGCCTCCCACCCGGCCACCGTGCGGTCGAAGGTGCGCTCAACCCCCCGGAAGGCGTCATGGGTGGCGGCAGTGGCACCATCGAGTGACAGGGACAGGACATTGACGCCCGCCTGCTGCAGCTTGGCCAGGGACTCCTTGTTGAGCTTGTCCGTGCCGGAAGGGGCCACCGCCACATGCAGGCCCAGGCTACTGCCGTAGGCAGCTAGTTCCTCCAGGTCGGGCCGCTCGAAGCAATCTCCACCGGTGATGATGAAGATGACGGCGGGTTTACCGAAGGCTGAGGCCTCATCCATCAGCGCCTTGGCTTCAGCGGTGCTGAGTTCGCGCGGGTCCCGCAGGGGACTGGCCTTAGCGCGGCAGTGGCGGCAGGCCAGCTGGCAAGCGCGGGTGGATTCCCAGGTGACCAGCATGGGCCGCTGCGCGGGGTCATGATGGGGCAGGCGCACAGGCCGGCCCGGGCGGGTGGCGGTGGCCGGGGGCGTCGTCGTCATGGAGTCTCCTTGTCTCCTTCAGGCGCGCGGCTGGCGCTCAGCCCACTCCGCTGGGCTGACTCGCACCCCTGTGTAGAAGGGGGTATCTACGCGCACATGCAGCCGAGCCTCCGTGTAGCGCTGGTGGTGGATAACGCCCTCTAGGCGATCCAGGCTGTCCGCTTCGAAGCCAAGGATCCACTCGTAGTCACTCATGCCGAAGCTCGCCAGGGTGGAGCCCTTGACGTCGGGGTACTTGGAGAAGCCATTGCGTCCGTGCGCAGCCATAATCCGTGAGCGTTCCTCGGCGGGCAGCAGGTACCAGTCGTAGGAGCGCACAAAGGGGTAGACCATCAGCCAGTCGCGGGGCGCCACGCCACCAAAACAGGCGGGAATGTGCTTGGCGTTGAACTCGGCGGGGGTGTGCAGGCCCATGCAGGACCAGACGGGTTCCAGATAGCGCCCTAGGGCGGAGGCGCGCAGGCGATGGTTGGCGTCCATGAGCTTTTCGGGATCGTCGTCGAGCCACCAAACCAGGAGGTCGGCGTCCGAACGCAGCCCAGCGACGTCGTACCACCCGCGCGTGGTCACCTCAGACTGCTCCACGAAGTAGGTGGACTCGCCGATGAGCTTGCGGCGCACATCCTCCAGGCCCGGCAGGGGGGTTTGGAGGCGGAATACGGCGAAAAGCGCGTAGTGGTTCTGGTTGTTGACGGCGTCGAAGTCCACCTTGGTGGCGTCGCGCGGGTCGTGGTGGGGGCGGCGAACCTCGTCATTGAAGCGGTGGATACCGTTCTCGTCAGTCTCGGGGGCGCCGGGGTGGGCGGTGTGGTGCTGTGGGGTTTCGGACATGTGTTTACCTCCGTTGTTGGTTTCAGTGTGCTGGTTACTTGGCTGGCTGATGGTCTGTGTGGGGCGGGCCGGGATGACCCTGCGGGTGGCTGCCCGCGCCGGAGCGGCAGCACTGTTCAGGGCAGACGGTGTGGAAGGGGCCTGCGCCGGTGGTGGAGCTGGGGGTGACTTCCTCACCTCGGGCGGCGGCGGCGCGCTCCATCAGCAGTTCAGCCAGTGAGTTGATGAATGCCGGGTGCGTCCCGGCGGTGGCGGCGCGCGCGTAGGGGATGCCCAGGTCGGCGGCGGTCTGTTTGGCTTCCGTATCCAGGTCGAAGACCACCTCCATGTGGTCGGCCACGAAGCCGATTGGGGCGACGACGACGCCGGCAGGTACGCGCGTCGGGCGGCCATCGCTCAGCTTGCCCGCAGCTAGGGCCTGCAGGTGATCGTTGACGTCGGGCTCTAGCCAGCGGGCCTGGGGTGGCCCTGAGCGGGAGCAATAGACCAGCTCATATTCGGGTGTGCGGGCCAATCCTAGGCGGCGGGTTACTTCCGGCACCAGCACTTCGATGAATCGCCGGTGCTGCTCGACGTAGCTGATCTCCGTGGACAGATCCGCCGCGACGCCAGGTTCAGCCTGGGCCAGTTCGGGTGTGGTGGTCTGGGGGCTGTGCCCGCAGGCGTGGTGGGGCTGGCGGGAGCGCTGCGAGGAACGAGCGGCGCGGATGGTAGCCAAGGGTGCTGCCCCCAGGCCGCCACTGGGCGCTGACCCTTCCTCCATGGCAACGGGCACGGAGTGAGTCACCAAGACCAGGCGCACGCCGTCGGCGGGCACGCCCTGCGCCACCAGTTCCTCGAAGGCGGTCACGATTGCGTCCACATTGGCGGCCAGCATGCCGGGAGTGTTGTAGAAGGGGCGGGTTTTGTCCGCTTCCAGTTCCACGGGCGCGCCTCCGGCTCCACCCACGCGGGCGGCGGCGTCGGCCTCAAAGCCTTGGCCGGTGGTGCCGTCGGTGCCGGTGGCCAAGAGCTCCAGGGCGGCGGCAGTGTCCTCCCGGTATTGGCGGCAGCCGGAGTAGGAGCCGTAGGCGGAGGTGGTCATGGTGAGGATGCGGCGGGCTCCGGCATTGGCCAACTCGCGCAGGGCCTCGGAAATGAAGGGGTGCCAGTTGCGGTTGCCGATTACTACGGGCAGGTGGGAGCCGCGGCGGCGCAGCTCGGCGCGCAGGGCCTGGAGCATCTCGGCATTGCGGGCATTGATCGGGGAGATTCCGCCGAAGCGTGCGTAGTGGCCGGAGACCTGTAGGAGGCGCTCGTCGGGGACGCCGCGCCCAGCGGTGGCATTGCGCATGAAGGGCAGCACGTCGTCCGGGCCTTGGGGGCCGCCGTAGGACAGGACGAGCACGGCGTCGTAGGGGGCCAGCGGATCGGCGTGATTCATCAGCACACTCCTTGGGTGGTGTGGGTGACCGGGCAGGTGGAAGCAAGGTCTTCCCCCAACTCCACGCCCAACACCAGGCTGAGCGCTTCTAGGTACTCCTGTTGACGACCGTTGCGACCGGCGTCGCGGGCAGCCAGGGTGGGGTGGTGTAGGAGGCGGGAGGCCAGGTGGTGCAGAGCGCGGGCGGCGTCTTCAGCGTCAACGACGCCGTCGCGCGGACGCAAGCGCGTCACCTCGTCCTCTACGACGGCGGCGACGTGCCGGCGCAGCTCACAGATGACTGGGTCCATGCGCCGCCCGCTTTGGGCGCGGGAGTATGCAGCGGCTTCCTCGGTGATGATCTGGCGGGCGGCCCGCACTTGTTTGGCGGCAGCTGCGGGGACGGCGCGTTGCACGGCAGCCAGGTCGATCAGGGCGACGCCGGGCAGGTCAGCCACGCGGGTGTCGACGTCGCGGCGTAGGGCTAGGTCCAAGATGACTAGGGGGCGTTCGGCGGGTTCGGCCGGGGAGCGGGGGTCTTCGTGGCGGTCCAGGAGGGCGGGTTCGGTGGGCTGGCGCAGGCGGGCTGCGGGGGCTACGAGTTCAGGGCTGATGATGGGGACGCCAAGGCCTCGGCAGGTGATTACCAGGTCGGCTTGGGTCAGGGCTTTGGGGAGGGCGTCTGCACTGAGGGCTCGCAGGTTGTGGCCGTCGGCGAAGGCTTGGGCACGGTCGGAGCGGGAGTAGATCTCGACGTCTTTGGCGCCGCGTTCACGCAGGGTGGCCACGGTGGCGCCAGCGTAGGCGCCGGTGCCGATCAGCAGGATGCGGCAGCGTTCTAGGGGTGGGAGCTGGGCGGCAGCCAGGTCCAAGCCGACGGCGACTACGCTGCGGCCGGTTCCGGCTAGGGTGGTGTGGGTGGCTATGCGCCTTGAGGTGGCGGAGGCGTGTTCTACGACGCGGGTGAGGGCACCGGTGGCGGTGCCCTCACGGGTGGCGACCAGGTGGGCGCGGCGCAGCTGTCCGGCGATCTCGCGCTCGCCGACGACCATGGATTCGAGTCCAGCGGCGGTGGCGAAGAGTTCGGTGATGGCTTCCTGCCCGCTCCAGTGGCTAAGGGGCAGGCGCGAGCTGTCTGGCAGGGGCTTAATGGTTGTGCTGGCCACCGAAGCGGGCGCGCCGGCGCGCTGCTCCAGGAAGGTGGCGAGGCTCTGGGGCAGGGTGGCGCTGGCGGCGGCGTCGGCGTCGAGCAGCAGCGCGAGGCGGTTGCAGGTGGCTAGGACGATGGCGCCACGCAGGCTGTCGATGGCGGCACATAGGTCGGGGCCTAGGCGCGCAGTAACGGCACCCAGGCGGGCGACGGCGTCAAGCCCGTGGGTGCGATGGTCAGCGGAGAATAGGTGGATCACGGCGCCCGCATTGAAGCACTTGTGGGCGCGCGGGGCACAATGGATTCCAGACGGCTCAAGGGTTTTCGGCACACGACGTCACCTTGGGGCTGTGCCACCGGAGCCTATCCAGGCAGGTTGCGCAGCATCCCAAAGGTTTTGGCCGGAGCGTGCCGGATTGTCTTACCAAAGCGCCGTCTCGGAAAATCCAATCACTTATCAGTACGCCCTGTCAGTTTCTTTGCACTCATGAGGTATTCCAAAAGCGTGGCCGCACCTAATTCACTTCGCCCCCTACCCGCTCTGCTGCGCGCCCTAGCTGGAGACCGCCCTGAACGCACCCCCGTGTGGTTCATGCGCCAAGCCGGCCGCTCCCTGCCCGAGTACCGCGCCCTGCGCGAACGCGCCGCCGCCCCCATGCTGGACGTCTGCCTGCGCCCCGAGCTGGCCGCCGAGGCCACGCTCCAGCCGGTGCGTCGCCACGGAGTCGACGCCGCCGTGTTCTTCTCCGACATCATGGTGCCGCTGCGCCTTGCGGGCGTGGAGGTGCACATTGAGCCTGGCGTCGGGCCAGTCATTGCCTCGCCGGTGCGCGACGCCGCTGCCGTAGACCGTCTGACTGCCCACCGCTATGGGCAGGGCGAGTGGGCCCAAGGTGTGCAGGCGGTAGCTGCGGGAGTAGCCGCGGTGGTGCGAGAGCTGGGCACCCCTGCCAGACCGGGCGCCGCCGCGAGCGCCACCAGTGCTGAATTTGCTGCCGCAACCGGCCCTGCTGCCACCACCCCCACCACCGCGTCATTCACCACTCCCCTAGGCCGCGAGCTCAGCGCACGGGAACTGGCGGGCCTGCGCCACAGCGCCGACGCCGTCGGTTGGACCCCTGTGCTGGGCTTCGGCGGAGCCCCCTTCACCTTGGCCGCCTACCTGGTGGAGGGCCGCCCCAGCCGCGACCACCTAGCCGCCCGCAGCCTTATGCACGCCAACCCCGCCGCCTGGGAACGCCTCATGACCTGGTGCGCGGAACTCACCGGACAGTTCATCGCCACACAGATTGAGGCTGGAGCTAGCGCCGCCCAACTCTTTGATTCCTGGGCCGGTTCCCTCTGCCCCACCGACTACCGCGAGCAGGTGGCCCCCTACTCAGCTCTGGCCATCGCCCGCGCACGCAAGGCGGTCTCCCCCACCACTGGTCAGCCTGCCCCACTGATCCACTTTGGCACTGGGACGGCACGTATCTTGGCTGATATGCGCGACGCCGGGGCGCAGGCTGTGGGGGTGGACGACCGCACCAGTCTGGCCGAGGCCTTGGAAGCCTTAGGGCGTTCCCAGGCGGGGCTGTGCCCGGTGCAGGGCAACCTGGATCCCGCCCTGCTGGCCGCCGGGCCTGAGCCCTTGGAGCGCGCCGTGGTGGCCTGTTTGGAGGCGGGCCGTGCCGCCCCCGGGCATGTGGTCAACCTGGGCCATGGAGTGCCCCCCACCACCGACCCAGCCGTGCTGACCGCCGTAGTGGCACAGGTACACGGCTCGGTTAGCTGGCGTGAAGTTGCCGCTGAGCCCTGGGAGCCGGGCGTATGAGCGGGCAGTCCGAGGCGACTGGGACTGCAGCACCTGAGCGTCACGACGCCGTCGTGGTTGGTGGAGGGATTGCGGGCCTGGCAGCCGCCTGGGAGCTGGTGCAGCAGGGGCTAAAACCTCTGTTGGTGGAGGCACGCGGTTACACCGGTGGGCTGGTGGCCAGCGGGGCGGTAGCCGGGGTGCCTATGGACCTGGGCGCGGAGGGCTTCGTGCTGCGCGGCACCGCCGTCAGTGAGATCGCCCAGGCTGGCGGCCTGCAGATTACTGCCCCTGCTGGGGGTGGGGCATGCCTCTACCTGCCGCCGCTGGGCGCGGGCCCCTGGGCGCTGCACCGCTTCCCCGCCGATGCTTTTCTGGGTATCCCTGCCAGCCCTATGGCTGCCGACGTCGTCTCCGTGATTGGGCAGGCCGCAGCTTGCCACGCTGCCACTGATGGCGAACTGGGTGGGCTGGTGGGCACCTGCCCACAGGACCCGGCTGACCTGGCATCCTTCATCCGCGCCCGCATGGGTGAGGCAGTGCTAGACCGCCTGGTGCGACCCATTGTGGCGGGTATCCACACGGCTGACCCGGCCGATCTCGCAGCGGATACAGTGGCCCCCGGGCTGCGCTCCGCCACCCGCCGACTGGGCAGTTTGCAGGCCGCCGTCTCCGAGCTCTTGGCCCAGCGCCGCGCCCGCACCGGAGGGCGCAGCGTGGATGTCACCACCGTCGGCGGGCTTAGCCGCCTGACTCAGTCCATGCGTGAGGCCATTGAGGCAGCTGGTGGGCAGCTGCGCACTCGTACGGGCGCCCAGCAACTGCGCCGCCTCAGCCGCGACAGCGCCAGCCTGACCGACGGCGTAGGTGGCTTGGACGCTCACCCGGCCCGGTGGGAGCTGGTGTTCACCCCCACCGGCCCCGGCGCCACTCCCTCGGCTGAGCCTGTGCCCACCGGCGCCGCGCAGCTGGTGCACACCCCCTTGGTGGTGCTGGCCTGTTCGGCAGGAGCGGCGCAACGTCTGCTGGCCGGTGCCGGGGTGGAGGCAGCCCTATCGGTGCCGGAGGGCTCCCCTATTGCCCGCTTTATCCTGGTGGCTCATGCCCCGGAACTGGACAGTGCGCCAGTGGGTTCGGGGCTGTTGGTGGCACCTGTCCCCCAGGGCACCGCTCCCGTAGCTGCCAAGGCCTTGTCTCACCTAAGCGTGAAGTGGCCTTGGGTGGGGGCTGAGTTGCGGCGCCTGCACGGCCCGCATACACATGCGTTGCGCTTGTCTTATGGGCGGCCCGGTGAACCGCGCCCCGAGGTGACTTTGGCGGGCGCCCTAGCGGATGTGGCGGCACTGACTGGCGTGTGCATTCCAACTGAGCGGGTGTTAGAGCATCGGCTGGTGCGTTGGGATGGCACCTTGCCGCCGGTTTCGGCGGACTACCGGGCGAAGGCCGCGCAGCTTGTGGCGCGGGTAGAAAGCCAAGCGGGTCTGGGGCTAACTGGCGCCTGGGTGGCGGGCACGGGGATTGCCTCAGTTGTAACCCACGCGCGCGCCCAAGCAGCGCGCTTGGCCGGTAACCTCAAAGAGGCTGCGATACCGAGGCCTGCAGGTGCCAATGGGGGCACTTACGCAAGCAGGCCTGGAACCGCAGTATCAAGCACCGCAAACCCAACGGCCCCCACTGCTGCCAGCGAGGCTGCGTGCAGCGGGTGGGCCGACGGCGTCGAAGAGGAGCGTTTATGAGCAACAGCAAAGTGGTCCGCTTGGGCACGCGCGCTTCCGCCCTGGCCACCACTCAGTCCAACACCGTGGCGCAGGCGCTGGAGGTGGCTGCCGCGAGCGCGGGCGTGCCGCTGGACGTGGAATTGGTGGAAGTACGCACACGTGGCGACGTCGACCCCACTTCCCTGGCGCGCTTGGGTGGCGTGGGGGTTTTCGCGGCAGCTCTGCGTGAGAGCTTGCTGGCTGGCGCATGCGACTTGGCGGTCCACTCCTGCAAGGACCTGCCCACGGCTCCAGCTCCAGGCCTGACGGTTGCAGCCGTGCCGCAGCGGGAGGATCCGCGTGATGCCCTGTGTCTGAGCCCGGAATTGGTGGCGCGGGGTGTGCCGGGCCTGGAGGCGCTGCCCTTGGGGGCGCGGGTGGGGACGGGCTCACCGCGCCGGGCCGCCCAACTGCTGGCTCTGCGCCCGGACCTAGAGCTGGTGGACCTGCGCGGGAATGTGCCCACGCGCCTGTCTCGGGTGGTGGGTTCGGTGGTCAGTGCGGATGGGCCCATGGGGGCTTCGCGTGAGCCGGACTTGGATGCGGTGGTGCTGGCTCTGGCGGGGTTGCGGCGCCTGGGTTTGGAGGCTTATGCCACCTTGGTGCTGGCCGCCACCCCTGAGCAGGCTGAGGCCACCGGGGCCCCACTGATGTTGCCGGCCCCCGCGCAAGGCGCCCTGGCGGTGGAGTGCCGTGCGGAGGTAGCCGAGCAGATGCCTTCTCTGGCGACGGCGCTGGCGGTGCTGGATGATCCGGTGACGCGGGCGGCGGTGACGGCGGAGCGAGCTTTGTTGGCGGGCTTGCAGGCAGGTTGCGCGGCCCCGGTGGGGGCACTGGCACGAATGGTGGATGGGGCGCTGCGCCTGGACGCCGTCGTGGTATCCCCGGAGGGGGCGCGGCAGGTGAGCGTGCGCGAGTTCGGCGAGCCAGCCGCAGCGAAGGCCTTGGGCTTGCGGGCGGCTGAGTCACTGCTGGCGCAGGGCGCTGGGCAGATAGCGGATCTGCGGGCCATTAAATCCCCTGCCGCCGGTCCGCGGGAGCCTGCGTGAGCCGGGCGCTCTCCGGTTGCCGGGTGCTGCTGACTAGGGCGCGCCAGGGTGATGCCTTGGCGTTGGCGCTGCAAGACGCGGGAGCCCAGGTGGAGGCCGTGGCCTTGACTGGTGCTATCCCCGGGGAAGCTGCCGTGCGCGAGCGTGCCCAGGGCTTAGCGGCCTCGGGGGAGGCTGCGTGGCTGCTGCTAACTTCGGCCCGCACTCTGGACTTTCTGGACTTGAGCGGCCTGGCTACCAGTATGCGGGTGGGCGTGGTTGGGGAGGCGACGGCACAGGCGGTGGCTAAGGCACTAGGCCGCCGCGTGGACCTGGTGGCTGGTGGCAGTGCAGCTGGGATGCTGGAGGCGGAGGAGCTGGCGGACCCGGCTGTGGACTGGCGGGGGCTTAGTCGTCGGGTGCTGCTGCCCGGCTCGGCTCAGTCCAGTCCTCTGCTGGCTGCGGGCCTGCGGGCGCGTGGCTGGCAGGTGGAGGTGCTGCCGGTTTACAGCACCCAGACGGTCCCGGTTACCGCCCTGCCGGAGGGTCTCGCTGAGCGCTACCAGGCTGGGAACTTCGACGTCGTAGTGGTTACTGCCGGTTCAGGGGCGCGCGCACTTAAGGAGCTTCTGGGTACGCCACCTGTGAGCACGGTAGTGGCTACACTCGGGCAGCCCTCCGCGCAAGTTGCCCGCGACCTGGGCTTGCCCGTCCCGCCCGGCGCGGTAGCCCAAAAGCCCAGAGCAGAAGCATTGGTGGCCGCAGTGGCCGCCGCTTACGAGTACCAAGGAGTGCAGGCATGAGCCCCGTCCCCGATTCCGCTGCCGAGTTTCTGCGCCACCGCTCCGTGCCCGCGCCGATTGCACCCACCACGCGGCCCCGCCGCCTGCGGGCCACCCCGGCCCTGCGCGGACTGGTGGCGCAGACGCGCGTGGCACCTGGCCAGCTGATCTATCCGGCCTTTGTGCGCGAGGGCATCACTGAGCCGCAGCCAATCGCCGCCATGCCCGGCCAGTTCCAGCACACTTTGGACTCGATACGTCGGGAGGCGGCTGCCTGCGCGGCAGCCGGAGTGAGTGCCATTGACCTATTTGGGGTGCCAGCCGAGCGCGACGCCGTCGGTTCTGGGGCCTGGGCGGCTGAAGGCATCCTCAACCAGGCGGTGGCAGCCGTGCGCGCGGAGGTGGGGGACGCCCTGGTGGTATGTGCGGACACCTGCCTGGACGAGTTCACCGACCACGGACACTGCGGGGTGCTGCGTACCGACGCCGGCCCGCGCGCCGGGGAGGTGGACAATGACGCCACCTTGCCGCTTTACCAGGCGATGGCGGTGGCGCAGGCAGAGGCGGGGGCGCAGATGGTCTCCCCCTCAGGCATGATGGATGGGCAGGTGGCGGCGATCCGTGCGGCTTTGGACGCCACCGGGCATGAAGACGTGAGCATTTTGGCCTACTCCGCCAAGTACGCCTCCGCCTACTTTGGACCCTTCCGGGAGGCTGTGGGCTCCACCTTGCAGGGGGACCGGCGCAGCTACCAGCAGGACCCAGCCAACCGGCGTGAGGGTTTGCGTGAAGCCCTGTTGGATGTGGCTGAGGGCGCGGATATCGTGATGGTCAAGCCTGCCGGCCCCTACCTGGATGTGTTGGCTGATGTTGCCGCCGCAAGCCCCGTGCCGGTGGCTGCTTACCAGGTCAGTGGCGAGTATGCGATGGTGGAGGCAGCCGCTGAGCGCGGCTGGATTGACCGGGAGCGCGTCATTATGGAGTCAGTGACTGGCATCGTGCGCGCTGGGGCGAATTGTGTGCTGACCTACTGGGCCCGCGAACTCGCCGAGCGCCTGCCAGGCTAAGCGCCAGAGCTGATTTCTGATCCTTGGAGGAATTATGAGCACCCAAACCAACGCCGCCCTGTTCGACGCCGCCCGCGCCATCATCCCCGGCGGTGTGGATTCTCCCGTGCGCGCCTTCGGTTCTGTGGGGGGCGCCCCCGTCTTTATCAACTCGGCTTCTGGCGCTCAGGTGACCGACGCCGCAGGCCGCAGCTACGTGGACCTGGTGGGTTCTTGGGGGCCCGCCTTATTGGGTCACGCCCACCCCGCCGTCGTGGAGGCCGTGCAGCAGGCCGCCGCCCGGGGACTGTCTTTTGGGGCGCCTACCGCCGCTGAGACCGCTCTGGCGCAGGCGGTGCGCCGCCGCGTCCCGGCTGTAGAACGGGTGCGCTTTGTATCCACCGGCACTGAGGCCACTATGACGGCAATCCGCTTGGCGCGGGGAGCCACCGGCCGGGACCTGATCGTAAAGTTCGCGGGCTGCTACCACGGCCATTCCGACGGGCTGTTGGCTGCCGCTGGCTCAGGCGTGGCCACCGGGGGCCTGCCGGGAAGTGCTGGTGTGCCGGAGGCGGTCACCTCCTGCACTATCGTCTTGCCGTATAACGACGTCGCTGCCCTGGAGGAGTGCTTCGCGGCGCGCGGTGAGCAGATTGCCGCTGTCATTACTGAGCCTGCCCCCGCAAATATGGGCATTGTGCCGCCCGCCCCGGGCTTTAACGCGGCGATCCGGCGGGTGACTGCCGCATATGGCGCTCTAATGATTGCCGATGAGGTGCTTACGGGTTTCCGGGTGGGGCCGGCTGGCTTCTGGGGGCTGGAGGCGCTGGATGGCTGGTCCACGGAGCATCCCGACGCCGTCGCCGTGGCGGGGGCTCCGTCCTGGCCGGGCGCAGACTGGCGGGAGCGGGCCGCTTGGGTGCCGGATCTGCTGACTTTCGGGAAGGTGGTTGGCGGGGGGATGCCGCTGGCGGCCCTGGGTGGGCGTGCGGAGATCATGGAGTTGCTGGCCCCTGCCGGGCCGGTTTACCAGGCGGGCACGCTCTCCGGGAATCCCCTGGCAACTGCTGCCGGGTTGGCCACCCTGGAGTTGGCCGACGACGCCGTCTACGCGCAGGTGGCCACCCAGGCACAGGCGGTGGCTGAGGTGGTTAGCGCGGCACTAGCGCAGGCGGGGGTGGCGCACCGGGTGCAGTGTTCTGGTTCCCTGTTTTCCGTCATGTTCGGGGAGCAGGCGGCGACTGTGGGCGTGCGGGATTATGAGCAGGCCAAGGCGCAGGAGTCTTGGCGTTTTGAGCCTTTTTTCCATGCTTTCCTGGAGGCGGGGGTGGCGCTGCCGCCGTCGGTTTTTGAAGCTTGGTTCCTGTCCGCCGCGCACGGTGAGGTGGAGTTGGAGCAGATTGCGCAGGCGGCTCCGGCGGCAGCGCGAGCGGCGGCTGCGGCTTAGCTCGGCCTGCGCCCTCGGCATAACTGGGGTGGGGGCTTGAGGGCTGCTAAGCCCAGTAAACGGTGGAACCTGAATGTGTCCGGCCTGAGGCGATGAGGATATTTACCCGGGGTTTCAAGGAAAACTCAAGGAAGACCGGATTACCTAACAAAGCAATCATTTGCTACAAATAGCCTTTGTAGTGCGGCCTAGACCTGAGGGCTGCACTCGATCCCGACCCCATCCCTGTAGGAGGACGGATCAGCGATGTCTACCAGGACCGCTACCCGCAGAGCCCGCACACATCTGGCCGGGCCCCGCGCGGTGGACCCCAACCCGCGCATCTTGGCCTGGCACCACCTGGCCCTTATGGCTTTTGTGGCGGTCTGGGGTTTTGGCAATGTTGTCAGCAATTTTGCCAACCAGGGCTTAGCCGTCATCTTCTCCTGGCTGTCCATCATGGTGGTTTACTTCCTGCCCTATGCCCTGATGGTCGGGGAGATGGGCGCTACCTTCCCCGAGGCCAAAGCGGGGGTGGCCAGCTGGATCCGCTCCACCCTGGGGTCCGGCTGGGCCTACCTGTGCGGTTGGACCTACTGGGTGGTGCAGATCCCCTACTTGGCACAAAAACCGCAGACGCTGCTGATCGGCCTGGGTTGGGCTGCGGAAGGTAAGAGCGGGGCTATCAATAGCTTTCCCGTGTGGGCGGTGCAGTTGGTGGGGCTAGCGATTTTCTTTGGCTTTGCCTGGTTGGCGACCCGTGGCATCCGCGCGGTGAAGCTCCTGGGCACCGTGGCGGGCTTGGCCTCTTTGGTGATGGGTGGCCTGTACATCCTGCTGATGTTTGCTGCCCCCGTGATTCGCGAAGCCCAGATAGCTGCGCCGCGCCTCACCTCCTGGTCCACTTATGTGCCCGACTTCGACCTGGGTTATTTCACCACTATTGCCATGCTGCTCTTTGCTGTCGGTGGGGCGGAGAAGATCTCGCCTTATGTGAGCAATATGCAGGATAAGCAGCGTGGTTTCTCCCAGGGCCTGGTGTTCATGGCCTTGCTGGTGGTGGGATCGGCGCTCCTGGGCTCGCTGGCGCTGGGCATGATGTTTGACATCAGCCATATGGATGCCACGATGCTGGCCGACTTTAAGGCCAACGGTCAGTATTTGGCTTTCCAGAAGCTCGGTAGTTACTACGGCGTAGGCAATGCCTTCCTGGTGCTTTATGCGGTGGCGAATCTGCTGGCGCAGTCTGCCGTGCTGCTGATCTCGATTGACGCGCCGCTGCGGTTGCTGCTGTGCGACGCCGACGAGCGTTATATCCCTGCCAGGCTGCGCCAGGTGAACCAGCATGGTGCCCCGGTCAACGGCTACCGCTTGACGGCCTTGTTGGTGGCGCTGATCTCGCTGCTGCCCGCCATCGGGGCGAAGACGCTAAACGAGTTGTTTAGCAATCTGCTGGACCTCAACGCCGTCGTTATGCCGATGCGCTACCTGTTTGTCTTTGCGGCGTATATCGCGCTGCGCAAGCTTGCCACACAGACGAGCCGCCGCTCGGAGTACCGCCTGGTGGAGAACGACGCCGTGGCGGTGGGACTGGGCGTGTGGTGCTTTGCTTTCACTGTGGTGGCTTGCCTGCTGGGGATGATCCCGGCGCACCTGAGTGTGGGCAGCGCAGGCTGGTGGGGCAAGCTGGCGCTGAACGTCATTACGCCTTTGGCCTTGGTGAGCCTGGGGCTGATCCTGCCGCTGATTGCCGAGCGGCAGTTGGGCTTGAACCGCCGGGCCCGACGCCGCCCTGGTGACACTCTCCACTGAGGTAGTCATTCATTCGCAGACTCCTGGTTAATGACGCCGAGTCTCAGTAGTTGATCGCACCCACCCCTCGCACTTAGGCTACCTAAAGTTAGGACAGTCTACCCACACTTGAGGACCCCATGCTCATCTCCCGTCGTTTCGCCCTGCTCACCGGCGCCGCCGCCCTGACGGCCACCCTGGCCGCTTGCTCCACCGGCAAAAAGCAGGCCGCCAAATCCACCGCCGCCAGCGGCGCTGCCAAAAAGTCCGGCAAGCTCAGCGTCGTCGCCACCACCGGCTACCTGGGCGACGCCGCCAAGAACATCGCCCCCGACGCAGACATCACCGTGCTGGTAGGCCCCGGCGGCGATCCCCACACCCAGGAGCTCACCACCAAGGACACGGAGAAGCTTGGCAGTGCCGACGTCGTGCTGTGGACCAGCCACGACATGGAGCACAAGATGATGGACCAGCTGGACAAGCTTGGCGCCAAGCAGGTAGCGGCCGCTGAGTCCATCCCCAAAGCTGACCTGCTCCCCTGGGAGGAGGACGGCAAAGTGGAGGGCCACGACCCGCACGTGTGGAACTCCCCCGACAACTGGAAGCACGTGGTCACCGCCTGCGCCAAGAAGCTCGCCGAGATCGACCCGGATAACGCCTCCACCTACACCGCCAACGCCGAGGCTTACAACAAGAAGATCGACGACGTTAAGACCACCGCTAAAACCAAGCTGGAGGCCATCCCCAAGGAGAGCCGCATCCTCATCACTGGCCACGACGCCTTCAACTACCTGGGCAAGACCTACGACATCGAGATCCACGCCACCGACTTCGTTTCTTCCGAATCGGAGGTTAGCGCTGCAGATATTGACAAACTCGCCGCCCTGATCGCCGAGAAGAAGGTGCCGGTTATCTTCCAGGACAACTTGAAGAACCCGGAAGCCATCAACCACCTCAAGGATGCAGTCAAGGCAAAGGGCTGGGAGGTTGAGGTCTCCGACAAGCCCCTGTACGCCGACTCCCTGGGCGAGGCTGCCCCGGTGGACACCTACCTAGGTGTCTTTGAGTACAACGCCAAGACCATCGCCGAGGCCCTCACTCCGAAGGCCTGAGCAGACCGGCGGCCATCCAGTTCTCTCGGGGAGGCCGTCCAGCCTGCGCCCCGCTGCGCTTGCACCTGCCCAACCGCGCAGCGGGGCGCAGGCACCTCGACGGCGCAGCCCTGCCACTCGCCGTCTCATCCGCCCGCCGCAAGCCATCTAGAGCCTAGGAGCTTTGTGCCAACCCAGAGCAGCACACCCCACCCCCTGCAAGTGACCGGCCTGTCCGTCGCCTATCAAGACCGCCTGGCCCTCAAACGAGTGGATGTGCATGTCCCTGCCGGACATACCATGGCCGTGATTGGTCCGAACGGTGCCGGAAAATCCACCCTGGTGAAGGCTGCTATGGAGTTGGTGCCTGCCCTTACCGGACAGGTGAGCTTCTTTGGCACTAGCCTTGACGCTGCTCGCCGTCGGGTGGCCTATATGCCACAGGCCGCTGAAGTGGACTGGGACTTCCCCACCACCGTGCGCGACGTCGTCACCATGGGCACTTACGGCCGCCTGGGGTGGTTCCGCCGCCCCGGGGCCCGCGAACGCGAGGCCGTCGATGCCGCCTTGGAGGCCGCGGGCATTACCGACCTGGCTGAACGACAGATCTCCCACCTCTCCGGCGGCCAGAAGCAGCGGGCTTTCGTGGCACGCACCCTGGTGCAGGACCCGGAGCTGTACATCATGGATGAGCCTTTCGCGGGTGTGGATGTAGCCAGTGAGAAAGCCATTACCAAGGTGCTCACGGACTTGCGGGCGGCAGGCAAGACGGTGGTGGTGGTGCACCATGACCTGGCCACTGTGCGGAGCTTCTGCACTTGGGCAACCATCTTGAACCAGGGAGAGCTGGTGGCCTGCGGCCCCTTGGAAGAGGCCTTCACGCATGACAACCTGCACCGCGCCTACGGTCTGACGCAGGAGGCCCTGGGCTCCAGCCATCCAGAGGATCAGACCCACGCGAGCCTGGGGGCGCAGTCATGAGCATATTGGCTGAAGTACTCGCAGCCCCCGGGGCATTGGAGGCCCTTGCAGCCCCCAACCTGGTCTCCCCCGGCGACTTCCTGGAGAGCTACACCTATCGGACTATGGCCGTGGGGACCACCGCAGTGGGCACCACCGCCGGGGCTTTAGGTGCTTTCTTGTACTTGCACAAGCAGTCACTGGTCTCGGATGTTATTGGGCACAGCGCCGCTTTGGGTGTAACCGGGGCCTTTATCGTGGCTACCGCCCTATTGGGGATTGACGGACGCTCCATGCTGGTGTTGACCATCGGTTCGGTGATCGCTTCCACGGCTGCGGTGTTGCTGGCCAACTGGATCGCTCGCAACTCGCGGGTAGGGGTGGATGCAGCCATGGCTACCTGCCTGGCTCTGTTCTACGGCGGTGGGCTCGTGCTGTTCCGCGTGATCGTTCACTCCAAGCTGCGTAACCGTGGGGGCATCGACAAGTACATGTTCGGCAACGCCGCCACTTTGAGCAATAACGACCTAGTCACCATCGCCGCCCTGGGGGCCTTGGCACTGGCACTGATGCTGGTGTTCTGGAAAGAGTTGAAGGTTTACACCTTTGACCCGGTGTTAGCTGCAACCTCAGGATTCTCACCGCGGATCCTTAGCCCTCTGCTGTTGGGCACGGCAACGCTGGCTATTGTGATTGGTATTAAGGCGGTGGGCCTGATTCTGATGATTGCCTTTGCCATTATGCCGGCGGCTGGTGCGCGGCAGTGGACGGGGCACTTGTGGTCCATGGTGGGGCTTTCGGCTGCCTTCGGTGGGCTGGGTGGCTTGGGGGGCTCCTATTTGGCAGTAAACCTGGGCAAGGTGCCCACCGGCCCGGTGGTGGTGATTGTGTTGTTTGTGGTGCTGACTGTCTCTCTGTTGGCTGCACCAGAGCGTTCCGTGTTGCAGCGACGCCGGGCGCAGGCGGAGCAACGCCGTCGCCTGCTGGCTGAAACGGAGGTGGGCTCATGCCTTTCCTGACTGCTGTGGCTTTGCTGTCTGTAGTCACTTCCGTTACCTGCGCTCTGCCGGGGACCTTCCTGGTGTTGCGGCATCAGTCCATGCTGGTGGACGCCATGAGCCATGCGGTGCTGCCGGGGATCGTGGTGGGGGCGATTATTTCGGGGAGCACACACTCGCCGCTGATGATTGTGATTGCCTGTTTGATGGGCTTGGTGGTGGTGCTGGGTTCGGACCGATTGCGCGCTACCGGGCTGATTGCGGGCGACGCCGATCAGGGCTTGGTCTTCCCGGTGCTATTCGCACTGGGGGTAATTTTGCTGTCTACCACGCTTTCCAATGTGGCGATCAGCGAGGACACGGTGCTCACTGGCGACCTGAATCTGCGTGCGCTGGCCCCGGAGCATGTGCTGATCTTTGATGGGGCGGTGGACTTGGGTCCGGCGACTATGTGGCGGCTGCTGGGGGTGCTGGCTCTGACGGCCTGCTATTTGGTGGCGTGCTTCCCGGTGTTGAAGCTGGCAACCTTTGACCCGACGACGGCCCGCACCCTGGGGCTGCCGGTGCGGGTGGTTGATCTGGGGCTGATGGCGCTGGTGTCGCTGACCGTGGTGGTGGGTTTTGACACGGTTGGGGCGGTGCTGGTGATGGCGTTGATGGTGATTCCGCCGTCGACGGCCTGGCTGGTGGCCCGTTCTCTGCCGCAGATGATTGCGGTGAGTCTGGCAGTGGCGGCTTTCTCCGGACTGTTGGGTTTCTGGAGTGCCTATGTGCTGGATCTGGCGACGGCGTCGACGATGGCGGTGGTTGATGCGCTGGTGCTGTTGACGGTGCTGGGGGTGGTGCGCTGGCGTGAGCGGCGTGCCGGGCGCAGCGCAGTCACCGCTGGGAACCGCATGTCTCTGCAGCCTTGAGCGGCCTGGGGAGTAGTGGTGTGGGAGCTCGGGTAGCCTGCCTGGCGTCAGGATTTGATCCAGCCGGGGGGCGTGTTGAGGGTGTATGTGGGCAGGCCCTCTAGTTCCTTGCCGGGGATGATGGTTTCGTAGACGCCAGCTTCCACGAAGTTGAAGCCGCGTTCTTGGGCGGCGTAGGCGTCGTGGGACAGGCAGATGGCGCGGAAGGCGCCTTCTTCAGCGGCGCGGCCAACGATTGCCATAGGCAGTCCCTTGTAGGTGGTGTGTACCTGCAGGTAGCCGATATCCGCGAGTTCGTCTTTGGGGACCTTCCCGTAGCCGAGTTTGCCCTCCACCACGTCGATGGCGTACACGTCTAGTAGCTCGTTGTCATCTGAGAGCTCAAAGTATGCCGGCTGCATGGCCATCCCCTGCCCACGGATTTGAGGGCCGATGAAGGTGTTGGGGGCGAGCAGGGGGATTGGACGGGTCATGGGGGTGTCTTCAGGTAGGGACCAGCCGCGTATGGCTCCGTGGTAGGTGGCCATTAGGGTGGGTTTTGAGCCGTCAGGATGCCGTTTGATGAGTTGCGCGCCTGCGCGGAGCATGGTCGGGGCTACATACAGGTGTGGGGCGATGGGATCTGCGGGCAAGTGGATGATGCCGCGTCCGTCAAAGGGGGGTGGCTGTAGGAAGTCGCCGCCGGTTATGGCTAGGTGCTTGAGGGTGTTGCCTCCCATGGCGGACACTGCTTTGTCGGTGGGGCCTAGGGGGAAGCGCAGGGTGGCGATGGCTCCGATCTGGGGGTCTTCCTCGACCGGCCACTCCATGAACATGGCCTTGAACACGGTGCGCGAGGATTCGTTGGGGCGCAGTGATTCGGCATAGACGGCGAAGCCGTGCACGAGATTCTCACCGTTCATGTAACGGTCAACCATCTCGTAGTTCACGAACTTCTCTAGCCAGCGGGCCATAACTGCTCCTCTTATTCCGTGTTCAGGGAGTGGCTTCGTAGCCACCGTCAGTCTAGCTTCTTCTCCTCTTGGTTCCGGCCCAGGCCGGAGCGGTTCACACCGGACTAGTCAAAGACGCCAAAACACTCACGCCACCAACACCCGCCAACTAACTGCGGTCGATTTTACCGATTGTGTGAGTCCGAGGCCAAGCCTGCCAACAACCACGCTCCATACGAACGCTCCCGCTACAGCCCCGAGCTAAATCACCATCTAAACCCCACACACCCATAAACCCCCACGACCCACAATCCTCACGACGCTCACGCACATAAACATCAAAACGAATATCCTCCAACTCATCCAAACGCACCGGCCCCACCAAAGCATCCAAAACCCCTAAATCACCAACATGAAGCATACTCCTATGCCGCACCCCCTCCTCAAAATCAACCACATAAGCATAAGCATGCGCCACATACAACACCTCCACCCGCCGACCACCCCACAAAGCAGAAACCCGAGAAACCTCCAACACCCCCTCAACAAGCCCCCCCAGGACCGCCAAATCATTGGACAACACCGAGTCGTCGACCGCCCGCAAACGCACAGGCGCATCCATCAAATGACACCAACCCTCAGCACTAACATAATACGCAGGCCCACCATCAGGATACCCGGGCTCACGCGACCGCGTACACGGATAAAGCACCCCCTCCACCACCAACAAGGTCTGCCCACTTACCGGCACCGGACCCTGCAAAAACGAAGACCACACCCCCAGATCCAAACCACCCGCACGCCCCGGAGAAGACCAAGCATCAAACCCAACCGGAAACACCCGCCGCCACTTGGTATCCCACACCCCCTCAGGCCCAAGCACAGACTCCACCACCCCCTCCCAAAGACACACCCGGTAAGGCTGCTCCACAACCACCTCACACACCTCACCCAACCCAACCCACTGACCCTCACCACCACTACCCGCCTCACGCACCAAAGCCCGCTCACCCCACACCCGCAACACCTCAACACCCACACCATTAACCACACCCCGAGAACGAGCATAAAAACCATCCACACTCGCCGAACTCCCCAACTCCATCACCCAATCCCCACTAGAGACATCCCTAGAAAACCCCTCCGGACAAGGCACACCCCCAGGCACCCACAACCGACCCCCACCATCAACCACCTCCCAAGCAGCCACCACCCCCTCAGGAAAAACCCTATGAGACCTAATACCCACCCACTCAAGAACAAACCTCGCATAACTACCAGCCCACACCGGACCAGTCAAAGACGCCAAAACACTCACGCCACCAACACCCACTACAGCTCATTATTGTGGTCGATTTTGCCGATGGTGTGAGTCCGAGGCCAAGCCTGCCAACAACCACGCTCCATACGAACGCTCCCGCTACAGCCCCGAGCTAAATCACCATCTAAACCCCACACCCGCATAAACCCCCACGACCCACAATCCTCACGACGCTCACGCACATAAACATCAAAACGAATATCCTCTAACTCATCCAAACGCACCGGCCCCACCAAAGCATCCAAAACCCCTAAATCCCTAACCCGCAACTTACTCCTATGCGGCACCTTCTCCTCAAAATCAACCACATAAGCATAAGCATGCGCCACATACAACACCTCCACCCGCCGACCACCCCACAAAGCAGAAACCCGAGAAACCTCCAACACCCCCTCAACCCCCGGCTCCAAAACCGAACGATCCCGTGAGAGCACGTTGTAATGTATAGGCCGTAGACGCACTGGTTCGTCAGTGAGCTGACACCACCCTTCGGCAGTCACGTAATACGCAGGTCCACCATCGGGATAGTAAGGCTCGTGAGCCCGCGTACACGGATAAAGCAAACCCTCCACCACCAACAAAGTCTGCCAACTAACCGGAACCGGCCCCTGCAAAAACGAAGACCACACCCCCAAATCTAAACCACCCGCACGCTCCGGAGAAGACCAAGCATCAAACCCAACCGGAAACACCCGCCGCCACCGAGACTCCCAAAAACCACCCGTAATAGCCTCCACCACGCCATCTATAAGCACGAGCCTGTGAGGCTGCTCCACAACCACCTCACACACCTCACCCAGCCCAACCCACTGACCCTCACCACCACTACCCGCCTCACGCACCAAAGCCCGCTCACCCCACACCCGCAACACCTCAACACCCACACCATTAACCACACCCCGAGAACGAGCATAAAAACCACCGACACTCATCGAGGCCCCCAACTCCATCACCCAGTCCCCACTGGAGACATCCCTAGAAAACCCCTCCGGACAAGGCACACCCCCAGGCACCCACAACCGACCCCCACCATCAACCACCTCCCAAGCAGCCACCACCCCCTCAGGAAAAACCCTATGACCACTATTACCCACCCACTCCATAACTACCCGCGCATAATCACCAGCCCACACCGGACCAGTCAAAGACGCCAAAACACTCACGCCACCAACACCCACTCACCGTCTTTGCGTACTGCCAGCAAATACTGAGTGCCATCTGCTTTGCGGGACCACAGTTCAGCCCCACTCAGACTGTCTAATAATGGATTCCCGTCTACCATTAGCTCCGGAGTTGCGATCTTTGAAGAACCTTTAGGGCCGGCATAACCGGTACCTCGCCAAGGATTCTCTCCATCCAATGCATCGACCAAACCGGGACTATTCTGTTTAAGCTGGGTTTGCACTTCAGGCGGCAGAGACTCCCACAGATTTGCGTCCTGCGGCACGGAGTCGAGGCCCTTGATTTCATCCAGCTTCTTGAGTAGGTCACGGAGGTTCTGATCTGGCACATGCACCTTGCCTGCAAGGTCGGCACCTTTTACTCGCACCTCAATTTGCGACAGAGGAGTATACTCTCGCCCTTCGTAACCAAAGTAGTGTGGCGAGTCCTTGTAATCCAGCCCATGCACCTCCCGGGAGTCGGCAGGCCCCATAGGTTCTGTGGCGGAGCTATTAAGGTCCAACGCCGAACGGGGTCTGTTTACCTGAGCGGCATCAGCGACCGATCCCCCCATAGCGCCTGTCCCATACTTAGCTGGCGTTTCATCCGACATTTTCAGCCATTCATCGACTGTCTTGGCGTCAAGTTTGCCTTGAGATACCAGTTCGTCCAGGTAGGACTTAAAGTCCTTAACAAATGACCTGGGGTTCAAAATCTTCTGGATAACTTCTGGCGGGTAGATGGCGCGGAGGTCATTTACTTTGGCCAGCAGACGCGCTTCCCCAACTGTGAGCTCGTCAATTTGCTTACAAGCAATTTCTCGTACACCATTAACGGTCGCCTTGCTGCCGTCGGGCATCCTGATGTCGTTGTCGTCGAGAACGTTCTGCAGTCGTTCATACGTTGAGTGGTAGTCAGCAAGCTGCTCCGGAGATGCCTCTGCATGATAGGTCGTTCCATCTGCGAGCTCGTACTTTGGTCCAGGTTTGCGTCCATCCGGGATCTCAGCTTCCGCAACGGCATGGTCCGGGTCGGCATGGACATTCTTGGCCTCTGCCTCGGCATCGGCACCATCAGTGTGGGTGTCTGCACCCTTGTGGGGCTTGGCCTCTGCCTCGGGCTTCACGTCTGCGTCGGGCTTGGCCTCAGTGTCGCCCGTCTTGGCGTCAGCCTCTGCATCAGCGCCCTTGTGGGGCTTGGCCTCCGCCTCAGGTTTCACGTCCGCCTCGGGCTTGGCCTCCACCTCGGGCTTCACGTCTGCGTCGGGCTTGGCCTCAGTGTCGCCCGTCTTGGCGTCAGCCTCTGCATCAGCGCCCTTGTGGGGCTTGGCCTCAGCTTCCGGCTTACCTGCTGAAGCATCAGAGCTCTCGCCAGCCTCAGCCCCTGCCTCAGGCTTGGCCTCTGCCTCTGGCTTCACGTCTGCGTCGGGCTTGGCCTCAGTGTCGCTCGTCTTAGCGTCAGCCTCTGCGTCAGCGCCCTTGTGGGCCTTCGCCTCCGCTTCCGGCTTTACCTCTGCGTCGGGCTTGGCCTCCGCCTCAGGTTTCACGTCCGCCTCGGGCTTGGCCTCCGGCTTTACCTCTGCGTCGGGCTTGGCCTCAGTGTCGCTCGTCTTAGCGTCAGCCTCTGCGTCAGCGCCCTTGTGGGCCTTCGCCTCCGCCTCAGGCTTTACCTCCGCTTCCGGCTTTACCTCTGCGTCGGGCTTGGCCTCAGTGTCGCCCGTCTTAGCGTCAGCCTCTGCATCAGCGCCCTTGTGGGCCTTCGCCTCCACCTCAGGCTTCACATCCGCCTCGGGCTTGGCCTCCACCTCGGGCTTCACGTCCGCCTCGGGCTTGGCCTCAGTGTCGCCCGTCTTAGCGTCAGCCTCTGCATCAGCGCCCTTGTGGGCCTTCGCCTCCGGCTTACCTGCTGAAGCATCAGAGCTCTCGCCAGCCTCAGCCCCTGCCTCCGGCTTTGCCTCTGCGTCGGGCTTGGCCTCCGCCCCAGACTTGACGTCCGCCTCTGGCTTCACATCCGCCTCGGGCTTGGCCTCAGTGTCGCCCGTCTTAGCGTCAGCCTCTGCATCAGCGCCCTTGTGGGGCTTGGCCTCCGCCTCAGGCTTGGCCTCCACCTCGGGCTTGGCCTCTGCCTCCGGCTTACCTGCTGAAGCATCAGAGCTCTGGTCAGCCTCAGCCTCTGCCTCCGGCTTGGCCTCCGCCTCCGGCTTCACGTCCGCCTCCGGCTTGGCATCAGCTTCCGGCTTACCTGCTGAAGCATCAGAGCTCTCGCCACCCTTCGCCTCTGCCTCGGACTTCACGTCTGCGTTGGGCTTGGCCTCTGCCTCCGGCTTACCTGCTGAAGCATCAGAGCTCTCGCCACCCTTCGCCTCTGCCTCGGACTTCACGTCTGCGTCGGGCTTGGCCTTAGCGTCGCCCGCCTTAACATCAGCATAAGCGGCTGCGCCCTTACCAGGCATCGTCTCTGCTTCAGGCTTGTCCTCCGCCTCCGGCTTACCTGCTGAAGCATCAGAGCTCTCGCCAGCCTCAGCCCCTGCCTCGGACTTCACGTCTGCGTTGGGCTTGGCCTCAGTGTCGCCCGCCTTAGCGTCAGCCTCTGCATCAGCGCCCTTGTGGGGCTTGGCCTCCGCCTCAGGCTTCACGTCCGCCTCAGGCTTGGCATCAGCTTCCGGCTTACCTGCTGAAGCATCAGAGCTCTCGCCAGCCTCAGCCTCGGGCTTGGTCTCTGCTTCCGGCTTACCTGCTGAAGCATCAGAGCTCTGGTCAGCCTCAGCCTCTGCCTCCGGCTTGGCCTCCACCTCCGGCTTCACGTCCGCCTCCGGCTTGGCCTCCACCTCCGGCTTCACGTCCACCTCCGGCTTGGCCTCCACCTCCGGCTTCACGTCCGCCTCCGGCTTGGCCTCCACCTCCGGCTTCACGTCCACCTCCGGCTTGGCCTCCACCTCCGGCTTCACGTCCACCTCCGGCTTCACGTCCACCTCCGGCTTGGCCTCCACCTCGGGCTTCGCCTCCACCTCAGGCTTGGCATCAGCTTCCGGCTTACCTGCTGAAGCATCAGAGCTCTCGCCAGCCCCAGCCTCAGGCTTGACCTCAGCCTCCGGCTTCACATCCGTCTCCGGCTTGGCCTCCACCTCGGGCTTCGCCTCCACCTCAGGCTTGACCTCAGCCTCCGGCTTCACATCCGTCTCCGGCTTGGCCTCCACCTCGGGCTTCGCCTCCACCTCAGGCTTGGCATCAGCTTCCGGCTTACCTGCTGAAGCATCAGAGCTCTGGTCAGCCTCAGCCTCTGCCTCCGGCTTAACGTCCGTCTCCGGCTTGGCCTCCGCCTCAGGCTTTACCTCTGCGTCGGGCTTCACATCCGTCTCCGGCTTGGCCTCCGCCCCAGGCTTGGCCTCCACCGCTGGCTTCACGTCAGCATCAGCATCTACGCCCTTGTGGGGCTTGACCTCTGCGTCGGGCTTCGCCTCCACCTCAGGATTGGCATCAGCTTCCGGCTTACCTGCTGAAGCATCAGAGCTCTCGCCAGCCCCAGCCTCAGGCTTGACCTCAGCCTCCGGCTTCACATCCGCCTCCGGCTTGGCCTCCACCTCGGGCTTCGCCTCCACCTCAGGATTGGCATCAGCTTCCGGCTTACCTGCTGAAGCATCAGAGCTCTCGCCAGCCTCAGCCTCGGGCTTGGTCTCTGCTTCCGGCTTACCTGCTGAAGCATCAGAGCTCTGGTCAGCCTCAGCCTCTGCCTCCGGCTTTGCCTCTGCCTCCGGCTTCACGTCCGCCTCCGGCTTGGCCTCCACCTCGGGCTTTACCTCTGCGTCGGGCTTCACCTCCACCTCCGGCTTGGCCTCCGCCCCAGGCTTGGCCTCCACCGCTGGCTTCACGTCAGCATCAGCATCTGCGCCCTTGTGGGGCTTGACCTCTGCGTCGGGCTTCGCCTCCACCTCAGGCTTGGCATCAGCTTCCGGCTTACCTGCTGAAGCATCAGAGCTCTCGCCAGGCCCAGCCTCAGGCTTGACCTCTGCCTCCGGCTTCACGTCCGCCTCGGGCTTGGCCTCCGCCTCGGGCTTGGCCTCCACCTCAGGCTTGGCCTCCACCCCAGGCTTGGCCTCCGCCGCTGGCTTCACGTCAGCATCAGCATCTACGCCCTTGTGGGGCTTGACCTCCGCCTCCGGCTTCACATCCGCCTCGGGCTTGGCCTCCACCTCAGACCTCACCGCAGCGTCGCCTGCCTTGGTACCAGGGTCAGCGCCGTCAATATGAGCGCCTGCGCCCTCACCAACCGTCACATCCGCAGCCGCCCGGCCACCAGCACTACCCGAACCGGAACTAGCGCCCGCACCTACATCAGAACCAGCACGCCCAGAACCGACATTGATGTCTGCGCCACCAGATGCACCGCCGGCCCTGACCGCCGCAGAACCGGTATCGCCTACAGAAGGCACCCCGTTCCCACTACCGACATTAATTCCGGTGCTTCCTCCGCCTACGTCAACCGACTGGTTAGCGCCAGTCCACTTAGCGACCAGATCTGTCGGGTCGAACTTAATGTTCAGCTTATCCAAGGCAACACGCGCAACTTTCCCACCAGCACGACCAACTAGCTCACCAATGGGGTCCATGAAAGTGAGAACTTTGTCTACGACCTGCAGCCCCTTACCCACCTTCGCGGTGGTTGAACCAGCCTTGCCGAACTTACCAACCTTTGAGGCCTGCCCGGCAACGGGAATCAAGAAGGTAGCAACATCTATAACCGTCCCAGTAAAGGCACGCAGCGGGTCAGTTGACCACTCATCCCAGTGCACAAGCCCCTTACCCAGTGCCTTCCAGGTCTCCCCGGCAGTACCCCAAGAAAAGCCCTGGAACTCACCGAACTCGTCCCAACTTGCACCAACAAGTCCCCCCAGCCCCTGCCAGCTCTTGTTGAAAGTATCCCAACTAAACCCCCAGTCAGGTCCCCCAACTTTTAGACCTATCAAGTTGGTCAAGCCATTCACAGTCCCCAAACAGAAATCATCCCAGACGGCCCGCTTTACGGAGGTTACCGCGCTCTTCGGGCAATGCTCCTTCAACTCAACTGGGTCACCCCATGGCATTCCTGCAGATCCATCTGGAATCTCAGACAGGCCATAGGACAACTTGTCGTCGGCACTCTGCTTGTCAGCATGGTATGGCACAAGGCAATCCAAGGCGCGTATAGCGTTAGCACATACCCGCTCCGCCTCCCACATCCTTACCTGAAGCGCATTCGCCTCATTAAGAATGCCGTTATGTTTATTTACCTTGTCATCGTCATACTGCCACTCAGCGTCAGACGCTATAGACGTAGCTAGGGAGTCTGCGCGCAGTTTGAGCGCCTGAGAGTCCTGCTTGATAAGCTTTGCCGTATCCGCAAAAGTAGATATGGCAGTCGCCATACTCTCGAGATCATCAGCCAAATCGTCAGTACCCGTTTCTACGGGGTTCATTGCGGCATATAAAGTCTCCTGCTCCGGAGCATGGTAACAGGACGACATACCCGCCCATGTAGTCTTTATTCTTGCGCCCGAGATGCGCATCTCGCCGGCTTTCGTCTTCAGATTTGAGGCATTAGTTTGAAGTGCCTCAACATCAAGATTCAAAGCAGGAAACTTGGACGAATCGATTGTCACAACAAACTCCGATGATCAAGGTACTCAACGCAAAGCAAACGGGACCACCCCTTACTTCGCCTTCCTTTGGAACTCAAGCGCCGCAGCCTCATCATGCGCCAAATATGAGTCAACAGCGCTCTTAGTGTTAGTCAGTACATTCGAGATTGTATTCCCGACGCTCTTAAAGTCGTTCTGATGGTTCGTGCACCACTCGCTGACGGCAGCTGCAACCAATTGCGTCCCACCCTCGCCGCCAGTAGTGGAGAACAAGCCTTGAAGTGCGGTGCCCACGCCCTCCATGGCTGTGCTAAGAGTAGTTTCAGCCTCGGTCTTCTCGCTACTTAAAATCGAAGCCACGGACTCGACATTTATATCCCAGGCACTCACGGCTCAGCCCATCTGGTCAACCGCGCTCTTGGCCTTCTGCAAGGCGCCGGTCGCAGATTCATCAGTTGCCTGCATAGACGAACGCAAGGTAGCGATAATGGTACGCACCTGCCCAGCCGCCTTATTCCAACGCGCCTCTTTCGCCTGATACTCGTCCGACACGCCATCGGCCTGATATTGAGCCATCGCATTCTTGACGTCGGTGTCCCGCTGCGAAATCAGCCCTTCCAGCCTAGAGGCGATGGACTCGAAGTTAGCTTGCGCCGACTCGGAGGCGCTAATGTCGTATGAACGCTGCTCAGTGTTGTTAGCCATTGTAATTTCTCCTAGTTTGCGTTTTCAAGAACTCAGGCCCGCGAAGAACCGAAGCGAGCAGAATCGAAGTCAACGGAGGACTGCGACGCCCGCGTCGCCTCCACCATGTCCTGCTCACCCTGAGTGAATGCCGTATCCATCCCGCTGATTCCGCCAAGAACAGCAGACAGAGAAGCATTCAGCTCATTCGCAACCTCGTCCGTCTGTGATTTGAAGCCATCCCACGCTGCTCGGCCGGCTCCGTTGAACTTGCCTTCCAGAGGCTCCCCGGCGATGGCCAACTGCCGCACCAGACCCCCCAGGTCATCACTTGAAGACGAGGTCTGCCGCGTCAGATTCCCCAGCGTGCTAGATCCCATATCGAACTTCATCAGGTTCCTCCTGTCACCCAGATACCAGCGCACCCAAGGCACTACCGGCTCGCTACACAGCCCAATCCAGGCTGATATCACGAGAGCATAACGGACGCCCCCCTACAACTCTGTGGGGAGGATGCCCCGTGCACTTCCCGAGCTCCTTCATGCCAGGCTCTCAGCTACCATGTCTCGGGTCGGCTACACCTGAAATGGCCGGCAACTGCAAGAGTGACCCTGGCGCCAAGGAGGCCTGACCGTGTCCGACCAACCTCGGTCCTGGCCCCAGTGCAGGAAGGCTCATCCAGCCAGCGTCCTTGCCTCAGCAGGTATCGACTTGCTTGCCTTGCTCGGCCCACTGGCCGTCGGCATGCTCAGTCCGCTCCCCGCACCAGTGCGGCTCCTACTCGTAGTTATCGCCCTAGCCGGCGCCCTCACACTGTTCCATACGCATTGCGTTTACGGGCGCGGCATAGGCGCCTACCTTCTGGGCCTACGCACCGTCGATGACGAGGCAGGCCTCCCACCCGGATCCCCCAGGGCACTGCTAGCCGTCTTACATGGGGGCAGCACATCCAGTGCCACCGTCTACAACACCCGCAAAGGCGCCGACCCCAGCCGCGGCAGCCTCGCCAGCCTCTCACCTTCGCCGACAGCAGAAGGCACCAGCCCCGCTGAAGAAAAAGAGTCCAGACGTTCTCGACGGCGCGCACACAAGGCCAGCAGCACGCCGCGGCCACGCAGGCGAGCAAAACGAAATCAGACACCCCCGGCACCCGCCCTACCCCCACAAGGACCGCCGCCCCCTCCTCCCACCGACTCCTACGCCAGCCCGTCCTACGAGGCAGCGACAAACGGATACGGCGTCATTGCCAGCACTCCGGCAGCGCCGCTAGCCGACAACGCCAATCTCCCGCTGGCGCCAGCGGCACCCGCCGTCCCACCACCGGCACCTAGCCCACCCGCACCACCCCTCATCGGCAGCCCGCAGACCACCCAATACGACCTGCCACCGCAAACACCTGCCCTAATAGTGATCTCCCCAAACGGCTGGGAAGCCCGCATCACCGCAGCGACCGTAGTGGGGCGTGGTCCCCTGCCCAACCCCGAACACGCCGCCTACGCGACTCTGGCCGTCCCAGACCTTGGCCGCAACTGCGCCGCCAACCACATAGTCCTCCGCCCCACCATGACCGGGGCAGAGGTCACAGACCTAGGCTCGCCAACCGGCACCGCATTGCTTCCACCCGGCGCACCACCAGTCTTCTGCCCGCCCGGAGGCACCCTGGCCGCAACCCCACCGTTCTCTCTAGCCCTCGGCAGCCTGACCCTGACAATCGCACAGGAGTGACAAACGTGTCCTACCCCCACCCGTTCTTTGACTACAAAGTCGACGAGCTAGCCACTGTCACCCGCCTAGACGATCCTTGCATCTATCTCAGCGAGGGCATCGCTGACCTAATTCATGCGGTACGCAACACCACCCAGAAACAGATCATCATCACCGTGCCCCAAGGGGCGCGTCTAACCCCAGCCTTTGATCGGGTCGCCTACGACACTGGCTGCACCGTGCTGGTGCGAGAACCCACCGGGTTCCGGGACGCCCGCAACGGGCGCTGGACGCCGCAGATCGAACTGGTCGTCCAAAACCCAAACGACCCCCGAATCGTCCTCTCAGAGAATCACTTCCAGCCCGCAGAGCTAGTACCACTCCTGACCGTATCCGCCTCCATATACCACCCCGCCCGAGGCGGCACCGTGATCGGCCGCGTCGCCGAACTCCTGTGCCTAGGTCTGCTGCCCGAAGACACCGTCCTAGGCTGGGGAAGATACGAACCAGCCGGAGCCCCCTGGGACCGCAAACAGCTCACCAAGGACGCCCGGGACCGGATGCCCCACGCCCTGTTCACCATCTCAGCCCACTCTGACACCGGAGCCATCGCCACCGGCACTTTAACCATCTCCCGCAGCGAGAACGGCCTAGAGGAATATCTAGAAGTCAACGTCAACCCCAAGCACTGGAGGGCAGACGAATGGCACGAGAGAACCACCAACTTCCTCAACGCCATCGGAAATGAACTCAAACCACAGTTCGCACTGGCCTACCGCACAGGTGGTTTGGCTGACGGTTCAGTCCCCACCACGGCGCGCCCAGCCCCCACGCCCGTTGCCGTGCTCATCGGCGCCCCGGGCGTCAAACAATTGGGCGTAGACGCCCAGGAAGTCGCCCAGCAGCACGGCGGAATGACCACCGGCCACGGGCGCCGTCAAGGAATCCTGGTTCCCCTAAAGGCAAGCACTGCTGGAGACTGGAGTACCTTAGGCAAGCTAGTGGAAACACTGGATGGTGGCACCGGGAAAGTCGCTCGCGTCCTCGCTGAAACCGGAGCCTCCACCCAGAAGAAGCGGTAACACGATGGCTCAAGACACAGACTCCGCAATCCTCGACGCCGCCCGCGTCCGCCGCACCCGCCTGATATCCGCCCTTGAGCGCGGCTCAGCCCCCGGACGCCCCCGCCGCACCGCACCAATGGTGCTTGCCTCCCTGGTAGTTGCCGCCCTCATCTGTGCTGGCTGCGTCGGCTACTCCTACATCAGCACCCATATGAGCTCCATCCGTGGAGGCTTCTCCCCCACAGGCACCACCGCCACGGTTAGGAGCACCCCATGATTCCCTACACCCGTGTCACCATCGCCGCACCCAACCGTCGCGCGGAGATCGTCCTGCCCTCTGACGAGGCCGTAGGTACCCAATACCCTGCCCTGCTCAGCCTCCTCGGCACCAGCACCGGAACCGACCTGCCGCCATTGAGACTGGTCCGCCCCAACGGCGTCGTCATTGACCTAGAGCAAGACCTAGCCTCACAACAGGTCCCCGACGGCGAAATCCTGCGCCTCGTAACTGACGACGAGATCCCTCCCCCCGCTGAAATCTCCGACCTGGCCGGAGCCCTTACCGAAGCCACCGACAACCACCCCTGGAGGTGGAAGGAGTCCGACCGGCTACTAGGCACCGGGGCACTGCTCCTGCTCACCGGGGCGATCCTTGCCAAAGCCCTGATAAAGCATCCCCTGGAGGGCCTCCACCCCTGGCTATGGCCACTTCCCGGACTGCTCACCATAAGTATTGGTGCACTCCTTTCCCGCAGCTCCACACAGCTGCGCCTACGCCACCTGGCACAAGGTTCGGGGCTGCTGTTACAAAGCCTGGGCACAGGTCTGCTCATACCGGTCCTCTACACGCTGTTTACCTCCACCACCCCGCCAGCAGGCAGTGCCGTTGCAGTCCTGGCGGCCCTAGGAGCAGCATCCCTGTTCAGCATCGGCGCCCGCAGAGAAGCTTGGCTGTGGGGAGCCCTAACCGCCGCAGGCTTCCTTGGCCTAGCTCCCCTGCTCCAATCCGTCACCCATAACCACGCAGTCACAGCAGGCATACTCGGGACCACCTCCCTGGTTCTGTTGGGCTGGCTGCCGTGGCTGTCCCTACTGCTATCTGGAACTTCTAGGCTCGACGACGAAGCGCTGGCAGGGCAGGTTCCAGCCCGCCGTCGCGTTGACCCAGCCATCCTGCGCTCACACGATGCCCTGGCCTCCACCACCCTGGCCTGCGCAGTCGCACTGGGGTGGGCCGCAAAACACCTCGCCCAACAGGACAACAACTGGGGTCGGGCCCTAGCTATCGTGCTGCTAGTCGCTGCCGTCCTGCGTTCCCGTGCATACCCGCTGCGCCTTGAGGTATTGGCACTTTGGGGCAGTGCGGTACCAGCCTGCCTCGCCCTGGTCCGCGTAGTCCCCGGCGCCGTACCTCAAGGACTGGCGCTACTAACCGCTGCGACTCTTCTCGCCGCAGCTAGCCTGTACCGGCCCGCCCCGCAGAGTCAGGTCCGACTCAGACGGCTTGGTAACCGCCTGGAGAGCCTGCTGGCGGTCTGCACGCTGCCGCTACTGTGTGGCCTGGCGGGCATGTTTACTCGGCTACTGAGGCTATTCACATGACCGGCGCAGCCTCCCCTGCACGGCGCCCCATCAGCCAGCGGCTCGACACCTTCCTGCTCCTGGCTACCGGCGCAGCCTCCTGGCGGGCCCAGACCGAGACGCTGGCTGCACAACTGCGCCGCCCCATTCCACTGTCCTGCCGCACCCTGGTAGCCCCCACCGCCACCGGTGCCGCTGCCCACACACTGGCCACGCACCTAGCTGCCATGCTGACCCGCAGCCGCAAGCTGCCCGGGCTGCTACTCAACGCGACGGGGCGCAGCCGCGACCAGCACCTCCAATGGCCACCCAAGCACCCGCTGACACCGCCAACTACCGCCACCGAGGCTCGCCAGCAGGTCGGCGTCGGCCCTGATGGGTTGCTCGGCGTCCTGCATCTAGACGAGTGGTCCCAGCAACCTCCCGCGGCCTGGGACCAAGCCCGCGCGCAGCTCTTCCGCTTCTACGACACCGTCACCACTTACACCAACCCACTAACCGCCGAAAGCCTCGCCCAGGCCTGCCCCCACCTGCACGCGATAGTACTGGTCACCCCTGCCAAACGGGCTGCGGTGGAACGCGGCCGGGAACTGCTACAAGAAGTCCAATTGCAAGCCGCCCAAGCACCCACCACCCCATCCACACCCAGACAGGCACAGCTACTCCACGCGATCACGGTCCACGACCCCGGACCGGTGCTCATCCCTCGTCTCAACGACAACGAGGTACTTCTCCCCTACGACCCGGTCCTGGCCCGCACCAGCAAAGGTCGCACCCGGGCTCCCGGACTCCTTAGCCGCCGCAGCAGCAACGCCGTCGCACAACTTGCCGCCGAGCTAGTCACCGCCGCCATACCCAGCGAGGCCCAGGCATGATCGAGGTAGTCCACCGCCCCGGCCGAGTCACGGCGCCAGCCGAAGCACCCGCACCCGTCGTCGTGCCCGCGCCGCCGCATCTCAACGACACCGGCTCCGGCCAGGGCTTCCCCGTCCAGATGCTCATGCCGCTTGCAGGGGCCGGCTCCTCCATGCTCATGATGACCCTGGTGCGCGCCAACCCGATTTTCGCGCTGCTCGGTGCAGTGATTATGACCGTCACAGCAGCCGGAATGCTCGCCGGACTGCTGTCCCGCCGAGCCACCACCGCCCGCAACCAGACCAAACGCCGGGAACACTATCTAGACAGCCTCCTGACCGCCGATGAATCCGCCACGGCACTAGCCGAATCCTTCAGGCGTACCCTGCTAGCCACGAGCCCGAGCCCTGGCTCGCTAGCCCGTCTAGCCACCGCCCCGGAGCGCCGTTGGGAGCGCAGGCGGGGCAATCCTGACTTCATGCGGCTGCGTATAGGTATCGCAGACCTGCCACTGCCCCTAGCCAAACTCGCCCAGGTAACCACACCTGCAGAAATCGACCCCATCCTCCTAAAGCAAGCTCAGGTGGTGGTGGACACCCACGCGGTTCTGCCACGTGCCCCCTTCTCCCTTGACCTGGACTGCGCGGGTGTGGTGTCAGTGGTTGGTCCCCTTGACGCCACCAGAGCCCTAGCCCGCACTTTGCTCCTGCAGGCCGCCGTGCTGCACGCCCCCGAGGACCTACATATCGCCCTGGCTTACAACCAGTCGCAGGCAGACCAATGGGACTGCGTCTCTCGCCTACCCCACCTAAGGGTGCACGGCGCCTTCGACGGGCCCATCGCCCTGCGCCGCACCGCACCCGACGCCAACTCACTCAGCGCCATCCTGCGCCCCGAACTAGTTGAGGCCTCCAAACTCGCCGCCCGCACACCCCGGACCGGCAGCGGACGCCCCCAAAAGCCCACCGGCACCAGAATCCTGGCTGTCTGTGAGGACAAGGGGCCGGCCAGATACCTGCGATTGCCCGACTCAGGCGTAAACGCCCAAGAGATCGGTGTAACTGAAATGCACCTGGTAACTGACCGTCTCAACGAGCCAAGTGATCCCACGATTCGCCTGACGCTCCAGGAAGACGGCACCGTCCTGATAGAAGACCTACGGCCAGCTCTCGACCCCAGCGGCAGACCCACCACCGCCCCAGCCCCCATCACCTGTGCGCCTGACCTATTAGGCGCCGCCCTAGCGGAAGGCATAAGTCGCAGCCTCGCCCCCTACAGTCTGGGACAAGCAGCCGAACGCGCCGATGAGTCGGCCAACATCACCTCCCTGCAAGACCTGCTAGGAGTGGAAGATCCCCGCCAGATCGACATCGAGCAGGCCTGGGCGCCACGCCCACCGCGAGACTTCCTGCGCGTACCTATCGGCTCAGACGACGACGGCAACCCCGTGCTGCTGGACATCAAAGAGGCTGCACAGCTGGGAATGGGGCCACACGGACTGTGTGTAGGTGCTACCGGCTCAGGCAAGTCTGAGTTGCTGCGCACCCTGGTCACCGCACTAGCCACCACCCACAGTCCTGAAGACCTGACCATGATCCTCGTGGACTACAAGGGTGGAGCAGCCTTCGCGCCTTTCGCCGAGATGCCCCACGTCGTCGGCCTCATGGACAACCTCGCTGAGGACGCCGGCCTAGTGGAACGCGCACGCGCATCGATCGCCGGAGAGGTAGTGCGGCGGCAAAAACAGCTGCGCGACGCAGGCAGCTCACCTGATATCAGCCACTACCGGCGCCTGCGGGAAAAGAACCCGCAAATGGCTCCCATGCCTCACCTATTTGTCATCATTGACGAATTCGGTGAACTGCTCACAGCCAGCCCCGACTTCGTGGACCTCCTGTTGACCATTGGACGCATTGGCCGGTCCATCGGGGTACACCTGCTCCTATCCTCCCAGCGGATCGAGGGCGGCAAGCTGCGCGGCCTAGACACCTACCTGTCTTACCGAATCTGCCTGCGCACCTTCACAGAGGCAGAGTCCTCAACCGTGATCGGCAACTCTGACGCCTTCCACCTACCGGCAGCTCCCGGATACGGCTACCTGAAGGTTGACACCACCATCTACACCCGCTTCCGCTCGGGCTTCGTCTCCTGCCCGGCGGACGAACTGGACTCCGAGGCCCAGCCTGAGGACTACGAGGTCAAGGAACCGCTGCTCCTGCCGGTGCACAACGGGCTCAGCGACGAACCCCAGGCACCTTCCGGTGAAGAAGCTGTGCCTGAGGGGCATTCGGTCAAACAGACCGTCATCGACGTCGTCGCGACGCAGCTCTCAAATGCTGCCACCCGACCCCGCCCCGTTTGGCTTGAGCCACTGCCTAAACGCCTGCCCCTGCCCGTGATGCTCGGCGGGGAGCTAGAGGGCGGGGAGACGACGCTGACCGCCCCTGCCCTGGACCGTTTCGCGAACGGGCTGAGGGTCCCAATCGGTCTGGTGGATGACCCGGCCCAGCAACGCCAAGACCAGTGGGCGCTGGACCTGACCGTCGGCGGCGGTCACGTCTCAGTGCTAGGTGCCTCCCAATCCGGCAGAACAACTTTCCTATGGACCTTGGCGGCCTCCGCCGCCCTGACCATCTCCCCAGTCCGGCTGGGTTTCTACGGGGTGGATGCCACCGGCGGCGGACTGGCGCGTTTGGCCGACCTGCCGAATGTTGGCGGCATAGCTACCAGGGGCGACCGTGAACGCATGCGCCGAGTCCTAGAAGAAGTCGTCGCCATGCTTGACCAGCGTGAATCCGTCATGGCCCGACACCGGGTTGATTCCTTGGAAATGCTCCGCCAAAAACATGCCGCGGGGGACATACCCGAGCTAGCCAGCGCCGATGTAGTGCTCATGATCGATGGACTAGGGCTACTGCGCTCAGACTTCTCCGAGCTTGATGACTTGGTGGACGAGGTGCTGCGACGCGGGGGTGGGCTGGGGGTTCACCTGGTAGCTACCCTGGCTCGCACCAATGACCTGCGCATGTCCCAGCAGCCTTTGGTCGGCACCCGCATGGAGCTGCGGCTCAATGACCCAACCGACTCCAACATTGCCCGCAAGCTGTCCCAAACGCTGCGGGCGGACACCCCCGGAAGAATGCTGCTGCCAGAGAAGCTATTCGCCCATGTGGCCCTTCCGGTGTTGGATGAGCAGACCACCTCAGTGGGGGCTGCTGTAGAAAGGCTGGCTGAGCTAACCAGTGAGACCTGGCGCGGCGCTGTTCCGGCAGCCGTACGGGTCTTGCCGGAGGTGCTTTCCCCCGAGACCCTGCCCGACGGCTCCGAACTGCCGGACACCCTGCCTCTGGGCCTATTCCAAGACACCATGTCCCACATCGACATGGACCCGGCGGTCACTGACCCCCACTTGATCGTCCTGGGTGACTCCGGATGTGGCAAGAGCACGGTTCTGCGCGGCGTAATCGAGTCACTGGTAGAGCGGCATACGCCCGAGGAATTGGTTATCGGCTTGTACGACGTACGCCGCAACACGGTCAGCGCCTGCCCCGAGGAATACCTGGGTGGGCACGCCACCTCTGCAGCCACAGCCAACGGACTGTCGAGTGCGATCGCCGCTGAACTGGCACAACGCTCCGAGGCTCTGGCCTCAGGCGAGGAGGTGTCAGGGCCGCGCATCGTGCTGGTAATCGACGACTACGAGATCCTGGCTGCTGGAGGAACCAGCATCCTGGCCCCCGTCCTGCCATATCTGCCATCTGCCAGGGACGTGCGGCTGAATGTGGTCCTTTCCCGCCCGGTGGCCGGCAGTTCCAGCGCGATGTTTGACTCCACCTTCCAGGCAATCCGGGACACCGGAGGGACTTGCCTGCTGATGGACGGGGATCGCTCCGAAGGAAACGTATTCGGCATGCGCCCGGAGCACCTTAAACCTGGGCGGGGATGGTGGATCCGCCGCGGTCGTCGCCCCCGTCTGTGTCAAATTGCCAACTTCAGCGGCAACTGACGCAAACCCTGCCTTAACCACAGCCCTAATCAAGAATGGAGAAAGCCTGTGCCGCGGATAGTCACCATAGTCTCACCTGGGGTCGTCGAGGCGGACCTATTCATCGGCGCTGCTTTAGCGAGGACCCCAAAGTTCGAGGTCACGAAGACTCCCGACGACGCGCTTTTCGGCATCGTCCCTAAAGAACTGCCCCTGCGGCCTGCCATTCAGGTCCCCCACCCGATGATTGTTCCGGACCCGCGCGAGGTGGAGCGAGTGATCGGAGTACGCCCTCCGGAAGGCTGGATGCCAACTCTTCTGACCCAGTGCTACGTACCGCACCAACCGGAATACGACATCTGGGTTGAGGTGGTGCGCGACGTCGCCGCTATGAGCGATGGTTTCGCAGTAGTGGCCGGGCAGGTTATTGAACTACCAGACCCCTGGCCCTGGTCACGAACCATAGATGGCAAATGGCAAGCCGACCCAGCGTGGCTTGATGAGCGCGTCCAGGACTACCTGCAGCGAACCGGGCAGGCAGAAGGGGCCTGAAAAACCGCCTCTGCGACTACGACCCCGGCTCTGCGCTCACTGGCACACCAGGTTCAGACGCCGGGGCGAGAGCCCCACCTCAACCTCCTGCCCCCAGGTCAGTTCACAACGGTCAGTCTCAATGCCGTCCCCAAAAACCACCAGCCGCTCGCTGGACACGGTCAGTCTGAGCCGTTCTTCCCCGGCCAGCAGCCCGTCAGTCAGCTCTGCTCCCGTGTACCTTGAAGGCCAGGCTTCCCGCACAAACCAAGCGAGCCGTTGTTCAGCGGGACGCGGCAGCTCTCGCCCACCACGATCATGGGATAGCGAGGCCGCCCAGCCGGTTGCCCCAGCCCCCGTAGCTACCAGCACCCCGGAGGAAGACTGGCGTTCCCGCCCGGCTGGCACACATAGCTCATAGCGCGCGGACTGGTGTCCGACGTCGCCAATGAATACCTCGTTGAGTGCTGTCAGCTCTTGGCCGTCGTCAGCCACAGCCCGCACCATCGCCACCGCTTCCATATGCGGCGGCTGTCCCTGCGCGAGCCCCCGCAGGACCGCCGCCCCGCCAGCCGGAGTGGTGCGCACTAGAGCTCCGGTGCCGCCACCGGCGTCGACCCCTACCACCACCTGCCCATCCAGGTACTTGGCCGCATTAGCCACCAGCCCGTCCTGGCCCACCACTAGCACCACGTCCTCACCGGTGAACAGGAAGCGGGACAGGTCACCCCGCTCCACCTCCGCCAGCGCCCACTCGGACGGCACGGAGGCCAGCACCTCATTGCGGGCGGTCTGTAGGGCGTCGTGTGCAGCCTGCACTTGCGCCAGGTCTCGCCCGCGAGTGCGCAGGAAGAACTCGGCTTGGCCGCGGGTGGAGTGACGGTCCAGCAGCTCATCCAGCTCAGTCCGCCGGGTGACGATCACGGCGCGGCGCCTTCCGGTAGGCGAGGTGGTGCCTACCTCGCCCCGGGCCTGCCTCCCGTTCATCGCGCACCGCCAGCTGCCCCCGCGGCAGTGCCGCGCGTGGCCGCCGGGCTGCCAGCGTCCGTTGTGCCATCACCAAATAGTCCCGACAAGAGCTTGGTCAGCAGGTCAGGAGTGAAGTTGAGCTGGCCAATATCGGGCAGGTGTTTGGCGGCTTCACGCAGAGCTAGGGCGCGCAGCACCTCGGCACCCAGGGCTGCATAGGCTTCGGTGCGGACGCGCTCTGCCTGCGCCTGGGCCTGGCCCACCTGCTCGATTTCCTGTGCTCGGGCAGCAGCATCCAAGCGCAGGCGCTCTGCCCGACCATTGGCGTCAACCAGTGCCGCCGCAGCCTTCTCCTCTGCCTCCCGCCGATTGTTGGCACCTTCTTGCGCCACCAGTGCCTCCCGGCGTCTGGCCAGCTCCAGTTTGGAGGACAGCTCGTTCTCGGAAATCTGCTGCTCACGTTCCACCGCTAGGGCGCGGCGCTGATAGAGCGCGCGGTCCGCCTCGGTCTGCAGCTCCTCACGCAGGGGCGTCTGCAGAGCCTTCTCAATGTCCTCCTCAGGGCGCAGGGCGAGCACTCGCACATCGCTAACCTGCACGCCTAAGTCAGCCAGTCGGGCGTGGCCAGCAAATCCCTCTACCAGGGCGGTGCGCACCCGGGGCAGGCCGTCTTCCAGGGCCTGGGCCAGGTCTAGGGAGCGCAGCACGTCAACTGCTAGGGATTGCGCAAGCTGGCCTAGGAGGTCGGCTACCTGCCGCAGACCCTGGCGTAGGGGCTGTTCACTCAGGCCGACTTGTTGGAAGGGGAAGATCGCCAGGTCCAAGCGCCGGGATGCTGCCTCCGGGTCGGCGAAGCGGTAGGTGAGCACAGCCTGAACGGTGACGTCCTGCTGATCGCGGGTGGCAACGTGGAATAGCACAGCCCGCTCGTGATCGATGGCTGGGACCTCGGAGATGGCGGTGACGGCGGGGCGGAACCAGAAGCCCAGGCCTACACCGGAATGCACTTGCTTGCCGCCGCGCAAGTGCACCACATGCTCGGTGGGGCTGCCCTGGTAGTGGGAGATGAAGGGGTAGTGGCGGATGCGTGCCATTGGCTGCTCCTTTGGGACTAGGGGTACGACCCCTCTCGGTTTGTCGTCATATTGACGATATATCCACCTCGAACTTTTCGTCAACCTGACATTTAATCTATGTTGGTCACATGCCCCCACAGGAGACCCAAGCCCCCACCACCGCCGCACGCCTGCCCATAGCCGTCGACGTCGTCGCCCTCACCGTGGCCGATGCCAACCTGCAAGTACTGCTGGTAGACCGTCTACTGGAGCCTTTTGCCGGAATGCCAGCCCTACCCGGCGGCTTCCTACTGGAGGGCGAGGAGCTGGAGGCAGCCGCGCGCCGTGAGCTCGCCGAAGAGACTGGGGTTGAACCCACCGGACACCTAGAGCAACTGCGCAGCTACGGGCCACTGCGGCGCGACCCGCGCGGCCCCGTACTATCCGTCGCCTACGTGCTCTTCTCCCCGGTGTTGAAACTGCCGCGCGCCGGAGGCGACGCCGCCGCCGTCCACTGGGAACCGGTCGCCAACTTCCTCACGGATCACCGCCCGCTGGCCTTTGACCACCAGCAGATTTTGGCCGACGGCGTGGAGCGAGCGCGATCCAAAATCGAATACTCCCCCGCCGCCACCGCCTTCTGCGGGGAGGAATTCACGGTGGCGGAGCTGCGCGGAATCTATGAGGCGGTGTGGGGCACGCGCCTGGACCCGCGCAACTTCCACCGCAAAGCCACCAGCACTCCGGGCCTGCTGGAGCCGACAGGCGGCAACACCAGCCCGCGCACAGGCCGTCCGGCGGCACTATTCCGCCGCCCCGCCACCACCCAGGCGGGCGACACCGTCCTACACCCCGCCCTACTGCGCCCCTAACCACAAGCTCAGCGCAGCGCTTCAGGCACCCAAATAGGGTCCGCAAGACCAGCCAGGATCGTCAGCGGTATCGCGTAGCGGCAGCATGACCTCGCTGCGCCAGGGCGACGTCATGGCAGTAGCGCTGCGCCACCGGGGTAGCTGCCCGCCAAACCCCTCAGGGCACGCTCAGGGCTCCTTCAGGGTGACCACGGATATCGGCGCTCGCCACGCCGTCGCACCCTAGATACATGACACAGCAATACCCCACCGGTTCCTACTCACAGCGCACCGAATCCTTCCGTTCCGGCTTGCCACCGCGCTCCCGCCAGCGTCTGATCGCCGGTGTCTGCGGTGGCATTGCCGAGGCCAATAACTGGAGCCCCACCCTGGTGCGCCTGGCCACCGTCGGCTTCGCCCTCCTGCCCGGCCCCATGTGGGTGGCCTACGTCCTTGCCTGGATCCTCATGCCTGACGCCGACTGACCAGCCCGCCGCTGACCTGCAGCTACCCAGGTGTTGGGACGGCACCGAGGAGGTCCGGGCAGAGCAGCTGGGGCGGTGGCGGAGTGACGGTGGCAGAACAGCGGCATCCCGGCGGCGGGGCACCGGCAAGACCCACCGGCGCCACCCACCGCTAGCTTGGGCCTCCATCTCAGGCAGGCCGGAACTCGAAGCGCTCGAAACCCAGCGCCTCTATTTGCGCCGCCATGCGTTCACACTGCGCATCCCAACCCGGGGCGACCGCCGTGAAGCCTGACCGCGCACCCTGCGAGCGCGCCTGCTGCAAGGCAAAGGCACCTACTCCCAGCTCGCGGCAACGCCGAGCCACCTCTACGGCGTCTGCGGCGGTGACGTCGTCGGGCACCACCGTGGTGCGCACCTCGAAATCCGGGCCGCCCACGCCCTGGGAAGCCAGCAGTACCTCCAGTGAATCCCAGGCTTTTTGGCCGCTGTTGGGCCGCCCCACCACCGCCGGATAGTGCTCCGGCAAGGCCTTGATATCCAGCCCCACCCAGCTCAGCAACCCAGAGGCAGCCAGGTCCGCCAGGCGGCGCGGATAGCAGCCCGCAGAATGCAAGCCCACCCGGAATCCCGCCTCCACCACCTCACGGGCAGCATCAGCCAAGCAGTCCTGACGCAGGGCCTCCCCACCGGTGAACACGACGCCGTCGAGCAGGCCGTGGCGTCGACCCAGCAGTTCACGCACCGCCGCCCAGGGGACCGTGCCGGGCAGCCGGGTGGGGATAAGCGCGTGGTTGTGGCAGTAGAAGCAGTTCCAGGGGCAGCCTTGGGTAAAGATCGTGGCCACCAGGTTTCCGGGCCAGTCCACCGTGCTCATCGGCACCAGCCCCGCGATCACCAGGGCATCAGCCGGACGGAGCGGTGGGGAGTCAGCCTGGCGCTCCAGCGACCCACCGGCCTCCGCTACCCCGCCTACCTCCGACTGCCCGCCCAACTTCAGCTCGTCGACCACCCCAGTTTGCGAGCCCAGCACAGCCAAACCGTCTGCCTCCGCCTTAAGGCCCGCCGCAACCTCAGGGCCTGCCTCAGCCTGAGGCTCCACCCCAGACTGTGCTCCCACCTCAGGCTGCTGACCGGCCACGGCGTCGCCGCCCCAATTCAGGCGCTGAGCGCCGTCAAGCGGGAGGCCACATCCCCATGACCGGCGGCCGCCCCCTCCGTGAACATGGTGCGCTCCGCATACTCGCCCTTCTTGCCGATGTTGAAGGACTGCACCGGCCGGAAATAGCCCATGACACGGGTCCACACCTCGCACTCCACCGGGGCCGCGTCGGGGTGCAAGGTGGCGCACTTCTCGCAGGTGGCGTGCTCGCCGGGCAGGTAGCCGTGAGTGGGGCAGATGGAGAAGGTCGGAGTGATGGTGATGTACGGGGTGCGGAAAGCCGTGAGCGAGCGACGCACCAACTCCTTGCAAGCCTGCACGGAGGAAACATGCTCATTCATGTACAGGTGCAGCACGGTGCCACCCGTGTACTTGGTCTGCAATTCCTCCTGCATCTCCTGGGCCAGGAAGGGGTCATCCGTATAACCCACCGGCAGCTGGGAAGAGTTGGTGTAGTAGGGGTTATCCGCCGTTCCCGCCTGGAGGATGCCGGGGAAACGCTTGCGGTCCTCCTTGGCAAAACGGTAAGTGGTGCCCTCCGCAGGGGTGGCCTCCAAGTTGTAAAGGTGGCCAGTAGCCTCCTGGAACTCCACCATCTTGTCGCGCACGTGATCCAGCAGGCGCACGCACATGGCGTGACCCCGCGGGTCGGTGAGGTCATAGGCATCGGCGGTGAAGTTGCGGACCATCTCATTCATGCCATTGACGCCGATGGTGGAGAAATGGTTGTCCAGGGTGCCCAGCCAGCGCTTGGTGAAGGGGAAGAGCCCGGTGTCAATGTGGTGCTGAATGACCACGCGCTTGAGCTCCAGGGTGTCGCGGGCTAGGCCCAGCAGGCGATCCAGGGCAGCGGTGAGGGCGGCCTCATCTCCGGCGTGCAGATGCCCCAGGCGCGCCATATTCACGGTCACGACGCCGACGCTCCCGGTTTGCTCAGCGGAGCCGAAGAGCCCGTTGCCACGCTTGAGCAGTTCGCGCAGGTCCAGCTGTAGGCGGCAGCACATGGAGCGGATCATGCCGGGGTCTAGCTCGGAGTTAATGAAGTTCTGGAAGTAGGGCAGGCCGTACTTGGCGGTCATCTTGAACAGGAGATCGGCGTTGGGGGAGTCCCAGTCGAAGTCCTTTGTGATGTTGTAGGTGGGGATCGGGAAGGTGAAGACGCGACCTTCGGCGTCACCGGTGGTCATGACCTCCATGAAGGCCCGGTTGATCATGCCCATCTCCTCGGTGAGGTCACCGTAGGTGAAGTCACATAGCTCGTCGCCGACCAGGGGGTGCTCGTCAGCCAGGTCCGCGGGGCAGGTCCAGTCGAAGGTCAGGTTGGTGAAGGGAGTCTGAGTGCCCCAACGGGAGGGGACGTTGAGGTTGAAGATGAGCTCTTGCAGCCCTTGGAGGACCTGCTCGTAGGTCATCTTGTCCAGGCGGACGAAAGGCGCCATGTAGGTGTCAAAGGAACTAAAGGCCTGAGCGCCAGCCCACTCGTTCTGCAAGGTGCCCAGGAAGTTGACGATCTGCCCCACGGCGGAGGAGAAGTGGCGCGGAGGGTTGCAGGCGATCTTGCCGGGCACGCCATTGAAGCCCTGCTGCAGGAGAGACTTAAGGGACCAACCGGCGCAGTAGCCAGCAAACATATCCAGGTCGTGGATATGGATGTCGCCGTTGCGGTGGGCGTCCCCGGCCTCCTGGGAGTAGACCTGGCTGAGCCAGTAGTTGGCCACCACCTTGCCGCTGGTGTTCAGCATCATGCCGCCCAGGGAGTAGCCCTGGTTGGCGTTGGCGTTGACACGCCAGTCCGAGCGGTCCAGGTACTCGGTGATGGTGGCTACTGCGTCGACCGTGGGGCGTGAGCCGTGGGCTACGGCAGAGTCGGCGGAGCCGGCGGCGATGAGGCTGGGGTCGGCATTGGTGGCGTTGGCGGTCACTGATCTCTCCATCACTGAGCGGGCATAGCTAGAGCGGGATGTGCGCAGGTCCATCTGGCGGACGGCGCAGTGCGTGCCGGGCGCCTGGTGGGCGGTTGGGGCCGTCGCGCATCCTCCGGGAGCGACCCGGGGCGGCGGCACCGGTGCTGACCATACCGGCGAATGACAGCAATGCAACACATCATCCGGTGGTCATATTTCGATTGGACCACAATATGTTGTGGTTGGCAAGGTGTTGGCGCAGAACCAGGCAGAGGTTTTGGGCGGGATCTCGCGGCACCCCGGACTGACGTCCTAGGGGTGAGCGGCGGCACGAATTAGGGGTGTTTGGGGTGTGCGCTCGGCGTGTCGCGCCACCGGCGGCAGCCCGCAGCACAAGAAGTGTCCCGAAATGCAGCACTTTGAGCCGGCGCCGCTAGCTGCACCAAAACAGAGTGGCGTGATTGCAACGATCTACCAAGGCACCTAAACGCTCCACTCCTCAAAGTGCTGCATTTTGTGCCAACCTGGGCGCGCACCGGGTAGTGCTGCCCAGTTCTTAGGCTCCCATCGGGCGGCAGCCATCCCTACGCTCGCAGCATGGCCCTCCCTGAAGCTGCCCTTGAGACCATCCGCCACTGGTGCCGGACCTCGCGGCCGGAGCAGTTGCGCGACTGCCTATGCCTGGAGTTGAAGACCACCAATATCCACGCCACGATCTTTAAAGTCTCGCCTGGCCCGGCCGGGGAGCCCGTCCGCAGGCCAGTGGCACGCCTGCGGTACGTGAAGTACGCGCGCATGTGGACCCTCTACTGGCCAGACCAACGCGGCAGGTTCCACGAACACCGGCACGCCCCCACCCCAGACGTGCGCACCCTGTTGGACTACCTGGCCTCCTGCGCGGACCCGATCTTCTGCGGCTAACAACACCGAGGCTTACTGAGGCCAGCCAGCTACCGCCAAGGCTCAGGTATCCTGCCTTCGTACATGAACCTTCTGACGCGTCAGCTGCCAGCCAGTCCCCACCTGCCGGGCACCCCGGCACTCCCAGCGCGGGCACTTCCGGCGCAGACGCTCCCGGATCGACCAGCGCGGGCGCAGCCATCGCAAGCACCGCCGATGCGGTCAACACTTCCGCAGCAACCCCCGCTTCCACAGTCGCCACTGCGCAATATGACGCCAACACGCCCCGAGAAGTCACCCCCACAACCCCTGACACCCCAGCCCCACAACGCTGGAAACAGAACACTATCTGGTTCTTGACCGGGCAATTATTGTCGCTGTTTGGCTCCTCCGTGGTGCAGTTCGCCATCATGTGGCACCTGACCTTGGAGACTAAGTCCGCCCAGGTCGTCACCCTGTACGCCCTGTTCGCCTTCCTCCCGCAGGCGGTGATTAGTCTCTTCGGCGGCACTCTGGCCGACCGGATCAACCGCAAGCTGCTCATAGTCGTGCCCGACGCACTCATCGCCCTGTCCACGCTGATGCTGGCACTGGTGATGGCCCGCGGGAACTACAACCTGTGGATCATCTTCGTGGTGGTATTCATCCGCTCGGTGGGCGCCGGATTCCAGCAGGCAGCGGTTTCCGCACTGATCCCCAGCCTGGTGCCTGAGGAGCATCTCCTGCGGGTCAACGGCATCAACACCACCTGCCAGAGCCTGATCGGTATCGCTTCTCCGGTGGCTGGCGGCATCATCTACGGCCTGGGCGGGGTACAGCCCACCTTGTTTGTCGACGTCGTCACCGCCGCCGTCGGGATCGGCATCCTGTTGCTATTGCCGGTGCAGGCGACGCCGCCGCACCGGGAGCAGTCTGCTTTCCTCTCCGAACTGGTTGCCGGGCTGCGCTACACCGCCAGCCACCGCTTCTTCCTGTGGCTGATCGGGCTGCAGGCCACGGTGATTCTGCTTATCGTCGGCCCGAACTTTCTGGTGCCGCTGTTGGTGACGCAGAAGTTTGGCGAGGGCGTGTGGGCACTGACCTGGATCGAAATCAGTTTCCAAGTGGGGGTGATCTGCGGTGGGGCGGCCGTATCCACCCTTCCTGGCTAAGCGGGCGGGCATGCGAATGCTGTTGGTCTCCTCGACCTCATTCGGGGTGTTTGCGCTGGGGATCACGGTCTCACCCAATGTGTGGGCTATTTTCCTGATGAACTTCCTGTGCGGGGTGTTCGTGCCGCTGTTCGTCACTCCCGCCATGACCGAGGTGCAGAAGCGCGTGAACGAGGAGTACATGGGGCGGCTCATGTCCCAGTTCACGCTGTCCTTTACGCTGGGAATGCCCTTGGGGGTGGCGGTCTTTGGGCCCTTGTCCACGCTGGTGGGCGTGGGCGGGGTGATTGCGGTGACCGGCGCCGCCGCCATTGGCTTATCCCTGTGGGCCTTCCTGGTCTCCCCCACCGGCCGGGCCGAACTACAGCGGGAACGCCAGGAGACTGGCGAGGCGCTGGGCTAGCTGAGCCGGCGTTCTCGAAACTCCTGGGTAGACCCACCCCGCTAGCCCAGCGCCGCAGCCAGCTCTTTGAAGTACCGGTACTTGGACCAGCTTTCCCGGTCACCGATCACATACAGCCGCCGCTTGGCTCGGCTGGCGGCCACATTCACCAGATTCACGCTGGCCGATGCCCAAGCCTTGGCCCCCGGCGCCGCCGGGTCTCCGCCAAGCACCAGGAACACCACATCCGCTTCGCGCCCCTGCGCCGTGTGGATAGTGCCCGCCCGCAGCCCCGGATGGGTGCGCCCCAAAGCTGCCAAAGCCTGGGCCACCGACCGGAACGGAGACACAGCTATCACCTGCGAAAAAGCCACACCCTGCCGACCCAAACCCTGCAAGCACCGGCGCAAAACCTCAATCTCATTGGCCTGCAAATGCTTCCCTGGCTGCGTGGCAGGCACATGAATCCAACGGCTGGTGGGCACCACCGGCCCCTGCGGCGAGTCAAACTGGTCCCCCGGCCCCACTCCCGCGAGCGCCCGCTGCACCCCGCTGACCATCATGCCGCCGTAGGCGAGCTCATTGCACAGCCCAAACATGGGCTCATCGCAGCGCCGGTGCACCGTCAGCGGCGCACTCACCCACATATCTTCTTCCCCCTGCGCCAGCAGCGTCCCGTACCGGGAGCTGCGATCCGCCAGGGTCTGCACCGAGGCGAGCGGCGGAATCCACTCCGCCCCCACCCTCCCCGCCGTCGCCAGGTCACGCTGCGCCTTGCGGGGCATGGTCACCACGGGCTGCAACTGCAGCGGGTCCCCCACTGCCAGCACCCGCCGCGAGCGCCAGATCGCCCCCACCGCATATTGCGGGGCTGCCTGCCCCGCCTCATCGATTAGCAGCCACCCCAGAGCCTGCGGCCCGAGCCCTGCAAACATGCGCCCGAAGGAGGCAAAGGTGGTGGACACCAGCGGCACCGTCAGGAAGAAAACTTGCCAGGCGGCCAGCAGCTTCTCGGATTCCAGGTCATGGGGGCGCTGCCCAGCCACCACTTCAATGGCGGCACGCAAGCTGGGCAGCATCTGGCTGGCGGCATTAGCCAGGAAGTCCTGGTGCAATCGGAGGGCCGCTAGGAACAGCTCGGAGCGGGCGGTGTCGAGCTGTTCGTCGAGCCAGGGGGCGTGCAGCTCCCGCAGTTCTCCGCTCCAATTCTGGTCAGGGTAGCCGGGCTGGAACGCTTCCCGGTCTTGTGCCACCTGCCCCAGCAGCTCAGTGACCTCCTGAGTGTTGGCCGCCAGCGCCGCTCGCGCGGCCTCCTCCCGGCTGCGTCGCTGCTCCACGGCCTGCGCGAGTTCGCGGCCTCGCGCCGTGGCCTCTGTCCATTGGCGTTCGGTGGCGGCGAGGGTTTCTTCGGCGGGCTCAAAATCTGTCCGCCAGCGCCGTGCCGCCCGCCCAAAGGTGAACAGAGTTTCTAGGGCTCCGGGTTTTACTTCTAGGAGGCGACGGCGTACTTCAAGCGCGTCCTCCCGTGCCGCCTGCGCGGCCTTCAGCTGGGGCTCGTACCCGGTTTTGCTAGCGAGGGCGTCGCGGAGCGCCTGTTCGGCGCGTTCAACGGTCTCGGCGAACCGGTCTTGTTCACCCAGCACATGCTTTAGCCGCCCCAGCCGGGTTTGTGCCTCCTGCCGCTGCTGTTTTAGTGCCTCGACACGCTGCTCAGCCTGCCGGAAGGCGGTGCGCGCCTCCGCCCAGTTGCGAGGCGGCACCTCACCGGAGGCCCACTGCTTCAGGAGGCTCTGCATATGCGGCACAGGCTCGCCGCTGTGTGGGTCCTTGGAGTCAAACCAGAAGGCGGAGTAGAAGGCGCCGCGGTTGCGTTTGCTGCCAAGGCAGGCGGCCACCAGGCCCCAGGCTTGGGTCGGTAGGGACGTGGGCGCTGCCGGGATTGCGGGCGACGCCGCAGTGTGGGCTGGCGCCCTGGTGTCTGGTGCTCCCGCTTTTGCCGCGCCACGCACTGCCTTGGCTGGCAGGGTGGCAGAGGCAAGTCGGGCAAAGTAGTCGGCGTCCTGCCGCCACCGCTTCCCCAGGGCCTGCCGGTCGGGCAGTTCCACGCTGATGTTCTCAGCGGCGCCGTTGTTTGCGGCGGCCACCACCATCTCGAATCCGGTCAACTCTGGGCGCAGCTGGTGCACCTCTCGGTCGAAGCTGTCCGCATTGGTCCACCGCAGGAGTTTGCCGGTGAAGGCCTCCCGGGGATGGTTCAGGGCGGCTAGGCGGCGGGCGCGCTCCACCACATTTCCAGCCAGCACATCCCGCAGCATGGTGGTCTTGCCGGTGCCGGGTGGCCCGTTGACCCCCATAAGCCCCTCGGTGCTGGCTAGGTCATTGAGCGCCTGGTTGACGGCGAACTGCTGGCGCAGGGCTAGCCCGTGGGCCGGGTCGGCGGGCCAACGCCCCGGAGGTAGGCGGTCCAGGCTGACCCCGGCGTCGACGGCGGCGTTGTCCACCATCACATCAATGCGCTCGCTTGGCGCGGTGTCCTCCCGCAGGTAGGTGTCCAGGGCGGGTGGGCAGGCGCCCGCGGCCACGGACTGTTGTACGCGGGCCAGGTCATCCAGGAAGAAGCTGTTGAGGAAGTCCGCCCCTGCAGCGACGTCGTCGTCGGCCTTCTCGGGCACGGCGGTGGAGGAGATAACCATGCGGCCGGTGTCCAAGCCGGGCATGCCGGTGACGCCAGCGGCTCTGCGGGCAAGATCTAGCAGGGCTGTCAGTGACTTGGAGTCCTGTGGCAGGGGGGCGCTGGCATGTACCTGCTCGCGCCGCAGCCCCTCCCAGGCATCCACGTCCTGCTTGAAGTGTTCGCAGGCCCAGTTGAATTGGGAGGCCCAGTGCAGGTTTGGTACTTCGGAGTCGAAGCTGACCTTGGCCACGGCCCACAGGGCGGAGGACAGGAGTGCAGAGTTGGCAGTCAGGGCGCCGTGCTCATCTAGCACGACGACGGCGCAGGCGCTTACTCCACCGTTGCGCTCATCGTAGGCGTCGTGGTCATCCGCGAAGACACGGTGGAGGTACTGGTAGGTGGCCTCCAGTTCGTAGACGCCTAGGTAGATGGTGTGCCGCCAACGACGACGCCCCTGGCCCCGGGGCTGTGGCACCTGCAGGTAGTTCCATGGGAGGGACTGGCTTGGTTGCCACTCGATCACTTGGTGGTCTTCTGGGCGGTCAGCGCGACGGGTCAGCGCGGGTAGCCGCTGGGGGCTGAAGAGTTCCAGCATCCACCAGTAGCGCAGGACCTGCAGCTGATGAGCTGGATTTGAACTCAGGGTCATATACCGATTCTGCCGTGACCAGCCGGGCAGCGCCTAGGAGTTTCGCCGCGCGCGGCCTTAGCCATTCGGCGGAACCAAATGGTGGAGATGGCGCTGGGGGCCTGCTCTGGCTGAGCCGGGGCCCGATTGCTTAGGCGTCACAGGCCTTGCCGAGGGACCGCCGCCGGGCGCACCGGTTCTTGTCACAGCCCTGGGGCACACTGGCGTCATGAGCGCTCTGCCGCCGCCCGCCCCCGCACGGGACCTCACCGAGGTCCTGAGCAGTATTGGCGCGCGCGACGGCAGGCTCATCCACCTGGAACGCACCCCTGCCCGCGCTGGCCACGCCACCGACTGGCCCAGTTGGGCGGACCCAGACCTGGTCGCCGCTTACCGTCAGCTGGGTATCACCGCCCCCTGGACCCACCAGGTGGCTGCCGCAAACGCCCTGCAGGCGGGCCAGCACACCGTAGTCGCTACCGGCACGGGCTCAGGTAAGTCGCTGGCCGCCTGGCTGCCCGCCCTCTCGGGGGTGCTGGCCGCCCAGCGCCTCAATGCGGCTAGCACGCGCATCAGCCAGCACGGGCGCCGCCCCACCACTCTTTATCTCTCCCCCACCAAGGCCCTGGCCGCTGACCAGGCCGCCGCCCTGGCCCGCCTGGTCACCGAGTTGGAGTTAGTGCAACGCCGCAACGACCCGGAGCTCCCAGCCGCCGCCTTGCGCACTGTGCGCACCGGCACCTGTGACGGGGACACCCCCCTGCCGGAACGCGATTGGGTGCGTGCGCATGCTGACGTGGTCCTGAGCAATCCTGACTTCCTGCATTTTTCTCTGTTGCCCGGCCATGAGCGCTGGAATCGCTTCCTGCGCTCCCTGCGGTACGTGGTGGTGGACGAGTGCCATGCCTACCGTGGAGTGCTGGGGGCGCATGTGGCCCTGGTGTTGCGCCGCCTGCTGCGCCTGGCCCGGCGGCTGCAAGCTGGCGGTCCCGGTCCGGTGGTGTTGTGTGCTTCGGCGACGGCGGCGGAGCCCGCACTCACTGCCGCCCGGCTGATCGGCGTCACGCCCCAGGAGATCACGGCGATCACTGAGGACGGCGCTCCTCACGGTCAGCGCACCCTGGCCCTGTGGCAGCCCGCATTGAAAGACCCCTGGGATGCCTGGGGGGCTGAGCTAGCCGAGGCTGGCGGTGCCAGCGCGCAGGGCAGGGTGCCAGTTATGGGAACGGCGCCTGCCGCCCACATGGGGCCGGAATCCGCTGCACACCCAACACCGGCAGCCGAGATTGCCTCAAGGTCCGAGACTGTGCCAACACCTGCCACGGCGTCGTCTGCCCTGCTGGCAGACACGGAGGACGCCGACCCGGCCGAGCGGCGCTCCGCGATCACTGAGGCCGCTGAACTGCTGACTGATCTGCTCACAGTGGGTGCCCGGGCCCTGGTCTTTGTCCGCTCCCGTCGCAGCGCGGAAGTGGTCGCTGAGCACACCCGCGACCTGCTCTCTCGCTCCTTGCCTGCGCTAATGGATAGCGTTGCTGCCTATCGGGGCGGTTATCTGCCCGAGGAGCGCCGCACCCTGGAGACGGAGCTGCGCCGGGGACGCCTGCGCGCCTTAGCCACCACCAATGCCCTAGAGCTCGGCATTGATGTGAGTGGCTTAGACGCCGTCATCATCGCCGGTTGGCCGGGCACTCGCGTGAGCCTAGGCCAGCAGGCAGGCCGCGCCGGGCGGGCTGGCAGTGACGGCGTCGCCGTGCTGATTGCCAGTGACGACCCCCTGGACGCCTACCTGGTGCACCACCCGCAGGAGGTATTCACCGGCCCAGAGGCCACAGTCTTTGACCCCACCAACCCCTATGTCTTAGCCCCGCACCTGTGCGCCGCAGCCTCAGAGGCGCCTTTGCGCCAAGCGGACCTACCCCTGTTCGGGCTGCCCGATAGCACGCTGCTGGATGATCTGACTGCACGCGGGGCGCTACGGCGTCGCCCCACCGGGTGGTTTTGGAACACGGCGCTGCCAGGTCGCGCCCAAGACCTCACCAGTCTGCGCGGGGAGGGCCCACCGGATGTGCCCATTGTGGAGGCCAGCACCGGCACGGTGATCGGCACGGTGGACGGCTCTCGGGCCGACGCCACTGTGCACCCCGGGGCCGTATACGTGCATCAGGGGCGCGTGCTGCTGGTTGAGGAGCTCACCGAGGAGGCGGCCCTGGTGCGCGAGCGCCCCGCCTTGGGGTACCGCACCCGCGCTAAGAGCGAGTCCACGGTGCGGATTTTGGCGCAGCGGGAGCGGCAGGACTGGGATCGCGGGGTGGTGTGGGCTTTCGGCTCCGTGGAGGTCACCAGCCAGGTCACTGGTTTTATGCGGCTAGGCCCGCCGGGCTGGGAGGTGCTCTCTCAGCATCCCCTAGAGCTGCCGGAGCACACTATGCCGACGGCGGCCGTGTGGTGGACAGTCCCGGCAGAGCAGTGCGCCGCTGTGGGGGTGACGCCGGAGCGCCTGCCGGGAGCCCTGCATGCCGCCGAGCACGCCGCCATTGGGCTGCTGCCACTGTTGGCCACCTGTGACCGCTGGGATATTGGGGGGCTCTCCACCGCCCTGCACCCGGACACGCTCACGCCCACCGTCTTTGTGCACGATGGGCACGCTGGCGGCGCAGGTTTCGCGGAGCGCGGTTACCGGGCCGGTCGGCGCTGGCTGCAGGCCACCTTGGAGACAGTGGAGCAGTGCTCCTGCCAGGCCGGTTGTCCCTCCTGCGTGCAGTCCCCAAAGTGCGGAAATAACAACGATCCTTTAGACAAGCCTGGTGCGGTCGCGCTGCTGCAACTCCTGTTAGAAGCCGCGCCACCTGACTCCCACCCACTGCCATGAGCCCGGCCGCCACACTTGCCTTAGCGGTGGCACTCGCCCTAGCCGGCATTGCCACCGCCGCCGCGCTGCTCCAACACCGTCGCGCCAATATCGCCCGCGCGGAGGCAGAGCGCTTACGCGCCCAAGCCCGCGAGCGCGCCACCCCACGGGATGTCCTCGCCCACGAAATCCGCACGCCCCTGTCCCTCATCCGTGGCTCAGCTGAACTCCTAGCGGAGGAAACCCCCGGCGACCTCAACCAGGTCCAGCAGCGCTTCGTCACCACCATCATCGACAACTGCGAACAAGCCATCGGCATGGCTGAGGATTTCCTGACCCAAGCCCGCCTAGACCATGAGCTTTTCTCCCTGCACTTAGCTCGCGTCGAACTGCGCTCCCTGGTGCGTACCTTGGTCCAGGAGATGCGCCGCTCCACCCGCACCCAGATCCGCCTGGATGACCACGGCGCCCCAATCCGCATCACGGCTGACGCGCGCCTATTGCGCCAAGCCATCGCTAACACGGTCACCAATTCGGTGCGCCACGCGGGCACAGACGCCACGGTCACCGTCTCAGTTACCGCCGCAGACAGCACCGCCCTGGTCACCATTTCTGACGACGGCGCCGGCATGACCCTGGAACAAAAGCGCGCGTTATTCACGCCCTACAGCTCCACCAATGCCTTGGATGCCCCCGCCAGTAAGGGAGTCGGCCTGGGCATGGTGATTACGCGGCAGGTCCTAGCGCTGCATGGCGGAGAGGTCCTCATTGACACGATCTCCGCGCGCGGCACCACCATTTACCTGTCTCTGCCCACGCACGGGCCCACCGCAGCTGCTCCGCCTCCCGCCACACCACCAAGCCCACCGTTAACCACTTCTCCCGCCCCACCTTCTGCCCTAAAGCGGGGACAATAGAGGCAGCGTGCCGTTGCGTTGGCGGCAGCCCCCGCAGCCGCAGATAGGCAGGCGAGTTAAGCGATGGGAGGTGTCGGATGGAGCTGAGCCGGAGCACACAGCCGGTCGCCCTCGTCGTCGACGACGAGCCACAGATGCGCTATATCGTCACCTTCGCCCTGGAAACACAGTCATTTACCTGTCTTAGCGCAGGCAGCGCGGAAGAGGCGTGGGAGTTGCTGCGCAGCCGCCAGGTGGACCTCGTCATCCTGGACGTAATGCTGCCGGGCCTAGACGGCGTCGCCCTGTGCCGCCGTATCCGCGCCACCTCAGACGTGCCGATCATCCTGTTAACCGCCATGGGCGATGAAGAGCACCGCATCACCGGCCTGGAGTCTGGCGCGGATGACTATGTGACTAAACCCTTCTCTCCGCGTGAGCTAGCTCTGCGCGCCACCGCAGTGCTGCGGCGGGCAGGTGCCTCGGTGGGCGACGTCGTCGTCAATGGGCCGCTGCGGGTGGTTCCTGCCACCGGGGAGGTCACCTGGGATGGTGAAGCCCTGCCCTTACCGGACACTGAGGTGCGCCTCTTGGCGGTGCTGGCGCGGCATGCGGGCACGGTGTTGGAGTGGACGGATCTGCTCAACGCCGTGTGGGAGACGGCGGAGCGGGCGGGAGGTAAGGAGATGGTCCGCACCACCGTTTACCGGCTACGTCGTCATTTGGAACGGCGCGGCGTTTCCCCTGATGTGGTGGTGGCGATCCGGGGTCGGGGCTACACCATGCCGAACCTGTGAGTGGCGTGGCCCCGAGCATTTGATAACAGCACTGTCACAAAGCGTCATACAGTGGCGGAGCCCACGTTCACTTTGCCTGTGCATTATGGGAGCTGGTCGACGCAATGTGGCGTCCCGCAACCGAAAGGTCCCCTCCCCCATGTTCACGCACCGCAAGGTCGGCGTCCTCCTATCCGGGGCGGCCACCCTCAGCCTGATCCTGTCCGCCTGTGCTGGCACCCCCTCAAACTCCTCCACCAAGGCGGCCGGTGGTGCCGACGGCGCCGAGGGCCCAATCACCGTCGCCTGCGGTGCCATGGAAGACCTGTGCCAAGCCTGGACCGACGCCTTCACTAAGAAGACCGGCATCAAAGCCACCTATGTGCGCCTATCCTCCGGTGAAACCGTCGCCCGCCTGGCCTCCGCCAAGTCCAACCCGGAGTTCGACGTCTGGCACGGCGGCCCCGTGGACGGCTACGGCGAGGCCGTCAACCAGGGCCTCCTAGAGGCCTACTCCTCCCCCGAAGCCAGCAAGATCCCCGACAAGTACAAGGACGCCTCCGGCAACTGGACCGGCGTGTACATCGGTGCCCTGGGCTTCTGCTCCAACAAGACCGCCCTGGACAAGTTGGGCGTAGAGGTTCCCGACTCCTGGGACGACCTGCTTGACCCCAAGCTCAAGGGCCAGATCTCCACCGCCCACCCGTCCACCTCCGGCACAGCTTTCACCACCCTGTGGACCCAGGTGACCCGCCTGGGTGGTGAAGACCAGGGCCTGGACTACATGAAGCAGCTGCACGCCAACGTCCTGCAGTACTCCAAGTCCGGCACCGCCCCCGGCCAGATCGCGGGCCGTGGGGAGGCCGCCGTGGGCCTAGTCTTCTCCCACGACTGCGTGAAGTACCAGGAAGAGGGCATGACTGACCTGCAGGTCTCCTTCCCCAAGGAGGGCACCGGCTATGAGGTTGGCGGCGTGGCCCTGGTGGCTGGCTCCAAGCACAAGACAGCCGCCCAGAAGTACATCGACTTTGCTATCTCCGCAGAGGCGCAGAACATTGGGCAGACTGTTGGCGCTTACCAGGCACTGACGCACCCGGACGCCAAGCCCTCCGAGAAGATGGTCAAGCTCGACTCGCTGACCCTGGTGGACTACGACTTCACCAAGGCTGCCGCCGCCAAGCCGAAGCTCACCAAGCGCTTCGATGAGGAGATCGCCGCGAAGCCTAAGGAGTAACGCTTCGGGGGCGCCTGCAAGGTTTAAACCGCGCAGGCGCCCCGCCCCTCCGGGCCTTACCGGCTCTACTCGCTCTACCGGCTCTACTGGTTTTTTGGCCCTGTTTGGCTTTGCGGGCTTTTCCAGGTTCTGCCTAGGCCAGCTCCCCTTCCCCTCCACCACACTTAATGAGGTCAGCATGTCCGCCACCGACGCCGTGTCGGCTAGCGCCCCCCGGCGCCGCACCCGCACCAAGGTCCGCCAGGACCCCGTGACCCTGACGATCACCGCCATCGTCGCCATATTGCTTGTGATGCTGGTGGGTTTGCCCCTGCTGCGCATCCTCGGCGAAGCCTTCACCCCCGGAGGCTTGGACTCCCTGTCCGGCCTGATGACCTCCAAAACCAACCGCGCCATCATGCTCAACACCCTGGTGCTGGGCACGGTGGTTGGTGCCTTGGGCACCCTGGTGGGATTCGTTCTGGCTTATATCCAGGCGCGGGTGGCATTCAAAGGCAAGCGACTCTTCCACCTGATCTGCCTCATGCCGATTGTCTCCCCACCCTTCGCAGTGGCGACGGCGTCGATCACACTATTTGGACGCAAAGGCATTATCTCCAACCAACTCCTAGGCCAGGACTGGAATATTTACGGCCTGGACGGCCTGACCCTGGTGCTCACGCTCTCCTTCTTCCCAGTGGCATATATGAACCTGCTGGGCATGTTCCGCAGCCTCGACCCGGCGATGGAGGAGGCGGCTTCCTCCCTGGGCGCCAGCCGCTGGACCATCTTCCGCACGGTGACCCTGCCCATGGTGGTGCCAGGCATTGCGGCCTCCTTCCTGCTGCTATTCGTGGAGGCGATTGCCGACCTGGCCAACCCGCTGGTCATCGGCGGTGACTACACGGTGCTGGCATCCCGCGCCTACATTGCAATCACTGGCGAATACGACACCGCTGCGGGCGCCGCCTACTCCCTGGTGCTGCTGGTACCGGCGCTGCTGGTATTCCTGCTGCAGCGCTACTGGTCCACGCGCGCCTCCACCGTGACCGTCACCGGCAAGCCCGCTGGCAGCTTCAAACCCATTAAGGACAACCGTGCCCGAGTGCCGCTGCTGGCCTTATCCGCAGTGGTGTTGGGCCTGGTGGTCACCATCTACGCCGCCGTGGTGATTGGTGCCTTCGTGGAGATCCTCGGCGTGAACAACAAGTTCACAATGCGGCACTTCAAATACATCCTCTCGGGCATCGGCAATGACGCCATGATCGACACCACCATGCTGGCACTTATAGCCACCCCGATCGCCGGGGTGCTCGGCATGATGATCGCTTGGCTGGTGGTGGTGCGGCTGCGCCGCGGCGCCGCAATCATGGACTTCATTGGCATGCTGGGCCTGGCTGTGCCCGGCACGGTTATCGGCATCGGCTACCTGGTCACCTACAACGTGCCCGTGGCAATGTTCGGCGTAAACATCATCCCGGCACTGGCCGGTGGCGGAGCAGTCGCAGGCGGCGCCATTGCCATCGTCATGGTGTATGTGGCGCGCTCTACGCCCGCAGGCCAACGCTCCGGCATCGCCAGCCTGCAGCAGATCGACAAAGCCATCGACGAGGCCTCCACCTCCCTGGGTGGCTCAGGCCTACAGACCTTCCGGCGCATCACGCTGCCCTTGATCCGCCCAGCTTTCCTGGCAGGCCTGACTTACGCCTTCTCCCGCTCAATGACGACGCTGTCTCCGATCATCTTCATCACCACGCCCCACACCAAGATCATGACCTCGCAGATCTTGTCCGAAGTTGACGCCGGGCGCTTCGGCAATGCCTTTGCTTTCTGCGTGATCCTGATCGTGATCGTGCTGAGCGTGACAGGCCTGATGAGCCTCGTAGTCAAAGACCGCTCCGTGCGCACAGGAGCCACCCTGTGAACGCCCCTGACCGCGCCCCCGGCGGCCCTGCCGGCTCTGACCGACCTGCTAGCCCCGGCCGCCCCGCCCCAACTGCCCCCACGGACCCCAAGGACCAGAACATGAGCACCCAGACCAGCGCCAAGGCCACCGACGCCGTCGCCGTTACCGGGCACCTGCAGTTGCAGGACGTCGTCAAGACCTTCTTCAACCGCGGCAAGGAGGTCAACGCGGTCCAAGGCGTGAACCTGGATATCGCGCCGGGTGAGTTCATCACCTTCCTGGGCCCCTCGGGCTGCGGCAAGACGACGACTCTGCGCATGGTGGCCGGTTTTGAGGACACCACCTCCGGGCGGGTGGTGCTGGATGACGTGGACATGGTGTCACTGCCGCCGAATAAGCGCCCCATGTCCATGGTGTTCCAGTCCTACGCTTTATTCCCTCACCTGAGCGTGCGCGACAATGTGGCCTATGGCCTCAAGCTCCGCAAGCTGCCAGCCAAGGAGATTGACGAGCGGGTCAAGGTGGCTCTGACCTCCATGAACCTCACCGCCTTAGCTGGGCGCGCCCCCAATGAGCTTTCTGGTGGTCAGCAGCAGCGGGTGGCTCTGGCACGCGCCATGGTTATGCGCCCCAAGGTGCTGCTATTTGATGAGCCCCTGTCTAACTTGGATGCCAAGCTGCGCGTGCGCATGCGGTTGGAGATCCGCCGTCTGCAGCAGCGCATGGGCATCACGGCGATCTATGTGACTCACGACCAGGCTGAAGCTATGACCATGTCCGACCGGATCGTGGTGATCCAAGCCCGGGCTTGGATCACCACGATCCGGTCGGACATGGTCATAGCTTCAGCCTGGTCGTGAGTCACATAGATCGCCGTGATGCCCATGCGCTGCTGCAGACGGCGGATCTCCAACCGCATGCGCACGCGCAGCTTGGCATCCAAGTTAGACAGGGGCTCATCAAATAGCAGCACCTTGGGGCGCATAACCATGGCGCGTGCCAGAGCCACCCGCTGCTGCTGACCACCAGAAAGCTCATTGGGGGCGCGCCCAGCTAAGGCGGTGAGGTTCATGGAGGTCAGAGCCACCTTGACCCGCTCGTCAATCTCCTTGGCTGGCAGCTTGCGGAGCTTGAGGCCATAGGCCACATTGTCGCGCACGCTCAGGTGAGGGAATAAAGCGTAGGACTGGAACACCATGGACATGGGGCGCTTATTCGGCGGCAGTGACACCATGTCCACGTCATCCAGCACCACCCGCCCGGAGGTGGTGTCCTCAAAACCGGCCACCATGCGCAGAGTCGTCGTCTTGCCGCAGCCCGAGGGGCCCAGGAAGGTGATGAACTCACCCGGCGCGATATCCAGGTTCACGCCTTGGACCGCGTTGACCTCCTTGCCGCGGTTGAAGAAGGTCTTGACGACGTCCTGCAACTGCAGGTGCCCGGTAACGGCGACGGCGTCGGTGGCCTTGGCGCTGGTCTGGGTGCTCATGTTCTGGTCCTTGGGGTCCGTGGGGG